>NZ_CP015731.1:577500-3208634 GCF_001750115.1 Exiguobacterium sp. U13-1 | reverse complement strand
TTCAAAATTATTTTTATGATTTCAAAAGATTTACAATTTATTCTGGTACTTTTAATGAATCGAAAAATAAAGATATCTCTGAATCTAGACTAATTTTCCAATATCATCAAATTGAAAAAGGTTTATCTTTGAAAAATCCAAGAATAGGTTTTGGAGCAGATAAAATAACTGTACTTATAGATTCTATTCAAAAATATGTAAAAAATTATGGAGTTGATGACACTGTAGAAATTTCTATTAATGTGTTAAACGCGTATCAAAAATTTCACAAATTAAAAGGATATAATAATACTAAACTTTTTGATAAAATTGAATCTTTAACTTCTAACTACAAAGATATTTATGTTAATTCAGGTACGAAAAGTGTTTCTAAAAAAGACATTGAAACTCATATAAGTGAAATAAATTATGAGAATTTTTTCAATGTAAGATATAGTATAAGACAATTTTCTGATACTGAGGTTGAGACAGAACTAATAAAAAATTCAATAAATATTGCACGGAAAACGCCATCTGTATGTAATAGACAAGGTTGGAAAGCGCACGTATATAATGATAAAACTGATATTGAACAGATCCTTCAGTATCAAAATGGAAATAGAGGATTTACAAATACAATAAATAAATTAATAATTACAACTGCCGATTTAAGTAGCTCTTTTGGAATAGGAGAGAGAAATCAAGGTTATGTAGATGGTGGGATGTTCTCAATGTCTCTAGTCAATGCTTTACACTCAAAAGGCTTAGGAACATGTTGCTTGAACTGTTCAATAAACTCAAAAGTAGATAAAAAACTTAGAAAAGTTGCAAAAATTCCTGAATCAGAATCTATTATAATGATGATTGCAGTTGGTCATCTTCCGGATCAATTAAATGTTGCAAGTTCTGTTAGAAAAAATTTAAATAAAATATTGATAATGCATTAATACTTTATTTTCAATTAAATTGTTTGATTAGGAGGATGATTTAAGTTGTCCTATATAAAAGTAAGCGTTATCGTTCCAATTTATAATAGTGAAAAGTTTTTAGAAGATACTATAAATGCACTTATTAACCAGACTTTAGATGATATAGAAATAATATTAATTAATGATGGATCAAATGATAATAGCCATTATATTTGTAGAAAATTTGAAAATGACAATAAAAATATTAAGTATATTTATAAGCAAAATAGTGGTCCTAGTAATACAAGAAATCTAGGGATAAATTTAGCCAAAGGAGAATATATAATTTTTTGTGATTCTGATGATATACCCTCTGTTAACATGTATGAAGAACTTTATAGAGCAGCTTTAAAAAATAAATCAGAAATAGTAATGTGTGATTTTTTTAGTGAGCGTGATCAATGCGACATGGGGTTACCATTTAAAGGAAAAGAAATCTTTGATAAAGAAGAAATTAAAAATATAATTTTTCCTAAAATGATTGGTAAAGAGTTCGAAGATTCGATAGAAAGCCCTTTTTGGGGCAGTGTAGTTAGATGTTTATTTAAAAAAGATATACTAATAGAAAATAAAATACGATTTCCTGAAGATATTAATTTTGCAGAAGATTTAATATTTACCTTAAAATTTTTATCTAAAACATCTTCGTTATCAATTGTTAATAAGTCCCTTTATTTTTATAGACTTAATAATCAATCGCTAATGATGTCTCACAAAAATTATCAACAAGATATGTTTTTAAAAAGAAAAAAAATTATTAATTATATTAAGGATAATGAAATTTATCTTTCTAATGAGAAATTTTATGAAAAATATCTTAATGTAACATTCAGAGCATACATACATGAATGTATAGGGAATGCATGTAGAAATTATAAAAACAGTAATTTTTTTATACAATTAAAGGAGATAGAAAGTATTTTAAATGATTCTGATGTGATAGAATCATTTAAATATTATAAAACACAAAAAAGATCAAAAAAATTAGTTTATAAAAATATAAAACAAAAAAAGTCTTTAGTTTTATTAATCTATTATAGAATTAGATTTTTAACTACAAGATAGGATTAGAGGAAAAGTATGTCAAGAATAGACAATACAATTAAAAACACTAAATATGCAGTGTTAGGACAAATATTAGTAATGTTTGCAATTTTTTTTAATAGAATGATTTTTGTTAAAACATTGGACATAAAATATCTTGGACTAAACGGTTTATTTACAAATATAGTTTCTGTTTTATCTTTTGCAGAATTAGGCATAGGTAGTGCAATAATATTTAGTCTGTATAAACCTTTGGCGGAGAAAAACAATGAGAAAGTTAAGACGTTAATGCGTATATATAAAAAAGCTTATATATATATAGGTATTTTTATTACTTTATCTGGATTTATTATACTTCCTTTTATTGGATTTTTTATAAAGGGATCTGTAACAGATATAAAAAATTTGAATTTAATATTTATTTTATTTATTTTGAGTTCGACTATTTCTTATTTTTATTCATATAAAAGATCTTTAATTATGGCAGATCAAAAAGGATATATTGATTCGTTTTATAAATATACTTTTAATATTATTTTGAATATTTTCCAAATTTTATTTCTTGTTTGGACTAAAGACTTTATAATTTATCTTATACTTAAAATTGTTTTTGTATATTTAGAAAATTTGATTATTACTAAAAAAATTAATAAAATGTATCCTTATCTATTGGAAAAAACAACACAAAAGTTAGATTTAAATGAAAAGAAAAATTTAATAAAAAATATTAAAGCTCTTGTACTACATAAAGTAGGTTCAATAGTAGTATTAAGTACCGATAATTTATTACTATCTAAATTTGTAGGACTTGCGACAGTAGGAATATATTCAAATTATATGTTAATTATTAATTCACTAAATACGATATTCAGCCTTTTCTTTCAATCGATAGTAGCTAGTGCTGGAAATCTTCGAGTAACTGAAGAAGAATCAAAAAATAAATTTATTTTTGAATGTATTGATTTGATATGTTTTTGGATATATTCATTTGCATCTATATCATTAATAATATTGGTAAACCCATTCATAAATTTATGGTTTGGAGAGAACTATACATTTTCATTCAATATAGTTTTTATATTAGTCTTAAATTTTTATATTATGGGGATGAGAAAAAGTGTACAATCTTTCAAAGAAGCTTACGGTTTATTTTGGCAAGATAGATTTAAGCCTCTATTTGAGGCGACTATCAACTTAATTGCTTCAATTATATTGGTTAAAGAGTATGGAACCTTAGGGATTTTTATGGGGACTTTAATTAGTACAATAAGTACTAGTTTTTGGATAGAGCCTTATATTCTATATAAATATGGATTTAGAAAAAGTTCTTTTAATTACTTTTTTAATTATATAATTAAATTCTGTTTAGCTTTTCTTATTGGATTAGTTACATACTTAATATCAAATTTATTTTCTGGACAAACACTTACTTCATTTATATTTAAAATTTTTATATGTATGTCTGTTCCAAACATCTTGCTTTTTTTATTAGTTTTTAATACTCCTGAATTTAAGTATTTGGCTAAAGTGTTAAAATTAAAGTTTACAAAAAGTAGTTAGATAGAATTACTCTATCGAGTTTAGCTAAAAAATTAACAGTACTATGGGAATAGAGTTAAGAAAGAAATGATTCCTAAATACGAGATTGAAGAGCTGGATCCACTTATTCGCATAATGACGATGGAAAAGAAAGATCACGAGGCACACCTTACTGGACATATCGTTTCTTGCACTAGCTGTTGTGCGGACTGCGGTGCATGTTTTGACTTGAGGCAAGGTTTCATCTGAAGAAGGATTGGTTAGTTGTTTTAGAATACAGTTTTATATCTGACCCACGCTTTGAATTCCGAAATGGTTTTTGCGATAATCCAGACTGGGAACGTATTATTTTTACTGAACGCCTCGAGGGAACGTTACCTTATTCTAAGTAAACAAATCATGTGTTGACGACGTTGATACTTGCTATGAATTCTAAGGAGGCGGCACGCGTTTGCCCGACAATCGATATACGGATCAGTCATGATACATGTCTCAAGGTTTTGAGAAATGTATTCTGTCCCTTCGGAACACTCGGACATCATTGGAATTAATGACTTCGCCTTCAAAAAAGGACATCGTAAGGAACAATCATCTGCAATACACAAACCCATCGTCCAATCGAATTATTCCGCTCTCGGAATCCTAAAAAGTTGATTGTATGGATTGATCGATTGATTGAAAAGCCTGTTTGAGCTTCTTTGGACAGATTTCTAGAATATCAGGAAACACTTCAAAAAAAGCATCGTCGTAGTAAGTGATCGTATCCCTTGATTCACAATCTGTGGGAGTTGCTCCTTACTGTGCTACCTGGTCGCTTATATATCCCTAAGAGTCAGTCTATTGTAGAAGATGGGCGTGCCTTAACAACAGACTTCCCTTCCATCGATTCTAATCGTCAAATACTTGTCTCTTTTATTCAATCCATGCATCGAAAAGTCATGTCCCTGAACTCAATCGCTCGTTCTATTCACCTGAATTAGCGAACTGTCAAGAAATACAGTGAGCTTAATTATCATTCCTCGTCACTATGACGGAAACGTGCCCATTTAATTGATCACTATATGAATTATTTGAGTGAGTACGCTACGAACGGTTTGGCATTTAAGGAAATCGAACGGTTGCTCAGAGGTTTAGGGTATAAGAAATATTAAGGGGCTATTTGTTATCGGACACGAGATATTCGTAAGGCGATGCTTCTAGAGAATCCACTATTTTTGTCGCGTAAAGATGCTTGTTGATTACTCTGGAAATGACCGAAAAGAGTGAGAAAGACATCGTAGATGTTTCAGAATTGCTATGCGAATATCTGGATCATCCCATTTTAATTCATTCAAAAACTCTGAGAAGCAATACGTGTGCGGGATAGTGATGAACTGCTTCGTTTGATCATAAATCCGAAGGTGTAGTACATCCGAGATTCACTCGTTTTGTGCGTCGCCTCAAAAAAGACTTTTTAGTTATTTCAGCAGCTTGTCAGTATGAAGAAAATAATGGATACGTATAGGACAACGTTAATCGTTTAAACATGATCTAATGTCTCATGTATGGACTTGCTAACTTCGATTTGATCCATATTCGAGTGCTCTGTCGCAATCCAGATCCGAAGTGTTAATATGGAGATGACACATATGGACCCCTTTACACACTCGGTTTATCTTTCGGCTAGCTTTTACGAGATTGGGCATGAAGACTGTTCCAGAATGTTCAATAATCTCCCGATAAGTAGGATTTAGAATGGTCAAATAGTGAAGCACAAAAACTTCCTATGTAACGATGTCAAATCATTAAATATCAACATTAATCGTAAAGAGGAAATATGAATAGTGGTCAGGACTTCAATATCGATAGATATTTTTTTGTCATCCGTTAATCCAGACTCTTTACACCTCGTTTTTTGGATCTTTGAATTACGTCACTCACGGTATTTCTAGAATGACTTGTACTCGAACTGACTGTGCGTTGGCTAATTCCATCAAAATGAGGTTCTAATATCTTTCAGCATTCAATCAAAATAAAACCTACACTTCAAAGTTATTCCATCGGCATGCATCTTAAGGCTTAAAGGGAGAAAAGGTAATAGAACTGTTATGAATGTTATAGCGGTCGCACTTGGTGACTAATTTGTCCGCAGCTAGCGGCTTTATCTAGATGCAATAATCAAGAGAGCTACTTTTATCTTATTATGCTGTTTAAAGATTAATTTAATCAATCGGTACAGTCTATAATCAATTAGTATATCTTTATTTTCTAATTGGTATTTTAATGTTTTTTAAAATGGTGGAATTTTATTAATTTTCATTAACTAATTTATGGTATATTAGGTTCGTAGATGTATTTTTAGAATCTAAATTATTTTTGACAAGGTGTCATTCATGAGAACACTAATGATATTTCAGTAGATTTAGAAATGTCAGCCGGTCTAAATGCATTCAAACATTTCGTTTGGTCGTTGGGTGACTAAGGAAATTTCTTGACTGGAAATCTACCTATAAGATTTTTTTGAAAGAAATCGTGCGGTTGATTTGAAAAAATATCAAAAAGTTTAAAAAAATAAGGGGTTAATTATGAGGAAGTTTAAAATTTATAGAGCAATATCAAAATTTTTCAGGATTTATTTTGTAAATAAACGAAATGAAAATTTATTAGAAAATGAAAATTTTACTATACTATCTAATAATTGTGTTGGATCTTTAATTACTAACGATCTAAACCATAAGTTTTTAACACCAACCGTTAATCTATTTATGAGTACTAACGATTTTGTGAAATTAATTTCAAATTTAGATTATTATTTGAAATTAGAAATTATTAAGGTAGATTCAGAATCTAAAAATTATCCAATAGGCATGTTAGATGACATCACTATTCATTTTATGCACTATAAAAATATAACTGAAGCAAAGAAAAAGTGGAATGAAAGAAAACAAAGAATCGTTAAAGAAAATTTGTTTATATTGATGGTCGATAATGATGACTGTAGCGAAGAGACTTTTAGAAAATTTAAAGATCTTTCTTATAAAAAAGTTTTTTTAACAAATAAGCAATATAAAAAAGAAAAATTCGTAAGGTATATTCATGGATTTGAGAATGATAAATATTTAGGAGATTTATCTATGTATCAAAATATATTAGGCAAAAGATACTATGATCAATTTAATTATATAGACTGGTTAAATAACAAAATTTGATTTTTAACTAACGAACTATTAATTAACCAAGTATTAAATTTTGGCTCATCACCATAATGTGTTATTAACATATAAAATCCATCGGATTTTAAATTGAACATAGAAAAAAAGAGAAAACCCCGGTATCGTAATTGTTGAACTGAACTGAACTGAACTCTAAATGGTGGACAATTGATAAAAACCCCAGTCGGTTTTTTTTTGTGTTTAAAGATATCGATATACTATATCTATTCAATTTAGACGGGAGAACTATTCGTGAACAGACGCACCTTCAAACAAGATCAAATCAGACAACTTGGAGCGAATATTCATGTAGCCTCGGTATCATATCGTACGATTCAATACAAAGGAGAATTTAAGATTCACGCTGTATGTGAGAATTTAGCGGGTAAGCGACCGATACAAATCTTAGAGAAAAGCGGCTTTGGTCTGGACATGATCGTGAAGCGAACGCCGAACGAAGCGCTAAAACGGTAACGGAAGACATATCGCATTTATGGAGAAGAAAGACTCTTGAATGAGAGACGTGGAAAATCAAATCTTGGAGGTCGACCGAAAAAAGATGATTCCGCCGAACGACGCATTGCGAGAGCTGAAGCACGAATCAAGTACCTCACAGCGAAGAACGAATTACTAAAGAAGCTAGAAGCTTTCGAAAGAGAGACGAAGTACCGAAACTAACAGCATCTGAGCGCTATCAGGCAATCAATATTGTCTTACGAAAACAATGGTCGAGTCGGTTCGTGACAGATCTATGTATGCTCACTAAAGTGAGCCGTAGTGGTTATTAAGACTGGCTCGCACGTACAGATAGTGTTTTTCTTCGGGAAGAATGCGACTATGCGGACTAGTTCCTTCTGAAACGTGTTCATGATTGTCATAAGGGAAAAATCGGCTATCGTGGTCTTTACATAAAGATGCTTGATCTTATCGGGGGACCGATGAATCATAAACGTATTTTGCATATCATGAGGAAGTTTGGAATCGTGACGAAAATCCGTAGGCAGAACGCTTACCGTAAAATTGCTAAAGTGACATATGAACATAAGACTGTACCAAACCACTTGAACCGCCGGTTCGATCAGCAGGAGGCTGGTAAGGTATTCATCACTGACATCACTTATCTCCGTATTGTATTTGGCCAAACTGTTTATTTCTCTTATGTGAAGGATATCGCTACACGTGAAATTATGGCACATCATGTATCTACAAGCCTCCATATGGAACTCGTCCTTCAAAACAACAAATAAACTCGCAGAACGACTTCAAGGGAATACACATCCGAAACCATGATACATTCCGATCAAGGATTCTATTATACGCATCCTGTTTATCAAACACGCATCTATGAGATGAAAATGCTTCAATCCATGTCTCGTAGAGGAAACTGCCTGGATAATGCCCCGGTGGAATCGTTCTTTAGACACTTGAAGGATTGTGTCGATTACAAATTAGCATTTGACCTCGATGAGGTCTGTGTCATAGTTGATGTTTACATTGATTATTACGATATCGAACGAAGATAATGGAAACTACAATAGATGACTCCGGTATAATACCGAAGCCATCTCATAGCAGCCTAAAACGTTAAGGGTGCTTTTATTAAATTGTCCAAACTCTAGGGCTCAGTTCATGTTTAGACTAACCAAGATACCGGGGGGTTCGACTTGTCTCAACAGTTTATCAAATTAATTCTTCCGCTTAAGCTCTTTTTCAAATCTATATGTCGTTCGATGAAGAACTGTACATATTTCCTATCATTCCGGATATACATGTCATCCCTTGTCCGCTATGCAAAAAATCATCTTACATTCGAAAAAGTGTCGTCGTTTTCGACACGGTTGACATTGTTATGTGTGAGGAGTCGATACTTTGTGGATTGAACTGGATGTTTCTCGGCAAAGATTCCGCTCTTGTGAATTAATGTTTATATATAATTACGGAAAGTTCGTATCCTTAAAAGTTACACGAGACATGGTCGCTTGAGCAGATTGCCGGACGTTTATTCCAAAAAGACTGACCGTCCTTTAAAATAATTTATTGCTAGATCTATATGGGGTCTCGTCATGGCCAATTCTAGTCTTATTCGTTAAAAGTTAAAGCGTCAGAAACCACGCAAGATGCTTCAATGTCGGATTAGCAATCAGTAAGTGTCTAGTCGACGTCAAAGAGCGTCAAACATTTGGAAATTGAGAGCTTGATACTGTCGTCTCAGCTAAGGAGAAGTTCCAGGCATATTGTCGCAATGTTCGTCGAGAGAAAGAGCCATTTCTATCTCGCTGTGCCGATAGAGGATTGGTTCGCTGCCTCGACGCAGTCAGCGATTAAAGCATTGTATCTCTACTTCCCGTTGAGAGCGTTTCAAATCGTGAGGGCAGATCGAGGAAAAGAGTTTAGCTGTCATGAATAAGTTCGTGAAACATTAGGTGTACCGATGTATTTTGCTGATCCGTATTCTTCTTGGCAACATGGAAGTAACGAGAACGCCAATGGTTTTCTCCGTGAATTTTCCCCAAAGAGAACATTACGGAAAGGTCAGTTGTTCTGAACTCGCTCAAGCGCTCGCCTAGATCAATGTGAGAAAGAGGAATGTCTCAACTGGAAAACTGCATATGAGTTCCTTCTCGGAAGAGGTGTTGCACTTAATTTGACAAAACGTCAAATATAAAAATATAGAGTAAATTCTATTCGGAAAATTTAGATTTTAATCAATCAAGTTTGGTTGAAAAATATCCATTTAAGTTTTTAGATTGCCAATTCCAAGAATCTATACACATATCGTATAGTGTTTTTTCAGATTTCCATTGAAGTAAACGTTCTGCTTTAGATACATCTGCATAACAAGCAGCTACATCACCAGCTCTTCTTTCTACTATTTTTCGCTTAATACTCATACCAGTTGCTTCTACAAATGCATTGACTAAGTCTAATACACTCGAACCTGCTCCAGTACCTAAGTTAAATGCTTCAATGCCTTGATAAGAGTATTCAAGAGCTTTTAGATGACCCTTAGCTAAGTCTACGACATGAATATAATCACGAATACCGGTACCGTCTGATGTGTCGTAATCTTGACCGTATACATTAAGCTCTTCAAGACGTCCTGCTGCTACTTGAGTAATATAAGGCATTAAATTGTTAGGAATACCATTTGGATCTTCGCCAATAAGACCACTGACGTCAGCTCCAATTGGATTGAAATAGCGTAAAAGTGCAATTTGCCAAGAGGAATCAGACGCAGCGATATCTTCAAGCATCTGTTCGATCATTAACTTAGTCGCACCATAAGGATTTGTAGTCGATCGTGGTGCATCTTCTGTAATTGGTGTTTTTTCTGGGATACCGTATACTGTAGCTGACGAACTAAAAACAAGCTTTTTTACATTGTATTGTTGCATGACTTCAAATAAAAAAATAGAACTGATTAAGTTATTTTTATAATACGATAATGGCTGCTCAACAGATTCTCCCACCGCCTTCAATCCAGCGAAATGAATAACAGCTTGAATATGGTGGTTTGAAAAAATATTTTCAAGTGCTACTTTATCCATGACATCGGCTTCATAAAATGTAATTGTTTTTTCTGCAAGTTTTTCTACACGATCCAAAGCAATTTTGTGACTGTTACTCAAATTATCGATTACAATTACTTCATAACCTGCTCGTAATAATTCCAGACATGTATGGCTACCGATGTATCCGGCGCCTCCTGTTACTAAGACTTTCATTTGTTTTTCTCCTTTTTGTTACAATTATGGATATAATAATATCATATTTTATCTCCTATAATGATTTTTAAATTAAGTAATCAATATGTTTTATTGTACGGATTTTTTAATTTGTATATTGAGGAGTATGTTTGTGAACTCATTGAAGGTGTTAGCAACTATATTAGTCAAAGAGTAGAATCGTAAAATTCTTTTTCAGAAACGGATATTCAACATCTTACATACTAAAGTGTCTTATAGTACATCCAAATTAACTCAGTGAGAGGCTAACAATTTAAGGACATTGAAATAGATGACACGTCCGTCTACTCGGTGTTTGCAAGAGAACCCTAATTTTTTGATTAAGACATAGTCTGAGATTTCGATTTCCTCAGGTGTAATGAGAACTTGAATATCCTCTATTTTTTCAATTTGTTTCGCTAGAACTTCTTGAATACGTTGTTGTGGAACGGGAATCGATACCGAAAGATTAGGTA
The DNA here is from genome assembly GCF_001750115.1 of Exiguobacterium sp. U13-1. NCBI lineage: Bacteria > Bacillati > Bacillota > Bacilli > Caryophanales > Exiguobacterium > Exiguobacterium sp. U13-1. The sequence continues at coordinate 3,197,712 of NZ_CP015731.1, read as the reverse complement.
AGTGACTTAAAAATTTCTTATCGATTACAATCTTCATAACTCCTTTTTAATTGAGTTAATAAAAAGCCGCGATGCTTAGCAGCAAGAGTCCGCGTATTATACATTTGATGATAAGAATCATCAAAATCAAAGCGAAAAGAGCATCATTCGTCATTTTTAGAGACGCATGATGCTCTTTCATTTTGAAATTGACAAAACTAAGTCTTATAGTTATTCAACTGTCCAGTGCCAACCATTCAATTCTTCTATCTTTTTACAAACAGATGCTTCTGTGCGTTCGAAAATATCTGCGATTTCTGTTGATAAGGCACGCATGGATTGAGGAGATTCTAATGCTTTTGCGAGTAAGGCGATTCTTTTTAAATCTATTTCGCTCCAAGGTTTATAGTGATTTTTAGGTTGCAAGGTCATCGCTCCTTTCTAAAAAAGTTTACTTATTGATTCAGTATAATTCTTTCAAAAGAAGCTTTCCATAAAATGATGTATTTATTTTCTTTTATTGACTATAAATGTAAATTTTGGACCTGAAGAATGAATACAAGTTTAACGAAATCAATCGAGGAAACATAATGAATTTAAGCACTATCACTCGATAAAGGTGTATTTAGATAAAGGAACAGATCCTCTTCTTTCAACGGTCGACTGAAATAATAGCCCTGGAAATAATCGCAGCCTTCTTGCGTAAGCCAGTCTGCTTGCTCGGATGTCTCCACCCCTTCAATCAAGACTTCCATCTCTAAATTATGTCCGAGTTGAATCATCGATTGAACGATGGCTTGTTGATTCTTGCCGTCAAATAACGAGCTGATGAACGAACGATCAATCTTCAACAATTCGATCGGTAATGAACGAAGCAGCTTGAAGGACGAGTAACCGGTACCGAAATCGTCTAAGGAAACACGAATACCGAGTTCTTGCAGTCGTGCTAATTTTTCATAGGTCGCCGTCTCATAGGATAAGGCGGCGGACTCCGTGATTTCGAGCTCGAGATATGCAGGATCCATTCCTGTCTCGGCGAGAATCGTTTCGACGCGACGTAAGAACTTTTGACTTGCGAATTGAAGTGGCGAGACGTTAACGGCAATCGAGAACGGTTCCAGTGTTTGGTGTTGCCACGCGACCCAACGTAGGCAGGCAGTACGTAACACCCAGTCACCAAGAGCATGGATCGCTCCCGTATTTTCAGCGACGGGAATGAATTCTGCCGGTGAGACGAAACCAAGCTCATCATGCGTCCAGCGCGTTAAGACTTCAACACCGGTCATGCGTTCCGTAACTACTTCGATCTTCGGTTGGTAGACGAGCTCAAACGCTTCTGCTTCAATTGCCTCCGTCATGAATTTTTCAATCTGGACGGTCCGTAAGATATCGTTTCGATTCTCGACCTTAAATTCCTTGATCGTGTTTTGCGCTTCAGTAAACGAAGCATGTAGTGCTAGTTTTGCATACTCGATCAGTTCTTCTGCTGTTGTGGCGTCTTCCGGGTAATGGCTTATTCCGGCGCGCATCGTCAGCGTAATGACCGTTCCATCGATATCAAATGGTTGCGATAAAGCAGCGTAACACTTCTCGGCTTTTTGTGTCGCCAGCTGACTCCGCTCGTCAACCAGGAGAACAAGGAATTCGGATGAATCAAGACGTGCTAGGACATCACGCGCTTGAATCGTTGCTTGTAGACGTTGTGCAATTTGCAGCAACAGGCTCTCGACGCCTTTATGTCCGAGCATATCAATCAGCGAACGCCAACGGTCCATGCTGAGTGATAGACAGGATACCTGAATTTCTTGCCTGATCTGTTCCTCGATGAAGAGCGTGATTTTGTCTCGATTCGGTAAATCCGTTAACCGATCATGGAAGGCGAGATGTTCGAGTTGTTGCTGGGACGAGACTTGGTCCGTGAAATTGCGGAAGAACCACAGTGTCTGATTCAAGTTCTCACCTTTCAGCGGGTGATTGATGACTTCAAGGATGCGTTCATCGACGTGTAGCATCTGTTTCGTATGATCGGGAACATCGAGACGTAAAGCTACGTCATGTTCTGTTAAGTATGGGTGACGTTCCGGGAAAAAATCATGGAACAGCGAGTTCGCATATTGGATCAGACCATCAGGATTCGTCGTCACGACACCATCTTCGGTCGATTCAAGAATCGTCGCTTGGATGAAGTCACGTTTACGTAACTGGAGGTCAAACAAGACAGAAGCGAAGAAAACGATGAACAAAAAGAGCGTGACGATCGAAACAAGTGTCAACAGCATCGCTGGTTCGATAACTTGATCACTCGTGAACGATGGAATCACCTGAAACTCTAAACCGAGCATACCGACGTGATGCATCCCGGAGATCGCAATACCCATGATGAGAGCAAAGAAGACTTTCGTCTGCACCAGCATCTGTTGCTTCGCGTAACGCGAAAAGAAACCGATATAAAGTGCGGTCCAAGAAGCAGCAATCGCAATCAAGATCGAGAGTAACACATATCCTGTATGATACTGAAGGGTCATTCCCTGTAAAGCGGCAATCCCGACATAATGCATGCCGGCAATCGCACTGCCCATCAAGAAACCACCGAGGACGAATGATTCAAGGGACATGCGGCGGGCAACGAGATAAAAGCCAAGGATACATCCCGTCATCGCGATGATGACCGACAGAAAGACGAGCGGGAACGAGTAGGTCGCATCCTTCAAGGTACCGTGACCAAGCATCGCGACAAAATGCATCGACCAGATGCCAAGACCTAAAATCGATCCACCGGCAATCAACCAAAGATGTTTCGAACGATTGGTCGCTGTTTTGACGCGTCCCGCAAGTTCGATTGCGATGTAGGCGGATGTTGCGGTGATCAAGTAGGATAGAGTGACGAGTAAAAAGTCAGTATGAGCATGCATCGTATGGTTTGGCATGATGGAAGAAGTCACCTCGGCAGATTGAAATGTTTAATCGAATGGTAAAGGTGTAATCTAGACACCCTTTTTCATTCAATCATATACATTTTTTTCGAATAACATCTGACGGGTGAGGAAAGTCAAAGCGTGTCGATTTGATTATAGATGGAGACCAACGAGGATTTTATGATCCATTAATTTCGTATACTGCAGCGTATGAAAAAATGGATTTCCGAAGTCGCATGGTTGAAGATGGACATGGATCATGTGATAGCTGTATGACAAGTTCGGGTTTGCCTTTAGCAGATTCAAAATCGTCTGTTCTTGGGATGCTGGGCTGATGTCATAGATATGAAACGAGATGATGTTATGACGGATGCGAAACGGGGCAATCGTGAGGGTGAACGGTTTATGATGGGCAAATCGATGTTCTGTTGAGACAGTCGATCCGGTAATCACGAGTTCGTGTGGGGTGATGCGTAGTTTCGGATGCCAGAAGTCTTTGAATTCGATGGCGATGATATCGCGTAAGTCTTCTTCCGTCACATACGTCGTGACGAGAATATCTGAGGGATTGCCAAGATAGTCGTTATCCGTATTCATATGTAAGCTCCTTTATCGATTAGTGGATGGAATCAATACGCTGTCGTTCGGGGTAAAGAAAGGTATGTGTTCTCTCCTGCTCTACAGAAAGTAGATTTAATACGATTGTAACTTTTTTCCTTATTTTTGTTTTTCACTCATTGATTGTTTAGGGAAAGCGATTCTTGATATTTCATCAAAAATCAATCGTGTGCTCCATCAGCTGTCACGTCAGTCCCTACAAAAAGGAGGAACTAGCTATGACCCACCATGACTATCTCGATCAGTATTTATTGACGGACTTCTCGCGGACAGCCCATACGATCAAGGCATACCGGAGTGATCTTCGGCAAATGCGCTTGCATCAGATCGACTGGTCAGTTGCGTCCTTACGCCGCTACTTTCACTGGATGCGAGCACATTATAAGCCGTCGACGATTCTGCGACGTTATCACGTTTTACACCGGCTCGGAAACGTTCTCGTCGAGCGGCGACGGATCAAAAAGAATCCGATGGTCGAGATCCGTCCGATCGTCCATCAACGTCTCCAGGATGAGACCTATCATGATAGTGAAGAGTTGATTCCCGTGATTCGACAGATTCCAGATCAAACCTATCGCCTCTTCTTCGAGGTGCTCAGCCAAACGGGCCTCCGCTTCATGGAGGCCCGTTTGTTGACAGTGCAGGATTTTGATTTGGCGAAGAATGAACTGTACGTTCGTTACGGGAAAGGGGGGCGGACACGGACCGTTCCGATCGGGGAAGCTCTTCGCGAAAAGATAGTTCTGTTTCTTACAGGTCGCACGACTGGCTACTTGTTTCAGTCCGTTACGGGACGGATGATCAATGAACATGCGGCGAGGAAGGCACTTCGCGAGGTCGGATTTACGTCCTTGAAGCGTCACGTCCGTCCGCATATGCTTCGAATCGCCTATGCGACCTATCTCTACCAACAGGCAGGATTGAAACTGCTCGATATAAAGCGTCTGCTCGGTCATGCCAGCATCTCGACGACGGAAGGATACATCCGCAGCCAGACGAATCACGTCCGGGACGTTCTTAATCGTCTGTCCGTTTGAGCCGATTGACTGACGTATGGGCAATGTCATGCGACGGTAGGACGTAGTGCTGGGTCGTCCGGACGTCGCTATGACCGAGCAAGCGCATGATGGTCAGAATGTCCGTCTGATGCATGTGATAAAGTGTCGTTGCGAACGTCACCCGGATATCATGCGGACGTAAAATCCGTCCGAGACATCGTTCACTTGCTTCCTTTAAGACACGACGAAACTTCGCCGGATTGACCGGTCGTCCACTGTCTTCGCAAAACAACGTTAGAGCATCAGGACGAATCGTCTCGATATAACGCGTTAGGACATTTCGTAACGCATGATGCAGCGGAACTTGACGGGATTGATCGCCTTTACCACTCCGGACGAGTAACTGATCGCGTGTAAAATCGACATCTGCGAGCTGTAAGTCACGGGCTTCCGAAAACCGCAGTCCCGTGTGCAGGAGAAGAAAGCTAAAGGCGTAGACAGTCTCGTCACGAATCGTCTCGAGGACACGATGGACGTCGTCATACGTGAAGGCAAGTCGCCGGTGAGGCGTAGGAACCGGTTTTTTAACGCGTGCCAACGGATTCGTCTGGAGTGAACGTTCGGCGACCAGTTGATCGAACAGGATTGACAGAGCATGTAGTCGTCGAGCCGCAGTTGCTGGAGCGTAAGTATCGCGCAAAAACTTGCCATATCGCTGTAGGGACGGAAGATCGATTCGTTCGACGTGGCGACAGAGATGCCGTACGTCTGAGCGATAGGCTTTTTTCGTCAAGGGACGATAGTCCGCCTGTTCGATGATTACGAGTAAGCGTTCTTGATAGTACGTCATCATCCGAGGAGGAACTGAACTTTCTGCCGGAGTTCCGACTTTAATGAGCGCAGTCGCGCTGGTGAGTAACCGAGCGTCTCTTCCGTGCCGTGCATTAAGGCTTCGAGAAACGTGTACTCCTTATTCGACAGATCCCGCTTGAGTTCGCTGAGGAGATAATGAAAGGAGACGTTCGGGGTCCGAGGGAGTTCTGGCATCGTCTCGACCGCGACTTCGGTCGCAAGCGTCCGGTTGCGGGTCGCTAAGTAGTCGAGCATCGCTCCTTTTGCCCGGATCCGGGCGAAGGTGACGGTCATGACCTTTCCTTCTTCGATTGATTTCCAAAGTCGGAGGAGGGCAGCTTGCCGGCATTCATCATGTTCATTCGGATGGATCGAAAGGCGGGACAGGAGGGAGTTGACGAGGGGAATCCAGTTACGTAGTAAGTCGTTCATGAGTATCCGTTTCTTCAGATATGCATATCTGTTATGTATTCCGCGGTAGTTTTAGTATAAGTAGAGTTATCCTGAAAGCAATCGCGCGAGAATGCGGGTTTATCTGAGGCGAAGGGACGGAAGGAGGGGAAATCATACGGCTTACACTCTTTGAAAGTTAAAGAAACCGTTGGCATGATTGAAGAAATGGAGCGTTGCGCCCAGCGGATAACTCTACTTATCCGCTGGGGTGTTCGGAAAGTATTTAATCCATCACTAAAAAACACAAAAACCACGTACTGAGAGGATCTCTCGGCATGTGGTCCTGATAATTCATTATTGATGGAATTTGGGTTAATCTTTAATAATAATTTTAATTTGAACGGGTTCTACATAAAGACTAGGCGATAAAGTGAGGTATGCAGTACCTGATTTTTTAGTAACGAGACTGGATTTTGAAAAATCCCAGTATACTCGAGTAGTATTTTTAGACTTTTTACTATCGTCATATGCATGAAGACTATACTCATAACTCTTTGTATCTTCTAAAAGATATCGACCAATTCCGATGCGATCTCCTACTTTTACAGTGTATGTCTTATTCCCAATAACCTGTACCACATCAGAATGATTTTTTTGTTTGAGTCCTAGCCAAACTTTCGGCTGTTCTGCAACAATCCGATCATCACGTCCATTGGTTTTTCCGAAAGAAACCAGTTTGCTCTTTTTATATGTATATTTGCTGAGTGTAATCGAGCGATTCATGTAATATAAGTTGTTCTTTATAATCTTCGCATTTCCCATCATGATATTTTCTTTAGTTTGAATCGTTTTAAGTGTTTTCCCATCGAGGGATCCAATTAAGTGTGTGCTTAAAATGTCCCGACTTCCTATCTTAGAGCCGACTACTACATGATTATATTTTCCGAGTTGTCCTTTCGTAATGATTTTTAAGTCATGTTGTTCTTTTAACACCTTTTTATAGGAATTCGTCCATTTTCCGCTTTTTATCTCATGTATCCGAATAACGTAATCGTTTAGATAGTCATTCGTTCCTGGTATTTTCTTCTTAAAGATTGATATTATTTCTTTTGATGAAGACTCATTCATTTGAAATGTCTGATGTGTTAGATATTTATATCCATCAAATGATTCGTTTTTTAACTCTTTAATCTTCGTTTCGATTGAGTTGTTCGAAGTAGTTGCACTTACTGGTACGGTGAATAGTGAAAAAACAACTAAACTTATGAGTGACTTTCTCATGGAAGTACTCCCTTTCGTCAATAAAATTTCTTTCTTTAAGTGGAATAACATGTAAATTATAGACTTTAATTTTGTTTTTGTGTTCTATAAAAATTTAATGAAGTGAATGGATTATTCAGTTTTATAAAAGGAGTTAATGCTTCTAATCAATTATTAAAATAAAACTAATAGGGTGACACTTGAAAACTAAATGTTTTCATAATGTATAAAATGTATAATGAGTTAATATATGGATTAAAAATCGTTATGGTCCATTCGATTTAATCTGCGTGATGCATTCGAGCACTGAACTTCTCGCGATTGTGGAATCGTGTGGAATCGATAGATAGGAAAGGAGCGATATCGAATAACAACCTTCATTATCTTACTCATCATACTTATAGTGATTGCGATGATGACATACCGATCTGTTCAAAAACTGAAAATGGATGCGATCATTCATTTCCAGTTACGACGAGATATTCGGCAAGTCAGAAAAAAGCTTTTATTGTGGAAGGACCACCCAGGTAAACAATTCGAGGTTCTTCAACCGATTTATCAGAGCATGGTCTATCAGACACGTAAGCGGACGAAGCAATCGGCAGTAGAAGTGGAAGCATTGATCGATCGTATATTGAATCGGTTGATTAAAAGCCGATGGTCCGTACTTGTCGCATTCGGGAAGTTAGGAATTCGGGCTGGTTTATGTCTAATTGGTCTTTTCATTAGCATCGTTACCTTGTTCGCAGTCTTCGAAGAATTCGACAAGACGTCGTTTACGGTCGAACCAATAAAGGAATCGATTGCTAGTTTTAGTGAAACGGCAGGGCAATGGTTGGATGGTGTTGAGTGGGAAACAGAAACGGAAGCTACACCAGAAATCGTTCCACCATCTAATGCTAAAAAGATGAATCCGCATTCGAAGCATTATCGATTACCTGAACAAATCACGACGGCTGAAGAATTAGGCGAAGCGATGGCGTACCATATGAATCGTCAGGAGCAGGAGTTTACGGTCCAGTTCATTGGTGATATCAATCAGTTTAGTCGTGCTTCAGACGGTGCATGGAAGTGGTTAGAAAAGAATGAACCGTATGTATTTAGCATGTATGACGGTGGAGAATCAGAGTATCTCGATTATGATTATTATGTAGATTATACGTTTCGCTTTAAGTACGAGGTAACACCTGAGCAAGCGCAGCAAGTGCGGCGCAAGGTCAATCAAATCGTTAAAAAGATACCCGTCGATTGGTCGGACGAGCAGAAGATTCGATATGTGAACGATTACGTCGTTCGACATACTACTTATCGACTTAAAAGTAAGGAAAGTCCGTATACGCCATACTCGATTTTAATGAATGGAGAGGGCGTCTGTGACGGCTATGCCTTAACAACACTCCTATTGCTAGAAGCTGCTGGTGTAGAGGTCCGGTATATTGATGGAAAAGTATCGAGTGGCTTGCATGCATGGAACATGGTGAAAGCGAAAGGGAACTGGTATCACTTAGATACGACTTGGAACGATCCGATTCCTAATCGACCGGATGAAGTACAAGAAGACTACTTGATGGTTTCGGACAAAACCTTGTTGAAAGATCATTCGTGGATTAAATCGAAATACCCAAAAACTGCGCCGGTCGATTATGCTGAAAACTAAATAGATAATTTCTCAAGTAAAGCAAGTTTTTCCTTACTTCGGCCATACGATTAAGGAAAGACATGCTTTTTTATATTGTGGTGCGGATTCCAACTAGAATACTGACTTTTATTTAAAAAGTCAGAAAATAAATGACTTATATATCCATTAAAATACATAAGGAGTGAAATTATGTTTGTATTTATAAAATAAATAGAACATGCACAAAATCAGATGAAGAGTCTGAATAGAACTCACGAGTTTTTTTACGAAGAGGAGAAGGCAGAATGAAGCTACGAAATAAAATTGGATTGACGACAATAGGATTACTTGGTTTGGGAGTTTATTACACACATGTCGATGTTCAAGCAGCAGAAGATGCGACGAGAGTCATCGTTCAGACGAAGAATCCCGATATTTTAGAGAAGTTCGCATACGAAACAATGATCAGGAAGTCTTCCGAGCATAATGCCGTAATAACGGTGGATGTACCAAAAGGGGAGAGCGCGATATCTTTTGCGCAGACGTTAAAAAGTCAAAATGGCGTCTTACGAGCAGAGCCAGATTATATAGAGAAACGAGCATACACACCAAACGACAGTATGTATTCTTTGCAATATCATCATACGAATATCCAAGCGGAAAAAGCATGGGAGCGGACGATGGGAGAAAAATCGGTCGTCGTGGCAGTGATTGATGATGGTATCGATGCCTATCATACCGATTTAAAAGATAAGATCGTCGATCCATATGATGTCGTCAATCGATCTCCATATACATTGACGCGCGGTGAGCATGGTACTCACGTCGCAGGTATCATTGGTGGAGCGATGGATAATTCTTTTGCGGGAACTGGTGTTGCACCGAAAACGTCTATCATGCCATTGGATGTTTTTGTAGGAGATGGTGCTTACGCATCAGATGTCATTTCGGCAATTTATCGTGCTGTTGATCATGGTGCGACAATCATCAATATGAGTTTAGGAAGTTATAATTACAGCTCGATCTATCAATCTGCAATCAATTATGCGCATGATCATGGTGTTGTTGTCATTGCAGCAGCAGGGAATGATGCAACATCCCGTCGCCACTATCCTTCATCCTACGATCACGTCGTTTCAGTTGCGTCGACGACTTCACGGGACAGCTCATCCTATTTCTCCAACTATGGTAGCGATATCGATATCGCTGCGCCTGGAAGCTCCATCTATTCTACACTTCCTTACAATGGATTTGGTGGCATGAGTGGTACTTCGATGGCTTCCCCTGTGGTTGCAGGAGTAGCAGCACTTGTAAAAGCAAATGATCCGACCTTAACAAATGACGAGATTGTCGAACGTTTGGAAGGAACGGCAGATGACTTAGGGACAGGGGGATGGGATATCGAATATGGCCATGGTCGTGTCAATGCGGCTGCTGCACTTCTGATTAAGGAATACGGACCTCTTCAGATTGATGAGTTGACAGACGCCATGACAGCGGTAAAAGGAGAAATTTCTGATTCAATCACGGACGGTACGCTACGTATTTGGAATGAAAGCGGAGATCTCATCGGAGAGAAGGCCGGATTAGCGACTGGTCGTTTTGAAGTGAACATTGAAAAGCAACGTGCAAATCAGCAACTCTCTATCCAAATCGAAGATGCCAAAGGGAACAAGAGTCAAAAGCAGCAGGTCATAGTGATTGATCGTACGGCACCGAAACAACCGCAAATAGCTGAGTTCACAGATACTTCTAGCCGATTATCTGGTCAAGGAGAGGCGGGAACTACAGTATCCATTCAGACGGAAAGTGGACGAACGTTAGGGGAATCACTAGTCGATGAAAAAGGAAAATTCTCGGTCTCTCTTTCACGTCAAAAAGCCGGTACCTCACTATGGGTATCTTTGACCGATTCATCGGGAAATCAAAGTGAGAAAATTCGTGTCATCGTGAAAGATGTCACACCGCCTGTTGTTTATGAAATAGCAGAGTTCACAGATAAATCGAAGTATTTATTTGGTCGAGCTGAACCCTATACAACCATTTTGATTAAGAAAAAAGGAACGATTGTTGCGGAAACGACAATGGATGAAGAAACAAATTTTTCGATTCCTCTTTCCTCTCAATCGGCAGGTACTGTCTTATCAATATATGCAGTAGATCGATCTGGAAATCAAAGTATTGAGCGAAAGATTATTGTACTAGATCGTACTGCACCGGATGTTCCGAAGATGAAATCGTTCTCGGACGCGATGACAATTTTATCGGGTACGGTAGAAAAGAATAGTACAGTCGTAGTCTTGCAGGGAACACGGAAAATTGGACAAATGCGTACGAATGGAAGTACGTTTTCGATTAACATACCGAAGCAAAAAGCGGGTACACGTTTGAATATTTATGCTCTAGATGCTGCGAATAACAAAAGTAAAATCGTGACGATTACTGTATTAGATCGAACGGCGCCCTCTGCGTTAAGCATCAACAAGGTGACGACACAATCAACTAAAATCATAGGGAAGACAGAACCAAAAGCAAGCGTATATGCTTATGTTGGAAAGCAAAAATTAGGAAGTGCTACTGCTGATTCGAAAGGAAACTTTACTATTAAGATTAAAAAACTAAAAAAATCTATACTGATTGATGTATATGCTATTGATGCAGCTAAAAATAAGAGTAAAGTAAAGCGGTTTAAAGTTACTGGCTAATCCATCGATAATCACGTATAGAGAAATGAAGCAAGTCTTTCGAAATGAAATGAATCAAACGATTGATCAAAAATGAGATTGCACTTATCGAAAAGTATTCTTCCGAGACTGGATGAATACTTTTTTGAATTCATATTAGGAGTTTTATCACGTTGTTGAAGACTCTTTCGAAATAATATACAAGATTAAATAAATTATAAAGTGAAAAATGTTGATAGAAAAATGAAAAATGGAAATTTTTTTCTAAATTGACGGTTGTTATCTGAAAATTTATGATAGGATTTTTACGAAAGGGTAAGTGTAAAAGGAAATGAAAATTTAGGAGGAAATGTAAAATGAAAAAAGTACTTACGTTAACTGCAGTATCGACACTCGCTTGTACGCTTGCTTTCGCACCTCAAGCAGATGCTTACCGAGCGACCAAAACTGTGAGCAGTGTCACGTCAAAAGCAGATTTACCTTACTTCTCTGATTTTAGTGGCTGCGGAAATTATAAAGCCTATAGCTCTACTACACGGACAGGCTTTAAAAGTTTAAAGCACCACGTCACATTTACGACAGTTGGAGGAAGTGTTTCATTCTCAGGTGCCGGCGTTAGCGGTAGCGGAACAAGCCCAGGGTACACGAAATCAACAAAGAGTAAATCATACTATAGTTCAGGAAATGTGTGTGGTAGTGGATTGACACTCTATTTAGGGATGAACACGACTACACATGTGGATTATAGCAACCGAACGTATACAGCTACTGCAAAGATTTGATCATTCGAACATAATTTAATCATTTCTTTTACACTAACCTTTCGTATTATGAACAGGAGTATCGAAACCATATGAAAAAAATAATCCTTATTTGTATCAGTTTTTTATTCATATTAGCTGGTTGTAGCCAAGGTGAAACGTTCATCAATCGAGATATACATAATTCAAACTTAGTGAAAACTGCATCTTCTTATCTAAAAACATCAGATGGTGGCTCTGTCTTTGAAGTAGGTAGTCAGTTTAGTGAATCTTCAGCTATTAAAAATAACAGTACCTATCGTTTTCTAAAAAAGAAGTCAAAGAACTATTCGATTCAAAAATGTAATGAAAAGAGAAACAAGTTTTATTGTGACTTGATTGTTATGCAAATTAACGGTGAAGGTACATTGAATAGCAAACAAATTTCAAAAATCGACTCATTTTTTGATCTCTATTTTTTATACGAAACTGCAAATTCAATCAAAGAAGTCAGCATGATTCAAGATATAAAAGAGCATATTCACCAAATGAGAAAACCCGTTCAAGGTGATCAAATTGAATATTTATACTTTACACTCCTATCGCTTGAACTTGATTCTAATATAAGCACTTCTCCGGCAAAAGAAACGATAAAAACAATCATTGACGAATACTCTAGTCAAGATTTGATGGATCCAAACCGTCCTATCTTGTTGTATGCAGCATTAAAATTAAACGATAGTCATAAATGGGGAATAAAGTTAGAACGTCTCCAATCTCTCTATCAGAATGAACAAAACCAAATCACACTACTATTTTGTGATGAAATCACATACTGGATACAATTACAAATTGTCGAGATGGTTATGGAGAACGATGCAGGAAAAAAAGCATTCGTAAACTTATTGAATCAAAATAAACCTTACACTAGTTTTTATCATTCTTTAGACAGTATTCGAAATCTGTATCTGATGTCTAACTTATTTGCTAGTAATAAATTGAAACATACAGAACAATACATCGAGGTGATTAATTCCCGCCTCGATACCCTCTTAGGAAGCGAAAAGAAAACGCAACAAAATTTGTACTTCATATCTGTCATAGATCAAATTTTAAAAAATGAAAATCGAGATTTGAGTGAGTTTCCAGATGTGAATTGTAACGATTTGAACAATCTATCGGAGAGATATTATTGTGGGAAAAACCAAGATGAAAATGATCTTTTTAATGAAAAGAAGTTATTAGAAGAAAACAAATTATTAACAAAATTGTTGATTTATGATAGCGTTACATTGACCTCTTCACAGAAAAAAGAAGTGAAGTCATTATTTCCAACTGTCTTGAAATATGATGGGAAAGATGATTATGTCGTTTTGAATGTGTATAGCAGTATGATCACGGAGCATGAATTAAAAGTGGATACTGAGAAGATCAAAGAGCGTATAAAAGAGAAGGAATGCGGTCTTGGTTATTGTGAGAAAGCAGGAAACTATTCATTCGAAATGAGTGTCTATCTGAATAATATCTTAAATATTTTAGAGGGTGACGAAATTGCTAGGAGGTTTCGATGATTCGATGATGTCAATAAACGTAAATAACGTAAGTTTCGGCTATGGAAATCAAGAAATTTTAAATGACTTTTCTTTAGAAATTCAAAAGCCAGGCATTTATTCACTATTTGGTAAAAGTGGTTGCGGTAAAACGACTTTGATTAACATCTTGTCGTTGATACAGGCTCCTACGCATGGAGAAGTAGTATTGTTCAATCAAACGCTAGATTTTTCGAATAAAGAAAAGATTGATGAGGCGCGTAAACAAATCGCTTATTTCTTTCAGGATTTAAATCTCATTGAAGCATTAACCGTGCGTGAAAATCTCGAAATCATATCGTTGATTAATCATCAAAATATTGATGAAGAAAGATTAAAGCGATATAGTGAAAAAATCGGAATGTCGAAGAAATTAGATGTACCTGTCAACAATCTTTCAGGAGGAGAACGGCAACGGGCTGCTTTCCTAAAAGTAATGATTTTTGAATACAAATTGATTTTGCTAGATGAGCCAACAAATAATCTAGACAAAGAAAACATTGAAATGATCATGGATTTATTAAAGGAAATTAAGTCTGATAAAATCATCTTAATCGTTACGCATTCTAATTATGTAGTTGGCCAATCGGATCAAACATTTAACTTCAATGAATTGAATAGAGGAATTGCAGTATGAAAATGACCGTTTTTCATTACATGAAGAAGAAGTATATGAAACAGCTAAAAAAATTGACTACATTAAATTTTCTCCTCATCATTTTACTATTGTTTTCTGTTTTTACAATTTTTATCTCAACAGAAAATATTCGAAATAACATTTTAAACAACGAGCGGCTTTCCATGGTACTCATTAACGGATACACTAAAAACGGTGAGTTTACGTACGATACAGAAAAGATAAAAAAGTTGGATAACGTTAAAGATTTGTCGTACGAATATGAGATTCCATTATCGTATTCAAATGGCGACGGTGAACAGGATTTCATGAACTGTCTGACGCTAAATCCAACGACACGAGATGCTATCAACTATCATAAATCGGTCAAAGGAAACGAAATCATTCTACCTGATTCATTTAAAGGGAATACGTTGAAGTTCACGGATATGGAGAACAAACCGTTATCCTTAAAACAATCCTATTATGAAGGGTCAGGTATTTTCTTTTTAAAGGATAAATGTTATCTAGCACCTCAAACTAGCGCGAAACTAGCTGAAGAAATAAGTAAATCAGATAATTATTCTAGTGCTAAGTCGTTGTTAGTCAATATTACGAAAACAGAGCATATCTACGATTTCGTACAAGATTTTAATAACATGTTTGATGAAGAAAAAGCATATGTATACTATCAAGCGGAAGGATTAGAAAAACTTGTAACAGGATCTAAAATGTCGATGTATCTGTTGATACTCTTCCAAGTAGTGTTGCTTGCTATCGTCTTTATCTTCTATAGAAATAGTTTAAATGCACTGATCAAAACACTAAATAGAGACTTGTTGTCGTTGTATATCAACGGGTTATCGAGTAAAGAAATTTCTCGACAATTTTATTCAACCATCGAATCCATGAATAAAAAAATATATATGTATTCCTATGCTCTGATTGCATTATTTGCAGTAGGGATGTGGAAATACATGGGAATGCAGCCACTTCTGATAATGGTCGCTGGATTAGTCGTTCTATTGTCACTCTTGATTGTGTTGAACAAACGATTCGTGAAGCTATTGATTACTCGGAAAATGAAGAAAGAGTTGTCTAACGACAACATCGTTTCCCAGTTGAGAAACTAACGTTGTTCCACATGCCGTAAGAGATAGAGTAGTTTAACACTTTATTTTGTAATGGAATAAGAAGGTTTTTTGATACCCTTTGGTCATTTAATGATCAAGGGGTATTTTTGTGCAGTTATGTTTATGTAGAGGATTCATTTCAACCATGCACAACCAACGAGATAGTCTAATTAAAAATCACCCCATTCCAAATTAGAACAGGGTGGAAAATATTATTTCAGTTGACTGACTGCAAAGTTCGCTTCTTCCGCTGTAAATTTTTCTCCATAATCCGATGAGAGTTGATCTCGAATCGCTTCAGGCGACATGCTCATCGTCTCTTGGTATTCCTTTGCCTTTTGAAGGGCATTCTGGTTGTAGTCGGCATCAAGTGTATCGATCGCATACTGTGCCTCTTCACTTGTAAACTTCTCACCGCTGTCGGATGTCAGCTGCGCGTAGATGCCTTTCTTCGACATACTCATCGTCTCGGAATAAGACTCAGCTGATTTGAGTGCGTTTGATTTCCAATCATCAAAACTCATGTTTTCGATCGCATACGCTGCAGCTTCCTTTGAAAACTGCTCTCCATAATCGGACGTCAACTGGTTCGAAACGGCTGCTTTTGACATGTTCATCGTTTCCGCATACGATTCCGCCTTGTCTAGCGCTGACAGATATTCTGTTGGAACATCAGGTGTCGAGTCTTCCTCTACTTCAGTGTCTTCTGTAGAAGTATCTTCTACGATAGCTTCTTCCTCCACAGCAACCCCGTCCTCTTCTGAATTCGATGGTGCAGTCGTTTCGTTATCCGTGTCGTTTGCCTTTGTAGTAGAAGACGTTTTCGTGGTTGATTCTGTTGATTTTGCTGATGTTTCTTTTTTGGCTGGAGTCGCCTGATCTTCTGAATTGTTTCCTGCTGCTACAAAAATAAGAAGTACGATTAACCAAAACCACCATTTCTTATAGAATTTACGTTTTGGTTTAGTAGATGATTGCATTATTTTATCCCTTATATCTTTTATACATAAAAAATAGCATACATGACTATAAATTGGAATTTCATTATTTTAAAAAATGGATAATTGAATATGTTTAGTAGGATATGAATTTTACCTAAGTTTTCTCATTCATCAAGAGAACACTAGAGGGAAAGATAGCGTTTAATATGTATAAATCGTTTTTAGAATAAGTAAAAAAATCTTTTAAAATATTGATTTTAGTCAATAAGCAGTCTGAAAACAAAATTATTTTTACAAAAATAGTAATTTATGAGTAAACGTGTTATTATTTTCTATGGCTATTTTTTACTTAAATGAAATTAAAAAACAGAAGGAGAGTAGGACATATGGCATGTGTGAATTGTTCGGATGCTGCAAAACGTGGTCTGAAGTTTTGTCCGAGTTGCGGTGACGCCTTGGAACATCACGTAGAACACGCAAAACCTTTAGAAAAAGAACGCGACGTCAGACCTGTACGCTCTAAAAAAATGAGTAAGTCTGCAAAAGCCGTTCTTTTAACAGTTGGATTGTTGGTCGTAGCAGGTGGTGCCTATTATGGACTCGCGACACAATGGTTCACGGTCGAAGCGACGACGAATAAGGTCCGTGATGCGATTCGCTCTGGTGACGCTACATTACTCGCTGAGCATACGGAGTTCAACGGAAAACCGGTTGATCAGAAGATGGCGCAACGCTTTTTAGATGCCTTAAAAGAGACACCGGAACAAAAGAAATCATTCATGGATTATTTATTGATGGCCGGTGTGTCGATTCAAGCAGAAAACGAAAGTGATGTTCCTGGTCAAATCGTAGCGAGTGGTCGCCAGCTCGGGATCTTCAAGGATTATCGTCTGCGCCTCGATAGTGTCAAAACGGAAGTCATCAGTAATTTTAAAGGAACGAAGGTGACGCTCGTCAATCCGGTCGGAACGGAAAGTAGTAAAGCGTCGGCGGAGGGCATCATGATGGACGGCGTCTATCCAGGATTGACGGATGCCAAGATCGCGTATGATGGCGAATACGGAAAAGAGTCGAGCGATGTGACAATCAATCCGTTGACGCTTGACGCTGCAGATCGGAAATACGAAATCACTTTAAAAGGAAATGCGGTCGAACTCGACCAGACGTATCCGGATGCCTTTTTGATTGTTGATGGAAAATCGACATCAGAACGAGTATCAGATTTGAAGAACTATGGACCAATCCCGAAGAACGGCATTAAACTCTCGATTGAAAATTCATTCCCCTGGGGTGAGGAAACATCGGGTGAGGTTGTCGTCAAACCAGATACGAAAAAAGCGATGTTCACGTTCGAACCATCAGAAAACGTTTTGAACCAACTGCAAGAAGCCGTCGAGCAGCATGCTTCTGACTGGGTTGATGCGGCAACTTATCAAGATACAAGTTATTTCTCACTCGTTGATGATGCTTCCTATCTTGCGAAACAACAAAAGAACTATGACGATTGGAGCCGAAAGGACTTGGAGTGGGACGGAGAGTTCATGAATGCGTCGATTGATCGTCCCTCAGCTAAGTTCGTCGAATATGGGGATTCGGTAGGTATCGAAGTCATGGCGACAACCTATATTCGGGGTGAAATGTATACGCCTGATAGTGAATCGCCAGGAAAAACAACATCGAAGTCGCTCTTCCGCTACTTGTTCACGTATGAAAGTAGTGAGGATAGCTACGAGGAAAGTTTCAGGATTCAACAGGCAACGAGTATTAAATAAGAACAAGGGAGGCTACACAGATGATGGATTGGCAATCAGTCAGATCACGTTTTCAAGGGATGACAGCAAAAGAATTACAGGAGCAGGCGGAGCAAGCACGACGTGAAAAAGGACGCTTGCTGTACGAAATCGGAGAGCGTCATTACATGAAGCTGCGGAGCGAAGGGCATCGTCAAGAAATCGAGGACATTCTTGCACAAGAAGTACTCGTATTCGGTGCCTTGTCACGGATTGACGAGATGGAAGTCGAAGCTGCACAAAAGCAATGTAAGTCATGCCGGACGCCACTTGAGCCAGGCGCGAAGTTTTGTGGGAAATGCGGCACGTCCGTTCCACGTGAGAACGAACAAACGAAAGTCGCCTGTACGACATGTCATACACCACAACGTAATGATCAGCATTTCTGTACATGCTGCGGATCGGAAATGGGGCAACGCGTATGAAGTATTGTTCGACCTGTGGTCAAGCACATGCTCCACACGCCCAGTATTGCGAAGTAGACGGGACGTCGCTCGATAAGCAAGCCCGTCCGATTCGCTTCGAACAAGCTGCGCATTTTTGTGTCGGGTGTGGTACACAAATGGATGGTCGTGCGTCGTACTGTCCGAATTGTGGACATTCGCGCCTCATCGCTGCGACGTCAGAAGGCTCACTTGTAGATCGTCTTCCAGGTATGGACGACATTCGTAAGAAGTGGAAGTCGCAGGATTGGAACGTGAATCTCCCGTTGAAAGAGCGTGGACGCGCATTTATATCACGATTCGATTTCTCGTTTGGGAATCCGAGTCTTGCGATCGGTAGTATCGCTGCCATCATTTGTTTTGCTGCAATCGTCGTCTTATTGTTCGTCATGCTCGGTCTCCTCAGTGATAACCCGGCATTAGAAGGAATCAAGACTGTTCAACAAAACATGGGAGATGATTTTAGTACGTTCGGTATGTTCTTTTTCCTTGCTTTCGTTGCCCTTGCTGGTCTAAATCTCACATCAAGTGAAGACTTGAAATCACGCTTCCTTACAGAAGTGGTAGGCAACGATGCAGAACAGTTCTCTGATATTCAAAAAGCGATCGATCAACTTGATTTTCATATTTTCTCAGGACATTTCTTGCTGTCCTTACCGGGTCTGCTTCTATTGATTGGGAGTGCGTGGTTACTGGAACGAGGTGGTGTCATCGGAGTCAAGACGACATCGTGGAATGAGCGAATCGAACGTGCTGTCGTCTTTGCCCTGACATTATCGTTGATTACGCTGGTCGTCGGATTGTTTGCGACAGATTTCGGTATCTTCGATCTACATCTGGTCATAGGAATGCTTCGGATCTTCCTTCTAGCGCTCGCTGGTGTCCTTTTGTTCCAATTCATCGGTCAAACGGATCTGCGTAGTTCTTGGCAAGTCGGGCGGATCGCTGCGACGACGTTAATGAGCGTCTATTTGTTTGGTGTCCTGCTGACGTCATTCGGACAATTGTATTATCTAAACGAGCTCGATGAAATGGACGAAGTCGAATTTGGTGAATCAGCAAGCCTCGTTCTCTTGAGTGGTGCTTCTCCGCTTTACGCGATGTCGCAAGCGGGACAAGTCGATTTCAAGATGACCGTTTTGACGGAAGACTTCCGTTTAGGTGCGGCCTTATATGGCGAAGACCGTTTGAATGATCTGCAACGACCAGTGGAAGAAGCGGGAGAAGCTTCGAATCTGAGTCGGATTCAAGGAATCATCGGGAACCAGATTGAAAACGGAGAAGATCCAACACTCGATCCGAAAGTAACACGTTTTGATGAAACGGTAGATGTCGGGCTCTTAACACGCTTCGCTCAAATCGCGAATGCCTCCACTCCATTTGAAGAAGAGCAATTGCTCAGTTCAAGTGTTGCTCCTTACGGCTTGATTGCGCTTGTACTGATGTTCATCATCCATATCGGAATCGGATTCCGCTGGATTCGGACGTTACCGAATGTTGCGATTTATGCTGGGGTCTTCATGATTGGTGGACTCATTCTAGCGTACTTCACACAAACACGGTTTGAACTGCAATGGGATAACGATGTCCTAGCCGGTGTCGTCGTTTCTACTTTGACATGGTGGAATGCGTTCATGCTTTTCCTCTTCCCATTCCTCGGTGGATTAGTGGGATACGGATTGAACCGCTTCAAAGATACAAAAGGATGATTCCAAATAAAAACGCTTGTCTCCTTTTGCGAAGACAAGCGTTTTATCATAAGGATTGTTTAGTTGTTTGTTCAAATTCAATGTAAGAGTCTTTTTCGATACCAGAAGCACGGAATGTCAGACTCCCGTCTTCATTAAACCTGATTTCTAAAGATGACTCGTGAAAGTAGAGCATCAAGGTGTTGTCGGAATTGAAACGTCCGCTGTACGTATAGTCATCGAGCGGTTGTCCTTCATAATCACGGGCGTCATGAATCGTCAGTGTTGCCTCGCGATTCGGACGTGTCACGACATCGATCGTCGCATCCGTATAATCTTGCTCATATTCGCCTTGATCACTTGTCGAGTACGCATAGCTACCGGCTAAATCATTGAACGCTTTTTCGACTTTACCGAGTGTCCGGTGATAACGAGCCGCCTCGTTCGCGAGTGCTTTGTCACCGAACGTCTGGTTCATGACCCGTTCTGCGTAGCGAAGGGCATCTGTCGTCTGATTCATGAACAAGGCGGCTTCAAGGTCACGAAAAGCTTCCTGTTGTTGCGTCAGTGCGATGAGCCGTTTGTCCGTCGTACCTTCCGTACGCGCCTTCTCACGCCATTGTTGTTCATCGAAAAGATCTCCAGCCATTGTACTTTGAGCACTTTGCTTCAAGTAGAGATCTGCTGAATCGTTACTACAGCCACTTAATACGACGGCTATGAAGAGGAGAGGAAGTACACGTGTCATCATGATGTAGTCTCCTTCTTGAAAGTTCGTTTGATCGAAGTAATGCTATATCGATCGTCTTGGAACGTGATCTCATATTCGACGATGGCACGATGCGAGGGCTGGTTCTCCATCTCGAAATCGTGTCGGTCGTATGTTTCCGTCGTCTCGACATGGAAGTGATTTTTATCGATGACTTTGACGGCATCGAACGTCATGTCTTGTAAGGCAACGTAACTCGTCGGATATTCTTCTGAAAAGGCAAGGCGATCGCCGAAATGTACGCGTTCATCTTCCGTCAAATCATCGTCTCCATAAAATAAGTCCGCATACGATATGTATTCGTCCATTGACGAATCATAATACTGCCAGTCATCGCCACCTTCGTTCTCAATCGAAGGAAGACGCTTGGCATAGGTACTGAGAAAGCGGTACAGGGAATCGGGTGATGCTGATTCAAAAGTGAGGTACTCCTCGAGTTCGTCGTCAGCTAACCTCGTCGCTGAGAAGCCTTGCGGCAAGACTTGATCGACATCTGCTGCGTCATGAGTCAGCTCACTCGTCTGAAACAATGGTTGTGCAGCTTGATATTTCAAATAACCGAAGGCACCTCCACCGATGCAAAGCAACAGAATCAGCAATCCGATGAACCACGCTTTTTTGGAGGAACGGGATTGCGTGTGACTATTTTTTTGACCACAAACTGGACAAAAGATCATCTGATCATTCATCGGAGTCTGGCAATTTGAACAATGTGACATAAAAGCACTCCTTTCTTATCTTCGTCATTATAATGTAAAATAAATATAAAAATAACAATTTTTTGAATAAAAGGAGAGGAAATCATGGATCCATACGAACGCCTAGGAATATCGCGTACCTCATCGATGAAAGAACTGGAACAAGCATACTCGGAAAAGCTTGAAGCACATCCGGAGGACTCCGAAGAACGGACGGAAATCGAGCGAGCGTACGTCGTCATAAAATACGAAAAGAAACAAAAGAACAAACGAAATAAACGAACGATTGGGATTGGAGCGCTCGTTCTGTTGCTCGCTGCAGGAGCCGGAACGTATTTCTTTTTAAATAAGGAAAAGACGCCTCAGGCGGTCGAACAGAAGAATCAGGACGCTTCGTTCGTCATTGGGGAAGAAGAGAAGGCAAGTCAGGAAAAATCAGAATCGACGGATACAACGAAAAAAACAGATTCGGAGGAACTGTCTAATCAGGATTATAAGGACGTCCAAGATATTTCAATGCTCTTTTTCCGGGAACTTGAAGATGCTTTGACAGAACGAAGTGTCAAAGGACTGTCCGTCAGTACAGACACATATAACCAGAACTTCCAAAAGAGTTTGGATGATTTAGTCACAGGTGGCTATATCTTTGACGGTGTACTGACGGTCAATGATATTCCTCAAAATGATATGACGATCAAAGGAGATAAGGCGACAGTCAAAGCGACGGTCGACTATTCCTCCCGGTCCTATCAGCCGTATCTGCACGAACGCCCCGAGGGTAGCACGATCGTCTGGGAACTAAGTCTTGTAAAGTCAGGTCAAGACTGGCTCGTCGATCAGCGGAAGTCGCTCTCGGATTCAGCGACAGGTAGAGGCATGGAAGTTCGAGAATCGGTTAAAGAAGATATCGTTGATACAGTGTATCAACATGCCAAAGAGTGGGAGCAGGCGTATATCGATAAAGATACGTCGGCGTTCACATTGTTTACATCATCTGCATACTTGAATAAGCAACAAGGCTACTACGCTAGCATGGACAAAAGGGGCGTCTATTGGGAAGGGTACTTGGACGAAGTCGAATATTCACCAGCATCTATCACTGTCAGTGAAGTCGCGACCAATCTGACCGCGACGGTCGAAGCACTTTGTTATTATGATGGAGATTATTTAAAAGAAGAAGACGGTTCACTTGCTGAAGAAAACCCAGGAAAAGACGTACCTTTCAAGTATTATTTGAAGTACAACCTGGATGACGAGCGCTGGTATATCACCGACTCGGAAGAACTGAAAACTTTCAGTCAAAACGATACGACGACATATTAATTGTAAGGAGGAGTTCAAATGAAAAAAGTAGTTATAGCAACAGCACTTGGTCTCATCATCAGTACACTACCAGTAGCAAGTGATTCGGTAGCAGCACTCAGTAAGACGGAAAAAACGATCGTTGATCGTCAACTCGCGGCGTTAAAGAAAAGTAAACTATCAGGTGGTTATAAACCGGTCGATGTCCGGTCTGTCTATCTACTAGGTGGCAAGTATCCTGAGACATTTACGTTGTATGAACGATTCAACTCGAACACATATATGAATGATGTCATCGGTAAAGCTCAGAAGTATGACGCGAAGAAGAAAAAATGGACAACGATCTATACGTATACAGATCGAGATACAGACTATTATGATGTCCGGGCGAAAGGAAAACTACTCGATACGAAAAAAGAACAGCTTGTCATCGGACCATCTGGTGGAAGCGGGGGTTACATCGTGCCGATCCTGATTGGTTCAACGGATGGTAAGATGATCAAAAAGATGTTCGAATCAAAAGAAGCATACCCGTTCGGTCGGGCGCTAATTAAAGATAAAAAACTCTATGTCGGTTCGATGACGATCGTTCATGATGTCTACTCCTACAACGGAAAGACACTGAAGCATCGAGTCGGTACAGGAGCGGATGACCGGATTGTTGCCGGGAAGGTCTCTAACTATATGACGCTCGATTATTATGGCGGTAGCACGCATCTGACGAGTGGCAAAACGATGACACTCAAAAAAGGGCAACGTTTCGGAATCGTTCGTAAATCGACGAAGGATACGAATCCATACGTCTATCGGGCATTTTCTTCAGGAGAAGGAAAGTTACAACTCGACGGATATGGATTTAAAGCGATTAAGACTGGCGTTGAAAAATGGCACTTCGAACCAGACGCATATAGTGATGCTATTACGATGAAGTTTACAGTGAAATAAGTACGAGCCAGTTCCTAGTTGTTGTAGGAACTGGCTTTTTTCGTTGTTCCTCTTATTATGGGATTGCAAACGATTTCATGATACGCTAGGGGACAGAAAAACCTGCCTAGAAAGAAGGAATTCCTATGCATATTCTTGTCATCGATGATGAGGCGAGCATCCGGCATCTCGTCAAACTGCAACTCGAGCTTGATGGTCAGACGGTCGAGACGGCAGCCGATGGAGCAGCAGCACTCGCCTTGCAGGCAACACAGACCTTTGATTTGATCGTCCTCGATTTGATGCTACCGGATACGACCGGTTTCGAATTGATTCCAAAACTTCGACAGACGACGCCTGACTTACCGATCTTGATGCTGACAGCACGTGATCAGATGAACGATAAAATCATCGGGCTGCAGCTCGGAGCGGATGACTATATGACCAAACCGTTTAACGGAACGGAGCTCGTCTTGCGTGTCAAAAATCTATTGAAACGCACGAAGGCGGTCGCGCCACCGGTACCTGTCGCAAGTGATCCATTCTTATCTGTTGATCCCGAAGAACGAGTCATTCGGCTCGACGGTCACCCGTTACCACTGACATACCGGGAGTATGCATTGCTCGCACTTTTCCTGACGCATCCGAAACGGGTCTTCGAGCGAGATGAACTGCTCGAACAAGTCTGGGGCTTTGACTTCTCGGGTCAGACCCGCGCCGTCGATATCATGGTCCAGCGCTTACGGAAGAAACTCGGAGCACAAGGCGAACGGATCAAGACGATTTACGGTGTTGGCTACAAGTGGGTCGACGCATGAAGCTACGTCAAGTCATCACGGAAAACTTCGTCTTGCTCCTCGTTCCGGCATTGCTCGTCCTCTTCTTGATTCTCTATGCCTTCATCCAATCGAACCTATACGAGAACGCCGTCGAGTCCGTCCAAAAACTAAGTCGGGAAGCGGATCTCTACACGATGAACTACCTCGCAAGTGAAGAGACGGACTCGCTCGCCGATACGGCAGTCCCGATCGCTTCCTATCTCGCAGACCGATTCGATGCGCGTGTCCAACTGTTTGGACCAAACGCAGAACTGCTCGCTGATTCGGAACGCGATCAATTGCCGCTCCTCGCGGGAGACATCGATCAAGCGTTAAAAGGGAAGTCGAGTTATCTCTTTCTGAAAGAAACCGATGTTCCGGTGCTGTTCTTCTCGAGTCCGCTGTATGGCAAAACGGACGTCATCGGCTCGGTCCGTTTTCTTGTTGATCTGAGGACGGAAGCCGAACTGCTGCGGCAATTCACCTACGTTTTCACGGGCGTATTTCTGATCTTGATCGTGATTGCTGTTTGGACAGCGCGGCGGATGGCAAAGACGTTGATCGGGCCGATCGATGATTTACGGAGCGTCTCGCACGCCTTGACGAAAGGACACTATGCGCACGCGTTACCGACGTATCCATATGAGGAGTTGAACCGACTGGCGGCGGACTTCTCGACGCTTGCTGACGCAATCCAGCACAACATTGGACAGCTCGAACAACAACGAAGCGACCAACAGACGTTCATCGATCACATCACCCATGAACTCCGGACACCGATGACGGCGATCATGGGCTATGTCGAATTGATCCCCAAGCTGCCGCCGGATGAAGCGGCGCACTGTTATCACTACATCGAAGTCGAGAGCCAGCGCTTGTTACGACTCGTCTCGCATAATCTCGAACAGGCGAAACAACAACGCAACGAACGCCACGTGACGTCGACGATGTTCGCGCTCGACACCTTGCTCGCAGACGCCTTATTCATCATGCAATTGCGTCTTGGTGGACAAGGAATTCAAGTTGAACAGGATGTTCCGCCGATCTACGTGCTCGGGCAACCGGATCAGACGAAACAAGTCTTATTGAACCTTCTTGAGAATGCCGTCAAATACAGTGACGCGATGTCGGTGACGTTTTCAACCGTCAGTACGGATACGACCCTTCAACTCATCATGACGGATGACGGAATCGGCGTTGATCCAGCAGTGCTTGCCGAATGGGAGAAGGAGCAACATAGTCTGACGACGGCGAGTGGGAATGGACTCGGTCTACCGCTCTGTCGGCGTCTGATGCAGGAACAAGGTGGCGATTTTGCACTTGAAAGTGATGTAAGCGGAACACGTATCACATTGACCTTCCGATTAGCGAATCAGACATGATGTAATCGCTTACAAATGATACATTTACGAAACAATTCGACCGGATTTACGAAACAATTGCCACGTAATCTAAGAATCAAGCAAGGAGAGGAATCATGAAAGCATCGACCATCGCTTATCTCTTCCTGATGGGCATCTTGTTTGTCCTCGGTCTTCTTTTGCTTCAGCAGACGGTCTTCGGACGCTTACACGTCCTCGATGGACCGAAACGACTGAATGCTTCCGATGACTCACTCCCGACCGAGTTGACGTTACGTCACCGGGCGTGGGGGGAGCAGACGGTAGAAGACGGAACGGAAGTCCAGCGCATCACGACGCTATTGAAGCAAATGAAGACGGTGACAAACGGGACTTGTCCGGCGGGCACGGCGACGTTTACCGGAACGCTCCGTTTCTTAAACGGAACGACGTGGACGTTCTCGCTCGGGGAAAGCATGACGCTAAATGGAAAATGTGTCGCGCAACGTCCTAGCACTCAGACGACGACATTAAAAGCACGCTTCTTGAACGCCTATCACGAACCAGAGCAACTCGCGCGTCAGTTCGCTGAGGCGGAAGTCGTGATCGTGTATGCAGCAGGACGATCTCGTTCTTTGACTGCACGTGAGCGAGAAGACGTCAAGCGTCGCCTGACGCAAGCGGAGCCGATGACGGACTATGAAGAAGTCGGTCAAGCACTCGATGCCAGTCAGGGACAGCCGCGCATTCTCAAGCTCCAGCGGTTCAAGAATGAGCAGAACAAGCGTGCCAACTTAATGAATATTACCGTGTATGAGACATTGTTCAGCGTCCAGTACATGGATGATGACAATGGAAACACCTTCTATTTAAAAGGACAACTCCTGCCGACCGGGAAGGAGGCAAATCGATGAGAAAAGGAATGCTCTTCTTGCTGAGTATCATTTGTCTCATGAGCATTTGGATCGTCCGCAACAATGAACAGACGAAGCAGGGAACAGCTGCGCGGGAAACCGTTCCGCATTTGACGGCGTATGTCTCTGCGAAAGAGGATATCGGTCGCGCCTTGCTGTCATCATATTGTGAACAAGCTGGCTGTACGTACGAGTTCGTCCGCCTCTCGACGGAAGAACTCGTCCGGCGTGTGACGAAGGAAGCGGATCATCCGCGCGCCGACGTCATCATCGGTGGAACGTGGGATGCCCACCAGACGCTCAAGCAACGCGGGTTGTCGACACCGTTCCCGAGCGACATGGATCAAGCGGAACTACAGGATCCGGATCGCTACTGGATCGGCTACGAAGTCGAACGCCTCGCAATCGTCATCAATACGGACGTCTGGAACAACCGATTCGGGGCGGCACCGTATCCGAAGACGCTCGCTGACTTGACAGCGAAACGGTATCAGGACGAGTTAATTTTGCCGGATCCGAACCATTCCGGTACCGGTGCGACGATCCTGCAAGCGATCTTTGACGGATACGGAACGAAGTCGGAAGGTGTCTTACGCGAGCTAATCGAGCGAACGCGACTATTCACGGCGAACGGTTTTGCACCGACGTCGTACGTCGCCAGTGGGGAAGCGATGCTTGGGGTCAATTTCATCGGGGATCAACAATCGCTACGCGAAAAGTATTATCCGGTCAAAAGCATCCCACTCGATACGTACTCGATCAACGCGATCTCAAAGCTGAAAGGACGGACGCAACAAAAGCAGGCGAATGCCTTCATGCGTTTCGTACTCTCGGCGGACGGTCAGGCGATTCTGAGGAAGGTCTCATTCGGTACGCCGACCTATGCGATCGCGAAGACACAACCGATCCAGCAGAACGTCGGGCAGGACATCGTCGCCGATTACCGGGACTACCTCCGTCGATTCAATCAGCTCCAGGACAAATGATGCGAAGACTCTGATTCAGATAGGGGAAATGGAAGATGGGCTTCTTCAGCATCAAAAAATTGCCGAATGCCGGCATACCAATCGAAGTACAACGGAAACAATGGTTACAGCAATTCTTAAAGGCATTCTTAGTCGTCTTCTTCTCATATATGGCGATGTATCTCATCCGAAACAACTTCAAGGCAGCGCAACCGCTCTTGAAAGAGGAACTAGGTTTTACGACGACGGAACTCGGTTATATCGGCTTCGCCTTCTCGATTACATACGGAATCGGGAAAACATTGCTCGGCTACTTCGTTGACGGGAAAAATACGAAACGCGTCATCTCGTTCTTATTGATTCTCTCGTCCTTAATCGTCACCGCGATGGGACTCTTGATGAGTGCCGGCGGAAGTCCGGTCGGTTTATTGATGGTTTTATGGGGACTCAGTGGGTTCTTCCAATCGGTCGGGGGACCGTCGTCGTATTCGACGATCGCCCGCTGGACACCGTTTGAAAAACGTGGACGCTACCTCGGCTTCTGGAACGTCTCGCACAACATCGGTGGAGCAATTGCCGGTGGTCTCGCACTGTGGGGAGCGAACGTCTTCTTCAACGGAAGTGTCGTCGGGATGTTCATCTTCCCAGCTGCGATCGCGCTCGTCATCGGAATCGTCGGTCTGTTCATCGGGAAGGATGATCCGGAGGAACTCGGGTGGAATCGGAGTGAAGAAATCTTCGAGGAACCGATCGAACCGGAAAACATCGCTGCTGAAAGTATGACGAAATGGCAAATCTTCAAAACGTACGTCATCTCGAACCCATGGATCTGGACGCTCTGTATCGCGAACGTCTTCGTTTACATCGTCCGAATCGGGATTGATAACTGGGCGCCGCTCTACGTCACGGAACACTTGCACTTCAGCACGGAGAGTGCTGTCAATACGATCTTCTTCTTTGAGATCGGCGCATTATGCGGCAGTATGATTTGGGGTTACGTGTCCGATTTACTGAAAGGACGCCGGGCGCTCGTCGCAGCGATCTGTCTCTTACTGACGGCCGTCGCGGTCCTCGGTTATCGTTACGGGACGAGTGAACTTATGATTTACGCGTCACTATTTGCACTCGGTGCGCTCATCTACGGACCACAGCTCTTGATCGGTGTCTCGGTCATCAGCTTCGCACCAAAACAAGCGACGACGGTCACGAACGGGATGGTCGGTACGTTCGGTTACTTGTTCGGTGATTCAATCGCAAAAGTCGGTCTAGCGAAAATCGCTGATCCGGAAACGAACGGTCTAACAATTGGTTCGGTTACGTTACACGGCTGGAGCGACACGTTTGTCATCTTCAATGCAGCATTACTCTTTGGTTTGATCGCCCTTGCGATCGTCGCTGTCGTCGAGGAGAAAAAGATTCGTCGCCTCGGACTGCTGGAGCGTCAAGCGGATAAGTTGAGTTCGTAACAGACACGAGCACCCTCGCCTTATTTAGGAGAGGGTGCCCTTTTTTAATGAGACAAATAAGCAAGCAGAAAACCTTCTTCCAGTTTAACGTGACGAATCGAGCGGTAACGGGCATGACGGAAAGGAAAATAGAAGGAGAAATCGACAGTCAAGAGTCGGTTTTCATAACGCAGATAAGGTGGACGAATGAGGTAGGTTTCATTAAAGGATTCGGTATCGTGAGGACAGACGTCAAAGACTTCGAATGTGATGGTACGTTTATCGACTGCCCGCAATTGGAGCGTCAATTCGACAGGTAAGTCGCGCTCTAGACCATAACGTGTCAACGGTACGGAGGCTTGAAGGTGAAGGTGAGTTGGTCGAATCGTGACACAGATATCTGTCAGCTCTGGAATTTCCTTTGTCAGCACACTTGCAAGGTCGTATTCATCAATACTTGTTGCAAGCGTAAAACGACGAAAGGTCTCAATTATATGGCGCCCCAGTTTCATGAAGTAAACTCCTCTCTTATGATTCTTAACCTTAGTATAACTGAATTATAACCTAATTATTCCATATTATCTTTTACTAAAGTAAATTAATCCCTATGAATTAGAGCTTCTTTTTAAAAACAATATGATTTACGCATGTTTTTGTATCGTTCAGGGAACGATTAAGCATGTCGATCTGTTGTATTTTTTGAAAGGAGTTTTTTGATGCCTTACTTATCTGGATTTCCATCATCTTATTGGAAACAAAGTGCCCCTGCTACTTCCTATCCAGCTTTGAATCAAGATGCCAAGCATGATGTCGTCATCATCGGGGCTGGGATTGCTGGACTTGTCACAGCGATGCAATTGACGGAACGGGGATACGACGTCGCCGTGATCGAAGCAGGCGACGTCGCTGCCGGCACGACGGGTTATACGACGGCTAAAGTTTCCTCACAGCACGGTTTGATCTATGACACGCTGATCCGAACCGTCGGCGAGGAATCAGCAAGACTCTATTATGAAGCGAACGAAGAAGCAATCACGTTTTTACGTCATCAAGTGGAACGGCTCGATATTGGCTGTGAACTTGAAAGGCAAGACGCCTATCTCTACGTTGCGAACTCAAAAGAGCAAGCGATGGAACGAGAAGTCCGTGCCTATGAACGCTTAGGGTTGAACGGTGGCGAGGCGACGGAAGAAGTCCGAAGTAAGTTGCCGTACGATGTCAAACGAGCGGTCGTCCTGCGCGATCAAGCGCAGTTCCATCCTGTGAAATATCTTCAAGGTCTTGCGGAACAAATCGTCCACCAAGGTGGGAAGTTGTATGAACAGACACGTGCCGTATCGCTCGAGTCGAACCGGACGCCAACTGTCATCCTTGAGAACGGTCACCGGATCGAGGCGAAGAAGGTCGTCATCGCGACCCATTTTCCGTTTCATGACTTCAAAGGCTTGTATTTTTCAAAACTCGAAGTCCATCGCTCGTATATCGTATCGGGTCATGTCGACGAGACGTTTCCGGACGGAATGTTCATAAGTGCTGATCAACCGAGTCGTTCTTTGCGTCACGCGCGGACAGAGGACGGTCGTCTGCTTGGTCTGTTCGGTGGTGAGAATCATTTATCCGGTCACGAGACAGAAACGATGCAACGGTATGAGCATCTTGCTGACTTTGCGAGAAGTGAGTTTCATGTCGAGTCGTTCGAACAGTTTTGGTCAGCGCAAGACTTGATCACGCTCGATAAGATTCCCTATATCGGACAGATGACAGCGGGTGATCCGAACGTGTTTGTTGCGACCGGATTCGCGAAGTGGGGGATGACGAACGGTATCGCAGCCGGACTATTGTTGAGCGATTTATTGACGGGAACACCAAATCGTTTTCGTCATTTATTTGATCCGAACCGTTCGAAGCTAAAGACGAAGGATGCGACGCAGTTCGTCAAGAACAACGCGGACGTCGCCATCGAGCTCGTCAAAGGGAAGCTGACGAAAGCAAGTCGTCGTGCTGACGAGTTACAGCCGGACGAAGGAGGACTCATCACCCATCATGGCAAGACGGTCGGTGGATACCGGGATCCGGAAGGGAACCTTCATCTCGTCTCGACGACTTGTACCCATATGGGATGCGATACGAAATGGAATAAAGCAGAACGGTCATGGGATTGTCCGTGTCATGGTTCACGATTTGGTCCGACAGGAGAGGTACTAGAAGGACCAGCCGTCAACCCACTCAAATCAATCGATTAAGCAGAGGCACTTGTCTCTGCTTTTTTTTTTATTTTAAAAATAATCCGGAGTCGATTTATAATATGTGATATAATTACCTGGTAACAAAAATATTTTAGCGCTAAACAATTAGAGTGCCGCTTTTGAATCGTGTTGTAGAGGCACCGTCACGACCACTGCTCACTGGTTTCATATTTAGTTTCACTATTTTACTTAGCGTCGTGAACGCTGAAACAACCCGAGGAGGAAGCACCACTATGAGTAAAGAAAAGATTGCCCAGCTGCGCAAACATGTGTCGCCGTTTGAAAAGGCAGACATCAAAGCCAGCGTCCGGCAGATGATCAACACGATCCTGCCATTTCTCGTCCTATGGTTTCTGGCATATCAGGCCCTGAAGCTATCTGTGTTTCTCGCGATTCCTTTGGCGATCCTCGCTGCTGGATTCGTCGTCCGGATGTTCATTATCTTCCATGACTGTACGCACGGTTCATTCTTCAAGAATAAGAAGGCGAATGCTATCGTCGGTACGATCACCGGGATTTTGACGTTATTCCCGTATGAGAAATGGAAGCGAGAGCATTCGATTCACCACGCATCAAGTGGAAATCTCGATAAGCGTGGTGTCGGTGACATCTGGGTCATGACGATTGAGGAGTACATCGAAGCGTCACGCTTCACACGTCTCAAGTATCGTCTGTACCGGAACCCACTCGTCATGTTTGGTCTTGGACCGCTCTTATTGATTCTCGTCTCGAGCCGCTTCAACCGGAAGGATGCTCGCAAAAAAGAACGAGTCAACACACATGTCATCAATGCGTCGCTTATCGTCCTGTACGGTATCCTGATTTACTTCATCGGCTGGCAAGCCTTCTTGATCATCCAAGGAACGACGATGTTCACAGCAGGCGTACTTGGAATCTGGTTATTCTACGTTCAACACACGTTCGAAGACTCGTACTTCGAGGATGAAAGTGAATGGGATTACGTCAAGGCGGCAATCGAAGGGAGTTCGTATTACGAGTTGCCGAAGGTCTTGCAATGGGTGACAGGAAACATCGGCTTCCACCACGTCCACCATCTCAGCCCACGTGTTCCGAACTATCATCTCGAAAAAGCACACGTCTCGACGCCACCGCTTCAGAAGGCGACGAAGATTGGTTTATTCTCGAGTCTGAAGTCGCTTCGCTATAAACTATACGATGCGAAAAACAAAACGTTCGTAACGTTCCATGACATCAAACACCTCTTACGCGAACCAAAGACGTCATCGTTGTGAGGAACTGCACCTCGTCCACTTGGACGGGGTGTTTTTTGTTGTGTTTGAAGCAAAAGAGGGAATCAACAAATAATGAGAGAAAGATAAGTCCGCCTTTTGACGTATGTTCACGATAAGCATCCATGGTAGGATGTTCAATAGAAAGGAGAGTGCAGGATGCGCCGGATACCCATTGCTGCTTATGTAGGAGCAGCCATCTTACTTTCCTTATTCGTCTTCAGTTCGATGACGTACCAGCAACAATCCTTGATTCCGTTTTTGACACAACATATCCCGCTCGACTGGGTTTATGCGTTTTCCTTCGTGTCGTTTCATTATGAAGTTCCAATTAGTGTCGCGTCGCTTGGACCTGCAGCGTTCCTTGAGTTTTTCATTCGAAAGGGGATGCACGCTGGATTGTTCTTCATTCTTGGAATCAGCATCGTACATTTCTTACGTGCACGAGGATACACAGCATTACCAGCTGCCTTCTTTGCCTTTACGGCAGCGATGACGATTGGTGTCATGGATGAGTTCCATCAGCAATTGACGGGTGGACGAACACCGCTTGTAGGCGATGTATTGATCGATGGCAGTGGTGCATTGATTGGCATCGTATTGTACACAGCGATTCGTCTTTACTTAAAAGCTGATCGAATCGTGCGGGAGCAAGAACAACAGCATGCATGAAAATAACCCATCGTCTCAATCATCATGACTGAGGCGATGGGTTATTTTAGCGATTAGAACCGTTGTACCCATTCAATCTTATACTGAGTACGTCCGAATTCTTTTCTTAACATGTTGTCTGCTTTCTTTCGTGCTGCCGTGTGATCGCCTGCCCGGATGTTGAGTCGATCCGTATCAACGATCTCATCTCCGCGTAATACTTGATACTGGACGGTATAGTCCTTTTTTATTAAATTAAATAAACCCAAGAAAACCACTCCCATATTCTTCTTCCTATTAGTTATTATATGGTATTACAAATTTTTCTGCAATCAAAAAAAGTGACTTTTGTCCTACCTATCAATAAAAAAATAGTGGTTCGAACGACAGGTTGCTTTATTATGAGAATTGCGTATGAATGCTGAAAAATCAACAAAAATCGCTCTAAAATAGAATATGCGAAATTTTATTCCATATATAATGAATAATCAGGAAAAAAAGTTACGTTATCAAAGAATAGGTGAAAATATAAGTTATCTGAATATTCTTTTGGTATGTCAGGAAAGGATTCCCTTGGAACTTCGAGGGAATAACCGTTAAGATAAGAAGGAAGAGAAAACGGTGAATTACGTGATAGGTGAATTACGTGATAGATGAGGGAGATGACGTATGGAGCAGGAGACGAAAGAACGGATTGATCCCGCGCACCGGATCAGAAGAGCGGTGACCCGCAAAGAGACCGTCTACTTTAGTTTGTTGTTAAGCATCGCCATTTTGACAGTGGGTGGCATCATTGGGTTAGTGTTTGAAACAGGGCAGCCCGGTATTTATGTGATGGTGGGTCTTGTGATCCTATTGTTAATACTCTGGCTACGGCAATGGCAACGGGTCTCCCGGATTCGAAGTGAAGGAGTTCGCTTGAGTGCCGAGCAGTTTCCAGAGTTGTTCGAGCAAATCCGTATACATACAGAACAGTTGCAACTATGGCGGATGCCAGAAATCTATTTCCAAAATGAAGTAAAACGACCTCACGTTATCGGTCTATTTCAAAAGTATTTGATTGTCCTACCGACGTCGTATCTAGAATTGACAGAGATTCGTCGTTTCCGATTGTTACTTGAACTGGCACGAATCAAACGGAACCATCAGGAAAAGCAAATCTTACTATGGATTGGCAGTTGGATTCCGTTTTTACGTCCGGCTTACATGCGGGCATGTGCTCGGACCCGTCACCAGATGGTCCTACCACTTGTTTCGCCCTTATACGCGCGACAAGCCATGTTTGAGGATGTGCTCGGACCAACACTTCTAGCAACGACAGATACAGCTATCTACGTCGAGGAGAAACGGAAGCAACGGACGTTTTCCATCTTATTGTATGAAGCGTTACGAACCGAACTTTCTTTACTCGAAAGGTTGCACTTAACGGGTGAGCCAATCGAACGTCCGCGCCCACTCTTTCGATATGGTCAAGGCTTCGTCGTCGCAGGTAGCATTCTAATGGCAATATTCCTCGTTAGCACGACGGCAGGTATGCTGTTAGACGAAGGGGCGATTGAGGCAAAAAAAGAAACGAGTGACGAGAACGTCACGACGAAGACGAATGGTCAGAATCTCAACGAGACGGAGTTGATGGCAGCGATTCAAAAAGGGAAGCTCGAAGACATACATCGACTGATTCCGGAAAGTGATATGAAGGCAGTCGATGCCGATGGCGATACGGCGTTGCATTATCTCGGGTACCGGAAATCGAGCACAGGACTCGAATCGATCTTTAAGGAATTGCTTGCAGCAGGCAGTGATGTCGATGCTGTCAATGAGTTCGGCGAACGACCGTTCATTACGGCAGTCTTTAGTA
Source organism: Exiguobacterium sp. U13-1 (assembly GCF_001750115.1). Classification (NCBI taxonomy): domain Bacteria; kingdom Bacillati; phylum Bacillota; class Bacilli; order Caryophanales; genus Exiguobacterium; species Exiguobacterium sp. U13-1. Next base: position 3,162,275 of record NZ_CP015731.1, on the reverse strand, counting down.
ACAACGATGAACTCGTCGACCTATACTTGAAGCGAGGCGAAATGGTCAATCAACAAGATGCCGACAAGTTCACGCCTCTTCATCATGCTGTTGAAGGGGAAGGGAAAGAGACCGTCAAGCTCTTACTCGAGCACGGCGCTGATCCGTCGATCAAAAACGCGGATGGCTTTACGCCACTTATGTTGGCACAAGAGTATGAACTCGATGAAATCATTGAGCTGTTGAAGCAAAACTCAGCGCAGACACTATAACATAACAACCGCAGGCGTTCTCGAACGAATCGAGAAGACCTGCGGTTGTTTTTTGTTCGTATTAGTTTGGAAGTTTTGATGTATCGACGATGCGACCTTCAATCTTGTAGTCGACTTGACCGAGTGATTTCGTGAAATCACGTAGGTTTTCCCAGTCAGAGAGACCGAGGTCCGTGACGCGACCAGCTTTGTAAGCCGTCTCGAATGGTGTGAGACCATCGCCACCTTTAGCTGTGAAGGCATTCGTTGCGATGACATATGTCTTCGCTGGATCGATGACTTCGAATGTGCCGTTATTGTTCACTTCCATCTTCGTGACGCGTTCGCCTTTAGCTTTTGTGCTATCGTATTCGAACTTCATACCAGAGACGTGGAGGAAACCACCGTTTTCAACAGGTGCAACACCAACGCTGATTTCAAGCAATTCTTTGATCTCTGTACCAGTCAATTTGACTGTTGCGAGTGTGTTACCGAACGGTAGCGTCGTCAAGACCTCACCGACTGTCAGTGGACCGGCATCAATTGCTTCACGGATACCTCCACCGTTTTGCATTGCGATGACTGTCTCTGGATTATATTCCTTCGCTTTTTTAAGCATACCGTCTGTGATCAAGTTACCAAGCGCTGTTTCGCTATTACGGACGCTGATCAAGTTCTCACCTTTGACACGAGGGTTTGGTAAGGCATTGACGATATTTGCGCCAACTTCTTCATTTTTCAACTCAGCGATTTGATCGGCATACGGTTTAAGGATTTTAGCAGCTTCAACATCTGCTTCTGCTTTTCCGACTTCAATTAATGATCCTTTGTAATCTGTGAGTTGTCCTTTATAATCAAACGTTAAGTTTAAGTTACCTAGGAATTTGCCATACTGAAATGCCTGCGCGACTAATGTTGTATCTTTCTTTCCTGGCGTGTTTTCACTATCAAAAATGACTGGAGAGTCTAATTGGGTATGAGAGTGACCACCGATAATAACGTCAATACCCTCAACATTTTTAGCTAATAACTTATCATTATCAACAGCTTCGTTATCGTCAAAACCTATGTGTGTCAACGCAACAATCTTATTTACACCGCGATCTTCAAGTTTTTTGACAGCTGCTTTAGCGCTAGCGATATAGTTTGCGAAAGCAACTGTTCCTGGACTTGCGATATCCGCTGTTTCTTCTGTCGTCAAACCGAAGAAACCGATTTTTTGTCCTTTATATTCCTTGATGATCCCTTGATAGATTTTCCCGCGCTCTGGTCCTGCTGTAATTGTTTTCTTTTGCAGACCATTGAAGAGTTCGTTTTTACTGAAGTCGACGTTCGCCGTGATGAACGGGAATTTCGCTTTCGTGACGAAGTTTTTCAAAGCAATGTTGTTATCTGTATCGCCAAGATCAAACTCGTGATTACCGAACGTCATCATGTCATATTTCATGTAGTTCATCAGTTCAAGATCGGCTTGACCGAGGAACTTATTGAAGTAGAGGGATCCAGAGAAGACGTCGCCAGCATCAAGAAGTAGAGAAGGAATACCTTCTGCTCGATAAGACGATCTTAATTGTTTAATGACCGTTGCTCTCTTTGGTGCATCATCGAGGTTCGCATGCGTATCGTTTGTATGCATTAAACCGATCGAGAAGTCATCCGTATTGACGTCGAGCACCGTGATTTTTGCTTTTAATGTAATCGTCTTACCAAGACGTGTATAACTTGCGACCGCATATTTCACACCCGCTTCGCTCGTATCAACTTTCGACCAGCGGACTGGCTTGTCATAGATGCGACCTGTCGCATAGAGAACAGCTAATGTTTTCGGCAATTCTGGTTTTTGATCGACGTAGATCGTCTGATCCGCAACCTTCTCGACGAACTTCACGGCGTAGTTCTGAATGTAGATCTTGATTTCGATTGGATTCTTTTTCTTACCGTATGTGCCTTTGACCGTTTGGTAACGGTTGAACGCATGGCGGTCGTAAGACTTCCACGTGATCTTCTCGCCTTTATATGTAGCAGGGAGTTTGACCGGAGCACCTTTCGTGAAGACGAGTGACTTGAGTTTGACCGTTTTGACTTTGACATGTGTTGCAGCCGAAACTGTCGTTTGAGCAACTGGCACGATTGCCGATGTCGTCAGGGCGACAGCAACAGCTGCCGCGTAAAGCGGTTTTGATTTGTACATACGTAAAAATCCTCCTTCAAGAGTGGGGTATGAATGCAAGGTCGCGATGCGATCGTTGACCTCTTCTTCTACTATAAAGGGTTCGGAAAGCTTCGTGGGATGAACCTTTTGTAAATAACGTAAATTCTTAGGTCCGACGACAAGACAACCCACGGGAGTCGTTTGCTCGTAAGCTTGAGAATCCGAACGTTCGTCTTCATAAGTAAATGATAACGCTTTCATTATATCTTGCCTTAAATAAAAATGAAACGAAAGAATATTACCAATCGTTAAACATTACCATTAAATGTCGATTTTTTAGTGGTCCTGAATTGCTAAATATTGTATGATGTCAGTATATAGACAGTTCGGATGAAAAGAGGCAACGATAGATGAATGATACGATTCGAGGCGGTGTCCTCGTCGGCATTATTTGTGTGATTACCGTCCTCCTCGTATGGGGGCTCGCATCACCACCGACGACGATTGAGTTTCCACATTTTAATCATGCGTAAGGAAACAAACTAGGAGATGACCGGTGGTGGACCCGCCGGTTTTTGTCGTGCCTGAAAAACTACAGTTTGGTGTCGGTTCGTCCAATACATTGACACGCTTTTTCACGATAGCTAGAATTGATTAAGTGTATATAGGAAGTATTGCTTCTGCCATGCACGAATGAGTGGACAAAGGAGGCGAGTCGGAATCGACCGGGCAAGGACCCGTTCATGCGGAGAGAGCGTTCGTTTGAGCAATCGCGGACGGCATCTGTCTTTTTTTGAGTGGAATCAACGAATATAAAAATAAAATACATGTATCATGAATCGGAAGGAACTTACACTTATGCTGAAAGAAATGAGAAGTATCATCCGGGAACAGGTGGAGAACTTCCCACTGATTCGCCGGTTGGCGCGATATGAAATCAAATCAGCGCATGCAGAGCAACGCCTTGGCCTTTTATGGGAGCTCCTCAATCCGGGTCTCCAAATCTTTATCTATTGGTTCGTCTTCGGTGTCGGTCTACGTGGAAACAAGAACGTCGACGGAGATATTCCGTTCATCGTCTGGCTTCTTTGCGGGATCGTCGTCTGGTTCTTCATCAATGACGCCTTGCTCCGTGGATCGAACTCGATCAATAGTCGTCTCGCGATGGTGACGAAGATGCGTTTCCCGATGAGTGCGATTCCGTCGTATGTCATCTTATCACGCATGTATCAACATTTTGCGATGCTCTTGATCGTCTTCATCGTCATCATTGCAAATGGCATCCCGATTACATGGAAACTACTTCAGTTGCCGTATTATATGATCGCGACGTACATTTTCGTCTATGCGTTCTCACTTTGTTTTTCAACACTTATCACACTCGTTAAGGACATCCAGCTCTTCTTACAATCGATGATGCGGATGCTCTTCTATATGACACCGATCCTTTGGAACATCGAACGGTTCCCAGATGCTTTACATGGTATCCTCCGTTTGAATCCTGTCTTTTATCTCGTCGAGGGATACCGAGCAAGCTTGCTCGGAGGACATTGGGTCTGGCAAGAGTGGCCGACCGGTCTGTACTTCTGGAGTGTGACGCTCCTCTTGTTCACAGCGGGAACATTCTTGCACATCAAGTTCCGTAAATCATTCACAGAGCTCGTTTAAGGGAAGGAAATCGCCATGTCTATGATTAAACTCGACCATGTCACGAAACGCTTCGACATGGTCACGACTACGAAAGAAAAATTCAAGCTCTTGTTCAAGAATCAAAGCAAGAGCGTTAAAACATTCACTGCACTACGGGATGTCTCGCTCGAAATCGGCTCAGGTGAAGTCGTCGGACTCGTCGGTATCAATGGATCCGGTAAATCGACGTTATCGAACTTGATCTCAGGTATCATCTATGCAAACGAAGGAGACGTCGCGATCAATGGTGAAGTTGCGATCATCGCTGTCTCGCAAGGGTTGAAGAACGTCCTGACAGGACGGGAGAACATTCGCTTGAAGTGTCTCATGCTCGGGATGGACGATGCGGAAATCGAGCGCCGGATGCCTGGCATCATCGATTTCGCGGATATCGGTGACTTCATCGATCAGCCGATCAAGAAGTACTCAAGTGGGATGAAGTCGCGTCTCGGCTTCGCGATCGCAGTTAATGTCGACGCCGACATCCTGATCGTCGATGAAGCGTTATCGGTCGGGGACCAAACCTTTTATAACCGTTGTATCGATAAGATGAACGAATTCAAGGATGAAGGGAAGACCATCATCTTCGTCAGTCACTCGCTCTCGCAAATCAAGAGCTTCTGTGAGCGGGTCGTCTGGCTCGAGTACGGTCAAGTACGTCTCGACGGAACGACGAAGGATGTCTTACCGGAGTATAAGAAGTTCCTCGCAGAGTATAAGAAGTGGTCGAAAGAGGAACAGCATCAATATCGACGCGATCGCTTGAAAGAACAAGCAGCAAATGCGCGATCGGGTAAAGAAAACACGGACTCAGAGGATACAGTCAAACATCCAGGGTGGATTTTATCAGGTCTTGGGTTACTCGTCCTTGCAGCCGGGAGTTTGATGGTCATCGATGAGACGCCGTCTTTGACGAATCTCAGTGATGCAATCTTGAATTTCTTTTAACGTTAAGCCAGGTGCATGCGCATCTGGTTTTTTTATGCTGTAAAGTAGGATTCTTACGTCAGTGTAGAGAAAATGAGTAACGAGAGAGAAGTAAAATCGGAAGAGCTGAGCATCCATACAAAAAAAGGAGTCGAGGACTCCGTTTGCATCAGGTTTGTGAGCGATCCATATAGGTTTTGACGTGTGGAGCTTCATACGTCGCGAAGCGTTCAAGAAGACGATCAGGATCTGACTCGACGATCAGCATCGCACGGTGTTCCGGAATCAGGAATCCTTGACGTTCCATCGTGTCAAATAGGGCGATCAAGGGATCATAGTATCCTTCGATATTGAGTACACCACACGGTTTTTCGTGTAGACCGAGTTGCGCCCACGTGAAGACTTCAAAAAACTCCTCCATCGTACCGGGACCACCAGGGAGAATGATGAAGCCGTCAGCGAGTTCTGACATCTTCGCTTTTCGCTCGTGCATCGAGTGAACGAGATGTAATTCAGTCAGTCCGGGGTGGGCAAGTTCCTTTTCTTGTAGAAAATGAGGCAAGACACCGATTGCCTGACCTTGAGCAGCAAGCGTAGCGTCCGCGACAGCCCCCATCGTTCCAACACGGGAACCACCGTATACGAGTCCGATGCCGTGCGTAGCGAGCGCTTGACCAAGCTTACCCGCTGTCTCGCGAAAGACTGGGCTAGCACCATCTTTGGAACCACAAAATACAGCAAGTCTATTCATGAAACAGAACCTCCTTCGTTATCTTCACCATAGCATATTCGGTGATCGGACGGCAGAGTAGACCAGAAAGGAGATCGATATGCGACCACGTACGATTGTTTGGCTCGTCCTAATTATCGCAGCAATCAATTTAGGGCTTGGGATATGGATGCCGGATACGTCGACTCGAACGACAATTAGTTCAATACTACTAGGTGTGATTGTCGTCCTCGGTATCTTTTACGTCATTGCGTTACGACAATCCTCAAAATAAAGAGAGCTCGTTTGACTCGTAGGAGTTGGACGGGCTCTCTTTATGTCTGTTACGGAATTTCATTATGATGGAATATTCAAAAAAATCTATTTTCATACACAAGTTCGACATATTGATGGATGATTTGTAAGAAAAACACAGGAATCAGGACATATGACTCGAGTCAAAAGTAATAGAAAGTGAAAATAATGTGTAAAATACCATAATTATTCGTATTCGAATATTCAGAGGGGGTCTAAGGTTATATGATGTTGTTACGAAGCCATACGAAAAATAATAGGAGGTAATTTAAATGAACTTGAAAAAGAAATTAGGTTTAGCGATTGCAGCTTTATCATTATCTGTTACTGTTGGTGCTGGCGTTGCTAGTCAGCTTGAAACTAATGTAGCGATTAAAGGATTGCCACTCGAGTATTCAGAAAAAACAGACCTAGCGATCAAAGGATTACCACTTGAGTATGCTCCAGCTTTCGATGTAGCGATTAAAGGATTGCCTTTAGAATATTCACAAAAAACAGATGTGGCTATTGATGGAATTCCACTTGAGTACGCAGTAAAACGAGCTTAATTGAAATTCATACATTGATACAGCTATTTGGCTAGATATTCTTCTTTCATCGTTGTGATAATTTTTTGATACTCTTTCATTCCTAATAATTCAAACAAAAAATATGATTTATCAAAAGTTCTAATGATTTCTTGTGATGGAGCACCTAATTTATCTAAACAAGCAGCTCTTTGAGAGTATAATTGTCCGAGTAACGACATATCTTTAAATTTTAAGCTTGTTTCAATTGCTTCATCAATTATAGTAAGTGCTCGATTATGTTTTTGGAATTCTAAAAGAATCTTTGAAAAATTATACGAAATTCTAATTCGATCGACGATTAAATCATCATTGTCAAAGTTGAGATTTAATATTTCTTCATAAACATTGATACTATATTGAAAACTTCTATTTTCAGAATATAGATTCGCAATCGCAGATTTAATTCGAATTAGCATATTTGGTGAATAAAATGAAGTGGAGTATTCATTAGATAGATTTTGAAGTTCTACTATACATGTACGGTAATCGATTTTTCCTAGACGATACGAGCAAATGAAGAAGTAATATTTATACAATAATGAATGTTCAAATGAAGTATTAGCATTAGATAGTGCGACTTTACTTTGTTTATAAATGCCTTCAAAGTCCTGATTTCTAAATTTATAAAGTAATTCTTCGTCAATCGTTCGTAAATTCGTTTGTTGATTTGTAGGGTCTAAGAACGCTGATAATGGAACTTGTAATCGCTTTGATAAAGCATACAGCAATTCGACTGTCGGTGAATGTGTGCCACTCTCAATCTTACTGATCTCTGCTTGACTGCAAATTCCGTTTGCTAAATCTTTTTGGGTCAGATTGTGTTTCTTCCGCAATCGGCGTAATGCTAAGCCGATTTGCGGTGACATGAATTGATCCATCGGCTCCTCGTCCTTTCGTGGAGATTGAACTGGTATAGGGTACCAACTTCTATTATAGAAGCGAACCAGACGAGATACTACTGATTTACTTGATTTCGTATCAATGTTTCAACGACCATCACACTTGATTCAGAAAGGGGTACATCCATGACACTCATCTTAAAAGAAACGCGACGTAACATGACTTCTTGCGCTTGGTGTCTCAATCCTGCTACCGTCTCCGTCGCCCCCCTCGCTCATCGGGAAATGGACCGGACTGCTACGAAACCTAAGGCAAACGTTAAATCGGCTTAATCCACACAAAAGGACTTCATTCGGCTATTGGAATGAAGCCCTTTTTTCAATCATTTGATGAGAAAGGAGAGAGGACATGATCGGATTATCGCTTTTATCGGAACAAGACGGCTGGCTGCAACGTTCTCTACCATCGATTGATCTGCAGACGTTTTGTGAGACGCACCGTATTTCGCTCGACGCGTTTGATTACGACACACATACGTTCCATGATTTACTCGATTATATGGATTTTCAAGAGTATGAGCACTATGTCTTCGTCCTCCAAGGGGAAGGGGAACGAACGTTACGACTCGTCGCGTATTTGCAACACGAGATGTTGCACGTCCAGTTCCACTTGATTCGCCCAAATGGAGAAGTCCTGTTCGGACAACCTGATTTCCTGAATGGTCTCTTTTTACCGCAGGAAGACATGCCGGCTTCTGCATCCGTTCCAGCGGTCCATCATGCGCTTCTCTCATTGATGACAGGTGTGTACCCAGCATCGGTGCCGCACCATCCGCAACCGTTACGTCACGTCTACATCGAGGACAGCTCATTACTGGAGAAGATTCCGGCAAGCAATTTCCATGCGATGACGATCAACAGTGTCATCTATTTTGATCACCCGATGCGTCACGATCTACCGATCATTGAACTGATGAGCCGGACACCGATTCTGTTGACGTTTTCCGATTGTCTTTCGCCCTCGCTTGATTCGCAGTTGACGGTCTTATCGCGTGATGCGCTAGCAGAGCGATTAGTGGACTGGCAACAAACGGGACGGATTCAAAATGATCAATCGATGGGGATCCTCGATTATGCGACGTTAAGTGGATTACGCGTCTCGCATCGACTGTTCTTCTTTGTGGACGGGATTTACGCTGATCGACAGAAGACGATTCAGTTGAGTGCAGACCTATCTGTTGATATTGAATCTTTCCGGGAGTGGCAACCTCAACCTGACGCGCTTGCATCACAAACTGAACTAGAGCTGTTTCCGTTGCTGTACCAACTAACCGGAACGTTTCAGGGAACGAGTCGTTTCATCACACCGTACTCTGATCTCGAATTACCTCGGACATCCGGACGGATCGGACCGTTGACGTTAATCGGCATTCAAAACGAGGAAGGTTGTTTTGCGTTCGACCGGACGACGTTGCGTCTATTTGAGACGAACGAAGCATTCCTCTGGATTCTCGAAGCGGATCAAAAGGAACAGTTCGACGTATTACCGGAGCGGCTCGGCGCAGATTATGCAGAAGCGATTCAGCACTACAAGGAGTTGATGTATCATGGGTGATGTCTTATTTGGTCCATTCTTGCGTAAAGGGAGCTACTCGCGCGTCGAGGTGCTGAATCATGTTCAGGCAGATGAACGATTTGGTCAACTGTATCAAGAAGCGCAACAGTTAAATGAGGTCGATGAGCTGATGCTGTATCGGCGTTATTTACGAAAAGGGGAGCGAATCCTGTTTCATGGAACGTTTGATCCGTCACTCTTCAACCTCTTGTCGGATGAAGGATATGATCTTTATCTGATCGAACCGGAAGCTGCACGGACGAAACAGATTGCGGAGAAGTATCAGCATAAGATTTACGGGTGGAGTCATGACGTGACGGACGTCGTCGGTCCTGAGTACTTTGACCGGATCATCTTACCGGGAACGACGATTTTACGTTATACGCGTGGGGAGCTGCTGTTGTTCTTCCGAAACATCCGTCAATTGTTACGACCAAGTGGACGACTTCTCGTATCCTTGTATCGTGTCGACCATCTAAAATCGATGGCGCATCCGATTGCGACACGACGTTTTCAAAAGACGTTGCTATTTTATGGCTATCAAGTCGATGGCGAACGTTTATTGTTCAACGCCTACCTCAAATCGGAGAATGAGGAAAAGGTCAGTTATGCGATTGAATATTTGTACGAACCGAAGACGCTGTTTGAATTTGCGACGCTATCGCACTATCAGGGACAATTTCTGTATGAAGGAAACACGATGCTGGTGTTGGAGTTCGAGAAACAGTAGTCAAACAATATAATATAACGATACAATTAAAAATATATGTAATATACTGGTTTGAATAGGTCTAAAGGCTGGGTAATGTGATACAGTAGTTTCCTTTTCACGATTCGAAGTACATCATGAGAAAGAGGAGCCGGACACATCATGGAAAATCAGAGCGGAAGTACCTTTCAGCAAAGCTGTTTATCGTTCATTGAGACCTTGTTTCCAGATGAATCTTTTCACTTCTTAGAAGAATCGAAAGCAACGGACGCCTTTGGTCATCCCGGTCGACAATTGTTCTTCTCTTCATCTGCCCGTACTCTGAAATTCAGTGTACTCGAGCAGGCGCACCAGCGCTACACACGTGTATTCGTATCCGAGAAAACAAGTGAAAATGCGTTTTTTCGTCAACTATTAGAAGCGACATATGAAGACGGACAATTGTACATCGACCATATTGTCCAAACAGAATAAGAAAAAGGGATCAAAATCAGCTGATTTTGATCCCTTTTTACGCCTCGATGGAGGAAAGCCCTCGTTTTAATGCCTGATCAATGGACGTTGCCATCTCATCTCGGACGTTCGCTGAGACGAGGCGACCATCAAAATAGATTTCCTTTGACAGACTGAGGTGAACGAGTAAGTCTTCGAGAATGAGTTTCAGATCAAGCGGTTGTGATGGTTCAAGCGCTTGTTGCATGAATTCATTCAACGAAGGATGCTGTACATACTTCGGATCGATGAGATCAATGACCGTCGTGTCTAAAGCAAGAGCCAATCGTTCTAGGACTTGAGGAGAGGGCATGCGCTGACCACGTTCGTAAGCGGAGATGTCCGTTGCTGTTTCTCCACATCGTTCAGCTAAAAACTTTTGAGTATACTTGTGTTGTTTGCGCAATTGCATGATTTTTTTACCTAGTGCACGGTTCATGGCACTCCACTCCTATTCTGCAGGTCATCGTGTATAGTACTAATTAACCACTTTCATTATAAAAGAAACCTGTGAAATGTAAAATATCGTTTTTCAAGGAAACTAAAAAATTAATTTGGGTTAAACTAGAAATTGAATTTTAGAAAGAATCCGCCAATTTTTTGAGGTCCATGCTATTCTAAAGTGATATTAAAAAAGGAGTGTCTTCATGAAAAAAATCACGTGGTCCGGCTACGTCGTCCTGACCGTTCTATTGATCCTTTTTATCTCGAGTTCGATGCCGTATCAGGCACAATCCATCAAGCCGGGGTTATCTCGATACATCCCGTTAGGATTCGTCGATCATCTGCGTTTCATCTCCTTTTCCTATCATGGAGAAGTTAGTGTTGCAGCACTCGGACGAAGTGGCTTCATTGAATTTTTCATCCGAAAAGCAGCCCACGTCTCGACGTTTCTCGTATTAGGCATCGGATTGATCGATTTAACACGCCGTCGCCTGACACCAGGACTTGCGGTCCTGTTCGCCTATTCGTTAGCAATCATGGTCGCTGTCTTTGATGAGTTCCATCAAATCTTGACAGGGGGCCGGACGGGACTCATCCAAGATGTTTTACTCGATGGAGCTGGTGCTTTGATTGGAATCGGATGTTATGTACTCATCTATAGGAAAAAAGTATGACGTTAAGCAGGAAGTGTCTCCTTCCAGCAAGAAAAGAACAGGCATCATTTTCAACGAAGGAGACTGCCCTATGAAGACTTCCCATTTGTTGATGACGAGCGTCGGTCGACGGACGAAGCTGGTCGAGTATTTCGTCCGTGAGATGCCGGACGGTCACGTCAGTACTGCGGATTGTAGTTCACTCGCACCGGGTCTTTATATGACAGAACGCCATCATCTCGTTCCCTGCATCGATGCACCGGATTATATCGATCATTTGCTGGAGTTGTGTCAGCGCGAACAGGTGACGGCGCTATTGTCATTGATTGATCCTGAACTGGAATTGCTCGCAGCGGCGACGGAACGGTTTGAAGCCATCGGTGTCACAGTCCTCGTCTCACCGATGGATGCCTGTCGTCTCTGTTTCGACAAGTACGCGATGTATACGTATTGTGTCGCGGAAGGGATTGCGCATGCGCGGACATACGTGACGCTCGAAGCATTCCGGAGCGCACTTGCGCAAGGGGAGGTACAGTTCCCGGTCTTCGTCAAACCACGCAATGGGAGTGCCAGTCTCCATGTCCAGGCGGTCTCCTCCCTCGAAGTCGTTGAAGGACTGTTTGCCGTCCATCCGGATTTATTGATTCAAGAATACTTAAGAGGACAAGAACTCGGTGTCGATGTCTATGTCGACTGGTTGACGCATGAAGTGACCGATATCTTCATCAAGGAGAAACTCGTCATGCGTGCAGGGGAAACGGATAAGAGTCGCTCCGTTAAACGCGACGATGTCTTTGAACTGGTCGAGCAGGTCTTACGTGGAACCGGTCTCGTCGGACCGCTTGATTTCGATCTGTTCGATGTGGACGGAACGCTCTATCTATCGGAAATCAATCCGCGATTCGGTGGGGGATATCCACATGCGTATGAATGCGGCGTTAATTTTCCGAAAGCGATCCGAAACAATCTGCAGGGAAGACGTAATCCCCGACGCATCGGGGCATATGCGGAAGACATCTATCTATTGAAGCACGACACGGTGACGCTGTTGCCTGCAGCTTTGCTTGAGCAAATCAAAAAACCATAAGCGCACGAAAAAGGAGTGACTCGGTAGTGATACCGGGTCACTCCTTTTAGGTAGAAGAGCAGAATCAAGAAAGAGAGACGCGTGCACGCTTGAGGCATTGCACGGCGGAGGTCCAGCTACCGAAGAGAGCGTTGATCGTCGAGGTACTCGGAACCGAGCGACCTTCTGCCCATTTCCGGTAATGAATGATACTGAGGGAAGGTAATTCTTCTTGTGCCTGCCGCAGTGCTTCAAGGACATCTTCTTCGACCCATTTCCGGCGAGGCGGTGCGATGTCGAGGCAAGCGAGGGCATCTGCCCATGAACCGTATTTACGGGCAATCGTCGCGACTGTCGGATGACCATTTTCCTGTGCCCAAATCGCATACGTCTGTGTCGTCAGACGGGGAAGGACATCAGAAGCTTCGAGTAAGGCGGTGATGATCCGTTCTTCCGTCATCGAGATGGAGCGTGTCATCTCGATTTGTGCTTCTTCGAGTGCACGTGACCAAGAACCGAAACGTAAGTTGATCAATGTCAAGGAGGGTCCATGTTTCGCCTTTGCCCATTCTCGGTAGCTGTTGCTATGGAAAGGGTGTAAGCGTGTCGATGCTTCCTTGATGAAAGCAAGGATCTCTTCATCTGAAAAGTAAGGACGGATCGATGAGAGACCGGCTGCTTGGAGTGCTTCACGCCAAGAACCAAATACATTGATGATCGTCGTGATCGACGGAATGTCTTTTCCGATCGACCAACGCGCATACGTCTTTGCGTCGAGAGCGGGATATTCGATACTAGCTTCGATCAGGCTATCGATGACTTGTTGTTCTGTCCATTTCTTCATGATGTCATACCCCTTTCATGTAGGTGCTCTAGGTGTGGGTACTGTCGTGAGGTGGAAGTCGACGAAGCGACGTATAAGCGAGAAGACTGAGCCAAATGAAATAAAAACCACTCGGTCTGATGAGAATGCTTTCCGTGAATTGGAGCAATCCAAGCCAGCTAGCAAGCAACAGTGCGAGAAATGCGAGATCCGTTGTCTGAATCCGAAACAGTCGATAGAACAGATACAGAAAGACTGCACCGTACAGCAGACAACCGATAAGTCCGAATTCATAAAGATAGGTGATCGGTGTGCTGTGGAACGTATAAAGAACTTGTTCGTTCAGTTGCTCTTGCAGTCCGCGCGGGGCACTTCCGATCCCGTGTCCGAACCAGATTGAATCAGCGGAAGCGCGCCATCCGGCTTGCCAGAGCGTAAATCGTCCGTTGAGACTGAGCAAATGGGGAAGCAGTCCTTGAAACGCAAAGACAGCTAGGAGAATCAAGCTGCCCGTTACGTAACACGCCGTCACCTGCAACCGCCGTCTCGTTCCCGGAACCATTCGAATACTTGTCAGCAGAGCAAGGAGGAGAAAAGAATAGATTCCTGTCTGCGAACCGCTTCTGAGTAACGCGATGATGATGAGCAAGAGAAGGACCGCGTGCAGAAAGCTTTGCCGACGCGGGAACTGTCTGAGCAGGTAGAACCAAGCAAACAGTCCTCCTGGAACAAGCCACGCTGCAAACGTATTCGGATTGTTCATCAGACCAGCGAGGCGAAGGAATGAACCTTGTTCCCCGACGTACAACTGAGGAAACGACAAAGGACCGATTCGAAGCCATTGCAGGTTTTCGACCGGAACATACTCTGAACCAAATGAGACGATGAGGGCATAGGAAGCGAGAAAGACGGCTTGTCCGTAAAGAAAGTAACATAGAAGACGATGCCATTGGTCAATCGATGTACGCGAGAGCGAAGAAACGCTGCCAACGAAAAGCCAAGTCGAGATGAGGTAAAGCGAAGCAAGAATACGATCCGTATTCGTGTTAAAGAAGAAAAAAACGATATGAAATGTCAGATAAATCAGAAAAATAATTACAATTTGATGCCCAGTCGCTCGGTTGGCGCGATAGAACGGTCGTAAGATGAGCCAACAGACGCTGAACAGAACGATGTAGACCGGAAGCAACCAAAGAGACCACTGTTTCGGCAACACTTCGTCCGTGAAGGATAAGGGACGAATCCAAGCATCGAGCATGATCCAAAAGACTAGGATGGATAAGGCAAACGATGTGGGTATATTGGCTGATTTTAACATGATTTCTAAAGACTATCCACCCTTCATATAGGACTTATTACCGATTTGAGCACTTTTTAATCATCAAATTGGTATTTACCCTTATCTTTCAAAACATCATGCAGATAAATGAAAAAATATTAAGGAAAACGTGATCATTTTTTCGTGAATCGCGTTTTTTTCGTGATATGAATTCATGCGGTGAACTAGTGTCACGCAAGCGAGATAGCTACCGAAAAAAATATAATCATTTCCACCAAGCTCTAATTGTTTTGGGAGTCGATTGGAAATAAGGTGTAGACATAACCAATGTCCATCCATTCGGTCAAACCAGAAAGAGGTGAACAACAGTGAGCTCGATGCATCAAAGAAAAACCTTCGGAGATCATTTGACGACACTCCGACGCGGCTGGTGGCTACTCGCACTCTTCATGATTCTCTTTGCGGGAGCCGGATATGCGCTTAGCACGTATGTCATCCCGAAGACATACGAGGCGACGGCCTACATTCTTGTCGTTCCTCAAGCGAACGCAGAGGCGACATCTACGCCGACACTCGTCAGTACCTATCAAGATATCCTACGAAGCCCAGAGGTCGTCGATCAGGTCGCCCAAAAGATGAACGTCACCGACAAGCGGTTATTCGATTTGACGGATCGTCTGACAGTCTCGAGCAATCTCGATTCGCAAGTCATCGCCTTATCCGTCACGGATCGTTCGGCGGAGCAGGCAGCCATCCAGGCGAATACGATGACGGAAGTCTTCCAGGATTATCTCCCACAACTGATCAACACGAGTAAGACGGAAGTGTTCTCGAGCGCACGGATTCCAACGAAACCCGTGTCACCGAACATTCTAATGAATACAGGCATCGGTGGCGTTCTTGGTCTGATGCTCGGACTCCTGATCGTCTATTCTCGCTCGTTAAGCAAAAAGGAAGCGACACGCGAATCCACTGATAGTTATCCGAAAGCGATTCCCCGCAGTCATTCATGAGAGAGGAGAGGAGACACCGTCATGCAGCATTCCCCGCTCACCCCGTATCGTCGACAGTTGAAGATCGGACTCCTTCGCCTAATCGACGCTGGAATCATCGCACTCGCGACTGTCGTTACGTTCTACTTCTTTAATCCGCTCCATCTCACCGTCAACTTCGAGTTGCAGGACGCACTCGAAATCGCCCTCATCCAGTGGGTCGCTCTTACATTCGTCGCACACTGGATGCGCTTCTATCAAATCATCTGGCGTTACGCGAGCCTTCGTGATCTTGCCGTCTTACTCGTCGTCGTCCTCGCTAGCAGCTTCGTTTTACTGGGTCTCGAATACGCCTTGTTCGACTTTGCGGTCGAACGAGCGATCTTCCTGCAAACAGGACTCGTCCTAAACGGTCTCTTATTCGTCCGGTTGTTGATTCGTGGACGTAGCCTTCGTCTCGTTCCTGACAATAAGACGCTCGGCAAACGAACGCTGATCATCGGTGCCGGTGCTTCCGGTCAGATGATCACAAAAGAGCTGAAGCAAAAGAAGTCGCACATCTTAAACGTCGTCGGATTACTTGACGATTCGCTCGAACTACGCGGGATGCGGGTTCACGGTGTTCCCGTCATCGGAGCGATCGACCAGCTCGAATGCATCATCGAGGAACAAAAGATTGAAGCAGTCGTCCTCGCGATTCCATCGTTACCGTATCCGCAACGGATAGAATTGCTGAACCGGATCAAACAAACCCAAGTCGAAGCGCATACGTTACCAATGCTCGTCGAACTGGCATCCGGAAAAGTCTCGATCAAACAGATCCGTGAAGTCTCGATTGCTGATTTACTGGGTCGGGAACCGGTCGAACTCGATATTACGGAAATCGAACGAAGCGTTCATGGCTCGACCGTCCTCGTCACCGGTGCCGGTGGTTCGATTGGTTCCGAGATTTGTCGGCAACTGATTCGTTTCCGTCCCGAACGGCTCATTCTTCTCGGGCACGGCGAAAACAGCATCTACCTGATTCGTCGGGAGCTCGAGTGTCTCAGTCGGGACATCCAGTTCGAATCCGTCATCGCCGATGTTCAGGACAGTGATCGGATGCTTGAAGTCATGCGACGGTTTGAACCGGATCTCGTCTATCACGCAGCAGCCCATAAGCATGTACCACTGATGGAGGATAATCCGAGTGAAGCCGTCAAGAACAACATCTACGGCACACGCAACGTCGCTCGAGCGGCGGAAGCAGCTGGTGTCAAACGCTTCGTCATGATTTCGACCGATAAGGCCGTCAACCCGACGAGTGTGATGGGGGCAACGAAACGAATCGCTGAGATGGTCATCCAGCAGATGGCACGTAACAGCGAGACGACGTTCGCCGTCGTCCGGTTCGGAAACGTCCTCGGGAGCCGTGGTTCCGTCATTCCACTGTTTAAGGAACAAATCGCCAAAGGCGGACCGATCACGATCACCGATTCCCGGATGACGCGGTACTTCATGACAATTCCGGAAGCGAGTCGACTCGTCATTCAAGCGAGTGTCCTCGCGAAAGGTGGCGAAGTCTTCGTCCTTGATATGGGTGAACCAGTCCACATCACGACACTGGCGAAGAACTTGATTCACTTGAGTGGCTTCACGGAAGAGCAGATCCCGATCGTCTACAGCGGCATTCGAAAGGGTGAGAAACTCTACGAGGAATTGCTCGCTCGCGATGAAGTCCATGACGAGCTCGTCTTCGACAAGATCCTCGTCGGGAAGACACGACCTTTTGGATCCGTCGACCCGTACTTGCGTGAGATCGCCCAAGCGCTCGGTCAGGACGAAGCACTCCGCCAGTATTTGTTAGACGTCACGAACGAAACCGATACCGACCCGGTCGCACCAACGATACGGATCGCTCGCAAATAGAGAGGAGGGGAAACGATGAAAACGGCCCGGCTGTCCCGCTTCAATCTCATCTTCATTGCCGATACGGCGTACTCGCTCCATCAATGGATGATTTTGACGCTCCTGATCAAATGGAGCACACCGCTCAACATCGGTTACTTCAACTATGCCCTTGCCATCACCGCACCGATCGTCATGTTCTGTTGGCTGAACGCCAGTACGATCCTGACGGCAGAACGGGCTGGCCTGACGAACTTCTGGCTCTTCATCAAGACTCGTTTTTCACTCCTCTCGGCAGGTGTGTTCGTGTTACTCGGTGTCTATTATTTCTTCGGTGAAGCGGACATCTTACTCCTGACATTACTCGTCTACCTGAATAAGTACATGGAGTCGTTCGCCGATCTCGCCTATGGTTTCCTGCAAGGACACACTGCCTTCAAGGAAGTCGCGGTCTCGAAGATCTTCCGTAGTCTCTTGAACGTCTCAGGCGCAGCACTCGTCCTCTTTACGACCCATTCGATTCACGGATTCGTGCTCGCCTTGATTGCTGGGAACTTGATCATGCTACTCGCATACGACTTACCGACGATTCGCCGGGTCGGTCGTGGCTTTGACAATCAATCGCTCGACTTACGATATCGGTCAGGCAAGGAGCTGTTCCTCAAAGCGATGCCACTCGGATTCGTCGCACTCCTGATCGCCTTGAACGCGAACATTCCGCGGTTGTTCGTCGGTCACGCAATCGGGACGGAAGAGCTCGGTTATTACGCCAGCATCGCCTATCTACTCGTACTCGGTAGTCTGTTCATCCACTCCTTGATCGCCGTCTTGCTACCGAACTTCTCGTCTGAGACGGGCGAACGCCAAAGTTTACCGGAACTGCGCAAGCTGACCCGCTCGATGTTACTGATGACGAACATCGTCGGCATCCTGTTGATTGTCGGAGCGATCTTCTTCGGCAAGTGGGGCTTGACGATTTTCTACAACGCATCGTTCGTTCAATACCATCTGATTTTCGTCTTGATGATGGTCGCCTCACTCTTTTTCTACAACTCGACCGTCATTCAGGCACTCTTGACCGGCTTCCAGCAGTTCCGGATCCAGACAATCTCGATCTTCGGCAGTGTCGTCGTCAACCTGATTGCCTGTAGCTTGTTGATTCCGCTGTACGGTCTATACGGTGCAACGATCGCTTACACCCTTTGCGCTGTCACTCAGATCGTCCTATTGTTACCGGCACTGTATCGGTCCTTATATCCACGGGACGTCACGCTCGTCGTCGAACAAAGCAGCTGAGGAGGGAAGAAGATGCGACCAATCCTACTACTCATCGTCATCGAAGCGCTCGTTTGTCAATTCGCCCGGTCGCTCTTCCCGGACACCTACGTGACCGCCTTGCTGCTCATCAACTCGGTGTTGTTTCTTTATTACTTGCTTCGTCAAGCAGAGACGACGCCACTCTTTCTCGTTTTCATCACCGCTTTCTTCGTCCGATTGGTCCTGATGTTCATCGATCTCGAGCTGTTCCGTTTACCGCCACACAGTGGTGACGACACGGAAGCCTTTCATCTCGAAGGTGTCCAAATCTTCACTGATCCGTCGACCTTCAATGATGTCGTTCGTGGCACCTATTCCAAGTTTCTCGGAATCTTCTACCTGATGTTCGGTCCAGAACGGATCCTCGCTCAGTTCTTGAACGTCATTCTCGGTGTCGTCGCTGTCATCATCCTAGCGAAGACGCTGCAACGGTTACGCTTACCGGAACGATACGTGTTCGCAGCAACACTGATCTTCGCGTTCTTCCCGCAAGGATTGTTACTCTCACCGATTCTCTTGCGTGACCAGATCGTCGCCCTTGGCATCGTCTATACACTCTACTACATGGTGCGCTGGACGGAAGACAAGTCCGGATGGTATATGACGCTCGCGTATCTCGGCTACTTCGTTAGTACGATGTTCCACTCCGGTCTTGCTGTCGGGATCATCGTCTTACTCGTCTATTTCTCGTTTTATAGCCATGAGACACGACGAATGGACTTTGAACCGACGAAGGTGCAGCGACTGATCTTTCAAGTACTGATCGTTGGCTTCATCGTCTACAGCTTCCAGGACGTCTTGTTCGCGAAGTTCACCCACGTCTCAGAAAACGGACAGTTGTTCAGCGGGATGAGTTACGACCGTGGCGGCTCCGCTTATCTGAACGGATTGACGGTCACAGGTCCAGCTGACATGATTCTCTACTCACCGATTCGGATGATTTACTTCCTGTTCTCACCGTTCCCGTGGCAATGGTCGAGCGTCATGAACATTCTGATTTTCTTCCTTGACGCCATCTTCTACTTCATCGCCTGTTTTGCGATTGTCCGTTTCTTTAAACTGATCCGTCAGCATCCATTCGGCAGCGTTCTCTTGTTCTTTTTCCTTCTCTTTGCGCTTAACGCCGTCATCTTCGGTCTAGGAACCGGCAATGTCGGAACGGCCATCCGACACCGGTATAAGTTGTTCCCGATGTTACTCATCGTCTACACATCCGTTCACTACATGCGCTGGCAAGCGCGCCACTACTTCGAGGAGGTCGAACACCGTGCCGAATAAAACGATCTTAATTACAGGTATCGCAGGCTTCATTGGATTTCACGCCGCACGTCGTTTCATCCGGGAGGGTTACCGGGTCATCGGACTCGATGAAGTGAACGACTATTACGACCCGACGTTAAAAGAAGCCCGGCTCGCTGAACTCGGAACGAACTACACGTTTTACCGGGTCTCACTCGAAGAGACGGCAGCCGTCGCGCGGATCTTCGAACAGGAATCAATCGATCTCGTTCTCCATCTGGCAGCCCAAGCAGGGGTACGGTATAGCATCGATCGACCGGACGTCTACATGACGTCAAACATCGTCGGCTTTCTCTCGATTCTTGAGGCGTGTCGGCATCACCCAGTCGAACAACTGATTTACGCTTCCTCCAGTTCCGTCTACGGATCGAATACGAAGATGCCGTTCGCGACGACGGATGCCGTTGATCATCCGCTAAGTCTTTACGCCGCTTCAAAGAAAGCAAACGAACTGATGGCACACACCTACAGTAGCCTCTACGGCATCAAGACGACCGGACTTCGTTTCTTCAGTGTCTACGGTCCGTGGGGACGCCCGGATATGGCACTGTTCAAGTTCACAGAGGCGATCGCAAAAGGCGAACCGATTGATCTCTACAACTACGGCGAGATGGGACGGGACTTCACTTACGTCGACGACATCATCGAAAGCATCTACCGCCTGTTCCAGACTGAACCGGAGGTCGACGCGACGTTCGATGCTTCAAACCCGTTACCGGATCGGAGCAACGTTCCGTACCGCGTCTACAACATCGGCAGTCACAGCCCGATTCGACTGAACGAATTTGTTGCCTTGATCGAACGGCGCCTCGGTAAGACGGCAATTAAACAGGGGATGCCGCTTCAACCAGGCGACGTTCCAGAAAGCTTTGCTGACGTTTCCTCACTGTTCGAGACGATCGGCTATCGACCACAGACGACGGTCGAAGCCGGTGTCAACGCATTCATCGATTGGTACGAGAGTCACTACTTGCTGAAGGAGGAAATCCAAGATGGCGCTTAAAGAGGAATTCTACTACCGCTCTCCGATCTTCATCCAAAATTGGCTGACATCGTTATACGGTCGCAAGTTGATGCAAGAACGGTACGGTCCCTTCTATGAACAGAAGATGAAGGAGCTCCGGATGAAGGATCGGACGCAGGATTATAAAGCGGAACAACTCGATCGCCTGAATGCCTTTCTAGCCTTCGTCGTGACGCATACACCGTACTACACGCAACTCTTTCACGAACATGACATCCAGTTACCGTTGACATCACTCGAGCAGCTGAAGAAAATCCCAATCCTTGAAAAAGAGACGCTTCGCCAAAATAACGATGCGTTCATGTCCCGCGTCGATGCGCCGGTCCGAGGGCGGACGGGCGGAACGAGCGGAAAGTCGCTCCAAGTCGCGTTCATGCGCGAGGATGTCCAGGAACGGATGGCGCATCTCGACTACTTCAAGGAACGTCATGGCTTTCACGCCGGTATGCGGCGGGCGAGCTTCACCGGTCGGACGTTGACAGCTGTCGATCAAAAGAAACCAATTTTCTGGCGGATGAACCGGCCACTCAATCAGTTGCTCGTCTCAATCTTTCACATGAAGGAAGAGAACTTTCCAGCTTATATCGAGGAGCTGAATCGATTCCAGCCACAGGCACTTGACGGCACACCGACAGCGATGGTCGAAATCGCCCGCTATATGCTGAAGCATCACATTCGACTGGATATCCCACTGATCGCCATCTTCCCGACATCGGAAACGGTGACGGAGGAGATGCGCTCGGTTCTCGAGGAAGCCTTCAACGCACCGGTCTTCGATCAATACGGTTCCTCTGAAGGCGCGCCAATCATCTCAGAATGTAGTCATCGAAAACTTCATCTCCATCATGAGACGGGCATCATCGAACCGTATGGAGAGGACGGTGAAGTCGTCGTCACGTGTTTTACGACACGCGGGACACCGCTGATTCGTTACCGGATCGGTGACCGGATGACGCTCAGTGACGAGACATGTAGCTGTGGCTTAAACGGACCTGTCATCGCTTCAATCGATGGACGAGGAACGAGTTATATCGTCAGCGAAAAGCGGGGCAAGGTGTTTGAAGGGGACATTACAACGATTGCCCGTGAACTGCCGAATTCGGTCTTACGACTCCAAGTCGAGCAGCATACGATTGACCATGTGACACTCCGGTATATTCCAGATGCAAAACGTTTCCATCCGAAACACGAACAGATCCTTTTGAACGAGATGCGCAAGTTGCTCGGCTCCGAGATGAAGATTGTTCTTGAACCAGTCGAACAAGTCAAACAGGAACCAAACGGAAAAACGTTGATCGTCAAACAGTCGATGAAATAGGAGGAATCCACTATGAACAAGGCAGTCAAACACATCGTAGATACGACAGCAGCCCAAACCGGTGCACTTCCCATTGCCAACCGTTCGATTGCCGTCGTCGGACTCGGATACGTTGGACTTCCCGTCGCCGTCGCCTTTGGCGAAAAAACAGACGTCGTCGGCTTTGACATCAAAGAACAACGCGTTCAAGAACTGCAAGAAGGCATCGACGCAACACTCGAACTGAGTCCGTTCACGTTGAAGAATGCAACGGTCGACTACGTCTCGGATCCAGCAGCACTGCAAGCAAGCGACTTCATCATCATCGCTGTTCCAACACCAATCAATGCGCAGAATCAACCAGACTTAACGCCACTCTTACGGGCGTCCCATCTCGTCGGTCGCCAGCTCAATAAAGGCGACATCGTCGTCTACGAGTCGACGGTCTACCCAGGGGCGACGGAAGAAGATTGTATCCCGGTTCTTGAAGAAGCATCTGGCTTACGCGCTGGCGTCGACTTCTTCGTCGGCTACTCCCCGGAGCGGATCAACCCGGGCGACCACGAGCACACATTCAAGACAATCAAAAAAATCGTCTCTGCTCAGGATGAACAGACACTCGACATCGTCGCAGAAGTCTACGAAGCGGTCGTCGAAGCTGGTGTCCACCGTGCTTCATCGATCAAGGTCGCGGAAGCGGCAAAAATCATCGAGAACACACAACGTGATCTCAACATCGCCTTGATGAACGAACTAGCAATCATCTTTGACCGGATGGACATTGATACGCTCGAAGTCCTCGAAGCAGCCGGAACGAAATGGAACTTCCTTCCGTTCCGTCCAGGTCTTGTCGGTGGTCACTGTATCGGCGTCGATCCATTCTATCTAACGATGAAAGCGGAGTCGCTCGGCTATCATCCGGAAGTCATCCTCGCTGGTCGCCGGATCAACGATACGATGGGACGCTTCATCGCAACGGCGCTCGTCAAGAACTTGATTAAACAAAATATGCCGGTCCTCGGCGCTCGCGTCACGATCCTCGGCTTATCATTCAAGGAGAACGTCAGCGATATCCGTAACTCGAAAGTCGCGAACCTCGTCCGTGAAATCGAAGAGTTCGGAATCGACGTCCAGGTGACGGACCGACTCGTCGAAAAAAGTGAGGCGAAACGCGAGTACGGCATCGACTTACTCGAAATGAGCGAACTCAAACCAGCCGACGTCGTCATCTTCGCTGTCTCACACGAAGAATATGTCGAAGGTGGTTGGAATTTAGCACAACATCTACTCAAAGTCGGACGCGGCATCGTCGTCGACATCAAAGGGATGTTGCCACGGTCAGAACAGCCAGAGGGGGTCCACGTATGGCGCCTCTAAAAATCCTTCAAGTCTGTGCCCTTGATACGACGGCAGAGACGATGTTGCAGCCGCTCTTACTCGCTTTGCAAAACGCTGGGCACGACGTCGGTATCGCCTGTGCCGACACCGGTGCCTCGGCAAAACTCGCAGCCAAAGGATTCCGGATGCATGACATTCCGATCGAGCGCCGGATCGACTGGACGAGTAACTGGCGGACAATCCGAGAAATCACGCGAATCTTGAAGGAGGACGGCTACGACGCTGTCCATGTCCACACACCGGTCGCCGCCGCCCTCGGACGCGTTGCCGCGAAACGGGCCGGAACGAAGCATATCGTCTATACGGCACACGGCTTTTACTTCCACGAGAAGATGGGGCGGATGACGTACCAGCTGACATACTCCGTCGAAAAGTGGCTAGCACGTTTCGCAACCGACTACCTGCTCCTCCAAAGCGAGGAAGATTATCAACTCGCTCAGCGCAAACGCTTTAAAGCGAACACGCGCCTGATGCACCTTGGAAATGGGATCGACTTGACCCGCTTCTATCCACGCCCGCGCGAAGCCGGGGCACCGTTTACTTTCCTCTTCATCGGTCGGATCGTCGAAGAGAAGGGGATTCTCGAACTGCTCGATGCATTCGAGGATGTCGTCTATCGTCACCCGGAAGCTCGCCTCGTCATTGCGGGTGAGATGATGGCGAGCGAGCGCGATCAAACGACGAAACACTTATTCTTACGGCGGATTCGCGAGATTCCAAACGTCGACTACCTCGGATTCGTCGAAGATGTGCCCACCTTGTTCCAACAAGTCGATGCCTTCGTCTTACCATCACATCGCGAAGGCGTACCACGATCAATCATCGAAGCGATGGCGAGTGCAAAGCCCGTCATTGCGACAAACATCCGCGGCTGCCGCGAAGAGGTCGTCGAGGGAAAGACGGGTTATCTCGTCGAAGTCCGCGACATTGCGAAACTCGCCAAACGAATGAACACACTCGTCGAACATCCAGACCGTGCCAACGAGATGGGACGGAACGGATTTGACCGTGCTATGAAACATTTCAACGAAGCCGACGTCATCAAACGACAACTTGATCTCTTTTCAGCTATGTAAAAGGAGGACGTCATCATGAAACGCACATTCGACTTCACGGTTAGCCTCATCGCCATCCTGATCCTACTTCCTGTTTATGCCGTCGTCGCCTTAGTCATCTATACGAAACTCGGACGACCGATTTTCTTCAATCAAGTCCGCCCTGGCTATAAGGGGGAGCTGTTCAAAATCTATAAGTTCCGTACGATGACGAACGAAACAGATGCCGACGGACAACTCCTTCCGGATGTGGACCGGATTCCAGCATCGCTCGAGTGGATTCGTCGCTTAAGTCTTGATGAGATTCCGCAGTTCGTTAACATCCTCCGCGGACAGATGAGTTTTGTCGGACCGCGTCCCTTACTCGCCAGTTATCTCAATCACTATACGAAGGAGCAGATGACACGGCACGACGTCTTGCCTGGTCTGACAGGCTGGGCGCAGATTCACGGTCGCAACGCAACGACGTGGCAGCAACGCCTCGAACAAGATCAATGGTATGCGGCAAACCATACGTTCCGACTCGATCTCTATATCCTGTTCAAGACGTTCAAAATGGTCATCTCATCAGAAGGAAACTCGACGGCTCACCAGACTAGTATGGGTGAGTTCAAGGGTCTCGACGGAGGTGTTCCCCATGATGTCGCTAAGCGATGAACGCTTGATTCGGGATCCACGGGAATGGGACGCGCTCGTCGCGAGCTATCAGCTCGATTGTTACTACGAACATGCTTACTTCGAACTCGCAAAAGAGCACGATGAGATTCCTGAATTATTTTATTATCCAACAGAGTTCGGAACGTTGATCTATCCGTACTTGCGGCGTCCGATTCCAGGCACACTCTTTGAAGACATCACGACGCCGTACGGCTACGGTGGTCCTTATTTCACAGGTATCTGGTCACTCGATCAGATTCGCGAAGCCCGCGCGCGATTCGAACAATACTGTCACGAGACCGGGATCGTCACCGAGACGGTTCGTTTCCACCCCTTGCTACACAACCAGGAACTCGGTCAACACTGGTGCCATCAAACGGATATCTTGCAGCCGACCGTGACACTCGAGCTGACGGATCCATTCGAGACGATCGAAAGTGGATTCTCGCAAATGACGCGACGCAATATCCGGAAGGCACGTCGCGAAGGGGTCACGATTCGCCTCGGGCGTCCGGAAGAGTACTCGGACTTCGCCCGTCTCTACCAGATGACGATGGATAAACATCAAGCCGATGCGCGGTATTACTTTGATCAGACCTACTTTGATCACTTCGCCGACGGACGGATTAAAAATGTCCTGTTGCTTGCCGAACAAGAGGGACGAATCATCGCTGGTTGCATCGTCTTAACGGGTCGCCAGTTCGCACATTATCACCTCGGTGCTTCAGATCCTGCCTACTTGTCGCTTCGACCGAATCACCTATTATTCGCGGAGATGATTCGCTGGGCAAAACAAGCTGGTCTGCAAGCGTTACATCTCGGTGGCGGAACGACACGATCCGATGAGGATAGCTTACTCGCCTACAAACGGTCTTTTGGCGAAGCGAATCGAACATTTTTCGGACTCGGGACATCGATTCTTGATACAACGATTTATGACCGGCTCGCACGACAAATCAAACGACAACATCCGGAAGTCGAGACGGGGAATTGGTTTCCGGTCTACCGGACGCCACTCCGTCAGCTGTCACCTCGAAGGGAGGAAACATCATGAAACACATCCCGCTCTCCATCCCGCACTTAAGTGGCCAAGAAGCACGTTACGTCACGGAAGCACTCGCGACGAACTGGGTCGCACCGCTCGGACCGAACGTCGACGCTTTTGAGCGAGATATGCGTGCCTACACAGGGGCTGGTGCAGCACTTGCGACGAGTAGCGGAACTGCGGCGATCCACTTGGCACTCGCGACGCTTGGTGTCACGACGGGGGATGACGTCTTCTGTCAGTCCTTGACGTTCATCGCTTCGACGAATCCGATTCGCTACGTTGGTGCTAGTCCCGTCCTGATTGATTCGGAAGAGGAAACATGGAACATGTCACCCATTGCACTCCGACGCGCGTTGATCCAGGCAGCAACGCGAGGAAAACTTCCGAAAGCGGTCATCGTCGTCCATCTCTACGGTGTCGCAGCGCAAATCGAGGAGATCGCCGCCCTCTGTGAAGAGTACGATGTCCCGTTGATTGAAGACGCAGCAGAATCACTCGGAACACGCGTCAACGGGCGGATGACAGGAACGTTCGGGACGTTCGGGATCTATTCATTCAATGGCAACAAAATCATCACGACGTCAGGTGGTGGGATGCTCGTCGCAAATGATCCAGCCTTGATCGAACGCGCCTTCTATCTTGGAACACAGGCACGACAACCGGTCCTCCATTACGAGCATACGGAAGTCGGCTACAACTACCGGATGAGCAACGTCGCTGCTGGGATCGGACGCGGACAGCTCGAAGTCCTCGATCAACGCGTCGATGCGCGGCGGAAAATCTTTGATCGTTACGATCGTGCCTTTGCGCCGAACGGCGTCACGTCGCAAGTCGAGCAGACCGGAACATTCGCCAACCGCTGGCTCAGTGCTTTTCTCTTACCTGGTGGTCAAGCGCAACGTGATGCAATGATTCGGACGTTGCAACAAGCAAACGCAGAATCCCGCCCGGTCTGGAAACCGATGCACTTACAGCCCGTCTATCGCGATGTACCATTCGTCACAGCAGAAGGGAATGATGTCAGCCGGCGCCTGTTTGAAGACGGCCTCTGCCTTCCGTCTGCTTCACAAATGACGTTCACCGAACAAGCCGTCGTCATCCGAAACGTTCGTCACGCCTTGCAGACGACCGTACGCCGGAACGTCCAGTCATGAATATATGGGAAGGGGACATCGTCATGCGCGATATGGAGGAAGCGATCCACGCACTCCGTCTCGCTGCGAACGGGAAGAATGAATTGACGGCCAATACCTATTTCCGCTGGCAACTGAACACCACTCATCCAAGCGTCGCGGAAATCTTGATGCTGTTTGGATCGTGGCAGATTGCCTTGGAACGAGCTGGCATCGGACAAGCCCGCTTGACGTTCACGAAATCGGAAATCATTGACGCTTTGCGTCAGGCACGGGAGGAACTCGATCCTTTCACGAGCGCGACGTACCGCGAATGGGCACAACAGAAGCAAGCACCAAGCCTGACGGATATCGTCCATCAATTCAACTCGTGGCAGCAGGCATTGTCAGAAGCAGATATCTTGAAGGAACGCGTACAGGAAATGGAACAACGGATCATCGAGTCACTACTTGAAGCGCAAGGTGCCTTGCCGGTCTTGACGAGCCAGACCTACACGAAGTGGGCGGCTGGTCAAAATCGTCCGACCGTCGCAACGATTGCCCGCCGGTACGGCTCTTGGTCGAACGCCCTGGAAATCATCGGGATCGAATTTCCCCGTAAACGCTGGCGGGAAGAAGAGGTACTAGACGTACTTGCTGCAGCCGCGCAAGAAACGGAAAATCTGACGATCGCAAGTTATCAACGGTTCAGTATCGGACGCGATGCACCGAGCATCGGTGTCATCACTGCCTTGTTCGGTAGCTGGCGCAATGCGTTGCTCATACTTGAGGCACAACGACCGTCCTGAATTCAAATCGAAGAAAAGGAGAATGGGTGATGAAGAAATGGAAATGGATCGTACTGACACTGACGGGGATTTGCCTGCTCCTTCTCTTCGGTTCAGGCGGATATGTCTATCATAAAGCGAGTCAAACACTTCAAGAGGTTCAAGTGCCGGTCAAGGCGAGCGTCGAGACAGAGAAGGCCGTCGAACAGAAAAAAGGACTCTCGTTTCTCTTGCTCGGCGTCGATCAACGGAAAAATGAGACAGGACGTAGTGACACGATCATCGTCGTGACGATTGACCCGAATACGAATAAGAGCCAGATGATCAGTATCCCACGTGATTTGAAGACAGAAATCATCGGTAATGGGTCGAATGATAAGATCAATCACGCGTATGCGTTTGGTGGTCCACAGATGTCACTCGATACGGTTAGTCATCTGCTCGATATCCGGATTGACTATTTTGCAGAGATCAATCTAGACGGCTTTACGGATCTCGTCAACGCCGTCGATGGGGTCACCGTCGAGAACGATATCGATTTTTCATACTATGAGATGCAGTTCCCTAAAGGAGAACTTTCACTGAACGGGAAGGAAGCGCTCGCTTATGCGCGAATGCG
Organism: Exiguobacterium sp. U13-1; assembly: GCF_001750115.1. NCBI lineage: Bacteria > Bacillati > Bacillota > Bacilli > Caryophanales > Exiguobacterium > Exiguobacterium sp. U13-1. The sequence goes on along the minus strand of NZ_CP015731.1, from coordinate 3,133,271 downwards.
CTATGATGATCCACGCGGAGATTTCGGACGACAAATCCGTCAACGGCAAGTCGTTCAGGCGGTTGCTGATAAGATGACGGAGGACTTCTCGATTCGTCGCTTCAATGCCATCCTTGAAGCACTCGGGAAAAACGTTAAGACAAACGTACCGTTTTCCGTTGCTCGGACCGTCGCGACGGATTACCGGGATGCTTTACGAAATGTCGAGACCTTATCACTTGATGGGAAAGGTGGCATCGAATCGGACGGCATCTACTACTGGCATCCGACGGACAAGTCGTTAAAAGAAGTTCAGGCTCAACTGCAGGAAGCACTGGAATGATGAGAATAACGCGAAAAAACGACATCAGTTCTGATTGATGACGAAACGAACGCTAAAATCATCCTCGCTTTCCTCAGGCGGGAAATCAGCCGCGGCAGCTCGCACTACATGCGATTTGCCGGGTCTGATCCATCCCTGACGAAAGTGCTGATGGCACTTTCTTTTCCTGTAGGAGTCGCGGATGAATGATAGCGTTCTGTATACATCGAACGAAAAGAGGTCCGTTCCCAGAACATGATCGGGAACGAACCTCTTTTCATATTAGCGGCTTAATGCCTTGTATCTATTACGACGAGCGGATCGTCCGAAGCATCGAGAATTTCATCATCGTATAGAGGAAATAAACAACAGTCAGAATGGCAGCACCGCTCCATAACCACTGGTATGCCGAACTGAAGTAGCCGAACCGAAGACCAATTAGTGCCGGTACGATCAACGTCAACCAGCTCAAGACGAGGGCAACGCGGGCAGTGATTGCATCAATCGGGCGATTCATTCCCATTCCGAGGAAGAACAGGCTCCAGAGCAGTGCCCAGAACAACCAGGTCACACCACCGATGATGTCATTCGTCGTAAAGCTGACGAACGCATAAAACAAGGCGGCAATCGCGACGAACAAGGAAAACCAACCGACACCGCTCCCGTCGAGATTGAATAAGAACGTGATCCCGACGTACACATACGTAAAGGCAAACAGATAGATGCTCGCGTATCCGAACGTCAGGGCTGGATCACCTGCTGCACCGATGACGAGATAGGTCGCGATGAACGTCTGCAATAGACCAGTGATAAGGCTGAAGACACCCGCACTACGGAGATCGACTTTTCCGAACAAGGTCAAACTATTTAAAAAGAGCGCGACGCCCCCAAATAACAAACTGACATTTCCCACGTAAAACTCTCCTTCATTAAGACGTCAGACGTCTGATTCTAAACTTAACTCTAAGATGAATTCGTTTTCAGCGCAAGCATAATTTTAGAGGCGAAACGAAAAACAACCTGACTCCCGGAAAGGGAATCAGGTTGTTGATTAAAAGATCATTGGTTCAAGACAGAACGGAGTGTCGTCTCGGTTTGAGACAACGATCCTTTCAGTGTGACAAGACCATATCGCGTCGAGCCTTTTTTGATGAAGAAGACACGTGTGTAACCAGATTCCGGTGTGTAACCGGTCTTGCTCGCATAAACACGCGTATCACCTGGAAGTGACGTGTTCGTGTGATACCACGTCAATGTCCGTGCGTACGGTCCTTTGACAGTCGTCTGGTATGATTTTCGTCCACTGATCGTCATGAGCGCGCTGTACTTCGCATATGTATTCGCGAGTTTTTGCATATCAGCAGCCGTCGTGTAATGACTTGGATGATAGAAGCCATGTGGGTTCATGAAATGGCTCGCACTCATCCCGATTGAACGGGCGCGACTGTTCATGTACGAGACGAACTTCGATTCAGAACCTGCTGTCCGGACAGCGATCGCTTTTGCTGCATCATTACCAGAGCGGATCAGCATCCCGTTCAACAGTTGACGCATCGTGACTTTATCGCCAGCCCGGAAGCCAGCGACACTGCTACCTGCCGGAACGGATAACATCGAAGACGTCAGAGTGAACACTTGATCGAGCGTACCTTTACGTGCTGCTTCATCATACGCGACGATTCCCGTCAACAGTTTCGTCGTACTCGCTGGGTAACGACGGACGAAGCTTTCCTTCGTCAATTGATAACTTGACGATCCAAGCTTGAAATACCGCATCGATGCAACCGGATAACTGCCACTCGATGGTTTAGGGCTGCTCGTCGTCACTTTTCGGGCAACTTGGCTAGAGACGTAATAATAATTGACTTTCCCTTTGACCTTATACCAACCGTTCGAGTACGAGACTGCATTGAACTTCGAATTGTAGGATGCGAGTCGTTTGATATTTTTTGATGAGGCCGTGCTTGGTGATGTCCGGACGTTCGCTCCAGCTTTCGAGTAGACGACGATTTTGTACGTCTTCACGGAACTACTCGTTACTTTTTTAGCGACTTGGTTCGATAGATAACGATATGTACCTCCGTCCTTGATCTTATACCAGCCATTCGTATACGAGACGGCTGTGAATTTTGCCTTGTACGCGGCACGTCGGACGATTGTCGCAGACGAGGCTGTACTCGGCTTTGAGCGGATGTTCGCCCCAATCGTCGAAGTGACGACGACTTGGTAACTGGCTGCCTTTGCAGGTATGGCAGGAAGACATAAAGCGAACAATAATAAGAGCGTAAGACTAGTACGGAGCAAGCGCTTCATAAAAACTCATTCCCTCCTTGTTCAAATATGGTTTTATCATAAAACAAAAAAAGGAAATTCACTTCTTTTCAAAAAAAGGAATTCGAATCCTGTAACGAGCTGATTTCCATCTTTTCGTGTCAATTGACGTATCATAGGGAATGTAAGCAACAGAGGAAAAGGAGGAGTTCACATGAAATTAGCAGTCATTGGTCTAGGGGACATCGCACAAAAAGCCTACTTACCCGTCTATGCCGAACGATCCGATATCGAGGTGTATCTGATCTCGCGAGACGAGGAAAAAGCAAAACGATTGCAAGCGGCCTATCGCTTTGCAGGAACATACGCGACGTTTGCTGACGCCGTACAGGAGGGAATCGATGCGGTCATGATCCATTCAGCGACTGTCGTCCATGCGGAGCAGGCACGGCAAGCGCTTGAAGCAGGAATCGCCGTCTACGTTGATAAGCCGGTCTCGATGGAAATCGAAGAGATTCGTGAACTGACACGTTTGTCAGAGGAGAAACAGTTACCGTTCATCACGGGATTCAATCGACGCTTCGCTTCAGCGCATCAGCGCTTGCTTGAGGTCAACGATCCGAATCTCGTCCTCATGCAAAAAAATCGGACGTCGTTCATCGAAGACGCTAAGCCGTTTCTATTTGACGACTTCATTCATGTTGCGGATACACTGCGTTTCTTGACAGGACGCGGTGAGATTGAAGACCTACACGTCAAGAGTAAGCAGGACGCAAGCGGTCTGCATCACGTGACGATTCAATTCGTCTCAAACGGTATCACGGCAATCGGTGTCATGAACCGCAATAACGGTATCACGGAAGAACGAGTCGAGGTGATGGGACCGGAAGAAAAACGAATCGCAACGGACGTGACGACACTCGATCAATTGACGAAGCAAGGGACGCTTCGGTATCCGCTCGATAACTGGGAAGCGACGCTAAAGCGCCGTGGATTCGTCGGTATGCTGGACGCGTTTCTTCGGACGGTCAAAGGGGAACCGTCCGAATCGGTCGTAGCTTCTGATAGCCTCGCGACACATGAATTATGCCAACAGGTGTATGAGCACGTCCAAGCTGCGCGCTGAGTAAGAATCGTAAAAAATGCCGCTTTACTCGAGGGTATTCTCTCAGAGTGAAGCGGCATTTTAGCTATTACTTCTTTGATAGTTGTTTGAGTTGATAGATCCGCTTACCGCCGGGTCCTTCGAACGTCACGCGGAGTGTCGAACGGACGAAACGGTAACTGACTTGTCCTCCGGATAAACTGACACGAGCAGAGAAATCCGGTTCAAAACGAATGATTTCTTCGTCGTTTCGGAGTGCGTCGGGGAGACCGAACTGATCAAAGCGAAGTGTCGCGATCAAGGTATCTTGCTCATCAAAAGAGACATCGATGCGCCCGGTTCCATCGAACGGCTCGTCTTCGAGCGTGCTTCGCTCGACTTCGTACGTTCCTTCGAACTGTTTGACTTGTTGCAACGTCTCTCTTGCACTGAGGGCAATGGCTTCGGCTCGTTTTTGGACGGGATGATCCGCTGCGAGTTGAAGGCGTTCGATCGCCTCCGCCGTTTTTAAGACATCACGCAGTTGATAACCGGCAAGCTGTCGCTCAAGCTGAACCATCAGTCGAGCAGCCGGTTCATCGATGTCTTGTTTCGATTGTTCAACGGCGCGGGTGTAGGTTTGCTGTTCGAGCTGTTCTTGAATCTTGGATGTTTCGGGCGAACACGCCATCAGGAGACAAAGGGGCAGACAGAGGAGTACACGTTTCATGAGTTCACCTCCGTCCGGTTGACATCAATGATTTGGAGATGATCCGTATGCACTTTCAAACGATAATGGACACGGTAGGTCACGGGTCTCGACCCTTTTGCCGTCTCGATTTGATACGTTTCCTGTGTACGTAAACGATACGTAGCACCCTTTGACGTGAATTTTTGGAATGTCACGGCAAGAACACTTGGAGCGACAGGGGCATCAACGGCATTCGTCAATCGCTCGAGATGGTCGAACTCGGATTCGAACACCTTCAAGGTCGTAAACTGGATCGCGGAAAATGTCTCGATGGAATCGTATTTCTTCGAATACGTCGCAAGCTCTGGGATCGTTCGTGTGTATTGGCGGACGAAACGAAGAACATCATAGGACGTCGGAGGCCGATCTTTCGAATACGTTTGATTGTAAGCCGTTTGTTCATCGGACCATTCAGAAAGAGCGAGTGCTTCGACGCTAGGTGTCTGACCGGCTTCCGGCGAAACGGGATCTTTTAACGAATACCACAGGAAACCGCCTCCTCCGACGAGAAAGAGCAAAAGACAGGTGCTGATGAACCAAGTCCGTGAAGAGGACGGAGCAGGTGGTTCAGCTGGTCGTTCTTTCTTGATGACAGGATGTTGGCAATGAGAACAAGTCGTATCGTGTTGACGAAGTGGTGTACCACATAACGAACAGCGTTCCATGAAATAAGACCTCCTGTGTATGTAAAATGAAATGTCAGATAAGGTAATGGTAATTTGAAATTAGTATCATCGTAACATTAATTGGAAACGCAATCAAAACTTGATACGAGTTTTTTTAGGGGGAATGGACAGATGGGACGTCACTTGATTTTGATGGATGCATTCAAAGGGAGTATTTCTTCGAACGAGGCAGCAGAAGCTGTCGCCTCCGGGATCCGAGCGTATGATCCGACAGCGATCATCGATTCTTCGCCTGTTGCGGACGGCGGGGAGGGAACGCTCGATGTCTATCTCGCACTCGGATATGACGTGAAGACGGCGATGACGATGGATTTGGCAGGTCGTCCGTGTGAAGTAGAGTACGCTGTCAAGGGTACAGATGCCGTCATCGAAGTCGCGCGTATTTGTGGATTGCCGATGCGGCGAAGCGAGGATGATCCCGTCCGAATGAATACGCGTGGTGTCGGTCGTTTGATTGCTCAGTTACGTGATCAAGGAATCACGCAGATCCGACTGGCTTTAGGCGGGACTGGTACGACGGACGGCGGACTCGGTTTACTCGCGGAAGTCGGTTGTCGACTTGAAGATGCGTCGGGTGATCCGATTTTGTTTCAAACGAATCCGTTACTTGAGACGCATACTATTCAATGCCCAGCGTATCCTGTTCAACTGGAAGCGCTCGTCGATGTGACAGCTCTTTATCATGGTCCAGATGGTCCAGCTTATCTGTTCGGTCCGCAAAAAGGACTGCTTTTAGAAAACATCGTAAAGCTCGATCAGCAACTTGAACGGATCGAGCGGTTACTTGGACTAGAAAATGTTAAAGGAACTGGAGCAGCCGGTGGACTCGGGGGAGCGATCTATGCGCTTGGTGGCACAATCGTTCCAGGAGCCAAGACGATCCTGCAACATCTTCGCGTAGCAGAGCGGATGGAGCAAGCGGATTATGTTTGGACGGGAGAAGGACGCGTCGACCGTCAAAGTCAAATCGGTAAGTTACCGGGTGAGGTCACGCGGATGGCACAAGCAGCTGACATTCCTTGTCTGATCCTTGCTGGAATCGTCAAAGAAAACATGCCGCACGCACTCGATTGTCGCTCGATCCATGCCGGACAAGCAATCACGCTCGAGCGAGAACAGACAATGGCTCGTATGAGCGAACAAGCACGTAAGTGGCTCGAGGAACTTTCACAGAAACAGGGATGAAGTCGGAAAAGTTTGGGTAAATAACTGTATATTGCCATACTTTTAGAGAAGGTAGGTCATCGTATGATCAATCAATCGATTCAATTATCGTTTCGACAAGTCCGTGCACTGGTCGAACATACCCTGCTATTATTCAAAGAGCTCGATCAACAATTAGCAAACCGTGGATACGAACCGGTCCTCCCGGAAGTCGTCCAAACGGAACATGGTCTGAGCATCCATCAGACGAAGGAGAGTGCGGAGTCACTCGTGCCGCACTTTTTAACACGGACGTATGTCCGGCAACAAGAAAAAACGAACCAACATGGATTGCTGATCTCTGTTCAATATACGCATCCGCTCCATGAACGATTCGACCCGGTCGTCCTCGTCGGTGATGTTACGTTCAAGCAAGCGAAACATGCGCAAAAAATCTTGAGTGAAAAGCCGTGGCTCCTAAAATATGCTGCCTTTGAATCCACGATTGCGCAAGAGTTCGTTGCCGATGGTACACACTACACGACACAACCGATTGAAGAAATCGAAGAGCTGATCGTCTGGGGACATCCGTTCACGGAAATGCGCGATATCGATGACGTCAAACGATTGGCGGAAGAGATGATCAGTCGTCATCTGGAGCCGGGGACAACATAAAAATAAGCTTCCGTTCCTTCAAGAGAGAAGGAGGGAAGCTTGTTTTTTTAGACTTGAACGAGCAATCGTTCGATCGCTGCCGTTAAATCAGTTGGATTCGTTTTTGGAGAGAACCGCGTCACTTCTCCATTACGGGTCACGAGGAATTTCGTGAAGTTCCACTCGATGTCTGTTGCACCGTCCGTCGTTGGTGCTTGTGCTTTCAGTTCCTCGAATAACGGATGTGCTTGCTCACCGTTGACATCGATTTTCGAGAAGACGGGGAACGTCACGCCGTAGTTGACTTGGCAGAACGACTGAATCTCCTCGTCCGTTCCCGGATCTTGATTCGCGAACTGATTACATGGGAAACCAAGTACGGTCAATCCTTGCGAACGATAGTCTTGATGCAATTGCTCGAGTCCTTCGAACTGTGGCGTTAAGCCACATTTGCTGGCTGTATTGACGATCAGCCATGCTTGAGCTGGGTAGTCACTTAAGGATGCCGACGTTCCGTCGACGCGTTGAAATGAATGATCTTGTAACATATCGATTCCCCCTTTTTAAGTACTTCTCCAGTGTAACAAATCCGTTTTCTCGTCGTCTTCTATCGCTACTTGCGAGATGACAGAAACATCACAATCGGGTGTCAGCGGCGCTTTTTCGACGAATCTTTGTTACGATGAAAAGGAATATGGAAGGAAAGGAGAGATGCCACATGAGAAAAATGTTGAAACAATCGCGGTTCGTCATGATCGCGACGCTTTGTCTCGTCCTGGTCAGTAGTTGTATTACATTGCTGACGCTTGGGTTCGAACGCGATATTGTGATTCTTGTTTCTGGAGTGGTTGCCCTATGGGTGACGATGCTAGCTCCTTTGACGGTCCATGCCAAAATGAATCAGCAATCATAATCATTGTTCGTTCATGAAACCGCGGAACGATTCTCGCTAAAATGGAGCTCCTCCATTTTAGATGAAGGAATCGATTTCTGTGGTTTTTTTTCTTCTATAGCATAGGGCGGAAAAACGCTATTTTTCGAAAGTAAGTCATTAAAAAATCAGACTATTTTTTTTTCAACTTTTCTATTTACAACCTCAAACAATCGGAGTAATATCCATCTCATCAACGAACACTAACATGTTAATGCTTCGATCTCAAAGTACGCCGAATTCATGATTGAAGCGGGGGACCCAACCGTCACGACACGTGACACGGGGTGAATCCTTTCCGAACGGGAAAGGTAGGGCGAATTCCTAGGTATGCCCGAATCCGACAGCTAACCTCGCAGGCGTTTTAGGAGGGAACGACTCTTTTTCAGTATGCCAAGTTATCAAGGCGATGCTGGGGCCGTTTATTGCCTCACATCGTCTTTTTGTCGTGTTTAAATGTAAAAATATTGAATAATATGGGGGTAATTTCATAATGGGAGAGTTGTGGAGTATTGTACTGCTTGCCTTCTTTTTCGGTACGACGTTCGGAATGATTCATCTGATCGAGCGTGTCCAGTGGAGAGCAGGTGACCGCAAATGACATGGTTTTTACTGGCGACGGGCTGCCTCGTCTTCTTGTATCTCGGTTATTGTCTGATGTATCCAGAAAAATTCTAATCGCATAGGGAGAAAAGAAAAACATGTGGACTCAATTCATGATCCAATTTTGGATCCTACTCGTCATCGCACTTTGCGCGGCGGTCTTGCTTGGTCGCTACATCGGGATATACTTCGCACCTGTCGCAGAGCGTCGGGTCGATAAAATCGGTAAGGTCGAACGACGACTTCTGTTGTTACTCGGCGTCGATGAAAAGAGACACGATCAATCGTGGGTCGGCTATTCGAAAAGTTTGTTACTTGTAAATGTGTTCTTCTTCATCGGTGGTTATTTGCTACTTCGTTTCCAAGGCAGTCTACCGCTCAATCCGAACGGTGCTGTGAATCTCGATTGGTCGACAGCGCTGCATACGACGATCAGTTTCATGACGAACACCGATCAACAACACTATTCAGGCGAGGCACTCTCATATCTCTCGCAAACGTTCGTTCTCGGAACGATGTTGTTCGTCGCTCCGACGATGGCATTCACGGTCTGTATCGCTGTCATTCGTGGTCTTGCGAACAAACCGCTCGGTAACTTCTATGCCGACTTCGTTCGCTTCATCTTTCGGATCCTGATTCCGATTTCACTCGTATTCGGGATGGTCATGATCGTCTTCGGTGTACCACAGACGTTTGGTGGGGCGGTCAGCGTCACGACGCTCGAAGGAGCGAAACAATTGATTTACCGTGGACCGGTTGCTGCATTCGAAGTCATCAAACAGCTCGGGAACAACGGTGGTGGTTTCTTTGGTGTCAATGGTGCTCATCCATTCGAGAACCCGAACCAATTCGTCAACTTCATCCAGATGTTCTTGATGCTACTGATTCCGATGTCACTTCCAATCGCGTACGGCAAAATCATCGGTTCAGCGAAACAAGGACGACTGTTCCTCGGCGTGATGACGCTTCTCTTCATCATGATGACGGTCGGGATGGCAGGGAGCTTACTTGCGAATCCAACGGCACATGGTCAGGAATTACGGTTCGGTCAAATCGGAACGGCGCTCTACAGTTCGATTACGACGGCAGCTGAAACCGGAGCGGTCAATGCGATGCATGACTCACTCCATCCGCTCGCTGGATTGATACAGCTCGGCAACATGATGCTCAACATCGTTTACGGTGGAGCAGGTGCAGGATTCCTGAGCGTCTTGCTGTACGCCTTCGTCGCAGTCTTCCTAACAGGTCTCTTGATCGGTCGGACACCGACGTTCCTCGGAAAGAAAATCGAGACGTTCGAAGTGAAGATGATCGCGATCGCGCTACTCGTACCGCCATTCCTAATTCTCGTCGGAACGGCAATCTCGATGTATGTTGCACCAGGCGTTGCCGGCATCTCGAACCCAGGTTATCACGGACTGTCGCAAGTCTTGTACGAGTTCACGTCCGCGACGGCGAATAACGGATCCGGGTTTGAAGGGCTTGGCGACGCCAACGTCTACTGGAACGTCTCGACATCATTCGCGCTATTCTTCGGACGCTACATCCCATTGATCTTGATGCTTGCAATCGTGGGTTCGCTTAAAGCGAAGCCATCGGTTCCTCAAGATGAATTTTCGTTTAAGACAGATACACCACTCTTCGGAACAGTCTTCCTCGGTACGGTCGTACTCGTCGGTGCATTGACATTCTTGCCAGTGCTCGTACTTGGACCGGTCGCGGATTGGCTGACGATGTGAACAGGAGATAAAAGCATATGATGGAACGAATCATGCATCCGACGCCCGAGGAACACCAACCGAACGGGGAGCCGGAACACCAATCCAAATCAGCAATCAATGGCTCGATCGCGCGTCAAGCGACGATCGACGCCTTTAAAAAATTAAATCCCGTCAACATGGTCAAACAACCAATCATGTTCGTCGTCTGGATCGGTTGCTTGCTCGCAATCGGCTATACGATCTTCATTGACGAAATGCGTGGCTTTAACTTGACGGTCAGCATCATCCTCTTTTTGACGGTCTTATTCGCGAACTTCGCGGAGTCGATCGCGGAAGGACGTGGGAAAGCACAAGCGGACTCACTGAAAGCGTCGAAAGCGGACGTCATGGCCCGTAAACGTGTCGGACAACTGATTCAAAGTGTCTCGTCCGCAACACTCCGGAAGGGCGATATCGTCTTCGTCCGAGCAGGTGAGTATGTACCGGGTGACGGTGAAATCATTAAAGGTCTCGCTTCGATTGATGAATCGGCGATCACGGGTGAATCCGCACCCGTCATCAAGGAAGCAGGCGGTGATTTCTCATCGGTCATCGGTGGCACACTCGTCGTCAGTGACGAGATCGAAGTCCGAATCACGAGTAATCCAGGTGAATCGTTCCTCGACCAGATGATTGCCCTCGTCGAAGGCGCGAGTCGTCAGAAGACACCGAACGAACTCGCGTTATCAACGCTCTTGACGAGCTTGACGTTGATTTTCTTACTTGTCGTCATGACATTACCCGTCTTTACGAACTACCTTGGATTCGATCTTTCGGGTCCGATCTTAATCGCTTTGCTCGTCTGTCTGATTCCGACGACGATCGGTGGCTTGCTGTCCGCCATCGGAATCGCCGGAATGGACCGCGTTACGCGTTTCAACGTCATCGCGATGAGCGGGAAGGCAGTTGAAGCTGCAGGCGATATCCAAACGATCATCCTGGACAAAACGGGAACGATCACGTTCGGGAACCGGATGGCGTCGGAAATCACACCGGTTGGCGGATGCGCTACTGAGCAGGCGTTCGAGGGGGCAATCCTCGCCTCGTTCGCTGATGAGACACCAGAAGGACGTTCCGTTCTTGAACTCGCTGAACTTCGCGCAATGCCGGTGGAACAACACTGGTTAGATGGAGCGGAAATCGTACCGTTCCGCGCAGAGACACGGATGTCCGGACTCGACTTAAGAGATGGTCGCCGTGTACGCAAAGGGGCGGGACAAGCGATTCAAGAATGGGTCAAGGAACAAGGTGGAACGATTCCGAATGATTTGCAAGAGAAAGTAGATGCGGTCTCTCGTCTCGGTGGCACACCACTTGTCGTCGCGATCGACGCAACGATCCTTAGCGTCATCTATTTAAAAGATACGGTCAAACCGGGCATGCGGGAACGATTCGATCGTTTACGTGAAATGGGCATCAAGACGGTCATGTGTACCGGAGATAACCCGTTGACGGCAGCAACGATTGCCCGGGAAGCAGGCGTCGATGATTTCGTCGCGGAATGTAAACCAGAAGATAAAATCCGTGTCATCCAGCAGGAACAAGCAGCCGGTCACCTCGTCGCGATGACAGGAGACGGTACGAATGACGCACCGGCACTCGCTCAAGCCGACGTCGGTCTCGCAATGAACAGCGGAACACAAGCGGCGAAAGAAGCAGCGAACATGATTGATCTTGATTCAAACCCGACGAAGATCATCGAAGTCGTCGAAATCGGTAAGCAGCTCTTGATGACACGGGGAGCGTTGACGACGTTCTCGATCGCAAACGATGTCGCGAAATATTTTGCGATCATCCCGGCAATGTTCATGGTCGCCATTCCACAGATGGAAGTACTCAATATCATGCGTCTTGATTCACCGACGAGTGCGATCTTGTCTGCCTTGATCTTCAACGCGATCATCATTCCGATGTTGATTCCGCTTGCGATGCGAGGAGTCACTTACAAACCGATGACGGCGGATCAATTACTCGGTCGTAACTTACTGATCTACGGTCTTGGCGGTGTCGTCGTACCGTTCATCGGGATTAAAATCATCGATGTCTTGCTTGCAAGCATCCTCTAAGGAGAAAACGAATCATGAAACAAGCCATTCGTGTGACGGTCTTCGTCGCAGCGTTATGCGGGATCGTCTTTCCCGCTTTATTGACCCTGTTTGGTCAATTACTCGTACCGGATAAAGCTGAAGGTTCTTTAGTACAAGAAAACGGAAAATTGATCGGATCGGAATTGATTGCCCAGCCGTTCACGTCGAAACAGTATTTTCACGGACGTCCATCAGCGGTCGATCAATTAGCGGGAGCGTCTGCTGGGGATAACCTAGCAGCATCGAACCCGGAGCTTGGCACGAAGATGGCGGAATTACAGAAACAGAACCAAGAGGACGGCGCTTCGCTTCCGGACGATGCCCTCGTGACATCCGGTTCTGGCTTCGATCCGCACATCTCAGTCGATTATGCTTTGGTTCAGGCGAAGCGTATCGCAACCGCGCGCGACCTGTCGCGTGAAGAAGTGCGGAAGTTGATCACGAAGGAAGCCGGAACCCATGATTACGTCAACGTCTTGCGTTTGAACTTAGCGCTTGATCGGAGTAAGTCATGACACGAGGAAAGCTGAAGCTGTACATCGGCTCAGCTCCTGGTGTCGGAAAAACGTATAAGATGCTTGCCGATGCACGAACATTGACGCTTGAGGGTAAGGATGTCGTCATCGGTCTGATTGAGACGCATGGTCGAAAAGAGACGGCAGAGATGGTCGGGCAACTCGAACAAGTCCCGCTACTTGAAGTCGTCTATAAGGACAAGACATTCCCCGAGGTGAACGTGGACGCGATCATTGCCCGTCGCCCCGATATCGTACTGATCGATGAACTGGCGCATACGAATGCGCCAGGATCGGTACGAAAGAAACGCTATCAAGATGTCGCAGCATTGCTTGAAGCGGGAATCAATGTCTATTCGGCCGTCAACATCCAGCATTTCGAAAGCTTGCTTTTTAAAGTCAAAGAAGTGACGGGTGTCGAAGTGCGGGAACGCATTCCGGATCCGTTTCTCGGGGAAGCCGATGAAATTCTACTCGTCGATGTCACGCCACAGACGTTACGGGAACGACTCGAGCAAGGAAAGATCTATAAGAAGGAAAAGATTGAACAGAGCTTGAATTCGTTTTTTTCGCTTCAGAATCTTGCGAGCTTACGTGAGTTATCGCTACGTCAGGTCGCGGACGAAGTCGACGATCAAGTCTATCAATCACGCTTGTTGATTGAAAAGGATCCGGCGTCGCTACAAGAACGGATTCTCGTCTGTATCCAGCTCAACGACAATGCGCGGAAGTTGATCTATCGTGGCTTTCGGATGGCGAGTCGATTGAAGGCAGAACTGTATGTCCTAACGATTTTACCGGCAGCGGAAAATCAATTGAATACGAAACAAAAAGAAGTCTTAGCGATGGTACGCGAGAGTGGCTCCTTGTTCGGAGCAGAGGTGCTGATCCGGATTCAAGGCGAGCGCTCGATCGCCCAAGCGATCACGGCAGCTGCCAAGCATCATCGCATCACTCAAATCGTCCTCGGTCAATCTGCACGGACCCGTTGGCAGGAAGTCCGGCGTGGATCGATCATCAATGAAATCATGCGTCATGTCCGCGGGATCGATATTCAAATCGTTGCCGATGACATGGAACGCTAGGGGAGCCCTTCCGCGTAAATGCAGGGGTTCTCTTCGTATCATTCAAAGGTAACAGTGTTTCGTAGTATTATGGAGTACCATTCATATGAAGGCAGAGTGTAGTTTTTCTCTTAGCGAGAAAGATTGCACTTTTTTTGTTCATCTCGCATCGTTTTCCTGGGACAAGCATCGCGCCGCTTCACTTCGTTGCAGGGTCGCTCCTGCTTGTTTTTCCCTAGGAAGCGATTTCGAGTGAACAAATCGCATGGAGTGCGAGATGTCGCGGCTTACCTCCCGCCTGTGGAAAGCGAGGATGTCGGAAACGTCCGCCATAAAAACGAGAGTGACGTCATTTACTTTTCAATTTATAAATATTACGAAAAAGGAGTAGTCTTTCTCTATCAAGAGAAGAACTACTCCTTTGCGTGTATGCTTTTAACTATCCCTCAACGAGCGAAGACTGGAATATCGAAGGTTGCCGTATAGCTATCCATCTGTTGATAGAGTGAATAGATCCGTGATGTCTGTTTGACGGCCCATCCCATGTCTGTTGCGTACTGATGGCTACCAGGGCGCATCGGACTCCAACGCATTTTGTAAAGCGTATTTTGTCCATAGGCATTGTGGATGTACTTCGTGCTGATGAATTCAGCACCACCGACAATCGCGGCTTCCGGAGTGAACCAACCTTGGCTATACGCATAAGCAGCACCGGTGTTGATTGCATCGTAATCATACGCACCAATGCCGTACATGTTGTAGACTTTGCGTCCATTCCATGTCACACCCATTGCGAGTGTCGATTTTCCGTTACCTGTCTCAAGCAAAGCGTGGGAGATCAAGTAAGCTTCGTTGACGCTGTACTTTTGACCAGCATCGATAAACGCTTGACCACAACTACCGTTGCTACACTTGTTGAAGATTCCTTCGCCCTTCGTGACGTTCGCTAACATCTTATCGAGTGTCGCAGGTGTCGCACCTGTTGTTTTCGATAGATCAAGGAACTGATAGAAGTCTGAAGAATTCCGGTCGACCTTCAGTGGATCAGCAGCGTTACGGACGTCTGTTTCGAGTGCATTCAGCCACTGGATCGTCGAGTAATTCGTTGCGTTCGAATAGACACGTGGGTACGTCGTATAGAAGCCGCTGACGGATTGATAGACGCGAATCATCCGACCAGGCTGGAATTGACCATAGACGTGACTTGCTGTCGAAGCGCCTGAACGAATGTTGAGCGGTGTCGTCGCTGTGACAGTCGCAATCGTTCCATTGACTGGATCGAGTGCACCACCGAGACGGACGTAACCCGTGCTGACGTACATCAATTTGTTTTTGTAGATATCCGTTTGCGGAGGTGGATTTAGTTTCATCTGTGCGCTGATGAAACTATCGAACGTATA
The DNA here is from genome assembly GCF_001750115.1 of Exiguobacterium sp. U13-1. NCBI lineage: Bacteria > Bacillati > Bacillota > Bacilli > Caryophanales > Exiguobacterium > Exiguobacterium sp. U13-1. The sequence continues at coordinate 3,118,021 of NZ_CP015731.1, read as the reverse complement.
CGGTGTCGCGACGGAGTTATAGACGTTTAATTTAGAAGAAGTCGTCACGAACGCCCCCTTATATGCATATCCACTTTTGCCATCGTAGGAAATCTTATACCAATCACCGATTTGACCAGAGACAGTGACGACGAGATTTTGAGGAATCGTCTTGATGACATTGTATGAGCTACCGACGTAAGAGCGTAAAGCAACGTTTGATGTAGCCCGTACGTACAATTTTTGTTTTGCTTCGTATTTGATTGATGACGTGTTTTGTCCGGTGCGGATATAACCCGTTTTGCCATCAATCGTTACTTTATGCCACGAGGTGTTCGTGTAGGACGTGATCAAAGAAGATGTGTAATAGACATTTCCGAACGAGAGTGTCGTGACAGTTGCTGCTTGATCGTCCGGTGCTTGTTTGACGACAAGTGATTGATTCGCCAAGAAACGTGCACCCGTAATCTTTTTCGTTTCCGTGTACGGTGTCAGTGTTGATTTTAAAACATAGCCGTTTTTACCAGCGTAGCTGATTTTTAACCACTGATCGAGACTACCTGTTACTTGAACGACGGCTGCTTTTGGCAGCTTCGTCACCGTCGCATAAGCTGAACCGGCATCCGACTGGAGTGTCGTATCCGTCGTTGCTTGATAGCGGTGGTTATTGACACTTTCGTATGTGACAGGTGAACCTTGATTGATTTGAATGTAACCGGTTTTCCCGTCAACCGTCAGACGATGCCATTGCTCCGAACGACCAGTCGTGACGACTTGATTTGTCGTGTAGACGTCTCCAGAAGAGAGGCGAACGAGAGTGTCAGCTGTGGCTTGGTGCGACGTTTTTACTTCGACGGTACGTCCAAGGCGATAAGAAGAAGATGGAATCGATTGCGCCATGACTTTTTCCTTAGCGTAACGCGAAGCGATATAACCTGTTTTCCCGTTGTACGTCACACGATACCAATCATTGATCATTCCAGTGACCGTGATGCTCGTACCAGAAGGAATCGTTTTGACGGTCGCGTAAGTGTTTCCAGCATATGAACGGAGGGGAGTCGAAGTCGTCGTCTGCATGACGATCCGGTCCGATTGATAACGAACGCTCTTCCCTTGACCGACAGGAATGTAGCCTGTCTTTCCATCCTTGCTCACACGATGCCATTGCTGACCGTTTGACGTCACGAGTTGTGTCGTGTAGTAGATGTCACCGCTCTGCAGTGTTGTCAGCGTGGATGCTTTTACATCTGGTGAAGATTTGATCGAAACTGCTTTTTCAAGTTCAAAGCGTGCGCCTGCAATTTTCTGCTTCGTTGCAAGCGTCGTAAAGGTGCTGGAAGCAGCATATCCCGTTTTACCGTTATAACTGACCCGGTACCAATTGCCGATCCGTCCAGAAATTTTGATGATCGTATTGCTCGGGATCGTTTGCACTGCAGCATACGATGGACCTGCATACGAGCGGATCGTTGTCGCGGCTGTCGTTTTCAATGAAAGGTTTGATTGTGATTCGTAAGCGATTGGTGTTGCCTGATTCGCTAATACGAAGCCGGTTTTACCTTCCTTCGATACTTGATACCATGTTTCACCGAGTGGATTCGTCACACGTGTCTTCGTGTAGTAGACGTTTCCAGCACTTAGTGTCGCAAGTGTTTTTCCATTGGTTGCAGGTGTCGTCTTGATGGCAAGTGATGCTGTCAACAGGAAGCGTGAAGACGGAAGCTTCGTCTTTTCTGTGTACTCTGCCAATGTAGCGGATAAGACGTAACCCGTTTTACCAGCGTATGTGACTTGATGATACGTTGCCGTCTTAGCGCTTGATGTGACAATCGTGTCTTTCGGAAGACTGGCTAAGCTATTCTTCGCTTCCGCTTGACTGTAAAGGGGTGTCACACTTTTCGTCTGATACCGTGTTTGTGGAATCAATGTCACACTTTGCTTTTCAGAAGAGGCGAACGCATCTTGATGCATGTAGCCTTTTTTCCCATCGTACTGAACGCTGACCCAGTCCTCGATCCGACCGACGATTTTGACGTCTTTTCCAGATGGAATGGTCTGAACTTTTGGATAACCTGTTCCAGCGTATTGGCGCAAGATATAAGCGTCGACCGTTCTTGACGTCGTGTTCGTCACCTTTTTATAGGCAACTGCTTTTGCGCCGGCAGCTACATAGCCCGTCTTCCCGTCATATTTGACGCGGTACCATGTTTCGCCATATGGATTCGTCACACGTTGTGACGTGTAGTACACATCCTCTTCGTTCAACGTACCGATCGTCGTTGCAGTATCCACTGCGGTCTTTTTGATCGGTGTTTTTTTGAGGACGAGGTAGCGCTGTCCAGAAACGGTTTGTTTCTTTTCATACAGCGTGAGGTATTTCGACGCGACATATCCCGTTTTTCCAGCGTATGTCACTCTTCTGAATGCTCCAGAAGCATACGTGGATGAAACGACAGTTCCGGTCTTGATCGTCAACAAGCGTTTCCGAGAAGATGCCGTCTTGTCGTACAGATAACTATCGGTAGACAGACGGTAGGTCGTCGCTTTCGTCGTCGCTGCTTCAGCTACTGGTAAAGATGTTAAAACGATGCTGAAAACGATGAGAAAGCTCGCGAACACCTTCAAGGTCTTCGAGAATGATGTCGTGTTCAAAGTATCTTTCCTCCTAGTAGATATTCGTCCGGATGGACGGAATCGGCTTCTAGGATGTCTAAGTCTAAGTTGTGAAATCTATTGCCTATCCTTACTATCGACAATATCGGATTTTTATGAACAAAATATTGAATTTTTTTGAAAAAAGGGGTCTGGTTTTTTGAAAAACCCTCCTGTTTTTTTAAACAAGAGGGAATATGGTCAGATGTTGAGACGAGCGAGGAGTTCCGTCAGATTCGTCGTTGGTCGTTCACACGAAAAATCATGACAGAGATAAGCAGTAGGTACGTTTGGTTCAGGATAATCTGCGAGCAGTGGTACAAGCGGTAGAAGGTCACGCTTCGTCCCAATCAACAAAGCGACTTCTGGCAAGCGCATCCGTTGCAGTTGATCGATTTCGATTGGAATCTCCGACTCTTCAGGAATCAAGATGATCAATTCCTTCGGTTCCATCTGCCGGTAGGTGAAAGTACTGACAAGTGAGGCAAAGCCTGTTGGTTGTTGCTCGACTTCCTCTACTAATGCCGAAAGAGCCCGTTCAGCACTTTCTTGATAGACGAGACGCCCGGTGAGGCGACTGAGCGTGAAGAAGACATGTAAGGCAACGCTGTTTCCGGCGGGTGTGACCCCATCATACAGATCAAGTGGACGAACGAGTAGTTCGTCGGAGTGTGAAGACGTCAGATAAAAATAACCATCCGCTGTTTGGAACTGTTCTTGTAGCACATCTGCAAGTGCTAAAGCCTCCTTTAGATGAAGTGCCCGTCGTGTTGATTGGAACAGTTCAAGATGTGCGTCGATCAAATACGCATAGTCATCGAGGAATCCGTGTCCGATTGCTTGTCCTTCGCGGTAATGAACGGCAAGTTGATTCTCCGTACGGACGAATCGTTCAAGCGACGTCATCGCACGCGTTGCGACATGAGTATAGTACGGTTCACCGAAGACGCGACCGGCTTTAGCGAATGTCGAGATCATCATCGCATTCCACGATGTCAACCGTTTATCATCACGAAACGGGCGCGGACGTTCATTTCGCGCATTGAGGAGAAGCTGGCGCTCGCGTTCGAGTTGCGCCGCTGTTTCAGCAGGCGACAAGTGAGCAGAACATGCGAATGCCTCAAGTGTTCGTCCTGTTCGATAAAAGACGTTCCGTCCTTCGAAGTTCCCCGATGGTGAAGCATGGTAGAAGCGCGGGAACAGTGCGTCTGGTCCGAGTAAGTCCGTCAGTTCAGCTACCGTGAACGTATAAAAATGTCCTTCGCCTCCTTCACTATCCGCATCTAGTGCAGCGTAGAAGGTGCCGTCCGGTGCAGACAACTCACGCTCTACGAATGTAAGTATTTCTTCTGTGTAGCGACGGAATCGAATTTGTCCGGTCACTTGGTACGTCTCGATGCATAAGGTCGCGAACCAAGCATTGTCGTACAGCATCTTCTCGAAATGAGGAATCTGCCACTCGGCATCGACCGTGTAACGGAACAGACCGTAGCCGACTTGATCCGTCATCCCGCCGTCACGCATCGCGATCAGCGATCGCATGACCATATGGAGCGCCGTCTCGTCTTCCGCGTATTGATAATAATCAAGCAAGAAACGAAGTAGGGCAGGCGACGGAAACTTCGGTGCCTCTCCGAATCCACCGTGTTGACGGTCGAATTGACGCATCGCCTGATCGAAGGTGTCATGAATGATCGATTCATTCCAATTATGGGTAGAAGTCGCAGGCTGCAATACATCGCGAAGCGTCTGCGACATGTTCTGACCGACTTGGGCGATTTTATCTGGTGAACGGCGGAATTGTTCGCTGAGCTGAAGCGTCACCTGACGAAAACTCGGACGATTGAACTGAGGTGTCTTCGGAAAATACGTGCCGATATAAAACGGTTGCTGGTCCGCTGTCATGAAGACGCTCAGTGGCCAGCCGCCTTGTCCGTTCATGACTTGAGCCGCCGTCATGTATACATGGTCGATGTCAGGACGTTCTTCCCGGTCGACCTTGATTGCGATGTAGCGTTCGTTCAAGAGTCGTGCCGTTTCTTCATCCTCAAAGCTCTCATGAGACAGCACATGGCACCAATGGCACGTCGAATAACCAATCGATAAAAAGATCGGCTTGCCGCTTTCTCGAGCGGCAGTGAAGGCGTCTTCGCCCCATGGGTACCAATCGACAGGCTGGTGAGCGTGTTGCAATAGGTAGGGACTCGTTTCATGGATAAGTCGATTCGGCATGATGGATTTCCCTCGTTTCTTCTATAGTAATGATTCCTCTTCACGATACTCGGCTTTTACGGCAGGTGCAACTCCAATTCTGAGACAGGAGAAAACGGTTTTTTAAAAGAAAAATTGACTTTATAAAAGAAAGTGTGATAGATTAATATAAGTCATGAATCGGGGATGATCACTCATGTGAGAATCTTCAATCCATATCATACAATTAAATCGACAGGTCAGGATTTTTAGACCGCTACTGACAAATGAGTCAGACATAAGTCATCGCTTTTATTTTGTCCTTCTTCATACTACGAGGAGAAGTTGACCCAGCAAGATAAACCTTCCAATCGATACTTTTCCGCTCATTCCCGAGCTATTTCTAAAAATCCCAGTATCATGCGTCCGTTGCAGACGCATCACGATTCTTGCTAAAATGCTTGATTCAGCTGGCGCGGCCAAGGAGCCGTAACAACGAAAGAGAGGTAGGGCTTTCGTCGTTTCAGGTGTTTTGATCACCTGTAATCCTCGATTCTCATGACAACCAAAAACAACGACACGCTGATGAGGCGTTTTTTTTGTGCCTTTTTTTGGGTAATGCTGAAAGAAGGGGGTGACGACATGCCATGGAACGAAAAGGATTATCCAGAGTCATTCAAGAATTTTGATCCGCCACTTCGGAAAAAAGCGATTGAGATTGCGAACGCTCTGTTAGAAGAAGGGTATGAAGAAGGACGCGCGATCCCGATTGCGACGTCGCAAGCTGAAAAATGGTACGAAAGTCACAAAGACGAACAATAAAAAGTTGTAAGCGATACCATTCCTTTCATTTACGAAGGATGGTATCTTTTTTTACGAAAAATATACACTATTGAGAATATAATCTGATATTATAAAGAAGTGTCAGAAAATTCAATAGGGGGTCTCATCATGAAATACGGCAGTACGTTTGGAAAGTGGGCATTGGCCGGAGTATTAACAGCAGGAATCCTTCCACAAGCGGGTCTTGTCGGGGCAGAAGGCGAAGGCGTCATCTTGTCTGAATACATAGAAGGAACAAGCAACAACAAGGCAATCGAGCTATACAATGGGTCGGGGCAAATCATTGACTTAGCAGACTATACACTCGTTCAGTATACGAATGGTGGACCGTCAGAAGCGAAAATCACACTATCAGGGAAAGTGGATCCAGGGAAGACGTTCGTCATCGCGAACTCGAGTGCGAATGCAGATATTAAAGCAAAAGCACAATTGACGACGGGATCATTGAACTTCAACGGGAATGATCCGATTGCATTGAAAAAGGGTGATGTCGTTCTTGATATCATCGGGCCACTCGGTTCATCGACGGATTTCGCAAAAGATACGACACTTGTCCGGAAATCAGGCGTCACATCGGGTGCTAAAACGTACGAACCATCACAGTGGACGAGCTTCCCGGTTGATACACTGACGAATCTCGGCAGTCATCAGACAGAAGCGGGCGACGTTCTCGCGGCACCTACAGCTTCTCCGGTTGGTGAAGTGGAACGTGGAGATCAAGTAACGTTGTCAGGCGAAGGAACGATCCATTATACGGTTGATGGCACGACACCGACTGTCGACAGTCCAGTGTACACATCACCCATTACGATCAACGATGAAGTGACGATTCAAGCAGTTGCCGTCAAGGACGGTAAAACGTCAGCTGTTTCGACGTTTAAGTATTACATCGCACCACCGATCACGAAAATCAACAGCATCCAAGGTATTGCGCATACATCACCATATGCCGACCAGCTCGTCCGGACGACAGGTGTCGTCACGTATGTCGTCGATGCGAATAACTTCTACATGCAGGATCCGAATCCGGATAACGACAGCCGGACATCAGAAGGGATTCTCGTCTATGCAAAAAACCACGGTGCTGCTGTTGGACAAAAAGTCGCGACGACAGGATATGTCAAAGAGTGGTTGCTTGGCGGCTACAGCGATAAGTTCGATACAGACTTAGCAGTCACGGAAATCAGTACGGTCAATCTTGTGAAGGGTGCACTCAACGAAGGGTTACCAGCGAGTATTGTTCTCGGTGATGAAGGTGTCTTGATTCCGACACAAGTCGTTGATAACGACTCGTTCGCTCAGTTTGACCCAGAAGAAGATGCGATTGATTTGTATGAAAGCTTAGAAGGCATGCGTGTCGCTTTACCGAATGCAATCGTCACAGGTCCGCAAGCAAACCGGACGATTCCAGTTCGGACGCAGACTGCGGATAAGGTCTATACGAAACGCGGAACTCCAATCTTGACGAAGGACAACGTCAACCCGGAACGTCTCTTCGTTGAGATGGGTAGCTCGTCGTTCCGTGCGAAAGCTGGTGATACGTTCGACGGAACGATCGAAGGGGTCATGAGCTACAACTATTCGGCGTATAAAGTACTTTCAAAAGCAGCGGACCTTCCGAAACTCGTTGCGCGTGAAGCAGATCGTCAGCCGACGAACATCGAAACGGGTGAATCACGCCTGACTGTCGCTTCGTACAACGTCGAGAACTTCGCCTCAACAGCAGACGCTGGAAAAGTCGATCGTGTCTCAGAAGGTATTGCGACATTCCTCAAGACACCGGACATCGTCGGTTTGACAGAGATGCAGGATAACGATGGTGCGACGGATAGCGGTACAGTTGATGCTTCGAAATCATTTGAGACATTAATTGCAGCGATCGAAGCGAAAACAGGTGTCCGGTATGCGTACACAGACATCGCACCAGAAGATAAGAAAGACGGTGGACAGCCAGGCGGAAACATCCGTGTCGGATTCCTCTACAATCCAGCACGTGTATCGCTCGCACCAGGTGAAAAAGGTAGCGCGACAGAAGCCGTTGCGGTGGAAGAAGGTAAGTTAACGAAAAACCCAGGTCGTATCCAGCCGACGGATCCGAACTTCGCGAGTTCACGGAAACCACTCGTCGCAGAATTCCTCTTTAACGGTGATTCGTACCATGTCATCGTCAACCACTTCAACTCAAAAGGTGGCGACGGAGCTGACTTCGGTAAAAACCAACCGGTCGTGCGTAAAAGTGAAGTCCAGCGTCATGCGATTGCGAACATCGTTCAGGACTTCGTCTCTGAATTGAAGACGGAAGTCAAAGACTCGAACGTCGTCGTTCTCGGTGACTTGAACGACTTCCAGTTCTCGAAAACACTTGATATCTTAAAAGGTGATAACTTGTGGAACACAGTCGACGATCTGCCGGAATCAGAGCGGTACTCGTATGTCTATAACGGAAACGCTCAAGTGCTCGACCATATCTTGATCTCGAATAACTTGAAATCGTATACGTCGTCGGATATCGTCAACATCAACTCAGAGTATATGGAAGCAGACGGTAGCGCGAGTGATCACGATCCAGCGATCATCTCGATTCAAGGTGCAGAGACGGCCGTACCTGTCAAAGGAAAAGCAGAAGTCGGCATCTGGCGTGCTGTTCAAAAAGGAAAACATATCTTCATTGAACGGAAACTAGGGCGCAACTGGGATAAAGCAAGTGAAACACATGCAGACCAACAAGGTGAGTTGCTTGCACTCCGTGTTTCGCAAGGGCGTCCATACATTCAAGTCAAAACGATCAAAGGAAAAACGGTTTGGCTTGAACTGTCGAACAAGTATAAGTTGAAAGAAACAACAAAATATCAATAAAATTAAAAAGCGGACTTAGCGGTCCGCTTTTTTGCGTGCTGGAATTAAAAGCGAAAGAAGTGAGAGGGTGCTGATAGAGAGCGTCGAAATTAAAGCAATCGGTAGAGGAATGACGCGGAACATATACGTGAAGTGGATCAAGATTAAAAAAAGGATGATAGCAAGACCAGGAATGAATTTCTTAGAGAGAAGCATACCTGATCCGGGTACGAGCAACTCGAAACCGAGCCGTTGATTCAGGCGGACATCTTCGTGTGCATTCGCTAAACTAAACGATACGGTCAAGACGACAAGAATCATCCAGCCGGAAAATAAGTATTGTTGAATCGGTAAAAAAGCAATGGATTCATAAATGAAATACAGTAAAACCATAGGTCAACTCCTTCATATCATCTTGTTATTTGGAAAAGCATTGAAAGTTTGGCTTACGAATTCTAATGATACCGAGTCGATAATCGGAGAGCAATCAAAATTCGCTGAGAATGAAATAAAAGAATGTTCGCACATTTCAACAATAGGGGAAGATAGTTTAGAATGTATATTAAATTCTTTCAAGAATCGTTTAAACAAAAGCTTTTTTGAAATGGGAGCGTTCTCACGAAATATGTCGGATTTGTGGACGAAAGATGTGATTTAGACAAATGAGAGCCGATGACTGTTCGAAGGAATGATTTTCTTTTAAAATAAAGGTAATGAAGTAGAAGGAGGCGAAACGAGGACATGAAAAAATGGTTGATCATCGGAGTAGCAGCAGTAGCCTTTTTCGGCTACGAAAACATTCCAATGGAACAAGCAGAAGCCGATTACCCGAAAAGCGGCGGCAAGCTGATTGATCGATATAGCAGTGAGTACCCGGGATACGACTGGGAAGTCAGACGGACATCAACGGAGGAATTCGTCGCCTTGACGAAAGATGGTAAGGACTACGGGAAGTATCGTTTCAAGAACGGGGTGACGACGCAAGGTGCCGTTCTTAATAAAGATACGGAATCGTCGCTGAAGAAAAAGGGTTGGACCGCAGTGAAGTCCTACCGTAAAGGCAACACAAACTACATGTTGAACCTGGATCATGCCGCGGTCTATGAGAAGAAAGGCAATTACGTGACGTACTTCTTCGATCAGCATGACGGCAATAAGGTCAAAGCGACGCTTGCGATTCCAAAAGACGTCGAAGCGAAGAAAAAAGGCTTCTATGGTACGGCTTCGAATGCGTTACGAACGACAGATGAGAAACTGATGCTTCGGTTGATGAACTGGGAACGGGTTGACTATAAGTTGAATCCGTTAGCACCGTACACGGCACTGAAGCCGGTCACACGCGGTCACAGCGAGAACATGGCGAAGAATAATTTCTTCTCGCATACAGATCCACAAGGTCGCGATCCGTTCGATCGAATGGAACAAGGCGGTATCAAGTTCATGGGAGCCGGTGAGAATCTCTCGATGGGTTATCCGAATGTCTTTGCGGCGCATTGGGGCTTGATGAACTCAAAAGGACACCGCGATAACATCCTTCAAAAGAGCTTCAAGCAGGCGGATGTCGGTGTAGCATTCCGAGATGATTCACCGTACTTCACGATTAATTTCCGAACACCTTAATAGAAGAATGGAGGACGATATCGCTCGATGTCGTCCTCTTTTTTATGAGTTAGTTCATTCTATAATACAGGTAGGAGGTGGAACAGTTGGAAATACGTCAATTGACGGCAGAAGATGCAGTACTGTATAAGGCGTTACGATTAGAGGCGTTGCAGAATCATCCGGAAGCATTCGGTTCTGATTATGAAGCAGAAAAAGATCGACCGGTCGAACAGTACGCAACGCGTCTCAAAAGTGAACAGGTATCGACGTTCGGTGCGTTTCATGAAGGAGAACTCGTCGGTGTCGTCACCATCGTCTGTTTAGAGCCAGTGAAGATGAAACATCGGGCGAATCTATTTGCGATGTACGTCACGCCACGCACTCGAAAGCAACAGGTCGGACGACAACTCGTACAAGAGGCATTACGTCGTACATTAAAGCAGCGTCCTGTGATTGAGCAAGTCCATCTCTCGGTCGTCCGGACGAATGAAGCTGCTAAAGCGTTATATCGCTCACTTGGTTTTGAATCATACGCGATTGAACCACGGGCGCTGAAAATCGATGATATGTATCATGATGAAGAACAGATGTGGTATCGGTTTTAACACAAAACGACCGACATTCAAGGAGAGGTAATCTCATTGAATGTCGGTCGTTTTTTGAATCAATTTGCCCATTCAGGCTTGCTGAAGCCTTTAAATGATTTTTCGATGACTGTATTGAAGGCGTCCGATTCGACGGCTGCTTTTAAGTCTTTTGCGACTTGTTTGTCCGCATCTTTCGTTTGGACAGCGACGAGGTTACGGTATTGTTCGTCCATCGTCTCAAGCGCTAACGCATCGAGTAAGTCGAATTTCGCAGCAAGCGCGAAGTTCCCTGGAACAGCTGAGATATCGACACTTTCGACAGCACGTGGCAATTGAGCCGCTTCGAGTGGTTTGATGACGAGTTTCTTCGGATTCTTGACGATATCTTTCTCGGAAACGGTCAGTGGATCGACATCCGGCTTAAGTTCAATCCAGCCTTGTTCTGCCAAGAGGTTCAGTGCTCGTGCTTGGTTCGTCGGATCATTCGGCGTCGCGACTTCAGCACCGGTCTTGACGTCGTCGAGTGTCTTCGCTGTCTTGCTGTATAGTCCCATCGGTGCTGTCGGGACCGTGATGAGTCCTTTTAAATCGAGGTTCTTTTCTTTAGAAAACGTCTTGAGATAGATCGAGTGTTGGAACAAGTTGGCGTCGATGTTTCCGCTACCGAGGGCGATGTTCGGTTGGATGTAATCGCTGAACTCGACGATTTCGACTTTATAGCCTTTCTTTTCGAGTTGTGGCTGGATCGCTTGTTTGACCATGTCGCTATACGGACCACTCGTCGCACCAATCTTGATCGTCTTGTCTTTTTCATCAGCACTGCTGTCTCCACATCCCGCGAGGACTCCTGCACCGAGTAAGGCTGTTGCTAAAAAGGCATATCGTTTTTTCATGATTCCACTCTCCCTTTGTATGTATGATTAGCGTTTATCTGTTTTTCGCGCCAGTTGATTGCCAAGTGCTTGAATACTTTGAACGATAACGATGAGCACGACGATCGTCACGATCATGATGAGATTATCGTAGCGATAGTAACCGAAACGGATCGCGAGGTCACCAACACCACCGCCGCCGACGATACCAGCCATCGCCGAGAAGCCGATCAGACTGATCGTCGTTAATGTGATGCCTTGAATGATGCCGGGAAGTGCTTCCGGTAAAAGGACGCTGACGATGATTCGTAATGGTTTTGCCCCGCACGCTTCCGCTGCTTCAATCAAACCGGGCGGAATCTCACGTAGTGATGTTTCGACGAGTCGCGCGAGAAACGGAATCGCTGCGACACTGAGGCTGACGGATGCTGCCGTCGGACCAATCGTATTGTCGAGCAAGAACTTCGTTAACGGAATGAGGGCAACTAGCAAGATGATGAACGGTAGCGACCGGACGATGTTGACGACGAAATCAAGAACACGTCGGACGGCAAGGTTTTGAAAAAATAATCCGCGGTCGGTGACGAACAAGAGAATCCCGAGCGGAATCCCGACGACCAATGCGAAGGCGAGTGAAATTCCGACCATCCATGCTGTCTCGCCGAGTGCCTTCAAGAGCTCAGGTAACATCGTTTGAATACGATCAAGCCACATCCTGAATCACCTCGAGTGCGTGAAGTTCCGTCGCGAGCCAGTCGAGGGCAGGAGCGATTTGGTCGGATGATCCCGTCAAGCTGACAATCAGGACACCGAAGGCGACGTCTTGAATGTAGTCGACCTTGCCGTGCAAGATGCTGACTGAGATATCGTAACGGCGGATTGCTTCTGATAACGTACTCTCGCCGGTCTTCTCGCCTGTGAACTGCAAGCGGATGATTTTTCCCGGTGTCGCTTGTAAGATGCGTTCCGGTAGCTCGATTTGTAACGCCGTGTCGACATAATGTTGCGTCACCGGATGTTTGGCTTGGCTGAACAAGTCATAGGTAGAGGCGACTTCGACGACTTCCCCTTGCGACATGACGGCGACACGATGACAAATCTGTTTGACGACATCGATTTCATGCGTGATGAGGACGATCGTCAATCCGAGTCGTTCATTCAAATCTTTTAACAAATCAAGAATCTGAAGCGTCGTGACCGGGTCAAGAGCTGATGTCGCTTCATCACATAACAAAACGGTCGGATTGTTTGCGAGTGCCCGGGCAATCCCAACGCGCTGTTTCTGCCCACCGCTTAATTGACTCGGGAAGTTCGTCTCAAATCCTTCAAGTCCGACGAGCGAGACGAGTTCGCGAATGCGCTCCGGGAAATCTGCTCGTTTGACGCCAGCAGCCTTGAGTGCAAAAGCGATGTTATCCGCGACGTTGCGCGACTGGATCAATTGGAAATGTTGAAAAATCATCCCTGTCCGCAAACGAAGTTGACGTAAGTCCGCTTTTGACATCCCGCCGAGCGAGACACCGTCGACCTTGACGGTTCCTTGTGTCGGGTGCTCGAGCCCGTTGATCAGGCGAAGCAATGTACTTTTACCGGCACCGGATTCACCGATGATCCCGAAGATTTCTCCTTTTTGAATCGTCAAATCAACATCTCGTAATGCGAAAATCGGAGTCCGGTCTCGGACGAACCGTTTTGTAATCTGTTTGAATTCAATCATCCGCTCATCTCCTTGTACAAAAAAAGTCGCTTTTTCCTAGTAGCAGAGCAACCAGAAAAAAGCGACGAAAGTGTAAGATTTCGTAACTTATCTCTCAGAATGAAATCCATTCTGTAGGATGTGGCACCGTTCCTGATAGGTGGTTGCCGGACGTCGTTGGGCCTAATCCCTCGGTCGCTCTCGATAAGTAGTTATGCTGTTGGGATTTACTTTAACGGAAATGATTCCCATCTGTCAAATATTTTTTTTGAATTATTCCGCAACAGGTGTCCGGAATAGGTTGAGCGTTCCGATTCGGTCGACGGCCTCTTCCAATCGTTCGACATCAGCAATCAGACTGATCCGGACGTAGCCTTCACCGTATTCGCCGAAGAATGATCCAGGCGTCACGGCGACATGTGCTTCGTCAAGCAGATGATCGGTGAAGCTCTGGGACGTGTAACCTTCAGGAACAGGCAGCCAGACGAAGAAGGAACCGCCCGGACGTGGTCCACTCCAACCGATCGCATCAAGTTTTGCGAACAATGCATCACGTCGTGTTTCATACAAGCTACTTAACTCACGGACACATGTCTGGTCACTCGTCAGAGCGACGGTCGCAGCATGTTGAATCGGTGTGAAGGCACTGACGTAAAGATGTTCCTGATACGTCTCGATGCTTGAGATGACGGACGAATTTCCGATTGCGAAGGCAATCCGGAAGCCTGACATGTTGAAGCGTTTTGAGAGTGAGAATAGCTCGATCCCGACGTCTTTTGCACCTTCCGTTTGCAGGAAACTTCGCGTCGGACCATCGAAACTGATGCCGCCGTATGCTAAGTCATGGACGACACAGATATCATGGGCATCGGCGAAAGCGACTGTCTGTTCGAAGGCTTCTGCCGTCGCCGTAGCGCCTGTCGGATTACTCGGGTAGTTGAGGAACAACATCCGGGCACGCTCGACATCCGTCGTATCAAGTAAGTCGTAATCGGGTAAGAAACCGTTTTTCTCGAGCAACGGAAGCGTAATCGGGAATGCGCCAGCAAGTGCGGCGCCAGACAGGTAATCCGGGTATCCTGGATCGGGGACGATGACACCTTCTCCAGGGTTGACGATCGTCTGCGGTAAGGCGACGATTCCGGCTTTACTGCCGAGGAGAATCGCGACTTCCGTTGCCGGATCGATCGTGACGCCGAATTCAGTCGCATAAAAGCTGGCGACGGCTTGTTTTAGAAAATCATGGCCACGAAACGGTGGATATTGAAGGTTCGTTGGCTCGTCGATGGCTTGTTTTAACGCATCGAGAATATGTACGGGCGTCGTTTGATCGGGTGTTCCTTGACCAAGTGTGATGACATCGTGTCCGGCAGCTTTTACAGCACCGATTCGGTTTGCGAGCTCAGCGAAAACGGGAGCAGGAAGCCGATCAATGGCGATGGATGGAGCGAAATGTTTCATGGATGAATGCCTCCTTCGTGGTATTGTCGTCAAGGATAACGAATATTCAGTCAAAAGAAAAGAACTTTTTCGAAATTCAAAAAAATTGTCGGATAAACAGGTACAGATAAGTGGAGCGGGAATAAAGAGTAGGGAGAGGAGTGAGGAGATGAAGCGAGCTAACTGGAAAGAGGCGGTCGTCTATCAAGTCTACTGGCGTAGCTTTAAAGATTCGAACGGGGATGGGATCGGTGATTTGCGAGGTGTCATCGACAAGCTTGATTACATCGCTTCACTAGGTGTCGATGTCGTCTGGTTGAATCCATGTTATCGTTCACCGGACGTCGATAACGGTTATGATATTGCCGATTATTACGGGATCATGGAAAAAGCCGGAACGATGGGAGATCTACAGGAGTTGATCACGACCGCTCATGCCCGTGGATTGAAGGTCATTCTCGATTTAGTCGTGAACCATACAAGTGACCAGCATGACTGGTTCCGTCAGTCGCGGGAGCGGATCAACGATAAGGAAGACTGGTATATCTGGCAGGATGGCACGAAAGATACGCCTCCAAACAATTGGCGCTCCTACTTTGCGCCAAGCCCGTGGACGTGGAGTGAAGAGCGCGGGCAGTATTATTTTCATTCCTTCGCAAAAGAACAGCCAGACTTAAACTGGGAGCACCCAGCTGTGAGGCAAGCGATCTACGATATGATGAACTGGTGGATCGCTCAAGGGATTGACGGCTTCCGGATGGATGTCATCAACTTGATCAAAAAACGGTCGTTCGAGGATGTCGCCAATCCGTTTGATCTATCGTACCTTGGAAATCAGCCAGGCGTGCATGACTTCCTGCAGGAGATGCATGCGAACGTCCTTGCGGGAAAAGATTTATTCACAGTCGGTGAGATTCCGTTCGTTGGTCCGGAAGACGGTCTGTTATATGTCAGTGAAGAACGAGAAGAACTTCGGACGCTGTTTCACTTCGAAATCGCGGACGACATGGAGGCAATGGATCTCTTACGATTCAAGGAAATTCAGAAACGCTGGTACGACGTCTTATACCCACTAGGTGTCAATTCACAGTTCCTCAACAACCATGATCATACGCGACAAGTGACGCGATTCGGCAGTGAACGGTACCGGGTCGAGAGTGCGAAATTACTCGGTTTGATGTTGCATACGTTACCTGGCATTCCGTACGTGTACCAAGGAGAAGAAATCGGCATGACGGGGATTCGTTTCTCAGATCCATCGCTCTATCAAGACGTCGCCTTTCGCAATCGATACGAAGAACGCGTTGCTGGTGGAGAGGACCCGGAGGTCGTACTCTCATCGATGCAGTTACTCGCCCGCGATAACTCCCGCACGCCGATGCAGTGGGACGACACGCATGAAGCCGGTTTTACGAGTGGGAAACCATGGTTAGCGGTCAATCCGAATTATACAGACATCAATGTCGCGCAGGCAGAAGCCGATCCATCGTCCGTGCTTGCTTTTTACCGATCGTTGATTCAGATGCGAAAGGATCATCCGATTATGGTCTACGGTACGTACCGAGACTTAGCACTCCATGATCCATATCTCTATATCTATGAGCGGGAACTAGAGGGAGAGGTCTGGCGGATCGTCCTCAACGTGCATGATGAACCGATGCAGACTGCCCTCGTTTTACCACATGAAAAATTGCTCGTATCAAACTATCCGGATAGCCCGGATATCTTGCGTCCCTATGAAGCACGCGTCTACCGTTATACTGTTACAGAACAGAAGTGAGTCGTCTGTTGAACGAAAAAACATCCGCGACATATCAGGAACACGTTCGCGGATGTTTTTCATATGCGTATATTATTTGAAAGGTGATGATTTTTTCGTCTGTAAGACCTGAGTGAATCGATCGACGGCTTGTCGCATCTCGTAACTCGGTCCGAGAATGAGGGGACCGTGTCCGACGGCAAGAATATCTGGAGACAGTTCCGTCAGTTGATCAGCTGAGCGAAGGGCAACGTCCGGATCCCATGTCGCGAGTGCGGGGAACGGGAATTGCCAACGGACATCACCGGAGACGGCAAGTCCACCTTGCGTCTGAAAAGCATCTCCAGCGATCAAGGTCCGGCTTCCTTCATGCCAAAGCGAGATTGAGCCAGGTGTATGGCCGGGTGAGGCGATGACACTGAGACTACCGACTTGTTGACCACTCTCGAGTAATCGATCCGGTCGCGTTTTGATGTTTTTCGGAATGCCCCCTTTTAAGGGTGTCGTTTCACCTTCTCGTAGCGTCTCATCCCCGCTGAGCAATGCAGCATCTCGGTAACTGATACAGACTTCAGCGAGTGGGAAGGCGTTCGCCAGGAAATCAAGTGAGCCGACATGATCGGCGTGCGCATGAGTCAGGATGATTGCACCGAGTGGTTTCTCTTGCTGTCGAATGTAGTGATAGAGCGCCTTTGCGTTGATTCCGAGTCCGGCATCAATCAATGTTAAACTGTCTACTTCTTCAAACAGGTAGCAGTTGACCGGGAAAAAGGATGGGGTCGTCTGCAATTGGTGTAAACGTTCGATTGTCGTGACACGCATCGGCTTCACTCCTTCAAAAAATGAATAGTCTTCTTCTTTAGTATCGTCTGTTTTTTTAGATGCGTCTAGACGAATTGTGTGGAAAAAGAGGCATCACCTCTAAAAAGATGATCCCTCCTCTACGAATTATTCAAATGTTACGGCGAAGACGGCACCAGCGTGTGGTGCATCATCTCCATTAGCAGCGGTCGTGACGAGCAATCGATCTTCATAGAAAATCGGACACGTCGGATTTGCGACTGGGAAGTCGACATGATCCAATTTTTCGCCTGTCGCAAGATCCCACCGGGTGATGCATGATCCAGCATAATGTGCGATCCAAGCGTGACCTTCCGCGTCCTTCGTCATACCATCCGGGAACCCTTCTTCCTCTTCAAGGTCAACGGCGACACGCTTATTCGAAAGTGGTGCGTCTGGAGCGTAGTCAAAGGCATAGACTTTTTTCGTCGGTGTATCGATGTGATAGAGCGTCTTGCCATCTTCTGACCAGACGAGTCCATTCGAGTTCGTTAAGTCTTCGTGCAAGACATCGATGGAACCATCGTGACGCAGACGGAACAATCCAGCGGTCTTGCCGTCTTCTTCATTAATGCTACCGGCAACATATTGTCCGGTCGGATCAAGCTTTCCGTCGTTCATTCGGTCGGAATCGGGTAACGACAGTTGATGCTCAAGAGACAAGTGTCCTTCTTTGAGATCAAACGTTCCGAATCCGTGTTCAGCCGTGACACGTAATAAATCCGGTGCATCGGTCAAGGCAATCGATGTGATGGCGCTTGGTAACGTATACGGTTTGAGCGCTTCTGTGACGAGGTCATATGAAAAAAGAAGTTGATTCGGAATATCAACGAAATAAAAGCGCTTTGTTTTTGCGTCGTAAACAGGAGATTCGCCTGTCTTACATGCGACATCAATGAATAGGGAAACGGTCATAAGTACTCTTCCTCCTAAGTGGACACCTTTTACGAGCAGTCCAGATAATAACAATTTAGTATACCTGTTTTGACGCGCAATCAAACCTGGATCAAACAGCTGGTATACTAAATAAACGTCTAAAAAAAATAGCCTGCTATCAAAGCAGACTATCCTACGAGCGTTATATCAGCGGCTCTTAACGAGCAAGTTGACCGCTTCCTTGACGAGTTCCTCGGTTTGTCCATCGCCATTTTGTTCGGCGTCCTTGACGCACTCAATTAGATTCGAACTGACGACGACGCCGATCGTCCGGTCAATCGCGGAACGGGCAGCGGAAAGCTGGGTGATGACATCGCGGCAATCTTGCCCTTCTTCCATCATCCGTAAAATGCCTCGTAGCTGTCCTTCGATCCGACTAACACGGTTCTTCATCTTCCGATCATAATCCATTATTATTCCTCCGATTCCCGTTGACCTGACGTCATGTAGTATCTTTATGCTATGCCCATTACGGTATCGCTGTCAATTCAACAGAATTTTAAGCTATATTTTTGATAGAATGAGGGAATATGGATGTGGTGAAGTTTTTTACTTAGAAATTTGATAAAATCGAAAACGATTTGGTGTCAGCTTGCGTATACTATATGATAAGGCTGACATCAGAAGGAGGAGAAGGATGCACACTCAATCCGATGAATCGCTTTATCATCTGATGCGTAGCGGTGATGAGCAAGCTCTCGAGACATTGTACGATAAGTACGAGAGGCTGTTGTTCTCATTCGCCCATCGCTTTACGAATAATGACCGGTTGTCCGAAGAAGTCATACAAGAAGTATGGATGAAGATTTGGAATGGTCGTGTTGATTTTGATACACAAAAAGGAAAGTTTTCATCGTGGATTTTAACGATTACACGTAACGCGGCACTTGATTGTCTCCGTCGCGAAAAACGACAACCGACAATCGAAGTCGAGGAGCGCGATGGTGGATATGACGAGCCGGTCGAGCGGACGGTCATGCAGCGGGAAACGGCTGCTGAAGTGCGCGGGGCGGTTAGTGAACTGAAACCCGAACAGCAAGAGCTGATTGAACTCGTTTACTTCCAGGGTATGACGCAGCAACAGATTTCAGAGCAGCTCGATTTACCTCTTGGAACGGTCAAGACGCGAATCAGGAGCGCGATTCAAGCATTACGAAAACGAATGGATGGGAGGGAACGAGATGGAAGAACGTTGTCATGACTTAATCGATTATTTCAATGGAACATTATCCGCAGCAGATCGCGACGCGTTCGAAGCGCATCTTGCGACGTGCGAAGAATGTCGTGAAGCGCTTTTAGAAATGGAAGAACTCATGCTTCCCATCGCTGAATCGCTTCCGGAGCGACCCGTTCCTGCAGGTATGAAAGCACGGATTCTTGGAGAAGTCCTTGGTTCAGCAGAGACAGCATCTCCGAAGGAAGCACCGATGACTACTCCGGTAGACATCAAACAAGCACGTCAGCAACAAACGAAGAAAAAGAGTGTCCCACTCGGCTGGTTGATGAGTATCGCCGCCGCCTTGATTCTCTCACTTGGTGCGAATGCCTACTTCCTCTCACAGGAAGAAAGTACGGATACACCTGAGACGTTAGCGATGGATGAAATCAAAGGGATGGGGAACTTCGAAAGCACAGAGTCCATCAAAGGATCGAGCATGATTTTCACACAAAACGATAAATCGTACATGCTGGTTCAGTTAAAAGATTTACCACCCCTTCAAGAAGGGCAACTTTATCAGTTATGGACGATCGAAGGCGAAACACCTACTGCGAACGGTGTCATCGAAAAAGATGGAGAAGCAGCAGCTGTCTTCCCACTTAAAGGAGACGGCAAAGTGGACGCGGTCGCCATTACGGTTGAACCCGAACCGGATTTAGAAAAACCGACAGGCGAAATCGTCGCATCGGTTGCGTTATAAGAATGAAGTTTAGCGGATCCGTCTCGTACGGATTCGCTTTTTTTTGTGCAAGGTGCTGAATGGAATAAGTAAATACGCGTTGAAATGATAAGAAATCGAATGAATTTCTAATTTTTACTGAAGAAATGAGACCGAGCAGACGATAGTTAGGAGAATGACAATCCACAAAGAGAGGCCTCATACAATGAATGAATGGATTATCTTAACGAAACATTACGAAGTGACATTGGTCGTGTTGTCGGTGCTTGTTGCCATCATTGGATCATACGGCTCACTAGAGTTAAATCGGCGTCTGGCGAAGGCCACTGCCTTAAAGAAGCGTGCTTTGTTTCTATCGTCGTTAACGATGGGATTATCGATCTGGGGAATGCATTTCGTCGGGATGGGCGCGTTCGCGCTGTCGGTTACGGTTCGCTATGATTGGTTTTTAATGTTCTTGTCCGTCATTCCCGCCATTTTGGCTGCTTTCATTGCCTTCCATCTGTTGTATTCGTCGGTGATTACACGCAAGAAAGTCATTTTAGCGGGAGGACTGATGGGGGGCGGAATCGCCATGATGCATTATCTCGGGATGATGGCAATGGAGTTCGGCGGAACCGTCCGGTATGAGACAAGCTTATTTCTCTTATCGGTCTTGATTGCTGTCACGGTCGCCTATATCGCCTTGCTACTGCTTCATCGTTTGCGACATGTCGATAAGAAACGCATTCTGATTCCCATCGCGATCGTGATGGGGTTTGCCATCTCGTCGATGCATTATGTCGGGATGCTTGGCACCTCGTTTTGTATTCCATCTACTAATGCCGGAATCATCGGGGATACTCCGATCACGTCGAATATCTTGAGCGAAGTCGCGATTCCCGTCTTCTTGATCGTCATCTTGATTGCAGGTCTTTATATTCATCTTGAACGTCGAGCACTGCAAATGATGGCGTATACCGATCATTTGACGGGGCTGCATAATCGCCGGTGGCTCGATCATCATATGGCGAAGGTCGATACCCATTATGGTCGATCGAAACAGGAAATGGCGATGGCATTACTTGATCTGGATGGATACAAATGGGTCAATGATACATTCGGTTTTGATAAGGGTGATGCCGTCATCCGCCAGTTCGCGGAGCGGATGCTACGGACGCTAAAGGAAGATGAAGCATGTATCCGTTACAATGGTACGCAGTTCTTCCTGATCAAACGTGTCTCGCAGGAAGATATGACAGAGGTATTCGAACAGATTTTAGAGGACGTGCGTCAACCGATCGACCTCGAAGATCAGGCAGTCCATCTGACAGCGACGATGGGCGTCATCTTACCAAATACGAAGGAATCGCTTGAGATGCGGATTGGTCAGATGGAGAGTGCGTTACGTGCTGGAAAAAACGAGGGGCGCGACCGCTTCATCGTGTATGATGAAACGCTACACTCGGATCGCAGAGAGCAATTGATCGTCGGTTCGTTACGCCGAGCGATGACGGACTTCAAGGAGTTCGCCCTCGTTTACCAACCGAAAATCGCACTCGCTACAGGAAAGGTCGATCAAGCAGAAGTCTTGATTCGCTGGAATCATCCGAAGTTCGGTTTCATCTCACCGGCAGAGTTCATCCCGCTGGCTGAGAAATATAGTCTGATTCATCGTTTAACGGAGTGGGTACTAAAAGAGACCGTCGCACAGATGGAAATTTGGAAGAAGGAAGATTATTTCATTCGCCAAGTCTCTGTCAACTTATCCGCGATGCACTTCCGGTCCGAGTCGCACAACGTAATGATCAAAGAAATCGTTCACCATTCCTTAAAGAATGGAAGTGAATTGCAACTACAGCTCGAAATCACGGAAACGTCCGTCATGGAGAACCTCGACCGAGCGATGACGATGCTTGGTGAATTGAAACAACTTAGTTTGACGATTGCACTTGACGACTTTGGAACCGGTCTATCGTCGCTAACGCACCTGAAGCATCTTCCGATTGATATCCTGAAGATCGACAAGTCGTTCATCGATGAAGTACCGCATGATGAACGAGGAACGGCGATTACGGAAATGATCATCCAACTCGCGAAAAGTCTTGGGATCGAAGTCGTCGCGGAAGGTGTCGAGACACTTGAGCAGCATCTTTTCTTGAAACGCCTCGGTTGCGATTATGGTCAAGGCTACTATTACAGTAGACCGATGCACGTCAAGGATCTAAACCAGCGGACGATTGAAGAAACGGTTCTAAATGTCGGATGAGGCAATCCAAACACGACTTTCGTTCGTATACTAGATAAGCATGCGAGGACGATGCATGCGACGTCTGGGGGGACGCAAAGCGCTGGGTTTCACCAGCTCGTGCACGATGCAGACAGACATCCAGTACATTTAACTATACTCAGGCAATCCAGCTTTCAACGCAGCAACTGTCTGTTCGAACACAAACAAAGGCAACTTCCACGACGGAAGTTGCCTTTTTCATCTGTGCTTATGAACGAACCGTCAGCACACAGCCTGTCTGATCCGTCACGAGCACATTCGTATTGAAGTATTGTCCATCACTTTTTAAGATGAGGGATTTTTTCTCTGCGTTGTAATCGAGTTTCATTTCTTGATCGAGGAAATGGCTCGACCACCGTTTGACGAGAACGGGACCAACGTTCGAGTCGATCGTCATGTCTTCCGGTGTCGCTTCATCGACGATACGAATACTGAAAATACCAGAGTTTCCGCAACCGCAACCCTCTGTATCGTAATAGAGGTGCAGTTGACCGGATACTTCACCGCGTAATTGGCGGATCCGCTCCTGAGCAGATGGTGTAAATGTGATGTTCATGGTCATTCACTCCTTTACCTTAGTATACGCCGTTTGTAGCGGAAAAGAACGTCACTTGCTCACGCTGACCTGGCGGCGCATCCGGACGAGAAGGAAGATGTAACCGGCTAATAATAAGACGACACTACCGAGAACCGTCGTATCGACGAGACCGTTATCGGACTCGAAATTGATCGCGATGTATGCCCAGACGAAGACGAGCGGATAAATCGGATCACGGTTAGCGAACATGAAGAGAAGCGCGATGATGACTCCGACGACAAGTATGATCATCGTCCAACCCGCATCTCCGATTCCGAGCCAAGATGTCACACCTTCTGCGTTAATCGTCAGGAAGATATCAGCAATCGTTGCGACCGATACCCAGCCGAGATACAGCGAGAAGGGTAACTTGAAGCGTAACCCTTTCGTCTCACGATCAATTTTTGAGTAGATGACGATCAATGATAGCAATAGACCGACGATGACGACGACCGAGACAACGAACAGTTCAAACGTGAACGAGACGATCCAACCCGCGTTGAACAGACAGCTGATTAAGAACCATGGTCCGATTTTTTTCGCGAGTTCGTGTTCCTTGAATTTCGGAATCGATTGTAAAATCAACCAGATGAGTAATACCGCATAAATCAATCCCCAAATCGAGAATGCATATCCAGCAGGTTTGAACAATGTGATGATCGAGTCGGAAATCCGTCCCGTCTTTCCTCCATCGAGAGCGTTCACGGCAATCGTGAAGATGAAGCCGACCCAGTTGAGCCAAATCCATTTATTATTTTTCAAACAAAAAACCTCCTTTATTCTCTAAAGAAGGTTTACCCAAAAATCATTTTCATTAGTCATCAAGGTCGGCGCGTCGGGTTCAAAAAGGACATACCAATAGCTGGATTCCCCGTATGCGAACCGAGAACCGGTGTTAAGTCATCAATGCGGACACGCACATCGTACTTCGATTCGAGGCGTTGTTTCCATTCGAGTGCCAGTTCATACGCTGTCGCATGGAATAAAGAAATATCGGTCACTTGCCCCTGTTCAATAATCGCGACGAGATGATCAAAAATTTTCGAATGGGCTTTCTTGAATGTCCGGACGGTTTGATAAGGAACGATCTTTCCTTCTTCAAAGTGGAATAACGGGCGAAGCTGCAACAAGTTACCGACGAATGCCTTCGTCGAAGAAATGCGTCCACCTGCTTGTAATTGATCGAGGTTCGCAACCGTGAATTCAATGTGGTGATCGAAACGACGCTCGAGAATGATCTGTTCGACGGATTCGATCGAGTGCCCCGCTTCGACGAGTTCAATTGCTTCTGCCAGAAGTTGACCGGCTGGGTAAATGCCACAGCGGGAATCGATTGCAATCAGACGAAAACCAGCAATCTCTGCCCCTTGAACGGAAGCGCTGTACGTTCCGCTCAGTTCACTCGATAAGTGAACAGCAAAACCGACATCATATTCTTCTTTCAACCGTTCATAATGCTCGGTGAAACTTCCGATCGAAGGTTGGCTCGTTGTTACCTTATGTTTTGCATCAATCCAGCTGTAGACAGTCTCCGCATCAACATCGACACCATCGATGAAACTTTCTCCATCCTTCATGACGAGTAAAGGGACAACCGAAAGATCATCGCGCCGAGCAATCGTATCCGGTAAAATCGTTGTACTATCAGTGATCCAAGCGATCCGCATAACAAGTTCCTCCTTAAATTAGTACCTGATATTAATTGTAGGTGTAAGCGTTCTCGCTGTCAAATGAACATTAAAAAATATTGAACGTTTTAGTTGATTAAATAATGAAATACGCTATAATCGGTACGTGATTAGTAAACTTTTAGTCATCTTATACTAAACTAAGCCGATGAGAGGAGGACGTCGATTGTACTCAATCGGACAAAAAATCAAGAACCTCCGTCTTCAAAAGGGATTGACGCAAGAGGAACTAGGGGAAAGAACAGACCTGAGTAAAGGATATATCTCGCAACTCGAACGGGAAATCAGTTCCCCGTCGATCGAGACGTTGTTTCATCTCCTTGAGGTCCTTGGCATCTCCCCGAAGGATTTCTTTGATGAGGACACACTCAATCAAAAAGTCGTCTATGGGGAAGAGGATGTCACGACGTATGCCGATGAGGAGCAAGGGTATCATGTCACATGGCTCATTCCAGAATCGAACGAAAAAGAGATGGAACCGGTCTTGCTGACACTCGCACCAGATGGAGCATTTAAGACATATGAACCGTCGGGTGCTGAAACATTCGTCTACGTGTTGGCAGGAAGCGTCACGCTGACGCTTGGTCATCAGTCTTTTGTAGCGAATCAAGGGGAGACACTTTACTATAAGGCTTCAGAAATTCATCAATTACGCAATGAGTCGACACAAGAGGCGAAGGTCCTCGTGACTGCGACTGACTCATACTTATAAAGGAGGAACTAGATTGGCAGATACTACGATCATTCAATTCAAGGACGTTACGAAACGATACGACGATCAGACCGTCCTCGACCAAGTTAGCTTTGAAATCGAACGCGGGAAGTTCTATACGTTACTCGGACCATCGGGTTGTGGGAAAACGACGATCTTACGACTGATTGCTGGCTTTTCGGAAGCGACAGAAGGAGACATCATCTTCAATGGAAAACGGATCAACGATGTACCGGCGAACAAACGTCAAGTCAACACTGTTTTCCAAGACTATGCACTCTTCCCGCACTTGAACGTTTTCGAGAACATCGCCTTTGGTCTTCGGATCAAGAAGGTGAAAGAAGCAGAAATCGCTAAACGTGTGACGGATGCATTGAAGTTCGTCAACTTGTCTGGTTATGAGAAACGAGAAATCACCGAGATGTCAGGTGGACAGCGGCAACGTGTCGCGATTGCCCGGGCGATCGTCAATGAGCCGGAAGTCATCCTGCTTGATGAACCACTCTCAGCACTCGATTTAAAACTACGGACGGAGATGCAGTATGAGCTCCGCGACTTACAACGTCGCCTAGGGATCACGTTCATCTTCGTCACGCACGACCAGGAAGAAGCACTCGCGATGTCGGATGAGATTTTCGTCCTCAACCACGGTGTCATCCAACAATCGGGTACGCCGACAGATATCTATGACGAACCGATCAACCGCTTCGTCGCTGATTTCATCGGTGAGTCGAACATCATTCCAGGCCGAATGGTGGAAGATTGCCGAGTCTGGTTCGCAGAAAAGGAATTCGAATGTGTCGACCGTGGTCTTGAACTAAACGAACCGGTCGAGATCGTCATCCGTCCGGAGGATCTTGAAATCACGAACGTGACACAAGGGAAACTACAAGTCACCGTCGATTCGCAACTCTTCCGTGGCGTGCACTATGAGATCGCTTGTATGGATGAAGTCGGTAACGAATGGCTCGTCCACAGTACGAAAAAAGCGACGGTGGGTGAGCAAATCGGACTGACATTTGATCCAGAAGCGATTCACGTCATGCGACTGAATGAGACAGAGGAAGAATTTGATAAGCGTCTGGAATCTTACGACGGGGTGTTATGATGCAAAAAACACGTAACTGGTATCTCATTCCGTATCTATTCTGGATTGCCTTGTTTGTCATTGCACCAATCGTACTCGTCGTCTACTATTCGTTCCTTGATTTGGATGGCAACTTCTCATTTGAGAACTACCAGAACTTCTTTACGTCGACATATTTGACGATGACACTCAGCTCGTTCTGGTATGCGTTTTTGATCACGGTGTTTTCGCTCTTGATCGGTTATCCAACCGCTTACTTGTTGACGAAAACGAAGCATAAACAGCTGTGGCTATTGCTGATCATCTTGCCGACGTGGATCAACTTGTTGCTGAAAGCTTATGCCTTCATCGGATTGTTCAGTACGTATGGTCTCGCGAACCAAACGCTTGAAGCGATTGGGATCGGGCGACAACAGATTCTCTTTACCGACTTCAGTTTTGTTTTCGTATCGGTCTATATCTTCATTCCGTTCATGATCCTACCGATCTTCAACGCGATCGAAAAATTGAGTCCGTCACTCGTCTTCGCTGCACGTGACCTTGGGGCATCGAACTTCACGACGTTCCGCCGTGTCGTCTTCCCGTTGACGCTTGATGGTGTGAAATCGGGCTGTCAGCTCGTCTTCATTCCGGCATTATCGCTGTTCATGATTACGCGTCTGATTGCCGGGAACCGCGTCATCACGCTCGGTACAGCGATTGAACAGCAGTTCCTCGTAACGCAAAACTGGGGTATGGGAGCGACGATTGCCGTCTTCCTCATCATCGCGATGGCAATCATCCTTGCGTTAACGAGCACGAAACGGAAGAAAGGAGCGACGACTTGATGAAACGTCTGAAACTAGCAAATCTTTATTTAATCGGTGTCTTCATCATTTTGTATGCTCCGATTTTCTACTTGGCATTCTATTCGTTTAATAGTGCTGATAACATGACGAACTTCGATTCGTTCACGTGGGATTGGTACAAGGAAGTCTTCCAAGACTCACGCTTGTTGATCATCGTCTTGAACACACTCGTCATCGCCTTGTTATCCGCAGCGATCTCGACGATTCTTGGCGTGTTCGGAGCGATCGGAATTCAAGCCGTGCGCAAGAAGCGAGTCGAGACGTCATTACTAACACTGAACAGCATCTTGATCGTCAGTCCGGATGTCATCATCGGGGCATCGTTCTTGATTTTCTTCACGCTACTTGGCATCCAGCTCGGGTTTACGTCGGTCTTACTGTCACACATCGCATTTTCGGTACCGATCGTCGTCATTCTCGTCCTGCCGAAGTTGCAGGAGATGAGTCCGACGCTCGTTGATGCAGCGCGTGACTTAGGTGCAAGCCGTTGGGACGTTCTGACGAAAGTCATCCTGCCGTACATTACACCAGGTATCTTTGCCGGCTTCTTCACGGCATTGACGTACTCACTTGATGATTTTGCGGTGACGTTCTTTGTGACAGGAAATGGCTTTACGACATTATCTGTAGAAATCTACTCTCTTGCCCGTCAAGGAATTTCGATGAAGATCAACGCCTTGTCGACTGTCATCTTCTTGTTTACGTTCTTACTCGTCATCGGCTACTACTTCTTGAACCAACGAGTTGCTACGAAGCTTTCGCGACCGGAGGTGAAATGACCGTTGAAAAAATTGATTCAATTGTTCGCCGCGATTTTCTTGATTTCAGGTGTCATCCTATTCACCTTGAATCAGTTGAACGAGACACAAGGGTATTCGGGTAAAAATGTCCTGAACATCTACAACTGGGGCGATTACATCGACCCAGCATTGATCAAACAGTTTGAAAAAGAGAGCGGCATCAAGGTCGTCTATCAAACATTCGATTCAAACGAAGCAATGCTGACGAAGATCGAACAAGGCGGAACGACATACGATATCGCCGTTCCGTCCGACTATGCGATTGCGAAGATGATCGATGAGAAGCTCGTCGTTCCAATCGATCATCAAAAGATTCCGAATCTCAAAAACATCGATTCACGCTTTCTAGATTTATCGTTCGATCCGAACAACAAGTACTCGATTCCGTATTTCTGGGGAACGGTCGGTATCGTTTACAATAAAGACTTAATTGGTGGGAAAAAACCGACGAGCTGGAAGGACCTTTGGGATCCGAAGCTAAAGAATCAGATTCTACTCGCTGACGGTGCCCGTGAAGTCATGGGGATGAGCCTGAATAGTCTAGGTTATTCGTTGAATGAAACGGATGAGTCGAAACTACAGGAAGCCAAAGCGAACTTGATGCGCCTGACACCAAACGTCAAGGCAATCGTCGGGGACGAGATCAAGTTATTGCTCGCGAATGAAGAAGCAGGACTTGGTGTCGTCTGGTCTGGTGACGCAAACGAGATCATGAGTGAAAACGAGAATCTCGACTATGTCATTCCAAAAGAAGGATCAAACGTCTGGTTCGACAACATCGTCATTCCGAAGACAGCGAAAAACGTCGAGGGGGCACATGAGTTCATCAACTTCATGTTGCGTCCTGATATTTCAGCGAAGAACGCAGACTACGTCGGCTATTCGACACCAAACAAAGAAGGCTTGAAACTGCTCGATAAATCGGTTCGGACCGATGAGCGATTCTATCCTGATAAACAAGTTACTGATACGCTTGAAGTCTATGAGAACCTCGGAAAGAAAATGCTCGCGCATTACAATGAGTTGTTCTTGGAGTTTAAGATGCATAAGAAATGAGGCAGAACCTAGTGTCATGCGACACTAGGTTCTTTTTTATTTCTCATCAAAAAAATAAATATAAGTTCCCAGAAAAAAACTATAAAAACTGAATAATTTTTTGAAATAGGGGAATCAGTTTATTATCAACGCCTTTCATAGGCGCCGAGGAGGACATCATCATGAAACAAGTCTTAGGAATCATCTTAACTGCCGCTCTCACTGTCAGCATCGTGTCAGGCACTTCATATAACCAACCGGTCGAAGCAACAAAACAGATAGACGTCAAATGGTTGCAAGAAATTCAAACACAAGCGAAACAAGCGCGTTCACTCGATGGAAAAGTCGTACTTGAAAAAACGACACTTGCACAAGTACATAAAGCGTACAAGGGGGAAAAGAACTCGAATTGGTGTCAAAGCGGAAATGGTCTCGCCTCAGCGGATCGTGCCCTCCATTACTGTTCTACGTATGGTGTGAAAGATTCAAAAGCGAAAGTCAGTGCTATCGTCTATGATCCGAAGCAGGTTAAACGGACTATGACGGTCAAGGAAGTTAAAAAAGCGTATCCGACAGCGAAACTCGATAAAACATTCAACGTCATGACGGTTTCCTCAAAACAGGTCAACATTTATCTAAATTTGAATTCCGACCGTACACAAGTCATGTCAATTCTAGTAAAATATAACTAATGTAAAAAGGATGACCGATTCGGCCATCCTTTTTATTTAATCGTTTTGTAGAGTGGTACGAGATACGAATAGGTATTTCGAATCATTTCCAGTAATTCTTCGCGTGATAATTGATGCACTTGTTCTGCCGAAATATGGCGGCCGACAAGGAATTCTGCCTTTTTGACGTCGTGGAAACGTTGTAATCCTTTTTCAATATCCGTCTCATGAACGGAAACAGCGTCTTTTTTCATGTGGTCGTATGAGACGACGAAATCATCAGGAAGGGATGTCAGCAGTTCGGTATGCTGCAACAGTTTTGACGCATATTGTTGTTTGTTCGGCAA
Organism: Exiguobacterium sp. U13-1; assembly: GCF_001750115.1. Lineage (NCBI taxonomy): Bacteria > Bacillati > Bacillota > Bacilli > Caryophanales > Exiguobacterium > Exiguobacterium sp. U13-1. Next base: position 3,087,858 of record NZ_CP015731.1, on the reverse strand, counting down.
CTCATAGATATAAGCGAGCCAAATGAACAGATGATCATCAAACAGACCGACTTGGAAATGGGGATGCTTTTTGTATCCACGTTTATCGGGGGAGAATGCCATCCAAGTATCTTTTGGAGGATTGACCTTCCGGCGAGCGTGTTGCGCGATATGGACATGGACATCTTCTGCTGTTGCGACCGTTAAGTCAGGTGCGACTTCCTGACCGATGTCCCGAAAGACCGGCTGGATGCGTTCGCGAATCGCTTCCATCCGTGGTTCTAATCCATCAATTTGAAATGTATCAAATGCGTGTTGCGTGAATGTTTTTGTCATGAAAAATCACCTCGCGTCAATTGTATCAAAGGATACCAACGAAGTTCGACTTTTTGCTTGAAAAGTAGAATAATGGACATATCGATTTCCAGTAATATACAACTACATAATTTAAAGGAAGGGGAATGTTTTGTGCGTCGTTTTCAACAATATCTCCTTCGAAGCTGGGTTGTTTTTTTCGTAATCGTCATTGGCATCGATCTTTTTGCGAAGTCGAAGGATTATAATCTCAGCATCGATTTGTTTACATTCTTATTGATTGCCGCCTTATCGACGATTTTTGTCGTCGATCCTGTACGCCGTCGCCATATGAGTTTTACTTTCCATTTTGGATTCGTTCTCTTCACATTCTTAACGTATGGATTGTTATCAGCGATTTTTGTCGGGCAATTGACGATGCTTATCTATCAGTTGCGAACGATTCATACACCAATCGGACGTCGACGGATGTTACATAACTATCCGTTCAACGTTGCCCTCGAATTGTTTTTGATCGTTCCAGCAGGTCTTGCTTATAATGCACTCGGTGGAACGCATGGCAAAGCGTTCGTATTGACAGAAAACGTCGTGCCGTTACTGGCGATGGTCGCGATTCTTTGGATCGTCCTCTTATTGCAATATCAGTTATCTCGATTTCTTCTTGGAGAAAACATTCCAAGTGACGTCATGTTCCAGCTGCTACGTTTTGAAGCGGTCGTCATCACGGCAGAATTGTTATACGGGATTTTCAGTACGCTCGTCGTTCAAGGAAACGGAAATAGTGGACTTGTCATGGCGGCGTTTGCCTTATTCATCATCAAACGCGCACTGGGGAGTTCGGTCGAAGCGACGGATCGGATCGAACATTGGGAACAGATTGAGCGTTTGAAAGAGGCTGCTTGGAAGGACGGCGATGCCCAGTTCATCATTGAACGATATCTACGACAGCTTAATCAATTCGTCAAACCGGATATCGCTTGGATTAAGTTTGATTTCAAAGAAGGAAAGCAAAGCGTGTACTATTCGTTGAAGGATGGACGAAAGTTAAAAGCCGATCATGTCGAAGGGCGAATCATTGAAGACATCATCGAAAAAGAAGAAGTTCTTCTTTACGGGATGCAACAGGAGTGGGATATCCGTCTTTACGATAGTTTGCCGGAAGAGACACAGTCCGTCCTCTTCATTCAACCGGAAGCGACAGAGACGATCAACTGCTCGTTGCTCCTTGCCTCGAACGCAAGTGGTGAATTCACACAGGATTTCGGATATGAGCTATACCGCGCTTTACGTGTTCTGTCGTGGGCAGTGGAACGAGCACACGAACGAGAGCGCTTGTTGACAGACAGTCGGACGGATGCGATGACAAAACTACCGAACTATCGTGCCTTGCAAGAGTGGGGCGATCGTCGTATTAAACAACGCGATCTTTATCCGTTTTCAGCCTTAATGATCGATCTAGATCATTTTAAACAAATTAATGATACGTACGGGCATGAAGTCGGAGACGTCGTCCTATTTGAAGTTGCGAAGTTATTGATGCAGGCAACACGTATCACGGATCTTGTCGCGCGTTACGGGGGAGAGGAATTCGTCATTTTACTACCGAATACGGATCTTGATTCTGCCCAAATCGTCGCAGAACGAATTCGCGAGACGTTGCATGCAAATCCAATCTTAGTCGAAGGACATACGCTCCGGATTACGGCTAGTATCGGAATCGATACATTAAAGGAACTTGGTGATCTTGCGAGTTTGATTCGAAATGCCGACCGCGCGATGTACGTCGGAGCGAAGTTCCAAGGACGCGACCGTGTCGCATCGTATCAGGAGTGGAAAGAGAAGGTTATTTAAATCAAGTAGAAGAAGGTGGCAGAGACGCTATCTTCTTTTTTGATATAAAAAATCCTCCCAGTTCAGATGAACGAGAAGGATCGAAAAAGAATAAGTTCATTGTGCTTGTTGTTTGCTGAGACGAATCTCGTTTTCAATCGCATGGATTGCAGCTGACCAAGAACCATAACGATGAAGTAAAGCTTTCGTCGACGGTTTGTTGTTCCGTTTTGCCCATTCCCGATACGCTTCAAAAGAGAGGGCAAAGCCGACTTCCTCGATTGCTTGACGCAGAGAAGCAGCAAGTTCAGCTTTCGAATAAGTGACGCTCGCTTCAAGTCCTGCAGCGGTACACGCATCGTGCCACGAACCGAACATCTTGACGATGTGATAGTGACTCGGTGCATGATGGACGGATTTACGCCACATCTGGTACTTCTTGAGTGTGATCGTAGAGCCGACGTCTTGTGCGTACCGTTCGAACGACTTTAAGATTTCGTCTTTCGTATATTTTGGTGCCCGCTCGAGCTCCTCCGGCTGTTGATCGACATTCCACTCGTATCCAGCAGCAGACAAAGCTTCCGGCCACGATCCGAATTGACGAATGATATTTTCCGGCTGAGGCCAGTCATTAACTAAAGCATAACGGCGATAGACAGTACGGCGTGGACGGTCCTGGATGAGTTCACCGACCGCACGGATGGCTTCAATCATCTCAAGTTGCTCTTCTGTATAACTCTGTTGACTCGTAAGTACACGTTGCTTCATGAGTGAGTCCTCCTTCCTAGTTCGATGTAGTATTGAGGCAAAAGTCCTCTGTATTAGATATATCGGTACATTTCCATTAATTATGAATAATTCCCGCAAAATATTGTAAATAAAGTGAATCGGATTCTTTGCTTAGTATAAATGGAAGTCATGGAAATGAAAACAGAATGACACGAAATTTTAATTCTATTCAGAAAAATAGGACAAACGACTCAGATGGAAAAAAAGACCAGACACGCTCGTCAGCGAATCTGGTCTTTTGATATAACTTATTTTCCTTCGATGTAAGCCCATTTGTACGAAGTATCGGCACCGACTTTGTGGTTGACGATTCCTTTGACGTACGGTTTACGAAGAAGCGAAACACCTTTTTGGTACATAACTGAGATCGCTTGATCCTCTTCAAGGAGTGTTTTCTCAGCATCCTTGAGAGCCTGCCAGCGTTTCTCAGCATCTACTTCTTTTTGAGCTGACTTGATGAGTGAATCATACTTATCGCTTGTGTACTTACCACGGTTGTATGGTCCACCAGTTACCCACATATCGAGGAATGTCATCGGATCCTGATAGTCAGGTCCCCATCCTGCGAACGATAGCTCGAACTCACCTTTAGACTCGAGATCCAACTTGTTCTTGAATGGTTGTTGTTTGATCGTGACTTCAAGACCTGGAAGGTTTTTCTCCCACTCGCCTTTGAGGTACTCCGAGATTTTTTTCGAGTTGTCATCATCGTATGAAAGAAGTTCGAGTTTGAGAGACTTCTTGCCGACGGCTTTCAGTCCTTTTTCGAATGATGCTTTTGCAGATGATGCGTCATATGAACCGAAACCTTCGTTGCCATCACGGAAATCTTTACCGTCTGGACCTTTCGCGAAGTCTTTTGGTACGTAGTAGTAAGCAGGGATCGAACCGTTGTTCAAGAGAACATCAGCCATCTGCTTCTTATCGTATCCTGAGTCGATCGCTTTACGGATATCCTTGTTTTTCAAGAGGTCATTCTTGAAGTTCATTTGGATATAGTACATTGCTGCATCAAGACGTGTATCAAAGTCTTCTTTGTCTTTGTATTGATCAACGAACTCACTCGTTAAACCAGCTAGATCGATGTCACCTTTTTCGTACAAGTTGACGCCTGTAGAGACTTCTTTAACGATTTTCGTGTTGATTTCTTCAAGTTTGACATTATCTTTATCCCAGTACTGATCGTTTTTCTTATAGCTCCAGCCAACATCCGTTTTCCAATCTGAGAGGACGAATGGTCCGTTGTAAAGGAATGTGTCCGGCTTCGAAGCAAAGTTTTTACCTTGTTTCTCAACGAATTCTTGTTTTAGTGGCATGAATGAACCGAAACCAGTCAACGATTTGAAGTATTCAGCTGGTTGAGTCAACTTGACTTCAAGTGTTTTGTCATCAACCGCTTTGACCGCGACATCGTCTGCTTTTCCTTTACTTGTGTTGTAAGCTTCTGCACCATCGATGATATACATGATGTATGCATACTGCGAACCACTCTTCGGATCAAGGACGCGTTTCCATGCGTATTCGAAGTCTTTTGCTGTGACATCGCTGCCATCCGACCATTTCGAATCACGAAGTTTGAACGTGTATGTAAGTCCATCTTCAGAAACATCAACACTCTCCGCAACACCTGGTGTTGCTTCTTGATTCTCGTCTAGACGGAACAGACCTTCTTGAACGTTGTTCAAGACTGTGAAGGATACAGAGTCTGTTGCGACTGTCGGGCTAAGTGCTGGAATATCCGAACCGCTGATGATATTCAAGACTTGTTTGTCTGAAGATTTTTCTCCCGATGTCGAACCGCCTTCTTTTTTACCTTCATCTGTCGTCGAACATGCCGCAAGACTTGATCCAGCGATTGTCAGTGCTCCGACGAGTGCAAGTGCCTTTTTCTTTTCCATAAAGTAAATCCCTCCCAAAAGAAATAGATATATCTGGTGAAACGATAAGAACCGAATAGGATAGCGATCCGGTGTCCGACTAAAAATAAGAGGGGTCATCGCCTTTTATTCTTAAGCTGTGGAAAGCACCGGATCAACTTGTTATCAATAATAAATACAATATTCAGAAAAATCAATAGAATATTTTCAGATTATTTCAAAATTATTAAATTTATGTGTGATACCAACGTTTTTTCACGAAAAATTATTTTTATGTAAGGATAAAATTAGGAGTATTTAAAAGGATTTAATACAAAAAGAACCAGTTGTATAAAACAACTGGTTCTTGAGCTTATTTCTGCTCTTGGACGTACTGGAGTGCTTCTGCGACGTGATCCTTTACTTTTACGCTGCGCCATTCCTTGACGATTTCACCGGACTCATCAATCAGGAAAGTCGAACGAACAATTCCAAAATATTCCTTCCCGTAATTCTTTTTCAGTTGCCAGACGCCATATTGCTCACACACTTCGTGCTCGACATCTGATAACAATTGGAACGGTAATTCGTATTTTGCAATAAAGTTTTGATGCCGTTTCTGACTATCAGCAGAAACACCGAGAATGACGGTGTTATTTTCTTCGAACGCTTGCGACGCATCACGGAAATCACACGCCTCGGTCGTACAACCAGGCGTTGAATCCTTCGGATAGAAATAGAGTACGACTTTTTTTCCACGATAATCCTCGAGGGAAATCGGTTCTCCTTGTGCGTTCGGAAGGGTAAATGTAGGTGCTTGCATGAAAAACTCCTCCTTATCCTAATTCCATGTTTAATTGATCCGCATATTTCTCAAGCTTCTTTTGAAGACTTTCTTTTAAAGGATCGAGGGCAATCAAGTACTTCTCATAATCCGTTCCGGCTTTCGCCGTCTTCATGAGGAGTGGTTGTTCTTCTTCATACCAGTCTGCATAGTCTTGATAGTAATCAACGAGCGTCTCAGGATTTCCTTCGTTCTTCAATGCCTCACCGTAAATCATCAGGATATTACTGTTCATCTCGAGTGCCATATAATCCGTTTGGGCATTGACGCGAGAGAAGACAGCATCCTGCTCTTTTTCATCCGTTTTTCCGATCTCGTCGGCCGCCTTCGCATTGACACCATACTCGTCAGCGTTAAATCCAGTGAACATGTCGCCAAGCGTCGAGAAGACGGACGGATCGAATGTCGTCGGTGTCAGGACGATCTTCCATTCATCGTCTTTCTTCAATAACAGCTTCGATCCTCGGTTCGGGAGAATCGATCCTTTCGCATCCTTGAATTCGTGGATGATGTAGGCGACATCGCCTTTTTGGAACGACTTGACGACCTTACCGGGAACGACATTCAAGTTCTTCGCACCGACGGCGAGCGGCTCAAGTTGTTTTTCGTCACCCGTATATTCAATCGATGCAAGGTCTTTTGCATCTGCTCGTCCTGATTGACCGAGCGTTTTTTCGTATGTTTGATAGACGTCAATAACGGCTTGTTCAGCCTTCTGTTGTTTCGTTTCCGTCGTCTTCGGGGATTTGGTATCTGTAGAAGACGAGGAGTCGTTTCCGCAACCGACGAGTACGAGACTGGTCGCAAGCAGCACTACGAGCGATCGTTTCATTCGAATTCCTCCTAAGATGAATGTTTCATGGTGATTCCTTAGCTAATCTTGTCTCTACCATACAGGAAATTCGCTTTTTTGAGTAGGATATCGGTACACTAAACGAAAGGGGAGTGATAGATATGAAAATTCATATTACAGATGAGGCATTACAATACTTTAAAGATGAGATGGAAGCAAAATCAGGAGATACGATTCGCTTCTTTGCAAAATATGGTGGCTCAACGGATTTAACACAAGGTTTCTCGGTTGGTGTTCATATGGAAGAAGTCGAACGGGCAGCGGTCGAAGAAGTTGTCGACGGCATCCACTTCGTCGTCTCGGATCAAGATGACTGGTTATTCCAAGGACAAGACGTCAAAGTTTCAATTGAACATGAAGAGATCGTCTTCTCACAAGCAAAGGAATAATCGAGAACTGAGGAGAGACCAAATCGGTCTCTCCTCTATTTTTTTGACTAGAATAATTGTAAGCGGACTCATGCTTCTGTACAATGGAGAATGTAAGCGGTTTAAAGTAGAGATTAAAGGGGGAATAGAGATGATTCCGTACAAACACGAACCATTCACGGACTTCTCACAAGAAGCAAACAAGAAAGCGTTCGAAGAGGCACTTGCACTCGTCACGCAAGAACTCGGCAAAGATTATCCGCTCGTCATCGGTGGAAAACATGTGACGACGGAAGATAAAATCGTCTCCGTCAATCCGGCTAACAAAGAAGAGATCGTCGGACGTGTCTCGAAAGCGACACAGGAACATGCAGAAGAAGCGATGCAAGCAGCAGTCACAGCTTTCGAAACATGGAAATTCGTCAATCCGTCTGTACGTGCGGACGTCCTATTCAAAGCAGCGAACATCATCCGTAAGCGGAAGCATGAGTTCTCTGCCTACCTCGTAAAAGAAGCAGGGAAACCTTGGAACGAAGCTGATGCCGATACAGCAGAAGCGATCGACTTCCTCGAGTACTACGCACGTCAGATGCTCGTCTTAAAAGACGGCAAAAAAGTCGAGAGTCGTCCAGGCGAATACAACCGTTATGATTACATTCCACTCGGTGTTGGTGTCATCATCTCACCATGGAACTTCCCACTCGCGATCATGGCTGGAACAGCTGTCGCAGCAATCGTGGCAGGGAACCCGATCCTCTTGAAACCCGCATCGACGACACCGGTCGTCGCAGCGAAATTCGTCGAAGTGATGGAGCAGGCTGGTCTTCCGGCTGGCGTCTTGAACTTCGTACCCGGTTCAGGAGCAGAAGTCGGTGACTACCTCGTCGATCACCCGAAAACACGTTTCATCAGCTTCACGGGATCACGCGATGTCGGTCTTCGCATCAACGAGCGGGCATCGAAACTAAACGAAGGTCAAATCTGGCTCAAACGCGTCATCGCGGAAATGGGCGGAAAAGATACGATGGTCATCGATGAGTCGGCTGACCTCGATTACGCAGCGGACATGATCACGAAAGCAGCATTTGGATTCTCGGGTCAAAAATGTTCAGCTTGTTCACGTGTCGTCGCACTCGACTCTGTCTATGACGAGTTGCTCGAAAAAGTCGTCGCGAACACGAACAAACTTAGCATCGGTAACCCGACGGATGTCTCAAATAATGTCGGACCAGTCATCGACGCAGCAGCATTCAAGAAAATCACGTCATACTTCGACGTCGCAAAAGAAGAAGGACGTATCGTCGCAGGTGGTACGGCAGATGATTCAACAGGATTCTTCGTCTCACCGACAGTCGTCGCGGACGTTCAACCAACGGATCGTTTGATGCAAGAAGAGATCTTCGGACCAGTCGTCGCCTTCACGAAAGCGAAAGATTTCAAAGAAGCGATCGACATCGCGAACAACACGGAATACGGTTTGACAGGTGCTGTCATCACACAAGACCGGACGAACCAAGAGTACGCGCGTGCGAACTTCCACGTCGGTAACCTCTACTTCAACCGTGGATGCACAGGAGCAATCGTTGGCTACCAACCATTCGGTGGATTCAACATGTCAGGTACGGATTCAAAAGCAGGCGGACCGGATTACTTGACTTTACATCTTCAAGCAAAAACAACTTCAGAAATGTTCTGAAATGGTGTTTAATAGATGAAACGGGTGTGCGACCTGCATGCCCGTTTTTCTTATATCACGGAAAAAGGGGGAGCAAGGATGAACGGAATGTGGTTTGCGATTTTGTTGTATCTCGGACTGATGGTCGCACTTGGCGTCATTGCGTATTATCGGACAAAGAACATGAATGACTACATGCTTGGGGGACGTACGATCGGTCCCGTCGTCACGGCGCTCTCTGCAGGAGCAAGTGACATGAGTGGCTGGCTGTTGATGGGATTGCCGGGTGCGATGTATGCAACTGGTCTGTCCAGTGGATGGATCGTCATCGGATTATTGCTTGGCGCTTATGCCAACTGGTTACTCGTCGCGCCGCGTCTGCGTGCGTATACGGCACATGCAGGGGATGCGATCACGATTCCCGATTACTTTGAAAAACGATTCCACGATAAAAGTGGTGTATTGCGTACGGTTTCAGCTGGAGTTATCTTAATATTCTTTATAATGTACGCATCAAGTGGTTTTGTCGCAGGTGGTCGTTTGTTCGAAGCCGTCTTTGGTCTCGAGTACACGACAGGTCTTTGGATTCTAGCAGGTGTCGTCATTGCGTATGTCTTCCTCGGTGGTTTCCTTGCCGTCAGTTGGACGGACGTCGTGCAAGGGATGATCATGGTCATCGCGTTGCTGATCGTACCAGCTGTCGCGCTGACTTTAAGTGGCGGGATCAATGAGACGCTCGAGACGATCCGGTCGACGGACGGCTCGAAACTGGAGCTCTTCAAAGGGACGACGACGATCGGTATCGTCTCGCTCCTGGCGTGGGGACTCGGGTATTTCGGTCAACCGCATATCATCGTTCGTTTCATGGCGATCCGTAACTTACATGAGATGAAGTCAGCACGTCGCGTCGGAATGATCTGGATGACGTTCTCGATCGTTGGTGCGATGGTGACAGGTTTAATCGGTTATGCCTATTTCACACAACAAAGTGCTGGACTAAAAAATCCAGAGAATGTCTTCATTCAGTTATCACGAGATCTCTTCCCTGGGTTCATTACGGGACTGTTGTTAGCAGCATTACTTGCTGCGATCATGTCGACGATCTCGACACAGCTACTCGTCTCTTCGAGTGCGGCAACAAATGATTTCTATCACCGTTTCTTTAAACGCAGTGCTTCAGACCGTGAACTGATGATCATGGGTCGCGTCATGGTTCTAGTCGTAGCGGTTCTTGCGATTCTCTTATCGTTTGGCGCGCAGAAGTCGATCCTGACGCTCGTCGGATACGCATGGGCTGGCTTTGGTTCAGCGTTCGGACCAGTCGTTCTGTTCAGCCTGCTTTGGCGCCGGATGAACAAGACGGGAGCACTTGCTTCAATGATTACGGGATCCGTCGTCGTCATCGCTTGGATTCTCATTAACCAAAATGTTGATGGATTACCATCCTACATTTCGGAAATGTATGAGATGATTCCAGCTTTCATCGCTTCGACGATCGCGCTCGTCATCGGTAGTCTCGTGACGAAGGAACCAAGTCAAGCGATTTATGATGAATTCGATCAAGTACAAGCACAACTAAAAGGTGCGGAACCTGAGCGGAAGATTGTTTAATTCAAACGAAAAACGATACGAACTAATGATAGCGGTTGTTCTCGATGAGGAGCAGCCGCTATTTTTTGTCGAATAATTTTAGAAGAGACGCAAATCATTGATATCTGATTTATTTTTTCATGGAAAATATATTAATTATATTGGGATAAAGTTACAATTAAAGAGAAGGGAGGCGGAATAGTTGGATCCAGTGATCAAAAGAAAAATCAAGGAAGCGACATACTTAACAGCAGAGAAGGCTTGGATTTATCGTCCAATCCTACGTTATTTCTACATACAGCATGAACGGATGCGGGAGTTCTTATTCCCGGAAGAAATCTTCGATTATTTGAAACAGTATGAGGAGTTCGAAGATTATACGCTTGAAATGGTGCAACAGGATTTAGAATCACTTACGAAGTGGGGAAACCTCATCGCGAGTCAGGATCATAGGAAAGCGAAAACGATTGATGAGTATAAAAAGAAAAATGCACGGTATCAATGCACACCGTATACGGTTGAATTCGAACGGATGATGGTTCAGCTAGAACAGATGGGTGATACGTTCGGGGGCTCACTCGAGAAGACACAGTTCGAGCGCCTGTATCAGGTTCTCTTGAAAATCGAGAAGTCAAATCATCAATCAGCTGAGGAATCTGCTCAATTATGGGCTGATGCCATGACGTACTTCCGGCAAATCACGCGGAATACATCAGACTATATCGCCTATATTCATAGTGAAAAAGTCGCGGAAAAAATGAAGACGGAAGCCTTTCTCGTCTATAAGGATCGTTTTACGATCTATTTACGTGATTTCATCGTTGGTCTGCAACGAACATCCAATCAAATTCAGGAATTACTGACGGAGTTTTCGGACGAATCGTTGCGATTGTTTTTCGAAAAGGTCGTCTTGCATCAACAACAGACTTTTCGAATTGAAGAAGAGCAGCGAGATACCTTAACAGAGCAGCTTGAAAAGTGGAAAAGTCTCAAAGAATGGTTTTTAGGATCAGCTTACGGCGAAAGTGAATTCGAACGCCTTCAGGAGCGGACGAACGAGGCAATCCGGCGCATTACGCGTGTCGTGCAACGAATGAGTGAGCGTCATCAACAATTCAGAAGTCGGCGGCGCGATTACGAACATTTAGCGAAATGGTTCGAACGATTGGACTCGATCGAAGAAGCGCATGAATTATCGTCCGTCGTATTCGGGATTTTTCATACGAAACACTTCGTTGGTGACGCGAGGCCAACCGATGATCTCTATACGGATATTTGGGAAGAGCAACCGATTGAACACGTCGTGAATGAGCGAGCGGAACCGACACGGAATGCGAATAAGACAATAGCCATCATCGATCGAAAAGCAGAAATTGAAGCCGTTCAACGCGAGTATCTGTCACGACTTAATCAGCAACGACAGATCATCGAACAGTACATGGATGAGCGCTGGTTGCGTATCAAGCAGTTACCGGTCATTGAGCCTTTCGTTCGAAAGTTATTGTTGAACTGGGTCGGAAAAGCGATGTTACATGAAGATCAATTAGTACAGACGGAATTTGGAACGACGGTTCGCGTGACGATTCAACAAGAACGTGTCATCCTGCGTTCGACTGATGGGGATTTGGAAATGCCGGATGTGCATTATGAGTTTTTAGAGAAAAGAGGTGAAGCGGATGCAACAAGATGAACGGATGGAGGAAGCGCTCGGAATTTTATTTGAACAGTTTTGGGTGTTGCGTGCCGATGAACCACTTGTCTATCACCGTTTACGCGAACAAGAGCACCAGCTGAAGCGATATGTGTCGGAAAAATTCGGCTTCGATTTGATCGTGCATCAGCACTTCATCAAACTGGAGAAGATTCCTGTCGATCCTAAAGCCTGGATGGGCATCCAATCATTCGTTGAACCAATGGATTACGCGATCTTTTGTTGTGCGTTAGCCTTCACGGAAGGAAAATCAACAGATGAACAATTTCTACTAACACATCTGACAGAAGAGATCGAAGAAATGTATCCTGGTGAACTTCCAATCGATTGGACGAATTATCAGCATCGAAAATCGCTCGTCCGAGCATTGAAGCAGCTGGATGCGTTAAAGCTGATTCGAACAGTGGATGGCGAAATCGATGCATTTGCGATGAACGATACGGAGGAAGTGTTGTATGAAGTCAGTGTGCACGCCCGTTACTTCATGCGTTCGTATCCAGAAGATTTGTTTCAGTATGATTCGATCGAATCGGTTCTATCAAGTGAATGGTCACGACAAAAAGACGATGAACGGCGAAAACGTGTATACCGGAAGTTGATGTTATCACCGATCGTCTATCGTGAATCGAAGGACGACTTGGACTTCGCGTATATCCGCAATTTCCGTAATCGTCTCGTCGATGAGTTCGAACGGTATACACCGTTTCGATTAGAAGTGTTTAAGAATGCGGCACTTCTCGTTTTACCTGAAGCGAAACAACGCTTTACCTTGTTCCCGGATAAGAAAGGAATTTCGACGGTCGCGCTGCACGTCGCGACGAAGCTGCGGCAAGAAGCACCTGTGCCGGATGAGATGGGAGGGATCCGGATGACGTTATTCGAATTTCATGCTTTGATTGAACAAACAAAACAGACGTATGAAGCGAAATGGTCTAAACAGTACCGGGAGAGTACAGCGCGTGTGATCGCGAAGGAGTTAATTCCGTTACTGCGAAACTGGGAGCTTATAGAAGTCGAAGAAGAGTCAGAAATGATTGTTCTGCATTCGGGATTTGGTCGGATGATCGGAACATGAAGGAGAGAACAGAGATGAGAGCGACGAACCGCTGGCAAATGAACCGAGCTGGATTGTTGAATTTTTGGTACTACACTGAACAGATTTTTGACTTGTCGGACGGAAAGATGCTACTTCGCGGAAGTAATGGATCAGGAAAGTCGGTCACGATGCAAAGCTTCCTCCCAATCTTACTAGACGGAAAAAAATCACCAGATCGTCTCGATCCATTCGGGTCACGTGCGCGGAAGATGGAAGACTACCTATTAGGTGAAAAGGAAATCTCGAATCGAGAAGAACGGACCGGTTATCTATTCCTTGAGTACAAGCGAACGGATTCGGAACAATACGTCACGACAGGAATCGGCTTACAGGCAAAACGGGGAAAACCGATGAAATTCTGGGGTTTCGTCATCACGGATCATCGCCGGATTGGCAAAGATATCACACTGTACAAGAAGAGTCGTCAAGGCGAGACGGAACAAAAAATTCCATATTCGAGAATCGAACTCGAACGGATGATCGGAGATGGCGGTCGAGTCGTTCAGACACAAGGGGAATATATGCAACTCGTCAACAAACACGTATTTGGTTTTGAGACGATGGAAGCGTATGAGGAATTGATCAAGCTATTGATTCAATTGAGAAGTCCGAAGCTATCAAAGGACTTTCGTCCGACGGTCATCTACGAGATTCTAGAGGCGTCCTTACCAGCGTTATCGGATGAGGATTTACGTCATTTATCGGATACGATCGAACATATGGACCAGACGAAACAGCAGCTCGAACAGCTCAGTCGTGAAAAAGAGGCGCTCGCACGATTAAGTAAGGGCTATGACGCTTATTCTGAACGACAGCTGGCAGATATGGCTCAAGAATACGAATTGGTGGCTACGAAGGCACAGGAAGAGATGGAAAAACAGACTCATCTTCTTGCACGAATCGCACAGCATGAACAGCAGGTCGCGCAAGCGTCTGCTGAAAAAAATCGATTCCATCTTAAAAAAGAGACGCTAGAGCGTCAGCAACAACGCTTGCAAGCACACAAGGTATGGAGTCTCGAAGATGAGAAAAAACGAGAACAGGATAAGAAACTGAAACTCGAACGGAAAATCGAGTCTCAAGAGCAAAAACAGGACCGTACGCGTGATAAGATGCGGACGTTCAAAAGTCGAATCGATGAACAACAGATCATGCTTCGTCAGACGGCAAGTGATATTGAGGACGGTTTGTCTCAATTAGAAGAAGAGGCAGAAATGGCTTCATTTCAGCGACATGCAATAAATGTGGCGGATTTCGAGCGTCAAAGAGAAACGTTCGATTTTACCGTTTGGCACACTGAAGTGGCGGCGCATCTTACGCGATTAAACAATGATGTAGAACAGGTCCGTCATTTTGAAGAAACGAAAGAACGATTGCAACTTCAACAAAAAGAGTTGGCGCATGAAGAACAATTGTTTGATCAAACGAAGCGGGAGCATGATGATTGGCAAAAAACATTTGATCAAGAACTAGAGACGTACATAGCAGATATTCATATGTGGTTACAACGTCATCAGGAATTTTCCGTTGATGAGAAAAGCGTCCAGTTTACGGAACGGATATTACGAAACGAATATGGCATCGACACGATGGAGAGCATCCGTCGTCAGATTCGACCATCGATCTCGCGTTTTCAAGATCATATTCGCGAGGATATTGCACTTCATAAATCAAGACAAGAAACACTGGTTCAGCAACTGACCGTAAAAGAACAGGAGCTTCAAAGCTGGAAGCAACAAATCGATCCGGAGCCACCGTTACATCCCGAAACAAGACATGCGCGGGAGATGATGCAGGAAGAAGGCGTTCCCGTCGTACCGTTTTATTCCGTGATTGATTTCCAGTCGGGAGTACCTGAAGAAGTGAAGTGTCGGATCGAGGCCGCCCTAAGCGATAGCGGCATGTTGAACGCGTTGATCACGGATTTACCGGTCATACACGACCGTACTTTGATAGCTGATCCGCATGAAATGACGCACACGTTAGCAGATTATCTGCAACCGACTGAAAACGAGCATGTCACGGTCGAACGAATTGACGAACTCCTTCGAAGTGTTCAAATTGATGCTGGCGAGACGAGAATCATGGAGGACGGAACATACCGAATCGGTCTCTTAGCAGGTCATGCCGTTGAAGTAGAATATGTTCGTTATATCGGACGTGAGGCGCGAAAGAACTATCGGGAGAAATTGATTGATGCATTACGCGGCGAAATCGATGAACTATCGACTATGCGATCTTTCGCCGGACAAGAGATTGAACGTTTACTGCAACGCCTTCAGGATGCAGAGGAAGCATGGAACGCATTTCCGCTCGATCGTGAGTTGCGAACGATCCAGGAATCCATCTGGGAGAAGAAAAAAGAGATGGAAGGACTGAGACGCCAAGCAGAACGGATGAACGCGACCCTTAGAGTATTGAACGAACGTTTCAGTCAGCTACGACATACCGTTTCAGAAGAAGCGCGATTCTTTGGAATCGATACGACCGCTCAAGCGTTCCGATACGCACTCGAGCATGCGTATACGTATAAAGACGATCTGCGTGAAATCGAACAACTTCAACGACACCTGCTACAGGTAAAGCGCACGTCGCAACAACTTCAACTCGATATCAGCGAGATCGAGCACGATCTTGATGAACAGTCGGGGGAGTTGTATCAACTCGAGTCGGAGCGCGAACAAATCGAGGAATTGATTCAACACATCGAACAGCAACTGCAACAAGAAAAGGCAGAGGATATTCGTCAGCAAATTCAAGACATCCAAGAACAGTTACGAGTCGTGGAAAAAGAGTTGGAGACGATCACGATTCTAGCGACGACACATGCGACACAACTCGAGGTCGACCAAAAAGAACGATTGCGCCAAGAACCGATCCAAGCCTTTTATCAACAGTTGCAGCAAATATGGGAAGACGTATTGCGTGAACGTTTTCAACAAACGGAGACGGAAAGTGAACCAGCTGAGATGCCATTCGCGGAATGGGTAAGAAATCAATCGACACACTATGCGCATCGATTGAACATGACGCGATCAAAAGCAGATGAACTCTTATCGAAGACATTTTATGAGTTACAGAGTGATTTGATGGAATACCGTATGCGTGACTACACGGAAGAGCGGTCTCTACCAGAATGGATGCAGGAAAACGAAGAGCATTTCCGGCATGAAGTGGAGACGTTCCAACAAAAGACGACGCAACGGATGATCACGCTCGATTTGAGAGGACAGCAGGTCAATCCACGTCTCGTCAAACAGACGGTCGAAGAAGAATATGCACGACAGCAACAGATTCTAAACGAGGATGACCGGGAACTCTACGAGGAAATTCTCTTCAAGTCTGTCGGATCTAAGTTACGTAGTCGGATTCGTCGGGCTGAGAAGTGGACGACACAAATGAATCAAATCATGGAAAACCGAAATATCTCATCTGGCATCACCTTCTCGATCAAGTGGAAGCCACGGACTGCTGATGTAGAGGATGAACTGGATACGAAAGACCTCGTCGCGATTCTGAAACAAGACGTTCGATTGATGAAGGATGAGGACTATGAACGCATCACGAATCACTTCCGCTCCCGGATCGATCGTGCGCAACGTTTGATGAAAGAAGAAGGAGCAGGACAAACGCTGTTACAAGTATTGAAAGAGGTCCTCGATTACCGGAAATGGTTCTCATTCATCTTGTATCATGAGCGGACGAATGAGCCGAAGACGGAACTGACGAATAATAAATTTGATAAGTTCAGTGGTGGTGAAAAAGCACTCGCCATGTATATTCCATTGTTCACGGCTTGTTATTCGCGCTATCAAGAGGCGACTGATACGGCACCTTATATCATTTCGCTAGATGAGGCATTCGCGGGTGTCGATGAAAATAACATTCGTGAAATGTTCGATGTCGTCAAACAACTCGATTTCGATTTCATCATGAATTCGCAAATTCTTTGGGGTGACTATGACACGATTGATCATTTATCGGTGTACGAATTGCTCCGTCCGCAAAACGCCGATTACGTCGGCGTGTTGAAATACTACTGGAACGGAAAGCAGCGAGTCTTAGTCTATGAGTGAGCAGGTTCTCGAAGAAGCATTATGTTACTTTCGCGAGGGGAAGCGTTTCGAACAGCTTTTTCAACAATTTCGTAAAAAGTATGCATCGTACGGTCGCGTCGGGGGAAGTGTGTCGATTCGAACCTTTCGACGGGAGGATCAACAAGCGATCGCACTTTTCTTGAGCGAGGACGTCGAGGACTTACGACGACGGGGTACTGTGACATTGATACGTTTTGAACGAAGACTGCGACAGTCACGGTTCGAGAGCATCACGTTGCAGCAATTATTAGAAGCCTATTTCGACTCACCGCTTCAGACGAATCAAGAACGTCGTCTGCTGGTGAAGCAGCAGGAGATTCAGAAATGGGAAAGCTTAAAAGAGACGTTCCCGGGATTACTAGATTGGTTCGACCATCTTGCACAAAAAACACCGGATACGTTGTTCGTTCATCGAACGAGTGAACTGCCTCACTTTGAACACTTGTGTGTGCAACTCGAGAAAATGAATCAATCACTCCCTGTTGAATACGAACGAATCCCACTTTACGCACAACGGATGACAGGAGATCCGCATGCGCTCGACCGCGATACGGAGCTCGGAAAATTGTTCATTCATCTGCTGCACGTAAAAGCACAACGACTAGGTGCACCTTCGATGGATTCCGAAAGTCTCAATGAGTTGTATCTTCGTTTTCATTTGTTACGAGATGACGTGTTGAATTTCGTAACCTGTGTGAACCTCGTGGCTGAGAAGCACGGCATCCTCCATGAAATGTGGAGCGGAGCGTCAAAGCGTAACAGCGTTTTGAATGTTCCGCTTCGCGAATTATTACAGGTCGACCGGATTTATGGTGAAAAACGACCGGTTTGGATCGTTGAAAATTCAGGTGTCTTTTCGGAGATGCTTGATTTCTTACCTGGTATGCAGCTCGTGTGTACGCACGGTCAATTCAAACTAGCAGCGTATCAGTTGCTCGATCAGCTCGTCGTATCGGGTCATCACTTACGATATGCAGGAGATTTAGATCCGGAAGGGCTTCAGATGGCAGCAAGACTTAAAGCGCGATATGCTGATCGTTTGACATACTGGTGTTTAGACGAAGAAGCGTATCTTCAGTCGAAGTCAGATGTCATCTTATCGGACGAACGGCTTGCGAAATTGAACGGTATACAGGACGAGTCACTGCGTCGTGTGATTGAGATCATGCGTCAGGAAAAACGAGCTGGTTATCAAGAAGCGTTGATTCGACGGATGGTTGAAGAATATCAGAATGGATGAATCGAGTGTCTGTTTCCGAGTAACGTATCGGAAACGGACACTCCTTTTTAGTGGAGCAGAACATGAAAATTCAGCATCCCGTCTTCGGAAAGCGAGAGTGACTGAAACGTTCATCGTTGAATTTAGAAGTCATAATTGATTCACTTCATACGTTGTTATTTACCATAAACATATTTGTTGCGCTTGCGCAAAATGAGCGTATAATGAAAAACAAAAAGTGAGGTGAACGAGATGGCGACACAGCCACTTACACAAGATCTACCCAAAAAACGGACATATATCGGACCGGCATTCGTTGCTGCCGTCGCGTATCTCGATCCGGGAAACTTCGCGACGAACATGACGGCAGGTGCTCAGTATGGCTACTTGTTGCTCTGGGTCATCGTTGCCTCGAACTTGATGGCCGTCGTCATTCAGTTCCTGTCAGCCAAACTTGGAATCGTCAGCAATCTCAGTTTAGCGGAGGTGATCCGGGAAGAGTTATCGCCGGTCTATCGCTTCTTCTACTGGGTCCAGGCGGAGCTCGTCGCGATGGCGACCGATCTCGCTGAATTCGTCGGAGCCGCACTTGGATTTCATTTACTGTTTGCGATCGATTTACGAATGGCAGCATTGTTGACGGCAGTCCTATCATTCGTCATCCTCGGATTCGAGCAAAAAGGACTCCGTCATTTCGAAGCTGTCATCGCCGTTCTTGTTTTAATCATCGCAGCGGCTTTTGCGATTGAAGTCTTTGAAGTCCATCCCGTGTTCCGTGATTTATCGACAGGATTGTTACCGGGATTCGAAGGCACGTCGAGTATCGTCCTTGCTGCCGGCATGCTTGGTGCGACCGTCATGCCACACGCCATCTATCTCCATTCCGATTTAACGAAACGACGGATGGGGCACGTTGCGAATAAAGTGTCGATGTTACGGATCCAGCGCTTCGACATCTGGGGAGCGATGTTGATTGCCGGAGCGGTCAACGGAGCGATGCTCGTCATCGCAGCCAGTGTCTTTTATGGTACGAAGTATCAAGCGGGTTCGCTAGAAGAAATCTATGAAGGATTGCACGTCACGCTTGGCGGCATTGCACCGTATCTGTTTGCGATTGCTTTACTCGTTTCAGGTCTTGCTTCATCAAGCGTCGGGACGATGTCAGGTGACGCGATCATGCGTGGATTCCTCCATCTTCAATTACCACTGTTCGTTCGCCGGACCGTGACGATGTTACCGGCTATCTTGTTGCTGTTCTCCGGTTTTGATCCGACACGGGCACTTGTCCTCAGTCAGGTCGCCTTATCGTTCGGGATTCCGTTCGCCTTGATTCCCTTGATTCGGGCAACAGCAAGTGAGCGATACATGGGGGAACACCGGAACAGTCGGTTCATGAACGCGTTGGCCTGGGTGATCGTCTCGATTGTCATCGTCTTCAATGTCTATCTGCTCGTCGATGTCTTAGTATGAATATTCAGTATTTTTGTTTCGTCTGATTTAAAGCGGGTATTTCATAACTAGAAGCTTTCCGCCCGGAAGCTTTGCTACCCCTATAAGGACGATGGTGCGGACCTCCCCCCGATGCACCATCGTCTTTTTTGTCTGGACGAAAAGTGCTATGATTAGAAATAGTGTAAAATATATCGCAAAAGTTCCGGAGGTGGAATGACATGGCAAAGATTAATGAGGAGCAAGTCCGCCACGTGGCGCATTTGGCACGCCTTGCCGTGACAGATGAAGAAGTAGCACAATTCACAGTACAACTCGAGAAAATTCTTGGGTTCGCTGAACAATTAAATGAACTCGATACGACGGGCGTTGAACCAACGACACATGTCCTCGATTTAAAAAACGTCCTACGTAAGGACGAAGTACGTCCATCGCTTCCGCGTACGGAAGTAGAACGACTCGCACCCGATTGGGAAGACGGACAAGTCCGCGTCCCAGCGGTGTTCGAATAAGGAGGAAATGACCCGATGTCACTTTTTGAACATGGTGTCAAAACACTACACACACTCATTCAGGATGGCGAAGTCAAAGTTTCTGAACTCGTCCAAGAATCCTTTGATCAAATCGACCGTGTCGATGGAAAAATCGGTGCGTTTCTTTCATTGAACGAAGAAGCATTCGAGCAAGCAAAACGAATGGATGATGTCGCGAAACACGAAGCGAATCCATTGTTTGGTCTTCCAATCGGCGTCAAGGATAACATCGTCACGAAAGGGATGACGACGACATGTGGTTCGAAATTCCTCGAGAACTTCGTACCGGCACACGATGCGACGGTCGTCGAGCGTCTGCATGAAGCAGGGGCGATCACAATCGGGAAATTGAACATGGATGAGTTCGCGATGGGTTCTTCAAACGAGAACTCAGCGTATAAACCAGTTCGCAACCCATGGAATACAAAACACGTTCCAGGTGGTTCTTCGGGTGGTTCGGCAGCAGCCGTCGCAGCAGGCGAAGTCTTATTCAGCCTTGGTTCGGATACAGGTGGCTCGATTCGTCAACCGGCTGCCTATTGTGGTGTCGTCGGGTTGAAACCGACATACGGTCTCGTCTCACGTTTCGGTCTTGTTGCGTTCGCGTCGTCGCTTGACCAAATCGGTCCGTTGACACGGACAGTCGAAGACAACGCGTATCTGTTGAGCGCGATCGCAGGACACTGTGAGATGGATTCAACATCTGCGAACGTCGCAGCTACGGATTACACACAAGCGTTGACAGGTGATATCAAAGGTCTGAAAATCGCTGTTCCGAAAGAATACTTCGGTGAGGGTGTCAGTGAAGGCGTCAAAGCCAACATCCGGGAAGCAATCCAAAAACTCGAAGCACTCGGTGCGACAGTCGATGAAGTGTCACTTCCGAACTCGAAATATGCGCTTGCGACGTACTACTTACTTGCTTCATCGGAAGCATCATCGAACCTCGCACGCTTTGACGGCATTCGTTACGGAGTCCGTGCCGAAGCGGATGCACTTGAAGATGTCTTCAAGTATTCCCGTTCACAAGGATTCGGAGACGAAGTCAAGCGCCGGATCATGCTCGGAACGTATGCACTCAGCTCAGGTTATTACGATGCTTACTATAAAAAAGCACAACAAGCCCGGACGTTGATCAAAAAAGACTTTGACGATGTTCTCGCGAACTATGACGTCATCATCGGACCAACAGCACCGACACCAGCATTCGAACTCGGTGCACAGCTCGACGATCCGGTCACGATGTATGCGAATGACATCTTGACGATTCCGATCAACTTGGCAGGTGTTCCAGCGATCTCAGTTCCAGCTGGATTCGTCGACGGTCTTCCAGTCGGCTTACAAATCATTGGAAAACATTTCGATGAGGCGACGATCTATCGCGCTGCGCATGCGTTTGAGCTTGCGACAGGCGGATTCGCGCTTCCGAAGTTATAAGGAGCGAATGTATCATGAACTTTGAAACGATCATCGGGATCGAGGTCCACGCCGAACTGAGCACGAACACGAAGATGTTCTGTGGTTGTGCGCGGGAATACGGCGCAGAGACGAACACAAAAACGTGTCCGATTTGTCTTGGACATCCGGGCGTCTTACCGAAAATTAACGAAAAAGCTGTTGAACTCGCTGTTCGTGCAGCAATGGCACTTAACTGTCAAGTGGCCGATCAAACGAAATTCGACCGGAAGAACTACTTCTATCCAGATACGCCAAAAGCGTATCAAATCTCACAGTTCGATCAACCGATCGGCTTCGATGGCTATATTGATGCGGAAGTCGATGGCGAAACGAAACGCTTCCGAATCGAACGTGTCCATTTGGAAGAGGATGCTGGTAAGATGAACCACACGGGTGCGAACCACTCGGTCGTCGACTTCAACCGGACAGGCGCACCACTAATTGAGATCGTTAGTGAAGCGGACATGCGTTCACCGAAAGATGCAGTCGCTTATCTCGAACGTCTTAAGGAAGTCTTGCAATATGCAGGCGTCTCGGACGTCAAGATGGAAGAAGGATCACTTCGTTGTGACTGTAACATCTCGGTCCGTCCATACGGACAAGAGAAGTTCGGTACGAAAACAGAACTCAAGAACTTGAACTCGTTCGGAAACGTCTTAAAAGGACTTGAGTTCGAAGAAGATCGTCACCGCAAGTTGTTGCTTGCGGGTGGAGTGATGCGTCAAGAAACACTTCGTTTCGATGAGACGAAAAAACAAACGGTCCTCATGCGTGTCAAAGAAGGGGCGTCGGATTACCGTTACTTCCCAGAGCCTGACCTCGTCAAGCTCGTGCTTGATCACGATTGGAAAGAAGCGATCCGTGCGGGTATCCCAGAACTTCCGGATGCACGTCGCGTTCGTTACCAAGAAGAACTTGGTCTTTCAGCGTATGATGCGAAACAATTGACGGTCACGCGTGAGATGGCAGAGTATTTCGAGGCGACACTTGCAGCAGGCGCAGAACCAAAAGCGGCAGCCAACTGGACGATCGGTGAAATCCAAGGTCACTTGAATAAGTCGACGGAAACGTTCGAAACAGTCAAGATGACACCGGCTCGTCTGGCGGAGATGATCGACTTGATCGCAAGCGGAACGATTTCTTCGAAAATCGCTAAACAAGTTTTCACGGCCGTCATCGAAGAAGGTGCTGAACCGCGTGCATACGTCGAAGCAAACGGTCTTGCACAAATTTCGGACGAAGGATTGCTACGTGGTCTCATCGTCGAGATGTTCGAAGCAAACCCAGCCGTCGTCGAGGAATTACTCGGTGGACGTGACCGGAAAAAAGGCTTCGTCATCGGTCAAATCATGAAGAAAACAAAAGGAATGGCAAACCCTGCCCTTCTCGATCAACTCTTCTACGAAGAGCTTGAAAAACTAAAATAAATA
Source organism: Exiguobacterium sp. U13-1 (assembly GCF_001750115.1). Lineage (NCBI taxonomy): Bacteria > Bacillati > Bacillota > Bacilli > Caryophanales > Exiguobacterium > Exiguobacterium sp. U13-1. The sequence goes on along the minus strand of NZ_CP015731.1, from coordinate 3,064,766 downwards.
CCTGATCGAACAGCGTCCGTTCCTCCTTTACTTCTGTTAGGAATCGGGCGCTGTCTTTTTTGGCTTTGTAATGTCTCGAGAGTTCATGTAAAATAAAACAGTTATGTATCAAATGAACGGTTGAGTCAAAAAGGAGAAAATCTTATGAGACCTAGAGCGCGCGTGATTTATAACCCGACTTCCGGGAAAGAGATGGTTAAACGAAATTTACCGTATATCCTCGACCGACTCGAAGCAGCGGGTTATGAGACATCTGTCTACTCGACGAAAGCGGTCGGCGATGCGACGTATGAAGCAGCACGAGCATGCGAAGCAGAATTTGATCTCGTCGTCGCAGCAGGCGGCGATGGTACGTTGAACGAAGTGATCAGTGGAATGGCTGCCTACAATAAACGTCCAAAGCTTGGTGTATTACCTGTTGGAACGACGAATGACTTTGGTCGGGCGATGCGTATTCCATTGACGATTGAAGGGGCGATGGATGTCATCTGCACAGGACATACGATGCCGGTCGATATCGGTAAGATCGAAGGATCAGCAGGCGTCCATTACTTCATCAATATCGCTGGTGGGGGCATCATGACAGAACTGTCGTATGAAGTGCCTTCGAAGCTGAAAACGGCACTTGGACAGCTCGCGTACTATGTCAAAGGGATGGAGAAACTTCCGCAAATCCGACCGACATATGTCGAACTGGAGCATGAAAAGGGTATATTCAAAGGAGAAGTCATGCTGTTCTTGACATCCAATACGAACTCCGTCGGCGGATTCGAGAAGTTGTCACCGAACGCGTCACTCAATGACGGTCGATTCGATCTCTTCATTCTTAAGAAATGTAACCTCGTCGAATTGATTCGTGTCATGCGTCTTGCCTTAAAAGGGGATCATTTCTCGGACCCTTGCATCGAGCATGTCACGACCTCATTCGTCCGCATGAAGAATACATCAGAGATGAGTTTGAACATCGATGGTGAGTTTGGCGGCATTTGCGAAGGCGAGATGACGAATCTTCGCTCTCATTTCGAAGTCATGACACCAAAGTTCCGGATCGAAGAGATGGAACAAATCAATACACAATTACAAGAAGCAGAAACGAACCTCGCGTGAAGCGAGGTTTTTAAGGAGGATATTCATGATTCCAGTACAAAAGAACGATGAACACGTCGTCGAAATCGTCGACCTGACACATGAAGGGTCGGGGGTCGCGCGTATCGATGGGTACACGGTCTTCATCCCAGGCGCATTGCCGACGGAGCAGGTCAAGATCAAAATCACGAAAACGACGAAGTCTTACGGATTCGGTCGCATCATCCGTCAAAAGACGAAGAGTGTCGATCGTGTCGAGCCACCTTGTCCGGTTTACAACCAGTGTGGCGGTTGCCAATTGCAACATTTATCATACGACGCAGAACTCAAGTTCAAGCACAACCGTGTCCGTGACGCGTTCGCGCGCCTGGCAGGTCTTGAAATTCCAGTCCATGAGACGATCGGAATGGAAGATCCGTGGGGTTACCGCAACAAAGCACAAGTACCGGTTGCATTCCAATCGAACAAATTGATGGCTGGCTTCTACCAAAAACGGAGTCACCGGATCATCGATATGGACTACTGCTTGATTCAGAACAAAGAAAACGACGAAGCTGTTCAAACGGTTCGTAAAGTCCTTGCTGATTTAAAAGTACCAGCATACGACGAGAAGAAAAAAGCAGGTGTCATCCGTCATATCATGGCACGTCATGGCTACCATACGAACGAGTTGATGGTCGTTCTCGTCACAAAGGTCAAACAACTTCGCGGTATCGATAAGATTGTCGAAGGGATTTTAAAGGCGTTACCGAACGTCACATCAATCCAGCACAACATCAACCCAGATGATACGAACGTCATTCTTGGGAAAAAGAACGTCGTCTTGTACGGACCGTCTGTCATCCGCGATCAAATTGCTGGTTTGACGTATGAGATCTCACCGCATTCGTTCTTCCAAGTCAACCCGCTTCAAACGGAGAAACTCTACGCGAAAGCGCTCGAGTATGCTCAGTTAACAGGAGATGAGACCGTCGTTGATGCTTACTGTGGCATCGGCTCGATTTCATTGTCACTCGCACAACAAGCGAAGCACGTCTACGGCATCGAAATCGTACCGCAAGCGATCGATGACGCACGTCGTAACGCCCAAGCGAATGGTATCGAGAACGTGACGTTCGAGTACGGTGCAGCCGAGAAGGTCATGCCGGCACTCGTCAAAGCCGGTATTCAACCGGACGTCATCGTCGTCGACCCACCACGTAAAGGGTGTGACGAAGAGTTCTTGCGTGCTGCAGCAGATGTCGCACCGAAGCGGATCGTCTACGTCTCATGTAATGCGTCGACACAAGCGCGTGACGCGAAGTTGTTAACAGAACTCGGTTATACACTCGTTGAAGTGACGCCAGTCGATATGTTCCCACATACGACACACGTCGAGAGCGTTGCCTTGTTTGAAATAGTTAACAAATCCTAAGTTATGCATGTTCTTTTATATTTGCATTACTCAGATTTGCTTTAGAAATAGATAATTTAAAATTTGTTGAAATATAAAAAGCAGACGGTTTAGAAGTGAACTGAACCCCGAGTGATAGACACTTGAAAAAAAGTGTATCATTCGGGGTTTTTCGTGTGGATACGAATCGCTATAATGAACCTATTCATTCAGACGGGAGAAACAACCATAAGTAAAATCATCTTCACTATGACTCAAATCAATCAGCTCGAAGAAAATCCGAACGTCGCTTCCGTATCAGAACGCTCGATCCAGTACATCGCCGAGTTCAAGGTCAAGGCCGTACGTGAGAATATGGAGGGAAGAGACCTCAATAAATCTTCGTGGAGGCTGGATTCGACCTGACGGTGATCGGGAAACGAAAAGCGCAATCCGCGTTAATTCGCTGGCGCCAAACGTTCCGAAAAGACGGAGAGGAGGGTCTCCTGAACGATAAATGTGGAAAGGCTCCGGGGGTGGACTCCCGAAGTGAGACGAGTCGATGGAGAGACGATTGGCGAAGGCAGAGGCACGAATCAAATACCTGACGGCAGAGAACGAGCTCTTAAAAAAGCTAGAGAAGTTAGAAGGGCAGGCGAAACGTACGAACTAACACCAGTAGAGAAGTATCAGGTCTTCAACACCGTCATCCGCATCGCACAGCTTAAGAATCTCGTCCGCCCACTATGTGAGATCGCCGGAGTGAGCCGCAGTGGCTATTACGCTTGGTTGAACCGTGCGAGGCGGATTCCCTTCTGGAAGAGCATGATTACCTAGATGCGACACTCCTCAAGAAAATCCATGATCGTCACAAAGGCAAAGTCGGTTATCGGGGGCTGTACATGAAGGTGTTCGCTACCCTCGGTTTTCGAATCAACCATGAACGGATTCTCCTACTGATGCGCAAATATAACATCGTGACCAAAATCCGAAGGATGAACCCTTATCGAAATTACCCCGAAGGGGTCATCCTTCATTCGGACCAAGGAAGTATCTATACGTCGTACGCCTTTCAAGAATTCGTTACGAGGAATCACCTAATAAGCAGCATGTCTCGTAAATGAAACTGTTGGGACAATGCAGTTATCGAATCGTTCCACTATAACTTAAAGTCTGAGGAGTTTCAGTACGTCAAGGAAAAATTAGGCTACCTGACACTGAAAAAATACGGTGAACTGGCAGCCTAATCAAGGTGTTTTATATATGTCTCATATTGCTAGGTCAGTCTAAAAGGTCGGGTTCTTGTATTAGTAATGAATAAAAGAAACGTATTTAGGAAGGCATAAGTTGATATTTATATCGCAATAAAATTAAAGGTTTTTGCTGTTTGTAATTAAGCAAATTTGATTTCAATACACAGAATAGAAACATTTATTAGTAACCAATATTAGTTGATTAAAAAAAACATATTTTTTATCTATCCCTCTTAAAAAGTTGTGAAGAACAAGTAGATATCCTCATTGAAAGCTAGATTACAACACGGAGAAAACCTTTCTTTTAAAGCATTCGCTTTACTACATGAGGAAGATATTTGTGTTAAGTTAGGAAAAAGAAAGAAGATATTTTGAAGCGGATTCTAAAAGATGACTTATGTAGAGCATGTCCTAGAGCTAAGAGGTGTTTTTTAAAGAAGAAGGGGAAAAGTCGCTACTCCCAATAAATTTTGTAACATAAAGTAAAAAATATAAAAAGAGGTGTGATTATGATTAAACCTGATTGGAAGGTTTTTGAGGCTAAATTTAGTGAAAATCCACAAGGTAATTTTGAATGGCTTTGCTATATTCTATTTTGTTTAGAGTTTAAAAAAGAAACAGGAATTTTCAGATATAAAAATCAATCTGGTATTGAAACAAATCCGATTTCGATAAATGAAGATGTCATAGGCTGGCAATCAAAATTTTATGATACAACTTTATCACCGCATAAGAAAGAATTAATAGATACTTTAGAAAAAAGTAAAAGGGATTATCCAGAAATAAATAAAATTATTTTTTATACTAATCAAGAATGGGGACAAAGCCATACTTCTGATAAACCAGAACAAAATGATCCTCAGGCTAAAATTGACGTTGAAGCTAAAGCTAATGAATTAGAAATTCAGATAGAATGGAGAACTGCTAGCTTTTTTGAATCTCCATTTGTGACTATGGAAAATGAATTAATGGCTAAACACTTTTTTACTTTCGAAACTAGTATTTTCCAAATGTTATTGGAAAAGGAATTACATACTGAGTCGATTTTAGAAGGAATTCAGACATCTATTTCTTTTCAAGATAAGAAAATAGAAATTAATAGAACCAATCTATTGCAAGGTATTTTAGATAAGATGGAAAGTGAACAAGTTTTAGTTGTTTCAGGAATAGGTGGTGTTGGCAAAACAGCCGTTATTAAAAAGTTATATGAAGATATGAAGGTTGATAGTTCTTTTTATATTTTCAAAGCTAGTGAGTTTGAAACTAACCAGATAAATAATCTCTTTAATGGTTGTAGTTTTAATGATTTTATAGAAGTTCATAAAGAAGATGAAAAAAAGGTGATAGTAGTTGATTCTGCTGAAAAGATATTAGACTTAGAAAAAACAGATCCATTTAATGAATTTATCAATACTTTAATTAAGTGTAGATGGAAAATTATTTTTACTGCAAGAAGTAATTATTTGTCTGATTTAGATATGCAGTTTATAGATCATTATAAAGTTAAGCCGTTCAAATTTTATATTGAGTCTTTAACTTCGGAAGAATTAACCGAATACGCTCAAGAATATGATTTTAATTTGCCTAGTGATGAAAAATTGTTAGAAGTGCTTAGAAATCCCTTTTATTTGAATGAGTATTTAAGACTTTATGATAAAGAAGAATTAATTAATTATAAAAATTTTAAAGATAAGCTATGGGATAAGGTAATAAAAAAATCGAAGCCAGCTAGAGAACAATGTTTTATGAAAATTGCTTTTCAAAGAGCAGATGAAGGACAATTTTTCATTTCACCAAATTCTGATGTAATGACAATGTCGTCTTTCGTACAAGATGGTGTATTGGGCTATGAAACAGCAGGTTATTTTATTGCACATGATATATATGAAGAATGGGCATTAGAGAAGAAAATAGACTCTGAATTTGTTAAAAGAGTTAATTTACAAGGTTTTTTCAATCAAATAGGAGAATCCTTGCCTATTCGTCGGAGTTTTAGAAAATGGGTATCTGATAAGCTTTTACAAGAAGATAGTTCAATTGAAAATCTAATTGAAGAGGTTTTTGAAGCCGAAGATATACCTTATTTTTGGAAAGATGAAATTTTAGTATCTATTTTACTTTCACCATACTCTGATAATTTTATCAGCCTATTTGAAAAAGAAATATTTGAAGATAATTGTAAGTTGTTAAAAAGAATCACTTTTTTACTGAGGGTAGCATGCAAAGAAGTTGATGAAGACTATCTTAAATTAATTGGTTTAGATAGATATTCAATATCACATATGAAATATATAGTAACAAAACCAAAAGGGCATGGCTGGAACAGTGTAATTAAGCTGATTTATCAATATAAAGAGTCTTTTGAAATAGAAACAATAAATTATATATTACCTGTAATTTACGAATGGAATAACAAATATAAAAGCGGTGAATCTACAAGATTAGCGGCTTTATTAGCATTGAGATACTATAAGCTAATTAGTGAAAAAGATAATTATGCTTTCAGAGAAAATGAAACTGAAGAAAAAGTAATCCAAACTATTTTATATGGGGCAAGTGAAATTAGTAGTGAACTTACAACGATTTTTTCAGAAGTAATTGATAATAATTGGAGAAAATATAGGGACCCATACTATAGCCTGGTAAATGCTATTTTATCTAAGTTGGGTGACAACCAAGAAGTTTTGAAGGTACTTCCTAGTTATGTATTACAGTTAGCAGAATTATATTGGATTAAACCAGATGAACCACCTCATCCATATTACAGTAGCTCAGATATCTCAGATGAATTTTCAATTTGTAGTAATAAAATGGATTACTCTCCAGCCAGTGCATTTCAAACTCCTGTATATTGGTTATTGAATTACGCTTTTAAAGAAACTATTGATTTTATTATTAGATTAGTAAATCATACTGCTGAAAGTTACGCAAATTCTGATCTAAGTAAAGGAGAAGTAGAAGAGGTAGAAGTAAATATTAACAATAAGGTGATTAAACAATATGTAAGTGATAGACTATGGAATACTTATCGAGGAACACAGGTTTCACCGGAAATACTTGAATCTGTACATATGGCACTAGAAAAATTTTTGTTGGAACAGTCGAAACGGACAGATTCAGAAATATTGGAAAATAATCTATTATATTTGATTGAAAAATCGAAGTCTGCTTCTATAACTGCGATGGTTGCAAGTATAGTAATAGCTAATTATGAAAAAACATTTAATGTAGCAAAGGTATTATTTAAAACTAAAAAATTCTTTTTTTACGATATCACTAGATCGGTTTTAGAACAAACAGCAATAAGTACATTTAGAATGGGTTATGGGATGATCGCTAAACATAAAGTTCATCAGGACGAAAGAATACAAAGTTGTGGCTATGATCATAGAAAAAAAACACTTGAAACAATTGCTCTGATGTATCAGTTCTTTAGAAATGAGGATACAACAGATGATGAAGCAACTGAAAGAATGGAAACTTTATGGGGTATTTTTGATGATTATTATTTGGAACTTGAAAAGACATCCTTTGAAGAAGATAAAACATGGCGACTGTTCTTAGCGCGTATGGATAGAAGAAAAATGAACCCTATTGTTGAGGAAATTGAGCAAGGTATCCAAATTGATTTTAATCCAGAGCTAGAGCCAGAATTAATAGAATACAGTGAATCTGCTCTTCAAAAAAGCTCCGAGGCTACTAAGTATTTACCATTAAGATTATGGTCTGATTATAAATTTAAAAATGACATTAAATTCAGGGAATATAATAAATATGAAGAAGATCCTTTATTAGCTTTGGCAGAAATCAGAGAGATGCATAAAGAAATACAAGATAGACATGTAGAAAATTCTTTTTTTTCCAGAGGTATTCCCTCGTATGTATGTGCAGTTTTAATTCGAGATTATTTTGAGATTCTTTCAGAATCCGACAAAGAATTTTGTAAAGAAGTTATTCTAACTTTCGCTTCATCTTCTTTAAGGGGCAATTACGCATATCAAATTGGAGATGGTGTTGAAGCTGCTATTGCGATCTTACCGATTTTGTTGAGGTATTTCCCAGAAGAAAGTGAACTTGTTAAAGGCATTCTATTAATTACCCTGTTCGATAGTAATCCTATAGGAATAACTACGGACTTTTCAAGTTATTCAACTAAAGCAATCTTAAATGAATTGTGGGATACAAACTTTGAAGATGCACAATCTTTATTATTGGGATACTTATATTTAAAACCTAAGTATGAAGATATGCGAGAAAAATTACGTATAGAGAATTTTAATAAGCATAGAAGTTTGGGTGTTGATGAAGACTTTTTACAAAAGTTCATAGAAGAATATGAAGCCGATATAGACAAATTTATGGGGAATAAAATTATATTTGAAGAAATTGAAAATATTAGCGATATTTCTCCACGTATTTTAAAAACAGCATTTCAATTAATTCCACTCGGAACTAATAATGTCGTTCATAAGTGTTTAATTAAAAGTATAGTAACAGTGTTTGCTGAAAAGCTATTACTGGATGATCGAAGAAATAAAATGGATTACAAAGTCAGTCATGATTTTCTGGTGAAGTTAGCAGAAATTGTATTGTCTGCTTCGAGTAATGATATACAAGAATATTTGAGTCCATTTATAGAAAAATTTAATAATAATGAATCTATGGCTGACCTATTTAAAGAATTTATTTATGTAGAAGATATCCTAAAAAAATATGATGAATTTTGGTTGGTATGGGATTTGTTTTTTGAAAAAGTTGTTGAATTAAACCAAAAACGTAAAAATAGTTACGGTAATTCGCGACTAATTAAAAGCTTTCTTTTTGCCGAAACATTGTGGAACGATAACATCAAAGAATGGCACTCTTTAAATGAACAAAATAAAAGATTCTTAATGAAAGTTACAAGACGATTAGGCGATGCACCGGCAGCTTTATATTCAATTGCTAAGTTATTAAATGGGATTGGACAACATTTCATTAAAGAAGGAATATCGTGGATTTCAAGTATGTTATCTAATAATAGGGATTTATGGAACGATGAACTAGAAGATTATACTATCTATTATTTAGAGAGTGTTACTAAAAAATATATTCACATCAATCGTGAGAATATCCGACGAGAAGCTAGGTTAAAGCGGGAAGTTCTAACTGTACTAGACTTTCTAGTTGAAAAGGGATCGGTAGCCGGATATATGTTAAGAGAAAGTATCTTATAAAATACAGACTAAAGATTCAATTGGTCATGGATATACCATCATTCATTCAGTGTTAAAAGTTTAGTAATAAGGTGATTCGACTACATCTTATTCATTAACTGTCTACTCTCAACACTCACCACACGTCGAGAGCGTTCCCTTGTTCGTCCGTAACTAAATCCAAAAATGCCTCTTTCCTTAAAGGAAGGAGGCATTTTTATACTCATTTGTGCTGATTGTCATTCAGCTTCTGTTGATTCATCCTCATTAGCCGATTGTGCTGTATTCGGGAACAACTCAGCAAGAACACGTTCACTTGCCGTGCCATCATCTAGACTACAGAACCGCTCGAGGAAACGGTCATACTTTTCTTGATAAGCGAGAGATTTCGTATCGATTTGTTCGATATAATCGATGACTTGATCCGTCTCTTTCAAGAGTGGTCCCGGAACGACTGCTTCAAAATCGAAGTAGAATCCACGTAACGTCGACGCATATTTCTCTAAGTCATACGTAAAGAAAATCATTGGACGCTGTAAGTGTGCGTAATCGAAGAAGACAGACGAATAGTCAGTGATCAGTACGTCACTGATCAAGTACAACTCTGCGATATCGCCGTACGAAGAGACGTCATAGGCGAATCCTTCGTGTCCACTAATGTCCATGTTTTGAGCGATCAAGTAATGCATCCGGAGCAAGACGACATAATCGTCACCAAGGCGTGCCTGCATCTCATTCAAGTCGAGCTGGAGATCAAAACGATATTTTCCACGAGCGATGAACTCGTCATCTCGCCATGTCGGTGCATATAAGACGACTTTCTTTTCAGCAGGGATATCCAGGCGTGCTTTGATTTCACTGATTAAACCAGCTTGATCGTCTGCATACAAGAGGTCGTTTCGTGGGTATCCCGCCTCAAGCATCGTGTTTTGGAAACCGAACGCACTCTTGAAAATTTCGCTCGAATAGGCATTCGGAGAAATGAGGTAGTTCCATTCCTGTGCTTGGTTGTAGAAGTTCCGTTTGTAGCGGGTTGCATTCGTTCCTGCCATATGGACTTCTTCCATGTCGAGACCTAGTCGTTTTAATGGTGTACCGTGCCATGTCTGGAGATAGATCGTCTCTTCGCGTTTCGTTAAGCTGAGTGGCTGACGCGTATTGAAAATCCAGTACTTCGCACGTGCCATCGCTTGGTAATACGCGAAGCTGTTTTTGAGCACCCAGTTTGGGCAAGCTTCCTTGACGTCATCTGAAGGCTCATTCGCGAAAATCCAGACGAGCTCAAGCTCTGGGCGTTGTTCTTTTAATTTCAGATAAAGAGCCTTCGGATTATCGGAGTAGCTTCGTCCGAGGAAACTCTCGAATAAGACAAGGTTCTCTTTGACCGGCATCTTTTGGAACAGACGATAGAGCATGAGACCGTTCTTGATTTTTTTACGTCGCGCCGTCCGTAACGTTTGTTTTGTCTTAACAGCAGTGATATATGAACGGAACATGATATATGAACCCGTTGACCATGCTTGCAGGTACTTACTCTGTGCCTTCGTTCGTCTTAAATCGTAAGCGACATGACGGAAGACGTCTGCCTGCTGACTTTTTGAAGAGCTTCGCTCAAGCAATGCGCGACCACGTTTTGAGATGAAACGTTTGTACCATGTATTCAAGAACTTTTGAACGTCATGATCCTGCGTATGGGCAGATAACATGCCATAAATTCGTGAGATATCGGACAATGTCGTGATATCGCGTGCTTGATAGAGCGATTGTCCTTCGAGTGGCGTACTGCGTGAGTTTCGACCATAGACGACGTAACTGACCGATGTCAGGTTCGTCAATTTCGAGATGATCGTATGGGCGATGATCGTATCGGCGAACCATCTTGTCTCAAGAACCGGCAAATCGTTCAACAAATCCTTTTTGATCATCCAACCATGAATCGTCGTCAGATGACGTGAACTGAACTTTGTACGGGTATAGAAGAAATAACGATCATCATCGATCGGCATGAGCCATTTCTTCTTGTTGTAGACGGGCGAGACTTTACCGATGATGACTTCACCTCGTGATTTCTCATAGGCTTTGATATACGTATAGAGCGCACGTGGTGCGAGGATATCATCGCTATCGAGGAAGGTAACGTAATCACCTGTCGCGACTTCAAGACCGCGTCGACGTGCAGCGTAAGTTCCTTGATGCGCCTGTTCCACGATCGTACATGTCGGATAGAGGGAACGGAGCTCATCGATGTATGTGCTCGGACCATCAAAGACGACGACGATTTCCACCGGGATAGATACCTTCTGGTCGAGAACGGATTGAATGGCTGCCTTCGTTTGTGATTCAGTTTGATAGACAGGAATGATGACACTAATTGAGTTCATGTTGATTCTCCTTTTTGATGAAAGAATCCGTCAAAAACGGATTCACGAAAATAGTTCCTGTTGAATAGGATATCACAAAACGAAAAAAAGGCACGACTCTCTTAAAATTCACTTCGTTGTCGATAATGCGTTGGGGTCTCACCGGTCGTCTGTTTAAAAGCTTGACTAAAATGACTTTGGCTCGAGAAATGCAACTTGTTTGAGATGTCAAGCAGCGAGTCGTCGGAAGAACGTAAGAGGCGCTTCGCTTCCCGGATGCGTTCCCGGATGACGTATCGGGCAAGTGGTAACCCTGTTTCATCTTTAAATAGAACGGACAAATAATTAGACGAGACATGGATGGCTTGACTGATCGATGAGACAGACAATGGTTCATAGAGATGTTGCTGAATATAGCGAATCGCAGCCAGTACATGTGGGGAATGCCGTAGCGCCTGAAGTTCCTTGACGGCTTCTGCAAATGACACCGTAATACGGACGTGACGATTGCGGAGTTCGGCAATACTCGTCGCTGCTTCGATCGTCTCGATCATCCGGTCGCTTAAAGAGAACGCTTCATCGGGTTCGAGTCCTCCGCGAATCGCAGCGCGTGCGCTCAACAGAACAGTTCCAAGCAACAGATTCTTTTCTGCACGTAACGGCTGATGTCGCGCGAGCGTTCCAAATTCACCATAAGCAGGTAAGGAGTAGGTCGTTGCGAGTCGCTCACTTTGACCCGTTGCGATCCAATCGATGATTTGTTGTTCCCGTTGCCATGCTTTACGATACGCGGTCACACCAGTATGCGAGGGAGCATCTGCGACGAGCGGAATTTCAGCTTCCTGAATCTCAGACAGCTGTTCGATTTCTCGCTTCGGCAATGCTTCCCCGTGCAACAAGCGATACATCAGATGGGCACAATCAATCAATCGGTTCTCCGTCGTGCGCGGCAAGACCTTATAAAACTGATGATACGCTTCGTCTTGAATGTGCGCCCGAAAAAGAGCGGATTGCAATAAAACAGGTCCAATCCGGTACATTCCTTGTTCCGGAACGTCTAAAAAGAGGTAAGCTGTTCCATCTTTCAGGGTATAGAGTAGAGGAGTCTTCTTAAGTACTGGCCATTCGTTCTCAATCGGCAAGGTTCCGGGATGAGGTGGAGCTTCTGGACGTAATGCAAGCGGAGTACCATGATGATCTCGGTACGTGACGAAAAAACCGGTCATCCCGTAAAGGTGCTCTGCGATTTGCGTCAAGTCAGATGTCGACAAGCGATTCATGACACGACTCCTTTCGAAATAAAGTGGATTGCTTCTAGTGTATGTCCTCTTTCACGGATAGTCGAGAACGAACCAAGAAAAAACGAAGCCTTCCGAAAAAGGCTTCGTCTGCACATGCAATCGGAAAAGCCGAGGGATCTTTTGAATCTTTCATCGTCCAGTAGTGCGAGAATGGATTCTTTACACAAAAATATTTCTTCTCAACAGGTAATCTCTTAAATGGATTCATCTGTCAAAGTAAGAATCTAGTCGGCAAGGCTTCTTCCGTTGCTTGCATCAACCCGTTGATGTTACCGGTCAGTTCATCTTTCATCTTGGAACATCGAAATAGTATAGCTAAATATGAAGGAATTATGTAGAGATTTTCATCATTTGAGAAATGAATCAACGCGGGGTTCATGATAAAATGAAAAGGGTGTCACAGAGTGGCTAGGGAGGAACAGAAATGAATATTGCTTTTTTCTTATTACCTAAAGATGAGGTGAAATATTTAGATCCTGAGTCAACGGTCAGACAAGCACTAGAAAAGATGAAACATCATCGTTTTACGTCGGTCCCACTCGTTGACAATAAAGGGAAATACGCAGGAACGCTGACAGAAGGCGATATCTTGTGGGCACTCGAAGCAAATCTCGAGCATGCCGATTATGACCACGTCTTGCAGACGCGATTAACCGATATCAAACAACGCGTCCGTTATAAACCAGTTTCAATTACAGCGCAAATGGAAGAGATGATTGAAGTCATTACCGATCAAAATTTCGTCCCCGTCATTGATGACGGAAGACATTTTATCGGGATCATCCGACGACGTGATATCATCGATTATTTTGCTAAAAAAGTAGCACGAGAGAATGTCAGTTATTAAAAATGAATAAAACTAGTAAAAAAAGCACTTATTTTCACAGAAATGTGGGAAGAAGTGCTTTTTATTGCCCCAAAACGACTTCACGAAACGGGAGGAGACGACGATATAGAAGCATAATGACAATTTAGGGAGGACGATGTGTTGCGACGTTTATCACCAGTCTTCATCGTAGAAGCTTTTCGAAGACGCTCCTACTATAAAACGTTCTCATGGATGATTGCGATCATCGGTTTGGTGGCGTTGATCGTCGCGTGTCAGCATTTGACGAAAACGTTGGATGAAGGGTATCGCTTCAAGGAATCGGGTAAAACGATTGCCGAAGTGACACCTTTTAATCGTGCCGAACAAGAAGTGACGCGTTACTATTTTTCATCTTTGAATGACGACACTGATTTGGCGCAAGCTTCAGAACGGGCCAATCGATCGCTCGAACAATTGACGGACCGGCTTCCGAATATGAAAGCGACCGAGTCGACACGCGAAGAAGTCCTGACAGAAATCCAAAAACTACAACGACAAGGATACGAATCGAATCATCGCTTTTTCACGACGATGACGAACTTCAAAAGTGAAATCATCTTCAATCAGCTCGTGCTAAGTAAAGAAACAGGGTCTTATTATAATGTGTTCTCCAATCTGATTTTGATGGAAGAACAACTGGGTAAGTCCGCTGAAATCTTGAAGAATGCCCGACAAAAAGAAGAACCTAGTTCCATAGATCAGTTACGGATTCAACAGATGCGGATCGATTTACCTTTGCGACAGGAGTCGCTCATCAAATCCTTGTACGACGTGATTCCGCTTCAAAATGATGCAGGACGTCAGGATATCGCAATCATGCGGGAACAGATGGATGCCTACACACAAACGCTCGATGACCTATTACGTGCTCCGAAAGATTCAACGTACGTTGCGTTAGCAAATCAAGCCGAACAATATGAATCCAGCATGTATCGTCTATACGATCAAGAACTTAATCAAGTCGCGCAAGAAATGCAAGATCGAGGCAATCAAATCATTCGTAATGCCTGGCTTCTGTTTGGCGCGACCAGTGTCTTGATTCTTGGATTATTGATATTGACCTTATCGTTATTACGCGCGTTTCGCCAAGACCTTTCTTTACTGAAGGGAGAAGCGAATACCTTCGCGGAAGACCGCCGACAATCCGGTTATAACGTACCAGAGCGAAATGATTTCCAGCCCGTCGTCCAAGCCTTTCGGACGATGACGGCCATCATTGCTGGGTTATTAGACCATAGTGATGCGAAGACAAAAGAGATTAAACAAAAGAAAGCGGAAATCGAATCACTCTTTTCCCAAAATACCGATCCAATCTTTGCGATGTCATCGGATTACACGATCGTGAACGGGAATGAACGCTTTCGACAATTAACGGATGCGCCGGCGGGATGGACGATTGAAGAACTGATTCATCCGGCTGATTTGAACCGGATGCGCCGGGCGTTGAGACGATCGCTGGAAGGGCAGAGTCAGACGATTCGTTGTAAGATGCTCTTTAATGAAAAGATTTTGAACATGTTCGTCAATATCATCCACGTCGCAAACAAAGAGGATGACACAGGCGTCGCACTCTACTTATCCTGCCATGATGAGACGGATCAGTTCCGGCGGGAAGAACGAATCACACAACTCGCACTCTTCGATATGTTGACGGGCTTGTTGAACCGGAATGGTTTCGAGCAAAAGATGGCAGATGCCCTAAAAGCACCTCAACCGGGAGAACTCGTCACTATCAGCGTCCGGCAATTCCGACGAATCAATGATATCTACGGACATGGTGCGGGAGATCAGATTCTAAAAGATCTTGCGAATCGCCTCAAGCATCATTTCATCGGAACGGGACAAGCAGCACGGATTGGTGGAGATGAATTCGCCGTGTTGGTCGGACAACAGGATATCGTCGATTACCAGAAATTAAAGCAGGTCATCGAACATGTCTATGAGATTAACGGAGAATACGTCAATGTCAGTATCAGCATGAGCATGGTCCGTTACCCGGATGATGCAGTGGCGGTCACCTCCTTATTATCCTCAGTTGATATCGCGATGCAACATGCGAAACAACAGACAGAGGGTGGACCAATCTGGTTCGAGTCCTGGATGAGTGCGGAGTATCTTGAATCGGTTGCCCTCGAAGGGGAATTACGAGAAGCGATCGAGAAGAACGAGCTACAATTGTTCTATCAACCACAGATTAATCTCGCAACAGGTCAGGTCGATGGCTGTGAAGCACTCTTGCGTTGGTTCCACCCTGAACGGGGAATGATTAGTCCAGCAATCTTCATTCCGATCGCTGAACGATCGATGTTGATTGAAGAGATTGGGATGTGGGTCGTTGCTGAAACGGTTCGACAAGTCGAAGAGTGGAAGGACACGGAGCTCGGAATACTACGTGTCTCAGCGAACTTATCCGTCAAAGAGCTCGTCTCCGGTCGAATCGTCGATTACCTGACCGATGTCCGAGAGATTCATCCGGGGATTGAACAACGGATGGAACTTGAAATCACGGAATCGTTTGGTGTCTTTTCAGACACACGCGTATTTGATGCCTTACAGACATTGCACCAGATGGGATATCGTCTTGCGATTGACGACTTTGGTACGGGGTATTCTTCCTTGTCGTACTTAAGTCGATTACCGATCCAGCGGCTAAAAATTGATCGTTCGTTCATCAGTGGTCCGGATGCGTGTTCAAACGCACCGCTCATCGAGACGATCATCAAGCTTGCTCATACGCTGAAGTATGACGTCGTCGCTGAAGGAATCGAGGAACTTGAACAAGCGGATCATTTACGAGTGCTTGACTGTGAGTATGCGCAAGGATTCTATTATTCAAGACCGATTCCAGCTGACGAGTTTCGGGTCTGGTACGGGAAGTACCATGAAAAGCTTCTATCTGAATGAAATGAGTCCTATCGTCGTTTTACGAACGTTTTTGTCATCCTTGCTTTCCACAGGCGGGAGGTAAGCCGCGGCACCACGCACTCCATTCGGTGTGCCGGGTCTTACCTAACCCTGACGAAAGCGGAAGTCATGCTTTCTTTTCCTCTAGGAGTCAAGGATGAACATATACGTTCTATAATCATGTAGCAAAAAAGAAGAGGCGTTTTCCAGATGATATTCTGGAAAACGCCTCTTCTTTTATTGATGTTGCTCGAGATGTTCTGACTTTTAGCCAGTACGACCTTGCACGCAAAGAATTAAACGCGATCGAGCACGATGTCGTCTGCTTGTTCAAGGTAGGTTTTAACCGGTGCGACGGCTGCCTCGACCGTACCTGGTGCGAACGGAGACTTCAATCCAGCACGTTCGACGAGCGTGAGGAAGCTTTCCGATCCGCCGGCACGACAGAGATCGAGATACGACTTCCAAGCCGCTTCCCGGTCTTGTTCCATCCATGCATAGAACTGGAAGGCACAGACTTGAGCAAGTGTGTAATCGATATAGTAGAACGGACTACCGAAGACGTGTCCTTGTTGATGCCACCATGCACCTGAATCGAGATAATCGTTCGCTTCGTAATCACGATGCGGTAGGTATTTCTTCTCGATCGTCCGCCATGCTTCGCGACGCTCAGCTGGTGTCAATTCCGGTTGGTTGTAGATGACGTGTTGGAACTCGTCAATCGCAACGCCGTACGGAAGGAATGTGACGCTTCCTGCGAGGTGATTGAATTTGTATTTCGCTGTCTCTTCACCGAAGAACTCTTCCATCCACGGATAAGCGAAGAATTCCATCGACATCGAGTGGATCTCACACGCTTCATACGTTGGGAAAGCACTCTCTGGAGCTGTCAGGTGACGGCTCTCATAGACTTGGAAGGCGTGCCCGACTTCGTGAGTCAGGACATCGATGTCGCCTGCCGTTCCATTGAAGTTCGAGAAGATGAACGGGAGTTTTTCGTCTGCGATGTAGGTACAATACCCACCGCCGGCTTTCCCAGGCTTCGCCGTTAAATCGAGTGCTTCCCGGTCGAGCATGTAGTTGAAGAACTCGTTCGTCTCCGGTGACATCTCCGCATACATCTTTTTGCCGCCTTCGATGATGAACGACTCTTCGCCTTTCGGTGTCGCATTCCCAGACTTGAAGGCAAATCCTTCATCGTAGTAATACAACTGATCGACGCCGATCCGTCGTTGCTGGCGCTCTTTGAGTTGTGTCGCGAGTGGAACGATTGTCTCGCGGATTTGTTCGCGGTATTGTTCAACCATTGATTGGTTATAATCGACGCGGAGCATCCGTGCGTATCCGAGCTCGACGAACGATGGGAAACCGAGTGTCTTTGCGATATCTGTCCGGATCCGGACGAGTTTGTCGTAAATCGTATCGATTGCTTCACCATGCTCGTTTAAATAGCCATAGCGTGCTTCAGAAGCTGCTTTACGGACATCACGATCAGGGGATTGAAGATATGGACCGAACTGCGATAAGTTGAGCGTCTTGCCATCGAACTCGATTTGAGCAGAAGACATCAGTTTTGTATATTCACTCGAGAGACGGTTCTCTTCTTGGAGTTTCGGAATGATTTCTTCCGAGAACGTCTTCAGGCTCGCTTCAGCAATTAGGAATAACTGTTTGCCTTGCGTCTGTTTGAGTTCACTACGGAGTGGGTGCGTCGTCAACGCTTGATAATAGCTTGAGACATATCCTTGATAGATTGCACTCGCTTCATCAAAGAATCCTTGCTCCGTTTCGTAAAACGTATCACGTGTATCAATCGTATGACGGATCTCGACGAGCTGGCTTGCCGTTTCAAATTGATTTCTGAGGGTATTAATCTCAGTGATGGCTGCGTTTGCTTCATCTACCTGTGTGGCTTCCGTCAGTCGAGCGATCGCTTGATTCATTGATGTTTCAAGCAAGGCAAGGTCAGGACGGACATATGTAATTTCTGAAAATGGTAACATGTAAGCGCCTCCTTATGATTTCTAACTATTATCACACAAAAATACTTGCAAAACTAGAGGGACAAACGTATGCTTTTTGTGAGAACGTGAGCGAGCTGTCTAACAGCTTACTCCTATAAAAAATCGAAACTTCCATTCGGAAGAAAAACGATCGAGAAAGTAGAGGGATAGTATCATGGGATTCTTAAAAAAATTGTTTGGTGGTAACGACGCAGGAAACGCGAAAATCGCTTCTGCACTTACAGGTAAAATCGTCAACATCGAGAACGTACCCGATCAAGTTTTCTCTCAAAAAATGATGGGCGACGGTGTCGCGATCGAACCAACAGAAGGTAAAGTCGTCTCGCCGATCAACGCGACGGTCGAAACGATCTTCCCGACGAAACACGCAATCGGTCTTAAAGGTGAAGATGGTCTTGAACTCTTGATCCACGTTGGTCTTGATACCGTTAACCTCAAAGGCGAAGGCTTCACGGCTCACGTCCAGTCAGGTGACAAAGTCAAAGCAGGAGACGTCCTCGTCGAGTTCGACCTTGACTACATCCGTGCGAACGCACCATCGACGATCACACCGATCATCGTGACAAACCACGATCAATTCACGCTTTCAGCTGTACCAGCTGAAGGAACTTCTGTTGTCGCAGGTGACACAGAGCTCTTCAAAGCAACTCATAAATAAGATACGATATGCCTCCATCCCTTGCGGATGGGGGCTTTTTTGATGTCTCCTCCCTTGTCTTACCGTTTTGTAAGAGAAGTGAAAGCAAAGTCCATTTTGAGAAAAGCATGGAAGGACTAGACTAAGTGTAATGAATCAAACACAGGAGGCATTACAGATGAAAGCAATCTTACAAGCAGAACAAATCTCAAAAACCTATCAAACGAAAACCGCGCGCCACGAAGCACTGCGTCCGACGACGCTCCGTGTTCACGAAGGAGAGTTCGTCAGTATCATGGGTCCATCCGGTGCCGGGAAATCGACATTACTCAATTTATTATCGACGATCGATCAGCCGACGGACGGCTCGATTTTAATCAACGGAGCAGACGTGACGGCGATGAAGGAAAAACAATTGGCCCGCTTTCGCCGGGAACAACTCGGCTTCATTTTCCAGGATTTTAATCTCCTCGATACGATGACGGTCCGGGAAAACATCGCCTTACCGCTATCACTCGCGAACGTTGATAAAAAGATGATCTTAGAACGTGTCGATCGTGTGGCGCGCCAACTTGGTATCCACGACTTACTCGATAAACGTCCGGTCGAACTATCAGGTGGACAAAAACAACGGACAGCTGCCGCGCGTGCCATCATTCATGATCCGTCGCTCATTTTAGCCGACGAGCCGACCGGTGCGCTCGATTCGAAGTCCGCGACCGGATTGCTCGAAGCGATGCGATCACTGAATGATGAAGGCGCGACGATCTTGATGGTGACACACGATCCGATGACGGCGTCTTACGCGGAACGAATTCTGTTCGTCAAGGACGGAGAGCTGTTCAAGGAAGTCCATCGCTTCGGTTCGCAGAAGGAGTTCTTCGAACAGATCATGGAAGTCCAGCGTGAACTCGGAGGTGCCGTCCGTGAGCTTGTCTAAACTGGCGTTTCAAAATTTGAAGAACATTCGTCAAAACGTGATGTACCTCGGTGCGGTCACATTTGCGATTCTGATTTACTATACGTTCCTCGCGATTCGATCGAATGAAGCGATGCTTCAGGCGAACGAATTGTACGGAAAACTGGGAACAGTCTTTACCGGAGCAAGTGTCATTCTAGCGCTTTTCTCTGCCATCTTCATCTGGTATTCAAGTGACTTCTTTTTGCGCCGCCGTAAGAAGGAAATCGGACTTTATGCATTGCTTGGTTTAGAACGGGGGCAGATTGCTCGCCTGATCTTCCTTGAGACGATGGGGTATGGGGTGATTGGTCTGATCCTCGGGATTGCGATCGGTACCGTCGCTTCGAAATACTTCGTGCAGTTGCTGGCTTCCGTCATGGCGATGCAAGTCGATGCGACCTTTACGATCAGCGGAGCTTCCGTCATACAGACGATCGGTGTCTTCCTGTTGATTTTCTTAATCATCGCTTTACGTTCGGCACGAACGATTTATCGTTTTACATTGATCGAATTGTTCAAGGCAGAACAACAAGCGGAATCCCTTCCGAAAGTTCATCCGATTCTAGCCGTTCTTTCGGTCGTCTTGATCGGTGTCGGTTACTATTTAACGGGACAACCATTGATGGATCACTTTACGATCGTCGCACCGCTTTTGATGCTCTGCGTCATTCTCGGGACGTTCGGAACGATGAGTTATTTCACGATCTTCTTATTGCGCGTCTTAAGTAATCAAGCGCGGCACTTTAAAGGGACGAACTTAATTCTGCACGGGCAATTGTTGTCACGGATCAAATCGAATGCCGTCATGCTGTCGACGATTACGGTCATCACTGCGGTGACATTGACGACGGTCGGTACAGCGACATCGATCTATTACTTCATCGATCAGACGGTCGAGGAGCAAGTCCCGTACAGTCTGTCGATTGCGAGTAAACAAGCGGAAGCGGAAAAGCTGATTGCGAAGTCTGACCAGAAGATCGACAGCCGGACGATGGTCAACGTCAAGAACGTCGACCATGAGATGACCGACCTGCCGAACCCTTTGACGTTTACACGCTACTATGCGACGTACGCATATGAAGACCAGCCGGGACAATTCAGCTACGTCAACTATTCGGACTACGTCAAGCTCGCGAAAGCGAACGGGAAAACGGTCATCAAAGAACCGAAACAAGGCGAAGCGATCGTCCTTGAGACGTTCAAAGGAAATGATTTGTTGAAGATGAAAGTCAAATCGCCGGTCGGTGTTAAAATCAAGGACGTTCATGATTCCTTTCGTATCACCGCTGCGACGAATCTACCAATCGCTCAACTTTATGAGAAACAGCGACTTGCCTTCGTCGTAAACGATGATGCGTTCGCGAAGATCCCGGAAAAAGGCTTCACGCTGACGAATTATCAGTTCTCAGATGAACGTCATGACGATGGATTGATGAAACAGTTGACACAACTATATGGAAAACAAGCGGACACGGAGATGGCGGCTTATTATCCTGTCTACGCGATGACGACGGCAACGACCGGCTTACTCGCGTTTGCTGCCGGCTTCCTCGGACTCGTTTTCTTGCTTGCGACAGGTTCGATCATCTACTTCAAGATGCTCGCGGAAGCAGAAGAATCGAAACAACGGTTTGCCATCATCCAGAAGATTGGTGTCGATGAGAAGGAACAGACAGGCATCATCCGTCGCCTTGTTGGATTCGTCTTCTCTTTACCGTACGTGCTCGGACTCGTTCATAGTTTAGTGGCGATGCAGGTCTTGCAGAAACTGTTGAACTACAACATCGTTCGTCCGACATTACTTGCGATTGTTTGTTATACGATCGTCTATCTGATCTACTATATCGTCACGGTCCGTGCGTATCGCCGCATCGTCACGTGATGAACTAAATAGGGGGACACAGAACTGGAAACGGAATAATCGTTTCCAGTCCTTTTTGAGTTCGTTATGATAAAGGGAGAAGGAGTTGACAGAAACGATGCATACGATTTTATTAGTCGAAGATGATATGAAGATTGCTACACTATTGAAAGAACTACTCGAACGCTATGATTTTAGAGTCGTCGTTGAAGATGGGCGAGGGGATGTCGTCGCGGTCTATGAAGAGACGAATCCGGACGTCATTCTATTAGATGTCAATTTACCGAAGTTTGACGGTTTCTATTGGTGCCGGCAGTTACGGATGAAGACACGGGCACCGATCTTGTTCATCTCGGCACGGGTCGGGGAGATGGATCAAGTCATGGCGCTCGAATACGGAGCGGATGATTACATCGTTAAACCGTTCCAAGGAGCGGTCGTCATCGCGAAGATTAAAAGTCAGATTCGCCGGGCCTATGGCACGCTGTCGAACGAGACGGATGAGCGAACGGTGACGAAAGAAGGTGTCACGTTGTACTTAGATCGTTATATCGTCGAGTACGGGGAACAGTCAATCGAGCTGTCAAAAAAAGAGGGGTTGATCCTTGAGATGCTGCTGACGGCAAGTCCCCGGATCGTCAGTCGGGGCGATCTGCTCGAACGGATTTGGGATGACGAAGCGTTCGTCGATGAGAATACGTTGAACGTCAATATTACGCGTGTTCGCAAACGACTTGCCGAGATTGGTGTCGCTGGACTTGAGACGGTGCGAGGCGTCGGTTATAAACTGGTTCTTGAACCATGAAGCTCTTTTTACGGCACGCGATACCAGGAATCCTCTTCTTTACCGGACAAATGCTGATTTTATATGCCGTCTTATGGCTCTATGATTTGTATCGCCCAGCAGCCTTCTTTTATATCGTACTTTTGAACAGTATCGGTCTCTTGATTTATCTCAGTTATCGTTTCTTCAGCATGCTTCCATTGCTACGACGGATGCAACAGCCAGTTCAATCGGTCGCAGAACCGATTCGCAGTGATAGTGAAGAACCGATTTCCGTTGCCGTCGAACAATTTTTAGAGCGGCAACAGACATTGTTTCGAAACAGTCTGTTTGCTGAGCGACGAAAAGAAAAGGAACGGCATCGGTATGTCGATCAATGGATTCACCAGATGAAGACACCGTTATCCGTCATCGAGTTGATCCTTGAACACCCAGGAGAACACTATCAAGCGGATTTACGTCAAGAGGTCGATCGATTGCGCAGTGGACTCGACCAGATGCTCTATTCGTCACGTTTAGAAGCGATCGAGACAGATTTGAAGGCGGAACGATTGGCACTGAAGCCGCTCGTCACGAGTATCATCAATCAAGAGAAACGATTATTCGTTAAAAATCAGGTCTTTCCGAAACTCGATATCGCTGACGACGTGTACGTATACACGGATGCGAAGTGGTTTCGTTTCCTCGTCCTACAGCTCGTGACGAACGCCATCAAGTACACGACGGGACATGGTCGAGAAGTCGTTCTGACGGCAGAAGTGACAAACGGGCAAGTCGTCCTTTCGGTTCAAGACGACGGTGTAGGGATTCCAAAACGAGACGTCCCACGTGTCTTTAATGCGTTCTTCACTGGCGAAAACGGACGACGTTACGGAGAATCGACCGGGATGGGGTTGTATTTCGTCCAGCAGGTCTGCTTGAAGCTCGGGCACGAGATTGAACTCGAGAGTGAAGAAGGGGTCGGTACGACATGCCGGATTCGATTAGTAGGAGGTCGCGCACATGATTGAGGTTAAACAATTAGGGAAAGTCTATCCCGGAAAGGTGACGGAACAACCGTTGACGGATATCAATTTCCGAGTCGAAGAAGGTGAGATGGTCGCAGTCATGGGACCATCCGGTAGTGGGAAATCGACGCTGATCAACTTGCTTGCAACACTCGACGAACCGAGTTGGGGATCGATTTTGATTGACGGCGTCGATACGGCGACGTTCAAACGAAAAGAGATGACACGTTTCCGGCGCGAGACGCTCGGGATCATCTTTCAGGAATTCAATCTACTCGATTCGTTAACGCTCGGCGAGAACATGCTCGTCCCGTTGATGCTATCGGGGAAAAAGACGAAGCTCGCGCGGGAAGAGATGGAGGAGTTGGCACGTCGTCTACAAATTGATGATCTGCTAGATAAACAGGTCGATGAGGTCAGTGGTGGACAACGACAACGGACCGCGATCGGTCGTGCCTTGATTCATACACCACGTCTGATGCTTGCGGACGAACCGACGGGAGCACTCGACTTCCAAGCGACAAAACACGTCATGGACGTCCTAGCCGAGTTGAACGCGACGGGGATGACGATGGTCATCGTGACACACGATCCACAAGTCGCGTCGTACTGTAACCATGTCTTGTTCCTAAAGGACGGTAGCATTCAGACGGAGTTATTCCGCGATGAACCACGCCGCATCTTTTTCCAACGGGTCATCGAATCACTATCGCTGCTAGGAGGGGATGAGCATCAATTATCTGCAATACGCCCTACGTAATATCCGGCGTTATCAGCGCTTGTATTACGGCTATGCCTTGACGATCATCATCGCGATGACGATCGTGACGAGTTATTGGAACTTGTTGACGAATGGATCATTCCAAAACGTCGCCAAAATCCTTAGTCAATTGAACCAAGTCATCGAGATGACGATCTTCTTCGTCTTCATCGCGGAGCTGATCATCCTATTTTTCAGTGTACTGTTCATCTATTCGACGACCTATACGATGCTTGAGCACCGCAAGAACGATTTACGGACAATGCGGACGCTCGGTAGTGGTCTGTCGCATTTTTTAAAGTATTTTTTGATTGAAGTGTTGATCGTCGGTGGTTTAGCCATCACTGCGGGGATGATTCTAGGTAATGTCTTGACGAAGATGCTGTTGCTGTCCGTCGTCAAAGTCATGTTCTTACCAGCAATCGAATTCGAATTATCCTTTTATGCGATTCTTGCTTTGATCGGTGGCGCCTTCCTTGTGTTGCTGACGGCAACGGTCCTTGCGATCTATCGCTTTCGTCCCGACCGACCGACGCGTTCCCGTTCGCTATTTCGAAAACGAGTCTGGATTCTGACGCAAATCGGAGCGTTACTTCTGTTGATCTATGGTTATGCCTTAGCCTTTGTTCGGACGGAAGGATTTTATATATTTTTCCCACTTGTCATCTTCATCGGCTCCTTCTTCATTTGCCGATATGTCTTACCGTGGTTGACCAAGTTATATCGACCACGTCGTTTGTCGCTGCGGAAGCTGATCGTCTCGGAAATCGCCAATCAACTCAGAACGAATAGTACGCTCATTGCCCTCGGAACGATTCTGACATCGTGTGCGCTAACAGCAGTCGGACTGGTCTTCTTGTTTCAATTGATCGGACTCGACTTATCATCCCAAAATCAATTCGGTCTCGTCTATTACGAAGAATCCGCTCAACCGACGAAGCGATTGAAGGATATCAAGCAGACGATGACGGAGGCATTCCCGGATCGCTACCAGCAGGATATTGAAGTAAAAGCAGATGGCACACGTGTCCTCTTACCGATTTCGTCGTACAACAAGATGATGCGTCAACTGCATCTTAAGGATCGAACGGCGACGGGGCGACAAAGTTTCTTTGTACCGGCACGTCCGGTACAACTTGAAGAGAATACACCGACGATGAAAAAAGAGAAGCAGGCGATGAAGAACGCTGACTTTGAGTTACTTCCCGCTGCTTCTCACGATTTAGTATTTGGTTACAATTATCAAATCGAGACGATCTTCGTCGTCAGTGATGCCGTTTTTCAAACACTCAAGCAACCCGTCCGGCAAATCGTCGTCTTCGATACGCCAGCCTACCATGATTATGGAACGAAGGACTGGAAACAGTGGATGAAAATCGTCCGCAACATCCAGTCGGCAGCGAAGCTAGATGAGAAGCAACCGGTTCCTTATCAGTTGATCAATGAGACAGAAGATGAAATCGACGGAATCCGAATCGTGCGACTTGTCACGTTCGTCGTCGTTCTCTTGACGATCTGGTTGTTCGTCATCAATGCGAGTTTTCTACATGTATGGATGCAGATGACGGCGGAACAGGAACAAAAGCGGATGAAGACGTTGTTTGCGTTAGGGTTCGGTTCCGGGAACATTCGCAGCTACTTGTTAATGAAGTATGGTGCTGTTCTGCTTATTCCGTATCTAATTTCTGTCTTCCATGCCTTCTTATTGTTCCAAGTCGTCGTGACACAAGCCGGACTACAGCCGGGATCATTTCTTAACTTAGCTGTATTTTGGATCAGTATCGTCACGGTTGGGTACTTCTTGAGTGTCCTACCGATTTGGTTGCGTTACCCGCGGCATCTGTTTCGGAATTCATCCGAAAGTTCGATGTATCCGACACCGGATTCAAGGGTATGATGATACCATAGGAATAAGGGAGGGAATCGTATGCTAGACCATTCACCATATCGGGGTTACGGTGACCGGATTCGTATTTTACGGGAGCGTGCCGGGATTACGATCGAACAGCTGGCTGAACGACTCGGCGTCGCACCGTACTTCATCCGCCGGACGGAGCTCAGCGAAGTCTATCCAACCAAACCCTACATCGAAGCATTGGCGGACGTCTTGAACATTGACGCCAGTTATTTGGCACGGCATATCTGGACGGGAGAGTCATTGAAGTTCATCATGCAACAGAATACACCGCTTGAAGAGATGAAGCTTGCTTATGAACAGACGCTCGGACAAGACGGGACGTGGGTCGAAGAACAGCTCGAAGAACGGATGCGCCTGTTTGATTTAATGTATGACGAGGACGTCAAACGGATCGAGCAGACAATGAGTGCGACCGAGCAACGGATCTTCCATGAGCTCGTCGAAGCCGTGATGGAAGCAGGGGAGTTGCAACGCGATCAAGCAGAAGAGACATATGAGTTGTTCGAGGATAAGTTACCATCGATGATGCAACTGGATGAATACCTCGACCGCATGACGGACGGTGTCTCTTTATCCAGTTCGACCTATTATGCGGATTACAGTGACCGGAAAAGTCGTTCCCGTTATCACCGAAAATAAAAAAAGTCGCTGTCTTCTGATTGACGTTCAGAAGACAGCGACTTTTTATTAACGTTGTGGCATCGGGCGTGGACGACGCGTCTTTTGACGGATCCGACCGATGATAAAACCAATGATCGCATTTGCAATGACGAGTACCCAACCGACATAGCCGAAATTGAGAGTTAAGCTACCAAGCATCGCTTGCCATTTGAAAATCATCATCACATCACCACGCAAGACGAATCGCGCGATACAGACGAGTAAGACAGTCAGTCCGGCGATGAAGACACCGACCCAGCTTCCGTATAAACGGGAAGAGTGGCGGCGCACCGCAACGAAGGACCAGCAAAAGAGGCTAGAGACGAACGCCATGCCTCCATAGGCAAGGACGAGTTCCCATGTCGCACTCGCTTGCGGGAATTTCGTGAACATGACAAGTGACGAGACCATGGCAGCAGCTGTGAAAAGGATCGCTGCCCAAAAACGAGACCGCATAACGTAGTTCCTCCTAAAGGCTTTTTCTCTCCTAACGATAGCGGAAACGATTCGTCTTGTAAACTGTTACCGGCGACCGCTTAAGATCCGGCGCAACTGTTTGAGTGGATTCGATCCATAGAACAGAACGCCACCCCGGTAGAATTTGGTTCCGACTAATAAGGCGAGCGAGATGCTGATCAGCATCAAAATGAGCGAAATCGACACTTGCCATAGCGGTACATCGGTCAACATGACGCGCAGGAACATGACCATCGGTGTAAAGAACGGAACGAATGACAGGACGACGACGGCTTGGTTCGTCGGTGCATTCAGACTAAACATCGAAATCATGAAAGCAGCGACGATCAACAAGATGACCGGTAACGTCACTTGCTGCGCATCCTCGACCCGACTGACGAGTGAACCGAGTGCCGCGAGGAGCGTCGCGTACAGGAAGTATCCGAGCAGGAAGAAAACGAACAGATAAATGATCGTTCGGGCACTCAGGGAATCGAGTGATAACTGATCGAATAAACTGCTGCTTTGAGCACTGTAGTAGCCGACACCAACGAGAATCGACAATTGTACGAGACTGACCGTAGCAATCGAAAGAATCTTCGCGAGCATGTGTTGGATCGGACTCGCTGCTGAGATCAGCAGCTCCATGACACGGGATGATTTTTCGTTCGCGATTTCTGTGACGATCATTCCACCGTAGATGGCAATCGTGAAGTACATCAAGAACAGCAACACGTAGACGAGCGCTGAGGCAGCGAATAATTCATCCTCGCTTTTTCCGCCAGTCGACGTCAATTCTTGCTTGATGGGAACGGGTTCAGCGAGCGAAGCAAGAACGTTCGGATCGATTTCAGCATCCGTGATGACGGCTTGGTCACGGACTTGTTTGACGACTGTTGCGACCTGTGTCTGTAATTCAGACTCAGGACTAGCGCTGACGAGTGTCACGTCATACGAATCCTGAACGATTGCCACGGCATCGAATGTACCGCGGTCGATTGCCTTTCGTGCTTGTGCGACCGTATAGTCCTTCGTCGTGATGTCTGAAGTGACACCAGCCTTCTTCAAGGCTGGACGAAGATCGGTCGACAATTCACTGACAAGAGCAACTTTCGGATCGTCACCCGAAAACCAGTCGAGAATCCGTTCGATATTGCCGAAGCCGACGAGGAACAGGACCATCAAGACAGTCGAGATCAAAAAGCTTTTCGCACGCAATTTTTGAAGTAGATTGAAGCGATATAAAGTCAGGAATTTACGGTTCATAACGTTTGCCGACCTCCTCGATGAAGATATCCTGCAGGGATAACTGATCCCAAACGAAACGATCGACATGGTGTCCTTGACTGACGATATGTTGGAGAAGTTGATCAGCCGTTTCTTTCGAAGAGACTTGGACGATATGCCCATTGTTATCTGACTCGACCTGGAGCACACCTGGTAAGCTATCCCATAGGAGTGGCGGAGCATCTGTCGTCAAAAGGACACGTGTTTTTCCGTATCCTGCCTTGATGTCAGGAAGATAACCGGCGACGACGGGTTTCCCATGATCGAGGATCGCGACATGTTCGCAGAGTTCTTCGACGTGGTCCATCCGGTGACTCGAGAAGACGATCGTCGTTCCGTCGACGGTCAACTTTTTGACAGCACGTTTCAACTGTTCGGCGTTGACCGGATCGAGTCCGCTGAACGGCTCATCTAAAATCAGCAGTTCGGGTTTATGTAGGACGGCGGAGATCAACTGGATTTTTTGTTGATTTCCTTTTGAGAGTTGTTCGACGCGCATTTTTTCATACTGCGGAATTTGGAAATACTCTAGCCATTCCGTCAAGGCTCGTTTCGCATCCTTCCGTTTCATATCGCGAAGTTCAGCAAGGAACAAGAGCTGTTCATCGACGCGAACTTTTGGATACAGCCCTCGTTCTTCCGGAAGGTATCCGATTTTTGAAGTCGGGATGCGCTCTCCATTCCAGGTGATCGATCCTTCAGTCGGTTGCAGTAGACCGAGCAGCATCCGGAACGTCGTTGTTTTTCCGGCACCGTTCGCACCAAGCAAACCAAAAATTTGCCCTCGTGGCACCTCGATCGTCAAGGCATCAACGGCCGTGAAATCGCCGAAACGCTTCGTGATGTGTTTGATTTCTAACATAAGAACCTCCTTTAAAGACGTCTGTTGCACGACAAGTGTACCATTGTTACATAGTGTCCTACGGTCGGAAATGGATAAAGGTTCCAAAAAAGAACGAGGGAAGGCTTATCAGTTTACTTTTTGTTCTTTAGTTACTATTATTGTTTTAACAGATACGACTGAAGGAGGAACGCATCATATGAAAACGCAAGGTATCCATCATATCTCAGCGATGGTTGGCGATCCACAAGAAAATCTCGATTTTTACGGAACGATTCTCGGGCTACGATTCGTCAAAAAAACGGTCAACTTCGATGATCCAGGAACGTACCACTTCTACTTCGGTAACGAATCTGGAGCACCGGGAACGATCATCACGTTCTTTCCGTTTGAAGGCATGGCAAAAGGACAGGTCGGTGCCGGACAAGTCGGAACGACAGCTTACGCGATTCCGGTCGGTGCAGCAGATTTTTGGAAAGCGCGACTGACAGAAAAAAACGTCTCGTTTGAAGAAACGGTTCGGTTCGGAGAGCAACAGATCGCCTTCGAAGATCCACACGGTCTTCAGATTGAACTCGTCGAACGCGAGGCGGGACAAGGCAGTCGCTATGAAATCGACGGCATCACACGTGATGTCGCCATCAAAGGATTTGCGGGAGCGACGTTACTGTCAAGAGATCCATCAGACACAGCAAAATTACTGACAGACACATTCGGACTGACACTCAGCAAACGGACGGAAACCGTTGACCGGTACATCGCAGAAGGCGAGTTCGGGAATGTCGTTGACGTCGTTCATGGTCAAATGCCAGTCGGTCGTCCGGGGACTGGAACGGTTCACCATATTGCGTGGCGGGCAACGGATCAAAAGGAACAACTCGACTGGATGAACGCCATCAACACGTTCGGTTTGTTGACGACTGAAGTGAAGGATCGCAACTACTTCACATCGATCTATTTCCATGACCGCGGTCGGATCCTCCATGAAATCGCGACCGATAATCCAGGGTTCGCGATCGATGAAGAGTTCGAGATGCTCGGAGAAGACTTGAAGTTACCGGAACAATTCGAAGCACATCGTACGGCGATCACAAATCATGTAACACCTATTACTGTACCGAAGGGGAGACTCGTATGATTCATTTATACCAAGCACCAAAAACATCAGACGCACCGATCTTTTTATTCTTACATGGCACAGGCGGAACGGAACAAGATCTCGTTGGACTCGTCTCGTTGCTCGAT
Organism: Exiguobacterium sp. U13-1; assembly: GCF_001750115.1. Lineage (NCBI taxonomy): Bacteria > Bacillati > Bacillota > Bacilli > Caryophanales > Exiguobacterium > Exiguobacterium sp. U13-1. The sequence goes on along the minus strand of NZ_CP015731.1, from coordinate 3,033,986 downwards.
TCGGAAGCAGGCTACTTGTCCGTCCGTGGGGAAGTCTCGGAAAACGGGATGCCACGCTTCTTCAAACGACTCGCAGAAGGTGTCTTTGATGAAGAAGACCTCGCTTTACGGACAGCACGTTTAATTCAGTTTTTACGTGACCAGGCAGCGGAGCGCGGTTTTGATCTCGATCGTCTGATTCCAGTCGGGTACTCGAACGGTGCGAACATCGCGGCGAATATGTTGTTCGAAGAAGCTTTGTTCAAACAAGCGATTCTGTTGCATCCGATGGTACCACGTCGTGGTGTGACGCTACCTGACTTATCGGACGTGCGCGTCTTCATCGGCGCCGGAAGCAATGACCCGATTTGTCCGGCTCAGGAAACGGAAGAGTTATCAGCACTCTTGAAGCAAGCCGGTGCATCAGTCGACGTCACGTGGTCGAATTACGGTCACCAACTCGTCATGCCAACGATTGAAGCGGCAACGGATTGGTTAAAACACTAAAAAAGGGCTGTCCCATCTGCTTCTTTCATAGAAGATGATGGGGCAGTCCTCTTTTCGTTTCAAGCGGGATGATCACTTTTTGGTCGGGAGTAGACGATCAGAACACCACGCTCGACGAGCTGGAGTGCAAGAATCTGTTTCACTTCTTCCGATGCTTTCGTCTGCGCAAGATGCCGGTAGAGCAAGCGAAGTTCACGGCGCATCGTCTTACGGATCAGCCACATGCTATCAATCGTCGTACACCAACCGGTCACGGTCTCGTGTCCGATATAATACTGCGTCTGACGTTCGAGATAACGAATCCACCACTCGTCACGCGCCATTTTTAGTACGACACCCGTGAGACCAAGTACAAGGATGGCGAGGGGAATGCTTTCATATAAAGGAAGACGACCAAGAACGGTACCAACATTCGTGACGAGGGCAAGCATCACCCATCCTATGCATCCGATGACAAGCCAATATCCAAAGTTGAGAGTACTTCGATGTCGTAACGTCACTTTCGGCGTAAGCAATGAAGTGGCCATCAGAAACACCTCCTTGTTAAATAATCGAATTTTCTGACAATTTGTAGTTGTCCTTCTACTATAGTTACTTTTTCCCGAATCGTCTAGTCATTAGACATGGAAAATGTGTTTCTTTCTTGACGAAATTCGTGTACGCTAAATGAAGAAGCGAGCGTTTACATAAAGGGGGATATAAAGAAATGATGGATCAAGTGATTTGGATTGCTGTCGGAATCGTTGCCGTTGCTGTTTTCTCAGCATCGAGCGTCGCAGCCTACATGGGTGTCAAAAACCAAGAAGATTAATAATCAAAAAACGGCTCATCTCGGAAATCGGGATGAGCCGTTTTTTGATTTAGTTATTTGCTGTCAAATCGGTTTTAAGTGCATAGGGTTTCAGCGCATCACTCCAACGCAGGTAACCGCCACCGACGAGGTGGAGTCCGTCGTACGTCATCCGATTTTGTAGGTACCCCTGTTTATTCGTCAAGACAGGTCGCAGATCAACGAATGGTACTTCCACGGATTGAGCGAGGTTTTGTAAATTCCGATTCAATGCTTCGACGTCCCGGTTGATTCGGACGGAGTCCGAATATTTCGGTGCGACAGGAACGGTTGACTGAATGACGACGTCGATGTTATTTTTTCGAAGTGTCGTCACGATCGTCGTCATGTTCTCAGTGATTTGCGGAATCGGTGTATAGTGACGAATATCATTGATACCGCCCATCAGGAAGACGCGTTTTGGTTTCATCTCAATGATCAAGTCGAGGCGAGTCAAAAAGCCTTCTGTCGTATCACCAGGAATCCCGAAATTCACGATCGTCGGATCCTTCATCAAGATACGCCAATCGGCAAAATTCGTCATCGAGTCGCCTAACATGACAGCATTCGCAGATTTTGGGTATTGATAAGTATGGAATAGACTATTCAGACGGACATAGTTTGGATTCTTATCGTATTGGAAGGTCGTGACTGGAGTCGTACTCGTTGCAGGTAAGACGCTTTCGAATAGTTCGAGCGGTTTACGTCCCAGTAACAATGCAAGGAGAACGACGTTCAAGACGACAGATAGAATCAAGAGTGTCTTTTTCATAAACATTCGTTCCTTTCGAGGGAGTATAAGGGGTAGTGTAACATGAATCGGAATCCGTGGTTTGATAATATCAAAGGTTTTCTTGTCATTTTCGTCGTCATCGGTCACATGTTAACGGATTTACGGTTTGATTATGACGGAAAGTTGCTTGAGACGGTTTATCTGTTGATTTACTCGTTTCATATGCCATTATTCATTATTTTAAGCGGTTATTTCTTCCGCGAAAACAAGTATTTACGTGTCATCCAACTATTTGCCGTCTACTGTGTCTGGCAAATCTTAATTGGATCTTGGGCGACGCTTGGAGAAGGAATGCCGCTCTTTTCTGGTGAAAACATCGGTACGCATCTCCTACGTCCCTACTGGGCACTTTGGTATCTGTTTGTCATGGTCGTCTGGTATATCGTGACGCCGTATGTCGTTCACTTGCGTGGATATGTCTGGTTCGGTCTTGCCTTCGCCTTGCTGTATGGATTTGAACTCGAGAACACGGGATTCTTGGCACTTCGGAAGCTGATCATGTTCTATCCGTATTTCTTGCTCGGGAACTACCTATCGGAGCACGAATTCATCCGCATCTTCGAGATGCCGAAGAACTTCAAGCGCCGGATGAACGTCCGCTTGATTGGTGGTGTGACGTTCGCAGCCGTCATGGGCTTCTTATTGTTCGAGGCGTGGCGTGACACACCGCAAGAGATCGTCGATTTCGCGAATGCCTTCAAGCATCGTTTCCCGTACGCTGAACAGTATGACAGTGACACGTGGATTGGTGTACTCAAGCATAGCGTCATCTATGTCTTGTCGATCGCGGCCTCGCTCGGTTTCATGATGTTGATCCCGATGCGTCGTCTTCCGCTCATCACACGAGCTGGGGAACTCAGCCTCTACGTCTATCTACTCCACGTCTTCTTCGTCATGGCGTGGCGTCAATATGTGACGGATGCATTCGTACCGCAACCGTGGCTCGCTTTACTGATCATGATTGGCGTCGCCTTGTTGATCGTTGGTATCATCATACACCCGCTCGTCGTCCGTGTCCTCCGTCCTTTGATTGAGATTGACATTCGCCCGATCGTCGAGAAACGGGAAGACCTTTCAAAATAAGGCGGAATGCATTACACTTTAAGATAGATGGATTACTAGACGAAGGGCGTGGAAGGTATGTCATATAATTTAAATAATGCGGACGGTGTCGTGAACGTCTCGCAACAAGTCATCGAGGTCATCGCAGGGGTAGCCGTTCAAGAAACGGAAGGCATCGCCTTTACAGCAGATGATTCGAAACTGCAGGAAAAACAGATGGTCAAACTCGTGAAAGTCGAAGATGTCGGCGGCGATATCACGGTTAGTCTGTCCGTGCATATCAAATACGGCATGTCGATCATCAAGACAGCTGGAAAAGTCCAAGAACGGATCGCACAAGACATGGAAAACATGCTCGCGTTCCAACCAAAAGCAATCAACGTCCGCGTCATCGGACTCTTAAAAGGATAAGCAAAACGTCTCGGCATCTTGTGTGCCGAGACGTTTTTTTTAGGAAGAGGGAGGAAGATAACGGAGACCGAATGCCGGGACATCTGTTGCGGTGCAGGCGAAACGGAGACGAATCGCATGTTGGCTATGAGCAGGTAAGGACAATCCAGGATGGATGACGTCTGCGAGTGGCGTCTCGCCATCCATCAGTTCGAACGCTAGCGCCTCGAGCGTCAGTGTCTGATCGCTCGCATTACGGACGAGGACGGTCGCTGTCACAGTATCCGGCTCGCGCATGATCGAGACCGGTAATAACGACCATCCATCTGCTGGAGGTGTCGGGTGCGAATAAGCGACTTGACGAATCATCCGTTGCTCGGGTTCCGTGAAGTCATCGTCGATGAAAAGCTCAGTCAGCGTCTCGCTTGAGAAGACGAGTTGTAGCGGTTCCGTTAACTGTTCGAGGTCGACGAAACAATCATCTTCTTCAAACGTCAACCAGAGCGGCAATGTCGCCATCGGGAGTATGACGGGAACTTCTTCGATACTGAGGACTTTGCGAGCGACGAGTTCGTCACCGGAGAGCGCAAGGACGACAAGATCATTCAGATGGAACGACCGAGACAACGTGTTTTGGAATAAGGCGATGACTTGAAGCGGACGACGCGATAAAACTTGAAACAGATGAATCGCCATCTGATTGACCTGTAACTCAGGTAGTTGTTTCGCGACGTGACGAAAGACGTATTCGTCTTCCTTGACGATCGGCATGTCCTCCGTGAAATAGAGCGGGGGACGGAACACTTCATTCGACGTGTGCATGATGCAGTTCTCCTTCGCTATCGTGTGTCTGTTCGGCGCGGCAGATACCAGAAAGGACCTGCTTTTCGAAACTCGCAATGGCATATTCGAAGTAATCCACGCCTTCCCGCTCAAAGATGCGCACTGGTTGCTCTTGTCCGTAACTCCGGAGGTGGATTCCTTCTTTTAAGCTGTTCATGGCTGTTAAGTGGCGCGTCCATTGCTCATCCAGTGCAAGGAGGATGAAGCGTTTGACGGTCTCTTTTTCAGCCGCAACATGGGCAACGAGTAAGGCTTCGGTGTCAGCAATCAGCGGCTCAAGTTGGCGTTTCATCTCGTCGATCGTTTCCAGTCGTTCCAACGTGACCGGTTGATGCAACAGTTGCTCGAGTTCTGTCGTGACGAGAGCCAGCGGCCATTCTTCCGGGACGAGATCGTCAGAAAGTGTTTGGTCGATGATCGACGGCAAGACACGTCCGGCAAACGGTTGGACGATGTCTTCGAGTGACGTCGCATCAACGATTCTGTTGCGGAGATGATAGATTGCTTGCCGTTGTTCGCTGATGACTTCTTCGAGCTGGACGAGTTCATCCCGAACACTCCGATTGACGGATTCACACGTCGACTGAGCGAACTGCAATAGATCCCGAACGTCACGTGAAGCCAGTAGACCGGAAGCATCTCGTACTTTTTGTTGCACGCGTGCGAGACGGTCGCGCGCGAAACGACGAGGCAGTTCATCTTCGAGCGAGAGATAAAATTGCGTCAATCCGGGATCGCCTTGGCGACCTGCCCGACCACGGAGTTGGTTGTCGATCCGAATAGATTCATGGCGTTCGGTTCCGATGACGAACAAGCCGCCTTGTTGTTGTGCTGTTTCATCAAGTAAAATATCCGTTCCGCGACCTGCCATGTTCGTGGCGATCGTGATTCGACCGGCTTGTCCGGCTGAAGCGATGATCCGGACTTCCTGATCGACGGTTTTTGCGTTCAGGATCTCGTAGGTGAGTTCATGTGTATCAAGTGTCTTCGCGACGCGTAAGGACTGTTCAATCGACGAAGTACCGATCAGAACTGGTCGTCCCGTGACGTGTGCCGATTTTGTCGCCAGCGCGATTGCCTCTAATTTTTCGTCACGCGTCGCAAAGATGACGTCCTCCGCATCGATCCGGATTTTCGGACGATTTGATGGAATCGTCACGACATCCATCCCGTACGTCTTTTGGAACTCCTCCCGTGACGTCGCCGCTGTACCCGTCATTCCTGCCACCTGGTGATAAAGACGGAAATAATGCTGAATCGTGATTTGTGCCGTCGTCCGGTTCTCTTCCGTGACGGGAACACCTTCTTTTGCTTCAAGTGCCTGATGTAACCCGTCGGATAGACTGCGTCCTTCCATCAGACGACCCGTGAAGAGGTCGACGAGCGCGATTTTTTGATCCTTGACGATATAGTCGACATCTCGCTTGAGGACGACATGGGCACGTAAGGCTTGAATGACGTAATGGAAGAGGACGGAGTGCTCAGCAGCAAACAGATGATCAATCGCAAACGCCTCCTCGATCGTCTCAATCCCCTGATCAGTCAAGGCGACCGCTTTAATCTCTTCGTCGAACGTATAATCCCGCTCGTCTTCGAATGTCTGCACGACATGACGGACGAGTTGCTGTAACCCTTCGTGGACACTGTCTCGTTCCGCCATGATGAGTGGTGTTTTCGCTTCATCGATTAAAATGCTATCGACTTCGTCGATCAAGGCGAAATGAAGCGGACGTTGTAGACGTTCCGTCGGCTCCATGATCAGATGATCGCGCAGGTAATCGAACCCGAATTCAGTCCCGACACCGTATGTAATGTCTGCTGCGTAGGCGATCCGTTTTTCCTCAAACGTAGCTTCAGCGGAATTGATTCCGACCTGCAACCCTAAAAATCGGTGAATCTGACCGATTTGCTCCGCATCGCGTTGTGCCAGATACTCATTGACGGTAATGACGTGGACACCTTTTCCGTGAAGCGCCTGAGTGAAGCTCGCGAGTGAAGCAACGAGCGTCTTTCCTTCACCGGTCGCCATCTCGGCGATTTGTCCTTCAAGTAATGCCAGACCGCCCATGAGCTGCACATCGTAATGCCGTAAGCCGAGCGTTCGTTTACTCGCTTCTCGGACAAGGGCGAATGCCATTGGTGTGATCGCATCGATTCGTTCCCCAGTTTGTAGCCGCTCACGTAATGAGGCGGTCAATTCACGTAACGCTTGATCGGATGTTTGTTCCATTTCTCGTTCTAGGCTATTGATCGTCGTTACGATTTTTTCATAACGATGAATTCTTCGACTTTGATCATTCAACAACTGTTTAACACGTTGAAACATCTTCGTCACTCCCTCATATGCTATGAGATTCATTATAGCAGTTAAAAAATGTAAAACGAATAGTAAAGAACGAAATAAGTAAAACATTCCCTTAAAATTGAAAGCGTTATCAAAATTAACGTGTTTCGTGCTTAAAAATAGAAAATCAGAAATATTTGATAACGCTTGCAAAGATTCGGAAGAACCAGTAAAATTATTCATAAGGCAAGTGCAATCGTTTGCGCAAAGTCATTCGATTTCTTGCCTTTCATGGACGATGGAAGAAAGGATGGATGTCGGATGGCACCAACGATCGAAGCGGTCATTTTTGATTTAGACGGCGTAATTACCGATACAGCAGAGTATCATTACTTAGCGTGGAAACAACTTGGAGAGGATTTGGATATCCCGTTCGACCGGGAATTCAATGAGACATTAAAAGGTGTCAGCCGGATGGATTCACTCGAGCGTATCCTTGCGCTTGGTGGAAAACAGAACGCTTTTTCGGAGGAAGAGAAGCTAGCACTTGCTGCGAAGAAAAACGAACACTACGTCACATTGATCCAACATATTTCTGAACAGGATCTTCTTCCTGGAATCACTGCATTCCTCGATGAAATCCGAAACGCTGGGCTGAAGATCGGAATGGCGTCCGCCTCTAAAAATGCGCTGATGGTCGTCGAGGCACTAAAGGTCCGACACTATTTCGATGACATCGTAGACGCTGCGACCGTTGCACAATCGAAACCACACCCTGAAGTGTTTCTCCGTGCTGCAGAAGCACTCGACGTCGAACCGAGCCGTTGCATCGGTGTAGAAGATGCGACAGCTGGCATCACTGCCATCCACGCTGCCGGCATGTATGCCGTCGGAGTTGGACCGGAGTCGGCGCTCCATGAGGCAGACTATCGTGTCGATTCGACAGATTTGCTATCCCTTGAGCAAATCCTCGCTAGTCGCTCCCTTGTCTGAACCATTCCCTGATGGTGAAGGACATTCCTTGAAAGTTATGTGTATGCAAAAAGGATCGCTTCCCTGAGCGATCCTTTTTGATATGGCGTTGATTTAAAGTGAGGCAAGAATGCCGTCTGCGATTGCTTGCGCGTAACGTGACTGATACGATGCGTTTGTCAGTTTCGCCCGATCCGCGCTGTTCGAGAGGAAACCGAGTTCCGCTAGAATCGACGGTGCTTTCGTACCACGAATGACAGCGTAGTTTGCATAGTGGACGCTTCGGTCGCGCATGCCCGCGTAGGAGACAAGGCGTTGTTGGACGTTACGAGCAAGGTTGATCGAAGAGGCGCCTTTATAGTAGAAGGTCTCTGCTCCGTATGCTTGCGTACTCGTTGAAGCATTGATGTGGACACTGACGAAAGCAGTCGTTGCATGACTGTTCGCAAGGGCACTCCGCTCTCCAAGAGACGGATAGTAGTCGTTCGTATAGCGTGACATCGTCACATCGACTTTTCCGGCAAGGCGCTCGGCGACTTGTTTCGTGACAGCAAGGACGATGTCACGCTCTGTCACACCGTAACGAACTGCACCTGCGTCGTGTCCGCCGTGACCCGGATCAAGGACGAGAAGTGGACGATTCGATGGTGCCGGTTGGAACAACGTCAGATACGTCGCATCGACATAACCGCTTTGACCACTTGCTGTCCGGACGGCGACGAAGCCTTTTGTTTGATGACGCGAATTCGTGACGACGACAGGAGTACCGCGTCCAAGACGAGCGATTTGACCACTGAGCGTCGACGCACTCGCACGAAGCGCGACACTATTGCCTGATGGGATCAACACATACATCTTTGAACCACTATAATCGACGTTTCCAGTCGTCGAGGCAGGAACGGAAGTCCCTTTCTTCAGGTACGTTCCCATGACATACCCCGTTTTCCCTTGGTACTGGACCGTGTGCCAATTCGATTTAACGGCGAGGGAATTGACGGCAGTTCCACTTGGAATCGTCGTCAGGACTTTTCCGGATGTCGAAGGAGACGAACGGAAATTCAAGCGATCCGTCGTCGTATAGACCGTCGTTTTGGCTGGTGTAGTCACTTTCTTTAAATACGAACCAGAAACATAACCGGTCTTATTTGCATAGGTCACTTTATACCAATTCCCGCTTTTGAAACTTGATTGTACACCGGCTCCCTTAGGAATCGTCAGTAATCGAGTAGAAGATGTCGTTGCGGCACTACGTAAGGATAGCGCATCCGTCGTCTTATAAGACGTCTTCGAAAAAGAAGTGCCACTCTCGATTTTTTTCAGATAAGATCCGGTCACATATCCCGTCTTTCCTTTATATGACAACTTATACCAAGAGCCTTTTCGATAGCTCGATGTGACTTTCGTCGTCTTCGGGATCGTCAGCAATTTTTTAGAAGACGTCGAGTTCGAACTGCGTAGATTCAAGGCATCTGTCGTCTGATACGAAGTTTTCGTAAAGGTTGTACCAGAAGCAGCCGATACAGTAGAAGTAGAAGCGAAGCAACCGGATACCAACGAAAGTACTAGAGCGGTACGAAGTGTTTTAGGTAATTTGCCCATTAAATTTCCAGTCTCCTTTTCGGTAAAATAAGAAAGATATATATTGGATTAGTAGAACTTAAGTATTATTAAAATAGTTAAATGTAGAAATTATATGTTCCGTTTTCACTCCTTTCTGTTAATATGAGGTGTAGCCAATTTATCGGTAAGGATATGAAAATATTACAGGATAATTAAATAATTAAAGAAATTATATATTATCAAGGCAAATTATAGTTTAAAATATTTCAAAATACATACAACTGAAACACAATTGAAACATTAATGTATAAAAAAGGAAAGAGGGGCAAGGAATGGGTAACAGTGAACACATCTACCGCGAACTAATGGAAATCGAAGAGGAATACCGTCGCTTACAGCGACGTGCCGAGTATTTAATCTCGGAATTAAGCCGTGGAACGGGGGAACATTCGCAAGAAGTCGCCGTCACGCATGAACGTCCGTTAAAACAACGTCGTGTCAACCAGCGGTATCCACTAGAAGTCTACGTGCACCAAATCAGCGATTTGATGCGCGAGCGTGAATCGATGACAGCACGTGACATCCAAATGGAGCTTGAATTGCGTTACCGTCACCAAATTAGTAACATCTACCAATTGATGGCGAAAGTCGAACAGGCAAACCCTGCCATTAAAAAAGTCGGGCGCGGTATCTATACATATGATCCAGCTGCTGAAGTACCGATCTTCATGTAAGAGCCGCTCGTCGGCTCTTTTTTTTTATGATATAATTCGCGCAGGAGCGTGATGTTACTATGTTATGGACTGCGTCCATCGTCTGTTTTATCGCCGCCTTACTGATCACACCCGTCGTGAAACGCTTTGCGATTGCAGTCGGTGCCGTTGACAGTCCGGACGCGCGAAAAGTACACGTCCGAATCATGCCGCGACTTGGCGGATTAGCGATCTATATCGCTTTTATGATCGGTTATTTTATCTTACAACCTTCGAGTCCGTACGCGACGCATATTTTAGTCGGTGGGTTCGTTATTATTTTGACCGGTGCACTGGATGATCGATTCCAACTCAATGCCCGTTTGAAGCTGATGGGGCAAATCGTTGCTGCCGTCATCGTCCTAAACGGTGGGATTCGGATCGAGTTCATCAATCTACCGTTCGATCAGCAGTTATATCTTGGATGGTGGAGTGTTCCGCTGACGTTCCTTTGGGTCATCGGAATCACGAATGCCGTCAATTTGATTGATGGATTAGACGGGTTAGCAGCGGGTGTCTCGAGCATCGTCTTGTTGACATTGATCAGTCTTGCCGTCATTCAAGGAAACGTCTACGTGACGATCGTCGCGATTCTCTTATTGATGAGTACGTTCGGTTTTCTGTTTCATAACTTCTACCCAGCGAAAATCTTCATGGGTGATACCGGTGCCTTGTTCCTCGGCTATATGCTTGGTGTGTTATCACTTCTTGGATTCAAGAACGTGACACTGTTCTCGCTTGCCGTTCCAGTTATTTTGCTTGGGATCCCGATTTCCGACACGTTGTTTGCGATTGTTCGACGGGTATTGCAAGGAAAACCACCATTTGCGCCGGATAAGGCCCATCTGCATCACCGGTTGCTTGATCTCGGCTTTACGATGCGCCAAGCCGTGCTCGTCATCTACGGACTCTGTGCCATCTTCGGGATGACGGCGATTCTGTTCTCGCAGACGAATTCGATTGGTGCTCTCGTCTCACTCGTCATGCTGTTGCTCGTTCTTGACATTCTTGTCGAGTCACTCGGTTTGCTTGGTGAACGCTATCGACCATTGTTGAATTTGTTGGAACGTTTTACATCGAAATAACGTATATCAAAAAAGACCGCTCATCCGTGTGAGCGGTCTTTTTTCAGAAAGGGAGTGTTGGAATGAATCAATCATTGAATCAACGCATCGTCTATTTGGATGTGTTACGTGGTTTTGCACTATGCGGGATTTTATTCGTCAACATGCCGAGTTTTCTCGGTGATCGACCGAATGCGATGATGGGGGAGATGGATCAATCGATTCGTCTCATTTTCGATCTCTTCATCCAGACGAAATTCTATACCCTGTTTAGTGTTCTATTTGGAGCCGGTTTTTACCTGTTCATCAACCGGTTACGACAACGTGGTCTACCGATGACGATCTTCGCAAGGCGGCTCGGAATTCTGCTCATCATTGGTCTTTTGCACCTGCTTGTCTGGCAGGGCGATATCTTACATACGTATGCGTTGACGGGCTTCATTTTGTTATTGTTCGCTAAAACAAAGCCAATCACGAAGCTCTTGTTTGCGATAGCATTTCAAATCTATGCCATTTTGCTCTATCTACTTATTTTCTTTGGGGCTCGTCAACTCGGCGACGCTCCCGTCGTCGAGCTGGATAAGACACTTCAGTCGTTCGTCGCATCGCGCGATCTCCTCGGATTTTTAGCGCATCATGCGACAGTTCAATTGCCGGAAGCCCTCATGAATTCCGGTGTCATTTGGCCAGAAATTCTATCACTGTTCTTGATCGGAGCCTATTTGATGGAACGCTTCAGTGCAACGCCCCCGACGAATCGTTTCCTGTGGTGGACGCTTGGCATTAGCTTATTACTGACACTTCCATCATTCGCTGGAATCATACAAGCGCATGCTGACGTACCGGACGGATCAATCAATCTATTTTACGTTTGGCTCTCAGGGCGCACGCTTGCGATCACCTATGCTTGTGCCGTAGCGTTACTCGTTCGTGCTGGACGTATGCAATGGTTTGCTGGACTGGGGCGGATGGCATTGACGAATTATTTGATGCATACACTCGTCTTTACCGTATTTGTCTTCTTCAGTGGACAACATGGAACGATACCGTTATGGCAAGGACTGTTACTCGTTTTCCTGCTTTTGATCTCACAAGGGGTTACATCAAACAGATATCTCCAGTCTCATCCACAAGGTCCCATGGAGAAATTGTGGCGAAAAGGGACTTATGGTAAGAAAAACCGTTGAAGTTCACAGGAACTTAACATTTTTTGTTTAGAATGAAGGATGGAGGTGAAGCATGAATCGTCTAATCGAAATCTTTCTTGTATCGTTCAAGCTCGGACTAACGTCGTTCGGAGGTCCGGTCGCCCATCTTGGGTATTTTTATGAAGAATATGTCAAACGGAAAAAATGGATTGATGAGAAAGCGTATGCTGACTTAGTTGCGCTCTGTCAATTCCTCCCGGGTCCCGCTTCGAGTCAGGTCGGAATGGGAATTGGTTTGATCCGTGGAGGAGTAGCAGGGGCAATTATTTCCTTCGTCGGCTTCACGTTACCGTCGAGTATCGCTTTGATTCTATTCGCGATTCTTGCGACACAATTCGATGTCGCGGAAGCCGGATTCATTCATGGCTTGAAACTTGTCGCTGTCGCGATCGTTGCTGACGCCGTCCTTGGCATGGGAATGAAACTTGCGACAGGCGTCAAACGGATGACGTTGATGCTACTAGCGCTAGCAGGGGTACTGTTGATCGCACATCCACTGGCGCAAGTCGGTGTCTTGTTGTTCGCAGGTCTTTTTGCGTTCTTCTGGTTCAAAGAAGAGACGGAGACGGGTGGATCCCTGTCAATTCGCGTACCACGCCTACTTAGTATCACGGCACTCGTCTTATTCTTCGTCTTACTCGCCGTCACACCATTTCTCGCGCAATCTGCGACGGGAACCGTCCAGCTGACGAGTATCATGTACAGTGCAGGTGCCCTCGTCTTTGGTGGTGGACATGTCGTCTTGCCATTCCTTGAGCAAACACTTGTACCTGGATTGATGAACACGGATACGTTCCTTGCCGGTTATGCCGCAGCACAAGCGGTACCGGGTCCACTCTTCACGTTTGCGACGTATCTCGGTACGGTCGTCTCTGGTATTTCTGGAGGGATTCTTGCGACGCTTGCCATCTTCCTACCAGGATTCCTACTCGTCATCGGTGTTTTACCGTACTGGGATCGTATTCGAAAGAATCAATCGGTCGGACGAATATTGATTGGTGTCAATGCCGCTGTCGTCGGTATCCTACTTGCTGCTCTCTACGATCCGATCTTTACATCAAGCATCAAGAGTGGTCTTGATTTCTTGATTGCATTCGGTTTGTTCTGTTTACTTCGTTTTTATAAACAGTCGCCGTTACGAATCGTGTTAATCGGAGCCGCTCTCGGATTCCTTTTCTTCTAAACGACACAAAGAAGCAGTAGACCCGGTGTCTACTGCTTCTTTGTTGTTCCTAAACGTCAGGTTCGCATCAAAAAGACAAGTTCGATTCCACTACGCCACTCGCGCCGGACTTCTGAAAAGCCGAAACGATTGTAAAGCGAAAGCGCTGGCAGATTACGTGCACCGGTCATGACGTGTTTGGCGAGACTGTGTTCGAACACGTGTCGTAGCAAAGATTGTGCGATTCCTTGACGGAAGTATGACGGATCCACGACGAGTCGCGTGATCGTTCCATCAGCAATCGTGACAGCACCAACAATGTCGTCATCAATGACGTAAACGAAACCGATTGGCTCTTCAACGTCGATCTCATCGATCGTTTCGCGTAATGGCGGGAAATCAGTCGCATTGAGTAATGCGGCTTCTATCTGATAAGCGCGACGTTGTACTTCCAGTAGTGACACATGATCAGTTGCTTGGAGTGAACGAATCATCTACAGCCTCCGACGTGATGCTGTCTGTCGTCTCATCGATTGGCAAATTAAGTTGTTCCTTCAATGTCGTCTTCGCGTCAGCCAGTGATGTTGGATCGAGCTGGTAATAATAAGCGCCATTGATTTTCGCATCGGTACCTTTTAAATCAATCCGGTTGATGGAACCGATTTTTTTGATGAACGGTTGCAGTTGGAACGCTTCCGTCAACGACATGTTCGTCCGGAAGTTGTCCCCGGTCGCATCCATCAGCGTATTTAGTTTGGTGATTGAACCGAACGATGTCGACTGATCAACGATGGCTTCGACAATCTGTTGTTGACGTTTTGTCCGTCCGATATCTCCTTCAGGATCTTGATAACGCATTCGAGCATAAGCGAGTGCTTCTTCGCCGTTCAACGTTTGTTGTCCCGGTTCCAATTTAACGCCATTGCGCTTATCGGACGAGTCGAGTGTATCGATCGGTAACTTGACGTCGACATCGATGCCGCCTAATGCGTCGACGATCGCGACGACACCATTGAAGTTGATCGATGCATAATAATCGATTGGAATATCGAGCAATGTCTCGACCGTTTCAATCGTTGAATCGATGCCACCAAAGGCATAAGAGTGATTGATTTTATCCTCGTAACCGACAGAAGGAATCTCGACGAGTGAATCGCGGGGAATGCTGACCATATCCACAGTTTGATCGTCCTTGTTGAATGTCGCGACGATCATCGTATCAGCACGCGATGAGGTGTCACCAGGTCGTTCATCCGTTCCGACGAGCAGAACGGAAAAGTGATCTTTCGTCAAATCAATGGCTGCTTCTCGTTTCTCGGACTTGTCACCGCGCGCTAAATCAACGTTTGAGTCGTTTGCGGTCTGGAACGTTTTATATGCAACGTAAGCGAAGGTTGCACCTCCACCCACAAGCACGACAAGAAAACTGATCACGAACACTTTAAACCACGAACGTTTTTTCTTTATCTTTTTTTTATTACTTCGGGTTCGCTCTTCCACTTTTATTAACTCCTAACATTAACTGAATTTTAAAAAAACTTTAAATTTCTTTACAATCAGTATAGCAGGTCAGGAAATAATGTCACGTTCGAGGTAGCGGGTAGAGCCGCTTGACAAATCAGCTTGACCGTTCGTCATGTTCGTCATCCAATCGAGAAAATCAGGGACATCGGCTGTCTTGACGAGGACGTCGATCTGGACTTGATCGAGGTAATGAATCTGATCAATCGGATGGACACTCGCCCGTAATTCGTTCTCGAGCTTTCCAAGCCATGTGTAGTCGACGTTGACAGAAATGACGGTATGTTCGATCCGCTCGACGACACCGACTGCGTTCAATGCTTCAGAGACACTCGAACCATATGCTCGAATCAGTCCACCACCGCCTAACTTGATGCCGCCGAAATACCGTGTCACGACGACGACCGTATCGCGTAAGTCACGCTTCTTCAATACTTCAAGCATCGGAACACCGGCCGTTCCGCTCGGTTCACCGTCATCATTCGCTTTTTGGATCTCATTACGCTCACCGATGACGTAGGCGGAGCAGTTATGGTTCGCATCGTGATGTTTTTTTTTCAGATCGGAAATGAACGCCTGGGCTTGTTCTTCCGTCGTTGCGCGAGCTAAATAAGTGATGAATCGAGACTTTTGGATAATGATTTCGTGGAAACCGTTTTCTTTTACTGTATAATAATTAGATAATGTCATAATCAAAAATGTCCTCCTCGTTAACTAGTTCTTTCTAGCATAACGACGTTCCAAGAGAGAGACAACCGTAGACGACTGGCAAGGAATGGAGGGAATACCATGACGAATGAGATGAGGGAGCGGCTATCCTTGAATGATATCGTACAGAACATCATCGGCGTCGTAGAAGAGAGTCGGGAAGAAATCGTCCGGATCACGGAAAGTTCTCGCGAACAATATGCCGAAATCCAGCAAGAACTGCGCGACCTGAAAATTCGGGTGCACGACTATATAAAAGAAGCAGAACGACTCGAACGCCATATCAAGGATGCAAAGGCGCGACTCGTCGTCGTCAGTAAGAACTTCGACAGCTACTCGGAACAGGATGTCCGGTCGGCCTACGAGACAGCAAACGCGTTGCAACTCGAATCGTTCATCAATCAACGAGATGAGATGAATTGCCGAAAGCGCCGCGATGAGCTCGAACGCCGACTGATTCAGCTCGATGAGACGATTGAACGGGCAGATCAATTGATTGGACGTGTCTCGGTCGTCCTCAACTTCTTGACGGACGATATGCAGATGATGAATGAAAAATATGAAAAGGCGATGCAAAAACAGGAGATGGGTCTAAAAGTCTTCCAGTCCGCCGAAAATGAACGCCGCCGCTTGTCGCGCGACATGCACGATGGTCCGGCGCAGACGCTTGCCCACGTTTTGATCCGGGCTGATTTGATTGAAAAGATTCACCAGCATAATGGGGCAGAGGCAGCTTTTGAAGAGATTCACCGTTTACGGACGTTGATTCGGGATGGACTTGCCGATATCCGCCGTATCATATACGATTTACGTCCGATGACGCTTGACGATCTCGGATTCGTTCCGACGCTCGAACGCTATCTTCGCCATATTCAAGAAATTTCGAATATTCCGGTTCACTTCAATTATCTAGGAGGCGGTGAACGGATCGATTCGACGTATGAAGTTGCTGTCTTCCGAATCGTCCAAGAAGCCGTCCAAAATGCAGTAAAGCATTCCAAAGCGAGTGACATTCGTATTATCATAGAACAATATCAACATTCCGTACGAATCCACGTGAAGGATAATGGCGTTGGATTTGATTTCGATTCCATCGTCGCATCATGCGACGAGTCATTCGGACTCGTTGGTATGCGTGAACGGATCGAATTGATCGATGGTGAATTCGATATCGAGACGCATCCCGGAAAAGGTACGGTCATCAAGGTCAAGATTCCAATCGAGGAATCCGAAGGGAGAGGGGAAACACTGTGAACAACGAGCAAGTGAAAGTAGTCATCGTCGACGATCATCAGTTATTCCGCGAAGGCGTTAAACGAATTCTTGATTTCGAAGAAGAATTCGTTGTCGTAGCGGAAGGGGAAAGCGGAGCAGAAGTCATCTCGCTCGTCGAAACCCATCAACCGGATATCGTCTTAATGGATATCAACATGCCGCAAGTCAACGGTGTTGAAGCAACAAAACGTCTGATGGAAGTCTATCCGGACGTACGTGTCATTATCTTATCGATTCATGATGATGAGACGTATGTCATGCACGCCCTAGGTGCCGGTGCAGTCGGTTACCTCTTAAAGGAAATGGCAACGGACGAACTCGTCAATGCGATTCGTTCCGTGTACCGCGAAGGTGGATATGTCCACCCGAAAGTCACACCGAACTTATTGCAGGAATACCGTCGTTTGATGAAGATGAAACAAACGATGGCGTCACAACCTGTTGAAAAACGAGTCGCGGAAGCACCACTCCACGTCTTGACGCGTCGCGAATGTGAAGTCTTGCAATTGTTAGCGGACGGTTTCTCGAACCGTGCGATCAGTGATACGTTATACATCAGTGAAAAGACGGTCAAGAACCACGTTTCATCGATCCTCCGGAAGATGAATGTGCCGGACCGGACCGGTGCTGTCGTCGAATCCATCCGTCGTGGATGGGTCGTCGTTTAATATCTCGAAAGACAGGAGCGCTCGCTTCCGTCTTTCTTTTTTTATCCAGTAAAAAATGCTACACTTAAAAGCGATTGTGGCGTGTCACATTTGGCAGCGTCACGACGGAACTATAAAAGCGAGGAAATTCACGGATGAGCCAGATTGTGATCTTAACGGATAGCACAGCCTATCTGCCAACTACCTATTGTGAAGAACATCAAGTGCACGTCGCACCACTTAGTGTCATCTTCGACGGTGACGCCTACCGGGAAGGGTTTGATATCTCAGTAGCTGAATTTTATGAACGCATCCAGACGGGCAGTCTCCCGACGACCTCACAACCGAACATCGGTGATCTCGTGTCGTCGTTCGAGCAGTTGCCAGAAGGAACAGATATCATCGGTATTACACTATCAAGTGGGATCAGCGGAACGTACCAAGCGTTACATACGATCAACATGATGGTGGATCATGTCAACGTCCATCCAGTCGATTCACGTATTTCCTGTATGCCGCAAGCGTTTCTCGTCCAAGAAGCCGTTCGTTTGCGAGATGCAGGAGCGACGGCAGAGACGATCGTCCAGCGTCTTGAGACATTAAAGGAACAGATTCGTGCGTATTTCGTCGTCGACGATCTCGAACACCTCCAGCGCGGAGGACGTTTGAGTGTCGCGCAGGCATTCGTCGGCTCGTTCCTGAAAATCAAGCCGGTCCTTCATTTCGTTGATGGAAAAATCGTTCCGTTTGAAAAGATTCGAACGTTTAAGCGGGCAGTCAATCGGATTGAGGAAATGATGAAGGAAGATATCCGCGGTGATGGTACAGGTTATGTCATCGGTGTCATCCATGCCGAGGATTCTGCGAAAGCAGAGGCAGAGATTGCTGAACTGAAGGCACTTTTCCCGCAGGCACGCATCGAGATGAGTGTCTTTGGACCCGTCATCGGTACACACCTCGGACCAGGGGCAATCGGTGTCACATGGTATCACGCAGCAGAATAAGATAGGAGCGGAAGCAGTAGGAATTCTCTTCATGAGGATACCTGCTGCTTTTGTTTTGTCAAAATCCTCAAAAATCATGGATGACTATATGGAAACGCCTGTTGAAACCGTACCGTATGGCGTTACCTCGAAATTCTGCGAGTCAAAAGCTCAAGTTGAGTAGTGGAACGCTCACAAGGAGATGACGGACGTCCGCGAGAAAGAGACGAAACAGAAAAGGAGAGATGACGATGGATCTTCGAGGACGACTCGTACCTGTTGAATGGATCGACGCACCACAAGTGACATACCGATTCAGACCAGCCGTGACATGGCGTTGCCAACGATGTGGCGCGCTTCCAGTGCGAGGAGACTGTACATGTGGTAAAGCCTGTTATTATTGTCGGAAATGTCTCGCTTACGGCAAACTACGAAGCTGTGGACGACTCGTGACGGATCAGCGGGCACTTGATCCGGTGACACCGGCACAACATGGACCATTGACGTTGACGCCGGCACAATTACGTGTTGCTCAAGCGATCCAACGAACGGTTCTAACTAACAAACGGCTTCTCGTTCATGCCGTGTGTGGTGCCGGGAAGACACCGATTCTTTTCCCGGGAATCGCAGACGCTCTCGCTAGCGGGCGCCGTGTACTTGTCGCAGCACCACGGGCGGACGTCGTTCGGGAATTGACGGGACATCTAAAACGAGCGTTTGCAGACGCCGCCATCGTCTCCTTGTACGGTGGTTCGTCTGAACGTCTTGAGCTGGGGGACATCACAGTCAGTACGACACATCAATTGATTCATTACCGGGATTGTTTCGACGTCGTCTTCTTGGACGAGGTCGATGCCTTTCCTTACCGGCTCGACCGGACGTTGCATCGATACGTCAAGCGCGCGATGACGAAAGATGCCGCGCTGATTTTATTAAGCGCAACGCCTTCGTTTTGGCATCGACGATTCCCGACGGTTCGATTGATGCGACGCTATCATGGCTATCCGTTACCGGTCCCAAAGCTCGTCGTACCGTATAGCGAACAGACCGTGTTCGATTGGTTGGCGCGTCATAGCGCTGTACCACGGCTCGTCTTCGTCTCACGAATCGCGGAGCTCGAGCGATGGCAAAACCGATTCGCGACAGCAGGCTATGACGTCGAGACCGTCCATGCTGCAGACTCGGAACGAGTCGAGAAGGTCCAGCGTTTTCGACAGTCGACAGGAATCTTACTGACGACAACGATTCTTGAGCGGGGTGTGACGATCGAAAACGTTCAAGTCGCGATTCTGGATGCGGATCAAGGTTTCAGCACGGCAGCCCTGATTCAAATCAGCGGACGAGTCGGACGATCGGCGGCATACCCGGATGGTGACATTTTATTTTGCGCCAATGACCGGAGTGATGCGATGTACGAAGCGATCCATCACATCAAGAAAGCGAACGCTGTACGACCATGAATCGATGTCTATTCTGTCAAGAGGTCTATTTACCTAGTTGGGAACTCGGAAATCTCTGGACTAGGCAAGCGACCTGTCCGACCTGTAAAATAAAGTTTGTAAAAAGAGGGGAATGCGTCGATTGTGGAAAGCCGGGTCCAGTGTGCTGTTCAGACTGCACAGAATGGCGAAGGCAAGGGCTGACGCTCCAAACAGTACCTCTTTATCTATACAATGATGCAGCGAAGGATTTCATGCATCGCTTCAAGTTTCTCGGTGATACTGCGTTGCTTGAGATGTTTACCGATGACTTGAAGAAGGTAAAAATCAAACAAGCAGTTCTTGTGCCGATACCGCTAAGCATCGAGCGTCTCTCGGACCGCCGTTTCAATCAAGCGGAGCTGATCGCACGTCGGATGCGCGGAAAGATCGTTCCGTGTTTAAGTCGTCTCGATGGTCCAGAACAAAGTAAGGCGGGACGACAAGCGCGACTTGCGCGTAGCAATCCGTTTTGCGTAACGAGTGACGTCAAGGGGAAGAACATTGTACTTATCGATGATGTCTATACGACAGGTACGACGCTTCGCCAAGCGATGTTTCGACTCAAGGAAGCGGGAGCGAAAGAAATTTCTGCTGTAACTTTATTTCGAAGTGTTTAAGAAAGTAACATTCCTGCCGATACTCTATGTGAGGTGAAGGAAATGGATGTCATCAATTGTAAATCTTGCGGGAAGTTAGTCGTGCGTCAATCTTCAGAACTGTGTATTGATTGCATACGAAAGGATCATACGGATTTTGAGAAGGTACGCGAATTTCTGCGAGAACGACGAAAAATCCGAACTTCACCTAAAGATGTCGAGATCGGAACGGGTGTTAGTCGAGATACCGTCTTCCGTTACATCAAGGAAGGGCGCTTATTGATCTCCGAGATTTCCCAGATGGAAATCATGTGTGAGAGTTGCGGGAAGCCCTCCCGTGAAGGCACGATTTGTGCCACATGTCGTGATCGTTTACGACGTGACCTCGCCCAGGCGATGCTTGACTCTTCTGACTCTTCGAAACCAAGGACGTATCGGACTTGAACTAAGAATCTTGTAGTCTAGAAAGCAGGTGTTCACATGCGAATTGATTCTACGAAATGGGTGAACATGCCCAAAACGTACGAAAGAACTCAATCAGTAGAAGGAACAAAAAACCAACGTACGAATCGTCCAGACGAAGTCAGTATCTCTACAGAGGCGCGTGCGCGTTTCAACGAGACACAGTCGTCACGGACTGAAAAGATTGAATCCCTCAAACAGGCGATCCAGGATGGAACCTATAAACCGGATGCGAAAAAAATCGCGGAACGTTTCTTGAACCTGTAAGTTGGACATCGTAGACAATGGAGGCGACTCGGGGCACGGATGCGCGGGTCGTTTTTTATATGAATGGAACCTTTTCAATTCGGAAGGAGAAACCGAATGCAACTCATCAATCAGCTCGACGAGGCGCATGCTCATTTACTTGCGCTCGCAGAAGAAAAGAAGCAAGTCTTGATTGCAAATGACATGCGTCGTTTGTCTGAAATCGTCAAAGAAGAACCCGTACATATCAAACGAATCGAAGGATTAGAACAAGAACGGCTCGCACTGATGGGGAGTGTGACGATGACGGAATGGATCGCGACACATCCGGAAGATGTCGACTCACTCCGAACGTTGTTGCAGACGATCGGTCAATTGCGACAGCTCAACACACTAAACGCGGAGTTGCTGGAGCAATCCCTGTATTATTTGGATTGGCATCTCCAACTCTTGATTCCAGAAGCGGACGACTTCACATACGGACAGTCCGCACTGAACCAGACACACTTCAATCGAAACGCGTAAGGAGGAATACGGATGGGATCGACTTTCATGGGGCTTGAGACAGGACGTCGGGCATTAACGACGAACCAGTGGGCTCTGCAATCGACTGGAAATAATATTGCGAACGCCGGAACGGAAGGATTCTCTCGCCAGCGTCTCGTCATGGGAACGACGGAACAACTTTCGATTTCACTTGGATCTGGACGAAATGGACAAGTCGGAACTGGGGTCCGCGGAGAAATGCTCGAGCGAATTCGCGATGTCATGCTCGATAAGCAGTACCGGGATGAAGTGACGAAGGTCTCTTATTACGGTACGAAACAAGCGGCATTCGGGCGGATGGAAGATATCATCAATGAACCGTCTGACACCGGTCTTGCAAAAGCATTCGATGGATTCTGGGAATCACTCCAGACCTTGTCGACGAATCCGCAAGATTCAGGTGCACGCAGTGTCGTCCGACAAAAGGCGGAGACTCTCACGCAGACCTTCAATTACATGGCAAAAGCGATCAATCAAGTCAAAACAGACTTAAAAAGTGAAATCGAGGTCTCGACGAAAAAAGTCAACGACCTCTTACAAAAAATCCATAACATCAATACGGAAATCCACGTTGTCGAACCACTTGGTGCTTTACCAAACGCACTCTACGATGAACGAGATCGTTACTTTGATGAGCTTGCTCAATATGTCGATTTCGAAAAAGTGACAGTAGATGCTCAGGCGATCGAAACAGGACAGATGGGGAATGCGTTGCGCAATGCGGAAGGGCGCATCGACGTCAACATCAAGTTTCCGAACGGGGACAAGCTACTTGCTGTCGACTCCGATTTACCGAAAGCGGGCACACTGACGTTCACGACGAACGAACAGGGACTGTACACCGGCTTTAAGTCTGAGACACAAACCTATACGTTTGATCAGCTCGGCGGCTTCTCAACAGGACGTTTATCAGGACTAATTGAGATGTACGGGCAAGAGCGAGACGGAAAAGCCGTCGGGGAATACGTCAAGATGGAAAGTCAACTCAATGAGATGGCAAAGACATTCGCGAATGCCTTTAACGCTGCGCATGCGACGAACTTGAAGAAAGATGGTACAGCGGGATCAAACGCCTTCTTCGCATCAACAAGCGGTGACATCACGGCAGCAACGATCTCCGTCGGTTCGGACATCAAGGCGAGTCTTGATAACATCGCGACGTCGACGGACGGTAACATCGGGGATAGTCAAGGGGCATTGAAACTGGCGAAGATGAAGACAGCGAGCATCGAATTCACGGAGTCGAAAACGACGACGACGATCGGCTCGTTCTATCAAAACGTCATCGGCGATATGGCGGTCTCGACCGATCAGGTCGGACGCCTTGGTAAGAGTGCTGCTGTCTTGATGGAAAGTGCGGATCAGCGCCGCATGTCGATGTCTGCCGTCTCGATCGATGAAGAGATGACGATGATGATTCAGTATCAACACGCTTATAATGCAGCAGCACGAAATATTACGACCGTCGATGAGATGCTTGATAAAATCATCAACGGTATGGGACTCGTAGGACGGTGATGAATAGATGAGAGTAACACAAACGATGTTGACGAAAACGAATATCGGGCACTTATCCTCAAGCTATCAGCGCTTGAGCACGCTTCAGGAACAATTGATCAGTGGGAAGAAGATTCAACGTCCGTCTGAGGATCCAGTCGTTGCGATGCAAGGCGTGCGTTACCGGACGGAAGTACGAGAAGTCGAACAGTTCAAGAAAAATGCCAGCGAAGCAACGGGCTGGATGGACTTGACGGATTCTGCCCTTAACGAAGTCACATCAGCGATGAGTCGGATTCGTGAGTTGACGACACAAGCGGCGACGGATACGTATGATGCAACACAACGTAAAGCGATCCAAAGCGAAGTCGGTCAATTGATTGAACACATCGGAACGCTCGCGAATACGAAATACAATGAAAAAGGCATCTTCAACGGAACGAAGACGGATACGGCATTCGTCTCGATGGACGGATTGCGTGATTACTTAGCGAGTACAACTGGTCCTGTTGACGGTGTCTTCACGGATGGGGATCCGACAGGTAAGGAGACGGAATCCATCAATTATGAAGTTTCTTCTGGTATCGAAGTCCAAGTTAACATTTCACCACTCAGCGTCTTTGGACCGGAAACGTTCCAAACGTTGAAAAAAGTATATGATGCACTCGGTACGAACGCTGATAACAACGGGGCTACCTTATCCGGGATGTTGAAAGATATCGATGAGATGGTCAATGGAACGGTCGAGACACGTGCAGATCTCGGAGCACGGGTCAACCGGATGGATTTGAACACATCACGGCTCGAGGACCAAGAAATCATCGCGAAGACGGTCATGTCGGATAACGAAGACATCGAGGCAGAAAAAGTCATCATGGAGCTGAAGTCATACGAGACGTTACACCGCGCAGCACTCAGCGCCGGGGCACGAATCATTCAGCCGACATTACTCGATTTCCTACGATAAGGGGTGAAGGCAGATGAATCTTCCGCATCTTGAAATACGTCAGACGGCGGCACGAATCGGGATGAACATCACGCGTCCGCAAATCGAGCAGAAGCAGACACCTGCCTCCCTGTCGATCGAACAACCACGTGGGGAACTATCGATTGAAACCGTCGCGGCACGCCTTGAGATCGATTCGACGCAAGCCTGGATCGAGATGGGGCGCGTTCCTGCGCTCGAATCCGTTCGGCAGTATGCTACTTATGGACGACAAAAAGGGCAGGAAGCTGTCGCGAAACGAGCCTCTGAAGGCGATCAACTGATGCGGATCGAGCAGGGCGGTGGAACTGTCGCGCGGATTGCGAAAGCCAATGATACACCACCTGCTGAAGTGGCGACTCTCGGATTCATTCCGCGGAGCCTCGATCGAGTCAAGACGACCTATACACCGGCTGAGGTACGATTAAGTTATACCGCGAATCGTCCGAAAATCGATGTCGAAACGCATCGACCGGAACTGACTGTGAAAGAAGGTCAGGTCGACATTTATCTACAAGAACAAAATCAACTGAATATGTGGCCGGTTGGTGGCATATTCGATGGGGAAGGATAACGACATGCAGATCGAAACGGATTTTTTTGGAACCATTACGATTGACGAGACGGAAATCATCACCTTCGCGTCCGAATTACCAGGTTTTCCGGAAGCAAAACGCTTCATCTTGCTCCCGTTCGGAGAAGGGGTCCCGTTCTGGTCGTTTCAATCGATTGATCAGCCGGAGTGTGCCTTCGTCGTGACGAACCCGTTCTGGATTGATCCGGAATATGTCTTCGAGTTACCGGAGGCAGCAAAAGAGCAACTCGGAATCGAGGATACGGCGCAAGTCGCTGTCTATACGACGGTCACATTACGGGATCCGTTCACGACGTCAACGACGAACTTACGAGCACCTTTCGTCATGGAGACGAAACAACGACTCGCAAAACAAATCATCCTAGACGATACATACACGAATCGTCATCTGATCGGTAGTCTGACGGAAGTAGGTGGTCGCTGATGCTCTTACTGAAACGAAAGACGGGAGAAGCGATTCAAATCGGTGACGACATCGAACTGACGATTCTTGCGATCGAAGGTGACCAAATCAAGATTGGTATCAAGGCACCACGGCAAGTTGACATCCACCGCAAGGAAGTCTACTTGTCGATCCAAGAAGAGAACACGGAAGCGTCCCGTAGTACTGGATTGATCGGACAACTCTTGAAACAACAGGAAAAATGATTCCATTTGAATGTCATCGGAACGTATCTTTTTCGTGAACGATGCGCTTCAAACGAGGACGAAAAGACTCCCTTTGCCCGAATGTGCTGCAAAGGGAGTCTTTCTTATCATGAAACAAATGCTGAAACGCGTTGAATCGTGTATAGTAATGAAGAGAAAAGAAACCTTTTGAGCCAAAGAGGGAGTTGTCAGGAATGAATGAGACGAAGCAGCTGAAAAAAGACGCGAACCGTGTATTAAAAGCGACGAGTCGCACCTTCTATATCCCGATTAGTCGACTATCGCAAGACTTACAGGAAGCGGTCGGTGCTGCTTATCTATGCATGCGTGCCATCGATGAGATTGAAGACCATGAGGACTTGGCGACGGACGTCAAGACGATGTTGCTTCGCGAGACGGCGTTATTGATGCGGGGCACGTTCTCCGCTACGACCTACCTCGAGTTGATTGCGCCTTACACGGCGTATCTCCCCGAAGTAACACTCCGTTTACCGGAGTGGATTGTCTATTGTCCGGCCGCGATCCGTCCGAAGGTCCTCGATTCGACGGCGGAGATGGCAGAAGGGATGGCGGTCTGGGCAGAGCGTGACTGGACGGTCGAGACGGAAGCAGATCTTGACGAGTATACGTATTATGTCGCTGGACTCGTCGGTGTCATGTTATCCGACATTTGGTACTGGAAGGCTGGTATCGTTACCGATAAACAGCAAGCGATTGGATTTGGTCGTGGTTTACAAGCCGTCAACATCCTGCGTAACCAACAGGAGGATGCGGAGCGTGGTGTCGGTTACTTCCCACCTGGTTGGACGACGGATACGATGTTTGCTTATGCGCGTGAGAATCTCGCAGAAGCCGATGCCTACCTTGCGTCCATTCCGAAGGAGACGACGATTTATGAATTCTGTCACATTCCACTTGCACTCGCACATGGAACGCTGGATGCCCTTGCAAAAGGGAAAGAAAAACTCAGTCGTCCGGAAGTCTTGAAGATCGTCGGCGCTGCCGTACTAAAACGATAAGCACAAACAACAGCCGCTCGTTTCCGTCAAGGAAGCGGGCGGCTGTTCGTTTAACGTAATAAGTAAAGGGTCAGTCCGATCAGGGCGGAACCCGTCCAAATCAAGGCGATCGTTCGTCCGTACGGTAAACGATAGCCGGCACGGCGGGAGACGAGCAGTCCGATCGTCATGACTGTCAGTGCGACGAAAAAGGTCAGGAACAACGATAACTGTTGCATGTCAATCTCCTTTCATCAATGCAGATCTGACAAGTACGTCATGACTTTCTCTTCATACGCTTTTCGGTCGTGCGCATACGACTGGACGTGTCCACCGTTTTCCGTCACGTAGAGCTCGGAGCGCGGCGCTGCCTTTTGAATCTTCATGCTTTCCGTGACTGGAATCGCATCGTCGTCCTTCCCGTGGATCAACAGGATTGGATACTCAATCCGTCGAACCGCTTCAATCGGTTTCACCCGTTCTGGATTGAGACCCGTCAGAGGTGGCGTGATCTCCAGAATGATCGGGGTGAACGGGAAGTTCGGTAATCCGCTCCAGACAGGCAGGTTCGTTGCGAGATAGTTCTCGAGATCGCTAAACGGGCTGTCGGCGATGACACCGACGACGTCCGCCTTTGGAGCGGTCACGAGTGATGTTGCAGCACCCATCGAGATCCCGTAGAGGACGACTGGTTTTGAAGACCGTGACTTCGCGTAGCGAACGGCCGTCAGCAAATCATCTTGTTCCTTTGCACCGACCGTGACGCGTTTTCCGTCCGATTCACCGGATCCCCGGAAATCAAACGTCAAGACATTATAGCCGGCGTCGTGGAACTTCTTGAATAACGGGAAGACTGGAACATCTTCTTGCTCCCGGTTCTTGCCGTAACCGTGGGCGAAGACGACCGTCAGTTTTGCGTCCTCGCTAGGCATCCACCAGCCAGACAAACGTGTCCGGTCTTTATAGGAGCGGAAGGTGACGTCCTCATAGTCGAGTCCTTCCGCTTTTTTCGGTGTCGTCGTCAATGCTTCGCGCTCCGGTTGCGTCAACGATGAGCCGACATAAGCGGAAATCCCGATGACGACGATGACGGCAAGCGTCACGATGACAATCACCCCGCCGATGATTTTCTTACGATGTTTTTTCCACACCCGTGTTCCTTCCTTTCGTTCGGTTAATGGATATCTTTTTTCTTGAAGCGACCGCCGTGGACATCATGGATGTTGCCGATCGCAATGAAGGCTTGCTCATCGAAGTCGCGGACGATGTCTTTGAGTTTCGATTCCTCGAGGCGACTGATGACGCAAAAGATGACTTTTTTGCCGTCGCCGGTGAAGGCACCTTCTCCGTTTAAGTACGTCATGCTTCGACCAAGTCGGTCCATGATTGCAAGACCAATCTCTTCATAATTCTCCGAAATGATCCAGACACTCTTCGACTGATCGAGTCCATCGATGACGACATCAATCGTCTTGAAGGCAACGAAATAGGTGATCAACGAGTACATCGCCCGGTCCCAACCGAAGACGAATCCAGCGGCGCCGAGGATGAAGACGTTGAAGAACATCACGATCTCACCGACTGAAAACGGTGTCGAGCGGCTGAAGGAGACAGCGAGAATCTCGGTTCCGTCGAGTGAACCGCTCGAACGGATGACGATTCCAACGCCGATTCCAAGAATCAAGCCACCGAAGACGGTCGCGAGCAAATCCACGCTCGTCAGCGGACCGATGTGTTCGAGGAGTTTCGTTGCGATCGCCATGACGAAGATTGCGTATAACGTCGATAGGGCGAACGTCTTTCCGATTTGTTTGTAGCCAAAAAAGATGAATGGAATGTTCAAGAAGAACAGCCATAAGGCGAGCGTCGTATCGGTCACTTTTGAGCCGATGATCGAGATTCCGACAATCCCGCCATCGATGATGTTATTTGGAACAAGGAATCCTTTCAGTCCAAGCGCGAAGATGATGGCACCGATCGTCAGCATCAGGAATCGTCGAAAAAGCTGACCTTTCGTAGAACGGCGATGATGTTTCGTAGGTAGTGGTGACTGCATGCCATTCCTCCCTTCTGAAGTAAAACGCTTTACGATTACTATAACAAAAAAGCACGAAGACGTGTGTGAACGTCTTCGTGGAGAGGTCAAGGGCGATAGCGTAACGACTGGAAGAAGCGCATGATCTGTTCCGCTTCTGTCGGATTCGTGTATTCGCCGATATATTGTTCATCTTCCTGTCCGTTGATCGTCACTGTACAAGTGACGAGTTGTAATCCTTCACTCAATCGAATCTCAAACGTCGCATCTGACAACGGCAACGACGTCTTCGTCGAAAAGTAGATCGCACGCGTGCTCGTCCGATGGGCTTCGATATCGGAGAAGGGTAGTTCAAACGACTGGGTGTGATG
This sequence comes from Exiguobacterium sp. U13-1, assembly GCF_001750115.1. Taxonomy (NCBI): domain Bacteria; kingdom Bacillati; phylum Bacillota; class Bacilli; order Caryophanales; genus Exiguobacterium; species Exiguobacterium sp. U13-1. The sequence continues at coordinate 3,004,987 of NZ_CP015731.1, read as the reverse complement.
TGTCAACATGCGAACTTTTCCTGAGACAGAGAAGCGAGGAACCGTATCGCTCGATAAGGAACAGGCTTCGATCGGATACAAGATCTCGCGCAGGAGGAACGATTCCATGACGTCCGCTGACACTGGGTGACTAAACAGGTAACCTTGGATACTCGGACAATTGAGCGTCCGGAACGTATCGAGCTGACGGAGCGTCTCGATGCCTTCTGCGACGACCGTTAGATTGAACTCACCTGCCATGTAGAGAATGCTTTTGACAATCGCTTGGGCTTTGGCGTCATCCGTAATGTGGGTCGCGAACTGTCGATCAATCTTGATGACGTTGATCGGATACCGTTGCAGGTAGACCATCGAGGAGTAGCCTTTTCCGAAGTCGTCAAGTGCGATTCGAACGCCGATCCGACTGACGTATTCGAGCGTCCGACTCGTCATCGGGTCATCCATGATCAAGGCGGCTTCCGTGATTTCGAGTTCGAGTAATTCAGGTGCGAGCTGATACGTCGACAGCATCCGCTCGATATGATGTTCAAAACCAGGAATCAAGAATCGTTTTGGTGAGACGTTGACGGAAATTGGAACGAGCTCTGCCCCTGTCGTCTTCCAGTGCTGCATCGAACGACACGCTGTCTCGACGACCCAGTCGCCGATTGCGACATGTAAGGCACTCTCTTCGGCAAGCGGAATGAAGTCGTTTGGTGGAATCCGTCCCCATTCCGGGTGTTGCCAGCGAATTAACGCCTCGAGACCGACAATTTTTCCGGTCCAACTATCGACCTTCGGCTGATATTCGAGGAACAGCTGATTGCGCTCGATCGCATAATGCAAGTCCTGCTCAAGGCGATAACGACGGTAGTAATCGATATCAAGATTCGATGCGTAGTGGTGCATCGTGCTGTGGTTTTCACGACGTGAGCGACGTAAGGCGGTATAGGAATGCTTCAATAATTCGACAGCGTCCGTACTGTCTTCCGGATACCGGCTGACCCCGACCGAGATCCGCGCAAACAGGGCATACGGTTCGATCGAGATCGGTGTTTCCGATAAGTCGAGCAATGACTGCGCACATGTCGTTACGTCTTGTTTATAGCTCGTCGGTACGAGCAAGGCGTACTCATCGCCGCCAAGGTGCCCGAGAAACGTCTCGTCCGGTTTCGTTTGTTGTAATAAAGCTGCCGTTCCTTGTAACCACTGGTCACCGGAACCGTGTCCAAAGGCGTTGTTAATCTCAGCGATCCGGTTGAAGGAGACAGTTAAGACAAAGAATGGTTGATCCTTCGTTTGCCAAGTATCGATTGTCTCAATCAGCGCTTGCCGGTTTGGCAGGCGCGTCACGGCGTCACGTAAAGCGAGCTGCCGCAATTGTTCCTCGTATGCTTTTTGAAGCGTGATGTCATGCATGATGCTATTCGTATAGGCAATCGTGCCGTCCAGTTGGAAGACCGGGATCTGTTGGTCCTCGATCCATTTGATACGACCATCTGGAAAGTGAAGACGGTACTGAATCGTTCCCGCCTGACCGTCGACTAACCGTCCGATGAACTGTTTCATCGCCGCATGATCGCGAACGTCTAATCGTTCGAATAACCATTCGTGACTAAGGATTAAGTCCTGCGGTAACTCTTCGAAGATGTGCAGGAACCCTTGTGAGTGAAAGAGAATTCGCCCCGAAATTAAGTCAATTTGCGAGATCGCGGCATTGACGGCTTCATAGATTTCACGCGCCTGCGCCCGTTCCGTGACGAGTTGACGTCGTGCCTCGTCGACTTCCGATAAATCATACAGGACGACCGACAGATGATTCGGATGGTGCGGACGGTGAAAGGCTTTCAAGCGTAACAGCTGATAGGTATCGTCAGCCGTCAGCAGGGAGACTTCCATTTCAAAGCGTTCCTTTTCACCCGCAATCAAACGTTCCATCTCGAACTGAAGCGGATCGAAGTCACGTGGATGAATCCGACTGAACAGTTGTGCTTGATCGAGTGTCGTCGCATCGACTTCTGAAAGGCCTAAAAAATGCAGTAAGGCAGGGGAGAATTCGATCGTCTGCTTTTGAACATCAAAATGGAAGACGATGAGTTCCGGAATCTGTTCCGTCAGTTCGAGTTGAGAGCGAATCGACGTGACATCTTCTTCGAGTTGTGTCTCACGTGTGATATCACGCGCGACACCATAGACACCGATGACTTGTCCATCTTGTTCGACTGGCATGTTCGTGATCTTCAATGTGACCCGGTGTTGATCAGCGTGGAGTCCTTGTGCCGTATAATGAACGGTCTCGCCACTTAAGGCACGTGTGAAAAAGGCAGTCACCGATTCGATTTGATCTGGCGGATTGAACACTGCGAAATGCTCATAGAGCGTCTCAGCGGAATAACCGAGCATGTCTGGTAACTGTTCATTGAAATAGATGATCGTTCCAGAGGCATCGAATAAAAAGATTGCATCTGTCTGTTGCTGAAAGAAGGCTTCCGCCGTTTCCGGACGGGACACTTCAAGTCCACCGATATAGAGTGGGGCTGTGTCGGATTGACGAATCCGATTCATCGCTTCATGAAAAGCCATCCACGTCACCTCCTTACAATACTAGCGTTCTCTTTACTAGTATCGGGTGTAGGAAATGGAAATTGCAACCTTCGTTCAAGAAATAGACTTATTTTTCAAAAAAGTGAACCAGTATATGAAAATCACGATCAAAAGACATCTGTCCTAAATCGAACACAAAAAAGCCGAAGCTCTCATGCAGGAGCTTCGGTCGAAATTTTAAATCGCTAAATCGATGGACGTGTCACTGGCATTTGGGTCCGCATCCGTTCCTTGATCCGGTGCGCCCGGCATGTCACCGTCCGGACCATGTCCGTGTCCGCGACCATGACCATCACGTGCAGGTCCTTTCTTGAGATCAGCGTAGCTTGAGGCTTCATCCGCGCGAGACTGGATGTGTTCTTTGATCTGTTTCGCTTGTTTGTCTGTCAGCTTGCCATCTTTGACTTGTTGATCAATCGCAGCAGTTTGTGCTGTCAGGACGGCTTTCTCGAAATCGGCGTAAGCGATCTTGTTCGCTTCCGCGAATTCAGGCAAGGATTGCTTTGCAGCTTCGAATTTCGCTTCATCGAGTCCAAGTTCTTTTAAGATTGCGGATGTCGAGTCACCGAAGACACCACCTGGTCCATGGTCACCACGCTTACTGTGATCACCGCGATCCGGAAGATCGTCGTAGCTCTTCGCGTCCTTATATTCCTCAGTCAGACGAGACTTGATTTCCGTTGCTTGTTTTTTCGTCATCTTTCCATCTTTGACGAGTTGGTTGAGTTCACTTGTCTGTACCGCAAGCAATGCCTTTTTATAGTCGGCGAACTTGATCGACTGTGCCTTCGCATAAGCAGCAAGCGATTGATTCGCTGCGTCGAACTTCGACTGGCTCAGTCCGAGTGCCTTCAAGACGTCGGCGATCAATGATTCATTGAAGAAACCTGATCCACCGTGGCGACCCATCGGCATCTTGTCTTTGAGTTCAGCGTAGCTCTTGACGCCACTGAACCGTTCCGTTTGACGCTTCAACATGTCGTCTGCTTGTGATTGTGTTAAGTCGCCTGATTTGACGAGACTTGCGAGTTGTTCCTTCGCTGCTGCGAGTTCTGCCTTCTTGTAATTCGCGAACGAGATTCCTTTTGCTTTTGCGAGATCGGCGATTGATTGCCCTTTCTCCCGGGCAGCATCTGCCTCAGCTTGTGTCAGGTTCAATTTTTTCAAGAGTAACGTCATATCATGTTTTTTCATACCTTCGAAGTGGTGCCCGTGTTTCGCTTGTTTTGTCGTGCTCGAGTCGTCGTTCGTCGCAGCGTATGCTGATGCGCCTCCGACTGTTAGTGCGCTAATTGTCAATGCAGTGATCCATTGTTTTTTGAATGTCATGGGATGATCACTCCTTTCACCTTTTATGGTAGAGGGTCACGAAAGAGAAGTTGTGAGGAAGTTGCAAAGAAACTGCGAAGAAAGGCAAATGAAGGCAAAAAGGCGCTACACTAAGAGTGGAGGGATGACCATGAACGTACTATTGATTGAAGATGAACAAAAGTTAGCGCAGGTGACGGCACGCTTCCTCCGGCACCATGCATATGACGTAACGATTGCTGGTTCGTTAGCAGAGGCGAAACAGTGCCTGACGAGAGCATTTGATGCCGTTTTGATCGACGTCCGCTTACCGGACGGGGACGGTTGGTCGCTCGTTCCAAGTATTAAATCACAAGTTCAGCCACCGGTCGTCTTCATGATGACGTCGCGCGGCGAGGCCGATGATCGCGTCTTCGGACTTGAACTCGGTGCCGATGACTATCTCGTCAAACCGGTCGTTCTGAAGGAGTTGACGATCCGGCTTGAACGGGCATTAAAAGTCCGTCCGATCGCTCGCCATGCGTTCGGTGACTTGACGATCGATGAGAAGGGACGCCAAGTCAAAACAGGTGAGCGGGTGATCAGTCTCGCAAAGATGGAGTTCGAACTGTTACTCTATTTTATTGAACACCTCGGGGAGGCACTCAGTCGGGATCAGATTCTTGATGACGTCTGGGGATACGCATTCGGAGGCGATACCCGGACCGTTGATACACACGTTAAACAATTGCGGGATAAGTTACCCGTCATTAAACAACAATTGAAGACGGTCCACCGGGTCGGCTATCGATTGGAGGCGATTGAATGAAACGACGTCCTTTGATGCGGAAGTTTTTATACGCTGTCGTCGGTCCGCTGCTCGTGATGGGGGTTCTTAGTTTCGTCTTGACAGCGTTCCTCGTCAATCGGTTCGCAGAAGGCGAACGGTACGATCAACTCGCCCGGGAAGCGAACATCATCAAACAAGCGATTGAAGCTGACACGCCGATACCGCGTGATATTCAAGGATTTTTGACGACCGACGGGTTGACGCAACGGATCGGGGTACGTGGACCGGCGGGACGGTTGCCACTTCTCGATAATCTCAAGAAGGAAGATGTCATTGAAGTGCAAGACGAACGATTGCTGACGTATCAGTTGACCGTTGATAGAACACGCATCACGACGGTTCGACAAGCACCACTGGCAAGTAGTGCGCTGAGCGGTGTTTATCTCGCGATCGGACTTGCGTTACTCGTGACCCTATTGCTCGCATCATTGCTTGCTTACTATATGGGACGGCACCTGACACGACCGATCGTCACGCTCCGTTCCGTTGCCCAAAAGATTGGTGCTGGCGAGACGGACGTTGTCTTGCCGGCACGACCGAAGGATGAAGTCGGGGAGTTGATTGACGCGGTCGACGAGATGCAGACGCAACTGAAACAAAAGGATCATCTACAAAAAACGTTCATTGCCGGCATCACCCATGACTTGCGGACGCCGCTCGCGATCATTCGAAACGAGACCGAGGCGCTCGCAGCAGGTGTCATTCCCGTTGCTGAACTGCCTGACGTGACGACGAGCATTATCGAGGAGACGGATCGACTCGGTCATCTGATTGATGAGACGTTGCTTTATTCGAAGCTTGCCGGTGGACGAATGCCGCTTGAAAAAACGGATGTGTCACTCGATGAACTTGTGCTTGCGACAGTCGAACGCCTGCGCGGGACGTTCACGCAAGCAGGACTGACGCTGGCGACGGAGCTACAACCGGTAAAACAGTCACTTGATCCACGGATGTTCGAACGTGTCCTAATCAACTTCCTAATGAACGCCCGTTTTGCTTCGCCCGTCGGCGGGACGGTCACCGTTTGTTTAACAAATGAAGAATTGACGGTCGAGGATGAAGGAACGGGTGTCCGAGCAGAAGACCGGGCGACGATCTGGGACGTCTACGTTAAACAAGAAGGCAGTGCCGGACATGGACTCGGTCTTGCGATCAGTCGGATGATTCTTGATAGTCATCAATTCGACTATGGTGTTCGAGACCGAAGTGGTGGGGGAGCAGTCTTCTACGTTCGGTTTTAAACGGATTCTATCAGGCATACAAAAAGAGAGGTCAGTTTTCGGAAACCATTCCGGAACTGACCTCTCTTGAATTAATGTAACGATTATTGACCGTCGTTCGCATGAACGAGACTTGGTTTGACGAGAGTATAAAACTCATCGCTCATCCCGACACGGCTGCCCATCTGGCAAGCGAGTTCGAGTGTTTCTTTATAGAAGTTCGCGACGAGATCGTGATTCTTGATGTGCTCATCTTGCATCGCCTTTTTGACCCCGAGGACGACTTTTTCGATTTGCTCATCGGCATCATTACGGACCGGGACGACGTTTTCAGGAAGATCGACTTCCTTATCGTGTCCGTTGAAGCGGAACGATGCACCAAATCCGAGGTGCTCGAGGAAGAAGTGCGGTAACAGTTTACTAGCGAAGAACTGATGCCATTCCGTCTCTTTCATCGCTTCCATGTCACGCTTGAATGACGTTGTTGCTAGTGCATAGCGATCGTGTGTATCCTTCATGAACTTCTCGAGGATCGGAACCTGCATTGCAAACGCATTTTTGAGCAAGTTATCGAGCTGTTCTTGCGTTAATTGTTCTTGTTCAGTCATCGCTTTAACCCCATTTCGTTTCGTTATCCTTATCGTAAGAAATTTAGACAATTCCGTCAAATCTTTTTCGAGAATAGAGTTTACCTATTTCGCAAAAGGGAATCCATAACTATCAATCATTTTAGGGGGAGTCAGCATGAAACGAATCGCAATGACAGGAGTCTTACTCGGAGCATGTCTGACTCCAGTGACGGGCTTTGCAGCAAGTAACGTGACATACAGTAAAGGGGTCGTCGCGAATAAAACGTTCGGCTACACAGTCAAGACGACAGACGCGTTGAAGAAGGCAATCCAGCAAGACAAGGTCGAGCTCGTCAAGAACAAGACCGTTAAATCAAAATATGGTGTCGTGACGCGCAGTGGGACGTTCGCAATGTACTATAAAGTCAAGGGAACGGACCAACTACTCGTCAACTTGAACTACGAGCCGAAGAAGCTCTCAAAAAAACAATTCGACCGTGAAATCGGATATGGTACATATCTCGGAACGAAAGGTAGTAAAACGTACTACTACGTCTTACCGACAGAAGCTGTCAAAGGTGCTGTCGGCAAGAAAGCGATCGAAAACTTGATCGTCAAGGACGTTCCGCAGATGATGAAGACATTTAAACTGCAATGAGCACTAGCTTTTGCTAGTGCTTCTTTTATTCGTTCGGTATAGTTAAAAATGAGGTGAGTGAATTATGGAATGGAACGTCACAGACGTCAAACAGACAACAGATGTATTACAACTTGAAAAATGTGTCAACGATCATGATGGCATTGAATTAAAAGTCGCAGCCGATTGGATTGGCGAGAACGATTTTGCTATCTATGATGGTGAGCAATTAATTGGATACTTGCAAGCATTCGCGTATTTACCGACGGAATGGGAATTAAACGTCTTCGTTGATCCCGATTACCGAAAACAAGGCATCTTCACAGCACTCGTTGAAGCAGCACGTGCGCGGGCGACAGAAGCGGGCGCCGAAGCCTTCACGTTCGTCATTGATGACGCCAGTGAATCAGGTCAAGCTGTTCTTGGACGGCTAGGGGCTGAGTACCGGATGACGGAGTACAACATGATCTTGAAGAAGGCGCAGTTGTTCTTAAAAGCAGATCCCGATTTCGAACTACGGGAAGCGACAGCGGACGACCGTCCGTTCATCGTCGAAACGCTCGGCAAATCGTTCGGGAACACGGACGAAGAAGCGGAATCGATCTATCAAGCGATTGAATCTGACGACCGGATCACGTTCATCGGTGCCGCCGGCGGCAAACCGGTCGGTGTTATTCGTGCTTATCTCGCTTCTGATACACAAGCGAGCATTCACGCGTTCGCGGTTCGTCCAGAAGCCCAAGGTAATGGCTACGGGAAAAAGATGCTGAAGCTGATGGTTCAAGCGTTATTCCGGACAGGACGGACACAGCTCGAGCTTGACGTCGAAACGGATAACGACCGGGCGCTTGATCTTTACAAAGAAGCAGGATTCGTCGTCCATCGTGGCTATCAGTTCCACGTGTTGGCGGTTTAAAATAATGAGCGATTGACGGAAATTCCAGTGCATGCTGGATGCTCAAGTTGCTCCACTCCTACAGGAAAAAGCGCAGTTGCGCTGTCAGAGACAAACAAGACCTGGCTCTTCGCCTAAAGCGAGAGAGTCGCGGCTTGTGTCTCGCCTGAGGAAAGGGAGCAAGCCTTGAGTACATTCGCCGATCGTTTTTTATTTGTTATTTTACAAACTAAACAAAAACGTTGGAACCTTTTCTGCAATCCGTCGTATACTAGACATATGGAAAAAAAGAGGAGGCGACGTCATGGAGAGTCGACAGGATTCATTGCGGACGTTGAAGTGGGTATCAGGTGGAATGGAAGCGGTACTTGGGATTCCGCTCTTAGGTGGTTCAATCGTCTTTTTCTCAGGTTATAATGCCCTGTGGTTGATGCTCGCGTTTCACATCGTCGTCGTCGTATTGACGGCACGTGCTGGGAATGTCTCAAAAGGGAACATCGTCGGGATCGTCGCATCAACGGTCGGTGTCATTCCGGTCGTCGGGATGCTCTTACACATGGCAGCAGCGATCACAATCTTACTTGACGCAGCGTTCAGCAACCGAATCGTTACACGAACACATGTCAAACACGTCGAACCGATTCGACCACGTCCGGTCCGTCGGGAACAAGAAAAACAAGAAGACCATCCGTTCTGAGTTTTTTTCGTTGACAGCGAAAAACAAGCCGTGTAAAGTAAACAACAAGTTAAGCCATATCAATTACATCGACGACGCGGAGTAAGTATCGTCAACACTGCCGACCAAGCGAGTCAGGAATGGTGAGAGCCTGACACGGTAAGCTGAACGAGAATGGACCGCTGAGAGCCTGTTGAACCTTCGAGTAGACAGGACGGTTGCCCCCGTTACCGGGCTAGTTGGTTGTTGGACCAGCGACAAGTGGAGACGATTTTTCGTCTCAATCAGAGGTGGCACCGCGCGGATACAGGCGTCCTCTATGCATTAGCTGTTAGCTATGCGTAGAGGGCGCCTTTTGTTGTACGTCAAGGTATGCCGAATCATCCAACGCTCATCATATTTCTCAGGAGGCACTACACATGAAAAAGACATTGATCGCAGCGGCGAGCACGGCAGTCCTATTAGCAGGATGTGCAACGACAGAACCAACAGAAGACAAAAAAGCAGATAAGAAGGTCTTGCATACGATGGAGAGTTACGATCTCCTGTCGGTCGATCCGGCAGATGCCATCACGTCAAACATCTTCAACCAAATCTACGAAGGACTCTATCGCTTTGACGCGAACAACGAACTCGTTCCGGCGGCAGCGAAATCACATAGCGTGTCAGAGGACGGAAAAGTCTATACGTTCAAGCTTGACCCGAATGCCAAATGGTCGGACGGAAAGCCCGTCACAGCAGAGAATTTCCGCTATGCGTTCGAGCGTGTCGTCAAAACGAACTCACCGTTCGCTTACTTGCTTGAACCGATTGAAAAAACGACAGCGGTCGACGACGAGACACTCCAAATCGAACTGAAACGTCCGACACCATACTTCCTTAGCATGACGACGTTCGGCACGTATATGCCGGTCCGGGAAGATATCGTCAAAGCAGAAGGCGACCAGTTCGGGACGGATCCGAAGACAAACGTCTACAATGGACCGTTCACGTTCAAGAAATATCAAGCCGAGCAAGGTTATACGCTTGCGAAGAACGCTGAGTATGCGGACCGGAAGAACGTCAAGATCGATGAAGTCGACGTGAAGATCATCAAGGATCCGATGCTTGCAATCAACTTGTTCGAGTCCGGTGAACTTGATGTCGCACCACTTAACTCGGAAAACGTCGTCACGTATAAAGACCAAAAAGAGTACAACACGTTCAGTGACTCGCGGATGTTCTTCATTCGGATGAACGAAAAGACAGACGCTTTGAAAGACAAGAAAACACGTCAAGCAATCGACGCAGCGTACGATAAAAAAGCGATGACAGAGACATTGCTCGGAAACGGTTCACTGCCAGCGGATTACATCGTGCCGAAAGAACTTGATCCAAAGTATGACAATGCGCGTCAAATCGAATCATCGTATGATGCAGCATCTGCGAACAAAGTGCTCGCTAAACAAAATCTTGAGTTGACGATGTTAATCGAGGATGACGATGTCTCGAAAAAAATCGGTGAGTACATCCAAGGCGCGTTAAAGAAACAGAACGTTGACGTTAAATTGTTGTCACTACCGAAGAAAGAACGTCTCGCACGTGAAGGTCGAGGGGACTATGATTTGTCACTCGCGAGCTGGGCTCCTGACTATCAGGATGCGACGACATACTTGAATTTGTTCACGACCGGTAATCCATTTAACATGATGGACTACTCGAACAAACAGTATGACCGTCTCTTGAAACAGGCTGAAAGTGAACTCGATCAAGACAAGCGTCTTGCGTTACTCAGTAAAGCGGAAAGCTTGTTGCTCGACGATCAAGCAATCTCACCTGTCTACCAACGGAAGAATGCCTTCCTGCAAAACACAGAAGTCAAGAACCTCGCGCGACATAATGTCGGAACGGATATCTCATATAAGTATGTTGAGATTGAGCGGAAATAAGAAAGAGAGAGTGATGGATGTATTTAGTCCATCACTCTTTTTGATGTATTTTTGTCGTATCACTGGGAATCGTTTTTGAAAATCGGGTCAACTGACTTAAAACGGTTACAAAAGAAACCGATAGAGAGGACGGTGAAAGAAGATACAGGAAAGGGAGTTTCGGTTATGCGTAAATTACGAAGCAACTTGAAAGTACGGTTATTCTTTTGGGTCTTGGGCATCTCAGTCATCACGAGTGGTATCTCAGCCCAGCTCGTGCTCTATCTCCATCGTGGACTTGATGTCGCGGATACGAACGCGATCTGGATTGGAGCAGGGATTGGCTTATTGTTATCGTTGATTGGAACATCGTTGATTCAGCTGATTTTGCGTCAACCGATCAAAGCGATTGAAAAGGCAACAGAAACGGCACGCGAAGTCGCGAACGGCAACTTCAACGTCGATTTCGAGGAAGCAAAGCGCGGCGATGAAGTCGACCAATTGATGCATGAACTCGAAGTCATGGTTCTACATATCCGCAAACAAGCGACACAGATGGGAAGCTCAAGCGATAAGTTGACAGCGTCAGCGCAAGAGATTGCAGCAGCAGTCCAGGAAGGCAACGCGTCCGGTGAAAGCATTCGTTCAGCGATGGCAGAGCTATCCGCGAAGATGAACGAGAACGTCGATCAAGCCTACTTGTCGATGGATGCGCTCGGTGCCGTCAAACGGACGATGGATGAAGTCGCAAAAGAGATGAACGAAGCCTTGAAATCGGCAACGGTTATGCAAACGGAAGCGCAAAACGGCAAGACACTCGCAACGGATTCCGTCGAAGCAATGCATATGATTTCGAAGAAGATGGAACAGTCAGCGACACTGAACGGTCGTCTGACGGATATGACAGGTGAAATCTCGCGAATCACCGATGTCATCAGTGACATTTCAGCACAGACGAATTTACTCAGTTTGAACGCATCGATTGAAGCGGCACGCGCAGGTGAAGCAGGACGTGGTTTTGCCGTCGTAGCAGCAGAAGTCAAAAAACTAGCGGAACAGACAGCAACGTCCGCAAAAGAAATCACGGATTTGATTTCTGGAGTCAAACGTCTCGTCAATGATACGGCGAACGCGATGACCGATGTTCAAAGTGAAGTCGCGACTGGTGTTGGACTCGTTGAACAAGCAGGATCTTCTTTCGAAGAGATTCATCATTCGACAGAGAACGTTTACTCACGCGTTAAATCGGTTGACCAGCTCGTTGTCAAATCGGATCAGGAGATTGATCAAGTTGGCTTAACGACTGCGAATATCTTGGCAATGGTCGAGGAAGCGTCGAAACATGCGGAGCAAGTCTTGCAGGCATCGAGTCATCAAGCAGCATCGCTCGGTGAAGTGAATGGTGCGATGGAAGAGCTTGTTGCGGTAGCAGAGCAATTGCAAGCAGAGACAGGTGCGACGCGTCTTTAAATTATTAGGAAATCGTACATCTAAACCGGATGTGCGATTTTTTTGCATTTTTTTGAAAAAAGTTGTTAAACATTTCGAGTGGACGACGATATATAGAGTGGAAGCAGTCATCGACTTAATCCACCGTGTCACCATTGGGCCGGCCAGGGGGCACATCTCGGCGAAGACGGATCTTCAAAGAGACAAAAAAATTATCCTATGGAGGGAAATTATAATGATTATCAATCACAACATTACAGCGCTTAACACGCACAACAAATTGTCTGCAGCTTCTGCAGCGCAAAGCAAATCAATGGAGAAACTTGCTTCAGGTCTTCGCATCAACAAAGCTGGAGACGATGCAGCAGGTCTTTCAATTTCTGAAAAAATGCGTGCTCAAGTTCGTGGACTTGATCAAGCTTCACGAAATGCACAAGATGGTATTTCAATGATTCAAACAGCTGAAGGAGCTTTAAATGAAGTACACGCAATTTCTCAACGTATGCGTGAGTTAGCGGTTCAAGGTGCTAACGAAACAAATAATAGCGATGATAAAGGCGCGATTCTAGATGAATTAGAGCAGTTAGAAACTGAAATCAATCGTGTTTCTAAAACTACAGCATTCAACGATAAAAAATTATTGAATGGTGATCTATCTGCTAAGCTAGATTCAACTTCTGAATTAAAAGTAGGTACTGCAGCAGGTGCAGGTTCTGTAATTTCTGCAATTGATGTATCTGGAGCTTTAGCCAATCGTGACTATCAGTTTTCATACGATGATACGACTGATAAGTTAACGTTAACAAGAAGTGGAGATAACGTTGCTCAAACTATTACGTTACCTGCTACTGCTGGCGACTCTAAAACCCTATCGTTTAATGAATTGGGAATTAGTTTAACAGTTAGTGGTACAACTACAGCAGACCTTATTGGTGCAGCATTAGAAACAACAGCTACTGATACGATTAAAACTGCAGCAGGAAGTGGAGCGGCAGAATTTTTAATTGGTACAAAAGGAGGATCAGATGAAACTCTATCTGTATCTTTCGGAAAATACGACGCTTCGACAATTGGTAACATCGAATCTGCGAATGGTTCAGATACCATCGAACTAGCTTTAAATAAATTACAAGCTGCTAATGGATTAAGTAAATCTAATTTTGAAAACTTAATTTCTACAATGGATCGTTCAATTAAAGATATTTCAACACAACGTTCTTCTTTAGGTGCTAATCAAAACCGTCTAGAACATACAATCAACAACTTGAAAACATCGTCTGAAAATATCACAGCGGCTGAATCACGCGTTCGTGACGTTGATATGGCGAAAGAAATGATGAACCAAACAAAGAACTCGATTCTTGCACAAGCTGCACAAGCAATGTTGGCTCAATCGAATCAGACACCGCAGGGCGTTCTCCAACTCCTTCGATAATTGATTCTACCGGGCGTCTAATCTGGTAACGGATTAGAACATGACTGGGTGAATTGCTGGAACTCCTGAGAGCCTTGGTGTACGACAACGTGGCTGGAAACAGCGAGCGTGACCGTTCTGAAAAATATCAAGGATTGGACAATCAGCAGCCAAGCACCTGTAGGGAAACCTTGGTGAAGGTTCAACGACTAGGATAGACGACCTAATGGACTTGTCCGATGGTTATGAAATCCGTACTCCGTAAACGGCGGGGGAAGTGCCCAGCTCCTTGGATTTCAAGGATGAAGATATAGTCTTATCATTAGCGAAAGCTAATGCGCGTAGCAAGCGAACCAACAGCCGCAAGGCGTTCTCCAATTACTCCGTTAATCGTAATTGGCACATATCGATTGTTCAGGTCACGGACTCGTTCCGTGACCTTTTTTGTTATTGTTGTTTGACTAAAAGGTTTTATAAATCAATTAGTATAAAGAATTGAGCGATTACACCGATACACTACATAGAGAACAAAATAAGGAGTGACCGACTATGAATTCCATCAATACGGAAATTCGCCTTCATCTGCCTTCGAACGTCCTACCGTACGAAGCGACACGGAATGTGTTTGTGGAAGCGAATCAGGAAGCGTTAGCAGAAGAAGGAGTCGTCGTCCTACCGACACCCCAACACATTACGAAACTTGAAACAGCGATGGAACAAGCGAACATCAAACTTGAACTTCAACGGACAGGACTGAAGTTCGTTAAACATGAACAATTGAACGAATATTACATTCAAGTCGTTGATACGAATAATAACGTCGTGCAGGAAATTCCGAGTAAAAAGGAACTTGATTTTTTTGCGGCATTCATGGAATTTAATCAATTAATCGATAAACGGATTTAACCGAAAGGACTGATTGGATGGCAGGTATTCGACTGAGTGGTCTTGCAAGTGGAATAGATACAGAAACGATGATCAAACAATTGATGCAGGCGGAGCGAGCGCCGGTTGATCGGTTATCGCAAAAGAAACAGACGTTGACGTGGCAACGCGATGCGTACCGGGAGATAAACCGGGCGCTACTTGATTTCCGAACAGCGGCAAGTGACATGCTCTTATCAAAGAACTATCAATCGAAGACCGTTACGAGCTCGAATCCGACGGCATTGACGGTAACGGCGAGTCCAGCCGCATCAACTGGTAGTGTGACGATTGACAGTATTGATCAGCTGGCCAGTGCAGCATCCGTAACAATCGTTGCAGCAAGCGGGAAAAAGAGCGATGCGACCCTTGAAGAAAGTGGAATGTTCACAAAAGACGCGGACGGAAAAATCAATGTCCAAATCAACACATTTGATGCTTCAGGCGTAGCCGTGACGGAGACGTTACAGCTAGATGCGACTCAAAAAATTTCGGACTTAACAGCGGCAATCAACGGTAAAACAAGTCTCGGTATGAACGCGGTCTTCAATGATTTAACAGGAAAATTCGTCTTAACGAAAACGAGTACTGGTAACTTAAATCCCGCAGGAGCCGATATTTCTATCGTAGATGCTTCGACTAATACTGCGAAGGTCAATTCAGAGAATGCGACATTCGGCCGTGAAGGACAGAACGCCAAGTACACGATTGGTGGACAACAACTCGAACAAACAACGAATACGTTCACGCAGAACGGTCTGACGATCACGTTGAACAACGTCGCGACGACGGCAACAACGATCAATACGACGTTCGATACACAGAAAAACTTCGACTCGATCAAGAACTTCGTCGACAAATACAATGATGTCATCGATAAGATGAGCAAAAAAGTCCGTGAAGAAAAGTATCGTGATTTTCAGCCGTTGACGGACGCTCAGCGCAAGGAACTCAGCGAAGATGAAGTCAAGAAGTGGGAAGAGAAAGCGATGAGTGGTGTTCTGAAAAACGATAGCTACTTACAGGACGGCATGAATCAGTTCCGGAGTGCCATCTCGTCAAAAATCGATACCGGTTACTCGTATACGTCAGGTACGGATACGATTCAACTTCAGTACATGTCGCAAATTGGTATTACCTCGACGAGTGATTTCCGTGACGGTGGAAAGCTGAAAATCGATGAGACGAAACTGAAGAAGATGCTCGAAGAACAGCCAGAAGGCGTCTATAAACTATTCACAGCTGATGCACCTGAACCAACAAAAGATGGACAAGGAAATACCGTTCCGAATCCAAATGGACTCGACGGCTTTGTCCGTCAAATTCAAGGTTTCGCAACGACACTCCGCGATAAGGTTTCCGGAGTTGCTGGACGTGACGGAGCCGTTGCGACGACATATCGATTAGGAAAATCACTGGCTGATCTCGATAAAAGCATGCTGTCGTGGGAAGACAAGTTAAAACGAAAAGAAGACAGTTACTATCGCCGATTCGCGGCGATGGAACAAGCGATGAACCAAGCGAACAGTCAGTCGGCGACACTTGCTGGTTATCTCGGACAAGGACAATAACAAGGAGGAAACGCGATGAACCCTTATACTACGTATCAGACAAACTCGGTAACGACGGCGTTACCTCAAGATTTAACATTGATGTTATATGAGGGTTTGATCAAATTCTCGATGCTCGCGAAACGAGCGATCGAACAGAAAATGATTGAACAAAAAAATACGAACATCCAAAAAGCGCAAGCCATTATTAGTGAGTTGCAATTGACGCTCAATCAATCAATTGCCTTATCAAAGGACTTGAACAGTTTGTACGATTATATGCAAACACGCCTGATTGATGCGAATGTCAAAAATGACCTTGTTGCAATCGATGAAGTGATCGGTTTTGCGGAAGAATTCCGCGAGACGTGGAAAGAAGCGATGAAACTCGCACGGCAACGATGAGTCCGCTCGATCCGCTTCGCCTGAAGACAAAACGACTGATTGAACTGCTTGATCAAACGCCGAATGAAGAGACATATGACGAATGGATCGAGAAGATTCAAGGTCTCTTGAACGAACGGGAAGCATTCATTGCCGCACACTCGAATCTGCTGGCTGGTGCCAATCAAGCTGTCATCCAGGAACTCGTTGCTGATAGTCGGAAAATCGACTTGAAATTATCAGCGGAAACGGCTAAATTAGGGGTACAAATCAGTCAGTTGCGTCAGACGCAAACGAGTCGTAAATCGTACGTTGATCCGTATGAAGAAGTTGATCATAGTTTTTCACCGTATTTTGATTCTCGTCAGTAACTTTCTTGTGTGAGGGAGGGATCTTTCGTGACCAAGCGGGAAGACAAGAAGCGTCCCGTACCGCAGCCGTATTTCCAATCAGATGGCTCGTACGATCAGTTCATTGAACCGGACGTTGAATCGGAATCATGGGAAGAGTTCGAACGCCCTGTCTCCGATGCACCGGATGCCTATGAAGAAGAAAAATACCGTCGTGAGTCGTAAGCTTATGAAAAATGCCCTGTCCAAGCAAATGGACAGGGCATTTTGTCGTTTATTTAAAGCGGTAGGCGTTCTTCTCTTCCTGCTTAACGGTGTACATCGCTTCGTCCGCCCGTATCAAGAGTAGACTGGTCGTCCGTCCATCGTCTGGATAACGGGCGATACCAATCGACGGTGTCACTTGCATCGCCGTTGCGTCAAAAAAGAACGGATCATTTAAGCGGAGCAGAACGTTTTCTGCGTACGTAATCGTCTCGGCGCGACTGCGGGCGAGGAAGACGATAAACTCGTCACCACCGAGCCGCGCCGCCAAATCTTCATGCGTTAAATCGAGCTGCAGGCGACGTGCTGTCTCCTGGAGAACGTAATCTCCAGCATCATGCCCGTAACGGTCATTGATTTGTTTAAAGCCGTCGAGATCAATGAACAGTAGCGATCCTTCCGTCAGCGTTGCGAGCTGTGGACCAAGATAATCCTCAAAGTAACGCCGGTTCGGAAGTGCCGACAAGACATCGTGATAGCCGAGTTCCTGGAGCCACTTTTCTTGCGATAAGGCTTCGGTCAAATCGGACAGGATGACGTACAGATCAGCCTCACCCGGAATCGGGATTAACGTTACTTCGAACGTCCGTCCGTCGATGGGACGCATCAAGAGTTGCTTTTCACCGGTCTCAAGGTTTAGAAATGCCGCATTCAATTGCTCGACTAAGGCATCAGGAACGTAACCATGCGGGAAGTAACGTTCTGCTGCCGGGTTCATCGCTTTCTCATGCCCATTGCCATCGAGTCGAATGATTGGTTGTGGGTGGGCGAGGAACAGACGACGGTACTCTTCCTTCCGGAGTTCGAGTTGCGCTGTATGACGATCGATCCGGTGCGTCAGGTCAACCTCGAACGTCTCAAGTTCGGTCAGCAATTTTCGATTGAGCCGTTCGGAGAAAAACTGCCGGAACATAAACAACGAGAATAAGACAATCAGCGTCGGGAAGTAGACATCCTGCGCGATCGACAAGAACGTCACACCGGCAAGCAAGACGAGCAAACTAATATACGGTAAATAGGATCTTCCGAGTCGATCTCGTGCCGGCTGTTTCGGTGGGACATCCCTGAAGTAGACAGCAAGCTCAAACAGACTGACAGCGTAGAGCGGGAAGAAACAGGCGGCAAACGTCAATTCATTACGAATGAAAAATGTATAATACCCAAGATTCGCGACGATGAATAACATCATTGCGCGAATCAGTCGCTTATGGGTCGGACCGCGCAGTCCCGTCGCATACAAAATCAAAAAAAAGAACAACTGCGCAATAAAACTGATTGAATAGCCAAGCATGGCGACGAATTCGATGTCAGAGCGCGCGAACGTCGGTAAGTGCCTGAGGATGACCGTGTAGCCGAAGACGAAGACCATCCCGAACAAAAGCACACCATCGATGTACAGTAGCCGCGCATGACGAATGGACGACCAGTCGATCAGGCGAGCGAAGGCGATTGCTGTTAGCGCGAGAAAGGCAGTCAACGTCAAGTTGGCGGCGGAATCAACTTCCGGTGGATGCGGGAAGAAGGTCAGGATGAAATTGATCCAGAGGCCACTGGCGAACAAGAGAATCGCGATGCCAACCGAACGTTCCGAGTGTTTCGGGAAGAACCAACGCCTGGCTTTAACGGCGACGAAGGTAACGCCGAGTAACGTCGAAAGAACCGCGACGGGTGGAACGAATGGCGTTCCGCTGACGAGCAATATCAAACCGTAGCTCGTGAGTAGGTAAACAATGGGTAACGTCGGTCGCATCACAGACCTCCTTTCTCGAAGCGGTGTGTTGGCTTTTTTCGACGAGCGGTGAAAGAAATCCTTGCCCCGTCTGATGACGAACAAGGATTAGTCCTGCTCTTGCACCCATTCCCAGTGAATTCGTGCGTCTTTTTTAATTTTGTCAGTCGCCGTCTTGCTTTGGAACAAACGACTGTACCAGAGGCGAGCCGTGTCTTTCTCTTTCGTCACGGCGTACAGGTCAGCAATCCGTAGCAAGAGGACGTCTTCTGGAATCCCGCTCTCTTTGACGGACGTATAGTTGTCGTACAGCGGAAGATACTTCTCGATTGCTCGACTCGCCCAGAGTTGTTCATCGTCCGGTTGACCGGCCAAGCGGTGTAACCAGGACAAACGCACACCGAGCATCGCTTGGATCGCTGGCTTTTGTTCCGTAACTTGAGCCGTGTAGAGGCAAAGCTTATAAAGCTGAATTGCCTGCTCGATCGTCCGCTCGGTGCTAGCGAATGGTAGGACGGGGAGCGTTGGGAGGACGTGGTCCTGTAACGTCGTGCGCACATCTGGAGATAACTTCTCAAACGATTCGTGGAAGAAGAACCGGCAATGGCTACACTGGATCGGTTCGTAAAGGTAGACGTTGACGCCTTGATGGCGAACGAACCCATCGAAGTCGGTCGAAGCGACACGGATATGTCGCGACAGGACACGTTTCGTTTCCGTCGTCTTCAAGCAGAAGGGACAGATACATTTTTTAAGATATAGGTCTGGCATGTGGAGGAACTCCTCTAATCTGAATTAAACGAAGACGTTGACGAGCATGCCCTTGATCTCGCCGATTTGGTCGAGGATATCGAGACGGCGCGATTCACCAGAGATGACGGTATCCGTCAACTGGAGGAGCTTTGCGTCAACTTGTTCGACGACTTTATAAATCTTCGTCCGTCCGCGGCGGTTAAAGCCACGCTTCTCTTCGAGTTGTTGCGATTGGTCGAGGGCATCTTTTAGGAAGTCCTTGATTTTTTCTTTGTAGCTTTCGAGATGCTCGATCGTCTGGCTCTCAGCGAGTAATTGTCCGTGTTCTTCGACGAGCGCGAGCTTTTGTTGCAGGCGCTCATAACCTTTATGGTCCCGTTTCTCCTGCATCAAGGCAGAGAAGGTCGTTG
Organism: Exiguobacterium sp. U13-1; assembly: GCF_001750115.1. Classification (NCBI taxonomy): domain Bacteria; kingdom Bacillati; phylum Bacillota; class Bacilli; order Caryophanales; genus Exiguobacterium; species Exiguobacterium sp. U13-1. The sequence goes on along the minus strand of NZ_CP015731.1, from coordinate 2,985,136 downwards.
ACGCTTCGACTTCACGTGGACCGCCTTTTAAGGACTGTAGTCGTTGCGTTTCTTGGATGCGGCGGATATCCATCGGATCTGCCTCCTTAGTTGAGTAGTTGTAAGACCCCTTGCGGCAGGGCATTCGCTTGAGCGATCATTGCCATCCCCGATTGATTGAGGATGTTGTACTTCGCATATTCCATCATCTCCCGTGCCATGTCGGTATCGCGAATCCGTGACTCAGATGCGGTTAAATTCTCGACGCTGACACTGAGGACGGATGACGTTGCTTCGAACCGGTTCTGAATCGCACCGAGTTGTGCCCGTTGCTGTGAGACCGTATCGATCGCTTGCGTGTAACGACTGATTGCATCGTTTGCGTCCGTAGCTGTCATTACACTTAGCGCATACTCTGGTGCGTTACCGCTCGGGAAATCAAGCGGGCGAATCGACGGATCAGCTTGCGTTGTTGAACTGACATCAAGCGCAAGAGCTTGCATATCGTCAATCGTTATTGAGATCCCTTCGTTTGCACCAGCATTCGTTTGGATGAACAGGGCATTATCGGCATCGTTGAACTTACCGCTCAACAATTCCTTGCCGTTGAACTGTGTCGTCTTCGCAATCCGTGAGACTTCGTTCGTCAGCTGGTTAATTTCTTCTTGGATTGCAGTCCGGTCTTCTGTTGCGAGCGTACCGTTACCAGCTTGAACTGCCAGTTCACGCATTCGTTGCAACAGGTTATGTGTCTCACTCAAACCACCTTCAGCCGTTTGAATCATCGAGACACCGTCAAGGACGTTCTGTTCGGCTTTATCGAGTGCCTTCAAGCGATTTCGCATCTTCTCCGAGATTGCAAGACCAGCTGCATCGTCCGCTCCCCGGTTGATCTTCTGACCGCTCGACAATTTATCCATTGTCGTCTTGACATTCGTCTGATTGATGCTGAGGTTGCGATAAGCCTTCAAGGCTTGAACGTTATTGGTGATTCTCATTCGTATTCCATCCCTTCGTATCGTTGATGATGTACGGCGCGCGCAAGTGGTCGTTCGTCGGTTTGTGCCGCTTGCCAGGTGATGCGTAAGTCTTCTGCTAGTTCAAGCAACTCGTCTAAGACGCTCGGTGTCTTATAAACCTGTAACGTCTGCTCGGCGAGGTAGTGATAAAGCGCGTCGAGCTGTGCCGTGATGATACCGCCGTCGTCATGCAGTCCCGCCTGTAGTTTGTCGAGTAACTGATAAGCTTTTTGTAGGTGTTCGTTGACTTCATCGAAGCGGTTCGCGTCACGCGCAAGTATCGAGCGGTCATATTGGAGGACGAGTCCCGTCAGCATCACTTCCGTCAGCTGTTGTGGGGTCATCGCGTAAAGTTCTTGTTCTGTCATGTCTGCCGTCCTTTCGCGTTGTCGAGTTCTTCGATCAATAAGAGCAGTTCTGCCATCACGTCGTACAGTTGCGGGGGAATCGCTGTTCCGAGATCAAGATCAAGTAAGTGACCGAGCAGAGACGTATCGTGTTCGATCGCGACGCCGTTTGCTCGTGCTTCTTGTAGGATCCGATCGGCGGCTTGTCCGCTGGCCCGAGCGACGACGACCGGTGCTTGACCGGATGCTTCATCGTAGCGGAGGACGGCAGCGGTCTTGCGTCCGGTTAAATCGATTTTCTGATACATAACGGTCTCTCCTTTTTAGATACGATAGTCGTAGCCACGCGGTATCTCGTCTTGTTTGACGGTCTCCGTCACTTGCTCGCGCGTGAACGGACGGAACTGGATTCGGACGTCTTGGTAACCGGTCGCTTGCAAGGCATCCGTCGTTCGGTCGAGGAACGGGGTCGCCAGTTGTTCAAGAACTGGGAAATCATTTTCAATCGTGATCTGCATCTTTCGGTTGACGGTCTCAACGCGGACACCGATTTCACCGAGGCGCGGCGTATTGAGCTGGACATACAACGTATTGTTTTCCCAGTCGATCACTTCGTCCGGACGTTTATTTTGCAAGTGAACGTGGAGTCCTGCCGTCGCTTCGACGAGTTGGACCGGTAACGCCAGGAGAATCTGGTTCAACTGTTGCTGGCTATCCGGTTTATTGACTTGCTGTTGCGCTGCAAGGAACGTCTGCAATTTGGCGGCTTCGGGGTTCGCTGCCGGTGTACTCAGTTTCAGTTCTGCCGTCTGAAGCTGAAGCGTCTTTTGGACGGTTTCTTGCAAAAGTCGTGGGCTGTTCTGCTGCGGCTCATATGGAACGGCTTTTGTTGCTACTTGCGCTGGTAGCGTTGGTGCTTGCGGTGGCAGTCCTTGCATCTCCGGTAAGTAGGTCGGGCGGACGTTCGCCGGCGCATAACGGAAGGCTTCGAATGCGATCCGGACTTCCTGTAAGACGGCTTTTGCCTCTGTTCCGCGTCCGAGTAATGCCAGTTCCGCGCCCCGTTCGAGTTTCGATAAGAAATGAATCAGCTGTTTTTCATCTTTCATCGAGGTATGCAGTAAGGCATCTGTTTGCTGGAAGACTTGTTTTAAGCGTTGCGCCGTACTTTCGATAACGGCGACCATTTGGACGGGACGCGTCTCAACGAGTGGTTCGATCTGGCGAAGTTGCGAGACGATCGTTCGTTGTTGGCTCTTGAAATCATTCGTGATCTCAGCGAGCCGTGGCGTCACTTCGCGGACAAGCGTCAAGGCGGAACGGACCGGTGTCGTTTGCGCTGCTTGAGCTTCCGGTTGACTTGCCCGTGCCGTCAGACCGATCAGTTGCTCGCGGACGCTCGTCTTCGGCTCGAGTGGCGCTTGCGGGAAGTAAGGCGCGAGCTGTTTGCGGACTGTTTCGACATCGCCTCGTTCGAGCGTAGCGACGAGAGCCGGGCGTTTCTCTGCTGGTAGGTGTTCGATGTATTGCCGGATATGGAGTGGCGATGCTGTCTCGATCTCGCGTTGCGTTGGCAGGGTGACGCGGGCGACATCAAGCGCGACAGCTTTTTCGAACGTCGGCTGCTCCTTTAAGGCGTCTCGTTCCGGCAGGACGTCCGGATAATCTTCCGTCGTAGCCAGAAGACTCGCGATCAAGACGTCGGCGTCAACGGGCAGTGTCGTGTCCGGTCGCGACACGAGTTCGAGTGCTAAGTTTTTATAGGTTCCTTGCAGTGCCGTCACGAGCTGGGCGACGATTTCTGATGTTTGTGGCAACTGTCCGCTCGCCAGTAACTTTGCGACGGCCTGTTTCAGTTCCGCTGGTACGCCTTCAAGTAAGGCAGGATCGACGTTTGAGGGAACGGACAGGACAGGTGGGGTTTCCGCGTCTGGTGTCGCTGGAGTCAGCTGTTCGATCAGGTAACCTTCTGCGGTCTGTCCTTTGACCTTGAACTGAAAATCACCTGTCGGAACGTCGCCCGTGAAGGTCATCTCGATCTTATCCCGACCGACCTGGACGAGAGCCGTATGTGGACCGGTCTGCTCAAGGACCGTACCTTTATAGGTCTTCGTCTCCGAAAGCGGCGTCTGACCAGGGGATTGCGCCGGACGTGCCGGGTTCAATTGGATGTTCATCGAGAAGCCTCCTTGTTTTTTTAAAACTATCATCTCATTATATATCGGCAGAAACCAAAAAGGATTGAGCGAATTCATCGCCCAACCCTGATTTTTTTACGGTTAATCTTTAAGATTTGATTGCATTAAAGCGTTCCTCTAATGTCATCGCGTTCAATTGTTGATAACGAGCCATCAGCTCGCCAGTTGCTTTCATTTGGTTGCGGACGATGTAAGGAGAGGCGTTTACGGGAAGGATCATGCCATTACGAGTCTTGAGCTTCGTCTGTCCGTCTTCCTCGATGACTTCGGACATGTGGCTCCAAGCGTACCACTCGCAATCATCACGTTTCGGTGATTTCGTTGGGAAAAACACGAGGCCAAGTGTCGGTTCAATGACGACTGGGACTTTTCCTTTCACAGATGCGACACGTTTTGCTGTCACGATGCGTTCCTCGATGGAACTGTTGTATTGCCTGCAGGAAAGCTGCAGTAGTTGATACGGCCGAAGCGGTGTCATGATGGTCGAGCCATCCTCGAGTACGATGATGGATTGCTTCATCATGTCGTAGCACGGGAGAATCGCCACCGTCCGTTTCGTGATTCGATACTTTTCGTCATTATGGAATGGTCGCATTCGACTACATCCTCCTTAAGATAGGACAATGGATAAAATAGGTAATTACTAACGATATAATACAATAATACAACTGTAATGACAACGTAATTTTTTAAAATATAGACCAATAAGTAGGGAATATTATTCATTTTTCGGGATGAATTCAAATTAATCAGAATTTTTAATTGTCAATAATTCCTTCTTTTGATAGACTAAGCCGTAGAGAGCTTGCTCTCGAACTCTGGTTTGCGAAGGGAACGTGAATTCGAATGGAACAAGGTAAAGTAAAATGGTTTAATGCTGAAAAGGGTTATGGTTTCATCGAGACGTCTGACGCGAAAGACGTATTCGTACACTTCTCAGCGATTCAAGTCGATGGCTACAAATCACTTGAAGAAGGCGAAGAAGTGGAATTTGAAATCGTTGAAGGCGATCGTGGTCCACAAGCTGCGAACGTTTCAAAGATCTAATCCAATAGCAGCCGCCACCGTTTTTAGGCTATTCGCCTAAAAGCGGTTTTTTGTTTTGAGTTTAGATAAAACGGGTATATACGTTAACATCAACATGCTTCAATATTATCGTACGCTAAGAACCGGAGTGAACGTTCATGAGAATGTCATCGTTTTCATGGTCTTCCTTCACTTATCGTGCTATAATAAAAACGAACCAAAGAATTTCGAATATTCAGAAGGAAACGACTGAAGCATCTCGAATTCATAGGTTCAACCGGTTACTTAAGGAGGAGTTTACATGATCTACAACATTCGCGGTGAAAACTTGGACGTCACAGATGCTCTCAAGGATTACGTCGAGAAAAAGCTTGAAAAGTTAACTCGTTATTTTACAACTCCTACGGAAGCGCAAACGGCTTATGTCAATCTCAAAGTCAACAATGAGAAGCAAAAAGTCGAAGTGACGATTCCAATGCCAAACCTCTTGCTCCGTGCAGAGGATATCAATGGCGATATGTATGCAGCAATCGACCTCGTCGTCGATAAGCTCGAACGTCAAATCCGGAAACACAAAACAAAGTTGAACCGGAGAGGACGCGCTAAAGAAGGCGGCATCGGAGAGTACTTCAAAACGCTCGAAGGACCGGAAGCGGAAGCGCCAGTCTATGAAGAGGACGAGGCAGAACTCGAACTCGTTCGGACGAAGCGTTTCACACTCAAACCAATGGACACGGAAGAAGCGATTCTTCAGATGGACATGCTCGGACACGCATTCTTCGTCTTCTCAGACGCAGAAACGGGCAACACGAACGTCGTCTACCGTCGTAAAGATGGTCGTTACGGTTTGATTGAACCAGAATAATGAATGCAACAGGGACTCGCTCTTACGGGCGGGTCCCTTTTTGATATGATGGAAAACTATTTTTAAACACGATACGTTTGCTTTATGACAAAAGACCGAGACCGCTGCTTGGTCCGCTTGTTGAAATTTGACGTCGTATTCGGTACACTGAATAAAGGAAAAATCTCGGAATTCTGTTCGTTCAAAGAATCGTTCGAAGTAAGGGGACTGTAAGGCATGGCTAATTTTCTAAAAGAATTATTTGCACCAACGAAACGTGTCCTGAAGAAAGCCGAAAAAGCAGCAGACGCTGTAGAAGCATTCGAGACACAAATCGGTGCGTTATCGGATCAAGAACTTGAAGGAAAAGTCGTTGAATTCCGTGAGCGTCTTGCTAACGGAGAAGACTTAGATGATATTTTACCGGAAGCTTTCGCGGTCTGTCGCGAGGTTTCGACACGCGTTCTCGGCATGCGCCACTACCGCGTTCAGTTGATTGGTGGATATGTCCTGCACAACGGGGACATCGCCGAAATGAAAACCGGGGAAGGTAAGACGCTTGTTGCGACACTCCCTGTTTATTTGAATGCCCTCGCTGGCAACGGCGTTCACGTCGTTACCGTCAACGAATATCTCGCAAAACGTGACCGTGACATCATGGAGCCTCTTTATGCGGCACTTGGTCTATCGGTCGGCTTGAACCTCTCAAGCATGTCGCGTCAGGAGAAACAAGCAGCCTATAGCTGTGACATCACGTACGGAACGAACAACGAGTTCGGTTTCGACTACTTGCGTGACAACATGGTCCTCTATAAAGAAGACCGTGTACAACGACCGCTCCATTACGCTGTCGTCGATGAAGTTGACTCGATCCTCGTCGATGAAGCACGGACACCACTCATCATCTCAGGGTCTGCCGAGAAATCGACAGCGCTCTATTCGCAAGCGGATGCATTCGCAAAAATCATGAAAGCAGATGAAGACTACACAGTCGACATCAAAACGAAAAGTGTTCTGTTGACGGAGCAAGGGATCGACCGGGCTGAGAAATACTTCGGCATCGATAACCTGTTCGGACTTGAGCACGTCTCACTCAACCATCATTTGAGCCTCGCACTGCGGGCAAACGCCGTCATGCATCGCGACGTCGACTATATGGTTCGTGAAGACGAAGTCATGATCATCGACCAGTTCACAGGTCGTGTCATGGAAGGGCGTCGTTACTCAGAAGGTCTGCACCAAGCGATCGAAGCGAAGGAAGGCGTCGAGATTCAACGCGAATCGATGACGCTTGCGACGATCACGTACCAAAACTTCTTCCGGATGTATACGAAGCTTGCTGGGATGACGGGTACAGCGAAGACGGAGGAAGAAGAGTTCCGTAACATCTACAACATGCATGTCGTACCGGTGCCGACGAACAAACCCGTCGTCCGAAACGATATGCCGGACTTAATCTTCAAAACGATGAACGGGAAGTTCGCTGCTGTCGCAGACGAAATCGAACGTGCCCACCGCGAAGGACAGCCTGTCCTCGTCGGTACGGTTGCCGTCGAGACGTCAGAGTTGCTCAGCAACATCCTCAAGAAACGTGGCATCCGTCACGAAGTCTTGAACGCGAAAAACCACGCACGTGAAGCGGAAATCATCGAGAACGCCGGTCAAGCGAACTCGGTCACGATCGCAACGAACATGGCCGGTCGTGGTACCGACATCAAGCTTGGTGAAGGTGTCTTAGATAAAGGCGGTCTCTTCATCCTCGGGACAGAACGTCACGAATCACGCCGGATTGATAACCAGCTCCGTGGTCGTGCTGGTCGTCAAGGAGATCCAGGGGCATCACAATTCTATCTGTCACTTGAAGATGAATTGATGCGTCGTTTCGGTTCCGATTCGTTGCAATCGATGATGGATCGTCTCGGAATGGATGATTCGCAACCAATCGAGAGCCGGATGGTGTCTCGTGCCGTTGAATCGGCTCAAAAACGCGTCGAAGGCAACAACTTTGATGCGCGGAAACAAGTCCTCGGCTACGATAACGTCATGGCAGACCAACGGAAAGTCATGTACGCGGACCGGGCAGCGATTCTCGATGCGGGTTCCGTGTCAGATATCGTCCGTCCGATGATCGAGCAGACGATCGAAGCAGGCGTCCATCAGTACACGCCGGTCGAGTTCGTCCCGGAAGAGTGGAGCATCGGTGCGCTTGCGGAGTGGGCAAATCAGACGCTTGCAATCGAAGAGAAGGTCACGGAAAGCGACCTCTTCGGAAAAGAACGCGAAGAAATCATCGAGTTGCTCAAAGAGCGGACATTCGCACACTATGAGCACAAACGGTCAGAAGTACCAGCCGAAGCATTTGATGAGTTCGAAAAAGTCATCGTTCTTCGTGCCGTTGACCAACACTGGATGAACCATATCGATCAAATGGATCAACTCCGTGAAGGGATTCACCTCCGGGCATACGGTCAAAACGATCCGCTCCGTGAATACCAATCGGAAGGTTCGATGATGTTTGATGCGATGAACGCTGCGATTGCTGAAGAAGTGACACAATTCGTCCTTCGGGCAGATCTCGATCCAAACCTCAAACGCGAAAAAGTTGTTCAAGACGAAGTCGCCGTTTCGGGTAAGGAAGACAAAGCGGTCAAGAAAAAGCCGGTCAGGAAAAATCCAAACGACCAAATCGGACGCAACGATCCGTGCTGGTGTGGATCCGGTAAGAAATATAAGAACTGTCACGGCCGTCAGGCATAAGTGATGAATCGACTGAAAGAGAGGCAGGAGATTCCTGCCTCTTTTCACGGAAAGAGAAGGTGGAACACATGGAATTAGCAGAAATTCGCAACACCGCCGAGTGGATGGAAAAGAAACTCGACGAATATAAGGCATCACTCGACCTCGAGTCGAAGATTGCCCGGATCGAAGAACTTGAAAATGAGATGACATACCCAGACTTCTGGAACAACCAGGAATCGGCACAAAAAGTCATCGATGAGTCGAACGGCTTAAAAGCGATGGTCGACAAATACAAAGAACTCGAAGCAGGTCATGAGAACGTCGCCTTGACGTACGAATTGATCAAGGAAGAGCCGGATGCGGATCTTCAAGAAGAGCTCGAGTCAGAACTTGGCGATCTCAAGAAGAAGTTCGAAGACTTCGAACTTCAAATCCTCTTAAACGGCGAATATGACGCGAACAACGCGATCCTCGAGTTACACCCAGGTGCGGGTGGGACCGAGTCGCAAGACTGGGCATCGATGCTTCTCCGGATGTACCAACGTTTCTGCGACAAGCAAGGCTGGAAAGTCGAAACGATGGACTACCAACCGGGTGATGAAGCGGGTGTCAAATCAGTCACGCTCCGTATTCAAGGGCACAATGCCTATGGATACTTAAAAGCCGAAAAAGGGATCCATCGTTTAGTCCGGATTTCACCATTTGACTCGTCAGGTCGCCGTCATACATCGTTCGTCTCGTGTGACGTTATGCCGGAATTCAACGATGACATCGACATCGAAGTCCGTACGGAAGATTTACGGATCGATACGTACCGTGCCTCTGGTGCCGGTGGTCAGCACATCAATACGACGGACTCGGCTGTCCGGATCACACATGTTCCGACAGGCGTCGTCGTCTCCTGTCAACAAGAACGGTCGCAGATCAAAAACCGTGAAGCGGCAATGAAGATGTTGAAAGCGAAACTTTATCAACGCGAAATCGAAGAGCAGCAAAAGAAACTCGACGAGATCCGTGGTGAAAAATCGGATATCGCATGGGGTAGCCAAATCCGTTCGTACGTCTTCCACCCATACAGCATGGTCAAGGATCACCGGACGAACTATGAAGTCGGGAACACACAAGGAGCAATGGATGGTGACATCATGGGCTTCATCGATGCGTACCTCCGTCTCATGAATATGTAAGACAACCAACCAGTCGGACGATGTTCGACTGGTTTTTTGACCGTCAAAGGGGGAACAGTGATGCAGGAGCAAAGTCGGATCAACAAACAAGCGTGGGAGTACCGGGCGTATGAATTTTGGGAGAAACGCGACGGAACACCGGCGGAATATGCTGCGATCATCAAACAAGATCCAGCCGCAAGCCTGAAGAAACATCGTCGTCATCTCGAAGACGTAGCCGGGAAGACGATCGCGAACATCTGTGGTTCGAACGGACGCAAGACGGTGCCGTTAGCGTTACTCGGGGCAGACGTCACGGTGTTCGATATCTCGGAGGAGAATGCGCGGTACGCGCTAGAACTCGCCCATGCTGCTGGAACAAAGATTGAGTATGTCGTCGGCGATCTCTATGCAATCGACCTTGAGCGATACAGCGAGACATTTGATATCCTCTACTTAGAAGGTGGGATTTTGCATTATTTTGCTGATCTCGAGCGTTTTCTGCAGATTCTCTTTACAATGTTGAAGCCCGGTGGACAGTTGATCCTGAGTGACTTTCATCCGGTCGGACGCTGGATTGATACGGACTTGACGTATAAACCGTGTTATTTCGATCAAGCGGTACAGGCGGGTGACTTGGCATATAAGACGCACTTTACGGACGAGGAGCAAGTCGATTTTCCGGATGTCTCCGTCCGCTATTTTACACTGAGCGAAATCTTAAACGGTGTCCTGCGAACAGGTTTCACATTAAAGCGATTCGATGAGCATCGGGGCTGGAACGGTGAGAACATTCCGAAGGAATTTACGCTTCTTGCAACAAAACCACTCGAAGGGAGCAATATCTGATGATCATTCGTAAAGAAGGCTTCAAGGATGCAGCGGGAATCCGGCTCGTTCACGAAGCGGCATTCGAACAACCGAACGAGGCAAACCTCGTCGATGCCTTACGTGAGGATGAAGCAGCGCAACTGGTCTTCGGTCGCGTCGCGGTAACTGATAAAGGAGAAATCGTCGGACACGTCCTCTTAAGCCGGATCCATATCGATGACATTCCGTCGCTTGCTTTAGCACCAGTCGGCGTCCTGCCGGTCTGGCAACGAAAAGGCATTGGTTCCGAATTGATCCGTCAAGTGATTGAGGATGCGCGGGATGCTGGTGAATCGCACATCGTTGTACTTGGTCACGACAGCTACTATCCACAGTTTGGTTTCGAACGGGCGATCGACTATGATATTCACCCACCGTTCCCCGTTCCGCCAGAGGTCTTTCTCGTCCTTGCGCTTGAACGAAATGGGTTGCGTGGCGTTAGCGGCATCGTCCGCTATAGTCCGCCCTTTAGTGCGGTATAAAGGGAACACTGTGAGTTGTTCCGCCTATCTAGTCGTTGTCTGACTTTTCCGCTAAAATGAAACACGAGAATCAATCGATAAGGGGAAATGGAATGTCATGACATCGACACGTCAGGAAGTCGTGCGCGATTATGCGTATTTGTTAATCGGGTCCTTGTTCGTCGCAAGTGCCTTTAGTTTATTTTTAGCACCGAATCAACTCGCCTCAGGAGGCGTCAGTGGCTTATCGATCGTCTTGAACGATTTGTTTGGGATCTCGCCCGGGTTATTCCAACTCGTCGCGAACGTTGTCTTACTAGCGATCGGTTGGATGATCCTCGGGATGGGGTTTGGTGTCAAATCACTCGTCGGTTCAATCTTTTTACCGGTTGTCATCCTCGTGTATGAGCGGTTCGATGTTCCGGCTGCGACGATGAATCCGATGCTTGCCGCGATTTTCGGCGGTGCCGGTGTCGGAATCGGACTCGGTCTGATCTTCCGGGGCCGGGCGTCGACCGGGGGAATGGATTTGATCGCGCAAATTTTGCATCGCTTCACCAAGTTGCCGCTCCATCTCTGTATTGCCTTGCTCGACGGAACGATCGTCATCAGTGCGGCGACGATCTTCTCGCTCGAGATCGGATTGTATGCGCTCGTCGCCTTGTTCATCACGATCAAGATGATCGACGTCGTCCAGCTCGGGATCACGAACGACAAGCTCGCCTATATCATTTCCGATCAACGGGAAGCGTTAGTGAAGGAAATCTTCGAGACGCTCGATCGCGGGGCGACGGAGATCGAGGCAGCAGGTGCGTTCACACGGACACGGAAACCGATGCTGATGGTCGTCGTTCGCCAAGGGGAGATCACGACGCTCAAAGAGATCGTCAAACACATCGATCCGTCGGCGTTTCTCGTCGTCAGTGAAGCCCACGAAGTGCTCGGTCTCGGTTTTACCGATGATAAACGTTACCGGAATGTGCCGTAATTGTTCCGAACTCGTGAAGTTTTTGTGAAATCACGCTTAACTCTTCCGGATAACGGTTATACTCTAACTAGGTCAGAAGTGTTTTTGCAGATACTTACAAGAGGGGGATATCCGGATGAAGCTGAAAAACTTGTTACTTGCGTTAGGTTTAGGAACAACGCTTGCGCTCGGGGCGTGTGGCGGCAGTGACGATTCAAGCTCTAGCGATTCGTCAAGTACGAAGGAAGAGTCGACGATGAACGATGATTCGTCGAAGACGGAAACAGCCGTCGATGCGGAAAAAATCTTCGCGAACAACTGTGCATCGTGTCACGGGAACAACCTTGAAGGGAACGTCGGACCGAACCTGACGAAGGTCGGCTCGAAGTATTCTTCAGAAGAAATCCAGGAAATCATCAAGAACGGGAAAGGGCAAATGCCTGCCGGACTCTTGAAAGAGGATGAAGAAATCGTTGCCGTTGCCGACTGGCTCGCTGATAAAAAGTAATTATGGGATATGATGGGGTACGAGATGACACACACGACACGTGTTCGTCATTCGTGCCTCTTTTTTATGGTATAATCGCCTGAAATGACATTTGATTGTAATGTGCGTTCAATTTTGTCCCTGTTATAATGGTGGTCGGTAGGTTTTTAGACCTATCCATCAGCATCAGTAAATAAATAAGGATGTGAAGTACGTGATCAAGATGCAACGAATCAGTAAGATTTATCCGAACGGCGTCACGGCACTCCGTGAGGTCGATTTGACGATCAATCAAGGCGAATTCGTCTATATCGTCGGTCCGTCGGGTGCGGGTAAATCAACATTTATGAAAATGATGTACCGCGAAGAGAAACCAACGAGCGGTTCATTTTTATTTAAAGGAATCGAAGTCGGTAAGCTGAAGAACCGTCAAATCCCCGAACTTCGTCGCCAAATCGGCGTCATCTTCCAAGATTTCAAACTACTCCCGTCATTGACGGTTTATGAAAATGTCGCCTTCGCGCTAGAAGTTGTAGGAGAAGACAAATCACAAATCCGGAAGAAAGTCCTCGAGGTTCTCGATCTCGTGAAGCTCAAACATAAAGAGCGCAACTATCCGGACGAATTATCTGGGGGCGAACAACAACGGATCTCGATCGCGAGAGCCATCGTCAATCGTCCGTCACTCGTCATCGCCGATGAGCCGACTGGGAACCTGGACCCGGATACAGCATGGGAGATCATGGAAGTATTCGAAGAAATTTATCGCCGTGGGACAACGGTCGTAATGGCGACACATAACCGAGACATCGTTAACAAGATGCGTCATCGTGTCTTAGCGATCGACGGAGGAAAAATCGTCCGAGACGAAGAGAAAGGAATGTACGGCTATGAAGTTTAATGGATTCCGTCATTTACGGGAAGGGGCAAAAGGTCTCGTCCGGAACGGCTGGATGACATTCGCTTCTGTCAGTGCTGTTACCGTCACTTTACTTCTCGTAGGAATATTCGCAATGCTCATGTTCAACGTCAACAAGATTTCCGATAACGTCGAAAAAGACGTTGAAATCCAAGTGTTCGTCGAACGGGAAGCAGACCAGTCGAAGATTGATGCAGTGGGTGACTTCCTCAAGCAGATGCCGGGTGTCAACTCTGTTCGTTATAGTTCGAAAGAAGAAGAACTGGACCGCTTCAAGGAGCAACTTGGCGAAGGCTCACAAGCCTATCAGTCGGTTGAAAAGGATAATCCACTTCACGACCGATATATCGTCAAAGCTACCTCACCAAAAGAGACAGAAACACTTGCAAATTCCATCAAAAAAATGGAAAATGTAGATAGTGTCGAATATGGTAAGGACTATGTTAAAAAGATGTTTAACTTCCTTGAAGGAGTTCGGATCGGTGGAATCATCCTGATCGTCGGATTGACATTCATGGCAATGTTCCTCATTTCGAACACGATCAAAGTCACGATCTTCTCCCGTCGCCGGGAAATCGAGATCATGCGCCTCGTCGGAGCGAAAAACGGATTCATCCGTGCGCCGTTCTTCGTCGAAGGATTATTGATGGGCGTATTAGGTGCCATCATCCCGATCGTCGTCGTCTACTTCGGTTACGAAGTCTCATACAACGCGATCCAACCGCAACTTGCTACCGTGAATGCGGGAATCTTCTCGCTGATTCCACCAGGTGAACTGTCGGCACAAGTCGTCTTGATCCTACTCGGACTCGGTGCATTCATCGGTGTATGGGGATCTACGACATCACTCGGTCGTTTCTTGAAGATTTAAGTGATTCACTCAAAAATAAAATAGAGGAGAGATGCTTCTCATGAAAGTCCGATTCTATTCTGCCGTCCTGAGCTTAGCTTTGATTGGAACTAGTGTGTCCGTTGATGCCACGTCGAAAGAAGATTTGCTGAAGGAACAACAGGAGGTCGAAAGCCGTCTGAAAGAGACGGAACGATCACAGAATCAGACATCAGAGAAGTTAATCTTGACGAAACAGGAGCGCAAGGAAGCCCGTGCGCAACTGGATGAAGTCAACAGCCGTTTGGATGATTTAGCGCTTAAAATAGCCGATCAACAAGCGGCTGTTGCTGCATCTAAGGAACAATTACGTCTGACGGAAGAAGCGATTTCCGAGACGTTGAAGGAACTGCATCAGCAAGAAGATTTGCTCGGAAGCCGATTGCGTGCCGTCCAGCAAAAAGGAGACGTCAAATACATCGAGGTCCTGCTCGACGCAAAGGATTTCGGTGATTTGATTTCGCGTTTCAGTACGGTCAGCGAGATCATCAAGCAAGATGATAATGTCTTGCAAGCCTATAAGGCGAACGTCAAGCAACTGAATGAACAGCGCTCGGAACAAGCGTTATTACTGGAGAGCATGAAACAGGAACAACGGAAGTTACTCGTTCTTCAGACGCGGATCATCGCGGAGTCTGACTTGAAGCGAAAGCTCGTCGTCCAGTTGAACACGAAGGTCAAGGAACTACAACAAGAGCAGTTCTCGAAAGCTGAAGAGGCGGAAATCCTCGCGGATCAGCGTCGTCTGATCCAAAATGAATTGATTGCCCTGCAAGAAGCGGAACGGAAAGCAAAAGAAGAAGCGAAACGCAAAGCGGAAGAAGCCGCACGGGCAGCAGAAGCCAAACGTCAAGCGGAAGCCGCAAAAGCTGCTGAAGCTGCACGAGAGGCAGCAGCGAAAGAGGAACAAGGAGAGGCACCGAAAGCAGAGACACCAAAAACAGAGACGTCGGTACCTGAGATCGAGGCGCCAAGTGCAACACCGGATACGAGTGTTGATGTTGATGTGAGTCGCCCGTTCCACTTACCAGTCAAAGGCTATGTGTCGTCACCATTTGGTCCGCGGAACAATCCATTGACAGGGAAACCGGAGTTGCATACGGGCATCGATCTCGTCAATGCGAAAGGAACTCCGATTCATGCGGCAGCTGGTGGGATCGTCCTCCGTGCCGGTAGTGCGACCGGTTACGGAAATGTCGTCATGGTGACGCATTTGATCGACAGACAGGTCTATACGACCGTTTATGCGCATCTCGACTCGATCAGCGTGTCTGCGGGGCAAACGGTCATGCCAGGTCAAACGGTCGGGACGCTTGGCTCAACCGGCTGGTCGACAGGACCGCATCTGCATTTCGAATTGCATAAGGGAGAGTGGGCGGTCGGACAACCGAATGCAGTGGACCCGGCACCGTACATCTTTTGACATCCCATAGAATACCGAAAAGATAGGGTAACCTATCTTTTTTTGCTATACTGAAAAAAATACTGCGTTTTTTAACGGAAGTGGGGAATCAAGCGTGAAAAAATCTACAACAGCAGTCATCGCGGTCAGTACCTTCGGGCTTGGTTTAGGGGCAGGCGCCGTCGGAATGTTAGCGGCTGGCGGAACGGATTCTGTCTCGACGTCATCGTCGTCGGCGAATGCGACGGGTGATTGGAAAAAAGTTGATCAGGTCCGTCAAATGATCGAACAGAACTATCTAGAGGACGTAACAGATAAAGAACTGCTGGATGGTGCGTTATCCGGTATGGCGGAAGTGCTTGACGATCCGTATTCCGTCTATATGGATGAGTCGGAGACAGCATCGTTCAATACGAATCTATCGTCTTCGTTCGAAGGGATCGGTGCGACGCTTGAACAAAAGGGCGAGTCGATCGTCATCGTCTCACCAATCAAAGGGTCGCCCGCTGAAAAAGCCGGGATTAAACCTGGTGACGTCATCTTAGAAATCGACGGCAAGTCGACGAAAGGGCAAAAGACGGATCAGGCGGTCAAGAAAATCCGTGGTGAAAAAGGAACGAACGTCGTCCTGACGATTCAACGCAGCGGTCAAGACGCGATGGACATCACGATCAAACGGGACACGATTCCGATCGAGACGGTCTATACGTCGACTGAGGACGTCAACGGGAAGAAGATTGGTGTCTTGCAAGTGACGCAGTTCTCAGAACCGACGGCAGAAGAGTTCGAGAAGGGGCTCGCGAAACTCGAGAGTCAGAATATCGATGGGCTCGTCATCGACGTTCGTGGGAATCCGGGCGGTCTTTTGACGGCTGTCTCAAGCATGATTGCACCGTTCATTCCGAAAGATGTTCCGATTTATCAAGTTGAGAACAATAAAGGGGAGCGGCAGCAGGAATTCGGGAAGGCAGACGAGAAGAAACCTTATAACATCGTCGTGCTTGAAGACGGCGGATCCGCGTCCGCGTCCGAGATTCTGGCAGCCGGTCTAAAGGAAGGTGCTGGGGCTGAGGTTGTCGGTACAAAATCGTTCGGTAAAGGAATCGTCCAAAGTGCGTACGATCTGAAGGACGGTAGTGATTTGAAGTTGACGACGAACAAATGGCTGACGCCGGACGGCAACTGGATCCACAAAAAAGGGGTCGAACCGACGATTGAAGTCAAGCAACCAGCGTACTTCAACGTCACGAAGATCCTGACTGATCAGAAGTCACTTGCAGTCGGTGATTATGGAAAATCGGTCGAAAACGCTCACTTAGTTCTCGAAGCAATCGGTTACGAGCCAAAAGGACAGGATGGGTATTTCGGTGACACGATGAAGCAAGCTGTCGAAGCCTTACAAAAAGATGCGAAGCTCGACGTCACTGGAAAAATCGATCAGCAGACAGCGGGTGAGATGGAGACACGTCTCCTGAAGAAACTCGAGGACGACAAAAATGACGTCCAGCGGAAAAAAGCACTCGAGGTCGCTGCTCAATAATAAGGAATGGAAAGAGGTCTGAATGCGCGTGGAATTACTCGATGAAATTGGTTGGACCGCGATTAGTCTCATCGCCAGTCCGACCTTGTGGTTAGCACTCCTTGTCAGTTGGGTCATCGGCATCCGGCGTGTCAAACGGGAACGTGGACTATTTCGCTCCCGGACACACGGAAAACGAAGCGATGTCCTCGAAACACTTTTACCAGGGTTACTCGTTGGTCTCGTCTTATCCGTCGTCAGTGGCTGGCTCGGATTGACGCTGACGCCGCAATACGCTTTGCTGTTACTCGGATTCTCAAGTGTCCTGCTGTTGATCGGCATCGTACGTTTGAACGTACCGCTTTGGCCGATCGTCTTGCTTGGACTTGCCGGCTGGTTCTTGATGGATGCACGTCTTGATCCGGTCCGAGCGGTTGAGCCGAAAATGATTTTATTGCTTGCGACGTTAACGCTCGTTGCGGAATGTCTCCTCGTCTGGTGGCGCGGGCAACGACGCCTGTCACCGTCACTCGTCGTTTCGAAGCGTGGTCGCTTCATCGGTGGGCTGTCAGCGAATAAACTTTGGCTATTGCCTTTGCTCGTCTTTGTTCCGGGCGACGTGCTTGAAGCCTGGTGGCCACGTTACAGCTTCCCAGAGCTCGTTCCGATCGTTCTCTGGTTACCGATCGGCTTCAGCTTCCTCTTTACGGGTAAGTTACCGAAAGAATTGATGCGTCCACTCGTTCAAGGACGTTTAATTACGAGCCTCGTTGCAATTCTATTGACGGTTCTTGCATACGTCACCGGACAAGCTGAATGGCTGTACGGGATCGTTTTGTTGCTCGTCCTGCACATTGTGTTGCATCAGCGGGTCAAACGATTGAACCGGGCACAGACACCATTGTTCCTCAATGGAACGCGTGGTGCCGTCATTCTCGGAACGCTACCTGATAAACCAGCTGCCGAGATGGGCTTGATTCCGGGCGAAGCGATCTATAAGGTCAATGGTGAAAAGGTCGATTCGGAAACATCGTTCTACGAAGCCATCCAAAAACACAAACCGTATCTGCGTCTTGAAGTCATGAACCATAACGGAGACATCCGGTTTGCGCAACGTGCCTTCTATGAACAAGATCATCATGAGCTCGGCATCCTGTTCGTCAATGAGCCAGTCCATGGTCGCACTAAAGTGCGGTCCTTGCATTAACGAGTAAATCCCTGTCACGGAACAGCCGTGACGGGGATTTTTTTGTCGGCAGAAAAATCGAGGGTCAACACTCGAAGCAAAAAAGAAACTTTTGCATTTTCGAAAAAAAGGGTAACTTCCTAAAAGGAGCACTTCATAATCGAATGTTTGTTCGTAAAGTGGTACAATAAAAATAGATTTTTTACGTGATGAGGGGGAAGCAAACGATGGAATTTGAACTCGTTTCACCATTTGAGCCAGGCGGTGATCAGCCGACGGCAATCGAAAAATTGGTGACTGGGCTAAAACAAGGCGAACGACATCAGACGTTGCTTGGGGCGACTGGTACCGGGAAGACGTTCACGGTCTCGAACGTCATTAAGGAAATCAAGAAACCGACGCTCGTCCTTGCCCACAACAAAACACTAGCGGGACAACTCTACTCGGAGTTCAAGGAATTCTTCCCGAACAATGCGGTCGAATACTTCGTTAGTTTTTATGATTATTATCAGCCGGAAGCGTATGTCCCATCGACGGATACGTTCATTGAGAAGGACTCTTCGATCAACGATGAGATTGATAAACTACGTCACTCGGCGACGTCCGCCCTGTTCGAACGGGAGGACGTCTTGATCGTTGCGTCTGTCTCGTGTATCTATGGTCTCGGTAACCCGGAAGAGTACAACAATCACGTCTTGTCACTACGTGTCGGCAATGAGATGGGGCGTAACGAGATGCTCCGTCGTCTGATCGACATTCAGTATGAGCGTAACGACATCGATTTCCAACGAGGACGGTTCCGTGTCCGAGGAGACGTCGTCGAAATCTTCCCGGCGTCACGCGACGAACAGTGTGTCCGGGTCGAGTTCTTCGGTGATGAGATTGAACGGATTCGTGACATGGATCCGCTGACAGGTGAGATCGTCGCAGACCGCGAGCATATCTCAATCTTCCCGGCGTCCCACTTCGTGACGGGAGATACCCGTCTTCAGAAAGCGATCGCGAACATCGAGAAGGAACTGGAAGTCCAACTCGCGAAATTACGCGAAGACAATCAGCTACTTGAAGCGCAACGCCTTGAGCAACGAACGAACTACGATCTCGAGATGATGCGTGAGATGGGCTATTGTTCCGGAATCGAGAACTACTCGCGTCACTTGAACTTGATGCCGGAAGGTGCAACACCGTATACGTTGCTTGATTACTTCCCGAAAGACTTCTTGCTCGTCGCCGATGAGTCACACGTCACATTGCCGCAAATTCGCGGGATGTACAACGGAGACCAGGCGCGGAAACAAGTCCTCGTCGATCACGGCTTCCGTCTTCCATCGGCAAAAGACAACCGTCCGTTACGGTTCGAGGAGTTCGAGGAAAAAGTCAGTCAGGCAATCTATATCTCAGCGACACCAGGACCATATGAACTCGAACATTCAAAAGAGATGGTCGAGCAAATCATTCGTCCGACCGGCCTCGTCGATCCGACGATCGAGATTCATCCAATCACGGGACAAATCGATTACTTGATGGATAACATCCGTGACCGGGTCGCGAAGAACGAACGTGTTCTCGTGACGACACTGACGAAGAAGATGGCAGAAGACTTGACCGATTACTTGAAAGAGAATGGTGTCAAGGTCAACTACATGCACTCGGAGATCAAGACGCTGGAAAGAATTGAAATCATCCGTGACTTACGACTCGGGAAATACGATGTCCTCGTCGGGATCAACTTATTACGAGAAGGACTCGATATTCCGGAAGTCTCACTCGTGACGATTCTTGATGCCGATAAGGAAGGGTTCTTGCGGTCGGATCGTTCGCTGATTCAAACGATTGGTCGGGCGGCTCGGAACTCGGAAGGACACGTCATCTTGTTTGCCGATAAAGTTACCGATTCGATGCAACGCGCGATCGATGAGACGGAACGCCGTCGCGCGATCCAGATGGCGTTCAATGAAGAACATGGCATCACGCCGCAGACGATCAAAAAAGATGTTCGTGGTGTCATCAGTACGACGATCGAGAGCGACGACACCGTCGAAAAACTCGAGAAGTTCAACAAACTCAAAAAACCGGAGCGCGAAACGTTGCTTGAGCAGCTCGACCAAGAGATGCGTCAAGCGGCGAAGGACATGCAGTTCGAACGAGCTGCTGAGCTCCGCGACCTCATATTAGAATTGAAAGCAGGTGCCTAAGTTGGGAGAAAAGAAGAATCAGATTATCATCAAAGGCGCTCGCGTCAATAATCTACAAAACATCGATGTCGAAATCCCCCGCGATCAGCTCGTCGTCTTGACGGGTTTGTCCGGGTCAGGGAAATCGTCGCTTGCCTTCGACACGATTTACGCTGAAGGACAACGGCGTTATGTCGAAAGTTTATCTGCCTATGCCCGTCAGTTCCTCGGACAGATGGATAAACCGGATGTCGATACGATTGAAGGACTGAGTCCAGCAATTTCAATCGACCAGAAAACGACGAGTAAAAACCCACGGTCGACGGTTGGAACGGTCACAGAGATCTATGATTATTTGCGTCTGTTGTATGCACGAATTGGTAAACCGATTTGTCCAAATCACGGAATCGAGATTTCGAGCCAGACGATCAGTCAGATGGTCGACCAAGTGATGGAGTTACCGGAGCGGACCCGTCTGCAAATCCTCGCGCCAATCGTTTCCGGACGAAAAGGAACGCACGTCAAGGTACTCGACGATTTGAAGAAAGAAGGTTTCGTCCGCGTCCGTGTCAACGGAGAGACGATGGATCTCGCCGAAGAGATCACGCTTGAGAAAAACAAGAAACACTCGATCGAAGTCGTCGTCGACCGTGTCGTCGTGCGACCAGACGTCGAAGCCCGTCTTGCGGACTCACTTGAGACTGCCCTTCGCCTCGCGGATGGTCGGGTCATCGTCGATACGATGGACGGCAACGAACTGTTGTTCAGTGAACATCATGCTTGTCCAATTTGTGGCTTCTCAATCGGCGAACTCGAACCACGGATGTTCTCGTTCAACTCACCGTTTGGTGCTTGTACGTCATGTGATGGTCTCGGAACGAAGCTTGAGGTCGATGTTGATCTCGTCGTGCCGCATCCCGATAAGTCGTTGAACGAAGGGGCAATCGTGGCGTGGGAACCGACGAGCTCGCAGTATTATCCACAATTACTCAAAGCGGTCTGCGACCACTTCAAGATCGATATGGATACACCGTTCGAACAATTGTCAGAAGAACACCGTGAAACGATCTTGAACGGAAACACGAAGGAAGAGATTCACTTCCGTTATGAGAACGACTTCGGGATGGTCCGAAATACGAACCTCTACTTCGAAGGGGTCCTCAATAACTTACAACGTCGCTTCAAGGAGACGTCGTCTGATTATATCCGGGAACAGATGGAAGGCTACATGGCGAAGAAAGCTTGTCCGACGTGTCAAGGACACCGCTTGAAACGGGAATCACTTGCCGTCAAAGTATCCGATCATCATATCGGTGAAGTGACGAAGATGTCTGTTAAACAAGCGGTCATGTTCTTCGACGAACTACCGGAGAAGTTGAGTGAGAAGGATCAGACGATTTCGCGGATGATCGTCCGTGAGATTCACGAACGGGCGTCGTTCCTCGAGAACGTCGGTCTCGATTACCTGACGATCTCACGCGCAGCCGGTACGTTGTCCGGTGGGGAAGCGCAACGGATTCGTCTTGCGACACAAATTGGTTCGCGTCTGACGGGCGTCCTCTACGTTCTCGATGAACCATCGATCGGTTTACACCAACGTGATAATGATCGTCTGATCAATACGCTGAAGGCGATGCGTGATCTCGGCAACACGTTGATCGTCGTCGAACACGATGAAGACACGATGATGGCAGCCGACTACTTGATCGATATCGGACCTGGTGCCGGCGATCACGGTGGATTCGTCACGGCAGCCGGGAAACCGGAAGAGTTGATGCAGGATGCGAACTCGTTGACTGGTCAATACTTGTCCGGGAAGAAGTTCATTCCTGTTCCATCAACACGCAAAGAGCCGGACGGTCGGATGCTCCATATCCACAAAGCATCGGAAAACAACCTGAAGAACGTCGATGTCGATATTCCGCTGGGTCTGTTCGTCGCCGTCACCGGTGTCTCGGGCTCCGGGAAATCGACGTTGATCAATGAAATTCTCTATAAGACGATTGCGCACGAGATGAACCGGGCGAAAGAAAAACCGGGTGCCCATAAAGGGATTACCGGTCTGGATCAAATCGATAAGGTCATCGACATCGACCAGTCGCCGATCGGTCGGACACCACGTTCGAACCCAGCAACGTATACCGGTGTCTTCGATGACATCCGTGACGTCTTTGCTTCGACGAACGAAGCGAAACTGCGTGGTTATAAAAAAGGACGCTTCAGTTTCAACATCAAGGGTGGACGCTGTGAAGCTTGTCGTGGCGACGGGATCATCAAGATTGAGATGCACTTCTTACCGGACGTCTATGTACCGTGTGAAGTCTGTCATGGGAAACGTTATAACCGCGAAACACTCGAAGTGAAATATAAAGGCAAGACGATTGCCGACGTGCTTGAGATGACGGTTGAAGATGCCCTCGCCTTCTTCGAGAACATTCCGAAGATCACGCGTAAATTGCAGACGATCGCTGACGTCGGTCTGACATACATGCGTCTCGGTCAACCCGCGACGGAACTGTCCGGCGGGGAAGCGCAACGTGTTAAACTGGCGTCCGAGTTGCATAAACGCTCGACTGGGAAGACGATCTACATCCTCGATGAGCCGACGACAGGACTCCACGTCCACGACATTGCGCGTCTCTTGAAAGTCTTGCAACGTCTCGTCGACAATGGTGATACAGTGCTCGTCATCGAACACAACTTGGATGTCATCAAGACGGCCGACTACTTGATTGATTTAGGACCAGAGGGTGGCGACGGTGGCGGAACGATTGTTGCTGCCGGTACACCGGAACAGATTGCTGAAGTCGAAGCATCCTACACGGGACGATACCTCGCACCTGTCCTTGAACGCGATGCGGCACGAATTGAATCGTGAAACTTTTGTGGATGAGGATTCGTAGGAAGGAACTAAGGGAACTTAAACGAAAGTATCATGTAACACACGTTTGAGGTTCAAGAATAGGAGGGAACGGTTCATGAAGCAAGATATGCGTCAATTGATATTGGAGCAAGTCAAAGAAGGAAAGTTAACGATTGATGAGGCACTCGATAAACTCGAGCGGCTCGAAGCGATCGACGAACGTGCAACTTCTGCCAGTGAACATAAGTACGTCGATGAACCAGAACAATATGATCGGGTCGACCAGTATTCCGTCGATTCACTGACGACGAAAGTCATGTCAGCGTTCGATAATCTCGTCAGCCGGATCAAGGACAGTGATCTTTCGCTTAATCAGGCGTCCGGTCCGAACGTCACCTACGTCAAACAATTCCCATTCAGCGGAGAGACGGTTCACGTCGATCTGTTCAATGCAAACTTGGTCGTCGAACCGAGTGATCTCGAAGAATGCGAATTGACGGTGACAGGACGTCCGCTCCGCCGCCAACAAGTGACGGAAGAACAGGCGCTTGAGCAACTTCAGGCCGCTGTTCAACACGCAGTCTCGGCGAACACACTCTCGATCCGTTTGAAGGATAAGAGTGTCCGGGCGACAGTCCATCTGAAAGTTCCGCGCCGTCATTACGAATCATTCGTCTTACAGACACTGAATGGGGAAATTTCGTTGACGTCACTCGATACGACATCTGCTCAACTGATGACAGCGAACGGTCGGGTCAACGTCCGTGATTTGTTCAGTGAGGATGTCAAAGTATCGACTGCGAACGGTTCGATTGAAATCGAAGAGTCGGAGTTGAAGGTCTTGAAGGCGAAGACAGCTAATGGACAAATCATCACGGCAGGTGTCTTCGAACGTTCAGAACTGAAAACAGCGAACGGAAACGTCCGCTGCGAGCTGAAGACAGCGCAAAATGCGAAGGTCAAAGCGTCGTCGCTTGCTGGAAGCATCGCCCTGATGTTGCCGCACGGCGCTGAAGTCTACGGGGAGCTTGAGACAAACTTTGGTGGTCTCAACTGCAACCTCGATGACATGGAATTAATCCGGGATCAAAAAGAGATTGTCAACCGGAAGCTCCATTTCGTATCAGGTCGCGGTCGCTCACCAAAAATCGAGGTTGAAGCGGATACGAAGACAGGTACGATTTCGGTCACGCATGGTGTTCACCTCAGTCCACAAGCGTTATAAGAAATAGATAACAGCTACTTGATTCTTAATCGAATCAGGTAGCTGCTTTTTTTGTATCCTGCTTTTTACGCGACTCCTGCAGGAAAAAGCGCGGTGATCCGCGCTGTCAGAGACAAACGAGACCCGGCTACTCGTTCGTTCGAACGATGCAGCCGCGGCTCGTGTCTCGCCTGAGGAAAGCAAGTAGAAGAAAAGGATATATCGCTATGTTTTCCTTTAGATAAACAAACACCCATCCTCATAAGAAGATGGGTGTAGCTTACATCAATAATCGTAGTCCTGATCCATCATCGGCTCGTCGAAGTTCATGTTCTCGATATTATTCATATCGTAACCGAACGAGAGTAAGGCAATGACACCGATGATTGCAAGAACGATCGAAACGAGAATCAGACCGATTCCGAGCCAACTCTTTCCACGTGCGCGATTCCAATAGAAGATGATCGCGAGGACGTAGGAAATGAATGAACCACTGATGAAGATCCCGATAATCGAGATGATGAAGAATAAGAGGGCAGTTTGATCTTGATTACGCGAATACGCTTTCCACATATCAATCAGTGAGATGATGAGATAGACGAAACCAGCAATCGCTAGAACCGCAAATAAGATAATGACTAAAATTAATCCGATACCACCGCCTGACATCACGGCAAAACCTCCTTCAAAATATTAACTCTTTATTCCATTCCCAAGAAATCATGCTTCTAATCCAATTCCATGAATCCAATAAAAATATGGTACAATACTTCAAGTGAAAGGGGCTGACGAAGCGTGCAACCAAAAGTGCGAACAGCTGAAATCGTAAAACAATTCAATCTCCACATCGTCACGGGAGAAGAGGGCTTACATCGTCCGATTCTGACGGCTGATTTGTGCCGACCTGGCCTTGTGCTTGCCGGTTATTATGCCTATTACCCGGCAGAACGTCTCCAGATTCTCGGAAAAACAGAATTGACGTTCTTCAATAATTTAACGTACGAGGAACAACGCGAACGAGCGAATGTCCTCTGTACGGATGAAACACCTGGTATCTTGATCACACGTGGATTTGACGTACCGGAAGCGATCATCCAAGCTGCAGACGAGACGAACGTGCCACTGTTGACGACAAAAGGGCATACGACATCGGTCGAGTCACAGATCACGAACTTCCTCGAAGCGGAACTCGCACCAACGACAGCGATGCATGGTGTCCTCGTCGATATCTATGGTGTCGGTGTCTTCATCAAAGGGGCAAGTGGTGTCGGTAAATCGGAAACGGCACTCGAACTCGTTAAACGAGGTCACCGCCTAGTGGCGGACGACTCAGTTGAGATTCGTCAAACTGGTGACGGGATTCTCGTTGGGACAGCACCGAAGTTGATTCAGCATCTGCTTGAGATTCGTGGAATCGGGATCATCGATGTGATGACGTTGTTCGGTGCAGGCGCGGTTCGCTCGCACAAGAAGATCAGCCTCGTCTGTAACCTCGAGATTTGGGATCAATCGAAAGTCTATGACCGCGTCGGCCTGGACCAAGAGACACTCCAAATCATCGATACGGAAATTCCGTTCCTGACAATTCCGGTTCGTCCCGGACGAAACCTTGCTGTCATCATCGAAGTCGCAGCAATGAACTATCGTCTGAAGAACATGGGCATCAACACAGCAGAAGAATTCGCGGGACGTCTCGCGCAAGCAATTGAAGATGGGAATGGTGGTCTTTGATGGGAACTTTAGCCTCTGTACAACCAACGTTTGACCGTGTGGCGATCGAACTCGGTCCTGTACCGATTTACTGGTACGGGATCGTCATCGCACTCGGTGCGGTCGTTGGACTGTTGATTGCAATTTTCGAATCGAAGCGAATCGGCTTCAACGAAGAGTATGCGGTTGATGTCGTCATCTGGTCGATTCCGATCAGTATCATCTGTGCCCGGATTTACTACGTTGCGTTCGAGTGGAATTACTACAGTCAACATCTTGACCAAATCATCAACATTCGCCAAGGTGGGATCGCGATTCACGGTGCGATCATCGGGGCGATTTTGACGGTCATCATCTATACGCGTAAGAAAAAGATCTCGTTCTGGCAAATCGTCGATATCTTGGCACCGTCACTCTTGTTCGGACAGGCCGTCGGACGTTGGGGCAACTTCTTCAACCAAGAAGCACACGGTGGTGAGACGACGTGGTCGTACTTGCAAGATACGCTCCACTTACCGAACTGGATCGTTAATCAGATGTATATTGACGGAACATACTACTTACCGACGTTCCTCTATGAAAGTATCTGGAACATCATCGGTGTCATTCTGTTGATCGTCTGGCGGATGAAGTTCAATCCACGTCGTGGGTATGTCTTCCTCGGTTATCTCGTGTGGTACTCGATCGGACGCTACTATATCGAAGGACTCCGGACGGACAGTCTGTTGATGGGGGATGGACTCCGGACGGCACAAATCGTCTCAATCTGTTTGATCATCTTCGGTGTGATCATGATGGTCGTTCGCCGCAACGCCGTTCGTTACTTGGACGGTTCGAAAAAGGAGGCGAAGTAATCGATGATTCGCACACTACTGTTTGATTTAGATGGCACGTTGATTGACACGAATCCATTGATCTTAAAAAGCTTCGAGCATACGCTCAGTTACTATTACCCGGACCGGACGTTCACGGAAGCGGAATTGCTTCCGTTCATCGGTCCGACGCTAGAAAAATCATTCTCAGCGATGAATGCGGAACAGTGGAAAGAGATGGTCGCTTTTTACCGTAGCTACAACATCGCGATGCATGACGCGCTCGTGCTCGAGTATCCAGGTGTGCTTGACGGATTACGTCGTCTGCATGAAGCAGGATACAAGATGGCGGTCGTGACGTCGAAAAGTCGTCGTGTCGCTCTTCGCGGTATCGAGTTGTTCGGATTGACGTCACTGTTTGACGCGGTCATCGCAGCCGACGACGTAACGGAAGAAAAACCAGCCGTCGAGCCGTTCGAAAAAGCGATGCAGTTGCTTGGATCAACGGCAGACGAAACGATCATGGTCGGTGACAACGATACGGACATTCTCGGTGGTAAGAACGCGGGATTGAAGACAGTCGCGGTCGGTTGGGCGATCAAAGGACGCGCGTACTTAGAAGCCCTCGAGCCGGACGTCATCATTGATTCGATGGATCATCTTGCTGCTTGGCTGGAGGAACAAAATGGCGCGGCGAACTGATCGGTTTCAGGTCGGCACGACGAATCCACTCTGGCACATGTACCGGACGGTGTCGTTCTTTAAAGTGATGTGGTGCTTTACGATCATCACGATCGGGCGGTTTGCTCCGTCGCTTCGTTTCAAGAACGCGCTCTACCGGACATGTCTTCGGATGAAGATCGGGGAGAAGACGGCGCTTGCCTTGATGGTGATGCCAGACACGATGTTCCCGGAGCGAATCACGATTGGTGACAATACGATCATCGGCTTCAATACGACGATTCTCTGTCATGAATATTTGACGACGGAGTATCGTTTAGGTGACGTCGTCATCGGAAGCAATGTTTTGATCGGTGCGAACGTGACGATCCTACCGGGCGTAACGATCGGAGATGGTGCCGTCGTTGGTGCCGGATCAGTCGTTCACCGAGACATTGCACCGAACGAACGCGTCTCGAGTCAGCCGCTTCGCCGGCACGAAATGTGACAAAACTGTGAGAAGGAAGAAGGAAAAAAGATGACGCACATCCGCTTTACGTATAAGACAGGAAAGTATTTCGGAAGATTATTCGCCGAACGTCCACAAGGTCTCGTCGTTGAGGTGTTGGCTGTTGAGAAGCATCCTGTTCAAGGAGATCTTCACCAACCGAACCAAGTCGATGTTCCACTCTTCCATATCCGGACCGCCTTGCATAAGCACGAAAAGATCACGGTTTCGCCCGCAGTCGTTTATGCGTATGACGGAGAGATTCCGGATTATGCGACGAGCTTACGGCAGGCATATGACAAGGACGTGGCACGTCTTGAAGGACTGAATCCGGAGACGGATGCTTTTGTACGAAAATGCTTAGAGAATTACAAAGAACTGGAATCGATTTATGCGAAACGCTGGGGATGAACTCCGGCGTTTTTTTCTGTTGCATGCCTCCTAGAGATAGGGTATTCTTGTGTCTGCAACTACGAAACCAGTTTACTATTTATGGGGGCTTGAATCATGATGGAATTAACCAAATACAAAGCAGACCCCTTTGCGATAACAGCGCGCCAAGCGGAACTTTTTTATTTCCGCGGACGGAAGGCGCACCGGGAAGGGCGACTGGACGAAGCCGTCTATCATTTAGATGAGGCGACGACACTTCAGCCAGCGGACATCCGTTATTTGCTCCGTTATGCCCGTGTCTTATTCGAGACAGGAGAAATCAATCATGCGAATGATGTCTTGAAACAAGTACGCGCACTCGACGCATCAAATACGGAAGCACTCTTTTATTTAGCGAATAACTACGCACACGTCTCACTTTATGAAGAAGCGCGACAACATGCGATGGAATATTTAGAGCAAGCACCAAACGGCAAACACGCGGAGGCATCGGCCGCACTCGTGGAACTGATTGATCTTGAACAAGAGATGGAAGACGACGAAGAGGATGAATTGATTCGTCTGCATGGTCAGGCACAACGCCAGATCGATAAAGGGATGCTGTTCGCGGCACAGGAGACGTTGACTGGACTGATTGCCCAGTACCCGACGTTCTGGCCTGCCTACAACAACCTCGCGATCGTCGAGTTCTATTTAGGAGAGAATGATCAGGCATTCGCTTCCCTCGAACGGGTCCTTGAAGGGAATCCGGGGAATTTGCATGCCCTTTGTAACACGCTCGTCTTGCTACACGAGATGGGGCAGGACGAAGAGGCACACCGTCTCTCTCGTCAGCTCGAACACGTCCGTTCCGTGCATCTTGAGACACGTTATAAGGTTGCCTCAACTTTAGCGATCATCGGACGGTACGATATCGCTTATGAAGAGTTGAAATTACTCGAGCGTCGTGGTTACCGGGGAGACCCACTCTTCGGTCACTGGTTATCAATCTCTGCCTATAAGACGGGACACGTCGAAGAAGCGGCTGCTTTCTTGAAGTCGGACGAAGCACAAGCGTTAAAGGAAGAGACGGATACGTATGACATCCGGCATAACCTGCAGTTCCGTTCGGCGCTCATCCAAGCGTTGAAGACGGAAGACGATGTCTCACGGATCTTCACGGCACTCCTTCTTGGGAAACTGAACGATGCCGAAGCACGGCTTGCATTGTCGATGATGCCAGAAGTGACAGACCAGGAAGACGTCCTGTCATTGACGGAACAGATTGTCATCGAGATGGAAGGACGGACTGATGTCGTGGATGAACGCATTCACCGGGCATTGCAGACGATCCGTCTTGCAGAACGATTCGTTTCAGATGAAGAACGGATGAGTCTCGAAGGTGATTTTTATGAACGCTTCGCACAACTCGTCTTAAGCGGTGAGTCATTCGATTCGATCGAAGCATCCGCTGCATCGCTGCTTTATCTGTTCCATGATTTACGGGACGGGATGTTGATCGAAGAATGTGCATCGCTCGTCGATTGTTCGTTCGATCATGTCGCATCAATGATCCGGACACATGAACGGATGCTGGCACCGCTGCAAGCAAAGTGTTAGACGTTTAGGCGATTCTCACCTATACTCAAACTACAACGATTATGATAAATGGGGTGGAATCATGGCGGAAACAGAACAAAAAATTTATGACGTCATCATCATCGGGGCAGGTCCTGCTGGGATGACAGCTGCACTTTATGCATCACGTGCGAACCTTTCGACATTGATGATCGAACGCGGGATTCCGGGCGGTCAAATGGCGAACACAGAAGATATCGAGAACTACCCAGGATACGATAGCATCCTCGGACCAGATCTCTCGCAAAAAATGTTCGACCACTCGAAAGCATTCGGCGCAGAATATGCGTACGGAGACGTTCGAAGCATCGAAGACGGTAAAGCATACAAAACGATTCATGCACACAACAAAGATTACTATGCACGGGCGATCATCATCGCGTCCGGTGCACAATATAAGAAGATCGGCGTACCGGGTGAAGAAGAGCTCGGCGGTCGCGGTGTCTCATACTGTGCCGTCTGTGATGGCGCGTTCTTCAAAGAAAAAGAACTCTTCGTCATCGGTGGAGGCGACTCTGCGGTTGAAGAAGGTGTCTACTTGACACGCTTCGCGAAAAAAGTCACGATCGTACACCGTCGTGATGAGCTCCGTGCTCAAAAAATTCTTCAAAAACGTGCGTTCGACAACCCGAAAATCGACTTCATCTGGAACCATACGGTCAAACAGATCAACGAACAAGACGGGAAAGTCGGCGGTATCGAGTTGATCAACACAAAAACAGCTGACGTGACGACGCATCCGATCGATGGAGTCTTCATCTACATCGGGATGAACCCAATCACTGGTTACGTCCAAGATCTCGGGATCTTAAACGACCAAGGCTACGTCGTGACGAACGAAGCGATGGAAACGAACATCAAAGGGATCTTTGCTGCCGGTGATGTTCGTGAGAAAACACTGCGCCAAGTTGTTACAGCAACAAATGATGGTTCAATCGCAGCGCAAAATGCACAGCATTTCATTGAAGCGTTGCTTGAAGAATTACAAGAATCCTCACACGCATAATATCGAACCAGTTTCATTGAAGGAGACTTCAGTGAAGCTGGCTCTTTTTTTATGATATACTGAGAAAGAAGTGAAAAATACACACGGAACTGTTGTCTGGAGGGCGAAAAGATGGAACAGAATCAACCGCAACTTGTCATCATCACGGGTATGAGTGGGGCTGGGAAGACTGTCGCAATGAACAGCTTTGAGGACTTAGGCTATTTTTGTGTCGACAATCTACCCCCGACGTTACTGCCGCATCTCATCGAAGTCATTGGACAAGTGCGTCCTAAAATCGCCGTTGCCATCGATACCCGCGCGCGTGATTTCATCGACAGCTTTTTTGTCGTCTATGAGGATTTAAAGAAAACGGACTTACAAATCCGGATGTTGTATCTTGATGCACGAAACGATGTCCTCGTACGTCGTTACAAAGAATCGCGCCGTTCGCATCCGCTCGCACCGACGGATTCCCCATTGATTGGAATCGAACGTGAGCGGACGTTGCTCGAAGGATTCCGTGATAAGGCACAGATGCTGATTGATACGAGTGACATCAAGCCGCTTGCACTGAAAGAACGTCTCTTGAAGGAGTTCACGGAAGGGACACGGATTCCGTTCACAGTCAACGTCATGTCGTTCGGGTTCAAACACGGCTTACCGCTTGATGCCGATCTCGTCTTTGACCTGCGCTTCTTACCGAATCCGTTCTACATTCCAGAGCTGCGTCCAAAGACGGGACTCGACGAGGAAGTCGCGTCCTACGTCATGCAGTGGCCGGAAGCGAAGCTGTTCTATAAAAAACTCGTCGACTTGCTCGAGTTCCTGATTCCACAATACGAGCGGGAAGGGAAGTCACAACTCGTCATCGCTCTCGGTTGTACAGGCGGGAAACACCGTTCAATCACGTTCGCGGAAGCGATCAGTAAAGAATTCGCGACGCAGTATCATATCGAGACGAATCACCGGGATTATGTGTATGCGAAGGAGGAGAAGTGATGAAATGGGAACGTAAAGTCGTCGCCGTTGGTGGTGGGACAGGACTCTCGACGCTTCTTCGTGGACTGAAACATTATCCGCTCGACATCACAGCCATCGTCACGGTCGCCGATGACGGCGGCAGTTCTGGTCGGCTGCGGACGGAATTCAACATGTTGCCGCCAGGCGATATCCGAAACGTCATCGTCTCCTTATCAAAGTCGGAGACGTTGATGGACCGAATCATGCAATACCGGTTCGAAACAGGGGAAGGATTACACGGGCATTCGCTCGGAAACCTGATGCTGACAGCAGCGACTCAGCTTTGTAACGGTTCGTTCGTCGAAGCGATTGGCGTCATGGGACAACTGTTGAACGCAGAAGGAAAGGTCTATCCGGCGACGGAACGGACGATCACGTTATGTGCCGAGTTCGAGGACGGAACGATCGTCAAAGGCGAGTCGTTGATCCCGAAGGTTGGCAAGAAGATCGAACGGATCTTCCTCGAAGAACAAGATGTCCGACCGGTTCCGGAAGCGATTCAGGCAATTCTTGATGCCGATGTCATCGTCCTTGGTCCGGGTAGTCTCTATACGAGTATCATCCCAAATGTCCTGATCGATGAGATCCGGGAAGCAATCCAACAATCGTTAGCTCCGGTCGTCTATATCTGTAACGTCATGACGCAACCCGGCGAGACGACGGCGTTCACAGCCAATGAGCATTTAGCGGCACTCGAACGCTTCCTTGGACAAGGCGTCGTTGATACGATCATCGTCAACAACGAATCGATCGATGCGAGTTACCTGAAGAAATACCAGAAGGATCACGCTGACATCGTCACCTATAATGAAAAACAATTCGAGCTCGCTGGCGTTGAAGTGCTGGCAGACGATATCGTCGATTACAATCATCACTTCATCCGTCATGACTCAGATGCCGTCGCAAGCCTCGTCATGCGAAAGGTGTTGTCGATTCGACGGATGCGTCAACTCGAAGGAAAGGAGGAGCTGACATGAGCTTTGCCTCAGAAGTCAAAAAAGAATTAACGCAAATTCCGATCACCGATCACGAGATGAAGGCAGAACTCGCGGCACTCGCCCGGATGAACGGTGCGATCTCGTTCGGTCTCGGACGTGGTCTGACACTCGATATCTCGACCGAGAATGCCTCGATTGCTCGTCGGATCTACTCATTGCTGAAAAAAGCATACGGGGTCCATCTCGATCTGCTCGTGCGGAAGAAAATGCGTCTGAAAAAGAATAATGTCTATATCGTCCGCGTCAAACAACAAGCGGACAAGATTTTACAAGACCTCGGGATTTTAGGGGAAGGGTTCACGATGATTCGTTCCATCAGTGACACGATCCTCAACGACGAACGCAAAGCGCGCGCGTATTTACGAGGAGCGTTTCTCGCCGGGGGTTCGCTCAACAATCCGGCGACGTCGTCGTATCACTTGGAGATTTTCAGCTTATATGAGGAGCACAATGCGGCGCTCCGTGGTTTATCAAACGTCTTTGATTTGAACGCGAAGGCGATCGAACGGAAAAAGGGACACATCCTCTACATCAAGGAGAGCGAAAAGATTTCCGATTTCCTCAAGCTCGTTGATGCGACACAATCGATGCTACGGTTCGAGGACGTCCGGATCTTAAAAGACATGCGTAACTCGGTCAACCGTCTCGTCAACTGTGAGACGGCAAACCTCAACAAAACGGTCGGTGCGGCATTACGCCAAGTCGAGAACATCAAGTTCCTTGAGCGGACGGTCGGGCTCGATGTCTTACCGGATAAGCTGAAGGAAATCGCGATCTTGCGTGTGACCCATCAAGACGTGACGTTACAAGAGCTCGGAGAGATGGTCGAAAGCGGCTCCATCTCAAAATCAGGGATCAATCACCGGTTGCGGAAGATTGATCAAATCGCTGAAAAAGTACGAAATGGAGAGTCGATGACAGGGGCTTTATAAGAGGGTCGCTTGCGGGATGAACCATAGTCTACTATAATATATAGTCGATGCAACTAAATGTTCGAATTAAGGAGTTTTTGAAATGGCTAACGAAAAGAAACGTATTTCGCTGACAGTCGATGCGAAGTTTGATGAAGTGTTAACAAAAAAAGCAAAATCAATCGGTGTACCGAAAAGCACACTCGTTGCGTTTGCAACATCTTTATTCCTGAAACAATTACAAGCAGAAGAAGAGCTTTCGCCACATGCGAACGCGATCTACTCGCTGATTCGTGAAAACCACGATATCGTTTCAGACATCACAGACTTGATCGACTGATCATCGACCTCTCGTTCTATAAGGAACGGGAGGTTTTTTTGTATGCAACGATAACCGACAAGGCTTCGCTTTCCTATGGATACAAAAAAAGTGCCTCCCGAAGGAGACACTCTGGATGACTTATGCACGTTCCATGACGCGGTCGATGAGACCGTAGTCAGCAGCAGCTTGTGCTGACATGAAGTTGTCACGCTCTGTATCGCGTTCGATGACTTCAAGTGGTTGTCCTGTGTTTTCAGCCATGATTTTGTTGAGGTGCTCACGCATTTTGATGATGCGCTCCGCATGGATTTTGATATCCGATGCTTGACCTTGTGTACCACCGAGTGGTTGGTGGATCATGATTTCAGCGTTTGGTAACGCGAAACGTTTTCCTTTTGCGCCTGCTTGGAGCAAGAACGCACCCATCGATGCTGCCATACCGATACAAATTGTTGAAACTTGTGGTTTGATGAAGTTCATTGTATCGTAAATCGCCATACCGGCAGTGATTGAACCACCTGGGCTGTTGATGTAAAGCGAGATTTCTTTATCTGGATCTTCTGCTGCTAAGAACAGAAGTTGGGCAACGACTGAGTTGGCGACGTTGTCGTCAATCGCGCTCCCAAGAAGAATGATGCGGTCTTTTAGCAAACGTGAGTAGATATCGTAAGCACGTTCCCCGCGGTTTGTTTGTTCGATGACTGTTGGAATTAACATAGTCTTTGCCTCCTTATAGTTGGTATGTAGCTTCCTATTCGACTTATCCTTATCATAATCCTTTGGTCAATATTGGTCAAAAGATACGATGCGACTTTTAGGTATTTTTCCATTACAAGGGCAAACGAAACATATCAGTATAGAAAAAAGGCAACGCCATTGCTGGCATTGCCTTGTAGTTGAATAAATGGTACACCCGGAGAGATTCGAACTCCCGACACCTGGTACCGGAAACCAGTGCTCTATCCCCTGAGCTACGGGTGCATCTGATGTACTGAACAATTAATAGTATAGCGACATTTTTTCAGAAAAGCAATAGGGAAGCATGACTTTTCTTTTCTCTAGCGACTTAAGAGAGGTTCAGAGCACGTTTTTTAAAACGTTTCTTCTATAATAAGAAGTGGGGGGAGGGGAATCGATGGATCAACGCCAGGAACAGACGCAACAGATGACGTTATCGGCGTCACAACAGTATCAGTTACATGTGCTTGAACAACCAGCGTCAGAGCTCGAGGAGGAATGGCGACGGTTGAAACGACGGTTGCATCGCCATTACCCGAATCAGGTTTCGCTAGAGGTCGAGCAGATGGCGGGACATTTGGCATCTTATGAAGACGAGCTTCTTGCACAAATACGTTTAGAATCAGTCAGACAGGAAATAGGATATATGGCGGAACAACTCATCGTGTATTTAGAAGCGGACGGTTTATTGCGGACATCGGACGAGCAGCTCGCTGCATCCTTCTCGACCGATGTCGCAACGATTACAGAAGCACGGACACTCTTACAACAATGTGAACCAGTCGGCATCGCTGCCCGTTCGGAACGCGAGTGCCAATGGTTACAGGCGATCGAGCTAGACGACGCGGAATTGATCGGACTGACGAATCGGTTGCGACATGAATCCGCAAGTCAGGTGTTCGCTCAGTTCAGTGAACAGGACCGGACACGATTGCGAAAACAATTGACGCGGTTGAGCCGGACACCAGATCTTCCAAAAGAAGAACGACCGGTGACAGCAGAAGCACGGATTCACCTGTTAAATGGAGAACTTCAGATCGACTGGATGACACTCGACACGGATCAGACGTGGCTCGAGTTAAAAGAGGCAACGCCTTTTTTGCGCGCGTACGAACGACGCCGTGTCACGATGCATGCGATCCTCTCGGTCTTGCTTGAGCGACAAGAACGCTGGTTCAAGGGAGAACTGCATCTTGAGCCATTGACGAAAAAACAAGTCGCTGAGGCGACGGGGCATCATCCGTCAACGATTGGTCGAGCGATTGCTGCGAAGTATGTCGAGACGGTCCACGGTCTCGTTGCCCTAGAAGACTTGTTCGTCTCACGGACGACAACCGGAGATTCGAGTTTTTTGATTAAACGGCGGATCGCCGAATACATTCAACATAGCGATCGTCCGTTAAGTGATCAGCAATTGACAGATCGCTTGCAAGCAGACGGTCTGACAGTCGCGCGACGGACGGTTGCGAAATATCGGGCAACGCTTGGTTTAACGAAAAAAACGATGCAGCAAAGGAAGGCGCAATCAGAATGGGATTAAAACGACACAGACACTTAACACTCTATTCACGTCCGGGATGTACGCTATGTGAAGAGGCCGCCATCTTACTCGACTTCGTACTCGATGAGTTTCCGGAATGGACGTTCGAGGAAGTCAACATCGATCAGGATGAAGCGCTCAGTCTACGGTTCTTATACGAGATTCCCGTCGTCATGCATGACGGTGAAATCTGGAGTTATGGCAAATTCGAGACAGAAACAGTAAGAAAACGCTTACTTCAAAAAACTTGAGAAACGAGACTTGCAAGGCGAGAAACGGACTGTTATGATAACGGTGTACCAAGTGGGACACGTTATGACATGCGGGACAAAAAGCGTCCAGCTACTTGAGAGGAGAGGGAAATACATGATTCGGCAGTTAGTCCAGATCCAAAAACGAATCGTGCCTGATCTGATCGAAGAAATGCAGACACGCTACGACATCCTTCATTATGTGCGACTAATGCAACCGATCGGACGACGTACACTTGCGACAAGCCTTGGCTTGACGGAACGCGTCTTACGGCGGGAAGTCGACTTCTTGAAGCAGCAAGACCTCCTAGAGGTCGCAACGCAAGGGATGTCCTTAACGGATGAAGGACGAAACGTTCTTCGCAGCATGCACAGCATCATGGGAGAACTCGCAGGGATCTCAGACATGGCGAAAGCCTTGAAAGAGAGACTCGGGGTACGGGACGTCGTCATCGTACCGGGTGATTCCGATGAGACCTTCTGGGTACAACGAGACATGGGACGGGCGACCGTCGCACGACTCAAACGAGAGCTTTCTTCAGACCATCACAATACGATCGCTGTCACAGGCGGTACAACGATGGCTTCCGTCGCGGCGATGATGTCGCCGGACAAGGAACACCGTCCAATGACGTTCGTTCCGGCACGCGGAGGACTGGGAGAAACGCTCGAACTACAAGCGAACACAGTATGCTCACGGATGGCGTCACGCGCTCAAAGTGATTATCATCTGCTTCACATCCCGGACATGGTCAGCACAGAGACTTTCGTCAAGATGATCGAAGAGCCGAGCATAAAAAATGTGCTTCAAATGATTAAAGGTGCTTCAATCGTGGTACATGGAATTGGTGAGGCGAAAACGATGGCAAAACGTCGTCGCGCGTCTGAGGATCTCCTGACCCGACTGGAACATGAACAGGCAGTAGCGGAAGCATTCGGATATTACTTCGACCGAGACGGGAACATCGTGCATCGGGTCAAGACGGTTGGTCTCCAACTGGCTGACTTGAAGCAAGTCGAACACGTCATCGTCGTCGCAGGTGGTCATTCGAAGGCAGAAGCGATCAACGCCTATGTCAAACAGTCGCCAGACATCATCCTGATTACGGATGAAGGCGCAGCAGCTTCGATTTTGAAAGGGTAACCCCCTTTTGAATAATAGATAACTCGCTTTACATTAAAAGGAGGAAAATTATCATGGCAGTAAAAGTTGGTATTAACGGATTTGGACGTATCGGACGTTTGGCACTTCGTCAAATTCTTCAATTCGATGGAATCGAAGTAGTCGCGATCAACGACCTTACAGACACTAAAATGCTTGCACACCTTCTCAAATATGATACGACTCAAGGTCGTTTCGACGGCGAAGTTGAAGTACACGACGGTTACTTCCTCGTCAACGGTAAAGAAATCAAAACACTTGCTAACCGCAACCCAGAAGAACTCCCATGGGGCGAGCTCGGTGTTGACATCGTTCTCGAATGTACTGGTTTCTTCACAGACAAAGAAAAAGCTGAGCTTCACTTGAAAGCTGGCGCTAAAAAAGTCGTTATCTCTGCACCTGCAACTGGCGACATGAAAACAGTCGTCTTCAACACGAACCACGAAATCCTTGACGGAACTGAAACAGTTATCTCTGGTGCTTCTTGTACTACAAACTGTCTCGCGCCAATGGCTAAAGTTCTCCAAGATCAGTTCGGAATCGTTGAAGGTCTCATGACTACGATCCACGCTTACACTGGTGACCAAAACACACTCGACGCTCCACACCCTAAAGGTGACTTCCGTCGTGCACGTGCGGCAGCAGCTAACATCGTTCCAAACTCAACTGGTGCTGCAAAAGCAATCGGTCTCGTTCTTCCAGAACTTCAAGGTAAACTTGATGGATCTGCACAACGTGTACCAGTCGCTACAGGTTCACTCACTGAGCTCGTAACTGTACTCGACAAAAAAGTTTCTGTAGAAGAAATCAACGCAGCAATGAAAGCAGCTGCTAACGAGTCTTACGGTTACACTGAAGACGAAATCGTTTCTTCTGACATCGTTGGTATCTCTTACGGATCACTCTTCGATGCAACACAAACTAAAGTCATGACAGTCGGCGACAAACAACTCGTTAAAACAGTTGCTTGGTATGACAACGAAATGTCTTACACTAGCCAACTCGTTCGTACACTCAAACACTTCGCAGAAATCGCTAAGTAATTCGAGCAATTAAATAGCAATTGAATAAGAGCGGAAACGATATCAGTCTCCGCTCTTATTGCGGAAAAAAGCGGGAGGGGCATTCGCCCCTCACTATACGTAAGAGACGGAGGACGAATGTATGAATAAGAAATCGATTCGCGACATCGATGTACAAGGAAAACGCGTATTTACACGCGTGGATTTCAACGTACCGTTGGAAGACGGTAAAATCACGGATGACACACGGATCCGTGCTGCACTCCCAACGATCAAACACTTGATCGATGGCGGAGCAAAAGTCATTCTCGCTAGCCACATGGGTCGTCCAAAAGGCGAAAAGAACCCTGAGTTCTCACTTGCACCAGTCGTAGCACGCCTCAGCGAATTGCTTGGTAAAGACATCAAGCTCGTTGAAGAAGCATACGGTCCAGTTGCAGAAGAAGCAGTCAGCAAACTCGAAAACGGCGATGTCGTCGTCTTAGAGAATGTTCGCTTCTACCCTGGTGAAACGAAAAATGACGAAGAGCTCGCTAAAGGATTCGCGAAACTCGCTGACGTCTTCGTCAACGACGCGTTCGGCGCAGCACACCGTGCACACGCATCGACAGAAGGTATCGCACACCATGTCGACACAGCAGTTGCCGGTCTTCTCATCGAAAAAGAACTTCAAGTTCTCGGTAAAGCTCTTTCTAACCCAGATCGCCCGTTCACGGCAATCATCGGTGGTTCGAAAGTTGCGGATAAAATCGGTGTCATCGATCACTTACTCGACATCGTCGATACGTTGATCATCGGTGGCGGCTTATCGTACACGTTCCTCACAGCTCGTGGTATCGAAGTCGGTACTTCACTTCTTGAGGTCGACAAAATCGACCAAGCGAAGGAATTCATGAAAAAAGCAGAAGAAAAAGGCGTTAAGTTCCTCATGCCTGTCGACTGTGTCATCACGAAGGAATTCGGAGAAGAAACATATGTCGGACCACGTGACATCACAGAGATCCCAGCGGATCACATGTCACTTGATATCGGTCCAAAAACGGTTGAACTCTATGCAGAGGCAATCAAGAACTCGAAACTCGTCGTCTGGAACGGACCGATGGGCGTATTCGAACTCGATAAATACGCAAACGGTACAAAAGGTGTCGCGCAAGCTCTTGCGGACAGCGATGCGTACTCAATCATCGGCGGTGGCGACTCAGCTGCTGCGGCAGAGAAATTCGGTCTTGCTGACAAAATGAGCCACATCTCTACAGGTGGTGGAGCAAGTCTCGAATTCATGGAAGGGAAAGCTCTTCCTGGTGTCGAAGCGCTAAACGACAAGTAATCTAAGTTCACAAGGGAGTGTTTCTCAATGCGTAAACCAATTATCGCAGGTAACTGGAAGATGAATCTGACGCTCAAGGATGCAGTCGCATTCGTTGAGGAAGTCAAAGGAGCTGTACCTGCTTCGACGACAGTCGACGCAGCCGTCTGTGCGCCAGCAGTATTCTTGGCACACTTGACAGAAGCAGCAGCTGGTACGGATCTTAAGATCGGTGCTCAAAACATGTACGACAAAGAGAGCGGTGCCTTCACTGGTGAAATCAGCCCGCTCATGCTCAAAGAACTCGACGTGACATACGTCATCCTCGGTCACTCTGAGCGTCGTGAGTACTTCGGCGAAACAGATGCGTTCATCAACAGCAAAGCGAAAAAAGCGTTCGAGCATGGTCTCGTTCCAATCGTTTGTGTAGGTGAAACACTGGAAGAGCGTGAAGGCGGCAAATTCGAAGACGTCATCCGCGAACAGACAGCAAACAGCCTCAAAGGTCTTACTGTCGACCAAGTGAAAAATCTCGTCGTCGCTTACGAGCCTGTCTGGGCAATCGGAACAGGTAAATCAGCGACAGAACAAGATGCACAAGATTCTTGTAAATTCGTCCGTGACGTCGTTGCAGCTGAATTTGGTGCTGAAGCAGCAGAAGCTGTCCGCATCCAATACGGTGGTAGCGTCAAACCGGAAAACATCAAAGAATATATGGCTCAACCAGACATCGACGGCGCGCTCGTCGGCGGTGCAAGTCTTGAGACAGGATCGTTCCTCAAACTGTTGGAGGCGATTTAAATGAAAAAACGTCCAGTCGCACTAATCATCCTTGATGGTTTTGGTATGCGTGACGAGGAGTTTGGAAATGCCGTTACGGCGGCAAATAAACCGAACTTCGACCGTTACTGGGGTCAATACCCGCATACGTTGTTGAATGCGAAAGGCGAATACGTCGGTTTGCCTGAAGGTCAAATGGGGAACTCAGAAGTGGGTCACCTCAACATCGGTGCAGGTCGCGTCGTCTATCAATCGCTATCCCGAATCAACAACGCGGTCAAGGATCGCTCGTTCTTCTCGCGTCAAGCGATGAACGATGCGGCAGGTCACGTGAAGAAATACGGTTCAGCGCTTCATATCTTCGGTTTGGTCTCTGATGGTGGAATCCACAGTCACATCAACCACTTATATGCGGTGCTCGAATTCGCGAAACTTCACGAAATCGAAAAAGTCTACCTCCATGCTTTCACGGACGGTCGTGACTGCGACCCACAATCGGGCGCTGGTTTCCTCCGTGACGCGCAAGCGAAGATGGATGAATTGAATGTTGGACAATTCGCGAGTATCTCTGGTCGCTACTATGCGATGGACCGCGATAACCGTTGGGAACGCGTCAAGAAAGTCTATGACGTCATCACTTTCGGTGAAGGTCCAACGACGAAGGATCCAATCGGCATGGTTGAAGCTTCGTACAAAGAAGACGTAACGGATGAGTTCATCGAACCAACTGTTGTCGTGCAGGAAGACGGTACGCCAGTCGCACCGATCCACGATAACGATGCGATCGTGTTCTTCAACTATCGTCCTGACCGTGCGATTCAGCTTTCGAAAGTCTACAAAGAAAAAGGTGGCTTCGACGGATTCGAACTTCCGGACAACGCACCGAAGAACCTGCTACTCGTCTCGATGACGAAGTACTCGGATGCGATCGATACGGACATCGTCTTCCCGCCTGAAGACATCAAGAACACGCTTGGTGAGACATTGTCAAAACAAGGTCTCAAACAGCTACGCATCGCGGAAACGGAAAAGTATCCGCACGTCACGTTCTTCTTCAACGGACAACGTGAAGAACCATACGAAGGGGAAGATCGGATCTTGATCCCTTCACCAAAAGTCGCGACATACGACTTGAAACCAGAGATGAGCGTCTATGAAGTCACAGATGCGCTCGTCGACGCAATCAACTCGGACAAACACGACGCCATCATCCTCAACTTCGCAAACCCGGATATGGTCGGTCACTCGGGTATGCTCGAGCCGACGAAAAAGGCGATTGAAGCTGTCGATGAGTGTCTTGGGAAAGTCGTTGACTTGATTCTCAGCAAAGGCGGCGCGGCAGTCATCACGGCTGACCACGGGAACGCGGATAAAGTCCTCAATGCGGACGGCAGTAAGATGACGGCGCATACGACAGAACCAGTTCCATGTATCGTGACGGTCGAGGACGTTGAACTCCTTGAACCACTCACAGGTGCACTCGCTGACCTCGCACCAACGGTCCTTGATCTTCTCGGAGCGGACCAACCAGCAGAGATGACTGGTAAATCGATCGTATTGAAAAAATAATCCCGTCGATCGAAATGGCTACACCACACATTCTTTATACACAAAAGGAGCGAATTTAAATGTCAATGATTACAGAGATTTACGCACGCGAGATTCTTGATTCACGCGGTAACCCAACAGTAGAAGTAGAAGTTTATACAGAAGATGGCGGTTTCGGTCGCGCACTCGTACCATCAGGTGCATCAACTGGTGAGCACGAAGCAGTCGAACTCCGTGATGGCGACAAAGCACGTTACCTCGGAAAAGGTGTTTTGAAAGCTGTTGATAACGTCAACGAAAAAATCGCACCAGAAATCATCGGTTACGATGTCTTCGACCAAGCTGGAATCGACAAAAAGATGATCGATCTCGACGGTACGAAAAACAAAGGTAACTTCGGCGCTAACGCAATCCTTGGTGTTTCTATGGCTGCTGCACGTGCTGCTGCAGATGAGCTTGGTCTTCCACTTTACACATACCTCGGTGGATTCAACGCGAAAACATTACCAACACCAATGATGAACATCATCAACGGTGGATCACACGCAGACAACAACGTGGACTTCCAAGAGTTCATGATCATGCCTGTCGGTGCTCCAACATTCAAAGAAGCACTTCGTATGGGTGCTGAAATCTTCCACGCGTTGAAATCAGTTCTTAGCGGAATGGGTCTTAACACAGCAGTTGGTGACGAGGGTGGATTCGCTCCAAACTTGAAATCAAACGAAGAAGCAATCACAGTTATCCTTGAAGCAATCGAAAAAGCTGGCTACAAAGCAGGCGAAGATGTTTACCTTGCAATGGACGTCGCTTCTTCTGAGTTCTACGATAAAGCAGCTGGAACATACAACCTCGCTGGCGAAGGCAAAGTCCTCTCAACAGAAGAGCTTGTTGAATTCTACGCACAACTCGTTGACAAATACCCAATCATCTCAATCGAAGATGGCTGTGACGAAAACGACTGGGATGGTCACAAACTTCTTACAGATCGTAT
This sequence comes from Exiguobacterium sp. U13-1, assembly GCF_001750115.1. NCBI lineage: Bacteria > Bacillati > Bacillota > Bacilli > Caryophanales > Exiguobacterium > Exiguobacterium sp. U13-1. Next base: position 2,941,597 of record NZ_CP015731.1, on the reverse strand, counting down.
CGGGCACAAAGTCCAACTCGTTGGGGATGACTTGTTCGTAACGAACACTGAGAAACTTGCTGAAGGTATCGAAAAAGGCATCGCGAACTCGATCCTCATCAAAGTTAACCAAATCGGTACGTTGACTGAAACATTCGACGCAATCGAAATGGCTAAAAAAGCTGGTTACACAGCTGTCGTTTCTCACCGTTCTGGTGAAACTGAAGATTCAACGATCGCTGACATCGCTGTTGCGACAAACGCTGGTCAAATCAAAACGGGTTCACTTTCACGTACAGACCGTATCGCGAAATACAACCAACTTCTCCGCATCGAAGACATGCTTTCAGATGTTGCTGTCTACGACGGAATCAAATCATTCTACAACCTCAAGAAGTAATTTCAGGTTGATCGTTTGAATAAGCTATAAGGAAAACCTCCTATTCGTGTGATACGTACACACGGATAGGAGGTTTTTTACATATCAAGCGATGTCAAACGCGAAAATCCCTTTTGTCATCAAAACTAAAATGAACTGTCAAAAAATTGATTTATCTCATTAGACGGCTAAAATGTTATACTCATAAATAAGTGCAAATTAAATAGTTATAGCGATTAATTACACCTTAATCAATGAAGGTGAAAAATACGTTTAAAGGAGATACGATCATGTTAAATTCAGATTTAGATATCCGTTTAGAACCACGTATTCAAGAGTTATATCGACTGCATAAGGAACGTTCAGCTAATATTGACTGGAGCTACCACGAGTTCATTCCATGGGATAAGGCGATGTCGTTTAAACGCGTTCCTTGGGATGAGAGCCAAGTCACGCTTCCAGAAGGTGTTATCGTAGCAATCGAGACGGCATTACTGACAGAAGTCAACTTACCATGGTATACGTCACACTTAGACTATACATTCAAGAACTCGATGGAAGTCATCAATGACTTCGTCCGGACATGGACAGCAGAAGAAGATCAGCACTCGAACTTACTCGAGACGTATTTACTTGTCACGCGAAATGTCAATCCAACGCGACTCCATCAGTTAAGAAGACGCGTCGTTGAGAACGGCTGGTTCCCGGACTTCACGAACCCGTTAGCGACGATGGCGTATACGTCACTGCAAGAGTTAGCGACACTTGTCTTTTATAACAACGTCGCGAAAATCGCAGGGGCACATGACAAGGACTTAGCAACGCTACTCCGTCGTCTAGCGAAGGACGAAGCACTGCATTATGCGTTCTACCGTGACACGGTCAAAGCACACCTAGAGCTTGACCCGAACTTCATCGTCTTCTTCGAAGATGTCATCATCAACTTCTCGATGCCAGGTGCTGTCATGCCGGACTTCACGGAACGCATGAAGACGATCGCCGTCGATACGAACTATGGACCACTCCAATACTTCGACCAAGTATTAGACGTCGTCGTCAAATACTGGGGCATCGCTGATTTAGAACCGACAAGCGAAGAAGCGAAGCAATCTCAAGCGAACATCATGAAGTATCACGGACGTTTGAAGCGCATCAAGGAACGTCAGGAACGCCAACTCGAAAAAGCGAAGCTCGACGTCTAAGGAGGCAATGAACATGAAGTGTGAAATCTGTGGAACCGAAACGAACAACCAAGTCAGTTACTTGGAACTCGATACGTGGGAATTCAACTCATTGAACAAAGAAGCAAAAGACTTTTATCCGATTTGTTTTGATTGTTTTGATAAACATACGAACCATTTCATCGATCAGGAAATGGATCTGGAGTTACGAAAAAAACGTTCACAAATGGTCAACAAAGAAGTAGAAGCCGAAATCGAGGCCATTCTTGAGGTCGAGAATTAAGGAATCTTCTTCATAGAAGTATAACCGGTAGTGCTTCGGCTCTACCGGTTTTTTACGTCTATAAAAAAGCAGCTATTTCTTCTTTCACGCAAACACGTGCACGTGATGGAGGAAATAGCTACTTTTTAATATGAAATCAATCTTCAATAAACGTAACGAGATAATGATGAGGGGAATGAAGGGGTGCACGGGTCACGAAAAAATCTGGGAGATCTACATCGATTCCAAGTTCACGTAGTGTATCCGGCTCCAGACATTCTTGAACGAGACGCTTAATATCCTGTAATAATTCATCATGCAGGTTCGCTTCCTTTGGAAAGGCGCGCTTCGCATCGTCGCGTAATAATAATACGATCGGCGGTAGCCCCCGCAATAGGTCGACTTGAAGAGGCTGCTGATGACGTTCGAAATAATCATTCAGACAACTGACGACCCTCATCGAGTGTTCTTCTTTCATCCGATCCCAACTCTCTGTATGTGACTGTAACTCTCTAGCTATTCCCTAATTGAAGCGAGGATATGCAGGGAAACTGGAAATGAAGCATTACGAGGACGCTGTTCGGGGTACAACTAGAGGGAAGGGGGAATCGACATGCTATTTCGGTTTTTGTTTTTAGGGCTTGATACGTCGATTGGTGACATCCCGTTGCGCCTCATCTATTTTACGGAACTCATACTATTCATCGGTTTGTATCAAATCACGAGCCGATTTTCACGTCAGAGTCTGATTTTGGGAACGGTACTCGGAATTGGCGGACTGATTGCCATCTTACCCGGTGCGCTCTATATCATCCGTTATAATCCGGAGGATGCCGTCATCGATGTCACGTTCCTATTGATTTATTTATTTGAGCCTCTAGCAATTGTTGCGTTCTTTGTTGCTTTGATTCGACGTTTGTTCGTGGAGCGAAAAAGAGCCGGGAAAGCAAAGAGATGAAAGTCTTGTCAGCTAGACTCCGATTGTTCGTTGATTTCCGTCCAAGACGTCGCTTTCCACGGACGGAAGGCAAGTCTCCTTGTCGTGTGTGCTCCTGCAGGTTCTTGTCTATTCCGCTCTTCCCGCAGGAGTTTCCGTCTTTTTCAGAAATCAACAATCTAATGTGCTCCTGAGAGAACAAAATCTAAACCGTGAGGCAATATACAGCCAGCTCACGGTTTATTTTTTATGCGTATCCAAATACTTTCTTTCAATAGTGTAAGGAAGAATAACTGGAAGAATATTCTATAATAGAGGGAGAGCGAAATTAGATCTTAGTTGGTTTCGTAAGATTCCGTTGATTATAGGAGTGAGTTTCATGCATAAAGTGTTGTTTGGTTTATCTGTCTTAAATAGTCTCTATATTACGAATAACTTATTTACGTATTCCGATAGTTTTTTGAATGCACCACTCGGCGTAACGACCGTCATTGCCGTGACATTGATGTTCCTGAATGACAGCGTCAAAAAAGATAAACCGTCACTGTACACGAAAGCGACCGACGGATTAGGATTCATTAATATTTTGATTGGTCTCTCATTGATCGTCTTTATTTAAGACAGGATTCAAAGTGTTCAAGTGTATGATCATACGAAATGATCGTAAGTCTGATGCGGTGTCAGGCTTCTTTTTTATGGTTCAATCCAAGGGCTCGAAAAAAATAAAATATATTTTATATAAAAAAGATTGATGTGTAACCGGTTACACAATATGATGATTCTTGTAAGCGTTATCAAAAGAAAGAGGTGGCGAAACATGTCGACCATCCGGGAAGTAGCGAAAGCGGCACATGTCTCCGTCGCGACGGTCTCACGCGTCATGAACGAAAAGGGTTATGTCAGTGAGAAATCGCGTAAGGCGGTGCTTCAGGCAATCAAACAATTGGATTATCGACCGAACCGAGTCGCGCGATCGTTGTTCCAAAAACGGTCCGGACTGATCGGTTTGATCGTTCCAGACATCACGAACCCGTTCTTCCCACAACTCGCACGGGCTGTGGAAGATATGGCACATCAACATGGTTTTCAGGTCATTTTGTGTAACACAGACGAACAGTTTCAGAAAGAACGCGAATATATCAAGTCACTCGAGGCGATGCATGTCGACGGATTGATCATCACGACGAACTACTCGAACAATCCGAACTATGAAGAACTCGAAGTGCCGGTCGTAGCATTAGACCGTGTGTTACAAGGCGCGATTCCGACGGTGACGTCAAACGGATACGAAGGCGGGAAGAAGGCAGCCTCGTTCTTACTTGCATCTGGTGCGACGGAACTCGCTGTCATCAGCGGTCCATCGAAACTCCCGACGATCAAGAAACGACGGGATGGCTTCGAAGAGATTGCCGGAACCCATCTCGTCGCAAGCATCGAGTCACCGTTCCACTTTCAAGGAGCGCTTGATGCCGCAAACTATCTCTTTGATCACTATCATTGCAACGGGATCTTTGCCGCGAGTGATGTCATTGCCGCAGCAACGGTGCAGGTCGCTGCGGAACGCGGGATCACGATTCCAGACGAGCTACAAGTGATCGGCTATGACGGCATCGAACTCGGACAAATGATTTCACCACCGTTGACGACGATTGCGCAGCCGATTTATCAAATGGGAGAACTAGCGGCGAAACTCCTGATTCAACGGATTGAAGGCACACCGATTGCCGCCGTCCATCATGAGTTGACGGTTGAGATCATCGAACGGGAAACGACGAAACGGAAGGATGAGGAAGCATGAAACAAATCAGTGTCATCGGCAGTATCTCGATGGATCTCGTCGTCGAAAGTAAACGCCGTCCAGGCGCAGGCGAAACGGTCATCGGGGATGCCTTTCATACCGTACCGGGCGGAAAGGGTGCGAACCAAGCGGTGGCGGTCGCGCGTCTCGGCAGTACCGTTGAAATGATCGGTTGCGTCGGCAGTGATGCGAACGGTGAAGCGATCCGCGAAAACTTTAAAACACAAGGGGTGCAGACGACACACTTGCAAACGATTGAAGGCGAACGAACGGGAACAGCACACATCACGCTCGCTGAAGGCGACAACTCGATCGTCGTCGTTCAGTCTGCCAATCAACATGTGCAATTTGCGGATGATACACTCGCACCGATTCTCGCAGACAGTGAAATCATCTTACTCCAGCTCGAGATTCCGATCGAAACGGTCGAGACCGTTGCTCGCGAAGCACATGTAGCCGGCATTCCAGTCGTCTTGAATCCAGCGCCGGCGATGTCACTCAGTCCGGAATTGATTGAACACGTCACGTACTTAACGCCAAACGAACATGAATGTGGATTAATCTTCGGACAAGACCAGCCAATCGAACATTGGTTGATGGAATACCCGAATAAATTGATCGTGACGGAAGGCAGTCGCGGGGCACGCTTCTATGACGGGGAGTCGATCGTGACGATTCCCGCGATCGAGACGACCGTCGTTGATACGACAGGAGCAGGGGATACGTTCAACGGTGCCTTAGCCGTTGCGTTAACGGAAGGACAACCGCTCGTCGAGGCGATTCGTTTCGCGAACCGGGCAGCCGGCTTATCGATTCGCGCGCTTGGCGCACAAGGCGGCATGCCGACACGGGAACAGATGGAGGGAGATGCATGAAGAAGCACGGTATCTTAAACAGTCATATCAGCAAGGTCCTGGCCGATCTTGGTCATACCGATACGATCGTCATCGCCGATTGCGGCTTACCGATTCCAGACGGAGTCGCCCGAATTGATTTAGCACTGGAACTCGGCACACCATCATTCCTCGACGTCGTCCGTGTCGTCGCCGGTGACATGGCGATCGAACAGCTGACTCTGGCAACGGAGATTAAGGAAGCGAATCCAGACGTCCTCGAGCAACTGGAAGCCATGCAGATCGAGACGACGTTCGTTTCGCACGAGGAATTCAAGAAACAGACACAGCAGGCGAAGGTCATCATCCGGACCGGAGAAGCGACACCATACGCAAATGTCATCTTCCATTCCGGCGTAATCTTTTAAGGGGGTCATGCGATGCGTATCGAGATGACAGGTATCAAAAAAGCATTCGGTCCCGTCCCTGTCCTCAAAGGGGTCGACTTCGAACTCGCTGCGGGTGAGATCCACGCCTTGATGGGAGAGAACGGTGCCGGGAAATCGACGCTGATGAAGATTTTGACCGGTGTTCATAAAGCGGACGCAGGCACGATCCGCGTCGATGGACAGGACGTCGAATATAAGAATCCGAAGCTTGCCGAAGAGGCGGGGATTGCCTTCATCCATCAGGAACTAAACATCCTCCCGGATTTGACGGTGACGGAGAACTTGTTTCTCGGACGGGAGTTGAAGTCACGCTTTGGGATTCTCAAGCAAGGGGAGATGAAGCGGCAGGCAGAACGTGAACTCGCGGAATTGAACGTCTTCATGGACGTCGACCAGCTGGCTCGGACGTTATCGGTCGGTCAGCAACAGATGATTGAGATCGCAAAAGCTTTGATGACGGACGCGAAGGTCATCATCATGGATGAACCGACAGCGGCACTGACAGAGCGGGAAATTCGTGCCCTGTTCAGCGTCGCGACGGCACTACGCAACCAAGGTGTCTCGATCGTCTATATCTCGCACCGGATGGAGGAAATCTTCGAGCTTTGTGACCGAATCACGGTCTTACGGGACGGGATCTCCGTCTCGACGCACGCGATTCCCGAGACATCGTTCGAACAGATCGTCCGAGAGATGGTCGGTCGTGAGATGGGTGAACGGTATCCGGACCGTGATGTGTCGATTGGTGCGACCGTCCTTGAAGTCAAACAGGCGAGCGGGAAACGGTTCGACGATGTCTCGTTCTCCGTCAAGGCGGGCGAAATCATCGGCTTCTCTGGTTTGATGGGTGCGGGGCGGACAGAAGTCATGCGTGGACTGTTCGGGGTTGATCGCCTGAAAGAAGGGACGATCGAACTGAACGGACAGTCGCTAAAAATCAAGACACCGTACGACGCGATTCGCCAGGGGATCGGCTTTTTGACCGAGGATCGCAAAGGCGAAGGCTTGTTCCTCGACTTTTCATTGCGTGAGAACATCTCGCTGCCGACGATTCGTTCGTTATCGAGATCCGGTGTCATCAAGGATCAGGCAGAACGCGATTTCGCGGAAGGATATTTGAAGTCACTCTCGGTCCGGCACAGCTCGATGGACCAGCCGGCGAAGTCACTGTCCGGTGGGAACCAACAGAAGGTCGTCCTCGCGAAGTGGCTCGGGACACAACCAAAAGTCTTGATCCTCGACGAACCGACACGTGGTGTCGACGTCGGGGCGAAGAAAGAGATTTACCTCATCATGAACGAACTCGCTGCGGCGGGTGTCGCGATCATCATGGTCAGCTCGGACCTCCCGGAGATTCTCGGAATGAGCGACCGGGTCTACGTCATGCGCGAAGGCAAGATGGGCGGCATGTTGACACGACAGGAAGCGACGCAAGAAAGCATCATGACACTTGCGACAGGAGGACAATGATATGGAATTGATGCAAGGCAAGGTAACGGAAGCAAAACCGAGACGTCTTGGGATCGGACAAAAGCTTGGACCACTCGCAGGATTGTTCGCGATCGTCCTCGTCGTCTCGATCATGGAACCGGACTTTTTAACACTGAATAATTTATTTAACATCTTACGGCAAGTCTCGATCAATGCCTTGATTGCCTTCGGGATGACGTTCGTCATTCTGACGGGTGGGATTGATTTATCAGTCGGTTCGATTCTCGCCCTCTCGTCCGCCTTCGTCGCGGGTCTGATGACGGACGGAACATCAGCGTTGATCGCTGTTCTTGCTGGGTTGATCGTCGGAGCTGTCATGGGTGCCTTAAACGGAATGGTCATCTCACTCGGGAAGGTCGCACCGTTCATCGCAACACTTGCGACGATGACGATCTTCCGGGGATTGACACTCGTCTATACGGACGGGAAACCAATCACTGGTCTGAGCCAAGGTGGCTGGTTCGAATTGTTCGGACGCGGTTACTTCTGGATTTTCCCGGTACCGGTTCTGACGATGTTGATCGCCTTCGCGGTTCTCTACTTCATCTTGAAGAAGACGACGTTCGGTCGTTACACGTATGCGATCGGTGGCAACGAAGAAGCAGCGAAGCTGATGGGGATTCAAGTCAATAAAGTCAAAATCATGATTTACTCACTCTCAGGCTTGATGGCAGCACTTGCCGGCATCATCCTGACGTCCCGTCTGAACTCGGCACAGCCGACGGCGGGGACATCGTACGAACTCGACGCCATCGCGGCGGTCGTCCTTGGTGGGACGAGCCTGTCAGGTGGTCGTGGCTGGATTGTCGGTACCTTGATTGGTGCCTTGATCATCGGAACACTGAACAATGGACTCAACTTGCTAGGTGTCTCCTCGTTCTTCCAACTCGTCGTCAAAGGTTTAGTCATTTTGTTCGCGGTACTCGCGGATCGGAAACAAGCAGCGTAACCCACACTCAAAAAGGAGGATTTACAGATGAAAAAACTACTTGCAGTCGTCATGATGGCATTAATGGTCTTCGCAGCAGCCTGTTCGACGGAACAGCCAGGCAGCAGCAATGGTGAAACGAAGAAAAAGACGAAGGACTTCAAGATTGGTCTTTCGATTTCAACCCTCAACAACCCATTCTTCGTCTCGTTAAAAGAAGGGGCAGAACAAGAAGCCAAAGCACAAGGCGCAACACTTCAAGTCGCGGATGCACAAGATGATGCAGCAAAACAAGCAAGCGATATCGAAGACATGGTTCAAAAGAAAGTCGATCTCATTTTGATCAACCCAACGGATTCAGCAGCAGTTGGCGCAGCCGTACAAACAGCGAACGATGCGAACATCCCCGTCATCACAGTTGACCGCAATGCAGAAGCAGGCGACGTCGTCGCACACATCGCGTCGGATAACGTCGCGGGTGGGAAACAAGCAGGTGAGTTCATGATCGAACTCGTCGGCGATAAAGCAAAAGTCGTTGAGCTCGAAGGAATTCCAGGAGCATCCGCAACACGCGACCGTGGGAAAGGGTTCCATGAAGCAGTCGACGGTAAACTCGACGTCGTCGCAAAACAAGCAGCAAACTTTGACCGGGCAAAAGGCTTGTCGGTCATGGAGAACATCCTTCAGAACAACAAAGACATCAAAGCCGTCTTCGCGCACAATGACGAGATGGCACTCGGTGCGGTTGAAGCATTAAAAGCAGCGGGTCTGAACGATGTTAAAGTCATCGGCTTCGATGCGACAGATGATGCCGTCAAAGCCGTCAAAGACGGAAAGATGGCAGGAACGATCGCTCAAAAACCGACTGAGATCGGGAAAATGGGTGTCGAGACAGCGATCAAGCACTTAAAAGGTGAAACAGTCGAGAAGAACATACCAGTCGACCTCGAATTGATCAAACAATAAGAAGACAGGACACCTGAGTCGACGATTCAGGTGTCTCTTTTCGTCGGGCAGAGCAGGCAGGAAAAAGTTCCTAAATCTATTCCTTGTTCCCGTACTTGTTTTTCTCTATAATGAAAGAAGCGTATATTACTGAAGGAGGATCATCGATGATCATTCATAACGTGGCTCTTGTCGGCCTCATCGTCGTTTCCGTTCTTCTCATCATCGTCGTTCTATTGATGTCGGGTCGTACGACTGGACTCGGAGCATTGACGGGTGGAGCAGAACAATTATTTGGTCGCCAAAAAGCTCGTGGCTTGGATGCGGTCCTAAATCGTGTGGCGTCTATCTTAGGAGCATTACTCTTCATCTTGGCGTTACTCGTCGCTTTTTATAAGTGAGCACTGAAACGACAGCCGTATGATCGCGCTGTCGTTTTTTGTATTTCTCGATATTCATTTTTTCCGGATATGGGGTATAGAGTTAGAGGGGGAATCATTTTATGAAAATCACTTTACCAAAACCATTCTTTTTCGAAGCCGGCCCACGTGCCGTTTTACTATTACACGGATTCACGGGATCGAGCGCGGATGTCCGCATCCTCGGTCGCTACTTGCAAAAACAAGGCTATACGTCCCTAGCACCACAATATAAAGGGCACGCTGCCCCACCCGAAGAGCTGACGAAGACCGGGCCAGCCGACTGGTGGCAGGATGTCCTTGCCGGATATCAGGAACTCGTCGATAAAGGTTATGACGAAATCGCCGTTTGTGGACTGTCGCTCGGTGGCGTCATGTCGTTGAAGTTATCGATGAACCGTCCGGTCAAAGCGGTCATCCCGATGTGTGCACCCGCCTACATCAAAAGTGAAGAAGTCATGTATGCAGGAGTCACCGAGTACGCACGAGAATTCAAGAAGCGAGAAGGCAAATCGCAAGAAGAGATCGATCACGAGATGGCGTCCTTCGAACCGATGCCGACCTTGAAGGACTTACAGGAACTGCTGCGTGAGACACGCGATTCGCTCGAGGACGTCTACGCACCGACGCTCGTCGTCCAAGCGCGCAACGATCACATGATCAACACCGACTCCGCGAACATCATCCATGATGGAGTCAGTGCCTTCCAAAAAGAGCTGATCTGGTATGAGAACTCAGGTCACGTCATTACGCTCGACAAAGAAAAAGACCAGCTCCACTCTGACATCTTGGACTTCCTGGAGTCATTGAACTGGAGCAAGTAACTGGAGGTGTCACGTTGGAATTACGTGAACGAATACTAACGGTCATCACGACGGAAGAACGTCCGTTGTCGATTGATCAATTAACGAAAAAGCTAGAACTAGCGGATACGGAAGCATTCAAGGAATTGATCCGGACGCTAAACGCAATGGAAGACGAAGGGTTGATCGCCCGGACACGCTCGAACAAGTACGGAACGCTTGCGCAGATCGGTCAAGTCACAGGGAAGATTTCCGTCCACCAACGCGGATTCGGTTTCGTCTCACCGGAAGACGGTTCAGAAGGCGACATCTTCTTGCCGGCACCGGAACTGAAGAACGTCTATAACGGCGACCGTGTCCTCGTCAAAGTGTTTGCCGAGTCAAACGGCGGCGACCGTCGTGAAGGGAAACTGCTCAAGATTCTCTCACGCGGACCAGCCGATTTCGTCGGCACGTTCGTCAGTCCCAAAGGACGGATCGAATCGATCGCCTACATCGAACCAGATGATACGAAGCTGACGTTCTTACCGGTCGTTGCGAACGACGCCGATACACTCGGTGCCGTCGATGGCCATAAAGTCCTCGCCCGGATCACGAAGTATCCAGACGGTCGCTACGCCGGAACAGCGAAAGTCTTGAAAATCATCGGTCACAAGAATGACCCAGGCGTCGATATTTTGTCGATCGTCCATAAGCACGGCATCAATGTCGACTTCTCACCGGAAGCGATCGCTGAAGCGAACGCTGTACCGGATCAGATCGATGAGAAGGATTTAGTCGGACGCGTCGATCTACGGAACGAATTGACGGTGACGATTGACGGGGCGGACGCAAAAGACCTCGATGATGCGGTTCACGTCAAGAAATTAGCGAACGGTAACTTCGAGCTTGGTGTCCACATCGCCGACGTCTCGCATTACGTCAAAGAAGATTCAGCACTCGACGAAGAAGCGCGTGAGCGCGGAACGAGTGTTTATCTCGTCGACCGCGTCATCCCGATGATTCCGCACCGTCTATCGAACGGGATCTGCTCGCTCAACCCGCACGTTGATCGTTTGACGCTCAGCTGTATCATGGAAATCGATGCGAACGGTGCTGTCGTCAACCATGAGATATTCCAGAGTGTCATCAAGACGACGGAACGAATGACGTACACGGACGTCCGGAAAATCGTTGAACGTGAAGACGAGGAAGTGATCGCGAAGTACCAGGATCTCGTCGAGTACTTCGACAAGATGGCGGAACTCGCAGCAATCCTACGTGAACGCCGCTCGCGTCGTGGGGCAATCAACTTCGACTTCCCAGAAGCGAAGGTCCTCGTCAACGAAGAAGGCAAGACGAGCGAGATCATCCTCCGGGAACGGTCGGTTGCTGAGAAGCTGATCGAAGAGTTCATGCTTGCAGCGAACGAAACGGTCGCGGAGCACATCCAGCGTCAAAAACTGCCGTTCATGTACCGGATCCACGATGAGCCAAAAGCAGAACGTCTCGATACGTTCTTCAAGTTCATCGGTAACTTCGGGATCAATGTCGAACGCAAAGGGGAGTCAGTCGCACCGAAAACGTTGCAATCGATTCTGAATGCGGTCGAAGGCGAACCAGAAGAAGCCGTCGTCAGTACGGTCATGCTCCGTTCGCTCCAACAAGCGAAATACGACATCGAACCAATCGGTCACTTCGGTCTGTCGACGGACTACTACACGCACTTCACGTCACCGATCCGTCGTTACCCAGACTTGATGGTTCACCGTCTGCTGCGTGAATATGTCATATATAACGACAAATCACAAAAGACGCAAGACCGTTATTCGGAGATTTTACCGGAAATCGCCGATCATTCGTCAAAACGCGAGCGTCGCGCGGTTGATGCAGAGCGGGAAACGAACGCCTTGAAGAAAGCCGAGTATATGGAGCAACACATCGGTGAGACGTTTGAAGGTGTCGTCAGTGGCGTGACGAACTTCGGGATGTTCGTCGAATTGCCGAACACGATCGAAGGACTCGTCCACATCCAAGCGATGACGGATGACTTCTACCGCTACGATGAAGCGAACTATCAGCTGATCGGTGAGCGGACGAAGCAACAGTTCCGGATCGGGGATGTCGTCGAGATCAAGGTCACGAACGTCAACATCGATGAACGGACGATTGACTTCAGCGTCGTTGGGATGCCAGAGCGACAACCGAAGAAACGGTTTGAGTCGAAGACGATCCGCTCAAGCGGTGGACGTCCGGGACAAAAACGCGACGACAAGAAGAAGGACGATCGTCGTGGCAAGAAACGGTCGGGTAAGAGCGACCAAAGCAAGGGAAAAGGATTCTCGTTAAAGAATAAGAAAGATAAACCGCCATTCCATAAGGCGGTCTCGAATAAGAAACGGAAGCGCAAATAAGCGCTTCCGCATCGGAAATGTGGTGAATGAACATGCCAAAGGGAACAGATTCGAAAGTCTTAGCAAACAACAAACGGGCCTCGTTCGATTATGCGATCGAGGATACGATTGAAGCCGGTCTCGTCTTGACGGGAACGGAAATCAAATCGGTCCGTAAAGGAAAGATCAGTATCGGCGACGCGTTCGTCCGGTTCGACGGGGGAGAAGCGATTCTTTGGAACTCGAACATCGCCCACTTCGAACAGGGGAACCGGTACAACCATGAGCAACTCCGCCCGCGGAAGCTGTTGCTGCACAAGAAACAGATTGCGAACTTGATCGGTGCGGTCTCACGCGATGGTTATACGATTGTTCCGCTCAAAGTCTATATCAAGAACGGGTACGCAAAATGCTTGATCGGACTCGGACGCGGGAAGAAGAAATTCGATAAACGTGACGACCTGAAGAAGAAGGATGCGAAGCGTGATATCGATCGAGCACTACGCGATAAGCAAAAGTATTGAACCCGTAACACTTTTCTGCTAGAATATTAGTATTCGGAAAGCCCCAATTTTATATCTTGGGGACGTTACGGATTCGACGGGGGTAGTTCGGTCTTCTGTGGCGTGTCGAGGGGTCGGCCTCGTTAAAACGCACCAGCCATAACTGGCAAAACTAACACACAACTCGCAGCAGCTTAATTGCCGCTACGGATCCTAGCAGCCGTCGCCTGGTCGGCTGATTTCTAGGGTCTCACTTTAAACAGGCTACGCTTGGACCCTTCCGTCTGGAGGGAAAGAGAAGAGATGGAATCAGACTGGTCGGACGGACGCCTGTCAATTGGCAGCCTGACGACGAGATCCCAATAAATTGACTACACACGTAGAAGCTTAAGTATACGATGCCTTCGGACGTGGGTTCGACTCCCACCGTCTCCATACGACGAAATCAGTGGATTTCAAAAAAGTACTTGAATCTCATTAAATGGGTTCAAGTACTTTTTAGTATAAAAAACTATTTATAAATATTAGAAATAAAATAAAAAATTAATAAGGAGAACAAAATATGAAATTTGGTCAAACAATTAAAATGTTTTTAATTGATGGTAATTCTGATGGCAGATTAACGTGTGAGTTGTCAAATTGGACTGGTCTCGCTTATAGAATTCCACGTACTGAAGTTAAAAAATGTAATGATCGCCCTAATTTAAATTCAACTGGAATTTATATGTTGTTCGGTCGAAACGAAGAAGATGAAGAAGCAGTTTATATTGGTGAGGCTGAAGAAGTGTATAATCGTCTTCAAGATCATTTACGTGAAAAAGATTTTTGGAATGAAGTGATTGTGTTTATTAGTAAAGATGAGAACTTGAATAAAGCACATATTAAATATTTGGAGAACAAATTGTATCATAAAGCAAAAAAAGCAAACCGTTATAAAATCGTAAACGGTAATATTCCCCCGATGCCTTCTATCTCTGAAGCAGATCGTGCTGAAATGAATACTTTTAGTGAGAATGTTGAAATGTTGGTAAATATGTTAGGACATAAATTATTCTCAGAAGTTCAAAAGAATATCGATACTGAGAATGAGAACGTTCTATACTTAAAAAGCTCAAGAGGTGCCGACAGTACGGGGGTTCAAACATCAGAAGGGTTCGTTGTTTTTAAAAACTCAAAAATTGCGTCAGAAGTTGTCAATTCATTCTCGGAACGATTGAAAGTTAAAAGAAAAGAATTAATTGACTCTAATAAAGTTCAAATAATTGATGGAGAATACATAGTAATCGAAGACTTATTGTTTTCGAGTCCTTCATTAGCAGCTGATATTGTGACGGGCAGAAGTGCCAATGGATTAGTCGAATGGAAGAATAAACATGGAGTTATTTTAAAGAATTTATCTTGATTTTTTACTTTCTATAATGTTGGAATAGAGTAAAAATAGGCTGTAATATTGTAAAAAAAGGAGCTGACACCTATGATACGACGCGCCACGTTGATGGACGGAAAAGCCTTATCGGACTTGATGCGACGCATTGATCGGGAAACGAAATATATGTTGTATGAGCCGGAAGAACGCGTCCTGTCAACGGAACAGGCGGAGGCGTTCATCGAGAAGTTCGGTCAGGCTGCGAACTCGGACATCTTCGTCGTGGATGTCGACGAGCAACTCGTCGGTTATGTGCTCGTCGTTGGTGGTGAGCCGAGTCGGATTCGTCACCGGGCGAATCTTGTCATTGGCTTGCTTGACGCCTACACAGGTCGTGGACTCGGTGCAGGTCTACTTGAAGCGGTGGATGCCTTTGCGATTGAAGCAGGACTTATCCGACTCGAGTTGACGGTTCGCAAGGATAACTTGCGGGCAATCGAGCTCTATCATAAGTTTGGCTTTAACATCGAAGGAACACGCATCGCGTCACTCTTCATCGATGGGGAATACGTCGATGAACTGGCGATGTCGAAAATCTATACGACGGAAGAATCCTAAAAAAGATGCTCCGTGGACTTATCTCTGAAAAGAGACGAGCCCATGAGCATCTTTTTTATTGCGATATTTTATGTTGTTCGAAATCAATCTCCAGGACGTTTTTCGCATAATCCTTACCCCAGTCATACATCGCATCTAAAATCGGCATTAAGCTATGACCGTGCGGTGTCAACGAGTATTCGACCTTCGGTGGTACGACCGGATAGACTTCCCGATGAATGATATGGTGTTCCTCGAGTTCGCGCAGTTGATTGACGAGCATCCGTTGCGTGA
Organism: Exiguobacterium sp. U13-1; assembly: GCF_001750115.1. NCBI lineage: Bacteria > Bacillati > Bacillota > Bacilli > Caryophanales > Exiguobacterium > Exiguobacterium sp. U13-1. Next base: position 2,926,061 of record NZ_CP015731.1, on the reverse strand, counting down.
TCCCAGGCATCAGACTTTTCAGTTCCCCGAAGCGTTTCGTTCCTTCCTTGCCTAAGTGCCAAAGAATGAGCATCTTCCATTTGCCCCCGATGATCGAGAGGGTCAATTCCTTCTCACAGTTAAACTGACGGTCTTCAAAATGTGGCATTGATCCACCTCCTGCTCCAGTATAGTCTTTCTTCCGGTCGACAGTATACTTTTCTGCACTATGTATGAAAAACCGCACTATGTAAATTAAAAGTGCGTACTTCTCAAGAATGCTCCTGCGGATTATATTTAGTCGTGTTCCTTCATGAACGTCGGAAGGAAGTGTCAGGTACGACAATACAGAGAAGAATGGGAGAGATACAAAATGAAATTACAACTCGCGATTGATTTAGTCGATACAGCAGGTGCGATCGCTTTAGTCAAAGAAATCGGAGAAGACAATTTAGATATCGTTGAGATCGGCACACCGGTCGTCATCAACGAAGGGCTCCGTGCCGTCAAAGAAATGAAAGCCGCGTTCCCGAACTTAACGGTCCTCGCTGACTTGAAGATCATGGACGCTGCTGGCTACGAAGTCAGCCAAGCTGTCGCACATGGTGCCGACATCGTGACGATCCTTGGGGCAGCGGAAGACATGTCAATCAAAGGGGCAGTCGAAGAAGCGAAAAAATCAGGTAAACAGATTCTCGTCGACATGATTGCCGTGAAAGATATCGCAACACGTGCGAAAGAACTCGATGCGTTAGGCGTCGACTACATCTGTGTCCACACAGGTTACGATCTCCAAGCAGTCGGTCAAAACTCGTTCGAGGATCTCGCAACAATCAAGTCAGTTGTGACAAATGCAAAAACAGCTGTTGCGGGTGGCATCAAGATGGAGACGTTACCGGAAGTCATCGCAGCACGTCCTGACCTGATCATCGTCGGTGGCGGGATCACGGGACAAGATGATAAACAAGAGACAGCGTCAACGATGCACCGGATGCTGCAAGAGGCGTAAATGACACACATTCAAACGATTATCGAAGAGCTGACTTCGACTGTCGAAGCAATCGATGCGACGGAGACAAAAGAACTGGCAGACGCTGTGCTGCAAGCGAACCGAATTTTTCTCGCAGGAGCCGGTCGCTCCGGCTTGATGGGGAAAGCGTTCGTCATGCGGCTGATGCACATGGGACTCGATGCTTATGTCGTCGGCGAGACGGTCACGGCGAACTTACGTGAGGGTGACGTGTTAATCGTCGGTTCCGGATCGGGTGAGACAAAAACATTGGTACCAATCGTCGAGAAAGCACAGCAACTCGGTGGAACGGTTGCCATTGTCACGATCAATCCGACGTCAACGTTAGCGCGATTAGCCGACTTAGTCGTCCAACTGCCCGGAGTTCCGAAAGAACGAACGGCATCAGCGGACGAGACGGTGCAACCAATGGGCTCGTTGTTCGAACAGACGATGTTGTTGTTCTATGATGCCTTGATTCTGCAGATCATGGAAGACAAACAGCTCGATTCGCAAACGATGTACGGGAAACACGCCAACTTAGAGTGATGCACACGAAATAGATTAGTTCTCTTCAATAGAAGAGGGCTAGTCTGTTTTTGTCTGTAGATCTTTCACGTGTGAATGCGTATTAATCAGAAATTCTCCTTTCCTTCTTTTCGTAATCTTCTTGAAGACTTACTCGCGAAGCATGCGATACTGAAAGAAAGGAAAAAAGAGGAAAAGGAGATTGTCATGCGATTTCAACGGATTGGTGTAATCAGTGTATTACTCGCTGCAAGTATCTTGACCGGTTGTATGGAATCAGACCAAAGTCCGCCTTTGAATCAGCTTAGAACGCACTGGATCGAGGATAATACTGCTGAAGATGTAAATAATCCCGATGCCATCGTACAACGAATTAAAGCGAAGGACTTTTCAGAACAGGATTCGTTTGAAGCGGATTTCCGTCATCATGTGACGTTTTACTTTAAAGATGGAACAAAAGCGTACCCGACTGAACGCGATATCTGGAGCAGTATCGTTGTCGGAAATCATGCTTACGTAACGCTGCATTACCCAAAAGGAGCAGATCGTCTTGCTGTATTAGAGTATACCAAGCAAGAGAAGAACTGGATGTTAGGAGGCGTCTTATATGACGACGTTCAAAACATTAAGAAGAGTAGTTCTGCTCGCGGCTTGAATTTACCGTTCTCGACATTCCAAGCGATTATGAGTAGTTCGACTCCTAATGGGGACGATAGCATCTGGTTTTTCCACACGAAGTCTCAAACGATTCTGCTAACCGTCGTTCCGAAGCAAGACGTTCAAGGCGAGGGGTGGAAGCAAACGACACTTGCGAACGGACAGACGGCTTATTTCGAGCAGAAACAAGGGAGAGCAAACCTCTATTACGTCGAGGACAATCAAATCGTCCTCCTGTCCGGTAACGTGTCGCTAGCACATTTAAAAAAAATAGCACGATCGATTGCTCCTGTCGACGCTACTGATTTCCCGTATTCTTAAATAAAAAAATCCGGACGCTGCGGCATCCGGATTTTTGTTTACCATTTGAAATCAAAATCAGCACCGACATCTTTTGCAAGATGGGCATCTGATCCATAGACGAGCGGAATCGATAACGACTGCGTGACTTGCAGGAGTTCCGGGTAAGGATAGGAAAGACCACATAACGGCTTTCGGAGTCCTGCCGTGTTGACGTCGAGTGTGAAGTTCGCCTGACGGATCTTCCGTAACGTGTCGTCGAGGTTCGCTGGGTTCGATTCGAGCGGATAGGCTTGGATGAACTTCGTCGGTAACGTCAAGTGACCGAGTCGCTTCGGTTGGTGTGCACCGAGGTCCGTCATGACGAGGGCTTGGATGCCTTCATAATACCGTTCGTGGACGGCGGTAACGCTTCCGAGTTTCGTGACGATCTCACCGAAACTTTCCTTGCTGAAGTCGACGCCGTAATACTGATCATCGATGTATAAGTAATGCAATGAGAGAATCCCGTCGGTCAAAACGTCAGCGTAGCGAGCGATGATGTCACGCGTACCGTCGACATGTCCTTCCCAGTAGTCGAATTCCATCCCGATTCGGATGTCGATCTGATTCTTGTATGTCTCGCGGAGTTGCGTCAATTCCTTCAGGTAGGCATCGGCTGTCGCGAACGACATCCCGGAATCATTATCTGGCGCAGGATCCGTCACACCTTCAGGTAAAGGGGCATGTTCCGTGAAGCTGATCCGTTCTAAGCCTTGCTCTAAGGCACGCTCGATGTAGGCTTCAAGTGGATCCTTCGTACCGTGTGGACAATATGGACTGTGGACGTGACCGTCCCATTTCAATAATTGCATGATAAACCCTCCGATTTTTAGAATTGGCAAGCAAAGCGATTGACAATGTGCCCGAAACGCGGTATCTTATCGTTAAATAATTTAGCGTGGTACAGTGATAATAAGATAAAGGAGTGGGAGTATGCAATCATTTTCTACGATTCGACTCAAGGATGGAGCGACGGATTACGTCGGTGCCTCAGCAACGCGGCTTCAACGGGTCATCCGTCAGCTCGAAGATGGACTCGAACAATCTAACTATACCCGATTAATCACCCCCTTAATTGAGGAAATCGGTGGACGGGAACAGATTCGGATAGATTTTACGACTAGTGTCGCGCGTGCCCTCAGCGAACGTGGTCGCGAACAATATAAACGTGTCTTCTACAGCGGCTCGGTCTTTCAACCGAAAGAGAAGTTCCAAGTCGGGTTCGAAGAACGGGGACAAATCGCAGAAGTCGAAGCAATTCAACTCGCGGTCCGACTCGTCGAAGAACTGACAGGAAAAGAAGTCACACTCTCAATCGGCGATGCCGGTCTAATCGAGCATTTGATTGAGACGCGTGTCGGTGATCACCACTTACGCGACCAAGTGACGCAGATGCTCCGTTTACGTAACGTCATCGAACTGAAGCGAATCGCGGGTCAACTCGATGATGCCTTACTTGCGAAACTTCCTTTATTATTCGGACGTGAAGGGGCAGAAACGATCTTACCGTACGTCGACGAAACACGACTCAATGCCGTGCTTGATCTCGCGGAAGCCGTTAATGCCGATCTCGACTTCGGTCAAATGGGCTTACAGACGTACTACGACGGGATCACGATTCATGGTTTCATCGAAGGTGTGACGGAACCCGTCCTCGTCGGTGGACGCTACGACCGGCTCTATGAACAATTCGGACAAGAACAACAGGCGTTCGGCATCGGATTCTCGGTCGAACGGTTGGCGGAGGTGCTCTAAATGCGAATCGGAATTACGAAAGGACGGCTGTCGAAAGCGACAGAACGTTATTTAAAAGAAGCTGGCGTCGAGACATGGGGAGCCATCGAACGCGAACTAATCGTCAAACGGGGCGAGCACGAATTCGTCTTTATGAAAGGATCGGACTTGATCCCGTACGTCGCTCAAGGAGTTCTCGATGTTGCAATCACCGGCAGTGACATCTTACTCGAATCGGATCAAGAACTATCGGAACTCGCAGAATTACCGTTCGGAGTCTGCCGGATGTCCGTCTGTGCGAAGGAGCCTTTGCAATTCGAAGGCGGACGCCGCGTCCGGATTGCGACGAAGTATCCGGTCATCGCAAAACGCTACTTCAGCGAACTCGGTGTCGACGTCGACATCGTACCGTTGAACGGTTCGGTCGAGTTGGCACCGTTACTCGGACTTGCTGACGCAATCGTCGATATCGTCGAGACGGGTGAGACGTTACGGGCGAACGGACTAAACGAATACGAAAAAATCATCGATATTAGCGCTCGGTTCTTTACGAGCGAATGGACGTTAAAACGGAAGCGGGTTGAAGTCATCCGCTTGCTCGAGCAATTGACAGAAGGAGTGACACGATCATGACACCGACAAAACCTTTCAGCATCGATCGCGACACGGAACTCGCGGTCCGTGCGATTCTCGAACGCGTCGCAACAGACGGTGACGCTGCTGTCCGCGATTACACGAACCAATTCGATCAGGTCGATCTCGAAGATTTCCGTCTCAGTGAAACACGGATCACGCAAGCGTTCGAACAGGCAGACGCCAACTTGATCGACTCGTTGAAGTTGATGGCGACACGGCTCGTCGAGTGGCATGAACAAGAACTGCCGTCTGACATCGAACTCGTCGAAGCAGACGTGACACGACGTCAACGCTTCGTTCCTGTTGATTCGGTTGGGATCTATGTACCAGGTGGTGCGGCAAGTTATCCATCGACGGTCTTGATGAACGCGATTCCAGCGAAAGTTGCCGGAGTCGAACGCGTCGTCATGGTAACGCCGATGACGAACTTAAGTGACGAGGTTCTTGTTGCGGCACGCATCGCTGGTGTGACAGAAATTTATACGATTGGTGGAGCGCAAGCTGTCGCCGCGCTGACATTCGGAACAGAAAGTATCCAAGCCGTCGATTTGATCGTCGGACCAGGGAACCGCTTCGTCGCTGAAGCCAAACGCCAAGTCTACGGGATCGTTGGCATCGACTCAGTTGCTGGTCCATCGGAAGTTGTCGTCATCGCGGACGAAACAGCGCATCCGGACCGGATCGCAGCCGATTTACTTGCCCAAGCCGAACACGACCGTGACGCTGTCGCGATCGCCTTCGTGCCAACGGAAGAAATGAAACAAGCTGTGGATGCAGAGATCGAGCGACGCTTACAGCAATTGCCGCGTCAAGAGATTGCCCGTCGTGCGATGGAAAACGGTGGCGTCTTCGTTGCTCCACTCGAGACAGCAATCGAAGAAGCGAATCGCCTCGCAGCGGAGCACTTGGAACTTGCCGTTGCCAATCCACAAGAAGTCGTCAAATCGATCCGTCACGCCGGGATGATCTTCCTCGGTCACGAGACACCGGAAACGCTCGGCGATTATGTCGCCGGAACGAACCACGTCTTGCCGACATCCGGCACAGCCCGTTTTGCGTCTGGATTATCAGCGCGGACGTTCCTGCGTCACCAGACGATGCTCGAAGCCACACGCGCAGGCGTACAACGTCTCGCGAACGCAGCGAAGACCGTTGCCCGAGTCGAAGGACTCGAAGCACACGCACAAGCCATCGAAGTGAGGGAAGACTAATGCGATTACACCAAAACGAACGATTCACGACCCACAGTCCAGTCGGGATTGAAGCGATCCAGGAATTGATCGCAACGTTCCCTTTAAATGAATATCCTGTCGAGATCATCGACCAAGTCAAGGCATCGTACGCGACGTACGCCGGTGTCCGTCCGACGCAACTCGTCGCCGGAAACGGCTCGGATGAGCTGATCGGCTACTTATGTGCCCGCTACGGCGGACCTGGGATGCCGGTCATCGCCTCGGAACCTGACTTCGTCATGTATCAGTTCTATGCTGATCGGGCACGGGCACCGTTTGAACGCGTGCCGTTACTGGACGAGATGGCGCTTGACGTTGAGGGATTGATCGCAGCACCGGGTGAAATCATCTTCTTGAGTCACCCGCACAATCCGTCCGGAGTCCTTCGCAAGGAAGCAGACATCCGTCGTTTGCTCGACAGTGGCAAATACGTCGTCATCGATGAGGCGTATATCGACTTTGCGCTCGAGCAGTCGATGCTTCATCTATTAGAAGAGTATCCGAAAGCGATCATCTTACGGACACTCTCAAAAGCGTTCGGACTCGCATCGCTTCGACTTGGTTTTGTCATCGCGAGTGAACAGATCATCGAAGAAATCGAACAGATTAAATCACCGTATAACGTCTCTGGTCTATCAGCAGCTGTCGGCATCACCATCATGGCAGAACCGGAACTCGATCGGGTCTTAGACGAAACGTATGCGAGCCGTGAAGCAATCGAACGAATTCTCGCGCCAATTGGCAAGACATATCCCAGTGCGGCGAATTTCGTCTACGTCGAGTATCCGGAAGCCGAACGCTTTACGCAGCGTTGTGCTGACGCCGGATTACGGATCCGTCTGTTTAACCAGGCATTCCGTGTCAGTTGTGGATCACCAGAAGCAATGCAAGTATTAGAAACGTGTGTAGAGGAGGAATTACGATGCGGCGTGGCGCAAGCGAACGAGTAAGTGCAGAGTCAGACATCAAGGTTGAGGTCGATCTCGCAGGAGGTCCGGTTGAGATTAAGACGGGTGTCGGTTTCTTTGATCATATGTTGACGTTATTCGCCTTCCAGGCCCGGATTGGTCTGAAGGTAACAGCCAAAGGTGATACGTGGATCGATGCCCATCACACGGTCGAAGATACAGCGATCGTCCTCGGGGCAGCATTGACGGAAGCGCTCGGCGATAAAGCCGGGATTGAACGCTACGGTGAATCGCGTGTACCGATGGACGAGGCACTCGCGTCGGTCGTGCTCGACTTCAGCGGTCGTCCGTTCACAGTCTTCCGTGCTAGTTTCAAGAATCCGAAGCTCGGTGACTTTGATACGGAACTCGCAGAAGAGTTCTTCCAAGGCTTATCCCGGAGTGCCCGGATGACGATTCATGCCGAAGTCTTATATGGTTCAAACACACACCACATGATCGAAGGGTTGTTCAAAGCACTCGGTCGGGCCGTCCGTCAGGCAGTTGCCGTGACGAGCGAAGGCGTACCGTCTACGAAAGGGTTGATTGATCAATGATAGCAATCGTCGATTATGGCGTCGGAAATATCGCGAACGTCGAGCGGGCGTTAAAGGAGCTCGGCGAAGCAGTCATCGTTACGAGTGACACGGAGTTGCTCGACCAAGCGGAAGCACTTGTCTTACCGGGTGTCGGTGCTTATGCACCGGCAATGGAGCGCTTGAAAGAAACGGGACTGGTCGACTTCTTAAAAGAACAAGCCGAAAAGAAGCCGTTCCTCGGGATTTGCCTCGGGATGCAACTGCTCTTTGAATCGAGTGACGAAGATGGACTGACGGAAGGTCTCGGCATCTTACCGGGAACGATTGAAAAATTACCGAGCGACGTCCGCTTGCCGCACATGGGTTGGCACCAGCTGACGAACCATGGCGAAGCCGTCTATTTCGTCCACTCGTACGGTGCCGTCTGTGATGCAGAATGGATCGTCGATTCGGTCGAATACGGACGCCTCGTCCCAGCGATCGTCCAAAAAGGACAAGTCACGGGGATGCAGTTCCACCCGGAAAAGAGTGGCGAAGTCGGATTGAAACTACTGAAGGAATGGAGAGAGACGACATGCAACTCTACCCAGCAATCGATTTAATGAGCGGACAGGCGGTGCGCCTGAAGCAAGGAGATTTTGACCAACAGACATTCTTCGGTGATGCACTGACGATCGCGAAGCGCTTCAAAGAAGATGGGGCAACAGCGATCCACTTGATCGATCTTGACGGCGCGAAAGCCGGTGAACCGTTGCACTTGAATTTGATTGCCGACATCAAAAAAGAAACCGGGTTGTTCGTGGAAGCCGGTGGTGGTGTCCGTAACATCGAGACCGTCGAAGCGTACGTCGGTGCCGGAATCGACCGGATTCTCGTCGGCACGGTCGCTCTTGAAGACGAAGCGTTACTTGAGCAGATGATTGCCCTCGCTGGTGATAAACTGGCTGTAGCCTTGGATGCAAAAGAAGGCATCGTCCAGACACGCGGCTGGCTCGAAGCGAGCGGTTGGACGCTCGAAGAGGCAATGACGCACTTGATTGGTAAAGGCATCAAGACGTTCCTGTATACGGATATTTCGCGTGACGGAATGATGATTGGACCAGACGTTGATGGACTCGATCGGTTGAAACGGGAAGGGGTCGAATTGATCGCTTCCGGTGGTGTGACGACAGTTGACGACGTCGCGCGTCTGAAAGAAATCGGGATGGACGGAGCCGTCGTCGGTCGGGCGTTACTTGACGGATCACTCGCCTTAAAAGAGGTGTTACGCGTATGTTGATGAAACGGATCATTCCCTGTCTTGACGTCAAGGAAGGTCGTGTCGTCAAAGGGGTCAAATTCCAGAACTTACGCGATCTCGGTGACCCGGTCGCCGTCGCAAAGTACTATTACGAGCAAGGAGCAGATGAACTCGTCCTGCTCGATATCTCAGCAACGCAAGAAGGGCGCGAGACGATGCTTGATATCGTCGAACGCGTTGCGGAAGTCATTTACATGCCGTTTACGGTTGGTGGCGGAATCAAGACGATCGAAGACGCAAAACGGTTGATTCGTGCCGGGGCTGATAAAGTCTCGCTCAACTCGTCGGCGCTTCAAAATCCGCAACTGATTCAAGAAGTCAGCCGCCTGTTCGGTGTCCAAGCGACGGTCGTCGCGATCGATGCCAAGCAGACCGGCGACTCATGGGGAGTCTTCTCACACGGTGGCACACAACCGGTCGGACGTGACGCAATCGAATGGGCACAGGAAGCCGTTGCGCTTGGTGCCGGCGAGTTACTCGTCACGTCAATGGATGCTGACGGCACGAAGGACGGGTATGATCTCGCCTTGATCCGTCGTCTACGTGAAGTCGTCAATGTGCCGATCATCGCTTCCGGTGGGGTCGGAACGCTCGATCACTTAGCAGAAGGGTTGGAAGCAGGCGCTGACGCGGCTCTTGCTGCTTCAATCTTCCATGAAGCGACATACACGATGCCGGAAACGAAAGCCTACCTCAAAGAACGGGGAGTCGAAGTCCGATGACGACATTGAATTTTTCAAAAGGACTCGTCGCTGCCGTTGTCGTCGACGAGCAGACGAACGATGTCTTGATGGTCGGCTTCATGGACCAAGCCGCTTATGATAAGACGCTTGCGACCGGTCTTGTCACCTTCTTCTCACGGACGAAGAATCGTCTCTGGACAAAGGGGGAGACGAGCGGGAATACGCTTGAGCTCAAACGGATGTGGATCGATTGTGATCAGGATAGTCTCTTGATCGCAGTCAAAGCGAACGGTCCGACATGCCATACCGGAAATCGCAGTTGTTTCTATACGGAAGTGGAGGTGCCAAATGTTATACGAACTGGAACAGACCGTCAAAGCGAAGATTGAGGCAAAGGAAGCAGAATCCTATACGAACTATTTGATTGCTTCCGGATACGAGAAGATCGCGAAGAAGTTCGGTGAAGAGGCGTTTGAAGTTGTCCTCGCCGGTAACGATACGTTAGCAGAAGAGACAGCAGACTTGTTGTACCACCTAACGGTCTTGCTTGCTGACCGCGGTGTCTCCTTCAAAGAAGTCGAAGCCGTCCTCAATGAGCGTCACGGAACAAAATCGACGTTCAAGGATCGCCCGGATATTGAACAGTGGTAAACAGAATCCATATCGCATACGCGATGTGGATTTTTTTGATAGAGAAATGGGAAAAGACAAACAGATGACGGTTGTCATCAAATCGACAGAATCTTTCAATAGGCATGCTGTCTCGTAAGGGCGTATAATCAAACACATAGTCGTATGTTTTTCAATCAGAAAGTAGGTGTTCGATTGGTTACAAAAAAAGAACTTAAGCAAACGATCAAGCAACAATCGAAAGAAACGATCGAAGAGCTGCTCGCAAAAGGTGATTCCTTGAAAGAGGAAATCGCCAGTGCCATTACACACGGATTGGGTGTCATTTTCAGTATCGTCGCGCTGGTCCTATTGATTTTGCAGGCGACGAAATCAGGTAGCGCTTGGAACGTCACCGCTGTCAGTATCTTCGGGGCAACGATGATTCTCCTTTATCTGTTCTCGACCTTGATGCATTCGCTGATGCATACGAAAGCAAATAAGGTTCTACAAATTTTAGATCATGCTGGTATCTATCTGTTGATTGCCGGTAGTTATACACCGTTCGCCTTGATCACGCTCCGTGGTCCGCTCGGCTGGACATTACTTGGGATCGTTTGGGGTGTCGGGACACTCGGTATCATCTGGAAGCTCTATTCGACCGGTAAATACGTTTGGATCTCGAATGCGTCTTACCTGATTCTCGGCTGGTGTTGTCTGTTTGCGATCAAGCCGATCTATGAAGCGCTCGGGTTACAAGGATTCTTATTGCTCCTCGGTGGTGGACTTGCTTACTCACTCGGCGTCATCTTCTACGTCTGGGCACGCTTGCCGTATAACCACGCGATTTGGCATCTGTTCGTCCTCGCTGGCAGTATCTTGATCTTCCTATCGATTTTCTATTACGTTGCTCCGGCGACGATGTCATGAAGAAACTACGGCTCCGGGACTGGCTCCCGCTCACGCTGTATTTTATGTTTGGACTTGGATTGCTCCTGTACTTCCGGATGTCTGGAATGCTGGAGCAATTCGACATTCAAGCATTATCGGATTGGGTACGGGATCAAGGTCTGACCGGGATGTTGCTTTACGTGCTCGCCTACACTGTCCGACCACTCGTCTTTTTCCCGGCGAGCTTGCTTACGTTATTTGGTGGGTATACGTACGGACCGTGGCTCGGAACGTTACTTGATGTTATTGGTGCTGGTACCGGCGGTTTGCTCAGCTTTTGGATCGCTCGATTGCTCGGTCGCCGTGGCGTCGAGAAGTTGATTGGAAAAGGGAAGCTGAACGTACTCGACGAACGGATTGCGACGAACGGTTTCCTCGTCGTGCTCGTCGTTCGGTTGATTCCACTATTTCCGTTTGACGCGATCAGCTACGCGTCTGGATTATCGAAAATCCGCTTTAAACAGTTCGCTATCGCCAACTATCTCGGGATCATTCCCGGTGCGTTCGTTTACAACAATATCGGCTCAAGCCTTCGTGATCCGTTCTCCTGGCAATTTTTCGTTGCGATCGGACTATATGTCCTATTCTTTGCCGTAGGACTTGTTGCTCAACGGATTCTCAAAAATAAACGAAATAAAGAGCGTATGTAAGCGCTTTATGGCATAATATGAGTGCAGAGATGTGAACCGATACGGTAAAACAGCCTAGCATTTATTTAGGGGGAATCATGAGTGATGGAAAAAGTACTACGGGATGGTTTTATCTTCTTATCGCAAAACAAGACATTGAACGGTCTCGCCAAGCGATACGGGCTTAAATTCGGAGCAAGTCGCTTCGTGGCAGGGGATTCATTGGAAGCATCAAAACGGGCGATCCAGGAATTGAACGCAAAAGGGTTATGCGTCACGATGGACCATTTAGGGGAGTTCATCTCGACGGTGGCTGAAGCAGAGATGATGACACAGGAATGTATTCGTGCGGTAGAGATGATTGCGGAAGAAAAATTAGACTCGCAACTCTCGTTGAAACTGACATCACTCGGACTCGATATTTCGGACGACTTGATCCGCTCGAACATGGAACGGATCTTAACACGAGCGAAAGAACTTGGTGTCTTCGTCACAATCGACATGGAAGATGAGCCACGTTGTGAAAAGACGATTCAATTGTTTGAAGAATTGCGCCAATCTTTCGATAACATCGGAACGGTCATCCAGTCGTATCTCTACCGGTCGGAAGATGATATCAAACGTGTCGGACGTTTCGAAACGAATCTCCGAATCGTCAAAGGAGCATACAAAGAGCCGGCAACGGTGGCGTTCCCAGAAAAAGAAGACGTCGATCACAACTACATCAAGCTCGTGAAATTACAATTATCACTCGGAAACTATGCTGCCGTCGCAACGCATGACGATGCGATGATCGAGCAAGTTATCCGTTACGCTAAAGAAAACGGGATTGAAAAAGACCAGTTCGAATTCCAGATGTTATTCGGTATCCGTGTCGAGCGTCAACTCGAACTCGTCAAACAAGGCTATAAAGTCCGCGTCTACGTCCCTTATGGACGTGACTGGTACGGTTACTTCATGCGCCGCTTAGCAGAACGACCGGCAAACGTTGCCTTCGTTCTTAAAGGGATGGTTAAAGGATAAGAAAAGAAGGCGATGCAACGTTGCATCGTCTTTTTTTGATTTAGAGAGGAGATGACAGAATGGCACGCACAGAACAAGAGTTAAAGGAACTGTTGCAACAAAACGCGAATACAACGCCTGCATTACTCGATGAGTTACTTCTACATATTGGTTCGACGGATTCTGAGTTGCGGGATGGATTGATCTATCCGCAGTTAGCGACCTACATCGCATCAGAGTCCTTTACGATAGAAGACACCAATCGAATTTTCGATTTCATTTTAAGCGGGCATGGATTGATGTACCGGATGGGAACAGCGGACACAACAGCTGTTCTGACACGATCATTTTCAGCATTAGCACTTGCTGAACTGTTAGTGATGGATAAAACAAGACACTTATTGACGCAAAGTCAGCTGAATCGGCTGTCGACTTACTTAAAAACCTATTTGGAGCAAGAGAAGGATGTCCGTGGATTCATTGATGGAATGGGGTGGGCACACAGCATGGCACATATCGCCGATGTCTATGCGGTTTGGTTTACGCATACAGCGAGTCGTCCGCAGGAGGAACTCGGAGCGATTGATGCGATGATTCGTCAGTTGACACGGTCCGATTATCTCTATATCGATGAAGAAGCGGACCGGATGGTGACGGCATGGTTGCAAGCTTGTCGCCATGGACTGTCGGAAGGCCTCCTATTACAACGAATCGAACGTAATATTAAGGAGTGGCTTGAGAGTGACGTGACATGGGGGGATGCGGAGTGGACGACGTATCGTAACGTCAAACAGATGTTGCAGACACTCTATTTCCGATTGAAATGGGAAGGACAATCGAGTCTTGTCTTGATTGAAGAGTGTTTGCGACAGATACATCAGCGAACGCATGGATGATAAAGACATAGAGTATATTGGACGTCTTCGAATTCTTCGCTGTCCTCAGGTAGGAAGTATGCTCATAAATGAAAGGACGATTTTATTATGCATTTGGAAGTTAAGAGTTTCATTAAAATTCCTCCTGAAAAAAAAGAACTAGATATTAATCAAGAATACCCAGGGTTCATAAAGATGACCGATTTAAAAGACAACGATGTATTTAATTATGCATTTGGTCGAACTGACGGGTATCCTTCTGGAAAAGTTGTTTTTTGTATAGATGGTGAACCACTTCCCTTTGACGCACATGTAAGTGAGCTATACATGTTTTGGCACGCTTTAATAAAAAGTGTATCGACAAGTGAACTATATGACATTGAAAAATCAAACTGGTCTTTACAATATGAGAGCGAGGAAATTTCTTCTAACTTTATCATTCGATTTTTCTATCAAAAAAAAGTAGTAGAGTTTTATTATAAAAATAAAATCTTGGCTACTTTTCCACTAGATATGTATAAGAAGGCAGTCCTACAAGGATTTTTAGATTTTATGTGGCATACGAATTTAGAGTTTGAAACGATTGTGTATGATTCGCTAGGTGAAGAAATTGATTATGCTTCGATGAGAGAAGACACTGGAGACGATTTATATACGTGTTGCTACATTTTCTTGCAATTCATGAAAGAGATGTATCAGCAAAAGAAATACGATTTAAATACTCTTATTGATTTCAATTTTAAGGTAAGTCGTTCATTTTCTAGTTTGAAATATGACTTAGAAGATTGAATCTGTAAAAAGTACTTCTTAAAATACTAAACGAATTTTAGTAAGTAGACGATCTTGATTCACACTTATCATTACCGTTACCGGTGTGATGAAGACAATGTGATTTGCAGTCTCAAATTGAATGAAATCAACTAAAAACGGTCTCTTAACTTCTAGTGAGAGACCGTTTACTATATCTAAGCTACCTCACATGTCTTCACCCGACTCCTACAGGAAAAAGCGCGACGTTTTATCGCGCTGTCAGAGACAAACAAGACCCGGATTAGTCATCCGAGGGATGAGGAAGACTGGCTTGTGTCTCGCCTGGGGAAAGCGGGTGAGAAGACAGTGAGGTGAATAGTGCGTTACATCGATCATTTCGCATCATGGCCAAATGATATTACCTAGAAACACCATCCCAGCAAATAAACCAATCATTAAGAAGACAGTAGTTTGTGGTTGGAAACGTTTCTCCCGATAACGTCGAAATAAACGGTCCCCCAATGCCTGTATACAGAATAAGAGACCAATAAAGAGTAGGAAGAATTGCCATCTTTCTAGAACATCGAGAGCATCAATGTAAAATAATAAAACAATACATAAAGCTATTAATATAGACGTATAAAAGGTACTGTGTGACATATTTATCTCTCCCTTACAGCCGTCGTCTGAAAAGCAAATAAACATGAGAAGGCATGGGCTTGATCAAGTAACCGGTGTCCTGTCATGACGGCGCCTTCCTTTTGGATGACTGCTTCATCAAGTAACGTCCAACCCCGTTCTTTCGCTAATTGCAGCAATTCCCACGGCATCATCGTATTCCCCATCGCGACTTCTTCGCCATACAGACGACGATAAGCAAGTTGCCGTGGTGCGGCTGTCGGACCGAGTAGACTGATGACGACAAGTGGGGCGACGCGTTCGATTTCTTGTAACACCTGTACGGGACGTGTCGACCATTCGAGTGAGTTGACGGCAAGAACGACGTCAAATGCATAATCGCCGAACGGCAATGCTTCGCCCGTTCCAACGATGAACGTCTGCTCGGGTGACTTCTCACGGGCGATTCGAATCATCTCGTCAGAGACATCGAGCCCAACTGTCTGAAAGTCCGGTGTCAGTAAGCGACAGGCGGCACCATCGCCACAACCGAGATCAAGCAACCGACCACCGGTGATCATTTTTCGTAAGAACGGCAAAACGGTTTTGCGGCTACCATTCGTCCACATATCATCAGCGCGCTCCGCCCAGTCAGCGGCTTTTTGATTCCATACGTGCTCAGTTTGACTCATTTTCAACCACTCCTTTTTATTAGTCTAACAGGAAAATTTGTCCATTGACTGATTTTTTATTGCTACTGAATCATTATTCATTTATGATGAAGATGTAGAAGAAGCAAACGAAAACCGATTGGCTTCTTTTTTTGTCAGTATAATGAATGGTTGTTCATTCAATTTAAACTCAGGGGGTATATCATGGCGAGTCAAATCGGTCAGCCGACCACAATCCAGTTGACGAAACACATCCAATTCGCCGTCATCATCGGTTCAGGGGTGATGGGTGCAGGCATCGCGGCACATCTTGCGAATGCTGGCATACGGACATTGATGCTTGATATCGTACCAAAAGAACTTACGGCACAAGAAGAGAAGCAGGGTTTGACGCTGAGTGATCCGCGCGTCCGCTCCCGCATCGCGCGCGATAACCGCGAAAAACTCTTGAAACAAAATCCAGCACCACTCGCGTCAAAGAAATTGATCGACTTCATCGAGGTCGGAAACTTAGAAGACGATTTAGAGCGTCTGAAGGAAGCGGACTGGATCGTTGAAGTCGTCGTCGAACGACTCGATGTCAAACAGCAATTGTTTAAAACAATCGAACCGTTCATTCGGGAAGATGCGATCGTCAGCTCGAACACATCAGGCATCTCGATCGAAGCGATGCGCGAAGGACGCTCGGAATCGTTTAATCGTCGTTTCCTCGGGACACACTTCTTTAACCCACCACGTTATCTGAAGTTACTCGAGTTGATTCCGACGTCAGACACGGATCCACGTGTCGTTGACTTCATGAAACAATTCGCAGAGGAACGACTCGGGAAAGGTGTCGTCATCGCGAAGGACACACCGAACTTCATCGGCAACCGGATCGGGACATACGGTCTCCTCGTAACGATGGATGAGATGAAAAAAGGTGGCTATTCGATCGGGGAAGTCGATTCCGTCACAGGTCCACTCCTTGGTCGCCCAGGGTCAGCGACGTTCCGGACACTCGACGTCGTCGGCATCGACACGTTCGTTCATGTCGCAAACAACGTCTATGACTTGTTGCCTGAAGGCGAAGAGAAGGAGACGTTCGCGGTTCCGGCTGAAATGCGTCGCCTTGTCGAACAAGGAGCGCTCGGTGCGAAGACCGGTCAAGGCTTCTATAAGAAAGTCGGAAAACAGATCCTTGAACTTGATCTCGAGACATTCGAGTACGTTGGAAAGAAAGCGCTTACTGAACCGTCAATCGGACAAGCCAAAGCACTTCCGGGCGCTAAAAACAAACTGAAAGCCGTCGTCTTCGCGCAAGATCGTGTCGGCGCCTTACTCTGGCCGATCCACGCGAAAACATTGCTCTACTCGGCTCAGCTGACGGGAGAGATCGCAGACGACATCAAAGCGATTGATGAAGCGATGAAATGGGGCTTCGGCTGGAAGATGGGACCGTTCGAGACATGGGACGCACTCGGCGTCGAGAAAACGGTCGCGAAGATGAAACAAGACGGTTACGCGGTACCGGCCTGGGTCGATGAGATGCTTGCGGCAGGGAAGACGAGTTTCTATGATGCGTCCGGTCGTCATTATGACTTAGCGACACAAGACTACGTCGGAGCAACGGTCAATCCGAAGGAAATCCATCTCCGCGACGTTCGGAAGTCAAACGGTGTTCTCCTTGAGAACAACGGAGCGCGCCTGCTTGATATTGGAGACGATGTCGCGGTCCTCGAGTTCACTTCGAAGAGTAATGCGATCGGTGTTGACATCATGCAGATGATCGAACAGTCGGTTGATCTCGTCGAGAAAAACCACCGTGGTCTCGTCATCGCGAACGATGGTAAGAACTTCTGTGTCGGTGCGAACCTAGCGATGATGCTGATGGAAGCAGAAGATGAGAACTGGTTCGAACTCGATTGGATCATCAATAAGTTCCAACAATCGATTCAAAAGATTCGCTATGCATCGCGTCCAATCGTCGTTGCACCGCAAGGAATGACGCTTGGTGGCGGTACGGAGATCTCGCTTCCGGCAGCTCGTCTGCAAGCTGGTCTTGAAACGTACATGGGTCTCGTCGAAGTCGGTGTCGGTCTGATTCCAGGAGGCGGCGGAAACGTCAACACGTACCGTCGACTGTTAGAGAACACACCGGAAGGACTCGTCAACATCGAGAAAGCAGCGCAAAAGACGTTCGAGAACGTCGCGATGGCAAAAGTCTCAAAATCAGCCTTTGAAGCACGCGAACTCGGATATGTCCGCTCCGTTGATCAGATCTCGATGAATCGGGATCACTTGACGTATGATGCGAAACAACTTGTCCTTGAACTGGACCGGACTGGTTACACGGCACCAGCGAAAGCGAAGATTCCAGTCGTCGGTCGTGCGGGGAAAGCGACGCTTGAACTCGCAACACGCGAAATGTTCTACGGTGGTTATATCTCGGAACACGATTTGAAAATCGCAAGTAAACTCGCACACGTCATCGCCGGCGGAAACGTCGCCTTCGGTAGCCACGTCGATGAACAATATATGCTCGACATCGAACGGGAAGCATTCTTGAGCCTGATCGGTGAGTTGAAGACACAACAACGGATGCAGCACATGCTCGTAAAAGGCAAGCCGCTTCGTAACTGAGGACTGGGGGGATTCGGATGAAGGAAGCAGTAATCGTCGCCGGTGCACGGACACCGGTCGGAAAAGCAAAAAAAGGCGCATTCAAGTCGATGCGCTCGGATGAATTAGCAGGCATCGCCATCCAGGAAACGTTGAAACGGTCCGGTTATACGGGAGCGGTTGATGACGTCATCCTCGGATGTGCCTTACCGGAAGCAGAGCAAGGGATGAACATCGCCCGCTACGCTTCAGTCCTCGGTGGATTATCACATGAGGTACCGGCGATCACGATCAACCGGTATTGCTCAAGTGGACTACAATCGATCGCTGATGCGGCGATGAAGATCATGACGGGGCAAGCAACTGCTGTCGTCGCTGGTGGACTCGAATCGATGAGTCAAGTTCCGATGCCGGGTCACGTCGTCCGACCTAATCCGTCGATCGTCGACACGGCACCAGAGTACTACATGAGCATGGGGCATACAGCGGAGCAAGTCGCTGCGACCTACAATGTCTCACGGGAAGATCAAGATGCCTTTGCCTTGAAGAGTCACCAAAAAGCGGCAGCAGCAATTGCGGCTGGTAAGTTCGTCGACGAGATCGTCCCGATAACGGTGACGGAACAATTCGTCAACGATGAACTGAAAATCGAAGAGAAGACATTCGTCGTCGAGCACGATGAAGGTGTTCGTCCGGATTCGTCACCGGAAGGTCTCGCGAAACTTCGCCCAGCGTTCCGTCTTGGCGGTAGCGTCACGGCAGGGAACTCTTCGCAGACGTCAGACGGTGCCGCTGCCGTCCTCGTCATGGAACGAGAAGAAGCAGAACGGCAAGGGTTACCGATTCTCGGTAAGTTCAAATCGTTCGCGGTCGGTGGTGTCCGTCCGGAAGTGATGGGGATCGGACCAGTCGTCGCGATTCCGAAGGCACTTGACCTCGCGGGGATCACGCTTGAGGACGTCGGGTTGATCGAGTTGAACGAAGCGTTCGCTTCGCAGTCACTCGGTGTCATCCGCGAACTTGGATTAAACGAAGACATCGTCAACGTCAACGGTGGAGCGATCGCCCTCGGTCACCCACTCGGTTGTACAGGAACAAAACTCACATTGACACTCTTGCATGAAATGAAACGCCGAAATGTCCAGTATGGTGTCGTCTCGATGTGTATCGGTGGCGGAATGGGCGCAGCAGGTGTATTCGAACTAGTTGAAGGAGGAACAGGACAATGAGCCAAACGACAAACGAATTAATCAAAGGTGGCAGTTTCGTATTAGATGAGTTAGCACCAGAACGTCTCTTCACACCGGAGGATTTCTCGGAAGAACACAAAATGGTCGGTGACATGACAGCGAAGTTCGTCGAAGATCGTGTCGTTCCAGTTCTAGACCGGATCGAAAAACATGAGTTCGAATTGTCGGTCGGTCTCCTCCGCGAAGCAGGCGAGCTTGGTCTACTCGGCGCAGACGTTCCGGAAGCATACGGCGGTTATCAGATGGATAAGATTTCGTCTTCGATCATCACGGAGAAGTTTGCGCGCGGCCGTTCATTCGCCCTCAGCTACGGCGCACACGTCGGAATCGGTTCATTGCCGATCGTCTTCTTCGGTAACGAAGAGCAAAAGCATAAATACTTGCCGAAACTCGCTTCAGGGGAGTGGATCGCTTCGTACGCGTTGACGGAGCCAGGCTCTGGTTCGGATGCTCTTGGTGCTAAAACGACGGCTGTCTTGAATGAAGCCGGTACGCACTACATCTTAAACGGTGAAAAACAATGGATCACGAACGCTGGTTTCGCAAGCTTGTTCGTCGTCTACGCAAAGATTGACGGTGACAAGTTCACAGCCTTCCTCGTCGAAGGATCGTATCCAGGCGTCTCGACAGGTGTCGAGGAGCAGAAAATGGGAATCAAAGGATCTTCGACACGGACGTTGATCTTACAAGATGCAGAAGTACCGGTCGATAACGTCCTCGGTGAGATCGGACGCGGTCACGTCATCGCCTTCAACATCTTGAACGTCGGTCGTTATAAATTAGCTGTTGGTGCTGTCGGTTCGTCAAAACGAGCGATTGATCTCGCAGTCCAGTACTCGAACGAACGCAAACAGTTCAAGACACCGATCAGCTCGTTCCCATTGATTCAAGAAAAACTCGCGACGATGGCAGCACAGACGTATGCGATGGAAAGTTCAGTCTACCGGACAGGTGGTCTGTTCCAAGACAGCCTCGATCAATTATCAGAAGAAGAGAGCAAAGACGGAAAGAAAATCGCCGATGCGATCGCGGAGTACGCGATTGAATGCTCGATGAACAAAGTCTTCGCTTCGGAAACATTTGATTATGTCATCGACGAAGCGGTCCAAATTCACGGTGGTTACGGCTTCATGGCAGAATATGAAGTCGAGAACATGTACCGTGATTCCCGGATCAACCGGATCTTCGAAGGAACGAACGAGATCAACCGTCTCCTCGTGCCTGGGACATTGCTGAAGAAGGCGATGAAAGGCGAGTTGCCGTTGCTTGCGGAAGCACAGCGTCTGCAACAAGAAGTGATGAGCTTCATGCCGACAGAAATCGGAACGGCACCACTTGATCGCGAACGCCACTTACTCGCGATGATGAAGAAGATCTTCTTGTTGACTGCTGGAACAGCGGTCCAGAAATACCAGGACAAACTCCAAGGCGAGCAAGAAATCTTAGCGAATACAGCCGACATCATGAGTGCGATTTATGCGCTGGAGTCAGCGATCGTCCGGACGGACAAAGCGATTGCCGACAAAGGGATCGAGAAGAGCGAACTGAAAGTCCGTTACACGGAAGTCTTCGCACAACAAGCGTTCGAAGCTGTCGAGCGTGACGCGAAAGAGACGCTCTATGCGGCAGCAAGCGGCGACGAACTCCGGATGTTGCTCTCGGCGCTGAAAAAATTCAGCCGTTACCAGCCGATCAACGTCATCGGTACAAAACGCGACATCGCAAAACGTCTCATCGAATCAAACAAATATACGGTCTAAGTCAGGTTTACCGCTTCGCCTTTGCAGGGAAAATCTCTGTAAAGGCGAAGTTTTTGGTTGGAGGAGGAAAACGAGATGCGCCAAGAATTGGTCGAACTGCAATTTGCGATTGCCTACTATCAATCCCTTGAACGTTTGTCGCCGGAAGAATGGAATCTGCCGCTTGCCCTTAACAAGTGGACCGTCCTTGAGTGCGTCAGTCATCTGTATTTATGGGACCGGTTTTATTACGATCATGCCATTTCGAAATTACCGGACGAACCGTTGACGCTTGTTGAGACAGATTTTGATCAGTTCAATCGACTGGCGGTCGAATATGCGCATCATATCGATCCGCTTGCTTTATTGAAAAAAGCGATCAGCGTCCGGCGTGACATCGTCGATCAACTCGATCGTTTGTCTGACGAGCAATTTGAAGCGACCTATGAGAATTTCCGACCGCAAGAATTCGTTGAGTCGTTCGTTGCCCATGATGCCCATCATCAAGATCAGATTGACGGGGCGCTCGCAAGCTTGAAGCAGAAGTGATTCATCTGCTACTCTTGAAGGTGAGGTGATGAACATGACAAAAACAGTCACGATGTACGGCTATCCGAAATGTAGTACGTGTGTCAAAGCGAAAAAAGCACTCGAACAGCACGGTGTCGAAGTGGACTACAAACATATCGTCGAGGAGACACCATCTGCAACGACGATCCATGAACTTCATCAAAAGAGTGGAGAGCCGTTGAAGAAATTCTTCAACACGAGCGGTCAATCATACCGTTCGCAAGGGATCAAGGACAAACTTCCTGAGTTATCGGAAGACGAGCAATACAAGTTGCTCGCAAGTGACGGTATGTTACTGAAGCGTCCGATCGTTACAGACGGGAGAGACGTCACGATCGGCTTCAAGGAAGAAATGTATCGAGGAAAATGGTATTAAGTTCAGAGTCGATTTTGGTATACTGAACACGTTAGTCCAAATTAGTCCACAGGGGGAATCGGAAATGAGTCAAGTAAAAGACAACTTACGCTATTCGGAAGAACATGAATGGGTCGAAGTATCAGGAAACAAGGCGCGTATCGGAATCACGGATTTTGCGCAACACGAACTCGGGGATATCGTCTTCGTTGAATTGCCTGAAGTCGGGGATACGATCTCAGCAAACGAGCCATTCGGTTCAGTCGAGTCGGTCAAGACGGTCTCGGAACTATATGCACCGATTTCTGGTAAAGTCGTTGCCATCAACGAAAACCTTTCAGATTCCCCAGAACTCGTCAACGAGTCACCATTCGAAGGTGCTTGGATGGTCGACATCGAAATCGAAGATGCTTCACAAGTCGAGGCATTGATGGATGCTGCAGCATACAAATCGATGATCAACGAGTAATACTTAACGAAAAGAGAGTGAACGAGGCGCTTGCGTTTCGTCCGCTCTCTTTTTTTTGTATACTGACGACAGATACCACGAAGAAAGGAGCGACCGTCATGCAAGAGGTCACGACCGTCCCAGAAAACGGGCTATTGTATGTCTATGCACCGATGTGCGGGACATGCGCCATCGCGGAGCGCATGCTAGATATCGTCGAAGCGACGGAATCAGGTCAATCGATTCAGAAGGCGAACGGGAATTTCATTCCGGATTTCTTAGAAGAAGCCCGCGTCATGAGTGTTCCTGCGTTGCTGCGAATTGAAGAAAATCAAGTCGTAGAGCGACTTTATGCTTTTCAGTCCGTACAAAACGTCTTTGCTTTTTGTCAAGAACGGTAAGAAAAGTCCGACTGGATTTTTCTTTTTGTTAAATTGTCGGAATATTTACAATAATCCGTTGACAACGTCGAAATATGAATGGTATATTCATAACAACTTCTAGAAATGCATTATAGGAAGTCTAGCAGAGATGATCGTTCAATACGATTCAAGTCCTGAACCCTTTCTCCCATCCTAAGCCGGTGTATTGTTTCCCCTTAAGTCGTCCCCCAAAGACGAAGCGGTGCAATGAACAGGTGGTGGATCGAAAGGACTGATCAGGAAGTGAACGTAAGCTGGCGATCATGTCGAACAGGCGCCGTCCTCCACGCGGAAGAGCGAACAATTCCGAATGGAGCTGGGTTTTCCTTCGTAGCATTTCTAACCACATTATTCGTGTTGTCGGTTCGCCGGCAACGCCTTTTTTTGTTTTCTGGAAGTTTTTCGAGCCGGTCGCTTGCCAGGATAGCATCTCCTTGCTACAATGCGAATAAGGAAAATTACTTTAATTCATATCCGATTACTCGGAATTAACTGGTGAGATGGAGGACGACAAGGCATGACAGTACGTTTTATGGATGTTTTCACAGAATGGGCATCGACGTATGACGAGACAGTAACCGGACACGATCCGGAGTATAAAGAGGTTTTTCGTCGATACGATGAGATTTTGGATACAGTAGCGGATAAAGCGCAGTCGCCGGTCATTGAATTCGGAGCAGGCACAGGGAACCTGACACAACGTCTTCTGGCACGTCACGACGCCGTACTCGCCGTCGAACCAAGTCCGGAAATGCGGGCGATCCTGAAGGAAAAGATTCCATCGCTTGATGTACAGGATGGTCACTTCCTCTCGTTCGAAGCGAAGGAAGCACGCAGTTTCGTCTCCACGTATGCGTTTCATCATCTAACGGATGAGGAAAAGGGAGAAGCAATCGAACTGATGGCATCACATTTACCGGCAGACGGAAAAATCGTCTACGCGGATACGATGTTCGTCTCAGAAGAGGCACGCTTGCAAACGATACGCGAAGCACGTGCTCAAGGGTTCGATGCGTTAGCGGAAGATCTCGAACGCGAGTTCTACCCTTTGATTCCAGTCATGGAAGAATTGTTTACAGCACGGGGATTCACTGTTAAATTTATACAATACAATCACTTCGTCTGGCTCGTAGAAGCCGAGAAAATGGGGGAATAAATCATGGCACTTCAAAAAATGAACGTCGAAAGCTTTAACCTGGATCACACGAAAGTCAAAGCACCTTATATCCGCGTCGCGGGTTATAAAGAAGGTAAAGTCGACCAAGTCGTCAAATACGATATCCGTTTCACGCAACCAAACGTTGAGCAAATGCCGATGCGTGCGATGCACACACTCGAGCACTTACTTGCTGAAAACATCCGCAACTACTCGGATGATGTCATTGATGTCTCGCCAATGGGATGCCAAACAGGTTTCTACATGGCGATGATGAACTTCGACTCGGTCGAAAAAATGAGCGAACTCGTTGAGAAAACATTGAATGACGTCCTCGCAGCAGAAGAGATTCCAGCGCAAAACGAAGTCCAATGTGGATTTGCGAGCGCACATGACCTCAAAGGAGCGAAGCACTATGCCGAGAAAATGCTTGCCGGTCGTGATGAATGGGACATCGTCTTCGGATGATCGCGAACAACGTCCGCGACCTCGTCGGAAACACACCACTCTACGAGATCACTTCATTCGATTTGCCTGCTGGTACGCGCATTTTGGCGAAGCTCGAATGGATGAACCCTGGGGGCAGCGTCAAAGACCGCCTTGGCATTCAACTCGTTGATGCAGCAATCGAAAACGGACATGTGACACCAGGCGGTACGATCATCGAGCCGACAGCCGGGAATACCGGCATCGGCTTGGCGCTCGCCGCTAAAAAATACGATCTCCAAGTCATCTGTGTCGTTCCGGAAAAATTCAGTCAGGAAAAGCAGACGTTGATGCGGGCACTCGGCGCAACCGTCGTCAACACGCCAACTGAACTCGATATGCAAGGGGCGATCGACCGGGCAAAAGAACTCGGTCAGGAAATTCCGAACAGTTACGTTCCGTTACAATTCGAAAACGAAGAGAACCCAGTCACGTATCAGCGGACACTCGGTCCTGAGCTGATTGCGGACTTGCCGCACATCGACTGGTTCGTTGCCGGTTGTGGTTCAGGTGGTACGTTCGCCGGAACAGCGGACTTCTTAAAACAACGTCTCGGTACAAAAGCAGCAATCGTCGAACCGGAAGGCTCCGTCTTAAACGGTGGTCCAGCCGGTCCGCACAAGACGGAAGGCATTGGAACAGCAAAATGGCCAAGTCTCGTTCCGCGTGAACTCGTTGACGAGATTCATACGATTTCTGACCGTGATGCGTTTGATGCGGTCCATACACTCGCCGCTCGCGAAGGATTACTCGTTGGTAGTTCAGCAGGTGCAGCGCTCGTTGCTGCGCTTGATATCGCAAAGCGTCACCCCGGCAGTACGATCGTCACCGTCTTCGCAGACAGTGCCGAACGCTATTTAAGCCAACAAATCTTTGAAAAGGTGGACGAAACTCATGCGTAAGAAGACAGCATTGATTCATGGAGGAACAGGTGTCGACCGGGCAACAGGAGCCGTCACACCACCGATCTATCAAACAAGCACATACAAGCAGGATAAAATCGGTCAACTCAAGGACGGATATGAATACTCACGAACAGCGAACCCGACACGGACGAGCATCGAACGATTGATTGCAGATCTTGAAGGCGGCGCACGTGGTTTTGCCTTCGGTTCTGGGATGGCAGCAATCCATGCCGTCTTCCATTTGCTTGAGTCTGGTGATCACATCGTCATGACAGATGACGTCTATGGTGGTACGTTCCGCTTGATGCAACGCGTCTTACCGAAGTTCAACATCCAAGTGACATTCGTCGATACGACGGACCTTGCAGCGACGGAAGCAGCGATTCAAGACAACACGAAGATCGTTTACGTTGAAACACCGACGAACCCGTTGTTGAAAGTAACGGACATCGAAGCAATCGCAACAATCGCAAAACGTCACGATCTTAAACTCGTCGTCGACAACACGTTCGCGACACCATATCATCAACAACCACTCGCACTCGGTGCAGACATCGTCTTGCACAGTGCGACAAAATACATCGGCGGACACTCGGACGTCGTCGCTGGACTTGTCGTCGTCAAAGATGATGCGCTCGGCGAAGAGATGCACTTCATCCAAAACTCGACAGGCGGCGTGCTTGGACCGCAAGACAGCTTCTTGCTCGTCCGTGGTCTTCGTACACTCGGTATCCGGATGGATGCGATCGAAGAGACAGCACATGATCTCGTCGCGTTCTTACAAGCGCAAGATATCGTCTCGAACATCTTCTACCCAGGACTTGCATCGCATCCTGGTCACGAGATCCAAGCGAAACAAGCGACTGGATTTGGTGGGATGATCAGCTTTGATGTCGGTTCAGCAGCGAACGCAGAAAAACTCGTCGAGGCGACACATTTCTTCACACTTGCTGAGAGTCTTGGTGCCGTCGAGAGTCTGATTTCGGTTCCGGCACGGATGACGCACGCGTCGATCCCGGCAGAACGTCGGGCAGAACTCGGCATCACGGACGGTCTCGTCCGGATTTCAGTTGGACTTGAGGATGCGGAAGATTTGAAAGAAGACTTAACACGTGCTTTCACGTTCCTCGAAAAAGTTTCTGAAAAAACTGTTTGACAACAAAAATAACCCCTGCTAATATTCAGAATATATTCTACAAACTTAATACCGAAACTCTTATCGAGAGTGGTGGAGGGACTGGCCCGATGAAACCCGGCAACCGCGGATCTAATCCGAAGTGGTGCTAATTCCAGCAGACAAAAGTCTGGGAGATGAGAGCAAATGGTTTTGTGTACTGAAAAGTGCGCGCGTTTGCTCTAAAACGCGCGCACTTTTTTATTTAGGAGGGACAGTAGTGATTCGTTTACAAGACGTAGGAAAGATTTATCGCTCAAAGCGCGGAGCAGTCGAAGCCGTCGCGAATGTTGATCTGACAATCGAGCGCGGCGAAATTTTTGGAATAATCGGTTATTCCGGAGCAGGGAAATCGACCCTGATCCGATTACTGAATATGCTCGAAGCACCAACGAGTGGTTCGATCCAAATCGATGGTGTCGAAATGACATCACTGAAACCAAAAGAATTACGAGGCGTCCGCAAGAATGTCTCAATGGTATTCCAGCACTTCAACTTACTTTGGTCACGAACAGTCGAGGAGAACATCATGTTCCCGCTCGAACTCGGTGGCTTTCCAAAAGCTCGCCGCAAGGAACGGGTTGCGGAACTGATTCAACTCGTTGGTCTTGACGGACGAGAAAAAGCTTACCCATCGCAATTATCCGGCGGTCAAAAGCAACGTGTTGGTATCGCTCGGGCACTGGCATCGAACCCAGACGTTCTCTTATGTGACGAGGCAACCAGTGCACTCGACCCGAAGACGACGGACTCGATCCTTGAATTACTCGTCGACATCAACCAGAAACTGAAACTGACGATCGTCTTGATCACACACGAGATGCACGTCATTCAAAAAATCTGTCACCGGGTCGCCGTCATGGAAGCCGGTAAAATCGTTGAGCAAGGTCCGGTCGCGGAAGTCTTCCGTCACCCGAAACAAGCGATGACGAAAGAATTCGTCAAACAATTGACGTCGCCGTCAGAAAACGAGTTAACGTTCGCGAAACTACGCGAACGGTACCCAACCGGTAAAATCGTTCAGTTGACGTTCGTCGGATCGACAGCGGAAAGCCCGATCCTCGCGGAAGTCATGAAGGATTCACCGGTCCTGTTCAATATCATCGGCGGAAACGTCGGTCAATCACAGGAAGGGGCACTCGGTACACTGTTCATTCAGTTGATTGGGGAAACAGAAGCAACACAAGCGGTCATCACGAAGCTTCAAGCCAGTGATGTTGAAGTGGAGGTGGATCACCGATGATTTCATTCTTTGACAACCTAGACTGGGACATGGTGTGGGAAGCGACAGGCAGTACCGTCTATATGACGGCAATCGCTGGGGTTTCGACATTCGTTCTCGGTTTGATCATTGGTCTATTATTGTATGCAACAAACGAAGAGTTATTATTCAAGAATCGGGCGTTTTATTCAATCTTGAGCTTGGTCGTCAACGTTTTCCGTTCGATTCCGTTCATCATCTTACTGATCTTATTGATTCCATTCACGACAGCAATCGTCGGTTCGTTCCTCGGACCAACGGCAGCATTACCGGCACTGATCTTCGGTGCTGCACCGTTCTACGGTCGGATGGTTGAACTCGCGTTACGCGAAGTCGATAAAGGTGTCATCGAGGCAGCTGAATCGATGGGCGCGACGAAGTTCCAGATCATCTATAAAGTCTTAATCCCGGAAGCGTTGCCTGCCATCGTTTCTGGTATCACGGTCACACTCGTCTCACTTGTCGGTTATACGGCAATGGCCGGAGTAGTCGGCGGAGGTGGACTTGGGGACATGGCCTTCATCGAAGGATTCCAGCGTTCTCAAAACGATGTCATCGTCATTGCGACACTCTTAATCTTAGCGATCGTCTTCGTCATCCAAATCATTGGTGACTTGCTGATCCGTGCAATCGATAAACGTTAATTCAAATTTTATTCATATTGGAGGAATCATTCATGAAAGTTTGGAAAAAATTCGTAGGTACTGCCGCTGTATCCGTTTTAGCAATCAGCCTTGCTGCATGTGGTGAAAAATCATCAGGATCAGGTAGCGACGACAAAACACTCGTCGTTGGTGCATCAAACGTACCGCACGCTGAGATTCTTGAGCACGTTAAAAAAGAATACGAAGCAAAAGGTTACAAGCTTGAAATCAAGAAGTTCCAAGATTACGTACTTCCGAACAAAGCGCTCGCTTCAAAAGAAATCGATGCAAACTACTTCCAGCACGTACCGTATCTCGAGCAACAAGAGAAAGAAAACAAATCATATAAGTTCGCGAACGCAGGTGGCGTTCACGTTGAACCACTCGGTATCTACTCGAAGAAATACAAGTCACTCGATAAGTTGCCAAACGGTGCAACGATCCTGACGAGCTCAAACGTCGCGGAACGCGGTCGTGTCTTGACGTTCCTTCAAAACGAAGGATTGATTAAACTCAAAGACGGTAAAACGACAGATGCACAACTCGGTGATATCGCGGAGAACCCGAAGAAACTCAAGTTCAAGACGAACATCGAAGCATCACTTCTTCCGCAAGCCTACAAAAACAATGAAGGCGACGCCGTCCTCATCAACACGAACTATGCGATCGATAACGGTCTGAACCCGTTGAAAGATGCGATCGCATCAGAAGATGAGTCGTCACCATACGTCAACATCATCGTCACACGTGACGGCGATGAGAAAGACAAGCGTGTCACAGCACTTCTTGACGTTCTGCACGAGAAGAAAAACCAAGATTGGATCCTCGACAAGTACAAAGGTGCGGTCGTTCCAGTCAGCAAATAAGTTCACCGAAACCGGCATCCTTCCTATATAATGGAAGGATGCTTTTCATTTGTCTGAAACAGGGGTTAGGGGGAATCATATGCAACGCATTCGTCAACTGCATCCGTTGACACTCGGGGTCTTGTTTGGAACGTTTTTCTCGCGTCTCGGAACATTCATCACGATGCCGTTCTTCGCCATCTACATGACGACCGTCCTGAAGTTTGACCCGATCGATGTCGGCTGGGTCCTCAGTATCTCAGCGATCGCGAGTCTCGTCATGAGCTTCATCGGTGGTACATTGTCGGACCGGTATGGACGACGGGCGATGATGCTCGCCGGAACGATTGGGTTTGCGATCGTCTTCATCGCACTGGCACAAGTCGAGACATTTTGGGCGTTCTTTATCCTCAGTGCCTTGAATGGTGTCTGTCGCTCGATTTTTGAGCCATCCGCTCGTGCCTTGATCAGTGATACGACGGACGAAGCGAACCGATTGTTCGTCTTCAATATCCGTTACGCGATGATCAACATCGCAGCAGCGATCGGGCCGGGAATCGCCTTACTGCTGAGTGCGGGGAACACGTCCGCGACGTTTTACATCACGGCGTTCGTCTATATCGTATACGGGGTGATGATTGGATTCTTATTCAAACGCCATCCGATCACCGAGACGCACGGTGGCAAGAAGGTCTCGTTCGGAGCGACGGTTCGTCTGTTACGGACGGACATCGCCTTTACACTCGCACTCGCCGGCATTATCTTCGGGGTCTTTGGTTACAGCCAGTTCAACTCGACCTTGCCACAGTTCTTGACGGAGACGTCACTGCTTGAAGGCGGAAAGACACTCTATGCGATCTTGATCACGATCAATGCGATCACCGTCTTGATCGTCCAATATCCGATCATGAAGTTCGGTGTCAAAACGTCACCGCTCGTCTCGATCACGACCGGGATTGCGACAGTTGCGATCGGATTGTTCATCATCGGTAATGTGAGTTCAATTTGGCTGATGGTTGTCGCGATGGTTATCTTCACGTGCGGGGAAGTCATGATGTTCACGATGACCGACATCTTGACCGATCGGTTTGCCAAACCGGAATTACGGGGCAGTTATTTCGGGGCGATGGGCTTGACGTCGATCGGACAATCCATCGGTCCGATCGCTGGAGGACATTTGTTAAGTTTATATGGAGCGGACCGTCCGTTACCGATTTTCGGGATATTAGCGGGCTTGACATTATTCGGAATACCACTACTCTTACTGTCACAACGGATTCATCGGGGTTCGACGATCGAGGAACTGGAGGAACCGGTGAAACTTTCGAATGATTCTCAACAAAACGCATGATTTTGAGAAAAATCAGCGAGCGATGACGCTTGAATAATACGCCATGTTTCTTTAAGATTAGAATGATACTAAATTAGTAACGCTCGTGTTCTGAATCGTCAGTCACGAAATGAATAGATGGAGGGATTCTAACATGAAGGCTTCACACTTGAAGATTGAAGATCTACACGTCGCGATCGACGGCAAGGAAATCTTGAAAGGCGTCAACTTGGAAATCAAAGGCGGGGAAATCCACGCGGTCATGGGACCAAACGGGACAGGTAAATCAACACTCGCATCAGCATTGATGGGTCACCCATCGTACGAAGTGACATCTGGTTCAGTCACACTCGACGGCGAAGACGTCCTCGACATGGAAGTCGATGAGCGCGCACAAGCGGGTATGTTCCTCGCAATGCAGTACCCAAGTGAAATCAGTGGTGTCACGAACTCAGACTTCCTTCGTTCAGCGATCAACTCGCGCCGCGAAGAAGGCGATGAAATCTCACTCATGAAGTTCATCCGTGAGCTTGATTCACAAATGGGTCTTCTCGAGATGCCTTCAGAAATGGCACACCGTTACCTCAACGAAGGTTTCTCTGGTGGAGAAAAGAAACGTAACGAAATTCTTCAAATGATGATGCTTAAACCAGCAATCGCGATTCTTGATGAAATCGATTCAGGTCTTGATATCGATGCATTGAAAGTCGTCGCAAAAGGTGTCAACGAAATGCGTTCACCTGAATTCGGTTGCTTGATCATCACGCACTACCAACGTCTCTTGAACTATATCGAGCCAGACTTCATCCACATCATGATGGGCGGAAAAATCGTCATGTCTGGTGGTAAAGAACTCGCACACCGTCTCGAAGCAGAAGGTTATGACTGGGTTAAAAAAGAACTCGGCATCGAAGACGTCGAAATCGAAACAAAAGCGTAAGACGAGGGAGGAAGCATGATGACTGTAGAACTGAATCTTGCAGTAAATCGCGAGGCAGTGGCAGAACGTGCGACTCGCTTAGGGGAACCATCTTGGATGGTCGCAAAGCGTCAAGACGCGCTTGATCTTGCCCCAACGCTCGCATTGCCAAAAGTAGAAAAAATCAAGATCGAAGGCTGGAACTTCACAGAAGGTACGACGGAACTCGAAACCGTCACTGGTCTTTCTTCAGATATCGAAGCATTGATCGGCGAAAACCGTGATCACATGCTCGTCACGCGTAACGGACAACTCGTCCATGCGCAAAACAGTGAAGCGGCGAACGGCGTCATCTTCACGACGCTCGAAGACGCATTAAAACAACATCCGGAACTCGTCGAGAAGTACTTCATGACGGAAGGTGTTCAAGTCAACGAAGATCGTCTTGCGGCATTAAACGCGGCACTTCGTAACGGCGGTACGTTCCTCTATGTACCAAAAGGCGTCAAGCTTTCTGTACCGATGCAAGCGATCTATACGCTTGAGCAATCAGGCGCAGCGCTTTACCATCACGCGATCATCGTCGCAGATGCTGATAGCGAATTGACGTATATCGAAAACTTCGTCTCTTACGGGGACGAAGCGCATAACGTCAACGTCGTCACAGAAGTCTTCGTCGAAGACAACGCAAAAGTTCTCTTCGGTGGTGTCGATACGCTATCTAAGGGTGCGATCACGTATATGAACCGTCGTGGTGTCGTCAAACAAGGCGCGAAGCTTGAATGGGCACTCGGTCACATGAATGACGGTCACACGGTCACAGAAACAAAAACACATCTCGTCGGAAACGATTCGTTCTCAGATACGAAAGCCGTTACGGTCGGTCGTGGAGAGCAAAAACAAAACTTCAACGTCCGGACGGATCACTTCGGTAAAGGATCAGAAGGTTTCATCTTGATCCACGGTGTCCAAAAAGATTCAGCAACATCGATCTTCAACGGAACGTCGATGATCCATCACGGTGCTTCAAAATCAAACGGCGTTCAAACGGAACGTGTCCTCATGTTGTCTGAAAAGGCACGTGGTGATGCGAACCCGATCCTCTTGATCGATGAGGATGACGTCATGGCAGGACACGCGGCATCTGTCGGTCGTGTCGATGAACTACAACTCTACTACTTGATGAGCCGTGGCCTTTCACGGAAGGAAGCAGAACGCCTCGTCGTTCACGGATTCCTCCAGCCAGTCGTCTCGGAACTTGCGATTGACTCGGTGAAAGAACGTCTCGTTCAAGTCATCGAAGGGAAAGTAAACTAATATGGGAATCGATGCATCCATCCGCAATCAGTTTCCGATCCTCGACCAACAGGTCAACGACCGGAAACTCGTCTATCTCGATAGTGCGGCCTCTTCGCAGAAGCCGCTCGTCGTCATCAACGCGATTGACGACTACTATAAGACGATTCATTCGAATGTGCACCGTGGCGTCCATACGCTCGGAACACGAGCGACGGATGCGTACGAAGGTGCGCGTGAGAACGTTCGTCGTTTCATCCAGGCGCAACACCATGAAGAAATTATCTTTACCCGCGGCACGACGACGGCGATTAACATCGTCGCGTCAAGCTACGGCATGGAGCATGTCGAAGAAGGCGACGAGATCGTCGTCACGTACCTCGAACACCATGCGAATCTCATTCCGTGGCAACAAGTCGCTAAACGCAAAAAAGCGAAGTTGAAATACGTTGATTTGACAGCGGATGGTCGCGTGACGGTCGAAGCAGTCGAAGCACAACTGTCCGACCGGACGAAGATCGTCGCGATGGCACATGTCTCGAACGTCCTCGGTACAATCAATCCGATCAAAGAAGTCGCTCGTCTTGCACACGCTCGTGGTGCCGTCATGGTCGTCGATGCAGCGCAAAGTGCACCGCACCAACGAATCAATGTCACGGATCTCGATTGTGACTTCCTCGCCTTCTCCGCACACAAGATGTGTGGTCCAACAGGCGTTGGTGTCCTTTACGGGAAAAAGGCATTACTCAATGCGATGGAACCAGTCGAATTCGGTGGTGAGATGATTGATTACGTCGGTCTTGAAGAGTCGACGTTCAAACCGTCTCCATATCGTTTCGAAGCGGGTACACCAATCATCGCTGGTGCCGTTGGTTTATCAGCAGCGATTGATTTCTTAGAAGAGATTGGTCTAGAGAACGTCGAAGCACACGAACGTGAACTCGCGCAGTACGCGATGGCACAAATGCGTGACATCGACGGACTCACGATCTACGGTCCGGAAGAACGCGTCGGACTCGTCACGTTCAATCTCGGTGATGTCCATGCACATGACGTCGCAACCGTCCTTGATATGCAAGGAATCGCGGTTCGCGCCGGTCACCATTGTGCACAGCCCTTGATGCGTTGGCTCGGAGCGAGCTCGACGGCTCGCGCTAGCTTCTATCTCTACAACACGAAAGAAGAGGTTGACGCACTCGTGACAGGACTTCGCCAAACGAAGGAGTATTTCAGTCATGGATTTTAACAATCTCGATCACTTGTATCGTCAAGTGATCATGGATCATTATAAAACTCCCCGAAATCGCGGTGCGATCGAGGGGGGCGTCACAATCGACATGAACAATCCGACGTGTGGCGATACGATTCGTCTCCAGCTCGCGATTGAAGACGATGTCGTCCGTGATGCGAAATTTGACGGGGAGGGCTGCTCGATCAGCATGGCGTCTGCTTCAATGATGACGCAACTCGTCAAAGGTAAGACTATCGAAGAAGCCTTACGACTCGCGGATATCTTTTCGGACATGGTCCAAGGAAAAGACTATGACGACGAATCGTTCGACCTCGGGGACGTCGAGGCACTCTCGGGTGTCACGAAATTCCCGGCACGGATCAAATGTGCGACACTTGCCTGGAAGGCGCTCGAACGCGGCGTAGAAGAAGGGAAGTAAACTTCGGTCACAAGCAAGTAAGAGGAGGAAATGAACATGGCAAAGAACATGCCGGAAATTGGCGATTATAAATATGGTTTCCACGATCGCGATATCTCGATCTTCCGTTCTGGACGCGGCTTGACGACTGAAGTCGTCGAAACGATCTCGAAAATGAAGGAAGAACCACAATGGATGCTTGATTTCCGTTTGAAATCACTCAAGATCTTCAACGAACAAGCAATGCCAGCGTGGGGTGGCGATCTCTCAGAATTGAACTTCGACGACATCACGTATTACGTCAAGCCGTCTGAACGAGCAGAGAAATCGTGGGATGAAGTACCAGAAGAAATCAAACGTACGTTTGACAAACTCGGTATTCCAGAAGCAGAGCAAAAATACTTGGCAGGTGTCTCGGCTCAGTACGAGTCAGAGGTTGTCTACCACAACATGAAAGAAGACCTCGAAGAAATCGGTGTCGTCTTCAAAGATACAGATACAGCGTTAAAAGAGAACGAAGATATTTTCCGTGAGTACTTCGGGAAATTGATCCCGCCAACAGACAACAAGTTCGCAGCTTTGAACACAGCGGTCTGGTCAGGTGGATCGTTCATCTACGTACCAAAAGGTGTTAAAGTCGACACGCCGCTTCAAGCCTACTTCCGCATTAACTCGGAAAACATGGGTCAATTCGAGCGGACGTTGATCATCGTTGATGACGAAGCATCGGTTCACTACGTCGAAGGATGTACAGCACCGGTCTACACGACGAACTCGCTTCACTCAGCGGTCGTTGAGATCTTCATCAACAAAAACGCTTACTGCCGTTACACGACAATCCAAAACTGGGCGAACAACGTCTACAACCTCGTTACGAAGCGTGCGATCTGTGAAGCTGGCGCAACGATGGAATGGGTCGATGGTAACATCGGTTCGAAACTGACGATGAAATACCCAGCCGTCATCCTCAAAGGTGAAGGTTCACGTGGTATGACATTGTCAATCGCAATCGCTGGTAAAGGTCAACACCAAGATGCGGGTGCGAAAATGATTCACTTAGCACCGAACACATCGTCGACGATCGTCTCGAAGTCGATCTCAAAACACGGTGGTAAAGTCACGTACCGCGGTATCGTTCACTTCGGACGTAAAGCGACAGGCGCACGTTCGAACATCGAATGTGATACGCTCATCATGGATAACCAATCGACGTCGGATACGATTCCGTACAACGAAATCCTCAACGATAACATTTCGCTCGAGCACGAAGCGAAAGTCTCGAAGGTCTCGGAAGAACAATTGTTCTACCTCATGAGCCGCGGGATCTCACAAGAGGAAGCAACGGAAATGATCGTCATGGGCTTCATCGAGCCATTCACAAAAGAACTCCCAATGGAATATGCGGTCGAAATGAACCGTCTCATCAAGTTTGAGATGGAAGGTTCAATCGGATAATTCGTCGTACTCTCTCATCTACGGATGAGAGAGTTTTTTTCATGAAATGGTTATTGGGGTAAAGAGTGAAAAAGGAGGGATTACTATGCGTGACATCGTCTATTCCTTTCAAGTCTCGCTTGACGGTTATATCGAAGATGCGTCAGGCAGGATCGATTTCGCTTCACCGGACGCAGAATTACATCAGTATTTCAATGACTATGAGAAAGCGTTTGATACCCATGTCTACGGACGTCGTTTGTACGAGATGATGCAATACTGGGAGACAGCGGATCAGGAAGAAGAGCCGATTATCGTTGAGTATGCGAAAACCTGGCAGGCGCTTGAGAAGGTCGTCTTCTCGCGGACGCTTGATTCCGTCACAGGAAATGCACGTCTAGCGACTAAGTCCCTTGCCGAAGAACTTCAAGCATTAAAAGCATTGCCTGGAAAACAGATTGCGATCGGTGGGGCGACGCTTGCTGCTGAAGCGGTCAAGCTCGGACTCATCGACCGTTATCATGTCGTGATTTACCCGATCCTGCTCGGCGGTGGGAAACGGATGTTTCCGGTGTTTGATCAACCAGAGGCGCTACGCTTAGTCGAAACACGCGTCTTTGCTTCCGGATGTCTCGCGTTAGCTTACGAAAAAACCTAGTCTTCACAAAAAAGAGTCTCTTATTTCAAAAGGGATTCTTTTTTGTTACATCCGATAAAATTTGGATATTATCATTTAATTTGGACGAAAATAG
The DNA here is from genome assembly GCF_001750115.1 of Exiguobacterium sp. U13-1. Lineage (NCBI taxonomy): Bacteria > Bacillati > Bacillota > Bacilli > Caryophanales > Exiguobacterium > Exiguobacterium sp. U13-1. Next base: position 2,889,134 of record NZ_CP015731.1, on the reverse strand, counting down.
ATTATAATAACTTTTGTGAAAAAATATATAAACATGATTAAGGTGTGAAAAAATGAAATTTTATCAAGAAATTCCTGTCATTCGATCGATTGCGGCAATCATGGTCGTTGCTGTCCATGTCATCGCAGGTCTGTATCATTCGAAAGGGGAATTCGAAAATGAAGCGATTGGTTACATCGATCAATTTTCTCGAATCGGTACGCCAATTTTTGCTATCATCAGTGCGTTTCTGTTGATGTCGATGGTCCAGCGCAAAGGATTCGATTTTGGAACATTCGTCAAGTCACGTTTCTCTAAGATCTTTATTCCTTATCTGATTTGGAGCACGATCTACCTCGTGTATCGTTATCATGTAGAAGATAGTCTAAAACCAGGTATGCCGCTATCAGATTACTTCCTCTATGGAACGGCGAACTTCCATCTGTATTTCATTTTGACGGTACTTCAGTTTTATGTCGTATTTCCGGTACTTGCACGACTTAAGAAAGGAACATTGCTACTTGTCGCAACAGTTGTGGCGATGGGCGTCAACTACTTCTGGCTGACTTCAGGAAGCTTAACGACAGACATCGCGTTTCTTGATCGACTCGTCAATAGCCGTTCTTTCTTACTCAATTGGATTGCCTATTTCATGATGGGAATTACATATGCCGTCTATTATGAAGAGATTCAACAGATTCTAAAGCGTCATCGGACAATCTTATTGCTGATCAGTGGCTTGATCATCCTTGATATCTGGGTCAGCATTGATTTAGAACGGACGTACACGTCGACGAACATTTCGAACCTTGTGTACATCCCGTTCGTTCTCGTCGTCTTGAACTACGTCTTCCGTCGTGTCCGGATGGATGCGACAGCGATGCGCATCTTCCAGACGATCGGAACGCATTCGATGGGCATCTATCTAATTCATCCGCTCGTCATCCGCGGAATTGGTCGGACGGATCTCTTCGCTTACTTCGACTCTGCGAGTATGTTCATTTGTGCGATGATCGTCACACTTACGGCTTCGATTTTTGTCTCTTATGTGATCAGTCTTTTGCCGTACGGAAACTATATCGTTCCGGTTCCAAAACGAAGAGCGCCTGCTCCGAAAATGGTCGAGGCACAGTCTACTGCTTCATGATAAGAACGATTGACTAGGCATCCTTTTCCTTCCTACATGAGTAGGGAGGAGAGGGGTGTCTTTTTCTGAAAAAAGAGTGTTTGCTTAGGAAGCATTGAAGAAGAAATCCCGGATTCTGCTATGCTATGATGAATAGGTAGAATAGTACACGTAAGGGGGAGGAGAGCATGATATATATCGGTGTCACAGGCTGGGGAGATCATGATAGCCTCTACTTGACCCCGCAAGATCGTAAAGAGAAACTGGCTGCCTATGCCGGGCATTTTCCAGCAGTCGAGGTCGACTCGACATTCTATGCGATTCAACCGGAACGAAACTACGAGAAATGGGTATCCGAGACACCGGATAGTTTCCGCTTCATCGTCAAGGTCCACCGGGCGATGAGTGGGCACGACCGGGAAAACAAAGATCCACTCGGTCCGATTTTTGAACAATATATCGCGTCGATCGAACCGATGCGAAAGAGTGGAAAGATTGCCGCGATTCTCGTGCAACTGCCACCCTGGTTCGATGTTAGTAAACTGCACTTAGAGTATTTGCAAACGATCCGAAAATCACTTGCCGGACTGCCAGTCGCAATCGAATTCCGAAATCCATCGTGGTATTCAGATGCTTATCGTGAGCGGACACTCCGTTTTCTGAAGGAACATCAGTTCATTCATACGATTTGTGATGAACCGCAGACGGAAGACGGTTCCGTACCGTTCGTACCAGTCGTGACGCAGGAGACGGCATTCATTCGTCTCCACGGACGAAATAAAGCCGGCTGGTTAAAGAAACCAGGTCAAAGTAGTGACGATTGGCGTAAAGTCCGCTGTCTCTACCGTTACTCGGAAGACGAGTTACAGGAACTCGCAAGTCACATCCGAAACGTGGCGGCGGAAGCAAAGGATGTCTATGTTTTCTTCAATAACAACTCAGCAGGAGATGCTGCCCCGAATGCGAAACGATTAATCGAGATTCTCGATCTCGACTATGAACTCGCGCCGCGACAAATCTCTTTGTTTTAAATCATCAAGGGGGGCTTCTGCATGAAGTTACACATCATTCACTATAATGATTTGCACTCACACTTCGACATGTGGCCTCGCTACATGTCCTTCGTCAAGGAACACCGGACGTATGATTCGCTCGTTTTTGATCTCGGCGATCATGCTGACCGCGTCGATCCAGCGACGGAAGCGACAAAAGGAAAGATCAATACACATCTATTGAATGCGTTGATGCCAACTGCCGTGACGATCGGGAACAATGAAGGCATCACCTTTCCACACGACTGGTTAGCAGATCTCTACACGGAAGCGGACTTTCCGGTTCTCGTCTCGAATTTAGAAGCACCGTTTGCGAAGCAAGGTGTCATTCACGAATTACCGACCGGTAAAGTCGGTGTCTTCGGTCTGACGGCACCTTATATCGAACTTTACGGTTTACTTGGTTGGACGATCGAAGAACCGTTTGACGTTGCAGCGCGTGAAATCGAGCGGTTGCGTCAAGAAGTTGACGTCTTGATTTGTTTAAGTCATCTTGGTTTTTATCAAGACGAAGAACTGGCAATGCGTTTTCCGGAGCTCGATTTAATCATTGGTGCGCATACGCATCATGTCCTCGATGACGGTGTCGTCAAGAACGGTGTCTTGATCACGCAAGCGGGGAAACACGGTCAATATGCAGGTGAGATCTACATGAATACGGATACGGGTGAGAAGGAAGCGGTTCTTCACTCCTTACACGATTACGTCGAAGATGAAGCGACAGCGAAACTACTCGACCGGGAACAGTATCTCGCAGAACAACAAATGAAGGAGCCGATTGGCGAGACAGCGGGTCTAGCCAATGATTGGTTCAGCGAGTCGCCGTTCTCGCAATTGCTTGTCGAGACGATGCGCGACTGGTGTGACGCGGATATCGCATGTGTTCCAGCCGGTATTCTGCTTGGGTCACTTCCACCAGGTCCTGTCTCTGCCTTTGATTTACATCGACTCTGTCCGCACCCGATCAACCCTTGTAAGGTGACGATGACCGGTGCGGAAGTCCAAACCTTCCTCGATGAAGTCAAGACAGATCAGTTCGAACAACTGAAGGTTCGTGGTCTCGGTTTCCGGGGTAAGTTGATGGGGCGGATGCATTATGCTGGTTTGGCGGCACATCAACCGCTTGAGCCAACGCGAAACTACACGGTCGTATTGCCGGATATGTTCACATTCGGTCCACTCTTCCCAGCAATCAAAGAGATGCCAAAAGAATACTTCATGCCGGAATTGTTACGGGATTTGTTGTTCGAACGCTTATCGGAGAAGTCGGAATATAATGAATTGCATGTTCGCAAACGCTGATTGTTTGTTATACTAAAGCAGACATTAATTGACTTTTTGGGGATGAAGGGGGAAGCGAAACCATGGGACGCGGAGAAATCCAACGTAAACCGGAATGGTTGAAAATCAAGCTGAATACGAATGAAACCTACACAGAATTAAAAAGTATGATGCGCGAGAAAAAGCTACATACTGTCTGTGAGGAAGCAAAGTGTCCGAATATCCACGAGTGTTGGGCGGTACGCCGGACGGCGACGTTCATGATTCTCGGAAGTATCTGCACACGTGCGTGCCGTTTTTGCGCCGTGACGACAGGACGTCCAAACGAACTTGATCTCGAAGAACCAAAACGTGTCGCGGAATCCGTCCGTTTGATGAACTTGAAGCACGCGGTCATCACAGCGGTCGCACGCGACGATCTGAATGATTTCGGAGCAGGCGTTTATGCGGAGACGGTCCGTGAAGTCCGTCGGATGAATCCAGAAACATCAATCGAAGTCTTGCCTTCAGATATGGGAGGGAACTTCGAAGCATTAAAAACGCTGATTGATGCACAGCCAGACATCATGAACCACAACATCGAGACGGTCCGCCGTCTAACACCGACCGTTCGTGCGAAAGCCACTTACGACCGGACGCTTGAATTCCTTCGTCGTTCGAAGGAACTCGCACCTGAAATTCCAACGAAGTCGAGCTTGATGCTTGGTCTTGGTGAGACATGGGAAGAGATTCTTGAAACGATGGATGATCTCCGTGCGAATAACGTCGATATCATGACGATCGGTCAGTATCTCCAACCAACGAAAAAACACCTCGACGTCATCAAATACTATACACCACAAGAGTTTGCTGAACTGAAGCAGATTGCCCTCAGCAAAGGGTTCTCGCACTGTGAGGCAGGTCCACTCGTTCGTTCGTCGTACCACGCGGATGAGCAAGTCAACGCAGCGAAAAAGAATAAAACAGCACTTCCGATCGACTAATGATCAAAAACCGTTCGAGCAGTTGCTCGGACGGTTTTTCGTCTGCCAGGCGAAATGGAATATGCTATGATAAGAACAGCAGGAGGTGGGAATAATGATACAAGTCAATCGGGAACGTTATGAGGTCGTCGAAGAGAAGCGCGAAGGTTTTAATGAGGAAGCCTTCATCGGTCGTTTTAGCGATGTCCTTGAGAAATATGATTATATCGTCGGGGACTGGGGGCACGGTCAATTACGGCTACGTGGCTTCTATGAGGATCAACACGAGAAAGCAACATTTGATACGAAGATTTCGCATGTGGCGGATTATCTCTACGAATACTGTAACTTCGGATGTGCCTACTTCATCGTCAAGAAGATCGGATTGGTAGAAGGAGAAGAAGCACCACCTCGCTTCGACGGTTCTTCATCCAATACGTTGAAGTTGAAACGGAAGTTCGCACCTGCACCAGAGAAGACGGAAGGCGAGTAATCAAACTGTCATACAGAAAAGCGTTTCTAGTGGACGGAATTCGGCTATTACTATAAGTATCACGTACCTAATAGGGGGAACTATCCATGCGAATCGTTGGAATTTACTCATCCGTACCAGAAGTTGTTAGTGCCGTGCACGATCTCCGTGTTGCCGGTGTCGTCTCGACTGATTTAAAAGTTTTAGCACACGACAAATACGATCTTGAACAAATCGAGGAATTGGCGGATCTAAACAACCAACAGACGTCAACACGTTTGTCGCAGGAAGATCATCGTAATCTCTGGCAGGAAATCAAGAGCATCTTCAAAAAAGATGACACAGCTTCTCATGGAGACGCGATTCATGGAAGTGGCTTGACGAAGGAAGACGTCGATCGTGCGAATCACGCGGTCGAAAGTGGTCAATTCGTATTGCTCGTCGGTGATGAAGCGGATCAGCATTCAGAACGCCGTGCCCATGACGAGTCAGACAATACGAATGTCTTTAGCGGACCAAACACACTAAATGAACGAAACGATCGTCTCTTATAAGACAAACAGCCTTCGTCCGCGGACGAAGGCTGTTTTCATAGACCGATATAAGCGCGCAGATACATCTCGAGTTCCGTTGCCGCATCGTCTTCGACGTCAAACGCCGTCGCGATGTAGCCTGGTTCATCGAAATCATCCGCACCAATGATTGCAAACCGATTCGATAGAAGATTCAAGACGAGAATCTTACCGTAAAAATGTTCCGAATGCGTGATGGCGAGATCAAACCGGCTTGCTTCTCCAATCCAACTGACGAAGCGTGTCTTCGTTTGTTCGACATCATCATATAAAAAATCACGTTCTTCCATCATCAAGCTTCCCTCATTTCCCTAACGTCTGTTTCAGATTAAAGGGTTTGGGGGACTTTTTGCAAGTACGGTTTACGAGATAAGCTATGCTCGGCGATAACTTTTCGGATTGTCCGTGTTTTCGAACGCATGACGAGGGATGTCGTTTCAACGATATCATCCGTCAAGAACTTCACGCCATCGAGCATTTCGCCTGTCGTGACGCCTGTTGCAGCAAAAATGCAGTCGTCGCTTTTGATCAGGTCGTCGAGTGTTAAGAGTTGAAGCGGATCTTCAAGTCCCATCCGGATGACGCGAGCGGTTTCTTCTTCGTTCATCGGGTGTAAGCGGGCTTGCATGTCGCCACCCATCGCTTTGACCGCAGCAGCCGTGATGACACCTTCAGGCGCACCGCCTGTGCCGATGAAGATATCGATTCCTGTCGCAGGAGAGAGTGGTGCGATTCCAGCTGAGACATCACCGTCTTCAAACAGACGAACCCGTGCGCCCATTCGCATTGCAGCTTCGCGGAAGTGATCGTGACGCGGGCGATCCTGCATGATGACCGTGACGTCCTCAATCCGTTTATTGTTGTATTGAGCTGCTTTTTCAATAATGACTTCAAGTGGATCGTCGAGCGAGACGTGCCCTTTTAAGTTTGGTCCAACTGTTAATTTATCCATATACATATCGGGTGCGTGGAGCAGGGCACCTTGATCGGCGACGGCGATGACGACCATCGCATTACCGAGACCTTTGGCAACGATGTTCGTACCTTCGAGTGGGTCGACCGCGATGTCAACGATTGGACCGTTTGCTGTTCCGACACGTTCGCCGATGAAAAGCATCGGTGCTTCGTCGAGTTCGCCTTCACCGATGACGACCGTTCCGTTCATGTTGACCGTGTTCAAGACTTCGCGCATTGCAGTCGTTGCTGCATCATCCGCTTCATTTTTCTTACCGCGACCAATCCATTGAGCAGAAGCTAGTGCTGCTGCTTCCGTAGCGCGTACGATTTCCAGTGCGAGTTCCCGTTCCATGTATATAACCTCCACGTCACCAATGTGACATACTATTTTCAGCAAAAATCTAAATTGAGTATAACACATTGGGGAATGTGATGCAAATGACCTTTCTGCTTTTCAGGATTGCCGGATAACGATAAAATGGAGGATGTGAGGGGGAATGAAGATGTATTTCGTCAATCGTCAAAAAATCGAAGAGACGGTCGTCTGTTATGAGACGGCACTTCGACAAAGTAAGGAAGTTACGGGGGATCCGGTGACGACAGCACTGGCTATGGAGCGAATCGGTTTTTTAGTCATCGAGAGTGTCATCGACATCGGAAACAGTATGATTGATGGATTCATCATGCGGGATCCGGGAAGTTATGAAGATATCATCCTCATTTTAGAAGATGAGAAGGTGATCGATGGACCGCTCGCGACGAGTCTGAAGAAGCTTGTTGCATTACGTACGTTGATCGTCCGGTCATTCACAGAGTCGAGTATGGCAGAGATTCGGGCGGTACTAGAGACAGAGGAAGCAGAACTACGTCGTTTCCCAGAAGCGATTCGCCGGTATATCGAGACAGAACTCGGACCGGTGTCTGCATTTTTACCAAACGAGGAGTGAGTCAGGATGAAGGCAAAAGGCTATTTATTTGATTTAGATGGAACGATGTACAACGGAACGGAACCGGTAAAAGAAGCGGTCGATTTCGTCAATCGTCTGCAAGCAGAAGGGATTCCGTATTTGTTCGTGACGAATAATGCGTCGATGACGGCAGAAGCTGTCGCGGAGAAATTACGCGGGATGGGTGTTCATTCTGATGCGAAGCATGTCTTGACGAGTGCGATGGCGACTGGTCGTTATATCGCTGATCTATCACCGAAAGCGCGCGTCTATGCCATCGGAGAAACAGGATTGATCGATGCGCTTGAACGGGAAGGGTTAGACGTCGTCGCAACCGAAGCGGCAGACTACGTCGTCATCGGTCTCGACCGTCAGATCACGTATGAAAAACTCGCTGTCGGTGCCCTTGCGATTCGTGCTGGTGCTCGTTTCATCTCGACGAATGGTGACATCGCGATTCCGACAGAACGTGGTTTCTTACCAGGTAACGGTGCCTTGACGTCTGTCCTGCGCGTGACAACGGAGAAGGAACCGTTCTTCATCGGTAAACCGGAACCGGTCATGGTCGATATCGCAACGGAGATGATTGGTCTATCGAAAGAAAACGTCATCATGGTCGGGGATAACTACCATACGGATATTCTGTTCGGAATCAATGGAGGCATCCGGACGATGCACGTCAATTCTGGCGTCCATACACCCGTCTTCATTCAAGGTCAGGATCGTCAACCGACATATATGGTCGATACGTTAGCTGAATGGATTCTGTGAATCAAAAAATCCCGAACGAGAATTCGTTCGGGATTTCATGTATTAGAAGACTTGTTCGACTTCGACGACACCAGCGACTTCTTCAAGAAGGGCACGTTCGATACCGGCCTTCAATGTGATTGTTGAACTTGGGCAGCTACCACAAGCTCCCATCAAACGGAGTTTTACGATTCCGTCTTCTACATCTACGAGTTCAACGTCTCCTCCATCACGAAGAAGGAACGGACGCAATTTTTCAAGAACTTCATTCACTTGATCAAACATTTCCATGCGTAAACACATCCTTTCGTATAGTTTCATTGTAACAGGGTTGAAAAATGTTCTCAATCTGGAAAACTTGTATACTAAAGAGGAGTGAATTGAAAAGGGGGACTTCAAGATGGAAATCACGGTTTATGGGACAGCAGTCACTTGTCCGAGTTGTGTCGGGGCACCCAGCTCGGAAGAGACGTTCAGCTGGTTACAAGCCGTCCTTGGGCGGAAATATGAGCAAGCGATGACGTTACGTTATATCGATTTCGAGACAGCTGCAGCGGATCAATGGACGGAAGCGCTGAAAGAGGATGTCTATTTTTACCCGTTGATTGTTCTAGATGACGAGATGATTGACGAGGGGTACGTCAAACTAAAGACGATCACAGCGGCGATTGATGCGAAGTTAAGTCAAACGGGGTGAACGAAAAAAAGAGGTATCCCGAGTCGGATACCTCTTTTGCTCATTTAATCTTTTTGTGTTTCCATAAGACACCGGACTTCAGGAGACGTGGGACTTTTCCTGTCAATGCCTGTTTACCCATGACGATTCCGAACCCGTCTGATTTTCCGAGTGATCCGAGCATCCCGCGCAGTTTGATTTCTGGCAACTTCGGTAATTTTTTACCTTGCCACTTGGCTTGCAAGACATCGACGACTTGTTCTGCCTGATGTTCTGCGAGTTGACCACTTGGCGCATACGGTAAGCTGGCACAATCACCGATGACGAAGACGTTATCGTATTCTGGTACGTGATGATGTGCCGTCAATTTGATACGACCACCACTATCCGCAGCAAAGCCGAGATCACGAACGACCTTGACCGGCTGCGTACCTGCCGTCCAAATCGTTAAGTCGGATGGATACGTATCGTCGCCATTTCGCACGTCGTCCGCTGTGACGAGCGTGACGTTCGAATTGTTGATGACCTCTACGTCATGCTCCTCGAACCATTCTTGAACGTAAGACGAGACTTTGTCGGATAAGAACGACAAGACGGATGGTCCGCGGTCGAACAGACGGATCGTTAAATCTTTCCGGCTCTCATGCAGTTCACTGGCAAGTTCGACACCGGATAGACCGGCACCGACGATCGAGACGACGGATCCCGGTGACAGGCCATAGATCGCTTGCTGTGTCTTCCTTGATTCTTCAAGTGTCTGGATGCTATATGTAAACTCTTGAGCACCCGGAATGTTGTGGTATTTATCCTCACAACCGAGAGCGATGATCAAGTCATCATAAAATAATTCTGATCCGTCCTGCAGGTGGACCGTATTCGTCTCCGGTGAGATTTTGATGACATGTCCATATTTATAAGTAAGATGTTTCCCCTCCGGAAATTCAATCCGGACATCCCGATCTGATAATGTACCTGCTGCGAGTGCGTAATATTCCGTTTTGAGTGCGTGGTATGGCAGACGATCGACGAGCGTGACGGCAACTTCCTCGTCCTTGAACCGCTCACAAATCCGCATTCCACCATATCCTCCGCCGAGTACGACCAATTGCTTCATAACGTAAAATCCCCCTTAGTTCCCCTAAATCAGTCTGACCTTGTATAATACGACATGAGGCAGGTCGTTTCCTGCTTGAAGGAGGAAAAAAAGTGAATCCGATTATTGAATTTTGTATCAGTAACTTAGCAGCTGGTACACAGGTCGTCATGGAGCAACTCGAACGTGATCCGAATGTCGACGTCGTCGAATACGGTTGCCTCGGCTATTGTGGCATTTGTTCGCTCGACCATTTTTGTCTCGTCGATGGTGAGACTGTCGTAGGCGAAACACCGGAAGAGTTGCTCGAGAAGATTTACCTGAAAATCGAAGAGAACGAGCTGTAAACAAAGACAGCCAAAAAATCCCCTCGTTCATCTGAACGAGGGGATTCGTGTCCGTCAGCGGGCGCAGCTTTTCGGATCAGGCAGATTGTTGACGGCGCATCATCCATGGTCTTAGTTTCAAGAACAGTGGAATGAAGAGTGCCGAGATGAACAACGCCTTGATAACGTTAAACGGTAAGATACCGGCTGTGATCGCTGTCCATTTGACAGCTGGATCCGCCATGTAGTCCATACCGAGGAACCATGCATACGCTGGCAGGATCAAGATATAGTTGAGGATCGCAAGACCAAGTGCCATCGTGATCGTACCAGCGACGAGACCAGTTGCGAGACCTTGTGTTGATTTCTTTTTGTGGTAGAACCAGCTGACAGGAAGTACGAATGCGACGCCTGCAGCAAAGTTCGCGAATTCTCCGACCGGAACACCACTTCCGCGGAAGATATAGTACAACACGTTCTTCAATGCTTCGACGATGACGCCTGCAACCGGTGAGAACATGATCGCTGCGACGAGAGCAGGAACATCACTGAAATCGATCTTCAGATAGTTCGGTAAGAATGGTAGTGGAAAATTGATTAGCATAAGAACAAACGAGATTGAACCTAACATTGACAGAGTGACCATTTTTTGTGTGCGTTTCATACGAGTATTGTCTCCTTTTGCTCGTTCCTCTCGATGAAGTATTGGCATGACTGCGCCCATAAAGAAACCCCTATTGATGAGATCAACAGGGGAGAAGTCCGCATTAAATAAACCTAATCGATTGTTGCAAAAATCGATCAAATTCAAGCTCATGCCGCCATCTTCTCCCATCCAGACTATACTGTCGGCTCCTGAATTACACAGAATCAGCAAATAGCGCCCTATTCGCTCGCGGGCTTCAACTCAAGAAGAGTTGTTTACCGCCGGTCGGGAATTTCACCCTGCCCTGAAGATGGAACGATTATTTTATTGTACATACCATTTATACAACGAATTCAAGATAGTTTCAAGCAACTAGGTTTCGATTCGCCCAAAAGTTGCGTATACTAAAGAAAAGGAAGGTGATGACATGATCCATTTAACGGAGGCAGCAGCGTTACAAGTCCAGGACATGATGGCGCAGGCACCAGCAGATGAACGGAATCTTCGGATGCTCGTCCAAGGTGGTGGATGTAGTGGTCTGTCGTACGGAATGGGATTCGATCAACAGAAAGAAACGGATCTCGTTTTCGAACAGCACGGCGTGACCGTCATCGTGGACGAAAAAGATTATCCGGTCGTCAAAGGACTGGAAATCGATTATAAGCAGTCGATGCTCGGCGGCGGATTTACGATCACGAATCCGAATGCTATCGCAACATGCGGTTGCGGGACATCGTTCCGGACGGCAACGAATGCCGGGACACCGGGTGGCTGTTAATGAATCCAATCGTGGACGATGTCCACGATTTTTTTATTGCCTTCTACAGGAGACCTGTTCCATTGACTCGAAATATTAAGAGAGTGAATGCTACTACGAACAGGGAGGGCTTCAAGATGAGAAAAGTATTGATCTTCGGGGGAACACGCTATTTCGGACGACGCTTAGCGATTCGGTTAGCCGATTCGGGGGATGATGTGACGATCGTCACACGCGGTGAGCATACTCCACCGGTCGCAAAGGGCTTGACATTCTTTAAAGGGGATCGGACGTCGAGTAGTACGATGAAGGACTTGAGCCAACAGCACTGGGATGTCATTTATGACAATATCTGTTTCACGCCGTATCAAGCAAAGCTCGCGGTCGACGCGTTTGAAGGAAAAGTCGGACGCTACGTGTTGACGTCGACGATGTCTGTCTATGAAGACGGTGGTGCGAATATCACGGAGCGTGCCTACAATCCGTTTCCCGGGAAATATGACCTTGAGAAGGAACATGGATATGGCGAAGGGAAACGCCAAGCGGAGAGTTATTTCTTCCAACGGGCGACATTCCCAGTCGTTGCCGTCCGTTTCCCGGTTGTTCTCGGACCCGATGACTATACGGAGCGACTTGTCTTTCATATCAAGCGGGCGCTTGGCAGCCGTCCGATCGTTGCTGAAAACACATACGCAAAGATGGGTTATATCTCAAGTTACGAAGCCGCTGCCTTTCTTGAGTGGTGTGGTCGCTCGGAACTGACGGGACCGATCAATGCTGCAAGTGACGGTGTCTTATCGATTCAAGACCTATTGGATAAAATCGACCGCGTTGCGGGAACGACAAGTCAACTCGTCGCAAAAGGAGAGGATGAATCACCGCTTGCGCCAGAACGCGATTTCTATATGGATACAACAGCTGCGAAACAAGCGGGCTATCTGTTCCAACATGTCGATGACTGGCTCGATCGTTTGATTGAAGAGGAGGTGCGCAATCACCAATGATGCAGTTAATGAAACCAACTCTTGCGTGGGAGACAGAGTACCGCGCCTTTTTAGAAGACTGGCGAGAGTCGGGCGAAACGATTGTGCCGGAAGCAGTCGGAGACACATATGAACCGCTCGGCGCTTATTTTGCGGAACTCAAGGAGATGGAGACGACGGTCAGACCGGGTCTTGTCACCCATTCGACGTACTGGATGGTCGACGGGCAACGAATCGTCGGTGCGCTGAACTTCCGGCATGATTTGACGGAGAACTTGAAGTTATACGGCGGACATATCGGATACGGGATCCGACCATCTGAGCGTCAGAAAGGGTATGCGACGACTGGTCTTCGATTGGCGCTTGAAGAAGCACGACAACGTGGACTGGATCAAGTGCTACTGACGTGTGGCGTTGATAATCTAGCATCACGTCGTGTCATCTTAGCGAACGGCGGACGAGAAATCGAGCCGACTGTTCGTAATGGACGCGAAACACGTCGCTTCATCATTGCGTTATGAATATTCGTAAAGCGCGTCTTGAAGATGCGTCAGCCATCGCGCGCGTTCATATCGATGCCTGGCGCGAGACGTATCAAGGGATCATCCCGGCTCCGTATTTAGCACAGTTGTCGCATGCGAAACGGACGAAACAATGGGAGCAGACGTTAGTCGATGAGCGCGTGTATGTTGTGGAATCAGAAGACGAAATCGTCGGATTTGCGCAAGGCGGACCGAATCGAAGTGATGCGCGTGAAGGGGAGCTCTATGCGATTTATGTCTTACAAGCGTCTCAAGGGCAGGGATTCGGGAAAGCGTTGTTTCACCAGATTGCTGATGATTTAGCGGAGTATGAGACGATGCAGGTTTCTGTCTTGCGAGATAATCCTGCGTGTCGGTTTTACGAACGATTTGGTGGTCAGGTCTTCGAAGAATCGACGATTGAGCGTGGTGGAGTCGAACTCGTACAACGGATTTACCGGATACCTGTTAAAAGATCATCCGTATGAAATCGGACGTTTTCAACATCTTAAGTGTGATTCCATGAAAATGAGAGGTCGGGCTCCGGTATGTCATCCGGAATCCGACCTCTCATCATTTGCAGTCATTCACATATATCTCAAGAATGATTCGTTACTTTTTCAAACAGACTCGTCGAGTGTTGCGGGTGACGAGCAGATGGATCAACGAGAAGCTTCGCTTGGTTAACGGCGATCGGTGCTTCACCGAATCCTGTTGCGATCAGTTTAACGCGTCCTTCGTAAGTCGCAATATCACCACAAGCGAAGACACCTGGAATCGCTGTCTCCATCTTCGAGTTGACGCGAATCGAATTGCGTTCGAATTCAACTTCCCATTCTTTAAGCGGTCCGAGTGACGAGACGAAACCGAAGTTACAGACGACATCGTCAGCAGCAACGACAACGACTTCGCCGCTTTCAGCATGTTTGAACGTCAGCGTCTCGATGTGCGTCTCACCTGTGACCGATTCAAGTGTATATGGTGTCATGACGTTGACGGACGAATCGTGTAAAAGTTCGACCGAATGTTCATGGGCACGGAACTTATCGCGGCGGTGGACGAGCGTGACGGATTTTGCGATCGGTTCAAGCATCAATGACCAGTCGACTGCTGAATCGCCGCCACCAAGCAAGACGACTTGGCGATCCTTAAAACGCTCCATGTCGTTAACGAAGTAGTGGAGGTTTGTTTCTTCGAAGCGTTCTGCGTCCGCGACGCCGAGTGGACGTGCAGCGAACGAGCCGTTTCCTGCCGTCAAGATGACGGTCTTCGTATAATGCTCGCCTTTGTTCGTGACGAGGCGGATGATTCCGTCATCCATGCGTTCGTAAGCAATGACGGTCTCACCGAGTACGTACGTCGGATCGAATTCATTTGCTTGTTCAAGCAATCGATCGACCAGTTCCTGCGCTTTTACTTTCGGAAAACCGGCGATATCGTATATATATTTTTCAGGATAAAGCGTAGCGAGTTGACCACCTAATTGAGGTAGACTCTCGATGACCTTCGTCTTCATCTGGCGCATCCCTGAATAAAACGCGGTGAACAGTCCGACCGGACCGCCGCCGATGATCGTGACATCATATGGTTGGTGCATCTGATTCCCTCCTAGCGTTGGATAGGTCTATTATATAGGAAGTAGGGGGTGAGGGTGCAAGTGCGGGACATCTCACATTTTTTTAAAGGAAATGACATTTTTCTTTTGCAATCATTCCTAAAAAGTGTTTCAATAGGCTTATAGACATGTGAACATTATTTGAACAAAATTTTTGAGCATTCGTCTGTAATTGAATGTGAAGAAAATCACAACAAAACTACGATTCGTAAGGAGTATCAGAACATGAACACACCTAACATTGTTATTCTTGGAGCGGGCTACGGTGGATTGATCACAGCAGTCAACCTTCAAAAGAAACTCGGCGTCGATCAAGCGAACATCACGCTGATCAACAAACACGACTATCATTACCAAACAACTTGGTTGCACGAACCAGCTGCAGGTACGATGTCTGCGGAGCAAGCGCGCATCTACATCAATGATGTCATCAACCCGTCACGCGTCAAACTCGTTAAAGGTATCGTTGAGAAAGTCGATACGGCTGCTAAAACGGTTCTCTTACAAGATGGCGGAACAGTTCCTTACGATTACGTTGTCGTTGCTCTCGGTGGCGTTCCTGAAACATTCGGTATCAAAGGATTGAAGGAACACGCGCTGACAATCAGCTCGTTGAACAGCGTCCGTAAAATCAAGGAACATATCGATTACTCATTCGCACAGTACAAAACAACAGGATCACAAGATCGTTCACTCTTGACGATCGTTGTTGGTGGTGCTGGATTCACAGGAATCGAGTTCATGGGTGAACTCGTCAACCGTATTCCAGAACTGTGCAAACAATATGATATCCCACGCGAACTCGTTCGTGTCGTCAACATCGAGGCAGCACCAACAGTCCTTCCAGGATTCGATGCAGATCTCGTCAACTACGCACACAAATGGCTCGAGCGTCAAGGCATCGAGTTCAAACTCGGTAACGGCATCAAGGAATGTGGACCAGGAAGTGTCACATTCGGTCCGCTTCAAGGCGACACAACTGAAACAATCGAAGCGAACACGATCATCTGGACAGGTGGCGTCAGCGGTAACCCTGTCGTTGCAGCATCTGGTTTCGAAGCAATGCGTAACCGTGTCGTCGTCGAAGAAGATCTCCGTGTTCCAGGACACGACAACGTCTTCATGATCGGTGACTGTTCAGCAGTCATGGATCCAAGTTCGAACCGTCCATACCCACCAACTGCACAAATCGCGACACAACAAGCACACAAAGTCGCTGAGAACATCGCAGCACTCATCGCTGGTCGTCAAACATCGACGTTCACGTACGAGAACAAAGGAACGGTCGCTTCACTTGGTCATAAAGACGGTATCGGCATGGTCTTCGGTAAGAAGATCTACGGCCGTAACGCATCGTTCATGAAAAAAGTCATCGACAACAAACACTTCTTCGAACTGAAAAAACTTGGTCTTGCGATCAAAAAAGGGAAGTTCTAAGTTCACGTTTTAGGCAAATGTACACTCGTGCATTTGCCTTTTTTGTCGGTTATACTAGAAGAGATTCAAAGGGGGAACAGTATGCATATCATTCAAGCCGTGATCGGGAGTGTGCTTTATCTCGTCATGTTCTTCAGTATCGGATTCATCTTAAACATGTTGTTGCGGAGTACGTGGGTGATGCTCGTACTCTATCCGGTCATCATCATCATGATGATCGACAACCAATCAACGCTCGAATACTTCACGAATGCTCGTGAAGCGATTCCGAATCTTGGGGACCGGATTGCTGGTCTACAGACAGCGGATATCACGATGTTCGCGGCTGGTCTTGCCGGAATCATCATCGCCGGTCTATCGATTCGCTTCTTGCGTAAGAGCGGTTACCAAATGTTTTAAAGTCTACTTGAGTAAGTAGGCTTTTTTCGTGTCTGAAAAACCGTTATAATAAAAACAATGTCTTTAAATAAATGTGTAAGAGCAGATTGGGTTGAGAGCGAATGGATAAACAAATGTACCACGTTATCAAGGTATTGAATAATAATGTCGTCATTTGTTCGACTGGTGCGAATCAGGAAGTCATTATCCTCGCAAAAGGGATTGGCTTCGGTCGGAAGCCAGGCGATCAACTGACAGATCTCGACAAGTTGGAAAAAGTCTACACGTTGAAGGATAAAGAAGAACAGGATCAATATAAGGCGCTCGTCGGTCACCTCGATGAAAATTTCATCGCGCTGATGAACGAGATCGTCTCGATGATCGAGACACGCTTCGGAAAAAAGGTCGACGAACATATCCATATCGGATTGACGGATCATTTGACGTTTACGTTCAAGCGACTAGAACAAGGAATGGAAGTCACGAATCCGTTTCTTGCCGAAACGGAAGCCCTGTATCCGGAAGAGTACGCCCTTGCAGAAGAAATCGTCGAGTTCATCAGTGCTGAGATGAATTTTTACCTACCTCCAGCGGAGACAGGATTCATCGCACTTCATATTCATTCTGCGACGAACTTCAAAGACGTACTCGAAGTCAACCGCCATCATCAGCTCGTCGGTTTAATCGCTAGTCATATCGAGCAGCGACTGGAGATTAAAATCGACCGAAAATCGCTTGATTACAAGCGTCTGATTCGGCACCTTCGTTCAGCGATTGAAAGGGTTTCCAATGGGGAGTATCTAGAGGCTCCAGAAAAAGTAGAAAAGCTATTGCGTGAAGAATATCCGCTATGCTATGATACTGCTTGGGAGCTGATGTCCATCATGGAACGTCAGTTGAAGAAAGCGGTACCGCGCGGTGAGGCGACGTATCTTACGATGCATCTGCAACGCTTAGTGCAGTACGATTCAGGTAAATGACCGCACGGACTACGTGTTACTGATACGATCAGGCATGAGTGGGATGTCGGGCAAGAAGCTTTATTTCCGTTATTCAACGGGATAAGTCTATTGTCTACAATCCGCTCGTGCCTGATTTTTTTCTGTAAAAAAACGGTCAGATGTCTGACTTTTTTCGTCTCAATCATTGGCATTATTCATCATACTTCGCTCTTAACAGGAAAAGGAGGAAACACACATGTTCAAACAGATTTTTGCTGTTCTTCAACGTGTCGGTAAAGCGTTGATGCTTCCTGTAGCGATTTTGCCAGCTGCCGGTATCCTACTCGGATTCGGTAACGCGATGCAAAATCCGAACTTGACGTCAAAACTCGAGTTCTTAAAAAATGATGCAATCATCAAGGTTGCAAAATTGATGGAAGCAGCCGGGGATATCATCTTCGGTAACTTAGCACTCTTATTCGCGGTCGGTGTCGCGATTGGTCTTGCAGGGGACGGCGCAGCCGGACTTGCGGCAATCGTCGGATTCTTGATCATGAACAAAACAATGAGCGTTTGGCTCGGCGTTACACCAGAAATGGTTGCTAACGGTCAAGGGTATGCAAACGTACTCGGTATCCCAACACTTCAAACTGGGGTATTCGGTGGTATCATCATCGGTCTGATCGCAGCTTGGGCGTATGGGAAGTACCATAATCTCGAATTGCCACAGTTCCTCGGATTCTTTGCTGGTAAACGTTTCGTTCCAATCGTTACTGCTGTCGTTTCATTGTTCGCAGGTCTTGTACTTGTATTCGTTTGGCCGTTCGCTCAGGACGGATTGAACACATTCTCCCACTTCATGATGGAGAAAAACCCAACACTCGCAGCATTCGTCTTCGGTCTCATCGAACGTTCGTTGATTCCATTCGGTCTTCACCACATCTTCTATGCACCATTCTGGTTCGAATTCGGTTCGTACACGAATGCAGCAGGTGATGTCGTTCGTGGTGACCAAGCGATCTTCTTCGCTCAATTGAAAGATAACGTTGAATTGACTGCTGGTACGTTCATGACTGGTAAATTCCCGTTCATGATGTTCGGTCTTCCAGCGGCAGCTCTTGCTATGTACCACGAAGCTCGTCCTGAGCGCCGCGCAGTCGTTGGTGGTCTTCTTGGATCAGCAGCACTTACAGCATTCTTGACAGGTATCACAGAGCCAATCGAATTCGCGTTCTTGTTCGTTGCTCCAATCTTGTTCGCAGTTCACGCAGTCTTCGCAGGTCTCTCGTTCATGACGATGCAATTGTTGAACGTTAAGATCGGTATGACATTCTCTGGTGGTTTGATTGACTTCCTTCTCTTCGGTGTTCTTCCGGGACGCACGCAGTGGTGGCTCGTCATCGTCGTCGGTCTTGCACTCTCTGTCATCTACTATGTTGGATTCCGTTTCGCAATCCGCAAGTTCAACCTGAAAACTCCAGGTCGTGAAGATGCAGCGCAAGAGACTTCATCTGCTCAAGGTTCTGAACTCGCTGAAGGTATCCTTGATGCACTCGGTTCAGAGTCGAACATCAAACACTTGGATGCATGTATCACACGTCTTCGTGTCGAAGTTCTCGACAAATCGAAAGTCAACAAAGATGAGTTGAAAAAATTAGGTGCTGCTGGTGTCCTTGAAGTTGGTAACAACGTTCAAGCGATCTACGGACCGAAATCAGACAACATCAAGTCTGAAATTCAAGCCGTCATCGCATCACGTAAACAAGAAAAAACAGTCTGATGTTTTTAAAGTGAGTCCTTCTGCGGAAGGGCTCATTTTTTTTGGAAAAATCTTTTAGAATCGTTTTGCGCTAGAATATTTTAGGGTATGAATTAAGTAGTTTGTTTAAAAAAAGGAGGGAATATACGCATGTGGAAAAACGTGTTTGGTGTCTTACAGCGGATCGGTAAGGCCCTGATGTTACCGGTAGCGATTTTACCGGCAGCGGGGTTATTGCTCGCGTTCGGGACAGCGTTTCAAAACCCGAACTTGACGCAATATTTACCGTTCCTCGAGAACGATTCGCTAGTCGTCATCTGGCGAGTCATGCAGGATGCGGGTGATATCATCTTTGCGAACCTCGGATTACTGTTTGCCGTCGGGGTCGCGATTGGTCTTGCGAATGGGGAAGGAGTTGCCGGTCTAGCAGCGATCGTCGGTTTCTTGATCATGAACAAGGTCATCAGTTCGTTCTTACAGATCACACCAGAAAAAATCACGGAAGCACAGAAGGCGAGTGACTTGTCGTATGCGACGGTCCTCGGGATACCGACCTTGCAAATGGGGGTATTCGGAGGGATCATTGCCGGTTTGATAGCAGCGTACAGTTATAATAAATTCTTTAAAATCAAACTGCCTGATTTCCTCGGATTCTTCGCAGGGAAACGTTTTGTTCCAATTGCAACTGCCTTATTCAGTCTTGTCGCCGGGTTTGCCTTATCGTATATTTGGCCACCGATCGGCAGTGGAATCAACACATTCTCGAAAACAATTATCGAAGCGAACGAACCGTTGTCTGCCTTTATCTTTGGACTCGTCGAACGTTCGTTGATTCCGTTTGGTCTTCACCATATCTGGTACTCAAGCTTCTGGTTCCAGTTCGGGGAATATACGGATAAAGCAGGAACGATCATTAATGGGGATCAGCGGATCTTCTTTGCACAGTTGAAGGACGGTGTACCATTCACGGCAGGGACATATATGACCGGGAAATACCCATTCATGATGTTCGGTCTGCCAGCAGCCTGTCTTGCGATGTACCATACGGTCGCAAAAGATCGTCGTAAAGCCGTCGAAGGTCTCTACTTCTCAGCGGCGTTGACTTCTTTCCTGACTGGTATCACGGAGCCAGTCGAGTTCTCCTTCGTATTCGTCGCACCACTCTTGTTTGCCGTTCACGCTGTCTTTGCAGGTCTTTCATTCATGATCATGGATCTACTGAACGTCAAGATCGGGATGACGTTCTCCGGTGGATTGATTGACTACACGTTATTCGGGATTCTACCGAACCGAACCTCGTGGTGGCTCGTCATTCCAGTCGGTCTTGTCTTCGCCGTCATCTATTACTTCGGATTCCGCTTCGTCATTACGAAGTTTGATTTGAAGATTCCAGGACGCGAAGCGATTAAAGAGGGTGCCGCTACCTCAACGGCAAAAGCAGGCGATCTACCGTATGAAATTCTACAAGCATTCGGTGGTCCATCAAACATTAAACATTTAGATGCTTGTATCACGCGTTTACGGATTACGGTTAATGATAAATCAGGTGTCAACAAGGATCGTTTGAAAGAGCTCGGTGCTGCCGGTGTTCTTGAAGTCGGAGATAACGTCCAGGCCATCTTTGGACCGAAATCCGATGGAATCAAGACCGAAATGGCAGATATCATGAAAGATCCAAATTATAAACCGAAAGAGACACCAGAAGCCGATCCAATTCCACAAGTACCAACGGGAGACGAAGCACGGACTTCTGGAGCTGGTACAGCAGATGCCGGTCCACTCGCTGGGGATCGTGGTGGGGCTTACGTGCCTGAAGATGGATATGTCGCACCATTAAGCGGTATCATTCGTTCTCTCGATGATGTACCGGACCAAGTGTTCTCCGGTCGCATGATGGGTGACGGATATGCAATCGAACCAACGGAAGGATATGTCGTCTCTCCAGTCTCTGGTGAGATCACGACGTTCTTCCCGACGAAACACGCGATCGGTATTCTTGCGGATAATGGAGATGAAATCTTGATTCACATCGGTATTGATACGGTGTCACTCGAAGGAAAAGGGTTCGAGGCGTTGGCGAAAGCCGGCGATCGTGTCGAACCGGGAACACCACTCCTCAATGTGGATCTTGAACAAGTACGACCACTCGTACCATCATTACTGACACCAATCATCGTCACGAATAGTGGGGATCGAAAAGTTGATGTTGATGTCGGACGGACGGTCGAAGCCGGAGAAGCAATTTCGTATCGTGTAGAGTAAAGAAGAAAAGAGACGGATTGTCATAGGCGATCCGTCTTTTTTGTGTGAAACGATCGTAGAGCACATTTGATAATGAGATTTTGCACATATGATGATACAATGAGTTAGCTATTATAAGAGTTAGCTAATTTTTTTAGAAATGAGGTGAGTCGATGTCTTCGACTACAACAAAAACGAATACGACACCTGTCGTCATCGGATTATTGATTGGGATTTTAGTCGCAGCAATGGATAACACGATCGTTGCGACAGCGATGCCAACGATCGTCAGCGAACTGAATGGTTTTGATCAGTACGCATGGGTCACATCTGCTTACATGATTGCAACCGTTGCCGGAATGCCGATCTTCGGTAAACTGAGTGATATGTATGGAAGAAAACGCTTCTTCCTCTTTGGGATGCTTCTCTTCATGGTAGGGAGTATCTTGTGTGGGATGGCGGATTCTATCATTGAATTGTCTGCGTATCGTGCCTTGCAAGGGCTCGGTGGAGGGGCGTTGATGCCGATTGCTTTTACGATCATCTTTGATATCTTCCCACCGGAAAAACGGGGGAAGGTCAGTGGCTTGTTCGGTGCGGTCTTCGGGATTTCTAGTATCTTCGGACCGTTGCTTGGTGCCGTATTGACGGATTCCCTCGACTGGCGCTGGGTATTCTATATCAATATCCCACTCGGCTTGATTGCACTTGGTCTCGTAACGGTCTTCTATCAGGAATCACCGGTGCACCGGACACAGAAAATCGACTACGTCGGTGCCTTTACGCTTGTCGCCGGATTGGTATTATTCTTACTCGCGCTCGAAATGGGTGGAAAAGAGTATGCGTGGTCTTCGCCACAAATTCTTGGTCTGTTCGGAGCAGCACTTGTCGCGTTCGTTGCTTTTGCGTTCGCAGAACGCCGGGCCGCGGATCCCGTTATTACGTTCAGTCTATTCCGCCGTCGCTTATTTGCGGCAACACAAGGCGTGGCGTTCTTTTACGGATTCGTCTTTATCTCGGCCAGTGTATTCATTCCAATCTTCGTGCAAGGTGTCTTTGGTGGCAGTGCGACGAATTCTGGTCTAATCCTGATGCCGATGCTGATTGCATCAGTCGTCTCGGCACAGCTCGGCGGGCAATTGCCGAATAAGTTCGGTTTCCGCAACATCATGATCGTCTCGGCTGTCTTTTTCTTACTCGGTGTCTATCTCCTCAGTACGATGACGCTTGAGACATCGCGGACAGCGGTAACGATTTATATGATCATTCTCGGCTTCGGTGTTGGATTCAGTTTCTCTCTGTTGAATCTAGCGAGTATCAATGGCATCGAGATGCAACGTCGTGGCGCAGCGACCTCGATGGGCTCGACATTCCGGACAATCGGGATGACGCTTGGTGTCACAGTCCTCGGAATCATCCAATCGCGGACGTTCACATCGGCTGTCTCCGATCGGTTACCTCAAGGCGGAGCGCCGTCGGGTGGACAGTTCCCAACGGCTGATGCGTTTGCGAAGATGCCACCAGAAGTCGCGACAGCAATCAAGACGTCGCTTGCAGAATCGATCTCAACCGTCTATTTCTGGGCACTGATTCCAGCAGTGCTTGGTGTCATCTTTATCTTCTTGATGGGGAACGAGCGTCCGATTTTATCGGAACAAGCAACGCCAGCGAAGAAGAAACAAGCTCAATAACCACCGTTTTAACAACGTCTTCTTTCTTATTAGAAAGAGGCGTTGTTTTTTTGTTTAACAGGACAAAAAAAGACGAACCTGGATTACTCCAGATTCGTCTGACAAAACTTATTTTTTGATGTCGAATGTCGTGCTGAGGAAGTCAACGACTTCTTCTGCCGTATCCATATCGAGTACTTGCTCGACGATTGCTTCACACTCTGATTTGTTGAGGCGTGTCATCAAGCTGCGTGCGCGAAGGACAGATGATGCTGACATCGAGAACTCATCAAGACCAAGACCAAGAAGGATCGGGAGTGCCAATTCTTCTCCTGCCATCTCACCACACATGCCGACCCATTTGCCTGCTTTGTGTGCTTCAGTGATGACGTTGTTCAAAAGGTTCAAGATCGCTGGGTTGAACGGTTGGTACAGGTATGATACTTTTTCGTTCATCCGGTCTGCTGCCATCGTGTATTGAATCAAATCGTTCGTTCCGACTGAGAAGAAATCGACTTCTTTTGCGAACTGACGAGCCATGACCGCTGTTGCTGGGATTTCGACCATCATACCGACTTCGATGTCTTCCGATACAGTGACGCCTTCAGCTTGGAGGTTTGCTTTTTCTTCAAGGAGAAGTGCTTTTGCAGCACGGAACTCTTCGATCGTTGCGATCATCGGGAACATGACAGCAAGTTTACCGTATGCGCTCGCACGAAGAAGTGCGCGTAATTGCGTACGGAATAAGTCTGTTTGATCGAGACAGAGACGGATCGCACGGTAACCGAGGAACGGGTTCATCTCGTGTGGGAGATCAAGGTACGACAATTCTTTATCGCCACCGATATCGAGTGTCCGGATGACGACTTTTTTATCGCCCATTGATTCGAGAACTGTTTTGTAAGCTGTGAACTGCTCGTCTTCCGTTGGGAATGTCTCTGCATCCATG
Organism: Exiguobacterium sp. U13-1; assembly: GCF_001750115.1. Lineage (NCBI taxonomy): Bacteria > Bacillati > Bacillota > Bacilli > Caryophanales > Exiguobacterium > Exiguobacterium sp. U13-1. The sequence goes on along the minus strand of NZ_CP015731.1, from coordinate 2,865,044 downwards.
TAGAGGAATTCCGTACGGTAGAGACCGACTGCTTCTGCACCGTTCTCAAGAACGCCTTTGACATCGTTTGGTGTACCGATGTTTGCAGCGAGCTCGACGTGATGACCGTCAGCCGTCATTGTTTTTTCGTTCTTGAGTTTTTTCCACTCTTCTTTTTGTGCGATGTATGCTGCGCGTTTTGCTTCATACTCAGCTACTTGCTCTTCGCTTGGGTTGACGATGACGTCACCTTCAGCACCATCAAGGATGAGAAGGTCGCCGTGTTTAACGTCCGTTAAAACAACTTTTGTTCCGACGACTGCTGGGATTTCGAGTGAACGTGACATGATGGCAGAGTGCGATGTCCGGCCACCAATGTTCGTTGCGAAACCTTTAGCATATTTACGGTTCAATTGAGCTGTATCTGAAGGAGTCAAGTCTTCTGCGATGATGATGACTTCTTCGTTGATTTGAGCTGGAGTGACGAACGTGATACCGAGAAGGTGAGCCATCGTCCGTTTCGTGACATCACGAACGTCTGCTGCACGTTCGCGCATGTATTCGTTATCCATTGATTCGAAAATCATGACCATCATGTTTGCGACTTCATCGAGTGCTTTTGCAGCATTTGCTTGCTCATCCTCGATTTTTGCGTTCACCTGACTGACGATTTCCGGATCTTCTAAGATGAGAAGGTGAGCCGAGAAGATCTCCGCTTTATCTGGACCTAATTCTTGTAAGGTATTTTCACGAATGACTTCGAGTTCCGTCTTCGATTTTGCGATCGCTGCTTGGAAACGTTCTTTTTCCGCAGCTGCATCCTCGATTTTGTGCGATGGAATCTCAAAGACCGGTGTTTCCATCACGAATGCTTTTGCAATCGCGATCCCTGCAGAAGCGCCAATTCCCTTGATATGTTGTGCCATGTGCATTACCCTCTTTTCAGTAAGTTTTTTTAACGCGATGACTTCGTTTCTTAGCTATCTATAGATACCCATAAACGCCTCTCTCTTAACGAGCCTTCTGCGCACTCTCCCTTGAATGAAAACGTAGACATTTCTCGGAACAGCAAACGCATCGTTTCTTGAAGTGTCTCAACATTTCACCCGTTTAATCCTATCATATTGTGAAACGGGCAACAATTGTTTGAAACCAAGCATTTCGACAAATTGTCGAACAGAAGTAGTGAAAGCGTTTGCGGTCGGTCGAGAGGCTATCAGTTGGAAAATGACTGAAAACACTTCATACTAATAGATACTAGTCAAAGGGGGAGTTTTATATGCAAACGAATCAATCCGTAGATGTACTCGTTGTCGGGATTTCAGGAAATCAACCGCTCGATGAACGGTTACAGGCACTGTATGGTGACAAATTAGAAGAGTGGGTCCGTCAAGGTGATATCTCAACGAAACGCGGAGAACTCCGACTGTTGCCGACATTATCGGGAGATGTGGCACGTGTCTTGTTCGTCGGCCTCGGGAAAGTCGATCAGCTTTCGCAAGATGATTTGCGTCGCTTACTCGGAAAAGCAGCACAACATGTTAAAGCACGTCGCTTAGAACATGTCACAGTTGATGCGACGACATTCCCAGGACAACCGGTCGAACTGATTGCCGAGACATTTACCCTCGCTACATATGAGGTCAAGCATTATAAGACGTCGCCTTCTAAAGCATATACGTTACAACTGACGGTCTTACCTGAAGAGGAAGAAGCAGTACGCCGCGGGACAGTCTTGGCTGAAGCGACGAACTTAGCGCGTCGTCTCGTAACGATGCCAGGGAATCTCTTGACAGCGCCAGCACTTGCGGACGAAGCCCGTTTCATCGCGGAGCGTCATGGGCATGATCTCCGGATCATCGATAAGGAAGAGATGGAAGCACTCGGGATGGGCGCCTTGCTTGCGGTCAACCAAGGATCCGTCATTCCACCGAAATTGATCGTCCTTGAATATAAAGGTTCTGCAGAAGCACCAATCGCGGTCGTCGGAAAAGGCGTCACATTCGATACAGGTGGTTATTCCATCAAACCGAAAGACGGAATCGTCGGAATGAAAGGCGACATGGGGGGAGCAGCAGCGGTTCTCGGTCTGTTCGAAGCACTCGGTCAGCTGAAGCCAGATGTTCACGTCATCGGTGTCATTCCAGCAACAGACAACATGATTTCCGGGGATGCCTTCAAGCCGGACGACGTCATCACATCGATGGCAGGAAAAACGATTGAGGTCTTGAACACGGATGCGGAAGGACGGCTTGTCCTCGCAGATGCGGTCACGTACGTCAAAGAGTATCAGCCAAAAGCGATCATTGATCTTGCGACTTTGACAGGTGGTGTCCTTGTTGCGCTTGGAACAGAAATCACGGGTGCGTTGACGAATGATGCGTCAATTTACGAACGTTTTGAACAGGTGACGAAAGAGACGAATGAGATGATTTGGCAAATGCCGTATGTCGATGCCTTCATTAAACAAGTCCGCCGTTCGGAAGTCGCAGACTTGAACAACTCACCGGGACGCATGGGACACATGATCTTCGGTGGTGCGTTCGTCGGTGAATTCGTCGGTGATACACCATGGTTACATCTCGATATCGCAGGAACGTCGGAACAGAATCAAGCGTCCGAGATCGGTCCTAAAGGAGCAACGGGCGTTATGGTCCGTAGTCTGTACCGGTTCGTCGAGCAAGAAAAATGAGACGTTGGAATTTACTCGGTGTCTTGTTGACGATTCTTGCCGTCGTCTGGTACTTGGATGCGCGCGACCGCTTATCGCTCGGTCTCGCGACGTTCATCGGCATCTTCACCGTCTTATCACTACTGCGTTCTTTCCGGGAGAAGACGAATGCACGTCATCGGGATTGATGCAGCAAAGGCGGGGTGGGTCGTCGTTGTGTACGAAAACGGTCGTTACACGGGATCGGTCGAACCGACGCTTGCAAATATTCCTAGAGCTGACCGGATTTGGATCGACATGCCGATTGGTTTAACGGAAGGACGACGCGAAACGGATCAGTTATTGCGACAGGAACTACGGCCTGGGCGGACGAGCAGTGTCTTTAATGCACCGTTCCTTAGTGCGCTGACAGCTTCTACCTATATGGAAGCAAATGATTTAGCCAAACAACATGCGGGGATCGGGTTTTCGAAACAAGCCTGGTACCTATTACCGAAAATCCGAGAAGTCCGCAGCGTATATCGAACGGAGATGATCGAAGCACATCCGGAAGTCTGTTTCGCGCGACTCGCCGGTCATCCGGCACGTTTTTCAAAGAAGACGATGGAAGGCGTCGCGGAACGGATTGAATTGCTCGAGCGTTTTGATTGCCCTCCGCTTTGGGAACAGCGTCAGCCGCATGTTGCGATCGATGATTGGCTCGACGCTTGTCTGCTTGCGACAGGTGCCCGTTTTCCATGTGATTACTTGCCGGCGAGTCGACCAGTGGATACGGAAGGATATCCGTTACATGCGGCTGTACCAAAAAAATCACCCTCACCGAAATGGTGTGGGTGATCCTTTGACGAAGTCCCAGATATAATGGAAAATCTGGGCGTTGTAGAGTGCTTTTAAGATGACAGCGATCAATGGTCCGAGAATCAGTCCGAAGACACCGAAGAATTTGATCCCGACGAACAGCGCGATCAATGCCGTGATCGGTTGAATCCCGATATTGTCACCGACGATCTTCGGTTCCATGATGTTGCGTTGAAGAATGACGAGAGCGTAGAGAATACCGAGTCCGATCGCAAGTGTCGTATCGCCCGTGATGATCGAGTAGGTGATCCAAGGCAGGAAGACGGAACCGGTACCGAGATACGGTAAAATATCAAAAAAGGCAGCAATAAAAGCAATTGCAAACGGATGCTCGACACCAATGATGAACAAACCGATCAAGACGATGAAGAACGTGATTGTGATCAAGGTGAGCTGTGCTTTGAGATAGCCGAATAAGGCGGACCGTAAGCTCAGGAAGACCGACTCGAAACGAGCGAACCAGGGAAGCATCTCATAACGTTTCAATCGCATCTCGTACTGGTGCCAATCTTTTGCGATGAAAAACCAGGCAAGTAAGACGATGACGAAAATCAATGCAATCGATGGTAATGTCGCAAGGATCGTCTGCAACATCATGGCGATACTTTTTGATCCTTCGCCAATCGCACTCGCAAGTGAACTACCGAGCGATTGGATACTGTTTTGAACCGTATTTTGTTGCGATGGTTCCAGTGAGCGTAAGGCTTCAGAAGCATCGTTCCAGATGGGTGCCAGTTTTTCGTTGTACAGCTTTTGAAAATACAGGCTCAATTCTTGGATTTGCGCCGGTAATTGATTCGCGACGAACACAAGACCACGTATTAACTGCATGATGATCAAGGCGAGCGAACCAACCAGTAAGCCACTGATCAAAATGATCGATAACAACGCACCCCATCCGCGATTGATCCGTAACCGCTTTTGGAAGAAATCAACGAGCGGTCGGCTGAAAAGGGCAAGCAGAAACGCAAAGACGAATGGATATAAGATGGACGAGAGGCGGATGAGTAACCATCCACCAACTAAGAAGGCGAAGATCACCGTCAGGAACCGGGCCATTTGCCAAAGACGTTCAGTCGACACAAGCAACACCTCTTACTGGAGTATGTAGAATTTATTGATATCATCATATCATGTTTAGGTAGATTACGAGTCATTCAAAAGGAGGAGATCTCGATGCGTAAAAGAGAAATCGGACTAATTGCTGCATTGATTGCTGCGACATCTGTCGGAATCCGGGAATGGAAGAAAAATCAGGCGTTTGCGCAACACGTTAAACAGGAGACAGAAATGCGCGTACGCCAAGCAATCGTGGAGGGTCAGACAGATGGAACAGATGAAGACACTGCAACAAAAGGTTGATGCGACGATTCGCTCACTCGGTGGTTATTTTCGACCGCTATCTGGTCTCGCGCGCCTGACAGAAGAAATCGGTGAGGTTGGAGAAGCACTAGAACACAATGATCTAGAAGCCCTTCGCCTTGAGCTTGTCGACGTCTTGATGATCTCGACCTGTCTTGCGAATCAATACGTGACGGATCTTGCAGCACAGCATGAGACACTCGGTACGGCAAACGACGATCAGGACGGTTCATTTTATCGACTTGTACATGAGGCAGGGCAAGTTGCACGTGTCATGAACGGGTATGAAGGCGATAAACCACCGAAAGCGAAAGATACGATTGTTCCAATCGGTCATTCCTTAGCACGTCTGCAACGCGAACTGTTTCGTCTAGCACGACCGCTTCAACTTGATTTACTGACAGAAATCGACCGGACGAATGAGAAGAATCTGAAGCGGGATAAAACACGCTTCGCGTTGACGCGTGATCCCATCACGGAGGAGACGATTGATCATTTCCGGAGTGCGACAGGAAGTGAGGTGCGCCTCTGGGGAGCCCCTGTGTACGAGGAGAACCAAACGATAGAGGACAACATGGAAGCAGCATTACCGTCACTCCGACGTTTCATCCGATGTGCGCCGACTGAAGGAATCGAGGCATTCGTCTTCGAGGCACCGATGGAACGCTCGCGCAGTTTAGTTGAAGTGAAAGAACTAGCGGACGAAATGGGACGCTTGATCAAAGAGCGGACACCGCTTGACTTCAAGAATTCACCGTATCGGTTGGAAGTCTTTGCACCACAACTTGGTCCAATCTCACCGTATCATGCGGAAGACGACCATCGGATGTTCCTTGTTCTCTATATCGATTAAAAAATGATCCGCCTGCTTTTCGGAGCAAGGCGGATCATTTTTTAATGTGAATGAGACGATGTTGCCTCATCTTGAGTCTGCCATTTTTTCATGAAGCGCTGAATCCGTGCGATCGCTTCTTGGAGTTGTTCGATCGAACTCGCGTAACTTGCTCGGACATATCCCTCACCACTTGCTCCGAAGACGGATCCTGGAACGACGGCGACACGTTCAGCGAGTAACAATTGCTCCGCGAACTCTTCACTCGTTAGTCCAGTATGACCGATGTACGGGAAGGCATAGAAGGCACCGCCGGGTAAGTGTGTCGGAAGACCCGCATCGTTTAACGCCTTGACGAAATAGTTCCGGCGTTGCCGATAACTCGTCACCATGTCAGGAACCGTCTTATGACGTGAACGGAGTGCTTCAATGCCCGCGAATTGAACGAGTGTCGGGGCACACATCATCCCGTATTGATGCACCTTCAGCATCGATTGCGTGATTGAAGGTGGTGCACAAGTGAAGCCGAGCCGCCAGCCTGTCATCGCGAAGGCTTTCGAGAAACCGTTGATGATGATCGTCCGCTCCCGCATTCCGGGAAGGGTCGCAAAGCAGATTGCTTCCGTTTCGTAGGATAGTTCGGCATAAATCTCGTCACTGATGACGTATAGATCATGTTTTTGAACGAGTAGTGCAAGATCGGCGAGTTGATCGCGTGTCATTGTCGAGCCCGTCGGATTCGATGGGAAACAGAAAATGATCGCTTTCGTCTTGTCCGTTAGCAATTGCTCGATCGTTTCCGGTTGAATCGCAAAACCATCTTCTGCATGACACGCAGCGGCGACAGGAATGCCTCCAGCGAGTTCAATTAAAGGGGCATACGAGACGAACGCCGGTTCAACGACGATGACTTCATCTCCTGGATTGATCAAACTACGGAACGCAAGGTCAAGTCCTTCTGAAGCTCCGGTCGTGACGATGATTTCTTCCGTCGTCGAATAGGAGATGGCGAACTTTTCTTGCATATAGAGTGCGATTTCCTGACGTAACTCGAGTAAACCGGCGTTCGCACTATACGCTGTATAGCCTTGCTCGAGTGCTGCGAAGCTCGCTTCGCGAACATTCCATGGCGTGACGAAATCAGGTTCGCCGACACCGAGGGAGATGACGTCCTCCATCGATCCTGCTAAATCAAAGAAACGACGGATACCGGATGGGGCTAGCTGTTCGACACGTTCAGATAGAGACTTCATGGAGACACCTTCAATCGTTTGTCGTCATCATCCTGACTGAAGAGAACACCATCGTGCTTGTAGGTCTTCAAGCGGAAATGGGTCGTCGTCGAGATGACGGAGTCGAGCGTCGATAATTTTTCCGAGACGAATTGAGAGACTTCTTGTAGCGATTTGCCATCAAGTACGACTTGTAAGTCATATGCGCCCGACATCAGATAAAGGGACGTCACTTCCGGGAAACGATGAATCCGCTCCGCTACCTCGTCAAAACCGCGTCCACGTTTCGGTGTGACTTTGACATCGATGAAAGCCGTCACGCCATGGTGGGCATGAATCTTTTGCCAGTCGATGACAGCGGTGTAACCAAGTAGGACACCGTCGCGTTTGAATGTCTCGATGGAAGCTGCTACTTCTGCCGCTTCCCAGTCGAGCATTTGCGCAAGCAAGTCCACGTCCATCGGACCATTTTGTGTTAATAATGCTAATAATTCGAGTTGTTTTTCGGTGTACATGGGATCACTCACTTTCTGTCAATTGACCATTGAAGGTACGGCGGGTCTGGCGCAATCGTGCGCGTCGCTCAGCCTGGACGATATGAAAGTTCTTCATTTCAGTTGTCGGAAGTTGGTGTTTTTCAACGAGGCGTTCAAAAAAGACGCGTCGCGCCGCATCCTGACGCGCGGATTCATGATTACCCGACGGATTGAAAGCATATAGGACGGTCGCGCGCGCCGGGTGCAGTATTAAATGATCCTTGCCGACGCGTAAGATCCAGTCCCAGTCCCAGTAGTTGAAGACGTCCTCGTCAAACGGACCGAGTTGATCGTGGAGCGATTTACGGTAGAGTGACCCGGACGGAATATACGTCGAGTCTTCTCGAATCGTCTCTGAATCGTACGGATACGCGAATGGCTCAGAATCGATTGCAATCCGGTGATCCTCTTCCCAGCGGTACGTAAAGAGTTCCGCGTCTGTATAGGTGAGATCGGCACCAGCTTCGAGATCGCCGACCGCTTCTTCGAGGTGACTCGGTAATAAGAGGTCATCGTCATCATGAAGTAAGATATACCGACCGGAAGCGAGCGTGACACCATGATTTCGAGCACGAACATGATGGTTTTCAGGTAACTCGACATAGGTCAGTTGAAGACGGTCCTGATATGCAGTCGTCACTGCTGAGACATCGTCTCCATTATTGTTTAAGACGATGACTTCGAAGTCTTGATAATGTTGACGTGTCAACGCTTCTAGCGCTTCTGCTAATTCACGAGGACGATTGTACGTCGGAATGATGATGGATACGGTTGGCATCAGTGATCGCTCCTTGAACAAAGACACCTGTCCAGGAACAGGTGTCTTCTTGTTTTTTACATGTTTGCTTCAATACGTGGTAGCAGTTCGTTCCATTCTGCTTCTGGTTCTTTCGTAACCGTCACGAAGTCGCCGTAAGCGAACAGATTGTCGATGCCATCGAGGGCGATCAATGATGCGAGCAACGCATCTTCAGGTGTATCTTCTTTTTTGACACTCGTACTTTTAGCACCGAAGCGCTGTTCTTCGAGCGTGATTTTGACGGAATTCGGATTTGGTGTGTAATCGACTTGCATGAGGTAAGCTCCTTTCAACGTACATACGTATATGCCGTCTTTTCGTGATAGATGGATTGAATCCTTCTTCCTGATAGACGGAAGATCGATACGTTCAGTATATCAGAAAATTCGAAGAGAATATTTTTCTTCTAGTAGGAGAAATGGACCATCTTTATTTTAACGGTTCACTTGACCTTATAATGCATTTTACTCGCTATCTCAATATATCTCAAAAGGCGTCATGATGCCTTTTTCAAATTGTTTGACCTGAATTTCAAAGCAAGGGGTTATTTTTTTGAATTTCAGTGATAACCTATATCTTGTACATTAACAGGTTTAAAAACGGCTAAAACGTCTATATATAGAGTGATACTTGTAGAGTCCTTTCTATATGTAGGACGTCTTTTTTTAGTTTAGCGTATTTCATCGTGTAATGCGAACCTGTTTAACGATAGAGAATGGGAGTGGTTCATAGTGGCATCTCCACTGAATACAGCACGCATCTTTAAGGGTGCAATGACAATAGAAGACGTATATGTCGTGATCCGACAGGCGACGGAAACGTATCCGGAACTTGATATCGACCGCTATACTGAACGTGCCATCCGAGCGCTTGAAGGAAAATCCCTACAAGCCGATCAAGTCTATGAACTGTTAACGATGCACGCACTCGATATGTTGAAGGCAGAAGAGCCGAACTGGACATTCGTAGCGACAGCGACTTACTTAAATCGGTTATACCTTGAAGCAGGTGAAAATCGCGGATATGCAGCGGAAGAACGATATGGTTCGCTGTATACGCTGATTGAAAAACTGACAGAAATCGGCATCTTCACGAAACATTTACTAGATGCGTATTCGAAGGAAGACATCAACGAACTGTCGGCAACGATTGATCCATCCCGCGATCACTTGTTCACATACATTGGTCTTCGAACTCTGGCAGACCGGTACCTCGCACGCGATCACGTCAAAAACTTGTACGAGCTACCACAAGAACGGTTCATGGTCATCGCGATGACACTGATGCAGAACGAACCGAAGGAACGTCGTTTAGAACTCGTCAAAGAATCTTACTGGGCATTGTCGAACCTCTACATGACAGTTGCGACTCCGACGCTTTCGAACGCTGGTAAGTCTTACGGTCAACTTTCTTCATGTTTCATCGATACAGTCGATGATTCGCTACGTGGCATCTACGACTCGAACACGGACGTGGCGACACTTTCTAAAGGTGGCGGCGGAATCGGCGTCTACATGGGTAAGATTCGCTCACGCGGATCAGACATCAAAGGATTCAAAGGTGTCTCAAGCGGTGTCATCCCGTGGATGAAACAGTTGAACAACACGGCAGTCAGCGTCGACCAGCTCGGTATGCGTCAAGGATCAATCGCTGTGTATCTCGACATCTGGCATAAAGACATTCTCGAGTTCCTGGACGCGAAGCTCAACAATGGGGATGAGCGACTTCGGACACATGACTTATTCACAGGTGTTAACTTACCGGACCGTTTCATGCGTGCCGTCGAAGCACGAGAAGACTGGCATTTGTTTGACCCACATGAAATTCGGACGGTCATGGGCTTCAGCCTCGAAGATTACTTCGATGAGACGGAGCAAGGTGGCAGCTTCACGGAACGATACGAAGCGTGTGTCAACGAACCACGCCTCAGCAAAAAAACAGTCCCGGCGATCGATCTCGTCAAACGCTACATGCGTTCGCAACTTGAGACAGGAACGCCATACATGTTCTTCCGTGACGCGGTTAACCGTGCGAACCCGAATAAACATGCAGGGATGATCTACTCGTCAAACCTTTGCTCAGAAATCATGCAGAACATGAGCCCGACGACCGTGACAGAAGAATACACGGAAGACGGTAAAATCATCGTCACGAAGACACCAGGGGACTTCGTCGTCTGTAACTTGTCATCGATCGCACTTGCACGTGCAGTTCGTTCTGACGTCCTAGAGCGATTAATTCCGATTCAAATGCGGATGCTTGATAACGTCATCGACTTGAATACGATCGATGTTCCGCAAGCACAATTGACGAATCAAAAATACCGTGCCGTTGGTCTTGGCACGTTCGGTTGGCACCATCTGCTCGCACTCGAGGGCATCCGTTGGGAATCGGTCGAAGCGGTACAATACGCAGACCGTCTCTACGAGAAGATCGCTTACTTGACGATCGATGCGTCGATGCAACTTGCGAAAGAGAAGGGCGCGTACCGTCTCTTCGAAGGTTCAGAATGGCAAACAGGAGAGTACATCAAACGTCGCCACTACAAAACGACGGATGAACTTGATTGGGATCGTCTCCAAGCCGACATCACGGCGTACGGAATGCGTAACGCATACTTGATGGCGGTCGCACCGAACTCATCGACGGCGATCATTGCGGGTAGTACGGCATCGATTGATCCAATCTACAAAAAAGTCTACTCGGAAGAGAAGAAAAACTATAAGATCCCAGTCACTGTTCCGGATTTAACACCGGAAACGAATTGGTTCTATAAATCAGCGTTTGAGATTGATCAGTTATGGAGCATTCGTCAAAATGCTTCACGTCAGCGTCACATCGACCAAGCGATCAGTTTCAATCTGTATGTGAAAAACAACGTCAAGGCGAAAGAGTTACTCGAGATGCACATGGAAGCGTGGCAACTCGGGATGAAGACGATCTACTACACGCGTTCGACAACGGTTGAGATCGACGAATGTGAATCGTGTTCATCATAAGATAAGGAGGACGATATCATGAAGGCAGCAATCGTATATGCGTCATTGAGTGGAAACACAGAGGAGGTGGCAGAACTCGTCGCGAAGACGTGTTCTGAGATGGGAATCGAGCCGACGATGTTGTTTGCGGACGAAGTGACGACGTATCAGTTAATGCCTTATGATATCGTCTATTTTGGTTCGTATACGTGGGGAGATGGGCAACTGCCCGACGATATGCGCGACTGTCTTAGAACCGTTCTGAAGGAGAGTTCGCATGCGATTCCGCAGGCAGCTGTTTTTGGAACAGGGGACAAAATGTTCGTCAAATATTGTCGCGCCGTTGATGAGATGGCATATCATCTCTCAAAATTCGGGGTACCGCTTGCTGGAGAACTGTTGAAAATCGAACAGTCACCACGCAATCGCCCGCATCTCGTCAAGGAATGGACGAAACGGACCATTCTTCAATTACAGCAAGAAGGAGTCGAAGCACATGGAACAGCTACAAAAAATCAAACTGCTTGATGCACGTCATCCAAATCGCGCGACAGCGATCATCGGTGGCGAAACGAGTGCCATCGTCAACTGGAACGACATTGCGTATCCACAGTTTTATTCGATCTACAAACAATTGTTATCGAACTTCTGGATTCCAGATGAGATCTCAATGTCGAAGGACATGCAACAGTGGAATCAACTGAGCGAACGGGAACAGGATGCCTTTAAACGAATCATTGGGCTACTCTCGATCCTTGATTCGGTTCAGACACGTTATATCTTGGAATCGGCAATGTTCACATCGGATTCATCTGTTCATGCGATTCTCGCTATCATCGCGCAACAGGAAGTCGTTCATAATCAATCGTACAGCTACGTCTTATCCAGCTTAGTTCCATTGGCTGAACAAAACCGGATTTTCGATATCGCGAAAGATGATGACATGGTCATGAAGCGTAATGCATTCATTCTTGATTTATACGAAGATTTCCAAAATGACCGGACTCCAGAAAACTTCGCGAAATCGCTCGTTGCTTCGATCGTTCTTGAAGGAATCAACTTCTATTCAGGCTTTGCTTTCTTCTATAACTTAGCGCGTCACCAAAAGATGGTCGGAACATCGACGATGATCAGCTACATTCAACGGGATGAATTACAACACTCGTACTTCATCAGCCAATTGTTACGTGCTGTCTTGTCAGAGCATCCGGAAATTGATGCCGATGGCTCATTCACACAATTCGTCTATGATACGTTCAAGCGTGCCGTTGATCTTGAAATCGAGTGGAGCGAATATGTCTTGCGTGATTTAGATGGACTTGACGTCAGCGAAATGCGTGACTACGTTAAATATCTCGCGAACAAACGCCTTCGCGTCATCGGGTTATCGGATCTTTATGAAGGGCACGACGAAGACGTCATGCCATGGATTCGTGCGTATTCGGATGATTCGATGAATGCGACGAAATCGGACTTCTTCGAACAAAAATCACGTTCGTATGCGAAAGTAACGGATGCGAATGGATTCGACGATCTATAAGTAATAAATAGATAATTGATGATTGCTTCTACTCTATATTTCCTTTACGCTAGGACAGGTGAGGTTCTGCTCGACTCCTGCGGAAAAACAAGTCATCATGACCCTGGAAGATGCGACGCATCTGAAGCGGCATGAGGGCTTGTCCGCGGAAAACGAGCAGACCGAGACTGTCCGTTTTTTAATAGTCTTGTCTGTCTTTTGTCTTTCTCGTTTCAAGCATTACTTTTCTTTGTCACTTAGGTCAATTCAGCAAAAGAACAAAAAAAAGGGCCGAACTCGGAAAGTTCGGCAGAATCAGGGGGAATACTTGAAGTCTTGCTACTAAAATGTTCCCTTGTGAAATAAAAAATAAACAAATTCCAAAAATATTTTTTACGATACAAGAAAAGTGTGTTATTATAAGTTGATGAATTTAGTTAGGGAGTGTATACATTATGGCAAACTTTGAAAAAGACCAAGTCGTTACTGGTAAAGTAACTGGTATTCAAAACTTCGGTGCTTTCGTAGCACTTGACGAGCAAACACAAGGTCTCGTCCACATCTCAGAAATCTCACACGATTACGTAAAAGACATCAACGATTACGTAAAAGTTGGCGATGAAGTAACTGTTAAAGTTCTCGACATCGACGAAGCTAACAAAAAAATGAAGCTTTCGATCAAAGCAACTCAGGAAGCTCCAAAACGTGAAGCACGCGCGAAAGGTCCACGCAAAAACGCTGGACGTCGCGATGCAGGTCCTGCTTTCAAACAAGAAGAAGCACCTGGATTCAACGTTCTTAAAGGTAAATTGGAAGAATGGATTGAAAAATCAAACTTCCAAAAATAAGCCACATGAGAGAATCGACATCGGTCGGTTCTCTTTTTTTTATGCGGTTTTTACATAGAATAAGCATTAAATTAGATGCGAAAGGGGAATGTGTGGATAATGTAAGGTGTTCATTACTTATTGAGGAGGCAACACAGATGGAAAACTTTGAATATCGCAATCCAACAAGACTTATTTTTGGTGACGGTCAAGTCAGCCAACTGAAACCACAACTCGAAGCACTCGGTGCAAAGAAAGTCATGCTCGTCTTTGGTGGCGGTAGTATCAAACGTAACGGCGTTTATGATGATGTTACACGTGAACTCAACGCGGCAGGAATCGAGTACGTCGAATGCGACGGTGTCGAACCGAACCCGCGTATCGAGACAGCAGAGCGCGGTATCAAAATCGCACGGGAAGCAGGCGTTGACGCATTGCTTGCACTCGGTGGCGGTTCTGTCATCGACTGCACGAAATTGATTGCTGCTGGTATTCCTTATGAAGGCGAAGCGTGGGATCTCGTCATCGGTAAAGCAACACCAGAAACAGTCATCCCATTCGGAACAGTCTTGACGCTTGCAGCAACAGGTTCTGAGATGAACTCAGGATCGGTCATCACGAACTGGAAGACACAAGAGAAATACGGTTGGGGCAGCCCGCTTACGTTCCCGACTTTCTCAATTCTTGATCCGAAGTACACAGTCAGTGTGCCAAAAGATCAAACGATCTACGGTATCGTCGATATGATGAGCCACTGCCTCGAGCAATACTTCCACCCTGCGCATGCACCGGTCCAAGAACGGATGACAGAAGGTGTCATGAAAGCAGTCGTCGAAGCAGCACCAAAACTCGTCAACGATCTCGAGAACGTTGAACTTCGTGGCACGATTCTCTTCGCTGGTACGATGGCACTTAACGGTGTTCTTCAAATGGGAGCACGCGGCGACTGGGCATCACACAACATCGAGCACGCTGTCTCAGCTGTTCACGATATCCCGCACGCAGGTGGACTCGCAATCCTCTTCCCGAACTGGATGCGCCACGTGCTTGACGAATCAAATGCACATCGCTTCGTGACACTCGGTGAGAACGTCTTTAACGTTGATACGGAAGGTAAATCAGAGATGGAAGCAGCACACGCGACAATTGACGCGATCAGCGCTTTCTGGACATCACTCGGTGCACCAAACCGTCTTGCTGATTACGACATCAAAGAAGATACAGTTGATTCAATCGTCAAGTCAGCGATGACACGCGGCGACTTCGGAAACTTCAAATCACTTGGAAACGAAGATGTTCGTCAAATCGTGACAGCTGCCCTATAACAATCTGTAACATTTGCTACTCATTTCACAAAAGACTTGAACGACCTTCCTTCTTGCGTTTTAATGAAAAGGAAGGTCGCATTTCGTTGCGAATGAATAAGGAGGACGATGGCATGTCAACAGTACGTTTTGATTATTCGAAGGCCCTACAATTTGTAGGTCAACATGAAGTAGATCATATGGCGGAGACGGTAAAGACGCTTCACCATGCGATTCATGAAGGAACAGGCGCAGGAAGTGATTTCTTAGGATGGGTAGATCTTCCGACGAACTACGATCAAGCGGAGTTTGCACGCATCCAAGCGTCTGCAGAAAAAATCAAGTCGGATTCTGATGTGTTGTTAGTCGTCGGAATCGGCGGTTCGTATCTCGGTGCGCGTGCTGCAATTGAGATGCTCGGACACTCATTCCATAACTTGTTATCAAAAGAAGATCGCAAAGCACCACAAATCATCTATGCAGGTCATAATATCTCATCGACGTATCTGCACGATTTATTCGAAGTCCTCGAAGGAAAAGATGTATCGGTCAACATCATCTCAAAATCGGGTACAACGACAGAACCAGCAATTTCGTTCCGTCTCTTGAAATCGTTCATGGAAGAAAAATACGGTAAAGCAGAAGCGAAACACCGGATTTATGCAACGACGGATAAAGCACGCGGTGCATTAAAAACACTCGCAGACTCTGAAGGATACGAAACTTTCGTCATTCCGGATGATGTCGGCGGCCGTTTCTCTGTTTTGACACCGGTTGGTCTATTACCAATCGCAGCAGCTGGTATTTCAATCGAAGAGTTGATGCAAGGTGCCCGTGACGCGCAAGAGCGCTATGCGAGCGAAAACCTAGCTGACAACGAAGCGTATCAATACGCGGTCGTCCGAAATGCGCTTTATGCGAAAGGGAAGACGATCGAGCTTCTCGTCAACTACGAACCAGCACTTCATTATGTATCGGAGTGGTGGAAACAATTGTACGGCGAGTCAGAAGGAAAAGACTTCAAAGGGATCTTCCCAGCAGCAGTCGACTTCTCGACGGATCTCCACTCGATGGGACAATATGTCCAAGAAGGTCGTCGTGACCTGTTCGAGACAGTCATCAAAGTCGGTCAAGCGCGTCATGCGTTGACGGTTGAAGAAGATGCTCAGGATCTCGATGGATTGAACTTCCTTGCAGGCAAGTCGATTCAATTCGTCAACGATAAGGCGGCAGAAGGTACGTTGCTTGCGCACACGGATGGACAAGTACCGAACTTGACGGTCGAACTTCCAGAGATGACACCGTATCACCTCGGATTCCTGTTCTACTTCTTCGAAAAAGCTTGTGCGATGAGTGGTTACCTCCTCGGAGTGAACCCATTTGATCAGCCAGGCGTCGAAGCGTACAAGAAAAACATGTTCGCGCTTCTTGGGAAACCAGGATTCGAAGCAGAAAAAGCAGAACTCGAAGCACGTTTGAAGTAATGTGAAACGACAGTCGATCGTTCCCTTGTGGAACATCGGCTGTTTTTTTGCGTTTACCGGATGATAGTAGGAGATCATTTTCCAGATTTACAGGTAATCCTAGCGTTTTCACTTTTAGAATACCCGTGAAACAGGTAAAGTGAAGTTAGAAGAAGAAATGAGGTGCACGTACGTGATTACATTCTTGGATTATTATCAAAATCAAGTGGAATTAAGTTTTGATGACCATCCGTTCTCGGATCGTCCCTTGCACGTGTGGGTCATTGCCGTGTACGAAGGAAAATGGTTGCTGACCCATCATAAGCAGCGTGGGTACGAATTTCCCGGCGGAAAGGTTGAACCAGGTGAGACAGCAGAAGAAGCCGCACGTCGTGAAGTGATGGAAGAGACGGGTGGGAAAATCGATTCTCTCTCATATGTCGGACAGTATCGTGTTGCCGGAAAAGGTGATACGATCATCAAAAACATCTATTTCGCGCAAATCGGATCATTGTCGTCTCATCTTGCCGTGGATGAAACAGATGGTGCTTTTCTATTCGAGGAACTCCCTGATCGTCTCGATACGAATCGACAATACAGCTTCATGATGAAGGACCGTGTCCTTCCGGAGACGCTCCGTGTACTTAGCGAACGCCGATTGGTTTGAACTTCCGCGTCAAGGTCCGTTTCGTACGTTTCGGATGTTCTATACCACAGGGGATGGGGAACGGGTCGGTGCCTATATCGTACTCCCGCAAGTCGCAAATGGTCAGGGAATTCTCTATTTGCGTGGTGGAACGCGTTCGATCGGAATGGTCCGACCGACACGACTGCTCGCGTTCGCACAGGCTGGCTTTTTTGTCATGGCACCTTTCTATCGGGGGAATTTAGGCGGTACGGGAAAAGAAGACTTCGGTCATCACGATATCGAAGACGCCTGCAGTGCCTTTGACTGGTTGCAGCAACGTGTCTCGCATGTTCACGCATTCGGATTTTCACGTGGTGGGCAGATGGCATTGCTCCTTGCGCATCATCGTCCAGTTGCCCGAACGGTGTCGTGGGCAGGGGTGACCGAGTTGAAATGGACCTATGAAGAGCAGAAGACGATGCAAAAGATGCTTCGTCGCTACACGGGAGGTACACCCGACACGGTTCCTGATGCATACGCGGTTCGCTCTCCGCTTCATGTCGCACCTCAAGGTGAAGTGTTATTGATTCACGGTGCGTATGATGAAAACGTTCGTTTACGCCACGCGACGGCTTATGCTGCGCGTCATTCCGAAAAGACGATGCTTCAGACTTACGCCTACGCGCATCAATTTCCGATTCACGAAAAGTTACGTGTGACGTGGAATGTATTGAATTGGTTTGAGACTGGTATCTATAATCGATGATGTAACCGGTACGACGAATGTCGTATCGGTTTTTTGTCATCTAAAGAATTGAACTTACATACATAATGGGAAAAAAAGAATATTGATTCGTTGTAAAAAACAATAAACTTCCTAAAAAATAAATTTTGATATAATTAGAACCATATGAGTAATGTAGAGGGGGATGGAGGACGATGGATATCTTATTAGCACGTCAACCCATCGTTGACCGAATCGGAGCAGTTGATGCATTTGAGTTGCTGTATCGTTCCGTCAAACAAATGAATGTATTCGACGGTGACTTAGCGACAATGGATGTATTAACGAATACACTTGTTCATATGGGTGTGGAGCATGTCGCTGAAGGTAAAAAACTTTTCGTCAACTTTACGGCGGATCTCTTAAAAAGTGATCTGATTCACTATTTAGATCCAAGTCGGTTCGTTATCGAAATTTTAGAAACTGTCGACATCGATACAGAGATGCTATCTGTGTTGCACAGTTGGAAAGAAGCAGGTTTTACGCTAGCACTCGATGATTTTGAAACGGATTTACTTCGTCAACATGGAACAGAATTATTTGCACTAATTGATTTAATTAAAATCGACATCGAAGCGATTCCCACTCGCGAGCAAAGTGCAATCTTGCATATTGTCCGGCGTAATTATCCCCATATTAAGATGCTTGCCGAACGAGTCGAGACACACGAGGATCATACACGTTGTCTTGCCATGGGATATGACTGGTTTCAAGGCTATTTTTACGCTAAGCCAATGTTGATGAAGGGAAAAGCTGTCCCTCCTCAATTGCCGGTATTGCTGAAGATGCTAAAATGGCTCGATACGGACGAAAAATACGATGAAGTCATTGATGAGATTGAAGCAAATCCGTATATCAGCATTCAAGTACTGCAACTGATCAATTCTCCGGGCATGGGATTACGAAATACGGTCAGCTCTGTTCGTCAAGCCATCTCATTGCTAGGCTTCTCGCAACTCAAAAGCTGGATTTCGTTAATTGTCTTACGCGAGATGAAGCTTGCTAGTCCTTACGAATGGTCAAATGAGTTACTCCGGTCTTCCTTACATTGTGCAAAACTTTGCGAGTTGTTTGCGAAAGAGACGCGTACGTTAAAGCCGGAGAGTGCTTATATGATCGGTCTGTTATCACATATTGATGCGTTATTGTCTGTGGATATCGACGACATCATCGACCAACTGCCAATTGAAGATTCTCTAAAGGTCGTTCTACAAGGAAAAGATCATCCGTTTCGGGATTGTTTAGTGCTTGCAATCAGTGCAGATCGCGGTGATTTTGATCAGTTCGAACTGCTCAGTCAACGTTTAGGTGTCTCGCTTACTCGTTCCTATGCGCTACTAGCAGAAAGTCAGGAGTGGCTCAACCAAAAAGAAACACATCTTCAAGAAAAAACGGATTCTGTTTTAGACTAAAAGTGGGCTAACCTAAAATTTTGAGACAATATAAAACACCTTCGGAGTGGTACACTTTTAAAAAGTACTAACATCGGGGGTGTTTTTGCATGGGCAAAAACGTATATTCAAGTGAAGTGAAATGGGCAGTAGTCAAAGATAAGCTGAGTGGTAAGTTAACGACGAGAGAAATCATGGAGAAGTACGGAATCAAAAATGAATCTCAAATCAAAACATGGATGAGATGGTATCGCTCTAACGAACATTATCGATTTGATCAGCCAATCGGTAAACAATATACCTATGGACATGGTCCATATTCTGCGAGTGAGGATGACAAGAGAGAACGACAAATGTCACATCTGAAGATGGAAAATGAGATCTTAAAAAAGTACATGGAAATCGAAAGAGAGTTGAGAAAGAAGTAGTCATAAAAATTGTAGAGTTTCTTCGGAGAAAGTATACAATCACCGCCATTCTTAGCGCTTTGAATGTACCAAGAGCAAGCTATTACCGTTGGATTAAGGAATCTGTGAAAGCACCTTCGGTGCTCGAAAAAACCGTCATTGAACTAAGTAAACAGACGAAGTATCGGAATGGACATCGAAAAATAAAGGCATTATTACAGCAAATCTATCAGTTAAAAGCCAATCGGAATACCGTACAGAAAATCATGCAAAAACACCATCTCCAATGTCGGATCAAGCCGAAGCGAAGATGGAAGTCTCAAGGTGAGCGCATCATAACGGCACCGGATCTCATCAAGCGCGATTTCACAGCAAGTAAACCGAATCAAAAGTGGGTGACGGATATCACCTATATCCAATACGGCAGCACGACGAAATATCTTTCCACCATCATGGATCTTTTTAATAACGAAATCATCGCATACAAGTTATACGAGCATCAACAAACGTCTCTTGTGATTGATACGTTGAAGATAGCGCTTGAGAATCGAAACTATCCCGAAGGGGTCATCCTTCATTCGGACCAAGGAAGTGTTTATACGTCATACGCCTTTCAAGAATTCGTTAAAAGGAATCACCTAACAAGCAGCATGTCTCGTAGAGGAAACTGTTGGGACAACGCAGTTATCGAATCGTTCCACTCTAATTTAAAGTCCGAGGAATTCCAGTACGTCAAATTTAATTCACTAAGAGACCATGAGGTCTCTGAACGCGTTACTAATTACTTAAATTACTATAACGAAGAACGAATCCAAGAAAAATTAGGCTACCTGACACCGAAAAAATACGGTGTACAGGCAGCCTAATCAAGGTGTTTTATATGTGTCTCATATTGCTAGGTCAGTCTAAAGTGAAGTGCATGTTTTTCTTGATTGAGAAAAACGTGCACTTCTTTTTTTGTTAATCATGAATTAATTTCTTAAGAGATTTACCGATTTCTAAGCTTAAAAAAAGAGCCCGAGGGCTCTTTTTTTATAGACGTGGACCAGCTGACTTGATTGCATCTGTCGCACTTTCGAAGCGAAGGAAATTGTGTTGGAATTTCTCAGCAAGCGAACGCGCTTGTGTGTCGTATTCGTCCGGATTCGACCAGACGCGTACCGGATTGAGTAACTCGCTTGGAACACCTGGAACTTCAAGTGGCATATGAAGTCCGAAAATCGGATGTTCTTCTGTTGGAATCGTTGCAAGTGTACCGTTGACGGCAGCATTGACCATCGTCCGGGTGTAGGATAGCTTCATGCGGCTACCCGTACCGTAAGCACCACCCGTCCAGCCGGTGTTGACGAGATAAACGGTGACACCATGACGATCAATCAATTCGCCGAGCATCGTCGCATACTTTTCAGGCATGAGTGGAAGGAATGGTGAACCGAAGCACGTTGAGAACGTTGCTTCCGGCTCCGTTACACCACGCTCTGTTCCAGCGAGTTTTGATGTATAACCTGATAGGAAGTGATACATCGCTTGTTCTTTCGTCAACTTGCTGATCGGAGGCAAGACACCGTACGCATCAGCCGTCAAGAAGACGATCGTCTTCGGGTGACCAGCGCGTGATGGAACAGCGATGTTATCAATTGCTGTAATCGGATAAGCAGCACGCGTATTTTCCGTCAACGATGTGTCATCGTAATCAGGGTGACGTGTTTCATCAAGAACGACGTTTTCAAGAACCGTTCCGAAGCGGATTGCGTCAAAAATCTGTGGTTCTTTTTCACGTGACAGGTTAACCGTCTTCGCATAACATCCTCCTTCGATGTTGAAGACACCATCGTGTGACCAACCATGTTCGTCGTCACCAATCAATTGGCGGCTATCATCAGCGGAAAGGGTGGTCTTACCAGTCCCAGATAGACCGAAGAACAAGGCAACGTCACCTTCGTGTCCGACGTTTGCCGAACAGTGCATTGAAAGAACGTTTTCTTGTGGCAAGAGGTAGTTCATGACGGAAAAGATTGATTTTTTGATTTCGCCCGCATACTCCGTTCCACCAATCAAGACGATTCGGTGTTCGAACGACATGGCGATGAACGTCTCAGAGTTCGTTCCGTCAACGGTAGGATCTGCCTTGAAATGTGGTGCGTAGACGACCGTGAACGGTTCAAAGGCAGCCACTTCAGGATATTCGCGTAAAAAGAGTTGTTTGGCAAAGAGATTATGCCAAGCGTATTGTGTGAGCACACGGACCGGAAGGGTGAAGTGCGTATCTGCACCTGCTGCAGCTTCTGTGTAGTAGAGATGATCGGCTTCGTTCATGTAACGAAGAACCTTCTGCAACAATTGTTCAAATTTGTCTCCATCCATTGGTTGGTTAACGTGACCCCAATCAATGTGAGACTCGCAGGAAGAATCACGGACGATGAACTTATCTTTTGGTGAACGACCTGTAAATTTCCCCGTTTCTACAGATAATGCGCCGTTCTCAGCAAGGACACCTTCTTCGTTTCGAATCGCATGTTCGACAAGTTCAGCAACAGATAGTTGTTTGAACACATGCTCTTTCTTGAGTAGTTCTTCGATATTCAGGACCGTCATCGGCATCCTGACCCCACCTTTCCCCTACGTTGGTTTTGGCTCATCGTTTTTAGTATGACACATTTATTATATATGACATACTAAAGAGAGAGCAATCATTTTCTGGTGCTGATTTCTATTTATCTGGAAACGCTTTCAGCATTAACAGTTTAACATCTCTTTCAAAAAGTTTCGACTAGAATTTGAAACCTTGCTTGACAGAGTAGTTACAACTTTATATCATGTAATTCGTAACGGATACTCTTATTCTGAGCAGGTGGAGGGAACAAGGCCCGAAGAAACCCGGCAACCGTCCTACATTAATTCACATATTAATGAGGGAAAAGGTGCTCTCCTGAAGCGAAGTAAACACTTCGAACGATAAGAGGGTAAAGGAAGAACGCACAACCTTTCCCTGACCATTTTTTGGACTTGGAAAGGTTTTTTTCATTTTACCGTCCCACTCAACTAGGGGAAATGAGTACACCGTCAAATTCTTTTTTGGGAGGGTCATACATGACAAACCTTAATCGCCGACTTTTCACGTCGGAGTCAGTCACTGAAGGTCATCCAGATAAAATCTGTGACCAAATTTCGGATTCAATTCTTGATGCAATCCTCGCAGCGGATCCAAACGCACGTGTTGCGGCAGAAACTTCTGTTACAACAGGTCTCGTTCTCGTTGCAGGTGAGATCACGACATCCACTTACGTCGACATTCCAAAAGTCGTTCGTGAAACGATTCGTGAAATCGGTTATACACGCGCGAAATACGGTTTCGACGCGGACACGTGTGCTGTATTGACATCAATCGATGAGCAATCAGCAGACATCGCTCTTGGTGTCGACCAAGCGCTTGAAGCACGTGAAGGCAGCATGTCTGATGCTGAAATCGATGCTATCGGTGCAGGAGACCAAGGTCTCATGTTCGGTTACGCAACGAAAGAAACACCAGAACTCATGCCACTTCCAATCTCGCTTTCGCACCGTCTCGCACGCCGTTTGGCAGAAGTGCGTAAAAACGGTCAACTCGACTACCTTCGTCCGGACGGAAAAACACAAGTCACGGTCGAATACAACGAGAACAACGAGCCAGTTCGTGTCGATACGATCGTCATCTCGACACAACACGCAGAAGAAGTCACGCTTGAGCAAATCCAAGCTGACTTGAAAGAACACGTCATCACACCGGTCATCCCGGCTGAATACATCGACGCAGCAACGAAATTCTTCATCAACCCAACTGGTCGTTTCGTTATCGGCGGACCACAAGGAGATGCTGGATTGACTGGTCGTAAGATCATCGTTGATACGTATGGTGGATACGCACGCCACGGCGGTGGAGCATTCTCAGGTAAAGATCCAACGAAAGTCGACCGTTCAGCTGCATACGCAGCACGTTACGTCGCGAAGAACCTCGTTGCTGCAGGTCTTGCAGACAAAGCAGAAGTTCAACTTGCGTACGCAATCGGTGTCGCGCACCCAGTATCAATCGCGGTTGATACATTCGGTACAGGAAAACTTCCTGAAGCGCAACTCGTCGAATTGGTTGCTGAAAACTTCGATCTTCGTCCGGCTGGAATCATCAACATGCTTGATCTCCGTCGTCCGATCTATCGTCAAACAGCTGCATACGGTCACTTCGGTCGTACAGATGTTGAGCTTCCATGGGAGCAAACAGATAAAGCAGCAGTTCTTGAAGAACAAGCAAAACGTTTCGCATAATCAAAAAGTCCGAGAACCCTACGCGGGTTTTCGGACTTTTTTTGTTTACGGGGAACTTTGCAGGAAACGAATGTTTTTTCTAGAAGAGGGTAAAAGTACATGAGTCGATTCGTATGAATACAAAGGGGGGTTCCGATTATGGAAATACGCGAAGCTATTCCAGCTGATGCAGGACGTATTCATGACATTGCCGTCACATCTTGGTTGGATACGTATGCAGAAATCTATTCCGAACGTTCGAAAGCGCATTTCGTGCAGGAGGCGTATCCGCAAGAAGAAGTCGTTCGTGCGATCCGGACGGCGGAAGAAGCACGGGGAGAGTATTTTTATGTCGGAATCATCGACGAGGAAATCGTCGGTTTCATTCATGCTGTTGATGTTGAGGGAACGTGGGAGATCGTTCGTCTGTACGTCTTACCGAAATATCAGCAAAATGGTATCGGGCGACGTCTGATCCGTGAACTCGAACGACAAGGAGCCGTCCCACTCGAAGTCTACGTGGAAGCACGTAACTATAAAGCACGTCAGTTCTTGACCTCATTTGGTTTTGAAGAACTGAGTGAGATGACGGAAGAAGTCTTTGGGCAAGTAGAATCTGTCATTCGTCTTCGCCATGTCGCCTCGTGAAATCCGTCTTGGGACGGTTTCGATTGCGCTTGAAATAAGGTATCGTGAAAAGGAAGTATGAAGTGAAGAGGTGAGTTTGTGGTTGAACAACCAACAGGAATCATCGTATTAGTCTATCCGTTACAACTGCGTGCCCGTCCGAGTGAAGCTTTGATTCGGGTACTCGAACGAGAGTATGAAGTATTGCTCGTCGACGCGCCACGTCGTATCTCGTTTGAAGAACATGGTCAACTATTAAAAGAAGCATTACGTGAAGCCGGAAAACGTAAGTTACCGATTCATATCGTCGCCTGTAGCATGGGCGCACTCGTCGTCAATCGTCTGTTGCAAGAATATGAATTACCGGTCGCCAGTCTGTCGTTCATTTCACCGTTGTTTGATTGGCACCCTTCAAAACAACTCGGAGGCGTCAAACAAGTCTTCGCAAGTGCGTTCGATCGTTTCCGACCTGATGCGCCACTCGGTACGTTACCGTTTGGTCAAAGTACGGAAGATACTGTTCGTATCGGTGAACTGACCTATGCACAGTACCGGGAAATCGAAGAAGAGATCGTCGTACATGACGAGGAACGAAAAAAACTGCCGCGTGTGAACTTGGCTTGTTTTTATGCACCGGACGATCAATTCGCAGACGTCAAGTTGACGCTTGAAGTATGCCGGAAAATGGGTGGCGATCAGATTTACTTACAACGTCTACACGGATTTCCGCATTTTAGTTTCGAACGGTTGAACACACGGTTTGCAGAAAAATTAATGTTGTTCTTTAAGCTTGTTGAAGAATGAAATAACAAAAGTGATGCCTCTAAAAAAAGGCATCACTTTTTTGTGTCCAATCATCCGCGTACTTTTTTCTCGATTGCGATGATGAACGGTGGATGATTTTGTTGATTCAAGAAACGGTACTGAAGAACGGCGTAATCTTGCTGATCAAGGGCTGTCACGTAATCGAGGACGGCGTCGCGCTCTCGTTTTCCTTCCAGGTGACCGTGATAGACGACGAGGACGACAAGACCGCCGGGAGCGAGGACCGGGAGGAGGGCATCGAGTGCTTCGAGCGTCTCTTCACCTGTCGTTGTGATCGATTTGTCGCTTCCAGGCAGATATCCGAGATTGAAGACACCGGCACGAACGGGACGTTGTTCGTCCGAAAGACGGGCACCGACATGGATGTGGCTTTCATGATAAAGGTCGACGCGTGCTAACATTCCGGCTTCGTCGAGACGTCGCGTCGATTCCTCGATGGCTTGTGCCTGGACATCGAACGCAAGGACTCGACCTTCTGGACCGACGCATTCTGCTAAAAACTGCGTATCATGTCCATTTCCGGCAGTCATGTCGACGACGCAGTCTCCGGGCTCGATAACGGACTCGAGTAATTGTTTCGTATAAGGTAGTACACGGGCAAGTGACATGGCATAGACTCCTGTTCCTATAGTCTGTTTTTCTAGTAATGGTTCAGTATGTGCAAGATTCTTTCTGCATTATATCATTTTTTGATTCGTTGACGAAAAGCGAAGTGGCTTGACAGACAAGGGACGGATTGCGTAAAGTGGCAAGGTTGAGAATGAAATAGGAGGACCACAGGTATGCCAAAATTACCAAAAGCGGTCTGGATCCTTGTCCTTGCGATGGCCATCAATACGACGGGATCCTCTTTTTTATGGCCGTTTAATACATTATATATACATGAATATTTAGGAGAGTCGATGACGAAAGCAGGGATGGCGTTGTTCGTCAACTCGGCCTTAGCAATCGTCGGAAACTACTTAGGTGGAAAAGCGTTTGACCGTCTCGGCGGCAAGAAGACGCTCGTCATCAGTGTCATCGGACTTGTCCTGTCTTCCGTCGGCTTGTTGCTGTTTCATCAGACGTACCTCGGATACGTCGCGATGCTTGGATTGATTGGATTCGTCGGTGGGATGGTTTTTCCGACGATCTACGCGATGACGGGTGTCATTTGGCCTGAAGGCGGGCGTCGTGCCTTTAATGCGATCTATGTCGCACAAAACGTCGGTGTAGCGCTCGGGACAGCTGTCAGTGGTCAAATCGCTGCCTTTTCGATTCAGTACATCTTCATCGCCAATCTCGTCCTCTACATCGCCTTTGCCATCATTTTGTTCGTCGGGTTGTCCTGGATTCAGGCACCAGCGCGGATGCATGCGGCCCATGACGAGACCGAAACGACACGCATGCCCCTTGCACGCGGTGCGGCACGGACGATGTTGCTCGTCTCGATTGGTTATGCCTTACTTTGGTTCGTTTATGTGCAATGGCAGGGAACGTTTGCTGTACACACGAAATCGCTCGGTGTCACTATTTCCGAATACTCGATTCTTTGGACGATCAACGGAGCACTCATCGTGTTCGCGCAACCTTTACTAACACCAATTCTTCGTTGGTTTGGAGATGACTTAAAACGACAACTGATGACCGGTACAGGAATCTTCCTCTTGTCTTATCTGATCGTTCCGTTCGCAGGTGGCTTCAAGATGTTCCTCGTCGCGATGATCATCCTGACGGTCGGTGAGATGTTCATCTGGCCAGCGGTTCCTGCTATGGCGGCGAGACTCGCGCCAATCGGAAAAGAAGGAGAATTCCAAGGGTACGTCAATATCGCTGCTTCAGCAGGGCGGATGATCAGTCCGACCGTTGGAGGGTTGATCTACGATTTATCCGGTATGTCAGCGGTCTTCTTGACATTGATTGGATTGATCCTGTTAGCGGGCGTCGTCTTCCTTCGTGCCATTCCTAAAATCACATCATGAGCATCATCTGTAAGACAGCGGACACTATGATTCGCTGTCTTTTGTTACGTCGTTCGTTCTAAAAACATAAAATAAACATTTAATAATATGGAATATTTCGGCAAAGAAACGGGTACTTTCTAAGCAAGAACTTGAAAAGAAAGGTCATATGAACGTTGCTTCTTTTTGACTGGAGGTGCACGAATGGAAAGGTGTCAATTCATCACAGATGCCGCAACTTGGACGACACACGTACAGCAACAGCCTCTTGATATCTTCTACAGTCACCAATACGTCACGCTCAATGCTAGACCGTCTGAGCAAGCGGTGCTGTTCCGTTATGAAGGTGATGCAGGAACCCTGTTCTATCCGTTTTTAAAGCGCCGGATTTTTGATACGCCTTATTCAGATCTCATCACGCCGTATGGCTATGGTGGACCGGAAATCATTGGTCAACTGACTGCGACTGAAATGCAGCATGCACGCTTATTGTTCGAAAGGTGGGCAGAGCGAGAAGCGATCGTCTCGGAAATGATTCGCTTTAATCCATTGACGGGGAATGAACGCTTCATGCGGGATTGGACGAAAGTCTCTTTCATCCGTCATACGACGAGTATCGATTTACGCCCTTCAATAGAGGACATCATGCAAACATTTCATAAGAAGACGAGAAGTATGATTCGCAAATCGCTTGCCTCTCCTTTAACTGTTAGAACAGGAACACGAGACGACTTACCTGTTTTTGTAGCGTTGTATCATGAAACGATGGACCGGAAGAATGCTTCGACTCATTACTATTTTACAGCGAATTATTTTGAGCAATTATTTGAAGCAAATCCACTCTGTGAGCCATTGTTACTGATTGCGGAAATCGACGGAGAACCTGTTGGTGGATACTTCGTATTGCTCGGAAAAGAATATGCCCACGGTCATTTGATTGGTTGTAAGCGGGACGAATCGAAGATGTTTCCGAATCAGCGACTCGAGTACGAAGCGATTCTTCAGGCGAAAGCACGCGGTCTCGTCGAACAACATCTCGGGGGTGGATATCAAGAACGGGATAGTCTCTTTGAGAGTAAATGCCGCTATACTGGATATCGACTATTTGAGTATCATCAAGGAAAATCGATTCTTCAACCAGCCATATACGATCAGTTATGTATACGATACGGGTCAGATGCCGATTCGGATTATTTTCCGGCTTACCGACAAACCAGTGTCCAAATGGCGACAAGTTAAACAGTAAGTAAATGAAGAAGGTGAAACGACTACATTGTGTAGTCGTTTTTTTGATATGCTGAAATCATGATAGATCAATAAAGGGGGATGTGTCTTGAAAAAACGAGGTCTTATTTTTGATATGGATGGGGTCATCTTAGATAGTGAAATTCGCTACTTTGAGGTCCATCAGCAGATGTTTAAAACGTTATCGATTCCGCTCGATCCGGTTCAGTATGCGACGTTCATGGGAAAAACAGGAGATGAGATGTGGGAAGAACTTGTCGCGCAACACGACCTTCCAGAAACAGCGAGTGCGTTACTTGAAGAAGAACATCGCTTGTTTCAAATTCATGCAAAACCGGAAGAATGTGGTTTAAAAGAGGGAGTTAAACAAGTCATCGAACAAGCGGCGTCTCTTGGTTATGATATCGGGATCGCCTCTTCAAGTTCGCTTCAAAAAATCGAACGCGTCATCCGTCATTATGAGCTTCCAATCACGCATTACGTCAGTGGGGAAGAAGTCGTGCGTTCGAAGCCGGATCCTGCGATTTTTCGACTTGCAGCATCACGAATCGGGCACGCACCTGAAGAGTGTCTCGTCATCGAAGACGCTGCGAACGGGATGATCGGTGCAAAAGCAGCAGGCATGGAAGTGATTGCGCTTCTTGATGACCGGATGCCGACGCAACGTCTAGAACAAGCGGATCATGTGGCGCGATCGCATGCAGAAATCGAGGAAATTTTACGGAAGCGTTGACGCTTGAGGAAGAAACAGATTACACTAGGAAAAGATAGTCAATTGCATGGAACTGAAGTAGTAGGGGAAAGGTGCCGTCAAGAGAGCTGGTGGAAGGTGCGAACCAGTCGGTAACAACCGTGAACTCGTCAGGGAGCACGATTCGTGAAGTCGTAGTAGCGAATCCGGTCTTTCACACCGTTATCCGTGAATCAAGCGGTCTGTCATAGACAGACAACGTGGGTGGTACCGCGGAAGCCAAACCGGTCTTTCGTCCCTATTCCTAGGGGCGGAGGACCGGTTTTTTTAGATTAGAGGAGGAAAAGACATGCCGTACAATCATCGCGAAATCGAACCAAAATGGCAGGCGCGTTGGGATCAAGACAACGCCTTCGTCACGACAGAAGATCCAGAAAAAGAAGGGTTTTATGCCCTTGATATGTTCCCGTATCCGTCAGGTGCCGGACTCCACGTCGGTCACCCGGAAGGCTACACAGCAACGGATATCCTCGCACGGATGAAACGGATGCAAGGATACAACGTCTTGCACCCGATGGGATGGGATGCGTTCGGGTTACCAGCAGAACAATACGCCCTCGATACAGGGAATGACCCACGTGAATTCACAGCGAAAAACATCGAGACGTTCAAGCGTCAGCTGAAAGAACTTGGATTCTCCTATGACTGGGATCGTGAAATCAACACGACGGATCCGAAGTACTACAAATGGACACAGTGGATCTTTACGAAGTTGTATGAAAAAGGACTTGCGTTCGTGGACGAAGTCGCAGTCAACTGGTGCCCGGCACTTGGAACCGTTCTTGCGAATGAAGAAGTCATCGACGGATTATCTGAACGCGGAAATCATCCAGTCGTGCGTGTCCCGATGCGTCAATGGGTCTTAAAGATCACGGAATATGCAGATCGTCTTCTTGAAGATCTCGATGACCTTGATTGGCCGGATTCTGTCAAAGAGATGCAACGGAACTGGATCGGAAAATCAGAAGGTGCTGAAATCGACTTCACGATTGATGGACACAAAAAACAAGTCACGGTCTTTACGACACGTCCGGACACAATCTTTGGTGCGACGTACCTCGTGCTTGCGCCGGAGCATCCATTCGTAGCTGACATCACGACAGCGGATCACAAGGAAGCCGTCGATACGTACATTTCGCAAGTCCAAACAAAGTCGGATCTCGAGCGGACGGATTTAGCGAAGGAAAAAACAGGTGTCTTCACAGGTGCTTTTGCCGTCAACCCAATCTCAGGCGATCGCCTTCCAATCTGGATCGCTGATTATGTCCTTGCTTCGTACGGAACGGGTGCAATCATGGCTGTTCCAGGACACGATGAGCGTGACCATGAATTCGCGAAACAATTTGACTTGCCAATCGTTGAAGTCGTCGCGGGTGGAAACGTTGATGAAGCAGCCTATACAGGAGAGGGCGAACACGTCAACTCACATATGCTTGATGGTCTTGGAAAACAAGAAGCAATTGAGACGATGATTGCTGAACTCGAAACGAATCAAGTCGGACGTAAGAAAATCACGTATCGTCTCCGTGACTGGTTGTTCAGTCGTCAACGGTATTGGGGTGAACCGATTCCAGTTGTTCACATGGAAGATGGTTCAATGAAGACGCTCAGCCAAGAGGAATTGCCACTTGAACTTCCGATCATTCCGGAAATCAAACCGTCTGGTACTGGCGAATCACCACTTGCGCTTGCGGAAGACTGGTTGGATTATACGGATCCTGAAACAGGAATGAAAGGACGTCGCGAGACGAATACGATGCCACAATGGGGCGGAAGCTGCTGGTATTATCTTCGTTTCATCGATCCACATAATGAAGAGGCGATCGCGGATCCAGAAAAATTAAAATACTGGCTTCCAGTTGATATTTATATCGGTGGAGCGGAACATGCTGTTCTTCACTTGTTGTATGCGCGCTTCTGGCATAAAGTCTTGTATGATGCAGGCGTCGTACCAACAAAAGAACCATTCCAGAAGTTATACAACCAAGGGATGATTCTTGGAGAGAACAACGAGAAGATGTCGAAATCACGCGGTAACGTCATCAATCCGGATGAAATCGTCAAATCGCATGGTGCGGATACGTTACGCTTGTATGAAATGTTCATGGGACCACTCGATGCATCAGTTGCCTGGTCTGAAAACGGTCTTGACGGTGCGCGTCGTTTCCTCGACCGCGTCTGGCGCTTGTTCGAACGGACAGCAGACATTCAGGACGTCACAGAAGTCGATGCTGACTTCGAACGGACGTACCACCAGACGGTCAAGAAGGTCACAGAAGACTTCGCGAACATCCAGTTCAACACCGGAATTTCGCAACTCATGGTCTTCGTCAACGAAGCAAATAAGCAACCAGTTCTTCCACGTCACTTCCTTCGTGGATTCATTCAATTGTTAACACCAGTCGCACCGCACCTTGGTGAGGAACTCTGGGAACAACTTGGATTTGAAGAGACATTGACGTATGCGGCATGGCCAACATTCGATGAATCGAAACTGGTCAGCGATACGATGGAATTCGTCATTCAAGTGAACGGAAAAGTTCGCTCGAAAATCGAAATCAACATCGATGCGACAAAAGAAGAAATCGAAGCACTTGCCTTCGCTGATGAAAAGACACAAGAATGGATCGGCGACAAAACAGTTCGTAAAGTCATCGTCGTACCGAAAAAATTAATCAATATCGTGGCAAACTAAGCCATAGCCCCTTTCATTCGCTTGACGCGGATGGAAGGGGTTTCTTCATTTCCGTCGCAAGTCCGCTTTTTTTTTGAACGACCTTCTGCTACACTGAATCAGAAACCGAGAAAGAAAGGCGAGTACCATCAATGAAACGATCTTATATAGTCTATACAACGATTTTTGCTGTCGTTTCGGGGTTGATCCTTTGTATACTGCTCGTCTTCTCGAAGCCGGAGACGTTGTCACGTATTCAGGAAACGTTCGCGAAAATCGAGACGCAATCGAAGCATCAGGCAGCCGTTAAACAGGTGCCACCGAAAACGCCTTCAGCTATTCCAAATCCAGAAGAGCCGTTAATCAAAAATGTCCAACAAATGTTATATGATGATTCCATTGGTTCGTACCTCGTCGTCACAGACGATTATCGTTTCTTTGAAATCAGTGGAACCGGAGAACGCATCAATGCATCTTTCCAGTTAGAAGAAGGAAAGTTGTTGCTCGCTGGTCTTGACGGTATGACCCTCGTTGACGGGGAGACCGTCGCGCTATTGACGTCGAATCAGATTCTGGTCACGATTACGCGAAAAGATGGTGTCTGGAGCGAAGAGAAACGTGAAAAAGTACAAGGAACGACGATACGGGACAGTTTCCACGGTCTTGGATATGATACGAAGAAGAAAGAATTCTATACGATTAATCATATTCGAGCACTGGGACGAGTCGAGGTGACCTATTTTGCGATGAAAGAGGATAAGATCAAGATTGATCCTGACGCCTCGGAAAAGAAAAAACGTGCGTTGAAGAAAAAACAGAAACCACCTTATCTGTCAGTCATCAAACGGGAGAAGATTGAAGCGGCGAGTGGGATGCGAAGTGATGCGAAGAAATCGTTCGAGTCTGAGTTCCGACCGATTGGTCTTGCTGAACGACAAGGTCGGATCTACACACTGGATTCAGAATCCCTCTATCTCTATTCGATCGATCGAAAGGACAAAACGATCACGGGCGAGACAGCCAGTCCGAAAGTATATGGTTCGAAGGGGATTTTCGTGCAAGATAATGAGTTGTTTGCGTTAGTCGTCACGGATAAATTCTCAAGCCGATCGTTTACACCGATCGATTAAATCCTGACACAATAAGACCCGATTCCTCTGCTAAACAGAAGAATCGGGTCTTATTCATATTAAAAGACAGAGTCACGTGCCATCTCTGCAGCGTGACTACCGGCGCAATGACCCGTCACGAATGCAGCGGTGATGTTGTAACCACCTGTATAGCCATGGATATCAAGAATCTCTCCGGCAAAGAATAACCGGTCAGCTTTTTTCGACATCATCGTCTTTGGATCAATCTCTTTGATCGAGACGCCACCACCCGTGACGAAAGCTTTATCAAAGTCGAGCGTTCCTGTTGCTTTCAATGGGAATCGTTTTAATTTTTGCAAGAAGTCCGTCCAGTCCTGTTTCTTGACTTGTGTACAGACTTCATCGCCAAATCCGATTTGAGCAAAGAGAAGTTCAAGTAGACGTTCCGGCACGAAGCCGCGGAGGGCATTGCGCACCGTTTTCTTGGGATTGGCTGCAAGTGCGGCTTGGAAGCGTTCCGTTAACGCACCGAGTGATTCGTCCGGGAAGAGATCGATTGATAGATGGACGATCGTCTCCTTCGAACGTTTGCGCTCCTTGATCGTGTACTGGCTACAGCGTAAAGCAATCGGACCGCTTAAACCGAAGTGTGTGAAGAGTAGATCACCCGTATGTGTTTTGATTGCTTTGTCCTTTTTACCGTGGACCGTTAAGGCGACGTCACGCAGCGACAGCCCTTGTAATGTTTTTTCGTGAATGAACGTATCCCCTAATAAGATCGGGACTTCGGTCGGGAAGAGCTCCGTGATCGTATGACCCGCTTTTTCAGCCCACGGATAGCCGTCGCCTGTCGAACCGGTATGCGGAACGGATTGTCCGCCAACCGCGACGATACAACTCTTTGCTTCAAGGCGCATGCCGTTCTCTAAGAGGACAGCTGCAAAAGACCCATCCGGATGGAAGTCGAGCGTAGCGACTTGCGCGTCTGTTTGAATCTCGGCGCCATGCGCGCGAATTTGATCAATCAATACACGAACGACATCTGCGGCTTTATCCGAAACAGGGAACATCCGCCCGTTGTCTTCTTCTTTGAGTGCGACACCAAACCCTTCGAAGAGTTCGATGATCGATTCATTGTTGAATTGAGAGAAGGCGCTGTAAAGAAAACGTCCGTTTCCCGGAATCGACTGGACGAGCTCATCGAGTGGTTTTCGGTTCGTGACGTTGCAACGTCCGCCGCCTGAGATTGCAAGCTTCCGACCTAATTTATTTCCTTTATCAAGCAGGAGCGTCCGAGCTCCTGCTTGTAAAGAGGCGAGCGTCGCCATTAAGCCGCTCGGTCCGCCTCCGATTACGATTACATCGTACATATGGTCACCTCATTCATAGAATTCTGCTTGTTTCACTTTAGCAGAAGTTGTGACTGTAAACAAACCGTCTCTTTCAATTCAAGATAGACAGCGGTATAATGATTTGCAATTGTGTACGAGAGAACTTGTATAATGAGACAGTCACGATCAGAGTGTCGAGTATAAAAATTAGAAAGCGTGAGGGATGTTACCATGTCCACAGTCAGTAATAAGCAGTCTACTTCTTCCGGCAATTCAGGGTTCGTTCGTGGAACGATGCTCCTGTCCGGTGCGTCACTGATTTCCCGCGCACTGGGTTTGATTTATCTCTTTCCGTTTCAGTTCATGGTCGGCGCGACGGGCATCATGTTCTATACCTATGCCTACAATTATTATGCGATCATGATTGGACTCGCGACAGCGGGGATTCCTGTCGCCGTCTCGAAATTCGTCGCGAAATACAATGCACTAGGTGAGTATGATACGAGTGAACGATTATATCGGTCTGGTCTGAAAATCATGTCCTTGACCGGGATTGTTTCCTTCCTCGCTTTATTCTTTCTCGCGCCGTATTTAGCACACCGGGCCATTCCGGGTGGTGACGTCGATTCAGCAGCATACGTTGATGCCGTCACGATGACGATTCGTGGCGTAAGTTTCGCTTTACTCTTGATTCCACCGATGAGTATGACCCGAGGTTACTTCCAAGGGTATCAATCGATGGGACCAACAGCGATTTCGCAAATCTTGGAACAAATCGTCCGGATCATCTTCTTGCTTGCAGGAGTCAGCATTGCGATTTATTTATTTGATTCAGGTGCAGCATTTGCCGCAACGATTGCAACGTTCAGCGCCTTCATTGGCGCAATTGGTAGTGTCGCGGTTCTGATCTATTATTTCCGCAAACGTGCCAGCGGCTTGCAGGAACTACGTGCTACTCAAACCGTCCGTTCGCCGGATCGCCCGTTAACGGATTTGTATAAGGAATTATTGACGTATGCGATTCCAATCGTCATGGTCGGTCTTTCGACACCCCTTTATCAAGTCATCGACCAGAATACGATGAATGCCGCCTTACAAAGTATCGGTTACACGCTCGAAGCGGCCGGAAACGCGACTGCCTATCTGATTGCGGATAGTCATAAGATCGTCTTGATTCCGGTGTCGGTCGCAACAGGATTGTCGTTGTCGGCAACTCCACTGTTGACAGCTTCCTTCACGCAAGGCGATATGCGGAAAGTACGGGCTCAAATCTCACAGATTTATCAACTTGTTTTCTTCGTGACGATTCCGGCAGTCGTCGGAATGATTCTTTTAAGCGAAGAAACGTTCCATGTGCTCTTCCCGAAAGACCAAGCAGCATGGGTCTATCTGTTAAGCTATGCACCGAGTGCCTTATTCCTTGCCCTGTATTCTGTTACGGCAGCCGTCCTTCAAGGGATTAACCGTCAGTACTTCACGATCATCGCAACACTTGCTGGACTACTTGCGAAGTATCTCTTGAATGCGCCGTTGATTCATTGGACGGGTGATGGAACGGGTGCTGGTTATGCGACGATCATTGGTTATCTCGTTGCGACAGGATTGATGTTCTTCCGGATCACACAAACAGTGAAGTTCCCATTCAGTACGGTCTTGCGCCGGACATCATTGATTCTAATCATCAGTGCATTGATGGGGGCGGGTGTCGCGCTCGTCAAGTGGGGAATGGTGTCCTTTTTACCAGAGACGACATGGGCATCTCTTTTGATCCTGATCATTGGTGCGGCAGTTGGAATCGTGATTTTTGCTGGACTCTCGATTTGGAGTGGTTTAGCAGAAGTCGTATTAGGACGGAAAATTTCATTGAAACGAGGACGAGGTCATGCGTCTAGATAAATTATTATCTAACATGGGGGCAGGCTCCCGAAAAGAAGTAAAACTTTTGCTTAAGGCAGGAGCAATTCAAGTCGATGGTGAAATCGTGCGTGATCCAAAACAGCATGTCGATGTCGAGACGCAACAGGTTCTGATGTACGGCGAACCGGTCACGTATCAAAAATACATTTACTTGATGATGAATAAACCACCGGGTGTCATTAGTGCGACAGAGGATAAACGAGATGAGACCGTCATCGATCTGTTGTTTGAAGACGTGACGTATTTCAAACCGTTTCCGGTCGGACGACTTGATAAGGATACTGAAGGCTTATTGTTACTGACAAACGATGGAGCGTTCAATCATGCTTTGATGTCTCCGAAGAAACACGTCGAAAAAACGTATTACGCGGAAGTGACAGGTGTATTGACGCAAGAGGACGTCGAGGCAATTGCGGCAGGCGTCACCTTAGAAGACGATTATCAGGCAAAGCCAGGAAAACTTGTGATCTTATCGACGACAGAAACAGATTCAACGCTTGAATTGACGATCACGGAAGGGAAGTTTCATCAAGTCAAACGGATGATGCTTGCCCTCGGTAAAGAGGTCACATTCTTGAAACGGCGTTCGATTGGTCGCTTGGAGCTTGATCCGACACTTGTACTCGGGG
Source organism: Exiguobacterium sp. U13-1 (assembly GCF_001750115.1). Lineage (NCBI taxonomy): Bacteria > Bacillati > Bacillota > Bacilli > Caryophanales > Exiguobacterium > Exiguobacterium sp. U13-1. The sequence goes on along the minus strand of NZ_CP015731.1, from coordinate 2,828,166 downwards.
ATTATCGTGAACTGACGCCGGATGAATTATCCTTGTTTGATTGGCAACCTGAATAAGCAAAACGAAAGGCGATGGAATAATGTACATTCCATCGCCTTTTATTGTGGAATTCAATTATTGGTTACGTAGTGCTTCTGCGATCGGATAAGGACCGCTGAGTACTTCGAACACACGAGATTGTGTCGGATGATCAATCAAGTGAACGAACAGCGCTGCCACATCGTCACGAGGCACCTTACGATCTTCGTATGAATCAAAATGCTCTTTCGTTTCAACAGTACCTACCGGGTCATCGTAGCTGAGTGGGCCAGGACGGACGATCGTATAATCAAGTCCGCTTTCTTTTAGGTGAGCGTCTGCTGCTGCTTTCGATTCGAGATATACTTTTAGTTCGCCTTTCGGTTCTTCCGTACCGACTGAACTGAGCATTAGGAAACGATTGATCCCGTTGGTTTTTGCTGCATCGATGACTTTAATCGCGCCTTCCTGATCGACGGCACGTGTCAATTCGTCCGATGCGCCACCAGCACCCGCTGCAAAGATAACGACGTCCGCGTTACTGACGACACCACTGACATCCTTCGTCAAATCCCCAAGTCTGACTTCAGATGCACCGAGTGCAATCAAATCATTGATTTGATTTTCTTCCCGTACGACAGCGATCGCTTGGTGATCTCCTTGTTTAGCGATCAATTCGACCATTTTGCGTCCCGTCGTTCCGTTTGCTCCAATGATTAAAATATTCATTCTTATCATCTCCTTCTCCCAATAGCTATACCCCACGTTTTAAAAAAGATAACAAAAAAAGACGCGAAGAATCGCGTCATCGAAAGATATACATAGTGAAACAGTGGATCAACCCGCTTGCTTTTGTTTCTTACTCGACGTCCATGTACCGCGTCGAGGGCTCACAATGAGATTGTTGTATTCGAGCACGTTCAAATCCCGCTGGACGGTCCTTGAAGTGATGCCAAACTCTTCAACCAACTCTGCTGTCGTAGTAGCTCCGTTCTCTTGGATGTAGAGATAAATCGATTTAATCCGGGTCAACATACGGTCTGTAGAATCTTTCATTGGTATAACCACTCCCCCAATGGATAGAATAGTGTTCTAAAGCTTCGGGTGACAAAAGACAATGCAATATCCAGTTGTTTCGCCTTTAGTATAACGTTTTGATATTAAAATGCAAGTAATTTAACCGAACGTTTTCATAAAAAACATATTCAAATGGTTTGTAAAGTCGATGATTCAGGTTTTATTTAAGATTAATGTTCGTCATTTCAATAAATAAAAAAGAAAACAGAATTTGGATGTTCGTATCTGAACGAATATTCGCTATACTAGGAAGGTGTATAGGAAACGAATCCAAAACCCGTAATGAAGGAGCGAAATCAGATGGTGAATTGGAAAGAGGAAGTACTCGCACGTCGCGAGGACTTATTAGAAGATTTAAAAGAACTATTACGGATTCCGAGTGTACTCGACGAATCGACGATCGAAGAGGGCGCACCGTTTGGTCATGAAGTCAAACGTGCCCTCGATTGGATGCTCGCGACAGGGGAACGCGATGGGTTCACGTCAAAAAATGTCGATGGGTATGCAGGACATTTGGAGTATGGTCAAGGGGAAGAGTTACTCGGTATTCTTTGTCACTTAGACGTCGTACCAGCTGGTGGCGATCACTGGACATACGGTCCATTCAACCCGACGCTTGTAGATGGAAAACTGTATGCGCGTGGAGCAATCGATGATAAAGGACCGACGATGGCAGCGTATTATGCCCTGAAAATCGTCAAAGAGCTTGGCTTACCACTCTCGAAGCGCATCCGTCTGATTGCAGGAGGGGATGAGGAGAGTGAATGGCGTTGTGTCAATCATTACTTCAAACATGAAGAGATGCCAACACTCGGTTTTGCACCAGATGCCGACTTCCCGATCATCAATGCGGAAAAAGGACTCTATGATGGGTTATTGATTCAAGGGAAACCAGCGCAAGCCTCGGATACAGGCTACCATCTCGTTCGTTTTGAAGGTGGCGAACGTCCAAACATGGTTCCAGGTCATGCCCAAGCGCTTCTTCGTGTCGTCGAAGTAGGAACGCTTGAAACGGATTTCCATTCTTATCTTGAAGAACAAGGTTTGACGGGAACAGTCAAGCAAGAAACAGAAGGTCTCGTACTTGATGTCAACGGTGTCGCAGCCCATGCGATGGAGCCGGACAACGGTAAAAATGCTGCCTTACATTTGGCGCGTTTCCTCAATACGCTTCACTTGGATTATAACGGTCGTCGTTACATTCAACTCGTGACGCATATGTTCCGGGATTCTCGCGGTGTAGCAATTGGTGTCGCTGCTTCGGATGAAACAGGTGACTTGACGATCAACGGTGGCGTTTTCCGCTATGCTGAAGAACAAGGAACGGCGTCGATTAACATCCGTTACCCGTATACGGCAGACTTCACGGAACGTCTGCAAATCATTAAGGAAGCCGCGGCAGGATATGGTTTTGAATTGCAGACGCGGACGCATATGACACCGCACCATGTCGATCCAAACCATGAATTGATCAAGACGCTAAGTGCCGTTTATGAGCGTCACACGAACCAATCAGCTGATCTGATAGCGATTGGTGGCGGCACATATGCGCGTTCGTTGACGGCGGGAGTTGCTTTTGGTCCAGTCTTCCCGGGTGGTCCTGAAGTTGCCCACCAAGTCGATGAATATGTTGATTTTGATGAACTATTGCTTGCTGTCGCAATCTATGCAGAAGCGATTTATGAGCTCGCAAAATAATGATTGATGATCCCCGCATCGTAAAGATGGGGGGATTGCTTCTTGAAAGGAAGTTCCGTGTGAAAAATCGTCAAACCTATCATTTCCAAGCCTTATATTTCTTTATTTTCTTTGGACAAGGAGCGCTCATTCCGTATCTCGCGCTTTATTTCTCAAACGACGCGTTCGGACTGTCGGCTTCAGAGATTGGAACGATCGTTGCGATTGGACCGATTCTCTCCATTTTCCTACAACCTGTCTGGGGAATCGCGGCGGATCGCCTCGGGAAGCCGAAACGACTCTTACTCGTCGCGATGCTTGCTGCCGGTATTTTTACACTCAGTTACTTACTGACTTCTGCTTATCTACTTTTATTGTTGATTTCTTGCGTCTGGGCGTTGTTCCAGTGCGCGCATATTCCGCTCGTGGATACATTAGCGATCGAGTACACGCGAAAGCGTAAGGTGGATTATGGTGCTTTACGTCTTTTCGGCTCAGCAGGGTTCGCTTTAGCTGTTTTTGTTCTTGGGCAAATCACTGAGGATGGCGGACTAAATCTGATTTTTTATGCAACCGGTGCAGCATGGGTTCTCGGTTTCCTTGTGCTGATCGGTATTGAAGAGACGGGCAGCGTCCATGTTTCACATCAGCAACCCGTACCGCTAAAACAGCTCTTTTCGAATCGACGCTTCTTGTTATTCCTAGCAGGGGGAAGTTTAATCTTCGGACCAATCTTCGCCAACAATTATTACTTTGGCAGCTACGTCACGATTCGTGGCGAGACGACGGCACTCGTCGGAACACTATTCTTTGTCGCCGTTCTGTGCGAAATTCCGTTCATGCGCATCGCCTCGCGTCTGTTATTACGATTCGGAGCGATTCCGGTTCTTGTATTCGTCTCCTTGTTGTCGGCTGCGCGGACGGCGATGATTGCTTTAGAACTTCCGATCGTCACGCTATGGGTATTATCTGCGATGCAAGGAATGATCGTTGGTCTGTTGATCCCTGTCGCCTTAGATTATGTCCGATCGCTCGTTCCGGAGACGATGGTCGCAACAGCCGTCAGTACATATATGGCAATGACGACGGGACTCGCGACAGCGTTGTTTAATCTGATGAGTGGTTTTGTACTCGAGGAGAGTACAATCTATACCGTCTTTTGGGTATATACAAGTAGTAGTATCCTAGGCGCGATTCTGTATGGTATTAGTGGTCGTATGAAGGAGTGAACGCGACGATGAGACAAGAACAACACTTTTTCATTGCTTTGCCGATCCCTTCTAAAGATTTGGCAAATCTTGCTGAACGGTTATCGCTACCAGAGTACTTTCGTAATGTCTATACGTTAGAAGAGTACCATCTAACACTTCGTTTTTTCGGTCCATTAGAGGAAAAAGAACAGCAGTCGTGGAAACAGCAGTTACAGCAGATCGCACGTACGATGGAACCCTTCGTGCTGCGATTCGATCGTTTGATTACGTTTGGTCGGGGTGAACGACCACGCGTCGTAGGATTTGGAACAGAATCGAAGGAATTGTTTCAACTAGTGGAACAGATTGATCCGAATTCGACCAGACCATTCGTTCCGCATGTCACGATCGCGAAAAAATGGCGCACAGAGGCAGCCGAATGGAAGACGAGTCCGATCCGATCAGTAGAGTGGACTGTTCGTGAACTCGTTCTATTTGAAGTACGACCAGAGGTTTCACCGCGATATGAGCCGGTTTACCGGATTCATCTAGGTGAAGAGGAATGAGGTGATCCCCATCGCAATTTTGATGAAACTATATGACTTAGATAGTCGATTTGAAAAAAATCCGCTAGAGATGACGAAACGATTCGGTGAACACCAAGCACTTGATTATGCCCATGTCTATCGCAGATGGGAGGCAGGAGAGTTGTTTCCAGGAGAAACGCTCATCCGTCCGAAGAAGTGGTGGCAAGTGATGAAAAAAAGTGAAGTCATTCAACTTCCGGGTAAACAATTATCTCGAAGAGCGTTTGATAAATGGTACAAAAAACGTCTCGAGTTACAAAAACTCTTGAACGTCACTGGCGGAGCAGGGGAGGAGGACATTTGGCGGATTCCATTGAAACGTCATTTAGACTTCTACCAGATGCTGCATCTACTAAATGAACAGTATGCGATGTTTTATCGAGCGGTCATCCAATATCAAGTCGGAGAAGTCGAGTTGAGTCCGTTCGTCGTCGGTCCGTCTGCGATCTATATCATGGAATGGCTTGATGGCGACGAAAGTATCTATCATATCCGACGAGATAAGTTATGGCGGGAGCAGCCGTTCAAGGCTTCTGCAAAACAAATTTTGAATCCGAACATCGGTTTAAAGCGGACAGAAGATATTTTACGGGTCGTACTCGGACGAGATTACGTCTTGCCGATTGAACGAGTCATCCTCGCCCCTTCAGGTTATTTTGATCAAATTCCAAAAGAAACGACGACGACTTATGTCAATAAAGTCGATTTTCCGAATTGGGTGCAACGGATGAATGCGAATGCGACACATACAAAGGCATTTCAGATGCGAGTATGTGAAAAGATCCTAAAAGAGACGGTATCGATTCCGTTTCACATGGCGATTCAAAGTGAGGGACAGTCTCGAATCCAAGAGTAAGGGAGGGAGCGACGGCATTGTCGTTGCGAAAGAGATGACGAACCAAGAAGTAGCGATACCAGTGATCCGGGCGGAGTTCTTATCGTTCCAAAGCATCCGGGTCGAGGTCGAAGGCAATCCGTCAATCCACTGGTCGCTTGAATGTGATGGACAATCACTTGCGATCCAGCAAGTCGAGACACACCGTGAGGAACAATTGGTGATTTATGAATTGACGGTTCTGGAACCGGTCGAGCTAGAATGCCGATATGAGGTATTCGGAGCAGGGAGATCGATCCGCGTCGTTCCCGATCGGTTAGTTCGAACGGAAGCATTCGAGCGCAAGTACCGCTACGAAGGGAAACTCGGCGTCTGGGAAGAAGAGGGCGCATTTCACTTTGCTGTTTGGTCGCCGGTCGCAGAACGGATCATGTGTGTCGTGTGCGATCAAGATGAACATTTGATTGGAAAGTACGAAATGGAGCGACAAGAGCAAGGTGCCTATCATCTTGAACTGGAACAAGATATCGCAGAGTGCTGGTATCGGTATGAAGTGACGACATACCTTGGCACACAGGAGGTCGTTGATCCGTACGCTAGTGCGATATCGGAGAATGGTCGATACGGTGTTATCGTTGACGTCGAACGGACGATTACCAAGTGGTTTCCGAAGCGCGTCGCGCGTCCTCTGTTCGTCAAACCGTCAGACGCTGTCATCTACGAAGCGAATATTCGTGATTTCACGATCGATCACTCAGCTGGTTCAAGTCATCCGGGTCAATACGCAGGGATGACGGAACGAGGGACGTGCTCTCCTCGAGGTCATGCGACGGGACTTGATTATCTCCTGGATCTCGGGATCACCCATCTGCAATTGCTACCAGTCCACTTTTTTGAGACGACCGATGAACGAACGCGGTCTCCGTATAACTGGGGATACGACCCAATGCTTTGGTTCGGGCTAGCTGGGAGTTATGCGAGTTCGGTTGAACCACTCGTTCGCGTCAGAGAGTACGCGGAAATGGTAGAGCGGCTCCATGAAGCAGGCATTCGTGTCACATTCGATGTCGTCATGAATCACGTCTTCATTCGAGAACGCTCCTCTCTCGAACAGCTTGTCCCTGGTTATTATTTCCGCTACGAAGTAGACGGGACACTATCGAACGGAACGGGTGTCGGAAATGATACCGCATCCGAGCGATTCATGATGCGCCGCCTCATCGTTGACTGTTTGACGTACTTTGCTCGTGTCTACCGTATTGATGCCTTTCGATTTGATTTGATGGGGATTCATGACATTGAGACGATGAATGATGTTCGTTCGGCGCTCGATGCGATTGATCCAACGATTCTGGTGTATGGAGAAGGATGGGATCTTGCGACAGCGTTACCGGAACGATTAAAGGCGATGAGTGCCTCTGCTGCGCAAATGCCGCGGATCGCCCATTTTAATGATGTGTTCCGTGACGCGTTAAAAGGATCGACGTTCAGTGAGTTCGACCGAGGATTCGTTGCGGGAGATGGCTGGAAGGAAGGGGAGGTCCGAAACGGAATTGCGGGAAGTATCCACATCGACAATCAAACGCACGGACGTTTTCCGGAACCTACTTATTCCATCAATTACGTCGAGGCGCACGATAATCATACGTTATACGATAAATTAAAGTTATCTTGTCCAGGGGCGGATGAACTGCAATTATTGCGGATGAGTCGCCTAGCTCAGACGATTGCCTTGTTTGCGCAAGGGATTCCGTTTCTTCACGCAGGTCAAGAGTTTTTGCGCACAAAACAAGGTGTTGAAAACAGCTATAACGCACCAGACGAGATCAATCGAATGGACTGGGAACGGCGGGATGATCATCTGTCCCTTGTAACCTACATCAAGACGATTTTGCAGATTCGTAGAATGCATGGCGGATTCCGATTGCACCGAGCGAATCAGATTCGCGAGTTGCTTCATTTCATCGACTTACGTCCGGGTGTCATCGCTTATGAACTTGGAGCGGTCCACTCGTATGATGCATGGCAACGCACGCTCATCGTTTACAATACGACGCGCGAAATCGTTGAAGTCGGACTGGATCATTCGCGCTGGAATGTGCATGTACAAGGGGATGAGGCCTCGGTCGACCCGCTTCTAAAAGGTGTCGACAGGATTCAGGTCCTTCCGTTGTCAACGACGATTGCAACGTGTTAAGATAAGCATTGTGCCTTAGGCAAATCTACTAAAAAAGTTGAGCGGATTATAATGGAATTAGATATTTTAGATGCGCTTGGCGAAGGCTGGACCCTTACGCCAGCAGGTGGAATCACAGGAGAAGCGTACATCGCTTCAACCGGACAATCGAAGTTGTTCTTAAAACGAAATTCATCGCCGTTTTTGGCGATTTTATCCGCAGACGGAATCGTTCCGAAGTTATTATGGACGAAACGGATTTATAGTGGGGACGTCATCAGCGCCCAACAGTTCATTGAAGGGAACGAGTTAGAGCCCGAAATGATGGAACGCCCTGAAGTAGCACGTTTGCTTGGGAAAATCCATGATTCGAAGGAATTACTGTTCATGCTACAACAGCTTGATCAGCGCCCGATTGAACCTGATGAGTTATTGCGACAATGTCGTTTGTACTTCCAACCGGATGATTTAGAGGATCCGGAGCTCGTGGAACATGCGATGGTTTACCTCGAACAAAATCTGGAGCAGGTAAGAACGGATGAGCAGGTCGTTTGTCATTCAGATTTGAACCACAATAACTGGTTGACGGGAGCAGACGGTCAACTCTACCTGAACGATTGGGATGATGCGATCATTGCTGACCGTGCGTACGATCTTGGAATGATGTTATACAGTTATGTCGACGAAGCAGCTTGGCCAGAATGGTTTGAACATTATGGACATCCATTGACGAGTGATTTGAAGCGACGCATGCACTGGTATGTCGTAGCGCAAGCGGTACTATCACTCTACTGGTATGAAGATACGCGTCATCCAGATGTCGACGACAGTTATCATTTTCTTGAACAGCTACTTGAATACTCAAACGACTAAAAAGCGTGTCATTCCGAAAGGGAACGACACGCTTTTTTTGCTTAACCTTCTGCGATTTTAATTTCTTTTTCAATATCGTGACTTTCGAGATCTGCCGATCGATAAGCCTCTGTCGTCGGTAGACGTAAATCAAGTTGCGACTTTTCTTCGAATGTGACGGTGACGTTCTTGACTGTGTAGTCAAAGACGTGACCACCACCTTCGTGGGCAGCATCGATGAAATGAAGATGATATCCGGCGACGGCGATCCCGTGACCGAATCGTGGTGTATAGTATCCGGCAAGCGTTCCTTCCGTGTGCTCGAACGTACGAGCACTTTGAGAAGCGACAGCTTCCGTAATCGGAACGAACGGCTTCTCCTGACGCGCAACGGTGCGTGTCTGAACCTCCGTGAACGTTCCATCAATCCGGATAGCATAAAAGCTATTGATCGTAGGGAGTTGTTCGTTCAGCCAGTGCTCAAACGTCGCTTTTGACATCTCTTCCGTCACGGTCAGGGTTTGTTCCGGCTCGAAACGGGTTAATGTCGCGAAAGGGGTCGTCGTCTCGGGTTGAAGCGGTCGAGCGCTACCATCTGAGCGGAGTTGATAGAACTGTCCATCGACTCCAATCATCTCACCGTCTAAGTGGTCAAACGTTCCGATACCGAAATCACGTTGATCAAGGACGGAAGCGTACGTCACTTCACTCTCGAATACGCCGTCAAGCAGTGCCATCATCGTTGAAATCTGGACGAGTGTTTTATCGTGTGCCATGTGAATCCTCCTTAGTTCAATTGATCGAGATGAACTTGTTCTCCGAGCGCGATGTTGTCACGGTAATCGATCGGCACATCAACGATGACGGGACCGTCTGTCGCGAGTGCTTCATCCATGATTGCTGCGAGTTCCGAAGGATGATTGACACGGAGTCCTTTTGCTCCAAAGCTTTCCGCATATTTGACGAGATCGACGTCACCAAATGACGTACCGGATTTCCGTTTGTATTTCATCTCTTGTTGGAACGCGACCATATCGAATCCGCTATCGCGCCAAACGAAGTGGACGAGTGGTGAGTTCAAACGGACAGCTGTCTCAAGTTCCATTGCAGAGAAGAGGAATCCGCCGTCACCTGAAATCGAGACAGCTTTCTTCCCAGGACGGACGAGTGTAGCTGCGATTGCCCATGGAAGTGCGACGCCGAGCGTTTGCATCCCGTTACTAAAGAGGAGGTGGCGTGGTTCGTACGAACGGAAGTGACGTGCCATCCAGATATAGTGTGAGCCGACATCGACCGTGACCGTGACATCGTCCGCAATTTTTTCACGTAACGTCTTCATGAAATAAAGTGGATGCGTCAATGGAGAATCCGCGACAGGAGGAACATCGCGATCGACAAGACGTTGATGTAATCCTTCAAGGAACTGAACCGAGCTTTCCGGTAATGTGAGTGGTTGCAGGCGTTCAGCGATCGCGTCGACTGTTTTCGCCATATCACCGACAAGCTCACGGTCGGGACGATAGAAATGATCAATTTCAGCACGCATTTGATCGATGTGAACAAGCGTCCGGTCGTGCGTTGGTTGGTTCCAGAATTTCGGGTCATAACCGATTGGGTCATATCCGATCGAGAGGACGAGATCGGCTTCTGCAAGTAACGCATCTCCCGGCTGATTACGGAACAATCCAACACGTCCGTAAAAATTCGATTCAAGCTCACGTGATAATGTACCGGCCGCTTGGAATGTCTGAACGACAGGGATCGAGACATTTTTGAGTAACGAACGAATCGCATGTACGACGTCTGGTTGACTCGCGCGCATACCGAGTAACAAGACAGGGAGTTTTGCATCTTGAATCAGACGGGCTGTTTCGTCGACCCATGCTTCTGGTGCCACACCAAGCTTTGGTGCTTCGACCGCACGGAACGCCGTGACGTTCGCTTCGCTTAGCCCGACGTCTTGCGGGATACTGACGAAAGCAGCTCCAGCTGTCGTTTCAGCTGTTCGGAAAGCATTCGATAATACTTCTGGAATGTTGTCGGCATCTTGCACTTCCGCACTGAAGTTCGTAATCGGTGTAAAGAGTGCCTGGTTGTCCATTGACTGATGTGTTCGTTTTAAACGATCGGCTCGCGTGACAGCTCCGGCAATTGCGACAACAGGGTCACCTTCAGAGTTCGCTGTCACAAGACCAGTCGCTAAATTCGATGCCCCAGGACCAGATGTCACAAGGACAACACCCGGTTTGTCCGTTAAGCGTCCGATGGCTTGAGCCATGAAGGCAGCATTTTGTTCGTGCCGTGCAACGATGAGTTCAGGTCCCCGGTCCTGTAACACATTGAAGACGGAATCGATTTTGGCGCCGGGAATACCGAAGATGTAATCGACACCCTGCTCGATGAGTGAATCGACGACTAGGTCCGCACCTGTTTTCTTCTGTACTAGTTCTTTTGAATCACTGTTTTTATTTTCGTTCATTACAATTCTCCTTTTTACCAACGTTTTTGGTGTTCGATAGCTGTAATAAATTATCTGTTTCAAAAAAAGTATACATCTGTTTCATGGTAAAACCAACCTAAAATCGTTTAGAAAATAAAAAAAGTACCTTGTGTACGATTACACAAGGTACAGAGATTGCTCTTATTCGACGTCGACTTTTCCGAAAGTCGCCCAGACGAACAAAGCAGTGATTCCCAATACGAGAACGATGGGAGATGCCCAACTAATCAAGAAATCATCCACAGGATAGCCCTCCTTTTCGGTTCTTACGTACCTTAAGTGTATTAGAATGCTCACTATTTCTCAAGTGACGAACTGCTGAACATTCTTCGAAAGGAAATGAAGAAGTTCTTATATAATTACCCGAATCATGATAAACTTATCTGCGGATAATTTAAGTTTGGAAAGGATGAACGATAGTGCGTTTACGACATAAACCATGGGCGCAGGATTATATGAAGGAACAATCCTCGATCTATATAGCAGAACCAGCATCTCTTAAAGGAGCATGGGCTAGCGAGTTCAAAAATGATAATCCGATCTATATCGAAGTGGGATCAGGGAAAGGAGCCTTCATTACCGGAATGGCGCACCAACACCCGGATGTCAACTTCATCGCGATTGAATTATTCGAAAGCGTTGCCGTGACAATCGTTCAAAAATTGGTCGAGACACCACAATCGAACGTTCGCGTCTTGACGGTCGATGCAAAAGACCTACGTGATTACTTTGAAAAAGGCGAAGTGGCCCGCGTGTACTTGAACTTCTCTGATCCATGGCCAAAGACACGTCATGCGAAACGCCGTTTGACGTATAAAACATTCCTCTCGACATATGAAGATATTTTACCGGCGAAAGGGCAAATCCATTTCAAGACAGATAATCGGAAGTTGTTTGAATCGAGTTTGATGACGATGTCAGCATACGGCATGCGCTTCGACTGGATGTCGCTTGATTTACATGCGAATGAACCGGAAGATAACGTCCGAACAGAGTACGAAGAGCGTTTTTCATCAATGGGTCAACCGATTTATCGGATGGAAGCAACGTACCAAAATTAATTTAGACAAAAAGTTTTCTTATTTTCCTGGTATTTCTTTCACACTTTTTTCTTATTAATTGGTACAATGTTGTTGACTGAAGAACTTGTACTTATAGGTAAAGGGGGAATTTGGGGATGTGGCAGAAAAGCTTAGCCTTCGTAACGGCGCTCTTTCTCGCGTTAAGTATCGGTCAATCGGTACTTGCTGCGGTTGATACCTCAGAAATGACGAAAGCATTAAATGAGGAATTACCAACGACGCATTACGATTATAAAAAAGGTTCGGTCGAAATCGAGGATCCGAAGACGTTCACGAATGAAAAAGGAGAAGAAGTCATTGGCGGAATCGCTGTCATCGAGACAGTCCGTGACGGCATCTTCATCACGATCAAACGTGAAATCCACTTCTTCAATGCCGATAGCGGTAAATTGTTGACGAGTGCCGATGCTGCAAAAGTTGATGGCGTAAAAGAATACATCGACAGCAACTCGGATAATCTTCAACAAAAAGTCGTCTACTGGTTACCGATGCTCTTGATGTTGTTGATCATCGCTGTACCAGCGGTCATCTTATACATCGTTGTTCCACGTCTATACTCGACGACGGAATACATGAACCCGATCTACGAACGCAACGACAACCCGCGTTAATTAAGAAAAAAAGCCTCTATCCAATCGGATAGGGGCTTTTCTCATGCAAGCAATACAAAGATGAAAGCAAGTATGGCAGGCAAGCCTTGTTTGAGTAAAATAGAGCGATTGGCAGTCGCGGCACCATAAAGCGCAGCGATGATGACACACGCTAAAAAGAACAATTGGACAGCGACATCCTCACGAATCAGACCGAATACTAATCCGGCTGCTAAAAACCCATTATATAAGCCTTGATTCGCAAAAAGTGTGCGAATTTGTTGTGATGCAACAGCTTCGTCCGTTAAGCCGAACGTTCGACGAGCCGCTTTGGAAGAAAGAAAGAACATTTCAAGTGCTAAAATATAAAAGTGTTCCAAAGCAACGAGGATAACGAACAGCGTAGCAAGAATCGACATGAATCATACCTCCTTTACATGAACGTGGAAAAAAGACCGTACTTCGTCGATCGAAGCACGGTCTTTTGATTAAGCGTATTCGAGTAAAGCGCCGGTTTCGGCATCAACTGTGAATTGATACGTTTTTTCGTCATCACCTTCAAGGACCGAGATGCCACCTTTGTAGCTTTGGTAGTCACGTGACTCATATGCGTAAGCCTCTGGTGTTGCAGAGATCCATGCACCTTGGACACGTCCTTTTGCTGAAAATGTGCGTTTCGTGATTTCGAGCGCTTCCTCGGCAGAAAGTTGTTTGTTATCAACGGCTTTCTTCACTGCGAAAGCGGCGACGACAGCTGCTGCCAATCCGATAATCCAATAGCGTTTTTTCATTAAAATTCCCCTCCTTACAGGTTCTATTCCTACTGTACCAAATAATTCGTTCAGAGAGAAACAAAAGGTTAAGTGATAGAAGCAATTTTTTGTATAATGAGAAGCAGGAGGCGATACATATGAATGAAAAAACGAGAGAGTTATTTCGAACACTGACGGAATTAAATGGGGCACCGGGGTTTGAGCACGACGTTCGTCAGTTCGTTCGCGAACGCATCACACCTGTCACGGATGAGATCGTTACGGATGGACTCGGTTCGATTTTCGGGAAACGAACAGGCGATGTGACAGGACCGAAAGTCATGGTTGCCGGGCACATGGACGAAGTGGCATTCATGGTGACGCAAATCACGAAGAACGGAATGTTACGGATTCAACCGCTCGGTGGCTGGTGGAGCCAAGTGTTGCTTGCGCAACGCTTCTCGATCTGTACGGACAACGGTGTCATCCCTGGTGTTATCGCATCGATTCCACCACACTTATTGACAGAAGAAGTACGCAATAAGCCAATGGCGATCAAAGACATGTTCATCGATATCGGTGCGGACTCCAAAGAAGAGGCGGAATCGTTCGGAGTACGTCCAGGTATCCCTGCCGTACCATTCTTCCCGTTCACACCGATGGCGAATCCGAAGAAGATCATGGCGAAAGCATGGGATAACCGCTATGGTGTCGGAATGGCGATTGAATTGCTGGAAGAGACGACAGCGGCGGATCATCCGAACATTTTGTTCTCGGGTGCAACGGTTCAAGAAGAAGTTGGATTGCGCGGTGCGCAAACAGCGACAGCACTCATCGATCCCGATGTCGCGTTCGTCGTCGACGCTTCTCCTGCCAATGATGCATCAGGAGACAAAACGGAATTCGGTCAACTCGGACAAGGACCATTGCTTCGAATTAAAGACAGTGTCATGATCCTCTCAAAAGAGATGACGGATTACGTCCTCGATACGGCAGAATCGAACAAAATTCCGTACCAATACTATGTCGGTGCAGGTGGGACCGATGGTGGTGTCATCCATCGTTCGAATAATGGGATTCCAACGACAGTCGTTGGCTTACCAGCACGCTACATCCATACGCATGCATCGATCATGCATACAGATGATTATGATGCGGCGAAGGAATTGCTTCGGAAACTCGTCACGAATCTCGATGCGACAACGCTCGCGACGCTACAAGTCAAGTGAATGACATGACAGACAGTGGATGTGAATCCGCTGTCTGTTTTTGTTTAATAAGAATGATGTAAATACTAACTGTCTTGTCAGTTGAAAAAACAATGTAGTCGGATAGAAAGGAGATTTGATATAATGATACGCGATGTTAAGAAAAGGACGTGACAAGATGTTCAAACAAAAAGGGATTTCACTTAGCCCTAAAGTATATTTCATAACCGTATTAAGTTATATGGCACTTGGCTTGTTTAGTTCGTTGATCATGGGTCTCATCATCCGGACGATTGGTGAAGGACTGGTCGATCGTGGTGTAGAGGCGAAGTTTCTCATTCAGTTAGGAGAGCAGGCGATCGCGCTGACGGGACCAGCAATCGGTGTGGCTGTAGCGTTTGCACTTGAGGCACCACCGCTGATCTTGTTCGCAGCAGTTGCCGTTGGTGCGTTCGGATATGAAGCAGGAGGACCAGCAGGTAGTTACATTGCAACGCTTCTTGCGACAGAGATCGGAAAACTCGTTTCAAAGACGACGCGACTTGATATTTTATTGACGCCGTTCGTTACGTTACTAGCTGGATTCGTTGCCGGACGTTACGCAGGGAAGTGGATTGGAAAAGGCATGACGGATCTGGGCGAGTTGATTCGTTGGGGAACGGAACGCGAACCATTATTCATGGGAATTTTCGTTGCTACCGTCATGGGTCTTGCATTGACAGCGCCGATTTCGAGTGCTGCGCTTGGAATCATGCTTGGTTTGGATGGACTTGCTGCAGGGGCGGCGACGATCGGTTGTGCGGCACAGATGATTGGATTTGGCGTCATCAGTTACCGTGATAACGGAATCGGTGGTGTGGTTGCCCAAGGGATTGGAACATCGATGTTACAAGTAGGGAATATCATTCGAAATCCTTGGATTCTTCTACCACCGACGGTAGCCGGTGCTATACTAGCGCCATTCGCGACTGTTCTGTTAATGCTTGAGAGCAATCCAGAAGGTTCTGGTATGGGTACGAGCGGATTCGTTGGTCCGTTGATGTTATTAAAAACGATGGGGTTCGAAATGGAGTATTACCTAGCAGTTGCTGTCCTCTGTTTCCTTGCGCCTGGTATCATCAGTTATTTCATCTATCGTGTCTTACGACGCTTTGGGCGAATTCAAGATGGCGACTTAAAAATCGAATATTAAGTACAAAAAGCTGATTCTAAAGGATATGCCTGTTTGACCGGATGGTGGACGAACAAGCATATGACTTTTTGAATCAGCTTTTTTCATAAAGAGAATCCAAATGAACTTGAATAAAAACTCGTAAAGAAAACGTAGAGATAAATGAGATAAAGTGGAGTCAAATACCGCATGCGTACGACGGGTAATTTTCGAGCGAGTCGTTTTCCGAGTGCTTCGAGTAAAATGATGATCGCAAAACCGATGACTAAATACAAAAAGATTTCCGGTAAGCTCCGTTCGGAATCGATGAAAGAATAGCCGTAACGTAAACAACTTGTCATGCCGATGAAGCCGACGAAGCGTTCGAACGGATGTTTGATTGGTTGATCTGCCATAGTGAAGTCCTTTCCAGGTGTTTTCTAGTTGCAGTATAGCAAACCAAGCACGAAAACGCACAGCCACAATTGAATATGCTATGATGAGAGCAATGACTTCTAGGGAAATCAAAGGAGGAAATCATCATGAAAACATTACAATCCAAACAAGAATTCGATACAGCAAAACAAGGAAATGCCGTCTTTTTATTCTCAGCAAACTGGTGCCCGGATTGCCGCTTCTTAGATCCGTTCATGCCGGAAATCGAGCAAACATTTAACGGCTTCGAGTTTTACTATGTCGATCGTGACGATCATATTGAAATTGCCCAGGAAATGGACATCTTCGGAATTCCAAGTTTTGTTGCGTTCCGCGATGGTGAAGAGACAGGGCGTTATGTTGGGAAAGAGCGGAAAACACCAGAACAGGTGACAGCATTTTTAGAGACGGTTTAAGAAAAAAGCGAGCGCTGACTCGCTTTTTTTCATGATAGAAAGGATGAATTCGAATGGAACTACAACAAATCCGAAGAATGATGACACAAACATTTGAAGAAGAAGGGTACACGACGTATTTCGATCGTGAAAAGTCTGTATTACGAATTGAGCGAAAGCACGATAAATCAGGCGTTGATGTCGGATTGAATCCGCTTGTCGCAAAAGCAAAACGAAGAGGTGTCATCGCGGTCGAAGAGACGATCGAATATATCCGTGCTGTACTCGGACAAACGGATCAAATCTCACTCGTTGGACAAGAACAAAAAATCTTTCCCGTCATTCGCGCTAAATCGTTTGCCGATACGACAAAAGAAGGAAAGACGCTCGTCAGTACACCACATACGGGCGAGACGAAAATCATGTACGCACTCGATTTAGGAGCGACGTATCGTTTGATTGATGAGGAGTTACTGGCATCTGCAGAGTGGACAGCTGAACAGTTATCAGAAGCAGCTCGTTTTAATGTGAAATCGCTTGATGCGCCATTCAAACAAGACGAAGTCGCAGGGAATATCTTTTATTTCTTGAGTCTCGGTGACGGATACGAGGCGAGTCGTGTTTTGAACAAGACGTTATTAGCCGATTATGCGGCGCAAATCGAAGGAGAATTCGCTGTCGGGATTCCGCATCAGGATGTCCTGATTTTCGCTGATATTCGGAATGATGCCGGATATGATGTCTTACAGCAACTGATGTTTGACTTCTTCTCGAACGGTCGTGTCCCGGTCACGGCATTACCATTCTTATATGAAGATGGCAATCTAGAACCGGTCTTCGTCCTTGCGAAAAACAAGCAGCCGAAAGAGTGAAGAATCTGATACAATAGGCATTGTGAGAAAGACGGAAGGGAGTCATGGATTGAATGAATGTGTTTTATAATAAAGAGGGCGTCGGCGACGTCTTAATGATTATTTTGGAAGGCGCACCACGTGCGGAAGTGACAGCGACTCGTGAAGGAGACGTAGCAATTATCAAGCATGGTGATCGTGTCGTCGGTTACAACCTGTTTGATGCTTCGACTACATTTACGATCGAGACACAAGGACCGGTTGAATTGACGGAAGAATTGGCAACACGCATCCAAAAGGAACTGGCGAGTCGAGATATCAAATTGTCACTCGAACAAGTGGATTATTCTCCGAAATTCGTTGTTGGGTTCGTTGCTTCTTGCGAGAAGCATCCGGATGCTGATAAATTATCGGTCTGTCAGGTAGAAGTAGATAACGGAACTTTACAAATCGTTTGTGGAGCACCGAATGTAGCGGCGGGTCAAAAAGTAGTCGTTGCTAAACCAGGAGCGGTCATGCCGTCTGGGTTAATCATCCGTCCTTCGGCGTTACGCGGCGTACCATCAAGCGGTATGCTCTGCTCAGCGCGTGAGCTCGGGCTTGTCGATGCACCACAAGAAAAAGGGATTCTTGTACTCGATGATACAAAAGCAGTAGGGGAAGCATTCTCAATCGGTCGATGATTCGACCGATTTTTTAACAAGATGGAGGGGTGAACGTATGAGTAATCGTTATGAACAGTCACTAAAAGAGCAGGCTGCCCGGATTCGTCGAGAGCTTGCAGGGGAACGTGAGACAAAGCCGGTAGAACGTCCGAAAAAAGAGGAGCGTGAAGATCGCTTCGTTTTAACGGATGTTCCTTCACCGATTTATGGATTCCAACGTCCGAAGCAATCTGCATCGGAAATCGTAAAAGCTACGGAAGAAACGGAAACGAGTGAGCAGGTTTCGGAAACAGTGGAAGAGGGAAATACCGATGAGGTTGCTTTGACGGATCAAGAACTGATCGCGCCAGAAGTCGTAGTAGACGAAGCGGAAGCAGATGCTGGTCTTGTACCGGTGACGGACGTCGAATTGCTCGTACCGGAACCTCACACAAGTGAAGAACTCGTGAGAGAAGAAGTACCGACCGTAACGGAAGTAGAAGAAACGGACGTAATTGAAACCTCTTCCAACAGTGAGACGATGGAACAATCAGCTATTACGACAGAGGCATCAAATGAAGCGTCTGCTGATGAAAAAGAAGCTGAGCAACAATTGGAGAGCTTCGAACCGATTCTTGATACATCTGCTATTGAAGTAGATCAAGATTCATCTGTTACCGAGGTGGATAAGCCTGTTCAGTCGGAAGTGAAAAAACCGGTCGGACCGCCTGTCAACGTCGTCATGACAACGAAAGACTTGATGGCGATGTATCGCGCACGTCGCGAGCAAAATAATTTACATGGTAAAAAATAAATCGGTTTGCTATAATGGTACAGGTTTTGTACCCGAGCCCGATGGTACGGACCGGAACGTGAATTGGAGGGCTTTTATATGACAAAGTATCATTTTGTTGGAATCAAAGGAACGGGGATGAGTGCGCTCGCCCAAGTACTACATGAGATGAATCATGAGGTACAAGGTTCAGACATCGAAAAGCACATTTTTACTGAAGACGCGTTACGAGCTAAGGGAATTCCATTTTTCCCGTTCAATGCGGATAACATCAAAGAAGACTACGTCATCATCCAAGGGAATGCCTTTGGGGATGATCATCCAGAAATCGCACGGGCAAATGAACTTGGTTTAACCATCCATCATTATTACGATTTCTTAGGACACTTAGCAAATGAATATCGTTCAGTCGCCATTACAGGCTCACACGGAAAAACGTCGACGACAGGTTTGCTTTCACACGTCTTAAGTGGAATCACACCAACGGCTTTCTTGATCGGAGACGGTACAGGAGCAGGTGTAGAGGATGCGAAGGCATTTGTCTTCGAGGCATGTGAATACAAACGTCACTTCTTATATTACAAGCCGGACTACGCTATCATGACGAATATCGACTTCGATCATTCGGATTATTTCACAGGAATCGATGACGTCGTTTCGGCATTCCAAGAGATGGCGATGCAGGTTAAGCAAGCGATCGTTGCTTGTGGAGATGATGAGCATCTTCAAAACATTCAAGCGAATGTACCTGTTCTCTATTATGGATTTGGAGAAAACAATGATTTCCGCGCAGAAAACGCGACGTCAACGCCAGACGGTACATCATTTGATGTCTATTTACGTGATGATTTCTACGGCACGTTCCTCATTCCAGGATTCGGTCGTCATCATGTCTTGAATGCACTTTCTGTCATTGCGATCTGTCAGTACGAAGGATTGAGCAAAGACGACGTTGCTGAACGTTTAGCTACATTTGGTGGTGTGAAACGCCGCTTTAGTGAGTCGGAATTCGGCACACAAATCCTAGTAGATGATTACGCGCACCATCCGAAGGAAATCAGCGCAACGATTGAGTCGGCACGAAAGAAATATCCGGACCGTGAAGTCATTGCGATTTTCCAACCGCATACGTACACACGCTTAAAATCATTCATGGATGATTTCGCGACTTCTTTACGTGAAGCAGATGCGACATATCTATGCGAAATCTTTGGATCGGCACGTGAGCAGGAAGGGCAAGTTCGCGTCGAAGATTTACAAGAGAAGATTCCGCAAGCTTCTATTCTGACACGCGACAACGTTTCTGTCCTACGTCAGCATGAAAATGCTGTGCTTCTGTTCATGGGAGCAGGCGATATCCAAACGTACCAGCACCAATACCAAAGTGTAAAATAAATAACAGATCAAAAAGTGTCACTCGACTGGAGTGGCACTTTTTTTGTCGTAATTTTGAATTATGATAATAATTTCAAAAAACCGATGAGGAAAATCTAAAATAGGATTGCATCTTGAAATAAAGTTTGAAATAGTGTGTATGTGTTGAAGTTATTAACAGAAAGGAAAGACACCATGGGACAGATTTTACTCATCTTATTGCTCCAGTTGATTTACGTTCCTGTATTGACATTACGGACGATCATGCTCGTCAAAGGGCGGACGGTCATCGCCGGATTATTTGGAACGGTTGAAACATTAATTTACATTTTTGCACTAGGAATCGTGTTCCAAGACTTAACGACACTCGGTATGGTCGTTTATGCGCTTGGATTTGGTCTAGGAATACTCGTCGGTGGATATGTCGAACGAAAACTCGCCATCGGTTACAATATGATTCAAGTGCATACACAAGAATTTCCAGCGGAACTGATTCAAGTCATTCGTGATAATGGATTTGGTGTGACACATTATCAAGGACAAGGACGCGACGGTGTCCGTTACCGGTTAGATGTTCTTGCAGCCCGAACACGTATGAAAGTGTTACGTAATCTCGTTGAGGAATACGAGCCAAAGGCCTTCCTCGTTGCCTTTGATTCCGTTGACTTTAAAGGTGGCTACATGTTGAAAGGTCTAAAACGCCCTCGTTGAATGACTCTTCCTGAAAATGATGTTTATCCTTTGTTATTTAAGGATAAAGATGAAGTAGGACGTCATTTGAAATCAGGAAAGGGGAATGTCAGATGATTAGTAATCATGCAAAATCAGCTTTAAATCAACAGGTAGCAAACTATGGAGTACTGTTCGTTAAACTCCACAATTATCATTGGTACATTAAAGGACCAGATTTCTTAACACTTCACGAGAAGCTCGAAGAACTGTATACATGGGTGTCTGAACAATATGATGTCGTTGCGGAACGTCTCCTAATGAATAACGGAACACCTTCTGCGACACTGAAAGAGTATTTAGAGCAAACGACGCTTGAAGAAGCGAAATCGGGGTTATCGGCAGATGAAATGATTGATTCTGTCATCAAAGACTTCCAACAAGTCCGAAAAGAGATGCTCGATGCGATTGAACATCTTGAGGCACAAGACGTGACGGTTGAAGATGATCTGCTTGGTCAAGCGAAGGAAATCGAAAAACAAATTTGGATGCTTCGTGCGACATTGAAAAAATAAGTTAAAGAAAACGGATGACCCGGTCCTGTAAAGGATCAGCCATCCGCTTTTTCTTATTTCAAGTTTTCAGGATTGAGGACTTCGAGTTCTGGAAGGACGAAACGACCGTCTTTGCGGATCAATACGTCGTCGAACCAGATTTCTCCACCACCGTAATCAGGACGTTGGATGTTAACGAGATCCCAGTGAACGGATGAGTCATTACCGTTGTAGGCTTCTTCGTAAGCTTGACCTGGTGTGAAGT
Source organism: Exiguobacterium sp. U13-1 (assembly GCF_001750115.1). Lineage (NCBI taxonomy): Bacteria > Bacillati > Bacillota > Bacilli > Caryophanales > Exiguobacterium > Exiguobacterium sp. U13-1. Next base: position 2,806,492 of record NZ_CP015731.1, on the reverse strand, counting down.
GGAAGCTGCCATCGATCTTTTCATCAAACAAGATATCTTTCATCGGATGCTGGATGAATGGATTGACACCGATCGCGAATTCGCCGACGAAACGAGAACCAGCATCTGTATCGAAGACTTGGTTGATTCGATCTGTATCGTTTGCCGTCGCTTCTACGATTTTACCGTCTTTGAACGTCAGTTTGACGTTTTCAAAGGTGAACCCTTGATACGGAGATGGTGTGTTATATGAGATGACACCGTTGACCGAATCCTTGACCGGTGCCGTAAAGACTTCGCCGTCTGGAATGTTGGCGTTCCCAGCGCATTTGATGGCTGGGATGTCTTTGATCGAAAACGTTAGATCCGTTCCTGGTCCGACGAGGCGAACGCGATCCGTCCGGTTCATCAAGTCGACGAGTGGTTCCATCGCTTGGCCCATTTTTTCATAATCAAGCGTACAGACATCAAAGTAGAAGTCTTCGAATGCTTCTGTCGATTGGTTGGCAAGTTGTGCCATCGATGCAGTTGGGAAACGAAGGACGACCCATTTCGTTCCTTTGACACGATCTTGTGTGTGCATCTTACCGATCGTTTGACCGTACAGTTTCATTTGTTCAGCCGGCACATCTGATAATTCATTGATGTTATCACCAGCACGTAGTCCGATGTATGCGTCCATCGCTTGCATCTGCTTGCGTTCAATGTCTGCCATCAATTGGAGTTGCTCTTCTGAAGCATTTCGGTATAATTTTCGTAGGATACGATTATCCTTAAGTAAGACGAACGGATGACCGCCAGCCGCGTAGGCAGCTTCAACGAGTGCCTCAACCAGTTCGCGTTCGATGCCGAAGTTTTCAATCAATACTTTTTCACCAGGTTCAAGGGCAACCGAATAGTTAATGAGATTCGTTGCCAGTTGAGTAAGACGTGGGTCACGCATGAAATTTCCCCCTCGAAATGGATGATATAGGTTTCAATTATCATTGTAACGGAAATAAACCATTTGGAGTAGCAGGAACGACTTGCTGCACGTCGAACTAACAATAAAAGACTATGCAAAAAAATTGGAGGCAAGAACCATGGAAATCACATTAGGCGGAATCGCCGGATTAGTCGCTGCGATCGCATTCGTAGTGCTCGTCATTTTCCTTGCCCGTGTATTAGGTGCTGCGAGTAAGACGCTCAACAATGTAGCCAACACGACAGCAGGACTTGAACGTCAATTAGACGGTATCATGATGGAGACGACAGCGTTGTTACATAAGACGAATCGTCTGGTAGATACGATTGAAGAAAAAACAGAATTGCTTGCACCTGTCGCAAACTCGATCGAAGAACTCGGTACGTCTTTAAACAAAGTGACAGATTCTGTCCGAACAGTATCCGATACGGTTGCTGGTGCGGCGGATACGAATAAAGAACAGATTGCGCAAGCAGTCCGTTGGGGCTCAGTCGCTGTAGAGTTATTTAAGAAAAATAAACCGGCAGAAACTACGGTTCAAAATCATTCGACGGCAACGACGACGGTTGAGAAAAAGCCACGTCGTCGATTCCGGAAAAAGGCAGAGGCGCCGGTCACACCGGAAGTCGTATCTGTACCAGACGTCGAAAGCATTCCAGATGAGTTGAAGGGAGATCGTAAATCATGACGAAACAACACCCATATCAAGCACAAGATTCTTCTAAAGGAGGAGGCTTCCTTGCCGGAATCATCGTTGGTGGATTGATCGGTGCTGCGGCAGCTCTCCTTTCTAGCCCGAAATCAGGCCGCGAGATGCGCGACATGATCGATGAGCGTACAGCGCCTGCGCGTCAACGTTTGACGGAACAGACACAAGTCGTTCGCGAAAAAGCAGAACCACTCGTAGGTGAGTGGATTCAACTAGCAAAAGATAAAGCAGCACCTGTCATTGAAAAAGCAAAGAATAATCCAACGGTTCAAGAAGCGGCACAATATGCGGGCTTTGAGAAGGATCAGGCAAGCATTGATGCTGCTCTCGCAGAAGCAGAACAACTCGTACGTGACATCGAACGTGAAATTGGCGACGAAGTCGATGGGGCGTCAGTGGCAGAAGAAATCGACACGGAGACGGTCGTTGAACTTTCGGAGTTACGTGAACAGTTAGCAGACGAACAAGATGAAGACAATGATCCGCAGTCTGATGTGAATCATAAGAAATAATCAATAAATGAGGAGCTCTCATCATGAGGGCTCTTTTTCTATGTTTCCTTATAGAGAAAACATAAAAAAATTATATGAAAAAACGTAATTTATTTTCATATTTTAAGAAATCATGCAGCTTCTTTATGTACAACAGGGAAAGAGTTCGCTATAATTAGTTGCTATTACGAGCTATATGCTGATTAGGGAGTGGTAGGACATGGATCAACATGCAGAATTAAAAAGATTACGTGATGAACTCGATTTAGTGAATGCAGAATTATTGGAATTGATGAACCGACGTGGTCAAATTGCCGTCGAAATCGGAAAAGTCAAACGAGCACAAGGGCTAGATCGATACGACCCTGTTCGAGAACGTCAAATGCTCGAATCAATTGCCGCTAATAACCATGGACCTTTTGAAACAGGACGCCTTCAGCATGTATTTAAAGAAATTTTCAAAGCTTCTCTCGAATTACAAGGAGAAGATCGGACTCGGAAATTACTCGTATCACGGAAACAAAAACCGACGAATACGATCATCCGGATCGGAGATGCCGTCATCGGAGACGGTTCGCAACAATTGATCGCTGGACCGTGTGCGGTCGAGAGCGAAGAACAAGTATTTGAGGTCGCGGAACAGCTCGCGAAACATGGCGTGAAGTTCATGCGAGGCGGAGCGTACAAACCACGTACATCGCCTTACGACTTCCAAGGTCTAGGACTCGAGGGTCTAAAAATGTTGAAAAAAGCAGCCGACGCGCACGGTTTGCATGTCATCACTGAAATCATGACACCGAGCGCCGTTGAATCTGCTTTACCATATGTCGACATCATCCAGGTCGGCGCACGCAACATGCAAAACTTCGATTTACTCAAAGAAGTCGGTCGTACGAATAAACCAGTTCTTTTAAAACGAGGTCTTTCTGCAACGCTCGAGGAATTCATGTACGCGGCTGAGTACATCATGGCAAGTGGTAACGATCAAGTCATCTTGTGTGAGCGTGGTATCCGGACGTACGAGCGTGCAACACGGAACACGCTTGATATCTCAGCAGTTCCGATTCTGAAGCAAGAAACGCATCTCCCTGTCATGGTCGATGTCACGCACTCGACAGGACGTAAGGATTTACTCTTGCCAACAGCAAAAGCGGCATACGCGATTGGAGCAGACGCTGTCATGGTCGAAGTCCATCCGTTCCCAGCACTTGCGTTGTCTGATGCGAACCAACAACTCGATTTCCAAGAATTCGATACGTTCATCGAAAACTTGACGACTACCTTTCCGGCACTAAACGTTCAATGATTTCCGAAAAAGGGTAACCTAAAGCGAATGAAAACGTTTTACAATGAAGGAAGAATGGGAAAAGAAAACTATCTTTTCCTGTCTTCCTTTCGTGTTGCCTAAAAATGAAAACGAAATGAAAACACTTGAGATGGATCATACTAAAGGAGGAATTTGTTTTGAATAGTAATATTACGATTTACGATGTCGCGCGAGAGGCTGCTGTTTCGATGGCGACCGTATCGCGTGTCGTCAACGGAAACCCGAATGTTAAACCATCCACACGAAAAAAGGTCCAAGACGCAATCGAACAGCTTGGTTATCGTCCGAATGCTGTTGCCCGTGGACTGGCAAGTAAAAAAACAACGACGGTCGGTGTCATCGTGCCCGATATCTCGAACATCTTCTTTGCGGATTTAGCACGCGGAATTGAAGATGTCGCGACAATGTATAAATACAACATCATTTTGTGTAACTCCGACCAAAACCGGGAAAAAGAGATTCATTTGCTCAATACATTACTTGGGAAACAGGTGGATGGAATCATCTTCATGGGCGGACGTCTGCATGAGGATCTCGTTCGTGAGTTTAAAACATCACCGGTACCGATCGTTCTTGCTGCAACGTTGAATCAAGATTATGATCTTCCTGCCGTCAACATCGACTATGAGAGTGCTGCGCACGATGCTGTGAAGTCTTTGATCGACCGTGGACATGAACGGATCGGGTTCATCACTGGACCACTCGAACAGCAAATCAATGGTGAAAAGAAATTTGCGGGTTATCGCCGAGCACTTGAAGAAGCAAATCTTCCGTTTAACGAGCAAAATGTCGTCCTTGGAAACTATACGTATGATTCGGGAATGAAGGCGATGAATCAATTGCTTGAACTTGGAGAAGATTGCCCACGCGCGATTTTTGCTGGAACGGATGAGATGGCTCTTGGTGTTATCCATGCCTTACAGGATGCTGGACACCGTGTACCGGAAGACTTCGAAGTCATCGGACACGATAACACACGTCTTGCGACGATGATTCGTCCGAAACTGACGACTGTCGTTCAACCGATGTATGATATCGGAGCAGTCTCGATGCGTCTATTGACGAAAATCTTGAACAAAGAAGAAATTGAAACGAACGATGTTACATTACCACACCGAATCGAACAACGGGATTCGACACGCCCTTAATCGAAAAAACGTCTCTTCTCTCAAGCAAGCTGCTTGAAAAAAGAGACGTTTTTTTATTTCGCGACGGTAATAAGTTCATCTTGATGATGGTGAAGTTGATCATTTTCGACATGGAGTCGAACCGTAGTCTGACCAGGTGCAGTCAATGTCACTTTCCCGCTGTACGCATCACCCTTTTTTTCTAAAGGAACATAGGTATGCTTTTCTATGCCCGTTTCAATGACTTCCACTTGTACGTTCGCCTTTAGCGGTTTCCCATCAAGGAAAACATGAAAGGAGACGGGGAGTTCAGCACCAGCTTTCGCTTTTGTTGCGCCCATGTAATGGACAGACAGACCGTCGACGGTTTCGTGATCATGTCCATGCTCGTGCGATGCTTCCTCTTTTTCATGTGAATGATCCATGACGACGAATGAGATCTTATCCATATGATGGAGTCCTTTTTTATCATTGATATGATACAGTCCTTCATATTCCCCTTCAACAAGTTTTGCTTCCGCTTGATAAGAACCTGTCTTTTTCAAGGTTGCCTTGAACTTTTGATGGGCACCATCTTGTTTTCCAGCTTCCCACACTTCAAATGTCACGTCTTCAAGGTTAACTGGTTTCTTTTGTTCGACAGCTGACGCTTTAAAAACAACTTTATCTTCTTCCATTGTCTTGGCTGGAACATTGACGTTGACTTCGACCGTCGGTTTTCCTGACCCTTGCATGTTATCGTGATCCATTGCCTGTTTTTCATTGCCACACCCTGCGAGTACGATCCCCGTCGACAGAATAAGACCGGAATAAAGCCATGCCTTTTTCATGATGATTCCCCCAACTATTATTCATTTACTAAGTAAAAATTCCATATTTAGTATAGCAACAAGTTGTGAACTCCGAACGAAATAAATGTGAAGATACAAAGTCAATTAATCAACGGAGTAGGGGGAAGTCGTAGTCAATTGTCTCTTACGCTCATCGCTAACGAACGGCCAAATCAATCGTTTGACGGTTTCCCAATTTTTTTCTTCGATTTCAGGTCGTCGCGGAATGGCCGGGTAGAGTGGCGTTGGATCATGCCAGTGTGTTGGCGGGGGTGTTTCTTCTCCACTCCAACGTTCTTGCCATGAAATAGGAATCTCTCCATGGAATGGAGCTTGTCCGGTCATGGCAGCAAAAACTTGACTCCACGCGCGGGGAACGACACGATACCAGTCATAGCCACCGCCTCCTAAAGCAACGATTTTTCCATTCGTATATTTATTTGCTGCAGCGACGGCGATTTGAGGTATCTGTTCATAACTTTTCATCGTTAAGGATAAATGAGTCAATGGATCAAGCGTGTGTGCATCGGCACCATTTTGCGTAATGATGAGATCCGGTTGGAACAATTCACAGGCTTCAAAGAGTGCCGTCTCATACGCGAGTAAAAACGAATCATCTTCCGTAAAGGCGTCCAGTGGCACGTTCCAACTAAATCCATACCCTTCTTCAGATCCCCGTTCCGTCACCATTCCCGTTCCTGGAAACAAATAGCGACCTGTTTCGTGGAGCGATAACGTCATGACGTCCTTTCGATTATAAAAGGCCCATTGCACCCCATCGCCATGATGGGCGTCCGTATCGACATAAAGAATTTTACAGTGATATTTTTCAATCATGGCTGCCATGGCGACAGCGGTATCGTTATAGACACAAAAACCAGAGGCACGTCCTCGGAATCCGTGATGCAATCCACCACCGATATGAAAGGTTCGTTTATATTGACCAGATAAGACGAGGTCACATGCTTCGATCGTGCCGCCGACAAGGAGAGAAGCGCCCGAATGCATCCCCTGGAACAAAGGTGTATCTTCTGTTCCTAACCCATACATTTGGGCTTTAAGTGGCGTTAATGCACCGGTCCCGGCTGCTTTGACTGCAGCAATATAATCCTGATCATGAATGAGTGCCAGTTCTTCATCGGTCGCATGACGCGGCGCGATACAAGGAATATCATCTAATTGATGCATCGCTTCAAGTAAGGAAACGGTTAATTCGAGACGAATCGGATTGAATGGATGTGTCTCCGAAAACCGATAAGTCGCTTCTTCAGGACTGTACAGATAGGCAAAATCCTTCATCTGCTCACATCCGGTCCAAGTACATCGAATCCTTCTTTGCGCAACTTGTCGATGATCCGAATCGGATTCATCGTCTGGACACGAAACGCAACGATCCGGACATACGGATCGTCTGTTGGATACACGAGTACATTTAAGATATTGATATTCGTTTTGGCAAGCAGTGCGGCAATTTTTGCTAATGTTCCAGCAGTGTTTTCAACACGGATTTCGATTTGAGAACTTGGTTCGAGTGCACCCGTCAATTGAACGAATGTCCGTAACAAATCCGTTTCCGTGACGACACCGACAAGGCGTTGACCGCGGACGATTGGCAGACACGTCAATCGATATTCATAAAACAGCACAGCCGCATCTTCGAGAAAATCGAGCGGGTGGGCCGTGACAGGACTTTCAATCATGATGCTTGAGACCGGATACTGTAGGTCTTGTTTTGCCGTATCCGGATGAAAGATGCTACTTGCGCTTTGAATTTCCTTTAGTCCGACAAGACCGACGAGTTCATGACGGGCATTGACGACGAGAATATGACGAATCTGATGACGTTGCATGAGTTCAACCGCATGCGCGATGGAATTCGTCGGTTGCATCGTGATGCACGTCGTATTCATGATTTGTTCGATTAACATGACGATTCCTCCTCGAGCTCAGTCATACATGAAACGTCTTCTCAAGCGTAGCGCATCAAAATGAGCGACGACTTCAGGTGAGACGTGTTTTCCGATACGCGCCATCAGGCAGTTGGCAGGATGGGAGGCGATTTCCGGATCGTCGGTCGGGAAGAAGACGAGACCACCATGGTTCATCATCTTCTCCATGATCTTCCGGTAATCCCAGACCGATAGTCCGCTCCCTTTTAGGTCCCAATGCCAATAATATTCAGTCGTTAAAATCAAATAGTGTTCCATGGCGGGGTCCAGCATGGAGATTTCAAGTAATTTTTTACCGATCTGTTGTCCGCGGAACCGAGAGGAGACTTCAATCGCTCCGAGTTCCAAGATGTACGGATTGTTTCCTTCACTCCACGTTTCATAGGGATCAGGGTATAAGTAAGTCACATAACCGATGATTTCCGTTCCTTGACGAGCGACGATGATCCGTCCTTCTTCAAGATCCGCAATCTCAACGAGCGCTTGATGTTGTTCAGCGGGTGGACGAAAAGCCGTCAACCCTGAATCGAGTGTATACGTTGCTAGTGTTTGACTCGGTACGGGACCTTCGATGTCGACAGGACCGAGTGATGTTTCGTGCGTCCGATGATTGAATTGTTTTTCAAACATGTAAGCGTCACCACCTTCTTATTCATTATAGACGAAAGCGCTTGAGCAAAGAGAGGGATTTTTTAACAAATTGACGGCAAATGGATTGAACTGACGGATAACTAGCTTATAATAAAGAGGAAAACATAGAAGGGGAGGAACGAGACATGAAAGTTTTGAAAGCGCTTCCGGGGAAGCATTGGTTAGCAGAGTATGATGAAGCAAACACGTACGACTGGAAAGATGCTGAGCAGTACTTTTCATGGGCGACAACGGGGAAAGTCAACATGGCTCATGAAGCAATCGACCGCCACGCAGAAGGCGAGCGAGCGAACAAGGATGCGCTGATCTATTTCGATGGAACGACGGAACAACGATTCACATATGCAGATATGAAACGATTGACGAATAAAGCGGCAAACGTATTAGTCGATGCAGGGGTCAAAACGGGTGACCGTATTTTCATCTTCATGCCACGTTCACCGGAATTGTATTTTGCCTTGCTTGGCGCACTGAAAGTAGGCGCAATCGTCGGTCCGTTATTTGAAGCATTCATGGAACAAGCGGTCCGTGATCGCCTGCTTGATTCTGAAGCGAAGTTACTCGTGACGACGAAGGCACTGCTCCCACGTGTTCCAGTTGGGGAACTGGAATCACTTGAAAAGGTAGTACTTGTCGACGAAGATGTCGAAGAATCGGACACATTACTCGATTTCCGCAAAGCGTTCGAGCAAGCATCCGATGTATTCGAACCGGTCTGGTTAGATCGTGAAGACGGATTGATCCTGCACTACACTTCAGGATCGACAGGGAAGCCGAAAGGTGTGCTCCACGTTCAAAATGCGATGATTCAGCACTTAATGACAGGTCGCTGGGTACTTGATCTCCAAGAAGATGATGTCTACTGGTGTACGGCTGACCCGGGGTGGGTCACAGGAACAAGTTACGGTATCTTCGCACCATTCTTGAATGGCGCGACGAACATCGTCGTCGGTGGACGCTTCAATCCGGATTTCTGGTACAGTGTCATCGAGAAGTACAAGGTAACGGTCTGGTATAGCGCACCAACGGCTTTCCGGATGTTGATGGGAGCAGGAGCGGATGTTGCAAATCATCATGATCTCTCAAGTCTTCGTCATGTATTGTCTGTCGGCGAACCGTTGAACCCAGAAGTCATTCGTTGGGGGAAAGAAGCCTTTGATCAACGGATTCATGATACATGGTGGATGACGGAGACAGGCGCGATGATGATTTGTAACTACAAGTCGATGGACATCAAACCGGGATCGATGGGGAAACCGATTCCAGGAACTCAGGCTGCGATCATTGATGATCAAGGAAATGAGTTACCGCCATTCCGAATGGGGAACCTTGCTTTAAAAACACCATGGCCATCGATGATGCGTCAAATTTGGAACAATCCGCAGAAATATGAATCGTATTTCTTTAAAGGATGGTATGTCTCAGGGGATTCTGCCTATATGGATGACGAAGGTTACTTCTGGTTCCAAGGACGTGTCGATGACGTCATCATGACGGCTGGAGAACGGGTTGGTCCGTTTGAAGTCGAAAGTCGTCTCGTCGAGCATCCAGCTGTCGCGGAAGCTGGTGTCATCGGGAAACCAGATCCAGTCCGCGGTGAAATCATCAAGGCATTCATTGCCTTGCGTGATGGTTACGAGCCAACGGATGAGCTAAAACAAGAAATCCAAGCATTCGTTAAAGAGGGGCTTGCTGCTCACGCAGCACCGAGAGAAATCGATTTCCGAGATAAGTTGCCGAAGACACGAAGTGGTAAAATCATGCGCCGTGTTCTGAAAGCGTGGGAGTTGAATCTTGAAACAGGCGATCTGTCGACGATGGAAGATTGAACGAAAAAAGGATGAATCACCGTGACAGGTGATTCATCCTTTTTGTTAGTTTTCAGAAGCAGCATCGTTTTTCTTTTCATCTTGTTTCTTCTGTTGTTCTTGTTGTTTCTTTGCCTCTGCTTCTTTCTTCTTAGCATCAGCTTCTTTTTGCTTAGCGTCCGCTTCCGCTTTCTTTTTTGCCTCTGCTTCAGCTTTTGCCTCTGCTTCGGCTTTTGCCTCTGCTTCGGCTTTTGCCTCTGCTTCGGCTTTTGCTTTTGCGTCGGCAGCACGTTTTGCGTCGTCGGCTGCTTTTTTCTTGGCATCAGCTTCAGCTTTTTCTTTAGCCTGATCTTGTTCTTTTTGTTGCTCTTCTTTCTTCTGTGCGTCCGCTTCTTTTTTCTTTTCTTCTGCTTCTTTCTTTTTCTTCGCTTCGGCTTTTTTCTTTGCTTCTTCCGCTTTTTTCTTCTTATCTTCTTCTTTGAAGCGACCACTGTTTTTAAAGTCGTTTGCTGTTACAGAAGATGGTTGCGTGAAGCGGGCACCGGATTTGAAGTAGCTACTGTTCGCGGCATACGTCGCATTCGCCATTTGTGACCACAGCGTTTGTGTTCGTTGGTAATACGTCGTTGGACCGATGAGCGAGTTGTTCTGATCGTGTCCTGTCCAAACGGCAAGCGTTACACCAGGAGTGGAACCGACAAGGTAAGAGTCTTTAACATCGTTCGTCGTACCTGTCTTACCAGCCCAATCTCCAGGAACGTTTAATCGACTTTTTGCAAACGTTGCTGTACCTTTTGAGAAGACGCCACGCATCATATCAAGCGTCAGGTAAGCTGTTCGTGGTTCATAAATTCGTTTTTTCTTCGGTTTTGCTTTATAGATATCTTTTCCGTCTTTCGTGATTTTCGAAATGACGTATGGTTGCACGAATTCACCATAGTTGGCGAGTGTCGCGTAAGCACCGGCAAGTTCGACAGGTGTGATCTCCATCGTTCCGAGTGCTGCTGAAGGGGCATAACGAATCGCATCCGGTACTTCAACACCCATATCGACGAGTTTTTGAATCGAGTTCGACATGTTCATCTTCTCGTAAATCTTAACGGCAGGTACGTTCAATGAGAGTTCAAGTGCTGTACGAACCGTCACGTTTCCACGATAACGTCCACCTTCGTTCTTGATCGGACGATCGCCTGGTTGACGTGGTACGGTCTGATAGTAGTACTCTTCATCATTGACGGTAGATGCCGGAGTGATTAAACGATTTTCAATCCCGTTCGAATAGACGAGAATTGGTTTTGCCGTTGACCCGATTTGACGTTTCGCTTGGAATGCTCGGTTGAAATCATCGGCTTTTCCATCAAGGTAACGTCCACCAACGAATCCGAGAATACGACCCGTCTCATTCTGAACCATGACCGCAGCTGTCTCTTCTGGATCTTGTTTCGAAACGGTTTTTTTCGTTTTTGGATCCACGACTTGTTTGTACTGCATGCCGCCAGGGAAGTTCCCGTTGTTCTTCGCAGGTTGTTGCATCGATTCATGAATTTTTTTATCTAGCGTCATATGAACTTTGTATCCACCTTGACGGAGTGCAACCAGTGCTTGATCTTGATAGTTTGCCCGGACTTCTGCCAGTTCAGACGGTTTGACTTCGTCTTCTTTCACACCATCTTGTTTCATCAAGTACTTCGTCATGATCTTCGTCGCTTCACGTTCTGCTAAATCATAGACATACGGATACGTGTCACGCGAACGTTTCGACTGTTTCGCGAAGTCTTTCGTGATGTCGTGTTTGATTGCTTTTTCATATTGTTCTTTCGTAATGTTTTTTGCGACATACATTCGCTTCAACACGGTCTTCATCCGATTGACACTTGGCGTCAAGTCCTTTTTGACGACACCGCCCTGTAGATAAGGTGTGTAGTAGTAAGGGTTTTTCGGAATACCAGCGAGGAAAGCTGCTTGTGGTAACGTCAGTTTTTTCGCTGATTTGTTGAAGACCCCTTGGGAGGCAGCTTCGATACCAGCGATGTTACGCCCGAGTGAATTTCGTCCGAATGAGACGACATTCAAATATGCCTGTAAAATTTCATCTTTTGACATCGCATTTTCAAGGCGGAGCGCTAAGATGATCTCTTTTGCTTTCCGTTCGAATGAAACTTCGTTCGTCAGGATTTGGTTTTTAATTAATTGTTGTGTCAGCGTACTTCCGCCGGTGCGTGACGCTGAATTCGTCAATTCTTGTAAGACTGCTCGTAAAGTCGCTTTTGGAACGACTCCATCATGTTGATAAAAATCTACGTCTTCCGTTGATAGAAGCGCATCAATTAAATAAGGGGAGATATTCTTGATATCAACCGGCTGACGTTCTTCATCCGTTGAGATGTTCGTCAGCTTTTCGCCACTTCCCCAATAAATTTGACTTGTCACCGCATAACTGTTCACTTCTTGTTTCATCTCAGTCAAAGGTGGTGCTTTCGTATCTTTGACGAGGGAAGCGAAATATCCTCCAGCCGCTCCGACAGAGAAGCTGCCGATGAGAAGGACTGCTATGATGAGGAATAAAATGATGTTCCACGAAACATCGTATGTGATATTCGACCAGTGCCGAACGGCTTTCGTCCGGGGGTGATTCCAAAACTTGAACCAGTTCTCGCGCATAAATGATCTCCTTTGCATCTTAAACTTAGGTGTAAATTAATATTAAATCACAGATAGACGTATTATACCATAAATCCACCAGTAAAATCGGACTTGACAGCGGATTCGCCTTCGACGTATCATGAAACCATCTTATTTTCATATATTACGTTAAACAGTGATCGGAATACAGTAGTAAGTCACTCCCTGTGACAGAGACCTAGTGGTGCTGCGAACTAGGACACAGTGAACTTACGAATTACGCTTCCGGGAGTTTCTTGAGAAATCAAGCGGTCCGTCCCGTTATCGACGAACCAAGTGGTCCTTTTATGTAAAGGGCAATCAGGGTGGTACCACGGAATTTTCCGTCCCTTCGTCTTAGACGAAGGGACGGTTTTTTATTGTTAAAAGTGAACTTTAGGAGGAGACACAATGACGTTATTAGAGGATTTAGAATTTCGCGGTTTAATTAACCAAATGACGGATGAAGAAGGACTTAAGACATTACTCGAGACACCAACGACGCTATACACGGGTTTCGATCCAACAGCTGATTCATTGCACATCGGGCACTTGTTGCCGATTTTAGTCTTAAAACGATTCCAACAAGCAGGTCACCATGTCGTAGGTCTCGTCGGTGGGGCGACGGGAATGATTGGAGACCCGAGTGGTCGCGCAACGGAACGTTCATTGAACACATCGGATATCGTTGAAGAATTTGCAAACCGGATTAAAGATCAACTGTCGCGTTTCTTACCGCTTGAAGGAGAGAACCCGGTCACGATCGCCAATAACTTGGACTGGACGAAAGACTTGACGATCATCGATTTCTTGCGTGATATCGGAAAACACTTCCCGGTCAGCTACATGCTTGCGAAAGACTCTGTTGACTCACGACTTCAAAACGGAATCTCGTTCACTGAGTTCTCATACATGTTACTTCAATCGTTTGACTTCTTGAAACTTTACGAAGACAAAGGATGCCGCCTTCAAGTCGGAGGAAGTGACCAGTGGGGGAACATCACAGCAGGGATGGAATTGATTCGTCGTGCCGGTCATGAAGAAAAAGCATTCGGTTTGACGGTACCGCTCGTTACAAAAGCAGACGGTCAAAAGTTCGGTAAGACAGCAGGTGGTGCGGTTTGGTTAGATGCTGACAAAACATCACCGTACGAGTTCTACCAGTTCTGGTTCAACGTTGACGATCTTGACGTCATCAAGTTCTTGAAATACTTCACGTTCTTAACGCACGAAGAACTTGATGCGCTCGCAGAAGAAGTTAAAGCAGCACCAGAGAAGCGCGTCGCACAACGTCGTCTCGCAGAAGAGATGACCGTTCTCGTCCATGGTGAAGAAGGTCTGACACAAGCACAACGTATTACGACGGCACTCTTTAGTGGAGATATTAAATCGTTGCAAGTCGAAGATATCGAAGATGCGTTCAAAGGAATGCCACGCTTTACACTCGGTGAAGCGACAAACCTCGTCGACGTTCTCGTTGAGGCGAAGATCAGTCCGTCAAAACGTCAAGCACGTGAAGACGTAACAAACGGTGCGATCTACCTGAACGGAGAACGCGAGCAAGATTTAACGAAAGAAATCACGGAAGCTGATGCAATCGGTCGCTTTACGATCGTACGTCGCGGAAAGAAAAAATACTTCGTCGTCGAGCATGCTTGATGATCAATTAAATAGGGTTAACTCAAAAAAGAATGACTTGTCTTTTCACGCCCTTTCCTCAGGCGAGACACAAGCCAGTTTTCCTGCTTCACTTCAGCAGGAAAGCGGGTCTTGTTTGTCTCTGACAGCGCAAAAATGCGCTTATTCCTGTAGGAGTTGCGTGCAACGAGTCATTCTTCTTTTTACGAGATAAGGGTGGCAGACTCATGATCTGCCACCCTTATCTTTTTATAAATTGACTTATGAGTCAGCCTCGTATTTTTAAGCTGTTCGGAATAAACGGAGTGGTAACAAGCGAACGGCAATCGTCGTGGCGATGACAGCTTTGATTGTATCCCATAGGACAAACGGATAGTTAATCGCAAAAGCATCTTTGAACGATAGATCGAGTACAGCCATTAGACCGAATGTGCCAAGCAGGTAAACTAAACCAAGTCCGAAGACGATCATCCCGATGAAGAGAGGAACGAAGCGGCGCGTTTTTTCTGCAACAAGACCGATGAAGAAACCGGCAATCGGAAAGGCAATCAAGTACCCAACGGTTGGTCCGACGAATGGAGCAAGTCCACCTTTTCCGCCAAGCACCGGTAGACCAGCTGCTGCGAGTAATAAGAAAATCAAGACAGCGAGTCCGCCACGTTTGCCACCAAGGATTGCGCTGACCGTCATGATCGCGAGCATCTGAAGCGTGATCGGAACGGCACCGACAAGTTGAATCTGTGGCAAAGAACTGACGGCTGCGATGATGGCAGCACCAAGGGCAATGAATGTTAAATCTCTTGTTTTCATGAATGAAGTCCTCTTTTCTGTTTGTGTTAACTATTTATATTTAAAGGTTAACACAAGGATGTAAATGACGTCACTCTTTTTTTAAGACCAGGTATACATTTTAGTCATAGGTATAAAAAAAGCACCCACCGAAGTGAGTGCTGGAACAATCGATTAACGTGAGTAGTACTCGACGACGAGTTGTTCTTGGATTTGATCGTTCAATTCAGAACGCTCTGGAAGACGGACGAATGTTCCTTCGAGCTTCTCAGCATCGAAAGTAACGAAGTCTTTAGTTGCTGGAGCAACTTCGAGTGCTTCTTTGATAACGACAAAGTTCTTCGATTTTTCGCGAACTGAGATCGTTTGACCTGGTTTCACGCGGAATGATGGGATATCAACGCGTTGTCCATCAACTTGGATGTGACCGTGGTTGACGAGCTGACGAGCAGCACGACGTGTACGAGCCATACCCATACGGTAAACGACGTTATCAAGACGTGCTTCGAGTAAGAACATGAAGTTCTCACCGTGGATACCAGGCATTTTGCCAGCATCGTTGAAGATACGGTTGAATTGGCGTTCGTTTACTCCGTACATGTGACGAAGTGTTTGCTTCGCTTGAAGTTGAAGACCGTACTCAGATACTTTACGACGGCTGTTACCGTGTTGACCTGGTGCGTAAGGGCGTTTTGCGATTTCTTTTCCTGTTTCAGTAAGTGAGATACCGAGACGACGTGAGAGTTTCCAAGCTGGACCTGTATAGCGAGCCATAATAAGACTCCTCCTTATTGTTCGTTATTATTTGCATAAAAATAATAACGCCATCAAACCCACATTACGCCCATTTCATGATGTGGCACCCTCGCTTGATAGCAAAGTTACACGATGCCCCTCCGGTTATTCACCGAGTCATGAAATGTGATACGTAAGCGATTTGACCGCTATCGTTATCATTTCTGCACTTTTACAAGTATACGGTGTGGACAATCGACTGTCAATCAGAATTACAGATGGCGAAGCAGAGTCGTACAGAATGCTTCTAGACCAGCTTGATCGACTTCGTCAAAACGATTGAATTCTGGGCTGTCGATATCGAGGACACCGATCGTTTGTCCGTCTTTGACGAGTGGAATGACGATTTCTGAATTCGAAGCCGCGTCACATGCGATGTGACCTGGGAACTGATGCACATCTTCGATTCGTTGTGTCGTTTGCTCTGCTGCAGATGTTCCGCAGACACCACGACCGAATGGAATACGGACACATGCTGGAAGTCCTTGGAACGGTCCGAGGACAAGTTGGTTTTGCTCCGTATCCGTCAAATAGAAGCCGACCCAGTTGATACGGTCGAGGAACTGGTTGAGCAACGCGCTCGCATTCGATAAGTTCGCAACTTGATTGTCTTCTCCCATTAATAACGCATCAAGTTGTTTTGAGAGCATGTCATATTGTTTCGTCCGGTCACCTTCATATGTCTTTGTTTCGAACATAATAAAAATTCCTCCCATGAAAAGCATATTTTTTTTAGTTTAACGAGTTTTTGCGTAGCTGACAAACAATTGATTTTTGGAAAAAGGATTCAAAACAGCGGAAGAAATCAGGAAAAGCCCTTGTAAATCTATGCAAAACGGTTGCGCTATACTATTATAAGGATAAGATTATTGCGATTTAGAGAAAATCTAAAGTCGTAGGACAGAGTGGAGGTCGTGACAAATGTGGGCATGGGTGATCGGAGTCATCGTCATCGTATTACTCGTCATGCTATTTAGCATGATCAGTCGAAAAAAATACTACGCGAAAATCGATGAACTTGATATGCGCAAACAAGGCATCGTCAGTGCATCGATTCCAAAGGAGTTGCAGGACTTAAAGCAACTACCGATGGCGGGTGAGACGGAGACGAAGTTCAGCTCCTGGCATCAAGCGTGGGAAGAGTTATTAACGGTCCACGTCGCCCAAATCGATGAGACCCTTTACCGGGCGGAGGAAGCGCTCGATAAATATCGGTTCATCGCCGTCAAGAATGACCTCGAAGTAACGGAACAATTGATTGCGGAACTCGAAGGATTGATCGATGAGATGCTCGTCGAGATGTCGACGTTCAAAACGAATCAATCGGTTCTAGCCGAACTGAAAGCGCAAGGGGAAGCCGATTCAGGGCAAGTTCGGAAATCATTATTGATTCAAGCGAATTCATTTGGTCCGGCGCTTGCGCGTCTGGAAGAACGAAGTGAACAGATCGACGCGCACTGGAATGAGATGTGTCAGTACGAAGCTTCAGGTGAAGTGACGAAGGCGTATGAAACAAGCTTGTTACTCGAGCAAGAAGTAGCAACGACGCGTCAACTCGTCGAACTCGTACCGAAACAATGGAAGATTCTCGCTCATGAATTGCGTCAACGGATTGATCAGCTTGGAGCGGGCTATAAGGAGATGTCGTTAGATGGGTACCCACTTGAACCACTCGGTCTCCAATCCGAGATCAAACGGTTCGAGGAACAACGTCTGAGCCTCTCTGAGAAAATCGAAATGCTAGAAGTCGACGGGTTGGAAGAGGCGATTCAACAGTTATCGGCCGATGTTGATCAAATGTATGATACATTCCGTCGTGAGGTCGATGCGCGTCATCAAGTGAAAAAAGAAAATCAATTCTTGAAACAAAAAGCGCTACGGATGCGTGAACGGATTCATCAATTGGCACAAGAATTCAGCATCTTACGTGAAAAATATGAAATCTCAGCAGATTTAGGGATTCATTATGAGACGATCCAGCGTGACGAAGAGCTACTGTTTGAAGCTGCAAAAGATCTCGATGAGTCGATTGCCGGAAAAATCATTCCGTTCAGTATGCTCGAAGATCAGATGCGCGATGCGATTCGCCTCGAAGAACAGTTGATGATTCAGTACGAACGCTTTACGGTCGAACTCCAGGCACTTCGAAAAGAAGAGACGGAAGTTCGCGAACGAATCGTCGAATGGCGTCATCAGCTGTCGCAGACACGTCTCCGTCTGAAACGACTCGGATTACCGAACTTACCGGCTGAGGTGGAAGAAGCGCTCCGAAATGCGAATCGTTCACTGCAGACGCTTGAAACACGGCTCGAAGAGTTACCGTTTAACGTTCGATCGATCGTCGCACAAAGTCAAGACGTCCAAGAAACGTTTAAACATGTGCAAGAACGGTTAGATACATTAGTGTTCGAAGTCACGTATGCCGAACGGCTCGTCCAGTATGCGAACCGGTACCGTCGCCACGACAACGAGATACATATGTCGCTGACGATCGCGGAAACGAAGTTCTTAGCGGGAGACTATGAACGAACGATTGTCTTAGCGGAACGTGTCCTAAATGAATACGATCCGGCCGCGATCGAACGTATTAAACGGTCGTGTGCACCAGAAGAAACATTGCACGTTTAAATCAGGATCGACAATTCAGGGTGACCGTCATGGTCACCCTATTTTTGTAAAAAGAGGAGTGAGTGGAATGGGAACACTATACGTAAACGGATTGATTCGAACGATGGCACACGAAGAGGATGTCCATTCAGCGATGTTCGTCGAGAAGACGCGGATCATCGCGATGGGAGAGGAAGGAAAGCTACGCCGCCGTTTCGGTAGACGTATTGATCAAATTCACGACTTGAACGGAAAAGCTGTATATCCAGCCTTTACGGATGCGCATATTCATCTGATCGGTTACGGGGAAGCGATCAATCGTGTCGATGCCTCGCGCTATACGACGCTTGAAGCGTTAGGGCAAGCTTTTCTCAAGGCGGAACCAGTCAATGGGATCCATGTGGCAGAAGGCTATGACGAAACGAAGCTTGATCGTGCACCGACGAAAGCATGGCTCAATCAGTTGTTCCCTGATGCACCTGCCTTGTTGAAACGAACAGACCGGCATACAGCACTTGTCAACGATGTCTTGTTCCAACAGCTCGGATATAAAGCGTCGACTGTCATCGAAGGTGGAAAGGTCGGTATATCGGATAATGGTGAAGCTGACGGATTCTTGTACGATGCGGCGCTTGAACCTTTATATGCGTTACAAGCTGGAAACTTGGAGCGGAATAAATCGTCCCTCCGGTCAGCGATTAAGAATTTATACCAATACGGCATCATTGCGGCACACACAGAAGACTTGTCGTATCACGGTGATGTCGCGGACATCTTGCAAGCCTATAAGGAAGTGACGCAAGAGACAGGCTTCCATACGCATTTGCTCGTGCATCATCTTGTCATTGATGAGTTCGTGCAACAACAACCTACTTTACCGTCAACGATGTCAATTGGTGCGATGAAACTGTTCGTCGACGGCGCTCTCGGAGGACGAACAGCTCTTCTCGGTCGTGGTTATTCCGATGATCCGACGACACGTGGTATTGAAGTGCATACGCCAGAACAACTCGAGCAACTCGTCAAACGTGCACGTAGTTACGGGTTCACAGTCGCGGCACACGTCATCGGGGATTTAGCGATCGAGCGGTTCGTACAGGTGCTCGAGAAGTATCCTGCGCCAAAAGGGAAACGAGATCGCATCATTCATGCGACGGTCGTCCGACCAGAAACGCTTGCGCGAATTCGGAAGTTACCGGTCTTGATTGACGTCCAACCGGTCTTTTTACTGGATGACGCCGATTTCATCGTCGATCGACTCGGGTTGAACCGCTTAGACTGGAGTTATCGCTTACGTTCGTTAGCTGAGACCGGCGCATTATTGTGCGGCGGAGCAGATGCGCCGATCTCTGACCCCGATGTCCGACGGTCGCTTTATGCAGCAACTGAAGGAACGGCAGGGCGTGTCAATAAAACGAACGAGACGTTATCGATGTTTGAAGCCTTATTGCTCTTTACGAAAAATCCACATCTCGCGACGGAAACACATGGTCGAAAAGGATTGCTCTTACCTGGCTATGATGCCGACTTCGTCATCTTTGAAGAAGACTTCTATCGCCTGCGTGGGGAAGCGATCTTAAATAACCGTTTGGTCGAGACGGTCCAAGCTGGAAAAACCGTTTATCAGGCGGAAGCCGCGTTAGTGTGATGTTTGCGCATAGTGTGAAATAGCTTCCGAATAGAACGTGGATAGTCCAGGGGCATACGCATCGTAATAGGCACGGAATCGTTCGTCAGACACATACATCTGACCGAGTGAGGCAAAGAGAGATAATGCGCATGGGTAATAGTACGTATCGATGAAGTCATGTTGATCTTTGACGACTTGTTGAACGTCTGGATCCGTAGTCATGCGCCCGTCACGGTAAAGGACCGTCAAGCGCTGATCGAGCTGTTTGTGCATGGTGCTCAGTTGTTCTTTCTCATTCGGAGTACGTTGTTGTTGTCTTTTTGCACTGATTCGATAGGCGTCGGTGTCGCCGTAGTGTTTTTGGACTTCATCTGCATGTTGCTTTTCATGCGTAACGATCTCATCATGCCGTAAACCACGGAATAATTGTTCGTCTTTCATGGGGAGTCCTCCTTTTAACGTGAGTAATGTCTGTTCAGCGAGTTGAGCGAGCATTTGATAATGCGAAGCTTTTTCTTGAAGAAGCGCAATCTGCTTTTTCAGTGTCGTATGATGATTGGAATCAGGTTGCGTGAGTAATCTTCGGATTTCTGACAGTGGAAAATCAAGTGAACGATAGAGCAGGATTTGTTGTAAACGTAAAAGATCTTCCTTGCTGTAACTTCGGTGACCGGCATCGGTACGCTTTGGCACGAGGAGACCGATCGTCTCATAATGATAGAGTGTTCGTTTTGTGACGCCGGTCAGTTTGGCAATTTTCTGAGTGGAATACATCAGTTGTGTACCTCCTTTGATTGGAGTATAAGGGGTGACGTAACGGAAGACGCAATAAAAAAATCTGCCCCGAGGAGGCAGATTTTTTTATTGTCATAAGAACGAGCGTTGAATCTTATGCCAAAATGTATTATTCGTCAGTTTGACGGTTTTCAGTTCTTTTTCAGAAAGTTGGATATCGACTGAATCTGTTCGTGTGAGACTGAGTGCTTCGTTATCCATCCCGATGATCGGATAGTCGTTTCCGTCTTCGATGATGCGTAACGAGAGTTTCCGTCCACGGTTCAGTAGGAAAGCAGAACCGAGTGTCCGGTACCGGTTGTTGTTGACCGAAGCAATTTCGCTGACTTGAAGACAGTGGATCAATGGATCGACGATCGCACCAGAGAGTGACTTATTATAAGCCGTAGAGCCCGTCGGTGTTGAGATGACCATTCCATCCCCGCGGAATGTCTCAAACAGGAAGTCATCGATATAGACTTCGATCGCGAGTGATTTGATGATGCTCGACTTCACGGAACATTCGTTCAGACAGAGCATCGGTGGTCCACCGTTGATGGATGCTTCGAGCAGTGGATAACGACGTACTTCGATTTCACCATCCGAGACACGGTTGCCTGTCTCTTTAAAGATCGCTTCGACCGCCGAAAGATCATTGATATCAAAATCACAGTAGAACGAGTTTGGTCCTTCAGCGAATCCAACATAGATGGCATCATCACGGAAACCTGTGAAGCGTGCCGCTTGCAAGAAAGCCCCATCTCCACCAATCGAGACGATGATGTTTGCTTGTCGGTGATCTTGGACGACGTTCAGTCCATATCGTGTACCGACATCAATCAACTTTCGCACCTGCGTCTCGTGTCTTTGTGTATTTCGGTAGTACAGGTAGACATTATTTCGAGCCATGGTCAATTCCCCCTTGAAAGCGTTTCATGAACTCTTTCATTATACCTGTTTTTTGGAAAGACGGGTACTGAAGTCCATCAATTATGGCAGAATGCTTGCCATCTTCGCAGATCATTCCTATAGTTAAATAGAAAATACAGTATATCCAATCAGGGGAAATGGGGAATTCATATGGCAACTTTTAAAGGAAATCCAATCACACTTCAAGGTACAGCAGTTCAAGTCGGACAAACAGCACCTGACTTTCAAGTGTTAGCTAACGACTTATCACCGGTAACACGTGATACATATCAAGGTGTTCGAATCATCAGCGTTGTCCCATCAATCGATACAGGCGTTTGTGATGCGCAGACACGCAAATTCAATGAAGAAGCAGCAACAATCGAAGGTGTGACGGTCATGACGATCTCAAACGACCTTCCGTTCGCACAACGTCGCTGGTGCGCATCAAGCGGTCTCGATCAAGTCGTGACGTTGTCTGATCACCGCGATCTTTCATTCGGTACACAGTATGGCGTAGCCATCGAAGAATTACGCCTGCTTGCACGTTCTGTTTTCGTTCTTGATTCAAACAACGAGATCACGTACGTTGAATATCTTGAAGAATCAACAGACGAAGTTAATTTTGAAGCAGCACTCGCTGCAGCGCGTGAAGCGAAGTAAGAATGGTTTACAAACGCCGCTGAAGCGTTACAATGGAACTAATGATAGAAACGGCTCCCGCTCTACGGGGGGCCGTTTCGTTTTGGAGAGGATGACGTACATGGAGCCGTTAGAAAAGTTATATAAGGAATTAACACGTCAAACAAAACAAATCGAACGTGATCTTGATATGCCCTATTTAGAAGCGTTGACGACGGTGATTGATCGATTGAACGATCGTCATACTGAAAATGTAGATAAAGAGGTCATTCGGAAGGCAGTGTCGCTTGCTATTTTAGAAGGGATGAAACAAGCGCAACCGAACCATTTGCCGACGCCAGACAGTGTCGCTTTGTTTGCTGGTTATCTAATCGGGAAATTGGTAGGTAAGGAGGACATCCGATTACTTGAGTTGGGGAGTGGGACGGGTGGCATGTTACATGCTGTCTTAAGTCAGCTTTCGACAGGTACAGCCGCTGAGGCGGTCGAGGTAGATGAGACATTGATTCGTTTATCAGCAGCGGTAACGGAATTACTCGACTATCCAGTCACGTATACCCATCAAGATGCGTTACGACCATTATTGTTAGATCCAGTTGATCTTGCGATGGCCGATCTTCCTGTCGGTTATTATCCGGATGAAGAGGCTGCCGCGTCTTACATCTTGAAACGAGACGAAGGCATGAGCTATAGTCATTTCTTGTTGATTGAACAGGCGATGCAATACGTCAAACCAGGTGGATTCGGTGTCTTCGTTATCCCGAACGGTCTGTTCCAGCATGATACGGAAGGGAAGTTGAAACAGTACTTCGAATCAAAAGCGCATGTCATCGGTATTTTGCAGTTGCCGCTCACGATGTTCAAACAAGAACAGGCAGCAAAAAGTTATTTGATCGTCCGTAATCATTTAGCCGGTATGAAGATGCCGAAACAAGCATTGCTTGCTGAGTTGCCATCGTTCACAGATGCCCGCGCCTTTGGTGGTATGGTGAAACAGATTGATGAATGGATTAACACAGAATTAAAATGAATTACGCAAAGTGATTGAAATCTGTCGTTAATTTGACTATTCTAGTTGTAGAACAGAAATAGAAGAAAACCTAAACAGATGTGAATGTTCATTGGATTCAAATGGAAAAGGGGAAAAATCATGGCAAAAATTATGGCGGTAAACGCAGGTAGTTCGTCTTTGAAGTTCCAATTGCTCGAAATGCCGAACGAAACGATGATTGCAGTCGGACTCGTTGAACGCGTTGGTAAAGACGATGCAATCTTTACGATTAAATATGGTGAAGGACAAAAATATACAGATGTCCTCCCACTTGCAACACATAAAGAAGCAGTCGAGTTGTCACTCGAAAAATTGATGGAGTTCGGAATCATCTCGTCTTACGATGAGATTAAAGGTGTTGGACACCGTGTGCTTCATGGTAAAGAAAAATATGCAGACTCTGTATTGATTACAGATGAAGTCATGCACGATATCGAGTCGTACACAGAACTCGGACCACTTCACATTCCACCAAACTTGATCGGAATCCGGGCATTCCAAGCATTGCTTCCGGAAGTACCACAAGTGGCAGTCTTCGATACGGCGTTCCACCAAACGATGCCAGAAGAAAACTTCCTTTACAGCTTGCCGTATGATTACTATACAGAATACGGCATCCGTAAATATGGTTTCCACGGTACGAGCCACAAATACGTTACGGAACGTGCATCTGAATTACTCGGTCGTCCGTTAAAAGACCTCCGTTTGATTTCATGTCACTTAGGTAGCGGAGCATCGATCGCAGCAGTTTCGGGTGGCGAATCAATCGATACGACAATGGGCTTCACACCGCTTGAAGGGATCACAATGGGAACACGTTCTGGTTCACTTGACCCAGCGTTGATTCCATTCTTGATGGAGAAAACAGGGAAAACAGCAGAGGACGTCTTGAACGTCATGAACAAAGAGTCTGGAATCTACGGTCTTTCAGGTCTCTCAAGTGACTTGCGTGATGTCCAGACAGCTGCTAAAGAAGGAAATCATCGTTCAGAGATGGCACTCCGTATCTTTGCTAACCGTATCCATGGTTACATCGGGCAATACGCTGCTGAGATGAATGGTGTCGATGCGATCATCTTCACAGCGGGCGTCGGAGAAAACTCTGATTCAATCCGTGAGCGTGTCTTACGTGGTCTTGAATTCATGGGCGTGTACTGGGATCCATCACTCAACACTGGAGCTCGTGGAGAAGAACTCTTCATTAACTACCCACACTCACCAGTTAAAGTCATCATCATTCCAACGAATGAGGAATTGATGATTGCACGCGACACGGTTCGTGTTGGTGGATTAGTTGCTCAAAACGCATAATCGTTTCAATCAAAAAGACTGAGTCGTTATTCCAACGATTCAGTCTTTTTTTATAAAATCTAAGAAATAGAATATACGAACATACGATCTATTGTTACGGTGTTTGTCATATAACGAAAAATGAATCGTCATCTTTGTAAAAATAAACCCAAAAATGATCGATTTCTAAAAAAAATGAGTCTTTTGTAACATAAAAGTAATAGTACAGACATATTTTTGTGGTCTATATGTAACGGCACTACTTCGTTTTGTCATGTATATTAATCTCAGTTAACAAACACGAAACAATGATGGAGGAGAAAATACATGATGAAACGGATGCTCGCAAGTGTTTTAACGGTCGTGTTAGCACTCAGTTCGTTCGCAGGTCTTCAAGCAGAGGCTGCAACTAAGAAAAGCGTCAAGTCAACAGTCGATAGCCTAGTCATTCGTCAGAAAGCTACTACTTCTTCGAAAAAGCTCGGTCTTCTATATAAGAACCAAACGTTATCGTACAAAGCAAAAACAGGTAACTGGTATAAAGTAAGTTACAAAGGTAAAACAGCTTACCTTAGCGCAAGCTACTCAAAAGTCGTGACGTCAAGCAGTTCGAAAAAACAATCGACAGGTGGTTGGAAAACAATCACGAACGTAAGCGCAACAGCTTACACGCCGTATGATCCAGGTAGTGGTAATCTGACAGCAATCGGTTGGAACATCAAAAGCTCGAAAAAGAAAGTCGTAGCGGTTGATCCACGTGTCATTCCACTTCGTTCGACAGTGAAAGTGTATTACAAAGGGAAATTAAAAGGAACGTATACAGCCGCTGATACTGGCGGTGCCATCAAAGGCAAGAAGCTGGATATCCTTTACTACTCTCGTTCAGAAGCATTCAACTGGGGTCGTCGTACGGTCACAGTAAAATACAAATGATTTTAAACCATCGGACATTGGTTCGATGGTTTTTTTGATTAAGTAGGTCGTCAAAAAAGCCTCGCTTCCTTTGAAATGAAGGAAGCGAGGCTTTTTGGTGAAGAGTGGTTCATAAACGGACGATCAAAACGTCACATTTTGCGTAACGCGTAATGCTTTCAGAGACACTACCGATGAAGAAACGCTCAACAGCGTTTAAACCAGTTGCGCCACAGATGATTAAATCGGCATCGTGATTAGGGGCAAGCTTTTTGGCGATCGTTACTTTCGGTGAGCCGTATTCAATCGCTACTTCGACTTCCTGTACACCGCGATCTTGAGCGGTCTTGACGTATTCGTCTAGCAATTCCTTCGCGTAAGATTCGGCACGCTCCGTGATGGTGCGGTCATATGCTTCTACCGTTGCGAATGTCCGTGTATCAATGACGTGTGCGATGATCAATTTTGCATCATTTCGCAATGAAACATCGATTGCCGTCTCGAAGGCACGTTCTGCCTCTTTTGAGCCATCTACTGCTACAAGTACATTATGATAGACGATTGCCATGATGAATCCATCCCTTCGTAATCGATATGATGAGTACACCCTAATTATACCATTCTCTTACTGGGAGCGGATGAAACATTCAGTGAGTTCTAAAAATTGTCCTTCCTTTCCGTTCCGTCGTAAGATGGAGTCAGTGAAAGGGGGCGATGCCAAGATGAGGCACGCGTTAATTACAGCAGGTACAAAAGGACTGGGAGAACGAGTAACGCGCCAGTTACTGGAAGAAGGTTGGAAAGTGACAGCGTTCCATCGTTCCGAACCCGAATTTACACATCCGAACCTCATGACGATTCAAGCGGATGTGACGAATCAAGAAGAATTGGAACGCGCAACCCAACAAGCAATCAACGAGCAAGGTCGGATTGATGCGTTGATACTTAATGCAGGACCTTATATATTTGAACGAAAAGCGTTAGTAGATTACACCGATCAGGAATGGAATGAAGTGATCACCGGGAATCTGACGGCTAGTTTTTGGCTGTTACGTCAAGTGTTACCCGTCATGCGTAAGCAATCTTATGGTCGAATCATTACGTATGGCTTTCCAGAGAGTGCAACAGCGCCGGGATGGGTATGCCGGGCGGCGTTCGCTGCTGCTAAAAGCGGGATGGTGAGTTTGACGAAGAGTGTAGCGCTTGAAGAAGCGGAACATGGCATCACGGTCAACATGGTCAACCCAGGAAACATCGTCGGAGACAATAAGACGAAACAGATTTCAGAAGCGGAGCATGATGAGGCGACGCCTGTCGGAAGAACGGGTGTCGGAGAAGACATCGCTCGCGCGATCTCCTTCTTGCTGGCAGAAGAATCGAGTATGATCACGGGAGCAATTCTCGATGTAACAGGTGGCGTCAATGTCGTCCATCAATCCCGTAAGTAAGCAAAAACACCTAATCCAAGCGATGGATTAGGTGTTTTTCTTGAGTTAAGATGAAGGAATGGATTGAAGGTGTTTTGGTGTGCGAGTTAACGCAACTGGACCTTCCGCAGTGAGATGAATATCATCCTCGATGCGGACGCCACCGACACCTGGAACATAAATGCCTGGTTCGAGTGTGTAGACGATACCAGCTTCAGCCGTCAGTAGGTTGTTTGACGCGAGAGACGGGAATTCATGAACCTCGATTCCGAGTCCGTGACCGACACGGTGCGTGAAGTACTGCCCGTAACCAGCTTCTGTGATGACGTCACGAGCTGCCTTATCTAACGAACCGAGTGTCGTGCCGATCTGGCTTGCTTCTGTCGCGGCTTCAAGTGCTTGGCGAACCGTTTCATAGATTTTTTTCTGTTCTTCGTTCGCTTCGCCGTAAACGAAGGTCCGTGTAATATCGGAACAGTAGCCTTTCCAAACGACGCCGAGGTCAAATAAGACGAAGTCGCCTTCTTGGATGACACGGTCGCCGGGTACACCGTGCGGATCAGCACTGTTTGCACCAAATAAAACAAGCGTATCAAATGACATCTCGCGGACGCCTTTTTTCTTCATTTCATATTCGATTTCCGCAATGACTTCGATTTCCGTGATCCCCGGGCGGATCGCTTGTTTACCGATTTCGATTGCTTCGTCCGCAAGTTGTGCTGCTTCTTGAAGAATAGCGATTTCGTCCGGTGTTTTTTTCAAGCGCAGTCCTTGTAGCGACGCACCGATATCGAGAATCGCTGCGTTCTCAAGACGTGAACTTAACTCCTGATAGCGGCTGAACGTCATATGTTCCCCTTCGATACCAATCCGGTTATTCGAGTGTTCGAATGTCGCGAATAATTCTGCTAATCGATCAAACGGGTTTTCGTGATCCTCATACGTCACGACGTCTCCTTCCCAAGGACTCGCTGCAACGATACTTGCTTCGAGCGCCGGACAGAATAATACATGTTTGCCGGTTACATCCACGAGGACCGCCATGACACGTTCGTGGGGTTCAGCGTAGACTCCTGAGAAATAAAAGACATTTGCCTTCGAAGTGACGACGGCTAAGTCGATTCCTTGTTCTTTCAAGAATTCACTGATTTGGTTCGTACGTTCGCGCATATATGATTCCACCTCTCTACTCATTTTCTACATAAGTATATCATCGTCCGGTTCGAAAAACATTTATCGTAAATCAGACTAGTACACGTTTTCATCTTTAGAGTAGTACAGTATAATGACAGGAGAGTAGAAAAAAGGAAAAGAAGGGATACAGTATGCCTACGAAACACGAACAGATCATTCGACACATCGAAGATCTTGATGTCGGAACAAAGATTTCCGTCCGACAAATCGCGAAGGATTTGACCGTATCCGAGGGGACGGCTTATCGCGCCATCAAGGAAGCAGAAAATTTAGGGTTCGTCTCGACGATCGAGCGAGTCGGAACGATTCGGATTAAAAAGAAACAAAAAGAAAATATCGAGAAGCTGACATTCGCGGAAGTCGTGAACATCGTCGATGGTCAAGTGCTCGGTGGTCGAAATGGATTACACAAGACGTTGACGAAATTCGTCATTGGCGCAATGAAGCTCGAAGCCATGATGCGCTACATCGATGTCGATAGTCTCGTCATCATCGGAAACCGCGAAAAAGCACATGAGCTCGTGCTTGAAGCAGGGGCTGCTGTATTGATTACCGGTGGCTTCGATACGACAGAAGATGCGAAGCGATTGGCGGATGAGATGGAGTTACCGATCATTTCGACGTCATATGATACGTTCACGGTTGCGACGATGATCAACCGTGCGATTTATGATCGATTGATCAAAAAGGAGATTTTACTCGTCTCGGATATTTTAATTCCGTTGCATGACACGTTCTATTTACAGACGACGGATCCCATTTCACGCTGGCATGAGTTAAATGAGCAGACGAAACACAATCGTTATCCTGTCATCGATGAACAAATGAAGGTCGTCGGTGTCGTGACAGCGAAGGACATCATTGACCGTCCACATGACTGGGCTGTTGAAAAAGTCATGACCCGTCACCCGATCACGGTCGGTATTCGAACGAGTGTCACGAATTCCGCGCATCAGATGGTCTGGGAAGGAATCGAGATGCTACCGGTCATCGACCAATACGGTCGATTGCTCGGGATCATTAGTCGGCAAGACGTCCTCAAGGCACTGCAACTCGCGAATCGTCAACCACAAGTCGGAGAGACGTTCGACGATCTAATCACGGGGCAAATCAAGGCGGCGGAGGACGAACGGGGACCGTACTTATCGCTTGAGGTCTCGCCGCAAATGACGAACTTCATGGGGACTGCTTCGAGTGGGGTGTTGACGACGCTTCTAGTCGAAGGAGCGACGCGAATGTTACGCCATATGAAAAAAGGTGACCTTGTCATTGAAAATGTCAGCATCTACTTCATTAAACCTGTTCAAATCGAGAGCACGGTAACGATCCGGGCGAATGTCTTTGACGTCGGTCGAAAATTCGGGAAAGTCGATGTCGAAATGTATCAAGGGACACAAATTGTTGCGAAGGCACTCGTGACATCCCAACTCATCGATCGTTAAATGAATCAAAAAGAACCGAAGTCAACTGACTTCGGTTCCTCTGAATCTAGCTCAGGATTGCTCCATCTCGCGGACGACATGCGGATAAATCTTTTTGTAACGGATGAATCCGGCGATGAATGAAGCAACACCGACGATGATTAAAATGGAACAAACGATTTTCCCAACGAGTGTCGTTAATCCGTTCCCGGAAACGAACTGGTTGACGGCGAATAGGATGACGAACAAGCTCAACCAAATGCTCGCTTGCGTATTGAACAAGTATTTTCGGTTCGTGCTTTTCGTATGGAACGCGCGGCGTTTTGCTAACAAATACCCACCAAGCGAGAAAACGATGAGGGCGATGAGGATGAATTGCATGTTAAAAGGACCTCCTTTTTGTCTTCATCTAGTATCATATCAAGATTAGAGGAGCTGTGCACAGTGAAAGAGCAAATCAAACAAATGATTGAAGCGGCAGATATGATCATTATTCATCGTCATGAACGGCCAGATCCCGATGCACTCGGTAGTCAATTCGGTTTACAATTAACATTACAACATCAGTTTCCTGAAAAAACAGTTTTGTCAGCAGGTGAGATGGCGGCATCACTGTCATTCATGGGGGAGCTCGATCAAATCGATGACGTGTTGTATAAAAAGGCGTTAGTCGTGATTCTGGATACGGCGAACCAAGCGCGGATCGATGGAAAAGTTGCGATGACAGGAAAAGATGTCATTAAAATCGACCATCATCCGGATGAAGATCCATACGCGCCCGTGCAACTCGTCGATACGACGATGAGTTCGACATCGGAACTGCTCGTTCATTTATTGAATGAATGGGGATATGAGATTCCAGCATTAGCTGCCATTCAATTCTACGCTGGGATCGTCGGTGACACGGGACGTTTCCAATTCCGTGGTACGACGAAACGAACATTTGAAGTCGCAGCGCAATTGATTGATGCAGGAATCGATACGGACTGGTTGTATCGCAATATGTACGAAACAGAACTTGCGGCGCTTCACTTACAAGGATACGTCCTACAACATATTCAATTGACGGATCAAGGTGTCGGTTATGTCGTTTTGACACAAGATACATTGAAGCAGTTTGGGGCGACGGTTGAGCAAGCATCGTTACTCGTCAATAGTTTTGCTGGTTTAAAAGGAATGAAGTGTTGGGCGTTATTCCTTGAAACGGACAAGGAAGTCCGTGTCCGGATTCGTTCGAAGGGTCCTGTCATCAATGAAGTAGCAAAAGAATTCAATGGTGGTGGACATCCGATGGCGTCTGGTGCAACGATTGGACAGTTGAGTGAAGTCGAACGTGTCATCCGTCGTCTGGACGAGGTCGCTGCTAACTTCCAGTTTTAAACGGAAAAAGGCTGCTCGGTCTCACTCCTCTCATAGAGGAAGCGAAGCGAACAGCCTTTTTACGCTTATTGCGTCTTTGTTTCGTCTTGCGGAATGAACCAAACGCCACGATCTGTGTGGTCTTCAATGACATTCAGTTGAAGTTCAGCGACAGATTTGCGAATCTTCTCAGCGATTTCTTCCGTTTCAGTAAAAGCGGTAACACCGAGCTTTAGTTGTTCGACTTTTTCACGTGCGATTTGACTGCGATTCAAAATCATGAGAAACGCTCCTTCCGTACCCGTCATGATATTTCTATACTTATTGTAGCGAATAATAAATCAGATGGCGAGTACTTGAGTCAGTTAGATATGAATGTTCTGAAAACTTTTAAAAACCTCCATCAGAAGAGAAAGGAGAATGGAAGATGCATATAAATGTTCGGACGCAGTTTAGTCCATTGCAAAGTTTAGTTCGAATCGACCCTTATCTTGATGAACTAGTCCGTCGACACATCGGACGAGCGGTCATCTGTGAAACGACATTAACAGGAGTTCCCGCATTCATCGATGCATGTCAACGTCGAAATATGCAGCCGATCGTCGGATGGGAGCAACGAATCGAAGAAGAAGAATTTTGTATCTTATGGTTTGCTTTTTCTTCTGATGGACTGCGTCAACTGTATCGACTAGCCAGTCGACAGGGGGAGACTGAAGTTTCATCACTGATCGCGGTGCTCGTTCCACTGCGTCAAGCATCTGAAGACGCGACGCGTCTACGTCGTTCCTTCGTTCAATGGATGGGACACGTTCAAGGAGCGCGTACATATATGGGAGTAACCTCTAGTCGTTCAACGGTCGAACGAGAGAGTCGCACGCGTTACCGCGAAGTAGCAGCAGCCCTTGGTGTTGAGACTGTACCAGTCGATCCTGTTCGTTATCTTCGTCGAGATGAAGCGCCAGCGTATCAAGCAATACGTGCGATTGGTGAAGCGACGACGTTCCAAGACCAAAAGACAGATCGTCTGATGCATTTAAAGACCCGGGAAGAGTTACTCGAAGACTTTACCGAGCGAGAAATTACGATGGCGGAGCAGTTTGCGACGACATCTGAACGCTTAGAATTACCTTATCAACAACGTCCACTTCCACGTATTGCGGAAGACTCGAATGCGTTGTTACGGAAACGTGCTGAGGAAGGTTTACTGGCACATGGTCATGAAAGTGAAGCGGCACGGGAACGTCTCGCTTATGAACTATCAGTCATCGATAAGACGGGATTTGCCGATTACTTCTTAATCGTTGAAGAACTCGTACGTAGCGCAAAAGCGAAAGGTATCTTCGTTGGACCTGGTCGAGGCTCAGCAGCTGGATCACTTGTCAGTTATGCGCTTGGAATTACGACGGTGGATCCATTGAAATATGGATTACTATTCGAACGATTCTTGAACCCTGAGCGGATTTCGATGCCTGATATCGATATCGATATCGAAGACGAACGACGCGAAGAAGTATTAGAGGATCTCGTGATGCGTTACGGAAAAGATCACGTTGCTCAAATCGGTACATTGTCGACGCTCGGTGCCAAAGCCGCTCTTCGAGACGTCGGACGGACGCTAGAGTTTTCGAAAGATGAGTTAGATGCTGCAGTCAAACAGCTTGGAAAATCAACGACATTACAAGGGATCGAACAAAATAAACAGACATATCGTTGGTTCTCTGGAAGCGAAAAGCGCCGGCAACTGTTGCAATTGGCACAAGCGGTCGAGGGTCTCCCGCGACAACGTTCGGTTCACGCGGCTGGTGTCGTCATTGGATCTGAACTGCTCGTCGAGACGACACCTGTTGAAACGGGACCAAATGAACGGTATGTGACGCAGTTCCTGATGCAGGCGTTGGAGCGTCAAGGATTGTTAAAAATTGACTTGTTAGGATTACGAAATCTCAGTCGTTTGCGTCGGATGGAAGAATTGATTCGTCGCGAACAGCCATCCTTTACGCTCACGCAAATTCCAGAGGAAGATCGTGCAACATTCCAAGTCTTTGCCCGCGCTGAGACGGATGATATCTTCCAATTCGAGTCGACAGGTATGAAACAGACGTTACGCGAAGTCAAACCAAATCGGTTCGAGGATTTGGTAGCAACGATGTCACTCTATCGTCCAGGACCAATGAAATTCATTGATCTGTACGCGAAACGAAAAGCCGGTCAACCTTATCAAATGTTGCATCCCGTTTTAGAAGACGTCCTTTCACCAACGTATGGCATCATCGTCTATCAAGAGCAAGTCATGGAAATCACCCGTCGAGTGGCTGGATTTACACTGGCACAAGCAGATTTATTACGGCGTGCAATTTCTAAGAAAAGTACGGATTCGCTCGAACGGGAACGGGTTCGTTTTCTCGAAGGAGCAAAGTCGAATGGATTCGATGATGCAATCGCACAATCACTCTATGAACAAATCGAGCGATTTGCTGGGTATGGATTCAACCGAAGCCACGCGGTCGCCTATTCAAAAATTAGTTATGCCCTTGGATATATCAAAGCGCATTTTCCGCACATTTTCTTGCTTGTCTCGGTCGAACAACCGGAGCGTCTCGTCCGATTGATGCGTGAACGACGTCTTCCTGTCCTATCGCCGGATGTCTGGATTTCGGATTACCGTTCTTCGTTAGAGGGCAAAGGAATTCGTCTCGGTATCCATGTGATTAAAGGTATTTCTGAGCGAGAATTCGAGCGTGTAAAGGACGCGTCGAAGCATACGGCGACGATTGCTGATCTATTGACCCACGTCGGATGGGGCAAGAAGGAGCGCGCAAAAATCGAATTGTTACTCTACAGTGGTGCGCTAGATCGAGCGACACACGGCGATCGCGGACTCGCTGAACAAGAAGTACTCGAATATTTCACTGAGTCGTCGAATACATTACTTCCAGACGAGTTGGCAATTCTCGGGAAACGCCGGACACAGAAGTCCTCGAAACGAAGTGATTCCGACTGGGCACGATTAGAACGGGAAGCGCTTGGGTTCTGGTTGACGTATTCGCCGTTGACGACAGCAATGAAAGCTCCGGTTGAATCTGCTTATTTCCATGATCTTGGCGTCGGCTCGGAAACACATTATTTAGTCTGTTATATTGATCAGATTCGAGAGTTCAAGACGAAACGTGGTCAAACGATGGCAGTTATTCAGGCAGTCGACGGGTATTCGAATGAAGAGGTCGTCGTCTTCCCGAATCAATATGAACGATTCCGTCGATCGCTTTATTTAGGGAACGTCTTACTGATTGAACTAAAGGTGCAAGATCGCGAAGGGGAGCGTCAGTTCATTTTGGAACGTCTCCGTCCACTTGGACAAGATGTGCTGTTCGTCAAGTTAACATCAAAAAATGAGTTGGCCGCACTCGAACAGTTGCTAGAAGCAGCACCAGGCGATATTCCAGTCGTCGTTCGCTACGCGGATTCACGCGAGACGAAATCGTTACCGCCGCTTTATGCAGTGCAGCATGATGAGGAATTACTAGCTCGGCTACGTATTCGGTTTGGCGAGGATCATGTCGTCCTGAAAAATGTCCCCCGCTCAAACTAGTACTAGGTAATAAGATTTGTTATAATAAGGGGTAATTGGTCTGACCAATGCCACCAATTAAAGCAACCGACTGAAGGGTCAGAAAGGTGGTGCCGTATCGATATGGAGAAGAAACGAAATGCGTTTGAAGCCAATATCGCAGCGATTAAATTGATGATCGAACAAGATGGATTAGTTCCAGGAGACCGTATTCCATCAGAACGGGAACTGGCAGAACGACTATCCATCAGTCGACCGTCCGTACGAGAAGCATTACGGACGCTCGCTTATTTAGGGATCGTCGAGACACGACATGGAGGCGGAAGCTTTCTATTGAATCGTGACGATCATACCTATATTCAAATCATCGCTCAATTCTTAGTGACTGGCGATTCGAAGTTCGAAGACTTGGCAGGAACGCTTCGCTTGCTTGAGCAAGCAGCGCTCGCGCAGCTGGATGACCTTTCGGTGCTTGCACCAGTCGTTTCATCCGATGTTGCGTTTCGTGAAACGTTGATTCAGACAGTCGATAACGATTTGTTTGAACGAATCTGGCGACAAGTCAATGCCTTCCATAAAAGCTTCGGTCAAGGGGAACTCTATACGCAGGCGGAACGGGAACAACTCTTGAACCGCCCCTAGGATGACAAGGGGGAACTGAACGTGCAAGCATTTTTTCGAAAACCTAAAAAGTTCGTCACGCTGACTTCGAAGGAGCAGCGTGTCGATGTGCCAGTTGGCCTAATGACGAAATGTCCGAAATGTAAATTAATCCAATATACGAAACAACTGGAGGCGAACTTACGTGTCTGTTCATGTGGGTATCATCATCCGTTGACCGCGCAAGAACGTTTTACGCAATTATTCGATGAAGGTTCGGTGACGTATTTCGACTTACCGGCAGTTCAAGCGGATCCTCTCGGATTTCAAGATTACCCGGAAAAATTAAAGGGCGACCAAGTCAGAACGGGTCTTGAGGAAGCGATCGTCTGTGGCGTCGGGAATGTGAATGGTCACCCACTCGTCGCTTGTGTCATGGATGCACGATTCCGGATGGGCTCGATGGGGGCAGCGGTTGGTGCTGCGATTTCTGAAGCGGTTCGTTACGCAACGAAACATCGTCTACCTGTCACGATTTTCTCCGCTTCAGGTGGAGCACGGATGCAAGAGGGAATGGTTAGTCTCATGCAGATGGCGAAATCGAGTCTCTTCTTAAAACAGCATTCAGATGCTGGATTACTTTATATTTCTTGTATGACTCATCCGACGACCGGCGGTGTATCAGCAAGTTTTGCGATGCTCGGTGACTTCAACATCGCTGAACCGGGGGCGTTGATCGGGTTTGCAGGTCGACGGATCATCGAACAGACGATACGTGAAAAACTACCGGAAGATTTCCAAACAGCAGAATTCTTATTACAAGCAGGTCAACTGGACGATGTCGTATCACGACATGATCTGAAAACGTACTATACGCGAATCTTAAAGCTACATGCGGAGGGAACGAACCATGCAACCATTTGACCAACCAGTCATCGCGTTACGCGAAAAAATTCTTGAGCTCCATGATATGGCGGAAACACAAGGATTAGACTTCAAGGAAGAACTCCAACTTCTTGAAGAACGCCTTCATCGATTAGAACTCGATATTTACGGGAATATGAAAGCGTGGAATCGTGTTCAATTGGCACGTCATCCAGAACGTCCAACGACACTCGATTACATTGAATCCATTTGTGAAGATTTCATCGAGCTGCATGGCGATCGTCATGGGTATGATGATGCGGCAATCGTTGGTGGAATTGGAACATTGAATGGTCGTCCGGTGACGATCATCGGTCATCAACGCGGAAAAGATACAAAAGAAAACATTCGTCGTAATTTTGGGATGCCACATCCGGAAGGGTACCGAAAAGCACTACGTCTCATGCAACAAGCGGAGAAATTCAACCGACCAATCATCACGTTCATCGACACGAAAGGGGCTTATCCAGGACGTGCGGCAGAAGAACGTGGTCAGAGTGAGGCCATCGCGAAAAATCTGTTTGAGATGGCTGGCATGACAGTTCCAATCATCTCAATCGTCATCGGTGAAGGTGGATCAGGTGGTGCTTTAGGAATCGGAGTGTGTGACCAACTCTTGATGCTCGAGAATTCAACGTATTCCGTTATCTCTCCTGAAGGTGCTGCAGCATTGTTATGGAAAGATGCAAGTCTTGCGGAGAAAGCGGCAGAATCGATGAAGATCACAGCACCTGATTTATTACGACTCGGGATCGCAGATGCCATCATTCCAGAAGTCGTCGGAGGCGCACATCTCGATGTGTCATTACAGGCGGATAAATTAAAAACTGTATTGGTACAGAAACTCGAATCATTGGTTCATTTGACCAAGGAAGAGCTTATCGATCAGCGGACCGAAAAATATCACCAAATTGGCACATAAGCACCATGTAATCGCTATCATGATTGATATTCCTCATTTCCGGAATCGGTGATGAAAAACCAAGTGAAAGTTTATGCAATCTGCCCTGTTGTAAAACAAGAAAACAACGTGCTATTTTAGATTCAGATTAATGGAGAGGTGATTAACGTGAGTTTAAAACGGATTGCTGTCTTAACGAGTGGCGGCGATGCACCAGGTATGAATGCCGCGGTGCGTGCTGTCACGCGTAAAGCGATTTTTCATGGCTTAGAAGTATTTGGTGTCTATAACGGCTATCAAGGATTAATCAACGGGGACATCGTCCAGTTGAACCTTGGATCAGTTGGTGACATTATTCAACGAGGCGGAACGTTCCTACGTTCAGCACGTTGCCCTGAGTTCCGCACAGAAGAAGGACGAGCAAAAGCGGTCGTCAATCTTAAGAAATTTGAAATTGATGCACTCGTCGTCGTAGGCGGAGACGGGTCGTATCGTGGTGCCCAAAAATTGACAGGACTTGGCTTCCCGACAATTGGACTTCCAGGTACGATTGATAACGATATCCCTGGAACAGACTATACGATCGGCTTTGATACAGCGCTCAACACGGCGCTTGAAGCGATCGATAAAATCCGTGATACGGCATCGTCGCATGAGCGGACGTATGTCATTGAAGTCATGGGGCGCGATGCAGGTGATATCGCATTATATGCAGGACTTGCTGGTGGAGCAGAATCGATTCTTGTTCCCGAGCGTCCTGAAGATTTAAAAGAAGTCCTTGATCGCATTCAAAGTGGTGTCAATCGCGGTAAAAAACACTCGATCGTCATCGTCGCTGAAGGGGCAGGTCGTGCTCAGGACGTGGGAGACGCGATCGCAAAAGAAACAGGTCTTGATACACGCGTCACGGTTCTTGGTCACGTTCAACGTGGTGGAGCACCAACGGCAGCGGACCGTGTACTTGCAAGTCGGATGGGTGCACATGCTATCGAAATCCTACTTCAAGGAAAGCAAGGACGTGTCGTAGGTGTACGTGGTGGTAAGATGATCGATCTCGATATCGATGAGGCACTCGACGAAAATAAACACGAGCTGGATCTTGATATTCTCGAGCTTTCAAAACAGCTTTCGATTTAACGAACGTCGATAGGATTGGAATGGACAAGAGAACTTGGCCAAACACCGTAGGAGGTTTATGGAATATGCGTAGAACTAAAATTGTATGTACGATTGGACCGGCGTCAGAAAAACGTCTTCCAGAAATGATCGAAGCAGGTATGAACGTCGCTCGTTTGAACTTCTCACACGGCGATTATGAAGAGCACGGTGCACGAATCACGGATATCCGTCGTGCAGCAGAAGAAGCAAACAAAATCGTTACGATTCTTCTCGATACGAAAGGTCCGGAAATCCGTACACATTCGTTTGAAGAAGGAAAAGCGCTTCTCGAACGTGGACAAGAAGTCATCATCGTCAGTGGTGATGCAAACGAAATCGTCGGAACGAAAGATAAATTTTCTGTCACATACGAAGGACTTTACGATGATGTTGAAGTCGGTTCGATGATCATGCTTGATGACGGTCTCATCGGTCTTCGTGTCACTGAAAAACTTCCGAACCGTGAGCTTCGTTGTTCAATCGAAAACGAAGGCGTCATCAAAACGAAAAAAGGCGTTAACTTGCCAAACGTGAAGGTTAACCTTCCTGCTTTGACAGAAAAAGATATCGCTGATATCGAGTTCGGTATCAAGAGCGATATCGATTTGATCGCGGCATCTTTCGTACGCCGTGCGTCAGACGTCGTTGCGATTCGTCAATTGCTTGAGAAAAACAACGCGAGCCACATCAAGATCTTCCCGAAAATCGAGAACCAAGAAGGTGTCGATAACATCGAAGAAATCCTTGCGATTTCAGACGGTTTAATGGTAGCGCGTGGTGACCTCGGTATCGAGATCCCAACGGAAGAAGTTACGCCAACTCAAAAAGACTTGATCAAGCTTTGTAACGACTTTGGTAAACCAGTCATTACAGCAACACAAATGCTCGACTCGATGCAACGTTTCCCACGTCCAACACGTGCTGAAGCATCAGACGTCGCGAACGCGATTCTTGATGGTACGGATGCAATCATGCTTTCAGGTGAGACAGCAGCAGGGGACTACCCAATCGAATCTGTCCAAATGATGCACTCAATCGCAAAACGTACAGAAAAAATGCTCGACTACAAGCTCTTATTGAAAGATCGTCAGACACGTAGTGAGCACACAGTAACGGATGCGATCGCTCAAGCGGTTACGCACACTGCGATCAACTTGGACGCAAAAGCAATCTTGACACCGACACAATCGGGTTACACGGCTGCACGTATCTCGAAATACCGTCCGGAGCCGAACATCGTTGCGGTTACACCAAGCGCACGTGTCGCACGTCAGTTGAACATCGTATGGGGCGTGTACCCAATCGTCGTTGATCATCTTTCAGACAACACGGATGACATGTTGACACTTGCTGCGGACACAGCAAAAGACGCTGGTTTCGTCACAGATGGTGATCTCGTCGTCATCTCAGCAGGTATCCCTGCTTTGACTGCTGGTACAACGAACATGTTGAAAATCCACATCGTCGGTAAAGAGATCGCAAACGGTCGTGGGATCGGTGAACGTGGAGTCGTTGGCGAAGTCGTCATCGCAAACAACGCTGAGGAAGCAAACTCTAAAGCGAAGCCAGGCATGATTCTCGTTACGAACTCAACAGATCGTGACATGATGCCTGCAATCGAGATGGCTGTAGCGATGATCACAGTTGATGGCGGATTGACAAGCCACGCTGGAATCGTTGGACCATCACTCGGTAAACCGGTTATCGTTGGTGTCGAAGATGCATTGACAGTCTTCAAAGACGGTCAAATGATCTCAATCGATCCATTGACAGGTAAACTGTATAACGCATAAACCATTCATGACGGACGTGACTTAGGTCATGTCCGTCTTTTTTTGTACGAGGAGGACGTATGGAAGCTTATCTTTTTTTGATTGCCCTCGTCTTCATCGGGGTCATCGCACAAAATAAATCATTGATCATCGCTGCAGCCTTCCTATTGATCATCAAGGCAATCGGGCTGGATGGTAGACTGTTTCCTTCCTTACAGGCAAAAGGAATCACGTGGGGCGTCACATTGATCACAGCAGCAATTCTTGTACCGATTGCAACAGGGGATATAGGCTTTAAGGAGTTGCTCCAAAGCATTCGGGGACATATCGGCATCATCTCATTTTTATCAGGAATTTTTGTTGCAATCGTCGCAGCACACGGTGTTGGACTGATGAAAGAAGATCCACTCGTGACGACAGCCTTGCTAGCTGGAACGATTCTCGCCGTCGGGCTCTTCCGGGGAGTACCTGTTGGTCCGCTGATTGGTGCTGGAATCGCGGCGCTCGTCATCGGAATGTGGGATGTCATCGCAAAAGCGTTCACAGGATGAGCCGAATCAGCAAAGTAACTGAATTAATTTTTTGATAATAGTATGCAAGTTCATTCACTTTTTGGGTAATTTTGTTTATACTAAGAACAGAAACAAGATGGTCTATTCAAGAGTACAGCGCTACAAGCATGGGGAACGACTCTTGAGTGGACGTCTTTTTTTCAATACGGAAATGAAAGCGTTTTAAATTTCTGGGGAAAAAAAGGGGGATTATTGTCATGACGCAAACTAAAGGTTTAGAAGGAATCGTCGCGACTTCATCGAAAATCAGTTCGATTATCGATGGTCAATTGACGTATGGCGGTTATACGATTGATGATTTGGCGGAGCACGCCTCATTTGAGGAAGTCGTCTTCTTATTGTGGAACGACCGTCTACCAAAAGAAGAGGAATTGAAGCAACTATCGGAAGCACTCATTTCCGAAGCAACGGTTGCGACTGCCGTTCTTGAAACGATGAAGGCAGCACCGAAGTCGGCGAATGCGATGGCGACGATTCGAACAGCGCTCTCTCAACTCGCGCTTTACGATGAGACATCAGAAGATATGTCGACTGAGGCGAATTACGCTAAAGCCATCAAATTACAGGCACAAATCGCAACACTCGTCACAGCTTACGCCCGTATCAAAAAAGGACAAGAGCCGATTGCACCTAAAGCAGGTCTATCATACGCAGGAAACTTCTTGTTCATGTTGACGGGTGAGGAGCCAACGGAAGTTGCAGAAAAAGCCTTCAACCAAGCGCTCGTTCTTCACGCTGATCACGAGTTGAACGCTTCGACGTTCACGGCACGCGTTTGTGTCGCGACACTCTCTGACGTCTACTCAGGTGTGACGGCAGCGATGGGCGCGTTAAAAGGACCACTTCACGGTGGCGCGAACGAAGCCGTCATGAAGATGTTGTTAGAAATTGATTCGGTTGAAAAGGTTGACGAGTATGTTCATAATAAACTTGAGAACAAGCAAAAAATCATGGGCTTCGGTCACCGTGTCTACAAGGACGGCGACCCACGTGCGAAGCATCTTCAAGAAATGAGCCGTCAGCTGACTGCTCAAATCGGGGAGCCGAAATGGTATGAGATGTCAGTTAAGATCGACGAAATCGTCCAATCGGAAAAAGGATTGAAACCAAATGTTGATTTCTATTCCGCTTCTACGTACCATGCACTTGGACTTGATACAGAACTATTCACTCCAATCTTTGCAGTAAGTCGGATGTCAGGTTGGTTGGCGCACATTTTAGAGCAGTATAGCGATAACCGTCTGATTCGCCCGCGTGCAGACTACACGGGTGAAACGCACCGGACATACGTGTCCATCGAAGAACGTTAAAAGGACGGGGAGGAGCAATCCTCTCCTGATTTTTGATGTAGATTACAATTACTTAAGGGGGATTTTTAGACATGGCTACACTTCAAGGCGAAAACATCACAGTAACTAACGGTACACTTCAAGTTCCAAACGCTCCAATCATTCCGTTCATCATTGGTGACGGAACAGGACCTGACATCTGGAACGCAGCTGTACGTGTGTTTGATGCAGCAGTTGAAAAAGCATACAACGGTGAGAAGAAAATCGAATGGAAAGAAGTCTACGCTGGTGAAAAAGCATTCAACAAAACAGGCAACTGGTTACCAGAAGAGACACTCGATCTCATCCGTGAGCACATCATCGCAATCAAAGGACCACTTACGACACCAGTCGGCGGCGGAATCCGTTCGTTGAACGTTGCTCTACGTCAAGAGCTTGATTTGTACACATGTCTTCGTCCAGTTCGTTACTTCACAGGTGTTCCTTCACCGGTTAAACGCCCAGAAGATACAGACATGGTCATCTTCCGTGAAAATACTGAAGACATCTACGCAGGAATTGAATACGCAGAAGGCAGCGAAGGCGCTGCAAAACTGCTTGAGTTCCTTCAAAACGAAATGGGTGTCAATAAAATCCGCTTCCCTGAGACATCTGGTCTTGGAATCAAACCGATTTCAAAAGAGGGAACAGAACGCCTTGTTCGTGCAGCAATCGAATACGCACTTGAAAACAAACGTGCTTCATTGACGCTCGTTCATAAAGGAAACATCATGAAGTTCACTGAGGGTGCTTTCAAAAACTGGGGCTATGAACTTGCTGAGCGTGAATACGCAGAGCACGTCTTCACTTGGAACCAGTACGATCGCATCAAGGAAGAAGAAGGAACAGATGCTGCCAACAAAGCACAAGCAGACGCAGAAGCTGCTGGTAAGTTGATCGTAAAAGATTCAATCGCTGATATCTTCTTACAACAAATCTTGACTCGTCCAAAAGAGTTTGATGTCGTTGCAACAATGAACTTGAACGGTGACTACATTTCGGATGCACTTGCTGCACAAGTCGGTGGTATCGGAATCGCACCTGGAGCAAACATCAACTACATGACAGGTCACGCAATCTTTGAAGCAACTCACGGTACAGCACCGAAATACGCTGGACTTGATAAAGTAAACCCATCATCTGTCATCTTGTCAGGCGAAATGATGTTCCGTCACCTCGGCTGGAACGAAGCGGCAGATCTCATCATCAAATCGATGGAAACATCGATTGAAACGAAAGTCGT
Source organism: Exiguobacterium sp. U13-1 (assembly GCF_001750115.1). Classification (NCBI taxonomy): domain Bacteria; kingdom Bacillati; phylum Bacillota; class Bacilli; order Caryophanales; genus Exiguobacterium; species Exiguobacterium sp. U13-1. The sequence goes on along the minus strand of NZ_CP015731.1, from coordinate 2,763,492 downwards.
CACATACGACTTCGCGCGTCTCATGGACGGTGCGACTGAAGTGAAGTGTTCTGAATTCGCGGACGAACTCATCAAAAACATGTAATCCGATCAGGAGGAATGAGTCGATGAACAGACGGAAGAAGATCGCAGTCATAGGAAGTGGCTTTACAGGAGCGACGACGGCACTCTATCTTGCCCAGCAAGAGCTAGGTGATGTCGTCCTCGTCGACCGACCAGAGCAAGAGAATCCGACGAAAGGAAAGGCGCTCGATATGCAAGAAGCAGCGCCGATCCTCGGGTTTGATGCTTCAGTAAAAGGGACATCGGATTATGCAGACATTAAAGGTGCAGATATCGTCGTCATCACTGCGGGTATCGCTCGGAAGCCAGGTATGAGCCGCGAAGACCTCGTGAGTACGAATGCTGCCGTCATGACAGCTGTGACGAAGGAAATTGTCGCGCATGCACCAGAATCGATCATCATCGTTTTGACGAATCCTGTCGATGCGATGACTTATACGGTCTATCAAGCATCTGGTTTTCCGAAAGAGCGTGTCATCGGTCAATCCGGTGTCCTCGACACGGCACGTTTCCGGACATTCTTAGCAGAGGAGCTGAACGTTTCTGTGAAGGATGTATCGGGATTCGTGCTCGGAGGACACGGAGATGATATGGTACCGCTACTGCGCTATTCTCAGGCGGGAGGAATCCCAATCGAGAAGCTCGTATCGAAAAAACGACTGGATGCGATCGTTGACCGGACCCGTAAAGGCGGCGGTGAAATCGTTCAGTTACTCGGAAACGGCTCTGCTTATTATGCACCTGCAGCGGCAATCGCTGAGATGGTCGAAGCGATCTTGAAGGACCAGCGACGTATTCTTCCGGCAATCGCTTACCTCGAAGGTGAATACGGATATGACGATATGTATTTCGGCGTACCTGTCATTCTCGGCGGAAACGGTGTCGAGCATATCTATGAACTCGAACTGACGACTGAGGAGCAAGAGGCTTTGAATCGCTCTGCATCTACTGTCCGCTCTGTACTCGACTTATTAAAATCCTGAATTTAAAAAAGACGAACTTGTCACTTTCGACAAGTTCGTCTTTTTTGTCTCGTCATAACCGATGAGGAGAAGCATAGTGCGATAACTTAGCATACCAAGGACAGACTAGTATAAGAAGGAACGTCAGCCAAGGAACCAAATAACCAATCCGGAGGAAGTGACCTTGATGCTCCATATGTAGGTGCTGCGGATTCTGACAGTGTGGACAAGTTACATGGGCAGACCAGATTAATCGATAGATTGTTCGAGCAGACCAATTTTGACGACAAACAGTACAGCGTGCCACGCGAGTGCCTCCTTTCATTCCTGTGCTAATTGTGTAGAATGTCTTATTTCATAGCATAGGATACATGTAGGAGAAAAGTTCCAATTTTAATAAACATGTAGAGAGAATGCTAATATTAGGGTAAGGACAAAGGTACGTCATTCTATTCCACTAAGGGGGATTTTACATGCGCGCCGTAACGTACCAAGGAACAAAAGATGTCCAAGTCAAGCAAGTAAAGGATCCATCGATTGAAAAAAACGATGACATCATCGTAAAAATCACATCGACTGCCATTTGTGGTTCGGATCTACACATCTATCAGGGGAATATGCCGGCTCACAAAGACTATGTCATTGGTCATGAACCGATGGGCATCGTTGAAGAAGTGGGACCAGGTGTGACGAAAGTCAAACGAGGAGACCGCGTCGTGTTACCGTTTAACGTTGCTTGTGGTCACTGTTTCTTTTGTGAACATGACATGGAGAGCCAATGTGATAACTCGAATGGAAATCCCCATGTCGATACAGGTGGGTACTTCGGTTTTACAGAAGAGTTTGGTGGACATCCCGGTGGTCAGGCGGAATATTTAAAAGTTCCGTTCGGAAATTTCATGCCACTTGTGATTCCTGAATCGTGTGAACTGGAAGATGAGGCATTATTGTTCTTATCTGACGTTTTACCTACGGCGTATTGGAGCGTCTTGCATGCGGGTGTGAAAAAAGGAGATACGGTCGTCGTACTCGGATCAGGACCAGTTGGACTAATGACACAAAAATTTGCATGGATGCAAGGGGCAAAGCGAGTCATTGCGGTGGATGATCAAGTGTATCGATTAAATCATGCCAAAGTCACGAATAAAGTCGAGACAGTGAATTTCTCAGATCACGCAGAAAGTGGTGCGTATATTAAAGAGCTGACACAGGGTGGGGCAGACGTCGTCATTGATTGTGTCGGTTTTGATGGGAAGATGTCCCCTGTAGAAAAAATTGAACAAAAGATTGGTCTGCAAGGTGGAACGTTGAGTGCCATTGATATTGCAAAGGATGCTGTCCGGAAATTTGGTACTGTACAGTTGACGGGCGTCTATGCTAAGAAATATAATCAGTTCCCGCTTGGCGATTTCTTTACCCGAAATATTACGCTGAAAATGGGACAAGCACCAGTCGTCCATTTAATGCCGGAACTGTTCCAGAAAATCATCAACAAGGAATTTGATCCAACAGATATCGTAACGCACCAAGTCGCACTAGATGATGCTGCGTCTGCCTATCAGACATTTAATGATCGGACAGATGGATGTATCAAGGTCGTCTTGAAACCATAAGCTATCTCATACTCAAACAGCCCATCCGATTTTTGGATGGGCTGTTGTACATCATAGGATTAAAAAAAGAAGACGGGCCATAGAAGACCGACGGCTAGTCCGAGCAGGAGACCAACGAACACTTGAAACTCGGTATGACCAACGAGCTCATTCAGGAGAGGAGTCTCATGGCGAATCCCTTTGAAATAATCATTGAGTAGTTTTGCCTGAACACCGACAGCTTGCCGGACACCTGTCGCATCATACATGATGATCGTCGCAAAGATGACGGCCAGTGCGAAAATCGATGATGAGAACCCCTCCTGAAAACCGATGACAACGGCTAGAGCGACGACAGTCGAACTATGTGAACTAGGCATACCACCAGAAGCAAACATGATTTCCAGGTCGAACTTTCGTGTCCGTACCAAACTTGTGACAAGCTTCGCTGCTTGAGCGATAAACCATGCCGTAATGGCTGCAAAAAGGGGATGATTCCATTCCATACATTCTACCTCCTACAATTAACGATATGTATTGATTCCCCGTTTTATTAGCTTTTACACGAACGATCTAGTTGGATTCGGCATCTCCTTTAAAGATTATGTAAAGAAACAGCAGAAAGATTTGTGATTTTCCTGTGAAAGTCGGTAAGATGAAGACAGACGAAGCGGATTCCACGGAATTCCTCATTCGAAAGAACGAAACTTGAGGGGGATGCAAGGTTTGAAAGATAAAATTATCGTGGTAGATGATGAATTGTCGATCGCAACACTATTGAAGTTTAATCTAGAACAAGCTGGTTTCGTCGTCGAAACGGCACATGATGGGATGTCAGGTTTAAAATTAGCGGAGAAGCAAGATGCCGCATTGATTGTACTAGATCTCATGTTGCCGGAACTCGATGGTCTGGAAGTATGTAAACGGCTACGCCAACAGAAAATCAATACGCCGATCTTGATGTTGACAGCAAAGGATGATGAGTTCGATAAAGTCCTTGGTCTTGAACTCGGTGCGGACGATTATCTGACAAAACCATTTAGCCCACGTGAAGTCGTCGCCCGTGTGAAAGCAATTTTACGACGAATGAGTCATCAGACAACACCTTCGGAAGAAGTGACGGATGGGACGATTCTGATTGGTGATGTCAAAATCGTTCCAGATAACTATGAAGCTTTCAAAGCAGAAGAGCGTCTTGAACTAACACCTAAAGAATTCGAACTGCTCGTATACCTTGCTAAAAATAAGGGACGTGTCCTGACACGAGATCAACTGTTATCCGCAATCTGGAACTATGATTTCGTCGGCGATACACGAATCGTGGATGTGCATATTAGTCATGTCCGTGAAAAAATCGAGCCGAATACGAAAAAACCGATTTACATCAAAACAATTCGTGGTCTCGGGTATAAGATGGAGGAGCCGAAATCGGAATGAGTAAGTATCGCAAGCGATTTATCTTTAAAATGTTTTCGTTCATCAGTCTCGTGCTGATTGCACTCGGTTTCTTACTTGGACAATCCTTCAAGGAGTTCTATGTCCAAAATGAAAAAGAAAAATTGATGGATGAGACTTCTCTTGTTGAGACGATCTTACAAGGGCGCGATGTTTCTGAAATGGCCCAGTACGTGAATCAATTGTACGCTGAATCGAACTTCGACATGATTTTATTTAATGGTCGGGGTGAGATCATTGCCGGTACACCGGTTGATGTCACGAAACTGAAAGTCGCGACCCTCAATTTTTCAGCGATTCCTGATGAGGGAACGTTTGAATCGAAAACAGATGATAGTGTCGTTCAATTCACGAAGCCTGTTCCGACAGCGGACGGTGGTGAGGTGTATGTCAGTTTTATTCGTTATGCAAAAGACTTGAACGTCATTTATTCACGGATTTGGACGGTCATCATCCTTTCTCTCGTTGCGTCGTTATTGGTTATCTTCTTGACGATTTATCGTTCGACAAAACGATTCCTGCGACCGATCGCGGAGGCAACCGATGTCTTGCACGAACTATCACATGGAAATTACAAGTCCCGTGTCTATGAGTTATCGGCACCTGACGAATCACGCGATTTAGGGCGCTCCATCAATCTATTAGCGCGCAATCTCGAGAACGCATCGTCTGGTGAAGCGATGCAACGGGCACGTCTCGAATCCTTGATCGAGTACATGGGAGCTGGTCTCATGCTGATTGATGAGAAGGGCTACGTCCTACTCGTCAACCGAACGTACCGAGAAATGTTCAACATTCATGAACCGTCTAGCGGGAAGCTGTACTATCGTGTACTTCCAAACGAAAAGATGAGCCAGGTGATTGAAGATGTCTATCTGACGGAAAAACCGAACCGGAAACAATCGAGTGTCCGATTTGGCATCAACAGTCGGACGTTCATGGTCAGTGCTGCTCCGATTTTTGATAAGAACGGTCGAGTGCAGGGAACGACTGTCGTCTTTAACGACATCACGGAAATCAAAAAGCTGGAACAGATGCGTAAAGATTTCGTTGCGAATGTCAGCCACGAATTAAAGACACCATTGACGTCCATTAAAGGATTTGCGGAAACGTTACTCGATGGTGCACAAGATGTTCCGGAAATCCGAGAGCAGTTCTTACGGATCATCCACGATGAATCGGAACGGATGCAAACATTGGTGGAAGACTTGCTCGAGCTTTCTCGTTTAGAACAAGATAACTATCAGCTCGAGACCGCAATCGTTGATGTGACGAGTCTCGTTCGGGAAACTGCAGCACTCCTGCACCGACGAGCAACAGAACAAGAGATGACGATTCATATCGAAACGGAAGAAGAAGTCTTCATTCGGGCAGATCTGAATCGATTAAAACAGGTCGTCGTCAACTTGGTTGCGAATGCGCTGAATTATACGCCGAACGGTGGCAACGTCTGGATTCAGCTTGAGGATGGAGAAGAGTCTGTCCAGCTCATCATCAAAGATGACGGAATTGGCATTCATCCGAAAGAAACCCAACGGATCTTCGAACGTTTCTATCGCGTCGATAAGGCACGAAGCCGTAATTCCGGGGGAACGGGTCTCGGACTAGCCATCGTCAAACATATCGTCGACCTACACCACGGTGAAATCGAAGTCGCTTCAGAAGAACAGAAAGGAACGACGTTTACGATTCGTTTACCAAAACATGGCTGAATTTCACAGTGGATTCACATTTCCTTAATAGACGTATCTTATGATGAAAGTACCTTCTTCATCATCTGTATGGCGACTGGATCAGCTCCCATGTCGTCATGCCCTTGGCGGTTGACTCTCCGTGAGTCAATCGTCTTTTTTTGGTCATTTTTAGCGAACAAATGTGTGTAGAGTGATACAATAGGAACAGAAAATCGATTAAAGGGGCGTAGATGATGGAAAATAAATTGCTATTGATTGATGGGAACTCGTTGACCTATCGGGCGTTTTTCGCCTTACCACCAATGACGGATGCGCAAGGACGAAATACGAACGCAGCTTATGGCTTTACGATGATGTTATTGAAGTTGCTCGAGGAAGAACAACCGACCCATATGCTCGTTGCCTTTGATGCTTCGAGTGAAACGTTCCGTCACGATGTCTATCAGGAGTATAAAGGAAGTCGCGAAAAGACACCGTCCGAACTACGTGAACAATTCCCGATCGTCCGGGACATCTGCGAAGCGCTCGGTATTCAAATGATGGAACTTCATCGCTATGAGGCGGATGATTTGATCGGTACGCTCGCACGAACGATGCCGACGGATCGGACGCGGATCGTCACTGGAGATAAAGATTTACTTCAACTTGTCACGGATAAGATCGAAGTCTTGATCACGAAGCGTGGGATTACGGACGTCCAGTGCATGACTGAGGAACTGTTCGCTGAGACGTATGGTGGTCTAAAGCCGATTCAAATGATTGATCTGAAAGGATTAATGGGGGATAAGTCGGATAATATTCCAGGGATTCCTGGGATTGGTGAAAAGACGGCGGTTAAATTGATTTCGGCATATGGTTCTGTCGAAGGACTGTATGAGCACGTCGAGGACTTAAAAGGGAAGCAGAAGGAAAAAGTCATCGCGAACGAAGAGCTAGCACGATTATCGAAAGAACTCGCGACAATTAAAGTCGATGTCCCGCTCGAGACGACGCTAGAGGATTTGCAAATTCGCGACATTGATACCCAAGTTCCTTATTCGTTGTTCCAGTCGCTCGGCTTCAAGTCGTTGACGAATCGATTCGCCCCTGTCGTCAAAGAAGAGGATAAAGAGCAGTTGAACGTCGTGACGATTACGTCACTTCCTGAAGACGTCACCGATGCGGTGTTGCTTGCTGAACAGCTGCGAGAGGATTACATGGAAGAAGACATCATCGGGTTTGCGATCGCGACGCCTGACACGATCTATGTTGCTGCTCCAACGCTCGTCGAGGATCCGGCATTCCGCCAATGGATCGAGTCAGAACATCGGAAGATTTGTCTCGATGCCAAACAAGTCGCATTCGCATTGCGTAAGCATGGCTTAACCTTAAACGGTTATGAGGATTTGTTATTAGCTGGTTACTTATTGAATTTAAGTGGCGGCACGACGCTCGCTTCAATTGCTGGTCATTATGCATTGATGGCACCGAACGAAGAAGCGGTCCTCGGCAAGGGAGCAAAACGTCTAGCCCCAGCGGATGACGTATTACACCCTTATCTTGCAGAGAAGGCACGGATGATCGAATTATTGTTTCCGAAAGTCCGGGAAGAGTTGAAGGCGAATCAGCAATATGAGCTGTATGAAACACTGGAACGTCCGCTATCAGGTGTCCTTGCTGAGATGGAGTGGACTGGGATTCGTGTCGACGTCGCGACGCTCCAATCGATGCAAGCGGATCTTGCCGGGCGTCTTACAGAACTTGAAACGTTGGTCTTTGAAGCTGCAGGTGAGTCGTTCAATATCAATTCACCGAAACAACTCGGTGTGATTCTGTTTGAAAAACTCGAACTACCAGCCTTCAAAAAAACAAAGACCGGCTATTCGACTGCCGCAGACGTTCTTGAAAAACTGCGTCCGTTGCATCCGGTCATTGATCACATCATGTTGTACCGGGAGCTCCAAAAATTACAGTCGACGTATGTCGAAGGCTTACAAAAAGTCATCAAGGAAGACGGAAAGATTCATACCCGTTTTGCTCAGACGATTGCCCAGACAGGCCGTTTAAGTTCGGTCAATCCGAACCTTCAGAATATCCCGATTCGGATTGAAGAAGGACGGAAGATTCGAAAAGCCTTCGTTCCAAGTGAAGCAGGCTGGTCACTGTATGCTGCCGATTATTCACAAATCGAACTACGTGTCATGGCCGATATGTCGCAGGATCAGACGCTTGTCGATGCATTCTTACATGATGAGGATATCCATACTCAAACCGCAAGTAGTGTCTTTGGTGTTGAACCGGAGGATGTCACAGGAAACATGCGGCGTCAGGCGAAAGCCGTCAACTTCGGCATCATTTATGGAATCAGCGATTATGGACTGTCACAAAACTTGAACATCACGCGGAAGGAAGCACAATCGTTCATCGATCGTTATTTCGAGCTGTTCCCGCAAATCAAACAGTTCATGGATACGGCGATCGAGACGGCACGAGCGAATGGATTCGTCGAAACGTTGATGAACCGGCGCCGCAACATCCCGGATATCAATTCGAAAAACTTCAATTTACGTGGTTTTGCGGAACGTACGGCAATCAATACGCCGATTCAAGGTTCGGCTGCGGATATCATTAAAAAAGCGATGCTTGATGTGCATGCTGCCTTACAAGCATCAGATTTAAAAGCACGTTTGTTACTACAAGTACACGATGAATTGATTTTTGAAGCACCGGACGAAGAACTTGAAGCCTTACAAGCGCTTGTCAAACAAGCGATGGAGCAGACCGTCGAACTATCCGTACCGTTACGCGTCGATGGGGGCGCAGGACATACGTGGTACGAAACGAAGTAAGCAAGGAGGAATAGACGTGCCTGAATTACCTGAAGTCGAGACCGTTCGCCGCAGTTTAGAACGTTCGGTCTCTGGAAAAACAGTCTCTTCCGTCAAAGTCTACCACCCGAAAATGATTCGGGGGATGGAAGTGGCACCATTTGCAGATGCCTTACATCAAGAACGGATCGAACGCGTCGAACGTCGCGGTAAGTTCCTACTCTTTGATTTTGATCGTTTTTATCTCGTCAGTCATTTGCGGATGGAAGGGAAGTACTTCCCGTATCCGCAACCGGTCGAGCGGGATAAACATACCCATGTCGTCTTCCGATTCACGGATGGTTCGGAGCTGCATTACAATGATGTCCGGAAGTTCGGAACGATGGAATTGCGTGATAAGGAAACAGCAATGCAGACTGCTCCACTGGCACAGCTGGAGCGCGAACCGTTTGATCCGGAGTTCACAGCAGAAGTGTTAGCAGAGAATTTAATTCGTAAAAAAAGAAGTCCAATCAAAACGGCATTGCTGGATCAGTCCATCTTCCTTGGTCTCGGTAACATCTATGTCGATGAGACCCTTCATGCGGCACGCGTCCATCCATTGACGAAGGCTGGTGCCTTGACGCTTGATGATATCTCACGTATTCATCAAGCCGGTGTCGACGTCTTACGACAAGCGGTAGAAGCAGGGGGAAGTACGATCCGAAGTTATGTCTCACCTTCCGGAAAAGGTGAGTTTCAGCTTCAACTCGCGGTATACGGTCAAAAGGGCGAACCGTGTTCCCGTTGCGGTACTGCCATTGAAAAAATTAAAGTCGGCGGACGAGGAACGCACTTCTGTCCGACATGCCAACAGGTCGCCTTATGAGGGTTGGTCTGACGGGCAGTATCGCTACCGGTAAAAGTACGGTTTCTAGCTATCTGAAGCAAAAAGGAATAGCGGTCATCGATGCGGATCTCGTTGCGCGAGAAGTCGTTGAGCCAGGAGGGCGAGCATATGAGGCGGTCAAGTTGGCTTTCCCGGAAGCATTCGAGGAGGAACGTCTCGTCCGTCCGAAACTCGGACAAATCATTTTTCAGGATAGCGAAAAACGACAACAGCTGAATCAGTTGATGCATCCGAGTATTCGACGACAGATGCTTAATGAAGCAGATGCCTATGAACGTTCAGGACATTCGCTCGTCGTATTTGATATTCCGTTATTACTTGAAGGCGATTGGCGGACGCTGTTCGACCGTGTCGTAGTCGTTTATTGCCCAGAAGATATGCAGTTAAGACGATTGATGCAACGTAATGATCTATCGGAAGCAGAAGCATATGCACGTATTCATTCGCAACTTAGCATTGAACAGAAAAAAGAGCTCGCGGATGATGTGTTCTTCAATGATGGGAGTCTTGATTCGTTATATCAGCAAATCGATAAATGGTTAGCGTTATATGACACCGGCAATCATGAGAGTGACACATAAAAAGTGTGAAGTGAGAGAAGTTTCCATCTTCTCTCACTTTTTTTAGAGAACATAATGAAATCGCTTACATTTCATGATATAGTTCTATCTGTAAACGGAGCTACATCCGTCACATTGAAGGGGGATCCGCACATGGGAGTCAAGGTGGCAGTCAATGGTTTTGGTCGAATTGGTCGAATGGTCTTTCGACGTCTGATCGCTGAGGGGAAAAGCGAAGTCGTAGCAATCAATGCAAGTTATCCAGTCGAAACACTCGCACATTTAATCAAGTACGACACGGTACATGGGAAATTCAATTATCCGGTCGACATCATCGATGGGGCGTTGATGGTTGACGGAAGACAAATTCAAATCGTCAGTGAACGCAATCCTGAGCTATTGCCGTGGGGGGAACTCGGCATCGATATCGTCGTCGAAGCGACAGGAAAGTTCAACTCAGATACGGGTGCTGCGAAGCATTTAGTGGCAGGCGCAAAAAAGGTCGTCATCACGGCACCTGCTAAAGGGGATGTCCGAACGATCGTCATGGGTGTCAATGACGACATGTATGATCATGAAACAGATGCTATCGTCTCGAACGCATCGTGTACGACGAACTGTCTCGCACCTGTCGTGCAAGTCATCGACCGGGCATTCGGAATCGAATCCGGTCTCGTGACGACGGTTCATGCGTTTACGAATGATCAAAATAATATTGACAATCCGCATAAGGATTTACGACGCGCCCGCGCATGTGGATCATCCATCATTCCAACATCGACAGGTGCAGCAAAGGCAATCGCACTCGTCTTGCCACACTTGGAAGGGAAATTGAATGGACTCGCGCTTCGTGTTCCGACACCGAACGTCTCACTCGTCGATCTCGTCGTCGAAGTTAGTCGCGATACGACGGTTGCTGAAGTGAACGAAGCGTTCACGAAAGCAGCGGACGGTGCGCTTGACGGTATTCTCGGAATGACGATGGAACCGCTCGTCTCGATCGACTTCAACGGAGAAGAGCGTTCGACGGTCGTCGATGGACTCTCGACGATGGTCATGGGTGGTCGTCAAGTGAAGGTCCTCGCTTGGTACGATAATGAGTGGGGTTACTCCTGCCGCGTCGTCGACCTCGTACACCTTGTTTCGGCGCACTTAGAGGCGATGGGAACGGTTGAAAAAGAACTTGAATTGAATTAATGACAACGGGCAGATCCCAGTAACGACGGGACCTGTCCCGTTTTTTTTCTAGAAATGTATTAATTTTTGAAATTTATCCTTGTGTATCTTTTTGATACTCGCTATAATTCAAATCGTGAACTTCAATCGGTCTGGCAATCGCAGCTTAAAGGGTTAGGACCTCTCTGGACTAACTTTCCCCCGTGGGTGCGAACGACTCAGGCGCAAAGTAAGTGATCAACTACTTTGAAGACCATTGAATGTAGGGGGGATCCACAAATGGATACTATGGGAAGACACATTATTGCAGAACTTTGGGATTGTAATCCTGAAAAATTGAACGACATGGAATTCGTTGAACGACTTTTCGTTGACGCAGCACTTCAAGCAGGTGCAGAAGTACGAGAAGTAGCATTCCACAAGTTTGCACCACACGGCGTCAGTGGCGTCGTCATTATCTCTGAATCGCACTTGACGATTCACAGTTTCCCAGAGCACGGGTATGCATCGGTTGATGTCTTTACTTGTGGGGATCGGATCGATCCAGCCATCGCAGCGAACTACATTGCTGAAAAGCTCGATGCGAAAATCCGTGAAAATGTCGAAATTCCACGTGGTATGGGACCAGTTCAAGTTCCAGCGGCTACTGTCCAGCACGTCAACTGACAACACACACGAATTCGTCAAGCCCTCGTCGTTCAGACGAGGGCTTTTTAATATGTCTGACGTCTGTTATTCTTAATAGTAGAAGAAACAAAGAAAAGAGGATGACCATGGGACTGAAGGAACGCTTACAAAAACAGCTAGAGACATCCGATACACATAAAAACGAAAATCTACGCACACACTATTACGCAGCAACGGTCGAGATGTTGTTTGCTGGTTTAGAAAATATCTTAAAGCAAGAGGGTGGGACGGTGCGTCGTGTTGACGCGGAACGTGGAGAACTCGCTTTTACATTAAAAGAAGTCGACGGACTCGCGACCGTCATCATGGTGGCGGGCGGACGTACGGCCGTCGATCTATTCTTACATCGTGAGAGTCTTCTCGGACCTGATCTCGAAAAACACATCGAGCGAATCTATGCCTCACTTGATGCGGGATACCGATTAAAAATGATTGGAACAAAAGAAATCACGTGAACGGAGGTACGGCATGCGCTGTCCAGCCTGTAATTTTAACGGAACAAAAGTACTGGACTCAAGACCGGTCCAGGATTTCGGTTCGATTCGGAGGAGACGTGAATGTGAGTCTTGCGGTTATCGCTTTACGACTTTCGAAATGGTCGAACAGACCCCTTTAATCATCGTAAAGAAAGACGGAACGCGCGACGAGTTCAATCGTGATAAAATTTTGCGGGGACTAGTGCGTGCCTGTGAAAAACGACCGATTTCAATTGAACAGTTAGAAACAGTCGTCAGTCGAGTCGAAAAGGCATTACGAGCGACAGCTCAGCATGAGATTCCAAGTGAGCAGGTCGGGCGTCTCGTGTTAAATGAACTAGCTTCCGTCGATGAAGTGGCATACGTTCGCTTTGCGAGTGTCTATAAACAATTCAAGGACATCAATGTCTTCTTCCAAGAGCTTTCTGAGCTGATGGAGCGACATCAAGAAAATGACCGTGAAAATTGAACGTGATATAAGAGAGGTCGTCTGTCCGGTCAGCGTACCTCTCTTTTTCTCCCTAAGGAAAGGACGAGTCAGATGGTAGAACGTGAACTTTCCGGTACCGATCTTTGCTTAGTGATGAGCAATGGTGTCGTCGACCGTGAAGCCTATCAATCTTTATATTATTTGTACCAGCCGATCATCGGCGTCAAAGCACTTGGACTTTATCAAACGTTTTGGAGCGAGATGATTCCAGGAAAAACAAAATCCCAATACATCTCCCATGCGGAACTCGGAACACTACTCGGTTTTTCCGTCGATGAATTCAAGGAAGAGTTATTCAAGCTAGAAGGCATCGGTTTGATCCGGACGTTCGAAGCGCGCCAAGCCGCGTATCGCTACATCTATCAAATCCGGGTGCCGCTCGCGCCGAACACTTTCTTGAATGACGGGGTGTTATCGAGTCTGCTATTTTACCGCGTCGGTGAAATTCGTTTCCGCTCCCTCCAGCATCGTTTCCGGACAGAACCGCTTCCGAAGAACATCGTTGATCGGACGGTCAGGTTTGATCAAGTGTTCGATGTGAAAGCTGGTCTTGCTTCCGCGCATCAGCCGAAAGCCTATGCCAAACAGGAACGAGCAGTATATGAATTTGATTATTCGTTTGACCTAGAAGAGATGAAGCGACAGACGGATCGTTTCTTGCCACGAACATTTTACTCAAAGGCAATCGATCATCTGCTCGTGAAGCTTGCTTACGTCACGCAGTCGAATGAAGCGCTGATGGCGGAACTATTGAATGCCCGTTTCCGCCACGAAGCGTACTTGCCGATGACCGATGCTGAGAAACAAGAACGTTGCAAACAGATGATGTTGTCAGCGAAACAAAAGCTCAGCCGAGAGAAAAAAGCGAAGGTCGCCTCACTCGACACGATTGAGGTCGGAGACGTTGAAGCGACGGAAACGATGGAAAGTACCCATCCGAAGCATTATGTCGCGAAGTTGCGAAAAGTCAAAGCATTGTCTGAACGGGATGAAGAATTGATCCAGCAATTGATCATCGATTATGAAATGTCATCCGGGATTGTCAATGCCGCCTACTACTATGCGCTTGTCGTCAAAAAAGACAATCGCTTCAGTAAGAACTTCCTCTTATCAATTGTTGATGATTGGAAACAGAAGGGATACGTGACAGCATCCGAGGCGCTGGCGAAGACACAGGAGCAGGATGACTTAATTGCGAAGAAGCAGGAGCAAAAACAAGAACGTGCGCGTCAGACTGTCGGTGGACGTCGGGGACGGACGAGCAATACGAACGGCGGTCCGAATCCGAAGTGGTTGCAAGAAGAGAAGGCGAAGCAGCAACAGTATGAAGCCTCTAAAAAAGCGAGTTTCGAAGCAGATGTTCCAGACGATGAAGAGATGGAACGAATCTTACGAGAACTGAAGGGGAACTAAAGGAGTCGGGACATGGAACATATCCAATCATCTATCGAAAAAATATTAAGTCGACCGGACGTCGCAGAATCGGTTCGAGCGATTCAACAACGGGTGTTGTCTCATCCGGGGGTCGTCATGTTCTTACGGACCCATCCAGAGATTGATCAACGGATGATCGAGCGGGGTATGCTCAAACTGAACGAATACGCGGAACAGATGGATGGGAATCGACTGATTGAAAGTAAAGCCGTCATCGAAGGCTATCAGCCGATCCTGCACGTCGAAAAAGGACAAATCGTCGTTTCATATGAAAAGTCGCAAGCACTCAAAGACCGAGAAGATGAACGTGCACTTGAGAAAAAGTTCAAGAGTCTGTTCCTGCCGGACGAAGTGCGCGATGCGAACTTCAGTGATTTTGACTTGTCGACGACGGACCGGAAGCTCGCTTTACGTGCGGCGTCGCAGTTCCTCAATCATCTGCGCTCAAAAGAGCATGTAAAGGGACTGTACCTGCACGGTAGCTTTGGTGTCGGGAAAACGTATCTCTTGGCTGCGATCGGGAATGCACTAAAGAAAGAACGGATTGCAACGATTCTTGTCCATGCTCCTGGGTTCGTCGCTGAAGCGAAACGGCGGATTCGGTCTGACTCGTTCGATACGTTTCTTGAAGGATTCCAAACGATTCCGGTCTTATTGATTGATGATATCGGCGCAGAATCGATCAGTCCGTGGGTACGAGATGAGTTGTTCGGAATCATTTTGCAATATCGGATGATGCATCGTCTGCCGACATTGTTCAGCTCGAACTTATCTTACGATGAACTCGAACTCCATTTTGGGATTACGAACGATCAAGGCGATAAGTTAAAGGCCGCACGATTGATGGAACGGATTCGGACGACGACACAACCGATCGAGTTCCTCGGTGAAAATCGACGTCGCTACTAATTTTCCTTGTCAAGGAAGCGACGGATTCGTTATACTAATGACACGTCAATAGACGATGCAACGATTGAGGATATGAAGTATGAAATGAACCAAACTAGCGAGAGAAGAGCGGTGGAAGCTTCTCATGGCATCATTCATGTCTTTACTCCCTCATAGCACGAACGGGGCTAATCCGTTTGCGCTTCACGCCCGTTAACGCGTGTTCGAGCCGAACCAGTATATGGTCCGGGAACGAGGGTGGTACCACGAGATTAAGACTCGTCCCTTTTTAGGGATGAGTCTTTTTTATTTTGTTAAAGGGGGAAACAGTCATGTCAAACATCGCACTTACATTTCCAGACGGCGCCGTAAAGGAATTCGCAGTCGGTACGACAGCAGAAGAAGTCGCTGCTTCAATCAGCCCAGGACTTCGTAAAAAAGCATTTGCTGCAAAACTAAACGGGCACGCAATCGATTACCGTCGTCCAATCGAAGAGGACGGTACAATCGAATTGATTATGCCGGATTCAGAAGAAGGGCTCGACTTGATTCGTCACTCATCGGCTCACTTGATGGCACAAGCCATCAAACGTCTATATCCGGATGAAACGATTCATCTTGGAATCGGACCGACAATCGAGAATGGTTTCTACTATGATATCGATATGGAACGTCGCCTGACAGAAGAGGATCTTCCGGAAATCGAGAAGATGATGAATAAAATCGCGGGTGAAAACTTGCCGATCGAACGCGAAGTCGTCTCTCGTGACGAAGCACTCGCGATCTATAAAGAGCTCAATGATCCGTTGAAAGTCGAATTGATCGAGTCGATTCCTGCTGATCAGGATTTGACAATTTACCGTCAAGGCGAATTCTTCGATCTCTGCCGTGGACCACACGTTCCAGCGACAGCGAAGCTACAAGTCTTCAAATTGATGAGCATTGCTGGTGCTTACTGGCGTGGCGATTCAAAAAACAAGATGTTACAACGGATTTACGGTACAGCATGGGCGACAAAAGATCAGTTGAAACAACATCTCCACTTCCTTGCTGAAGCAAAAGAGCGGGATCACCGTAAGCTCGGGAAAGAACTTGGCTTGTTCTTCACTTCTCAAGAAGTCGGTCAAGGACTTCCGATGTGGCTACCAAAAGGAGCAGCGATCCGTCGGACGGTCGAGCGTTATATCGTCGATAAAGAACTCGAACTTGGATATGAGCACGTCTATACACCGGTCCTCGGTTCAGTCGATCTATACAAGACATCGGGTCACTGGGATCACTATCAAGACGACATGTTCCCGAAAATGGAGATGGACAATGAAGAACTCGTTCTTCGTCCAATGAACTGTCCACACCACATGATGGTTTACAAGAATGAACCACGTTCGTACCGTGATTTACCGCTTCGTGTTGCGGAGCTTGGTGGCATGCACCGTTACGAAATGTCTGGTGCCTTGACTGGTCTTCAACGCGTTCGTTACATGGTCCTTAACGATGGACATACGTTTGTCCGTCCTGATCAAATGAAGGATGAGTTCAAAGCCATCGTTCATCTCATTCAAGAAGTCTATGCGGACTTCGGGATTACAGATTACAAATTCCGTCTTTCGTATCGTGACCCAGCGGATAAAGAGAAGTACTTCGATAACGATGCGATCTGGGAAATGGCGCAACGTGAGTTGAAAGAAACGATGGATGAGCTCGAACTCGAATACTTCGAGGCAGAAGGCGAAGCTGCATTCTACGGACCGAAGCTTGACGTTCAAGTTCGGACAGCACTTGGTAAAGATGAGACGCTTTCGACAGTCCAACTCGACTTCCTCTTACCAGAGCGATTCGAATTGACATACAAAGGAAATGACGGACAAGATCATCGTCCGGTCGTCTTACACCGAGGTGTTGTTTCGACGATGGAACGATTCGTCGCATACTTGATCGAAGAATACAAAGGCGCGTTCCCAACATGGCTCGCACCGGTTCAGGTGAAATTGATTCCGGTTTCTAAAGTTCATGAAGACTATGCCCGTGAAATCAAAGCGATCCTACTGAAGAAGGGAATTCGTGTTGAAACAGATTTCCGTGACGAAAAACTCGGATACCGGATTCGTGAAGCACAAGTCAACAAAGTACCAGTCATGCTTGTTTTAGGTGACAAAGAAGTCGAATCGCGCGAAGTCAATATTCGTCGCTACGGTTCAAAAGATTCAAGTAATGCATCACTTGAACAATTCGTCGCCGACTTAGAACAAGAAATCGCGAATCGTTCAAAATAATGATAGTCTCACGAAAGAGTTCGTCCTGCTGATGTAGGGCGGACTTTTTTTGTGATGTGATAATCAAAAGAAAGAAGCAGCATGCCGATGAAAAAGAGAGATCATTCAGCTAAATCTATCCAATATAACCGAAAAAATTTTTTCCTTTAATTGGATAAATGCTATAATAAACCTTTAGTAGATGTAATGTTTTGATATAAGGGAAAGGAAGTTACAAAAAATGAAGCAGACGACTCTTGCTGTGTTCATCGCATCTTCACTTTTGATTGGTATTCATCCGGGTGAAGTGAGTGCGGCGACGACAAAAAAGACGTACCGGATCACACCAAAAACAGAAGCAATTGACCCGACGATCCGTAAATATACGACCTATAACGCAAAGACGCGTAATCACTATACGATGCGCTCCTATTTGGAGCGTCTTGAAAAAGAGGGTGGCGGGACACTCGTCTTGACGAAAGGAACGTACCTGTCTCCACTACGTGTCGGTATTCCGTCCAATACGACGGTGATCTTGGAAGATGGCGTCATCATCAAGAAGACGACGGAAACGGGAACGACGAAGATTAGTTCGACGACTAGTGTATTTGATCTTGTTGCTCCATCCGTGTTGCGTTTGAACAAAAAGGTCGGAAAGTATGATGGCTCACAGAACGTTAAAATCATCGGGAAAGGGAATGCGCAAATCGACTTGAATCGATATACGCGTGGTTCAGCATTCGCCATTGCCCATAATCAAAACTTGTATATCGGCGGCATCACAGTACGGAATCAAAAAGGTTCACATGCGATGGAACTTGATGCGACGAAGAAGGCAGTCATCGAAAACATGAAATTCGTCGACGCCGTCATGATCCCGAATACCGGTCCGAATGAATCGATTAATCTCGATACACCAGACCCGATCACAAAGGGCTTCAACTGGAAGTGGTCGAAACAAGACGGAACGCCGAACGCAGATATCATGATTCGCAATAACCTGTTCCGTAATATCAACGTGGCAATTGGCACACATCAATACACAGAAAATAGATTACACACGAATGTCCGGATCGAAAAAAATACGATTGACGGAACAAAGGATTACGCGATTTCGATGATGAACTGGAAGAATCCGACGGTTCGTTACAATACGATTCGAAATGTGCACCGGGCGGATGGAAAAGCGATGACGATTCTCGGTAGAGGAGTTGTCGGAGGGACGATTCGCTACAATCGATTTGAAGATGCGGATCGGGCGATTCAAATGCAACCGTTCCAAAGCAATGGTTATGCTCCCATCTATAATACGTTTACGTCAGAACAAAAACGTTACATGCAACAAAATACGGTCAAGCAGGTCGGTCTCAATCAAATCGTCTTGTTCAAGAAACTCAATGAGTTCACGTACAAGACGGCAGAACGCTACGATTTCATCCCATATTAAGACATAAAAAAAAGCACCCAAGACGTAAGTCAAGGGTGCTTGTGTCATATTACGAACGCATTTGTTGCAAGAACGGTTCGATATCGACTTGAAGCGCTTCTGATAATTTCTGACCGAGTGAAGCATCAGCACGGTAGAAGTTACAGATTGCGAGCAAGACTGTGTTCTCATGACGTACTTGTTCGAGATCATTGACGAGGTTCTTCAGAAGAGCTGCTTGCTCGTCTTCTGTCAAACGACGGTATACTTCGCCGGCTTGACCGAAGTTGTTCGTTTTCTCGATTTCGAGACGACCATGTTTATCATCAAGTAACGGCTGGTTTTCTTCCGTATACTCTGGTGTTTCTTTTGGTTCTTCTTGATAACGGTTCGGTTCGTAGTTCACCGGACTCGTTTGCTGACCAACTGGCATTGCACCATCACGTTGGTAGTTATTCACTTGTGCGAACGGACAGTTAATCGGAAGTTGTTGATAGTTCGTTCCGATACGGTAGCGTTGTGTGTCCGAGTAAGAGAACAGACGACCTTGTAACAACTTATCTTCAGATGGCAGCATCCCTGGAATCAAGACACCTGGGTTGAACCCGACAGATTCCGTTTCAGCGAAATAGTTGTCGACGTTTTTGTTCAGTGTCATCGTACCGACGTGTTGGAACGGGATGACATCTTCAAACCAATCTTTTGTTGCGTCGAGCGGATCGAAATCGAACTGATCGACGTCAGCCGGATCGAGCACCTGTACGAACAGATCCCATTCCGGATAATCTCCGTCTTCAATCGCTTGGAACGTATCGTTTGAAGCATGGTTGAAATCTTTTCCTTGAATCTCTGTTGCTTCTTCAGCTGAGAGATTATGAACGCCAGCTTTTGGTACCCAGCGTAGTTTAACATAGACCGTGTTGCCGTGAGCATTCACCCATTTAAATGAGTGGACGGAAGAACCACGCATTTTACGGTAGCTTGCAGGAATACCTTCATCCGTGAAAAGGTGCATGAGCATGTTCGTCGATTCTGGACGAAGTGTCATGAAGTCCCAGTAACGATCGGGATCTTGAATATTCGTGCGTGGATCTGGTTTAAGTGAATGGACCATATCCGGGAACTTCATAGCGTCGCGAATGAAGAAGACAGGAAGGTTGTTCCCGACGAAATCCCAGTTTCCTTCTTCTGTATAGAACTTGACAGAGAATCCACGTGGATCGCGGAGTGTCTCTGGAGAATGCGTGCCGTGAATAACAGTCGAGAAACGGGCGAAGACAGGAACTTCTGTCCCTTCTTCTTGTAAAAACGCAGCTTTCGTGTACTTTTTCATCGAGTTTTTCACAGTGAAGACACCGTGAGCACCGAATCCACGAGCATGTACAACACGCTCAGGTACACGTTCCCGGTCGAAATGGGCCATCTTTTCGATTAATTGATAGTCTTCTAATAATGTAGGTCCACGACGTCCAGCCGTGCGTGAATTTTGATTGTCTCCGATTGGTACACCTTGATTGGTCGTTAATCGTTTTTCAGTCATCTGTTATTCTCCCCTTTATGTAAGATTACATTGATTATAAAACAATAATCATTCTAAATAAACAATTTTGCTTGCGAATGTTCTGAATCTTTTTGACATGTAGTGAATGTACCCGTGAAAAACAGGTTAGAAACTTCTTGCTTATCCGTTAAAGGATTGCTATTATAATCAAGTATGTGAGCAACGTTCTGTAAGAACATAGAAAGCGGCTTGACATCACGGGAAAACAAGTGCTATGATAGCAAAGTGAAATGACAACAAAGCAGAAGCATCCCGCTTCTCACCATGTATGACGACTCGTACTGGTTCATCATGAAGATACGCAATGTATAGCGATTGCTATGCTTTGACGTTCCTTATGAGTGTGGGCGGGAAGAACTGCCGACGCTTTTTTTATAGCGTTTTCTATCATTCATTTTTCGTGCATTGCACGATGGAGGTGCTAACCATTAGCAAAGATCTGTTAATCAATGAAAGCATCCGTGCCCGGGAAGTTCGTCTTATCGGAGCGGATGGTGCTCAACTAGGTGTCCAATCACGCAACGAAGCGCTACGTCTCGCAGAGGAAGCGGAACTTGACCTCGTCATGGTCGCTCCACAAGCGACGCCGCCAGTTTGTAAGATCATGGACTACGGTAAATACCGTTTCGAGATGCAAAAGAAGGACAAAGAAACTCGGAAGAATCAGAAAGTGATTCAGATGAAAGAAGTTCGTCTTAGCCCGACGATCGAGGAGAACGACTTCCAAACGAAATTCCGTAATGCGAAGAAATTCTTGGAGAATGGTAACAAAGTGAAAGCGAGTATTCGTTTCCGCGGTCGTGCCATCACTCACTCGGAAATCGGTAAACGCGTTCTCGAACGCCTCGCAACGGATTTAAGTGAGTTCGGTGTTGTGGAACAGAGACCGAAGATGGAAGGACGCAGCATGTTCCTCGTGCTTGCTCCTAAGAAAGAAGACTAATCGAATCGAAGTAGGAGGGAATCTCTCATGCCTAAAATGAAATCGCACCGCGGTGCTTCTAAACGTTTCAAACGTACTGCTTCTGGCAAATTGAAACGTGGTCGTGCTTACACAAGCCACTTGTTCGGTAACAAATCAACAAAAGCGAAACGTAAATTACGTAAAGCTAGCATGGTATCTACGGGTGACTTCAAACGCATCCGTCACATGATCGCGAAGTAATTTATCCAATCGTATACAGATTTAGGAGGGAATTTATATGCCACGCGTAAAAGGCGGATATACGACTCGTCAACGTCGTAAAAAACAACTCAAATTAGCTAAGGGCTACTACGGCTCGAAACATACACTCTTCAAGGTTGCGAAACAGCAAGTCATGAAATCTCTCATGTACGCTTACCGTGACCGTCGTCAAAAGAAACGTGACTTCCGTCGCCTCTGGATCACTCGGATCAATGCGGCAGCACGTATCAACGGTCTTTCTTACAGCCGCATGATGCATGGTCTTAAATTAGCAGGTATCGACGTTAACCGTAAGATGCTCGCTGACCTCGCAGTTACAGATGCAACTGCATTTGCTTCACTTGCTGACACAGCAAAAGCAAAATTGAACGCTTAAGTTCTACAATTCGTCGGGGAATTTAATTCTCCGACGTTTTTTTCGATTTAATGATAAAATAAGAAGGCACGTCGATGAGACGGTCATATGATTTTTTTAGATAGAAGGAGAATTAAAGATGGATTGGTTGACACTTTTTGAGATGCAAGAACAGTTGGATAAACGGATTCAGTCAGAACATCAATTGACAGGCAATCAATTCGACGAGCGTTTACTCGCCTTATTGGTCGAACTCGGTGAACTTGCGAACGAGACACGTTGCTTTAAGTTCTGGTCGAAGAAGGGACCATCCGCTCAAGTCACAATTCTTGAGGAATATGTCGATGGCGTCCATTTTCTACTCTCACTAGGTCTAGCGCTTGAATACAAGAAAAGTCATTTTACAGAAGGTGACTTCTATTTGACAGCAACGGATGCTTTTTTAGATGTCTATAACAAAACGAACGTCTTTGCGATTTCGCGGACGGAACAAAGTTATGACGTTCTGATTGGTGCATACCTTGCATTAGGTGCTACACTAGGCTTTACACAGGATATGATTTTCAAGGCTTACATTTCTAAAAATGAAGCAAACCATGTGCGACAAGACAACGGTTACTAAGGAGGAAATCAGATGAACGAACAATTACATATGCTAAAACGTCTCACGGACGCAACAGGTGTACCGGGAAACGAAAAAGAAGTCAGGAGCCTCATGCGTGAATATTTAGAACCTCATGCAGAAGCATTCCACCAAGATGGTCTCGGTAGTCTGTTTGCTGAACATAAAGGCGCAGGTGAAGATGCACCACGTGTGTTGATTGCTGGTCACATGGATGAAGTCGGATTCATGGTCACGAAGATCGATGAAAAAGGATTCCTTCGTTTCCAACCACTCGGCGGTTGGTGGGGGCAGGTCCTCTTGGCACAGCGTATGAACATTGTGACGTCATCTGGTGAAGTCATTCCAGGTGTAATCGGTGCAAAACCACCTCATGTTTTACCACCGGAAGCGCGCAATAAGCCGGTCGACATTAAGGACATGTTCATCGATATCGGTGCTTCATCAAAAGAAGAAGTCGACGGTTGGGGAATTCGTCCGGGCGATACGGTCGTACCACATTGCGAATTTACTGTGATGAAAAATGAGAACTTCTTGATGGCAAAAGCGTGGGACAACCGGATTGGTTGTGCCATCGCAATTGAAGCAATCAAACGCTTAAAAGCAGACGGACATCCGAACACGATTTTCGCGGGTGCGACTGTTCAGGAAGAAGTCGGGTTACGTGGGGCTCAAACTGTCGCACACTTGCTCAAACCATCAATCGCCTTTGCTGTCGATACAGGTATCCCGGGTGACACGCCAGGGATGACCGATCGTGAAGCATTGTCGAAATTAGGTGAAGGCGTTCAAGTCATCATGTTCGATGCAACGATGATCGCACATCGCGGATTGATTGATTTCGTGACGAAAGTTGCAACAGAAGAAAATATCAAGTATCAACTGGACTTAACACCAGGTGGCGGAACGGATGCAGCGAAGTTCCACTTATCGAATACAGGTGTTCCATCACTTGCATTGACTGTACCGATCCGTTACCTGCACACGAACGTCTCAATCATGCATAAAGCCGATTTCGAAGCAGCCGTCGATTTAGTCGTTGCTGTGACAAAACGTTTAGATGCGGAGACTGTCCAAGCGATCTACGAGGGGTAATAAAACAATGAAGCACATCGCATCAGCAAAGAACGAAATCGTTAAACAATGGAAAAAACTCTTAACGAAAAAAGGACGTCTGCAGACGAACCGTTTCTTGATTGAAGGAGAACATCTGATTGAAGAAGCTGTTCGCGCCGGAATCGTCAAGGAATTAATCGTGCGTGAATCGTACCAAGTACCCGGTTCTTGGAAACGAAATGCCGATGTCTTTACGATCGATGATGCCGTCATCAAAGTATTGGCTGAGACGGAAACGTCGCAAGGCATTTTCGCTGTCTGTGAGATGAAACAAGCTTCGGCACAATTAGAGCGAGGACGCTATCTGCTCCTCGATCGTCTGCAAGATCCAGGGAACGTCGGAACGATGATTCGGACAGCTGACGCAGCTGGATTCGATGGTGTCGTCGTCGGACCGGGAACAGTTGACGTCTATAACGGAAAAGTCATCCGTGCGACGCAAGGATCGCTGTTCCACCTACCTGTTATCTCCATGCCGCTCGAAGAGGCAGTCAATGCCTTGCACGAGCAAGGCATTGCGGTAATCGGAACGGCGTTAGAAGGGGCGACGTCTTATCAAGGAATCGCACCGATGGACGCACTCGGTTTAATCATCGGGAATGAAGCACAAGGCGTTTCGCCAGAGTTGCTCTCGTACTGTGATGAGCGTGCCTACATCCCGATTCGTGGTAAAGCAGAGTCGTTGAATGCGGCAGTAGCGGCTGGTATTTTGCTCTATCATTTTGCAAGCGTGGATTGAAACCGACAGGCGTTCATGCTAAAGTGAACATCAGGAATACATCATGGACGTTGATGGAACAGAGTACGTTAGGGAACGATTCAATCAGGGAGAAGCGGTCGTAGACTGAAAACTGCTTCGTGAATCTGCTAACCGAATTCACTCCGGAGTCGCACGAGAGATCGTGACGGGATGCGCCCGTTATCGCGCAATTGGAGGACTTTTCGATTGAAAAGTCAAACAAGGGTGGTACCACGGTGTTTACATCGTCCCTTCGGCATTTGCCGGAGGGACGATTTTTTATATCTTCAACTAAAGGAGTGGGAAAGATGCGCGAGCAATTAGAAGCATTACGCGATGAAGCGTTGACATTAGTCGATCAGGCAACGACACAAAAAGATCTTAATGACGTCCGGGTCAAGTATCTCGGGAAAAAGGGACCAATCACAGAAGTATTACGAGGAATGGGAAAGTTATCAGCGGAAGAACGACCAGTCGTCGGTGAGATCGCAAATACGGTCCGTCAAGCGATCCAAGAGCAATTGGAACAACGTCTGACAGCTGTCAAACAACAAGAAATGGATGCGAAACTGGCAGCGGAAGCAATTGACGTCACGTTACCAGGACGACCGAAAAAGGTCGGTCATGCGCACCTCTTGCAACAAGTGACGGATGAGATCGAAGACATCTTCGTCGGACTCGGTTACACGATTGCCGAAGGACCAGAAGTCGAGCAAGATCTCTTCAACTTCGAGATGTTGAATTTACCGAAGGATCACCCAGCACGCGATATGCAAGATTCATTCTACATCACGGAAGAAATTTTGATGCGAACGCATACGTCACCGGTCCAAGCACGGACGATGCTCGCTTCTAAAGGTGAACCGATCCGCATTCTCTGCCCAGGTAAAGTCTATCGTCGAGACGAAGATGATGCGACGCACTCGCACCAATTCATGCAAGTCGAAGGACTCGTCGTCGGAGAATCGATTTCGATGGCAGACTTAAAAGGAACGCTTGAAGCCTTCGCGAAGCAGATGTTCGGTGAAGCACGTGAAGTCCGCTTACGCCCAAGTTTCTTCCCATTCACAGAGCCGTCCGTCGAAGTCGACGTCTCGTGTTTCAAATGTGGCGGTAAAGGATGCAATATCTGTAAACAGACGGGTTGGATTGAAATTCTGGGTGCGGGAATGGTCCATCCTCACGTTCTTGAAATGGCTGAATATGATAGCACGAAAATGTCAGGATTCGCATTCGGAATGGGTATCGAACGGATCGCCATGTTGAAATACGGTGTCGATGATATTCGCCACTTCTATACGAATGACGTTCGCTTCAGCGAACAGTTTTAAGGGGGAACGCAGATGTTAGTCTCAAAACAATGGTTGAACGAATATGTGGATGTCAGTCACACGTCAGGACAAGATTTGGCTGATTTGATTACAAAGAGCGGGATCGAAGTCGAAGGCGTCGATGTCCGGGATGAAGCGTTGAACAATATCGTCGTCGGACGTGTGTTAACGAAAGAAAAACATCCAGAAGCAGATAAATTGAACGTCACGACGGTCGACATCGGACAAGACGAACCGGTTCAAATCGTGTGTGGTGCACCGAACGTCGAAGCTGGACAAGATGTCATCGTCGCACGTGTCGGAGCTCGCTTACCAGGTATTAAAATTAAACGTGCCAAATTGCGCGGTGTCGTCTCAGAAGGGATGATCTGTTCACTCGAAGAACTCGGATTCGAAAAGAAATATATCCGAGAAGATGAGCAGGACGGGATTCATACGTTCCGTGAACCAGTCACACCAGGACAAGACGTCTTGGAGTTACTCGGTCTACGCGATGAAATCCTCGAACTTGGGTTAACGCCGAACCGTTCGGACTGCCTCAGTATGTATGGTGTCGCACACGAAGTGGCGGCGCTTTATGATACGACACCGACTTTCCCGGTCGTTGAAGTCAAAGAAGCAGAAACTGCGACGGCAGTCGACGTGACGCTTGATTCAGAGGACTGCCCGTTCTACGCGGCACGAGAAATTCAAGGCGTGACGATTCAAGAATCACCGACTTGGTTAAAAAACCGTTTGATCGCGAACGGCATTCGTCCGATCAACAACGTCGTCGACGTTACGAACTTCGTTTTACTCGAGACAGGTCAACCGCTTCATTCATTTGATGCCGAAAAACTCGGAAAACGGATCGTCGTGCGTCAAGCGCGCGCAGGGGAGTCGTTCACGACGCTAGACGAAGTCGAACGGACGCTCGATTCTTCGATGCTCGTCATCACAGACGGGGAACGCCCGGTCGCACTTGCTGGTGTCATGGGTGGAGCGAATACCGAAGTTGACGGGAACACGACATCGATCATTTTAGAATCAGCTTACTTCGCACCGATTTCCGTTCGGAAGACGAGCCGTGTTCTTGGACTTCGTTCTGACTCAAGTGCCCGTTTCGAAAAAGGTGTTGATCCACGTCGTGTCTTGTTAGCACTCGATCGGGCAGCAGCTTTGATTGCTGAACTCTCGGGTGGAACGGTTCAAGCGGGTGTCGCTCAAGCCGGAACGCTCGAGCTTGACGATCATTTGATTGAAGCAAGTGTCTCATACATCAATCATCGTCTTGGTATGGAAATCGAAGGAACGGTCATGCAAACGTTACTCGAACGTCTTGGTCTCGGTGTTGAATTGTCGGGTGATGCCTTGACGGTCAGCGTACCGACTCGCCGCCAAGACTTGAAAATCCCAGCAGATTTAGCAGAAGAAGTCGCACGTCTTTATGGATATGATGCCCTGACTTCAAGCTTACCGTCTGAAGCGAGCCGTGGTTTTTTACCGAAACGGAACATCCACCGTCGTCATTTACGCCGGACATTGCAGGGAGCGGGTCTTTCACAAGCGATCACGTATTCATTGACGAGCGAACAACGCGCGATGCAATTTAATGAACGGGAAGATTTGCATCCGGTCAAACTGGCGATGCCAATCAGTGAAGCCCGTTCGACACTGCGGACGGCACTCATTCCGGGACTCCTTGAAGTCGCGCAGCATAACGTCGCACGACAGCATGCCGACGTTGCGTTTTATGAACTCGGCAGTGTTTATCTGCAACGGGATGCGTCACTTGAAACACTCCCGATCGAACAAGAAATGATCGGTGGTGTCGCAGTCGGTGTGTCAGAACAACACCGGGCGCACGGAACACTTGTCAAAACGGATTTCTTCGTCATGAAAGGAATCGTCGAGACACTCGCTGCTGTAGCCGGTGTCACGTTGACGTTCGAGGCAGCGAACATTCCATCGATGCACCCAGGACGGACGGCACGCATTCTGCTTGACGGAGAAGCGATCGGATTCGTCGGTCAAGTCCATCCTGGTCTGTCAAAAGAACAGTATGGTCTAAAAGAAGTGTACGTCTTCGAGTTAGAGGCGATGGTACTGCGTTCGAAGGAAGAGCAGGTCTATTCGGAAATTTCACGTTTCCCATCGATGACACGAGACTTAGCAATCGTCGTCGAACGTTCAGTGCCAGCACAAGCAATCGTTGATGTCATGACGGAAGCAGCCGGTCCACTTCTACAGACGATCGAATTGTTCGATGTCTATACGGGTGAGAACGTCGGAGAGAATGAAATATCATTTGCTTTCTCCCTCCGTTATCAAAACAAAGAACGGACGTTAGTTGATGAAGAAATCACGACAGCGCAACAGCGAGTCGTTGATGCAGTGAAAGAAACGTTCAATGCGGAACTTCGCGCATAATCAGGATAAACAAACAGCCGCTTTCCTTTCAAAGGAAGGCGGCTGTTTTCGTTTGATGGGATAGATTTAAGAAGCAAGTTCTTCTGTTTCAGATGACGCAGCTTTTCGTTTCGTAAAGGTGAAATACAGTAGACCACTTACGAGAACGATCATACTACAGGATAAGAACATATTAGAATAGCCGATGCCGCTTGCGACTGTGGCGAGAATCAAGGCACCGATTCCAAAGCCTGTGTCGTAAGCAAGGAAAAAGGTCGAGATGGCTTTCCCTTTCTGTGCGGGCGGCGCGAAGTTCAAGAGGACAGTTTGAAGTCCCGGGAAGATGGAAGCGGAACCGATACCAATGATGATGGCAGCAGTCAATAAACCAGCAAACGAAGGATACATGCCGAGAATGACAAAGCCAATCATATAAAGGGCATACGACGGCAACAGCACGAATGCAGCACCTCGCTGATCAAACAATTTTCCGGCAATTGGTCGAATCCCGACCATTCCGAGAGCGACTAACGCATAAAAATAAGAAGCATATGCGATATGTCCAATCGAGTCCGTATACAGTGAGATGAAGGCGGATGTACTAGAAATCGCAACGCCTGCCAAAAGAGTCGCTACCAACAAAAGCGGACGTGATAAGAAGAGAGATTGGCTTAGACGAAACGCGGAAGTACTTGGAACATGTTGGCTCGTCAGCGGTAGACGCATCATGAACAACAAGGCGATGACTGCTAGGGCAGCAACTGTCACGAAGTACAGAACGAATGCTTTTTCTTGAATAAAGGCAAGACCGATGACAGGACCAAGGACGGATGCCAAGTTCATCGACAGGACGAAATACCCCATCCCTTCACCTTGACGTGTTTTTGGAATCAATGTCGTGACGGCGAGGCTGATCGAAGAAGATAACATCCCGAAACTAAACCCGTGGATGATACGGATGATGATTAGATAGAAAAATGATTCCAAAGGTAGGACAAGCATGTAGCAGATACTCATGACTGTAAAGAGACTTGCAGAGATCATCAAGATGCGCTTTAAGTCGTAACGATCCAACCAGTGACCAATCAATGGACGAGAACAGACGGTTGCTAGAATGAAGCTCGTCACGATCCACCCGAGTGCTGAAGCGGAGACTGGAAACTGTTTAGCAGCGAGTAAAGGAAGTGACGCATTTAATAAATAAAACGTGATGAAGAGCAATAGATTAATGATCAGCGTCATGACGTAATGACGCGAGAATAACCGAGCAGTCATAAGGATTCCTCCTGTCGATGTAGAGTAAGTAAGTGCGTCATCCATTCACCGAGCTGTTGCTGATCGGTAAGGGAGAAGGAGGTAAGTAATCGTTGGTGTGTTTCTTGAACCGCAGCGTCGATTTGGTCGAACCGTTCGATGGCTAAAGGTGTCAATGAGACAAAGTGTGTTCGTCCTTCTTTTATCCGAGTGATGAAACCAAGCGTCTCAAGACGTGAGACGGTTTTTGTCACAGCTGGTTTTTCAATGATTAGATAATCTGCCAATTGGACTTGTGAAACAGGTTGTAGTAATGCAACTGCTTTTATTAGTGCCCATTGACCCGTGTGTAAAGAGTATGGAAGCAAAGTAGCATCAATCTCTCGTTTGACGAGACGTGAGACTTTTGATAATTGTCCGAGAACATCTTCTTGTGTGTAGAGCATTTTATTTCTCCTTTTAGTTAACTAGTTAACTTTAAGAGTGTATCAAAGCTGATTAAGAGGTGCAAGGGAAGAAACGCTCATTTCATGCATTGAAGTGAATTATTTTCTAGCACGATAAAAGATTAAGCAGGTATTAAAGCGGGTATGTTCCGTAAAAGAGTATTTGATTTACTTGAAACCATGGATACGACTGCTTATGTGATCGGTTGACTAAATCATCTTGACATAGAGAAGAGACAAGAAGGGAAGAGTACATCATGAATCGACTAGCGAAGCTTCTGACTGAACTATTACCAATCACTATAAATGAAGCAATCAATCCACTCATCACGAATATCGCAACAGATTCGAGACAAATCACACCTGGCGGATTATTCATCTGTATCAACGGCTACACTGTTGATGGTCACGATTATATCAATCAGGCAATCAAAAACGGAGCTGCGGCGATTTTAGCTGAACGATCGTTTCCGGATTGTCCGGTTCCCGTCATTACTGTGCCGGATACGAAACGACTTGCAGGTCAAGTCGCGAATCGCTTTTACGATCAACCGAGTCAAAAGATGCGTGTCTACGGTGTAACCGGAACGAATGGAAAAACGACGACGACGAAATTGGCGTATGATCTCTTTCGAGCAGCAGGTATAAAAGCCGGCATGATCAGCACGGTCGGTGCACGAATTGATGAGGAACTCATTGAGACGCCGAATACGACGCCTGAAGCCATCATCTTACATCGACTGTTGTATGAAATGGTTGAACAAGGCGTGACGGATTGCATCATTGAAGTGTCTTCTCATGCATTAGCTGAAGGTCGAGTCGAGGGAGTCTCCTTCCACTCGGCAGCATTTACGAACCTGACACATGATCATTTGGATTACCATCATTCAATGGAGGATTACGCCAAGACGAAAGCCTTATTGTTTCAACAAGTCGCTGCGTCAAATGGTCGGGCCATCGTCTTAAATCGAGAAGATGGTTGGAGTCGCGTCATGCGAGAAGCTGCGCCTTTGCAACCCGTCATCTGGTATACGACGCAACCGCACCGAACATCACAAATCGCAGTCGAATGGCTGACGGATACTGTTAACGTGCGCATCGATGAGACGACGACGCGTGTGCCGACAGCTTTACTAGGTGAATTCAATGCAGCGAATTTAGCGGCGGCGATGGGATTATTGCGGGCAGGCGATGCCAATCTCTATACGTTGATTCGTCATATTCCAGAACTGGAATTGCCGAAAGGACGACTTGAACGATTGGACTGGGCACCTTGTGAGATTTATATCGATTATGCCCATACACCGGATGGTCTAGAAAAATGTTTACAGGCACTCACTTCTTCCGGAGAGTCGCTATCGGTCGTTTTAAGCGCAGCTGGAGAGCGTGATCGAACGAAACGAGCAGAGATGGGGCGAATCGCAAGCAAATATTGTGAACACATCATCGCAACGGTCCATGATGCGAGGACAGAGAATCCGGATCAAATCATCGAAGAGCTAATCGTCGATATTCCACGTGAACATTTAGTAGGGTGCCATACATCCCGTCACGAAGCGCTCGTACAAGCAGCGCATCTGGCGCACGAAGGAAAACGCATCGTCATCGTCGGGAAAGGTCATGATGAGGTAGAACGAATCGGTACAAAAACGATTCCTTTTAATGAAAAACACATACTTCTTGCGGAATTAGAACGACTGTCTGAAGGGGAGTCCGTCGTTTAAAAAAACCGACCATTCCGTTAAGGTCATGGTCGGTTTCGTTTCGCAGCTAGTTGTTGTGCCTTTTTCGTATTCGCAAAATGGGCTTTCGTCCAGTCACGAAGTTGATCAGCTCCATAACGTAAGATCAGTGAAGCAGCGACTTGATCCACTTTAGCACCAGCACCTTTGGGAATGACGACACCTGTTGTTTCACTCAATTTGTCCATCTCCTTCAAAAAGATGGCGCGAGCGATGATCGAGGAAGCAGCGACGGCGACATGGAGTTGTTCCGCCTTGGTCGAGAAGTAGACATTTTCTCGAACAGGATTGACGACACCAGACAAATGTTTGTAGTAAACAGTCTTTTCAGCGAACTGATCAATCAATATCGCTTCTGGTTTCGTCTCCAGTTGGTCAAGAAGTCGCTCGAGTACATCATTATGCATCAGGGCAGTCATCTTTCCTTGTGTCATCGTCCGTTGCATCTGATTGTATTCTGGATTGTGTAGGATACGATATGTGTACGGAATGACCGCATGGAGATCGCGAGCAATCCGACGAATCTCGGTATCGTTCAGATGTTTGGAGTCCCGAACACCGAGTTCCTGAAGAAGTGCAATCTGCTTTCGATCAACGAAGGAAGCGACGACGACGAGTGGACCGAAGAAATCGCCTTTTCCGACTTCGTCACTTCCAGCGACGGACCATTCTGCAAAACCAGCTGGTAACGTGGATACAAGTGGTTCCTTCGATTTAGTTGGTGTAGCCGTGCCAAAGCGTGAAGCGATGGTTTCAGCTTCGGTTCCTTGAAACATCACTTTTCCAGAATTGTAAATTGTGATGACACATCCAGGTACTTTAGCGGCGAAGCGGGCATACGGTGGACTCTTCGTCTGTCCTTGCTTAAACTCTTGTATGACGAGGTCTTGCTTTTCTTTAGATAAGCGTAAAACGGTAGTTCCCACGAGATAACCTCCCTTTCCGGGATTAAGCATACCATCCTTAAGACCGATGGGGGACTTCTTTTCCTAAAACGAAAATGATGGTACTATATGAAAGAAGCAAAGTATGAGGAGGACAGAAAAATGGCTGATTCAGAAGGGTTGAACCGGACGACGATTCATATCGCAGGCAATGATTATACGATTGTCGGAACGGAGTCGCCAGAACACGTACGCGAAGTGGGTCTCCTCGTGGATACGAAAATTCGAGAAATCCGAGAACAAGCACCACAACTCGACGTTCGTCAAATCGCCGTCCTAGCGGCGCTTAATATTGGTAGTGATTACGTAAAAATAAAAAAGAATTTGGGTGAACTATAAACTATGATTTCTCTCGTTATCTTATTACTTCTCGCCTTAGGCGTCATGACGGGTGTCCGACGGGGAGTCGTATTGCAGGCCGGGCATTTGCTCAGCCTGATCATTTCCTTCATCGTCGCCTTGTCGTTCTATGAGGAACTGGCGACGAAATTCCGTTTGTGGGTTCCATATCCGTCTACACTGGATGATGCGGGAATCGACTTGACGATGTTCGCAATTCCAAGTTCAGCACGACTTGATGAGGTATTCTACAAAGCCTTTTGGTTCGTCGTCCTGTTCTTCGGTACAAAGATCATCTTAGCAATTTTGTTGTCGATGTTTGATTCGTTGACGAACATTCCGATTTTAAAACAAGTCAAAGGATTATTAGGTGGTGTCTTCGGCTTCATCGAGATGTACATCTTCATTTTCTTACTCTTGTTCCTCGCAGCATTCGTTCCGATCCAGTCGATACAGGATGCGATCGCAGACTCGAGTTTGGCAAGTTTCATCATCCAACATACACCGCTCCTTGCGAATTGGCTGATGGATCAAGTTGGATTGATAAAATAAACATGCTCCCGTTAAATGGGAGCTTTTTTTGAGGGGAGAATTGCACATGCGTACGATTCAAGATGCAATGCGTCACTTGGAACGAATCTCAGTTTACCTAGAGGTTAAAGGGGAAAATCCGTTTAAGATCAATGCTTTTCGAAAAGCAGCAAGTATCCTCGAGGCATCGGATGCTGACTTCATGGCAATCGACGATTTTACGGCGATGAAGGGGATTGGTAAAGGAACGGCTGCTGTTCTTGAAGAGTACCGGGAAACGGGAACGAGTACGGCACTGACGGAACTCGAACAAGAAGTACCGGAAGGACTGATCGCTTTACTAAAGATTCCAGGTCTTGGTGGGAAGAAACTTGCTAAATTACATGAAGTCGGCGTTATTGATGCGGATTCCTTTGCAGAGAAATTAGCGGATGGTACAGTCGAAGCGATGCCTGGATTCGGTAAGAAGACGGTCGAAAAGTACGTCAAAGCGCTCGAAACGTTTGAAACACGACCGGAACGATTACCGTATGGTGTCATGCGAAAGGTCGTTGCGGAATTAAATCAGACCCTTGCGTCGTTCGATGAAATCATTCGCTTCGAAGTTGGTGGAAGCTTCCGCCGAGCAGAAGAGACGTGCAAGGACCTTGATTTCATCCTCTCGACGAACGAACCGGAACGGATCAAGGAGCAACTCTTGGAACTGTCGCTGATCGATGAAGTCATCGCTGCCGGCAGCACGAAAGTATCACTCGTCTTAAAACGAGACGTTCATTATATCGCGGTTGATTTCCGAATCGTCGATGACGCGGCGTACGCATCCACATTACATCACTTCACGGGTTCGAAGGATCACAATGTTCGGATGCGTCAACTCGCGAAAGAACGAGGAGAGAGCATTTCTGAATATGGCGTTGAGACCGAACAAGGATTAGTCCAACCGAAGACGGAAGAAGAATTGTTTGCGCGGTACGACTTACCGTTCATCGCACCTGAATTACGAGCAGGGCGGCACGAGTTTGAACAGGATTTGTCACGCCTTTTGACGGAACAGGACATCCAAGCGGATGTACACATGCATACGACATGGTCAGATGGAACATTATCCGTTGAAGAACTAGTCGATGCGTGTGCTGCACGAGGGTATACATGGATGGCGATCACCGACCATAGTAAGTATATGAAGTTCGTCAATGGATTGACGGAAGAACGCTTACGTGCGCAACGTGTCGAAATTGAAGCAGCACGTAAGAAACATCCCGAGATGACGATTTTATGTGGCGTCGAGATGGATATCTTGCCTGATGGATCGCTCGATTATGAAGATGATTTCTTAAAAGAGATGGATTACGTCATTGCTTCGATTCACTCGAAATTCGATCAGACGGAAGAAGAGATCATGCAACGGCTTGAGAATGCGTGTCGTAATCCTTACGTTTCTCTGATTGCCCATCCGACAGGACGGATCATCGGTAGACGAGAGGGTTATGCCGTCAACGTCGATCGCTTGATCGAACTGGCAGCCGAGACAGGAACAGCGCTTGAGATGAATGCAAACCCGGCACGATTCGATTTGACGGCGAGTTCCCTAGCAAAAGCAAAGGCTGCTGGTGTGAAAATTTTGATCAATACGGATACACACCGACCAGAAATGTTAGAAGATATGAAACTTGGAGTCCTCCATGCACGTAAAGCCTATTTGGAGGCGTCTGATGTCATCAATACGTGGGGTGCCGAAGAGGCACTTGCCTTCTTCGGTCGAAAACGTTTAGGAGTGGATTAAATGAATGCCAACGCATTACGCGTCTTAGAATATGAGAAGTTAAAAGAAAACATGTTATCGTTCACGGCAAGCTCACTGGGTGCACAGTTCGTTCGAGCGATGCGTCCAGCGGAAGAGTTTGAGCAGGTCAAGGAATTATTGGCTGTCACGACGGAAGCAACGACGGTCTATCGGTTGCGTGACCGTTATCCGTTCGGTGGATTGACAGATGTCCGCAGTGAAGTCAAACGAGCAGAGATTGGTTCGGTCCTCTCGACGAGTGAACTCTTATCCGTCGCAGACGTCGTTTATTCAGGACGTCAAGTAAAGGCGTTCCAGGAACGATTGCATGAGGATCACGCGGATCTACGATTACCACGACTCGATAGTCGCATCGAACAGATCACGAAGCTTGTTGAGATCGAACAAGGGATCCGTCATGCCATCGACGATCAGGGAACTGTCCAAGATTCGGCAAGTGATAAACTACGAGCGTTACGTAGTCAGTTACGCTCGCTCGAAGGACAAGTTCGTTCAAAAATCGATAGTGTCTTACGCAGTAAAGCGAAGATGCTGTCTGACGCCATCGTGACGATGCGAAATGATCGCTATTGTGTTCCGGTCAAACAAGAATACCGTCAAGCGTTCGGCGGAATCGTCCACGATCAGTCGGCGTCCGGTGCGACGTTGTTCATCGAACCACAAGCTGTCGTCTCTGCAAACAACGAGATCCAAGAAGCGCGTTTGAAAGAACGAGCTGAAATCGAACGAATCCTTGCCCAACTGTCGGCACTTGTCGGGAGTGTCGGTGATTCGCTGCGCATCAATCTCGATGTACTAGCAGAACTCGATTTCATCATGGCGAAAGCATTATACGGTCATCAGATTGGTGCTGTCGAACCACGCTTGAATGAAAATCGCCATATCATTCTGAAGGAAGCACGACATCCCTTCATTCCAAAAGAAGAGGTCGTACCGATCACTGTCTCGCTGGGTGGCGATTTTACATCCCTCGTCATCACTGGTCCGAACACCGGTGGTAAGACGGTTACCTTAAAGACGATCGGTCTTCTGCAATTGATGGTGCAATCAGGTCTATACGTACCGGCCGCAGATGAGACGGAGCTCAGTGTCTTCGATGCGATTTATGCTGATATCGGGGATGAACAGTCGATTGAACAAAACTTATCGACGTTTAGTTCGCACATGACGAACATCGTCTCGATGATGGAAAAAATCGATTTCATGAGTTTAGTGCTGTTTGATGAATTAGGGGCAGGAACGGATCCGACAGAAGGAGCTGCCTTGGCGATCGCGATTCTTGATGAAGTAAAACGCCGCGGAGCGCGCGTTGCAGCGACGACACACTATTCGGAATTAAAAGCATATGGCTATAACCGAGAAGGGGTCGTCAATGCATCGATGGAATTCGATGTCGAATCACTCAGTCCGACGTATCGCTTACTCATCGGTGTACCCGGACGCTCGAACGCATTCGAGATTTCAAAACGTCTTGGACTCGAAGATCGGATCATCGATGCGGCACGTGGTCAAATCGGTAGCGACGCACAGTCCGTCGAAACGATGATTGAACGACTGGAAGAAGCAAAACAACGTGCTGAAACGTTAGAAGCGCAGTTGCTTGAAGAGAAGAAGCGACTTGTTGCGGAGCGTGAGCAATTCGAGCAAGAACAAGCCGAGATTCAAGAAGAGAAAAACGAGATTTTGGCAAAAGCAGAAGAAAAAGCAGCACGTGCAGTCGAACGTGCTCAAAAAGAAGCAGAAGGCGTCATTAAACGTTTGAAAGAATTACGTGATGCTGGTGCCGTCAAAGAGCACGAACTGATCGAAGCACGTAAAAAACTTGAAGATGCGAAGCCAAGTCTGCAAGAAAAGCGGATCGCTAAAGTGAAAGCAAAATACGATCAAACGCCACGTTTTGATAAAGGCGAAGAAGTCAAAGTCACAACCTTCAATCAAAAAGGCTATATCATCAACCAACAGGCGAACGGCGAGTACACCGTTCAAGTCGGCATCATGAAGGTGAACGTCAAACCGGAAGATCTTGCGAAGATCGGCAGTACTCCAAAACGTCCGCAAACAAAAGGGCGTTCTGGTGGCACGAGTGTGACGAAACAATCGGCGCCTTCAGCTGAACTGGATTTACGTGGCGTCCGTGTTGAAGAAGGATTATCGAAGCTCGAACGCTTCATGGACCAAGCTTTGTTATCGAACTACGACCATATTCGCGTCATTCATGGTCTAGGCACGGGAGCGATGCGTCAAGGTGTCCAAGAATTCTTAAAAGGTCATCGTCACGTCAAAGGTCACCGCTTAGGTGGCCAAGGTGAAGGCGGACACGGTGTGACGATCATCGAACTGAAATGAGGAAAGTAAGATGAACATTTTTGAGAACGTCTATGTCTATACGACAGCGCTCTATTCGGTCGCGGGATTACTGATCATTTTAGGACTTGCACTTTTTGAGTTGACAACCCGGTATAAAAACTGGGAACATATCAAGAGTGGCAACATCGCCGTTGCGTTAGCAACAGGTGGAAAAATCATCGGACTCGCCAATATCGTTCATTTCGCTGTTCAAGGGGAAGAACGGGTCGGGTCGATATTTCTTGAAAGTGCTTTTGGCTTCTTACTGTTAATATCGACATACTGGATCTTTGAATTCCTGACACCGAATTTGCCGGTAGACCGTGAAATCGAGAATGGCAACATTGCTGTCGGTATCATTTCATGTGCCTTATCGATCGGCATGTCCTACGTCATCGGATCAGCGTTAGTGGGGTGAATTCGTGTTAGAACGTTTAGCGAAAATCATGTTCGGGGTTTCGATCGCCTTTTTGGTCGTCGGTATCCTTTGGATTGTATTTAATTAAAAGAACCGGTCTTACCGTGTGATCATTCCGTACTGACATCGTTTCAGTACGGAATTTTTATTGAGCCACGCCTAATCAAAAAAGGAGGAACGCATATGAACGTACGAAAAACATCAACAACGACAGAAACGAGACGCCGTGCTTTTGAGGCGATGCAATTGATTTCTTGGAAGGACATCTTTTGGGTCATCATCGGGTCGGCGATTCTCGCCTTTGGAATCAACTACTTTACGATTCCGAACGATCTTTCAGAAGGCGGATTAATCGGGATCACGGTCATCTTCTACTATCTCTATGGCTGGGATACGGGACTTGTTTCCCTGATTGCGAACGCCTTGCTGTTCATCGTCGGTTATCGATTCCTCAGTCGGAAGACGATGCTTTACTCCGTCATCTCGGTCGCCGTCACATCATTTGTCCTCTCCTCGACTGCTAGTCTTGCGACATCATCTGACAGCCGTTTAATCGGTACGGTCTATGCGGGAATTCTGATTGGCGTCGGAATCGGACTTGTCATTCGTGCTGGAGGAACTACGGGCGGCGGAGTGATCATCGCTCGACTGATGAATAAGTACTTGAATCTCAGTATCGCGGTCTCGATGTTCATCATCGATGTCGCGGTCGTCGGTGCATCAGGATTTCTGTTCGGAGAAGAAACGATGCTGTACACGTTGATTGCGATCATCATCGGCTCGTATTTGATTGATCTCGTCAGCGAAGGATTGAATGTCCGCGAAGCGGTCACGATCATCAGTCATCGCCAAGAGGAAATCGCGACGATCCTGACAGAGACGCTCGGTCGTAGCGCGACGGTCATTCACAGTCACGGTCATTTCACGAAACAAAAAAATGATATGTTGTATATGATTGTCGATAAACGACAACTGGCACCGTTGAAACAGATCGTCGAAGCAGCAGATCCCCGCGCCTTCGTCGTCATTCATAAAGTGCGCGAAGTCATTGGTGAAGGATTCACGTATCCATCTCGGTAATGCCTATTAAAAAGCAGTACTTCTTCTTTTTCGGAAACGAGAAAGGGAGGTGCTGCTTTTTTGTATGATGATTCCGATTGAAAGAATCGAAAAAAAACAAGCAGATTCGATTTCTTTTTTTGGATTTTACTGGCATGTCGAATTCGATTCAACGTATAATAAAAATGAATAGTAATTCATTATCAGGGAGGGAAATGTATGGAATCCGTTTGGTTATCTGATTATCCCGAGCAAGTACCCGCATCGATTGATTATCGAGAATTACCTCTTTATCAGGCACTCGATGAGGCAGCGACCGATTTTCCAGAACAACGTGCCTTGAGTTTCTTAGGAAAACGTATGACGTTTCGTGAAGTACGTGACGAAGCTCGCGCACTTGGGAGCCTATTACAAGAGCACGGACTAAAAAAAGGGGATCGCGTCGGACTGATGTTACCGAACTGTCCCCAGTATATGATCAGTTATTATGCTGTCCTCTATGCAGGTGGTATCGTCGTCCAAGTGAACCCACTCTATACAGACCGTGAACTTGAACAGATTCTCGTCGATTCAGGAGCACACATGCTCGTGACGCTCGATCTACTTTATCCAAAAGCGTCTCGTGTCAAGGCGGCGACGACACTCAAGACGGTTGTGACGACAAGTATCGCGGATTACCTTCCCTTCCCTAAAAATAAACTGTACCCGATTAAAGCACGGAAAGATAACAACATCATCATTGATACGACGGGTTCGATTCCGTTTTTATCTTTGCGAGGTTATGAGCCGATTACACCAGTCGCGATTCAACCGAAGGAGGACGTCGCGGTTCTCCAATATACGGGTGGAACGACAGGCGCTCCAAAAGGTGTCATGTTGACACACTTCAACTTGAGTGCAAACGTCGAACAGATCGACAACTGGTTCTATAAATACAATCGAGGAGATGGACGGAAGCTGTTAGCGGTCGTTCCTTATTTCCATGTCTATGGCATGACATGTAACCTCAATTTCGGCATATTTAATGCCTATGAACAAATCATCGTTCCGAAATTCGATATCGAACAGGTTCTCAAGACGATTCATAAGGAAAAACCGAATCTGTTCCCAGGTGCTCCGACGATGTATGTCGGTCTATTGAATCATCCGAAACTGAAGAAGTATGATCTCTCTTCGATTGAAGCCTGTATTTCTGGTTCTGCTCCACTACCAGTCGAAGTGCAGGAAAAATTCGAAGCGCTGACGGGTGGGCGGATTGTTGAAGGATACGGTCTGTCTGAAACGAGCCCGGTGACGCATACGAACTGTATCTGGGATCGTCGCATTCCTGGAACGGTCGGTATTCCGGTACCCGATACGCAAGCGAAAATCGTCCAAGCGGACGGAGAGACACCAGCTGCTCCGGGTGAGATTGGCGAGATTATCGTCACAGGTCCGCAAGTCATGAAAGGATACTGGAAACGACCAGAAGATACGCAAGCGGTACTTCGAAACGGTTGGTTGCATACAGGAGACCTTGGATATATCGGTGAGGATCATTACTTCCGAATCGTCGATCGGAAAAAAGATTTAATCATTGCTTCCGGATTCAACATTTATCCACGTGAAGTCGAAGAAATCCTATATGAACACCCAGCTGTCAAAGAAGCGGTCGTCATCGGTGTTCCAGATGTCTACCGAGGCGAGACCGTCAAGGCGTTCATCGTCGTCAAGGATGAGATGACGGTCACGGAAGAAGAGCTCGATCAATTCTGTCGTAAACAGTTAGCATCGTTCAAAGTGCCAAAGCAGTATGAATTCCGGCAAGAGTTACCGAAGACGTTCGTTGGTAAGATCCTCCGCCGTGTTCTCGTTGAAGAAGAACGTGCTAAACAACTCGAAGAAAGCAGTTGACAGGATAAAATGACATGATAGAATAAATATGAATGAACCATCATTCATTTTATGCGTTAGGAGATAGTGGAATGAAACGAACAATGTCAAAGAGTGACCGCATCATTGATGCCGCCGTAAAAGTCATCGCCAAGAACGGCTACCATGGAGCGAAAGTGACTGCCATCGCAAAGGAAGCCGGGGTTGCGGATGGAACAATCTATCTATACTTCAAGAATAAAGAACATCTCTTGATTTCGCTATTCCAAGCGAAAATGGGAAGCTTCATCGAATATTCCGAAGGACAAATCGCGAGCCATACATCAGCGACGGAACAATTGGCAGCATTGATCGAGGCACACCTCGAGCAATTATCCGTCGACTATGATTTAGCGGTCGTCACGCAGATCGAGTTGCGTCAATCGAACCAAGACATGCGTCAAAACATCGCTGCTGTCTTGAAACCGTACTTGCATCTGATTGACCGGGTCGTCAAGCACGGGATGACGACAGGTGAGTTTTCAAACGAACTCGATTATCGATTGGCACGTCAGATGATTTTCGGAACGATCGATGAGGTCGTGACGAGCTGGATGGCAAGTGGATTCAAATATGAGTTGCTTGAGACACGCGACGGGATTCATCGGATGTTGATCAAAGGGCTGAGTTAAGCCCTTTTCATGACAACAATCGTGTAAGCGGATACAAAGAATGATGGTGAATAGACGACAAGGGGGAGCATGAGATGGAAATCTATGTACTGTTGAAACGCACATTCGATACGGAAGAAGCAATCCAACTCGAGAATGGTCAAATCGATGAGGATGGCGCTGAGTTCATCATTAACCCATACGATGAGTATGCGGTAGAAGAAGCGATTCGTGTCCGTGATGCACAAGGGGGAACGGTGACGGTCGTGACGGTCGGACCGGAAGATGCGGATAAGGAATTACGAACAGCACTCGCAATGGGAGCGGATCAAGCCGTTCGTATCTCGATTGAAGATGACATCGAAGAGGCAGATCATTTCACGATTTCTGAAGTGCTCGCTGGTTATTTGAAGGAACAGACAGTCGATCTCGTCATCGCTGGGAACGTCGCAGTCGATGGCGGAAGTGGTCAAGTGGCACCGCGCGTCGCAGAATTACTCGATATTCCTTACGTGACGACGATCACGAAACTAGAGCTCGACGGTACGAAAGCTATCGTGACACGCGACGCTGAAGGGGATACAGAGACGATTGAAACGACGCTTCCGTTACTTGTAACTGCGCAACAAGGGTTGAACGAGCCACGTTATCCAAGTCTTCCGGGGATCATGAAAGCGAAGAAGAAGCCGCTAGAAGAACTCGAACTCGATGATCTCGAACTTGATGAAGACGAACTCGCACCACGTCTAGAAACGATTGAGCGTTTCTTACCACCGAACAAAGCAGCCGGTAAGATCCTTGAAGGTGAACTAAACGAGCAAGTCGCGCAACTCGCATCATTATTACGCAACGAAGCAAAAGTGGTCTAAGGGGGAGAAACGAATGACAAAAGCATTAGTACTCGCAGAATCACGAGATGGCAGTTTACGGAATGTGTCGTTTGAGGCAATCGCAGCAGCACGACGTGTCGCTGACGAAGTTATCGCAGTCCTGATTGGGCACGATGTCGCAAAGGATGCTGATGCTTTAGCATCGCGCGGAGCGGACCAGGTGCTTGTCGTCGAGGATGAGCGTCTTCTACACTACACGCCAGATGGTTACGGACAAGTCTTCCTCGAGTTGATGAACCGGACGTCACCAGACGTGCTCGTCTTCGGACA
Source organism: Exiguobacterium sp. U13-1 (assembly GCF_001750115.1). NCBI lineage: Bacteria > Bacillati > Bacillota > Bacilli > Caryophanales > Exiguobacterium > Exiguobacterium sp. U13-1. The sequence continues at coordinate 2,720,778 of NZ_CP015731.1, read as the reverse complement.
TACGTCGCTCGGTAAAGATTTATCACCGAAGATCGCGGCAAAACTACAAGCTGGTTTGATCAGTGATGTGACGGCGATTGAAGGGGAAGGCGCGGATGCGTCATTCATTCGCCCGATCTACTCGGGGAAAGCATTTGAAAAAGTCAAAGTCTCAGAGGGCAAGACGCTCTTTACGGTCCGTCCGAACAACATCGATCCGCTTGAAGCAGGTAGTTCACAAGGAACTGTCGAGTCGGTCACGGTCGAACTGAAGGATTTACGAACGATCGTCGCAGACATCGTACGCAAAGCAACTGGCGGCGTTGATTTATCAGAGGCAAAAGTTATCGTCGCAGGTGGACGCGGTGTCAAGAGCTCGGATGGCTTCGCACCGTTACAAGAACTAGCAGATGTCCTCGGAGGAGCAGTGGGTGCTTCACGTGGTGCTTGTGATGCGGATTACTGCGACTATGCCCTTCAAATCGGTCAGACGGGGAAAGTCGTTACACCGGACCTTTATATTGCATGCGGGATCTCAGGTGCGATCCAACACTTAGCAGGGATGTCGAATGCCAAAGTGATCGTTGCAATCAACAAGGACCCGGAAGCGAACATCTTCTCTGTCGCGGACTATGGTATCGTCGGAGATTTGTTCGACGTCGTGCCACTATTGACAGCTGAATTCAAAAAAATGCTCGTTCACGGATAAGTTTGAAGACCGGTACCATTATCATGGTGCCGGTTATTTTTGCGGATTTTTCGCGTGAGCAGTTTCGTTTGTTGGAAGAGACTGCTATGATATACTCGAATCAATAAAGAGATCACCTATTTTTTTTACCGGGTCGATCTACTCATTAGGAGGTTATGATCAATGGCAATCGTACACGCAACTAGCCAATCATTTAAAGAAGAAACACAAGAAGGACTCGTCCTTGTTGATTTTTGGGCAACATGGTGTGGACCATGTCGTATGCTCGCACCTGTTCTTGAAGAACTCGATGCTGACATGCAAGATGTAAAAATCGTCAAAGTCGACGTAGATGCAAACCCAGAAGTAGCTGGAGCATTCCAAGTTCAAAGTATCCCGACACTCGTTCTCTTCAAAGATGGACAACCTGTCAACAAAACAATGGGCTTCATGCCAAAAGATGCACTTAAAGAATTCGTTGAAACATCTAACTAATTCTTTCCTGCATATCAAAACAGACCGTTCTGCACAGGCAGAACGGTCTGTTTTTTTAGATTACATTGGCGTACAAAGTTCAATCAGGTGACCATCGGGGTCGAGAACATAGGCGACGACTTGCCCCCATGGTTTTTGTGCAGGCGCGAGGACGGTCTCATATCCTGCCTCCACCACCTTCTGAAATAGAGTAGGGACGTCATCCGTAATAAAACCAATCTCTAACGTCTGTTGTGTTTTTCCACTCGGTATCGTGTAATCCGGAATCAACTGTTGCACGTCTTCACGCGTATTGAAGGCGAGTGTCGTCTGACCGGTCTCGAACTCGATGTAGCTCCCGTGCTCCGCCTTGACGGATAGTCCAAGAACGTCTCGATAGAATGTCAGCGTCTGCGCAGTGTCTTCAACGTATAAAATCGTATAGCCGTATTGAATCATCAAAAAGCCTCCTGTCAATCCTCGAATAACGAAGCGATATCTGAAGCCGGTGTCGGGTAAGCGAATCCAGTCTGTTGCATCGAAGTACTTGGAATCCGGTGTTGCATCGCAAACGAGAAATAGTTTGCTAGTTCCGCTGCATTGACACCGATGAAGTGTGCGCCGAGTACTTGATCATCTTCTCCAACGAGCACTTTCGCCCGAGCAAAACTGTCCTTGATCCGTGCGTTCGTTTGCCAGGAGGACGTATCGATCAAGCGACCACGGTAAGGAATACCTGCTTTTTTCAAAGCAGCTTCCGTTTCACCGACGAGGGCGAGGTTCGGAGCAGTGAATACGACGCTTGGTACAGGGAGCAGCTCCAGTTTCCGGTTGTTCCCTTCGAGCATGTTATCGGCAGCGAGTCGTCCTTCGGTTCCAGCAAACGGCGTCAATGCGGGATTCCCGCTGACAGCGACATCTCCTGCGGCATAGATATGTTCGACGGAAGACTGAAGGTACGCATTGACATGGATTCCTTTTTCGTTATGGGCAACGCCAATGGCTTCGAGACCAAGCTGGTCGATACTCGCGACACGTCCAGTCGCATTCAAGACGACGTCGGTCTTCAATACGTCGCCGTTCGATAAATGAAGTGATTCCTCTTCGTAAGCGACGACCTCTGCTTCTTTGATGATCGAGATACCAAGTGCCCGTGTGGCTTCTAACAACACATCGACCAATTCGCTCTCGAATTGTTTTAAGGGGTTAGAACGTAATACTATCGTGACGTCTGCGCCAGCAATACGAGCGAGATGGGCGAACTCGAACGAGATATAACCGCCGCCGATGCAGACGAGTCGTCGTGGAAGTTCTTTCAGTTCAAGAAACTCATTACTTGTTATGAAACGCTCACTACCGGGTACAGTTAATTCGCGAGGTCTTAGACCGGTTGCGATTAAAAACTGTTTCCCTTCGATTTCGTCTTCACCAATTCGAAGGCGATGTGAAGACACGAAATGCGGTTCTCCATGGAAATAGTCGATGTCCGTTTCCGCGTACCGCTTTCGTGTTTGCTCCGGGATGGCGCGTGTGTATTCATTCTTTCGCTCCATCAATTGGCGCCAATCAATCGAAATCAGACCCTTTACGCCGTATCCGAGCAATCGCTCGACAGCGTCTTTCGTCTCACTACCCGTCAGTAAGATTTTTTTTGCGTCACATCCACGTTGTGCGCATGTGCCACCTGGAGTGAAGTTCTCCACGATGGCAACACGTAGTCCTTTTTCAGCGAATTTATAAGCCGCTTGATTTCCAGCGGAACCTGTTCCGATCACAATGCAATCATATGTACGCATTTTTCATCCTCCGTATGTCATAATCAATGTATGGTATTTACCCGAACGAGTAAAACTAAAAACGGTGAAAGGAGACATTTATTTGGGACATCAAGAACATATCAAAGCGAAACTATCCCTTTTGCCTGATGAGCCAGGATGTTATCTGCACAAAAATGAATTCGGCGAAGTCATCTATGTCGGAAAAGCAAAAAATCTCAAGAATCGTGTCCGTTCCTATTTCACGGGAGCACATGATATTAAGACGGAACGTCTCGTCGCGGAAGTCCGTGACTTCGAATACATCATCACAGCTAGTGAACTAGAAGCGTTGTTGCTTGAGATGACGCTTATTAAGAAACATGATCCGAAGTACAATATCATGTTGAAGGATGATAAGTCGTATCCGTACTTGAAAATTACGAATGAGACATATCCTCGCCTGATCACGACGCGTAAGTTGAAAAAAGATGGTGGTCATTATTTTGGTCCTTATCCGAATGCGTATGCGGCAAACGAGACGAAACGTCTGCTAGATCGTTTATATCCGCTACGTAAATGCCAGCCGATGCCGAAAAAACTTTGTCTGTATTACCACATCGGTCAGTGTCTTGGTCCATGCGAAATCCCGAATCTCGAGTCGGAACAAAAGGCGCTCGTTTCGGAAATCCGACGTTTCTTATCGGGCGATACGAAGGAGCTTGTCGAAGACTTGAAACAGAAGATGGCGGACGCGGCCGAAACGATGGAATTCGAACGTGCGGGAGAATTGCGCGATCAAGTAAGGGCGATCGAGTCAATCATGAACAAACAAAATATGATCACAGCGGATCTGACGTCACGTGACGTATTCGGGATCCATGTCGATAAAGGCTGGATGTGTGTCCAAGTCTTCTTCCTTCGCGGCGGAAAGATGATCGAACGTGATGTCTCGCTTTTCCCGATCTATGGTACGCCGGCAGAAGAGCTCGAGAGTTTCATCGTCCAGTTCTACGAAAAGAACATCAAACCAAGTGAAGTATATGTACCGCCACTCGTCAATCAGTTGCTGCTCAAAGAGGCGCTATCGATTAAAATTCACGTTCCGGTCCGAGGATCAAAACGGAAATTACTTGATCTAGCGACGAAGAATGCTGAAAATGCGATCTCGGAACGCTTCGAGTTGTTAGCAAAAGATGAGAAACGGACCGTTCAAGCAGTCGAAGAACTCGCCGATGCGATCGACGTTCATCCACTGTCACGGATCGAAATCATCGATAACGCGAACATTCAAGGTGCGGATGCCGTCTCGGCCCTCGTCGTCTTTGAAGACGGTAAACCGCTTAAGAAGGAATACCGGAAGTTCAAAATCCGGACGGTGCAAGGACCCGATGACTATGAATCGATGCGGGAAATCGTGCGCCGTCGGTATCGTCGGTTGTTACTTGAAGGAGCGCGCCTTCCAGATCTCGTCCTGATTGACGGAGGAGTTGGACAGTTGAATGCTGCTTTAGAAGTCATTCAAGATGAACTCGGTTTATCCCTGCCAGTCGGGTCATTAAAAAAGGATGACAAACACCGGACAAGTCAGTTGTTGTTCGGAGAAGGTGCACGGTTAATTGAATTAAGTCCGCGTTCAAGTGCGTTTTATCTACTTCAACGCATGCAAGATGAAGTCCACCGGTTTGCGATCACGTTCCACCGCTCGCTCCGTTCAAAAGGGATGACCCGTTCCTTGCTCGACGAGATTCCAGGAGTCGGACCGAAACGACGCCAACAGTTGATTCGTCATTTCGGATCGATGCGTAGCTTGCGACGCGCAACGATCGAACAGTTGGCGGAAGCAGGATTACCTGTCAAGTTAGCGGAAACCGTCGCTGAATATTTAAGTCAAGCGAATGAAGAATGAAAAAAAGCCGTCCTCTTGAAGAGGGCGGCTTTTTTAGTGATTAGTTGTTGATGTACTTTTCGTAGTATGAACCAAAGTCACGCTGGTTCCACTGATGGTAGTGACCTTGTAGCCACTCGAAGGATTGTTCGGACAACTCCTTGAATGTTTGCGGCACGTTCATGTCACCTTGACGAAGTCCGCCGAGAATCGTGACCGAATGATTCAATGAGCTGTTTGCGAACTCGAGCATCTTTTGTCCTTCATACTGTTTTTCAGCAATGGCAAGAAGTGTTTTATAAAGATCTTTCACATGTTCAAGTTGTTTTTTATCGACGTCGATCGAATAATGTTTACCACCGATCTCGAATTTGATCTCGACATCAAGATCGACTGTTCCCGCCGTTTCGAACATGACGTGGCGAATCGGATAGTGTGCGTACGGATAGCGATACAAGACGCGTTTTGAACTGACGGCACTCTCACCATCTAGGTGAACTAAAGCCAAGTTCGTAAAGCAATACTCATCAGATTTGGATTTGATCAAGAAGTAGATTTTCTCACCGTCTTCATGCAAGACATAATCGTCAGCGGCTGCCTTGTCGAAATCATCAGGATGAATGACTTGTCCGATATCACTGAATCCCGTTAAATCTGCTGCTAGTTTTTTGAACATGTGAAGTTCCTCCTCGCGATTTGTGTACGAATGATTTTACGAGCACTTACTGCAAAAGGTTTCATGAATCTATTTCGATGTTGAAAATTAAGATTCCTGTCACGTTCTATGTAAATTTTACTTGAGCGGTTCAAGTGGATCTTTAGGGTCGATTTGGACCGTGATTTGAACGAGCTCTTTACTTGTCTCAGCATATCCTTCCGCGACACACCCATTAAAACGGGAGAACTGTTCAGCGAGGAAACCGGCTTCGAGTTGGAAGTAGCCTTGTGGTCGTTCATCTCTCGTTGTATCAGGAGGAGACAGCACGAATGAGATAGCAGTTCCTTTGCGTTTCTTGATTTCGAGCGTTCCCCAACCTGCTTGTTCAAAAAATGAGGCTAATTCAGATTCATCTACGACAGGGAATTGACGCGCTAAACGTTTACCTGCCCAATAGATGACTTGCCGATAATCCGATCCAAGAAGATCGGTCAGCACATAATCTCGGATCAATTCGATACCGAAAAGTGGTGTTTGATTTGGTGTAGCATCCATCATGATTCACTCCTATCTGTGAACCATTATACCGAGATGATTCTTGTCGGTCATTGTTTTCCTAAAAAAATTTGCAGTTAAATGCAACGGCTCGGGTTGTCTTCTAAAAAGGACAGGAGTAGAATAAGTGATGAAAAGACGAATTTCCTTATGAAAGCGCTTTTCTACCAAAATGCGCCAACGGTTGATTGGCAAACAAAAGGGGGGATTTGGATGGCGAATCATCGTGATTTCGTGAGTCGTAAAATACACTCACTGCTCGGCGTCATTCCAATCGGGTTATTTTTACTTTCGCACTTAACGACGAACTACTTCATCGTACGTGGTGAGGAAGACTTCAATAAGGCCGCGGAATTCGTGGGGAACGTTCCGTATCGATTGTTCTTAGAGATCTTTGTCATCTTCATTCCGATCATCTTGCATGGCGTCTACGGTGTGTACATCGCATTCACTGGTTCTGCGAACACAGGACGTTATACATACTTCCGGAACTGGATGTATGTACTGCAACGGTTTAGCGGTGTATTCCTTGTCGTGTTCATCACGTGGCACGTTTGGGAAACACGGATTGCCGCTGCGATGGGAACTCCAGTCGATGCAAGCATGATGCAGAACATCGTCGATAACGGATTCATGCTCGCGTTCTATATCGTCGGGATCTTGGCGACGACATTCCACCTTGCGAACGGACTTTGGACGTTCTGCATCACATGGGGAATCACACAGTCACCAGCATCTCAACGGGCGATGTCTTACGTGGCAGCACTCGTATTCATCGGTTTATCGTTTGTAGGCGTACGCTCGATCTTAACGTTTGCAGGCGTGTTGTAAGGAAAGGGGAACTGACAACATGGCGAACAAGAATCTTGTCATCATCGGCGGAGGGCTTGCCGGTCTGATGGCTACGATAAAAGCAGCGGAGCAAGGCGTACCAGTTAAGTTATTCTCACTCGTACCCGTCAAACGCTCACACTCTGTTTGTGCACAAGGTGGTATCAACGGAGCGGTCAATACAAAAGGGGAAGGGGATTCACCATACCAGCATTTCGATGACACGGTATACGGTGGGGACTTCCTCGCAAATCAACCACCTGTTCAAAAAATGGCGGAAGCAGCGCCGAAGATCATTCATATGTTCGACCGGATGGGTGTTATGTTCAACCGGACACCGGAAGGCTTACTCGACTTCCGACGTTTCGGAGGAACGTTGCATCACCGGACGGCATATGCTGGGGCAACGACAGGGCAACAACTGTTGTACGCATTAGATGAACAGGTTCGTAAGTTCGAAGCGCAAGGTTTGGTAGAAAAATATGAAGGATGGGAATTCCTTCGTGCCATTATCGATGACAATGGCATCTGTCGTGGAGCGGTTTGTCAAAACCTCCGGACGATGGAAATCGAGGCATTTGCCGCGGATTCTGTCATCCTCGCGACAGGTGGTCCTGGTGTCATCTTTGGAAAATCGACGAACTCGGTCATCAACACAGGACAAGCAGCAGCAGCTGTCTATCGTCAAGGTGCGATCTATGCGAACGGTGAGTTCATCCAGATTCACCCGACAGCGATTCCTGGAGACGATAAGTTACGTCTTATGAGTGAATCAGCACGAGGTGAAGGTGGTCGCGTCTGGACTTATAAAGACGGTAAGCCTTGGTACTTCCTCGAAGAGAAGTATCCGGCATACGGAAACCTTGTTCCACGAGATATCGCAACACGTGAGATCTTCGACGTCTGTGTCAATCAAAAACTCGGCGTCAACGGGGAGAACATGGTCTATCTGGATCTATCGCATAAAGACGCAAAAGAACTCGACGTCAAACTCGGTGGGATCCTTGAAATCTACGAGAAGTTCGTCGGTGATGATCCACGAAAAGTACCGATGAAGATCTTCCCGGCCGTTCACTATTCAATGGGTGGACTATGGGTCGACTATGATCAGATGACGAACATCCCTGGATTGTTCGCAGCTGGTGAATGTGATTATTCGATGCACGGTGGTAACCGTCTCGGAGCGAACTCCCTTCTCTCTGCGGTATACGGCGGAATGGTCGCTGGACCATCAGCAATCGCGTATATGAACGAACTCGAGACATCAGTTCATGAGATGAGTGAAGACGTCGTCGAAGCGCATAAAATCGAAGAGATCAACCGCTTCAACGATATCCTATCGATGGAAGGTACGGAAAACGCGTATCAAATCCACCGTGAGCTTGGAGAAATCATGACGGACAACGTCACGGTCGTCCGTTATAACGATAAGCTCGAAGAGACACTGACGAAAATCAAGGAACTTCGCGATCGGTTCACGCGCATCTCGGCAACGGATACAGCACGTTGGAGTAACCAAGGGGCATCGTTCATCCGTCAGCTCGATCACATGCTCGATCTAGCCGAAGCAATCACGCTCGGTGCCTTAAAACGTGACGAGAGTCGCGGAGCACACTATAAACCGGACTTCCCGGAACGTAATGATGAACAGTTCTTGAAGACGACGATGGCACGTTATACGAATGGTCATCCGGAAATCTTCTATGAAGACGTCGACACGTCGTTGATTCCACCACGGAAACGCGACTACAGCAAGAAGTCGAAGAAAGAGGTGAAAGCATAATGGCGACACCACTCGAATCATCTACTACGCAAAAATCGGTTCAATTCATCGTTCAACGTCAAGATGGACCAGATGGTAAACCGTATGATGAAGCGTTTGAAATTCCGTACCGTCCGAACATGAACGTCATCTCTGCTTTAATGGAGATTCGCCGAAACCCTGTGAATGCAGCCGGTGAAAAAACGACACCAATCAACTGGGACATGGGTTGCCTAGAAGAAGTATGTGGCGCTTGTTCGATGGTCATCAACGGTACACCACGTCAGTCGTGTACAGCACTCGTTGATAAACTCGAACAGCCAATCCGCCTGCAACCGATGCAGACGTTCCCGATCGTTCGTGACCTTCAAGTTGACCGTCAACGCATGTTCGATGCGTTGAAAAAAGTCAAAGCATGGGTTCCAATCGATGGAACGTACGACTTAGGTCCAGGACCACGGATGCCAGAGAACAAACGTCAATGGGCATATGAGTTATCGAAATGTATGACGTGTGGCGTGTGTCTCGAGGCATGTCCGAACGTCAACGATCGTTCGACATTCATCGGACCAGCATCGATTTCACAAGTTCGTCTATTCAACTCGCATCCGACAGGTGCTTTCCACAAGGAAGAACGCCTTGAAGCGTTGATGGAAGATGGCGGGATCATGCAGTGCGGTAACGCTCAAAACTGTGTCGAGGTTTGTCCGAAAGGGATTCCGCTGACAACTTCGATCGCAGCGATGAACCGTCAGACGACACTTCATTCATTCAAGAAGTTCTTTGGTAGTGACGAAGGACGGACAGGTGAAGCAGTTAGTTCATGACTTATCAAAGAAGGAGCTTGCTCCTTCTTTTTTCATTCAGACAGGAGGAACTCATTGTGCGCGTACCAGCTTATATTCCAGAACTTGAAACATGGCTTGAACAGATGAAACATGGCACACGACTCGACGTCGCGGTTCGTTTTGCGGAGACGGATGCCTATGGTCATATGAATAACCGGGTACCGTTCGTCTATTTTGAGGACGTTCGGACATTGATGTTAGAGGAAACAGGATATTCGCTTGCAGAAGACGGCATTATCGTCGTTGCGGATGCCCAGTGTAATTACATTCGCCAAGTTTATCCACGTACGCGTCTTGCCGTCTATGCCTATCCCGTACATGTCGGAAGTGCGTCGTGTGACGTCCATTATGCGGCATTTGATGAGCAAGGTGAACTGATGTTCACAGGACGGACATCGATGGTACAAATTGATCGTGCCGGGAAAGCATTCCCGTGGAGTGAAGCGTATAAAAATTCCTTGCAGAATCGATTCGAATCCGTTATCATTTGATAATGAGTTCACATATTCGAAAACGACTCACTAGTACGTTATTAGTGAAGGGAGATTTCTTAATCATGGAAAAAACATTCAAAGTCATCGCGGATTCAGGCATTCACGCTCGTCCGGCTACTCAGCTCGTCAACACAGCTTCTAAATTCCAATCAGACATCAACTTGGAATACAACGGGAAGACTGTCAACTTGAAGTCAATCATGGGTGTTCTTTCACTCGGAATCGCGAAAGATTCAGATATCAAAATCGTTGCAAACGGTGACGATGCTTCTGAAGCAATCACGACTCTTTCAGATATGCTGACTAGCGAAGGTCTTGCTCAGTAATCCTGTAATCGTACATTCTCGGACGCCGGTCTTGCACCGTCGTCCTTTTTTGTTACCATAGGAAAGAGAGAAAGAGGTGGAGAAGAGTGAATCGAGCGATTGGAGTACTAGATTCCGGAGTCGGTGGGTTGACGGTCGCACGTGAATTGATGCGACAGTTGCCCCATGAGCGAATCATTTATGTCGGGGATACATTGCGGTGTCCGTACGGTCCTCGTCCAGAAGAGGAGATTCGTGAGTTTACGTGGGAGATGATTGATTATCTCGTACAACAAGATGTGAAATTGATCGTAATCGCCTGTAACACAGCAACGGCTGTTGTTTTAAAAGAAGCGCGAGAACGTTTAAATATACCTGTCATTGGTGTCATTGATCCTGGAGCCCGTGCGGCAGTCAAAGTGACGCGGACGAAACGAATCGGTGTCATCGGAACGAAGATGACGATTACAAGTAATTCCTACGAGAAGGCGTTACGACATGTCGAAGGACAAGTCGTCGTCGAATCGTTAGCCTGCCCACCGTTCGTTCCGCTCGTCGAGTCGATGCAGACGGACGGTACTTATGTCGAACGTGTCGTTGCGAATACATTACGACCTTTAATGAATTATGATATGGACACATTGATCCTTGGGTGCACACATTATCCACTCTTAGCAGATGTCATTGGACGGGTCATCGGACCAGGCGTCCAACTCATCTCTTCAGGGGACGAGACAGCACTTGAGGTAGCAGCACTACTTGACTACAATACGATTTCAGCAGATGTGACACAAATACCGGAACATCGTTATTATGCGACAGGCGATATTCGCTCATTTGATCAGATTGCAACGGATTGGCTCGATCAGCCAATCCACGCAGAACGCATCGTGCTTGGAACGGAGGAAGACTAAATGCGAATAGACCAACGAACAGCGGAGAATCTCCGTCCCATTCACTTATCGGTTGATATCAATAAACATGCAGAAGGTTCGGTTTTAATTGAACTGGGCGATACGAAAGTCCTCTGTACGGCGACCGTCGAGGAGAAAGTACCACCATTCCTTCGTGGTAAACGCCAGGGCTGGATCAATGCTGAATATTCGATGTTACCACGAGCGACGGCTCAGCGGACGGCACGAGAAGCCGTCCGCGGCAAGCAGACGGGACGGACGATGGAAATCCAACGTCTCATCAGTCGCTCGCTTCGGGCAGTCGTTGATTTAGAGAAGCTTGGGGAACGAACAATCTGGATCGACTGTGACGTCATTCAAGCAGACGGCGGTACACGAACAGCATCGATCACCGGTGGATTTCTAGCGCTCGTCCGTGCAATCGATCAATTGATTCAAGCGGGAAAACTGACGGATACACCAATCAAAGAGGGTATCGCAGCTATTTCGGTTGGAATCGTCGAGTCGAATGTCTTGCTCGATTTATGCTACGAAGAGGATGCTGCGGCGGAAGTCGACTTCAATCTCGTCATGACCTCATCGGGTAAAATCGTCGAGATGCAAGCAACAGGAGAAGAGTCGACATTTTCCCGTCAAGAGATGCTCGAAATGCTCGAACTTGGGGAAAAAGGAATTAAGGAGCTGATTAATGCTGGCCGTGAGGCACTCGGTGTCTCTTGGTGGTATGTAGGAGAAGAAGTGGGGGAACATAGATGAAGGTCATCGTCGCAACACACAATGCAGGTAAAGTGAAGGAACTTGAAAGCATGCTGGGTCGTCTCGGTTATACGGTCGAATCGTTACTCGATCACGCCGATGCTCCGGAAACGGATGAAACAGGTGAAACATTCGAGGAAAATGCACTCTTGAAAGCAACAGAGGCAGCAGCCTACTTTGGTCACGCGGTACTTGCTGATGATTCAGGACTTGAAGTTGACGCTTTAGATGGCGCTCCCGGCGTCTACTCAGCACGCTTCGCGGGTCTTGAAAAGTCGGATGCGGCGAACAATGCTCTACTACTTGAAAAGTTAGAAGGTATTCCGGAAGAGGAGCGGACGGCGCGCTTCGTTTGTGTACTCGCGCTAGCAAAACCAACTGGTGAGACATTGACGGTTCGTGGAACGATGGAAGGGCGAATCGGTTTTGAAGCGGCGGGTTCGAACGGTTTCGGTTATGATCCATTGTTCGTCACGGCAAGTGGACAAACGGCTGCTGAGTTGACGAAAGAAGAAAAAGCGATGATTAGTCATCGTGGCAATGCATTGCGTAAGCTCGAACAGGACTTAACTACTTTCTTAGGAGTGTGATGAAGATGAGAGCGTTGATCGTTAGTGATAGCCATGGACTAGAACAAGAACTGCTTACGATATTCGAACGTCACCAAGACGTGGATTTGGCATTTCATTGTGGGGACTCCCAATTGACGCGCGACATCGAATCATTATATCCATATCGTGTTGTGCGAGGGAATTGCGATTACGGACACGATTTTCCGGAAGAAGTCATGTCGGAAATGGATGGTCATACCATCCTTTGTGTCCACGGACATCGTCAGGACGTCAAATACAGTCTAGATGTCTTGCAACATCATGCGAAGGAAAAGCAAGCGGACATCGTCTTATATGGTCATTCCCATGTTGCGAAGGCTGAATATCGGGACGGCGTATTATTCATCAATCCAGGTTCAATCCGGATGCCACGCCATCGACCAGACAAGACGTATGCGATTCTTGAAGTGGATCAAAACCGTTATTCTATCGATTTTCTCGATGTGAACGGCGATCGAGTGAATGCCCTGCATCTGGACGGAACATTTTTGTAATAAAATAAATGCAATGTTTGTAATGTGATTGACACGAAAGAATTGTTCTAGTATAGTTTATTCGTGTTGACACGTCCCAATAGCTCAGCAGGATAGAGCAACGGCCTTCTAAGCCGTCGGTCGGGGGTTCGAATCCCTCTTGGGACGCTATAATTAAAATAGAGACTGCCCTTACGAGGGTGGTCTCTTTTTTTTATTCCGATTTTCGATTATAATTAAGGTATCATGAACTCGAAAGGGATGAATGCAATGTGGAAGAAAGTTGGAGCAGTCCTCGTACTAAGTACGTTTCTTGCTGGATGTAGTGAGATTTCAAATACAGTCGACGATGCAAAACAACAAGTCAACGATGTAAAAAATAGTGTCGATTACGCTGGAGAACTTCAAGGCATTGCGAAAGATACGGCACAAGTCACGTCAGATTTGTCGGCTTCCTTGAATGAGGCTGCTACGACAGCGCGTGAATCCGCGACCCCTGAACAAGCACTTGATCAACAAATCGAAAAGTTGAAGGAAAACGGAACGATTGATCAGTTCAATCAAGAACTGGATCAAATCGATCAACGATTAGCGGGACTTGAAAATCCACCGCAAGAATTGCAGAATTTAAGTGCAAAACTCGAGCAGTACGTGAATCAGTCGGAAGACATCGCTCGATTACTTGAAGCTGACGTCTCATTAGATACGTTGAATCGATTAGGAATCGAGCAGGCGGGACAACTTCAAGAAGCGATCACGAACTGGACGTCTTTACTCGATCCATTTACGAAATAAGAAGTTGAACATGAAGGAGTGCCGGAATATGGGGACATCGCGCTGGATGGAACATGAACTAGAAGTAGAACGAGCACGGATTCTTCGTTTGCCCGCTTCTAAACAAGAACAATTGATTATGGAATTAGAGACTGACCAATTGACAGGAGAAGATGTATTACACCGGCTCTATGTCATTCAACCACTCTTAATGCATGACCGTGAACGATTTGAAACAGTGGCAGAACGATTTCTTGAAGTCGAGGGTGTCGAGCAAGTGCTCGCACTCTTTCTTTATGAACTCGGAGAACGGTATCCGATGAAACTCGCTTTGCGCTCAGCGTCACCGTATCTGCCTTATGAGCTCGCGCTTCGATTAGATGAAGTCAAACAACAGATGCGTGTTCGAGAACAAAAGCCGGCAGTTCAAAACAACCCTGTTGCACAGCGTGAAGTAACATCAGCAACGGAATTGATGCATGTGTTGCGACATGGCAGTTGGGTCGAACAAATGCGTCATTTGACCGGTATGGAATTTGAACGGACAACTGAGCTCATTGCATACATCACGCAGAAATATCTTCAGGCGCAAGAGACAGAACATCAAAGTCTACTCGTCATTGATCAGTTATTAGGAAATGTGCTTCATCACGTGTCATATCCGATAAGCATTCATGTGCCACACTTAGGTGTAGACTGGACGATTTCGTCACGCGAAGATTTAGAAGAAATCCTGGTGGTACATCAACAGGAGCAACAAGCGTTACTCGCATCGATGCATACGTTAGAGCGAATGGATCCGTTCCGAGCATTGCTCGTCTTGCGATCGGATCAACTGATTCATTTTGAAGAACGAGAACGAATCGGATCAGACATGGAGAAGTGGCTCACAGCATGCGAAGAACTCGCAGGTCTAACATTTGAACGTGAAGAACCGGAACGTATCCTCAGTCCGCTGGCGAAGCGGTTATATCGAGCGGCACATATCCTTTATCCAGAAGTCATCGCATTCGAGCAGATTTACTTCGATTGAGACATCTGGAAACGATTCGTTCAACAGTGGTAATCGTCAGAACGATTGTGCTATAATGTGACTTGTTGTACACACATGTACGCTAATTGACAATTTTGGAGGGACTCAGCATGACTGCAAAATGGGAAAAACAATCAGGTAGCCTCGGCGTCCTCACGTATGAAGCGCCTGCTGAAGCATTTGATAAAGCGGTAGACCAAGCGTTCAAGAAAGTCGTTAAGACTTTGAACACACCTGGTTTCCGTAAAGGAAAAATGCCACGCGCAATGTTCAACAAAATGTACGGTGAAGAAGCACTGTACCAAGATGCACTCGATATCCTTTACAAGGACACAATAGAAGGTGCAGTCGTCGAATCAGGAATCGAGCCAATCGCGCTTGAGAACATCGACGTTGAAACACTCGAAAAAGGCAAGCCAGTCGAATTCAAAATCACGTTCGTCATCGAGCCAGAAGCTACACTCGGTGAGTACAAAGGTCTTGAGTACACAGCAGTTGAAACGAACGTTACTGACGAAGACGTCGACGCTGAACTCAAAACATTGCAAGAACGCGGTGCAGAACTCGTCGTTAAAGAAGATGGCGTCATCGAGAATGGCGATACAGTCGTATTCGACTTCGCAGGTTTCGATGGGGAAAACCAATTCGACGGCGGAACTGCTGAGAACTACTCACTCGTCATCGGTTCTGGAAACTTCATTCCTGGATTCGAAGAGCAAATGGTCGGTTTAAAAACTGGCGAGCAAAAAGATCTTGAAGTGACATTCCCAGAGGAATATCACGAAGCATCACTCGCTGGAAAACCAGTTACATTCAAAGTAACGATCCACGAAGTTAAAGCACAAGAGCTCCCTGAATTGACAGATGAGTTCGCAAAAGAAATGGATGAAGAAGTTTCTTCACTCGACGAGTTGAAAACAAAAATCCGTACGCGTCTCGAAAATACACGCAAACAAGAAGCTGATGCTTCAATGCGCGATGAGTTAGTCGAAGCGGCTACGAAAAATGCGACAGTTGATCTTCCAGAAGTCATGGTCGAAAACGAAGTCGAGCGTATGGTTCAAGAGTTCACACAACGTATTCAATCACAAGGCATCGACCTCAACATGTACTTCCAGTTGACTGGAACGACAGAAGAGGCAATGCGTTCTGAAATGAAAGAGCAAGCGGAAGAGCGCGTTAAAGCACGTCTCGTCCTCAAGCAAATCGTTGCTGACGAAAAAATCGAAGTAACAGATGAGGAAACTCAAGCTGAACTTCAATCAATGTCAGAACTCTACAACATCCCTGCAGATCAACTTGAAACGATGCTTGCACCACAAGGTGGTCTTGAAACGCTTAAAGGCGATCTTCAATTCCGTAAAGCTATCGATGTTCTCGTCGACAACGCAAAAGCAAAATAAGCCATTTCATGGTTTTCGATCGACTTCAAGCCCAATTTCTGGTCTTGGAGTCGATTTTTTTGTACGATAGGTCAAACAAGGACAAACAATCCTTGGTTCAGAACATCAAACTGTAAATCGTTCGTCCAGGATTTGAAAGACTTTCCTTGTTCATGCTACAATCATAAATAGTAAAACGTGAGACGGGATGCTACAGGCATCCATACAATTTCCACGTTAAAGGGGTGGACCTTTATGTTTAAATTTAACGAAGAAAAAGGTCAGCTAAAATGTTCTTTCTGTGGAAAGACACAAGAACAAGTACGCAAACTTGTTGCTGGACCTGGCGTTTACATTTGCGACGAGTGTATCGAACTCTGCAATGAAATCGTAGAGGAAGAACTCGGTACTGAAGAAGAAGTCGAGCTGAAGAATGTTCCAAAACCGCATGAAATTCGTACGACACTTGATGATTACGTCATCGGTCAAGAGAAAGCGAAGAAATCGTTGTCTGTAGCGATGTACAATCACTACAAACGAATCAATGCTGGTGGTCGTGCAGATGATGTCGAGCTCTCAAAATCGAACATCGTCATGATTGGACCAACAGGTAGCGGTAAGACACTTCTTGCCCAAACGATGGCACGGATCTTGAACGTACCGTTTGCGATTGCCGATGCAACAAGTTTGACGGAAGCCGGTTATGTCGGTGAAGACGTCGAGAACATCCTGTTGAAACTCATCCAAGCAGCGGATTACGATGTCGAGAAGGCTGAAAAAGGCATCATCTACATTGATGAAATCGATAAGATCGCTCGTAAATCAGAAAATCCGTCGATTACACGTGACGTTTCTGGTGAAGGTGTCCAACAAGCCTTGCTTAAAATTTTGGAAGGAACTGTTGCGAGTGTACCGCCACAAGGTGGACGGAAACACCCACATCAAGAATTCATCCAAATCGATACGACGAACATCTTATTCATCGTCGGTGGCGCATTCGATGGTATCGATCAGTCGATCAAACGTCGTCTTGGTAAAAAAGTCATCGGATTCGGAAACGATTCAGAGAACCGTAACCTTACGCAAAAAGAAATTCTCGCAGCTGCATTGCCAGAAGATCTTCAAAAGTTCGGTTTGATTCCAGAGTTCATCGGTCGTTTGCCGGTCATGGCGACGCTCGAGCCACTTGATGAAGAGGCACTCGTTCAAATCTTGACGAAACCGAAAAACGCCCTCGTGAAACAATATAAGAAAATGCTTCAACTTGATGATGTCGAACTCGACTTCACGGAAGATGCACTTCTTGAGATTGCAAAACTTGCAATCGAACGTAAAACAGGTGCGCGTGGTCTTCGTTCAATCATCGAAGAAACTATGCTTGATATCATGTTCGAAATCCCATCGCGTGAAGACATCGCGAAAGTCATCATTACAGCAGAAACGTTGACTGGTAAACGCGGTCCAACGCTCGAGTTGAAAGATGGTACAATTGAACATGGGAAAGAAAAAGAAACGGCGTAACACCGTGACAAATCGGCTCGGAGGCTACTTGTACGCCTTTCCGAGTCTTTTTGTTTAGGAGGAATTCGAATGAAGAAAAAACAATATCCACTTTTACCGTTACGCGGTGTCGTCGCATATCCGTTGATCGGATTGACGATTGATGTTGGGCGTCCGGTATCCTTAAAAGCCTTACTTGCATCAAAGGAACACGAGATCGATCTCGTCGTCGTCACGCAACGTGACCCAGAAGCGGAGCCGTCTGTCGACGGGCTGCATCAGGTTGGGACACTTGTTCAAATCGCGAAGATGAGTGAACTCGGGAATGATACGGTCCGTGTCCGCGTCATCGGGAAGGAACGCGTCCGGATTGAAAACGTCGAGGAGACGGACGAGGGCTATCAAGCCGTCATCGAACCAATCGAGAAGATGGACATCAAAGGAGCGAAACAAGAAGCGCTCGTTCGTCTCATCAAAGAACAGTTTGGTCAACTCGTCTCTCGGATCAAAGGAATCGGAACGGATGAACGTCGCCGGTTCGAGACATACGAACGCCTCGATTCATTGACGGACTATATCACGTCGAAGCTACCAATCGATATCTCGAAGAAACAGGAGTTTCTCGAACAACAGGATCCGGTCGAACGAGGATTGATGTTGCTAGACGTCATGAAACACGAATATGAAGTCGTCGAACTCGAACGTGAGATGCGTGAACGGACGAAGAAGACGATTGAACAATCGCAACGCGAGTATTACTTGCGGGAACAATTGAAGACGATTCAACAAGAACTCGGTGGCGAATCAGCTTCTGTTGAAAGCGATGCGACGAAATACCGGGAGCAGCTTGCGATGCTTGATTTACCAGAAACGACGGTTGCGAACGTCGAGAAGGAAATCAGTCGTTTAGCGGTCGTACCGGCGACGAGTCCCGAACATGGGGTCATTCGCAACTATCTCGAATGGTTCTTCTCGTTGCCATGGAATGAAGCAACGGACGATTTTTTGAACGTCTCTGCTGCTTCAGAACAGCTTGAAAAGGACCATTACGGTCTAGAGAAGGTCAAAGAACGAATCCTTGAGTATCTTGCCGTTCGTCAATTGACGGACTCATTACGTGGACCGATTCTCTGTCTTTCTGGTCCTCCAGGAGTCGGGAAAACGTCGCTTGCCCGTTCGATTGCCACAGCACTTGAGCGGAAGTTCGTCCGTGTCTCACTTGGTGGCGTGCGCGACGAAGCGGAGATCCGTGGACATCGCCGGACGTATATCGGTGCGATGCCAGGACGGATCATTCGTGGTTTAAAACAAGCAGGAACGAACAACCCGGTCTTCCTGCTCGATGAGATCGATAAGATGTCAAATGACTTCCGTGGTGACCCGTCGTCCGCGATGCTCGAAGTTCTTGATCCGGAACAAAACAACAGCTTTTCTGATCACTATATCGAAGAACCATTCGATTTATCGAATGTCCTGTTCATCGCGACAGCGAACGATGTCTCGAACATTCCCGGACCGTTGCTCGATCGGATGGAACTGATTCAAATCGGTGGCTATACGGAACAAGAGAAGACGGAAATTGCTGTTCGTCATCTCTTATCGAAGCAACTGGCTGAACACGGTCTGAAAAAGAGTCAATTGACAGTCAAAGCAGACGCGCTGGAAGAAGTCGTCCGTCGTTATACACGAGAAGCCGGTGTCCGGAATCTCGAACGTGTCCTCGGCTCTCTTTGCCGGAAAGCAGCGAAACAAATTGCGATGGGTGAGAAGAAGCGCGTGACGGTGACAAAACGTAATCTGGATGATTTCTTAGGTAAACCGATCTACCGCTATGGTCAAGGCGAACTGGAAGATATGATTGGCGCGGTGACTGGTTTAGCGTATACTGCTTTTGGGGGCGATACGTTGACGATCGAAGTCAGCCTTGCTCCGGGTAAAGGGAAATTACAATTAACCGGGAAACTCGGTGACGTCATGCAAGAGTCGGCTCAGACCGCGTACAGCTTCGTCCGAGCGAACGCGACGTCCCTTGGCATCGAACCGAACTTCTACGAAACGCAAGACATCCACATCCACGTTCCTGAAGGTGCCGTACCAAAAGACGGACCATCTGCTGGGATTACACTCGCGACAGCACTGATTTCTGCCTTGACGAAGCGTCCGGTGCGCCGGGACGTCGGGATGACGGGTGAAATTACGTTGCGTGGACGTGTCTTACCAATTGGTGGATTAAAAGAGAAGTCGCTCGCAGCGCATCGTGCGGGTTTGACGACCGTTCTTTTACCGCAAGATAATACGCGGGACATCGATGATATCCCGGAAAGCGTCCGCGCAGGAATGGAATTCATTCCAGTCGCGACGATGGAGCAAGTGCTCGAACATGCATTAAAAGGAGAGTAACATGAAAATTTATAAAGCTGATTTTATTACGAGTGGCGTCAATCCGGAACATTATCCGGAGCCATTATTGCCAGAAGTGGCACTCGCAGGGCGATCGAATGTCGGAAAGTCCTCATTCATCAACAAATTGGTCCAGCGTAAAGCACTCGCGCGGACGTCTTCAAAACCAGGTAAAACGCAAACCTTGAACTTCTTCAACATCAATGATGAAGTCATGTTCGTCGATGTACCCGGTTACGGCTATGCAAAAGTCTCGAAGACGGAACGCGAAGCGTGGGGCAAGATGATGGAAAAGTATTTCACACAACGTGAAATCCTCAAAGGTGTCGTACAGCTCGTCGACATCCGACACGATCCGTCTGCGGATGATGTGACGATGTATGATTTCTTGAAGTATTATGATCTACCAGTCATCGTCGTTGCGACAAAACTCGATAAAATCAAAAAGAGTCAACGTGATAAACATATCGCGGCAATCAAACGTAAATTGCAATTTGACGGTCAAGATACCTTGATTCCTTTCTCATCTGAGACAGGAGAAGGCGTCGATGCGGCATGGGAAGCGATTTATCGTCTTCTGTAAAAAACGAAACGTTCTGTTCTCCGACAAAAGAGAACGGAACGTTTTTTTTTGTTAGGGGTAAAGTAATCTAAAATTAGCATCTTATCATTTCCTTCCATCAATTTTGATTTCCATTATATGAACATCATTTGATTCACGTTACAATGATAGGAACAAATTGTTCTAGTGGGAGGCTATGCCAATATGAGGCGTTATAAATGGACGTTCGCAATCGTCGTCTTACTCATTCTGACACCATTTGCCATTTGGTTCTTGAAACAGGAAAAGACATTAAACATTGCGCTATTTGACTACACGAACGGAACGGAGGAGCGAGAGCATGCCGGAACGACGTGGTTATTGAATCACTTAAAGATCCGAAATGCGCAAGGGCAGGATTATGCGTATTCGGACTACATCAACCGTTATGACGGAACACAAGGTGAAAAAATGTTACAACAAGCCTCTAAAGCAGATGTGCTGTTGTTTACGGATACGTATGGAAAGTCATATGACGTCAACGGAAAAAAAGAACATCGTGGTGGCTTGACGACGGAAGACGTCGAGCTTGCGACCGAAGCGATTTCGCAAGGGAAAACGGTCGTGGCGGAGTTTAATACGGCGGCAAGTCCGACGTCAGTCGAACGGTCCAATGCGTTCCGCCAATTATTCGGAACGGCTTGGACAGGATGGATTGGTCGGTTTTTCCCGGATTTAACAAAACTGCAAGGTCTTGAGAAGAACGTCGTAGCTCAATTAAAAGCGCAGGCGAAAGAAAAAGAATTCAAACTATCTGGTCCAGGTTATGTCTTTATCAATGACTCAACAGAAAAAGCATTCTTTGTTAATGATGACACGCCGCTTCTCTATAAATGGGATAAAAACAAGGGCAATGCAAAAGATGAGGTCCGTTATAACTACTGGTTTGAGATTTTAGAGCTAGACGGTGGCGAGCAACAAGCGCATTTTTCTTGGAAACCGTCAAAACAAACCCAAGCGATGCTTCGGAAATATCAGTTGCCGCTTGAATTCCCAGCGTATGTCACGCAAGGAAGTGGACACTATTTTGCTGGGGACTACACTGATGTCGCGGATATCCCGCGCTACTATCGATATAGTGGGCTCG
The DNA here is from genome assembly GCF_001750115.1 of Exiguobacterium sp. U13-1. NCBI lineage: Bacteria > Bacillati > Bacillota > Bacilli > Caryophanales > Exiguobacterium > Exiguobacterium sp. U13-1. The sequence continues at coordinate 2,699,011 of NZ_CP015731.1, read as the reverse complement.
ATTGGTTCCGCAAACAGTTCATTCTCGATAGTGCAGAGAGTGAATCAGCATTCTTTTGGAAGATTTATGCCCCGACACTGACACGAATTCTAGAAGATACAAAACGTGTCTCGACGCAGGCTGCGAAAGTTAAGCCACTCTCTCAAACGAAAGTCGGTAATCAAGAACTACGAACTCGAGCACGTGAAGGACAAGACACACTTGAAATGTATCAAGATGGCGAATGGAAGCCGTATTTCGTCAAAGGCGTCAACGTCGGACTCGGTCGACCCGGTGCATTTCCCGGGGAACATGCGATCAGTCGTAATGAATACGATCGTTGGCTAAAGGAAATTGGTGAGTTGGGCGTCAATACAATTCGAATATATACGCTTCATCCACCGGCTTTCTATGATGCACTAAAAGCCTATAATGAACGTGCAAAACAACCGATTTATCTGATGCAAGGTATGTGGGTCGAGGAAAAACCATTCGAAGAGTTGAAGAACGCTTTTGAGCCAGACTTCTTGAAGATGACCGATACGGAAGCAAAACGAATGGTCGATGTCATTCATGGCAACGCCGTCGTCAAGGAAGTCGTTGGTCATGCTTCTGGAACATATACATCGGACGTTTCGCAATACGTTTCAGCATTCGTCTTTGGAATCGAATGGTTACCGGAAGCCGTCGTTGAGACGAATAAAAAGAACAAAGGCACACGATTTGAAGGGAAGTACGTGACGACGACAAAAGAGGCGTCACCGTTTGAATCGTGGCTTGCCGGTCGGATGGATACAGCGACAGCACATGAAATTAAAGAGTACGGAACGACTCGACCAATTGGTTCGACGAACTGGCCGACGACGGATCCGTTGAAACACCCGAAAGAAGTTGAAGAAGAGCAAGATCTCGTCTCGATCGACTTCAATCATTTGAAAGCAACGAAGGATTTCCCTGGTGGCTTGTTTGCGTCTTATCACATCTATCCGTATTATCCTTCGTTCATCAAGGAAGAATACAGCCAAAAAGCAGACAAGGGCTCTGAATCATATGCTCGTTATTTGAAAGAAATGAAAGACTATCATGAGATGCCGTTACTCGTATCAGAATTCGGCATTCCAAGCTCACGCGGTAAGACACACCTTGGACCGAATGGTTTTGATCAAGGACATGTCAGTGAAAAGAAACAAGGTGAACTCGTCGCGCAGCTCTATCAGGACATCAAGGACGTCAAGACGGCCGGTGGACTTGTCTTCATCTGGCAAGATGAATGGTTCAAACGGACGTGGAACACGATGGATTATGATGATGCGGATACTCGTCCACGCTGGTCGAATGTCCAGACGAGTGAACAACATTTCGGGATGCTTGGTTTCCTTCGTTCGGACATCGTCATTGACGGAAAACTGGATGACTGGAAAGGGTATGCTCCAGTTGCTGAAAATAAGGATCAAGCGATTTACATGACTTCTGACGAGGCATATCTCTACTTGCGCATCGATCGGAAGAAAGCAGAGCCGACGACACTTGCACTATCGACGAAACCGAATGATGGGAATACGAAAGTCGGTCCGTTGACGCTTGACGAAGGAGCCGAATATCGCCTGACGATTGATCAGACGGCGCGTATCGATGTCGATGCTCGCTATGACATCTTCCGTTATCATTACGGTTTGAAGATGCCGTTTGAGATGGTGAAACCGCCATCTGATCAAAAAGATAGCGGTAAGTTCGTTCCAATCTATCAAATGCTCGATTATGCAAGACGAGATCCGGTGACGAAAAAAATCGTCAAACCAGCCGTTAAATGGGACACAGGTGTTTTACACGAAGGAGAACCGGATGACATCTTGACGGATATCTCAGATGTGACGAAACCAACCGTCGAACTCCGTATTCCATGGATGGTCTTGAATATGCGTGACCCTAGTAAACACGAAATCATCGGCGACTTCTGGAAAGATGGGCTCGAAGCGAAGATGATCACAGAAGGAATCGAAGTCACAGGTCAAGTCGGTGAGACACGCATTCCAGAGAAGGATCGTGGTTTCTACAACTGGGCGGAATGGACGAATCCGCAGCAACGTGAAGAATTGAAGCCGGTCTATCATACGATGAAAAAAGCATTCACTGAGGGAGGGAACTAAATGCGGCGTGAAGAGATGTGGAAGTTAATCAATCAGTCGTTTGAGTCAACAAGTCAAGATCGTGAGGTCAGTTCAACGATTGAATGGACGGAAGAGGTTGTCCGACAATCGTCGACGAATACCTTGTTCGTGCACACGGTCGGACAAATGCCGGAGACGGTCAATGGTCTGATCGAGGAAGGATGGTGCGTGCGGACAGACATCTCGTATGCCGATGTCGTCCTCGCGAGTGAACCCGTCATCGAGGAACGAATCCCCGTCGTGTATTTTAATACGGAATCCTCTTTCTATGGGTTAGAAAATGCACGCGAAATTTTACCGGCGACGCTGTCGCGCGAGCTTGTTCTCGATCGCCTTGCACGCTATAAAAAAATCCAGCATATCGCGGAGGTCGTCGTCGTAACGGAAGATCCACATATCCGCCGGATGATGGAACGGGAACTGATGGAACGATTCGAACGGTTCGTAACGTTTGAACGAGCAGAGACGTTCCTTGATGAGTATGTGGCCTCCCGTCCGTACTTGCTCGTGTTCACGTCCGCATTACCGCGAGCAGATGGACTGGAATTGTTGTTGCGGGCAAAACAACAAAGTATCGCGCCATTCCAATCGATGATGATCTCGATGTATAATCGCGAACGAGATCACGTCCTAGCGGTTGATCGTGGTGTTGATTACATCATGACGCTCCCGCTGAAAATCGAAGAGTTCCGCGCATGGATCCGAAAAGTCGAGGACGGCCGATGATGCAGGCGATTCTAGTATTCATCGTCGTACTCGTTCTCTTACAAGGTGGGGCACTGATCTATCTCGTCGTCCAAAAACGACAACGTACCAACCGCGAGCATGCACGGCGCGATTGGCAACTCGCCTTTCGAGATGACATCTATGACTATGCGACAGGGGAACGACAGGACATGCCGACGATTCAAAAAGGAAACGAGGATTTAGCGGAGCTTGAACTGTTCGCCCTGTCCAATTTAACGGCAACACCGGCACATCTCGAACGAGTGCAAGCATTCGTCGCTGCCAATATGCAAGCGTATTATGAACAACAATTGAAGCATCGCCGGATTGACCGCCGCTTGAACGCCTATGAAGCGGTGTCTCAATTCCGTTTGGTCGCAGTCGCACCAATGATTCATGCGCGTTGGGGAAAGGCAATTGAAAAAGAGGAGAGCGATGTCATCGTCCGCACACTCGTGTCACTATCCGAACAAGATGCAATCGCGATCGCTAAACAAGAAAATGACATTAGCTTCTTTGGTGCGATTCTTGCGGTCGGGCGTAGCCAAGACTTGGCGGAATGGGTGACTGCGTTTGAAGAATTAACGTTGTCCTTTAGGTTAGCGATTCTTCAGCTGATCTTTGACCGCGATGAAACACGTTATATCGCGCTCGTTCGTGACAAGACAACAGATGAAAATCCAGAAATTCGAAAACGTGCCCTTCGTGCACTCACGCGAATCGGACTTGAGGAAGACTGGAAATTGTATGTCCCATACTTGGAAGAAGAATCGAGTTGGGTCGAGCAAATGCTTGCCCTTCGTTTCTTAGAACATGTCGTTCCAGACGATGCGATACCAGCGATCTTGCCGTTTGTCGGTAGTCGATCGTGGTGGGTTCGGACGGCAGCCTTCGATGCGTTACTTTCTTGTGGTGGGATCGAACAGTTGGCGAAGGTATCAAGTACACACCCCGACCGCTATGCGCGTCAAAAAGCAACAGAACGGTTGGCAAAGGAGATGAAACATCATGTCGTCTGAGACAATCCAAGCCATTATTGAAGTCCTTTCCTGGACAGTATTGATTTATATGCTACTCGTCATCGTGTTCTATTCGACGCTGTACCTGATTTCAGCTCAGATGGTGCGACGACAACGTTTCCGCCGGAAAGAGAGCTCCTACTTGCCGCTGATGCGGTCACTCTATACACGACCGGTCAGTATCCTTGTTCCAGCCTATAATGAAGAATATACGATCGTGTCAAGTGTTCAAGCATTACTAGCGCTTGACTACCCGGAGCATGAAGTCATCGTCATCAACGATGGTTCAAAGGACGGAACGATGGATGAACTATTCCGTTCGTATGAGTTAGAGAAGGAAATCCGCTATCCGCGAATCCTGATCGGTTCGAAGCCAGTTAAACAAGTCTATCGTTCGCGGATTGATAGTCGCTTGATCGTCATCGATAAAGAGAATGGTGGAAAGGCAGATGCCTTGAATGCCGGTATCGATCACTCGAGTTATCCGTATTTCTGTTCGCTTGACGCGGATTCGATTTTAGAGCGTGATGCGTTATTGAAAGTCATGAAGCCGATCGTTGAGTCAGATGAAGAAGTCGTCGCGACATGTGGTTCGATCTTCCTCGTTAACGGTTGTACGATCGAAGGCGGCGAAATCGTCGAGATTCGGACACCAAAACAACGGATCGTCCTGATGCAGATGATCGAATATTTCCGAGCGTTCCTGTTTGGTCGCCTTGGTCTTAGCCGTTTCAATATCTTATTGATCGTCTCCGGTGCCTTCGGATTGTTCCAAAAGAACATCGTCGTACAGGCAGGTGGGTATAAGGAAGGGCTTGTCGGTGAGGACATGGAGCTTGTCGTTCGTTTGCACCGGTACATGAAGGAAAATAAGCTCGATAAACGCATCGAGTACGTTCCGGCACCGGTTTGTTGGACACAAGCTCCTGAGTCGATGGAAGTGTTACGTTCACAGCGAACACGTTGGCATCGTGGTCTTGCTGAGACGTTGTGGACACATAAACGGATGATTGGCAATCCCAAATATGGCTCTGTTGGTAGTGTCTCGATGTTATATTTCTTTTTGATTGAACTGCTCGGACCCATCGTCGAACTGATTGGTTATTTCATCATTCCGCTCAATCTACTCGTCGGTACACTCAACTTTGAATTTGGGATCGTCTTATTAGTCGTCGCTTTACTCTACGGTTCCTTATTATCAGCAGGTGCCGTATTATTGGAAGAGTGGACGATGCACCGATTCAAGAACGTCAAGGAATTGATTCGGTTGTATCTATGGTCTTTGACCGAGTCGTTCTGGTACCGTCCGATTCTCGTTTTCTTCAAATTAGGAGGATTGATTCAATTCTTGACGGGTCGAGGAAACTGGGGACAGATGGAACGCCAACGTCTCGAAGACGTCACCGAGGAAAAAGTCGGCTGACGAATAGGTATGAGGGGGATAAGTTAGGTGGAGTTGTTACGAAACAAATGGTTCAAAGCATTAATCTGGGTATTGATGATTTTTCTCGTCATCTGGGTTGGAACGAAGATTTCATTCTTATTCCAGCCAATTCGAGTCATGTTGGCCTTGATTTTCCCGCCATTGATCATCGCAGGGATCTTCTATTACTTTACGCTCGGTATCGTGGATGCGTTGCAGAAGCGGGTCAAGAAGCGTGGTCTTGCCGTGCTGATCGTCTTGCTTGGTTTCATTACAATCCTGACGATTGCGGTTGCATCCATCGGACCAATCTTAGTCGAGCAGGTGACGGATTTTGCGACGAGCATCCCGACGCTTGTCGTTGAATTGCGCGATCAGACGTTAAATTTACGCGATCAATTGATGAACAACCGATTCATCTCGACATGGGTTCATGAGAATACGGACTTATTTGACAAATGGACGAATGAAGCAACGTCGTATATCGGCACAGTCTTTAAGTCTGTCTCGACGTCTGTCGGAACGATTTTCGGTGTCATCTCTTCGACGGTCTTAATCATCGTCTTAGTACCGTTCATCTTAGTCTACATGTTGCTTGACGGCTATAAGTTTCCGGATTCTGTCGTGAAGCTGTTGCCGAAAAGCTATGAAACAGAAACGCGTAAAATCTTGCACGACATGCACGTGACAGTGAAGCATTACGTCAATGGACAGGTCATCGTCTCGATTTGTGTCGGTCTGATGTCATTGATTGGCTTCTTCATCGCTGATATTCAATATGCGTTACTGCTTGCTTTATTCTGTACGGTCACAAATATCATTCCGTATCTTGGTCCCTACATCGGTGCCGTACCGGCGGTAATCGTCGGGTTCATCGATGATCCGATCAAAGCCGTCTATGCGATCATCACGATCGTCGTCGCGCAGCAAATCGAGTCGAACTTGATTTCGCCTTATGTCCAAGGAAAGACACTCAAGGTTCACCCGTTGACGATTATCATCGTCTTGCTCGTTGCCGGGAAAATCGGTGGAATCATTGGTGTCATCCTAGCGGTTCCGACCTATGCGGTTACAAAAGTCGTCGTTCAAAATATCGCTCGGATCTATCGTTTACGTCAGCAACGTCTCGACGTACCGGACGTGACGGTATCACCCGAATCCTTGAAGTGAAGTGTAGCCCTCTGCTCTTTTTAGGAGCAGAGGGTTTGTGATTTTCATGAGAGAGGGATAAGGTAGAAGAAGAGAAAAAAATGAAGAAGATTTCACAACTTCGACTCATTTTAGTTTATAAATTGATTGGAATCTTTTTTATAATGGTTATAATGTAGGATAGAGAACGAAAAGATAGATCGGAACGAAATCTTTGGACGTAAGGGGTAGAGCGCATGCATATCGTAGTGGTCGGCTTGAATAACAAAACAGCGCCTGTATCAATACGCGAACAAGTCTCATTTGGGGAGCATGAGATGAAGGGAGCGGTCGTCGCATTGCGCGATGAAAAAAGTATTTTTGAAAGTGTCATCGTCTCGACATGTAACCGGACGGAACTTTACGTCGTGACGGATCAGCCACATACAGGACGGTATTATACAAAACGTTTCCTTGCAAACTGGTTCGGTTTGACGATGGAGGAACTGGAGCCGTATCTCTTCATTCATGAAGGATTCGATGCGATGAAGCATCTGTTCCGCGTGACAAGTGGACTTGATTCGATGATCGTCGGTGAAACGCAGATCCTTGGTCAAGTCAAGACAAGCTTCTTCATGGCGCAGAAGCTTGAAACGACAGGAACGGTCTTCAATAAACTCTTTAAAGAAGCGGTCACGCTCGCCAAACGGGCTCACGCAGAAACTGGAATCGGTGAAAATGCCGTTTCTGTCAGTGCTGCTGCTGTCACGCTTGCCGAACAGTTACTCGGATCGCTTGAAGATAAATCAATCGTTGTCATCGGTGCGGGAGAAACCGGCGAATTGACGACGCTTAACTTATATGAAGCAGGGGCACGCGATATCACGGTCTTTAACCGGACATTAGCTAAAGCAGAAGAGGTCGCGAATCGGTTCGAAGGATCGGCACATTCGATTAACGAGATGCAGTGCGGTTTGCTTCGGGCAGACATCGTCATCTCTTCAACCGGTGCAAAACGTGCCATCATCAAACGCGAAGACATCGCGGCAGCACAGCTGTTCCGGCACGATCGTCCATTCCTCTTGATCGATATCGCCGTACCACGCGACATCGAACCGACCGTCGGTGACTTGCCAGGTGTTCATTTGTACGATGTCGATGATCTGACATCGATCGTCCAACAAAACATGGCGGAACGGATGAAGGAAGCAGCGAAGATCGAACAACGGATTGAAGCGGCGATTGCTGAGTTCGAAGGTTGGATGACGACACTGGGTGTCGTACCAATCATCACGGAATTACGAGACCAGGCGTTACGCATTCAACAAGAAACGATGCAAAGCTTGGAACGGAAATTACCGGAGATGTCGAAACGTGAAAAAACCGTCATTGGCAAACATATGAAATCAATCATCAACCAGTTGTTACGTGAACCGTTGTCTTATATTAAAGATGCGGCAGCGAAACCAGATGCCGATGAGCGGATTGCGCAGTTCATGGATACGTTTGCATTAAACGAAGACTTGTTCGAAGGGCTCGAAGATGACGTCATGACATCAGAAGAGACGACACCTTCTGCAAAAGCTGTGAACCGGTGAACAAAGCACGATTTGTGTTACAATAGAAAATGCATGGGGCGGACTTGTGCCGCCCCTTTATCATTGTACAGGGGGATTTTAGCATGCGAAAAATCATTGTTGGATCGCGAAGCTCGAAGCTTGCGATGACACAGACGAAATGGGTCATTGACCAGTTGAAACAAGCCGGCGCGCCGTATGAGTTCGAAATCAAGAACATCATCACAAAAGGGGACCGCATTTTGGATGTGACGCTCTCGAAAGTCGGCGGTAAAGGATTATTCGTAAAAGAGATCGAGCAGCAGATGATTGACGAAGAAATCGATTTTGCCGTTCACAGCATGAAGGATCTACCTTCTGAATTACCGGACGGTCTCATCATCGGTGCAACACCAGCGCGTGTCGATGCGCGTGATGCTTTGATCACGAAAACAGGCGAAGGTCTTGCTTCCTTGCCAGAAGGCGCAGTTGTCGGCACGAGCAGTTTACGTCGTGGGTCGCAATTGCTAAAACTCCGCCCTGATTTAAAAATCGAATCGATTCGCGGAAACATCGACACACGACTCGATAAATTAAAGAACGGTTCGTTTGACGGGATTTTGCTTGCAGCAGCTGGTCTACAACGGATGGGTTGGTCTGAAGACGTCGTTTCGGAATATCTCTCGACAGACGACATGATTCCAGCCGTTGGTCAAGGAATCCTCGGCATCGAATGTCGCGCACATGACCAAGAAGTACGTGACCTCCTTCATCTGATCCATGATCAGATGACAGAAAAAGTAGCTTATGCCGAGCGCGCTTTCCTAGCAGCGATCGAAGGTAGCTGTCACGTTCCGGTCGGTGGATTTGCAACGATCAACGAAGATCTGTCAACGACACTCGTCGGATTCATTGGATCCGTCGATGGAGAGCAAATCCTACTCGAGCGCGAATCAGGTCTTGACCCGATGCAACTCGGTCAAGATGTTGCCGAACGTCTGCTTGCTTCGGGCGGTCGTGAGATTCTCGCGACACTTCCGGATGACTTGTAAGCAGGTACTCTTCACGGGCAGCCGACCACCGACGACCGAGCAGATGGCGCGACTGCGCGCCGTCGCGATCGAGTCAGTGCATTATCCTGTCATTGAAACGCGACCGGTTTCGTTTACGTTACCGAAGGGAATTGATTGGCTCATCGTGACGAGTCCGAATGGTGTCCACCGGATTGCTGATGCGTTGCCTGAATTAGCAGCAACGCGTATCGCGGTCGTCGGACGAAAGACGGCAGATGCACTTGCGAAGTACGGTCGAACAGCCGACTTCTGTCCGTCGACCTTTACAGGAGACGCACTCGTCGCAGAACTGGGACCACACTTGTCTAACGGCGATCATATCGTTTTTGCGCGAGGGAACCGATCGCGGAAAGCGCCGGTCGATCAGTTACGAAAACTGAATCGATATACGATCGAAGATATCATCACGTATGAAACTGTCACCCGTCGGCTACCTGAAGCACTTGTCAGAACTGCCACCTATATTGGACTGCAGAGTCCTTCCGCTGTCGAAGCGATTGCTCCACTATTCCCGCAGACGACGTTCATCGTCATTGGGACAATCACGGAGCAAGCAGCAAAAGCAGCCGGACTTCAACCGATCCATGTCGCCCGTGAATTCACGGTAGACGGCATGATTGATCGTATCATTGAGGAGGAATCAGCATGAACACATTAGAATACGCACGTCACCGTCGTTTGCGCCATACCGCATCACTCCGGTCACTCGTCCGCGAGAACCAGTTGCATAAATCAGATTTGATTTATCCGATTTTCGTCGCTGAAGGCGAAGATATTAAACGCGAAGTCAGCTCGATGCCTGGCGTCTTCAACTTATCACTTGATCATCTGACGGCTGAGATTGAAGAAGTCGTCGCACTCGGAATCGAATCTGTTATCTTATTCGGTGTTCCGCATGACCACTTGAAAGACGAGCAAGGATCAGGTGCGTTTCACGATCACGGGATCGTTCAAGAAGCGACACGTCTCGTCAAGAAGGTTGCCCCGCAGCTAACGGTCATCGCTGACACATGCTTATGTGAATATACGTCGACAGGTCACTGTGGGATTGTCGCCGACGGTACGGTCGATAATGATGCGTCATTACCGCTTCACGTCAAGACAGCGATCTCACAAGCTCGAGCGGGTGCCGACGTCATCGCGCCATCATCGATGATGGACGGATTCGTCGCAGCGATTCGTCAAGGATTAGACGAGAATGGCTTCAGCCATATTCCGGTCATGAGCTATGGTGTTAAATATGCGTCTGCTTATTACGGTCCATTCCGTGATGCAGCGAATTCGGCACCGGGAGAAGGCGACCGGAAAGGTTATCAAATGGATCCAGCAAACCGTCGCGAAGCGTTCCGCGAAGCAACAGCGGACGTCGATCAAGGAGCTGACTTCATGATCGTCAAACCTGCACTTGCGTTCATGGATATCATTCGTGATGTGCGCGAGCGAATCGATCTACCAATTGTCGCGTATAACGTATCAGGTGAGTATGCAATGGTCAAAGCCGCTGCCTTGAACGGCTGGATCGACGAAGAACGAATCGTCCTTGAGACGATGCTTGGCTTTAAACGAGCAGGTGCTGATTTAATCATCACCTATTTCGCAAAAGACATTTGTCGTTACCTGGAGGGGTCGAAATGAGCTTAATTAACCAGAACTCAAAATCAAAAGAAGCATTCGAGCGGGCACTCCCGCTCATGCCGGGTGGTGTCAACAGTCCGGTCCGTGCTTATAAATCGGTCGGGATGACACCGATTTTCGCAGATCATGCGAAAGGATCAAAGCTCTATGATATCGACGGAAAAGAGTATATCGATTACGTCTTGTCATGGGGACCAATGATTCTCGGTCATGCCGATCCAATCGTCACGTCAGCGATCCAAGAACAAGCAACACGTGGCTGGAGCTACGGGACACCAACGGAAATCGAATCAGCGATGGCGGAAGTCGTCATCAGTCGGGTACCGTCAGTCGAAGTCGTTCGGATGGTCAACTCAGGGACAGAAGCGACGATGGCTGCCCTTCGTCTCGCACGCGGCTATACAGGTCGGACGAAAATCCTCAAGTTCGAAGGCTGTTACCATGGTCACGGTGACTCGCTCTTGATCAAAGCGGGTTCAGGTGTCGCGACACTCGGACTACCAGATTCACCAGGAGTTCCTGCGCAAATCGCGAGCATGACGCTGACGGTTCCGTACAACGATTTGGACGCTGTCCGGATCGCGTTTGAAAAACACGGCGACGATATCGCTGGTGTCATCGTCGAACCGGCTGCTGGGAACATGGGCTTCGTACCACCAGAGCCAGGATTCCTCGAAGGCTTACGGGAGATCACGGCGGAAAACGGTGCCTTATTGATCTTTGACGAAGTCATGACCGGTTTCCGAGTTGGATTCCACTGTGCACAAGGGCACTTCGGTGTTACACCAGACATCACGTGTCTCGGTAAAGTCATCGGCGGCGGAATGCCAGTCGGTGCTTACGGCGGACGTCGGGACATCATGGAACAGATCGCACCACAAGGTCCAATCTATCAAGCAGGTACGTTATCCGGGAACCCACTCGCGATGGCAGCGGGTCTAGCAACATTGACACAATTGAAACCAGAACACTATGCAGAGTTCGACCGGAAAGCGAGCCGTTTGTCAGAAGGCTACCTGAACGCTGCATCGAAATACAACATTCCGCTGACGACGAACCGTGCAGGCGCGATGTTCGGTGTCTTCTTCACGGATGAACGTGTTACGAACTTCGAAAAAGCGAAAACGTCGAACCTTGAGATGTTCCGTTCGTATTATCAAAAGATGGCGGCGCGTGGTGTCTTCTTACCACCGTCACAATTCGAAGGTCTCTTCCTGTCGATCGCCCATACGGACGAAGACATCGAGCAGACGATCGAAGCCGTCGAATTGACATTCCAAGAACTCCAAGTTGAATTTGGTCGTTAAGCAGTTCTTGACGATTACTTGAACTCTCGGCTAAAATGAGTAAAGAAGAAAATGGCAACAGCGATGACGGGAAGAGTAGTCCTGTATTCGTACCGGTGTAGAGAACACATCCTTGGCTGAAAGATGTGACGGGCGAACAGGAGGAAGGTCACCCCACGAGCTGATATCGTGAGTCTTACGAGCGATATCCGTCCTCCACACGTTACGTGGCTCGAGGGCATCCGATTTTGGATGAACTAAGGTGGTACCGCGGAAAAAAGCAACGGCTTTCTTTCGTCCTTAGCATAGGACGAGAGAAGCCGTTTTTATTATGGACAAAAAGGGAGCGATCAGGATGCAGGAATTATCAATGCCAACGAAGTATGATCCACAGGCAACGGAAGAAAAATGGTACGACTTTTGGGTGAAAGGTGACTATTTCAAAGCCGATCAGGATCCAGAAAAAGAGCCGTACACGATCGTCATTCCACCACCGAACGTCACAGGTAAATTGCACCTTGGTCACGCGTGGGACACGACGTTACAAGACATGCTAACACGGATGAAGCGGATGCAAGGGTTTGACGTCCTTTACTTACCGGGAATGGACCATGCCGGTATCGCAACACAAGCAAAAGTCGAACAAAAACTGCGGGCAGAAGGACAATCACGTCTTGAAATGGGGCGCGAGAAATTCCTCGAGCAATCATGGGCATGGAAAGAAGAGTACGCATCAACGATTCGTGCACAATGGGCAAAACTCGGTCTTGGACTCGATTACTCACGTGAGCGTTTCACGCTTGACGAAGGATTGTCGGAAGCGGTTCAAGAAGTCTTCGTGAAACTTTACGAAAAAGGCTTGATCTACCGCGGCGAATACATCGTTAACTGGGATCCAGCGACGAAAACAGCGATCTCGGATATCGAAGTCATCTACAAGGATATCGAAGGTGCGTTCTATCACTTCAGCTATCCACTAACGGACGGTTCAGGTCACGTTGAACTAGCGACGACACGTCCGGAGACGATGCTCGGTGATACAGCGATTGCCGTGAACCCGAAGGATGAGCGTTATGCTCACCTCGTCGGAAAAACGATCACGTTACCAATCGTTGGTCGCGAGATTCCGATCGTTGCCGATGACTATGTCGATATGGAGTTCGGTACAGGTGTCGTTAAGATTACACCAGCCCACGACCCGAACGACTTTGAAGTCGGTAACCGTCACGAGTTACCACGTGTCCTCGTCATGAACGAAGATGGAACGATGAACGAGAACGCCGGTAAATACGAAGGCATGGATCGTTTCGAATGCCGGAAACAAATCGTTGAAGATTTAAAAGCAGCAGGTGTTCTGATCAAAATCGAGCCACATTTACACTCTGTCGGTCATTCGGAACGTTCAGATGCGATCGTTGAGCCGTATCTTTCACTCCAATGGTTCGTCAAGATGGAACCACTTGCGCAAAAAGCACTCGAGGAGCAACAAGGACCAGACAAGGTCAATTTCGTTCCACAACGCTTTGAAAACACGTACGTGCGCTGGATGGAAAACATCCGTGACTGGTGTGTCAGCCGTCAACTCTGGTGGGGACACCGGATTCCAGCTTGGTACCATAAAGAAACAGGAGAAGTTTATGTTGGTAAGGAAGCACCAGCCGATATCGAGAACTGGGAGCAAGACAACGATGTTCTCGATACATGGTTCTCGTCAGCGCTTTGGCCGTTCTCAACAATGGGCTGGCCGAACACGGACGCAGCGGATTATCAAAAATACTTCCCTACGTCGACACTCGTTACGGGTTATGACATCATCGCTTTCTGGGTATCACGGATGATCTTCCAATCGTACGAATTCACAGGACAACGTCCATTCCAAGACGTCTTGATCCACGGATTGATTCGTGATTCGGAAGGACGCAAGATGTCGAAATCCCTCGGGAACGGAATCGACCCGATGGATGTCATTGAGAAGTATGGTGCCGATTCACTTCGTTGGTTCCTAACGACAGGATCGACGCCAGGGAACGACCTCCGCTTCTACTGGGAAAAAATCGAAGCAACATGGAACTTCTCGAACAAACTGTGGAACGCAAGCCGTTTTGCCTTGATGAACATGGATGGTCTAACGTTTGATCAGATCGATTTGACAGGCGAGAAGTCACTCGCAGATAAGTGGATTCTGACACGCTTACAGACGACGATCGACGATGTGACACGTCTGTCGGATAAATATGAGTTTGGTGAAGCAGGACGCATTCTCTATCACTTCATCTGGGAAGACTTCTGTAACTGGTACATCGAGATGGCGAAATTACCGCTCAACGGGGAAGATGAAGCAGCGAAGCAGACGACGCGTTCGGTTCTTGCCTATACGCTCGACCGGATCATGCGTCTGATGCATCCATTCATGCCGTTCATCACGGAAGAGATCTGGCAACACTTACCGCATGAAGGCGAGACGATCACACGTGCTGCATGGCCAACACGCGAGGCATCACTCGACTTCCCGGAAGCTGTTCCAGCATTCGAAGCAGTTCAGAACGTCATCCGTTCGGTTCGTAACATCCGCGCGGAAGTGAACGCACCGATGTCGAAACAGATCCAACTGTTTATCTCGACGAATGACGCACGTGTTCAAGACGACTTGTCGTCAAACAGCTCGTACTTGCAAAAGTTCACGAACGCGTCTGAACTCCGGATCGAAGAACAGATGCCGGCGCCAGAAAAAGCGATGAGTGCGATCGTAACGGGAGCAGAATTGTTCATCCCACTCGCGGACTTGATCAACATCGAGGAAGAAATCGCGCGCTTGAATAAAGAACTCGTCAAGTATACGAAAGAAGTCGAACGGGTCGAGAAAAAACTCAACAACCCTGGCTTCGTCGGCAAAGCACCAGCACATGTCATTGATGAAGAAAAAGCGAAGGCACTTGATTATACGGAAAAACGTCAAGCTGTCGAAGCACGCATCAACGAACTCTCACACTAATTACAGCAGTGGCTCAAGTCTCCTTGAGCCACTTTTTTTAAAGGAGCGAACAGCATGAGGACGCGAGAAGATGTATTGGATTGGTTATCGAGCTTACTAGCATTCGGCGTCAAACCAGGTCTTGAACGGATGCAGGCGATGTTACTGGAATTACAGATTGACCCGGATGCGATTCCAACGATTCATGTCGCCGGTACGAACGGAAAAGGATCGACGGTCGCGTTCTTACGTGAGATGGGGATTGCAGAAGGGTTACGAATCGGAACGTTCACGTCGCCATATATCATTCAGTTCGAGGAGCGGATCATGTTGAACGGAGTCCCGATTGCAGAAGATGATCTCGTCACAGCTGCGATTGCCGTTCAAGCGGCCATCGGGCACATCGATCCAGCACTTGGTACAGTCACTGAGTTCGAGGCATTGACGGGACTTGCCTTCTATTATTTTGATCAGATTCGTCCCGATTTCGTCATCTATGAAGTCGGACTCGGTGGGTTGTATGATTCGACGAACGTCTTCAAGAAGCCGGTCGCAGCGATCATCACGTCGATCGGGCACGATCACCAAGCGATTCTCGGAGATACGCTCCAAGAGATCGCTTTACAGAAGTTCGGCATCATCAAACAAGGGACGCCGGTCATTGCCGGGAAACTGCAGGAAGAGTTGACGGTGCCGTTAATGGCGTATTGCGGGGATCGAAATGCGACGTTGAAATGGAGTCAGGAAGCGATCATTCGTTACCGCTTAAAAGAGACGGGGACCTGGGCGACATATGATGGGATTCCGGAGACCCGCTTAGGTCTCGAAGGTCATCATCAAGTCCATAATGCGGCAAATGCCGTCATCTGTGCGCGACGACTCGGATGGTCGAAAGCGGCGATCCGAAAAGGATTACGGGAAGCAAAACATCCGGGACGGTTTGAGATCATCTCGCGCAAACCACGAATCATTCTCGATGGTGCACATAATCCGGAAGGCATCACGGCACTTGTTGAACGGTTAAAGGAAGAATCAAAACCCGTGACGTTGCTCTGTTCGATTTTGCGTGACAAAGACCGGACGGCGATGCTTACGCAGTTACGTAGCATTACACCGGATATTTATGAAACGACATTTGATTTTCCACGAGCGCGGACACTCGATGAGTTAAAGCAAGAAGGCGCCAATGTAACGACGGTCGAAGCGTTCTTCGATCAATTAGAGATAGACCGGACATACGTCGTGACGGGATCACTCTATTTCATTAGTGAAGTACGTCATTATTACGCTTCTATTTTTACAAAATAGGGAAAATTCGTATTCTCTCGTTATAATGAAATGGGGGAGTATAGTCCCATATTTCAATGATACGATGAGGAGACGATAAATGATGAAACAGTGGGTCCGTCTAGCCTTAGCCATCTTACTGATTTTTTCGAGTTTTACGTATATACATGAGCCACATTCCAAAGCGGCAACCGGTGAAAAGTTTAAGGTTTTAGAGATTCGTGATGAATGGTCGACAATAAATCGAATTAATCCGAAAACGAATATCACTTCGCTATTGACTGGACTTGATTCAGTGCGTTTTGACGTTAAAAAGATGACAGTCAAGGAACTTAACGCCTCGCGTTTCCCGTTAGATGGAGCGTTTGATGCGATTGTTTTTGATCCATCAATCAATAGTAATGATCAAGAGAAATATTCAATTAAATTATCTGAGTTTGATAAAAAAAATCATAATACAAGTAAAATCGAAAATGATATTACACGACTAAAAAGTAATGAAATCCTAAATGCGTATGTCCGAAAAGGGTTACCAGTGTATTTGCATAAAGATGTTTTCACGCATGACCAAAGTAATTTCTCGAAGGTCTTGAAAAACTACGTATCGACGCAAGCAACTGTTTCTTACGAAAATATTAATGATGTCATTAACTCATTGAAGCAAAAAATTAATATCCGCCCCCGTATTTCGAGTGTGACAGTAAAACAAGATGGAAGCACATTGGCGACCATCAGCTCAATCGCTGTACCGAATCGACCAATTGAGTTTAGTTATGTACTTGATCAGTCTACGATTGATACAACAGCAACGCTTTATATCGATTTTGACAGTAACGATCAGTTTGATGAATCAGAAAAAGTCGATGAATTATCAGCAGTAGCTAATGGAAAACTTACCTATACATTTGACGTTCCGAGTTACACTGGACCAAGACAATGGATGGTTCGAGTCACCAAAAGTAATGGATTGACGGATTACAAGACAGGTAGCTTTTTAATGAAAGACCAGTTAGCTGAAGCGAAAGTACTACAAGTTCTTGGAACGAGTTTGAAAGGTTCTCTTTTGACGGATTTAACTGGAGAGAATCTAAGTAAAAGTGATTTTTATAATTTCAAATTAGATGTTATAGATTCAGCAAAATTTTCGAGCGAAGCGATTTTGAAAGATTTAAATACTTCATATGACATGTTGATCTTTGGATTTCAAGATACGTATGGCACAGCTAGTCTTACTAGTTCGGCTTTCGATAAAATTAAATCATTTACGAATACTGGCCAAGGTTTAATGTTGACACACGATACTATCTTTAGATCGAAAGTAACGAATTCTCCAACACGTTGGGAATCAGACTATGCTGCAACGTCAGGTCAAACCTACTATACGAACATGGGATTTGGCGCACCTAAAAGATCCACAAAAGCTATTCGTCAAAATGAAGGACAAATGACATCGTATCCATTTGCTTTAGACAATGAGATTTCGATTGCACAAACACATAATCAGTACTTTGCTCTTGACTTAGAGCAACCAGATCTAATCCCTTGGTATAACATTAAAGAAACAGAAACAAGTACAGATACTGGTAGAACGGTAGGAGATGCTCGAAATCACTACTACATGTACACTAAAGGAAATATAACTTATTCAGGTGCTGGACATACTTCTTCTTTTCCTGATGTAGGGGAGCGGAACTTATTTACGAATACAATGTATCGTGCCTTCACCGGTGCTAATCATAAACCTTTAATCAAAAACGTTCTACCATCTGATAAATCAAGTTATCTTGAAAATGAGCCTCTGGCAATCTCATATCAAGTAAACGACTATGATCTTCAAGATCGTGAGCTGAAAACAAGAATCTATATCGATGATGAAAAAGTCTTTGAAAACAATAAGTTGAAAAATAATTCTTTTGTCAGCCAATCTTTTGAATCGAAGCTCACAGGAAAAACGAGCGTAACGATTCGAATTGAAGCAGAAGATCAACGTGGTGCGAAGACGATTGAGACTAGGACTGTTCAAGTCGTTCGTCCAGCTGCCTCCGCCCCATTCGTCTTGTCACGCTCGATTGATCCGGCAACAATTCCGAAAGGGGAAACAGCGGACATCACGTATACGGTTAAGACTTCTCCAATGATGCAAAAAGATGCAATCGGGAATAATGGATATATCATGGGACAATTTTCAGTGACGATGGAAAACATCCTGTTCAATGAACAATTTCCTAGTAACCTTGAGATACTCTCAACGACGGGGCTGACAGGAACGAATATAACTGGTCAGACGATAAAAGGGAGACTACCGGATATCGAATACGATGAGGCGATCTCAGGTGTTCATAAGGGGGAATGGATTGCGAATCAATCGGAAGTCACGTTTACTGTCAAAGTACGTGCGAAAGATGCCGCAGGAGTCCATTTACTCGATAAAAAAGACAACACGTTGACATCAATAAAAAATATTTATCGTGATAAAAAGAATGGGAAAGATAAATCGACAACCGTCACAAATGATCCACAAGCTTTTCCGACGATTGGTTATGCACTGACACCATCCTTTGCGACCAGTGCGAAGATTCCGTCCGTTAAGATGGATATCACGACACCATCTTATAAAGTCTTGCCAGAAATTAATCCTTCAGGCAGTCAATATGGCACGTTAAAATGGTCGATTGTGGATTCGGAAATCGCATCGATTGATGAGGCTGGTGTCATCAAACCGAAAAAAGTCGGAACGACACAGATTAAACTCGTTGTTCCAGTCGGAAACGGTAAAGAGTTGACAGCGACTTCAGAACTCGTCATCAATGATGTATTTGGAGGACTAACCGTTCAAAATATACCGGAGACATTATATGTTGGAGAGACAAAATCAATGTTAGGAATTGCTTCGATGGTATCAGGACGAAACACACCGATTCAATGGATTATAACGAACGATTCTCGTGTGACGACGAATGGCTTAACTAAAAATACGTTGGAGCTGACAGGAAAGACGCCAGGAACGGTCACGGTCAAAGCGGTCGTCCCTGCGACAGCTGGAAGCTCTACTTATCTTGCACAGTCGCCAGAGTACACGATTCAAGTCAAGTTGCCAGAATTATCCGTCTCGCCAAGTAATCTTGAACTGTGGGTCGGATCGAACCAAGATGTGACAGCGATATTTAAACCGAACTATCCATTACCATTTACGACTTCGACTGTTAGTAATGCAATTGAATTGAAACAGACGGCATCGGGTTATACGATCACAGGTAAATCCGGCACACCAAACGGACCGGTCGAAGCGCTACTTACATTGACAGATTTCCCAGATACAGTAGCGAAGACGCTCGTACGGGTACGTGAGAATCCACTTAATCTGACAGCCGATGATATCGCGATGACGATGAAAGATGATAAGAAATCACCGATTCTGCGCTGGTTCCCAGTGACGACGACGGAACGCTTCTATCGGTTGGAAGTGCTTCAGGGTAAGGAATACGTCAAAATTGATCCAACAGGACAAGCGCTACAACCACTTCGTCCAGGTGTGGCACGTATCAAGGTAACGGCATTAAAAGAAAACAAAGATGTGCTCGAAGTCATGAAAGACAATCAAAAAACACCACTAACGACGACATTCAAGGTGACGATCGGTTCTGAATCAGGTACGTCAGACTTGGATGGAGATGTTTATTAAGAAGTGGGGATGCTATATATGAAACGCAGACGAATCATTGTCGTACTCTTGATTTTAATCATTATTGGAATCGGGGGAGCGGCGTACGTTATAAAAGCGAATCAACAAGCAGCATTGGAACAAGGACTGCGTTCAGAAAAACCAGGACGACTTGCGAACGCATTAAAAGACGCTTCTTTATCAACAAAGGAGAAAAATCGTTACATTCGTCAATTCCAGGAAACACTCGCTTTTGACAAAGCAAAACTCCTTCTTGATGAGCAGACCGTAAAAAATAAAGCGAACTGGTTTTATGCGGCGCAATTTGCGCCGCGGAGTACAGTCTCAGCATGGTTGGCGAAAGGTGCAAAAATTAGTCGACTGAATGCACAAGGTCAGTCAGTTCTTCATGTTGCGACGAGTGTAAATCGATCGATTGATGCGTATGCTCTTTTGATAAAAGAAGCGTCTAAAAAAGAGCTCAATCGGATGGATGACTTTGGGCATACACCACTCTTTTATGCGACACTGGATCAAAATGAGGCAGCGATTGAACTGTTGTTAGAAGCAGGAGCTGATTCGAATCGTGGGAAAGAGAAACCGGTCTATGAAACGGTCAAACAAAATCGAAAAGATTTGTACGCCATGTTAGAACAGAGCGGAGCAACGGTAGAAAGCAAAAAGGTGAAAAAGCTCGCTAAGAAATACCGAGCAACAAAATTCTAGAAAAAAGAGTCATTCGCCTGAGACGAATGACTCTTTTTTATGTGTGTTACGGTTGAACGCGCTTTGGTGTTTCGACATACAATTGAACTGCTCGATTGAGTGGAAGTAATGCGGTTGGATTTTTTAATACCGTCGCATCATACGCCATGCGTAGACGGGATGCTTCAAAGTCAGATGATTTGTTAGCGACCATCAGTTTTTCGAGTTCTCTTACGTTTGCAGGAAACGCATTTTCTGGTAAATCCAATTTTCCACGATAGGCGTTGACTTCTAGATTACCCTTCGTAAAAATGCCACCGCGTACATTCATCGTCGAACCTACAGAGTAAATCGTATTTTTTTGATTGTCATCACTATATAGAAAGGCATTTAAATCAGGTGTAGTCGTTTGAGGCGTCGAAAATTTATTGACGCGGTTAATAACGAGATTTCCTTTACTGAGTAAAATCAATGTATTTTGTTTAGCTGTTGAAGTCAGCCCTTGAATGTTTGCGTCATCCAGGCGACTCGTCCCGGTCGCATAAATCGTCGTTGCAAACCCAACATTTCCTCGAATCAGTAAGTTGCCAAGAACGATGAGAGGACGCTTGATTTCAAGCGGTTGGGTCAAAGGGTTCAAAGAAGAAATCGTTAAATTCCCGTTAATGATTAAAGGTTCGAGTGTTTCCTGAACAAGATCATCTGTCAACGTCACGGTATTACCTGTGTTTAATGCTGGACTAATCATTTGTCGCTTCGTATCAAGTTCTGTTAAAAAAGGTCCTGTTAGTATAGACTGCGGAATCGAGGAATTTTTTAATGTAGACGCGACTTGTGTAAGAGGCGTATTCACCGGTAGTTTCAGAAAATCGTTCAACGCATAATCGAAATCGAACGGAACGAGTGTTTCTTTCGTTGATACTAATTCTGTCTCACCTTTAGGATCAAAAATCGTTTTATCACACACAAGGTAATCTCCGCACTTCAGTAATGGCTGATTCTTCTCTTGAAAAACGCGTACCTGACCTGCGATATAAGGAAGTGCTTTTGTATTAGTGAAGATTCCATCCTCGTCGTTGTATTTAAATATCGGGGTCGCAGTTGCTTGCAGAGCGTTGCGGGAAAAAATATTACCTTCGATCAAGGGAGCGCCATTTAAGATGACTTGATCATCTGAACCTAACGTATAGTACAAAAAACTAGGAATCGCAGACAAATAAACACGTTGTCGATACGTTTTTTTGATTGCCGGCTGATCGCCTTTTTGTTTTGAAACTGTCGCTGTTAAATCAAGCGCTTTGACACGAACGTTCGATGCGGCTTCATTTAGCTTGACGGTCACGTTCGGAACGATTGTTTTTAAAGGTAAGACGATAGAACTGTCGAGATTCTCAAACAATGCTTGAGAAGAAGTCGTTGGTGAAGTCCCGGTCGTCTTTGAAACAATGTTTTGGAGGGAGGCGACTGCTAAATCAAGATCATTTTGTGTCGTCGTCTCGACATCGATATCCGTCTCGCGGATTTCGGTTAGGCGAGTTGACTGTAAACTGATGCCAATCGTCGCAACAGCGAGAACGGACAGGACGGTTAAAGTCACAAGAACGAAAAGTAATGTATAGCCTTGTTCGGATTTACGCATACCGTGTTCCTTTCTGAGTTAAAATCCAATCGTACTCGTGAAGGTCTGGACTTCTTCTTGATCTGTCGATTGAATCGTAGTTGTAATCGTTAAAATCCCGTGAATGACATAGCGCCCCGGATATGTTCCTGATGTAATGGTTTGATACTCGGGACTCGATAACTTAAAAGTTTGAAGTAATTCCGTTTGGTCGTCGATCGACTGTGGTGTCGATTCGTACGTTAGTTCGGTGCTGTCTAAAGTTTGTTCTGCGAACGTATAACGAACTGGTGTCACTTCCTTCTCTGAAGAAGATGCTTCTTCTGTTGCGTTAAAAGGTTCAAATCCACTGGCGCGTTCAAGTAGACCGGTGTCGGCGTTTAAGACAGGAAGTGTTCTTTTATAAAACGATAGCTGTTTTGCTTCATCGATTCGGATTGCATCAAATCCACCGATTTCATTTAATATGATACCGACGCGGCTATCAGCTTCACTACGCAGTTCACTGATGATTCCTGTTGCCCGAAAGCTTTTCGTACCAGAGATGAATACCGTCAGGATGACAGCACTGAAAATCGAGGCGATGACGATGGCGACGAGTAGTTCGACGAGCGAGAAGCCGTCATTTTGTTGTCGGAAAACTTTGATTGAGCGTCGCATTCGTAATCGATCCTTTCAATGATGTAATCGGTTCAGTTGTTCCTTCTATGTAAACGAATACATGGAGGTCCAGAAGATTCGGATTAACGACTCCTTCGAGTTTCCGAGGAGTCACACTGTATTTGACTTCAAAGGCAATATTATTGATTTCAGGATTAGTAAAGATTGATGAGCAAATAGCCGATAGTTCACAAGAAGGAGACGTAGGCTCTGGAATGACATATTTTCCATTCAGATAAGTAGCTTTGTCTGCCTGTGTAGATAGAGAACTGAAGGCGAAGGGTTCATCACTTGTCGCTTCTAAAGCTTCTCGCTTGATATAAGAGGTTGCGTTTTTTGCCAAATAATTCGCAAACGTCAACTCTGTACTGTCGCGTGAGGCAGCTAGTGACTGAGAAAAAATGCTGATCAGAGAGACCGATATGATAGATAAGATCGTAATACTGACTAATACTTCGATTAGCGAAAAACCGCCTTGCTCGCGTTGCATGGATTCACCTCTACTTCATGATAGATGAGGATGAAAGATCCTAAATGATTTTCTAGAAAATCAAAAACAGCACCTATTCACAGATCATGAAAGGATTTGTCAGGATAGGACTTATGTTTCATCATAATATTCATTATAATGGAAATACTAGGCACCTGAAATGATTAAATTCATACAGAAAGGAAACAGATGATGATTAATCCGAAGCGTTTTGTTATACATACACTTTTACTCCTTGTACTAATAGCTCTGATTTACGTACCATCGTTTGCCTTGATTTCCTTTACCGGTAAAGCAACGGCACCGACGACGTTTTCTGAGACGGCACGGATTGGATCGGTTCCAGTCAGTGGCATGGATCGAAAGGAAGCACAATCGAAAGTTGAGAAAGCGATTACGGAGTGGACGAAGAAAGCGCCGCTGACGACTGGAACGGGAGAAGAGACGACACCGATTCCAACAGAAGTCGTGACGATCAACGCCGCTGATTCTGTCAAAAAAGCTTCTTTGAAAAAAGGCGGAGACTTGATGGTGACGGTAGATGAAGCGTCGCTTGAGAATTTTCTAGCGACGCAGCCAATCAGTTACTCGGATGAGCAACTCGTTACCTTTAAGACATGGTTAATCGATACGAGCAAAACGTTACAGGAAGGAAACTTTGATCCTGCTCAATCGGATGCTGCAGTCGATCCAACAGGTGAGGTCGTTTCAACGGTTTCGTTCTCGACGCGTTCTGCTGCTGAAGAACAGATGATCACAGCAATGATGAATGTGGAAATCAAGCCGGGACAATTGATGAATGTCAAGACGTACGGTATGGATGCAGTCGCGGGATCGTATGTCGGTAGCAAGTTATACGAATTGTTTGCAAAAACGCCATTTGAAATCGTCGAACGGATGCCGCATGCGGCATTACCAGACGGCGTCACACTGGGATACGATGTCAAAATTGACGAAAAAACAGATTTTGCCGTTCGTAATACACAAGCATCCATCTATCGTGTCATTGCGACCCAAAACGGAAGCGATGTCACGCTTGAATTGCGAGGCACACCGTTCAAAGAAACGGTCACGACCGTCCTTGAAGGCGAAAAAATGATTCCATTCCGGACGATCACACGTTATTCTGCAACGCTCACGGCAGGAACGACGAGTGATACACAAGCGGGAGAAGAAGGGAAATCGATTGAAGTCTATCGCGTGACGAAGACGGCTCAAGGGGAGAAGAAGCAGTTATTGTCTCTTGATTTCTACAGCGCCATCCCGGCAATCGTCACAAAGAGTAGTCAAGAAGAACAAGCACCTGTCGTCGTACCTGAACCGGAAGACGACACGAACTCCGATGATTCGACAGATACGAATGATTCCAATGATTCAACGGATACAAATAATGACCAAACAACGGATGAGCCGCAGACAGATGGCGTCGAGACGCCAGATACACCAACGTCTCCGACAAGTCCGACGACACCCGACACACCAGATAGTAATGAAACGGGTGATCCTGCTTCACCAGTAGAAGGTGAAACAACAGGGGAACCTGTTGGATAAGAAGGAGGAAAAAAGATGAACTGGACGACGATAGCAATTGAACTCGGTATCATTATCGGTCTAGCGACGATCATCTGTGGTCTGATGTTTGCGGTGACGATTCCTTACGTGACGACCGTGACGACGAAAGCGATTTTATCCGTTGCGGCAATTTTGATCGTAACGTTGATCTACTTCAGCATCCAGCTCGACTGGATTACGAACCCACTCGTCCTCGTCGGAATTGTCGTCCTATGTCTGTTGACGGCAGCAGTGACGAGTGTAATGGATGAAAAACATCAAAAACCGGATGTGTTAGAGGAAGAAGAAACATGGCACGCGGAAGGATGACACGTTAAATGGCAATGAAACGAAAACGTTTAGGGGAAATGTTGATCGAAGAAAGCCTCGTGACGGAGCAACAAGTCGAAGAGGCGTTGACGGTTAAACGATCGACCGAAAAACTCGGGGATGCACTCCTTCGACTTGGTCACTTGACGGAACAACAATTACTAGAGGCGCTACATCACCAATTGAAGATTCCGATCATCCAGCTGTACAACTATCCAGTTGACGTCGCTGTCACGAAACTGATTTCAAAAGACCTCGCACAGCGACATACGCTCGTCCCGGTCTACCGGGAAGGAAATCGTCTATTCATCGCCATGGCGGATCCGATGGATTTGATCGCGATCGATGATTTGCGGATGCAGACCGGTCTATCAATCGATGTCGGAATCGCGACGCGTGACGAAATCAGACGAACGATTCTGAAATACTACGACATTGATTCGTCGTTACGGGAGCTACTCGAATCCGATGACATGATGGAGTCGGATCAATCCCGTGATGTCGTGACACGCGAAGATGCACCCATCATCCGGCTCGTCAATCAAATTTTAGAGAACGCGATTGCCCAGCGTGCATCAGATATTCATATGGATCCACAGGAAACGTCGATGACGATCCGAATCCGGATTGATGGAGAATTACGAACGGAGAACAACTATCCGAAACAGATCCAAAGCATTCTGACGACCCGGATCAAGGTCATGAGTGAACTAGATATCACCGAGTCACGCTTGCCACAGGATGGACGGATTAAATATGTCTTTAACGGATTACCATATGATTTCCGTGTCTCGACCTTGCCGACCGTTTACGGTGAAAAGGTCGTTATCCGGATTCTTGACAGCTCGAACTCGAACATCTCGATTTCAAAAATCGGTTTTAGTTCGCGGAATGAAGCACAGTTCCGGGAGATGTTGAAGCGTCCGAACGGGATTAT
Organism: Exiguobacterium sp. U13-1; assembly: GCF_001750115.1. Taxonomy (NCBI): domain Bacteria; kingdom Bacillati; phylum Bacillota; class Bacilli; order Caryophanales; genus Exiguobacterium; species Exiguobacterium sp. U13-1. The sequence goes on along the minus strand of NZ_CP015731.1, from coordinate 2,672,808 downwards.
CTTGATTACTGGTCCGACCGGTTCCGGGAAATCGTCGACGTTGTATGCCGCCTTAAATGAGTTGAATGACGAGTCGCGCAACATCATCACTGTCGAAGATCCAGTCGAGTACCAGGTCGATGGGATCAACCAGGTTCAAGTCAATGCGAAGATTGGTTTGACGTTTGCGAGTGGTCTTCGCTCGATCCTTCGTCAGGATCCGAACGTCGTCATGGTCGGGGAGATTCGAGATATTGAGACGGCTGAGATTTCGATTCGTGCCTCGCTGACAGGACACTTGGTTCTTTCGACTTTGCACACGAACTCTGCCGTTAGTTCGATTACGCGATTGATCGACATGGGAGTGGAACCGTTCCTCGTAGCTGCTTCTGTCAGTGGATTGATTGCACAACGACTCGTTCGCCGTGTTTGTCGTGATTGTGGCGAAGTCCATCCGATTTCAAAACGAGAGCAAGAGTTATTTGATCAAGAGAGAATTGAAGCGACAACGGTCATGCGTGGACGTGGTTGCTCGTCTTGTAATATGACGGGGTACCGCGGACGGGTTGCGATTCAAGAGGTCATCATGGTCGACGAAGTGTTACGTCGGATGATCATGAACCAATCGACGGAAAGTGATATCACAGCGTATGTCAAGGAACAAGGTCAACGGTTCCTGCTTGCAGATGGTCTAACCAAAGTCGCAGATGGGATTACGACGACAGAAGAGATTTTACGGACGGTGATTTCAGAATGAACAGTACGATCGAACGGGCACAAATCGAAGATATTTTACGTTCGTCGAAAGAGCGAGGCGCATCCGATGTTCACTTGACGGCGGGATCACCGCCCGTCTTTCGGATCAACGGAACGTTGACACCGTTTGGAACAGAAAAGATGAAACCGATCATCATTGATGGATTTGTTCAGTCGTTGATCACGGAAGAAATGTATCAACAGCTGAAGCAGGACCGGGATATCGATTTTTCGTTCGGTGTGACCGGTGTCGCCCGGTACCGGGTCAACTGTTTTTACCAACGGGGCGCTTTGTCGATGGCGTTTCGAACGATTCCTACCGAGGTGCCAACGCTTGAGCAATTAGCGTTGCCGCCTGTCTTAAAGCGATTCTTAACGAAACCACACGGCTTGATTCTCGTGACGGGTCCGACGGGTTCCGGAAAATCGACGACGCTTGCAGCGATGATCAATGAAATTAATCAGACGATGTATAAACGGATCATTACGCTGGAGGATCCGATTGAGTACTTACATAGTCATCATAAAAGTCTTATTGATCAGCGGGAAATCGGGATTGATGCGCCGCGCTTTGCGACTGGATTACGGTCAGCGCTCCGTCAAGATCCGGATGTCATTTTGCTTGGAGAGATGCGAGACCTTGAAACGATCGCGACCGCCGTGACAGCAGCAGAAACTGGTCACCTCGTCTTTGCAACGGTCCATACGTCGACGGCTGCCTCGACAGTCAGCCGGATCATCGATGTTTTCCCGTCAGAGCAACAAGATCAGATTCGGGCTCAACTCGCAAACGTTCTTGCGGGTGTCGTCTCGCAACGCCTGATGCCGCGTTCGGATGGAACTGGACGCGTCGCAGCCCTTGAAATCATGGTCGATACACCAGCTGTCTCGAACTTGATTCGGACCGGTAAGGAATATCAGATTCAATCCGTCCTGCAGACGGGTAAACAATACGGCATGCAGACGATGCAGATGGCATTGCAGGATCTCGTCAGTCGGGGATTGATTCCGGCTTCTGCTGCATCACCGTACATATCGGGGTGAACACATGGCAGTATTCATTTATGAAGGTCGGACGATTGCCGGCAAACGAAAGAAAGGCAAGATTACAGCACTGACGAAACGAGAAGCTGCAGAACGGTTGCGGACGGATCAGATTGCTGTGACCTCGCTTGAAAAACAAGAATCGAAAGGCTTGAACACCGAGATTACGTTTCTCAGTGCCAAACCGAAAATCGAACATCTCGTCATGTATGCGCGGCAGTTCGCGACCCTCGTGCGGTCCGGTGTCTCAATCGTCAAGGCGACGGAAATTCTACGCAAGCAGACGGAGTCGAAACCACTTGAACGGGCACTCGTTGAGGTCGAGGACGATTTGCGAAGTGGGATCCAGTTTTCGCAAGCAATCGAAAAGCATCCACGTGTCTTTGATACGTTCTTCGTCAGTATGGCGATGGCGGGAGAGGCGAGTGGTAATCTCGAGGAAGCACTCGATAACATCGTCACTCAACTTGAAAAGCAGTACGAAATTAAACGGAAGGTCATCTCGGCGTTGATTTATCCTGCGGTCGTTTCACTCGTTGCCGTTGGAGTCGTCGTTTTCTTGATGATGAACGTCGTGCCGACCTTTGCATCGATCTTCGATCAGCTCGGTAGTGAACTACCATTGATCACGAAGCTCGTCGTCGCAGTATCCGACTTCTTCGTCGCTTATTGGTGGGTACTATTACTGATTGCCTTCGGATTGATTGGCTTACTGTATTTCAATTTAAAAAACGAACGGCAACGTTTATTCTTTGATCGATTCTTATTGATGGTTCCAGTCTTTGGTCCATTGATCCAAAAATCGCAAATTGCCTTGATGACGCGTGGACTATCAGTATTGTTGAACGCTTCGGTCCCGATCCTGGCATCGCTCGACATCACGGAACGGATCGTCACGAATCGGATCATCCGGAAGGGGATTGCGAGTGCCAATGAAGCGATGTCACGCGGAATTCCGATGCACGAGCCGCTTGAGAAAAACAAATATTTTCCACCGCTCGTCACGCAGATGATTGCGATTGGCGAAGAATCAGGGCGTCTTGATACGATGTTGACGGAAGTCGCAAACTTCTATGAGACAGAAGTCGAGACGACGACGGACCGATTAAAGTCGATTATTGAGCCGTTGCTGATTGTTGTCCTCGCTGCCATCGTTGGGGTCATCGTCATTGCCGTCGTCGTACCGATGTTTAAAATTTACTCGGATATCCAAGCAAGTTGACAATTGTAAAAACATTTACCTGTTGTGAAAAAAAGACATAATCTACAAAAAATATGGTGCTACTATAATAGTATTCGTCTGGATAGTATTACCTACTAGCCAAAAACAGTAAAAAAGTACTAGGGAGGCATAATGTAATGGTAGAACGTTTAAAAGAAATCTGGTTAGATGCAAAACAAATGCGTGATGAGCGCGGGTTGACGTTGATCGAGTTACTCGTCGTCGTCGTTATCTTAGGAATCATTGCAGCAATCGCTGTCGTCGCAATCGGTGGATTGATTGAGAACTCACGTAAGGATGCAGTTGTTTCGGATGCGAAGCAATTAGTAGCTGCAGCAAAACTTTATACATCTTCGAATCCTGTTCAGCCTGGTGAAACAGTAAAAGTTGGGGTTAATGACAATAACGACGCTATCGTGGCTAACGATGTTACTAAAGGTACTGCAGCAGCACCACGCACAGACTCTTTGAAAAAGTATATTGATGATATGAAGGATGCATTGAACTCTGATGCAGACTATAAAGATTCATATGTAGTTGTCACTGAGAAAAATGGTTCATACACATATGCAGTCACGTTAACTAGTAAATCAACAGATTATACTTATTTTAGTGCTTCAGCTCCTTCAGCATTAAAGCGCAGTGGAGTAAAAGAAAAGTAATAATTACCACCCCCTCCTCGGGGGTTTTTTTCTGAACTTTTTTGAAAGGGAGGTCGTGTCATGACGATCGTCTTCACGGTATATTTTTTCTTATTAGGCTTACTCATCACGTCGTTTACGAACGTCGTCGGTCTGCGCGTTCCGGTCGGGGAGTCGATCGTTCATCCGCGCTCTCATTGTCCGACGTGTGGACATGTCTTAGGACCGCTCGAACTGACGCCAGTACTCGGCTATGCACTGCTTGGCGGCAAATGCCGCTCTTGCGGACAACCGATCTCAATCAAGTATCCAGCGCTTGAATTACTCGGAGGAATCCTCTATGCCTATGCCTTCTGGCAGTTCGGCTGGTCGATGGAACTCGCATTGACGCTCGTCCTGACAAGCCTACTGTTCATCCTGACGATGTCGGACTTAGCCTACATGCTGATCCCGAATAAAATTTTGCTGATCTTTTTGCCGATTGCCTTGATTGTGCGCTACCTTTCTCCACTCGAAAACTGGTATAATCCAATTATTGGTGGAATCGTCGGGTTCGTTCTATTGTTTGTCATCTTTCTTGCTTCCCGGCGTGGTATGGGAGCAGGGGATGTCAAGCTGTTCGGACTGCTCGGAATCTTCCTTGGACCGCTTCACGTCGTCATTGCCTTGTTCGTCTCGGCATTCGTCGGTTCCGTTCTTGGTTTAACGTTACTTGGACTCGGACGCGTGAAACGGAAACAACCAATTCCCTTCGTCCCGTCGATTGCCGTCGGGACCTTACTGACATATTATTTTGCGGATGATTGGGTATCGTGGTACCTCGATTTACTGCTTTAAGAAAGGAAGAACGTACATATGGCGCAACGGCGTAAAGGTACATATATCTACTTTAATTTCACCGATGTCGCAATTTTCGGTGCAGTCGTCAAAAAAGGCGTCATCAAGCGCCAGGCAGTCGTCGCGCTGCCGCCGGGAACACTGCAAGGAGGCTGGTTGCAACCCGAAGCCTCGCTTGATTTCATCTTTGACGGGTTACTGACGAAGCTGAAAGTACCACGTGGCTCGCAAGCGGTGCTGGCACTCGATGGTTCACTCGTTCTCGCTCGGAAACTTGATATCCCGGAGACGATCGAGACGAATCAAATCCGCGGTTACTTATTCATGGAAATTGGACATAGTATCGTCTTGCCGTTTGAAGAACCGTATTTTGATTACACGGTTCTGGAAGAAGACGGCAAGCGAGAAATCATGCTCTATGCCGCGCCAAACGAGGCGCTGAAGCAATATACGCAACTGTTCAAACAAAAGCATTTACGACTGGTCGCAGCTGAACCTCAACCACTCGCGACCTATTTCGGGATCGAAGCCCATCATCCGGTCACGACAGAAGCCGATACATTATTGATCTGGAATGCGAATGCAACGAACCACCAGTTGATCATCATCGAAGATCACGTGCCGCGTCTGATTCGCTCCGTTGATACGTTTGCGGCTGACGCGTGGGATGTTAATGTCATCGATGATCAATTGCATTATCGTTACCGTTCGGATGATCCGACGGTTGAACTCGTCTTAGACGAGATGTTGCTCGAGTTCTCACGAGTGCTCGATTTCTATCGCTTTTCGCTCGCGCGCGAAGGACGGGAAATCACGAACGTCGTCCTTGCCGGCGACTTCCCGTTCCGAGATGAACTGGCGACGCGTTTCCGGTCGAACTTCGATTTAAACCTTGATGAGATTCCTGACATGATGACGATCGACGGACAGTCGATTCCACGAGCCTACTTACCGCTTGCTGGTCTTGCTTCACCGCGAAAAGACCGCATCAACTTGTTACCCGAAAACGATGAAGCACCGAAGTACCCACTCGTCGCTTCATTGATCCTCTTATTGTTCGGGGGACTCGCCGGTGGCTATCTCTACTGGCAAACCGATCAATTCGCGGATCGCGTCGAATCGACGAATGATCAAATCCAGATCGTTCGTCAGCTGCAGTCGGAATCGGATCAATCGGCGAAACAAGAAGTTGCACAACTTAAACAGACGGTCGAAGGACTTGAGACGACGCCTCGTCCTGCTGTACCAACACTTGAGCGGATTACCCGTTATCTCCCGGAACGCGGTTACATTCTTCAATTTGCGTACGGTGCAGATCATGCCGTGACGATGACGACCCAGTTCGAGACACTTGATGAACTGAACGATTTTTATCGCGAGTTACTGACGGATAAAGTCTTCTCAGGAACGAATCTTACGAGTGTGACGACACGGACGATGAATGAAAAGGCCGACGTCGTCACGACAACGACGGTTGATCCGACGACCGGACAAGAAGTCCCGACGACGGAAATTACACCGTCTGAAGATGCCAAATCAGAAGAACCCCGTTATATCGGACAATTCTCGTTAAACGTCAACCCGACGGAAGTCGTCAAAGGTGAGACGAACGAGGCTGATCCGGAAGTACCAAAAGAAGATCAGCCGTCTGAATCGGAAACGGATGGCTCGACGGAAGCGACTCCTGAGACCGATACGACGGAGACGACTGATCCGAATGTAACGACTGAAATCGAGGAGGTGACGGACAATTGAAACGTTATAGTAGCTTCATCCTCCTCGGTCTAACGATCTTGATCGTCCTCGGTGCGGTTGGTTACTTCGGTTATACGACCTATACGACACACCAAACGTTGCAAGAAAAAGAAGCGACGCTGAAGCGGGAACAGATGGTACTCGAACAAGCGAAAGCGAACGAGCAGAAAGTCGACGTCGCTGAGTCGAGTTTTCTCCAACAAAAAGTCCCGGTGACGGCATCGAACGATGATGTCATCGATGCGATCAACGCATCGAGTCAGATTGCTGGTGTCAAAGTCCAGTCGATCACGTTTGGTCAGGCGACAGAGACAGCACCACAGTCACCGGTGACCTCAACACCTGCTGTTGACGGAGCGATGGCGACGGAGTCTGATCAGGCAGCTGCAGCTTCATCTGCAACGACGGGAACGACCACAGCGAATGCAACACCGCTTCCGGCATCACTAACAGTCGAAGCCCCGTCGTATGTTGAATTAATGGCATTCCTGAAGCAAATCGAGCGGACGGATCGAATCACGGTCTTACGCCAAATCCAGTTGTCGGGACCGGAAGAGCCGGGTCCAGGCAGTGGAACAGTCTTACTTGAGGATGAGATGCTCTCATTCACAGTCGAGATCGAGTCGTATTATCGTCCGGATTTGACGAAGTTGACGCCGGATAAACAAACGCCACTCGAGGAGAAGACACCGAAGTCGGATCCATTTGTCGATGTGACAGGAAATTAAGGTTCATTTGGCGGTTCCTACTCTGTTAGGGACCGCTTGTTTTTTGTTAGACTAAACGATGACTCGAATTATCCGATTCGAAATTAACGGGAAAGAACGTGATACTGATGATAACGCAACCACACTTGATTCTCGCGTCGGCTTCACCACGCCGGACGGAGCTCCTGCAACAAATCGGAATTCCTCATGAAGTCGTACCGGCGAACGTCGTCGAAGAGGCACCGTATCCGATGTCACCACACGAGTACGTCCGTCATCTATCGCAAAAGAAAGCGCGAGCGATTACAGCAGATGGTGTCATTCTGGCTGCCGATACGGTCGTCGCAATTGATGACATGATTCTTGAGAAGCCGGCGGATATTTCTGAAGCGCGGGCGATGCTTGCGCGTCTGTCAGGACGTGCTCATGAAGTCGTGACAGGCGTGACGATTCGCTTCGGAGAGAAGGAAGAGACGTTCGACGTGACAACGTACGTCCGTTTTGGTGCATTACCAGGCGAGTGGATCGAAGGCTATATTGCGACGATCGAGCCCTACGATAAAGCGGGCGGATATGGTATCCAAGCGATGGGTGGTCTATTCGTCGAGGCAATCGAGGGCGATTATTACAATGTCGTCGGACTGCCGATCCACGAGATCACAAAACGTCTCGCGTCCTTTGCGATCAAGCCGATGTTTGCGTAATCCTGAAACAGAGAGGTCGGATGCTGTGATTGAATGGCCGAAGGATATGGTTCAGTTGAAAGGCTTGGCACAAGCGACGACAGTCGAGTTGCTGGCGTGTCTCGTCCGAAGTGGGACGCGCGACCGGACACCGCTTGAAATCGCGGAAGAATTACTGCACATCTATCCTTCATTGATCGAACTCGAGGCAGCGGGAGTCGGTGGGCTCGAAAAAGCACCGGGGGTCGGGAAGGCGAAGGCACTACAAATCATGGCTGGACTAGAACTCGGTCGACGGCTCGTCACGGAACCCAAATGGGTGCGACCGACGATCCGCTCACCGGAAGACGCCGCCGAACTGTTGTTAGAAGAGATGCGCCTCTATCAGCAGGAACACTTCATCTGCCTGTATTTGAATACGAAAAATGAGGTCGTCTCGAAAAAGACGTTATTCATCGGAGGATTGAACACGTCGATCGTCCACCCGCGAGACGTCTTCCGGGAAGCGATTCGCTGCTCGGCTGCGAACTTCATCGCCGTCCACAATCATCCGTCCGGTGACCCGACGCCAAGTCGGGAAGATATCGAGGTATCTGAGCGACTCGTTGAGGCGGGACGACTCATTGGAATCAGTTGTCTTGACCACATCATCATCGGGCATGGACAATTTATTAGTATGAAACAGCGCGGATTTATGTAAGAATAACGTCTGAAGGGAAAGCTTCGATTCTTTCCGTCAGACGTTTTTTTGTGTGTTTTCTAAGGCGAACTGTAAACAAGCTGTAACGTTTTAACGCTTTCCAATGAAGGCTTTTCCGTTATAATTAGTGAAGTGTATTCTCAGAGAGGGGTTTTTTGAATAATGTTTGGATCATTCAGCCGTGAAATCGGCATTGACTTAGGTACGGCTAACACGCTTGTGTATGTAAAGGGGCAAGGAATCGTCGTCCGCGAACCGTCCGTCGTCGCCTTCCGTACGGATACAGGGAAAATTGAAGCTGTCGGTAACGCGGCGAAAAACATGATCGGTCGTACGCCGGGTAACGTGACTGCACGACGCCCGATGAAAGACGGGGTTATCGCGGATTATGAAACAACCGCTACGATGATCAAATATTTCATGGATCAAGCTTCGAAGAAAAAAGGCTTGTTCTCTTCTAAGACGAACGTCATGATCTGTGTACCAAGTGGAATCACATCGGTCGAAAAACGTGCGGTCGAAGATGCAGCGAAACTTGCAGGTGCGCGTGAAGCGTACACGATCGAAGAACCATTCGCAGCAGCAATCGGTGCTGGTCTTCCGGTTTCAGAACCAACAGGATCGATGGTCGTTGATATCGGTGGTGGTACGACAGAAGTTGCTGTCATCTCACTCGGTGGTATCGTCACGAGCCAATCGATCCGTGTCGGTGGTGATGAGATGGATGAGTCGATCATTCGTTACATCAAATCGAAATACAACTTGATGATCGGGGAGCGGACAGCTGAGACGTTGAAAATGACGATCGGTTACGCTCGCATCGATGAAGAGTCAGAAAACGAAACGATGGAAATCCGTGGACGTGATCTCGTCACAGGTCTTCCGAAACAGATTGAAGTCACAAGTGCTGAAATTTGTGACGCACTCTCGGATACAGTCGAAGCGATTCTTGCAGGTGTCAAACATACGCTTGAGCAGACGCCTCCTGAATTATCAGCAGACGTCATGGACCGCGGTATCGTCTTGACAGGCGGTGGGGCACTCTTGAAGAACCTCGACGCTGTCATCGAAGACGAAACACGCATTTTGACACTCGTTGCGGAAAACGCACTCGATTGTGTCGCAATCGGTACAGGAAAATCACTCGAGATGATGAATGTCCTTCGTTCGAAATCAGGCATCTCGCAAAAAAGATAAGGACGGGATGAGCGATGAAGCGATTTTTAAATAATCGAAAACTGCTCATCACACTCCTTAGTTTTCTCCTTTTGGTGATCTTAATCGGGATTTCGCTACAAGGGCGTAACCAATCCCACTGGTATCAAAGCTTCGTGCGGGATACCGTGGGCGTCGGTCAACGCCTTTTCGCGACACCGATTGGCTGGATTGATGATACGGTCACTTCGATTAAAGAAGTGCGTGACGTGTACAAAGAGAACGAACACTTGAAATCACGTTTAAGTGACTATGCCGGTAATGCCGTCAAAGTCCGTGATCTAGAACGTGAGAATAAAGAATTGAAAGATATGCTCGACCTGAACGGATCGATTCGCGACTATAAATTGTTACCAGCAGAGATGATCGGTCGGACATCGTCCGAATGGCAACGGTTCGTTACGATTAACATCGGCGAACAAAAAGGAGTCAAGCCGAACATGGCCGTCGTAACAGCAGATGGACTGATCGGTCGCGTCATCCAGGCGAGTGCGTATACATCCCTCGTGCAGTTGATGTCAGATACGAGTCGGACGAATAATGTCTCGGCAACGGCAGACGACACGAAAGGAAAAGGAGTCTTCGGTACAATCGAAGGCTTTGATGAGGAGACGAAATTACTCAAGTTCACGAAAATTCCGAATGACGCGAAGCTGAAAAAAGGGCAGACCGTCACGACGTCCGGTCTTGGTGGAAAGTATCCGAGCGGAATCGTCATCGGAAAAATCGAGGAAGTGAAATCCGATCAGTATGGGGCTTCGAAAATCGCATACGTCAAACCGGCAGCAGACTTCGAACAGTTCGGTCATGTCTTCGTGATTGAGCGCGAAGCGAAGGAACCTTTCGCTGAGACCGATAAGGGAGGGGACACTCGTGAATAACGTTAAGTTGTTTTTCGCCGTGTTCCTTCTTTTTATCTTAGAAGGAACGCTGTTCGCAGGACCACTCGGAGACGGTTCACCGTACGTCATCCATGCGACATTGATTGGTCTAATGTTCCTCGGTCGGTATGGAAAACTTGAACAGGCACTCGGATTCGGACTCGTCTTTGGATTGCTGTATGATTTCGTGTACTCGGATATCATCGGCATTTACTTATTTGCGTTATCCGCCATTCCGCTTTTTAGTAGCTTCGTGCTAAAATATGTAAAGGAGAACGTATTGACGATTCTTGTCACGTTCACGTTCAGTGCCATTTTGTATGAGCTCGATATATATTTCTTTACGGCTTCGGTCGTAGGTGTCGGAGTCTCCTTCCAGGAACTCGCGACACAGATCATTCCAAGGAGTCTGGTTGCCCAGCTGATCGGGATCATCATCCTGTATTATCCGATGACCCGACTCGTGCAGTCGACCCTTGACGAGAAAAGAGGATGAGTCATGATTGAGCGTAAACGTTATGTAACGATGAAAGGTCATCGTGGTGGCCTCGCCGTCTATGTGAATGAAAGGTGCAGTGTGGATGAATTTCTTGACGATTTAGAGTTGACGCTTGCGGACAAATCCGTCGAGAACGGACGCGCCGTACCGATTACCTTCTTCTTCGGTCGACGTTATGTCGATGAAGGAGTGTTGACGGCCGTCGAATCTATCGTCGCGCGACATGATTCCTTCTCTTTCAAAGGCTATGACAGTGAGTGCATCACGAAGGACGAGGCAAAAGCCTTGTACGGAGAGCGAACGTTTCATTACTTCGGTGGAACGGCACGCAGTGGGCACGTATTAGACGTCGAAGGTTCGATCGTCATCATCGGAGATATCAATCCAGGTGCGGTCGTCCATGCGACAGGAAGTATCTATTGTCTCGGTGCTTTACGTGGTACCGTTCATGCAGGAAAAGGTGGCAATGCGGAAGCCGTCATTGCGGCGAGTGTATTGCAGCCGAAGTGGGTCGCAGTCGCTGGCACCGTCCACGAAGAACCGGACGACGCACCGATTCCAGCTCTCGATATGGGTTGTGCATTTTTAGGCGAAGACGGGGTCGAATTCTCCCGCCTTCAAACCGTTCCGCTCGCGCGGATGGATCAGTTTGCGATTGATAGTGAAAGAGGGTGACGGATATGGAACAAGTGAAAGAACAGGTACATATGGAGGCGAAGACGAACATGGGACGCGCCATCGTCGTCACATCCGGTAAAGGTGGCGTCGGAAAGACAACGACGACTGCAAACATCGGAACAGCACTTGCATTGATGGGACATTCCGTTTGCCTCGTCGATACGGATATCGGGTTACGTAATCTGGATATCGTGCTTGGTCTCGATAACCGGAGTATCTATAACATCGTTGACGTCGTGACAGGGCAATGTAAGTTGCACCAAGCACTCGTCCGCGATAAACGTTTTGAAGAGATGTATCTGTTGCCTGCTGCTCAATCAAAGGATAAGTCCTCCGTCACACCCGAACAGGTGAAGGCAATCATCGATACATTGAAACTCGAATACGACTTCGTCTTGATCGATTGCCCTGCAGGAATCGAGCAAGGCTTCATGAATGCAATCGCTGGAGCGGATGAAGCCGTCGTCGTGACGACACCGGAAAAAGCAGCCGTTCAGGATGCGGACCGGATCATCGGGATGCTCGAACGCTCAGAACGTAACATCGTTCCGAAACTCGTCATCAACCGGGTGCGTTCGCATATGATGGCATCAGGTGACATGCTCGACATCGATGAGATCATGCGTATCCTTTCGATCGATTTGCTTGGTCTGATCATCGATGATGAAGAAGTAATCGCTGCTTCACACCGCGGTGTGCCTGTGACGATGAATCCGGATAACCGGGCTGGACTCGGCTACCGGAACATTGCCCGCCGGATTCTCGGAGAATCTGTACCACTGCTTGATTTAAATGAACAACCACAAAAAGGATTCTTCGTCAAATTGAAGAAGATGCTTGGGATGAAATAAGAATGGGAAATTAGACTAGGACGACATCGTCGTGCCTAGTCTAATTTTTTTGGAGGGATCAGTATGCGATGGATTAGTGAACAGACCGCTTCACTCGAACGATTGGCATTGGTCGAAGGCGGTCGATTGATTGAATATCATGAGCGGATGCGTGACGAGATTCGGGTTGGCACTTTCGTCTATGCCAAGGTCGACCGGTTGCATCCGACGCTCGGGGCAGCCTTTTTGATCGCGACTGACGGTACACCGCTTTACTTACCGCTGAATGAAACGGTGGAAGCACTTCGTCGCTATCCGGACGTCCCGACGATCGGGCAAGCCGTCCAGGTCGGACAGACGTTACTTGTCCAGGTCGTTAAGGAAGGCGTCGCACCGAAGCAACATAAGGTGACGCAGAACATCACCTATGGTGGACGTTATCTCGTCTATTTCCCATACGGTCGACGTATCCGTTTCAGTCGAAAGCTGGACCTCGTCATCCAGCGTCAACTGGCGGAGCAACTGACGACGACGGAAGAAGAGGGGATTCTCTACCGGACAGAGGCGGCAAAAGCATCAATTGACGAATTGAAGCAAGAATTGCAGTCATTACGGACACGACATAAAGAACTTTTGCAGGCGCCGCGTCTTGAACAAGACGAAGCACTGATCGTTCAAGAAGCAAAACGACTTCCCCATGTCATGGAAGCGCTCGTCATGACACGTCAGGAAAAGGAACGGCTCGAGTTGCTTGGTCTATCTGTCGAACGCTCGCTACGAAAAGGGCGCTTACCTGAGATGGAGACCATTGATGGGGCGATTGAAAAAGCGATGCAACGGGTCGTCTGGCTTGAGGGGGGAGCGTATCTCTTGATTGAAGAGGTCGAGACGATGACCGTCATCGACGTCAACAGTGGGAAGACGATCTCCGTCAAGGAACAAAAGCGGACGTTTGATCAAATCAATGAAGCGGCTGCCGTCGAAGTCATGCGCCAATTACGGTTGCGCAACATTAGCGGTATGATTGCGATCGATTTTTTACGTGGCTCTAGTAAAGGTCAGACACGGGTGACGCAACTCCTCAAAGAACGAGCGGCGCTCGAGACGAAACAAATCGAAGTCTATGGCTTTACGAAGATGGGCTTATGCGAACTGACACGACAACGTCACGGGAAATCGCTACAGGAACGCTCACAGGAATCCGGGCAGTGGACGCGATTGAGTGTCTATCGCTTGATTGAACCGAAGTTACTTGAGATTGCGACCTATGCGGAAGCGGTCGTGATTCGCGCACCACGGCATTTGTTGCAAGACGAATTCATCTCTCGTCAACCGCTCGAAGTCCATGTGCTCGAAGGCGATCCAGCGGTCCTGTTCACGGGGTCGTCACAGGACTGTCTCGATTTCATCAAGCGATCGGAATAATCCTTCAGAACAGCATTGACAAGGTAGAAGAACGTTTGGTATTCTGAATAACGTTAGTTCGTTTGGAAGCACCCAAATGACTACAACCGCACAGACCGGGTTTTAAAGCATCCGCTGCCCGTGATGGCGAGTCTGAGTTCCTAAGAGGAGGTGCACGTAATGTACGCAATTATCAAAACTGGTGGTAAACAAGTCAAAGTTGAAGCTGGCCAAGAAATCTACGTTGAGAAATTAAACGCAGACGTCGACAGCACAGTTGAATTTGGTGAAGTATTGATCCTTGGTGGTGACGATGTTAAAGTCGGCGCTCCACTCGTAGAAGGTGCGAAGGTCGTAGCAACGGTCATCAAACACGCTCGCGCGAAAAAGATCACTGTCTTCAAAATGAAAGCGAAAAAGAACTACCGTCGTAAGCAAGGTCACCGTCAACCTTACACGAAGGTCCGCATCGAGAAAATCGAAGCGTAAGCCATGATACGTGTCAAGATTCGACGAGATGAAGCGGAACTCGTCCGCTCCATCGAAGTGACAGGACATGCCGAGTTCGCAGAACCAGGTCTCGACCTTGTCTGTGCCGGCGTCTCGTCGGTGATCTTCGGGGCATACAATGCCATAGAAGCATTACTCGGGCAGGTCCTGCTCCTTGAAATGGCAGAACAACAAGAGGGTGGCTACTTTTATGTAGAACCGTACGCTGACTTAGCACCGGATGTCAGTGAACGCACCCAATTGTTACTGGAAGCGACTTTGGTCCAACTTGGTACCATCGCTGAAAGTTACGGTGAGTTTATCCAACTTGAACAAGTATAGGAGGTGGATTCCACATGTTGAAACTTAATCTTCAGTTCTTCGCATCGAAAAAAGGGGTAGGTTCGACAAAGAACGGTCGTGACTCGCAATCGAAACGCCTTGGGGCGAAACGTGCAGACGGTCAAACTGTTTCTGCTGGTTCAATCCTCTACCGTCAACGCGGTACGAAGATTCACCCAGGTATGAACGTCGGACGTGGTGGCGATGATACACTTTTCGCAACTGCAACTGGTGTCGTTCGTTTCGAACGTCTCGGACGCGACAAGAAACAAGTCAGCGTTTACCCAGCATAAGGATCGACGAAGCAGACTCTAGCCACTTTCGAGGGTTAGGGTCTGTTTTTTTTAGGAGGGAACGACCGATGGAGGAACAGCAGGTACTTGATCTTTTAAAGACTCTTCGTCACGAGTGGTTGAACCGGATACAACTCGTCCGTTCGTATGGCGCGATCGGAGACGAACAAGCAGTCGAGTCAATCTGTTCGGCGTACCGGGATCAAGCATCTCGGGAAGGACGTCTAGCGCGAATCGGATTGCCGAAAACCGCACTGGCGTTACTGCAAGCTGAATGGTCAGGCAAAACTGTGACGTATGATGTCATCGGAGCACCCCACATGGAAGATGAGCGGCTGAAGCAACTCGTCGAAGCAGCCATCGCCATGATTGATGTAGGAGTAGGAGAAGTATCCGTGACCTTCCACGAGGGCGTGACCATCGAGATCTATCGGGATCTACTAGATATGTCGCGCCTTGAAGATCTAGTGACGCCGATGGAAATCGAGTCGCAGACGGAAAATGAGTGTGTGATTGAGATTGAAAGTCTTCCGTTTGAGGAAGAGAAGTAAGAGGAGGGATCCGACATGTTTGTCGATCAGGTAAATATTTATGTAAAAGCAGGTGACGGAGGACGTGGGCAAGTAGCGTTCCGTCGCGAGAAATACGTTCCGGACGGCGGTCCTGCCGGCGGTGACGGTGGTCACGGGGCACACGTCGTCCTTGAAGTCGACGAAGGGCTTCGGACATTGATGGACTTCCGTTACAAACGTCACTTTAAAGCAGTTCAAGGTGAAAACGGTATGTCAAAAGGCATGCACGGTCGTAAAGCCGAGCATTTAATCGTCAAGGTCCCACCTGGTACGGTCGTCTATGATGACGATACGAATGCAGTCATCGCTGACCTCGTCCATCACGGGCAACAAGCGATCGTCGCAAAAGGTGGACGTGGCGGACGTGGGAATACACGTTTTGCAACACCAGCCAACCCAGCACCTGAGCACGCTGAAAACGGTGAGCCAGGAGAAGAGAAGTACTTGAAACTTGAACTGAAGATGCTAGCAGACGTTGGTCTCGTTGGTTTCCCGAGTGTCGGAAAATCAACGATGTTATCAGTCGTTTCAGCAGCACGTCCGAAAATCGGCGCGTATCACTTCACGACGATCACACCGAACATCGGTGTCGTCGAAACGGAAGATAGCCGTAGCTTCGTCATGGCTGACTTGCCAGGATTGATTGAAGGCGCAAGTGAAGGTGTCGGACTCGGTCACCAGTTCCTACGCCACGTCGAGCGGACGAAAGTCATCGTCCACGTCATCGACATGAGTGGGATGGAAGGCCGCGATCCAATCGAAGACTACAACATCATCAATAAAGAACTTGCAGACTATAACCTGCGCTTAACAGAGCGTCCGCAAGTCGTCGTCGCGAACAAGATGGACATGCCGGATGCGGCAGAACATCTTGAAGCCTTCAAGGAAGCTTTCCCAGAGCTTGAAGTATTCGAGATTTCAGC
The DNA here is from genome assembly GCF_001750115.1 of Exiguobacterium sp. U13-1. Taxonomy (NCBI): domain Bacteria; kingdom Bacillati; phylum Bacillota; class Bacilli; order Caryophanales; genus Exiguobacterium; species Exiguobacterium sp. U13-1. Next base: position 2,656,358 of record NZ_CP015731.1, on the reverse strand, counting down.
AGCAACACGTCAAGGATTACGCGATCTGTTATTCCGAATCGCGGACCTCGTCGATGCAACACCAGAATTTGGTCTTGAGGAACTCGAAGAGAAAACAGCGACACCACGTGTCGTCTACGGTTACGAAGCACCTGAAGCCGGCTTTACGATTTCGAAAGATGAAGACGATTGCTTCGTCATCAAAGGACCACGGATCGAAAAACTCTTCACGATGACAAACTTCATGCGTGAAGAATCGATTAAACGTTTCGCTCGGACACTGCGTCAAATGGGTGTCGACGAAGAGTTACGTCGTCTTGGTGCGATCGACGGCGATGTCGTTCGTATCCGTGATTTCGAGTTCGAATTCGTCGAGTCATCCTTCTAAGCGGTTCATTCCATTAGGAAACGGAGTGTGAAAGCATCGTGGACCCATTGCCCATGATTTCATTCGTTTGGTTAATTCCGATTCTCGTCTTATCCGCATTCTTTTCCTCAGCCGAGACGGCACTCGCGAGTGTCAATCGGTTGCGATTGTTGCATCAGTCGGAAGCAGGGGACGCGCGTGCGTCCCGTGTATTTCGTTTACTTCAACGCTATGAAGAGACACTGACGTCGATTTTGATTGGGAATACGATCGTCAACGTCGCTTTTATCTTATTTGGTGGCTGGTGGATCATCCAGTTCGTCGAGACGATCGCGACACAAACCATTGCCTTTCTTGCGCTGTTTTTCCTGTTGCTGTTGTTCGGGGAATTGATACCGAAGTCGTATGCCCGTGAACATACGGAACGTTACGTGTTGTTGATCGGACGTCCACTGCGCTTCTTCTTACTGTGCTTTCGACCACTCGTCTTCCTGTTACTCCGCTTACGCCAGTTAGCGCTAAGGTTGATTGGAGCAGATCCAAAAGGACCGCTCGTGACTGAACAGGAACTCAAAGCACTCGTTGATATCAGTCAAGAAGAGGGGATCATGGGGCTTGCAGAGGCTGAACTCGTTCATCAAGCGGTTGATTTTCAACATGTGACGGTCGAGGATGCGTTGACGCCTCGCATGGATATTCAAGCGATCGATATTGATGCGCGGCTTGAAGATATCCTTGCAGAGGTCCAGAAGGGTGGCTATTCTCGTCTACCGGTCTATAAGGATTCGATTGATCACGTCATCGGTGTATTATCGGAGCGGGACTTTCTGCGTGCGTATGTGAAGAATGGCTCTGTCGATATCCGAGAATGGATTCGACCGGTATCGTTCGTCGTACCACAGACACGATTGATGGATTTATTACCGGAACTCAAAGTCAAGCAGTCCCATATGGCAGTCGTACTTGATGAATTCGGAGGGACGGCAGGTCTGATCACCCTTGAGGATATTTTAGAAGAAATCGTCGGGGAGATTTGGGATGAACACGATGAATCATTGGAATACACGAAACGGATTGGTCCAGAGCAATACGAATGTCTAGCAGAGTATGACATTGAAGACTTCTGTCAGCAATTTCAGTTGACGATGCCAGACACCGATGCCCAGTCACTCGGGGGATGGATCATGGAGGAGAGCGGACAATTGCCGGACGTTGGAACGGTGATGCGTTATGAACGTGTCACGTTGACGGTCTTGCATATCGAAAACCGACGCGTCCGCAAAGTTTTAGCAGCGTTCGATCCGCCATCTACGATGCCGGAGACACGACTTGAACCGATTGAACGATAAAAAACCGCCTATTCTTTGGGAATAAGCGGTTTTTATTGTTCAGACATCGAGCTCCGAAACGAGAATTCCGAGACGATCGAGTTTTGCGATAGCTGCTTCTAGTGCTTCTTCATGATCCGCTTCCAGCGTATGAATATGGACTCCGTCCGTCAGGCTCGAGAGCGGAGTGGCTTGCGTCTCCTTTAACTGCTCGAGCAATACGCGGACATCTCGGCGGCTTTTTAGCATCAATTCTCCAGTGATGAAGCCGTAGACGGGATGTTCGATGATAACATCACGGACGACGACCCCTTCGTCAACGATGGCGTCACACTCATCCTTTAACTGATCGATGCCGTGACGGCAAACGATCTTGCGGCGTAATTTTGAGCCGTCGACTTCCGGATCATTGATAAAATAGCCACGAGCTGTCGCGATGACAGGATATCCTTTTGCCTTTAACAATGATAAATCCTGCACAATCACTTGGCGACTGACACCTGCTTGTTTCGCCAGTGCCGTTCCTGTGACAGGTTGCTCACTTTCCTCAATCATACGAAGTAATGATTTCCGGCGTTCTTCTCCGGAGATGCGTTTCCCCATCATGTCTCCTACCTTTCTCCAGTGTCATGAAATTGTGTTCAACACATCAATGCACTGTTCGATTTCTTCGTTCGTCGTGTGTCTTCCAAAACTGAGTCGAATCAACCCATGAGCCGCCGATTCGTCATAGCCGATGGCACGTAATGTCGCATTCGGACCATTTTCTCCAGCCCGACAAGCACTACCAGCAGAAACGGCGATTCCAGCACGATTCAAGGCGAGCAACGCGTATTGACCGTCCCGTTGTTTCGTATGGATGGCACAGATGGAAGCCAGTTGCGTCGGGGACTCGATGATCACGTAACGAGACGAAGACAATGTTTTTTTTAGCATACCACGAAATCGACGGCTTGAATCCTGGATTCCTGGATTTTCTAGTCGCGTGGCTTCACAGGCAGCGATGAAGGCTGCAATTCCCGGAACATCGACTGTACCAGGACGGATCCCGAATTCGTGATGACCTTCGTAGTAAGGACTGAAGAGTGGTCGTCGCAGATACAGGGCGCCCAACCCTTTAGGTCCATAGACCTTGTGACTACTCATCGTGTACGCATCAAAGGCGTCAATATGGATGTCGTCTTTTAAGAATCCTTGGACCCCGTCGCAATGAAACAGAATCCCACGCGATTGACAGTAAGCTGCAATTCGTTCGACGGGAAAGCGAAAACCCGTATCCGAATTGACGTGTTGAATCGAGACGACACCAATTTCGTCCGTACAAGTCGCGACGAATTGTTCCCAATCGAACGTTCCGTCCGGTAATAAAGACAGGTGCCGTGTTTCTTGTGCCCAGCGCGCAAGCGGAAGCAAGACCGAATCATGTTCACATCGAAGTGTCAAGACAACTGATTTGTTACTCTGTCGCATCAAGTGTGTCAAAGCGATGTAATTCGCTTCTGATCCGCTCCCTGTAAAGATAACGGTTCCTTCTTGTTGAGCCAATTGTTGCATCAGATAGTGACGGGCTCGTTCGAGTAAACGTTCAGCATCCCCACCGATGTCGTGAAGAGAAGAACTGTTGCCGTAGAACGACTGAGCGGCTTGTTGATAATGATCGAGTGCTTGTGGATGCAGCGGAGTCGTCGCTGCGTAATCGAGATAGATCATGAAAAAATCCTGTCCTTTCGTCTTGTCACTCAGCTAAAAGTATGCCAAACTTATTGTCAAGTCAATAGTAAACATTTAGATATAGAGGTGTAAATCATATGTCTTTACATAAAAGGCTTGAGACGGATGTGTTGATCATTGGAACAGGGCTTGCCGCGATTTCAGTCGCCCTGCATCTTCCTTCAGGAATGAACGCATTACTTGTCTCGAAAGGTACGCGGTTTGAGACAAATTCCGTCCGAGCACAAGGTGGGATTGCTTCCGCTTATGCAGAAATCGATCATCGTGGTCACTTTGAAGATACGTGCCAAGCAGCAAAAGGGCGTATCAATCGGTCCGTCGTCGATTACGTCACCCGATCGGGAACCGAGGCGATGGAATTCTTATTACGACAAGGCGTTTTATTCGATCAGTCCGAGGGAGAGTTTTTACTCGGTCGTGAAGGAGCACATCGTTTGCCGCGGATTTATCACTGTGGCGGGGACGAGACTGGTAAACGGATCATGGAGACGTTGATGCCGCAAGTACCATTTCCGATTCTTGAGCAGACGCATATCACAGAGTTGATTCAAGTCAATGGACAGGTAGTAGGTGCAGTCGGATATAGCGAGGGAGAGCCGATCGAGATTGTGGCGCGCGCAACGATTCTCGCGACCGGTGGAGTGGGTGGATTATTCGCAGCGTCGACGAATGACCCTTTGATTCAAGGGGACGGGATTGCACTCGCCTTTGAAGCGGGGGCGACGATTCGTGATCTCGGTTATATCCAGCATCATCCGACGGTACTCGTTCATGCAGGTCGTTCGGAAGGTTTAATCACGGAAGCATTACGAGGTGCAGGAGCGACGCTTGTAACGAAAAATGGCGACCGGATCATGGCGGATCATCCGATGCAAGATTTAGCGGCGCGAGATGAAGTCGCAAAACGAATCCATGAGGTGCGAAAACGTGAACCGGTCTATCTCGATACGTCGAACGTCGTCGACCGAACGAAACGGTTTCCAACGTTTGTAGAAAAATGTGAAAAACTGAACATAAATCCGGATCTCGTTGAAATTGCACCAGGCATTCATTTCTTAATGGGTGGGATCGAGACGGACCTTTCAGGGCGGACGCAGGTCGAAGGACTATACGCGGTCGGCGAGACAGCATCGATTGGACTACACGGTCGAAATCGTCTGGCGTCGAACTCGCTCCTTGAATGTGTCGTCATGGGAAAAGCAGTAGCAGAACAGCTCAAGCTGTTACCGGAACGTTCAGTCAAACAAATAAAACGACGTCCGGGAACACTTCGTTCCGTAACAGACCGTCTATCGCAGGTCATTGGTGTCGAAATGGATGTTAGGCAGATACAAGAAAGTCTGGACGCATTAAAAGACTGGACATTAGACGAATCCGGACAGGAAGCGGAAGAAAATCGATTACGTCACGTAACGGCATGTTTGTTGCTTGAAGGAGCACGGAGTCGATTGACAGGAGAGGATGAGAGCGTTGAACAAGTGGCAGTTACGGCAACAACTGGAGGCATTTTTAATCGAGGATATCGGACAGTGGGACATCACGAGTGAAGGATGTCTGACGGGACAAGAACGCGGGACCGGTCGTTTTTTAGCAAAGGAAGACGGAGTTTTTTGCGGAGCAGACATCATTCGGGAGATGGCGCATCTGTTACAAGTCGACGTGACGATTCATGTAGCGGAAGGGACGGTCGTCACGCGAGGCACACTCCTTGCCGAGTGGTCTGGTTCGTTACAGGATATTTTAAGTGGAGAACGGGTCGCCTTGAACTTGGTGCAACGTTTATCCGGGATTGCGACGAAGACACGTCAAGCCGTTGAAATGGCAGCAGGACGAATCCGAATCACGGATACACGAAAGACGACCCCTGGATTACGAATGCTCGAAAAACATGCCGTTCGCGTCGGGGGTGGTTATAGTCATCGCGGACGTCTCGATGACGCCGTCATGATCAAGGACAACCACATCACAGTAGCGGGATCGATTACGGAAGCGGTGACGCGAGCAAAACGTGTCGCGGGTCATACGACACCAATTGAAGTCGAAGTCGAGACGGAAGCGGAAGTGCTGGAGGCAGTGGCTGCAAGAGTCGATATCATCATGCTCGATAACCGGACACCAGCAGAAATCAAACAGCTCCGGCAATTGATTCCACCGCACATCACGGTCGAACTATCCGGTGGGATTACGCTAGACACGTTATCAGACTTTGCAGATAGCGGAGCAGACGTCATCTCACTCGGAGCACTCACCCATTCAGCAACAGCACTTGATATCAGCATGAAAATCGAAGGAGGAAAAAAAGATGTCATTTGATTTATTACGTCATGAGGGAATTCCGGCGTCGTACTTACAACAATCAGAAGCAGACTTAATCGCCATCATCGAAGGGGTCAAAGCACGGATGGGCAGTCGCTTGTTCTTACCTGCCCACCACTATCAAAAGGATGAAGTCGTCCAGTTCGCGGATGCGACGGGAGATTCGCTCCAGCTCGCGCAAGTCGCGAAGCAGATGACAGAAGCGGAATTTACAGTCTTTTGTGGTGTCCACTTCATGGCAGAGACGGCAGACATGCTGACGGATGCGTCACATACGGTCGTTTTGCCTGACATGCGTGCTGGTTGTTCGATGGCGGATATGGCGAACGATACGCAAACGGAGCGGGCCTTTACGATCTTGACGGAACGGTTCGGGGAGTCGATTTTACCGTTGACGTATGTCAATTCGACGGCAGCAATCAAAGCGTTCGTTGGTCGTCACGGGGGGGCGACAGTGACGTCATCAAACGCTGTCCAGATGGTCAAGTGGGCGCTTGCTGAACGCGACATCTTATTCTTCCTGCCCGATCAACACCTCGGTCGCAATACGGCGCACGCACTCGGAATTCCGTTAGAACAGATGGCGATTTGGGATCCGATCAAGGACGAACTCGTTTTTGACGGGGAAGACCAGGACGTCCGCGTCATCTTATGGAAAGGACATTGTTCGGTCCACGAGAAATTCACGGTCGGTCAGATTGAACAGTTCCGCAAGACGGATCCAGAGCGAAAGATTCTCGTCCATCCGGAATGTTCACACGAAGTCGTAGCAGCGTCTGATCTCAACGGATCAACGGCGTACATCATTCAACAAATCGAACAGGCTGCTCCTGGAACGAAGTGGGCGATCGGAACAGAGATGAACCTCGTCAATCGACTCGCGTCGACTCATCCGGAACTTGATATCGTGTCGCTCAATCCATTCATGTGTCCGTGTCTGACGATGAACCGGATTGACTTACCGCACTTGGCGTGGGCGCTCGAACAAGTCGAAGCCGGTGACCCGGTTAACATCATCACGGTCGATGCAGAGACGACGCGGCACGCCGTATTGGCGCTCGAACGGATGCTTGAGCGTTCATAAAATAAAGGGTGAGAGCGTGGTCGTGCGAACGATCACGCTTTTTTGTTTTCTGATTGAGAGACCGAACATATGTATTGATTTTTGCTGAAGAACGCTTTGAAGCCAAACGAAGATGTATGCTACAATAACACGAGAGTTTGTTTAAGGATGGGAGCGTTCCACATTGATAGAATTCGTACGCGGCGAAGTCGCTTATGTCTGTGCGGAATTCGTGACGGTAGAAGTTGGCGGGATTGGCTACAAAATCGTAGCACCGAACCCGTTTTTTTATCGGACCGGAGACGAACAGATCATCGTATATACGTATCATTATGTCCGTGAGGACCAAGAAGTCTTATTTGGATTCCGTTCCCGTCGTGAGCGTGCCTTGTTCACGAAGTTGCTCGGTGTCACAGGAATCGGACCAAAAGGAGCGCTTGCGATCGTCGCATCAGGGAATGTCGATGCGCTCGTTGAAGCGATTGAACAAGAGAAAGAAAGTTATCTCGTCAAATTCCCAGGGGTCGGCAAGAAAACAGCGAAGCAAATGACGCTCGACCTAAAAGGAAAGTTAGCTGAGCTCGCACCGGATTACGTACCGAGCGAAGGCTTGTTCGCGCAAGGCAATGCTGAGCTGAATGAAGCTTGTGAAGCCTTAACGGCGCTTGGTTACAGTGACCGAGAAGTCGAGAAAGTCAAAAAAGCGTTGCAGGCAGAAGTCCTGTCGACGGATCAATATGTCAAACGGGCACTCCAGTTGTTATTGAATGTGAGGTGAGGACATGGAAGAGCGCATTTTGTCAGAATCCGCCCATGCGGAAGATCAAGAAGAGTGGAGTCTGCGTCCTCAAACGCTCGAGCAATATATCGGGCAGGAGAAAGCAAAAGGAAATTTAAGTGTCTTCATCGAGGCGGCAAAAATTCGTCAGGAAACACTCGATCACGTTCTTCTCTACGGTCCTCCGGGGCTCGGGAAGACGACGCTTGCAACGATCATCGCGAACGAGATGGGAGTCGGCATCAAGACGACAGCCGGTCCTGCGATCGAACGACCGGGTGATTTGGCAGCAATCCTATCATCACTGGAACCGGGTGACGTCTTGTTCATCGACGAGATTCATCGATTGAGTCGATCGATCGAAGAGATCCTGTATCCGGCGATGGAGGATTATTGTCTCGATATCGTCATCGGTCAAGGGGAACTTGCCCGCAGCGTCCGAATTGATTTACCACCGTTTACGCTCGTCGGTGCAACGACACGTGCGGGGATGTTATCGGCACCGCTCCGTGATCGTTTTGGCGTGACGCTGAAGCTTGAATATTATACGATGTCAGAGTTGTCTGCCATCGTGACCCGGACGTCACGATTGTTCGGATTCGAAGCGGATCGTCTGGCAGCAGAAGCGATCGCACTCCGTTCACGTGGCACACCACGTGTCGCGAACCGGTTATTACGGCGTGTTCGTGATTTTGCTCAAGTCGCCCATCAAACCGAGATCGATGCCACGCTTGCGACAAGTGCGCTTGATCGCTTGCATGTCGATGCGCTCGGACTCGACGATGTCGACCATCGTTTACTACGATCGCTTGCAGAACGGTTTGCCGGTGGTCCGGTCGGACTCGAGACAATCGCAGCGACGATCGGGGAAGATGCGCAGACGATCGAGGATGTGTATGAACCATATCTACTACAACAAGGATTTTTACAACGTACCCCGCGCGGACGTGTCTTAACACCGTTCGCCCGCCAACATTTAGGACTGAAAGAAGGAAATTGAACCAATGGATGTAAACTTATTTGATTTTCATTTACCAGAAGAACAAATTGCCCAAGTGCCATTGCTCGACCGGACGAGTTCGAAATTGATGGTTCTCGATCGGGAGACCGGTGCGATTCAGCACCAGCACTTCCATGATATCGTCGATCACTTCCGCGAAGGCGATACACTCGTCATCAACGATACGAAAGTCTTACCGGCCCGTCTCTTTGGTGTGAAGGAAGAAACGGGTGGAAAGATTGAATTGTTACTCTTGAAGCAAACGAGTGACGATGTTTGGGAAACACTTGCGAAACCGGCAAAACGTGTTAAACCAGGAACGATTTTATCGTTTGGTGACGGGTTACTCCGTGCTGAGTGTGTCGAAGCACTTGAAGACGGAGGACGAATCCTGAAGTTTTTCTATGACGGGATTTTCTACGAAGTGCTCGACCAACTCGGAACGATGCCACTGCCACCGTATATTCATGAACAACTCGAGGATCAAGATCGTTATCAGACGGTCTACGCTCGGGAACGCGGAAGTGCGGCAGCACCGACGGCTGGTCTTCACTTCACACCGGAATTGCTTGAAGCGCTCAAAGCGAAAGGCGTCCGGATCGCACCGTTGACGTTACACGTTGGACTTGGCACGTTCCGTCCTGTCTCGGTCGACGACGTCGATAGTCATAAAATGCACAGTGAGTACTACGAACTGCCGGAAAGTTCAGCTGCCTTGCTACGCGAAACACGGAAACAAGGCGGACGGATCATCGCAGTCGGAACGACATCGACACGGACGCTTGAAACGGTCATTCGTGACCATGGCGACTTCGTCGAAGCAACGGGCTGGACGGACATCTTCATCTTCCCAGGTCAGGAAGTCAAAGGGATTGATGGATTGATCACGAACTTCCACTTACCGAAATCAACATTGATCATGCTCGTGTCCGCATTATCGACACGGGAACACATTCTGCATGCCTATGAAGAAGCAGTCGCGAACGGCTATCGTTTCTTTAGCTTCGGTGATGCGATGTTCTTAACGAGAGAGGAACGAAACTAATGACAAAACACGCGGTAACATACGAACATATCAAGACATGTAAACAATCCGGAGCGCGGTTAGGAATCGTCCACACGCCGCACGGTAGTTTCGAGACACCGGTCTTCATGCCGGTCGGAACGCAAGCGACGGTCAAGACGATGGCACCGGAACAAATCAAGGACATGAACGCGAACATCATCCTCGCGAACACGTACCACCTCTGGGTGCGTCCAGGACATGATGTCATCAAGGAAGCGGGCGGTCTGCATAAATTCATGAACTGGGATGGCGCGATTCTGACGGACTCAGGTGGTTTCCAAGTGTTCTCACTTGCTGACCTCCGGAACATTTCTGAGGAGGGTGTTCATTTCCGTAACCACTTGAACGGGGACAAATTGTTCTTGTCACCGGAAAAAGCGATGGAAATTCAAAATGCACTCGGTTCAGATATCATGATGGCGTTTGATGAGTGCCCACCGTACCCAGCTTCTCACGAGTACATGAAAGCATCTGTCGAACGAACGAGCCGCTGGGCGGAACGTTGTCTTGCTGCGCATGAACGTCCACACGATCAAGCGCTGTTCGGTATCATCCAAGGTGGAGAATACGAAGACTTACGTCGTCAAAGTGCAAAAGACCTCGTTGCCCTTGATTTCCCTGGTTATGCGGTCGGTGGTCTATCAGTCGGAGAGCCAAAAGACGTCATGTACCGTGCGCTCGAATTCACGACACCACTCATGCCGGAAGACAAGCCTCGTTATTTGATGGGCGTCGGTTCACCGGACGCATTGATCGAGGGTGCGATCCGCGGAATCGATATGTTCGACTGTGTCTTACCGACACGGATCGCGCGAAACGGCACATTGATGACATCACAAGGACGTCTCGTCGTTCGGAACGCGAAGTATGCACGTGATTTCCGTCCGCTCGATGAGAAATGTGATTGCTACGCGTGCAAGAACTACTCGCGTTCGTACATCCATCACTTGATCCGTGCGCAAGAAACGTTCGGTCTGCATCTGTGTTCGACACACAATCTTCACTTCCTCGTCAAGTTGATGGAAGGCGTTCGCCAAGCGATTCGTGAGGATCGCCTGCTCGATTTCAAGGAAGAATTCTTCGAAGAATACGGTTACAATTTACCGAACGCAAAGAATTTCTAACAAATCGTCTGACAAATCAATTCTTTCACGGTATAATGAACGTGATTTGAATGATAAAGGAGCTGAATCAGATGGAAGGCTTAATCACATTCCTCCCGATGATCTTGATCTTCGTGGTGTTCTATTTCTTGTTGATCCGTCCACAGAACAAACGCCAGAAGCAAGTGCGTCAGATGCAAAATGAACTCTCACGCGGCGACTCGATCGTTACGATCGGTGGTCTTCACGGGGTTGTCCAAAAAGTTGACGACATGACGGTGACATTGAAGTCAGGTAATGCACAATTGACATTCAACCGAAGTGCTGTCGCAGAAGTGACGAAAAAATCAACGACTGTCATGGACGACGAAACTGTCGAATAAGGCATTGAAAAGGCGCTTTCCGGATTCCGGAGCGTCTTTTCTGTTTATATATGAGAAAAACGTTTGCTAAGATTACCATTTCTTTTGTAAGCTAGGGTAGGAGAACAAAGTTGTCTGAAAATATACTGGGAACTAGAGAAAGGACAATGTAGCATGATCAAGAAAGGGAAACTTGCCACATTCTTCATCGTCGTCATTGCGTTGCTCGTACTGATTGGTACGACATCGTCATGGTTGTTGAAGGATACGAAGCTCGGCCTTGACCTTAAGGGTGGCTTCGAAGTCTTGTATGAAGTACAACCGCTGAAAGAAGGAGACGTCATCGATCAAAATGCGATGAGTGCGACGCTGACGGCAATCGAGAACCGTGTCAACGTCCTCGGTGTCTCTGAACCAGATATCCGGATCGAAGGCGATAACCGGATTCGCGTTCAGCTTGCTGGCGTCAAGGATCAGACGGAAGCGCGTCAAATCCTCTCTTCGACAGCACAATTGTCATTCCGTGACATCAACGATAAGTTGTTGCTCGATGGATCAGACTTAAAAGCCAAAGGGGCAAAAGTCGGATATGATCCGAACACGAATGAACCACTCGTCGAGTTGACGATGAAATCAAAAGAGAAATTCTATGAAGTGACACAAAAAGTCTCACAAATGCAACCACCTGCGAATCGTCTCGTCATCTGGCTCGATTATGAGAAAGGCGATTCGTATGAAAAAGAAATTCAAAAAGCAAACTCGAAGATCGTCTCGGATGCATCGGTCACACAACCGATCAATTCGGATAAAGCGATCATTTCTGGTGGCGATATCGATGCCGAGTACGGGAAACAATTATCGTCGATCCTGAACGCCGGCGCACTACCGGTCAAACTCAAGGAAATCTACTCGACGTCGGTCTCTGCTGCTTTTGGACAGGACGCACTTGATCAGACGCTCTTCGCCTCAGCAATCGGTGTAGCCGCTGTCTTCTTGTTCATGCTCTTGTTCTACCGGATCTCTGGATTCGTATCCATCATCACATTGCTGTTCTACATCTATCTCGTCATGATCTTCTTTAACGGGATCAATGCCGTCCTCACGTTACCGGGGATTGCGGCACTCGTTCTTGGAGTCGGGATGGCGGTCGATGCGAACATCATCACTGCTGAGCGGATCAAGGATGAATTACGAAGTGGTAAATCCGTCTTGTCCGCATTCAAAGCCGGTAACCGTCGTTCGTTCGGTACGATTCTTGATGCCAACTTGACGACGTTGATCTCTGCTGGCGTGTTGTACTACTTTGGTACAAGTACGGTCAAAGGGTTTGCCATCATGTTGATGGTTTCGATCGCCGTCACGTTCGTCACGAACGTCTTTGTCTCACGTTACCTGATGCAACTCCTTGTCAGTAGCCGATGGTTCGATAAGAAGAAATCATGGTTCGGTGTAAAGGAGAGTGAAATCCGTGAGCTTTAATCCTACGAAATTCGATTACGTCAAACATCGTAAAATCTATTTCGCAATCACGATCGCGCTTGTCATCGTGTCGGTCCTCTTGTTGTCGTTCCGTGGTCTGAACCTCGGGATCGACTTCACGCAAGGAACGCGTGTCGAGATTTCTTCTGAGAATCAAATCAAGGAAGCGGACGTCCGCTCTGTCATTGAAGATGCCGGGATTGATGCGGAAGAAATCGATGGTATTCAATTCGCTCAAGGCGGAAAGTTAGCGAACGTCACGTTCGTTGGTGAATTCAGCCAAGAACAAATTTCTGAAATCAAACAATCGGTTGAAGCGGAATACAAGAAAGAACCGAGTATCTCGACAGTTTCGGCACAAGTCGGTCGGGAAATCGCGCGTAACGCGATTTATGCGGTTTTACTTGCGTCACTCGGGATCGTCATCTACGTCTCGTTCCGATTCCAACCGCTCTACGGGATTGCGACAGTCCTCGCATTGCTACATGATGCGTTGATGATCATTGCTTTCTTCTCGCTGTTCCAGATCGAAGTCAATCTGTACTTCATCGCAGCCGTCTTGACGATCATCGGCTATTCCGTCAACGATACGATCGTTACGTTCGACAGGGTACGAGAAAATCTCGGACTTGCTGAAAAAGGTGGACGGAAAGTCTCATTTGATGAATTGGCACACATCGTCAATGAATCGATTCAACAAACGATCATTCGCTCGATCAATACGGTCGTCACGGTCATCATGACGGCAGCGGCACTCTACATCTTCGGTAGCGAAGCGATCCGCGGATTCAGTCTTGCTCTGCTCGTCGGGTTGATCATGGGAATGTATTCTTCGATCTTCATCGCCGCACAACTCTGGCTCGTCATGAAAGGTCGGACACTTGGTCGGACAAAACGTGCTTCTTAAAAGAGTATCCGCATCAGCTATCGCTGGTGCGGATTTTCAATTATAATGGGGAAGTTGATTGGAGGGTTTGAGATGTACCATGCTAAAAAAACATGGCTTGATAAAGTCATCGATTCAGAACAAATCGAACAATTGACGGCGGATGGCACGATCTCACCGCACGTCGCACAACTACTTGTCCAACGGGGATTCACGACACGTGAAGCTGCCCGTGATTTTTTAGAAACCGATCAAATGGCATTTCATGATCCATTTGCTTTTAAAGACATGCCAAAAGTCGTCGAACGGATTCAACGTGCCGTTGACGAGGGCGAGATGATTTTAATTTACGGTGATTATGACGTTGACGGCGTGAGTTCCGCTGCGATTCTCTGGCACGCCTTAATTGAAATCGGAGGGATGGCAGAGTGTTATATCCCGAACCGATTCACGGAAGGCTATGGACCAAACGAAGCCGCTTTTCGCTGGGCTGCGGAAGAAGGCTTTAGTCTCGTCATTACCGTTGACTGCGGCATTTCCGGCATCCATGAAGCAGATGTCCTGAAAGAACTCGGTGTCGATTTAATCATCACCGATCATCACGAAGCAAAAGAAACGTTACCCGACGCTTTTGCTTTGATTCATCCGGGTGTTGATCCAGCGTATCCGTTCTCGAATCTTGCTGGAGCGGGTGTGGCCTTTAAGGTCGCACATGCACTGCTTGATCGGGAACCCGTCGAGTTACTCGATCTTGCCGTGCTCGGAACGATTGCCGATCTCGTCCCACTTGTCGGTGAGAACAGGTTGCTAGCGATTCGTGGCATCGAGGCGCTGAATGCGAGTGAACGTCCGGGTATCCTTGCGTTACGTGACGTTTGTAGTTTAACGGAAGAGGAACTGACCGAAGAATCGGTCGGATTTGCGTTCGGTCCGCGGATCAATGCGGCAGGTCGTCTTGATTCGGCGATGCCAGCGCTTGAGATGTTACTAGCGGAAAGTAAGGATGAGGCACTTCACCTCGCGAAGCAACTCGACCAACAAAATAAGCAGCGTCAAGATATCGTCAAGCAGATTGCGGAAGAAGCGACGGCGCTTGTCGAAGAACGGTTTAAAGATGACCGCGTACTCGTCGTCGATGCGGCAGACTGGAATCCAGGTGTCGTTGGGATTGTCGCTTCGCGACTCGTTGAAAAATATCATCGTCCCGTCATCATGCTGTGTCATGATGCTGAAAAAGGAACAGCTAAGGGTTCTGGACGTTCGATTCCAGCCTTTGATTTATTCGCGGAACTGACGAAGTGTGAAGACATCTTGCCGCACTTCGGTGGACATCCAGCTGCTGCTGGAATGACACTCTCTTCCGATGACGTCGAGACGTTACGTCAACGCTTGAATGAACAGGCTAGCACGTTGCCAGACGATGCCTTCATCGCGACGATTGATGTCGACTTACGTTTGCAAGTCAGCGACGTCTCGATCCAGTTAATTGAAGATATTCAGCGACTCGCACCATTCGGGATGGGGAATCCCGCGCCACGGATTGTCATCGAGCAAGCGAAGATCCGGGACATGAAGCGGATCGGTCGTGACTTGACGCATGTCAAAGCACTACTATCAGGCGACGGGAAGGAACTCGATGCGATCGGCTTCGGCTTCGGCGACCTTGTCGATGAAGTCTCGACCCTGTCGGAGATTCACTTGATGGGCAGTCTGAACATTAATGAATGGAATGGGTTCCGTAAACCACAATTGATGATTCAAGATGTCGCCGTCGAAGATGTTCAAGTGTTTGATTATCGTGGGGGTAAACGACCGCTGAGCGAACTATTTGCCTTACCGCACGAGACAACGACATTCGTTGCCTTTACCGATGAGGTGAAAGAAAAGTACGCGGAACGTCCGTTGAACGGTCCGATCCGTCAAAATATCGTTTTCCTTGACCTACCGGAGGAAGAAGTTGCATTCCATCCTTACGTGCAACAGGCAGAGCGGATTTATTGCGCTTTTAAGGATGAAGGATATTATTTCGAGACGATTCCATCGCGGGAGGACTTCAAACAGTACTTCCAGTATTTCGCGAAATGTCCGCGTGACGAGCTCCGAATTGGTCTTGTACGTTTGTCGAAATCGCGAAAATGGACGAAACGATCGATTAACTTTATGCATTCGGTATTCTCGGAACTTGATTTTCTTGTTACAATGGAGGACGGGCTGCCGGGTGTGAACCCAAATGCTGCAAAACGAGATCTGACGGAAGCTCCGACGTACCAGCGTCATGAAGCACGTCAAGAGCTCGAGCAACAATACATTTATTCGTCACTCGCTCAGTTGAAAGAGCGTTTTGATACTTTGGTAGAAGCGGCGAAGCAGGAGGAAAAGACATGGAGTTCAAACAGCATATAAAAGAGGTCGAAAACTGGCCGAAAGAAGGAATCAGTTTCAAAGACATCACATCACTCATGCAGAACGGACCAGTGTACAAACAATCGGTTGATGCACTCGTCGAATATGCACGCAGTAAAGGCGCTGATGTCATCGCGGGTCCGGAAGCACGTGGATTCGTCGTTGGTTGCCCAGCCGCTTACGCGATGGAGATCGGATTTGTACCTGTCCGTAAAGAAGGAAAATTACCACGTGAGACAGTCCGTGTCGAGTATGGTCTTGAGTACGGAAAAGACGTTTTGACGATGCATGAAGATGCGATTCAACCAGGACAACGCGTCGTCATCCTTGACGATTTGCTTGCAACAGGTGGTACGATCGAAGCAACGATTCAAATGATTGAAAAATTAGGCGGAACGGTTGCCGGAATCGGATTCTTGATTGAACTCGATGGTCTTGGTGGACGTGAGAAACTCGAAGGATACGACGTTCTCTCATTGATTCGCTACGAAGACTAAAGCATATATACTCTCTTGGTACGTGATGACCAAGGGGGTATTTCTTTTTATTTTGACATCTTCTCAAGATTTCACGATAATAAGAACTATATATTAGGGATTCCGTTGCAGACGATCCCGGGGACTGGGTGAGGAAAAGGGATGACAAACAAACAAATCGTAAATGTAGAAGACCTTCTCGCTCGATGTGCGGAATACATGACGCAAGCTGAAGTCAAAGACATCGAACGGGCTTACCAATTCGCGAAAGACGAACATGATGGGCAATTCCGCCGTTCAGGGGAACCATACATCATTCATCCGGTACAAGTTGCCGGTATCTTAGTCGATATTGGTTTGGATGCAACGACGATCGTCGCTGCGCTTCTTCATGATGTCGTCGAAGATACGGACATTACACTCGAAGAATTAACGGAACGATTCGGTCCTGACGTCGCGATGCTTGTTGATGGCGTCACGAAACTCGGGAAAATCAAATATAAATCAAAGCGTGAAGAGCTTGCTGAGAACCACCGGAAAATGTTCATCGCCATGGCGGAAGATATTCGCGTCATCTTGATCAAACTGGCTGACCGTCTGCACAACATGCGGACGTTGCAACATATGGTCAAGGAAAAGCAGGTGCAAAAGGCGGAAGAGACGCTTGAAATCTTTGCGCCGCTTGCCCATCGTCTCGGGATTTCGACGATCAAGTGGGAACTTGAAGACATCAGTTTGCGTTATATCAATCCACAACAGTACTACCGGATTGTCTCAATGATGAAGCAAAAACGGACGGAACGCGAAGCGCTCGTCAGTTCGGTCATCGAAGAGGTCAACGAAGTACTCGATGATGTACAGATCGCGGCGGAAGTCGATGGACGTCCGAAGCATATTTATTCCATTTATAACAAGATGCAAAATTCGAAAAAAGAGTTCAGTGAAATTTATGACTTAATGGCTGTGCGTATCATCGTCGATTCAATCAAGGATTGTTACGCCGTTCTCGGAATCATTCATACGCAATATAAACCGATGCCGGGACGTTTCAAGGATTATATCGCGATGCCGAAGCCGAACATGTATCAATCGCTGCATACGACGGTCATCGGACCGAAAGGCGAGCCGCTCGAGGTCCAAATTCGGACACGGGACATGCATTTTATTGCCGAGTACGGGATTGCCGCTCACTGGGCGTATAAAGAAGGTAAGGAACAGGAAGCGAAATCAGGCTTTGAGGATAAGATTGCTCATTTCCGTGAAATTCTTGAATTGCAGAAGGATACAGCGGATGCTGAAGAATTCATGGAATCGGTCAAAGTCGACTTCTTTAGTGACATGTTGTACGTCTTTACACCAAAGGGTGACGTCATTGAACTCCCGAAAGGGTCTGTTCCGATTGATTATGCCTACCGGATTCATACAGAGATCGGTCACCGAACGATCGGAGCGAAAGTCAACGGACGGATGGTACCGATTGATTATAAGCTGAAGACAGGTGACATCATTGAAATCGTCACATCAAAACACAGTTATGGTCCAAGTAAGGACTGGCTCAAGATTTGTGTGTCGAGTCAGGCGAAGAACAAGATCCGTCAATGGTTCAAACGTCAGCAACGGGAAGAGAACGTCTCCAAAGGACGGGAACTGATCGAAGCGGAAGTGAAGAAGCTTGGTTTTGAGCCGAAGGAAGTCATCAATGAGAAGACGCTCGAAGACGTGACGCGGAAGTTCAACTTCGCGCAAGAAGAAGATATGTATGCTGCCGTTGGCTATCATGGTCTGACCGCTGCCCAAGTCGCGCACAAATTGACGGAAAAGTTACGCAAAGACAAAGAGTCCAAAAATCTTGAACTGAACGAAGCCATCAGCGAGATGAAGACGTTCGATCGTCCGAAGAAAGAAAATCCAGAAGGTGTTCGTGTCAAAGGCATCGACAACATGCTCGTTCGCATGAGCCGCTGTTGTAATCCGGTACCAGGGGACGATATCGTCGGGTATATCACACGTGGACGGGGTGTCTCGATTCACCGGACGGATTGTTTGAACGTCATTCACGAACAAAATCCAGAGCGCTTGCTCGAAGTCGAGTGGGAACACGAAGGTAAAGCCGTTAAGAGTTACAACGTCGAAATCGAAATTTCAGGATTCGACCGGGCTGGATTACTGAACGATGTCCTGCAGTCGGTATCTGCGACGAATACGAACATCGTCGCCGTCAGCGGGAAAGGCGACGACAGTAAGCAAGCCAAAATCACGATGACGATCGCGATCAACAACGTCAATCATTTACAGAAAGTCGTCGATCGGATCAAACAAATCTCTGACGTGTATGCTGTACATCGCGTCATGATGACGTAAGGAGCGGATGAGTCATGCGAGTCGTATTACAACGAGTCAAAGAAGCAAGTGTCACAGTCGATCAGGAGGTCATCGGTCAAATCAAGCAAGGTTTTCTCTTGCTTGTCGGTGTCACGCACGAAGACACGATCGATCAGGTGAACTGGTTAGCTGATAAAATCGCAGGACTCCGTGTGTTCGAAGATGAGGAAGAACGGATGAACCGCTCGTTGCAGGATGTCGACGGTCAGATTCTGTCCGTCTCGCAGTTCACGTTGTATGGTGATGTCAAAAAAGGACGTCGTCCAGCGTTCACGGAAGCAGCGAAACCGGATCTTGCCAACGCGTTGTATGAAGCGTTCAATGAACGTCTTCGCGCGCAAGGACTGAAGGTCGAGACTGGTCAGTTTGGCGCGATGATGGATATCGCGCTCGTCAATGATGGACCGGTGACATTGATTCTTGAAAAAGAAGCAAACGCTTGACAGGAACCGAGAGACGAGGCAATATTAGACGTAACCAAATGATTCATACGACCGAAGACGAAGAGGAGTAATCAAGACCTCGTCTGCTTAGAGAGTCGCCCCTTGGCTGGAAGGGCGAACAGACGAACTCGATGAAAGACCCTTCCGAGGTATCTTCCTGAACTGATAGTAGGGAAGGTCGTACGCAGGCGTTAACTGCACCGAGTGGTCAAATGTGATTTGACAACCAGGGTGGTACCACGGGATCTTCAAGTTCTCGTCCCTTTGCGGACGAGGACTTTTTTGTATTCAAAAAAGGAGGAATTTGAGATGAAATTACCACGCGGTACGTTTGATGTCCTTCCAGGAACAGTCGAACGCTGGCAGTACATCGAGCAACAATTACGTGACATCAGTAAGCGTTACAACTATAAGGAAATCCGGACACCGATTTTTGAGGAGACAGAACTCTTCAAACGTGGCGTTGGTGAGACGACGGATATCGTTCAAAAAGAAATGTTCATGCTTGAGAAACGCGGAAAAGACCAGTTGACGTTACGCCCAGAAGGAACGGCTGCTGTCGTTCGTTCATTCGTGACGAACAAACTGTTTGGTTCACCGAACCAACCGACGAAATTGTTCTACATCGGACCGATGTTCCGTTATGAACGTCCGCAAGCAGGTCGTTTCCGTCAGCTCCACCAATACGGAGTCGAAGCACTCGGTAGCGAGCAACCGGCGATCGATGCAGAAGTCATCAGTCTCGCGATGAGCATCTACCGGTCATTCGGCTTGAAGCACCTCAAGCT
This sequence comes from Exiguobacterium sp. U13-1, assembly GCF_001750115.1. Classification (NCBI taxonomy): domain Bacteria; kingdom Bacillati; phylum Bacillota; class Bacilli; order Caryophanales; genus Exiguobacterium; species Exiguobacterium sp. U13-1. The sequence continues at coordinate 2,636,408 of NZ_CP015731.1, read as the reverse complement.
CGTCATCAACACACTCGGGGATAACGAAAGCCGCGCCGCACACCGGGCAGCACTCGTCGCTCACTTCAAACCAGTCGTTCACGAGTTATGTCAGGACTGTCAGAATCGTCTCGAAACGAATCCACTTCGTGTCCTCGACTGTAAGGTCGACCGCGATCACCCGAGCATGGCGACGGCACCATCGATTCTTGATTACTTGAACCCGGCATCAAAAGCCTACTTCGACGAAGTATTGCTTCACTTAGACGCACTCGGCATCGAGTATGTCGTTGATCCGACGCTCGTCCGTGGAATCGATTATTACAATCACACGGCGTTCGAAATCATGTCAGAAGCAGAAGGCTTCGGAGCGATCACGACATTATGTGGTGGTGGACGATACAACGGTCTCGTCGAACAGATCGGTGGACCGGCAACACCGGGAATCGGATTCGGAATGGGTATTGAACGTTTATTGATGGCGCTTGAGAATGAGAACGTCTTACCGGCAGTCGATGATCAAATCGATGTCTTCATCGTCGCGCAAGGCAGTGACGAAGTCGAAAAGACAGCAACACGTCTCTTACAATTGATGCGTCTCGAAGGACTTGTCGCGGATCGGGATTATCTTGGTCGGAAGTTCAAAGGACAATTCAAAGCGGCAGATCGCTTGAAGGCACGCTACACGGTCATCCTCGGGGATGAAGAAGTCGAGCGTGGCGCAGCGGCGCTGAAGAACATGGCTACAGGGGAACAGACGGACGTCCCGTTATCAGCAGTCGCTGATACGATCGTCGCGAAATTAAAGGAGGAAGCACAATGATCGGACGCACGCATATGAACGGTCAGGTGACGGAAGAAGTCATCGGACAACACGTTCAACTTAAAGGATGGGTTCAAAAACGACGTGACTTAGGAGGATTGATCTTCCTAGATCTCCGCGACCGTAGCGGCATCGTCCAAATCGTCTTCCAACCGGAAAACGAGCAGGCACACCGTCTTGCGGAATCAATTCGTTCGGAGTATGTCCTCGATATCAAAGGGCACGTCATCGCTCGTGAGAATCCGAACCCGAACATTCCGACTGGACAAGTCGAAGTCGTCGCGGATGAAGTCGTCATCTTGAACGCAGCGAAGATGACACCATTCCCAATCAGTGAAGAAGCAGAGCAGACGTCAGAAGATTTACGTCTCAAATACCGTTATCTTGACTTGCGTCGTCCATCGCTCCAAGAGACATTCCGTCTCCGTTCGAAAGCATCGAACATCATGCGGAACTTCCTTGATGAGCAAGACTTCCTAGAAGTCGAGACACCAATCCTAACGAAATCAACACCAGAAGGCGCACGTGACTATCTCGTACCAAGTCGTGTTCACCCAGGTGAGTTCTACGCCTTGCCACAATCGCCACAATTGTTCAAACAATTGCTGATGGTATCTGGTTTTGAGCGGTACTTCCAAATTGCGCGTTGTTTCCGTGACGAAGACTTACGGGCAGACCGTCAACCTGAATTCACGCAAGTCGACATCGAGACGAGCTTCATGGACATCGAAGACTTGTATGCGATGATGGAGTCAATGATGACGCGTGTCATGAAAGAAACGCTTGGCAAAGATATCGTGACACCATTCCCACGGATGCCGTATGCAGAAGCGATGAGCCGGTATGGCTCGGATAAACCGGATACGCGCTTCGGTCTCGAATTGATTGATGTCGCAGAAGCCGTCAAAGGGGCAGGATTCAAAGTATTCGATATGGCATTAGAAGCAGGTGGCGAAGTCAAAGCCTTGAACGTCAAAGGTGCAGCTGAGCGCTTCTCGCGTAAAGACATCGATAAGTTACAAGAATTCACGGCGATCTACGGTGCAAAAGGTCTCGCTTGGGTCAAAGTGACAGCGGAAGGATTGAACGGTCCGATTGCGAAGTTCTTCGACGAAGAAGCAACCGCTCGCTTGACAGCGGCGACAGATGCAGAAGCAGGCGACTTGTTATTGTTCGTCGCAGCAAAAGCATCGATCGTAGCAGACAGCTTAGGTGCGCTCCGTCAGAAGTTAGCGAAGGAACTCGACTTGATCGATGAGTCAGTCTTCAATTTCCTTTGGGTGACAGACTTCCCACTCGTCACGTACGAAGAAGAAGATGGTCGTTTCTACGCGAACCACCACCCGTTCACGATGCCACGTCGTGAAGATCTCGAATTGCTCGAGACGGATCCTGGAAAAGTCCTCGCAGTCGCGTATGACCTCGTCTTGAACGGATACGAGCTCGGCGGTGGATCACAACGGATCTATGAACGGGATATCCAAGAGCGGATGTTCAAATTGCTTGGCTTCACAGAAGAAGAAGCAAACGAGCAATTCGGCTTCTTGATGGAAGCATTCGAATACGGAACACCACCACATGCGGGTATCGCACTCGGTCTAGACCGTCTCGTCATGTTACTTGCAGGACGTTCGAACTTGCGTGATACGATTGCCTTCCCGAAAACAGCATCAGCAAGTGATCTGTTGACGGCAGCACCAAGCCCAGTCTCGGATGCGCAATTAAATGATCTCTCGATTCGAACAGCAGTTAAACAATCTTAAGACACGACAAGCGAATCTTCCGGTAGAGGGAGGTTCGCTTGTTTCATGAAGGAGGACGAACGAATGGAACGACAGTTTTTTGAGCGCTCACCGGTTGAAGTCGGTCCAGATTTCTTAGGAACACAGATCACCGTCGATGAGGTGACGATGCGGATCGTCGAAGTCGAAGCCTATCTTGGTCCTCACGATCAAGCCGCTCATTCGTTTTCCGGGAAACCTACGAAACGGACGGCACCAATGTTCGGTCCACCGGGACATCTCTATGTTTATTTCACATATGGTATGCATCATTGCATGAACATCGTTTGTGGTCACGAAGGGGAAGGATACGGACTGTTGTTACGAGGTGCCGAAATCATCAAGGGTCATGATCGGGTCGCTGAACGTCGTTTTGGTTGTTCCTACGCAGAGTTGACAGCGGTGCAACGACGCAATCTCGTCAATGGACCAGCGAAACTGTGCCAAGGGTTCGGTCTAACGACAGCTGATTCAGGTCAAGATCTTTATCAAGCCCGTTTTCGACTCGTTGCTGACCCGGTCGATGCAATCGTCCAGACGACTCGCATCGGTATCCCGAATGCAGGAGAAGCGACAGCCTATCCATGGCGGTTCTATGTAGAGGCGAGTGAGGGTGTCAGTAAACGTTAAAAAAATGGACGCTCCGGTAAGGAGACGTCCATTTTTTATTTAGGATTGTTAATTGATTTTTTAGACTGCTGTTTTTTATAGAATTTATAGACGATTGGTCCAACCGTCGTTACAAGCGTCATTAAAGTTCTGAGTTTACCGCGTTTTGCTGCCATTGATTCATTCACTCCTCTGGTTTGTTGTACTAATCATATTCCACGAAAACAACGTCTTAAAACCTCATCGGCACATTAAGTGGTTTTCCAAATACTATAGTCGGGTCATAGTATAAAGAGAAGGGAGACGATCAATATGGGAGCAGTTGTTTGGTATCGTCATGATTTACGTGTTGATGATCATGAGGCACTTCGGAGTGCATGTGAAGAACAGGACGTCATTCGTGCCGTATACGTCAAAGATCAAAAGAAACGCGATTTTAAAAGAGGTACACATCAAGAACGGTTCGAACAAGAGACACTTGAGAACTTAGCGGGTCACCTGTCTCAAATCGGGATCACGCTAGATATAGTAGAAGGGAAGACATGTGAGGTACTCGATTCTTATCTGCAAGCGGATGATACCGTCTATTTCCATAAGATGACCGGAACAGAAGAAGCGACAAGTGAGCAGTATATCGAAGACAGATATACCGTCCACTCTTTTGAAACACAGACGTTACATCGTCGGGAAGATATCGGAAGTGATGAATTAAAGAGCGTCTTTACGGCATTTCGAAAACGGGTCGAGGCGAAAGGGACCTTCTACGATCCACTCGATCCACCAACTGATATTCAGCTGATAAAAGAGGAATCAGTTGAAGCGGACCCAGAGACCGCGTTCCCATTTCGGGGAGGAGAATCAGCGGGAAGGGCACGCCTTCAGGAATATCTCGCCAAGCCTGTATTCACCTATAAAGAAACACGGAATGGGTTCTTACGAAATGATTCATCGAAGTTATCTGCCTGGCTAGCGAACGGTTCACTCTCACCGCGCCGCGTCATGGCTGAATTACAGGAAGCCGAGCGAAAAAAGGGAGCGAATGAATCGACGTACTGGTTGTATTTCGAATTGTTATGGCGTGACTTCTTCCATTTGACGATGCGTGAGACCGGAAGCCGTCTGTTCCGGTCGAGTGGATTACAAGAAGGTCAATACACTTGGAAGACGGACCAGCTAGCTGTCGAACGTTGGATAGAAGGAAAAACCGGTGTGCCATTCGTCGATGCCTTCATGAACGAGATTCGCGAGACAGGGTGGATGTCGAATCGCGGAAGGCAAATCGTTGCCAGTTATCTGATTCATGAATTAAAGCAGGACTGGCGTATCGGAGCGCGGTATTTCGAACAGCAGTTGGTCGACTATGATGTCGCTTCGAACTATGGAAACTGGGCGTTCATCGCGGGTGTCGGGAATGCGACACGCACACCACGATTCGATCCCGCATTCCAACAACAAAGATATGATCCGAATCAACACTTCACGAAACGTTGGACCTGAAAAAAGCATCTTTTTCTGGAGTGGGAAGTAGTTGCATTTCAGAAGGGAGGATGCTATATTAAATGCATCAGATGGGGTTCCTGAATTGTACGAGAGCCGCCTTTTATCTTTGAGCCACTCTTTTTTGATAGGGAGTTTGACGTTCCAACTAGTAGTACATGCCTCGTAACACAGCAGGAGGACGTACGAATAGGAATCGGATAAGACACCCACCTGCACAGCAGGTTCAAAAATAAGGTATCGACACGGCACTTCGGGTCCCATCGTCTTATTATTTTATTGTTTGACACGTCGCATGACGTTTTTTTTTATGATATAATTCCGAGTAAAACAGTATGAGTATTGTGAGGTTATGAGATGTTACATCAATTTTCGCGTAATGAACTAGCAATCGGTAAAACTGGACTTGACGCATTGGCATCCAAGTCTGTCGCTATTCTGGGAATCGGTGGTGTTGGATCGTTCTCAGCAGAAGCACTTGCCCGCAGTGGCGTAGGTCGTTTGATTCTCGTCGATAAGGATGATATCGACATCACAAACGTCAACCGACAAATCCATGCTTTGCTTCCGACGGTTGGTCAACCGAAGGTCGATGCGATGGCAGAGCGTCTTGCGTTAATCAATCCGGATCTTGAAATCGTTCGTTTGAAGATGTTCTACAACGAAGAGACATTCGAGTCGTTCTTCGAACAGCAACCGGATTATGTCATCGATGCATCGGACACGGTCTCGTTCAAAATTCACTTGATTCAGGAATGTAAGAAACGCAACATTCCGATCATCTCAAGCATGGGGATGGCGAACAAGATGGATCCGACACGCATCAAGATCGTTGACATCAAAGATACAAGTTATGATCCATTGGCGAAGGTCATTCGGACGAAACTCCGGAAAGCCGGTATTCATAAGGGTGTTCCTGTCGTCTTCTCCGATGAACCGCCTGTTAAGATCATCGAAGAAGTCCGTCAAGTCGTCGGAAATGATGCGGCTGCAATTCGTAAGGCAAAGATGCCGCCAAGTTCAAATGCGTTCGTTCCATCAGTTGGTGGATTGATCGCAGCGAGCTACGTCATCAACGAGATCGTCCGTGAAGCCGGCGTGACGATCGAACGCGTTCGTTAAAAAAAGCGACCTTATGGTCGCTTTTTCTGATGTGTGGCTGTTTGTTTGTTCCAAAAATCAAGTCGAGCTTGCAGTTGTTTCTCAAAACCGCGTGGGCTAGGACGATAAAAGACCGGTTTTGTCCGGGCAAGATTCTCAGGCCAGTAATTTTGTGGCACATAGGCATGTTCGAAGTCGTGCGGATATTGATAGGTGACGCCATTCCCAAGTGCTGCTGCCCCCGGATGATGAGCATCGCGCAAGTGCGGCGGAACCGGTCCACCGTCCGAACGACGAACGAGTGTCAATGCTTGATCAATCGCTGAGATGACAGCATTCGACTTCGGTGCTGTCGCGAGATATAAGACCGTTTCAGCGAGCGGAATTCGTGCTTCCGGGAAACCGACGTATTCACAAGCACGGGCACACGCATCGACCATCAATAACGCTTGCGGATCAGACAGACCGATGTCTTCTGCCGCATGGACATAGAGACGACGAACGATGAAACGTGGACTTTCGCCCGCTTCAATCATGACGGCGAGCCAGTAAAGCGCGGCGTCAGGATCGGAACCTCGAATCGATTTGATGAAGGCAGAGATGACATCGTAATGCCGATCGCCGTCCTTGTCGTACTTCAATGCTTTTTGCTGAATCGATTCCTCGGCAACAGCGAGGTCGATCGTGATCTGACCATCGATTTCCGGTGTTGTTAAGACGGCGAGTTCAAGTGCATTCAATAATGCTCGGTAATCGCCATCTGACAACTTGACGTAATGATCGATTGCATCATCTGTGATCGTAATCGGATATTTGCCAAGACCACGCTCTTCGTCCTTTAAGGTCCGGTCGAGGACGATTCGTAAATCGTCTGCTGTCGGTGGTTCAAAACGAAAGACCGTTGCCCGCGATAAGAGAGCGGCATTGACCTCAAAACTCGGATTTTCCGTCGTTGCGCCGATCAACGTGATCGTACCCGCTTCAAGCGCCGGGAGTAAGGCGTCTTGTTGCATCTTATTGAATCGATGGATCTCATCGAGAAAGAGAATTGTTTTTTGTTCCTCGAACTGAAGACGGGCTTCGGCTGCTTTTAGAATTTCCCGTAATTGTTCCAGTTTTGCCGTGACCGCGTTTAATTGCTCGAACGCTGATTTCGTATAACTAGAGATGACACGCGCGAGCGTCGTCTTTCCGGTACCCGGTGGGCCGTAAAAAATGACGGTTCCGAGACGGTCAGCTAAGATGGCACGCCGCAGGAGTGTCGTCTCTCCGATCAGATGGCGTTGTCCGACGATTTCATCCAGATTCTGAGGACGCATCCGATTCGCGAGCGGTCCGGCAGGTGACTGGGATTCAAATAAATGTGCCATACACATACACTCCTTCCACTTTTAGCTACTACTATACTAGAAAGGATGATCCTTCGCATGATGAAAATCTCGACGAAAGGGCGATATGGTCTAACGATCATGATCGCACTCGCGAAAGAAGCTGAATCTAAACCATTATCCCTAAAAAAAATTGCGCAGATGTATGACCTATCTGAGCACTACCTTGAACAGTTGATTGCACCCCTTCGTAATGGAGGTCTCGTCAAAAGTGTCCGCGGTGCTTACGGCGGGTATAAGCTCGGTCGTGAAGCGCAAAACATCACAGCAGGTGAAATTATCCGCCTGCTTGAAGGACCACTCGTCGTCGTCGAAGGCGATGCATGTGACGAGGTCACGAAACGCAAACTTTGGGATAAAATCCAGCAAGCAGTCGATCAAGTGCTCGATTCAACGACGCTACAAGATTTAGCGGAAGAAGAAGATACAGGATACATGTTCTATATTTGAGAGGTGAAAATGAATGAATTACTTTGACCATTCGGCGACGACGCCGATGCGTCCGGAAGTCCTTGAGGCAATGACGCCTTATTTGCTCGAACAGTATGGCAACCCATCGAGTGTCCACGCGGCTGGTCGGTCTGCTCGGGCAGCAATTGACAAAGCGCGCCGGCAGATTGCCCAAGAATTGAACGCAAAACCAACCGAACTGATTTTCACGAGTGGTGGGACGGAGTCGGATAACTACGCGATCTTTGGGGCAGCTGAAGCAACGCGTGAAAAAGGGCGTCATCTCATTACGACACGATTTGAGCACCATGCTGTATTGCATGCGTTTGAAGAACTCGAAAAACAAGGTTATGACGTCACGTATCTCGATGTTCCCAATACAGGCGTCGTCTCATTGGCTGCCTTGCAAGAAGCGGTCCGGGAAGATACGACACTCGTCTCGATCATGTTCGGCAACAATGAAGTCGGAACGATTCAGCCGATTGCGGCATTCGGTCAATTTTTACGAGAACGCGGTATTTTGTTTCATACGGACGCGGTGCAAGTGTTCGGAAAACAAGCAATCGATGTCGAAGCGTTACATGTCGATCTCTTATCCGCGTCTGGTCATAAAATCAATGGTCCAAAAGGAATCGGATTGTTGTACGTGCGGACTGGCGTGAAGTTAGCCCCTCAAACGTTCGGTGGAGAACAGGAACGCAAGCGTCGTGCTGGTACGGAGAACGTACCGGGAATCGTCGGTTTAGCGAAAGCGCTCGAACTGATGATTGCAGAGCGTGATCAACAACAGGACCACATCAAACAGCTGCGCAGTGTTTTGCTAACACGCTTGAATGAAAGTGGCGTCACTTACGAAGTCAACGGTGTTGAAGGATTACCGAATGTCCTCAATCTTTACTTCCCGCGGATTGAAATCGAACCGTTCCTGATCATGCTTGATATGCGTCAGATGGCCGTATCGAGCGGGAGTGCATGTACGGCAGGATCCGTCGAACCTTCGCATGTCTTATCGGCGATGTATGGCGAAGATGAACGGACACGAGCATCGGTCCGAATCAGTTTTGGTCACGGAAATGAGCTCGCGCAAGTCGAACTACTCGCACAAGCCTTGCAAGATGTCGTAAAATCGTTTCAGAATTAACGAAGAGGTGAAATAAATGAATACACGAGCGAAAGCCCCGAGTGAAACGACAGTCGTCGTTGGGATGTCGGGCGGTGTCGATTCTTCTGTGACCGCTCATTTATTAAAAGAGCAAGGCTATAACGTCATCGGAATCTTCATGAAAAACTGGGATGACACGGATGAGAACGGCTTTTGTACGGCGACGGAAGATTATGAAGACGTCATCGCGGTAGCCAATCAAATCGGCATTCCGTACTATGCAGTCAATTTCGAGAAAGAGTACTGGGATAAGGTCTTCACGTACTTCCTCGATGAATATAAACTCGGTCGGACACCGAATCCGGACGTCATGTGTAACAAGGAAATCAAGTTCAAAGCCTTCCTCGATCACGCGATGCGTCTTGGTGCCGATTTCGTCGCGACAGGGCACTATGCGCGTGCCGTCTATGAGGATGGAGAACATAAATTGCTTCGAGGCGTTGATGCAAACAAGGATCAAACGTATTTCTTGAATCAATTGTCGCAAGAGCAGATCGCGAAGGCGATGTTCCCGATCGGACACATGGAAAAATCAGAAGTACGCCGGATCGCAGAAGAAGCGAACCTCGCGACAGCGAAGAAAAAAGACTCGACAGGCATTTGCTTCATCGGCGAGCGGAACTTCAAGCAGTTCCTCGGTCAATATCTGCCGGCGCAACCCGGTGAAATGCGGACGCTTGACGGGAACGTCATGGGACGTCACGATGGATTGATGTACTATACGATGGGACAACGTCATGGACTTGGTATCGGTGGCGACGGAGAACCTTGGTTCGTCGTTGGGAAAAACCTAAAAGAGAACATTCTCTATGTCGATCAAGGATTCCATAACGAATTGTTGTATTCGGAAGGATTGCTTGCTTCAGATGTCAGTTGGACGTCTGAGCGTCCGGTCGGTGAGACATTCCGTTGTACAGCGAAATTCCGTTACCGTCAACAAGACACAGCCGTCACGGTTCGTGTCCTCGAAGATGGACTCGATGTCTCGTTTGACGAGCGTCAACGGGCAATCACACCAGGACAAGCGGTCGTGTTCTATGATGGAGACATCTGCCTCGGTGGTGCGACGATCGATGCAGCCTATAAAGCAGGCGAACGCCTCGCTTATCTCGCGTAAGGAGCAAAAGAAGATGAATTATAATGAAGTAGGATTCCGGCATTTAGAAGCTGGAAATTATGAATTAGCAGCGCAGGCTTTCAACGACGCAATCGAAGAAAATCCAAAAGATCCGACAGCATATGTCAATCTCGGAACATTACTCCAATCGATGAACGACGCTGATCGTGCCCTTCGTTTTTATGATCGGGCGCTGATGATCGATAATACGTTCGCGAGTGCCTATTATGCAAAAGGTGCGCTATTCTTTGCTGCCGACCAACTCGTCGAAGCAGAGGAATCATTGCGGGCAGCGTTATTATATGGACTTGACGACGCGGATCTCCATTTCATGCTTGGGATGACGTATCAAAAACTTGGTGATCCTGTACGTGGCTTACCTCGTCTACAACGTGCGTCAGAATTGAACGGTGTCGATATTGAGATCGCGTTCCAATACGGGCTTGCCTTAGCGCAAAACGAGAAGTTGGAAGAAGCCGTCGAGATGTTCGAGCACGTTTTGATGCTTGACGAAACGCACACGGATGCTCGGTACAACTATGCGATCGCGCTTGCTTTCCTCGGTCAACAGGAAGTGTGTTATGCAGAACTTGAAGCCGTTCTTGCCTACCAGCCGGAACACGCTCTTGCGCGAGATGCAAAAGCGAAGATGGATGCGTTATTAAAACAAGCAGACTGATCCAAAAAAGACGATTCCATCTGGAGTCGTCTTTTTTGTGCTATTTAATTCCCAACTTCACGGATGACACGAAGTGGTGGACCGGAAAAGTCTTCATAGGCTTCATCCATGTTTTTCGTGTACAGTTCGATGACGTTATTTTCCGTATCCTTGAAATAAGCTGAATGCTCTTTTTGATTCGAGGTCTCCTGTTCATCCCACTCTCTGAGCTTCACGGTGATCGAAGCTTCGCGCAGTTGATTCAAGGCTTGTTGGAACTCTTCCTTCTCAACGTAGAAAGCACAGTGGACATGGACACCACCTTCGTCATACAACGTGTCCCATTCGGACACTGGTAAGTGTTTGACCGTTCGTTCTTCCATCGTGAAGTCTCGCTTCAGCCATAGACCGAGTCGGGTGTTACCGCCAATGTAGAGCCACGTTGCCCAAACTCCGTCCTGTTTAGATTGTTCCTTGCTCGGTTCTGCATCCTCAGGTGCCCATTGCTCGACGATCGGAATACCAAGTGTCCCATTCCAAAAGCCAACCGCACGGTCCATATCCTCGACTTCCAGTACTAATTCACACAATCCTGCAATCGGTAAACGTGCCATCCTTGAACTCCTCCTCTTAACGAAATGTTTCAGGGTATCTTTCCCTGATTTAAAATCCGGTAAACGAATGCTATGATGAAAGCAGCGAATGAAAAAGAGAGAAAGAAGGTGGAGTGATGGAGCACCCCCATCAAGTCGTCGGGCGCGTCAAACGTGTGCTCTTTTCTTCTGAAGAAGAAGCACACTCCATTGTATTGGTCGCCGTCAAAGAAAAAAACTTTGAACTGAAAGAAACCGAGCTCGTCATCACGGGTACAGGGGTCGGAATCGAACTCGGAGGAACGTATCAAGCATTTGGTCGTCTCGTTGATCATCCTCGCTTCGGAAAACAACTGAAGGCGGAGCTGATTCGTCGATCGGTTCCGATGACAAAACAGGCAACGATCCGCTTCTTGACGAATGGTTCGTTCACCGGCATTGGTCCGAAGACAGCGAAAAATATCGTCGATGCTCTCGGAGAAGAGGCAGTGGACCTCATTTTGAAGGATGAGCGAGTACTGAATCAGGTGCCTGGGTTAAAACAAAAACAAGCGGATATCATATTGAGTCGACTCGCTACGTTATACGGTGTCGATCAGTTGATGCTATTCTTAGCGCCATTTGATGTCACACCAAAACTAGCGGCGAAAATCTATGCTGCTTACGAAGGGGACGCCATGGCGCGAATTCGAGAGAATCCGTATTCCTTGATGTATGAAGTGAACGGGATTGGTTTTAAGACAGCCGATCATATCGCCTCACATCTCGGACTTGTCGGATTACATCCGGAACGTGTCGCTGCTTCGATCATGCATATATTAGAACAAGAAGCAGGAGAGGGACATGCCTTTGCGACGGTCGACTCACTATTACAACGGGCACCCCGGTTGCTTGGTGAAGACCCAGGAGAACGGCTGGAACAAGCGATTGAACTGTTGCTCGCTGAAGATAAGGTCAAGCTTGAAGAAGGTTGTTTGTATTTACCGACGATCTTTTATGCGGAAGTTCGAGCGGCGAAAGAACTGGCTCGCGTCATGGCGAACGGTGCCGAACAGGAAGTCGATGTCGCGACGATTCTTGAAGCGATTGGGCACCTCGAAGAACAGTTTGGCATGGAATATGCCGCACAGCAGCGGGAAGCGATCGAGTTAGCGGTTAAAGCACCATTGATGGTTCTGACCGGTGGACCAGGGACCGGTAAGACGACCGTCATCAAGGGAATTTTACATGCCTTGCAAGAAATTCATGATTGGCCACTTGAGAAAAGTCGCGTCAAGACGGGAGATGTCTATCCGTATGTCCTTGTTGCACCGACCGGACGCGCCGCTAAACGTTTGTCGGAAGCAACGGACGTTCCAGCGATGACGATTCATCGTCTGTTGAAGTATGACGGAACGAACTTCCAACTGAATGAAGATCAGCCGATCACGGGAAAAGTACTGATCATCGATGAGTCATCAATGATTGATATCTACTTGTTATCGAGTCTGCTCCGTGCTGTTCCGAACGGTATGAAAATTTTGTTCGTCGGTGACCGCGATCAGTTGCCATCCGTAGGTCCTGGGCAGGTACTGGCAGACTTGATGGACACGGAAGGGATTCCCGTCGTTCGTCTGAACGTCGTCCATCGCCAAGCGGAAGATTCTTCGATTTTACGGCTTGCCCATGATTTGAAGAACCGGACGACGTCTGCTGATTTGTTGGCACCACTTGCGGATCGTCGCTTCTATACCGCGTCTCCGCAAGAGACGTTACGCGGTATTTCAGCTTTCGCAGAAAAAGCACTTGCGAAAGGCTATTCGAAATTCGATGTTCAGATTCTTGCACCGACTTACCGTGGTCAAGTCGGAATCGACGAATTAAATGTCGCCTTGCAACGCGTCTACAACCCGGAAGAACCAAAGAAACGAGAAGTTAAACAAGGCACGCGGATTTACCGGACCGGAGATAAGATTCTCCAGCTCGTCAACAATGCAGAAGAAAACGTTTATAACGGAGATATCGGAGAAATCGTCAACATCTTCTTCGCTAAAGAGAATGTCGACAAGGTGGATAAGATCATCGCCCGCTTCGACCAGACGGAAGTCGAGTATAACCGAAGTGACTGGGATCAATTCACGCATGCCTATGCGATCACGATCCATAAGGCGCAAGGGTCCGAGTTTCCAATCGTCTTGATGCCGGTCTATTTTACGGGGGCGTTCAAGCATTCCCGAAATTTGATTTATACGGCGGTTACCCGTGCGAAGTCGAGTTTATTATTGTTCGGCGACCCACGAGCATTCCATAAAGCGTCGCAAGAAGAGGAACCCCGGCGCCGTACACGATTGATTGAACGACTCGGTGGTGTGACAAAGACTTGACGGATGCTGTGCGATAGGTAATAATCACGATAGATGAATGGACGTAACACGTTGATGGAAGATAAGTAAAAGGAAAACTCGAGTCCAGAGAGAAGTGAGTCTGCTGCAATCACTTTCTCGAGTCCCTTTGAAGCTCCTTCCGGAGTCGGGTGTAAACACCTGCGGGTCATCCCCGTTATCAGATGTTCGAGGTAGGCAATGGATTGCTTACGAACGAGGGTGGTACCACGGAAGCGATGCTTTCGTCCCTTTTCAGGGATGAAGACATCGCTTTTTTGCGTCCAAATAAAACCAATGGGGGTAACTGTTCATGAAAGCTCTAAAACCATTAACGGGTGCACAAATCCGTCAGATGTATCTTGATTTCTTCCAAAGCAAAGGACATGCGATCGAACCGAGTGCTTCACTCGTACCGGTCGAAGATCCATCGCTCTTGTGGATCAACTCGGGTGTTGCAACACTCAAGAAATATTTCGATGGTCGTGTCATTCCTGATAATCCACGGATTGTCAACGCACAAAAATCAATCCGGACGAACGATATCGAAAACGTTGGGAAAACAGCGCGTCACCACACATTCTTCGAGATGCTCGGAAACTTCTCCGTCGGTGATTACTTCCGTGAAGATGCAATCAAATGGGGCTGGGAGCTCTTGACGAGTGATGACTGGTACGGTCTTGATCCGGAACGTCTTTCGGTCACGATTCACCCGGAAGATGACGCAGCGCGTCAAATCTGGCTTGAACTCGGCGTGCCGGCTGAGCGGATCATTCCACTTGAAGATAACTTCTGGGAAATCGGTGAAGGTCCATCTGGTCCGAACACGGAAATCTTCTTCGATCGTGGTCCAGCTTTCGGAGACGATCCGAACGATTCAGAACTCTACCCAGGTGGCGAAAACGAACGCTATCTCGAGATCTGGAATATCGTCTTCAGTCAATACAACCACGATGGACACGGCAACTATACGGAACTTCCGCGTAAAAACATCGATACAGGGATGGGACTTGAACGGATGGCGTGTGTCATGCAGGACGTGCCGACGAACTTCGATACGGATCTGTTCATGCCGATCATTCATAAGACAGAAGAAATCAGCGGTAAAATCTACCGTGATGATTCGAAACTTGATGTAGCATTCAAAGTCATCGCAGACCACATCCGTACCGTATCATTCGCAATCGGTGATGGTGCGCTTCCTTCGAATGAAGGACGTGGATATGTCCTTCGTCGTTTACTACGCCGTGCGGTGCGTTATGCGAAGATGCTTGGAATCGAGCGTCCGTTCATGTATGAACTCGTCGATACGGTCGGGAACGTCATGGTCGACTTCTACCCACAAGTTCCGGAAAAAGCGGACTTCATCAAACGCGTCATCAAAAACGAAGAAGAACGTTTCCATGAGACACTTCATGACGGTCTTGCAATCTTGAACACAGTCGCTCAGACGTCTAAGGCGAACGGTGAGCATGTCATCAGCGGCGAAGATGCGTTCCGTCTGTATGACACATATGGTTTCCCACTTGAGTTGACAGTCGAGTATGCAGAAGATCATCAGATGTCTGTCGATGAAGAAGGCTTCAAATTAGCAATGGATGCGCAACGTCAGCGTGCACGTGCGGCACGTGAAGAGAGTGGTTCGATGCAACAGCAATCGGAAGTCCTCTCGACGCTAAAAGATAAAAGTACGTTCGTCGGCTATACCGACCTTAAGGCGGATGCAAAAATCATCGCTTTAGTGCATGATGGAGAACGAGTCACAGAAGTCGCTGCTGGTGAAGAAGCACAAGTCATTCTCGACATCACGCCGTTCTACGCTGAAAGCGGTGGTGAAGTCGCAGATACAGGAACAATCGAAGGCAAAGACTTCGTTCTTGATGTTAAAGATGTTCAAAAAGCACCAAACGGTCAAAACTTGCATACGGTCATCGTTCGTACAGGGATCGCAACGGAAGCGGCAGATGTCGTTGCAACGGTCGAAGCAGCAGAACGTAAAGCCGTCACGAAAAACCATACGGCAACACACTTGCTTCATAAAGCATTGAAAGATACGCTCGGAACACACGTTAACCAAGCGGGATCACTCGTTTCTCCAGAACGTCTTCGCTTCGATTTCTCACACTTCGGTGCAGTGACACAAGAAGAGTTGACGAAGATTGAACAAGACGTCAACCAAGCAATCTGGGCATCGCTACCGGTCGATATCGAAGAGATGAACATCGCTGATGCAAAAGCAAAAGGCGCGATGGCATTGTTCGGTGAGAAGTACGGTGAAACGGTCCGCGTCGTCTCAGCAGGCACATACTCGATCGAGTTGTGTGGCGGAATCCACGTCGGAAACACAGCCGAAATCGGCTTGTTCAAGATTGTTTCGGAGTCTGGTATCGGTGCAGGTACACGCCGAATCGAAGCGGTAACGGGTGCAGGTGCGTATCGTGTCATGAACCAACACTTAGAAACACTCGAACAAGCAGCAGCTGTTCTGAAGACGAAGACGACAGAAGTTCCTGTCCGCATCGAAGCACTGCAACAACAGCTTCGTGAGACGGAACGAGCAAACGAATCGTTGCAAGCAAAACTTGCGAACATTGAAGCTGCTTCGCTCAAGGATGATGTGGAAGAAATCAACGGTGTGCGTGTGCTTGCGAAACGTGTCGACGTCTCAGACATGGACGCTCTTCGCGGCATGATGGATGAGCTGAAGAGCTCACTCGGATCAGCGATCATCGTTCTCGGGAGTGCGCAAGGTGAGAAAGTCAATCTCGTCGCAAGCGTCTCAAAAGATTTAATCGACCAAGGCTATCATGCTGGTAAATTGATCAAGGAAGTCGCAACACGCTGCGGTGGGGGCGGTGGCGGTCGCCCTGACATGGCTCAAGCTGGTGGAAAAGATGCGTCGAAATTAGAAGAAGCACTCGCGTACGCTTCACAATACGTGCAATCACTGGCATAATAGAAACGTAGTGTATATGAAAGAGGTGATGAACGTGAGTCAGATGGATCAAACGATGAAATTCAACTTTCCGGAAGACGATAACAAAGCAGCAACACGTGATGTGTTGTTGACGGTCTATCATGCTTTAGAAGAAAAAGGATATCATCCGATCAACCAAATCGTCGGCTATCTCCTTTCAGGAGATCCTGCTTACATTCCTCGTCATAATGACGCACGTAATTTAATTCGTAAGATTGAACGCGACGAATTGCTCGAAGAACTCGTGAAATCTTATTTGGCGGAGAGTGGAAATTCAAAATGAAACGTGCAATGGGACTAGATGTCGGTTCGAAGACGATCGGGGTAGCGGTCAGTGATTTGATGGGCTGGACGGCGCAAGGCGTTGAGACGGTCAAGTGGACGGAACCGGATTACCCAGAAGCCTTCAAACGGCTCGATGTCATCATGAAGACATACAATGTCGAAATCCTAGTCATTGGTCTTCCGAAAAACATGAACGGTTCCATCGGTCCCCGCGCAGAAGCAAGTGAAGCTTTTGCGAAGGAAATCGAACAGCATACCGGGCTTGAAGTCGTCTTCATGGATGAACGGTTGACGACGATGCAAGCAGAACGGATGCTGATCGATGCCGATGTCAGTCGTAAAAAGCGTAAACAAGTCATCGATAAGATGGCTGCCGTCATGATCCTGCAATCGTACTTGGATCGGACGAACCGATGAAGGGGGAGAAACCGATGGCTGAAGAAAAACGTCAGTATCTCTTTCCAGATGAAGAGGGCGGCGAACATCTTTTCAAAGAATGGTACCGTTACTCGAGTGAACGTACAGGAAAAACCTATCTGTTTCTTGAAATGATCGGTAACCCTGACGAAGGAGCAGATGATCTGATCATCTGTGAGATCGATGAATATGGAGAAGGCGAAGATGATTTTGAATTGAGCCTGATCGATGAAAATGATGAGCAAACTTGGGATGAACTCGAGCTTGCGTTAAAGGAGCGGATCACTGATGCAACAGAATGAACCAACACGTTACGTAATTCCGGACGGCGAAGGAAATGATTTCGAATTCGTAGAACGTCTGCGTTATGAAAGCCCACGTTCGAGCAAGACATACATCTTCCTCGAGCCAATCGGAGCAGACTATGACGAAGCAGAAGAAGTCGATATCTTCGTTTACGAACTCGACGAATACGGTGATGGAGATAACGACTTCAACCTCGTACCAATCGATGAAGACGATACAGCGACTTGGGATGAAATCGAAGAAGTCTTTAACACGCTCGAAGACCAGTTAGACTAACCCGACTCATGACAGGTGACGTCGTAAGAGACTTTCTCTTACGATGTCACCTTGTTTTAAGAGAAGAAGGAGGAACCGATGGAGAACGAATGGAAGCAAAATGCTGAAATCGAAAAAAGGCGACGCCGGACATCACGTCGGATTACGCTAATCATCCTTTCTGTATTGTTGACGATTTTTCTAGTTACCAGTGCGGTCATCTATGTCTTTTTGAAAAATGCGCTTGAACCAGTCGATGAAACAGCGACGAAATCCGTCAAAGTCGAAATTCCTTTAGGAGCAGGGACGAGTTCGATTGCTTCTTTACTAAAGGAAAAAGACTTGATTGCAAACGAGACGATTTTCCGTTACTACGTCCGTTACAAGAATGAATCGTCATTCCAAGCGGGTACGTATACACTGTCACAAGCCATGTCCCCGGATGAAATCATTAATGAATTAAAGACGGGAACGGTCATGAAGGCAGCGGATGTGAAAATCACGTTACCTGAAGGCATCACGATGGATCGTCAAATCGCTTTGATCGCGAAAGCAACGAACTTCAAGGAAGAGACGGTCCGTAAAGAATTGACGGATGCGACATTCATCGACAGCATGATTGAAAAATATCCGATGTTGACGGATGAAGTGAAGAAGAATGGTGTCTTGTATGCACTTGAAGGATATCTCTTCCCAGCAACGTATGAGTTTGATAAAGGAAAAAGCATTGATCAAATCGTCGAGACGATGCTCGATGAAACAGAAAAAGTCTACGATGAGAATGCGGATGCCATTCAAAAATCAGGCATGACCTTCCATGAAGTACTCAGTCTCGGTTCCATGGTCGAGCGTGAAGCGGCGACAGCAGATGATCGTCGTGAAATCGCTGGTGTCTTCAAAAATCGATTGGATGACGGCATGAAGTTACAGTCGGATCCAACGGTTTGGTATGGCACAGGTGAAAACACGGCTTTAACGACACTGAAGGATCTCGAGAATAATTCGAAGTACAATACGTATAAGTACGAAGGAATTCCGATTGGTCCGATTTCGACGGTCAGTAAAGATTCGGTACTTGCCGTGTTAAATCCGAATAAAACAAAATATGTCTATTTCTTTGCTCGTCCACCAAGTGATAAACATCCACGCGGACAGATTCTATACGAAGAGACATATGAAGAACATCAACGAAACGTCGTTAAGTATAAGCCGGAATGGGTGGAATACGAAGCGAGTAAAGAGCAATGAGCAACGGGTTGGGTTGAAGCGGGAAGTTCGCTTCAAGTCAACCTGTTTATGCGGAAGAGGGAGTGAATGGCGTGAATGATTTCACGACCTATGTCGAATCAATGATTCATCCTCGAGATGCTCTGTTAGAAGAAATGGAGCGTTATGCGGAAGAAAATCATATACCAATCATCGAACTGACAGGTTCCGAGGTCTTGTTATCGCTCCTGCGATTACAACAACCGAAGCGCATTCTAGAAGTCGGAACCGCAATCGGATATAGTGCGATTCGGATGGCGCGTGCGCTACCGGATGCGCGTATTACGACGATTGAACGAAATGCGAAGCGGTATGAAGAAGCAAAAACCTTCATCGCCCGGTCAGATGTGGCGGACCGGATTGACATCATTTTTGGTGATGCAGTAGAATTAGCCGAAACGCTTGAAGACCAGTTCGATGCGGTCTTCATTGATGCAGCTAAAGGACAGTATAAAAAATTCTTTGCAGGATATGGGCGACTCATTCCTGAGGGCGGCGTGCTTTATACGGATAATCTCTTCTTACACGGAGATGTCCTCGAGTCCGATCCGAAGACATTCGATCGAAGAAGACGTCGACTCGTGCGTCTCGTCAAGGAATTCACGGTCTGGATGATGGAACAAGAACAATACGATACGACGATTTTTCCGCTCGGTGACGGTGTATCCGTCAGTCGGAAAAAGTCGAAATGATGGAGGAACGAATGACATGCAAAAACCGGTAGTAATTGGCGTAGCGGGCGGAACGGGTTCAGGGAAGACGACGGTGGCACGTTCACTCGTCGATGCGTTCCCAAGTGAATCAATCGTCATGATTGAACAGGACGCGTATTATAAAGATCAAAGTGATTTATCAATGGAGGAGCGGTATCAGACAAACTATGATCACCCGTTTGCTTTTGATAATGGTCTGTTGATTGAGCACATTCAGTCGCTCCGTGAAAACATTGCCGTTGAAAAACCGGTATATGACTATGTCGCCCACACGCGGGCACAAGAAACGATTCGTCTCGAACCACGCGATGTCATCATCGTAGAAGGAATTTTAGCGCTTGAAGACGAACGGTTACGGGAACTAATGGATATCAAGGTGTTCGTCGATACGGATGCGGACGTTCGCATTCTTCGTCGGATGCAACGTGATATCAACGAACGTGGACGCTCGATCGACTCAGTCGTTGAGCAGTATACGAACGTCGTTCGTCCGATGCATCTTCAGTTCTGTGAACCAACAAAACGATATGCGGACATCATCGTACCGGAAGGCGGCGAGAATCATGTCGCGATCGATTTACTCGTGACGAAGATTCGAGCGATTCTTGATTATCGTTCAGCACTCGATCAAAGAGGATATTGATTCCAAAAAAGATGTGAATATACTATACTAGTGGAATAAAAAGGAGCGTGACAAAAATGGCAGAAAAGCAATACTACATGACGCTTGAAGGTAAAGCGAACATTGAAAATGAATTGAATGAATTGAAGTCAGTCCGCCGGAAAGAAGTCGTCGAGAACATCAAGATCGCCCGTTCGTTCGGTGACCTTTCAGAGAACGCAGAATACGATTCAGCAAAAGAAGAACAAGCGATGGTCGAAGGCCGGATTGCTCAACTTGAAGAGATGCTTCGTAATGTTGCGATCATCTCGGAAGAAGAGAAGGATATCTCGGTCGTCGGTATCGGAACGACAGTCACTTTCTTGAGTGTCGAAGATAACGAAGAAGATACGTACACAATTGTTGGTAGTGCCGAAGCAGATCCGTTCACAGGTAAAATCTCGAACGAATCACCAATCGCGAAAAGTTTAATGGGGCACCAAGTCGGAGATCAAGTCTCTGTACCAGCACCAGGCGGCGAATACGCAGTAAAAATTACATCGATCAAATAAAGAACACAGGAGCCGGAGCAATCCGGCTTTCTGTTTGATGGAGGAATGAAGTATGCCAATCGCAATCATCGGCGCAATGGAAGAGGAAGTCAACTTATTGCGTAATGAGTTATCAGAACGTAAAGATACAGTCATCGCAAACTATCATTTTTATGAAGGGCTTTTAAATAGCGTTCCTGTCGTCATCTTGAAGTCAGGAATCGGGAAAGTGAACGCTGCGATCGGAACGACATTATTGCTGGATCATTACAAACCAAGTGCTGTCATCAATACGGGCTCAGCAGGTGGATTCAAGGAAGGCTTAACGGTCGGGGATGTCGTCGTCTCAACAGAAGTACGTCACCACGACGTCGATGTGACGGCATTTGGATACGAATATGGACAGGTACCTGGAATGCCAGCTGCCTATCAAGCAGATCCGAAGCTTGTTGCAACAGCAGAAGCCGTCATCGAGCGGATGGATGCGATTCGCGTCGTTCATGGATTGATTGCTACAGGCGATTCGTTCATCCACGATTCAGAGCGCTCTGCTCAAATCAAGGCGCACTTCCCAGAAGTCGCAGCCGTCGAAATGGAAGCAGCACCAATCGCACAAGTCTGTCATCAGTTCGGTGTCCCGTTCGTCGTAACGCGGTCGATTTCAGATAGCGCCAATGAAGAAGCGTCACTCTCGTTTGATGAATTCCTCGAGATTGCGTCAATCAATTCCGCTAAAATGGTCATGGAAGTCGTACGGACGTTAGCAGAATGAGGTATGAGGAAGGGCACGGGAGACCATGCTCTTCCTTTTTTCTTTGACAAAAGCAAATTAACGCTTTATATTAGTACCAGATACTAATAACAAAAGGGGATGCCTTATGAAGATCGGGATTGTAGGATTAGGAACGTCTTTGCCGTCACGGCGCGTGACGAATGATGAATTAGCAACGACGCTCGATACGAGCGATGAATGGATTCGGACACGGACAGGAATCGGGGCACGACGGATTGCAGCCGATGATGTGGATGTCACTGACTTAGCGACAGAAGCTGCTCAGAAAGCGCTTGATGATGCTGGATTGACAGTAGAGGACATCGGGTTGATCGTCGTCGGAACGGCAACAGGACGCGCGTTTCCATCTACAGCCTGTATCGTCCAAGAGCGTCTTGGAGCACGCGGAGCGACTGCATTCGATATTAGTGCGGCATGTAGTGGCTTCATCTTTGCATTACAAACAGCTGCTAGCATGTTGACGACAGTTGAAGGAAAACATGCGCTCGTCATCGGTGCTGAAAAAATGTCGAGTATCGTCGACTGGTCAGACCGGTCAACTGCCATCTTATTTGGAGATGGTGCAGGGGCAGTCGTCATCGGACCAACTGAGCAAGCGGGTCTTAATGCCTTCGAGCTTGGAACAGATGGACGCGGAGCACATTTATTATTTAAGGACATTGATGGACCAATCGAGATGAACGGTCGGGAAGTCTTTAAGTTCGCGGTTCGTAAATTACCGGAAATCGTTGAGAAAGTCATTCAAAAAGCGGATAGTACGCTCGAAGAGATCGATATCTTGATTCCGCATCAAGCAAACCTACGCATCATTGATGCAGCGTGCGAACGACTGCATATTCCGCAAGAAAAGGTCATCGTCACGATCGATGAGCATGCGAATACATCTGCTGCATCAATCCCACTCGCACTTGAGGAAGCGCGTCAACAAGGACGCCTGACACCTGGTACGAAACTCGTACTTGCTGGATTTGGTGCCGGATTGACTTGGGGAGCAGCATACATTACTTGGACTAAAGGAGAGAACACATAAGATGATGAGAAAACGCGTTGTAGTCACAGGAATCGGAGCACTGACACCGATCGGGAACGATGCCAATACATTCTGGGAAGCACTAAAAGAAGGAACAAACGGGATTCGTCCGATGGAGCGTCTCGATATCGATGAGTATCCAACGAAGGTCACTGGCGAATTACAAAACTTCGATGTAACAGAATTCATCGAGGCGAAAGAAGCACGTAAGATGGACCGCTTCGTTCATTACTCACTTGTCGCAAGCATGGAAGCTGTCCAAGATTCTGGAATCGACATTAAAGAAATCGCAGAACGTGCTGGGGTTTGGATTGGATCAGGAATCGGTGGCGTTGAGACAATTGAGAAACAAGCGAAGATCTACTTCGAACGTGGACACCGTCGTGTCAGCCCGTTCTTCATTCCGATGATGATTCCAAACATGGCAAGCGGTCAGGTATCGATCTATACCGGAGCCAAGGGACCGAATAACTGTTCCGTCACTGCATGTGCTTCAGGAACGAATGCCATTGGAGAAGCCCTTCGTGTCATCGAACGGGGCGATGCAGATGTCATGATCGCTGGTGGAGCGGAAGCACCAATCACGAACTTATCATTTGCTGGTTTTTGTGCCAACAAAGCGATGTCAACGAATCACGATCCTGAGACAGCAAGCCGTCCGTTTGACGAAGGACGTGATGGATTCGTCATGGGAGAAGGGGCAGGCATCTTGATTCTTGAAGAGTACGAGCATGCGGTAGCGCGTGGTGCAAAAATCTATGCCGAAGTCAGTGGATATGGATTAACAGCTGACGCCTACCACATCACAGCTCCAGATCCAGATGGAGACGGTGGAGCACGTGCGATGGCAATGGCAATCCAAGATGCAGGTATCGCACCAGAAGCAATCGGATACATCAATGCACACGGAACGAGCACACCGATGAACGACATTCTTGAAACAAAAGCAATCCATAGTGTCTTCGGTGAACAGGCAAAACAACTCGTCGTCAACTCGACGAAATCGATGATTGGTCACTTGCTTGGTGGCGCTGGTGGCGTCGAGGCGATTGCAACAATCAAATCGTTACAAGAACAAACCGTTCACCCAACGATTCATCTCAAACAGCCGAGTGAAGGTTGTGATCTTGATTACGTGACGGAAGGTGCACGGAGCGTAAAATTGAATTATGCCCTGAGCAACTCGCTCGGGTTCGGTGGACACAACGCATCACTCGTCTTCAAACGTTACGAAGCTTAAGCTTAAGCGATTCCCTTAGAAAAACGAGGGGGTCGCTTTTTTGCTGATTTTCTGATTCAATAGAGAAATGCGTGTTTGACGCAGAAAGGAGTCGTTTATGACTAATATCACAAGAAAAACATCAATCATGATACTGATCATATGTTTATTGATTGGTCTCAGTGGTACGCTCATATACCGTCTATCATCATCTCAAAAGACGAAAACAGATCAGGAGACACAAGCAGTGAAGGTTGAATTAATTGAATCATCACTCCCGAAGACATCCGATATTGCGTTAGCAACGGATAGCCGTTCTCAGACACTGTTAGCACAACTGTATGAAGGATTATATGTTTTTACTTCTGGGACATCCGTCCGTAGAGGATTAGCACAGGATATGTCAGTCTCAAAGGATCGTCTGACGTATACGATTCAACTCAAACAAACAAAAAATGCGAAGGGTCAGCCGATTACAGCGCAAGACTTTGTCGATAGTTTCCGACGTGTCGCAGCCAATAAAACAAATTCTCCCTATGGTTTTTTATTTGAAGTGTTTGAAAATGGACGTGCCGTCAATGACGGAAAAATGAAGCCAGAACGTCTAGGTGTAAAGGCCAAAGGACGTGACCAACTTGTCATCACGCTGAATCAGCCGGTTTCGAATCTAAAAGAATTACTCGCGATGTCCGTCTTTTATCCACAACCGGAATCTAAGAAGTGGCAAGACCTCACGGGTAATGGTGCGTTTACACTAGAACAGATGTCGAAAAACGGATATACGCTTAAGAAAAACAACCAGTATCATCAACAAAATGTTGTCACAGTCGAAGAAGTGAAAAGTCGCATCATCTCTGATCATCAGACGCAATGGAGTACGTATGAGAACAGTAAAGCAGCGATTCTTCCGTTACAAGAGAGTGTCGAGACACAAGAAGATCAAGTCTCTCGACCAACCTATCAAAAAAAGCGGAGCGGTGTCTTTTATATCGCATTTAATCAAAAAAATGAAGCCTTCCGCGAAAAGACACTCCGAAAACGAATTGCTTACGCCTTGATGGAAAAAGAGTCCGTTCAACTTCCTTTAGGATATGCAGGCATTCCGACTAATCGGTTCGTCGTCACAGATACGAACGTATTGATGACGGAACCGGTACAAGTAAAAAAAGAACAAGTTAAACAACAGAAGAAACAGCGAATCGAGATGCTTAACTTCGAAGACCCACAGGCGAAGCGTATCGGGCAACAACTCGAGACGTATCTTGAGAGACAGTTGCCTGATATTGATATTGTTCTTAAACCCGTTGCGATTGAAGAGAAGATCGATAAAGAACAGTCGGCGCAGTATGCGATGACGTTAACAGGATGGATGCCGGATTATCCAGGTCCACTTGCATATTTGAATCAGTTCGTCTCGGGTAATCCGTTGAATTCCGTAAACTATCAATCAGACACGTACGATCAAATGATCGAAAAAGCACGGCAGGTACGAGATATGAAGAAAAAACAGGCGTTATATCATCAAGCTGAAAGACAGTTAATCAATCAAGATGCCGTCATCGTTCCTTTGTATCAGACGACAGAGAAATTATATGTTTCTGATACAATTCAAGGAATCGAAGTACCGATTTATGGACCGGAATACCTACTTCGCGCAATGAAAATTCTAAAATAATTACTGAGCTGGGACCATTTTTTCGTGAGGTCCCAGTCTTTTTTGAAAAAATATTTAGAAAAATCGGATAAAAGGTTTGCAAAATTATCAGAACATTGTAAACTATTTGTAACGAAGGGTTTGATTCGAATATAGTAATTCTTTTTTTTTCGGTCAAAAACCTGACAGTATCACTTTTTAGAAACCTAGGGGGGTCATCGTAACATGAAGAAGAAAAGTTTTGCTTTAGCTACTTCAGTAGCTCTCGTATCAAGTGCGTTCCTCGCAGCTTGTTCGACAACGGATTCAGGCGACAAATCGGGCGACACAGGTTCAGACAAAAAGTCTAGTGATCAAACACTTAACTTGATCGAAGGTTCGGATATCCCGACACTTAACCCGACGACTTCAACAGACTCGGTTTCATTCAACGTGTTGAACAACACGATGGAAGGTCTTTACCGTCTAGATGACAAACAGCAACCAACACCAGGTATCGCTGAGAGTCATGAAGTATCAGAAGACAAAAAGACGTACACGTTCAAATTACGTGATGCGAAATGGTCTGACGGTACTCCAATCACAGCTAAAGACTTCGAATATGCATGGAAAGAAGTTCTTAATCCAGAGAACGCTTCACAGTATGCATACGTCTTCTACAACATCGAAGGTGCAGAAGAGTACAACACGAAAAAAGGCGAGCGTGATGCTGTCGGCGTCAAAGCGATCGACGACAAAACGTTCGAAGTTAAGTTAAAAGCACCTGCAGACTACTTCCTCGGACTTACTGGATTCGGACCATTCATGCCGAAATCAGAAGAACTCTCGAAGAAAATCGGAAAAGACTTCGGTTCGACTGCAGACAAAGCGCTCTATAACGGACCATTTAAATTAACAGAGTGGACACGTGAGCAAGGCTGGAAAATGGTCAAAAACGATAACTACTGGGATAAAGATGCCGTTAAACTTAAAACGATCAACGTTAAGGTCGTTAAAGAAGTTGCAACTGGTGTTAACCTTTACGAAAAAGGTGACATCGATCGCACAGGTTTAACATCTGAGTTCGTTGCCCAGTTCAAAGATAATAAAGAATTCAAAACAAAAGGTGAATCAACAATCTTCTACCTCTACCTCAACACGAAGGTAAAAGCGCTTGATAACGAAAAAATCCGTCGCGCAATCGACATGGGTTACGATAAAAAAGGGATCACGGATGTTATCCTCGCAAACGGATCACTTCCAGCGAACTATCTCGTACCAAAAGATTTCGCGAAAGATGCTGACGGGAAAGACTTCCGTGATAAGTATCCAGCATTCAACGAATACAATGCAGACGAAGCGAAAAAACTCTGGGAAGAGGGCTTAAAGGAAATCGGTCAAAAATCGGTTGATCTTGAACTCTTGAACTACGATAGCGACGATTCGAAAAAAATCGGTGAGTTCTTGAAAGGTGAACTTGAGAAAAACCTTCCAGGTATGAAGGTCACAATCAAACAACAACCATTCAAAAACAAACTTGATCTTGAAAACAAAGGGGACTTCCAATTCTCGCTCGCGGGCTGGGGACCTGACTACCAAGATCCGATGACGTTCCTCGATCTCTTCTTGACAGACGGACCATATAACCGTGGTAAGTGGTCAAATGAAGAGTATGATAAACTCATCAAAGATGCTCAAACACAAACAGATGCAACGAAACGTTGGTCTGAATTGCAAGAAGCTGAGAAAATCCTTCTCGACTCTGCAGCGATCTCACCTGTTTATCAGCGTGGACGTGCATTCCTCGTCAAACCATACGTTAAAGGAGTCGTCGAGCATAACTTCGGCGCAGACTTCTCGTACAAATGGGCTTCAATCGAAGGAAAATAAGCAATATAAAAACTGCTTCCGAAATAAATCGGAAGCAGTTTTTTTGTTTGGAAATATCAAAAAAGACCGGAGCATTCCGATCTCTTTTGCGTAGAACTTATTTTTTTACTTTAGCACGCTTCCGTTGTAAGCCCATTGCCTTCTCGATTTTCGCGAGCTTTTTAGCAGCAACGGCTTCAGCACGGTCTCGTCCAGCGTCGAGAATCTGATCGAGTTCTTCTGAATCAATCAACTCATAGTAGCGTTGTTGAATCGGTTCGAGTTCTGAAATGATTGCTTCCGCGACATCTGCTTTAAATGTTCCGTAGTTCGAACCTTCGTATTTGGTTTCGAGATCTGGAATCGAGATGCCAGCGAGTAGGGAGTAGATTTCAAGCAAATTCGACACACCTGGTTTATTTTCCCGATCGAATTTGACGATTCCTTCGGAGTCCGTGACGGCTGATTTTACTTTTTTACGAATGACATCTGGTGCGTCAAGCATCGAGATGAAGCCTTTCGGATTCTGATCAGATTTTGACATCTTTTTGTCTGGTGTCGTCAGGCTCATGATTCGAGCTCCTGATTCAGCGATGATTGGTTCTGGTAATGTGAACGTCTCATAGTAACGACTATTAAAACGTTGAGCCAAGTCGCGCGTTAACTCAATATGTTGTTTTTGGTCATCGCCGACCGGAACGAGTTCCGCATCATAGAGTAGGATATCAGCTGCCATGAGTGTCGGATAGACAAACAATCCAGCACCGATTCGGTCTTTCCCTTGCGATTTATCTTTATACTGTGTCATACGCTCTAGTTCACCCATTCCAGAAAGACACGTCAACATCCAGCCGAGTTGCGCATGCGCTTTAACTTCTGATTGAACGAAGATTGTTGATTTTTCTGGATTCAGACCACTTGCGATATAAAGAGCTGCGAGTGCACGTGTATTATTCATCAATTCGACACGATCAATGTCGACCGTGATGGAGTGCAAATCGACGACACAATAATATGCATCATGACCATCCTGTAAGTTAACGAAGTGTTTCATGGCACCTAAGTAATTTCCAAGTGTTACTGTTCCCGTTGGTTTGATACCTGAGAAAATCGTTTTCATAATGAAATCCCTCCAAATAATAAAATCAAAATAAAAAACGCCCCTTGAAAATCAAGGGACGATTCATCGCGTTGCCACCCAAGTTGCTATTCGCATAGCCGCTCAATTTGCTGTAATGGGCACACCCATCTGACTCTACTTGATTCGAATCAGCCACTCGAAAGTCCATTCACGTAGGCATCACCTGTCCATTTCCAGCACCATGGACTCTCTGAAAGGGATGTACCTAAGTTACTACTCTTTGTCGTCGTGTTTTCTTGTTTAATTCACTTAAGTTTACCATACGATAGAAGGCACGTCACGGTGATTTCGATTAAAAGTAAGAGATGATCAGCGATACGATGATGAAGATAATACCACTAGAAACATAGGGTTTCGTTCGGGCAGAAGCCCGGTTTTGCTTTTTACGGAGGACTTCTTCCTCTTCGTCATCATCTTCGTAGTAATCGCCATCAATCTCTCGAAGCTTCGCTTCCCGTTGTTTTTTAAATCCAGCTGTCATGCCACGGAAGAAGCCGTTAGCCGACATGTTGGAAAAGAATCCGATTGCCATAAGCAAAAAGCCTCCAATGAATAATCCACCAGATAGATGGTACAAAATACCGTGCGTCGAATCGGTGATAGTCGCCCATATCGTATAAAGTAAGACTAGAATGACCGCAATGATGACAGGTCGGAAATAGGTCGATCGCATGAAAATCCCCCTTAAATGCATTGATAACCTTAGTATACGAAATTTTTAATCCTGTTACGAATCGGTAACAAACGAATGATGCAAAATAGCAAATAGTGTGACTATTTACTTGACGTTAATGCTATTCTCACATAAAATCAATTTATCACTTCGTTTAAGTTTTTGAAACTAGGTCAATGCATTTTGGGGAATACATTGCAGTTTCGACGGGACGTTATTGATGTCATAGGCATTATGGCAACTTGGAAATTGAAAAGGAGATGACTTACCGATGAAGAAAAAAACAGTCGGTCTCGCATTATCAGTCATGCTTGCAGGAAGCGCAGTGCTTGCTGGATGTTCGACAGGTGGCGGAGACAGTGATTCAGGTTCTACAGACGGAAAGAAAAATCTACGCTTAACAGACTCTTCGGATATCACGACAGTTGACCCGGCAAAAGCTACGGATTCTGTCGCTTTCAACATGATCGGGAACACGATGGAAGGTCTTTACCGTCTCGATAAAGACGGCAAAGCGATTCCAGCACTTGCAGAAAAAACAGATATCTCAAGTGATAACTTGACGTATACGTTCACACTTCGTGATTCAAAATGGTCTGATGGTTCACCCGTCAAAGCACAAGATTTCGAATTCGCTTGGAAACGTGCTGCTGATCCGAAAACAGCATCTAGTTACTCGTACATCTTTGACACGTTAAAAAACGGCGCTGATGTTACACAGGGTAAAAAAGCTGTCGACGAACTCGGTGTTAAAGCACTTGACGACAAAACGTTAGAAGTAAAACTTGAGCGTCCAGCGCCGTATTTCCTTTCACTGACATCGTTTGGTACGTACTCACCGATCAGTGAAGACTTCTACAAAAAGAATGAAAAAGACTTCTCGCTTAAACCAGATAAATTACTCTATAACGGTCCTTTCGTTTGGGAATCTTGGAAAACGGATTCAAAACGTGTCCTGAAGAAAAACGATAACTACTGGGATAAAGATGCTGTCAAACTCGACGAAGTTACGGTCAGTGTCGTCAAAGATACGTCAACAGTAGTAAACCTTTATGATTCAAACGATATCGATTACGCTGGTCTGACTTCAGAGCAAGTTGAAGCTTACAAATCGAAGCCTGAATTCAAGACAGCACTTCGTTCTTCAATCGCTTATTTGAAGTTCAATAACGAAGATGCAACGATGAAAAATGTTGATGCACGTAAAGCAATTGCTCGTGCTATCGATCCAAAAGGAATTACAGATACGCTTCTTGCGAACGGTTCGATTCCAACAACAAGCTTCATTCCGAAAGAATTCATCAAAGATGCGTCTGGTAAAGACTATACGAGCGACATCAACTGGTTCGACCGTGATGGAAAAGAAGCAGCTGATCTTTGGAAAAAAGCAAACGGCGATAAGAAAACGACGATTGAACTTCTTTCATTCGACAATGAAGATGCGAAGAAGATCAGTGAGTACATGAAAGGTCAAATCGAGAAAAATCTT
Organism: Exiguobacterium sp. U13-1; assembly: GCF_001750115.1. Lineage (NCBI taxonomy): Bacteria > Bacillati > Bacillota > Bacilli > Caryophanales > Exiguobacterium > Exiguobacterium sp. U13-1. The sequence goes on along the minus strand of NZ_CP015731.1, from coordinate 2,605,672 downwards.
CCGAACGTCACTGTTTCAATCAAACAACAACCGTTCAAGAATAAACTCGATCTTGAATCAAAAGGAGACTACCAGGTTTCTTACTCACTTTGGGGCCCGGATTACCAGGATCCAATGTCTAACCTTTCTATCTTCGAATCAACGAATAGCCAAAACGACGTCAAGTACAAGTCTGCAGCTTATGATAAATTGTTGAACGCAGCGAATGAAGAGTCTGACTTAAACAAACGTCTCGATCTCTTCAAACAAGCGGAAGCGCAATTGATTGAGAAAGATCAAGCCATCGCGCCAATCTATCAAGCAGGTTCTGCATACTTGAGCCGTCCGACGGTTAAAGATTTCAACCGTCAAGTGTTCGGAGCAGATTTCCAATACAAATACGTTGATATTAAGTAATCGAGAATGGGAGCGTCCCCTGATCAGTTCGGGTACGCTCCTGTTTTATACTACTTTTTATGAATGGAAACTCATTTTTATCGAAAATGTGAAAGTTTCGTAAAAAAGTAGTTCTAATTACTTTGTTAGCAAAGTATAATGGAATCAAACGAAAAATTCTGACTATTGGATGAAATTAGAAAAACATCCAAGCGAACATCAAATCAAAGCACAATTAAAAAAGAATTTTTAAATTTTTATGACAAAATTCTTGAATGTTCCGACAATTGTGGGTCATACTGATTTTATTGATGTTTCGAAAAAAACAGAAAATCTTTATAGGGGGTGCCATCTTATGGGCCGTTATTTAGCTCAACGCCTGGTTTACGGCGTACTGACGTTTTTACTCATCGCTTCGTTCACTTTCTTCCTGATGGATCTGCTACCAGGTTCACCGTTCCAAAACCAGGAGAAACTTTCTCCTGAACAGTTGAATATCCTTCGGGATAAGTACAACTTGAATGATCCACTGCCACAACGCTATGCAGCGTATATGGTCAACTTGTTCCAAGGAGATCTCGGTATTTCATTCAAATATGATAGCCGTCCGGTAACGGATTTAATCTCTGAACGAATTGGACCATCGGCTCAATTAGGAGTTCAAGCACTAGTACTCGGAGTATTATTAGGACTCGTCTTAGGTGTTGTCGCAGCGCTTCGCCACAACACAGTGATCGATTACGGTGCGATGTTCGTATCGGTTATCGGAATCTCGGTACCGTCATTCGTATTCGCCTCACTCCTTCAATACTACGTTGGCGTGAAATGGGGCGTTTTGCCAGTCGCGTTCTGGGAAAGCCCGGCGCATACCATCTTGCCGACTATATCGTTATCACTTGGGGTCACAGCCTCAATTGCTCGATTCGTCCGGACAGAGATGCTAGAAGTTACGAACCAGGATTATGTCACGTTAGCTAAAGCAAAAGGCCTAGATGGTCAGTCGATTACTTGGAAACACATGGTTCGGAACGCCTTGATTCCGGCGATTACGATTCTTGGACCAATGACAGCTGCTTTGATTACAGGAACACTCGTCATTGAGCGGATTTTCTCTGTACCTGGTCTTGGTGAACTCTTCGTATCATCAATCACACAAAATGACTACACAGTCATCATGGGTACGACGTTGTTCTTCTCAGCAGTCTTCATTCTCATGATTTTGATCGTCGATTTGCTGTACGGTGTCGTTGATCCACGGATCCGTTTGGGGGGTAACAAATAATGGCTGAACAAAATTCAAATGCAAAAGCAGAACAGTTTGATTCATCGCTGTTCCAACACGTTGAGTTCAATGAACAAGCAGGGGAACGCCTTGCTGGTAAAAGCTTAAACTTCTGGCAAGATGCTTGGATGCGTCTACGCAAGAACAAAGCAGCGATTCTCTCACTTGCTGTCATCATCATCATCGCGATCATGTCATTGGTCGGACCTGCGTTGTCTGGTAATGACCCTTATACCCAAACAATCACGCAAGCTAAACTTCCGCCTAAAGTTACTGGTTTAGAGTGGGCTGGTTTTGACGGTATGGCGACACTTGGTGATACGCCGATTGATTTTTATAAACAAAAACAGGTGACGGAGAACTTCTGGTTCGGAACGGACCACCTTGGTCGTGATCTTTGGTCACGTGTTTGGGAAGGAACGAAGATTTCGCTATTCATCGGGTTGATGGCAGCACTCATCGACGTTCTCGTTGGTGTCACATACGGCGGGATTTCTGCTTACTACGGTGGGCGTGTCGATAACATCATGCAACGGATTGCAGAAATTTTAACAGGTGTACCGAACTTGATCTTGATCATCTTGTTCATCTTGATTCTTGAACCAGGGATCACGACGATCATCCTTGCGATGACGATTACCGGCTGGATCGGGATGAGCCGACTTGTTCGTGGTCAAATCCTGAAACTAAAGAACCAAGAATTCGTTCTTGCAGCACGGACACTTGGTGCTTCTAGCGCACGATTAATCTTCAAGCATTTGATTCCAAATACCTTGGGAACAATCATTATCTCGCTTATGTTCACGATTCCAAGTGCGATCTTCTTCGAAGCGTTCTTAAGCTTCATCGGTTTAGGACTTGCACCACCACAACCGTCACTCGGTACATTGATCAACGAAGGGTACAAAGAACTCAAAACGTTCCCATTCTTGCTCGTTGTTCCATCGACGGTCATCGTACTCCTCATGGTCAGCTTCAATATGTTGGCAGATGGACTGCGTGATGCGTTCGACCCACGTTTACGACGCTAACGGAAACTAGAGAGGAGCTCATTCACAATGGAAACTATTTTATCTGTTCGCGACCTGAATGTCGCTTTCCATACGTATGCCGGGACGGTACAAGCCGTCCGCGGTGTATCGTTTGATTTGAAAAAAGGCGAGACACTCGCAATCGTTGGTGAGTCTGGTTCTGGTAAATCGGTTACTTCAAAAGCGATCATGCGTTTGATCCCAAACCCACCAGGTGAAATCACACAAGGTGAAATCTTATTTGAAGGTCGCGACCTCGTTAAGCTTTCCGATAAAGAAATGCAAAAAGTCCGCGGTCGTGATATCGCAATGATTTTCCAAGATCCGATGACATCACTTAACCCGACGATGACGATTTATAAACAAATCGCTGAAGGTCTAAAACGTCACCAAGGCTTAACAGGTGACGCAGCGAAAAAGCGTACACTCGAACTTTTGACACTCGTAGGAATTCCGAATCCAGAAGCGCGTCTGAAACAATATCCGCACCAATTATCGGGTGGGATGCGTCAACGGATCGTCATCGCAATCGCGCTTGCATGTAATCCGAAAGTGTTGATTGCCGATGAGCCGACGACTGCACTCGATGTTACGATTCAAGCTCAGATTCTCGAGTTATTGAAAGACATTCAGCAAAAAACGGGTACAGCAATCATCTTTATTACGCACGACTTAGGTGTCGTAGCGAACATGGCTGACCGTGTAGCCGTCATGTATGCTGGTAAATTGATTGAAAAAGGTACAGTAGATGAGATCTTCTATGAGCCGCGTCATCCATACACTTGGGGACTACTAGGTTCAATGCCACGTCCATCTGATGACCGTTCACAAGATCTTCCTGCGATTCCAGGAACTCCACCGAACTTGATGCATCCACCAGTCGGTGATGCGTTTGCACCGCGTAACAAATACGCGATGAAGATTGATTTCGAGAAAGAACCACCTTTCTTCAAAATCTCAGATACACACGAAGCGGCGACGTGGTTGCTACATCCACAAGCTCCATATGTCGAACCACCCGCTGCAATCCGTGACTTGGCGTTAAAATACCGTCCGGACAGCGTGTTCTCAAAATCGCTTCTGAAAGGCGGTCTGAAATAATGGAAAACCGTAATAAATTACTTGAAGTAAAAAACTTGAAGCAACATTTCAATATTGGACGTGGACGCGTCGTCAAAGCGGTTGATGGACTTTCATTTGATATCTACGAAGGCGAAGTACTTGGTCTCGTTGGAGAGTCAGGCTGTGGTAAGTCTACGACTGGTCGCTCGATTATTGGTTTATACGAAGCGACAGACGGCGAAGTCATCTTCAAAGGTGAAAACGTTCATGGTAAGAAGTCACGTAAAGACAAATTGAAATTCAACCGTGCAATGCAAATGATCTTCCAAGATCCGTATGCATCGTTAAATCCACGGATGACGGTTGGCGATATCATCGCTGAAGGAATCGATATTCACGGTTTAGCAAACTCAAAAGAAGAGCGCAATAACCGTGTGTATGATTTGCTTGAGACGGTTGGTTTGACGAAAGAACATGCGAGTCGTTACCCGCACGAGTTCTCAGGTGGTCAGCGTCAACGGATTGGTATCGCACGCGCACTTGCTGTAGAGCCGGACTTCATCATTGCGGATGAGCCGATTTCAGCACTCGACGTATCGATTCAAGCCCAAGTCGTCAACTTGATGAAAAAACTGCAACGTGATCGCAGTTTGACATACTTGTTCATCGCCCATGATTTATCGATGGTCAAGTATATCTCAGACCGGATCGGTGTTATGTATCAGGGTCACCTCGTTGAATTGTGTGATGCGGATCGTCTGTATGAGAATCCAGTTCATGCGTATACGAAGTCACTTTTGTCTGCGATTCCGCTTCCGGATCCAGAGCACGAGCGGACACGTAAACGGATCATCTTCGATCGTCCGACGAGTGGACCGGTCGGTAAATCGGATGAAGATTCGAGCATTCCACCACTTCGTGAAATCGAGCCAGGTCACTTCGTTTCGATGACGGATGCAGAACTTGAAGCGTATCAAGCGCAACTCGTATAATCGTTAAAGCAAAAAGGCATTTCCACGTTGATCGTGGAAATGCCTTTTAATTTTCTGATGCGATACGCGGTAGATGAGCAAATCGATGGACGACTGCATCGATTGCATCAAGACGACGCATGGCTTCTTCAAAGTCAATTTTTTCGTAATGATGGAGTCCGCCCGGCTGTTCTTCCAGCGTATCCGCATCATGGACAAGTTGTTGAAGAGGTGTTCGATTGATCGCACCTGGTGGAAGATAAGAATCCGTATGCAACAGAACGGCGAGAGCAATTTCTTTTGCGCGTGCTGGTTCTTCACCAAGGCGAATTAGAAGTTTGTGAGCACGTTCAGCTCCTTTAATGGCATGAATATCATTTTGGCGATATAAATCATAGTTCCAAGTGCCATCGGTATACCATTCGTAATGACCGATATCATGTAAGAGTGCTGCCTTCGTAGCAGTGTCAGCATCTAAGCCGCGTTTCGTAGCAAGTGTTAGCGCGCGCTCCGCGACTGAAATCGCATGATTTAAGCCAGAACGAGATAAATATTTTTGAGCGATCGGATGATCGAGAATCGTGACGAGTGTTAATGCCATGAATGAAAAACTCCTTTCTGAGCGTTGATATTTCTATACACTCTACAGAAAATTGAAAGAAATTGCAACTGTTTTTCATTTCTCAATCGACAATCTCACATATTTAATTGCTTAAAGTAGGAATAGATTTTTAGTTTACGTGGTATACTTACTAATGTAGAAGATGATTATTTCGCTTTCGTAGGTTGTTAGTTCTGTTTCGGGCCGATTGGGGTGTCGGAATATGAAAGAACGTGACAAGAAGAAAAAGCTGAAGAAGCGCCTTTTGCGGGATATTTTAGAGAAAAAACTGAAAGAAATGAAACTTCCTAAAGCAAAAGAGACGATTTCTCAGCCATTTGATCACACGCCAGCTTGTTAAAGCCACGTGGTGGCTTTAACAAGCTTTTTTACGAAAAGTTCTTTCATCTTTATAAAAAAGCTAGGTTTTCTGCTTTATTAGATGTAAACTGTCAAGTAATAGAACCATCATCAATATTTGCTTATTCACATAGATATTGAATGATGTTAAATCAGGGGGAGGATGTTTTTCAATGGTAACACTCTATACTTCACCAAGTTGTACTTCTTGTCGGAAAGCACGCGCGTGGCTTGAAGAACATGAAATCCCGTTCGTTGAACGTAATATTTTTTCAGAACCATTATCGCTCGATGAAATCAAACAGATTCTTCGTATGACGGAAGATGGAACGGACGAGATTATCTCAACACGTTCAAAAGTCTTCTCGAAACTCGATGTTTCCGTTGAAAACTTATCGTTGCAGCACCTATACGATTTGATTCAAGAATATCCGGGATTATTGCGTCGCCCAATCTTGATTGATGAAAAACGCCTTCAAGTTGGATACAACGAGGATGAAATCCGTCGATTCTTACCGCGCAAGGTGCGTACGTTCCAACTTTTGGAAGCACAGCGTCTTGTAAACGAGTAATTTTGAAAAGCACGCTGCTTCGTGAGCAGTGTGCTTTTTGTTACCGATAAAAAAGGTTAAAATAAAGATAACAAAGGAATAGAAATATATCCTTAGGATTCAAAACTATGAATCCAAGTCATGTCCTCGTTCGTATTCTAGATAAGGAACGAGAAGAAAGGAGTGGACAGTTTGAAAATCGAACGCGTCAATGACAATACGGTCAAGTTCTTCATCACGTACACCGACATCGAACGCCGTGGTTTTGCCCGAGATGAGATTTGGTATAACCGGGAACGGGGAGAACAGTTATTCTGGCAAATGATGGACGAAGCGAATGAAAAAGAGTCCATCTCCTTCGAAGGTCCACTGTGGATACAAGTGCAAGCATTTGAAAAAGGTCTTGAAGTCACTGTAACGATCGCGAAAAATGCAGTTGATGGTGAGCAAGTCGATGAAGACGAACTCGATTCACTTTTACGATCAGCGATGTCTGAGACAGAAGATAAAGATACAGAGTTAAGCCAAGATGTTTTATTTGAAACTCGCGATTTTGAACATATCATCGCGCTCAGTCAATATGCGAATGCTCCTGTATTCGCAGAACTTGAAACAGCGCTTTACCAAAAAGATGGACTCTATTTACTGCATGTTCATTTCGAAGATGATGTGAACGTAGAGGCGCAAGAAAACGTCATGAGTTTAATCGCAGAGTATCTCCAGTTCAGCGAGCAAACGATACATCCTGTCGCTGAATACGGGAAACAGATCATTGCTTCAGATGTCTTTCCGTTCATTCGGAAACATTTTCCGAACTAAGGTCAGAAAAAGTGCGAGGAAAAGGAGGATCACATATCGTGATACCTCCTTTTGTTCTGGTATTAAGTGAGGGTGTAGCCTCCATCTACGATGAGCGCTTGACCGTTGATGTAACTCGCTTTGTTTGATAGTAAGAAACAAACGACCTCAGCGATTTCAGAAGGTTGTGCAGGTTCACCTCGAAGGTGATGTTTCATTGCGAGATCAAATTTATCTTTCCCGCCATATAACGCATGACTGAGCGCTGTATCGACTGGTCCCGGGCAAATAGCATTAAATCGGTACTTACCATGGAATCGGGCGGCGTATGTCTTTGTTAGCGTCAGTAAAGCACTTTTAGACGATGCATAAGGCAGTAGCATTGCTGGAAACTTAACGTGACCTACGATGGCACTATTATTGACGATAGAAGCACCCTTTGAGAAGCGTTTCGTCGCAAGCTGGATGATTCGTTCGGGCGCGTGATAGTTCACTTGGAACACTTCTTTTTGTTGATCGGAGACACGTTCAGGTGCAACGGGTTTCCCGAAAGTACCTGCATTGTTGAAAATACCATCGATTTCTGGGAAATCTTCTTGTGTTTCTTCAAAGAACGCATCGATTGCAGAGGAATCAGCTAAGTCGACAGGGAAGAAATATAAACGTCCTTCTCCGTTTGATTCAAGCGAGGATCCCTTTTCTTCATTGCGACCAATCGCAAGGACGGTATGTCCCTCCCGAATGAGTTGAAGGGAAGTTGCCTCACCAATTCCACTTGTTGCACCAGTAATGATATACGTACCCATTTAAACGCTTCCTTTCTGTCATCAGTTAAAATACGATTTGTACGATCTACATAAAAAAGGAGGGGGATTCATGCTACGACGTGTACAACTTCTCATGACCCTCATCTTGACCATCGGCTTGATTGCCTTTTTATCCTACTATTGGAGTGTCTATATGGTAGGTTGGCTGTCCATCGTCATCATCTTGGTCGTCATGAGCGTGTTCGTCATCATTTTACTTGAAAATCGGAACCCAGAACGAACGCTCGTCTGGGCACTCGTCATGATGGCATTGCCTGTCGTTGGCGTATTCGTGTATTTCACATTTGGTCAGAATTACCGTCGAAAACGAATGTTTCGACTGAAGGCAATGCTTGATGAAGAGTCTTACATTAAATATCGTACCCAGTTTAAGGCAGGGGTACACCAATCAGTGTTCCAAGAAGGACATTATGGAAAAGTTGTGACACTTATCGATTCAATCAGTCGCCTTCCGATTTCGTATAATACACATACAAGGATCTTGACGAATGGTCAGGAAAAGTTTCCGATTCTTTTAGAAGAGATTCGTCAAGCACAGCATCATATTCATTTGGAGTACTATATCGTACGCGATGATCAACTTGCGCTTCAGTTACAGGAAGCGTTGATTGAAAAGGCCAAGCAAGGAATCGAGGTCCGCTTTCTTTATGATGCTGTCGGATGTTTTTCGACGGATAAACATTATTTCAAGAAGATGCAGGCGGCTGGTATTGAGGTTCGTGCGTTTTTCCCCGTCGTCTTACCGTTTATTTCGAGTAAATCTAACTACCGGAATCATCGGAAAATCGTCGTCATCGATGGAACGGTTGCTTTTACAGGCGGAATCAACATTGGCGACGAGTATATCGGTCGTGATCAACATTTTGGTTTCTGGCGTGATACTCACCTTCTTGTAAGAGGAGAGGCTGTCTCTGAACTCCAATTGATTTTTTTGCAAGACTGGTATTACATGACCGGTGAACGGCTGTTTACCCCGTTTTATATGGAGCCACTTGAGTACGTTGAAGAAGCAACAGGAGGCGTTCAAATCATTGCAAGCGGACCTGATGAGCCACATGAGGCAATGAAATCACTTTACTTCGGGCTCATCACGGAAGCGCGTGAATCGGTCTATATTGCTTCCCCGTATTTGATACCGGACGAAGATCTCATGACAGCGCTGAAGACAGCTGCTATGGCAGGGATTGATGTCCGTATTCTACTACCGAGTTTCCCAGATCATAAAATCGTGTTTTATGCGAGCCGTTCATACTTTGATGATTTGCTACAAGCTGGTGTGAAAATCTACGAGTACAACAAAGGGTTCATGCACTCGAAAGTCATCGTCGTCGATGACGCCATCGCAACGATTGGGACAGCGAACATGGATTTACGTAGTTTTCATTTGAATTTCGAAGTGAATGCTTTTTTATACGGAACAAACTCTGTTCATGAACTGACACGTGATTTTTATGAAGATTTTAGCCATTCAACACAAGTTGATGCTGATCTGTTTCATCGGCGTCCATTACGCCGTCGATTGATTGAATCAATTTCACGTTTATTCTCACCGTTACTCTAGCAAAAGGGGACGATTCAGATGTTTGAAGCCATTAATGCTTCTGGTAAACGCATCATGATTCACAGATTTCCCATCCATGAATTAAAAGCGATGTCCTTACGTTGTCCGTATTGCCTGAAGCCATTGCGCGTCAGGCAAGGACGACGACCACATTTTGCACATATCTCAGCTTGTTCAGGAGAAAGTAGTTTGCATATGTCCTGGAAAAAGCGTATTGCCGATTCTTTAATAAACGCAGGTATCCAAGTCGAATTTGAATGGATGACTGGAGAGAGACGTTTTGACCTGTGGATACCAGAAAGGGAACTTGGAATTGAAATTCAACGTTCTCCAATGTCGGCAGAGGAATGGATGAGACGAGCCATACTTGATGCGAAACAAGAACAAACAGTTCGGTGGATCGGATTTCATCCTTCACAGGGTGTCACATTGCGATTGCAAGGTTGGATGCGACAAGCATTTTTACAAAATGATTATTTGGATCTAATCGTCGAGAATCAAATCCGGAGATTTCGACATCCGGTTCCTTTTGCGAAACATCATGTCTATTGTACGGTTCAATCGCTTTCGTTATCTGATTTTCTCTCGATAGAGTCTTCATCATTTCCTCGGAAATTTTCAATCGCTCGATGGCAAGGAATCGTTCATCGCTATCGTCGACGTCCTTTTTATCCTTCATTACCTCCACGCCTCCTAAAGGTTCCACTGTATCAAGCAGGTTTCCATCTACAAAATCTTCCCTCTTTTGTCTTTCTTCCCATCACACGTTTATTATTTCTACCCGTCCATCCCTTTGAATTTCAAATCGTCGTCTTTTTAGAGCTAAAAGGAAGATATACTTCGATCTGTCTGGAACATGCCATAAATCAACTGCTTCAGCAATTGAATCTATCAATTGAAAGAGAGTTGATTGATGCTCTTGTCAGGGAATGGATGGAGCGGATTGAGGAGGCGAATAAGCTGTTTTAGCAGGAGCACTTCGATTGTTTGTCGAAAAGAAAACAGGTATAACTGAATTAAAGGAGTGAGGGAAATGGCAGAAGTATTAACACGTCAAGATGTTGACGTTACAGAAACATGGAATCTAGAGTCGATTTACGCAACGAACGAAGCGTGGGAAGAAGAATTCGAATCGGTGAAAGCGATGCTTCCATTACTCGTCGAGTATAAGGGTCGTCTTGGACAGAGTGCAGAAACGCTCTATGAAGGGTTACAGTTACGAGACGAAGTCTCAAGACGCCTTTATAAGCTTTATACATACGCGCACATGCGTTATGACGAAAATACAGCAGACAGCTTCTATCAAGCCATGAACGACCGTGCTCGGACGCTCGCGTCGCAAATCGGAGCAACACTTGCTTTCATGACACCAGAACTATTAGCTGTACCTGAGTCAACGATTGAGACGTATCTTAATGAGAATCCAGATCTTGCGATGTATCGTCACGCATTTGATGAATTGAATCAAGAGCGTGAACACGTCCTGACGGAAGCAGAAGAAGCGATTCTTGCGAAGGCAGGAGAAGTACTCGGTCAATCCGGTACGACGTTCGGTATGTTGAACAATGCAGATCTGACATTCCCGAAAATTAAAGGGGAAGACGGAGAAGAGACAGAGTTGACGCATGGTCGCTTCATCACATTCCTTGAATCATCTGATCGTTCGGTCCGTGAAGCAGCATTTAAAGCGATGTACGGAACATATGCGAAATACACCAATACACTCGCCTCGACACTTGCTGGGTCAGTTAAGAAAGACAACTTCTATGCGGATGTCCGGAAGTTCCCATCGGCACGCGCAGCAGCTTTACACGGTAATGCGATTCCTGAGTCCGTCTATGATGGATTAGTTGAAGCGGTACATGAGCATTTACCACTGCTCCATCGTTACGTCGCCCTGCGTAAGCGGGTGCTCGGACTCGATGAACTACACGTGTATGATATGTACACACCACTCGTTTCTGAGGTGGAGATGAAAGTCTCTTACGAGGAAGCGAAACAATTGATGGTTGAAGGACTCGCACCGCTCGGAGCGGAGTACAAGCACATCCTCGAAGAAGGATTGTCTGAACGTTGGGTTGATGTCCGGGAGACGCGTGGTAAACGGAGTGGAGCTTACTCTTCTGGTGCTTATGATACACAGCCGTTCATTTTGATGAACTGGCAAGACAACATCAACAACCTCTTTACACTCGCACATGAATTCGGACATTCTGTCCATAGTTATTACACGCGGAAATCTCAACCATATCCATATGGTGACTATTCAATCTTCGTCGCAGAAGTCGCCTCAACGACGAATGAAGCATTATTGAACGACTATCTATTGAAAAAAGTGACGGATCGTAAAGAAAAACTCTATCTATTGAACAATCAACTCGAAACATTCCGCGGAACATTGTTCCGACAAACGATGTTCGCCGAGTTCGAACATGCAATCCATGATGCGGCTCGTCTTGGACAATCGCTGACACCGGAATTCCTAACGTCAACGTATTATGCGTTGAATCAAAAATACTTTGGAGAAGAAATTGTATTAGATGAAGAAATTGGTCTAGAATGGGCTCGGATTCCACACTTCTACTACAATTATTATGTCTATCAGTATGCAACAGGTATTTCTGCTGCTGCTGCCTTGACGGATCAGATTCTAGAAGAAGGACAACCTGCTGTAGAGCGATACATCAACAATTTCTTAAAAGCGGGATCAAGTGATTATCCAATCGAAGTGTTAAAAGCTGCGGGTGTTGATATGACAACAAAAGCACCAGTGGAAGCAGCACTTCGTCAATTTGAACGTGTCCTAGATGAATTTGAATCTTTGTTAGCAGAGTGACATCTTTGTGACAAAGTGAACAAAGAGTGGAAAAGAGGAGTGGTCCACGATATACTTATATTGTGAAGAGGGTCACATTCCCCAGTCGATTCTCTTTTTCCCCCATCCAGTGGTCAAAAGAAAAGTCCTTCTCGTCATGAGGGACTTTTTCTTTTGTCTATGATTGAACATAAAAAGGACAGTGAAGCACGCTTCACTGTCCTTTTTATGTTTTTATCATGCATGTGCCGAATCTTTTAAATGACGCCATACTTTTCCATCACAGTACGATAGAGAAGCACATTTTTGTTGCAAGACTAGTTTTTTTAATTCATGTTCAATCTGGGATTCAGGAGCGTCATAAATAAAGGCGATTTCAGCCGTTGTTGCTGTTTCATACCGTCTCAAGAATTGTTCGAGTGGTGGCTTCGGTTGTTTTTCGATCGTATGATCTAGCAATTCACTTAAGATCGAGACATACACCAAATACTCATAAGGTCCTTCTGCTTTAATCGCTTCTTCGTCTCCGACGAAAGCAAGTGTCGGAAGAATCCGAACATCCCACTCGGTGACTAGTTCAGTTTCTTTCTCGAGCATTTGCTGAATCGTATCCGACGACACATCACGATGGAACTCTTCTAAATCCAAACCATACTCCGTCAATGCTTCTGCTAGCCGCATCAATGATGGGCGACTATAAGCACTTTCTCCTTCGACGTTATGAAGCATTCGAAGGCGTCGCATGAATCGCATACCAAACGTTTTTCCTTGAAGCTCAATTGCTTTTAGAATGACGAGTGGTGACATATCGCATGCAGATCGTGATGGAGCACATGGAATCGTTGCAATCGTCCGAAGACGGAACAGATGACCATATTCTAGCTCTAGCTTCTTGAGGACGGGTATCAACCGTAAACCATCCGTTTGTGTCACATCTAGAAAATGATAGATTTCCAGAGGTTTCGTCGGTTGTTGAATCGATGGTTCGTCCAATGAACAATAAGATCCGTTGCATTGTGCGTGTTCCATCCGTTCACCCCTTCCTGTTGTTATCGTTACCCTATTTTAGCAACGAAAAAAAAGAAAGAGCAAAGGTTTTGCTTGTTCATTCTTACACGAAAAATCAAGAAAGCGCTTTACGTTCCATGAAGCGAACGATTTTGTTTTTTGTTTTGCGCTTGGGAATGTCGTGTTCTGAAAGAAGTCGCTCGAAATCCTTTTGCCCTTGTTCGAAGTTACTGACCTCAAACTCTAACTCATAATCGGTATGTCCGAGATAGCGACTTTTATCAAGGACAAGCAATCCTTCTGGAAGAACGGTTTCGATTCGTTCTGTCTCTAATCGACCTAAATGTTCTAAAGATCCCTGTAAATCAAATGACTTTAGCTGATTGTTCATCTCTTCGGAATGAATTAGACCGTATTTGAATAAATCTTCTGCTTCAGTTGCTGATAACGTGACATGTGTCTCAAGCAACCCCTTTTCATGAGGTTGTTTTAAAGTCAGTACGAGTCCCTGTTTTTTTTCACGAATCCGTAATGCAGCGCCTTTTTTACGAAGTTCAAAATCTGGTGTATCAAAATAATCATTTGCTTGCCAAATGGGTTGTTTTGTTGACGCATAATGGGTAAATAGTGATAGATATTCTTGTTCAGACAATAAGTTCTTAAATTCGATTTCCAATTCTTGTCTAATCGGAATCACGCCTTTCTAGTTGAATGTCTGAAAATATGATAACATGAATGAGGTAGGAACAGGCACCGAACCAATACTATTCGATTAAAAGTGGTGACAAATCAGATGACAAAAGAAAATTGGGATTTATTTCTTGCGCCGTATCAAATCGCGGTCGATGAGTTGAAAGTTAAGCTAAAAGCGATTCGTAAACAATTTCAGCAACGGGGAGAACATTCACCGATTGAATTTGTCACAGGACGGGTCAAACCTGTAAAGAGCATTCTTCAAAAAGCGGAACGAAAAGCAATTGCGCGCGAGTCATTAGAACAAGATATGCAGGATATCGCCGGATTACGTATCATGTGTCAATTCGTCGATGATATCATTCATGTCCTTGAGCTCTTGCGCTCGCGCGGAGATTTCAAAATCGTCGAAGAACGAAACTACATTACGCAAAAAAAGGATAGTGGCTATCGATCGTATCACGTCATCATTGCCTATCCGGTACAGACAATCGAAGGTGAAGTTCCGACATTAGTCGAAATTCAAATTCGAACACTTGCGATGAACTTCTGGGCAACGATTGAACACTCGTTGAACTATAAGTACCAAGGAAATATTCCGGAAGAGACGCGTGAGCGATTGCGGCGTGCGGCAGAGGCAGCATTTTTGCTTGATGCGGAGATGAGCCAGCTGAAAGTAGAAATCCAAGACGCACAACTCGTCTTTCAACGCGACGCTAAGGCGTCTGAACGATTAAAAGAGTAGGGGGATGACCATGCGTTTTGCAATCACGGCTCGTGATGATGAGCGATCTCATGCGCTGAAACAGCAACTCGAGCAGGCATTGACGGATCGAGGATGTATTCTTGATGTCAGCCAGCCGGAAATCGTCGTCTCGATCGGTGGAGACGGAACGATGTTACAGGCGTTTCATTCGTATCTAGATCAAGTAGAGACGATCACGCTTGTTGGGATTCATACGGGGCATCTTGGTTTTTATGCGGATTGGCGCCCTGAAGAAATGGATGAACTGATTGATCATATCGCGAAGCAGGATTTGGCGACGGTTCAATACCCATTGCTTGAACTCTCGATTGATTATGCGGATGGTTCACACAACCAACTGCTTGCCTTGAATGAATGTACGATTAAAAGTTTTAATCAGACGCTCGTTTGCGATTTATCGATTCGAGGCGACTACTTCGAGACATTCCGAGGGGACGGGTTGTGTGTATCGACACCGTCTGGTTCCACAGCTTACAATAAGGCACTCGGCGGAGCGATCGTTCACCCGGCGCTCGAAGCAATTCAAATTACAGAGATGGCTTCCATCAACAATCGTGTCTACCGGACGATCGGCTCACCGATGTTGTTACCGAAACATCATGATGTCGAAATTCGTCCCGTTAATCCGATTGATTTTCAGATGACCTATGACCACTATGCTTCGATCATTCATCAAAACGTGACATCGATTCGGTGCCGGGTCTCTGATAAAAAAGTGAAATTTGCTCGTTTTCGTTCTTTCCCGTTCTGGCAACGGGTGCGGGAATCTTTCCTGGCAGACGAAAGACGTTAAAGTAAAGGAAATGGAAACATGAATGGATTTCAGCTACAACAGATGGTGACTGACATCGAGAATGGCTGGCGTGTCAGTCATTTTTGTACGACCCGCTTAGGAATTTCACGAAAAATGTTAGTATCGATTAAAAATCATGGGGATATCACGCGTAATGGTCAGCATGTTAACGTCCACGACGTCTTACACGCGGGTGATCATGTCCATATCTTCTTCCCGGAAGAGACACCAGCACCGGATATGGTGGCGACAGAAGGGGAACTTGATATTTTGTTTGAAGACGATTGGTTACTCGTCGTCAATAAACCGCCAGGCATGGCATCGATCCCGTCACGATTGCATCCAGAACGCTCATTATCGAACTATGTCCTTGGTTATTACCGAAAACAAGGAATTCCGTATGCGATCCATATCGTTAATCGGCTCGATCGTGATACGAGTGGTCTTGTCTTGTTCGCGAAACATGGGCTTGCCCATCACCGGATGAGTCTTATGCAACGATCCAATGAATTAGAACGACATTATTTAGCGTATGCACCCGGAAACGTACCGGTACAAACGATTGATCAACCGATTGGTCAAACCGATCATTCTTTCATGGAACGGATGGTACGACCAGATGGTCAACGAGCCATTACGCATATCTTAAATAGCCGTCTAGTTCGAGCCTTTGACCAAGAAATCTCATTACTCGATATCCGACTAGAGACGGGTCGGACACACCAAATTCGTGTCCACCTTGCTTTTCTTGGGCATCCTTTGATTGGCGATACGATGTATCAAGGAAACCCGTTGCTGCCGCGTCAGGCGCTCCATAGTGCGTCAGCAACGTTCCTTCATCCTGCGACGGGAGAACGGGTTCGTTTTGAAGCACCACTTCCTGAGGATCTCCGACTGGAATGATGAAGTACACAAATAAAAGGCAATGGACTTGGTCCACTGCCTTTTATTTGTGTTTAGTCCTCATCGAACATGGAAATCCGAGATTGAGAGGCGATTGCCATGATCAATCCTAGACCGACGAGGTTTACGATCATCGTTGATCCACCATAACTGATGAACGGTAAGGGAAGACCTGTGATCGGTAAGACACCAATCGTCATCCCGATGTTTTGGAAAATCTGGAACGTAAACATCGCGACGTATCCTGTCACGATATAGGTGCCAAATGGATCCGCCGTTTCAAGTGCAATTTGAATCAAGCGATAGACGAACAGGAACAAGACGATCAAGACGATGGCAGCTCCAATGAAACCGTAGTGTGAGGCAATCGTCGTAAAGATGAAGTCTGTATGCAATTCTGGAACAAACACTTGCAGTTTCCCGTATCCAACGCCGAACATTTGCCCTGAACCTGTAGCGTTGATTGCTTGGACGAGCTGGTACGACAGATCATCCGCATATTCGAATGGTTGCAACCAAGCCATGATCCGGTTCATCGCGTGACCCGGGAAAAAGGTGGCGAGTAAATCGTTCTGGAAAAAGAACAGATAAAAGAAGATGATGACGGCGCCTGCAAACAGACCGAACATTGTCAAAAGCCATTTCCAATTTAGTCCTGATAATAACATCGCACATGCCAAGATGACGCAGAGAATCAAACCAATCCCTAAATCGGGCTGAATGATGATGAGACCGAGCGGCAAGGCTGTAACCGCGACTAACTTGATAAGTAACAAGAGATCTCTTTCATGTTGAACATAACGCGCATTGTGCTCGGTAATAACGGCAGCGAGCGTCACGATCAAAAAGAACTTCATGAACTCAGCCGGTTGGACCGTACCGATAACGGGGAATTGATACCAACCGTATGCCCCTTTGATTTCAGTGACGATTGGTGTACCACGGAAAATGACAAGACCGATCAATGACACGATACCTGCTCCATATAAAAACCAGTGGAATCGCTTCAACTGTTCATAATCGATGAAAATGACGACGGATAACGCCATGAAGCCGATGACATACCATTGAATTTGTTTGGCAGAGAAGTTGATGGCACTGATCGCACCTTTAAGCGAAGGTTGTGCTGTATAGATGGCGATGATACTGATGACCATCAGACAGGCGAGTAAAAAAAGCAACGTATGATCATAACGTTGTGTAAATGATTTGAATCGATTCATTTCATCCCTACTTTCTATCACTTTCTATATTACCGTAATTTATCAAATCCGCAATATCAAGAGCGATGGTTGACAGAAGCGTTACGTTTTTGTAACCTGAAGATAGGTTTTATTACCAGGTACTAATTCAAGGGGGACTCTATCATGAATATTTATCCTTCACTCGAAGGCAAGACGTACGTCGTCATGGGCGTCATCAACCAACGTTCGATTGCATGGGGTATCGCACGTGCGCTCGACGCTGCTGGAGCAAGCCTGGCATTTACATATGTCGGGGAACGTTTTAAAGCACCACTTGAAAAATTAGGGCAAGAATTATCACGTCCGGCTTCTTATTATACGTGTGATGTCACAAGTGATGAAGAAATCGAACAGGTCTTCCAAACAATCCATGCGGATCACGGTAAGATTTCAGGAATCGCTCACTCGATCGCATTCGCGGACAAAGAAGCGCTTCGTGGTGAATTCTCTGGAGTAACGCGTGAACAGTTTGCGCAAGCACTTGATATCTCAGCCTACAGCTTAACAGCAGTCGTCAAGGCGGCGAAGGATTTCTTTACGGAAGATGCATCCGTCATCACGTTGACGTACCTTGGTGGTGAGAAGATGGTTCCGAACTACAACGTCATGGGTGTTGCGAAAGCCGCATTAGATGCAAGCGTTCGTTATCTCGCTGCTGAATATGGTCAGCAAAGCGTTCGTGTCAATGCCATCTCAGCTGGTCCAATTCGGACAGTATCAGCAAAAGGTGTCGGCGACTTCAATTCGATTCTTGATAGCATCGAAGAACGTGCGCCACTTCATCGTAACGTCACGACAGAACAAATTGGTCAAAGTGGACTGTTCTTGCTTTCACAAATGTCGAGTGGGGTGACAGGAGAAATCCTTCACGTTGATAGCGGATTCCACATTCTTTAATAAAAGATCGATTAAGCCAGGCTTTCCTAAGTGGGAGGCTTGGTTTTTTTTGTGCTGGATCGGGGAAGTATCAAATATGAACATGTTGAAGGAGAGAGGAAGTGTAATGGATGAATGCAATCGATTTTACAGTCGTGCAATATGTGAACCGTCAAGTACGTGTCGATCCACAACTAAAGACTGAGCCAGTCGCTCGGATTCAACCAATTCGCCCAATCGATGCTTATCGTGAACATGAAACTGACGATTTTTTAGAAGAACAAGCAAATGCATACGGTGTATTACCAGAACTAAAACTTCCCGGTCGAAGCTTCGACCGGGAAGTTTAATCATTCATTGACCTGAGAAGCGGAATGTCTCATAGACACTCCAAGCACCGTTTTCCAGTTCATACAATAAAGCCATTTTCGTAACGTCCTCTTGGAAACGAATATCTTCCATCTTGAGACGTTCTAACACGTCGAACAGTTCGACATCCGACAGTTCTTGACCAATCGTGATATGTGGCAAGAAATCGTATTTCGGCTTATGTTCGAGTGGCCCTGTATGCAAAGCGCGATGTAATTGTTCTAACTCATCCGTTGGCATTACTTTAAGGAACAAGACATTGTTCGTCGGATGGAACGAACGAGCTCCTTGAATGTGCAAATTGACAGGCTTCGTTTCGGACGCGATTCGATTCAACTCCGTCACGATGTGGTCTAATTCTGTCTCATCGACTTCCATCCGCTCCCGTAGCGTGATATGAGGTGTGATCAGTGCATACTTCGAGTCATATCTCTTTCGGTATGAATTTGCAAAATCTTGAACGCGTTTCGATGGAAACAATACAACCCCGATGTTCATCGAAAATCCCCTACTTTCCCCTGAAATGATAACGCTTTACAAAATAATCATGACGGATTCTGGCGTCGATGTCAAAGAAGTTTGAGAGGAGGTTCAGAATCCGTGTATACTAATGAAGTACTTTGTTGGAGAGGTGGATATAGTCATGAAGAAAACACATTCAAAAGAAGTCAAACAGGCAGCTATCGATAAGTTACATGAACGAGGGGTAACGATTCATGCGATTGCTGAAATCGTGTACCAGATGCAGGCCCCATACACGGTAGATCTGACAATTGAAACATGTGTCAGTTCAGTAGAACGTGTTCTTGAAAAACGTGAATTACAACATGCGATTCTCGTCGGAGCAGAACTAGACATCTTGGCGGAAAAAGGGTTATTATCAGAACCCCTCCTGTCCATCATCCAAAGCGATGAAGGGCTATTTGGCGTAGATGAGACGATTGCGATTGGCGCCGTCAACACGTATGGTTCGATTGCGGTTACGACGTTCGGCTATTTGGATAAAGCAAAGGTCGGTATCATCAAAGAACTCGATACGAAGCTTGGGGATGGAAAAGTCAATACGTTCATGGATGATATCGTCGCGGCCATCGCAGCAAACGCGTCCGGACGACTAGCGCATCGCTTGCGGGATAAAGAAGACTACTCAGCAGAAGAATTAGAAGAACGTAAGGGGACATACTAATGCGGGGTGCGAGAGCGGCATGGACAGGTGCGTCTATTGCTGTCGTCTTGTTCGTGATCATCGCTGTCTCGATTCGAATGACAGGCTATTTCTTATTTGATGCCCAATTATCATCATACATGTCGCAACATGTTCCTGGGGATTACGTTTCTTGGTTCACTCAACTCGGATCAGGTCCAGGAGCGATGACGATGACAGCGTTACTTGGCATACTGAGTTATGTCTTGTGGCGAGATCGTATCGCAAGCATCTGGTATGTGCTCATGGCAATATCGGTAGGGGTGTTGAATCAAGTCGTTAAATTCGCTTTTGTTCGAGAGCGACCTTCATTAAACGAACTGGTTGGCGGCGTAGGATACAGTTTTCCGAGCGGTCATTCTGCGATGGCATTTGCTGTCTATGCTGGATTTCTCGTTGTTGCGTTTCGTCATCTAAAAACAGGTGGGAAAGTACTTGTATCGATCGTGACGATTGGATTATTCCTCGCCATGGGAGCTTCTCGAATCATTTTAAACGTTCACTATTTCTCAGATGTCATCGGTGGGTATTGTTTTGCCGGAATTCTTTTATGTAGCTCCTATGCATTCATCGTCTCCCGTAGAAAAAAAGGAGTGGCTTGATGTTACTGTTAGATGTTGATCACAGTTTGTTATTTGATGAAGAGACGATGCGCTCCATCAACAAGCCGACGTTGCTTGTCGAGCGAGTCGCTGGGCGACCTCGTTTCATGACGATGCGAGCGCATCTTAGATTAAAACGGTTAGTATCGATTAACGGTGTTGTTCCGGTGACGAAACGAACGATGGAAGAGTACCAGCAGTTGGAACTCTTTCAAATCGATGCGCCACCTAAGTGGGCGATCATTGACGGTGGAAAGATTTTGCTCAAAGAAGGAAAAGTGGATCGTCGATATGAAAATTGGCTTCGTCAATTCAATAAGGAGACATCACTTAATTCCATTCTTGAGTATCTCATCGAAATGGAACAAGTTTCAATCGATGTATATCCTTCTGAGACGTTATCCAGTGTAATCACGCTGCCGCATGAACCGATTCAACGGACGACGGACGAAGCGGTATTACTAGAAGAACTATTTCGTAAGTATGAAACGACATGAAAAAACCGGACGGTAGACTAGACTGACCTAGCAATATGAGACACATATAAAGCACCTTGATTAGGCTGCCTGTACACCGTATTTTTTCGGTGTCAGGTAGCCTAATTTTTCTTGGATTCGTTCTTCGTTATAGTAATTTAAGTAATTAGTAACGCGTTCAGAGACCTCATGGTCTCTTAGTGAATTAAATTTGACGTACTGGAATTCCTCGGACTTTAAATTAGAGTGGAACGATTCGATAACTGCGTTGTCCCAACAGTTTCCTCTACGAGACATACTGCTTGTTAGGTGATTCCTTTTAACGAATTCTTGAAAGGCGTATGACGTATAGACACTTCCTTGGTCCGAATGAAGGATGACCCCTTCGGGATAGTTTCGATTCTCAAGCGCTATCTTCAACGTATCAATCACAAGAGACGTTTGTTGATGCTCGTATAACTTGTATGCGACGATTTCGTTATTAAAAAGATCCATAATGGTGGAAAGATATTTCGTCGTGCTGCCGTATTGGATATAGGTGATATCCGTCACCCACTTTTGATTCGGTTTACTTGCTGTGAAATCGCGCTTGATGAGATCCGGTGCCGTTATGATGCGCTCACCTTGAGACTTCCATCTTCGCTTCGGCTTGATCCGACATTGGAGATGGTGTTTTTGCATGATTTTCTGTACGGTATTCCGATTGGCTTTTAACTGATAGATTTGCTGTAATAATGCCTTTATTTTTCGATGTCCATTCCGATACTTCGTCTGTTTACTTAGTTCAATGACGGTTTTTTCGAGCACCGAAGGTGCTTTCACAGATTCCTTAATCCAACGGTAATAGCTTGCTCTTGGTACATTCAAAGCGCTAAGAATGGCGGTGATTGTATACTTTCTCCGAAGAAACTCTACAATTTTTATGACTACTTCTTTCTCAACTCTCTTTCGATTTCCATGTACTTTTTTAAGATCTCATTTTCCATCTTCAGATGTGACATTTGTCGTTCTCTCTTGTCATCCTCACTCGCAGAATCTGGACCATGTCCATAGGTATATTGTTTACCGATTGGCTGATCAAATCGATAATGTTTGTTAGAGCGATACCATCTCATCCATGTTTTGATTTGAGATTCATTTTTGATTCCGTACTTCTCCATGATTTCTCTCGTCGTTAACTTACCACTCAACTTATCTTTGACTACTGCCCATTTTACTTCACTTGAATATACGTTTTTGCCCATGCAAAAACACCTCCGATGTTAGTACTTTTTAAAAGTGTACCACTCCGAAGGTGTTTTATATTGTCTCAAAATTTTAGGTTAGCCCACGGTCTGTTTGAGACCGTCCGGTTTTTATCGTTTCGTGCAAGATATCAAGTTGTCGGTAAAGGAATCTCATCGAACCAGTACACACCGACCGTCTCAGCGCCAGCATGTGCCAAGATGGAAGGACCAAATTGGGTAATGCGTACTTGAAGCTCCGGATGTTCTGTAGAAATCAAACGCCGTAATTCTTCTGCAGCGGCATGAGCGAGCGTATGACTGACATAAAGCGTCCGATCATATACACCATGAGCGCTGACTTTTGATGAAATTTCACTAACCATTTCTTTAAAAGCTTTTTTGATGGAACGAACTTTTTTAAATGGAACAAGCCGTCCTTCCTCATTAAATTGAGCGATTGGTTTAATATTGAGCATGTTTGCTAATAAAAATTGACTTCCTGAGACACGTCCGCTACGTCGCATCGTCTCCATATTTCCGATAATCAGATAAAAATGCGATTTGTGCTTGAATGTCTCAAGCGTAGACATGACTTCATCTGGACCTTTACCAGCAGCAACGAGTCGTTGTGCGATCCGGACAAGTTCTTGCTGATTCGCAGCACCTGTATACGAATCAATCGCGTATAAGGGGAAACCGACGGCTTCAGCTGCAGCGACGGAACTCGAATATGTGCCGCTCAGTCCACTCGTGATATGAATCGCATACCCATAATCATAGCCATCTTCAAGTAATTGTTCATACAAGGTTACGAAGTCACCGAATGATGGTTGAGAAGTCGTCGGTGAAACGTGGGAATCTTCTCGCATTTTTTGATCAAGTTGTTCAATCGAGATATCGACGTACTCCCGGTAAGACTCTCCGTTTAAGATGAGTAAAGTCGGTATCACATGGACTCCGATTTTTTCAGCCTCTCCTGGCTCAAAAAAAGCCATGCTGTCGGTAATCCAAGCAATCTTATCCATGTATATGACGCCTCCATTAATATAACCATTTTGTCCATCATACCATAGCGATGAAAGCGGAATCACTAGCTAGCGCGTTTTTGTGTGATAGAAGCACTGGAAACGTGTCCAAACCATGAACTGATACCAAAGGCGATGAGTGTCGGGAATAACCATTCTAAACTTTGATCCACTAAAGGTAAGGATTGATAGAACGTTTTAAGATTTCCCGGGAAAAGCGAAAGTTGATTCAACGCACTACAGAATGAGAAGAAAATCGTTACTCCAAGAGTTGATTGATAAACGACCGATTTACGACGGAACAGATGACGTATGAATGTCAATGCGATCAAGACGATGACGATTGGATAAAGGAACATCAATACCGGAACAGCGATGGATAACAATGTCTGCAATCCGACGATGGATACCGTAAGACCAAGAGCAGTCGTGAAGACACTTGCCGCTTTTAAAGATACACGGTTGGAAATCGTCATCATATATTCTGCAAATGCGGTGACGAGACCAACTGATGTCGTCAAACATGCAAGCAAGATCGCAAGACCAAGTACAGCTAAACCGATTGAGCCGAATGCAGTATTTGCATAATGTTGAAGAAGTGCTGGACCATCAACTTTTCCGATGGCGGCAAATGTGTTACGTCCGATCATTCCAAGTCCGACATAGACGAGAGTCAAAGCAGTGGCAGCGATGATTCCGGCACGAGTGACGACTTTAAATTGTGCTTTTCGTTCATGAACGCCTCGGCTTTTTAGTGTATGCAGTACGACGACCCCAAATACTAAGGCACCGAGTGCATCAAGCGTTAAGTATCCTTGAAGGAATCCTTGAATGAATGCCTGTCCAGTCGTCTCATACGCTTCGTTTGGTGAAGCGACGCTCGAGAGTGGTGAAATGATACTACTGATGCTTAATGCAGCAAGAGCGATTAATAACAAAGGTGTGATGAAACGTCCGATGATCTCAAGTAATTTTCCTGGTCGTAGTACAAGATAGAGTGTAGCAAGGAAAAAGAGACTTGATGAGATGACCAACGTCATTTGTGAAGGAGCACCGAGAAACGGAACGACTCCGAGCTCATACGTAACAACCGATGTTCGCGGAATCCCGAAAAAGGGACCAATCGCAACATAGAGTGCAAACGTCAAAGCAGCACCTACAAAACGAGGGAGTGGTGCAGCAAGTGTTTTGATGCCGCCTCCGATAGAGGCAACTGCAAGTAAGCCGAGCAAAGGAAGACCGACACCCGTTACGATAAAACCAAGGATGGCAGGAAGGAACTGTGAACCTGCAAGCGCACCGAGTTCCGGTGGGAAGATGAGGTTACCCGCACCGAAAAATAAAGCAAAAATCATAAATCCTAAAGCAAATGTATCTTTTGTCTTAAACATGTGTTGTCCTCCATTCATCCTAATTTCATAAAAAAAGCCTCATCCACTCAGTTTGTGGATAGGCGTCGTTTGCACAGACGCCTTGTCGAAATGACGAAAAGGGCCTGGATCTTCATTTTCTCAAACGAGAAATGAATCTTCAGTCCCTGCTCTTAATCACAATCAGTCGTTCTTGGATGAGCGTTGCGTGTGTCATGTTTAAAACCTCCTGTTTGAATTTTTCTAAGGATAACATGAAGAATTTAATAAAACAATATTTTCTGAAAATTCACCACCGAATTTTTGAAAATAAATAACGCCTCGAGCAGAGATGACGGTCTCTACTCAAGACGTTTCACGTTACATATCAGCTCGTTGCAATCGAGCGCGTTTTTTTGTGGCGTTTCAATTTATGGAGGAGCCAAGCGTGAACGACCTCACAGGATTGACGTGGTAACGTCAGTTCAACAAGCGATTCCTGCTGTTGCCCTTTAATGATGAAAAGTCCATTTTCTTCATCGACAGGGGCGATGGTCATTGAACTCGCTTCATTCAGCGACAATTTCACTTCACCGAGTGTCGCATCCTTTAATTTCAGGATGTTCCCATTTGTCGCAAATTTCGTGAATGAGCCAATTCCGTTCACTTTTAACTGATCCATATTGAATTCCTCCTTCTGTTGATTCCAGTACTATCCCTATAAAAAACCGGGTCTAACTTCTATCTTTAAAAGGTTATCCTCATTATAGCGAAGTCTTCACAAGATGCTAGTCTTATTTTGTGTGAAAATTCGAAAAATTTTTTAACAATATTGTCATATGGATAGGAATACCTGTTAAGAGGGAATCGTCATGTGAAATTCAAATAGAACAAAAGCATCCTTTTCTAAAAGAAAAAGATGCTAAAGGTCAATCTAACTCAAAACTCCATTTCTTCTTGCGGCAAACAAGCGTTCCTCGTCGAAGAATCGATTCTTTCTCCGCTTCAAAATCTTCATGTAGTACGCTCATGTCTTCATACCGTCCTGCTACATAGACAGGAATCGTAATATTTCTTGAGAAAACAGACCGTTTTGCACTTTCGAAATCAATCAATACTCCTTCTTTGAGGAGATGACGGATATGAATCATGATTTCAGCTGTTAAGGCGATCGAGGCGACGGATCGTGCGTGCTGACGAAATTTCCGTTGTACGAGGTCGGAGATAAGTTGTTCTATCCGTGACCAATCCTTTAAGTAAACCGAAGCATGAAGACCATCGTGTTCGCTAAAATAAACTAGTTCATTCTCAATCGATTCAAGGAAAGGGAGCGGTGTACCTCGTTTCATATGCATTAAAAATAATAACTCCGCGATTTCGACATCCGTTAATACATCGAGCGAATGGGAGGAGCGAATATCAATAGCAGTCAAAGGATGACGCTGGACATCTGTTGATTGTGAAAACTGTTCGATCTCATGCCCTTCGATGTAATGAAGCATCGTGCGAAACGATTGTTTCGTCTGTTTGAAATCACTTCCTGAAATAAGTAAAGGACGTTTCAAATCGACGGCTGCGGCGAAATCAGAGAAATGTACTCCTGACATCGTCAATCGTTGATTTTCCTCGTCCTCGTATAAGTAAAGTAACGCACTCGACATACCACTTCGCTTCCTTTCCATAACTAACTCCTTCATAATTTAATAGTAGCAAAACTTCGAATTGCCTGAAAGGATATTTACTTCTGAAAACGGGCATACTACATAGAGAAGCATAAAGAGAGGTGATGGAGCATGTGGGGCTTGCGAAAGCCATTCCCGGAATTGCGGACCGAGCGCTTCATATTACGGGAGCTCGAAAACCGTGACGCACGCGAATTGTTTAAAATCCTATCGGACGATAAAGTGATGTACTATTACGGATCAGATCCGCTCGTGACGGTCTATGAAGCTAAAAATGTCATCAGTTACTTTAAAGAACAGTTCACGCACGGTAAAGCGATTCGCTGGGCAATTGCTGATGCGCAAACGAATCAATTGATCGGTACGATCGGATTTCATAACTGGCTATCCCAATACCATCGGGCTGAGATTGGTTTTGAAGTTAGTCAAGACTATTGGCAACGTGGTGTCGCTTCGGAAGCGGCAAGAGCTGTTCTGACATATGGCTTTGAAGAATTTGCTCTCCATCGAATCAGCGCCCTCGTCGCACCTGAAAATCTCGCTTCTAATGCATTGGTTCAAAAATTAGGATTCAAAGCAGAAGGATTACTAGAAGATTATGCATACAGTCATGGCCGTTTCATGGATTTGACGATGTACCGTATGCTCGCATCTGAATGGAAGGGATGAGGTAGTCAATGGAAAAACAAACACTTGTACTCCTGCATGGATTTACAGGAGGAACAGATTATTTTAATCGGGTAGAGGCAAATTTACGACATTCCTTTGATGTATTACCACTAAGTTTACCAGGACATGAGGGACTTGATGTTGGTCCGGATACGATTGAAGGCTTTGCAGAATGGGTCATGCATGAACTTGATCGACGTGGTATCGAAAAGCCGATCATCATCGGGCATTCCTTTGGTGGATACATTACAGCTGCAATCGTAGAAGGGTATGCGGATCAAATCAGTGGATACGGTCTCGTGTACTCGACAGCTAAAGCAGATGATGAACAAGCGAAACAAAAACGAAATCAAAATATCACGCGCGTTGAAGAAGTCGGTGTCAGAGAATTCGTCAATGGTCTTGTTCCGTCCTTATTCGCTGAAGGGGCAGATGAGTTCGCTGTCGCTGAAGCACTTGAAATCGGGTACATGATGACGGTCGAAGGAGCCATCCGTGCGCTTTCTGCAATGCGAGATCGGCGAGATATGACGAAGGTCTTAACGAAAGCAAACGTAAAAGGTGTCATCATTCACGGCACGAAAGATCAACTGATTTCAGAGGAAAGCGCATTTGCACCAAAGAATGATCATCTCATACATCGGTCAACAGACAGTGGACACATGGGGATGTTTGAGACACCGGATGCCTTCGTTGCAATCATTGAAGAAGCATTCAAGTAAGTTTTTGCCCTACGGTCACGTCTGTAGGGCATTTGCTTTGCATTTCAGATTAGATATCTGAAATGATAGAAGTGGAGGGGATACACATGAAAATCGTAGCGATTGAACCAACACCAAGTCCAAATAACATGAAAGTCATCGTTGATGAGGTCTTTTCGGAAAAAGGACAGACATTCGAGCATGCCTTTGGCGCACCGGAACACATTCAGCGATTACTTGAAATACCTGGCGTTAAGTTCGTTTATCAGGTCAGTGACTTTTTATCGATCGAGCGTTATCCGAAATATGATTGGCGTTCGCTTGTCATCGATATACGACGTGCGTTCGGTGAAACGTTAAATGATGTTGAACAGCACGAGACAGATGCTGAGTATGAACCTGTCCATCTGTTCGTGCAGTTCATTTTAGGCGTACCAATGCAAATCAAAGGTGTAAAAGGATTAGAAGAAAAACGAGAAGGGCTGTCGGAACGTTTCCGAGAAGCAGCGCTATTCGTCCAACCATTCGTTCAGAATGTCATTAGCGATCGACGCTGGGTGGAACAAGCACCTCGATACGGTGATCTTGACGAAAGTTTGCGTGAAGTAGCGAATGAGATTGAGATTGCATATCCAGTCGAACGTATCGAACGTCTTAAGTCGCTCGCAGCAGGAGAAGATATTACATTTAGCGGTCAAGCGATTCAATCAACCGATTGGAAAGAACGATTCGCGGCGCTCGATGAACTACCTGTTGAGATGGAATGGGTTCCTGCTTATGCTCGCCTGCTACAGGATGAGAAGATGCAAATTCGACGTCAAGCGATCGTAAAGCTTGGGATGTTCGAAGATCACCGTGAAGAACTGTTAGAGTATTTGACGAGTGCACTGCATGACCCGTCAGGGATTGTGCGTCGGACAGCAGGCGATACGATTTCTGATTGGGCGATGCCAGAAGCTGAACCAATGATGATGGAAGCATTAGCGGATAAAAATAAATTAGTACGCTGGCGAGCTGCTCGCTTCTTGTTTGATGTCGGAACGGAACAGTCGATTCCAAGACTGCGTGAAGCAATCCGAGACCGGGAATATGAAGTAGCTCTACAAGCCGAACTCGCATTGACGCGAATCGAGAGTGGGGAAGAAGCACTAGGAACGGTTTGGCAGCAAATGAATCGAATGATAGATGAAAGTTCATGAGAACTTAAAAAATAATTGCTTGAGAGAATCATTCGACAAAATGAGTCACTAATTGTCTAGGTATATTTTCCCTGTTGTCTAAAAATGCTGGTAAAATAATCAAAATTATGTTGTCATCTTTTTGAAATCGAAATGAAATGTGTTGGAAATGCTTATTAAAACGCTTGCATCTAACAACTAAATCAAGCATTCCAAAATATCCCTGATGAAATTGAAATATTGTTTTGAAATGAAATGTCGAATGACAATTTTCTTCTTTTTTCTGCCCTTTGGTACAGTTAATCTACAATAACGAATTCGAATCATGTAGGTCATCTCTTGGCTGGGCATTATGAATGAGAAAAGGGGAGAATCGGGGATATGTTACTTTTCGCTGAAACAGATTTAGCAGTAGGATACAAGGAACGGACAAAAACAGGGGTATATGTAACGATCGAAACAATCGACAGTCGGACGATTACATTAGTCGCACCAGCAAACGCGGCAGAGGATATTTGTGACGAACTGTTTGCGACAGGATTAGAGCAATTGTTTTCATTCAAGATGAATCCATCGACTTTACCTGTGGCATAAGCGGATAAACGTGCGAGAGAGGAGAATCCTCTCTCGCTTTTTTTTGTGATAAAATTAATAAAGATAAAAGGAGGGATGAGATGAAACGTCTCGTTTTCATTCTGCTACTGCTTACTGTTTGTTTAGCAGGTTGCCAAGAAAAGAAACAACAGGCAACAACAACCACGAACGAACCGATTCAGATCGCAGTCAAAACGACCAAGCAGGACGACATGATGCAATTAGACATATCTTTAACGAATCCAAATGATCATAGTGTGAACGTGACGTATCCTTCCTCACAACGTTTTCAGGCTCAATTGATTGATGCGAAACAACACGTAACGTATGATTTTGAGAAAGAACAAGTTTTCACGCAAGCGATTGAAAAGGATACGTTCACGAAACGTGAAACGAAACAGTATACGGTTGAATTACCAATCTCCTCTTTAGGTGATAGCACGGAAGTTCGCGTATCGACAATCCGTCAATTCAAGGGAGCAAGTGCAAAACAAACGACGGATCGACAAATGATTGATTCAAAATGACGATCAACACAATGTGAAGGAGTGAAGTGATTCATGCAACAAGAAATCATCCAAGTAACAGGAGTAAAGCCTGTCATTGATCCAGCACAAGAAGTAAGCGAGCGGGTAGGCTTCTTGAAGGCGTATCTCAAGCATACTGGAGCAAAAGGATTCGTATTGGGCATTTCAGGGGGACAAGATTCTTCGCTCGCAGGTCGTCTATGCCAACTGGCAGTTGAAGAGTTGCGAAAAGAAGAGGGGAAAGATGTCGCATTTTATGCGGTCCGCTTGCCTTACGGGGAACAACAAGATGAAGCAGACGCACAGACAGCCTTGACGTTCATTCAACCGGATCATTCGCTTCGTGTGAACATTAAACCAGCAGTCGAAGCATCGATGCAGGCGTTCAAAGAAGCGACAGGTGCAGAACTCTCCGACTTTAGTAAAGGAAATACGAAAGCGCGGGAGCGAATGAAAAGCCAGTATGATTTAGCCGCTCATTATGGCTGCTTAGTCGTTGGAACGGATCATGCAGCTGAATTCGTGACAGGATTCTACACGAAACATGGTGATGGTGCATGTGATCTGACGCCATTGACGGGACTGAATAAACGGCAAGGGAAACAACTCTTACGTTACTTGAACGCACCAGAAGTCTTGATTGAAAAAGTTCCGACAGCAGATCTTGAAGAAAACCGTCCGGCACTACCAGACGAAGTGGCACTCGGAATAACATACGAAGAAATTGATGATTACTTGGAAGGTAAGACGATTTCAGAAGCAAGTCAAGAAAAGTTAGAGACGCAGTATAAACGTGTTGGGCATAAGCATCATATGCCGGTCTCACCACTCGATGAATGGTGGAGAGCATAATCAAGAATAAGGAGGCGTGATTTCATGATTGAAATCGCGTCTTTTTTCATGTTCTTCGATTCTTCTTCAATCGTTATGGGAAAAGAAAAGAAATGACGATTGAGGAGGCGGGAGTATGACGATTGGTATCATAGGTGGAGGATTATCCGGCTTGACGGCAGCGGCATTATTCGCAAAACAAGGAACACCGGTCACGCTTTGGGATGCTGGATTACTTGGAGGACGTGCCACCTCTCAAACCGTAAAAGGGTTTACGTTTAATTACGGTGCTCATGCGATTTATGGACGCGATCAATCGATTCTTCGCAAATTAACGAAACAGCTCGGTATCGAAGTGACGTGGTTAGATTTCTCAGCGAGTCGTGCGAAATATGAGTTTTCAGGTCATTTGACGGCAGTTCCTGCGAATGCCTGGGGATTACTAAAAACAGAAGTCATCGAAGGAACGAACAAAGTACGTTTCACATGGGAGATCATTAAAACGATTTTACGAGTCGAACGAGGGGATCCGCTACAATCGATCGGACAATGGTTAAAAACAGAACGAGTCGATGAACAAGTGGCACAGTTGATGCTTGATTTGGCATCAACGAACTTTTTTACGGCAGAACCGGAAAAAATCCCGTCAGACGTCTATTTCGAGTATTATCAAAAACTTTTTCGGACGCGAAAGCCTGTCTCATACATCGAAGGTGGGTGGCAAGGGTTAGTACAGGAGTTGGAACGGATCATCCTAGAGAATCGTGGAGAGATCTTGAAAAAAACAAAAATAACAGCAGTCGAATCGACTATGACAGGATTCTTAGTCCGTGATCGAAAGAAACAAGAATGGAACGTCGAACGGATTATCTTTGCCGTACCACCGCGTGAAATTTTAAAAATGGCGACCCCAACTGTCATTCAACGATTTGTTACACCGTATGCGAGTCATGAACCAGTAGAAGTATTCGTGTATGATCTTGGACTTCACCCGTATATTCAAACACCGTATTCATACATCTACGACCGTTCGCATCGAGCGTTCATCACGGATTTATCGCATTATGATACAAGTCTTGCACCGAAGGATGGTCAAGTCCTTCAAGCAATCGCCTATCTTGAACACGATCGACTTGATGATCCCGATTATATTGGACATGTCCGAACGGGAATCGAACAGATGCTTGACGTTCATTTTGCAGATTGGAGACAACGTATCGTCGCAGAACGAACGATCAAACGAGCAGTCGTACAAGAAATCAAATGGAAAATGGGGCAAACGCCACTTGCGACTCACATTCCGGATCATGCAGGTGTCGCTTTCGTCGGGGACTGGTGTGAAGGTACGGGACAACTCTCAGAGCTTGCGTTCTCAAGCGCCGTCAGCGTCTTCAATCGCTGGACGTGATGTACGATACAAATAAGGAGAAGCTCAAATAGCTTCTCCTAATTTGTATCGTGTTGTCTTACGCTTCATTGTTTGAACGTGCTGGATAGAACGCTAGTACTAAGAGTAATGTAAAGGCAATAAGACTCATCATCGGAATCGTCAAGAAGCCAAAATAGTTGACCCATTTAATGAGACAGCCACTCGTACATAACGCTTCGCCATCGGGTAAGCGCTCAAGGATGACGTGGTACAAGGCGACACCAAAGCCGGCAAGCACATACAGGCGGACGAAGAGCGGATCAATCGTTTTCGACCGGAATAGCGAGATGAGCAAATAAAAGGCTGTCGTATACATGAATAGTCGTTGCCACCAACAGAGCGGGCAGGGAATGAATCCGCGAATTTCACTGAAATAGAGACTGCCAAGCGTTGCAATCGTTGAGATGATGAACATAAAATGATAGCGTGTCATATGTATCGTCCTTTCTAACGTGTTAAACTAATGCCATCTTATATCATGAGGAGTCGAATCTCACATTGCAAGTGTCGGAAATGGAAATGTTGATCACCTTATCGGAAGAATTGAATATGAGGCGCGCTGCTGAACGATTATTCGTCTCGCAACCTGCACTTAGTCAACGTCTCGTTGCGATTGAAAGACGCTGGGGAACAAAATTATTCATTCGTTCATCGCGTGGGTTAAGCATCACACCACAAGG
The DNA here is from genome assembly GCF_001750115.1 of Exiguobacterium sp. U13-1. NCBI lineage: Bacteria > Bacillati > Bacillota > Bacilli > Caryophanales > Exiguobacterium > Exiguobacterium sp. U13-1. The sequence goes on along the minus strand of NZ_CP015731.1, from coordinate 2,572,613 downwards.
AGAAAAAGTAATCGGTCTCGCAAAAGAGATGAATCGGAAGGAACTCGAGTTAAAAAGTGAATTGACAGCAGAAGAAGGTGCCGTTTATGGGACGCTTCGGATTGCCGTCGCTTCCATCATGGGGCAATACTGGCTCCCGCGTGTCTTAAAACGATTCGTTGAGCGTTATCCGCATGTCCGTGTCCAGCTTGTCACGGGTTGGTCGAGTGAGATGATGCGTCATATGTTAGAGGAACATTTTCATATCGGGATCATTCGTGGAAACCCGGACTGGAAAGGTGTCAAAGAACGTCTTTTCTCGGATCCGCTCTATTTAGTCGATAGTGAGCTGACGTCGATTGAACAATTGCGCGTGACGGATCGACCGTTCATCCAGTTCAAGAGTGATTCGACATACTACCAAGAAATTTTAGAGTGGTGGCAAGATCGGTTCGCAAGCCCCCCCTCTCGGACGCTGGTCGTCGATCAAATCGAGACATGCAAGCAGATGGCTCTACATGGAATTGGATTTGCGATTTTACCCGAGTCGACGATCCAGCAATCAAATGAAGTCATGCAGCTTCCGTTAAAAACATCGTCCGGAAAGATATTAAAGCGAGATACATGGATCTTGTCTACGGAATCGATGCTTGAGCTGAAACAAGTTCAAGCATTTTGGGACATCGTAAAAGAAGAAGGAGGAAGTCAGTCAGATGGAATACGCCATTGAAATGCGGCGCGCGCTTCATAAAATACCAGAACCAGGGTTCAAGGAATTTAAGACGCAAGCTTTTATATTGGAACAAATTCGTGCTTATCCACCAGATCGTGTCACGTATGACACGTTTGAAACGGGTGTTTTCGTTCGAGTGAAAGGATTGACTGGGAATCGGACGATTGGGTACCGGGCAGACATTGATGGGTTACCGATCGAAGAAGCGACAGGTCTTCCATTTTGCTCGGAACATCCAGGCTTCATGCATGCCTGTGGTCACGATATGCACACGTCGATTGCGTTAGGATTAATGAAACGAATCATTGAATTGCCGGTCATGGATGATGTCGTCTTTTTATTCCAACCAGCGGAAGAAGGTCCGGGCGGGGCAGAACCGATGATTAAAAGTCCGTTGTTTGAAAAATATCGTCCAAGTGAGATGTATGGTCTTCATGTCGCACCGGAATATCCAGTCGGTACGATTGCGAGCCGTCCTGGCGTCTTGTTCGCGAGTGCTCGAGAAGTCCATATCACGATCTATGGTCAAAGTGGTCACGCGGCATTTCCTCATTTGACGATTGATACAGTCGTTGCGCAAGCAGCCTTGATCATGCAATTGCAAACAATCGTCAGCCGATCCATCAATCCGATGAACTGTAGCGTCATCACGATCGGAAAGGTCGATGCTGGGATTCGGGAAAACGTCATCGCCGGTAGAGCTGTTCTTGACGGAACGATGCGCGCACTCAATGGAGAAGACATGGAAAAACTGGAACGACGCGTTCGTGACATCATCCGGGGAATCGAAGCTTCGTTCGGCGTCAAGATTGATCTACAATTCGGAAATCGTTATTACGAGGTCGTCAATGACCGACACATCGTTGATAAATTCTCATCATTCGTCAAGATGAATGCGAACTACATCGAATGTGATGCAGCAATGACAGGAGAAGACTTTGGATTCATGTTGAAGGAAATTCCAGGAATGATGTTTTGGCTCGGAGTCGATAATCCGACATCTGGACTTCATCAACCAACTTTGAATCCAGATGAATCCGCAATTCCATTTGTGATTGATTTACTCGACCATTATTTCCGAGAATATGTTTAAAAAGTTTTATGAAATAATGAAGGACATACTGCTTTCCCTTTCGAAATCAAGAATGGGAAAGCTTTTTATATATGTAAGAATAGGAGTTTTCGAACATTTTGTGAAAAAAATCACGTGCACATGTGAACAATTTGTTACATCAAACATTATAAACAGACATAAAGGGTTATGTTCTCTATGATACGGTTATAGACCATATAGAGAAGTATGTTTTAGGAAGAGGGGGCTATATACATGTTCAATGATCCCGTATTGCTCAGTCGATTGTTGACAGGGCTCACATTAGCGTTTCACATTATATTCGCGACGATTGGCGTCGGGGTACCGCTCATGGTACTCGCAGCTGAATTCATCGGTCTGAAACGCAAAGATCCGGATTATATTTTATTAGCAAGACGGTGGACGCGTGGATACGTCGTTACCGTCGCAGTCGGTGTCGTGACAGGGACGGCAATTGGATTGCAATTATCACTACTTTGGCCGTCACTCATGCAAGTGGCTGGTCAAACGATCGCATTACCGCTATTCATGGAAACATTCGCATTCTTCTTTGAAGCGATTTTCCTCGGTATTTATCTGTACACGTGGGATCGGTTCAAAAACCCATGGTTACACTGGTTGATCGGGATTCCGGTCGTCATTGGTGCGACAGCATCAGCATTCTTCATTACGACGGTCAACTCTTTCATGAACTCACCAGAAGGGTTTAAGATCGTCAACGGAACGCTAACGCAAATCGAACCATTAAAAGCAATGTTCAATACAGCAACACCTACAAAAGCAACACACGTCATCGTATCGGCTTATTTAACAGTCGCATTCATCTTGGCGGCAATCGCGGCGTTCCACTTACTCCGCAAAAAAACACTCTCAGCAGCGGAGACGGCTTATCATAAAAAAGCTCTTCGTCTCACTGTCATGGCCGGTTTGATTTTTGCCTTCTCGACGGCACTTGTCGGAGATTTCTCAGGGAAATACTTGGCAAAATACCAGCCAGAAAAACTTGCAGCTGCTGAATGGCATTTTGAAACGACAAGTGAAGCCGAGTTGATCTTTGGTGGGATACTTGATCAGCAAGAAGACGGCAGTTATGAAATTAAGGGAGCCGTCAAAATCCCATATGCACTTTCAATTCTTGCAGGTGGAGCTCCAGATACAGAAGTTATTGGTCTAAATGAGTTTGCTAAAGAAGATCAAGCACCGCTGATCGTTCACTATTTCTTCGATATCATGGTCTCGATTGGTATGTATTTGGCTGCCATCTCTGCGTTGTTCATCTTGGCATTCCGTTTGAAAAAATTGAATCCGTATAATAAATGGATTTTAAGAGGTGTCTTCATCGGTGGACCTCTAGCGATGATTTCAATTGAAGCAGGTTGGATGTACGCTGAAATTGGTCGCCAACCTTGGACACTTTACGGCATCATGCGGACTGCAGATGCGGCGACGACGTCAACTGCTGTTGGTCCGATGTTGATTCTATTCAGTGCCTTGTACTTGATGCTTGGTACGATTTGTACAGTCGTATTATTACGGATGTTCAAGAAAAACCCGGTTGGTAAAGAACTTCAAGAACTTGCTGAAAACCACCACGCGCGTGGGGAAGCTATGTTCGTGGATGATAACAAGTAAGGAGGGAACGATTTGGACGTTCAAACACTAGGAATTACGGTCCTTTGGACTTTCCTGTACGGATATCTCATCGTTGCCTCAATTGACTTCGGTGCTGGATTTTATGCCTTTTATTCAAAATATACGAAGCGGGATCATTTAACGAATCGATTGATTCTTCGTTATCTCTCACCAGTGTGGGAGGTAACGAACGTCTTCTTCGTATTCTTCTTCGTCGGACTAGTCGGGTTCTTCCCGGATACCGCTTATTATTTCGGTACGGCACTGCTTGTGCCAGCCTCAATCGTTCTTGTATTGATTGCAATTCGCGGTAGCTTCTATGCATTTGCCAATTATGGATCAAACGACAGCATGTTCTATACGTTCTTATATGGAGCAACTGGTCTATTGATTCCGGCGGCGATGTCAACGACATTGACGATCAGTCAAGGTGGTTTTATTCGTAAAACGAATGAAACAGTCGAGTTTTTAGGAACAAAATTATTTACGAACTTTTACTCTTGGTCGGTCGTAGCACTCGCTATCGTATCCGTCCTCTATATCAGTGCGATGTTCCTTTTGTTCTACGCAGATAAAGCGAAGGATGAAGGGGCTACTCCGCTAATTCGTAAATGGGCACTCTTCTGGAGTGGTCCGACGATTCTTGTCTGTGCACTCGTCTTCTTTGGATTGAAAAATCAAGCGGCATGGCACTATGAGAACATCTTAAACGGGAACTGGTGGTGGTTCGCTGCTAGTTTCATCTTCTTCCTCGTTGCGGTAACACTCGTCTACATGAAGAAGAATTACGGAATTGCCTTCGTCGCGGTCATGTTACAGTATGGAGTGGCATGGTTTGGTTACGGTTATACGCACTTACCATATATCTTGTATCCATATATCGATATCAACAAAGCGGTCGTTAACGAAACAATGGCTTCCGCACTCGTCGTTGTCTTCATCTTCGGACTCTTACTCTTGATTCCGGCGTTGTACTTGATTTTACGACTCTTCTTGTTCGATAACGATTATGTACGTGGGAAATCCTCAAAATAATGGATGAATAAACGCCTCTGCGAATCGCAGGGGCGTTTATAGTATTTTTAAAATGAATCGGGTACACTACTAAGGAAGAGCGATTGTGAAGGAGAGTTGTGAAAATGAATGGAGAGTTTGCAGTAATTGGACTAGGGCGCTTTGGTGGCTCGATCGTCCGAGAACTATCAAAAAATGGTTATGATGTTTTAGCGATTGACTCCGACGAGGAGCGCGTCAATGAATTCATGGGAATTGCGACGCATTCCGTCATCGCGGACACGACGGATGAGAATGTCTTAAAAAGTCTAGGAATCCGAAACTTCGATCATGTCATCGTTGCCATCGGGGAAAATATTCAAGCATCCATCTTGACGACATTGATTTTAAAAGAGCTCGGGGTACAATCGATCACCGTTAAAGCGACGAACGATTACCACGAAAAAGTATTACGAAAAATCGGAGCAGATTTCATCGTTCACCCAGAACGGGATATGGGCGTCCGAATTGCGAACGGTTTAATGAGTTCAAATATTCTTGACTATCTCGACTTATCTCAAGAATTTTCGATCGTTGAAATTAAAGTCAGTGACCGGATGGCGAAACAAACATTGATTGATCTTGATCTACGGAGCAAATACGGGGCGAACGTCGTCGCCATTAAACGTGGAGAAAACGTTCTGATTTCTTTACAAGCTGATGAAATGATCGAAAAAGGAGATTATCTCGTCGTCATTGGTGAAAATGAGGATCTCGACCGTCTAGAGCGCGCGATTCATAAAGTGAAGAATTAAAAAAAGCTGAGGCATGCCTCAGCTTTACATCTACTTATTAAATCAGTTGGAACTCTTTTAATCCGTGTGCGATCCCGTCTTCGAGAATCGGTTTCGTGACGTAATCAGCAGCAGCTTTCGTTTCTGGAAGTCCGTTGCCCATCGCAATACCGGTTCCAACGTAGCGGAGCATCTCTAGATCGTTTAAAGCATCACCGAATGCAAAGGTATCTTCGCGGCGAATGTTCGTCAATTTCAGGAATTGTTTGATCCCTTCTGCTTTCGAAGAACCGACATTGATGACATCCATTGCGTGTGGGTGCCAACGAATGAAATCGAATGCGTCATACCGTTTAACATAATCCGCTTCTTCTTCGGCCGTACAGTAAACGAGCGTTTGGAAAACATCATGCGATAAGAAAGCTTCTTCATCGTGAATCGGTAATGGCATGTCGAGATCGCCGAGCGAATCTACGACATGCGTGTCATTTGATTTCGTCGTGAAGCCTTTTGTTTCACCAAGATAAACGAGTGTATGCCCGTTTTCTTTCGCTTGCTGCGTTAAATGCGTTAAATCCGTCTTCGGTTGTGGACGTTTGTAGATGATTTCATTTTGATGAACGACGATTTGCCCGTTATAGCCGATAATCGTATCGATGTTGAGTAGTTCACGGATTCCAGACAACATCGCAGGTCCGCGTCCAGTTGCGAGCGCTACATAAACACCATTTTCTTGAAGCTTACGAATTGCCTGTTTTGTTGATTCCGGAACAAAATGACCATCATGCAATAAGGTTCCGTCGATATCGAAAAAGACGACTTTCTGATTTGCCATGGTTTCACCTTCTCTTTTTAATTGGTCGAAATGACCTGTTCATGTGAAAGTATAGCATAACCAAAAGCGTGTTGCCGGAAGGGAACATGCCGAATAAGGATGAAAAATAGTCCATGTATCGTGTATACTGTACTAAGGACAAAAAACAATGTACTGATAAGGAGTTGCTAGGCATGATTTTTAAAGTATTTTACCAACCGCTTCGTTCGGAAGCACCTGTTCGTGAACGGACAGAAACAATGTATGTAGAAGGGGAAAGCATTCGTGACGTGCGATCAACGATTGACCACCTCAAAGAAATCAACATCGAGTTCATCCGCGAAGTCAGTGGAGAATTTTTGACATACGAACAACAACATCCTGATTTCAAGGTTGCGACGTTCGAATGAAGTTCGTCAAAAACCATCAGGCCGCCGTTTTCGCACTCGGTGGACTCGGGGAAATCGGGAAGAACACGTATGTCGTTCAATTCCAAGATGAGATCATCGTCATTGACGCGGGTGTCATGTTCCCAGAAGATGAATTACTCGGAATCGACTATGTCATTCCAGATTACACGTACTTGATCAAGAACAAGGACAAGGTCAAAGGCGTCTTCATCACACACGGTCATGAAGATCACATTGGCGGTCTGCCTTTCTTGCTTAAACAAGTAAACTTACCGATTTACGCAGGAAAGATTGCGATGGGTCTCATCAAGGTGAAACTTGAAGAGCACGGGTTGCTTCGCAACGCGGAACTGCATGAAATCGATGAAGATTCGATCATCAAGTTCCGGAAGACAAGCATCTCGTTCTTCCGTACGACACACTCGATTCCAAACTCGTTCGGCGTCGTCGTCAAAACACCACAAGGGAACATCGTGCATACAGGGGACTTTAAGTTCGATTTCACACCAGTCGGAGAACCAGCTGATCTAGCGAAAATGGCTGAACTCGGTAAGGAAGGCGTTTTGTGTCTTCTATCGGATTCAACGAACGCAGAAGTGGAAGGGTTTACGATGAGTGAACGTGTCGTTGGGGAAACGATCTCAGACATCTTCCGTAAAGCGGAAGGACGGATCATCTTTGCGACGTTTGCGTCGAACATCTATCGTCTGCAACAAGTCGTCAATGCTTCTGTTGAAGCAGGACGGAAAATCGTCGTTTTCGGACGTAGTATGGACAAGGTCATGATGATTGGTCAAGAACTTGATTTCATCAAAGCGCCGAAGGGTACGATTATCGAACCGAACGAGATGAAACGTTATAAATCAAATGAGTTGACGATCCTTTGTACCGGTTCACAAGGAGAACCAATGGCGGCACTTAGCCGTATCGCAAACGGAACACATCGTCAAATCTCGATCATTCCGGATGATCTCGTCATCTTCTCGTCGTCACCAATCCCAGGAAACGTCGTTTCTGTCGGAAAGACGATCAATCAGCTATATAAAGCTGGCGCAGATGTCATGTACGGTAAACTGAATGATATCCATACATCAGGTCACGGTAGTCAACAAGAGCAGTTGCTCATGTTACGTCTATTGAATCCGAAATACTTCATGCCGATTCACGGTGAATATCGGATGCTGAAGAAGCATATGTCGCTTGCGATGGATGCTGGTGTACCGGAAGAAAACTGTTTCGTCATGGATAACGGTGAAGTACTCGCATTAGATGCGAATGCAGCCGCTATCACCGGGAAGATTCAAGCGAATGCGGTATATGTCGACGGAAAAGGGATCGGAGACATCGGAAACATCGTCTTACGCGATCGTCGTATCCTCTCGGAAGAGGGACTCGTCGTCGTCGTCGTGACGCTCGACTCGAAGACGAATCGTCTCGTCTCAGGACCGGACATCATCTCACGTGGTTTCGTCTACATGCGTGAGTCGGGTAATTTGATTAAAGATGCTGAACGTCTACTCAAGCGCTCACTTGATCAATCGCTTGCGAACCGGAATACGAAATGGACGGATATCAAACAAGTCATCAATGATACGCTCACACCGTATTTAACAGAAAAAACACAACGTCATCCGATGGTCATGCCGATCATCATGGAAGTCTGATTCAAAAAATCCTCGTCTCCGAAAACGGAAACGAGGATTTTTGTATTACGTAGCAGGACCGTATTCCTTGAACGGTTCTTTTTTATCAATCCGATCGTAAAACATGACGCCATCTAGATGGTCGTATTCATGTTGGCAGACGATTGCTTTCATCCCTTTTAAACGTAATTTTATAGGATTTCCGTTATGATCGATGCCAGTTAGGGTAATACGCATATAGCGCGGTACATGTCCTTCGACTTCACGGTCGACGGACAAACATCCTTCACCGCCAGTTAAATACGTCTGCTCGACGGAATGACTGATGATTTTTGGATTATAGATACCAAATTCCAATAAATCGTCACCATCCGGTAAGCGGATCGCGAACATGCGCTTGTTGACACCGATCTGTGGTGCTGCAAGTCCAATACCGCTTCGTAAGTCGTATTTCTTCGCAATTTCATCATCTTGACTGTTGGCGAGGAACTCGCGCATGAGTCGCATCGTTTCCTTATCCTCATCGCTGAGAGGGAAGGTCACTTCTACTGACCGTTCGTGAAGAGCAGGAACGTCTTCGCGTACGATTTCATTCATGGTGATCATGAACAACACTCCTTTCGTCTACAAAAAGTATAGCATAGGAAAGTGGGGAATGATGACAACTAACACAGTAGGAAAATATCGAATGATACAGAAGATGGAATATTCTAGTTTTGTGATTGAATTCACAATATGAAACGTGAAAAAAATAAAACATTTCCTTTGATTTTAAGGTGTTACAGATTTATACTTGTAACGTAATGAACAAGACACTATTACGTGTCGATTCATGATAATACAGTTTACTCAACTGAATAGGTACACAGACACATGTTCAAAGGATAGTCACACGGGACTTCGTTTTTTGGACACTATTGTCATGTGAGCAAATCAGTCAGAGGAATATTTCGCTGAACGCAGTGAAAGGATGAGGTGAAAAGATGAACGTAAACATGTTTAAAAACGTGGAAGAAAACTTTGAAACGTTCCGCATTCTTGACGAGAAAGGTGAAGTCGTCAATAAAGACGCTATGCCAGACCTCTCGGATGAAGAGCTTACGGAATTAATGCGCCGTCTCGTATACACACGTATCTGGGACCAACGTGCAATCTCACTTAACCGTCAAGGACGTCTTGGGTTCTACGCACCAGTAGCTGGACAAGAAGCGTCAATGATCGGTACACAATTCGCTTTGGATAAAGATGACTGGATTCTTCCTGGATACCGTGATATTCCACAAATGGTCTTCCATGGCTTTCCACTTTACAAAGCATTCTTGTTCTCACGCGGTCACATCACAGGTGGTAAGATTCCTGAAGGTGTTAACGTCTTAATGCCACAAATCATCATCGGTGCGCAGATCGTTCAAGCGGCTGGTGTTGCTCTCGGTCTTAAGAAAAGCGGTAAAGAACAAGTCGCAATCACTTACACAGGTGATGGTGGTTCTTCACAAGGGGACTTCTATGAAGGTATGAACTTCGCTGGAGCTTTCAAAGCACCTGCAATCTTCGTCGTTCAAAACAACCGTTTCGCAATCTCGACACCTGTCGAAAAACAATCTATGGCGAAAACAATCGCTCAAAAAGCTGTCGCTGCTGGGATCAATGGTATCCAAGTCGACGGTATGGACGTTCTCGCTGTATACGCAGCTACGAAACAAGCTCGTGTTGAAGCACTTAACGGTGTTCCGACATTGATCGAAACATTGACTTACCGTTACGGACCACACACACTCGCTGGTGATGATCCAACACGTTACCGTACAAAAGACATGGATGATGAGTACCAAGCACAAGATCCACTCGTCCGTTTCCGTGCTTTCATGGAAGCAAAAGGTCTTTGGAACGAAGATAAAGAGAACGAAGTCATCGAGCAAGCAAAAGCTGACGTTAAGGAAGCACTTGCACAAGCTGACAAAGAACCAAAACAAAAAGTTACAGATTTCATCAACGTGATGGCTGAAAAGCTTCCACAAAACCTGCAAGAGCAGCTTGATGAGTATACAGCAAAGGAGTCGAAATAACCCATGGCACAAATGACGATGATCCAAGCGATCACTGACGCAATGCGCGTCGAGATGAAACGCGACGAACAAGTTCTCTTGTTCGGTGAAGACGTCGGTAAAAACGGTGGGGTATTCCGTGCGACAGAAGGTCTTCAAGATGAGCTCGGCGAAGACCGCGTCTTCGATACACCACTTGCGGAATCAGGTATTGGTGGTCTTGCTGTCGGATTCAGTCTGACAGGATTCCGTCCAATCATGGAAATCCAATTCTTCGGATTCGTATTCGAAGTATTTGATTCAGTCGCAGCACAACTTGCGCGTCTCCGTTACCGTTCAGGTGGTACGTACAGTGCACCTGTAACAATCCGTTCACCATTCGGTGGCGGTGTTAAAACACCGGAACTTCACGCAGATAACCTCGAAGGACTCATGGCTCAGTCACCAGGACTTAAAGTTGTCATTCCTTCAACACCATACGATGCAAAAGGTCTCTTGATCGCGTCAATCCGCGACAATGACCCAGTCGTATTCCTCGAGCACATGAAACTCTACCGTTCATTCCGCGGTGAAGTGCCAGAGGGCGATTACACGATCGAACTCGGAAAAGCTGATGTAAAACGTGAAGGTACAGATGTAACAATCGTCACTTACGGTGCGATGGTACACGCTTCACTTAAAGCAGCTGAAGAGCTCGAAAAAGAAAACATCAGCGTCGAAATCATCGACTTGATGACGATCAGCCCGATTGATATCGATACGATTCTTGCTTCTGTCAAGAAAACAAACCGTGTCGTCGTCGTTCAAGAAGCACAAAAACAAGCGGGTATTGCTGCAATGGTTGCTACTGAAATCCAAGAACGTGCAATCCTTGACCTTGAAGCACCGATCCTTCGTGTTGCTGCACCAGATACAATCTTCCCATTCGCACAAGGTGAAGACGTCTGGATCCCAGACCACAAAGATATCGTTGAGAAAGTCAAAACTGTCTACAATTTCTAAGAGCATTTCGGAAAATAAGGAGAGGGTTCCATTCTCTCCTTGCTTCCGTTTTTACAGATAACAATCGACTAGAAGAGTGAACTAAAAGGAGGCATATTCAAATGGGTTTATTTGAATTCAAATTGCCGGATATCGGTGAGGGTATTCATGAAGGTGAAATCGTAAAGTGGTTCGTAAAAGCGGGCGACACTGTCAAGGAAGACGACGTTCTTCTTGAAGTACAAAACGATAAAGCAGTCGTTGAAATCCCATCACCAGTTGATGGTACTGTTAAAGAAGTAAAAGTTGACGAAGGTGTCGTAGCTGTCGTTGGCGACGTCCTCATCACATTCGAAGTCGAAGGCGAAGGTTCTGCTCCTTCTGAAGAAGCAGAGCAACCAAAAGCTGAAGACAACGCGAAAGACGTTCAAGATACGGATCAAAAAGTGGAAGACAAACCAAACGAGGTTCAAATCCATAAATCAGAACGCGTCATCGCGATGCCATCTGTCCGTAAATATGCACGTGAAAAAGGTGTCGACATCCGTGAAGTCCAAGGTTCTGGCGACAACGGTCGTGTTGTTAAAGAAGACATCGATGCATTCGCAAACGGTGGACAAACTTCTGAAGCACCAGCAACAGAAGAAAAAGCACCAGCTGCAGCTGCTTCTGCACCAAAAACAGAAGTTAAGCCTTACGTTGCTGCTCAACCTGAACTTGAAACACGCGAGAAAATCAAAGGAATCCGTAAAGCGATTTCGAAAGCAATGGTTAACTCGAAACATACAGCTCCACACGTAACACTCATGGACGAAGTTGATGTTACGAACCTCGTAGCACTCCGTAAAAACTTCAAAGAAGTTGCGGCTGCTCAAGGTACGAAATTGACTTACCTTCCGTTCGTCGTAAAAGCATTGACTGCTGCTGCTAAGAAATACCCAGCAATCAACGCATCAATCGACGATGTAAACGAAGAAATCGTCTACAAAAACTACTTCAACATCGGTATCGCTGCAGATACAGACAACGGTCTTGTCGTACCAGTCGTTAAAGATGCAGATCGTAAATCGATCTTCTCACTCGCTGACGACATCAATGACCTTGCTGGTAAAGCACGCGAAGGAAAACTTTCTGGCGACGAGATGAAAGGTGGATCAATCACGATCACTAACATCGGTTCTGCTGGCGGTCAGTGGTTCACACCAGTCATCAACCACCCAGAAGTTGCAATCCTCGGTATCGGTCGTATCGCTGAAAAAGCGGTCGTTAAAAACGGCGAAATCGTTGCTGCACCAGTTCTTGCACTTTCATTCAGCTTCGACCACCGTCTCATCGATGGTGCAACTGCACAAAACGCGCTTAACTTAGTTAAACGTCTATTGAACGACCCACAACTTCTCATCATGGAGGGATAAGCAATGGTAGTAGGTGAATTCGCACAAGAAACAGATTTACTCGTAATCGGGGCTGGCCCTGGTGGTTACGTTGCTGCAATCCGCGGCGCGCAACTCGGTATGAAAGTAACAATCGTTGAACGTGAAAACGTCGGCGGTGTCTGCTTAAACGTTGGATGTATCCCGTCAAAAGCCTTGATCACTGCAGGACACAACTTCCAGCATGCTAAAGGTTCAAGCGATATGGGGATCGCTTCTGAGAATGCAACTGTCGATTTCTCGAAAGTTCAATCTTGGAAACAATCTGTCGTCAACAAATTGACTGGCGGCGTTAGTGGTCTTCTTAAAGGGAACAAAGTTGAGACTGTCGTTGGGGAAGCTTACTTCCAATCAGAAGATACAGTTCGTATCATCAACGAAGATTCTTCGACTCCTTACAAATTCAAGAAATGTATCATCGCGACAGGTTCGACTCCAATCGAACTTCCAGCTTTCAAATGGTCAAAACGCGTTCTTTCTTCAACAGGCGCATTGAACCTTCCTGAAATCCCGAAAAAACTCATCGTCATCGGTGGCGGATACATCGGGATGGAGCTTGGTACAGCGTATGCGAACTTCGATACAGAAGTCGTCATTCTTGAAGGAACAAAAGACATCCTTTCTGGTTTCGAGCCTGCTATGACGCAAGTCGTTAAGAAAAAGCTCAAACAAAAAGGTAACATCACAATCCACAACGAAGCACTTGCTCAAAGTGTGGAAGAGTCGGAAGATGGCGTTAAAGTAACATTCGAAGTCAACGGTGAAGCACAAACAGTTGAAGCGGACTACGTCCTCGTTACTGTTGGTCGCCGTCCGAACACTGGTGATCTTGGTCTTGAAATGGCAGAAGTTAAAGTCAGCGACCGTGGTCTTGTCGAAATCGACGATCAGTGCCGTACTTCAAACGAAAACATCTACGCAATCGGTGATATCGTTCCCGGACCACCACTTGCACACAAAGCTTCATTCGAAGCTAAAATCGCTGCTGAAGCAGCTGCAGGACACCCTGCATACCTCGACTACAGCGCGATTCCAGCGGTCGTCTTCACAGACCCAGAACTCGCTACAGTCGGTTACACGGAAGCACAAGCAAAAGAAGAAGGACTCGACTACATCGCGTCTAAATTCCCTTACGCTGCGAATGGTCGTGCACTTGCACTCAACGAGCCAGACGGCTTCTTGAAAATGATCACTCGTAAATCAGATGGTCTCTTGATCGGCGCGCAAATCGCTGGTACAGGCGCTTCTGATATGATCGCTGAAATGGGACTCGCAATCGAGTCTGGTATGACAGCTGAAGATATCGCACTCACAATCCACGCGCACCCATCACTTGGTGAAATCGCAATGGAAACTGCTGAAGTTGCAATCGGCAGCCCAATCCACATCATTAAATAATATTGAAACACCTCATTCGCGGGGAGCCGACCGTGAATGAGGTGTTTTTTGTTTGGGCTTGATTCAAAAAAGGAAAAGGAAAAGTAAAAATTGGAGAGGGTGGACGCACATGGAATCCGTGACTACCTTGGAGGAGCTGTATTACGTATCAGAGATGGATAAGGTTCGTTTTGTCGGCTGGACGACTGCACTCGCCCGCTATGATTTTGCTGTCGTCTGTACAGGACAATTCTTCGGGAAAGTACTCGTCGTCAGTTTAACCGGTGGTCAGTCAGCGTTACTCGATCAACAGGATGTGTTGAATGGAGATGTCTTAGTTCGTACATTTGCGATTGAACGAGAGGATGTCGAAGTAATTGGTGAAGCACTCGCAGCATTCATTCCTTGTTCACCAAATGATGAGTACGCAGAATGAAATGACTAAAAAAGCAGTAATCCTCATTGAATAAGGATTACTGCTTTGTCTTGTTTTTACCGAATCGCATTCGATTGTTGAATGACTTTGATTGTCTCGAGTGAATGGTCCTCAAGGCCTTGAACCGGAAGACCAGCTTCGATGTTTTCTTTAATATAGGCAAGATTGTCTGCCGTAATCATTTCGCCTGGAATGAAGATTGGGATGCCAGGTGGATATACCATCATGAATTCAGCTGAAATCCGCCCGACCGCATCAATCAACGGAATCGTCTCTGTCTCTTCATAGAATGCATCACGAGGACTGAGAGCGAGTGCTGGGATGTCTGGAAGAACAATCGAATGATCAGTCGTTTCAGCGCCATTATTTTGATAACGTGCAACCAGTAATGACATCGCATGGAGAAAGGCATCAATCGTCTCTTCCGAGTCACCAGACGTAATGATGACGAGGATGTTGTTCAAATCTGAAAGTTCAACTTCAATCCGATGTTCTTCACGTAAAAACTCTTCAACAAGGTGACCGGAAATACCAAGTCCTTTGACGGAAACGAGCACTTTCGTAGGATCAAAGGCAAACGTCGCACTCGAATGAAGATCGGATTCGCCGAAAACAGCGAGATAAGGAAGCTTCGCTAATCCAAAACGCATCCGTGTCGCAAGTTCAAGTGCCCGACGATTCATCGCTTCACCATTGATCGCAAGATGACGTCGTGCACAGTCAAGAGATGCGAGCAATAGGTAGGATGTCGATGTCGTCGTCAACATCGAGAGCACCGCTTGAACTTTATCTGGAGAAACAAGTCCGCGACGAACGTTCAGGACAGAGCTTCCAGTGAGTGACCCACCGAGCTTATGCACGCTGGTTGCGGCAAGATCAGCTCCTGCTTGCATCGCAGACAATGGCATATCTTCGTGGAATGCGATATGAACGCCGTGTGCTTCGTCGACGAGTACCGGAATACCTTTACTATGGGAAAGCTTGACGATACTCTCTAAGTCGCCAGCAACGCCGAAATAGGTCGGGTTGATGACGAGAACTGCTTTTGTATCGGGATGAAGTGCAAGGGCACGTTCTACCGCGCTTGGTGTGATGCCGTGCGCGATTCCGAATGTCTCATCAAATTCAGGGTGAATGAAAATCGGATGCGCACCAGAAAGAACGATAGCTGACATCACCGATTTATGCACGTTCCGAGGAACGAGAATTTTATCATCAGGTCCGACGACACTCATGATCATTGCCATGATTGCCGTTGAAGTTCCTTGTACGGAAAAGAACGTTTCGTCGGCGTGGAAGGCTTGAGCGGCCAATTGATGAGCTTCCTTAATGATTGCCTTTGGATGATGAAGATCATCAAGGGGAGCGATATTGATTAAATCGATATCGAGCGCATTCTGACCGATGAACGATCGAAAGGCTGGATCCATTCCTTGACCATTTTTATGACCGGGAATATGAAATTGAATTGGTTGACGTTTCGCATGCGCGAGTAGCGCATCGAATAAAGGTGTATCGAGCTGTGTTAAGCTTTTTGTTTGCACCAGATTTCCCCCCTTAAAACCGAATAAAAATACAATCAAACAAGCTAACTATAACAAGTTTTCGGACGGTTGCAACTGTTTTATGCTTCTTTTCCGTGTAAAATAGAAAAGTGCAGAAAGGAAGTGGGAATGATGGCATTGAATTATCCGCTCAATTCCGATTGGTCGACTGAAGAAATCGTGAAAGTCATCGACTTCTTTAATTTAGTCGAACAAGCGTATGAATCAGGCGTTGAACGACAGCGGTTGCTCGAAGCATATCGTGAATTCAAACAGATCGTCACCTCGAAATCCGAGGAGAAGCAATGGGATCAGTTTTATGCGGAAGAGACAGGTTGCTCGAGTTATCGGACGATGCAGCAGGCGAAACGTCAAGAAGAATCAATCGTTCGCATGAAGAAATAATTAGACCATGAAGATAAGACTCCTGTGCGAACGCGTGGGAGTCTTATCTTTTAATCCGACTGGAAATGTGCGGGAAATGATCAACATTTGTTTAAAGTGGAAAGGAAGCGGCTATATACTACATACAAGACGTTGACCTTACAAATATGTGAAACTGTATTTTTTAAAATTAGATGCTTTACATCTAAGTTGAATCGTACTATTATAGATTCAATCCACTAATAAGTCGCAATTGTCTGACAAATTAAACCTCTGTTTATCCCGCGAAGGAGTGTGGTTACTGTGAAACAAGTGATAGAAGCATACAAGAGAAAAGATGCAGAAAAACGCATTCCTGTATTGCGTCTCGAAATCGATTATGAGCTTGCTACATTACACGATGCGATGGTGGCAAGTGACGCAGAAGCTGTTGGCGCAAGTAAAGAGCGCCTCGAAAAATATCGTCAAGAGATGGTACGTCTTGAAGCTTGATTTCAACGTTCCGATCTCTACCTTATAATAAAATATCAACTCTTCAACCAGCGAACTGTTCGCTGGTTTTCTTTTTTTGTTACTATAGAAGAAGCTGGAAACAACGATGAAGGAGTGAACTCAAATGCAGATTGAGTTGGATGCGATAGATTTGATCAAACGAGCGGGAAAGTACATTCGCGAAAAAATTGATGGTTCGTATCACGTCGAACAAAAAACCGGAAAAAGTGATTTAGTGACGGAGATTGATCAAGCCGTCGAGGATTTATTGATTCAAGGTATTTTAGATCGCTATCCGAATCATCATATTTATGGGGAAGAGGGACGAATCGCTCGACCTGATACACTCGAAGGCACGATCTGGTTCGTTGATCCGATTGATGGAACGATGAACTTCATTCGTCAAAAACGAATGTTTGCCATCTCGATCGCGATCATGATAGATGGTGAGTTACGTTATGGTTTCGTTTACGACGTCATGGCTGACGAGTTGTTCCATGTCATCAAAGGGCATGGTGCTTATCAAAACGGCATACGATTACCACAAATCGAGGAGCGGAGTGTTAAAGAAGCAATCATCTGTATGAATGCGACCTGGGTGACACCAAATCGTCGGATCAATACGGATCGTCTTGCACCACTCGTGCGACATGCCGTCGGAGTGCGAGCGATCGGTGCAGCATCACTTGAACTTGCATGGACAGCTGCAGGACGTGTTGATGGGTATATCACGATGCGTAATATGCCTTGGGATTACGCAGCCGGTCAGTTATTGATTGAAGAGGTCGGTGGGCGTGTCGGAACGATCACAGGTGAATCGATGTCATTTCTCGAACAAACGAGTGTGCTAGCAGGGAGCCAGACGTTCGTTAAAGATGTTTTGACATTCGTACAAACACAAGAAGATTGAAAAAAGGTTTCTTTCGTTTTAAACGAAAGGAACCTTTTCGGTCATGCTTGTTTTCGTAAACGTGCCTTTAAGACGAACCCAGCACCCATCGCAACAATCATCAAGATGACAGAAGCAATCGTCATCGGAACGTTTTGTTCCGCGATGAAGATGCCGATGGCTGCCATGGATCCTACGGCAAGCATAGCGAGTAATAAAAATAGCAGACGCATGTTTTTTCCCCCTCTACCCGTGAGTACGTTAACAGTGTAGCGTGAATGAAGGATAATGAAAAGGCTTTCGGAGTGATGTCGAATCTTAGTCATTGCCAATTAGGACTCTACCTGTGCTATACTCTTAAAGTTGACCGAAAGTATGATAAGATTTATTTAAATGAATAGAAAGAGGTACACACCTATGACAACATTAGTACGAAATGATTTACGCAACGTTGCGATCATCGCCCACGTTGACCATGGTAAAACAACATTAGTCGATGAGCTTTTAAAACAGTCTGGTACGTTCCGTACGAACGAACAAGTCGAAGAACGCGCAATGGACTCAAATGACATCGAGCGGGAACGTGGAATCACGATTCTTGCGAAAAACACTGCAATTGACTACAAGAACACACGCATCAACATCGTTGATACGCCAGGACACGCCGATTTCGGTGGAGAAGTTGAGCGGATCATGCGTATGGTTGATGGCGTCATCCTCGTCGTCGATGCACGTGAAGGCTGTATGCCACAAACACGTTTCGTTTTGAAAAAAGCACTCGAGCAAGGACTTCAACCAATCGTCGTCGTCAACAAAATCGACAAACCGATGGTCCGTCCTCTTGAAGTCGTCGACGAAGTTGTTGATCTCTTGATCGACCTCGGAGCTGACGAAGATCAACTCGAATTCCCAGTCGTTTATGCATCGGCAGTCAACGGCTCAAGTTCATTTGAACCTGAATTAGAAAAACAAGAAGATACAATCACGAACGTTCTTGATTTGATTCTTGAGCACACACCAGCACCTGTCGATAACACAATGGAGCCGCTTCAGTTCCAAGTGACGATGCTTGACTATGATAACTACCTCGGACGGATCGGTGTCGGTCGTGTCTTCCGTGGAGAAATCAAAGTTGGCGATAGCGTTTCGCTTTCGAAACTTGACGGCTCAACGAAGAACTTCCGTGTTACGAAGTTGTTCGGTTACTTCGGTCTAAAACGTGTCGAAATCGAAACAGCAAAAGCTGGAGATTTGATCGCGATCGCTGGTATGGAAGATATCAACGTCGGTGAGACGGTTTGCCCGACTTCACACGTTGATCCACTCCCATTATTACGTATCGATGAGCCAACGCTTCAAATGACATTCATCGTCAACAACTCGCCATTCGCTGGTCGTGAAGGGGATCTCGTTACTTCACGTAAAATCGAAGAGCGTCTTGAAAAAGAACTCGAAACAGACGTTTCACTTCGCATCGAAAACACGGACTCACCGGACCGCTGGATCGTTTCTGGTCGTGGGGAACTTCACCTCGGGATCTTGATCGAAAACATGCGCCGTGAAGGATACGAAATCCAAGTATCAAAACCGCAAGTTATCATCAAAGAAGAAGAAGGCGTCAAAGTCGAGCCATTCGAACGCGTCGTCATCGATACACCAGAAGAGTACACAGGTTCTGTCATGGAATCGATCGGTCTCCGTAAAGGTGAATTGACGAACATGCAAACAATGGACAACGGTCAAACGAAAATGGAATTCATCGTTCCTTCACGTGGTTTGATTGGTTACCGTAACGAATTCCTTTCTGCTACACGCGGATACGGAATCATGAACCACACATTCGAAGAATACCGTCCGTTCATCCAAGCGGATATCGGTGGACGTCGCAGTGGAGTTATGGTCTCAATCGAAACAGGTAAAGCAACTGCTTACGCGATCTCAGCTCTTGAAGACCGCGGAACGATCTTCATCGAGCCTGGTATCGAAGTATACGAAGGTATGATCATCGGCGAATGTAACCGTGATGTCGATCTCGCTGTCAACGTCGTTAAAGCAAAACAATTAACGAACATGCGTGCATCTGCAAAAGATTCAACGAACGTTCTTAAACGTCCACGTGTCTTCTCACTTGAAGAGTCGTTGACATTCTTGAACGAAGATGAGTACTGTGAAATCACACCACAATCGGTTCGTCTCCGTAAACAAGTCTTGAACAAGAACGAACGTGAAAAGCAAGAAAAACGTCGTCGTCTAGGTAAAGATTGAGTCTTGAACGAATAGGGGGACTGGCAATGAATGCACAAGCTGCCGTTGCTTCTGATTTCTCGAAATACGATATTCCGTTCATCGCGAAACTTCTCGGTATCGGAAGTGATCCGAATAACATCGAAGCGGGATTTTATCCTTTAATGATTACCGTTGTCATTTTGACGCTTGTCGTCTTTAAGTTAGGATTTGCTAAGGAACTGGCATGGTGGAAATCACTGATCGTCTATCTCTTGCTCGCCGTCTTCTCGGCAGCATTGACGCTTGTCTTCTGGACATGGCCGATTCCTGAAGTACTTCTTGCGATGGTCTTCGTACTTGGTATTTATCGCTTCCGGATGTGGATGGTCAAGCGTGAACGTGAACGGACAGCTTCTTGACGGAAGCGTGTCATGAATCAAAAGAACGAATCTCTTCGGAGGTTCGTTCTTTTTTTTGAGTCAATTCAGATGCATGATTTAAAGCGGAGCGGGAACAATGATACTAAAAGGGGGAGAAAACAGTGAAAATAAGGTATGTCATACCCCTGCTGTTAACAGGTATTCTGATGGGCTGTACGCAAACGTCAGAAGAATCGTCAACAGAGGAAACGAATCAGACGACACAAGAAAACAATCAACAGGATTCAGGTGATCAAGAAGCGACGCAATCATCTCAAGCGCAAGAAGGCGTCGTATTTAAAGAGCTAAACGCTCCGTGGAATATCGTCCGAGAAGGAGAGGTGTTTTACATCACGGAACGTGAAGGAACGATTGTCAAAGGAGAACAAGATGATTATGAACGGATGCGCCTTCAGCTGAAAGAGGATGTCCTCGCTGAAGGAGAAGGTGGATTGCTTGGGATGGTACTCGATCCTGATTTTAAGGACAATAAGACAGCATACGTCTACCATACGTACGCCAAACAAGGACAAGCGACGAATCGCGTCATCGCGATAAAAGAAGAGGGCGACCAGTGGACGGAAGAACGTGTCTTACTCGATGATATTCCCGGAGCGACGATTCATAACGGGGGACGGCTGGAGTGGGGACCTGAGGGCGCACTCTACGTCACAGCAGGAGACGCAGCGAATCCCGAACTGGCGCAAGACATTGATTCGTTGGCAGGAAAGATTTTACGCATAACATCTGAAGGGAAACCGTTCGAGGGGAATCAAAAAGGATACGTCTACAGTCTCGGTCACCGGAATCCACAAGGACTTGTTTTCGTCGATGATCAACTGTATGCAAGCGAACATGGACAAAGTGGGCACGATGAAATCAACCGAATCGAACAAAAGAACTATGGATGGCCGACGATTGAAGGGAAAGAACAAGCTGAAGGACTGGTGACGCCGTGGTATGAAGTAGGAGAACAATCTGTTGCACCAAGTGGAGTGGCAACAGCAGAGAATACACTGTATTTTGCAACACTTGTCGGACAGCGATTACAAACGATTGATTTAGAGACGAAGCAAGTCAAGACGGTTGTCGAAAACCAAGGTCGGATTCGAGATGTCTGGATTGACGAGACGTCGATTTACTATATTACAAATAATACGGACGGAAGAGGGAATCCATCGGCAGATGATGATCGACTCGTTCGAATCAATCGATAAACAATAAAAGGTCTGTCAGGGAATTTCCCCGCAGACCTTTTGTTTACCAGTGTTTTCGTTTTGTTTCCCAAGTCGGGTATAAATGGAATTGTCCAGAAGCGTGGCGTTCAAGTGTCCGTTCTTCTACGCGTGATCGACACTCATCACAGATATGGACACGAACAGGTTTATTGCGTAATCGCTTCGCCGTGAAGGACCAATCATCAATCGTTTCACGCTTATCGCAAATCGTACATTTCACTCGCATGTCAGGTCCTCCCTTTTTTTCTTAGTATATCATATTAGAAGATTATTCAGATGTAAAAAAGGGAAACGAGAAGTATATCTCGAAATATCATCACTAAGTCGCAGAGGGGGTGATGTCATGGCAAATAAAGTTGAACAACAGCTCAACTCAGGTCAACTAGAAGCATTATCGCAATTACCACTCGTTTTTTTGATTACGCATGATCAATCCAAACATTGGCCCATCACACATGCAATCAGTTGGGTACATGCGACGGATTCGCAAACGGTTCGTTTTGCAATCGAAGCAGATTCTCATCTCGTTAAAACATTACGAGAGCATCCGGTCTTCACGTTGATCTTTTTTGCTGATCAGTCGACGTACAGCTTAACGTGTACGGACGTCAAGGCGATTACGCCACAAGAAGACCTTCCGTTACCACTCGCTTTTTATGAGGGACGCGTTGAGGAGGTACGTGACATCTTGTTTTACGGAGCAGCTGTCACACAACGACCGACTATTGAAAAAACATACGATGAACAGGCAGCCGAACGGTTAGATCAACTCGTTCATCGCATCCTAAAAGCGTAACATTCATCACAAACTCGACTCTAAAGGGGCGAACGATGGAATGAAAAAAATATACGTACTTGATACCAATGTCATGCTTCACGATCCACTTTCTCTTTTTCAATTCCAGGAGCATGATGTCGTCATACCAGCGATCGTACTAGAAGAACTGGATGGAAAAAAACGCAACATGGATGAAGTTGGACGTAATGCACGAGAAACAGCTCGCATCTTAGACCAATTACGAGAAACGGGGCAGCTTCATGCGGGAGTGCCACTCGGAAACGGCGGTATTCTTCGCGTCGATATTGGAGACTCTATTCATGAAGGTTCGCCGTTTACGCATGAATCAAACGATAATAAGATTATTGAACTGGCGTGGTCGATTCACCGTGAACAACAAACTGAAGCGACACCACGAGATGTCATTCTCGTCTCAAAAGATATCTTAGTCCGCGTCAAAGCGGATGCGTATGGATTAGTCGCTGAAGATTATATGACGGATCATATCGCTGATCTGACCGGTCTTTATACAGGATTTATCGAAGTGACTGTCGATCAGGAATATATTGATGCCTTTTATCAGGATAAACGGCTTTCGGTTGATGTTTTGCCAGAAAAAGTGCAACCGAATGAGTTCGTCATCTTAAAAAGTAACATGTCGAAAGCTTCAGCCATCGCCGTCGTTGATCAGAACCTGCCAATTATCCGGGCACTTTCGATCGATGTCGATCAAGTTTGGGGCGTAATACCACGAAACGTCCAACAACGAATGGCATTTGAATTGTTATTACGTGACGATGTACCACTTGTAACACTCGTTGGTAAGGCAGGTACCGGGAAAACGTTACTCGCACTCGCCGCGGGTCTTTTGCAAGTAGAAGACGAGCATAAATATAAAAAATTGGTCGTTGCTCGTCCCGTCGTACCGATGGGAAACGATATCGGCTACTTGCCGGGTGAAATGGAAGAGAAGCTTCGTCCGTGGATGCAACCCATCTACGATAACCTCGAACACCTCTTCAATACAGGATCAGGAGATGAACTTGGTAACATTCTCGCTGGAATGAAGACGATTCAACTGGAAGCATTAACGTATATCCGGGGACGTAGTATGCCGGGGCAATTCATCATCATCGATGAAGCGCAGAATTTAACGAAACATGAAGTGAAGACGATTTTGACACGTGTCGGTGAAAACTCGAAAATCGTGTTAGTCGGGGATCCGCAACAGATTGATCATCCGTATCTAGATGAGTATTCCAATGGTTTATCCTACGCCGTAGAACGACTCAAAAATGAGAAGATGACGGGACACGTCAAACTCGTCAAAGGGGAGCGCTCGAACTTGGCGCGCCTCGCAGCCGATTTACTATGAAAAAACGTGGTGCGTCTAATCAGGCGCACCACGTTTTCCTTATATGACGGTAACCGTATGAACGGATTTGACGATCCGTTGTCCGTGCAACAAATGAACGGGTCCATCTGCTAACACTTTGCCGTCTTGTGAGAACTGCAAATACACTTCGTCGAGTTGCTCAAGTGGAAGTTCAACCGTTTCTTCGCCTTCAAAACGAATAGCGATCGCATCCGGTAAGAGTTCAGCATTCCGGATGAACGGCGCAAGCGCCATCGCGAATGACCCTTGAAGCGCGGCTTCTTTTTCAGCACGTGTCATCGGACGATTGTGATCCGTACGACTGCCTTCCATGATACCTTTATCCCACGCAGCCCCCATTTTCGCGTAGTAAGCTTCTTGTTCACTTGTGTCGGCTGGTTGCCCGATTTTCTCGATTGCCACCTTTCGTTCTTCAAAGATCCAGACTGTCGGATCAATCGTTAACTGATGCCGTACTTTACCGTTAATCGGAAAAATCATTTGTTCTACCCCCTAAATGTGTAAGTCCAACAAATCCATTATACCGAAACGTTGAATTGTTGGCGAAAGTAAGGTAAAGTTTAGCTATAACAGGAACGCGTCATTTGATGAGGAGGGATTGGATTGTCAACTGAAATCGAGACAGTTCATCGCCAGCGCGCTCTTGAGCTACTAGAAGCGGATGCACAAAAAATCCGCCGGTTGATCGAGGTCCAGCTTGCGAATTTAACGATGCCACAATGTCCTCTTTACGAGGAAGTATTGGATACACAAATGTTCGGATTATCCCGTCAGATTGATTTTGCGGTACGTCTTGAACTGATTGATGCGGGTGAGGGGAAACAATTACTCGAATCACTTGAACAGCAATTATCTGATTTACATGATGCGGAGACGTGCTGATTTTCTACTCAAACGTGAAATGCGGCGTTTGGGTATTTTTTTTTAGAAAATGAAAAAAGGACGTGTACATATGTTAGCGAAGTTTAAAGAAAAACGAGCATTTTTTGACTATGGTCTCTTCTTTACGATGCTCATCCTCATGGCGATCAGTACGGTCATGGTTTATAGTGCGAGCGTGTGGAACGGTGGAGATTATGCGAATACGTCCTTCTTTGAGAAGCAGTTGATGTTTGATGCGATGGCTATCGTATTGTTCCTTTTCGTTTCGCAAATAAACCATGAGGTGTTCCGTGGACCAGTGATTCGTTTACTCTTGTACGCGATTACATGGTTGATGTTGATGGCGACGCTGTTTTCGGCACCACTAAACGGGGCTCGTGCATGGTTGAACTTCGGTATCTTCTTGATTCAACCAATCGAGCTTTGTAAATTTGTGCTCGTCGTCGGACTTGCGAGTTATTTTGATCAAAAGCACAAAGGGAAAATGGATGGCGTGATTGGGATCGTCCATCACTTCATCCATCGTCAAATTCCAGCGACGTCTCCAGGAAGACGAATTTTACTTAGTTTCTCGGACTGGATCTTGATTCCGATGATTGTATTACTTGCACCTTACGCGATCATCATTCGCATGCAACCGGATGACGGCGGATTGTTCATTCTGTTACTCATCACGGCTATGATTTTATTCGCAGTTGGATTACCGAGTGGTTACATCATGTTATGTGTCGTCACCGTACCAATTATCTTCTTGTACGCATGGAATAATTTTTCGGATAATCAGATGCAACGGATTCAAGCAAGTTTGAATCCCTTCCTTGATGCAGAAGGTAAGGGATATCAGCTTATCAACTCCGTCATATCAATTGCCCACGGGGGATTATTCGGAGTAGGTCTTGGAAATAGTTTTCAAAAGTATGGTTATCTGCCAGAGCCTGAAACCGACTACATCATGTCGATCATCTCAGAGGAGCTTGGATTCGTGGGTGTTCTCGTCGTGCTTGGTCTATTGTTCTTCTTGATGATTCAAGGGGCAATCATCGCTAATCGGTGTGTCTCACTGTACTCGAGTATGCTCGCGCTCGGTATTTCGGGTATCATCTTCATCCAGACATGTATCAATATCGCGGCGATGTCTGGCCTGTTTCCAGGTACAGGCGTTACCTTGCCATTCATCAGTTACGGTGGATCATCGTTACTTGTCATGAGTACGATGCTTGGTGTGATGGCGAACATTTCCATGCAAAACAAATATCGGATGGCGTATCATAAAGAAGTGCAGACTGCACGTTCGATGAGTGCCACGAGCTCATTAACTAAAGGGGGAGCATCAGTTGACTAAAATCCAGAAGATTCTCGTAGCAAACCGCGGGGAAATCGCGATTCGCGTTTTCCGTGCAGCGACAGAACTCGGTATTCGTACCGTTGCCATTTATTCGCGAGAGGACATGGGTTCTCTTCATCGCTATAAAGCCGATGAAGCGTACCGGATCGGAGAAGGAAAAAAACCGATCGAAGCCTATCTCGACATTGAAGATATCATTGCAACAGCGAAAAAAGCCGAATGTGATGCGATCCATCCTGGTTATGGATTCCTCTCTGAGAATATTGAGCTAGCCAAACGTTGCCGTGAAGAAGGCATCATCTTCATCGGACCGCAAGAAGAGCACCTGTATAAATTCGGGGATAAAGTACGGGCACGGACGACGGCGATTGAAGCTGGTCTTCCTGTCATTCCAGGAACGGATGGTCCGATCTCATCCATTGATGAAGCGTATGCGTTCGCAAAAGAAGCAGGCTATCCACTCATGGTCAAGGCATCGCTTGGCGGTGGTGGACGCGGTATGCGTGTCGTCCGGACAGAAGAAGAGCTTCCAGACATGATTGAACGTGCGAAATCTGAAGCCTTGAAAGCGTTCGGTTCGGATGAGATTTACGTCGAAAAATTAATCGAACGACCAAAACATATTGAAGTTCAAATCATCGGTGATGCCCATGGGAACATCATTCATTTGTTTGAACGTGATTGTTCCGTACAGCGTCGTCACCAAAAAGTAGTCGAAGTGGCACCATGTGTCACGCTATCAGACGAAGGGCGACAAAAGATTTGTGACGCAGCCGTCACGTTGATGAAACATGTCGGATACGAAAATGCGGGTACGGTCGAATTTCTCGTGACACAAGATGAATCGTTCTATTTCATCGAGGTCAACCCACGTGTCCAAGTCGAGCACACGATTACGGAGATGATCACAGGCGTTGATATCGTCCAGACGCAAATTCGTGTTGCTGAAGGCGAATCGTTACATAGCGACCTCGTTGGTATTCCGCAACAAGAAGACATTAAGATGCTTGGGTTTGCAATCCAAAGCCGAATTACGTCAGAAGACCCAGAGAATGGCTTCTTGCCGGATACAGGAAAAATTAAAGCGTATCGTTCACCAGGTGGTTTTGGTGTACGTCTTGATGGTGGGAACGCTTATGTCGGAGCAGAAATTTCACCATATTATGACTCACTGCTCGTTAAAATCTCGACGCACGGTTTGACGTACGATCAAGCTGTCGCGAAGATGCGTCGAAACTTAAGTGAATTCCGTATCCGTGGGATTAAGACGAATATTCCATTCTTAAGCAACGTCTTGAAACACCATGCGTTCGTCAGCGGGGATTACAACACATCGTTCATTGATGATACACAAGAATTATTCATCTTCCCGAAACGTCAAGACCGGGGAACGAAACTATTGACGTACATCGGAGAGGTTTCCGTCAATGGATTCCCGGGAATCGGAAAATTGGACAAGCCGCTTGCGCGTGACGTCCGGATTCCAAAAAATCTCCCGACAGACTATACACCAGGTGCCAAAGCGATTCTCGACGCGGAAGGTCCGGAAGCCGTCGCAAAATGGTTGGCAGCTCAGGAAAACGTTTTGTTGACAGATACGACATTCCGTGACGCCCATCAGTCGCTCCTTGCGACGCGGATGCGGACGAAGGATCTCGTCGCGATTGCAGAGGCGGAAGCGAAACTGCTACCTGAATTGTTCTCTGTCGAAGCATGGGGAGGCGCGACATTTGATGTCGCCTACCGATTCTTATCGGAGGATCCATGGGTTCGTCTGATGAAATTGCGTGAAAAGATGCCGAACGTCCTCATTCAAATGTTGCTTCGTGGTGCGAACGGCGTTGGTTACAAAAACTATCCGGACAACGTCATCCACACGTTCGTCAAGGAAGCGGCGCAAGCAGGAGTCGATGTCTTCCGAATCTTCGATAGCTTGAACAACCCGGAGTCGATTCAACTCGCAATCGATGCGGTCTTGCCGACAGGTAAAATCGCGGAAGCAGCAGTCTGTTACACAGGGGATTTATTCGACGCGAATCGTCCGAAATACCACCTGCCGTATTACGTCAATCTGGCAAAACAACTTGAAGAAAGCGGCGCTCATATCATTGCGATCAAGGATATGGCGGGTCTCTTGAAACCGGAAGCAGCCTATGCGCTCGTATCAGCACTCAAAGATGCGGTATCGTTACCGATCCATCTCCACACACACGATGCGAGTGGGAACGGGATTTACACGTATGCGCGTGCGATCGATGCAGGTGTCGACGTCGTCGACGTTGCGGCATCAAGCATGTCAGGACTGACAAGTCAGCCAGCGGGTGGGAGCTTGATTCATGCCTTAAGTGGTCATCCACGTCAACCGCTCGTCTCAGCACAGAAGTTTGAACAGATTTCGGATTATTGGCAGGATGTGCGTCATCTGTACCAAGCATTCGAACTCGATATGATCGCACCGAATCCAACGGTCTATGATCACGAGATGCCAGGTGGACAATACTCGAACTTACAGCAACAAGCAAAAGCAGTTGGACTTGCGGATCGTTGGTCTGAAGTCAAAGAGATGTATGCGCGTGTCAATATGCTGTTTGGAGATATCGTCAAGGTCACACCATCGTCGAAAGTCGTCGGAGACATGGCACTCTTCATGGTTCAACATCATCTGACAGAAGAAGATGTCTTGCAACGCGCAAGTGGACTTGATTTCCCGGATTCAGTCGTCGAACTGATGAAAGGGGAGCTCGGAACACCACCAGATGGTTTCCCGCAAGACGTTCAACAGGCTATTCTCAAGGGAGCTGCTCCGCTGACAGAACGCCCAGGTAAGATGATGGAACCACTCAACTTCGATGCGGTCAAACATGAGTTGTTCGAAAAACTTGAACGTCCAGTCACGGAGTTTGATGCACTCGCTTACGCGCTCTATCCAAAAGTCTTCATGGATTACAGTTCGTACGTCGCGCGATATGGTGACATTTCTGTTCTTGATACGAATACATTCTTCCATGGAATGCGTTTAGGTGAGACGATCGAGGTTGAAATCGAACGAGGCAAGACACTCTACCTCAAGTTGATTCAAATCGGTCAGCCAGACGACCATGGTATGCGGACGATCTATTACGAGATGAACGGTGTGCCTCGTGAAGTCGAAGTCAAAGACATCAGTATCAAGGAAAGTTCATCAAGTCGTCCAAAAGCAGATCGAAGCAACGCGAAACAAATCGGTGCATCCATGCCGGGTAGCGTGCTGAAGGTACTCGTCGAGACAGGTACACGTGTCCGTAAAGGAGAGCAACTCCTCGTCACGGAAGCGATGAAGATGGAAACGACGATCCAAGCACCGGAAGACGGTGAAATTAAAGCCGTCCACGTCAAGGAAGGCGAAGCAATCGCGAGTCAAGACTTACTGATTGAATTCGTATAAGGGTCACAACGAAAAACAGGCGCACGCTCGGCGGGCTGCCTGTTTTTCATTCAATACGTAGTGGGAGAGGATACGATTGAACATTATTTGTTGGGTACGAAGTGATTTTCGATTACAAGATAATCACATGTTGGCACGTGCTGTTGAATTACTAAAAGAAAATCCGAAGGCGACGGTCGAATTCGTCTTTTGGCTCAATCCGGATTACATCGGAGAATATGAAGCACGCCAACAATATTTCTTCCAAGCGCTCGAAATATTTTCTGATGCCTGCAAAGAGAAAGAGATGCCAATCCGTTTCATCGAAGGGGATGAACAGGCGTTCTTAGATGCAACCGAAGATGCGGACATCTTGTTATTTAATGCGGAATATGTCGAACCATTTAAGACGCGAGATGAAAAAATCATTAAAAAGCGTAAAGATCGTCAGACGGAGCGACTACTAGACCGACATCTTCTTCACCCGCATGACATTAAAAAGCAAGATGGAAAGTTCTATAAAGTATTCACGCCATATAAGAATGCATTCATGAAAAAAGACATTCCTGCACCATATGAAGTCAAGTGGCAAACGCTACGGGATCATTATCAAAAGCGTCAGCACGATAATAGTTTCATCGACGCATATTTTAAAAAGGCAGAGTCGGAAGCCGTCTTCCATCCTGGTGAAAAGCAGGCGAAACAACGCTTGAAGAAATTCATCGAACAATCGCTTGAAGGTTACGAAGAGAACCGTGATCTTCCTGCTGTTGACGGTACAAGCTTACTCTCCCGCTACTTACGGACTGGAGAAATCGGTATTCGAACGGTCTATGCGGCTGTTCAGGAGGCAAAAGAATCAAAAGGAAAACAGACCTTCATCACGGAACTCATCTGGCGTGAATTCTATTACATGATTTTAATGCATTTCCCGGAATCAAAACGACAAGCCGTCAATACGCAATATCGGGAAATCGAATGGGAGAAAGATGAAGAGGGCTTCAAAGCGTGGTGTGAAGGCAAGACGGGCTATCCAATCGTTGATGCGGCGATGCGACAATTGAATCAAACGGGGTGGATGCATAATCGTCTACGGATGATCGTCGCTTCTTTCCTGACAAAAGACCTGTTAGTCGATTGGCAGAAAGGCGAACAGTATTTCCAGCAGAAACTCGTTGATTACGAAGCGGCATCAAACATCGGGGGTTGGCAATGGGCTGCATCAGTCGGAACGGATGCCGTTCCGTACTTCCGCGTCTTCAATCCGACGACTCAATCGAAGAAGTTCGATAAGGATGGCGAGTTCATTCGAAAGTATGTTACGGAAATCAAGGATTTATCAAAGCAGTATATTCATGAACCGACTGCTGAGCAACGCAAGGATTATGGCTATCCAGAACCAATCGTCGCACACGACGAAGCACGAAAGCGTGCGATTGCTCGATTCAAATAATGAAAAAAGGATGTCCCTCAAGCGAGGAACATCCTTTTTTACGATCTTATTGAAGACGACTGTTTGCCTTGCGCGTTCGGAATGCATGGTACGTCAAGTAAGATAAGACACCGAAGTAACATGTGATCAAGAAAGCATGGAGTAACGGGACATACGTTGCATGTCCACCAAGAACGATCCAAGCCCCAGTGGCGACTTGGCACGAGATGAAGAACGTCGCGAACGCCATACCAATCGTTGTCGTCCGGTGTTTTAAGCGAATCGCAACGACATGGACGAATAAGGTGAACAGGAACAATAGTCCTGCCATGATCCGGTGAATCATCTGCACCCAAGCTTCGAACGTCATTGACGGTTGAGAACAGACAGGCCAACCAACGCAAGCATATGTAGCGCCGACGTGGCGTACGTAAGCACCGGTATATACGACGATTAGCGTATAGATGAGTAGAGCGTATAAGAGTTTCCGTAAGAATGCTGGGACCGATTCCCTGAATTCCTGACCCGGACGCTCCATGATCAACAACGTCAAAATCAACAGCGAAGCAAAGGAAATCAAGGAGATACCGAAATGTAACGCCATGACGAGGTCCGATTGTTGCCAAACGACAGCACCAGCGCCGACGATCGATTGAATCAACATGAAGATGAAGGCGAGAAACGCGAAGATCTTCGTATCGAGTCGATCCTTGAAGGCAACGAGCGTCCAGAGACATAAGGCGATGATTAAGAGTCCAACGACTCCAGTTACAGCACGGTGGCTATATTCAATCATCGTTTCAACACTTGGGTTCGTCGGAATGAGTTCCCCATGACAGAGTGGCCAATCCGTTCCGCAACCATCGCCAGAATCCGTTTTTGTGACTGTCCCACCCATCAGCAAGACGATCATCATCGTAAACGTGACGAAGGCTGAAAACATCGAAAGCTTTCGATTCAAGATTTGGACACCACCTTTCTAAAAAATACGAAATACATGGATTTCCATAGGACTAGTATCGCACAAAAAGTACTGAAAGGGTTGCAATCTTTTAGAACAACGCTATTCTAGTATTAGGTAAATATGGTGAACTGTGATGAAAATCACATAGATTTCACATTTTGTTCATTATGTCGAAAGTATTTTCATACGTCACGGTCCTGAATATGTGGTATCTTTTATAGAGAAAAGGGCGTTTCGTGGCATGTCTGTGTTATTTCTGTGAAGAAATTACGTGAAGCTTAGGTGCTAAACGGAAGCAGACGGTGAAAAGGAGGGAACAGCATGGCGAAAGTTACTGGAGAGGCACTGGATATGGCGATTGAGCAAGCAGATCAGCCCACATTCAAGGACTATATTACCCTAGCAAAAATGGGGATTGTCCGTGCCAATCTGATTACGGTCTTCGCAGGGTATGTCGTAGCGGCATCGTACATAACGGATGATGTCCTGTTGTATCTATGGCAAACCAAGTGGATGTTACTGTGGACGCTTCTCGGGAGTGGATTGGTCATTGCCGGAAGTTGCTACCTCAATAACTACATTGACCGGGACATCGATTACAAGATGGAACGGACGATGGGAAGACCAAGCGTTACTGGGAAGATGGATGGACAACGGATACTCGCACTAGGACTCGGTATTCTTGCGACCGGTACGGTATTGTTGTTGATCGTCAACCATGTGGCGGCAGTGTTCGGATTGATCGGATCATTCGTTTACGTCGTGATTTATACGATGTGGTTAAAGCGGACGCACACGATCAATACAGTCGTAGGTGGTATTTCAGGAGCTGTGCCACCAATCATTGGATTTGCGGCAGTCACTCCGACGCTTCACATTGATGCGTGGATTTTATTCCTCATCATGTTCGTGTGGCAACCACCACATTTCCTTGCACTCGCGATGCGACGGACAGAGGAGTATCGGGCAGCAGGTATCCCGATGTTACCTGTCGTAAACGGATTCGCGATCACGAAACGACAAATTGTATGGTGGATTGCAGTACTCATTCCATCATCACTCCTCTTAGCACACTATGGCATCATCTACATGATCGTCATGGCATTGCTCGGTGGATATTGGCTCTATATGGGACTGAAAGGTCTGAAGATCCAAGATGAACAAGCCGAAATCAAATGGGCGTCGAAGATGTTCTTCTTCTCACTCTTTTATTTCACGGCTTGGATCGTGACGGTCGTACTCGTTTCTCTCTAAAACGATTTGACATAATTCACGTACACCATTACGAAAGACAAAATTGGGGACAAAGAAAGTGGGGATGGTTGTGAAAAAATCAGTAAAAATGCTCTTCCGGCTTCTTCCAATCGGCTTGATGGCACTCATGTTATCAGGTTGTGGAATTCCGGAATTGTCTGCGCTACAGCCTCGCGGAGAAGGCGCTGAGATGCAACTTGAGATCATCAAGCTTAGCTTGTGGGTCATGTTGTTCGTCCTTGCGATCGTAGCCGTCATTTATATTTACGTACTTATGAAATTCCGTCGTAAATCAGGTGATAACACGGTTCCGAAGCAAGTCGAAGGGAACCATACGCTTGAAATCATCTGGACAGTCATTCCGATTCTTCTCTTGATCGTTCTTGCAATTCCGACGATCAAAACAACGGTTGAACTTGCAGATGCAAAAGAAGCGAAGAAAAACGAACAAATCAACGTTACAGCAAATCTCTACTGGTGGGAGTTCGAATACCCAGACAAAGGTGTTTCGACAGGACAAGAACTCGTCATCCCAGTCGGTAAACGTGTTGCTGTTAACTTGACGTCTAAAGACGTCATTCACTCATTCTGGGTACCAGCTCTTTCTGGTAAAACAGATACGAACCCAGGTCTTGAGAACGAAATGTGGTTACAAGCAAAAGAAGCAGGCACTTACTACGGTAAATGTGCTGAGTTGTGTGGTCCTTCCCACGCATTGATGGACTTTAAAGTCGTTGCGATGGAACAGGATGACTACGATCAGTGGTTGAAAGACATGAAATCTGCAAAAGAAGCAGAAACGAAACAGCTCGACAAAAAGAATGAAAAGAACTGGACGACTGGCGAGAAAGTCTATGCTCAGAACTGTCTCAGCTGTCATGGTGGCGGAAAAGTCGCACCTAGCTTGACGAACTTCGGTGACCGTCAACGTATCGCGGGTTACCTCGATCATGATAAAGAGAACCTCGAAAAATGGATTCGCGATCCTCAAAAAGAGAAACAAGGTACGAAAATGCCTGGATTCTCTGAAGATCAGATCAGCGATGAAGAATTGAGCGAATTGGCAGATTATCTATTGGACAAAAAGCTCCAATAATTTTTTAAGGGGGAATCATAGTGGGGACACATACTATGGGTATGCCGCAGAAAAAAAGCGGCATCATGGACTGGCTAACGACAGTCGACCATAAGAAAATCGGGATTCTCTACATCATGTCTGGATTGTTCTTCCTTCTGGTCGGTGGCGTAGAAGCCCTAATGATTCGTTTTCAATTGATTAAACCGATGAACGATTTCGTCAGCGGTGAACTCTTTAACCAATTGATCACGATGCACGGTACGACGATGATCTTCTTGGCAGCGATGCCGATGTTGATTGGATACATGAACGCTGCAGTACCGCTTCAAATCGGGGCACGTGACGTTGCGTTCCCATTCTTGAACGCACTTGGATTTTGGTTGTTCTTCTTCGGTGGAGTCTTACTGAACCTCTCTTGGTTCTTCGGCGCTGCACCGAACGCAGGATGGACAGCGTACGCACCACTTTCTACAGTTCCTGAATCTCTTGGTGTAGATTTCTACGCTTTAGGTCTTCAGATTTCTGGTTTCGGTACACTTATGGGGGGGATTAACTTCCTCGTTACGATTTTGAACATGCGTGCACCAGGTATGAAACTGATGCGGATGCCGCTCTTCACATGGACAGCATTCGTTGCTTCTGCCTTGATCGTTTTCGCATTCCCACCACTTACGGTTGGATTGTTCCTCTTGACGTTCGAGCGACTCTTCGGAGCGCACTTCTTTGACCCGGCAGCGGGCGGGAATATCGTCATCTGGGAACACCTCTTCTGGATCTTCGGTCACCCAGAAGTTTATATCTTGATCTTACCGGCATTCGGTATTTTCTCTGAAATCATTCCTACATTTGCTCGTAAGCGTCTCTTCGGTTACACGACGATGGTCTTTGCGACAATGTTGATCGGTTTCCTCGGATTCATGGTATGGGTCCACCACATGTTCACAGTTGGTCTCGGTCCGGTCGCAAACGCGATCTTCGCCGTAGCAACAATGGCGATTGCTGTACCGACAGGGGTCAAGATCTTCAACTGGCTCTTTACGCTGTGGGGCGGTAAGTTGACGTTCCCAGTCGCGATGCTTTATTCGGTCGCGTTCATTCCATCATTCCTTGTTGGTGGTATGACAGGGGTCATGCTTTCAGTAGCACCTGCCGATTATCAGTACCATGACAGTTACTTCGTAGTCGCTCACTTCCACTACGTTATCGTTGGTGGGGTAGTCTTCGGTCTCTTCGCAGGTCTGTACTACTGGTTCCCACTTATGTTCGGGAAACAGCTCAACGAGTTCTGGGGAAAAATTCAATTCTGGTTGTTCTTCATCGGCTTCCACTTGACGTTCTTCCCACAACACATCCTCGGTCTTACAGGTATGCCACGTCGTGTCTTCACGTACTTGCCAAACCAAGGCTGGGAAACAATGAACTTACTTTCATCAATTGGTGCAGCATTCATGGGTGTATCGACGATCGTTCTCGTCATCTCGATTGCAGCAGCATTGATGTCAAAAGAATATGTGAAACGCGACGTTTGGGGAGATGGACGTACACTTGAGTGGACACTTCCAGTTCCAACTCCAGAGTATAACTTCGCTCAAATTCCACTCGTCAAAGGTTTGGATACGTATTGGCTCGAAAAAATGGCGGGGAACAAAACAGTTTCTGTATCGGAAGAAGTCGGCGATATTCATATGCCGAATAACACGATCTTGCCATTCGTCATGTCAGTCGGTCTATTCCTTGCAGGTCTCGGATTCATTCTTCGCCTCGACTATGGAACTGTTGGTCTCGTCGTTGCCTTGATTGGTCTTGCGATGACATTGATCGCGATGTTCTTCCGTTCTTGGATTGACGATGAAGGATACTACATCCCGAAATCAGTCGTCGAAGAAGATCTACGCCTTGAAGCAGAAAAGGAGGCGAAGTAAGATGGGTCATCATTCAGTACCGAATAACCCGATCACGGGTATTCCGGATCATGTTGAAAAAGCAACACTTGAGGGTAAGAATAAATATGTAGCCTTCTGGTTCTTCCTTGGAGGAGAGACGACTTTGTTCGCCTCTCTCTTCGGAACATACATCGGACTTCATAACTCCGGTGCAAAAGAAGGATTACGCAGTTATGACATCTTTGAAATGGGTCTCGTCTTCATCATGACGATGCTTCTTCTCACAAGTTCATTAACAAGTGTTCTTGCGATGATGGCGATGAAACGTAATGATGTGAAGAAGATGAAAATGTGGTTGATTATCACACTTGTTCTTGGACTAGCATTCTTAGCGGGTGAGATCTATGAGTTCAATCACTACTACCACATCGGTCATACGTTCACGTCGAGTGCATTTGGTTCTGCCTTCTATACACTCGTCGGTTTCCACGGTGCGCACGTCTTGTTCGGTCTTCTCTGGATCTCGACATTGCTCATCCGGAACTGGAACCGTGGCATCACGGTCGTGAATGCGCCGAAGTACTATGTTTCAAGTCTTTACTGGCACTTCATTGACGTCGTCTGGGTCTTTATCTTCTCAGTCGTCTACCTCATGGGGATGGTGAAATAAGATGGAAAAACACGAACCGCAACTTACGCGCAATCAAATCGAGCTTGAGATGAAAGCAGAACGTGGTCGTGAGACACAACTGCAGCTCATCAGTTTCGCACTCATGATTTTCTTGACGCTCATCGCTTTCGGTGCTGTCATGGCTGATCTCATGCCGCACTGGGCAGCCGGTGGTTTCTTGATCATCATGGCAATCGTTCAGGTTTACCTTCAGCTTTACATGTTCATGCATATGAACAACAAAGGCAACACATGGATCAAAGTCATGATGGGTCTTGGCATTTTCGTCGCCTTGACGATCGTTGCGACACTCCGTCTGTTGATCTGGTAAGAAATGTGACCATTCTGCTAACGTTTAGCAGGATGGTCTTTTATTTTGGAATCGTTTTATGAGAAACCTTTACAATGAAATAGGGGAACGGTAATCTTAGTTTGTAAGAGAAAGGAACGGGGTGAAAAAATATGTTAGGCAATTTAAGGGGAGCACTTTCGCAATTCGACTGGACTGTCTTATGGAGTCCGTATTATGCGTTGATACTCGTTGGATTGTATATCCTATATGCTGTCGTGACAGAAAAGTTGCGTCGTCCGGATGAGCCGGAAACAACGCTTGGGCAAAAGTTTTCGATGCTCGCAGCATTGATCGTTTTTTACATCGGTTTTGGAAGTCCGTTAGACCTGCTAGCGCATATCACGTTCTCAGCACACATGCTGCAGATGGTATTCGTCTATATGGTCGCACCGCCGCTCTTGTTGATTGCGATACCAGAGTGGCTTTATAAGCGCTTGTTCGATGCACCGTATCTTGGGAGGATTCTTCGCTTCTTCATCAAGCCGCTGATTGCACTTGTCGTCTTT
The DNA here is from genome assembly GCF_001750115.1 of Exiguobacterium sp. U13-1. NCBI lineage: Bacteria > Bacillati > Bacillota > Bacilli > Caryophanales > Exiguobacterium > Exiguobacterium sp. U13-1. The sequence continues at coordinate 2,535,115 of NZ_CP015731.1, read as the reverse complement.
AATGCCTTGTTTACGTTCTATCACATGCCATTTATTTTTGATTATGTCTTAACGAACTATACCGTTCACCGTCTGTTCCACGGAACATTGATTTTCTTGAGTATGACGATGTGGTATCCGATCATTGCACCGGTCAATGAGGCGGACAGCCTTTCTGACCTAAAGAAGATGGTGTATATCGTAGCGAATGGTGTGTTGTTGACACCAGCCTGTGCCTTCATGATCTTCAGTCAAAGTTTTCAGTATCAAGCGTATCAGGATCCGGCGACGTTCGCGAAAGTACTCGCTTACTGTATGCCGAACAATGATTTGAGCGGCTTGAACCTGGAACGATTGCTCGGAACGACAGATGACTTATTAGAGGACCAACGCTTTGGTGGTGTCCTCATGAAGCTCGGTCAAGAACTCGTGTATGGTTTATTCTTCGGATTAACCTTCTTTACATGGGTGCGCCGTTCAAAAAGTACTGCCGTGGATGAAGGCATGTCCTTCACACCAAAAGCGGATTAAATTGGAGGAAGTTGGAACATGAGTTATTTGCCGTTGATTTGTGTGTCGCTGATTGTCATCAGTGCGATTTTCGTAGCGATTGGCTGGTTTTTGATCGCCCAAACGCGTCGTAACATGAAAGCTCACCAAACCGTGATGACGATTGCAGCTGCACTCGCTTTATTATTCTTCATCATGTATGCCTTGCGGACGATTCTGCTTGGTAACACAGCCTTTGGCGGTCCAGAATCCGTCAAAGCCTATTACACAGGATTCTTGATCTTCCACATCCTTCTTGCGACATCTGGTGGGGTGCTCGGTTTGATGGCACTCTATCATGCGTATAAGAAGAACTTTGCACGTCACCGTAAAATCGGACCGGTTGCCTCGATCGTTTGGTTTTTGACAGCCATTACCGGTGTGATCGTGTACTGCTTATTATATGTCGTCTACGATCCAGGTGAGACGACGAACGTATTCCGGGCGATCTGGAGTCATTAAGGGGGAGCCAACTTGAAAAAGAATAGTTACTTGACGGTCGCTGCCGTCGTCCTCATCTTAGTTGCGGCAGCCGGGGGATATTATTATTTCTTCATGAAAGAAAAGTTACCTGTCATCGCTGAACCGACGCCATTTGAATTAACGAATGCTGTAGACGGAAAATCATTCAATTCGGAAGATGGAAAAGTCAAAGTATTGACGTTCTTCTACTCGAACTGTCCTGATATCTGTCCGTTGACATTAAATGATTACCGTAAGCTTGAGAAGAAGCTTCGGAGTGAAGAATTGTATGGAAGTGACGTCGAACTCGTCGCAGTGACAGTTGATCCAAAAGTCGATACACCAACAGTCTTGAAGAAGTATGCTTCGAACTTTGAAGCAGATGCTAAGGGCTGGAAAGTATTGACGGGAGATCCAGTCGTCATCGATCGTCTGACTCGTCAGTTGAACTTCTATTACTCAAAGGCCGAGAGTGGCTTAGTGACACACGGAACACAAATGTTCATTTTGGACCGTGAGAATAAAGTACGGGCGATTTCGTCTATGGCGAAGACACCGGATGAACCGGTCGACTTAGAAGAGGTCATGTCTTCGGTCACACAATTAGCAAAGGAGTGAAGGTAGATGACATATGAAGAGTACATGCAAGGAGATGTTACCGTCTCTATTCAAGCCATCGAGGAATTACTTGCTTGTGCGATCGAAGATTATGGAATCCATCACTCCCGGATCAAACGGATGGACCGGGAAGAGATTGCATTTAGCGTAAAGGTCAATGCACCGGCAACGTCACTTCACGCACTTTATCTTCATGTACGCGAGCAGCTTGGGATTCAGCTCGGAGACGATGTCGTATCCTACGTACAATTCGTCGCGCGTTAAAAGCGGTTTCGTGTATTTTAAGGAATAACAATCAGATGGGCAGAACAGCTAATGACTTCGTAGATGATGCGAGGTCGTTAGCTTTTTTTGTTTGGAATGAAGAACAAAAAAATAGAGGCTCCTAATTGGAACCTCTACGTGTGAGTCTTATTTTTCGAGTGTTTCGAGCAATGCTGCTAAACGACGTTCGCAGTCTTTGACGATTTCTGGAGGGAACGTCTCATCATACTCGACACCGTGTGGATAGTAGTGTTTACCGAGAAGTGGTGTCATCATACGAACGACAGCATGGCGATCTTCAATCTCGCCTTGGATCGCATAGACAGGAACACGCAGGTAGAATACTTCACCTGTTGATTGTTTTTCGTACTTCATGTCGTACATCGCGCGTTCATAATCCCACTGTCCTTCACGAACGAAGCGGTGATGTTCCATGATTGTTTCGAGAAGACCGAACTTCAGTTCCTTGCCTTCGATACCATATTGTTCAAACTTCATGTTTGAATCCCCCTATACCCCAGTTTGCTAGTAGATACTAGTCTTTCCAAACTATCATACCATAATGAATGAAACGATGACGTAAAAGATGTGAAGTCATTTTGAAGAATTCATGAACTTCCATATTTTCGTTCGACATATTCAAGAATCGTATCCGGTGCGTGGATACCAAGATGATTGAGTCCTTCTCCACCGAAGAAAACATTGAACTCAAGAACGTACCACTGTCCGTCACGGATGATGAGATCAAAACCAGCGTGATCGATATCGAGCTGTTTCGCTAGAGCGAGCACGAAGTCGATTGCTCCTTGTGGCACATCATCAAAATCAAGGACACCACCTTGAGCGACGTTATTTAAGAATTGAGCACCACCGACGCGCCAGTACGCAGCAAGGACTTGATCGCCGACGACGACGACACGTAAGTCTTTCTCATTCGGAATGTACTCCTGAATGTAGAACGTCTCGTGTGTATCCGTGTATTTCTTCCAGTCCATTTCATTTTTGATGAGATGGACACCTTGTCCCATTGAGCTACGAACTGTCTTAGCAACGAACGGAAACGAAAATTCTCGTAAGACACGTTCGACAGTGAATTCATTTTTTCCGTAGATGCCGGTCCGAGGGATGTTATCCGGAATGACGGTTTGAAAAATCCGCGTCATCTCAATCTTGTCATGACCTAAGTGGAACGTAGCAGCCGACGGGAAAATCGGTTTTTTCATTCCGTAGATGATCGAGTGGATTTGCCAGTATTCCGGGAACAGGACGACATCCGCCTGTTCGATTTTTTTTAAGGAATCAAAGTGATAATCTGACTTGGCATGTTCCGTCTTGATTCCAATCGTCCGGAACATATTAAAAGAGAGCAGTTGCATAAAGTTCATTCCTTCCTTCTGAACAAATTATACACAATTCAACAGGCTAGGAGGGAGAGAAATGTTATGATAAGATGGTAAAGTTAAGGAGGAGATTCGTTGTGATATATACCGATAAGACGATTGACCTCATCAACGCAGCGGAAGACCTCATTCGATCTCTCGCTCAAAGTGAAACGGGGCAAGCATATAGATGTGCGAAACAAGCACAGCAAGAGTCAGTAGAGGCACAGGCTGTCATTCGCGATTTTCATCAAGTCAAGGAGGACTACGAACTCGTACAGCGATTCGGACGGTACCATCCTGACTATCAGACGATCACGAAAAAGGTCCACGAAGTCAAACGGCGACTTGATTTACAAGAGGAAGTCGCGCAGTTTAAAAAGGCGGAAAAACAACTCGAAACGTTACTCGGACAAATCAGTCTGAAGCTCGCTGGGGAAGTATCACCGCAAATTAAAGTACCGACGGGAAATCCTTTCTTCGATCAAGGATGCGCTGGAGGTTGTTCGACCGGTGGCAGCTGTAGCTGTAGCGGATAACGAAGATGAAGGGGGTAGGCTGGCGTGATCAAGGAACGAGTGGGACTCATCGTCTATGTCAATGCGATGAAAGCATCCCGTCAATTACGCCGTTACGGGAACGTCTACTTTACGTCTAAACGTGAACGATACGTTCATCTATATGTCGATTTAGATCAACATGAACAGGTGATGGAAGTCATTTCGACTCTCCCGTTCGTCGAATCGATCAAACGTTCAGAACGACCGTTCATCACGGAGACGTTCGCGAACAAAAAAGGTAAAATGCCAGAAGAAGCATAATCCATGGAGCGATGAGGACATCCTCGTCGCTTCTTTGTTGAAAGGAATGAAGGAAATGCGAGTCATTTCAGGGGAACGGAAAGGTACACGATTAAAAGCAGTACCAGGGGATCAGACACGACCGACTACGGATAAGGTAAAAGAATCTTTATTCAACGTCATCGGTCCTTATTTCAATGGAGGACGGGCACTGGATCTTTTTGCGGGGAGCGGTGGTCTTGGGATTGAATCTCTGTCAAGAGGATGCGATGAGGCAGTGTTCGTCGACCAACACCATAAAGCGGTCCAAACGATCCAAGATAACTTACGAACGACGCACTATACGGACCAAGCACGTGTTTTGAAAAAAGATGTAGCGATCGCTTTAGCGGAACTCGCATCTGAAGAGCCGTTTAAATTGATTTATTTAGACCCTCCTTATGCAAAAGAGCGATTGACGGAACATGTCACATACATAGAGCAACATGATATGCTGACGGACAACGGTGTCATCGTCTGTGAACATGACTCTGCTGTTGAATTACCGGACCGGATCGGACGGCTAGAAGTCGTGCGTCGACTTCGTTATTCTGCTGTCATCTCGATCACATTGTACGAATTCATGGAAGCGGAGGAAGACCACGAATGAAACGAATCGCCATTTGCCCAGGTAGCTTTGATCCGATCACGAACGGACATTTAGACATCATCGAGCGTGCCGTTCCGATTTTTGATGAGATCATCGTTGCCGTACTGAATAATTCTTCGAAGCAACCACTCTTTTCTGTCCAGGAACGGATGGAGTTGATTGCCGATGTGACGTCGCACCTACCTCAAATCAAGGTGGATTCCTTTAATGGTCTACTTGTCGATTATGCGGCGGAAGTCGGTGCAACCGCGATTGTCCGCGGTCTACGAGCAGTTTCGGATTTTGAATACGAAATGCAAGTCGCTTCCATCAACAAGAAGATGAACGATCAAATCGAGACACTGTTCATGATGACGAATAATCAGTATTCCTTCTTGAGTTCTTCGATCGTTAAGGAGGCTGCCAAATATGGTGCTTCCGTTGCCGATCTCGTACCGCCTTCCGTCGAAGAGGCGCTACGTCAGAAATATACGAAAGGAGAACTGTGATGAAAGCTTGGAAACCCGCCTTAGCAGCTATCGTTGCTGCCTTGATCGTATTTTTCGTACCACTTCCTTATTTCATCTCTTATCCAGGTGATGCGACGTCGACAGAAGATTTGATCGAAGTATCTGGAGGCGACAAGGAACCGGGAGATTTGATGATGCTGACGATCGCACAACGTCGGGCCACGCCTTACTTTCTCATTGAAAGCTTATTTCTACCGTTCTCCGAAACATCGAGTGTAAGTGATTATCTGTACGACGGCGAGTCGGACGCGCAGTATGAAACGCGTCAGAAGCTGTATATGGAAGAAGCGCAACATAACGCAACGATCGAAGCGTATGAATTGGCGGATCAAAAGGTCGATGTCGATTTCGAAGGGATTTACGTCTCTGGGGTCATTCCCGGTGGTCCAGCTGAGGGGAAACTGAAAGCAGGGGATCGCATTACAAGTATTGACGGAAAACCGATTACGTCATTCGAAGGTTTCATGAAGACGATTCAAGCAAAAAAAGCAAAAACAGCTGTTCCGATTCAGTTCACGCGTAAATCGGAAGACAAGAAGACGACGATTCGAGTGGATCAGTTATCCAAAGAGGTTAAGCGCGTCGGGCTCGGCATTTACGAACCGCTTCCGATCTCAAACGTGACGACGGATCCTGATATTGCGTTTCAGGTCGAAGACGTCGGAGGACCTTCTGCTGGGATGATGTTCACCCTTGAAATCTATGACCAATTGACGCCGGGAGATTTGGCGAAAGGGCATAAAATCGCCGGCACAGGAACGATTGAAGAAGGCGGCAAGGTAGGACCGATTGGTGGAGCGTGGCAAAAGGTGGTCGCTGCAGACGAGGCAGAAGCAGAAATCATGTTCGTACCAGCAGGAGAGAACTACAAAGAAGCAAAACCATCCATCAAAAAACTCGGAACGAACATGAAGCTCGTTCCGATCAAGACAGTCGAAGATGCGATTGATTATTTAGAAGAACTTCCAGCAAAATAAGGGAAACGACGGTGTTCGAGCAACGCGTCGTAGCGAGCCAAGGGCAGTGCATATGCAGCTGTCACTTGGCTTTCTTTCGTTAGCCAAGGATGACTCGTAAAGGTACTGAAGACGGTAGTCCGCGTTTTGATGGTTTTGAGTGCTTGTCGTCCTCGTTCTGAAAAGGCGAGGGGACGAACAAAATCAATATGGTCGTAATCAATCCGTGCGACCTCCTCTGCTGTCGTTGAGGTCAACAGATAGATCAGGGCACGTTGCAGGCTCGTCCGCGTATAACGGCGTGTTTTGACGTAATTCAGAAAGGTATCGAACGTCGTTGCTTGTTTCGCCCCTTCGATGAGTCGTGGCGCTAACGAAGCGTCGATCCCAGCGATTCGTATCAACTCGGGTACTGGGGTTGTCAGTAGACGTTGTCGAATCCACGGATAATAGTGCGAAAAGTTGGCGAAAGAGGCGTTTGCTAAGACGTCTTCGGTTTGTTCAGGAAGTGCGAGCAGCTGACCGTGCGTTTGATGATGGGCGCGTATCGCGGTGGCGCTCATGATGTCTCCGGTTGATAAGTCGTGGTAGCCACTTCCAATCCGTTTCGTCGTGTGAAGCGATAGGGTATTTGCGGCGCGAGCGTAATAATAGCCAAGCGTATTGTTCGGTTGTGTCAAATCAAGCGTTCCTGAGACGCTCTTGAATGCTAGACTAGCGGCGTGAGCAGAAGAGAGACCAGATGCCAAACCATCGTGTAAGGCTTGCTTGTAAGCAAGTGTCTCTTCGATCTGTTCCGCTGCCGCATGCAGAAAAGGTTCGATGTCTCCACACTCGCTTCCGAACGAAAGCGATTGACAGCCGATCGTCTCGGCAATCGTCACACCACCGAGTGCAAAACGATCAGCACGCTGGACAGCAAAATAGAAGGGGAGTTCAAGAACGAGATCGATGGCACCGCTCGCGACCGCTGCCTGAGCACGTGTCCATTTGTCTGTAAAGGCGGGTTCACCACGCTGCATGAACGTTCCGCTCATGATGGCGACGATGACGTCGGCATCCGTTTCCCGTCGTGCTGTCGTCGCTTGATAATAGTGTCCGTTGTGAAACGGATTGTACTCTGAAATGATAGCTGTCATCCTCATGAAAACTTTCTCCTTTGCAAACCGAATTAAGTGCGGTAATATGGATAAAGACGTCCAAAAGTGTTCGTTCTCTAGCGATTTCAGTGTAAAGAAAAAACATTGACAAAACAAGATGTCCTCTCTATAATTCATATTGTTGCAATTGAGGTGATTCGGATGAAATGGTCCCTGATGCAATTGAATAAATTGCGCAATCTGGGTCAACTTCAGGTTAACGAGACGATCGAGCTCAATGAGCTAGTCGCCCTCCATCCGGATATCCGGGCGGTGCAACCTGTGCACGTTCGTGCAAATGCATCGTTTACATCGAATCAATTAATATTCAATCTTCGGATCTCTGGCGAAATGACGCTTCCGGATGCCCGGACGCTAAGTGATGTCGCTTATCCATTCGAGATTGAATCCATCGAGCCATTCCTGCTCGAGGTCGATGCTGTTTCGAACGAAGCAGATGACATCAACGTACCGATCGGGAATACGGTCGATCTTCGACCGCTCGTGCAAGAATTGATTTTACTTCATGTGCCAGTGCAAGTGCATGGGGATGATGAAGAGAATCAGTTGGTTGAGGGGGAAGGCTGGACGATTCTTTCTGAAGAAGATCCAGAGGAAACCGAACCAAAAATCGATCCGCGACTCGCGGGTCTCGCTCAGTTCTTTAAAAAAGATCAGGATTCCTGATTTCTGAAGTAAAGGCGAGTGTATTTTTTCAAGGAGGTGGACAACGATGGCAGTACCATTCCGCAGAACGTCGAAAACACGCAAACGTCTTCGCCGTACTCATTTCAAACTCCGTGTACCAGGTATGGTCGAGTGCCCAAACTGTGGTGAAATGAAACTTTCACACCGCGTTTGTAAAGCATGTGGCTCGTACAAAGGTAAAGAAATCGTCAGCAAATAAGCTGATTGATCGGTATAAAAGCGACCTTCGAATCGAGAAATCGGTTTTAAGGTCGCTTTTTTCATGAAAGGGGACATGAATAGATGAATGTTGGAATCATTGGCGCGGGTGCCATCGGGTTGTTGCTTGCCTCTTATTTATCGGAAGAGCATGCAGTTACGCTTTATGTGCGACAGGAACAAGATGAGGAACGACCAATCATTCGTGATGGACAGGCGAGTCGTCTCGTACGGATCCGGAAGATTGATCGGCTCGAGTCAGAAGACTTGGTGTTTGTCGCGACAAAGTCGTATGATATAAAAAGTGTGATTCCATTCCTCGAACGGCTGACGTGTCCCGTCATGTTCCTGCAAAATGGAATGGATCATTTGAAATGGAAAGAGCAATTGCCGCATGTCTTATTTGGTGTCGTCGAACATGGTGCCATGCGTACTGCACCGTTTGAAGTTCAGCATACTGGAAATGGCCGCATCCGCTACGGCAATCAAGAGGTAGCGAACTTGTCGTCAAAGCAACTGTGCTTTGAATTCGAGTCAGATATGGAAGCCGTTTTATTGACGAAGCTATTCATCAACGTCGTCATTAATCCAGTGACGGCTTATTACGGTGTTGAGAATGGATCCTTGTTAGAGATGCCTTATCGAGAAGAAGCCCATCAATTATTTGACGAAATGCGGACGATTTTCCCGCACCATGACATTACTTATTCCGAGATCGAGCGGATCATGAAGAATACGAGCAAAAATCGTTCTTCCATGTTACGAGATTTTGAGTATGGACGACGAACGGAAGTAGAACCGATACTTGGATACGCATTACGTCAGGCGACGACTGCGACGCCACGTTTATCTTTTTATTATGAACAGATCAAACAGAGGGAGGGTCCGCAGTGACAGTCTTCATCATTTTTCCTTTATTCAGCCTGATTGCGTTGTATCTCGTCTTTCTACTTCTATTTCGGAAACATGGGAAGGCCGTTCGAGTTGCACTCGACTTTGGAACGTTCATCGTTCTGTATGCGATTCATGTTGCATTGATTGCCTTGACCGGAACAAATTACTTAGGGTGGATCGTCATCGTCGTGTTGTTGGTATTTGCGTTGAATGCGCTCTGGCAACGAATTCGTCAACTTGACGTTGATTTGAGACAAATGATTCGACACAGTTGGCGGATCATCATCTTGCTGGCATTACCCGTCCATTTCATACTGTTCGTACTTGGTATTCGTCAACTGTTCATCAGTTGACCAGTTAGGTAAGAAAGAAGGGATTTTGTTTGAAGGTACAACCATTTGAAGCCTTATACGATGATAACTCGTTGATGCATCGTGCTTCACGAGAAGAATTCTTAACATATGTCGACCATCTTGGTGAGAGTGGTTTAGCGTCAAGGAGCCGCTTGCTCGAAGGTCGTCATTATCCGCATCTTGCGGCACTGACAGACGAACTTGAACGTCAAAATCCGAACATGACGGAGCGTTTGCGGGAGCGCGTCGCGAAGCTTCGTACGGGTGAAGCTCAAGTTGTCATTACAGGGCAACAAACGGGGATCTTTGGCGGACCATTATATGCGATCTATAAATTGTTGACCTGTCTTAAGGTCGCGCAGCAGGCGGAGACGACACTTGGGCGACCTGTCGTTCCGATTTTTTGGCTCGCGACCGAAGATCACGATTTTGATGAGATTAACCATGTTTACGTTCCGACAGCGGATTATCAAACGCGTAAAATCGCTGTTGCACCTACAGAATCGATTGCCCGCTCGGTCAGTCGACTCTCTTTTGATCAAGCAACACTTCTTGAAATCATCGAAGAGACATTCCGAGCAATGCCAGAAACGGTTCATACGAAACGATTAATTGCGCGTCTGAAGCAAATCGTTGAAGCGTGTACATCCTATGGGATGTTTTTCTCGCAATTGATCGGTGAATTGATCGATTATGATGTCGTCTTCTTTGATGCGGATACACATTCTGTCCGTGAACTCGAGATTCCGTTCTTTGAACGGTTGATTCAAGACAATGCGGAATTTAGACGAGCATTGACGGATGGTATTTCACAGACGCAAGAGTTACCGGATACGTTCTTGAACGAGGAAGCGGCGCATCTTTTCGTCGATGATCATGGTCGTCAGTTGCTTTATCCGACAGCAGACGGATTCGAGACGAAACAAGGAAAGCAATATACGGAGCTTGAATTGATCGCGTTGCTGTACGCCAGTCCGGAACGTTTCTCCAACAGTGTCGTCACACGTCCATTGATGCAGGATTACCTGTTCCCGACGCTTGCCTATATCGGGGGTCCGGGGGAGTTAGCATACTGGACACGCTTACGACCGCTCTTTCATCACCTGAATTGGACGATGCCGCTATTGATTCCCCGCATGGGCGGGGTAATCGTGCGTCATAGCGATGAAAAGCGTCTTGCTAAACTCGAGGTATCGCTCGAAGAAATCGTCCGTTCAGGCGTTCCGATTCCGCTCTATTCAGAAGAGAAGATGACAGGACGTATGCAGACGGCAGCGATGCTAAAAGACAGTTTCGTCTCCGAGTTTCTCTCGCTCGAACAGCATTTACTGCGGACGTCGAGTAAGAGTGAGAAGGTCAAGAAACAGCTCGAACAAGCAATTGCTAGTTTGCTAGCAGAAGATCGACGTCAGTTTGATCGACAAACACGGCAATATAAAGAGACGGCTTACCATCTCCTTCCTGATGGAGCGCCACAAGAACGGATGCATTCTGTCCTCCCGTGGTTGAATCATCATGGTCCTGATTTTGTGCGGGACTTAAGGACAGCCTATGAAGCGAATGCGAGTGATCAACTGAAGATTTTCCTCTAAACCTGCTGAAACTAGCAGGTTTTTTCGGTTTTTTAGCGAAAATTACACAAAAGTTAAATAAATCAAGGAAACTGTCTCATTTTCGTAACGTTTTCACGAGAGAATGTGATACATTGAAAAAGAGTAACGTCCTTCAAGGACAGTGAAAGGTGAGGCAGGACATGTTTGAGCATGAAACAGTATTGAAATGGGAGTCGATCGAAGGACTCGCGATTAAACCCGACGGCATTTACGTCGATTGTACATTAGGTGGAGCAGGACACAGCGAAGAGATCGTCAAGCAACTGACGACAGGTCATCTGTATGCATTTGATCAAGATGATGTCGCCCTCGCTCATGCAGCAGAACGTCTCGCGGCGTATGAAGGTCGCTTTACTTTAATAAAGAGTAATTTTGCTTATTTAAAAGAGCAGTTGGCAGCACATGGAGTCGAGAAAGTGGACGGCATCTTATTCGATCTCGGTGTCTCTTCACCACAATTAGACGAAGGGGAACGGGGATTTAGTTACAATCACGACGCACGTCTCGACATGCGCATGGATCAATCTTCTCCACTTTCTGCCTACGAAGTCGTCAATGAGTGGCCGTACAATGATCTCGTACGTATCTTCTTTACATACGGGGAAGAGAAGTTCTCGAAACAGATTGCGCGCAAAATCGAAAAAGCGCGGGAAGAGCGACCGATCGAGACGACGTTCGAACTCGTCGAATTGATCAAGGATGCGATTCCGGCACCAGCACGACGTAAAGGTGGTCACCCTGCGAAACGGACATTCCAAGCAATCCGGATCGCCGTCAATGATGAACTGAATGTCTTTGACCGTGCAGTACACCAAGCCATTGATTTATTACGGGTCGGTGGACGTCTATGTGTCATTACGTTCCATTCACTTGAAGATCGCATGTGTAAACAAGCAATCAAAGAAAAATCATCACTACCCGAGCTTCCACCGGGGTTACCGATGATTCCCGTCGAAATGGAGCCGGAACTCCGACTCGTCACACGCAAGCCGATTACGGCTGGTGTTGAAGAGCTCGATGATAACCGTCGCGCCCGATCGGCAAAATTACGAGTTGCTGAAAAAATGAAAGAAACTTGAGAGGAGCATTCCAATGGCAGAACCACTTCGTAAATCGGTCCAAACGGTTCAACCCGTTCGTCAACAACCTGTTCAGGAACCACGAAAGACGGAAGATATCGCGCGTCGCGTCGCCGTCCGTCCGAAGTATCGCTTGTACCCCTTTGAAAAATTCTTATACAGCGCGATGATTGGTGGTCTTGTGTTATTTGGGAGTTTGACGATCAGTACGCATAACGAAGCGTATAATGTGAGCCGTGATTTAGCGAAAGAGAACCAAGTCACACAATCACTCCAAAAAGAAAACGAACGTTTACAACTAGAGGTCACGAACTTAAGCTCTCCGGAACGGATTTATAAGATTGCAAAAGAACAGGGTCTTGATATGCGTAAAGGGAACATCAAGGTGATTCCTAAATGAATCCACTGAAAAAATCCCGTTGGAGAGTAGCCTTTATCATGGTGATATTTGCTACTCTCTTTTTTGTGTTCATTGGTCGATTTTTGTATTTAGCAACGACAAAACAGTTCCACGGTGAAGATATGATTGCATACGCGGAAAAGAAACGATGGGAGTCTCAAGAAACGCTTGGAGCAGAACGTGGCGAGATTTTCGACCGTCTCGGTTCCCCGATTGCGATCAACATTCCATCCTATCATCTGATTGGCGTTTATCGACTGGGTGGTGTCAAAGATCCAGATGAGACGATCGTCGATTTTAAAAAGACGGCTGAGGGTCTTGCGCCGATTCTTGGGATGACGACAAAGGAACTGGAGACCTATCTGATTGAAAACAAAGACCGTTCTCAAATTGAGTTCGGAAAAAAAGGAAATGATTTGACGCTTGATCAAAAAGAGAAAATCGACAATCTGAAGCTTCCTGGCATCCGGATGATTGAAGAGCCGAAACGATACTATCCGAACGGTATCTTCTTGTCTGATACACTTGGGTTCGTTCAAAAGATCACCGAGGAAAATGGTCGGGTCGCTTTACAAGGTCAGATGGGAATCGAGAAGCAGTATGATAATGCTTTAAGTGAATCTTACGGAGCTCGTGTCTTTGAAAAGGATCGTAGCGGTAATCCGTTGATTCAAGGCGCGTCACGTGTCTCGAACGAACCAAAGGATGGATCGAATCTCTATTTAACGATCGATCATCGAATCCAACAGTCACTTGAAAAAGAGATGCAAAAAATGTACAACACGTACAAACCGAAAAATGCGACAGGTATCGTCATGGATGCGAAGACTGGTGAAATCCTCGCCATGGCGGATCGCCCATCGTTCAACCCGAATTTACGTGATATGAAAGATTTCACGAATTTTGCCGTCTCGTCACGATTCGAGCCAGGTTCGACGATGAAAATCTTTACGCTCGCAGCGGCGATTGATGCGGGAGTGTTCCGTCCGAATGAGATGTATAAATCGGGTAGTTATAACTACAAAGGAACGGTCATCAAGGATTATAATGATGTCGGTTGGGGAACCATCCCGATGATTGAAGGGGTCTATCACTCCTCAAACGTCATGTTCTCGAAGTTAACAGCAGAAAAACTTGGGATTGAACGGTATAAAGATTACTTTAAGAAGTTTCATTTTGACCAACGAACGGGTATAGACATCTCGGGAGAAGTAAATAGTCAATCCGACTTGTCTAAACCGTTGAATGCGCTCATCACCTCATGGGGGCAATCGACTGCGGTCACGCCGATGCAATTGCTTCAAGGAGCGACAGCAATCGCTGGAGACGGCGAGATGGTCAAACCGCATATCATCCAAAAAGCGGATCATACGGATAAGGCACCATACCGAGCGAAAACAGAAGTCGTCGGTAAACCGATTTCTGCTGAAGCGGCAAAAGCAACACGCGAAGCACTGGACGGTGTCGTCAACAGTAAGCTTGGTACAGGTCAAATGTATAAGTTGAAAGACTACCGAGTCATCGGGAAGACCGGTACGGCTCAGATTTCTGAGAATGGAAAGTATATTCAAGGACAATTCATTCACTCGTTCATCGGTATGGCCCCAAAAGATGATCCGGAATTGATCATGTACATCGCGGTCGATCGTCCATCGAAAAACGAATCATCCGTCTCTGGTCCGCTCATCATGAGTCCTGTGTTCAAAAGTGTCATGAATACGGCACTACAGTATCGTAGCATCCAACCGGAAACGCAAAAGGATTCAGTGGATGTCAAAGCGAAGATCACGCCAAGTTATATCAAAAAGAGTGCTCGACAAGCGACTGACCTAGCAAAAGAACAAGAGGCAGTTGCGATCATCCTAGGCGATGGTGCTGAAGTCGTTTCGCAGATTCCATCCCGTGGACAGGAATTCGTCAGCGGAGAACGTGTCTTGCTGAAAACATCAAATACGTTTAAGATGCCGGATTTGACCGGTTGGTCGCAACGAGACGTCAAAAAGCTTGTCAGCTTATATGATTTGAAGCTCGACGTCATCGGTAAAGGTTTTGTAACCAAACAATCGGCTCGAACTGGTACACTAGTGAAGGAAAATGGAAAGTTGACGGTCGAACTAGCTGAACCTAAAGAGTAACGGTAGAGCAAGTTTCCTGATTTCTACAGGAAGACGAGGACGAACAGGAGTCATTCGTTGACTTTTGCATTCGTCCTCTTTTGCTGTCATCGAATGGAGGTATATATCATGTTAACAATTACGCAACTCGCTGAATGGTTGCATCTCGATGTCAAAGACGACCGTGTCGTCCGGCACTTTGCAACGGATTCGCGCGCGCAACTGGAAGACGGTCTCTATGTACCGATTCAGGGAGCACGCGTTGATGGTCATCGATTCCTTGAAGGTGCAAAAAATCAAGGAGCGATCGTCACCTTATGGAAGAAAGGCATTGATCGACCAGATATCGATGTCGTTTTCTTGGAAGTTGATGAACCATTGGTTGCCCTGCAACAAATCGCAAAACGATACTTAATGCAGATTGCGCCAAAAATCGTCGCCATCACTGGATCGAATGGGAAGACGTCGACGAAGGACATGGTCGAAAGTGTACTCAAGACGACGTTCAAGACACATAAGACACAAGGAAACTTCAATTCGGATATCGGAATGCCGTTAACGATTCTCATGATGCCAGCTGATACGGAAGTCGCTGTGCTTGAGATGGGAATGAACGGATTTGGCGATATTGAATTCCTATCGAATCTAGCTGAGCCAGATATCGCACTCGTCACGAATATCGGCGAATCGCATGCGGAGCAAGTCGGTGGACGCAGTGGCATAGCCAAAGCGAAGCTTGAGATTCAATCCGGACTCAAGCCAGGTGGTCATTTATTCGTTGATGGTGACGAACCACTTCTCGCAGAAGTCGAAGCGGAGAAGATCGGCTATCAGATCGGAAATACGTACCGGATCGAAACGAAGGAAGCAACATTCTTTGGGACGGCCTTTACTTACGATGGCACCGCTTTTCATCTGCCAGTGTTAGGAAAGCACCAAGTCCGAAATGCAGCATACGCGATCGCGACAGCACGTGCACTTGGCGTGACAGACGCCCGGATTCAAGAAGGGTTCGATGCTGTTGAATTGACACCGATGCGGATGGAACGACTGCTCTTTGAGGAGACTGCAGTCATCAATGATGCGTATAACGCGAGTCCGACATCGATGAATGCGGCGATAGAGACCGTCACTGCGCTGGAAGGGTATACGACACGAGTTCTCGTCCTCGGCGATATGTATGAATTAGGGGACCAAGAACGCTTATTACATGCCTCGGTCGGAAAGCGGATTGCGTTACCCGTTTCGCATGCTATCCTAGTAGGGGAGAAAGGCGCGTGGATTGCTGAAGGAATCAGCGACCCGTCTGTTCAAATCCAATTCGCAGCAACTGTCGAGGAGGCTGCAAAACGATTGTATTCGCTGCTCGGAGAACGAACAATCGTCTTATTGAAAGCGTCACGTGGGATGGCGCTCGAACGGATATTAACCTATCTGAACGAAAACTAATTTTTGAAAAAGGGTGTCTGCTATGATCACATTATTCATCAGTCTTATTCTTGCATTTCTTGTTGTACTACTTATAATGCCAAAGGCGATTCCGTTTCTACACCAATTGAAGTTCGGTCAGGAAATTCGGGAAGAAGGACCGCAATGGCATCAGGTCAAATCAGGAACACCGACAATGGGTGGAATCGTCATTCTTGTCGCGATGATCTTCAGCGTTCTCGGTGCAGTCGTCATGGGCGATCTATCGACAACACAATTATCGTTACTGTTTTTAACACTTGCTTATGGCGTGATCGGCTTCATTGATGATTACATCAAAGTCGTCAAGAAACGTAACCTTGGTCTGAATTCGAAACAAAAATTAATTGGACAAATCGTCGTCGGATTGTTATTCGTCTGGTTGAGTGGTGGATTTACGAGTGATGCGACGTATCTATCGATTCCATTTACAGATTTTGAGCTTGATTTCGGTATCGTCTATCCGTTCGTTGCCTTGTTCTGGTTAGTCGGCTTCTCAAATGCAGTCAACTTGACGGATGGTCTAGATGGTCTCGTGTCGTTCACAGCGATTCCAACATTCTTGTTCTTCGGATTATACAGTTGGTTTATCGCGGATGAAGTAGGCGCTGCTTGTTTTGCTTTCTCAGCAGTCGGTGCATTGATCGGATTCCTGTTATTCAATGCGCACCCAGCGAAGATCTTCATGGGAGATACAGGTTCACTAGCACTTGGGGCTGCACTAGCAGGTCTATCGATTGTCTTAAAACTGGAATTACTACTCGTCTTAATCGGTATCGTTTTCGTTGTCGAGACATTATCAGTCATTCTACAGGTCATCTCCTTTAAGACGACAGGGAAACGAATTTTCAAAATGAGCCCAATTCACCACCACTTCGAAATGGTCGGTTGGAGCGAATGGCGGATCGTCGGTACATTCGCAGGAATCAGCTGTTTAATGGCATTCATCGCCTATCTATTCGTGTAATAAAAAAGAAGAGAGAAAGTGAGCGATTCAACAATGGAACAACGACAATGGAATGATCAAAAAGTGCTCGTTCTCGGAACGGCGAAAAGTGGAGTCGCAGCAGCTCGGTATTTAGCGAGTGTTGGTGCAGAAGTAACGGTCAATGACGGGAAAACGCCGTCCGAGAGTGATCAAGCAACGCTTGCATCACTCGACGTTAAGACAGTCTACGGTGAGCATCCGCTCACACTACTCGACGACATCGATCTGATCGTCAAGAATCCAGGGATTCCGTATCACATCGATCTGCTACAAGAAGCGCTACGACGCGACATTCCGGTTTGGACAGAGGTAGAGCTGGCGTATCAAGCAACAGATGCGACGTGGATTGCCATCACAGGATCGAACGGGAAAACGACGACGACGACGCTTGTCCATGAGTTGTTGAAAACCGGTACTCGGCGTGTACATTTGGCAGGAAACATTGGATTCCCGGCAATTGAAATCGCATGTCAGGCGAAACAGGACGATATCATCGTCATCGAATTATCAAGTTTTCAATTGATGGGGATCGAGCAGTTCCGACCGTACACGGCAGCCTTTTTGAATTTATCACCGGCACATCTGGATTATCATGGTGATTTTCAATCGTATGGCGAAGCGAAAGCCCGGATCTTTAAGAACATGAAAGAAACGGATCGTCTTGTCTTGAATGCCGATGATACGTCCGTCAATGCGCTCGGAAAGACTGCTGAAGTAACGCCACTCTTGTTCTCTCGTCGTCAATCGGCGTACGCAGAAGTCATGAACGATACGTTGACAATCAATGGGACGAGTATCTTACCTGTTAGTGAACTGGCTCTCGGTGGTGGGCATAATGTCGAGAACGTTCTCGCAGCCTTAACACTCGTCGAACCGTTTAACTTAGCATTATCTGACGTTCAACATGTTCTACGGACGTTCGGTGGTGTAGAGCACCGGACACAGTTCGTTGGTGAAGTTGCTGGACGAAAAGTTTACAACGACTCAAAAGCGACGAATAATGTTGCGACGGAAGCGGCGTTATCCGGATTTACGGCACCCATCATCTGGTTATGTGGCGGACTCGAGCGTGGAGCGGATTTGACACCGTTACTCGATGCAATGAAGCATGTCAAACATGTCATCGGACTTGGTGAAACGGGTCATCGATTCGGAACGCTTGCGTCAGAAAATGGCTATGCGTCAACTGTCGTTGAGGCGATGGATGAAGCCGTGAAAGTAGCGTTTGAAGTATCGCAACCCGGCGACATCATTCTTCTGTCACCAGCATCTGCAAGTTGGGATCAATACAAGACATATGAAGAGCGCGGCGATCATTTCGTTCGTGCCGTACATGAAGTAGGAGGAACAACAGTATGAAAATCGTCGTCTCTGGAGGCGGTACAGGTGGTCATATCTATCCGGCACTCGCCATGATTCGGGAGCTCGAACAACGCATGCCGTGTGAGGTCCTCTATATCGGAACAGAAAATGGTCTCGAGGCGGATATCGTCCGTCGCGCGGGAATTTCATTTGAATCGATTGAGATTTCTGGTATCCGTCGTTCCTTGTCATTCGAAAACGTCAAGACCGGCATCCGATTCGTCAAGAGCGTCCGGCGTGTTCGTCGACTACTGCGCCAGTTCCAACCGGATATCGTCGTCGGTACAGGTGGGTTCGTTTGTGGACCGGTATTGTATACGGCTGCAAAAATGGGTTTCAAGACACTCGTTCATGAACAAAACAGTCTACCTGGTATCACGAATAAATTCTTAGCTCGGTATGTGGATCGGGTTGCACTCTCTTTTAAAGGATCTGGGCATCACTTCGGTAAGAATGAAGCGAAGACGGTTTTAATCGGAAATCCGCGTGCTTCTGAAGTGGCAGAGCTCAACATCAATCCGCTTGAAGAGCGACAACGTTTCGGTTTTGAGGAAGGACGCCCTCTCATCGTCATCTATGGCGGTAGTCGTGGCGCACCGGCGATCAACGAAGCAGTCGTCGATATGATGCCAAAGGTCGAGCAAGCAGGATGGTCGCTCCTCTTCGTTACTGGTCAAATTCATTACGATACGATTGTGTCACGCGTTGGTTCCGTACCAGAACGCATTCAACTTCGCCCATTCGTATATGATTTACCAAACATCTTAAAAGCAAGTCAACTTGTCATTTCGCGTTCGGGAGCAAGCACACTGGCAGAGCTGACGACACTCGGCTTACCGAGTGTGCTCATCCCGAGTCCTTACGTGACGGAAAATCATCAAGAGGTCAATGCCTCATCGCTTGTCGAGACAGGTGCGAGTCTATTGATTCGTGAACAAGAGCTAACGGGTGATCGGTTGTTTGAGGCATGTGAAAAAGCATTAGCACAACAACAAATGATGTCTGAAGCGGCGCTTGCCCTCGGTATGCCGAATGCTTCACGGGACTTAGTTGATGAATTGTTACGATTGACGGCACAAAAAAACTAAACTATTGCAGGAAAAGACCGATAGGGAAATGAACTGTTACGTATAGAGGGGGAATGAGACGTGAGGGAACGGAGAGCGGTCGGACGACCACAAGAGGACGAGAACGTCCGTAGTCTCGAGGATAAGATACCTTATATCCGTGAACAACGTCGCAAAAAAGCCAACCGAAGACTCATTTATGTCCTGATTCTGATTGGTCTATTGGTCGGTGTCGTCTTTTATCTACAATCGAGTTATTCTCGGGTTGCTCAATTTGATATCGATGGTAATGTCAATGTGAAGTCTGCTGATATCTTGCAAGCGTCCGGGATTAAGGTGAAGGAAACACATGCCTTTAATGTATCGGAGGAAGACGTTCTTGAGCGAATCGAGAAGGTTCCGGGTATTCAAGAAGCGACGATGCAAAAACAGTTTTTGCATCAATATCGCGTGACGGTGACGGAAGAGAAAGAGATTGCTTACGCGAAGGATAAACCGGGAGACCGGATCGTGCTTGCGGACGGAACAATCATTCCTGGAAAGTCGAAGGAAGAACTATTCGATGCTCCGATCTTGACAGGATTCACGGATCAGTCATTAAATCGATTGACGAAGGAACTTGTTAAAATCGAGCCGAAAGTACGGAGCCGGATTTCCGAAATCGTCGCAAACGATAAGACGGACAAAGGCGGTCTGAAGTTATTCATGACGGATGGGAATACGGTATTACTCAGTACGTCTGCCTTTTCAAATTCCTTGAATGAGTACGTGAAGGTCATTTCTGCCTTACCGAAAGGAAAGACGGGAACAATTACAATTGATGGCGGTATCTATTTCAAACCATATAAAGGGAAAAAATAGAAGATTCGTAAAGGGCTGACGAACAAAAAAACAAACGTGTGTTTTCATTCGTCGACTGTTATTCGAATCGTCATCAAATCGTAATCTATTCGAACGCTAAGACGGGCAATAACTTCTTTTCGTAAGTATTTATATAGTGTAGACTTAAACGAGAAGAAGCCTGTCCTGTTTCTAGAATATAATTAGGAATAAAAAGGATTAGTATTATGAAAGTGGAGGTGTCACTCCCATGGAAACGAAAGGTACGATTGCCGCACTCGACATAGGGACATCGGAGGTGAAACTCATCGTCGGTGAACTACTTGGTGGAACGCTGAACGTTCTTGCTGAAGGTTCTGCACCATCCGCGGGTGTTAAACGAGGTGTCATCGTTGACATCGATCAAACGGTACATGCCATTAAACAAGCGGTCACGGAAGTGGAACGTACACTTGGTGAATCAATTGGTGAAGTATATGTTGCTATTTCTGGCGAACACATTCAAGTGAAGGATTGCCAGGGGATGACATCGATCAAAGGTGAGGACAATGAAATCACGGATGATGACGTGAAAGATGTTCTGCATTCTGCGATGGTCATGCGAATTCCAAACGAACTCAGTGTCGTCGATGTTCTGCCGAAGACGTTTACGGTCGATCAGCAAACGGAGATCACTGATCCTAGAGGAATGATTGGTTATCGTCTCGAAGTAACAGGGAAGCTCATCATCGGAGCAAAGACGATCCTACATAGCATTAAACGTTCCATTGAACGGGCTGGTTTAGAGCTTGCTGGATATGTGCTGGAGAGTTTAGCGGTATCTAGAATCGCAGCATCGATTGATGAACTCGAACTCGGTGTTGGAATCATCGACATCGGACATGAGACGACCACACTTTCCATCTATGAAAAGAATGATCTCGTCTACTCGACGACGTTGCCATACGGTGGCGATCATCTGACACGTGATTTGACGTATAAGATGAATTGTAAATATCAAGATGCGAAGCTCGCAAAAGAAGAGTACGGTGTTGCACTTGAAGCACTCGGTGATCCGGAAGAGAAAGTTTCTTACGTCACGATCAACGGGGAACATCGTTTCGAGCCACAATCAGAAATCGGTTTCGTGTTAGAAGCACGACTTGAAGAAATCTTCGAGATGATTCAAAAACGAATGACACAAGCAGGATACGCTCATATGAACAGCGGTTTAATCTTGTGTGGTGGAAGTTCTTCACTGCCTGGAATCGACCAGCTTGGAAAACGAATCTTCAAGCAGAGCGTCAATGTCTATCAACCTGCTAGTCTTGGTATTCGTCATCCGAAGTATGCCGTCGCAGCTGGTATGTTACGTTATGTACTTTCACGAAGCGCCGTATCGAAATCAGGTTTCGACCGCGCGGAAGAGAAGGAAGTCGTAGCACACGGACGTGAACAGGATGCACTGCTCATGAACGAACAAGCGGCACCTGTTCGAGAAGAACGGTCGACACGTGAACAGCCTCCAAAAGAGAAAAAGTCATTCAGCAGTTTCTTTGAGAAATTCTTTGGTTAATGCCTACAAAAAATCCAATGAGTAAAAAATATTAGGGGGCCCTTTTTATGTTGCATTTTGATGAAATGATGGACCAAGTAGCAAAAATCAAGGTCATCGGTGTAGGTGGTGGCGGTTCGAACGCCGTCAACCGAATGATTGAACACGGTGTCCAAGGCGTAGAATTCATCGCAGTAAACACGGATGCGCAGGCATTGAACATGTCACAAGCTGACGTAAAACTACAACTCGGTGCTAAATTGACACGCGGTCTCGGTGCGGGTGCCAATCCGGAAATCGGTAAAAAAGCGGCGGAAGAGAGCCGTGAGCAATTAACGGAAATCCTTTCTGGCGCTGACATGGTCTTCGTCACAGCGGGAATGGGTGGCGGAACGGGTACGGGAGCTGCTCCTGTCATCGCGGAGATTTCAAAAGAGATCGGCGCATTGACAGTCGGTGTCGTTACAAAACCATTCATGTTTGAAGGACGCAAACGGATGCAACATGCTGTTTCAGGTGTCCAGAACTTCAAAGAAAAAGTCGATACGTTAATCGTCATCCCGAACGACAAGTTGCTTGAAATCGTCGATCGGAATACACCAATGCTTGAAGCGTTCAAAGAAGCGGATAACGTCTTGCGTCAAGGTGTACAAGGTATTACCGACTTGATCGCCGTACCTGGTCTCATCAACCTCGACTTCGCCGATGTGAAGACGATCATGACCGAAAAAGGTTCTGCATTGATGGGTGTAGGGGTCGCAACAGGCGAACACCGTGCGACGGAAGCAGCGAAAAAAGCGATTTCGAGTCCGTTGCTTGAGACATCAATCGAAGGCGCAAAAGGTGTTCTGATGAACATCACGGGTAGTGCGAACCTTAGCTTGTACGAAGTGACGGAAGCCGCACAAATCGTTCAGAGTGCAGCCGATGAGGAAGTCAACTTGATCTTCGGTTCTGTCATCAACGATAACCTCGAAGATGAAATCATCGTTACAGTCATCGCGACAGAGTTCGAAAACGAACCACTCGATTTCGAAATTCCATCGGCACAAGAGATGATGAAGAATCTTCTAAAGAAAAAACAAGCGACTCCACCACCAACAGAGGAGTCAAAACCACAAGTCGAAGAGACACCTGTCAGCTCGAATCCTGAACCGGCTAAAGCGCCAGATGTCGAAGAAACGATGGACATCCCATCTTTCCTTCGCCGGAATAATCGTTGATCGATGTTCCAGTGACACGACTGCTAAACGATGAGGTGTCGCGAAAGCGGCGCCTCTTTTTTTAAAATCAAAGGAGGCATGAACATGTTTGGACAATGGATCAAATGGGATACACCGACAGGTACCGTACGTGCCGCCTTTACGACGAAGTTCGCTGCCCCTCATGAAAACGGAAATTTAGGATTACATGTCAACGATGATCGCGACGGTGTCATCCAGAACCGACAAGTCATCGCACGTCAGCTTGATCTATCCCTCGAGAACTCGATTTGGGCACAGCAAGTTCACGGAAATCACGTCGAACAGGTGACGACACTTGACTCTGGGCGCGGTGCTTTGGATTACGAAACAGCGATTCCGGGTACAGATGGATTGGTGACGACTGATTCGAATGTTTTATTGATGATGCTCTTCGCTGACTGTGTTCCGCTTGTCTTCTGTGATCCGACGACAGGAATCATCGCGAATACGCACGCCGGTTGGCGCGGAACTGTCGGCAATATCGTCGAGGAAACAGTCAAGCAAATGGAACGTGCGGGTGCGAGTCGTTCATCGATTCAAATGGTCATTGGTCCATCAATCCGTGATTGTTGTTACGAAGTCGATCAACCCGTCATCGATGCAATCGATGCGCTTGAACTCGATGAGACTCCTTACATACGCAAGGAAGATGGAAAAGCGATGTTATCGCTACAAAAAACGAACGCTGCGCTAGCTGAGCGTTGTGGAGTCGGTGATGTCCTGGACACAGGTCTATGTACACACTGTCAGGCGGAAGATTACTTCTCTTATCGCCACGGCGACCATGGTGGTCGCTTTGCAAGTTTGATCGTAAAGGAGTCATTGGATGTCAATTCTTGATAATGTACAAGAGGTTACGAAACGAATGGAACAAGCAAGCGAAAAGAGTTCTTCTGAAAAGCAGGTACAGTTGATTGGCGTGACGAAATCAGTCTCAAGTCAAGTTGCTTCTGAATTATTAGCAGCAGGTGTGACACATCTCGGTGAAAATCGCCCGGATAGACTACTCGAAAAACAGGCAGAGCTCGGACGAACGGCATGTACGTGGCACTTCATCGGTACGTTACAGACACGTAAAGTTCGTCAAATCATTGATGCCATTGACGTGCTGCATTCCCTCGACCGTCTTCATTTGGCGGAAGAGATCAATAAACGAACGGACCGAATCATTGATTGTTTCATTCAAGTCAATGTTTCCGGAGAAGAATCGAAGCAAGGCATTGCACCTGAGGATGTACCTTCGTTCTTACATGAAATCGGTCAGTATCCAGCGATTCGTGTCATCGGACTGATGACGATGGCACCGTTAACGGAAGATACGACGCGTATCCGTGAGGTATTTCGTTCGTTAAAAACATTGCAAGAAGAGGTCAAGGCGAAAAAATTGTCGTATGCTCCATGTATGGAGTTATCTATGGGAATGTCGTCTGATTTTGAGATCGCCATCGAAGAAGGGGCGACGTTCGTCCGAATCGGGACGACGCTCGTTCACACCTAAACGAGAAGAAGGGAGAATGGATATGGGTTTTAAATCAAAAATGCAAAATCTATTTCTCGGCAACAGCGACGATTTAGATGAACTTGAATATGAAAATGATGCTACAATAAATAAAGGTAGAGGTGCTTCACAACAAGAGTATGAAGAGTATTACGAGGAATCTACCCCAAGTGTTACTCAAAAGGAGGACAGCGTGAGACAATCGAATATCGTGCCGCTTCATGCGACGAAAAAAACGAAATCGCAAGTTATTTTGAGTGAACCACGTGTATTCAACGAAGCCCAGGAAATCGGGGAACATCTTCGTCAGAACCGTGCTGTCATCGTCAATATGCAGCGTATGTCAAAAGATCAATCACGACAGATGATCAATTTCTTATCTGGTGTCGTCTTCGCTCTCGATGGAACGATTACGACGATCAGTCAGAATACCCTCCTCTGTGTTCCGAACAACGTCGAGTTGGCTGGTAGCATCTCGAATCTTCTTGGAGAAGATGATATTAATCATAAGGGGTGGTAAGTATGGATTCTCAAGTGATGTACGCAATTGGTCGTACATTGAGTACGTTATTACAGTATTACAGTTACGTCATGATCGTTTATATCCTGCTATCGTGGTTCCCGAATGCCCGTGATTCGAAATTCGGACAAGTGCTCGCGATGTTAGTCGAGCCATTCCTAGCGCCCTTCCGTCGTATCATCCCGCCTATCGGGGGCATGCTGGATATCTCGCCGATTGTAGCCTTCCTCGTCTTGAACTTGGCTCAATCGGGCATTCGAGCAATCTTTTTAGTATGAGCGTATACGATCATTATCGTGGAAGCGAGCGGGAATTCGTCGATTCAGTCTTGAACTGGATCGATCATGTGGAAGCGACCTATACGTTCAAATTAACGGATTTCCTAGATCCACGTGAACAACAAATCACACAAGAACTCGTCGGTTCGAAATGCGCCCTCTTTTTTGAGGGCGGTTTCGAAGGCGCTGAACGTAAACGGGCAATCCTCGCACCAGATTATTATGAATACAACGCGGATGACTTTGACATTTCCATCTATCGCATTCATTATCCTACTAAATTCGTTGAACTTTCTCATCGTCAAGTCACCGGTACATTATTGAACGTCGGATTGAAACGAGCCAAATTCGGCGACGTCATCATCCAGGATCAAGTACAATTTGCCGTCGCGGACGAAGTCGCGACCTATATCGAAGCAAACGTCGAACGAGCAGGGAAGACGAAGATTCGTCTTTCGCGTGTTGAGGCGGAAGACCGTTTGAAAGTGAAGGATCAAGAGTGGGAAGAGACACTTGGGTTCGTCAGTTCACTTCGGTTCGATACGGTCGTGAGTGAAATTCTAGGCTTCTCACGTCAAAAAGCACAGACGCTCATTAAACAAGGTGAAAGTAAGGTCAATTATAAAGTAGTGGATGATTCAAGCTTCATGCTAGAAGAAGGTGACTTGCTTTCCTTGCGTGGAACGGGACGTGTCAAGTTGATTGCAATCCTCGGATCAACAAAACGTGACCGGATCAAGCTACAATACGGTATTTTAAAAGGATAAGATAAATGCGGAGGAGGAATTCATCATGCCATTAACGCCACTCGATATTCATAATAAGGAGTTCACACGAAAGTTTCGCGGCTATGACGAAGATGAAGTGAACGAATTCCTAGATCAAGTCATCAAGGACT
This sequence comes from Exiguobacterium sp. U13-1, assembly GCF_001750115.1. Taxonomy (NCBI): domain Bacteria; kingdom Bacillati; phylum Bacillota; class Bacilli; order Caryophanales; genus Exiguobacterium; species Exiguobacterium sp. U13-1. Next base: position 2,508,756 of record NZ_CP015731.1, on the reverse strand, counting down.
TTGAATTGTTGTTACGTGAGAATCGTCAACAACAGGAAGTCATCCAAAATATGCAAGCACGCGTCGACTACTTCAGTTCGATGGAAGAAACATTAAACAAATCGATCATCGTCGCACAGGAAGCGGCTGAAGAAGTCAAAGCCAATGCTTCAAAAGAAGCGAGCTTGATCCTAAAGCAAGCAGAACGTGAAGCAGAGCAGTTGCAAGATGCGGCGCAACGCCGGGCACAACGGACAGACTTCGAAGTGGAGCAGATGCGCAAGAAAATCGAGCTTTACCGCAACCGGTTTAAAGTGTTGATCGATGCACAGATGGAATTGTTGACGAGCCACGACTGGGATGCGTTTGATTTCTCTTCTCGTGGAGCGCTTGACGATGTTCCGGCAGTTGCGTATAATGACGACGATGTCGTATAAATAAAATCAATGATAAGGACACGTCGCATCTTGGACGGTTGACAGCGAATCGGGGAACGGTGGGAGCCCGAGCAACGAAAAAGATGGGGTATCCCCTTAGAGTGCATGACTGAACGTTCGCTGAACAGTAAGCCATGCCGGTTCACTCCCGTTATCGAGTACTTAAGCGGTCCTGTGTCATCGAACTGATGAACAGGATTAGTAGGGTGGTACCGCGAGTTCAGCCAAGCTCGTCCCTATCTCAGGGATGAGCTTGGCTTTTTTTGTACTTTTAAAGCGAAAGGTGAGAGATGGTCAGATGGATTACAAAGAAACCTTATTGATGATGAAAACTGAGTTTTTAATGCGAGGCAATTTACCTAAACGTGAACCAGATATGCAAGCACGTTGGGAAGAAATGAACCTCTATGCTGCCGTACAGGAAAAGAACGCTGGGAAACCAACGTTCATCCTCCACGACGGTCCTCCGTATGCGAATGGTGATATCCATATGGGTCACGGATTAAACAAAGTCCTAAAAGACATCATCGTTCGTTATAAATCGATGAATGGATTCCAGTCTCCGTACGTACCAGGTTGGGACACACATGGATTACCAATCGAAACAGCACTTCAAAAAGCCGGCGTTGATCGTAAATCGATGACGGTCGCGGAATTCCGTGAATTATGTGCGAAATATGCGCTCGAACAAGTCGATCACCAACGCGAGCAATTCAAACGCCTCGGCGTACTCGGTGACTATGACAACCCATATATCACCCTGCAACCAGAATTTGAAGCAGCGCAAATTCGTTTATTCGGAGATATGGCGAACAAAGGCTATATCTATAAAGGGAAGAAGCCAGTCTATTGGTCACCGTCTTCTGAATCGGCACTAGCTGAAGCAGAAATCGAATATCAAGATAAACGATCAGCTGCCATCTATGTCGCGTTCCAAGTCATGGACGGAAAAAACATCTTAGAGCCGACGGATCATTTCGTCATCTGGACGACGACACCATGGACGATTCCAGCGAACCTTGGAATCTCTGTCAGTGCGGAATTGACGTATGCGCGGATCGAATATCAAGGAAAAGGCTATATCGTAGCGGAAACGCTCGTTCCTGAAGTCATCGAAGCACTCGGATGGGAAGATGCAACAGTCGGACGTGTCTTCAATGGTGCGGACTTCGAGTACATCAAGGCAAAACATCCGCTTTACGATCGTGAATCACTCGTCATGCTTGGCGATCACGTTACAGCAGAAGCGACAGGTGTCGTTCATACAGCTCCAGGTCACGGGGAAGATGACTTCCGCATCGGTCAAGCGTACGGTCTTGACGTCCTTTGCCCAGTTGACGATAAAGGAGTCATGACAGCAGAAGCTCCTGGATTTGAAGGCATGTTCTATGAGGATGCGAACAAAGAAATCGGTCTCGCCCTCGAAGAAGCAGGCGCTCTCTTAAAACTATCGTTCATCAAACACTCGTATCCACACGACTGGCGGACGAAAAAACCGGTCATCTTCCGGGCAACGCCACAGTGGTTCGCTTCAATCAAAGACTTCCGTGCGGAAATCCTTGATGAGATCAAAGGCGTCCAGTGGGTACCAGAGTGGGGCGAAACACGTCTTCACAACATGTTTAAAGACCGCGGCGACTGGGTCATCTCACGTCAACGCGCTTGGGGTGTACCACTTCCAATCTTCTACGCTGAAGACGGTACGGAAATCGTCACACCAGAAACGATTGATCATATCGCGAACTTGTTCGCAGCTCACGGATCAAACGTCTGGTATGAGCGCGAAGCGGTCGACTTGCTTCCTAAAGGATTCACACATCCAGCCAGTCCGAACGGTATCTTCAAAAAAGAAACGGACATCATGGATGTCTGGTTCGATTCTGGTTCATCACATGCCGGTGTCCTTGCGACACGTCCTGAATTGACGCGTCCGGCGGATCTCTATCTTGAAGGATCTGACCAATACCGCGGTTGGTTTAACTCTTCGTTATCGACAGCTGTCGCAACGACAGGGAAAGCACCATATAAAGCGGTCGTCAGTCACGGATTCGTCTTGGATGGTCAAGGTCGTAAGATGTCTAAATCGATCGGTAACACGATCGCACCGATCCAAGTCATGCAACAATTCGGAGCAGAGATTCTTCGCTTATGGGTCGCATCTGTTGATTATCAAGCCGATGTCCGGGCATCGATGGATAACTTCAAACAAGTCTCAGAGTCATACCGGAAAATCCGCAACACGGTTCGTTTCCTTCTTGGAAACTTGGATCAATTCGATCCTGCGGCGCATCGTGTCGCATTTGAAGACTTACCAGAGTCAGACCGTTTCATGCGGACGAAATTGGACCAACTTGTTGGAAAAGTAAAAGCGGCATATGATGCGTACGACTTCATGTCGGTCTATCAATTGCTCCACAACTTCTGCGTCCTTGATTTGTCGTCGTTCTACCTCGATTACACGAAAGATATCCTGTATATCGAAAAAGCAGACGCGACGTCGCGTCGTGCGGTTCAGACGGTCATGTATGATACAGTCGTCGCCTTGTTGCAATTGATGGCACCTGTCCTGCCACACACAGCAGACGAAGCATGGGAGTTCGTACCAGCTGTTGAGACGAAGAGTATCTTCTTGACGGACCTTCCGGAAACGGTCGAAGTCTCAGAAGAAGGACTTGCCCTCATCGAGAAATGGAACGCGTTCCTGACGTTCCGCGATGATGTCTTAAAAGCACTCGAGGAAGCACGCGTTGAGAAACTCGTCGGTAAGACACTCGAAGCGAAACTCTTACTTGCGCCGAAAGAAGAAACAAAAGCCTTGCTCGGAACAATCGATCATCTTGAGCAGTTACTCCAAGTCTCACAACTCGAATTCGTGGAAACAGCGGATAAGACGTATGAGACGACCGGCATCACGGTTCAAAAAGCTGACGGTGAAAAATGTGAACGTTGTTGGACATATTCGACGGAACTCGGACAAGATCCGGCTCATCCGACGCTTTGCCCACGTTGTACTGAAGTCGTCAATTCTTTATAATGATACAAAGGGAGGGGCGACTGCGACTTCGCAGGACGTCCCTCATTATTTTTGGATGCGGAGGACAATAGGATGTGGCTTTACTTAGGGATTGCTGCTTTACTCGTTGGAATCGACCAGTTAACGAAATGGATCGTCGTTCAAAACATGACGATCGGTCAATCGATCACGGTCATTCCGGATTTCTTTTATCTCAACTCGTATCGGAATCGAGGCGCTGCATGGGGAATGCTCGAAGGTAAATTCGGCTTTTTCTTCATCGTTACGGTCGTCGTCGTCATTGGATTGATTTACTTCCTCTACAAGGAAGGCACGAAAAATAAGGTATTTGCTTGGAGCATCGCGTTATTGCTCAGTGGTGCGATCGGAAATTTCATTGATCGAATGGCACGAGGAGAAGTCGTTGATTTCTTCCACTTCTTCCCGTTCGGCTATAATTTTCCGATCTTTAATGTCGCAGACGTCTGTTTGACGTTTGGTGTCATCGCGATGCTGATCAGCGTCATGTTCGAAGAACGGTTGACTAAGAAAGGAACGATGGATAAATGAATGAAGTAGAAACATGGTCCGTGCAAGCGGATGGAGCGACAGGGCGCATTGATAAATGGCTCGCAGAACAAAACGATTGGTCGCGTTCGCAAGTACAGGAATGGTTGAAAGCGGGACGTGTCGAAGTCGATGGTCGTGTTGTCAAACCGAACTATAAATTATCGGGAACGGAATCGATTGTCGTTCATATCCCGGAAGCGGTGGAGCTCGAGATCTTACCGGAAGACATCCCACTTGATGTCGTCTATGAGGACTCGGACGTCATCGTCGTCAACAAACCAAAAGGGATGGTCGTTCACCCGGCGGCAGGTCATGTCTCAGGAACGCTCGTCAACGCCTTATTACACCACTGTCAAGATCTCTCAGGCATCAATGGCGTCAAACGTCCAGGAATCGTTCACCGGATCGATAAGGATACGTCAGGTCTCTTGATGGTCGCTAAGAACGACTTAGCGCATGAATCGCTCGCGCATCAATTAAAAGAGAAGACGACAGAACGTCTTTACATCGCGCTCGTACACGGTGAAATCCCGCACGAACTCGGAACAATCGAAGCACCAATCGGACGCGATAAGAACGACCGTCAACGGATGACGGTAACGGATAAGAATTCAAAGTCTGCCGTAACCCATTTCCGTGTGCTTGATCGGTACGAAGGCTTTACGGTCGTTGAATGTAAACTTGAAACAGGACGGACACACCAAATCCGTGTCCATATGCGTTATATCGGTTTCCCGCTTGCAGGTGACCCGAAATATGGTCCACGCAAGACGATGAAAATGAACGGTCAAGCCTTGCATGCTGCGGTTCTCGGTTTCGAACATCCACGCACAGGCGAGTGGATGCGGTTTGAAGCACCACTCTCAGAAGAGATGACATTTGAAATCGGTCAATTGAAAAAACTTGAATTAGAGTCTTGACGTTTTTCTAATAAAACGGTAGAGTATCACCTAGAGAGCGATGCGAGACATCCTCTACTGACACTTCGGTCGTCCGAGCGACGATCCTACCAAACTAATATCACCTTTAATCGAGTCCGGAGAGGCTGCGAAAGGGAGAACCTACCACGATTGTGTGTAGGCATGCATACAATACGTATGCCATGATTCTGTCTTCGATGACCTTCTGCGGATTCCCGCAGAAGGTCTTTTGTATGAAAGGAGAAACTATGAAACCAGCCGTCATCTTAGATGAAGCCGCGATTGGACGTGCACTGACACGGATCGCCCATGAAATCATCGAACGAAACAAAGGGATTCATGATTTGATGATCGTCGGAATCAAGACGCGTGGCGAGACACTCGCTCGTCGCCTTGCGAAGCGAATCGAACAAATCGAAGGAAAACCGGTCTTACTCGGTGTCGTCGACATCTCGATGTACCGGGATGATTTGTCGAAACGAAGTTTAGAACCAGAAATCAAAGGTTCTGATTTACCGGAAGACATCACCGGGAAAATCGTCGTCCTCGTTGACGATGTCCTCTACACAGGACGCACCGTTCGCGCCGCGATGGACGCGCTCGTCGACCACGGAAGACCAAGTATGATTCAACTCGCTGTCCTCGTCGACCGCGGACATCGGGAGTTACCGATTCGACCAGATTTCATCGGTAAGAACGTCCCGACATCCCGTGAGGAACAAGTCGTCGTCGCGCTTTCTGAAGTCGATGAAGCCGATCAAGTATTCATTAAACGCTAAAATTCAAAACCTTTAAGGTGGTCCAGAGAGACCAGAAAGGGAGTCATCCATATGGCAAAACATGCCGCAGTACTTGATGTACAAGAAGTACCTACTCACCCTCTAAACTGGCTGATGCTCAGCCTACAACACGTCTTCGCGATGTTTGGTGCGACCGTGCTCGTCCCGCTCTTAACGGGACTCAACACATCGGTCGCGCTCGTCGCAAGCGGAGTCGGCACACTGATTTTCCTCGCCGTTACCCGCTTCAAAGTACCCACATATCTTGGTTCGAGTTTTGCCTACATTGCCCCGATCATTGCCGTCAGTGAACGGTGGGGTGTCGAGGATGCCTTAATCGGCGGAATGGTCGCTGGACTCGTTTACGGACTTGTCTCACTCCTCATCCGCTACACGGGAGCTGCTTGGTTGCTTCGCTTACTCCCGCCGGTTGTCATCGGACCGGTCATCATGGTCATCGGTTTATCGCTCGCCCCGACCGCTGTCAACATGGCGATGAACGGAGCGGACGGTAAGTACAACGGACTGTACTTCCTCGTCGCGATGGTCACACTCGGTGTCACACTCCTTGCGATGACGTACTTAAAAGGAATGTGGAGCACGATTCCGATCCTGTTCGGGATCACGGTTGGTTATCTCGTTGCGGCATCGGTCGGAATCATTGACTTCACACCACTGCAACAAGCCACGTTCTTCCACGTGCCGGACTTCACGATTCCGTTCCTGAGTTACACACCATCGTGGAATACAGCAGCCTTGCTACTGATCGTTCCCGTGACGCTCGTCACACTGACGGAACACATCGGCGAACAAAAAGTGACATCACGCATCATCGGGCGCGAGACGCTCCTTGATCCAGGGATGCACCGGACCGTACTTGGCGACGGGATTGCGAAGACAGTCGCTTCGATGCTCGGTGGACCACCAGTTACGACCTACGGTGAAAACAACGGTGTCATGTCAATCACTCGCGTCTATAGTGTCTTTGTCCTAGGTGGTGCGGCGGTTCTTGCGATCAGTTTCGGTTTCCTCGGATATGTCGAAGGGTTCATCAAGACGATTCCGACACCAGTCATGGGCGGGATCAGTATCCTCTTATTCGGAGTCATCGCGTCAAACGGTCTCCGGACGCTGACGGAAAGTAAGATTGATCTTGCCGATAAACGAAACTTGACGATTACAGCCGTCATTCTCGTCACGGGTATCGGAGGCGCAGCGCTCAAAATCGGCAACTTCTCTCTCGAAGGGATGGCACTGGCGACGATTCTTGGGATCATCCTGAATCTAGTCCTTCCGAAAACGACAGAGCAGGTCGAAGAAACAACGGAAACCTCTACAACTCAATCGGTAGCTAACAACTTTTAAGACGTTCCGAGAGAACGATAAAGTGAGGGCCATGAAAAGATGCAGGGAATCACTCTGCCTTCTTTCGGCGCACCTTCACTTAGAAGGTGCGCCTTTTTCATGACCTGAAAAGGAGTGAATGATATGAAGACAATCCTAAAAAACCGGCATTTCGTCAATTTAGAAAGCTTATCCACGACAGAGATCAATTCTTTGATTGAGCGCAGTCTCGCTTTTAAACGGGGCGAGCCAGCACCAGATTTTTCCGATAAGACACTTGTCAATCTGTTCTTTGAAAACTCGACCCGGACACGCTCTTCCTTTGAGATGGCAGAGCATCGCCTGAACATGTATCTACTACCGTTCGAAACCGCGACTTCCTCCGTACAAAAAGGGGAGACGTTACTCGATACGTGCAAGACGCTTGAAGCAATCGGCGCAGATGGGTTGGTCATTCGTCACGGGGCGACCGGCTATTACGAAGAACTACTAGCAACGCTCGATATTCCGATCATCAATGCGGGAGACGGGAGCGGTCAACATCCGTCCCAGTCCTTACTCGATCTGATGACGATGGTCGAGACGTACGGAACGGTCGAAGGAAAAGTCGTCGTCATCTGTGGGGACTTACAACATAGTCGCGTCGCCCGGTCGAATGCGGATATCTTAAAGCGACTCGGTGCCATCGTCTATGGATCAGGACCAGTTGAGTGGTACGATCCGGCGATGGGGATTCCACATCTTTCGATGGATGAAGCCGTCGAACAGTGCGACATCTTGATGTTACTGCGTGTCCAGCACGAACGGCATGACGGGACGACTCGATTTGATCCAGCAGACTATCACGCGACGTATGGATTAACGCATGAGCGGATGAACCGTCTGAAGAATTCCGCAATCGTGCTTCATCCGGCACCGGTCAATCGAGGAGTCGAGATTGCCGACGAACTGGTTGAACATCCGCGATCACGGATCTTTGAACAGATGAAAAACGGTGTCTTTGCCCGCATGGCGATTCTGGAATGGTGCTTTTCAACGAAATCAATCAAAGGAGACGATGAAGATGATAACACGAATTGAGAATGCAAGATGGTTCGAGGCGGGACAAGTTCGGACGGGGGATATTCGAATCGATGACGGGAAAATTACGGATTTAGCAGCAACACCACAAGCTGGAGAAACGGTCATTGATGCATCCGGCTTATTCGTTGCACCAGGATTCGTCGACATCCATGTCCATCTACGGGAACCGGGTGGCGAACATAAGGAAACGATTGCGACCGGCACAGCAGCGGCGGCAGCGGGAGGATTCACGACGATTTGTCCGATGCCGAACACGCGTCCTGTACCGGACGATCGCCAAACACTCGATGCCTTGTTCCGAAAGATTGAAGAAACGGCGTCCGTCCGGGTTTTGCCTTACGCGGCGATTTCAAAAAATCAACTCGGACAAGAACTCGTCGCGTTCGACCAACTAACAGATGCTGTTGCGTTCACGGATGACGGTGTCGGTGTCCAGACGGCAGCAGTCATGCGGACAGCGATGCAACAAGCGGCACGGCTCGGGAAAACGATCGTTGCCCACTGCGAAGATGATTCATTAAAAGCAGGGTGTGTGCACGAGGGGAACTATAGTCGACGGGAAGGACTACAAGGTATTCCATCGCTTGCTGAGAGTATCCACATCGCCCGGGATGTCCTGATCGCCGAAGAGACTGGCTGCCATTACCATGTTTGTCACGTTTCGACGAAAGAATCGGTCCGTGTCATCCGTGATGCGAAACGAGCCGGGATCCGGGTGACGGCAGAAGTCACACCACACCATCTCGTGTTGATCGATGAAGACATACCGAATCAGGATCCGAACTTTAAAATGAATCCTCCCCTGCGGAGTGAAGCGGATCGCCAAGCATTGCTCGAGGGGCTAGCGGACGGAACGATTGATTGCATCGCGACCGATCATGCTCCTCATGCGGCAGAAGAGAAGGCACTCGGTATCGAACGCGCCCCGTTCGGCATCACAGGGTTTGAGACGGCCTTCCCATTGCTCTATACGAAACTCGTCGCTGAAGGTGAGATGACACTTGAAACACTGATTCGGAATTTGACAGACAAGGCAGCAGCGATCTTTGAACTTCCTTACGGCAAACTCGAAGTGGGGGCGGAAGCAGATTTGGTTCTGCTTGATTTAGAAACAGAGCGGACCATATCACCGGAACGATTCCGCTCAAAAGGTAAGAACACACCGTTCGCAGGAGAACGGTTAAAAGGATTCCCGGTCATGACGCTCGTCAAGGGAGAAATCGTATTCAAGGAGGACACAGCACATGCATAAACGGACACTGATACTAGAGGATGGGATGACGTTTGAAGGAACAGCGTTTGGCTCGGATACGACAACAACAGGAGAAGTCGTCTTTCAGACCGGAATGACAGGGTATCAAGAAATGTTATCGGATCCATCTTACTGCGATCAGATGATCGTGTTGACGAATCCGTTGATCGGAAACTACGGGATTAACCGAGAAGATTATGAAACGACGCGTCCACTCGCTAAAGCATTGATCGTACGTGAACATTGTCAGACACCGTCGAACTTCCGGAGTGAGATGTCACTCGATGCAGCACTCCAAGATCTCGACATCCCAGGATTAAGTGGAATCGATACGCGTCAACTGACACGACATATCCGTTCGAAAGGCGTCATGCGCGGACGACTCGTTGATGGTGAGTTCGATTTAGCAGCAGAACTGGTTCATCTTCAAAACGCCCCTATCGAGACGGATCAAGTCAAGCGGGCCTCGACGGAACGAGCGTACATCATTCCGGGCGCTGGACCGCGGATTGTCCTCGTCGACTTCGGTGCGAAGCTCGGGATCGTCCGTGAACTCGTCAAACGCGGCTGTGAAGTCGTCGTCGTGCCCTACGACGTCAGTGCAACGGAAGTCTTACGCTATCGTCCAGACGGTGTGATGCTGTCGAACGGACCAGGGAATCCAAAGGATGTCCCGACAGCGATTCCGATGATTCAAGAATTGACGGGAAAAGTTGTCATCTTCGGCATCTGTCTCGGTCATCAGTTGATCGCACTAGCGCACGGGGCGGATACGTTCAAGCTCCCATTCGGTCACCGAGGGGCGAATCATCCAGTCCAAGATATCCGGACAGGTCGCGTCGATATCACGTCGCAAAACCACGGGTATGCCGTCGACGAACAGTCATTACGCGATACCGTGCTTGAAGTGACGCATCTTGCGATCAATGACGGAACGGTCGAAGGAATCCGTCATACGACAGCAGCGGTCTTCTCCGTCCAGTACCATCCGGAAGCATCACCTGGTCCGATGGATGCGAACGGTCTATTCCAACAGTTTTTAGAAGAAATCACGAAACAACAGGAGGTCTCTCATGCCTAAACGTCAAGATATCCAGAAAATTCTCGTTATCGGGTCCGGTCCTATCGTGATCGGACAAGCAGCTGAATTCGACTACGCTGGAACACAAGCGTGTCAAGCCTTGAAGGAAGAAGGATATGAAGTCATCCTCGTCAACTCGAACCCAGCAACGATCATGACGGATCCAACGGTCGCTGATCGTGTCTACATCGAGCCCCTCCAAGCAGAGTTCGTCTCGCGGATCATCCGCAAGGAGCGACCAGACGCCTTACTTGCGACACTCGGGGGTCAAACGGGTCTGAACTTGGCTGTCGAGCTGGATCGTCTCGGTGTCCTTGCTGAGTATGGTGTCGAGTTACTTGGTACGAAATTGTCAGCAATCGAAGAGGCAGAAGATCGTGATTTGTTCCGTCAACTGATGTTTAAACGCGGGCATGGTGTGCCGGACAGTGAAATCGTGCATACGCTTGAAGAGGCACAACAATTCCGGCAACAGATCGGTTTACCGATCATCATCCGTCCGGCGTATACGCTTGGAGGAACGGGCGGTGGAATCGCCAACACACCAGAAGAGTTCACGCGAATCGTCGAAGGGGGACTCAAGGCAAGTCCGGCAACACAAGTACTTCTAGAAAAATCAATTGCCGGGATGAAGGAAGTCGAGTTCGAAGTCATGCGCGATGCGACGAATCAGGCGATCATCGTCTGTGCGATGGAAAACTTCGATCCCGTCGGTGTTCATACTGGAGACTCGATCGTCTTCGCTCCGACACAAACGCTATCGGATCGCGATTATCAATTGCTACGAAACGTCTCGCTCGATATCATTCGTGCACTCGGGATTGAGGGTGGATGTAACATCCAGTTCGCACTGGATCCGACGAGCTTCGACTACTATGTCATCGAAGTCAATCCACGTGTCTCACGCTCGTCTGCACTCGCGTCAAAAGCAACGGGTTACCCAATCGCAAAACTGGCTGCGAAAATTGCCGTCGGGTATGCCTTATCCGAATTAAAGAACCCGATCACCGAGACAAGTTTTGCTTCCTTCGAACCGGCACTCGATTATGTCGTCGCCAAGATTCCGCGCTGGCCGTTCGATAAATTCGAAACGGCAGACCGAACACTCGGAACACAGATGAAAGCAACTGGTGAGGTCATGGCAATGGGACGGACGATGGAAGAGGCCTTACTAAAAGCCGTTCGTTCGCTCGAGATCGGTACAGCGGATCTGTATATGCCACGCTTCATCGAAATGGCAGACGATGCCTTACAACAAGCGATTCGCCAAGCGACGGACGATCGACTCTTCGCCTTGTACGCGGGCTTCGTCCGCGGTTACAGCGTCGAACAGATTCATGACTGGACGGCGATTGATCGCCTGTTCCTAGAGAAGTTGCACCATATTTGGCAGCTCGAGCAATCGGTCGCAGCTGGTTTGACACCTGAACTACTCCTGCATGTGAAGCGGTATGGATTCAGTGACCCGATGCTCGCCCGGATCACCGGACAAACGGAAACGGAGATTCGCCGGATGCGTGAAGCACAAGCGATTCACCCGGTCTATAAGATGGTCGATACGTGTGCGGCAGAGTTCGCGTCCGACACGCCGTACTACTACGGGACATACGAACGCGAAAATGAAGCGATCGCGACGAACCGTTCTTCGATTCTCGTCCTAGGATCGGGACCGATCCGGATTGGTCAAGGCGTTGAGTTCGATTATGCGACAGTCCATTCGATTCAGGCGATTCGTCAAGCTGGCTACGAAGCAATTATCGTCAACAACAATCCAGAAACGGTGTCGACCGACTTCTCGATCTCCGATCGGCTTTACTTTGAACCACTGACAACGGAGGATGTACTGGAAGTCATCCGAAATGAACGTCCGCTCGGTGTCATCGTCCAGTTCGGTGGACAGACAGCGATCAACTTAGCCGAGTCATTAGCAGCAGAAGGTGTAAAAATCCTCGGGACATCGCTTGAGGATCTCGACCGGGCTGAGGACCGGAAACAGTTCGAAGCAGCATTGACGGCGCTCGACATTCCACAGCCACCAGGTAAAACGGCCGTGACAGTCGAAGAAGCGGTCACGGCAGCAGCGTCACTCGGTTACCCGGTTCTCGTTCGTCCATCGTACGTCCTCGGCGGTCGGGCAATGGAAATCGTCTATGCTCAAGAAGAACTGGAACATTACATGAAACACGCGGTCATCGCCTCACCGGAACGACCGGTCCTCGTTGACCGCTACCTGACAGGAATCGAACTCGAGGTCGACGCGATCTGCGACGGAACGGATGTCGTCATTCCAGGCATCATGGAGCACATCGAACGTGCCGGTGTTCACTCGGGTGACTCGATTGGTGTCTATCCGCCACAACGTGTCTCCCAAGACATCAAGGACCGGATCGTCGACTACACGACACGGATTGCGAAAGCATTCGGCATCAAAGGCTTACTCAACATCCAGTTCGTCTACGCGGACGGCGCTCTCTATGTCCTTGAAGTCAATCCGCGTGCTAGCCGGACGGTGCCATTCATCTCGAAAGTGACGGGACTTCCGGTCGCGCGTCTCGCAACGGACATCATTCTCGGTGAGACACTCGCTTCTTATGGATTAACAAGTGGTGTCCTACCGGAAGAACCACTCGTCTCGGTCAAAGTACCGGTCTTCTCATTTGCGAAGCTTAAAGAAGTTGATCCGACACTCGGACCGGAGATGAAATCAACCGGTGAAGTCATCGGAACGGACCGGACGCTTGAAAAAGCGCTCTATAAAGGGTTGCTCGCATCAGGGATGGCAATTCCAGAGCACGGTCGTGTCCTCTTGACGGTCGCAGATCCAGATAAAGCAGAAATGACGGATCTTGCACGACGCTTTGCCTCACTGGGATTCACGCTACTTGCAACGGAAGGAACGGCAGCCTACTTGACGGAACAAGGATTACCGGTCCAGACGGTCGGCAAAATCGACTCGTCTTCCGAATCGATGCTCGACGTGATTGAAAAAGGAGAAATCGAATATGTCATCAATACGATGAGTCGGGACTCACAAGTCACAAAAGACGGCTTCATCATTCGCCGGGCAGCAGCCGAGAATCAAGTCGTCTGTCTGACATCACTCGATACAGCGGAAGCAATTCTACGTGTCATCGAAAGTCGCTCGTTTGAAGCCAGTGCAATCCAAGCCTTCACACATGAAAAGAAAGTGGTGATCCAATGAAGCAACTCTTGACGGTCGTCTCTCGACGAAAGGTAGCTCAAGGTGCGACAGAACTCGTCTGTCGCCTCGAGCAACCTCAGGACATCGCGCCAGGGCGATTCATGCATCTGCGCGTCGGTCCACTCTTACGCCGACCGATCTCGATTGCCCGGGTCGATCGTGACTTGATCACGTTTCTCTTTAAAGAAATCGGACAAGGAACAGCAGAACTGGCTTCTTTGCGTCCGGATGATACGATCGATGCCCTCGGACCGCTTGGAAACGGGTTTCCGATTGCTGCTATCCATCCCGCTCAACGCGTCGTCCTCGTTGGTGGTGGGATCGGTGTCCCGCCGCTGTATGAGACGATGCGCCAACTTGTCGCCCGGGGCGTGACATGTGAAGCGATTCTAGGATTTGATACGGCAACAAGTGTTTTTTACGAAGCGGAATTCCAAGCACTCGGTAAGACGACGGTTACGACCGTCGATGGAACGCATGGCACGACAGGATTCGTCACGGCAGCCTTACGTCCAGAAAGCTACGACGTCCTACTCGCCTGCGGACCGGAACCGATGTTGCGAACGTTACAGCAACAACCAATCGAACATAAGTATCTGTCGATCGAAAACCGAATGGGATGCGGCATTGGAGCATGCTTTGCCTGTGTCTGTAAAACACCGACGGGCGGGTACGTTAAGACGTGTTCCGATGGTCCAGTCTTTCGGGCAGAGGAGGTCGTATTATGACGGAACGATTGCGTGTCGAGTTACCGGGACTCTCTTTAAAAAATCCGATCATGCCAGCATCCGGATGTTTTGGATTCGGTGAGGAATATGCGAAGTTGTATGATTTATCAGAGCTTGGGGCGATCATGATTAAAGCAGCGACGGGGGAAGAACGCTACGGAAACCCGACGCCACGTGTCGCAGAGAGTGGCATGGGGATGCTGAATGCAATTGGTCTCCAAAACCCGGGTGTCGATGGCATCCTAACGAATAAATTGCCTTTCCTCGAGACGTTCGATACGGCAATCATCGCCAATGTCGCGGGTTCGACACCGGAAGAATATGAGCTCGTCGCGGAGAAAATGAGTCGGCATCCTGGCATTCATGCACTGGAATTAAATATTTCCTGTCCGAACGTCAAATCGGGTGGGATTCAATTTGGGACGGATCCGTTGCTTGCTGCTGAGTTGACACGACGTGTGAAACGGGTCTCGACTAAACCGGTTTACGTCAAACTATCACCGAACGTCACCTCGATCGTCGAGATGGCTCGTGCCGTCGAGAACGCTGGTGCAGATGGTCTGACGATGATCAATACACTCGTTGGGATGCGAATCGATGTCCGGACGGGGCAGCCAATCCTTGCCAATCGGATTGGTGGATTATCTGGTCCGTCAATCAAACCAGTCGCGATTCGGATGATTCATGATGTTGCACAAGTCGTCTCGATCCCGATCATCGGCATGGGTGGCGTGATGGAGGTCGATGACGTCTTGGAAATGATTTACGCTGGGGCTTCGGCTGTTGCCGTCGGTACTGCAAACTTCGTCAATCCATACATCTGTCAAGAATTGATTCAGCAGTTACCGGAACGCATGGACGAACTGGGTATCGATCATATTTTAGACATTAGGGGGAAAGCATATGAATCAACTTTACATCGCGCTTGATTTTCCGACCGAAGCAGAAGTCTTTTCGTTTCTCGAACGGTTCGAAACGACACGACCGGCCGTAAAAGTCGGGATGGAATTGTTTTATGCAGCAGGCGGAACGTTCGTCCGTAAACTCGTCGAGCGTGGACATGCGGTATTCCTCGATGTCAAAGTCCACGACATTCCAGAAACGGCGCGCCGGACGATGCGTATCATCGGACAGCTAGGCGTCGATCTGACGAACGTCCATGTTGCCGGTGGGAGAGAGATGATGATCGCGGCGCGAGAAGGACTGCGTGAGACGAACGCCGAGACACAACTGATTGGCGTGACTCAGTTGACATCGACGGATGAAGCGATGTTACGCGATTTAAAGATTGAAGGAGCGATGCCGACTGTCGTTCGTGAGTATGCGCAACTCGCAGAAGTAGCGGGACTAGATGGTATCGTTTGTTCAGCACTCGATCTTCCGGAATTAGTTCCAGCCTGTCGAGCAGATTTTCGGTTCGTCACACCCGGCATTCGTCCGACGAACAGTCAAGCGGATGATCAAAAGCGTGTCGCGACCGTTCTTGACGCTCGTCAAAATGGAGCGTCGGATTTAGTGATCGGTCGTCCGATTACACGTGCTGAACATCCCGAACAGGTCTATCAGATGTTACTTGAACAATGGAAGGGGCAATTCTCATGGTAAATCCAATCGCTAGTTCGTTACTCCGTATTGAAGCCGTCACCTTATCGCCAAACGATCCATACACATGGGCGAGTGGACTTCGTTCACCAATCTATTGTGATAATCGTTTGACGCTCTCGTACCCGGAAGTTCGTTCGTTGATTGCGGATGCACTCGCAGAGAAAGTGAAGCGACTTGCAGTCGATGTGATTGCGGGAACCGCGACGGCAGGTATTCCACACGCAGCATTCGTCGCGGAACGATTAGGATTACCGATGGTCTACGTACGTAGTGGCAACAAGAAACACGGTAAAGGGAATCAAATCGAAGGTGTCATTCAGCCTGGACAACGTGTCGTCGTCATCGAAGATTTATTATCGACCGGGATGTCTGCGATCGAGGCAGCGGAAGCCTTGCAAGCGAAAGGGGCAGATGTCGTTCGCATTCAAGCGATCTTCTCATACGGGATGGAGCGCTTGTCAAACAATCTCCGCGACGCAAAAATTGAATCGGATGCATTACTGACGTTTGAAGCGTTACTCGAAACGGCGCAACAACAAGGCGATATTACTATAGAAGAGCAAAAACAGTTGGCGGATTGGTCGAAAGATCCAGTTGCTTGGAGTGAACGTTTTACAGCGAACGTTTAAAATCGATAGATTCCGTCGGACGACCTACGATTTCTCGTGTGAGATTTGGTACACTAGAAAAATAAAGGAGGTCGTCGACTATGGTGACGCATTATCGTGATTATGAACAGTTCAAAAAGGTCGTCCTCCCGTTTTTGCTTGAACGTCCGGATACCCATCAGTTGATTCTTGGCATATTAGAACGTGGGGATGAACCGCTCTTGATGGCAACGGCACAAGAAGGCGATCATCGTCTCGTCATATTGCAAACGATACCCGAGCAAGCCATCGTCGCTGGGGATGTGTTCTCGCAAGAAGGGATCCGAAAGCTTGCGCGAATTCTGGACAGTCCAGGATTCGTCGGAGAACAGGTCATCTTAGCACCGCTTTTACTTCCACATTCCATGTATGAGGTACATATGGAACAGGGGATGTATGCACTGACGAAGGTCAAGATGCCAGATGTTCCGGAAAACGTCGTCTTCCGACCGATTTCGGACGATGAAAGACAACAAGCCTTAGCGTTTGCGTCCGGATTTTTATATGAAGTCGAACCGCGTCCTTCCGAGCGACAGCTTGCACAACTCCATCAGTCGATGACGCGCCACATCCATCAAGGAAGCTTGTTCGGACTGTTTAGTGGAGATATGCTTGTCGCAATGGCGGCAGCGACGCGTCCGACACAAACTGGGATTACGATTTCTTACGTCTATACGCCGAAAGAACTGCGTGGAAATGGGTATGCCTCTTATCTCGTCGCCAAACTATCTGAACATCTACTACAGTCTTATCCGGTCGTGACGCTCTATACCGATTGGTCGAACCAGACAGCGAATAAGATCTATCAGCATGTCGGTTTCGAGTTGGTCGGACGATCCTTACATATCAAGAAACAAGAGCGCTATCGGTGAATATCGAGCCGCCTGTATCTTGGACATGGCTAGACATTGATATGTACAAAAACAGCCGATCATCCTTTTATAAAATAGGATGATCGGCTGTTTCATGTCAAAATGAAATTAATTGAATGTAGCAATGATTTTACCACGGACGTGGCGTTCAGATAGACGTTGCAATCCTTTGACGATGTCTGCTGCTGGAATCTCTTCCGTGACGAGTGGATCGAGTTCTTTTGTTGCGACGAGTTTTAATAACTCGCTTGCCATATGACTGAGGTTTCGGATCGCACGGTCATCTTCGCTGGCATAAGCAGCCGCGAGTGCCACTTCATGGATTGATGGAGAGAGCGTGAACGGTTTGACGACTGACTGATCAGGACCACCGGCGATGAAGGCAAGTTGTCCTGAGAAAGCAAGACGTCCGAGATCTGCTGTTGCTTCGTCACGACCGACTGTATTGAAAATCAAGTCAGCACCGCGACCGTTCGTCCAATCTCGAATGACATCCGTGACATTTTCTTTTTTATAGTCAATGGCAAGATCGGCACCGAGTCGCTTGACCCACTCATGGTTTTCCGTCGAAGCAGTCGTTGCGACCGAAAGACCAAGGCGTTTCGCGAGTTGAATGCCGATGCCACCAACACCACCTGCACCAGCATGAATGAGGATCGTCTCTTTTCCTGTCGTGTTCATCTTTTGGACGATAGCTTCATAAGCTGTCATACCTGCGCAAAGAATCGCAGCGGCTTCAGCGAATGAGACGTCTTCCGGAATCAGGGCGAGGGCACGTGTATCGACGAGCGCATATTCAGCAAAAGCACCATCGCGTTGCAGGTTCGTATGAATCGCTACACGATCCCCGACTTTTACTTCTGCGCCTGGTCCGATTTGTTCGACGACACCGGCTAGGTCAACGCCCGGAATATGCGGGAACGTCCAAGCTGGATTGTTGGTCGCTTTATAATCGACGGGATTCAACGCGACGGTCTTGACGCGAATCAAAGCTTGTCCTTCTCCTGGCGTTGGCGTTTCGACCTCTTCGAATGTCCATTGATCAATGGCTGTACCTGAGTGATTTAACCATGCTTTCATGTTTAATACGCTCCTTCCGAATACGTGAGTTCATACGAGTGAGAGTAGATTTCGACGAGGTTACCGAATGGATCCTCACAGTAGACCATCCGATACGGCTTGTCTCCAGGGTAGTATTCGCGGATCGGCATCCGTTGTTTGCCGCCGTGGGCGACGATTTTTTCGACGAGTCCTTCGACGTCTGGGTCTTGGATCGCATAATGGAAGATCCCTGTTTTCCAGAATTCGAAATTGTTCTCGGGTTGTTCATTGTTCGGGAACTCGAACAACTCGATTCCGATACGGTCACCTGTCGCCATGTGAGCAATCCGGAATTTGTTCCATCCTGCACCAAAGACATCCGTACACATGACACCGATGGCAGAATCATCTTCGAGGACATCAGATGGTTCCATGATGATATACCAGCCCATCACCTCTTGATAAAAACGGACGGCTTCGTCGAGATTCGGTACAGAAAGACCGATGTGCGAAAAATTACGTGGATACGTCATGCTTAACACTCCTTTTGCAAAATGATTTACGCATACTCTAACTTACGCTACACTCGATTGCATAGTACGCACTTTGAAGTAACTACTCTGGAGGAGAGAACAACATGTCGACAGAACAATTTCCGGTCAATCGGGCGCTCGCCATCATCGGCGGAAAATGGCGTCCACAATTATATTGCACGTTAGAGAACGGTCCGAAACGTTTTTTAGAGTTACAACGTGCCATTCCCGGGATTTCTCGGAAAGTCTTGACTGATCAGTTAAAAGAACTCGAACGTCTCGGAATGATTGAGCGGATTGAGTATGATGAAGCCGTCTTACACGTCGAATACAAATTGACAGAAGCGGCATTTACACTGCAACCAGCCATGAAAGGTTTATGCGCATGGGGGGAAGGGAATCAATTATCCGAATCCTAATCGAGAGGCAGTGAACTAGATGAAGCTAACTTATCATGGACAGTCAACAGTAACGATTGAAACGAATGGTCACCATCTCGTCATCGATCCATTCTTTAGCGGTAATGAAAAAGCGACGACGAATCCAGATGACGTCAAGGCAGATTTTATTTTGCTAACCCATGCCCATGCCGATCATATGCTTGATGCAGAGCGAATCGCGAAAGCCACGGGAGCAACAATCATTGCTACTCATGAACTGGCGACGTATCTAAGTTTCAAAGGGCTCAACGTTCATCCGATGAATCTCGGCGGACAGTTTGAATTTTCGTTTGGTAAGGTGAAGATGACACAGGCATTCCACTCGTCGAGCATCATCGATGAGGAAAAACAGACGATTACGTATATGGGGATGCCGGCTGGATTCTTGCTGACGATCGAAGGGAAAGAAATCTATCATGCAGGCGATACGGCACTGTTCGGGGATTTAGCCCTTTATGGCGCCCATCACGAAATCGATTTAGCCTTCTTACCGATCGGTGATAACTTCACGATGGGTCCGGATGATGCGTTGATCGCTGCAGATATGTTGCAAGCGAAAGCAGTCGTACCGATCCACTACGATACATTTGATTTAATCAAACAAGATGCCAACGCATTCTGTGAAAAGATTGAAGCGCAAGGTCAAACGGGTCATCCACTCGCAATCGGCGAGTCACTCGAATTATAATCCGTTCTTAAGCAAAGGAGAGGAAACGTCAATGTTCCTCTCCTTTTTGTCGATTATTCTTCTGGAATGTCAGTGGTTCATCCGATGACGCTTCCTTCTTCCGCCCGATGGCGAAACGGTGAACTTCTTCTATGATAAGAAGGGGGCTGTTGACAGCCGATTCAGATATTCGGAATAATGGTAGACATGAGATGGAGGGGCTGACATGGAAGAGCATAATAGTAGGAGTGTGCGGAAACGAAAACAATCGTCGTTCACACGCTTGAAAAATAAACAAAAACAAAAGATGGATGCACGGTTGAATCGGATTGGAGAAAAAGGGCCAGTGAAGCGACCGCTTTATTTATACGGTGGTGTCATTCTCGGACTTGTCCTCATCTATTCGATCACATTGCTCGTCTCAACGGAATTGTTATCGCGCGGCGAAACATTCAAAACGACGAATCGCTATAAATCTCTCGCCATCGAGGCGCCGCACGCAACGGTACAATTCGTTCGAAGCACAGACGGAAACGTCCAAATCAAACTCGTCGATAGTGCGTCGAGTGGAAAACGACTGAAAATCAGTACATCGACGAATACGGTGACGGTGACAGGACGAGATGGTTGGCTGTCTCGACTTGGCAATCGTCCGAGCGAAAAAACAGCAGACTACACGATTCAAGTGGGATTACCAAGTTATATGAACCGTGTCGATGTCGATGCCGGTACACTGAAAGGAATGGGCATCTACGCAAAAACGATCGAGATGGACGGAGAAGCGATGAGTCTCGATAAAGTAAAAGGTGATGAGATTACACTGAATGCAACACGTGCGATTACCGTCAAGGAAATGGATGCCGTCCATGCGCAGGTGACAGGCGAGAGTGTCTCTCTATCAGACTACATGGCGAAGTTGAGTCTCGACGTCACAACGATTGACGGCGCGACAAAGCTAAAACCAAACAAAGCAGCCGGTACGATTACGATTGACACGGGAGGCGATGTTAAAGCCTCTGACCGATATACAAAACAAAAGAATAAGGATGAGACGATTTATGAACTGTCGAAACAAGAAAAACCGGAAGTGACAGTCAATAGTGAAGTCGGGCAGGTGACGCTCGAGTGAAATTAAAGTTTCGGATTGGACTTCGGACGATCAAGACCGGCATCGCGGTAGCTCTTGCCCTCAGCATCTCTTGGTATGTCTTCGGTATTTATTCAGGCATGGGAGCCGTCGCGGCAATCGTTGCGATGCAACCGACGATTCATCGGTCGTTCAAAATCGTCTTCAATCGGATTTTCGGAACGGTACTTGGACTGATGTGTGGACTCGCCATCGTTGCGACACTTGGCGCCAATCCACTGACGATCGGACTCGCCGTCGTTGTCTCGCTCGTCCTCAATTCGATGATTGGACGAACGGATATGTCGACGTTCGCCGCTTTTGCAATTGTGTTGATGTTCGAGAGCCCGACCGCCGACTACGTCCACTATGCCTTATCACGGTCGTTGCTGACTGTCGTTGGGGTATTATCTGCTGTCCTCGTCAATTACATCGTCTTCCCACCACATTATGAAGACCGCTTACTGTTACTCGTCAAAAAAACGACGCAACAGTTGATGGAAGATTGGCGCAGCCTTGTGCAAGATGATGGACGCTTGCTTACTGTCCGTAAACAAATTCTCAAGCATGAGGAAATGATGTTGATGCTCCAAGAAGATCAAAAATATCCACTAGTGGCGAGCGGTCAAAGTGAAGCGTTCATTCGACTGAAGGAGCTTGTCGATCTTGAAGACAAGTTGCTCGTCTTGCTTGAAAGCATTGCCAGTCATCGGGATATCCCGATGACAGAAGAACAGGAAAAGACGCTCGGTCAGGAAATTGATTTCTTACTCAGCCATCATTACGATGTCATCTTCTCCCACGAACGAAAACAAGCGATGTTCTCATTCGATCAAGAATTAAGCGAGGCGAAGGATATCATCCATGGGCATTTGCTCGATTACCGGGAACAGTTAGAAAAAATGAAGTAACGATGAAAAAGCGCTGTTTCTCCTAAGTAATATTTAGGAAAAACAGCGCTTTTTTGTGTAGCGTCATTGACGTAAGGATTGGACGACATCTGGATCAGGTGTGACGTAAAGAGTCGTTTGATCCGTATAGATGACGAATCCGGGTTTTGCACCACTCGGTTTTTTGACATAACGTAGTTCCGTGAAGTCGACCGGGACTTGGCTCGACTCACGTGCTTTCGAGAAATAAGCCGCGACAATCGCTGCTTCCTTCAACGTCGTCTCGTCAGGTGTATCACTTTGAATGATGACGTGCGATCCCGGGATATCCTTCGTGTGTAGCCACGTATCGGACCGTCGACCGAACTTGAACGTCGCGTAATCATTTTGTTTATTGTTCTTTCCGACGAAGAATGGAAGACCAGTCGAAGAACGGTATGCTTCGAGTTGTGGGAGCTGTGGTTTCTTTTTCTTCTTTTGTCGTTCGCGCAGATAACCTTCTTCGACGAGTTCCTCGCGCATTTCCCGAATGTCTTCCGGGGACGCGACGTCGAGCTGTGCAAGCAAACCTTCAAAATATGCAATCTCAGCTTGGTTCTTCTCGAGCTGACGCGCGACTTCGACTTTGGCGGTTTTTAATTTGTTATACCGTTTGTAGTAACGTTGCGCGTTCTCATTCGGTGAAAAGCGAGGGTCGAGCGAAATCGTGATCTCAGCGCCGTCTGGGTCATAGTAATCGACGACTGTCGCTTCCTTCATCCCACGTTCGAGCTGATACAGATAGGTCGTCAGTAATTCCCCTTTATGTTTCCACTCATCCATCCGTAGCGTCGCTTCTAAATCTTTTTCGAGTTTCGAGCGTTTTAGAATATTTTTATCATATTCACTCTTGATGAACCGTTCGAGATCAGCTGCTTGTTGTTTGACGCGATCGCGGTTCGCTTTTTGATGGAAGAAGGCATCGAGGACTTGACCACTCGTCTCGAACATCTTTTCATCGATGATGGATCCTTCCGTTAAGCGGACGGGGGCGAAGCGTTCCTTACCACCCTCCATCCGTTGTAAGACATAAGGACCATCGAGTTCCTTCAGGACATCTTGAAAAGCAGATGCAAGATTTGTCCGGTTGGCAAGACCTGCCCGTGTCACGATCTCTTTTGCGATTTGCGGGGATAGACCACTGAACAGACCAAGTAACTGGCGATCGAGTTTCCCGGCGTTCCAGTCGATCCGGTGAAGCGCCTTTTCGATATCTCCTGTAAGCGGATCAACTTTATCCTGTGCTGGTGGAAGTTGATAAGTCATGCCCGGCATGATCGTCCGGAAGGTATTTTGACTGAGGGGCAAGTGTTTGATCGCATCGAGGATCTTATCTTGTCCATCGGTCAAAATGATGTTCGAGTGACGTCCCATCAACTCGACATAGATTTTTTTCGCTTCCTCATCACCGAGTTCGTTCCGTGACCGGACGCGTAAGACGATGATCCGGTCGCGTTCGAGTTGTTCGATTGATTCGATGAATCCGCCTTCGACATGTTTGCGGAGCATCATGCAGAAGAGTGGGGGTTCACTCGGGTTGCTGACTGCTTCCGACGTAATGTGCATCCGTGCATACATGGCATTCGCAGAGGCGAGCAATAGTACGTTTTTTCGCTCGGCCCGGACCTGGAATACTAAATCCAATGTGTAAGGTTGGTATACCTTGTTGATCCGTCCTCCGACGAGCGGTTGGAGTTCTTCGACGACACGTGTCGTCATCAATCCGTCAAAAGCCATACGATTACCTTCTTTCTTGATTTCGTTCTCACTTTCTAAAGGTAACAGAAATGGCATCGTTATGGTATGATAAAGCAGTCGAGCTAAAAAAGATGACTTGCGAACTTCCCGTCTCTACTGCTAATATGAAACAATGTGAAGTTTGTGAGATGGAGGGGTTTTGAAGTGATTTTCAAAGAGCGTGGCTTATTACTCGTATTATCTGGTCCAAGTGGTGTCGGAAAGGGAACGGTCTGTCGTGCCTTGCGCGAAGATCAGGATAATGATCTGCATTACTCGGTATCCTGTACGACGCGCCAACCGCGCGAAGGAGAAGTAGATGGTGTTCACTATTTCTTTAAATCGCGTGAAGAATTCGAAGAGATGATTGCGAACAATCAACTCTTGGAATATGCTGAATTCGTAGGGAATTATTATGGAACACCTGTCGAGTGGGTGAACCAGATCCTAGATGAAGGAAAAGATGTCATTCTCGAAATCGAAGTTCAAGGGGCCATGCAGGTCAAAGAACATTTTCCGGAAGCTGTCTTCTTATTCCTTGCACCTCCAAGCCTCCAAGAATTGCGGAACCGCCTCGTAGGGCGTGGAACGGAATCGGAGGAAGTCATCAAGCAACGTCTTCTCGTCGCTAAGGAAGAGATCGAGATGATGGATGCGTATGACTATGTCGTGACGAACGACGAAATTCATAAAGCCTGTGATCGAATTCAAGCGATCGTCACAGCGGAACATTGCAGTCGGGAACGTGTCGCGTCCCTATATAAAAAAGCCATGGAGGTTAAGTGATATGTTATATCCATCAGTTGATAAGCTTCAAAAGAAAGTACCGTCGAAATATACGATCGTTACAGTTGCCGCTAAGCGTGCACGTCAAATCCAAGACGGGAAACGCGTGAAAGTCACGAACCCAAAATCGCATAAACCGGTCGGGAAAGCTTTAGAAGAGCTTTATTTCGAAGAAGTATCCGTCACGAACCAACCGCAAGACTAATTTTGAAGCAGCCACTTGTCATCGTGGCTGTTTTTTTCAATAAGGAGGACACCTACATGTTAACCAACCGAAACATTCTACTGTGTGTCGGCGGTGGAATCGCTTCCTATAAATCAGCAGCACTCGCTTCAAAACTCGTTCAAGCAGGGGCACACGTCCAAGTTGCAATGACGCGTAATGCACAACAATTCGTCGGTAAGACGACGTTTGAAGCACTGACGCGAAAAGCGGTCTATGATGATGTCTTCATCGAGCATGATCCGTCAAAGATCGCCCATATCGATTTAGCGGACGAAGCGGACTTAATCGTCGTCGCACCAGCGACAGCGAACTTGATCGCAAAACTCGCACACGGGATCGCAGATGACTTCATTACGACAACGATCCTCGCCGCGACGTGTCCCGTCATCGTCGCACCGGCGATGAATGTCAACATGCTCGAACATCCGGCGACAGTCCGCAATATCGAACAACTCAAGCAGGATGGTGTCCAGGTGATTGCACCGGGAGTCGGAAATCTCGCATGTGGTTGGGTCGGGAAAGGTCGTTTACCTGAACCGGAAGACTTAGTCGCAACACTCTCAACGTTCTTTGAAGATAAGTATTTAGCCGGGCGAAAAGTCTTGATCAGTGCAGGTCCGACAGTTGAACGGATTGATCCGGTCCGTTACTTGACGAATGACTCTTCAGGAAAGACGGGAATTGCACTTGCGGAAGCAGCGAGAGACGCAGGAGCAGATGTCACGCTCGTCCATGGACCCCTTCGGATCGGATTACCGACCGGCATATCGACGATTGCCGTTGAGTCGGGAGAAGAGATGCTCGAAGCCATGTTACGTGATTATGAGACGCAAGACATCGTCATCATGTCCGCTGCCGTAGCTGACTATCGACCGTCTGTCCAGTACGATCAGAAGCAAAAGAAAATTCACGGACCATTGCGGATTGAACTCGAGGAGACGACGGATATTCTGAAGACGCTCGGTGAGCAGAAACAACACCAACTATTAGTCGGATTTGCAGCGGAGACGACGGATGTCGAGACGTTCGCGAAACAGAAACTCATCCGAAAGAAGGCGGATTTCATCGTCGCGAATGATGTCTCTCGTTCTGACATCGGATTTGTCAGCGACGAAAACGAGGTTGTCGTCTTCGGGAAGAATGATTCCGTCACGCGATACGATCAACAATTGAAATCGACGCTCGCTAAATCGCTCATGCGCCAATTTGCGGAGGCATTGGCATGATAGCCGAAGTCATCGTCGATGTCGCAGCGGCCACCGTTGATCGTCCGTTTGATTACGCCGTGCCGAAACTCTGGCAAGAGTTGATCGTTCCCGGGATGCGCGTCGAGGTACCATTCGGTCCACGGGCGTTGCTTGGAATCGTCGTTGGAACAAAAGCTACGTCTGATCTGACGAACGTCAAATCAATCGTTCGTGTTCTCGATGAGACCCCGACCTATACGGAAGAATTACTCGAGTTGTCGGCGTATTTATCAGAAACGACCTTGTGTTTTCAGGCGACGGCGTTGCTTGCGATGCTGCCGGCTGCCTTAAAGGTGAGTTATGATAAACTGGTCATAGTCGAGTCGGGCCCACTTCGGGCATATCATGGTAAGAAAATGAGTCAATTACCAACGGAAGTCCAACAAATCATTTTAACAGCGGCGAAACAAGCTGATGTGACGCTTCAACCGGTCATTCGCGAGAAAAAGACGTCTAAAACCGATAAACGGATTCGTCTCCTCGAGGAGCAAGCAACCTTTACAAAACAAGCGAGCCAACAAGCGGCACTTTATGCGTATATCCAAGAATTTCCGAATGCGTTGTGGAGTGAAATCAAGCAGGCGACGGGCGCAACGAGCGCGACGTTGAACGCCCTCGATAAAAAGGGCATCGTTCAAGTCGAGACGATCGATGTGCGGCGAAATCCTTACGAGCATCTCGTCCAAGATATCTTTGTGCCGTCTTCTTTGACGGAAAAGCAACAGGAAGCCGTCTCGGCGATCACGGCTGAAGCGGAGACCGGAACGTTCTTGTTACATGGCGTAACAGGAAGTGGTAAGACGGAAGTCTATCTTGAATCGATTCATGCACAACTCGAACGCGGTAGACAAGCGATCTTGCTCGTTCCTGAAATCAGTCTGACGCCGATGATGGTCAAACGCTTCAAACGTCGTTTCGGAGAACGGGTCGCTGTCTTGCATAGCGGTCTATCGCTTGGAGAAAAGTATGATGAGTGGCGCAAAATCGCCCAAGGCGAGGTTGATGTCGTTGTCGGTGCACGGTCCGCCGTGTTTGCGCCGCTGACGAATATCGGAATCATTATTCTCGATGAAGAACATGAAACAACCTATAAACAAGAAGAGAATCCGCGTTATCATACGCGCGATGTCGCGAAGTGGCGGGCGGCTTATCATCGTTGTCCCGTCGTGCTCGGAAGTGCAACACCGTTACTCGAAACGTATGCGCGGGCACAAAAAGGGGTTTATCATTACTTACCGCTTCGTGAACGATTTGGTGGGGAATTACCGCCTGTCGACATCGTTGATATGCGTAAAGAGCTTGAACGAGGCAATCGTACTCCGTTCAGTCTTGCACTCATCGAAGGCATCAAAGAACGAATCGAGCGCGGCGAACAGACGGTCTTGCTTTTGAACCGTCGTGGGTACACGACATTCGTCTTATGTCGGGATTGCGGTGAGACGTTGCAATGTCCACATTGTGCCGTTAATTTAACGTATCATCAGCACGAAGATCGCTTGAAGTGCCACTATTGTGGATTCGAGGCAGCGATGCCGAAAACTTGTCCGTCCTGTGAATCTACGAAGATTCGTCAGTTCGGAACGGGGACGCAAAAGATCGAGGAAGAGTTGGCGCATTTGATTCCGGAAGCGCGCATTATCCGGATGGATCAGGATACGACGTCTCGTAAAGGTGCACATGAGAAGTTACTCGATGCCTTCGAGCGTAAGGAAGGGAACATTCTTCTCGGGACACAGATGATCGCCAAAGGTCTCGACTTTCCAAATGTCACGCTCGTAGGGGTGCTCGCTGCCGATGCGACGCTCGGTATTCCGGATTTTCGGGCAAGTGAGCGAACGTTCCAGTTGATCACGCAAGTGTCGGGTCGTGCCGGGCGGGGGCAACTCGCCGGACAGTCGATCATCCAGACCTATAATCCGGAGCACTACGTCATTCAGACGGCAAAACAGCATGATTTCGAAACGTTCTATAAGCGCGAGATGCAGTTGCGCAAACTCGGGGGACACCCTCCATTCTGGTTCCTTGGTTTAATCACGGTCTCAGCGACACATCCACTCGAAGCACAAGCAGAAGCGCAACAGATTGCTTCCGAGCTGCGGGCTTTCGAATCCGAGGACTTAGTCGTCAATGGACCGTTCGATGCGCCACTTGCTCGACTGAAGAATATGTACCGACAACAGATCTTAATTAAACATAAAGGGCAGGAAGATGTCCGGACACATCTCCGTGATATCTTAGCCCGTCGTCAAAAGTCAAAAACACAAGTCGCGATCGACTTGAATCCATTTGTATTCATGTGAGGTGTCTGTATGTATAAAGTAGTAGAAGTACCTAATGACGTATTACGACAGGTGTGTGAACCTGTCACGAAGTTCGATAAAAAACTTGGTAAGATGATCGACCGGATGTTCGATACGATGTATGAATATGATGGTGTCGGCTTAGCGGCACCGCAAATCAATCAACCGATCCGTGTAGCGGTCGTCCATACGGATGATGAGACAGGACCGATTGAGCTGATCAATCCGGAAATCATCGAAGCCGATGGTTCACAGATTGATGACGAAGGATGTCTCAGCATGCCAGGTGTTTTCGGACCGGTCGAACGGTTCGACCGCATCGTCGTCAAGTCGCAAGATCGTCTTGGACGGACGGTCAAAATCAAAGCAAACGGCTTTTTTGCACGTGCGATCCAGCACGAGATGGATCATTTAGACGGTGTCCTGTTCACGGATAAACTCGTCGAGCAAGAAAAGCCGCGCGTCGTCTTCATGGGGACGCCTGAATTTGCGGCAGGAACGCTACGTGAAGTCATCGATGCCGGGTATGACGTCGTCGGTGTCGTCTCACAACCAGATAAGCCGGTCGGACGAAAACGAGAAGTCAAACCGACACCAGTGAAACTCGTCGCGATGGAACACGATATTCCCGTGTTGCAACCGAAACGGATTCGTGAAGACTATCAGGACGTCCTTGATTTAAAACCAGATCTTATTATCACGGCAGCTTACGGTCAGATTGTACCGACAGCTATTTTGGAAGCACCACGTTTTGGGGCAATCAATGTCCATGCGTCACTCTTACCGAAATATCGTGGCGGTGCCCCGATTCATCAAGCAATCATTGATGGCGAAAAAGAGACGGGCGTGACGATCATGTATATGGTCGATCGACTTGACGCCGGTGATATGTTGTCAAAAATCATCGTTCCGATCGAAGAGAACGATACAGTCGGAACGATGTTCGAAAAATTAGCGGACGCAGGAGCGCGGCTGTTGCTTGAAACGTTGCCGCGTCTGTTAGCAGGTGAATTGACACCGGAAGCGCAAGTCGAGGCAGAAGCGACGTTTGCGCCGAATATCTCACGGGAACGGGAACGGCTTGATTTTACGTTATCGGGTGAGACACTCTATGATCAAATCCGAGGAATGAATCCTTTCCCGAGTACGTATACGATGCTTGGAAATGATCGTTTAAAAGTCTTTTTCGCAACGAAAGTCAAAGGAACGGGACGACCGGGTGAAATCATCGCTTTAGAAGCAGATGGTCCCGTCATCGCAACGGGTTCTGAAACAGCGTTGAAGCTGATCGACTTACAACCGTCCGGTAAAAAACGAATGGATGGTGCCACGTTCATGCGCGGGATCGGTCAATCGCTTGAACTCGGACAACAAGTAGGTGAGAACGCATGAATGTACGCGACGCAGCAGTAACGACACTGATGAAAATCGGTCAAGGTGGTGCCTTCTCGACAATCACCGTTCACCAGATGCTTGAAAAGCGTGCTATCTCAGCGTCAGATGTCGGTTTGTTCACGGAACTTGTCTACGGAACGCTTAGTCGTGAGTTGACGCTTGATTACATTTTGGAGCCATATTTAGCAAAACAGAAAAAACTTGATCCGTTCATGCGTCCGTTGTTACGGATGAGTGTGTATCAGTTGTTTTATCTTGATCGTGTACCGGATCATGCCGTCATCCATGAAGCTGTTGAGATTGCTAAAAAACGTGGAAAAGTCCATGTCTCGAAAGTCGTCAACGGAGTGCTCCGGAATGTATTTCGGGCGGGAATGCCTCATTTCGCTGAGATTGAGCCTGTTGCAAAACGGATCAGTATCGAAACGAGTCACCCGCAGTGGCTCGTCGAACGCTGGCTTGAACTGTTTGGTCCGGAAGAAACGCTTCAGATCTGTCAATTGAATAACACGCCTGCACCGGTCACGGTTCGTATCAATCGGACGAAGACGACGCGAGAGGAAGCGATCGAGCTTCTACTCGACCAAGGTGTGACGGCAAAACCATCTACGGTAGCGCCAGACGGTCTCGAAATCGAACGAGGAAGCGTTCAAAAAACCGATTTGATCAATCGCGGATACCTATCTTTGCAGGATGAGAGCTCGATGCTTGTCGCTCGTGCACTTGGTGCAGAAGCATCTGATCATGTACTCGACAGCTGTGCTGCACCTGGTGGGAAAGCGATGCACATTGCTGAAGGTTTGACGACGGGTACACTACAGGCACTTGATCTTCATCCACATAAGATTAAACTGATTGAACAGCAAGCGACACGATTAGGTCTTACGACTGTTCAAGCAGAAGCGTTAGATGCACGTAAAGCAGGGGAACGCTTTGAAGTAGAATCTTTTGATCGAATTCTTGTTGACGCACCTTGTTCAGGACTCGGTGTCATTCGGAGAAAACCAGATATCAAATGGACGAAACGTCCGG
This sequence comes from Exiguobacterium sp. U13-1, assembly GCF_001750115.1. Classification (NCBI taxonomy): domain Bacteria; kingdom Bacillati; phylum Bacillota; class Bacilli; order Caryophanales; genus Exiguobacterium; species Exiguobacterium sp. U13-1. Next base: position 2,477,785 of record NZ_CP015731.1, on the reverse strand, counting down.
AACAGCTCGAGCAACTGCCGAAAATCCAACGAGATATTCTGACAGCTGTCTTACCACTCGTTAAAAAGGGTGGAACCTTCGTCTATTCGACTTGTACGATTGATCCGACAGAAAACGAGGAGCAGACAGCGTTCATTCTCGATCAAGGGTTCGATTTTGACACATCCTTCGCGGCACGCATGCCAGAATCCGTGCGACATCTGATCGGGGATCGAGCAGAACTCAAGTTGTTACCGACGACAGTTGGAACGGACGGCTTCTATATTGCCGCGTTTAAAAAACGAGAAGATTGACACGAACGGAGGACTGTCATGGAGTTAGCTCACCTTTCGACTACTGGGAAAGTCAGGACTAAAAATGAGGATACGGTATTACTCGTCGGGAACGCCGAACGTGGTCTTGCCGTCGTTGCGGATGGTATGGGAGGTCATGCTGCTGGCGATATCGCAAGTGCGATCGTTCGCGAGGTATTTGAAGCATCCTTTTCACTCATGCCAAATCGTCCGATGGAATTGTCTGAATGGATAGAACAACGTGTAGCCGAGGCGAATGCCCGGATTCTTCAGTTTTCAAAAGAAGAGCAACTTGCGATCGTCGGAACGACCATTGCCTGTGTGTGCTGGGTCGAGGATTTGCTCGTCATCGGTCATGTTGGAGATAGTAGAGTCTATGCCCTTGAAGGTACGGCGTTAAAACAATTGACGGACGATCATTCTTACGTCAACATGTTACGACAAATGGGGGAGCTTTCGGATGAGGAAGTCGAAAATCATCCACGTAAGAATGTCATCACACGGTCGGTCGGCTCGAACGAAACGGTCGAAGTCGACATTCAAGTCAGAGATGCTCCAGACTATGACCTCGTCCTCGTTTGTAGTGACGGATTGACCGATGAAGTACCAGATGATGTCATCGAACAGATCATCTTACAGGATGAGCCGCTTGATGAGATTGTCGGACGATTGGTGAAAGAAGCGAACGCTCGAGGAGGCGCGGATAATATTACGATTGCCGCCATCCGGTTCAAAGAAAGAAAGAGGGTCTGAATATGCGATACGGAGATCGATTAAATGACCGCTACCGCATAGAACGGCTAGTTGGAAGTGGCGGGATGGCGAATGTCTATCAAGCCTATGATGAGATTTTAAAGCGTCATGTTGCCATTAAGATTTTACGAACTGAATTTTCGCATGACGAACAATTCATTCGTCGATTCGAACGTGAAGCACATGCTGCTACCAGCTTGAATCATCCAAACATCGTTGCCGTCTATGATGTAGGCGAAGAAGATGCCATCTATTACATCGTCATGGAGTATATCGATGGTATGACATTAAAAACATTTTGTGAAAATCAAGCATTACCTGTGCCGCAGGCAGTTGATATCATCGCTCAAATTTGTGATGCAATCGATCACGCCCATGCACACCGGATTATCCATCGCGATATTAAACCGCAAAACATGTTGATTCGAGAAGATGGTACCGTCAAAGTAACGGATTTCGGAATTGCTGTGGCGATGTCGAATGCGACGCTGACGCATACGATGTCCGTTCTTGGGTCCGTGCATTACTTTTCACCGGAACAAGCAAAAGGTAAATTTGCGGATGAGAAGTCGGATATCTATTCACTTGGTGCTGTCTTATACGAACTTGTTACAGGACAAGTGCCGTTCGAAGGGGATTCACCGGTCGCGATTGCGCTGAAGCATCTGCAAGATACACCGCGTCGCCCATCCGTCTTGAATCCGAAAGTGCCACAAGCGCTTGAGAACTGTATCATGCAGGCGCTCGCGAAAGCACCGCATGACCGCCAACAGTCCGTCGCAGCCTTTAAGGCAGATATGGTGACGGCGTTGTCTGACGAACGGGCAAGTGAAGGCATTCGAGGTGCAGAAGAGGATGAGATGGAAAAGACGATGGTCTTGTCACCCGTCCAAGTGCCAGAAGAATCAAAAGCGGAACCAGAATCACCCGCCGTCACGACTGTTCAACCGAAAACACCGGAAAAGAAAAAGAAAAAACGCTGGTGGATCGTTCTCTTATTGCTCGTTTTACTCGGTGGAGCGGCTACGACGTTTGCGATGTGGCCGGATCCAACGGTCACCGTACCATCTGTCGTCAAGACAGATGGAGACGATGCGGAAACGAAGCTTGAGAAACTTGGATTCGTCGTCGAGACGACAGAACGAAATAGCGATACAGTCGATGAAGGCGATGTCATTAGTCAGACACCGCGTGAAAATGCACAAGTCAAAAAGGGTTCGACGGTCAACTTGGTCGTCTCTACAGGTAGTGCTCCGGTCGAAGTACCAGATGTGACAGATGACGCTGAAAAAGAGGCGATTGCAACATTAAAAGAGGCTGGATTCGCAAAAGTCGAGGTCGAACGTGAAAAGTCGGATGAAATTGCGCGAGGTAATGTTATCCGGCAATCGATCTCTGCTGGAACGGAAGTGATTGCAAAAGAACAGACGATTACGATCACTGTCTCGGAAGGAACGTCATCCTTTGAATTGAAAGACTTGACGAACTTATCGAGTGATGAAGCGAAAGCGTATCTCGATGAAATGGGTCTCGACGGTACGTTTGAACAAGAATTCTCGAGTGATGTCAAGCTCGATCAAGTCATCCGTCAATTCCCACAAGCAGGGGCACAAGTCGAACCAAACGACTCTGTGACCGTCTTCATCTCAAAAGGTGAGGAAGAAAAAACGGTGACGGCAACGTTCCCTGAAAAGGTCGTCTATGATGCGGTCAGCGAGAACGAGGACGAGGAACCACCGAAACAAGTCATACGGATTGAGACGGAAGACGCGAAAGGGAAGCGGACCGTCATCGAGGAATCGATTGATCAAGATGAGACATTCGACGTGCCGGTGACGATTGATCCAGGAGAAGAAGGAAAAATTACGATCTATAAAGACGATACGGTGTATCGTTCAAAAACCATCACGTACAATCAAGCAAAAGACGCACAATGAATGTGATGAAAAAGGAGTGCATAGGATGACGGAACAACGCATCGAAGAGAATCGAGAAGGAACGATCATACGTCTGCAGGGTGGCTTTTATGATGTCATGACACCAGAAGGAGAGGTCCGTTCACGGGCAAGAGGGAATTTCCGAAAACGCGGCATCAGTCCAGTCGTCGGAGACGAGGTCGTTCTTCATATCGAAAGTGAGACAGGATATATTCTCGAAGTGAAGGAGCGGGACAACTTTTTAGTACGCCCTCCAGTCGCGAATATCGACCAGGCATTGCTCGTCGTCTCGGCGGCAGAACCTGATTTTTCAGCGCACTTGCTCGACCGATTTCTCGTTTTGATCGAAGCGAAGGAAATTCAACCCGTCATCCTATTGACGAAGATGGATTTGCTGGACGATGTCAAAGGACCGGCTGTCCGAGAGGCGATTGCCGCTTACCGGAAGATTGGGTATACGGTCATCGAGACATCAAGTGAGACGTTGGCAGGTATTGAGCAAGTCCGTCCGTTACTTGCTGGAAAAACAAGCGTTCTCGCCGGACAATCCGGTGTCGGGAAAAGTTCATTGCTCAATGCACTGGAGCCCTCTCTTGATTTAGAAACAAGTGCCATCTCGAAATCACTCGGACGCGGACGTCATACGACTCGCCACGTCACATTGATGCCGCTTGCCGAAGGATTGATTGCCGATACGCCAGGTTTCTCGAACCTCGATTTTCCGTATGATATGGAAATCGAGGATGTACGGTGGAGTTTCCCTGAATTCGTGGCTGTACAAGATGATTGCAAATACCGAGGTTGCTTGCATTTGAATGAACCCGGTTGTGCCGTCAAGGAAGCCGTCGAAGCCCAAGAAATCATGTCCTCTCGTTATGAGAACTATGGTATGTTTATAGACGAAATCAAGAATCGAGCCCGGAGGTATTAAAGATGATTAAAATTGCACCATCTATTTTATCAGCAGATTTTGCGAATCTCGAACGCGATGTTAAAGCAGTCGAAGCAGCAGGCGCGGACTATATCCATTTTGATGTCATGGACGGTCAGTTCGTACCGAACATCTCATTTGGATTACCTGTGCTTAGCAGCTTACGTCAAAAGACGGATATGATTCTCGATGTCCATTTGATGATCGACCAGCCAGAACGTTTCGTCGAGGATTTCGTCAAAGCAGGGGCGGACATCGTGACGTTCCACGTCGAAGCGACGAATCATGTCCATCGTGTCTTGCAACAAATCAAAGCAGCGGGCGCAAAGGCAGGGGTCGTCTTGAATCCCCATACGCCATTATCAACGATTGAACACGTCCTTGAGGATGTCGATATGGTTTTATTGATGACGGTCAATCCGGGCTTCGGTGGACAAGCCTTTATCGAGCGTGTCATGCCGAAACTTGCAGCACTCGCGCAAATGAAAGCAGATCGTGGTCTGACATTTGAAATCGAGATTGACGGTGGCGTCAATCCGGAAACGGCAAAGCTTTGCATCGATAACGGTGCGAACGTTCTCGTCGCAGGATCAGCAATCTACAATGCACCAGATTATGCGGAAGCGATCACTAGCATTCGTCAAGGGGCTGCCGTATAATAAGAACGAGAAAACGAAATATGATGACCGCAAGGGGTGTCGCTTGAAAAGCGGCTGAGAGGAGTCTTTTAGACTTTAACCCTTCGAACCTGTTCCGTTCAAACGGACGTAGGGATGTGGCGCACGCAGGCAGTACGGCGTTCGTCGTACTGCCTTTTTGCGTCCTCTCGTACAATGAAGGAGGAAAAACAGCATGAAACGGTTACAAATGATGATGGAAATTGCCATCTTCGCCAGTCTCGGAGTCGTCTTTGATTTACTGATTCCATTCAAAATGCCACAAGGAGGCTCAATCAGCTTAGCGATGCTACCGATCTTCGTCATGGCATTTCGCCACGGTGTCGTCGGAGGGGTCGTCACGGGAGCGCTTGTCGGTACGATTCAATTGATGTTCGCTCCACAAGTTTTGACGATCGTTCAACCGATGCTTGACTATACGATTGCGTATGGTGTCGTCGGATTAAGTGGTCTGTTCGCGCGTCAAGTCAGACTAGCCGCGCGCAATGGACAAAAGAAAAGCTTGATGGCGTTCGTTCTCCTTGCGACGTTATTAGGCGCAGGACTCCGTTATATCTGTCATGTCATCAGTGGAATCGTCTTTTTTGCCGAGTATGCAAAAGGTCCAGTCGTGGAGTACTCTTTTGTCTATAACGCAACGTATATGGTTCCTTCGTACATCTTATGTGGAATCGTAGCAGGAATTCTATTTACGACTGCGCCACGCTTACTCCGTTATTCGGCACGAGGCGTCTGAGATGCGGGCGATTCTCGTCTGTGCCGGTCCGCGAGAAGAAGCGCCGGATTTACGGACGTTTTGTCAGCCAGGTGACTTTATCGTCGGTGTCGACGGTGGTGTTCAGACGATTGAATCGTTTGGGCTGACATGCGACCTGACGATTGGTGATTTTGATTCGCTTGGTTATGTACCAGAAGGGGCAATCGTTCATCCGGCCGAGAAAGATGAAACGGATCTCGAACTGGCACTTCGTACAGTCTCAGAGAAGAAACAGTTTGAGGATACCTTCATTATCGGGGCGACAGGTGGGCGGCTCGACATGACCGTCCAAAATGTCTATTTGTTGAAGCGATACCCAGAGGCACGACTCGTGACGAAACGAGAAGAGGTACGATACTTGGCTGAGGGAACGTATGCAGTCGAAGCAGGGAGCTATCATTATCTTTCGTTCATTCCACTCGTACCATCGACTTTAAGCTTATCCGGAGTCAAATATCCACTTGATGCACATCCAGTACCGGTCGGAGGTTCCTTGACCGTCAGTAATGAATGGTGTGCGTCAGAAGCGAAGGTAGAGCTCCATCAAGGAGAACTATTGATGATGCGGACGCTTAAGGAATAGCACAATCATAGGAAAGAGGCCGTGGATGACTCCGCGGCCTCTTTTTAGATGAAATTATTCTTCGAGTTGAGAAGGGGCGACACGGATGTCGCTTTGAGCGGATAGATGTTTTCCTTTGACGAAGAGATGATAACTTCCCCACATGACAAGGAAGAAAGGAACACCGATGTATAGAGCGATTCGTTGATCCGCTTGAAACGCAAGACTGACGAGGACGACGACGTTAAGTGTCAACGAAATCAGTGGTAACACCGGATAGAGTGGTGTCTTGAATTTCAGTTCGGATACATCGTGTCCGTTTCGGACGAACTGACGACGAAATGCAAGCTGAGAAGCAGAGATTGAAATCCAGCCGACTTGAGCCCCGAGTCCGGCTAAGGACAAGAGCCAAATGAAGACGGTATCTTCTGCGAAAAATGCGGTCAGAAGCGATAACATCGCGAACATCATCGTAAAGAGCAACGCCCGCATCGGCACACCATGTGCATTGACGTAAGATAATTTCTTTGAAATCATCCCTTCTTGCGCCATTGCCCATAACATCCGAGTCGCCGCATATAATCCGGAGTTTCCGACGGACAATAGTGCCGTCAAGACGACGATGTTCATCAAATCAGCAGCGTACGGAATACCGATCGCATCAAAGACCATGATGAACGGACTGCTGACTCCGCCAGCTGTTTCATACGGAATTAATGCACCAACGATCGTAATCGATAAGACGAAGAAGATGAACGTCCGCCAGACTGTATTGCGGATGGCTTTTGGAATCGATTTTTCTGGCGTGTCGGACTCCCCAGCCGCAACACCGATCAATTCCGTTCCTTGGAAGGCGAAGTTGACAGCAATCATCGTCGTCAAGACGCCAAGAATCCCGTTTGGAAACCAACCGCTTGCCGTAAAGTTCGCGAATAACGAGGTTGGACGATCTGCTTCCATCGGTAACCAGCCGAACCAAGCAGCGCCACCTAGAATGATGAAGAAAAGGATCGCGAGGACCTTCAAACTCGAGAACCAGAATTCGGCTTCACCGAATGCTTTGGCTGAGACGGCATTCAGACCGAACAGTAAGACCGTAAAGACGGTACACCAGACGACGACGGGTACATTCGGAAACCAGCGGTCCATCAAACTGCCAGCTGCCGTGATTTCGAGTGCGACCGTCACGGCCCAGCCGAGCCAATAAATCCAACCGACGGCAAAGCCAATTCCTGGTCCAATGAAGCGGGTCGTATAGGTCTGGAAGGACCCCGAGACCGGCATATAGACCGCTAATTCCCCTAGACATAACATCGTCAGATACATGATGGTCCCACCCACGATGTAACTGAGGACCGCCCCGAGAGGTCCTGCTTGTGAAATCGTTAATCCTGACCCTAAAAATAAGCCTGTCCCGATGATTCCCCCGAGTGAGATCATGAACAGGTGTCGACTCGTCATCTCTCGTTTGAGTTGCATGATGACTTCCCCCAATTCTGACAAAATAAAGTACGTTCCTATTGTAAGCGTTTTCAATAAAAGCGACAATTAGTTTATGAGAAAAATAAATGAGGGTATAAAAAAACCGGAAGGGAAGATTCCCATCCGGTGGTTGCGCCTTATACGCGTTCGACTTTACCTGATTTAAGAGCTCGAGCTGAAACCCAAACCTTTTTCGGCTTACCGTCGACGAGGATACGTACTTTTTGTACGTTGACTCCCCAAGTACGTTTTGTTTTGTTCAATGCGTGTGAACGGTTGTTACCCGACTTTGGCGATTTCCCAGTAACGTAGCATTTACGTGCCATGCGTTCCGCCTCCTTTTATGTTGTTTTGCGTTCGTCCTAATAGACACTTTGCTATCTTAGCATGGTGTCAGGGCGGTTGCAACATAAAAAAAGTAGCTGACAAGAAAAAAACTTGACAGACAACCTCGAAATTTAAAATAATGGATGAGGATGATGGTAAAAGTTCATTTGACCGCTACTATTTTTCACTTATTCATTGTATAGTCAGTACGGCGACTTTTCAATAGTAGGTCCTTATAGTAGAATTATGAGAAGAATACAATATTCAAAGGGGGCTACTCAGGTGGCGATCGAGATGAAAACGACCTATGGAAAGATTGATGTAGATAATGATGTCGTTGCGCAACTTGCGGGCGGCGCAGCAATGGAATGTTTTGGTGTCGTTGGTATGGCATCCCAGTCTCAAATCAAGGATGGTCTTGCAGAACTCTTAAAACGCGAGAACTTTGCACGCGGTGTCATCGTTCGACAGGCTTCAGAGCAGGTCCATATCGATATGCATATCATCGTAAGTTATGGAACGAAAATCTCAGAGGTGGCGAATAACGTACAGAGTCGCGTGAAATACACGCTCAGTCAGGCACTAGGTCTTGACGTGACATCTGTGAACATCTTTGTCCAAGGAGTCCGCTTGACGAATGTCTAAGGCGGGAATAGAGGAGGAAACTTTAGTGAGTGTAGATCGTTTAACAGGAGCGCAGTTAGTCAAGATGATTCAAAATGGCGCGGCGAATCTCTATCAAAACGCAGATTTCGTCGATTCATTGAACGTCTTCCCTGTGCCAGATGGTGATACGGGAACGAACATGAATTTGACGATGACTTCAGGTGCAAAAGAAGCAGGTAAATCAACTTCGGATTCTGTATCGGAAGTCGCGAACGTCTTCGCACGTGGATTATTGATGGGAGCACGCGGAAACTCTGGCGTCATCTTAAGCCAATTGTTCCGTGGATTCTCGAAATCAATCGAAGGTAAGACAACGATTGATACGAAGGAATTCGCAGATGCGTTGCAAAAAGGTGTCGATACAGCATACAAAGCAGTCATGAAACCGGTCGAAGGAACAATCTTGACGGTTGCCCGTGAAACAGCTGTCGCTGCTATCGCACAATCTGAGACGACGACGGATTTCTTAGAGTTGATGCGTCAACTCGTCGAAGCGTCGAAAGTATCGCTCGACGGTACACCAGAACTTCTTCCGGTATTAAAAGAAGTAGGCGTCGTTGACTCTGGTGGTCAAGGTCTCGTCTGTATCTATGAAGGATTCCTCGCAACGCTCGAAGGAAAAGAACTCGACAAGCCGCATGCGCCTGTCATGGAAGCACTCGTCGAAGCAGAGCATCACAAAACGGCTCAAAGCTTCATGTCGACGGAAGAAATCCATTACGGTTACTGCACGGAAATCATGGTTCGTTTCCAGGATGACAAACTTGCGAATGCACCGTTCAGCGAAGAAGACTTCCGTAACGAATTAGCGGAATTCGGTGATTCGTTGCTTGTCGTCGCGGATGAAGAACTCCTTAAAGTTCACGTCCACGTCGAAACACCAGGAGAAGTCATCACAAAAGGACAACGTTTCGGTGAACTCGTCGCTGTTAAGATTGAAAACATGCGTCAACAACACTCAACAATCCTTGAAGAAGAAGGCGCGAACCAAGTCACTCCAGTTGCTGCACCGAAGGCAAAAGCGAAAGCAGCCCTCGTGACAGTCGCAATGGGTGAAGGAATCAGTGAACTCTTCAAATCACTCGGTGTCAGTGTCGTCATCGAAGGCGGACAAACGATGAACCCATCAACGGAAGATATCGTTAAGGCGATCGAGGATGCACACGCGGAACACGTTTATGTCTACCCGAACAACTCGAACATCATCATGGCGGCTGAACAAGCAGCATCTGTCGCGAATTGTGGTGTGACGGTCGTGAAATCAAAAACAGTCCCACAAGGTTTAGCAGCAACAATCGTTTATAACCCGGAAGCGACTGTCGAAGAGAACGAAGCGCATATGGCGGATGCGATTGCAGCTGTTAAGTCGGGTCAAGTCACATATGCTGTACGTGATACGAACATCGATGGTGTTGAAATCAAGAAGGACGACCATATGGCGATTGCTGAAAAACAAATCGTCGCTACAGACGGATCAAGTCTTGGTGCTGTCAAGAAACTCGTCGATACACTCGTCACGGAAGATGATGAGATCATCACGGTTCTTTACGGTGAAGGCGTCTCAACAGAAGAAGTTGACGCACTCGTCGCGTACATCGAATCGGTTAATCCGGATGCTGAAGTGGAAGTCCACGACGGTAAACAACCACTTTATTCGTACATTTTAAGCGTCGAATAAAACCATCATACTGAAAAAGGGCGACTAGCCTTTTCACGAATCCCACCATCTGCGATAATAGAGGTGGGATTTCGTTTGTTTCATAGAGAGGGGAAAAGAGATGAAATATCGTAGCGTCTTTGACATCATCGGACCAGTCATGGTTGGTCCATCAAGCTCGCATACAGCGGGAGCTGCACGGATTGGATTGATGGCGGGTAAATTATTCGGGGAAACACCTACTGTCATCCACATCACGTTTTATGGGTCATTTGCTGATACGTATCGCGGACATGGAACGGATGTGGCGATCATTGGCGGGGTTCTCGGATACGACACGTTCGACGACCGGATTCCACAATCGATCGATATCGCGAAGTCGAAAGGGATTGAGATTCATTTCGAGACGAGTGAGGCGTTGACGGATCATCCGAATACGGCACGTGTCCACTTGTCGAATGGATTAGAAGAGTTTGAATTGGTTGGTATTTCAATCGGTGGGGGAACGATTGAGATCACGGAACTAAATGGTGTACCGCTTCGCTTGTCCGGTGGGGGACCGGCACTCGTCGTCTTACACCATGACCGCTTTGGTGCGATTGCAGCCGTGACGAGCATTTTGGCTGATTACGAAATCAACATTGGGCATATGGAAGTGTCACGGCACGAAAAAGGAAAACAAGCACTCATGGCAATTGAGATTGATGACCGGATAACGGCAGAAGTGTTGGAAGAAATCGATCGGTTACCTCAAGTCGAGCGTGCCGTCATGATGGGAGAGTGAAAACATGTTTAAATCCGTAAAAGAACTCGTCGCCATCGCGACGGAACGAAACATTCCGATTTCGGAAGTCATGATCGAGCAAGAGATGACGGTTCGTCACTTAGAGCGGGATGAAGTTTACGCGATGATGGAGCGAAACCTACAAGTCATGGAAGAAGCAGTCGCTCGTTCACTTGATGGTGATGGTGTCCAGTCGGTGACAGGACTAACCGGTGGGGATGCTGTTTTGCTTCAACGGTACCGTGCTTCAGGTAAAGGTTTATCCGGTGATTTATTACTGGACGCCGTTAGTAAGGCAATCGGAACGAATGAAGTCAATGCTGCGATGGGAAAAATTTGTGCGACACCAACGGCAGGGAGTGCCGGCGTCGTGCCAGGTACGTTATTTGCGGTCAAAGATCGCTTAAACCCAACGCGTGAGCAGATGTTACGCTTCTTGTTCACATCCGGTGCGTTCGGCTTCGTCGTCGCGAATAATGCGTCGATTTCCGGAGCAGCTGGTGGCTGTCAGGCAGAAGTTGGTTCAGCAACAGCGATGGCAGCAGCTGCGATCGTTGAGATGGCAGGCGGGACGCCGGATCAGTCAGCGCATGCTTTTGCGATCGCGCTGAAGAACATGCTCGGACTCGTCTGCGATCCTGTTGCAGGACTCGTCGAAGTACCGTGCGTCAAACGAAATGCAATGGGTGGAGCGAATGCCGTCGTCGCTGCCGATATGGCACTCGCTGGAATCACGTCACGGATTCCGTGTGATGAAGTCATCTCAGCCATGCATGAGATTGGTCAGATGATGCCATCTGCGCTTCGCGAGACAGCAAAAGGCGGACTCGCGAATACGCCGACGGGTCGCTGGCTCGAAGCGAAAATCTTCGGAGAGTTATCGAATGAATCCATCACGTGACGTCAAGACGCTAAAAGGTGTCGGACGGGATTTGGCGAAAAAACTAGAAGACATGAATATTCTCACCGTTGCGGACGTGCTCGAGCACGTCCCGTTTCGTTATGATGACTTCGTGACGGGAAGTCTAACGGAAGCGATTCATGAGGATAAAGTCAAGTTCACGGGTCAAGTCCAGTCTGAACCACTTGTGCGCTATTACGGTAAAGGAAAGAATCGTTTAACGTTCCGACTGCTCGTTGAAGAACGATATAGTGTGACGGTGACGATGTTCAACCGAGCATTCTACAAAGACCAACTACAACTCGGGGCAGAAGTGACGGTCAGTGGCAAATGGGATTTGCACCGAATGACGATCTCTGCGACGGAACTACAATTTGGAGCAATCGAAGGTGAATTGACACCGGTCTATTCGTTACGTGGCGACATGCGGATGAAGACGTTTCGACGCGTCGTCGACTTGGCGTTCAAGGAGACTGAGGCATTGGCTGAACGGATACCGGATAGCATCCGGAAGACATACCGGTTACAAGATCGGATGACGATGCTAAAGGCACTTCATTTCCCGACGAATCGACAAGAGTTAACGGCAGCTCGTCGGAGCTATGTCTATGAGGAGTGTCTTTATTTTCAGCTGAAGTTACAGGCATTACGTCTTGGACGAAGAAAAGGTCAAGGGATTGCCTTGCCTCTGCACGAAGCGGATATAGCGAATTTCATCAAGAGTCTACCGTTTCCACTGACAGGAGCGCAACAGCGCGTGACAAAAGAAATCCTAGACGACATCAGTCGCGGCGAACGAATGAATCGGTTGTTGCAAGGGGACGTTGGAAGCGGGAAGACCGTCATCGCTGCCATCGCCTTGTTCGCGACGGTTCGTGCCGGAAGACAAGGCGCCTTAATGGTGCCGACCGAAATTTTAGCGGAACAGCATGCAGCGTCGCTCGCCCCATTGCTTGAACCACTTGGGATTCGGGTCGGTCTACTGACGAGTTCGGTTAAAGGGAAAGCACGGGTGCATTTACTAGAAGCCCTCGTGACAGGAGAGATTGACGTCTTGGTCGGAACACATGCGCTGATTCAAGATACCGTCCAGTTCAAGGCATTACACCTCGTCATCACCGATGAACAACATCGCTTCGGTGTCGAACAACGGAAACGACTGCGCGCGAAAGCCGAACAGGCAGATGTATTATATATGACAGCGACACCGATTCCGCGTACGCTTGCGATATCGGTCTTTGGAGATATGGATGTTTCGATCATCGATGAGATGCCGGCGGGACGAAAGGAAATCGAGACCTACTGGGCGAAACCACAACAGATGGAACGCGTTTTCGGGTTCGTCGAGAAAGAATTGTCGCAAGGAAGACAAGCCTACGTCATCACGCCATTGATCGAGGAATCCGAATCACTTGAAGTTCAAAATGCGATTGAATTACATGCGATATTGACCGAGAGGTTCAAGCCCTATCATGTCGGTTTGATGCATGGGCGCTTGACTTCTTCCGAAAAAGACGAAGTCATGCAGGCGTTCAAGGAGAATACCGTTCAAATCCTTGTTTCAACGACTGTCGTCGAGGTCGGCGTGAACGTTCCGAACGCGTCGATCATCGTCATTCATGATGCAGAACGCTTCGGTCTTGCGCAATTACACCAATTAAGAGGACGCGTCGGTCGAGGTGATGCCCAGTCTTATTGTATTCTAATCGCCGATCCCTCTTCCGATACGGGAAAAGAACGGATCAAGACGATGACGGAGACGAACGATGGCTTCAAGCTAGCGGAAAAGGATTTGAAACTGCGCGGAGCCGGAAATTTCTTTGGTACCGAACAAAGTGGTTTACCGCGATTCGTCTTGACTGATCCTGCGCTCGATATACAAGTCATGGAAACTGCGCGACAAGATGCAGTCCGTTTACTGCGATCGGACGCCTTTTGGCAAGCGCCGGAATATGATGTTTTACGTGACTATATCGAACGACAAGGACTACTTGAAGGAGAAAGAATCGAATAATACTTGAAAGTGAACAACAAGGGATATATACTACTGTTAGTACCAGGTAATAATAGTGGTCATCCTTCTTGTGGGAGGAACATACATGCGGGTACCTAAAAAAGAGAGACAACAAGAATTATTACAGACGATCGAGCAAAATCCGTTCATCACGGATGAAGCGCTGGCGACACGATTCCGTGTCAGTATCCAGACGATTCGTCTCGACCGGATGGAATTAAAAATTCCGGAATTACGGGAGCGAATTAAACACGTCGCGACCGAACGGCTGGATGATGTGCGTACGTTGACTGAAAATGAAGTCATTGGTGATATGATTGACCTGAAACTCGATACATCTGCGATCTCGATCCTTGAGATTTTGCCGGAACATGCGTTTAGTCGGAATGCGATCGCCCGCGGACATATTTTGTTTGCGCAGGCAAACTCGCTTGCGATTGCGCTCATCGACGATGAACTCGCGTTGACGACACGTGCGAACGTTCAGTTCACACGCTCCGTTCATGTCGGAGAACGCGTCGTTGCGAAGGCGTTCGTCAGTTCCCATCGTCAAGATGGGCGTTCTGACATCACGGTGGAGAGTTATGTCGGTGAAGAATGTGTCTTCATCGGTGAGTTCACGGTGTATCGAAGTAGTAAGGAGGAATCGAAATGATTTTAGCAGTTGACGCTATGGGGGGCGACCACGCACCCCGTGCCATCGTAGAAGGGGTCGTTGCCTATTTGGCAGAACGTCCAAACGAAGACATCGATATCCGACTAGTCGGAGATGAGTTGAAATTACGCTCATACACAATCGAGGATCCGCGCGTGACGATCGTCCACGCGGCATCCGTCATCACCGGAGAAGATGAACCGGTACGTGCGATTCGCCGCAAGAAAGATAGCTCACTCGTTGTGGCTGCAAACCTGGTGAAATCAGGAGAAGCAGATGCCTTGATTTCAGCAGGAAACACGGGAGCGCTCATGACTGCCGGATTGTTCGTCATCGGTCGAATCGAAGGAGTTGACCGTCCTGCACTGGCCCCGACTTTCCCGACACGTAATGGGAAAGGTGTCGTCATCTTAGATGTTGGCGCCAACCCGGATGCGAAGGCAGAGCATTTGCTCGATTATGCCATCATGGGGTCTGTCTACGCAGAACAAGTTCGCGGCATCACACGTCCGAAAGTCGGACTCCTGAATATCGGATCAGAAGCCGGTAAAGGGAATGCACTGACGAAGGAAACGTATCCGCTACTTGAGACAGCACCGATTCATTTCGTTGGGAACGTCGAGGCGAGAGAAGCGATGAGCGGTGACGTCGATGTCATCGTCACGGAAGGTTTTGCCGGCAATACGTTACTTAAGAGTACAGAAGGGGCTGCCAGTATGATCATGGGTGTCATGAAGGAACAGTTCATGAGCTCGTGGACATCAAAGCTTGCCGCTCTCGTACTGAAACCGAAGTTGAAAAAAATGAAGCAGTTGCTCGCTTATGAAGAATATGGCGGTGCCGGACTATTCGGCATTGCGGCTCCGGTCATCAAGGCGCATGGTTCAAGTAATGCCTACGCATTCAGCCGAGCGCTCGTTCAAGCGGAAAAGATGGTCGAACAAGAAGTCGTTGCCAAAATCGTTCAAGCGAAGGCAACAGAAGCACGTTAAGAAGGAGTGAGACGAGATGGGGAAAACAGTTTGGATGTTTCCAGGACAAGGGTCACAGACGCCTGGAATGGGACAGACGCTTATCACGCAAGACGAGACACGCCAAGCACTCGCTGACCTCGGAACGCGAATTGGTCTGGATCTGACGACGCTGATGACGACAGGGACGAAGGATGAATTGAAAGCGACGGACATCGCTCAACCAGCCATCGTCGCACATAGTGCATTACTCGCACAGCAGTACGCAGCACAAGGACACACACCTGATTTCGTACTCGGACACAGTGTTGGAGAATATAGCGCGCTCGTCGCAGCTTCTGTCATCACACCGTCTGAAGCCGTCTATCTCGTCCGCGAACGCGGAAAACTTATGAATCAAGTCACGGGTGGAACGATGGCGGCAGTCATCGGTATGAATGATGTCGAGGCAGCCCATCACGCGGTCGAATCGATTGCGGCAACGGGAGAGATTGTCCAGATAGCGAACTACAACTGTCCTGGGCAATTCGTCATCTCCGGACAAATTGCAGCGGTCGAATCCGCTACAGCGAAGTTAAAAGAGCTCGGAGCAAAACGTGTCTTACCGCTTGATGTTTCAGGTGCGTTCCATTCGTCACTCATGACACCATTCGCACCACGATTCGAAGACATTCTCGTCTCGTCACCGTTTGAAGCAGCGAAGACGAAATTCATCTCGAACGTCGACAGTGCGTTCCACGATCAACCAGACAAATTGATTCGTTTGCTCGTTCAACAGCTCTATTCACCGGTCCGGTTCGAAGCATGTGTCGAGCGTCTGATTGAAGAGGGTGCAGATACATTCATCGAGTTCGGTCCATCATCTCCATTGAGCGGTCTCGTGAAACGAATCAAAAAAGATGCGAAAATCATCAGCATCACGACACTTGAGCAATTGGAAGCGGAGGGAATTCGTTGAGTAAAGTAGCACTCGTCACTGGCGCGTCACGCGGCATCGGAGCTGCCATCGCGAAGCGATTGGCAACAGATGGTTTCCGTGTCGTCGTCAACTATGCAGGAAGCACGGACAAGGCGGAAGCTGTTGTCCGTGAAATCAAGGAAGCAGGCGGAGAGGCACTCGCGATTCAAGCGAATGTCGCTGAAGCGGATGCTGTCAAACAGATGATCAAACAGACAATCGACACGTTCGGTCAACTGGATTGTGTCGTTAATAATGCCGGCATCACGCGCGATGGTTTGCTAATGCGCATGAAGGAAGCGGATTTCGATGCTGTCATCGATACGAACCTCAAGGGAGCGTTTCTTGTCACGCAAGCTGCGACACGTCCATTGTTAAAAACAAGCGGTCGTATCATCAACATCGCATCAGTCGTCGGTATTTCCGGAAATCCAGGGCAAGCGAACTATGTCGCTGCGAAAGCGGGTCTGATCGGGCTGACGAAATCCGTCGCACGTGAACTCGCTAGTAAAAGCGTCACAGTCAATGCCATCTGTCCAGGCTTTATCGAGACGGACATGACGGATGAATTGACGGAAGAACAGCGGAACCTGTCACTCGGGCAAATTCCGTTGAAACGCTTCGGTCAAACGGACGATATCGCTTCACTCGTCAGTTTCATCGCTTCAGATGAAGCGCGATATATCACAGGACAAACTCTTGCCGTCGATGGCGGCATGACGATGTAACACAACTAACGGTAGTACTTTGCCAAATCGGCAATCATCTTATATACTCAACTCATGGAGGGATTTTAAAATGACAAAAGAACAAATCTTAGTAGACGTACAAGAAGCAATCGCAGAAAAATTAGGTAAAGAACAAAGTGAAATCACACTTGATAAATCGTTCAAAGACGACCTCGGTGCTGACTCTCTAGAAGTCATGGAACTCGTCATGGACTTAGAAGACAAGTTCGAAATCACGATCGAAGATGAGCAAGCAGAAAACTTGAAGACTGTCGGCGATGTCGTCAACTACATCGAAACACAAGTCTGATCATTGAAGCTGACCCACCGCATTTTGCGGTGGGCTTTAGCTGTTTAGGAGGAACTATGACGAATCAAAAAGGACGTCGTGTCCGAAAAGGACCCTATGTAAAACGACGCAAGGATGCTCGGACGCTCGCTCAAATCGAGCAGAAATTCGAAGCGTTACAAGAGCGTCTGAATATCACGTTTTCTAATGTCGAGCTATTAAAACAAGCCTTCACGCACTCTTCGTTCGTCAATGAACAACGCGAGTCAGAAGGGGATAATGAACGCCTAGAATTTTTAGGGGACGCTGTCTTAGAGTTGACGGTGTCACGCTATCTATTCGAACACTACCCGGAACGTTCCGAGGGGGAATTAACGAAATTGCGAGCGGCGATTGTCTGTGAACCGTCACTCGTCCAATTTGCGAATCACTATCAGTTTTCCGATATGATTCTGTTAGGTAAGGGGGAAGAACTGACCGGTGGTCGGAATCGTCCAGCCTTACTTGCGGATGTCTTCGAATCCTTCATTGGCGCCTTGTATCTTGACCAAGGCATCGAAGCAGCCGAACGATTCCTCGCCGAAGCGGTTTTTCCGAAAGTGGCGACAGGCTTTTTTGAAGAACAGACAGATTTCAAGAGTCAATTACAGGAAGCGATTCAACGTGTCGGTTTAGGTGTCATCGAGTATGAAATCATCGAGGAGCGCGGTCCGGCGCATAGTCGGGAATTTATCTCGCGTGTCCAAGTCGCGGATGAGCTTGAAGGGATCGGGACAGGCCGATCGAAAAAAGAGGCAGAACAACAGGCGGCAAAACAAGCCTTACTTGAATTAAAGAAACAGTTTTAAGCAACAAAAGGCCGACCATCTCTCGAATGCGTGAGAGATGATCGGCCTTTATCGTGTGAAGTTCGCTTGATTAGACAGTCTTGAGGGATTTCAGTTCGTCGACGATCGCATCGACCTCTGCAAGTGATAACGAGTCGCGCATCATGACGAACTCATAAATCTCTTTTAAGTCCTCATTTTTTGAGCCGTCGAACTGGTCTGCTTTAATGACCCCTTTGTTGATGATGTTCAATTTATCTAAGATTGCTTCAATCATTTGTTCAATCGTCATCGTGTTATTCGCTCCTCTTCTTCTTGTTTCGCATGATACTACCTTAAAACCTATCATGTTGCTAGCGTTTCGGCTATGGTAAACTGAAAGAAATTCAAAAGAAATTTAAACATACGGGTGATCAAGATGTACTTAAAACGAATTGAAATCAATGGCTTCAAATCATTTGCCAGTCGAACTGAACTAGAATTCCTTCCGGGTGTCACGGCAGTCGTCGGACCGAACGGAAGTGGGAAATCAAATATATCGGACGCTGTCCGTTGGGTGCTCGGAGAACAATCTGCGAAGTCCCTGCGCGGGGCGAAGATGGAAGACGTCATTTTTGCCGGCAGTCTGTCTGAACACCGGAAACAATTTGCTGAAGTGACACTCGTCTTAGACAACGAGTCGGGAACGGTTGCTTTACCGTATCAGGAAATCAGCGTCACGCGTCGTGTCAGCCGCAATGGAGACAGCGATTATTTTTTAAATAAAAAACCATGTCGTCTGAAGGATGTCCTTGATCTGTTCATGGACACAGGCTTGTCACGTGACGCCTTTGCGATCATCGGACAAGGGCGAGTTGAACAAGTCATCTCCGGTAAACCGGAAGAACGTCGTGCTGTCATTGAGGAAGCAGCAGGCGTTTTGAAGTATCGTCATCGCAAGAAGCAAGCAGAGCGGAAATTAAGTGATACGGAAGCGAATCTATCGCGTGTCGATGATATTTTATATGAACTGGGCGGACGAATCGAGCCGTTACGTGAACAAGCGGCGCTCGCGAAAGAGTATCTCGTCGCTCGAGAACGGCATGATGTACTGGAACGTGGCATCTTGGCGCATGAAATCACGACGTATCAGACGGAGCTCGAAACATTGGCGCGTGACATCGCCCAATGTGAAGAACGCCTTGAGTTTCAAAAGGCGACCTACGAAGAGACCGTCGTGTCACGAGAGAAACAAGAATCGATGCTTGAAGAAGAACGACAACAAGAAAACACTTTGCAGGAGCAACTTCGACATGTCTCGACGCGACTTGTTGAGATCCAAGGTGCCCTTAACCTAGCGAAAGAGCGTGAAAAGCACGGAACCGAGACGAAAGAGCGACTCGAACAAGAGGTTGCCGTCGTCGAAGAACGCGTCAAGGAACTGGAACGCGAATTGACGGCTTTACAAGAACGCCAAGCAGAAGTCGATCAGGACGCAAAACGGATCACGGCTGAACGAGAACGAGCCGATCAAGCGCTGACACAAACCGATCGTGATTTTGATAAGGAAGCTGAAACATTACGTTCGGAAGCTTTTGATGTGGCGAGTCGATTAGCTGCGACGAATAATGCCTATAACCGGGCGAAGCAAGATCTCATGCAGGCAGAAGAACAACAACGTTCTTTTACGGCGGATAGCGGTACGAAACAATCGACACGTCGTCAACTCGAGGAAGATGTCGCTCGACTAGAAGCGGATGTTGCTTCGATCCGGACGAAGTTGGACCAAGCAACAGACGAAGAAACAAAGGCACTTGTTGCACGAAATGAACAACAACATGCGTTACGCCAAGTCGAACAGTCCGTTGCGGATTTAGAGCGACGTCGTCATAAAACGGAAGACCGGATTGAATTCCTTGAATCTGTCAAAGCCGACTATAGCGGTTATTTCGGTGCCGTTAAGACGATTTTAAAACAACGAGATCATCACCCAGGTATTCACGGGGCGGTCGCAGAGTTGATTTCGGTTCCGGCGCGGTTTGAAGCGGCAATCGAGACAGCGCTCGGTGGGGCGATGCAAAACATCGTTGTTGATACCGATGCGACTGGACGTCGTCTGATTCAGGAACTCCGACGATTAAATGCCGGTCGAGCGACGTTCATGCCGCTCGCCTCACTCCAAGCACGTGAAGTTAACCGTTCAGTGCGAGAACAAGTCGGGGGGATGTCTGGATTCGTCGGGATCGCAAGTGATCTCGTGACGACGGATGAGTCGTTGACGAAATTAAAGATGAACCTGCTCGGTACGACACTCGTCGTCGACTCACTTGAACAGGCGAACCAAATTGCCCGTTCGACAGGACATCGCTATCGTCTCGTCACGCTCGAAGGAGATGTCGTCAACGTTGGCGGTACGATGACTGGCGGAAGTCGGAAGAAGGGTACCCCATTGTTCAGTCAATCGCGTGAGCTCGACGAGTTAAAAGAGGGACTGACACGCGGGCAAGCGGTCATTCGGGAGCAGATGCGCCGCTTGGAAGATCTGAGAGCGGCGATTCAGACGCTTGATGCTACTGCTCGGACGCGGACAGAAACGATTCAAACATTACAAGGACAACTCGAACAATCGCGCGATACGTTAGCAGATGCGAACCGTCATCTTGCTGTCATGACGTCTGAATTATCGGTTGAAGATCGACAGATGGCACGTGTACTCGAACAAGAACAAGAAGCACGTCGGATCATCGAGACGTCGGAAGTTGAGATCGCAAAATGGACGGAGCGTCAAACAGAGCTCAGACAAGCCTTAGATCGTCTCAAGGATGCTCAAGCCCGTGGCGCCGTTACGATGGACGAACTGAAGAAGGAACAAGCAGAAGCAGTTCTCGAAGAGCGGACGATTCAAATGAAACAAGCGCAACTCACGCAAGATATCGAACGCCTGACGGAACAGGTCAGTCACGCGAAGCTTGAGCGTAGTCATAAACGCCGTGACTTGCGTCATGTCCTTGAAGGATTCGATGAAGCGAAAATCGATGCCTTGCATGCGGAACAGCGTGAACAGGAACAGGAACAACAACGGGTCGAGACCGAACTCGTCGCGATCGGACAACGGATTCAAGTACAAGCAGAATCCTTGCGCTTGATCCGGATCCGCGAAGCGAAGACAAAGGACGATCAACAAACGACGAAACAGACACTCGAGCAACTTCGACTTTCTCAAGGGAAAACAAGTACACGTCTTGAGACAAGACAAGAAATGCTTGAAGAGATGGGATTACTGCTCGAACTGATTGCACCACTCGATCTATCGTATGATGAGGCGAAAGAGGAAATTCATCTGCTCAAACGCCAACTCGAAGAAATCGGCATCGTCAATATCGGTGCGATTGAGGAATTCGCGGAGGTCGATGAACGGTTTACGTTCCTGTCAGCGCAACGGGATGATCTCGTCGCTGCTAAAACGGATCTCTATGGCGTCATCGAAGAGATGGACCGAGAAGTCATTCGGTTGTTCCGTCAAACGTATGATGCTGTCCGTGAACACTTCCGGGAAACATTCCGAGAGCTATTCGGGGGCGGTGAAGCCGATCTAGTCCTCGTTGACCCGAGTGATCTGTTGACGAGTGGAATTGATATTGTCGCGAAACCGCCTGGTAAGAAGCTGCAAAATTTGTCGCTCTTGTCTGGTGGAGAGCGTGCTTTGACGGCAATCGCCTTATTATTTGCGATTCTTAAGACACGTCCCGTTCCATTCTGTGTCCTCGATGAGGTCGAAGCAGCGCTTGATGAAGCGAACGTCGCGCGATTCGGCGAGTTCGTCCATCAGCTAGCACGCGAGACACAGTTCGTCATCATCACTCATCGTAAAGGGACGATGGAGGCAGCAGACGTCCTTTACGGCGTCACGATGCAGCAAAACGGGATATCAGAAGTGTTATCCGTTAAACTAGAAGAGGCACGGCGTACATTAAGTGAAGAACCAAAGGAGATTAAACAATGAGTTTCTTTAAAAAACTGAAAGACCGCTTGACGACTTCGACACAAGAAGTCACGACTAAATTCACGGAAGGCTTGACGAAGACACGTGACGGATTAGCGAGTGCCGTCAATGATCTCGTCTACCGCTTCCGAGAAGTTGATGAAGACTTCTTCGAAGAGTTAGAAGAAGTGTTGATCCAAGCCGACGTCGGTGTGACGACGACGATGGATTTGGTCGAGGAATTAAAGACAGAAGTCAAACGACGTAACGTCAAGGATCCAAAACAAGTCCGAGACGTCCTCGTTGAAGTCGTTGCGAAGATGTTAGTCGAAGAAGAAGAGACAGCTCTCGATCTCGATCATGAGCTGAATGTCATCCTGTTCGTTGGTGTCAATGGCGTTGGGAAGACGACGACAATCGGGAAACTTGCGAACCGATTAAAACAAGAAGGCAAGGGCGTGATGTTAGCAGCGGGGGATACGTTCCGGGCGGGTGCGATCGATCAATTGCAAGTCTGGGGTGAACGCTCCGGTGTACCGGTCATCCGCCAAGGCGAAGGGTCCGACCCGGCTGCTGTCGTCTATGACGCCGTCCAAGCAGCAAAAGCACGTAAGGTTGATGTCCTGATTTGTGATACGGCAGGACGTCTTCAAAACAAGGTCAACCTGATGAACGAACTTGAAAAGGTCAAGCGTGTCATCGAACGTGAAATTCCAGGTGCACCCCATGAAGTGTTACTAGCACTTGACGCAACAACAGGGCAAAACGCGATGGTGCAGGCAAAAGCCTTCAAACAAGCGACGAACGTCAGCGGGATCGTCTTGACGAAGCTTGATGGAACGGCAAAAGGCGGGATTGTTCTTGCGATTAAGAACGAGCTGAATCTGCCGGTTAAGTTCGTGGGTCTCGGTGAAAAAATCGATGATTTACAACCGTTTGACGCAGAACAATTCGTATATGGCCTGTTTGGCGATGTCTTTGAAGAAAAAGAAAACGTCGACACGGAAGAAAGCGCTGAATAAGCGACGTTTCATGTAAAGAAAAAAACTTGACAACACACTGTGAGGGCTGTACTATACTATCTGTAAAGGAATTTCACTTAACATTGCGGAGGTGCTCGGATGACACTTGATAAAACGAACCGGATGAATTATCTGATTGACTTTTATCAGGAGCTTTTGACGCCAAAACAACGGAATTACATGTCACTCTATTACTTAGATGACTTTTCCTTAGGTGAGATCGCCGATGAGTTTGAAGTCAGCCGACAAGCAGTCTACGACAACATAAAACGCACGGAAGCCATGCTCGAGCAGTATGAAGAACGACTATCCCTGTTCAAGAAACACGAACGGCGAAAGCAGTTACTCGATCAGCTGAAGCAATGCGACCTTCCGGGTGAAGCCCTAGTGATCATTGAGACATTGGAGCAATTAGAGTAGGAGGCATTCTTAATGGCATTCGAAGGATTATCGGAACGGCTTCAAGCCAGTCTCGCTAAAATGCGAGGTAAGGGTAAGATTTCTGAAGCAGACGTCAAAGAGATGATGCGCGAAGTTCGCTTAGCGCTACTCGAAGCCGACGTCAACTTCAAAGTCGTCAAACAATTCGTAAATGATGTAAAGGAACGCGCCGTCGGACAGGATGTCATGACGTCTTTGACGCCAGGGCAACAAGTCGTCAAAATCGTCCATGATGAATTGACGAATCTGATGGGTGCAGAAGTGTCACCATTGACGCTTGCGAACCGTCCTCCGACCGTCATCATGATGACGGGTCTGCAAGGGGCAGGTAAAACAACGACAACTGGTAAACTTGCCAATCATTTACGTAAAAAACATAATCGTAGTCCTTTGCTTGTTGCAGCGGATATTTATCGTCCGGCAGCAATCAAACAATTAGAGACACTCGGAAAACAATTGGAGTTACCGGTCTTCTCGATGGGAGATCAGGTCAGTCCGCAAGAAATCGTTACCGGTGCACTCGATTATGCAAAAGAGCATCATCACGATATCGTGTTGATCGATACGGCAGGTCGCTTACACGTCGATGAGGAACTGATGCAGGAACTCGTTGATGTGAAGGAGATCGCCAAACCGCATGAAATCTTCCTTGTCGTCGATTCGATGACGGGTCAGGATGCTGTCAACGTCGCAGAGAGCTTCAACGAGAAGCTTGGCGTAACGGGAGTCGTTCTGACGAAGCTCGACGGAGATACGCGAGGTGGTGCAGCACTCTCCATCAAGGCAGTCACCGGAGCACCGATTAAGTTCGTCGGTCTTGGAGAGAAGCTCGATGCCATCGAACCATTCTATCCCGAGCGGATGGCGTCTCGGATTCTAGGCATGGGAGACATGCTGACACTGATTGAAAAAGCAGAGTCACAAATGGACGCTACGCGTGCCAAAGAGTTAGAAAGCAAAATGCGCGATGCATCGTTTACATTCGATGATTTCATCGAGCAGTTGCAGCAAGTGAAACAGATGGGTCCACTCGACGAACTGTTGGGAATGATCCCTGGGGCAGGTAAAGGGAAGATGAAGGGGTTGAAAAACGCCCAAATCGATGAGAAGCAACTCGTGTATGTCGAAGCGATCATCCAATCGATGACGAAACGAGAGCGGACTGAACCTGAAATCTTGAATGCGAGTCGCCGGAAGCGGATTGCCCGCGGTAGCGGACGCAGTATCCAAGAAGTCAACCGTCTCATTAAACAGTTTGAAGACATGCGGAAAATGATGAAACAATTTTCCGGACAGATGGGCAAAGGGAAAAAGAAAGGCTTTGGCCTTCCATTCTTTTAAAAGTCTTTTCTCTTTTGCTGTAACGTTGTATACTAATGAAGTTGTCAATTTGACTAAACGAAAAAATTATTTATTATTTGGAGGGACTTACGAATGGCAGTTAAAATTCGTCTTAAGCGCATGGGCGCAAAAAAATCACCTTTCTACCGTGTGGTAGTAGCAGACTCACGTGCACCACGTGATGGTCGTTTCATCGAGCAAATCGGATACTACAATCCAGTTGCTAAACCAGAAGCAGAAGTTAAAATCAACGAAGAGCTAGCTCTTAAATGGCTCTCTGAAGGTGCTAAACCTTCGGACACAGTTCGTAACCTCTTCTCACAAGCTGGTATCATGGAGAAATTCCACAACGCGAAACTCGCGAAGTAAGACATTAGGAGGTGAGCGAAAGCTTACCTCCTTTTTTAATTCAAGAAAGGAAGTGAAACGAATGGAATGGTTGGAAATTGCGAAAATCGCTAATACGCACGGTCTAAAAGGGGAATTGAAATTACTTGCAAGCACGGATTTTCCGGAAGAACGCTTTAAGATCGGAAAAGAAGTCTTTCTCGGCTCTGAAGGTACGTATACACCGGTAACAATCAGTGGCTACCGGAAGCATAAACAATTCATCATGGTGACGTTCAAAGGGATGCATCATATCAATGATGTCGAGAAGTATAAAGGATTGAAACTCTATGTCCACGCAGAAGACTTGCAGGACTTAGACGAGCATGAATTTTACTATCATGAAATCATCGGTTGTACGGTTTACGACGGTGAGACAAAAATTGGTGTCGTATCCGATATTCTCGAGACAGGAGCGAACGATGTCTGGACGATCAAACGTGACGGGAAAAAGGATGTCTTGATTCCGTATATTGAACAAGTCGTTGCTTCCGTTGACGTCGAACAGAAACGCATCCAAATCACGCCGCTTCCGGGACTGATCGAAGAATGAACATCCGTGTGTTGACGCTGTTTCCAGAAATGTTTTCAGCGCTCGATCATTCGATCGTCAAGCGAGCGCAAGACGATGAACGCGTCATGCTCGAAACAATCAATTTTCGGGACTTTTCAACGAATCGGCATGGTAAGGTCGATGATTATCCATATGGTGGAGGAGCTGGCATGCTGTTGACACCTCAACCCGTCTTCGATGCGATGGCGAGCCTGCCGGAACGAAAACGACGAATCATCGTCATGACACCGACCGGTAAACGTTTTTCGCAACGGATGGCAGAAGAGTGGGCAAACGAAGAAGAACTAGTCTTCTTATGTGGTCACTATGAGGGGTTTGATCAGCGAATTCATGATCAGTTGGTGACGGATGAGGTCTCGCTCGGAGACTTTGTCTTGACGGGAGGAGAACTTGCTGCGATGACGATGATCGATGCTGTCGTCCGACTTTTACCGGACGTCCTCGGTGCATCTGCGAGTCACGAAGATGATTCCTTCTCGACGGGGCTACTTGAATATCCGCATTATACACGTCCGGCAGAATATAAAGGGCACCGCGTACCCGATGTCTTGTTATCAGGCAACCATGCCCGGATTGAAAAATGGCGACGGGAACAGTCGCTAAAACGGACATATGAGCGTCGTCCCGATCTCCTCGTTGATGCACCGTTAACAGAAGAAGATCAGCATTATTTAGACTCGATTTCAGGATTGTCAAACGACTGAATCTATGATAAGTTAAAACATGTGGCAAAAGCCACCCATTAACGATGTTCCGCTGTCGGATGCTTGAAGCAAATGAAGATAAGAACATTGGTGAAAAAAGGAGAAATCATTCATGAACACACAACAATTGTTCCGTGAACTTACACAAGAACAAATCAAGTCAGACGTCCCTGCGTTCCGTCCTGGGGATACAGTCCGTGTACACGTTAAAGTCGTCGAGGGTACGCGTGAGCGTATTCAGCTCTTCGAAGGCGTAGTCATCAAACGTCACGGTGGCGGCATCAGTGAAACATTCACAGTCCGTAAAATTTCTTACGGAGTTGGCGTTGAGCGTGCATTCCCGCTCCACTCACCACGTGTTGCACAAATCGAAGTCGTTCGCTACGGTAAAGTCCGTCGTGCGAAACTTTACTACCTCCGTAACCTTCGTGGTAAAGCGGCGCGTATTAAAGAAATTCGTCGTTAATCATGTGAAAAAGTGGCTTGTCTCCGGACAAGCTTCTTTTTTTTGCCGTTTATGCGTATACTAGTCCTTAGGAAGAAATTGCGTTAATCAAGGGAGTGGAATTCGTGAAGGAGTTATTCAGTTGGGTAAAGGCGCTCGTCGTAGCGCTCGTCATCGCGTTTATCATTCGAACGTTCCTGTTCGTACCCGTCATCGTTGATGGGGAATCGATGATGCCAACCTTACACAATGCGGATCGAATGATCGTTAATAAGGTCCCGTACTATTTTAATGAACCAGAAAGAGGCGATATCGTCGTCTTCCATGCAACGGAAACTCGAGATTACATCAAACGGGTCATCGCTGTTCCAGGAGATACGATGTATTACAAAGACGATACGTTGTATGTCAACGATAAGAAAGTAGCTGAACCGTATTTGAAAGAATACAAAGCCCAGATGAGTGGTGTTCCATTGACGGAAGACTTCACGCTTGAAGAGCGAACAGGTGAAACGACTGTTCCGAAAGGGAAAGTATTCGTCATGGGAGACAACCGTCAAAATTCAAAAGATAGTCGTGATATCGGTTTCGTGGATGAAGAACAAATCGTCGGAACGACGAACTTCGTCTTCTATCCATTCAATGATGTACGTTCTGTCGATTAAAACGAAAGAAGATGAGACGCTTGCCGTTAAAAGTAAGCAGCTCATCTTCTTTTCTCGTCTTAAGTTGCGTATACTAGGGAGTGGATGTTTTTTCATGTATCGTATGATCAGCAAGAAGTCCAGGAATATATGAACGAGGTGAAGGATATGACGATTCAATGGTTCCCCGGTCACATGGCCAAAGCACGTCGGGAAGTCACAGAAAAATTAAAGTTGATCGATGTGGTGATCGAACTCGTCGACGCACGTCTTCCGATGTCGAGCCGTAATCCGATGGTCGAACAGATCACGGCAGGTAAGCCGCGATTGATTGTCCTCAACAAAGCGGATATGGCAGACAAACGAGTGACGGAACAATGGATGCAGGCATTACGAGCAGATGGTGTCGATGTCGTCGCGGTCGACGCGAAGCACAATAAAGGATTGAATCAAATCCATGAGGGCGCTTTACGACTAATGAAAGAAAAACATGCACGGATGCGGGAGAAGGGTCGGAATCCGAGCGCGATTCGTGCCTTGATCATTGGTATTCCAAACGTCGGGAAATCGACGCTCATCAATCGACTTGCCGGCCGAAATATCGCCATCACCGGTGACCGTCCAGGTGTGACGAAACGCCAGCAGTGGATCAAGATGAAAACAGGTGAGATGGAATTACTCGATACACCAGGTATTCTCTGGCCGAAGTTCGACGATCAAGTCGTCGGCTATCGTCTAGCAGCAACAGGAGCGATCAAAGATGATATCTTAAACATCGACGATATCGCGCTATTTGCCCTTCGTGAGCTAAAGACACGGTATCCGGAGCAGTTACGTGAGCGTTATCGACTCGACGAAGTATCGGGAGAAGCGGTTGATGTACTCGAAGCAATCGGTAAAAAGCGTGGTTTCGTCTCAGGGGGTTATGTCGATTTCGAGCGGACGAGCGAAATGCTCCTGCATGAATTGCGAACGGAAAAGCTCGGTCGGGTGACGCTTGAAACAGTCGAAGAGTGGGAAACGAATGCATAACGGACTTGGACATCCTTTGATGTCCAAGTTTTTTTCAAAGGAGCAGGGTGTATGAAAATAGCCGAATTAAAAGAACGATTGCAAAAAGCAACACTAGAAGAATTTATTCAACTGAAGCAGGAACTGGCGACAGATGCGCGAAAAGGGGTGCATACACTGTTTCGTCAGACAGAGCGACGATTTGCGCTCGAAGAGCAGCAACGGATCGATTTCAAGGAACGACTCGCATTTGAAGACGAATATCGTCAACAAGGGTACGTTCGAATTGCAGGAGTGGACGAAGTCGGACGAGGTCCACTAGCTGGTCCTGTCGTCGCAGCAGCTGTCATCTTACCAGACGGTTTCTATCATCCGGGACTAACGGATTCAAAACAGATGAGTAAAGTACAGCGACAAGCGGCACTTAAGCATTTGCAAGAAGTTGCTGAGATTGCGATCGGCATCATCGAACCGGCTGAAATCGACGAAATCAATATCTATCAAGCATCGAAACAGGCGATGCAAAATGCTCTACGTCAATTGCAACCGGATGCCTTACTCGTCGATGCGATGACACTCGACGACGATATACCACAACTCTCTCTCATCAAAGGAGATGCGCGAAGTGTCTCAATTGCTGCTGCAAGTGTCGTTGCGAAAGAGACACGAGATGCGATGATGGAACAATACGCGATCGAGTATCCGGGATACGGATTTGAAACACACGCAGGTTACGGAACACCGATACATTTACAAGCGCTCGATACACTGGGCGTCACACCGATTCACCGGAAAACATTCCGTCCTGTCAAAGAACGTCTCTAGGAGGGATCGAGCATGCAAATCGAACATCGTGCCTTACTTCCATTTAAAATCATCGATCATGCGAACCTGCCGTTACGGGAAGGAGCAAACATCGTCGGTAAAGTATTGAAACTGTTGCCGGACGGATTGATGGAACTCCAAGTCGGTCAACGCGTCTTGACGGCTGGGACAACGGCTGAACTAAAAGAAGGGAACATGTATCGCTTTCAAGTCGTTTCAGCAGAGGGACAACCGGTCTTAAAAATCATCTCGACCGAGTCTGTTCCGCAAAAGTCGGCTCTACCACAGTTACTCGATTCCTTTTTACAGCGTCAGACGGTACCGACTGCGGAAACACGTGAACTCCTAAAGCAAATCGGTCAACCGGTAACAGAAGGAGAAGCAAAGCAGCTAAAGCACGCTCTTACCGAACTCGTTCAACTGGCAAAGGGTGACGAGACAGGTCGAACGCTTGATCGAAAGACGAGTGATCAGATTTTAGCGCAACAACTCGTTCAAGCAACAAACGAAGCAGGGAAAGGAGTCTATTTATTTCAATTACCTCAATTTGGACCTTTCGAAGATGTCGATCTCATGATGGAAGCACCGTTCGAACGGACGTTTGATCCAAATCATGCCCGCGTCGTGTTGTATCTTCAATTACCGGCGCTCGGTGAGGTCGCTGTTGACGTCTTGATCGCAGACCGGAATGTTTCGATTTCCGTTTTTCATCCGAATGCGCACGTCGATACGTTCATGCAAGCCTACACACCGCAAATCCAGACTCGTTTAGAGGAACAAGGCTATGTATTGACGCGATTCGATTGGGTCGAACAGACGAAAGAGCGCGTACCGCATGATATCTCAACGCGTAATGGAAGGGTGGATCTTCATATATGAAAAAAGCAATAGCTCTATCATACGAAGAACAGATGCATGCCCCAAAAGTCGTCGCTAAGGGATCGGAACATATCGCGGAACGGATTTTAGAAGAGGCATTGAAACATGATATTCCCATCCGACAGGACGAAACGTTGATGACGTTACTAGACGCTGTCCAAGTATCGGAACAGATTCCAGAAGAATTGTACGGTGTCATCGCTGAGTTATTCGCCTTTTTATATCGTCTCGATCAAGATGAAATTCTGAAAAAATAAAGCTTTCGGTCGATAACGATAGACAGCGCTTCCAATTTTAACTACAATGAAAGAGCCGAAACTAAAGGGGTTAAGGGGGATTTTTTCATGAATGTACATGAGTATCAGGCAAAAGAATTACTTCGTTCGTACGGTGTACCCGTACCAAACGGAATCGCAGCCTTCACCGTCGAAGAGGCGGTCGATGCATCAGAACAATTGTCAGGCCCGATTAAAGTCGTCAAAGCTCAAATTCACGCGGGGGGACGCGGTAAAGCAGGTGGCGTCAAGCTTGCGAAATCGCAAGAAGAAGTGAAGGAATATGCGACGGAGTTACTCGGCAAAACGCTCGTCACGCACCAAACAGGTCCAGAAGGAAAAGTCGTTCAACGTCTTCTCGTCGAAGAAGGTTGTGCGATTGACAAAGAATACTATCTTGGAATCGTACTTGATCGTGTGACAGGACGTGTTGTCATCATGGGATCAAGCGAAGGTGGTATGGACATCGAAGAGGTGGCGGAAGCGACACCAGAAAAAATCATCAAAGAAGTCGTTGATCCTGCGGTTGGTCTTCAAGGATTCCAAGCGCGTAAACTTGCGTTCGCAATGGGTGTTCCAGTGAAGCTCGTCAACAAGTTCGTCGGTATGGTCACAAAACTCTACAACTTCTTCGTCGACAAGGATTGTTCGATCGCAGAAATCAACCCACTCGTTACGACGAAGGATGGCGAAGTCCTTGCATTAGATGCAAAGTTGAACTTCGATTCAAACGCGTTGTATCGTCATGCGGATATCGTAGCGTTACGTGATGAAACAGAAGAAGATCCACGTGAAGTCGAAGCGTCGAAAAGTGATTTGAACTACATCGCGCTCGATGGAAACATCGGTTGCCTCGTCAATGGTGCGGGTCTTGCCATGGCAACGATGGATATCATCAAACACTTCAGTGGTGATCCTGCAAACTTCCTCGATGTCGGTGGTGGTGCGACAAAAGAGAAAGTTACAGAAGCATTCAAACTGATCTTATCAGATGAGAACGTCAAAGGGATTTTCGTCAACATCTTCGGTGGAATCATGAAATGTGACGTCATCGCAGAAGGTATCGTTGCGGCGACAAAAGAAGTCGGTCTCGAATTGCCACTCGTCGTTCGTCTTGAAGGGACGAACGTTGATGCAGGGAAACAAATTCTCAAAGATTCAGGTCTAGCGATTACAGCAGCTACATCAATGGCAGACGGCGCAGAAAAAATCGCTGCGCTCGTGAAGTAAGGGGGAGCTAAAGATGAGTATTTGGGTGAACGAATCGACGAAAGTCATTATTCAAGGGATTACTGGTAACCAAGGGATGTTCCACGGTGAACAGATGATCGACTACGGCACAAACCTCGTAGGAGGTGTCACACCAGGAAAAGGCGGTACGGAAGTACTCGGTGGTGTTCCTGTTTTTGATACGGTCGCACAAGCGGTCGAAAAAACGGGTGCGAACGCATCGATCATCTACGTTCCACCAGCATTCGCAGCGGATGCAATCATGGAAGCAGCAGATGCGAACATCGCGTTGATCATCTGTATCACGGAAGGTATTCCAGTTCTTGATATGGTCAAAGTAAAACGTTACCTCGAAGGCAAACCAGTTCGTCTTATTGGACCGAACTGCCCTGGCGTCATCACTCCAGGTGTCGCGAAGCTTGGTATCATGCCAGGATATATCCATACACCAGGTCATGTCGGTATCGTCTCACGTTCTGGGACTTTGACATATGAAGCTGTCCATCAATTGACGACAGCAGGCATCGGTCAATCGACAGCTGTTGGTATCGGGGGCGACCCGGTCAATGGAACGGACTTCATCGATACGCTCAAAGCGTTCAATGAAGATCCAGAAACAAAAGCTGTCATCATGTTAGGGGAAATCGGTGGAACAGCTGAAGAAGAAGCGGCTGAGTGGGTCAAAGCGAACATGACGAAACCAGTCATTGGTTTCATCGGTGGTCAAACAGCTCCTGCCGGCAAACGGATGGGTCACGCAGGTGCGATCATCTCTGGCGGTAAAGGAACAGCTGCTGAAAAAATCAAGACACTCCGTGCAAACGGAATCGAAGTAGCAGAAACACCAGCTGTCATTGGTGAGACGTTAATCCGTGTCATCAAAGAAGCAGGGATCTATGACGAGTGCGTGACGAACAGCACAGTCAAATAAATCAAAAAAAGAAGCTGTCCTGATCAAATCAGGACGGCTTTCTTCTATATAAATAAGAAGCTTAAATAAGGAGCGCTGATCTCATGAAACGTGAACTGTATGTCCGCTTCGCCATGTGTCAGGTACCCTACACGATCGTCCGATTGATTGAGCAATTCGGAATCGTTCCAAGTCATGAATTACCCGTTTCGACGCGTCTTCGAAAACGGTATGAACAAGCACTACAGCTTGATTGGATCGAAGAGTCGATTCTAGTCAAAGGAGATCGGCTGTTTCCGACTGTGTTACTGACGATCCCTCAACCTGTCTATGCCCTCTTTTACCGCGGTGACCCGTCCCGCCTAACTCTTCCACGCGTCAGTATCATCGGTAGTCGAACCCCTTCACCGCAACACCTTTCCCGCATGCGTTTCCTGCAACCCTTCTTTCACCCCGATCTCGCCACCGTTTCCGGAGGTGCCTATGGCATCGATGCCCTCGTTCATCGTCTATCCTTAAAACATCAGCAAACAACGATTGCGGTTCTTGCTGGCGGACTTGATCGTCTATATCCCACTTCCCATGCTACTCTTTTTGAACGGATCCTCTCAAACGGTCTTCTTCTCTCCGAATATCCATCCGGAACTCCTATTCAAAAATTTCAATTTCTAGAACGGAATCGCATCATCGCCGGATTGTCCTCCTCGTTGATCATCGTCGAAGCGGCGAAACGAAGCGGTACGATGAATACTGCAAGTCACGCACTTGATCAAGGAAAAGATGTCTATTGTTTGCCGGGTTGTCCAACTGAATCGTTCTTTACCGGAACGAATCAATTGATCGCAGAAGGAGCGATTCCACTCCTTAATCCGGAAGAAGTTTCAAAAAGTATTCGGCTGAACGTTGACAAATGGGAATCGAGACTACTATGATAAGTGAGATTAAAATACGAGTACGCCTCTAATAGGGAGCGATTGCAATGGCAAAATATCTAGTAATCGTCGAGTCACCCGCTAAGGCAAAAACCATCAAACGTTATCTCGGATCCAACTATACCGTGAAAGCGTCGATGGGGCACGTCATTGACTTGCCGAAAAGCCAAATGGGAGTCGACGTCGAACATGACTATGAACCGAAATATATCACGATCCGTGGTAAAGGTCCGGTCTTAAAAGAACTCAAGACAGCTGCGAAAAAAGCACAAAAAATCTATCTCGCAGCCGACCCCGACCGTGAAGGGGAAGCGATCGCATGGCATTTAGCCAAAGCATTAGGCGTTGATGAATCAACGGAGTGCCGCGTCGTCTTCAATGAAATCACGAAAGATGCCATCAAGGATTCGTTCAAGCGACCACGCAAGCTCAACTATGATCTTGTCGATGCACAGCAAGCCCGTCGTATCTTGGACCGCCTTGTTGGTTACAGCATGAGTCCGTTATTATGGAAGAAGATTAAAAAAGGGTTATCTGCGGGACGCGTTCAATCCGTTGCCGTCAAGATGATCAT
Organism: Exiguobacterium sp. U13-1; assembly: GCF_001750115.1. NCBI lineage: Bacteria > Bacillati > Bacillota > Bacilli > Caryophanales > Exiguobacterium > Exiguobacterium sp. U13-1. The sequence goes on along the minus strand of NZ_CP015731.1, from coordinate 2,443,461 downwards.
TGATCGGGAACAAGAAATCAACGCGTTCATGCCTGAAGAATACTGGACGATCAAACTCGAACTCGATGCAAACGGTGAAAAGCTCGAAGCGAACTTCTATGGAGTCGATGGCAAGAAGCGTGAACTTCATTCGCAAGAAGAAGTCGATCAAATCTTGAATCAACTCTCGGAAGACTTCACAGTTGATTCCGTCACGAAAAAAGAGCGGAAACGGAATCCGGCGTTACCGTTTACGACGAGTTCCCTGCAACAGGAAGCAGCACGTAAGCTGAACTTCCGAGCAAAGAAGACGATGATGATCGCACAACAGCTATACGAAGGAATCGAGATTGGAAAAGAAGGTACAGTCGGTTTGATCACGTATATGCGTACCGATTCGACACGGACGTCAGATTCGGCGAACCTTGAAGCACACGGGTTCATTGAGCAGGCGTACGGAAAAGAATACATCGCAAGCGAGAAACGCAAAGAAAAAAAATCAGCGAACTCACAAGATGCGCACGAAGCAGTTCGTCCGACTTCGACGATGCGCGAGCCACAACTCGTCAAATCGTATTTATCGCGTGATCAGTTCCGCTTATATAAACTAATTTGGGAACGGTTCGTCGCAAGTCAGATGGCGCCAGCGATTCTCGATACCGTCAAGATCGATCTCGTCTCGAACGACGTCACTTTCCGTGCCAACGGGTCGACCGTTAAATTCCCAGGCTTCATGAAGGTCTACATCGAAGATACGGACGATGAGGCGGTTTCAGACGTCAAGGAAGGATTACTTCCTCCACTCGATGAAGGGGAAGAGTTAAAACAATCAGCAATCGAACCGAAACAACACTTCACCCAACCACCGCCACGTTATACGGAAGCACGTCTTGTCCGGGCGATGGAAGAACTCGGCATCGGTCGTCCGTCGACGTATGCGCCGACGCTCGATACGATTCAAAAACGGGGTTACGTGACGCTTGAAGAGAAGAAATTCTTACCAACGGAACTTGGTGAACTCGTCATCGATATGATCAGCGACTATTTCCAAGAGTTCATCACTGTCCAGTTCACTGCAGACATGGAAGCTTTACTCGATGCGATCGAAAAAGGTGACATGCAGTGGACGGAAGTCGTCGATCCAATCTACAAGTCCTTTGCAAAGCGTCTGACACGAGCAGAAGCAGAAATCGAGAAGATTGAAATCAAAGATGAACCGGCTGGAGAAGATTGTGAAGTCTGTGGTCATCCGATGGTCATCAAGATGGGACGTTATGGCAAGTTCATGGCGTGCTCGAACTTCCCAGAGTGTCGTAACACAAAACCGATCCAAGTCGAGATCGGTGTGAAGTGTCCGACATGTGGAACGGGCGACATCGTCGAACGTCGTAGTAAAAAAGGACGTTTGTTCTACGGTTGTTCGAACTATCCGGAATGTGAGTTCGTCTCATGGGATAAACCGGTCGAAGAACCATGTCCGGTATGTAGCAGTATGATGGTACAAAAGAAAATCAAGAACGGTGTGAAAGTAGAATGTACATCTTGTGGACATCATGAAACACGCATCGATCAGGAGCAAGAGGAGGAATGACCGTTGAAACGTGTAACGGTAATCGGCGCGGGACTTGCAGGTTCTGAAGCAGCATGGCAACTTGCAAAACGCGGCGTACAAGTAGACTTATATGAAATGCGGCCTGTCAAGCAGACACCCGCGCACCATACAGACCAATTCGCTGAACTCGTCTGTTCGAACTCACTTCGAGCGAACCAGTTAACGAACGCAGTCGGTGTTTTAAAGGAAGAGATGCGTCAGCTCGATTCCTTGATCATGAAAGCAGCAGACTTAGCGAGCGTTCCAGCAGGTGGAGCACTTGCTGTCGATCGGCACGACTTCGCAGGATATGTGACGGAAACGTTGAAAAACCATCCGAACGTTACAGTCCATCATGAAGAAATCGAAGCGATTCCAGATGGTCCGACGATCGTCGCGACGGGTCCGTTGACGAGTGCGGCATTATCGGAATCACTTAAACAATTCACAGGTGAAGATTATCTATACTTCTTCGATGCAGCGGCACCGATTCTCGATGGAGACACAATCGATCGTGAGAAGGTTTATCTGAAATCACGATATGATAAAGGCGAAGCTGCCTACTTGAATTGTCCAATGACGGAAGAAGAATTCCAGCTCTTCTATGATGAGCTGATCAATGCGGAAGTTGTTCCACTGAAGGAATTTGAAAAAGAGATTTACTTCGAGGGCTGTATGCCATTTGAAGTTCTCGCTTCTCGCGGACCGAAAACACTCTTGTTCGGACCAATGAAGCCAGTCGGACTTGAAGATCCGAAGACAGGCAAACGGCCATATGCTGTCGTTCAATTGCGTCAAGATAACTCAGCTGGAACATTGTTCAACCTTGTCGGCTTCCAGACACATTTGAAATGGGGCGAACAAAAGCGGATCATTCGCTTGATTCCTGGTCTTGAGAATGCAGAAATCGTCCGTTATGGTGTCATGCACCGTAACACGTTCGTCAACTCACCGAATTTGTTAAAGCCAACGTATCAGACACGTACACGTGACGACTTGTTCTTTGCTGGTCAAATGACAGGTGTCGAAGGGTACGTCGAGTCAGCAGCGTCCGGCTTAACGGCAGGAATTAACGCGGCACGTCTCGTCAATGAGGCGGAACCGGTTACGTTCCCGCAGGAAACGATGATGGGTGCGATGTCGCACTATATCACGACGACGGAAGGGAAGAACTTCCAGCCAATGAATGCCAACTTCGGATTGGTACCAGCACTCGTTGGTCATCCGGTTCGGATGAAAAAACCTGAGAAGTATGCGCTCTACGCAGAGCGAGCACTTGAAGCAATCAAAGATTTCACGGATATGTGATTTTTGATGGGGAGAAAGGCGTGATTCAGCGCTCTTTCTCCCCATTTCTTAATTTGTCATAAAAGCGCGATAATTTCGTTAATTTTTCGGTTTTTGGTCTATTGTCAGACTACTTGGTCTGTGCTATGCTAAGGGCGATTCGAGAATGAAATGGTCAGAAGGGGGCGCATTCATGGGGATAGACACTGCTTTTGAGCGACTGCTAGAAGATTTTATGCGGTATGTTCATATTGAACGTCAATTATCTCCGAATACAGGTCGCTCTTATGATCAAACACTTCGACAATACGCCGCTTTTTGCCGCGATCATCAGTTACGATCGATTGAATTGGCAAGTGCACGGCGTTATTTGTATGCTCTTTACGATCAGGAGCTGGCGCGGGCGACGATTGCACAAAAAGTTTCCTGCCTCAAACAATTTGGTCGTTTTTTGACACGTGACACCGATGAGCCTAATCCATTCGATGGATTAAAAGCACCAAAACGACAACAAGGACTTCCGACATTCCTCGTTCCAACGGAATATGAACGTTTCCTCGATGCCTTTCGATCGAGTGATACGCTTGGCAACCGGAATGTGGCGTTAGTAGAACTTTTATATGCGACGGGTATGCGGGTCAGCGAGGTCGTTCAACTTGATCTTCGTGATCTCGCGACTGATCACTCCTACGTCCATGTGTATGGAAAAGGTGGGAAAGAACGCATCGCACCAATTGGAACCTTTGCTAAAGATGCATTAGAACTGTACTTACCATCACGAGATCCAGTCGCAGGTCATGAGCAAGCGTTATTCTTGTCTCATTCAGGGCGTCGATTGACGACGGATGCGATTCGGAAAATCATGAAAAAAGGGGAACAACTTGTTGGGAAACATGTGACACCACATGCGCTTCGTCATAGTTTCGCGACAGATTTACTGGAAAGAGGCGCCGATTTGCGAGCAGTCCAAGAGTTACTTGGACACGCATCGCTGTCGACGACCGGTCAGTACACACACGTAACGACGGAACGATTACGACATGTTTATCAACAAGCACATCCTCGTGCCTAAGGGAGGAAACATTGATGTTTCATGCAACGACGATTTTTGCGATTCAACATAACGGACAATCCGCGATGAGCGGAGACGGACAGGTGACTTTCGGAAACCAAGTCATCATGAAGAAAAGTGCGAAAAAAGTACGGCGCCTCTATGGTGGAAAAGTCATTGCCGGATTTGCTGGAAGTGTCGCGGACGCGTTTACACTCTTTGAAAAATTCGAAGCGAAGCTTGAAATGTATAACGGGAACTTACAACGGGCAGCAGTTGAGCTAGCGAAGGAATGGCGAGGCGATAAGATGCTGCGTCAACTAGAAGCACTCTTACTCGTCATGGATGGAACACATCTCTTACTTGTATCCGGAAACGGGGAAGTCATTGAACCGGATGATGGCATTCTCGCAATCGGTTCAGGTGGTAATTATGCGCTTGCAGCAGGTCGCGCGTTAGCTCGACACGCAAGTCATCTCACGGCAGAGGAAATCGCCCGCGCAGCTCTTGAGACGGCTGGTGAACTCTGTGTCTTTACGAACGATCAAATCATCCTAGAAACGATCGGAGGCAATGACCATGCATGAATTGACGCCAAGACAAATCGTCGAGAAGTTGAATGAACATGTCATCGGACAAGCAGATGCTAAACGTGCGGTGGCGATTGCTTTACGAAATCGTTATCGTCGACAGTTACTCGATGCATCGATGCGGGACGAAGTCACACCGAAGAACATTCTGATGATCGGACCTACCGGTGTCGGAAAGACGGAAATTGCGCGACGCCTCGCGAAACTCGTTCGGGCGCCATTCGTCAAGATTGAAGCAACGAAGTTCACGGAAGTAGGGTACGTCGGTCGTGATGTGGAGTCAATGGTGCGGGATCTCGTGGAAGCGTCTCTTCGTCTTGTCAAAGATGAGAAAAAAGAAGCGCTCAAGGATCGAGCGGAAGCAGTGGCGAACGAACGAATCGTTGATGCGTTGTCTGGGAAAAAAGCGTCATCTAGTCTCGGTGGTGGAACGAATCCGTTTGAGATGTTGTTCGGTGGGAACCAAAAGCAACAAGAGCCGGATACATCGGAAGCGACAGCCGACCGTTCGTTACTTCGTCAGCAATTACTGACGGGGCAACTCGAGGATCGAATGATCGAAGTCGATGTCGAAGAACGTCAAGTGGATTTATTCTCTGGGCAACAAGGTATGGAGGGGCTTGCGAATCTTCAGGATATGCTCGGACAAGTCATGCCGAAGAAAACGAAGAAGCGTCAACTCACAGTCAAAGAAGCGCGACCGATCTTGACAGCGGAAGAAGCGGAACGGTTGCTTGACTTGAACGAAGTCCATGACGAAGCGGTCCGTCGCGCAGAACAAATGGGGATCATCTTCGTCGATGAGATCGATAAGATTGCGACAAAAGGACATGATTCAGCAGGTGTTTCACGAGAGGGTGTTCAGCGGGACATCTTACCGATCGTTGAAGGATCGACGATCGTTACGAAATATGGTCCAGTCAAGACGGATCATATCTTGTTCATCGCTGCAGGTGCGTTCCATATGGCGAAACCATCTGATCTGATTCCTGAACTCCAAGGTCGTTTTCCGATCCGTGTCGAACTCGATAGTTTGACAGAAGATGACTTTGTCAAAATTTTGACTGAACCGAATCAAGCATTACTCAAACAATATAAAGCATTATTAGGGGCAGAGCATGTTCATGTCACCTTTACAGAAGAAGCCATTCGTGAAATCGCACGGATTGCTGCACAAGTGAACGATGAGACGGATAATATCGGAGCGCGGCGCTTGTATACGATCATGGAGCGCGTGCTCGAGGAATTATCTTTCGAAGCAGCAGATATGCCGGAAACGGATGTGACGATCACGCCACAATACGTGACGGATCGAGTTGGAAAAGTAGCAGATGATCGTGACTTAAGTCAGTTCATCTTATAAAGTGGAGGAAGAAAAAATGAATTTATTGGCGAAAACGCGGAAGCTGAATACGATGTTACAACAGGAAGCGAGCACACATGTTGATTTCAAGGTCATGGCTGACCGTCTCAGTGAAGTCATGGAATCAAACACATTCATCGTAAGTCGGCGCGGTAAGTTACTGGGTATCGCAATCAAGCAACAAATCGAAAATGACCGGGTCCGTGGTTTCTTAGAAGAACGTCAATTCCCGGAAGATTACACGAAAAAATTATTTAACGTCACGGAAACGACGGCAAACATTGCCATCGATAGCGAACATACGGCATTCCCAGTCGATAACCGTGACACGTTCGAAACGTCGAAAACGACGATCGTACCAATCATCGGTGGTGGAGAACGCCTTGGTACGCTTGTCCTCGGTCGTATGGTTGAAGACTTTAACGAAGAAGACCTCGTGCTGGCAGAGTATGGTGCGACAGTCGTCGGGATGGAGATCCTTCGTGAAAAGGCTCATGAGGCGGAAGATAAAGCACGGAAGAAAGCTGTCGTTCAGATGGCGATCAATTCACTGTCTTATTCGGAACTCGAAGCGATTGAGCATATCTTCGAAGAGCTTGAAGGAAATGAAGGGTTACTCGTCGCTTCAAAGATTGCGGATCGTGTCGGTATTACTCGTTCCGTCATCGTCAATGCGCTTCGTAAGCTCGAAAGTGCAGGAGTCATCGAGTCACGTTCGCTCGGGATGAAGGGAACATACATCAAAATCTTAAACGATAATTTCCTATATGAATTAGAACGAATTAAATCGAACTAAAAAGGGAATTGCTGCTTATAGAGAGAAGACCTAGTTAAGCACTAGGTCTTTTTTGTTTGACTAGGTATTATTTATCATTTTTATAAGAAAAGGGAATAAAAAACAGATTATTAACATCTCATTACCCTATTTTTCAAAAAACTTCTTTTCAAACATTGACCTATTTGTTTCAATTATTTCAGATATGTTACTAACGACTTACTTTTTGTCGTGAATTTGAATATAGTTTCCATGAGTGGAGGAAAGAAGATGAATTGGTTAGGGTCTGACTATAACGTAATGACACAAGCTGTCAATCGAACGGTTATGGCACAGGAAGTTATCGCTAAGAACATCTCGAATGTCGATACGCCTGGGTATAAGGCAAAGCGTGTCACTTTTGGAGATGTGCTCGATTCAGAGATGAAAATGAGTTTAAAGCGACACGCAACAATCGGAACTTCTGGTAGCATCGTCGATCGACCAAATACGATGCGTAACGATGGAAATGGTGTCGATATCGATCTTGAGATGTCTGAATTATCACGCAATCAAATTGAGTACGAGGCGTTGGTCGAACAGTTGAATCGCAAATTCTCTGGCATTCAGTCTGTTATCCGAGGAGGAAAGTAATCGATGAGTATGTTCAACGGATTTCATACGTCTGCATCCGGGTTAACTGCCCAGCGTTTGCGGCTCGATACAGTCTCGGCAAACATCGCGAATGCTCAAACGACAAGAGGTGAGCTCGTCAATGGACAGTGGCAACCGTATGCGAGAAAACTCGCTGTGTTGAAAGAGACCGCCAATGGTGTCACGGTCAGTGAATTGAAGAAGGATCCTGAACCATTCAAATTAGAATATAATCCGACGCATCCAGATGCGGATGAACTCGGGTACGTCAAGATGCCTAATGTCGATATCTTAAAAGAAATGGTCGACATGATGGGCGCGACACGCTCTTACGAAGCGAACGTAACGGCTTTGAACGCGACAAAAGCGATGCTCGTCAAAGCGATGGAGATTGGTAAATAAGTAGAGGAGATGAAGAGATGGCAATTCAACCAATTCAAAACATGCAGATGGTACTACCCACGCAGACAGTCGCTAAGACGACACCAAGTGATTTTAGTGAGGTGCTCAGCGAGGCGATGAACGGACTGAATGCAACGCAACACGCCTCATCTCAAGCTCGTGTCGATCTCGCGACAGGAAAGACGACGGATCTACATAACATCATGATTAAAACAGAAGAGGCATCGCTTTCTATGCAACTCGCCCTTGAAGTCCGTAACAAAGGCATCGAAGCATACCAAGAAATGATGCGTATGCAACTGTGACTGTTAAGGAAAGCGTGGGAGATGTTGAATGAACGAACGTTTAAAAGCTCGATTAGGAGCTATGAATACGACATGGAAAGAATGGTCACTTGCGAAAAAGGCGACGATTTTAGGAATCATCGTCGTCGTTTTAGCGGCGTTGATTGTTGCGATCATCTGGTTATCTAAACCAACGATGACGCCTCTTTATTCGAAGCTATCCCCTCAAGAGGCGGGGCAAGTGACGGAAAAGCTAAATGAAGATGGAATCGCATCGGAAGTCGTCACTGAAGCAAATGGCGTGACGATACTTGTTCCAGAAGCAAACGTTGAAAACTTAAAAGTCGAATTAGCGACGGCTGGTATACCAAAATCCGGTCAAATCGACTATTCCTTCTTCAGTGAAAACGCTGGATTCGGAACAACGGATAAAGAGATGAACATTCTCGAACGCGATACGATGCAGACGGAACTTGAAAACTTGATCACACAAGTTAATGGGATCGAGTCAGCAAAAGTCATGATCACTCTCCCGGAGAAGAGTGTTTTTCTATCTGATGAAAAGGAATCTTCAACGGTTTCTGTCGTCTTGACTTCTAGCGCGGGTAGTAATCTTAACAATCAGACGGTTCAAGGGTTGTATCATTTGATTGCAAAGAGTATTCCGAACCTTAAAGAAGAAAACATTACGATCATGGATCAGTATTTTACGTATTACGAGCCAGGATCTGCTACGCAAACAGCGGGTGGAACCGATCCGATGGCGCTGAAGAAAACGACGGAAAACGATTTACGCAAGCAGATTCAGCAGATGCTATCTGTCGTTCTCGGTCCACAAAAAGCACTCGTTTCAGTCACGGCAGATGTCGATGTCACGAAACGTCAGGAAGAACAAAAGCTTGTTGAGCCAGTAGATCCCGATAAAATCGAAGGGATCGTCACGTCTGCTGAAAAAGTAGCAGAAGCGTACACAGGCTCTGCAAATGCTGGTACAGCAGGTACGGGGCAAAATGAGACGACGAATTTCCCAGCGGGTACTGGAACGACGGGTGATACGAGTGAGAAAACACACGATATCATCAACTATGAAGTCAATCGAATCACAAAACAAATCACAGGAGCTCCTTACGAGATTCGTGATTTAGGAATTCAAATCATCGTCGAGCCACCAAAAGGTCAGAATCAGATCGATCCACAACTACAAACTGACTTACAGACGATGATGTACTCGATCATCCGGACATCATTAACGAAGACAGATGCGAAAGCAACGCTGACGGATGCAGAACTTGCCAATAAGGTCGTTGTCATGTCTCGACCATTCGCGGAAACGACGGCAGCGACGAAAACGACGACGGCAACACCGATGTGGGTTTGGTTCGCCCTTGGTGGAGCGGCAATCCTCGTCATTGGAGCAGTCATCCTCCTCATGCGTCGACGGAGAGCGAATGAAATCGAAGAACTTGAGGAATGGACACCGATTGAGACGGAAATTCCGGAATTATCAACAGAAGATACGAGCGACGGTGCAGTCAAACGCAAACAGCTTGAAAAACTCGCTGAATCCAATCCGGATGAGTTTGCGAAATTATTACGTACTTGGTTAGCGGAGGATTGATGAGATGAAGAAGCTAGAAATGAACAGTCGGGAAAAGGCTGCGATTCTCATGATTTCGTTAGGTCCTGAAGTCGCTGCCAGTGTATATAAACATTTATCGGAAGAAGAGATGGAATGGTTGACCCTTCAAATCTCAAGTATGAAACGAGTCGATCCAGAAGATAAGTTAGTCGTTCTCGAAGAGTTTCATGAACTAGCGATGGCGCAAAACTACATCACTCAAGGTGGAATTGGGTTTGCTAAATCGGTTCTAGAGAAGGCGCTTGGTGAAGAAAAGGCGATGGAACTCATCTATCGCCTGACATCGACGTTACAAGTCCGACCGTTTGAGTTTGCACGAAAGGCAGACCCAAAACAGCTATTGAACTTCATTCAAAATGAACATCCGCAAACAATCGCGCTTGTTCTTGCCCATCTTGATCCTGCTAAATCAGGACAAATTCTCTCGGAGCTACCGGCAGAAGCACAATCCGATGTAGCACGACGGATTGCGACGATGGACAGAATGAACCCGGAGATCATTAGCGAAGTAGAGCAAATTCTCGAACGGAATCTGTCACAAGCAGGCATGCAAGATTTTGCGCAGTCTGGCGGTATCGAGGCGGTCGTTCAAGTATTGAACGGGGTCGACCGGACGACGGAACGAACGATTCTCGATACGCTCGAGATTCAGGATCCGGAACTCGCAGAAGAGATCAAAAAACGGATGTTCGTCTTCGAAGATATCGTCACGCTCGATGCACGGGCGATTCAGCGCATCATTCGCGAAGTATCGAACGAAGATCTACTGTTGGCACTCAAAGTATCGTCAGACGACGTCAAGGATATGGTCTACCGCAACATGTCACAACGGATGGTCGAATCGTTCAAAGAGGATATGGAATTCATGGGTCCTGTTCGTCTCCGAGACGTCGAAGAAGCACAAAGTCGAATCGTCGGAATCATCCGCCGCTTAGAAGACATGGGTGAGATCGTCGTGGCTCGTGGTGGAGGAGATGATATTGTTGTCTAACGTCATCAAAAGACAAGCTGTGATTGAACGACAGGAACGAACACTCGTTCAAGTCCGAAATGCTCAGGAAGAATCGGCAATCGTTCCAGATACGTTCTATGAAGAGCGGATGGCAGAAGGTCAAGCTGAACTAGAACGTCTTCGCCAGACGATGGTTCTAGAGTTTGAACAGCGTCAGCGTGAGTTTGAACAAGAACGTCTTCAGGCATTAGAGGAAGCACGTCAACGAGGATATGAAGAAGGACACCAGGCTGGATTTGAAACAGGACGTGCGGAAGGACAAGCAACGTTCGAAGAGCAAATCGCAACGACAAATACGTTTACTGCACGAATCGAAGAGCAAAATCAAGAGCGATTGATGCGATTGGAACATGAATTGTGTGTTCTTGGACTCCAGGTGACGCATCAGTTTCTAGAGCAGTTACATGATGAAGAAGAAGAGGCATTATACCAATTATTACATCAGTTGATCATTCAGTTCCGAGATCGTGAAAAGATCATTATCTACGCTTCACCAGCGGATTTTGAACGGGTCGTTCTGCTTGAAGAGCAGCTCCAAGGTGTTCTAGGTGCTAATGCGACGATTCAATTACGATTTGATCCAGCGCTTAAAGCACGCGATTATCGGATCGACTCGGAGAATGGAGCAATCACAGGTGGTTTGACAAGTGGCTTTGAAGCCCTACAAACCAAAATCAAAGAGGTTTTACATCATGTTTAACGTAAATGCGATTCAAGCCGCAGTTCGAGAAATTCGTCCGGAAGAACTCGTTCAGCATTCCGGAAAGGTCGTACAAGTGATTGGATTGATGATTGAATCACGTGGACCAACGGCTGTCGCAATCGGCGAGCGTTGTTTGATCCAAATTCAACAACGGCAGACGATTGAAGCGGAAGTCGTCGGTTTTAGAGAAGGTCACGTCCTACTCATGCCGTATGGTGAAACGACATCGATTGCTCCAGGCTCGATTGTTCTTGCGACAGGAAAACCACTCCACGTCCCTGTAGGGGATGAACTGATCGGTAAGGTGCTCGATGGTCTAGGGAGACCACTGGATGGGGAGTCATTAGAAAATTTACGTACGACATCAATCGTTCGTAAACCACCTAGTCCGTTGGAGCGACCTCGTATCAGTGATGTTCTCTCGACGGGCATCCGTGCCATCGATGGGCTACTAACAGTCGGTCAAGGGCAACGCGTTGGTTTATTTGCAGGATCAGGAGTTGGGAAGTCGACACTACTCGGTATGATTGCAAAACGATCGACAGCAGACATCAACGTCATTGCCTTGATTGGTGAACGAGGACGCGAAGTCAAGGAATTCGTGGAGGCAGAACTCGGTGAAGAAGGAATGAAACGCTCCATCTTGGTCGTAGCGACAAGTGATCAACCGCCACTTGTTCGTCTAAAAGGCGCCTATACGGCAACAGCCATCGCTGAACATTTTCGGGATCAAGGTAAGAATGTGGTCTTGATGATGGACTCTGTCACACGTTTTGCGATGGCACAACGAGAAATTGGTCTTGCGACAGGTGAACCGCCTGCGTCAAAAGGGTATACACCAAGCGTTTTTGCTCTTCTTCCTCAGTTACTCGAACGTAGCGGGAAAACGCAAGATGGCTCGATTACGGCTTTTTATACTGTTCTCGTCGATGGAGACGACATGAATGAACCGATTGCTGACGCTGTACGAGGGATCTTAGATGGTCATTTCGTTCTTGATCGTAATCTTGCGAACAAAGGACAGTTTCCGGCGATTCATGTCTTACGATCCATCAGTCGTGTCATGAATCAAATCACGACTGCTGAACAAAAGACAGCTGCCGTCGCATTTCGCCAGCTGTTATCGACGTATCTTGATTCGGAAGACTTAATCAATATCGGCGCCTACAAAAAAGGGACGAACCCAGAAATTGATCGTGCCGTTGATAAATATCCGGAGCTGATCCGTTTTTTAAAACAACAAATCCATGAAGACAGTGACTTCGAGAGAGCTTGTCAGCAACTCATGGCAACGATTCAGTAAGGAGGACGGAAGATGAAGACGATTTATGAACGAATCATTCCTTTGGCTGAAGCAGAGAAAGATCGCGTCGCAAAAGAATTGAGCCTTCATAAAAAACAATATGAGATCGAAGTCGAAAAACTATACCATCTGCTCGTCCGTTATGAATCCTTTCTGAAAGCGCAAGATGAGATTGGCATCGTCGAATTAACGTCTTCGCAATATCGAGAGCGGGCTCGAGATGTCGTGAAGCAAGAAATCGAACGGCAACAACTGTACGTGACACAATCGAAAAATCGCTATGAACGCGCACAGGAAGCACTCGAACGAGCGTTGATCGAGGAGAAGAAGTTTAGTCGTCTGCAAGAGAATCATACGGTTGAAACGAAACGAATCGAGGCATTGACGGAACAAAATCAATTAGATGAACTGGCATTGTTACAGTTTGGAAGAGGACGGATGATATGAGTGAAAATAAAACGTCAAAAGGATGGATCTTACCTTTATTGATCATTCCTTTGATTTTAATCTTGCTGACAGCTTATTTCGTATTAAATTATGCGAATGGACGTCCATTGCTATCCTTACCGTTCGCAACGGAAAAAACGACTACGAATCAAGCAAATCCGTCAGCAGAACTCGAACGTCGTCTGAAAGTAGCGAATCAAGAAATCAAGAAACTACGCAATCAAAGCAAGGAACAATCGGATACTTTAAAAGCTAAAGAACAGGAAGTCGAACGTTTGATTGCAGAACGAGATCGTTTAAAACAAACACCGACGCCCGCGACGACGGATCAAACGAAGACGACGAAGAAAAAAGCAGCATCTGTGACTGATGTCTATGCTGAAATGGCACCAAAGGATGCTGCGCTCATCTTAAACGAACTCAGTCCGACAGAAGTCGTACCGATCATCGAGGACATCGATGCGGAACAACAGGCGGCGATCATTGCCAAGATGGATGCTAAAAAAGCGGCGGCCTTAACACAGCTACTCGCGACGAAGTAAGGAGGGAAGCCAGATGAACATGACGGAAGTAATACAATCATCCTCCCCGAACTTGAATACTGGAACAGGGAAAAAAGGAGAGATGACCACGGTTGGTGGTCAATTTGCTTCGTTACTGGATTATCTGACAAAGTTACCAACAACGTCATCGTCACCGGTCTCAGCTGATTTGACAGCACTCGAGACGAAAGTGGAGACACCACTATTACCGGATTGGATACAAGAACTCGTAGATCAACCGGACGAGCTTCTCTCTTTACTGAAACAACCGGAAGTAGAGGCGTTAAAACAAGAACCGAAGAAAATGGAACAACTACTAGCGTTCGTCAAACAATTGCTTGAGGGAAATGTCGAGCAGGCGAAAAATCAGTTCGATCAATTGCCACCATTGCTTCAGCAAGTCGTCTTGCAGACAGTAACGAACGATACGATCAAAATGAAAGATCATCATACGAACAACTTAAAACAACCATTACTTACTACGATTGAAGGAGACATTTCCGCGTTGCCTGTGAAACAGACGCTCCCGCAAACTGGTCCTATTGTCGAAGCGTTCAAGTCGGACACTGTAGCTGTAGCTGAGCAGGCAAAAGGAAAGACACCGCTTCCGTTGGTATTCGCTTCACTCATGCGAAAAGCGACCATGGCCGTTGATCCAGAAGGAAAAGCCGCGCTGACTCCAATGAGCATGCCGATTTACAAGGGTACCCCGTTGCAAACGATTCGTCCAGTGCCGCTACCCGTACCAGAACAGATTCAACAACGGATTGAAGCTGCACTTCAACAGGCACCGTTCTTAAAAGGTGCTGACGGGTCAACTCGATTGTCGATTCGTCTTTATCCAGAGCAGCTTGGAGAGGTCGTCGTTCAACTCGATCGTAAGGAGGGGGCATTGACCATCAAACTGTTTGCGAGTACTGAACAAGCGAAACAATCGATCGAGCAACAACTTGGAAAATTGCAGACAGCTTTACACCAGCAGACGCCGGTCGTGAAGATCGAGACGGGGATGATCGCATCTAGTGCACGGGAGTTTCAACAGTCCTTCACACGTGATCAGCAGGAGCATGAGTCCCCTTATCAAGAAACACCCGCTCCAGTAGAGGAAGAAGAGGAGGAAGACGATGACTGATGCAATCAAAACAGATGGTACTTCATACCAGCTTCCTGAAAAGTCACAAGTACCGACGAATAAAGCAATGGATAAAGATATGTTCATGAAAATTCTGATTGCCCAGCTGTCGAATCAGGACCCGACGGCACCAATGGAAGATAAGGATTTCATTGCTCAGATGGCGCAGTTTTCTTCACTTGAACAGATGCAAGCAATCGGGAAGACGATGGACACGATGGTCTTGAACCAACATACGACGGCGTTATTATCCTACAGCAATCTGATTGGTAAGAACGTCAGTTATGAAGCCGAGTCAAAGACGACCGATGCTTCTGGAGCAGAACAGACGACGACCGTCGAAGAGACAGCCAGTGTCGTTAGTGTAAAACGGGATGGGCTGGATATCATGGCCGAATTATCGAACGGAAAACAGATTAGTGTATACGAGTTGACGCAGATTCAATCAAAGGAGGAAAAATAATGTTACGTTCAATGTATTCAGGAATCAGTGGGCTTAAGAACTTCCAGACGAAACTGGATGTCGTCGGGAATAACATCGCGAACGTCAACACGTTCGGTTATAAAAAAGGACGGGTGACGTTTAAGGATCTCGTCAGCCAATCGGTCGGTTCATCATCCGGTGCTGGTGGTAATGTCGGTGGAACGAACCCAAAACAGGTCGGTCTTGGAGCATCGATGTCAACAGTCGATAATGTGTATAACCAAGGTGCGCTTCAAAATACGGGTCGCGTCCTCGATGTCGGGATTTCTGGGGAAGGATTCTTCCAAGTCGTCACGGCGGAAGGGATTCGTTATACACGCTCGGGTAACTTCTATACCGATCTTGAAGGAAACTTGGTTACCGGCGACGGAAACTATTTGATTGGTAGTGACTCTCAAGCAATTGCAGATGGCGAGACACCACCGGTACCCCTTCCGGAAGCAGGTGGCGCAGGATTCCAAAAACTAAAAGTACCAACGGATGCACGTAACTTATCAATCGGTAAAGACGGTCTCGTCACTTACGTCGATACGACAGGAGCATTACAAAACGTCGGTTATATCACGATCGCGAACTTTGCTAACCCAGGTGGTTTAGAAAAATCAGGTGTCAACGTGTTCGCAGCGTCGCAAAACTCAGGTGAGCCAGTACTTGGAACACCGAGCTTGAACGGAATGGGTCAATTGACATCTGGAACGCTCGAAATGTCAAACGTCGATTTATCAGAAGAATTCACGGAGATGATCATTGCCCAACGTGGTTTCCAAGCGAATACGCGAATCATTACGACTTCTGACCAAGTTCTTGAGGAATTGGTCAACCTGAAACGATGATTACGCTAACGACATTACGTAATGCACCACTCGTACTAAACGCTATTCTGATTGAATCTGTCCGTTCCACTCCGGATACGACGATTCAACTCGTTGGCGGACAGATTTATGTCGTGAAGGAATCAATAGAAGAGGTCAAGGCAATCGCAATCGCTTTTTATCAACAAATCGGATTAGCGGGCTTGAACAGTGTAAGGAGGCTCGAAGATGGCCGAGGAAAAGAAGAAGAGTAAACTAAAAATCCCTTTAATCATGATCATTGTCGCAGCACTGATGGTTGGGGCAGGTTATATGATCATGAATTACTTTTTAGCTAATGATACGACAGAAGCAAAAGTCGAACAGCCGACGGGTGAAGAACTTGATGCACGAAGTCTTCAGACAGACGACTTGACGACGAACATCGCAGACGAACGGTTCTTGAATGTCCAATTCACGATCGTTACAGACGATCAAGCAACGCGTGATGATTTAGAATTACGAAAGTTTCAAATCAATAACATCATCTTAGGTGATTTATCTGCGATGAAAAAGTCGGACTTAGACTCAAAAGCGGATATGGAGAAGCTCGAAGAACGGTTACGGATGCAGTTCAAGAAGCTCATCCAAGAAGGTGATGTCCAGCGTGTCTATACGACGAAAAAAATCATCCAGTGAGGTGGCAGCATGAGCGAAGTATTATCCCAACATGAAATCGATGCCTTGCTATCAGCCATTTCAAGCGGAGATATGGAAGTCGAGGAAATCCGAAGCCAAGAGGAGCAGCGCCGTGTCAAAGTCTATGACTTTAAACGAGCGCTTCGCTTCTCAAAAGATCAATTACGGAATTTGACGCGTATCCATGAACAGTTCGCCCGAGTGTTGACGACGCATTTTTCTGCACAACTTCGGACGTACGTCCAGTTCACGGTCAATACAGTCGAGCAACTCCCGTACGATGAATTCATTCATTCCATTCCGAATATGACATTGATCAATCTAGTGAACCTTCATCCGCTTGATGGAAAAGTCTTGTTCGAAGTCAATCCGAACATTGCTTATGCGATGCTCGATCGATTACTTGGAGGACCGGGTGAAGGGATGAACAAGATTGAAAATTTGACGGAAATCGAGACGCGTATTCTGACACAATTGTTCAAACGTGCCTTCGTCCAATATGGCGCCGCTTGGGAGTCGGTGACGGAAGTCGAGGCGGAGTACGACGATTTAGAAATCAATCCGCAGTTTCTACAGCTCGTTTCTCCGAATGAGACGGTCATACTCGTATCGATTTACGTAACGGTTGGAGAAGTGAGCGGTACGTTGAATGTCTGTTTGCCGTTCGTGACCCTTGAATCCGTTCTTCCGAAATTATCAAGTCATTATTGGATGCAACAAGAAAAGCGAACGACAGCAGATAATCAAGAGTCTGAACACATGCAAACGCAGTTGATGAGTTCCGTCGTCGATTTAAAAGCAGTGCTCGGCCAAACAGAGCTATCGTTTGGTGAATTGTTACACCTCGAAGTAGGCGATTGTTTATCCCTGAAGACGCGAGCCTCAGATGCCGTCGATGTATTCGTCGATGACCGGAAGATGTTCAAAGCCCGACCGGGACTAAACGGGAAACACCTCGCTTTGCAAGTCTTACAACGAATTGAGGAGGAATAACATGAGCGATATGCTTTCGCAAGATGAAATCGATGCGTTGTTACGCGGAACGCCATCAAACGATGAACCGCAAGATTCGGACGCAGAGGAAATATTAGATGATATGGAAATCGATGCGCTAGGGGAAGTCGGAAACATCTCACTTGGGAATTCAGCAACGGCCTTATCGGCATTGTTGAATCAAAAAGTAGAAATCACGACACCACATGTTCGGATGATTTCGATGGAAGAATTACGAAGTCGTTATCCGATTCCGCACGTCGCGTTGCGTGTCGGCTATACAGAAGGATTTAAAGGAGAAAATGTCCTGATTCTGACACAGCGAGATGCTTCTGTCATCGCGAACCTGATGATGGGAGGCGATGGTGTCATTGATGAATCGCTGGAGATGGAGCCGATTGCTCTATCTGCTGTACAGGAAGCGATGAATCAGATGATGGGAGCTGCTGCGACATCGATGTCGACCGTGTTCTCCATGCGAATCGATATCTCACCACCTGCTGTTGAAATTTTTGATTTTTCACAAGATAAGAGTATCGTCGATAGCTTTTCTCTTTGGGAGAGCATGGTCATCATCGAGTTTGATCTGAAGATTGGCACGATGATCGATTCAAAAATCGTTCAATTAGCACCACTGGACTTCTCGAAACAATTGATTCAAAAACTCTTTAGCGCGAGTACGACCCAACAAGCAGAACCTGCACCACAAGCAACGGCACAAGCGCAACCAGAACAACCACAACCACAAGCGCAACCGACACCGGCACCAGCGATGGAACAACGAACGGTCGTCCCACCACCTGAACCGAAAGCAACGCCAGTCGGTGTCAGTCCAGTTCAATTTAGTCAGTTAGGTGAGATGGAAGTAGAGGGCACGCCAGGAAATATCGGAATGTTATATGATGTTCCGTTGAACGTCACGGTTGAGTTAGGACGGACACGCCGCTCCGTTCGTGACATATTGGAATTAACACAAGGTTCTGTCATCGAGCTGGATAAACTGGCAGGGGAACCAGTTGACGTTCTTGTCAACAATACATTGATCGCAACGGGTGAAGTGGTCGTCATCGAAGAGAATTTCGGTGTACGCATTACGGAAATCGTAAATACAAAAGAACGTCTTCGGATGTTCTAAGGAGGAACTAATATGAGTGCAAAAGTATTAATCGTAGACGACGCCGCTTTCATGCGGATGATGATCAAGGAAATTCTATCGAAGAACGGCTATGATGTCGTCGGTGAAGCAGAAAACGGACGCGAAGCGGTCACGAAGTATAAGGAATTGACACCAGACCTCGTCACGCTAGACATTACGATGCCTGAGATGGACGGAATCTCTGCGCTTAAAGAAATCAAAGCATTCAATCCTGCCGCTAAAGTCATCATGTGTTCAGCGATGGGGCAACAGTCGATGGTCATCGACGCGATTCAAGCAGGTGCAAAAGATTTCATCGTCAAACCGTTCCAAGCGGATCGTGTGCTTGAAGCGGTCTCGAAAACTGTCTCGTCATGAAAAAAGTGACTTTGCTGATTTGTCTTCTGTTTCTGCTGACACTTCCTGTACAGGCTGAAACGGTCGAAGAAAAATTAAATCCAACCAAGAACGATGCACCGACGACTCAGCAAGTCGATGAGAGTCCTTCCATGGCATTGACCATCTTTAAAGGAGTCGTCGTTCTCGTCGTCTTGATCGGCGGATTCATCCTCGTGACACGTTTTATTCACGAGCGGACGCGAGGCGTCAGACATTCCGGACGTTTGACCCATCTAGGTGGTGTACCACTTGGTAAGGATCGATCGGTTCAGTTAGTGAAAGTGCAGGATAAGATTTATGTCGTCGGAGTTGGTGAGAACGTACAACTCTTAGACACGCTGGACGATTTAGAGGGATACGAACCGACGGATCTTGAAGAGTCATCTTCGAAATCAGCACCTTCACCATTTCTTGAGACGTTCAAACAACAACTCGAGCAACTGCAGAAGAATCGAGGGCGCTCATGAATACGATTGAAAACCTGATCTCACTCGATACTCCGTCAGGAACAGCAACATCGATTAAACTGCTCGTATTACTGACGTTGTTATCACTGGCGCCCTCACTACTAATCTTAATGACTTGTTTCACGCGTGTCGTCGTCGTGTTGTCGTTCGTCCGTTCGGCTCTCGGAACACAACAGACGCCGCCGAACCAGCTACTCGTCGGACTGGCCTTGTTCATTACGCTTTTCGTCATGTCGCCCGTCATATCGGAATTAAACACGACGGCTTTAAAACCATACATGGCTGATAAAATCAGTCAAGATGAAGCGTTTGATAAAGCAGGAGATACGATGAAACGCTTCATGTCGAAGCACACGCGAACGAATGATTTAGAACTATTCTTAAAATACGGTAATTATGAAAAACCGGAAAAGATTGAAGATATTCCACTCGTCGCACTCGTTCCAGCATATGCGATTAGTGAATTGAAGACAGCCTTCCAAATCGGCTTCATGATCTTCATTCCTTTCCTTGTCATCGACATGGTCGTCTCGAGTGTTTTGATGTCGATGGGAATGATGATGTTACCGCCAGTCATGATTGCGTTACCGTTTAAATTGCTGTTATTTATTTTAGTCGATGGCTGGCACCTGATTGTTGAATCACTGCTCGTCAGTATGCGTTAGGGGGAGAAAAGATGACTCAAGAAATGATTATTCAGTTGGCGAGTTCTGCTGTCTGGACATTACTCAAAGTATCGGCCCCCTTGTTACTCGTCTCGCTCGTCGTCGGTCTGCTCGTCAGTATTTTGCAGGCGACGACGCAGATTCAGGAACAGACGTTATCGTTTGTTCCAAAGATCGTTGCCGTGTTTTTAGCACTCGTCTTCTTTGGACCTTGGATTATGCAGGAGTTACAGACCTTTACGATTGATCTATTCAAACAAATCGCTGAGGTTTCCCGAAAATGACATTACTTTCTTTCCTGAGTGTTTTTCTGCTCGTCTTTGGACGGATCGTCGGTTTTCTCGTTGCGGCGCCTTTGTTTTCATCAAGACAATTACCAGCGCAACATAAATTAGCACTTGCGGCGGGTCTTGCTTACTTTGCGAGTTACGCCGTGAAGACGGACGTTCGTGTAGAAGACTTCGATTTTTTCTTTCGGATGGGAACGGAAGTCTTAGTGGGTCTAGCTCTTGGCTTACTTGCCAGTTTTTTATTATACGCCCCACAAATTGCGGGTTCGATCATTGATTTACAGATGGGTCTTGCGATGGCTTCCGCTTATGATCCGATGTTTGGCGGACAGTCACCAATCGTCGGACGATTTTATTACATGCTGACGTTACTCGTCCTGCTCGCTTCTGATATGCATCTCATTTTACTGGACGGCATCTACACGAGTTTTCAAATCTTTCCGCCGGGCAGTCTGATTGCGGTATCAGGCGACGCAGGAATGAGTCTTGTCATCCGTGTCGTCGGACTTGCGATGTTGACTGCCTTACAAATGGCGATGCCACTTGTCGTTTCACTCTTTTTAGTGGATCTCGCACTCGGTTTCTTAGCGAAAACGGCACCCCAGTTCAACATTTTTGCGATTGGTTTTTCCGTCAAACTGTTAATGGGATACGCGATTCTGTTTTTATTAGCAGGAGCGACGATCACAGGAATCGGTCGATTCGTTCCATTGTTGCAAGATGTACTTGCAGACGCTATTCGATTACTAGGAGGTTAAGGACATGCATTCATATCGATTACGCCTTGATCTTCAGTACTTCGCTGGTGAGAAGACGGAAAAAGCGACACCTCGAAAGCGGGATGACTCGCGTAAAAAGGGACAGGTCGCAAAATCAGCAGATTTAACGAGCAGTTTTATGTTATTCGCGATGTTTCTCGTCCTCTATTTTTTCGGTCCATTTCTAGGACGGCGATTCGTACTCGTCCTGCAAGATGGTCTCAGTGCAAGTCAAGTTCTGCAAGCCGTCGAAGAGGGACGAATTGAACAGATTTTAGTCGAGATGCTGATACAAATGGGGATTTTAGTCGCCCCCTTCTTTTTAACAGCGGTCGTCATCGGGATCCTTGGAAACTTCGTTCAGATTGGTGTGCTCTTAAGTGGTGAGGCGATTCAGCCGAAGCTAGACCGGATCAATCCGCTTCAAGGCGTCAAACGGATCGTTAGCGTTAAAGCACTCGTCGAGTTTTTGAAATCCGTTTTTAAACTGTTAGTCATCGGTGTCACGAGTGGCACTGTTCTGTGGAATAACAAGGTCGAGATTTCGAGGCTGACTTCGGAACCGATCGGCGATGCGTTAGCTATCATTGGTCATTTAACATTTTTGCTCGGTTTGTCGGTCAGTATCGCCTTGATCGCGTTAGCCATTCTGGACTTCGCTTATCAAAAATTTGATTTTGAAAAGTCGATTCGAATGAGTAAACAGGATTTAAAGGATGAGCATAAGAACACGGAAGGTGACCCTCAAATCAAAGGAAAGATTAAACAACAACAACGGGAGATGGCGATGCGGCGGATGATGCAAGAAATACCGAATGCCGACGTCGTCATCACGAACCCGACCCATTATGCGGTAGCGATTCAATACGATGACGGAAAACATATGGCACCGATCGTCGTTGCAAAAGGCGTAGATGCTGTCGCGTTCCGGATTCGGGAGAAGGCGACAGCAGCTGATGTCCCGATTGTTGAAAATCGTCCGCTGGCGCGGGCGTTGTTCGCTCAAACAGAGATTGGTATGGCAGTGGATGAAACGTTCTATCAGGCGCTCGCTGAAACACTCGCCTTTGTCTATCAACTGAAACAAGCAAAATGAAAGGATGAAGCATCATGAGTATATCAACACGAGATTTAACGGTTCTGCTAGGCGTCATCATGATCGTCTTCATGCTCGTCATTCCACTGCCCGCTATCATGCTCGATTTTTTAATCATCATCAATATCTTAATTGCTTTGATGGTATTACTCGTTGCGATGAATGCCAAAGAGGCACTTGAGTTTTCTGTATTTCCGACGTTGTTATTGATCGTGACTCTATTTCGTCTGGCACTTAACGTCTCGACGACACGGGCGATCCTATCGAACGGAAATGGTGGCGAAGTTATCGAGGCTTTCGGTAGCTTTGTCGTCGGCGGTAAGCCGCTCGTCGGTTTCGTCGTCTTCTTGATTCTCGTCTTGATCCAGTTTCTCGTCATCACAAAGGGTTCAGAACGAGTCTCGGAAGTGTCGGCACGTTTTACGCTTGATGCGATGCCCGGAAAACAGATGGCAATCGACGCCGACCTGAACTCCGGTATGATTGACGAATTACAAGCCCGGACTCGTCGTCAAAAAATCCAATCGGAAGCAGACTTTTATGGGGCGATGGACGGGGCCTCGAAGTTCGTTAAAGGAGATGCGATCGCTGGTATCATCATCGTCATCATTAACTTGATCTTCGGAATGATCATCGGTGTCGTCCAGCAAGGCTTACCGATAGCGGAGTCAGTCGAACTATATACGTTACTGACAGTCGGGGACGGTCTCGTCAGTCAGATTCCAGCACTGTTGATTTCGGTTGCGACCGGGATCATCGTCACGCGCTCGACATCCGACGGAAACCTTGGTGAGGATGTCATCGGTCAATTGACACGCACACCATTACTTGTCGGAATCGCGGCTGGAGCAATCTTCTTACTCGGACTATTCACAGCGATTCCCGATTACGTCACGATGCCGATTGCAGCGTTATTTGGCTTCTTCGCTTGGCGAATAAAGCAGACGACGAAGACGATGCAAGAAGAGGTCGCTGTCGAGGAAGCGCCGAGCGAAAACTTGCGTTCGAGTGAATCGGTCATTTCTTTACTGAACGTCGATACGATTGAATTTGAATTCGGTTACGGTTTGATTCCACTCGCTGATGAAGCGCAAGGTGGCGATTTACTCGATCGTGTCGTTATGATTCGTCGGCAGCTAGCACTCGAACTTGGATTCGTTCTACCGACTGTTCGGATTCGTGATCACCTGCAGTTATCACCGAACCAGTATCGAATCAAGATTCGCGGAAGTGAGATGGCAAGTGGTGAGCTATTGCTTGATCATTATTTAGCGATGAGCCCAGGGGTCGATGATCCAGAAATTCGAGGCATCGAGACGGTTGAACCAGCATTCGGTATGCCGGCACTCTGGATTGATGAACAGACACGGAGCCGAGCAGAGATGTCAGGCTATACGGTCGTTGATCCACCATCCGTCGTTGCGACACATTTAACGGAGCTCTTGAAGAAACATGCAGCTGAGTTACTCGGTCGAGAAGAGACGAAACAGTTGGTTGATCATTTGAAGGAATCCCATCCGATTTTGGTCGAGGAAGTAACACCACAACTGTTATCAATCGGGGAACTTCAAAAAGTATTCGTTCAATTATTAAAAGAAAAAGTCTCGATTCGAAATCTACCATTGATTTTTGAAACGCTCGCGGACTATGCAGCTGTGACGAAAGACAGCGAACTGCTTGCTGAATATGTCCGTCAATCCTTATCGCGTCAAATTACGGAACAAGTCATGCAAGGAGATGTCTTACATGTCGTGACGGTCTCAAGTGAGATGGAACTGGATATCCAGTCGGCCATCCAAAAGACGGAGTTCGGAAATTATTTAGCGCTTGATCCCGAAAAGGCGACACGTTTCATCGAGACGTTACAGGAGCGAGCAACGGAATTCGAACGGTACGGGGCGCATCCGATCATCCTGACTTCTCCAAGTATCCGGATGTTCGTCCGTCAATTGACAGAACGGTATTTTCCAGATATTCCGATATTGTCTTATAACGAATTAATGCCGACGATTGAAGTTAAGAGTATTGGGGTGATTTAAGCGATGATAGTCAAAAAAGTCACGGCGGATTCCGTTAGCGAAGCCATGGAACGCATCAAACGCGAACTCGGTAACGATGCCATCATATTAAATACTCGCCATATTAAAGTGGGCGGATTCTTTGGCTTATTTGCGAAGAAAAAAGTGGAACTGGTTGCATCGGTGGATGAACATGTGTCGAACGAACCGATCGTCTCGAAGCAAACAACGAGTCGGAAGGACATTGTGGAAACCATCCAACCGATCCCAGTGCGTCCGACGATCGTTACGGTCGGCGAACGACCATTGCCAAAAGAATTGCGACATTATGCGCCGCTGTTGGCAGAACCAGCGTTACAACAAGTGTCTGAACGATTGCATGAGCGATTACTAACTGCGTACTATCAAACGCAGCAAACGGAATTAACCGATCTCTTGACGGAAGAAGTGAAGTCGGCATTGCGCGTGACGCCGTCGACTGCACGTTATGTCATGTTAACAGGACCAACTGGCGTCGGAAAGACGACAACCATCGCTAAACTCGCTGCGCATCATACGCTCATTAAAAATCAACGAGTCGGTCTCATCACAACCGATACATACCGGATCTCAGCGATTGAACAACTGAAGACATATGCCGACATATTAGGTATTCCGATTCATGTTGCATACGACCTGGAAGATTTTGAACGAGCGAAGCAGGCGCTAACGTCATGCGACATCGTACTTGTCGATACAGCGGGACGGAATTTCCTTGACGAAGCATATGTAGAGCAATTACGAAGTCGTCATGACTTTGAGGATACGGATGTATTTTTAGTTCTTAGTTTGACATCGAAATATCGAGATTTATTACAGATCCACGATCGTTTCAGTAAGATTCCCTTATCAGGGATCGTATTTTCGAAAGCAGATGAAACAAGTGAACTGTGGTCGATGTTTGGGCTTATGACAGAGACGGAGTTACCAATCTATTGCGTGACAACGGGTCAAGAAGTGCCAGAAGACATCACGTTCGCTACGGCGGATGAGTTATCCCGAATGATCGTCGAGAGAGGGATGAGATGATGCGAGAAGATCAAGCACGTGTCTTACGATCAAAAGTGACCGTCAAGGAAACGAAGACGATTGCCATCGTGAGTGGAAAAGGTGGCGTCGGAAAAACGAATGTCGCGGTGAATCTTGGCGTGGCATTATCGTTACAAGAAAAACGAGTACTCTTGATTGATCTTGATATCGGGATGGCGAACATTGGTATTCTATTCGGTAAATCATCGAAGTCATCCTTGATGGAATGCGTCAAACGACGAGAATCACTCCAGCACGCAATCGTTGAACAGTCTCCATCCCTTCATTTCATTCATGGCGGAAGTGGATTTGCGGAACTGACGAATCTGACGAAGGAGGATGTCGTGTTCCTACTGCGGGAATTCCAATTTTTCTATGAGTATGATTTTGTGTTGCTCGATTTAGGAGCCGGCGCCAACCATCAGACGTTTGATTTTATCAGTAGTGCAGACGAAGCCTGGTTGATCGTCACGCCAGAGCCGACTTCAATCATGGACGGTTATGCGTTCGTCAAACTGGCACACCATCATGCGACGGATCTTCCGATTTCCGTCGTCGTCAATCGGGCGACGAATGGTGGAGAAGCACTTGAAACGTTTGATCGACTGGCGCTCGTCAGCCAACAATTTTTACAAAAACCACTGCGCTTTACCGGTTTTTTGCCGGAAGATCCGGCAGTCGTCAAAGCAGTCAAGGCACAGATGCCATTTTACTTGATGGATCGAACGAGTGACGTCAGTTGGCGACTCGATCATATCACGACGTCTCTAACAGGTGTACAAGTCAAAGAACGGAAGTTTTTAGATCGATTGTTACATCGTCTGAAAAAACGAAAAGATCATGTCCGTTAAGATTAAAGGAGGGTATCAGTCATGGACTTAAATGAATATGTGGGGTTGTTCCTCGATGAGTCGATGGAGCATTTACAAGCTATTAACACAAGCTTATTGGTTTTTGAAGAACGATTAGACGATGAAGCGGTCATCGATCAAATTTTCCGTTCTGCCCATACGCTAAAAGGAATGGCAGGAACGATGGGATATGATGCGATCGCTGATTTGACGCATGAGATGGAGAGTGCCCTTGATTTAGTCAGATCAAAGAAACAACCCGCTACAGCTGAGTTGATCGATGTCCTATTCGTTGCTGCTGAGCAACTGGAAACGATGGTAGAAGACATCAGTCGCGGTGGAAAAGGGAAACTTGACGTTACGGAAACAGTGAGACGATTACAGCAGTTCATTCGTCCCGAACAAGAAGAGATCATTTCGGTTACGCCATCAACTGCACCATCAACATTCGAATGTGATGTCTATTCGGAAGCGGTCGTCAAACAATCGATTGCGTCCGGTTATCAAGCCTATATCGTCCAAGTCGAACTTTCAGCAGACGTCATCTTAAAAGCGGCACGTGTTTACATGGTCTTTGATCGTTTACAACAGCTCGGAGATGTCATTTTGTCGAATCCGACATCTGATGAACTGGAGCAAGAACATTTTGAGACGTCATTCTCTGTTTTATTCGTGACGCAACAAGAGCAATCGGTCATTCAAGAGGCGGTTGCCTCGGTTTCTGAAGTCGCAATAGTAACGATGGACGTGTTCGAAGCAACACCAGAAGCAGAGGTGGCGACATCCACCCTTCCACAGGAAGTGCCGGTTGCGACATCAGTACCTGCACCAACAGCTTCACCGGAATCACCAGAACAGACAGATCTATCTGTGCCTGTCGCTTCGAAAACGATTCGTGTCAATCTCGAGCGGATTGATCGTTTGATGAATCTGTTCGAAGAGTTCATCATCGACCGCGGACGTTTGGAGCGTATTGCAGCAGAAGTCAGCTCGCCGGAATTGACAGATACGGTCGAACGGATCAAACGGGGCACGAACGAATTGCAATCACTCGTTTTAACGTTACGAATGATGCCGATCGAACAAGTATTCAATCGATTCCCACGAATGGTGCGTTCCGTTTCGAAGGATGTCGGAAAACATATCAAACTACACATTACGGGTGCTGAGACGGAACTTGATCGCACAGTCATCGATGAGATTGGTGATCCACTTGTCCACTTGATCCGTAATGCGATCGATCATGGAATTGAAAACAAAGCGGAACGGATTTTAGCGAATAAGCCGGTCGAAGGAAATCTTTCGCTTCGTGCCTACCATTCAGGAAACCGAGTCTTCATTGAGATTGAAGATGATGGAGCAGGTATCAATCACGAACGTGTCACACGGATTGCGATTGAAAAAGGATTGATCACAGAAGAAGAAGCGATGCAATTAACGATCGAAGAGGCTTCGATGCTGTTATTCGCACCTGGTTTCTCGACGGCAGAAGAAGTCACGGACTTGTCTGGTCGTGGTGTTGGTCTCGACGTCGTCAAATCGAAGATCGAATCATTGGGTGGAGAAGTGTTCGTTGAGACACGCCGCGGAGAAGGAACGATTTTCCGTATCAGTTTACCATTGACGCTCTCGATCATCTCAGCCATGCTCGTTGAGCTCGGACAAGAAACGTATGCAATTCCACTGACTGCCATCATCGAGACGACATCTTTACGTAAATCGGCGATCCTGCAAGCGCACCGGGAAAAAGTATTTGATTTCCGTGGACAATTGGTTCCACTTATTTCGCTGAATGAAGTTTACGGATTGCCACAACATGAGGCAGAAGCCTATTCGGTCGTCGTCGTCCGGAGTGGCGAAAAATTAGCAGGATTGATCGTATCCGAATTGATCGGTCAACAGGAAATCGTCATGAAGCCACTCGGTAGTTATCTAGAAGGCATCCGTGCCATTTCTGGCGCGACGATTCTTGGAGACGGACAAGTCGCATTGATCATTGACAGCAATGCACTATTACGGAAGTGAGGGGAACGAAGATGGAACAAAAATGGGTTGTTTTTCAATTAGAAGATAATGCATACGGTATTGATGTACAGTCTGTTCGTTCAATCGAACGGCTCATCCCGATCACACGGATTCCGAACGCTGCATCCTATGTCAAAGGAGTCATCAATTTGCGAGGTGTCGTCACCCCCGTGATTGACCTGCGTGCCCGTCTTGGATTCGAATTAATGGAAGAAACGGAAGAAACACGCATCATCATCGCCACTTTGGAGCATGGGGACGCTGGATTCATCGTCGACCGGGCAAACGAAGTCGTCGAATCAACGGATGTTCGGATTGAACCGCTCAGTGAACAAAAGCAGGAGGATGCCTCGTATTTGACTGCAGTCGCAAAAGGCGATCAGCAATTGTTTTCGTTGATTGAACCGAATCGCTTATTTGAGGACATCGTTCATGCTTAATCCGAACGAACGGGACATTTTACGGGAAGTCGGCAACATTGGAGCTGGTCACGCAGCGACAGCACTTTCGACCTTACTTGGACAACCGATTGAGATCGAAGTACCTTCCGCTGAACTTGAGGATTTCACGACGATCATCGAGCGAAGTGGAGGGGCGGAAACGTATACCGCTGGTGCATTGTTACGTTTTTCTGGCGATATTCAAGCAACGTTACTTTTTTTGATGCCACTTCGTGATGCAGAGAAGCTCGTGAGCCAATTGATGCAGACGGAATTCCACTTTTTTTCCGATTCCCACGAAATGGGGGTTTCTGCTTGGGAAGAAATTGGGAATATTTTAATAGGAGCATATGCTCGGGCTATCTCCGATTGGCTTGATTTATCGTTACATGTCAGTGTTCCTGCATCAGCGTTTGATATGGTTGGTGCGTTACTTGAAGTAGCCTTACTTGAATCAACGACCCCAGGCAATATGGCTGTCTATATCGACACGCATTTGTCTAGTGCAGGAAACGATTTGACTGGACATTTACTTTTGTTGCCTGAAGCTAACGCCTTTCAGACGGTCTTCGAACGATTGGGTGTGGACTTGAATGGATGAAATCGTACGGATTGGGATTGCGGAGTACGCCATCAGTAAACGCCCCGTCATTTTACGGACGGCGGGTCTTGGATCGTGTGTAGGCGTCGTCATCTATGACCAGGAACGAGGGTTATCGAGTATGGCGCATGTCATGTTGCCTGATTCAGCGATCAGTCGGAATCGGGAGCTTGAAGTCGGAAAGTTCGCGGATACTGCAATTCTAGAGGTAGCCCGCGAATTACGAGCAAGTGGAGCCATCCGATTACGTGCGAAGATTGCGGGTGGGGCTCAGATGTTTCAATTTAAGTATGAACATGAATCCATGCGGATTGGTGAGCGAAACATCGCTGCGGTCAAAGCAATGCTTCAACAAGTCAAAATTCCACTCGTTGCCGAAGATGTTGGCGGCACGAATGGACGAACGATCGAGTTCCACTCACAATCAGGGCGTCTCGTCATCCGGACGGTGAATGTCGGGACGCTGGAAATCTAGAGGAGGAATGGTCATGCGTGAGGAATTACAACAACTTTGGGATCGATGGCTGACCACACGCGATATTGCGGTGGCAGACCTGTTACTTCACAATTATGAACCACTTGTTCAATACCATGTTCAGCGTTTAAGTGCGACGTTGCCTAAAAGTGTCGATCGAGACGAGTTGAAAAGTTTAGGGATGATGGGATTGTACGATGCGCTTCAAAAATTCGATCAAAATCATAATAATAAATTCGACACGTATGCCGCCTTTCGGATTCGAGGAGCTATTTTAGATGGGCTTCGTAAAATCGATTGGTTACCACGTTCCTTACGGGAAAAAGCAAAACGGGTCGAGGCAGCCGTCGAGATCCTTGAACAATCTTTGCAACGGACGCCGACGTTAGACGAGGTCTCTTCCATCGTCGACATGACACCGGACGAGGTCAAGGGTGCTTTAGCAGAAAGCTATTTTGCGAATGTATTATCGATCGATGAAGCAGTCACGTTACAGGATGAGGGGAAGGCGATGACCGTTTCCTATTTAGATCCAGATACTGCTACACCGGAAGATATGTTATTAATGCGTGAGTTGATTGCTAAACTGGCAGAGGAAGTAGAGGGGTTATCCGAAAAAGAACAACTTGTCGTCTCGTTGTTCTATTATGAAGAATTGACGCTTACTGAAATTGGTGAAGTCCTCGGGCTCTCGACTTCCCGTATTTCACAAATCCATTCAAAAGCGCTTCGGAAGTTGAAGAATGCGCTCGGAAGTGCCTACTTAGCAGATCGTGTCGCCATGTGAAAGGAAGAATTATGACTGTCGTTTATATTTTATTAGCTGCTTTAGTTTGTTATGCGCTGCTGGTGTTATTTCGCCAGCAGGCAGCGCTTAAAGACCGGATTATCCGGTTGGAACGTGAAAAGAATGAGACGGAACAAGTGTTGCTTCATTTCATGGAGAACGTCAACGCTATGACGGAGACATCCGTAAATGAAGCGAACGAACAGGTTGATCAAGTACCGGACGTGTCTCCACAGATGGTGGAGGCGGCTACATACGAGAAATCGGAAGCCGTCGAAATCGAGCGATCCATTTCAAAAGAACCACCGTTAACAGATGTCAAGCAGGCGCTACGAGAAGGAGCGGATCTTGAGACGCTTGCGCGGTCTTTAAATCGCGGGACGGGCGAGGTTGCTTTGATTGCTAAACTTTCTCATCAAACGAAGGTTGCCCCTCGGTAATCTTTATGCTATATTAGTCTACGGTGTTAATTACGCACGCATGTATCGCCAGCTGCGGTGCCTTTAATAGGTTAGCTGGACAGACGATCATCGCGGAGGACATCCAAAACCCAAAAGGAGGAATTCATCATGGCAGTAATCTCGATGAAACAATTGTTAGAAGCTGGTGTACACTTCGGTCACCAAACACGCCGTTGGAACCCAAAAATGGCAAAATACATCTTCACAGAACGGAACGGAATCTACATCATCGACCTTCAAAAAACGGTCAAAAAAGTAGACGAAGCATACAACTTCATCCGTGAAGTAGCGTCTGAAGGCGGAAACGTTCTTTTCGTTGGTACGAAAAAACAAGCTCAAGACACTGTGAAAGAAGAAGCGATCCGTGCAGGTCAATACTTCATCAACGAACGTTGGTTGGGTGGAACCCTCACGAACTTCTCTACAATCAAAAAACGTATCAACCGTTTGAAACAACTCGAAAAAATGGAAGAGAACGGTACATTCGAAGTTCTTCCTAAAAAAGAAGTCATCATTCTTAAAAAAGAAATGACTCGTCTTGAGAAATTCCTCGGCGGTATCAAAGATATGCCAGGCGTTCCGGATGCACTCTTCATCGTTGACCCACGCAAAGAGCGTATCGCGATTGCAGAAGCACACAAACTCAACATCCCAATCGTTGCGATTGTTGATACTAACTGTGATCCAGACGAAATCGACTACGTCATCCCAGCGAACGACGATGCGATCCGTGCAGTCAAATTGCTCACTGGTAAAATGGCTGACGCAATCCTCGAAGTTAAACAAGGCGAAGATAACGTAGCACCTGAAACTACTGAAGAAGTAGTAGCAGACGCTGAGTAATTCGTGATGCCAGGTGATAAAGGGAATCGACCTTTTATCACCTTTTTTTTGAAACTAAGGATGTTATAAGGAGGAATATCGAATGGCTATTACAGCAGCAATGGTTAAAGAACTTCGTGAAAAAACAGGTGCAGGTATGCTCGACTGCAAAAAAGCACTCGTTGAAACTGACGGTGACATGAACGCAGCAGTAGATTTCTTGCGTGAAAAAGGGATCGCTAAAGCAGCAGCAAAAGGCGATCGTATTGCAGCTGAAGGATTGACTGCAGTTGCAGTTGACGGCAACAAAGCGGCACTCGTCGAAATCAACTCAGAAACAGACTTCGTTGCGAAAAACGAACGTTTCCAAACACTCGTTCAAAACATCGCAGACGCTGTTCTCCGTAACGGTTCTGAGACAGCAGAAGCTGCTCTTGCTTCTGAATACGAAGCAGGTAAAACAATCGACACATACATCTCAGAAGAAGCTTCAACAATCGGAGAGAAAATCTCACTCCGTCGCGTAGCGCTCTTCACAAAAGCAGATGACGCAGCATTCGGTTCTTACCTCCACATGGGTGGACGCATCGGTTCAGTCGTCGTTATCGAAGGTACGACAGATGAAACAGTTGCAAAAGACGTTGCAATGCACATCGCAGCAGCACGTCCACTTTACGTTGACCGTACTTCTGTCACAGAAGAAGAAAAAGCACGTGAAGAAAAAGTCCTCACTGAGCAAGCATTGAACGAAGGAAAACCAGCTAACATCGTTGAAAAAATGATCGTTGGTCGTATGAACAAATTCTTCGAGGAAATCTGCCTCGTCGATCAAACGTTCGTTAAGGATCCAGACTTCAAAGTTGGTAAATATGTAGAATCTAAAGGCGGTAAAGTCGTGTCATTCGTACGCTTCGAAGTTGGAGAAGGTATGGAAAAACGCGAAGAGAACTTCGCTGAAGAAGTTATGAACCAACTTAAAAAATAAGAATCGGGATCATCCTGATGACAAGAGAAGGAACACGTATGCTTCAATCCACTTTCGTGTGGAAGTGGTTCGTGTTCCTTTTTTACGGAATTTAGCAAGGGGGACATAGTCATGCAACCGAAATATAACCGGATTGTGTTAAAATTGAGCGGAGAAGCGCTCGCAGGAGATCAAGGGTTTGGGATCAATCCTGTCATCGTCAAATCTATCTCGGAACAGATTCGCGAATTAGTTGAATTGAACGTTGAAGTAGCGGTCGTCGTCGGAGCTGGAAACATTTGGCGTGGCAAAACAGGTGCAGAACTTGGGATGGACCGGGCCAACGCCGATTATATGGGGATGTTAGCGACAGTCATGAACTCGCTTGCGCTTCAAGACAGCTTAGAAGATGTAGGTGTCGAAACTCGCGTTCAAACATCAATCGAGATGCGCCAAGTAGCAGAACCGTACATTCGCCGCCGTGCGATGCGTCATCTTGAAAAAGGACGCGTCGTCATCTTTGCAGCAGGTACAGGGAACCCGTACTTCTCGACAGATACGACAGCTGCTCTTCGTGCAGCTGAAATTGAAGCAGAGGTCATCTTAATGGCGAAAAACAACGTCGATGGTGTGTACTCAGCTGACCCGAATGTTGATCCAGAAGCGAAGAAATTCGAAACGCTCTCTTACTTGGATGTCTTAAAGGATGGACTTCAAGTCATGGATTCTACAGCAACATCACTTTGTATGGACAATGACATCCCGCTCATCGTCTTCTCGTTGATGGAAGAAGGTAACATCAAACGTGTCGTCATCGGTGACGAAATCGGGACAATCGTAAGGGGGAAATAATATGTCAAAAGAAATCTTAAAACAAGCCGAAGAACGGATGGAAAAAGCACATCTTTCACTTAAGAAAGAACTTGCGACACTCCGTGCAGGTCGTGCGAACGTTGCGATTTTAGATCCCGTTCAAGTCGAATACTACGGGTCACCGACACCGCTCAATCAAGTAGCGAACGTCAACACACCAGAAGCACGTCTGATCTTGATCACTCCATGGGATAAATCAATGGTCAGCGAGATTGAAAAAGCGATTCAACGTGCTGATCTTGGTCTTGCGCCATCATCTGATGGTACGGTCATCCGTCTTGCGATTCCACCACTAACGGAAGAGCGCCGGAAGGAACTCGTCAAACTCGTCAAGAAGTATACGGAAGAAGGTAAGGTTGCCCTCCGTAACATTCGTCGTGATACGAACGAGCAGTTAAAGAAACAAGAAAAAGATGGTGCATTGACAGAAGATGATTTGCGTGGATACACAGAAGATGTTCAGACGTTGACAGACAAGTTCGTTAAACAACTTGATCAGACAGCAACGGAAAAAGAACAAGAAATCATGGAAGTATGACGCGACGGATCGTCATGGGGGGGACTCTTTGTCACACGAAGAGTCCCTTTCTTCATAATTGAGAGAGGAGGAAGTGCGGATGTTTCAATGGTTGAATCAGACGAAAGAAACCGAAACCTATGATCGGGTGCCTGAACACGTCGCTATCATCATGGACGGAAACGGTAGATGGGCACAAAAACGCGGGCTTCCACGTATCATGGGACATCGCGAAGGCATGAAATCGATTCGTGAAGTTGTTCGGGTTGCAAATGAACTCGGCGTTAAGAGTCTGACATTATATGCCTTCTCGACGGAGAATTGGACGCGCCCGGAAGAAGAAGTGAGCTTTCTCATGAAGCTGCCGGCACAATTTTTAGAGTCGGATTTAAAAGAGTTAGACGCGCAAAATGTCAAAGTCGAGGTAGCAGGAGAAGTGTCACGCCTCCCTCATTTCACACGTGAGGCAGTGGAACAAGCGAAACTGGATACGCAACACAATACAGGACTTCGTCTGATTTTCGCTCTGAATTATGGAGGACGCGATGAACTCGTACAAGTCATGCAAAAACTGGGCGCACAGGTTCAGGCAGGAACATTGTCACCGGATGCGATTACACCGGAGACGATCGAGCGCGAGCTAATGACAGGATCCGTAACCGATGTCGATTTCGTGATTCGAACGAGTGGCGAACAACGGTTATCGAATTTCTTACTTTGGCAAGCGGCGTACGCAGAGTTTTACTTTACAGACGTCTTGTGGCCAGAGTTTCGTCGGGATGCTTTCTTGGCAGCAATTGAAGATTACAATCAACGGACACGCCGATTTGGCGGCGTCTGATTAAATGAGGAACTAGCTTATGAAAACTCGGATTATCACAGGGATATGGGCAGGCGCCATCTTTTTGGCGCTTTTGTACATCGGTGGACTTCCCTTTTTAGCGTTTATGGCAATACTAACGATTCTCGGTTATACCGAGCTCGTCCGGATGCGACAATGGAGCGGCTCGCGCATTCCACGGATTTTATTCGGGATCGGCACGTTATTACCATTCGTCGGTATCTATGAAGAGGCAGTCGATCGGACACTCCCAATCGGACTTTCACCAATCGCTTGGGCAATGATCATTTTATTGATCGGTCTCTTTTGGAACGTGTTTTCGAAAAATGTCTTTACGTTCGATGATGTCGCCTTTTTACTGCTGACTGCGGTTTATGTCGGTGTCGGTTTTGCATCGTTCGCCTACATCCGCTTACTCGAACACGGATTAACGTGGTCGCTGTTGATCATTCTCTTGATCTGGTTTACGGATTCAGGGGCGTACTTCGTCGGGAAACGATTTGGTAAGAATAAACTGTGGCCATCAATCAGTCCGAATAAGACGATTGAAGGGGCAGTCGGTGGCGTGTTACTTGCCATCTTACTCGGTGTCGTGTTTGAAAGTATCGAACCGACAGTCGGTTTTGGAAAAGTCATTGTCCTTGCCATCATCGTTGCCGTCGTTGGCCAACTTGGTGACTTGGTCCAGTCCGCTTACAAACGCCATTATGGTGTGAAGGATTCTGGAACGTTACTACCGGGTCATGGTGGTATTCTAGATCGGTTCGACAGCATGATGATCGTCTTTACGGTCCTCGTCGTACTCGATATCTTTGCTTGAGGAGGCGCTTCATTATGAAGAAAATCAGTATCATCGGTGGAACAGGATCGATTGGTACGCAGACGCTCGATGTCATTGCGGCTAATCCAGACCTTTTTGAATTGACGAGTTTTGCATTTGGACGCAACACGACGGTCGCCGTACCGTGGTTGAATCGTTTGCAACCGATGCTTGTCGGAGTCCAAGATGAGACAACACGTCAAGAACTCGAGCAACAGTTGACTTATCAGCCAACAATCGTCATCGGTGAAGAAGGATTGCTTGATATCGTGACGCATCCTGAAGTCGATACGGTCATTACAGCGGTCGTAGGAGCTGTTGGCTTACGTCCAACGCTTGCCGCGATTGAGGCAGGTAAGACGATTGGT
This sequence comes from Exiguobacterium sp. U13-1, assembly GCF_001750115.1. NCBI lineage: Bacteria > Bacillati > Bacillota > Bacilli > Caryophanales > Exiguobacterium > Exiguobacterium sp. U13-1. The sequence continues at coordinate 2,407,020 of NZ_CP015731.1, read as the reverse complement.
CTTGCGAATAAGGAGACACTCGTCACGGCAGGGCACCTTGTCATGAAGCTCGCGCGTGAAAAAAACGTGACGATTTTACCCGTCGATAGTGAGCATGCGGCGATTTTCCAATGCTTGAACGGTGAGCGGCGAGAAGATGTGCGTCAAATCATCTTGACGGCGTCAGGCGGAAGCTTCCGTGATCAATCACGTGAAGAACTGGCAGACGTGACGGTCGAACAAGCACTCGCGCATCCGAACTGGTCGATGGGAGCAAAAATCACGATTGATTCCGCAACGATGATGAACAAAGGATTCGAAGTCATTGAAGCGCACTGGTTATTTGATGTCGACTATGCGGACATCGATGTCGTCATTCATCGTGAATCCATCATCCACTCGATGGTCGAATTCAACGATGGAGCTGTCATGGCTCAGCTTGGTATGCCTGACATGCGAGAACCGATTCAGTACGCTCTTACATATCCGTCCCGTCTTGAAATCCAAGGGGGAGAACGGTTAAACTTAAAGGAAATCGGACGCTTACACTTTGCTGATGCATCATTTGAGCGTTATCCGTTGTTACGACTTGCTTTTGAAGCGGGTCAAGCCGGCGGATCGATGCCATCAGTACTCAATGCTGCGAACGAACAAGCGGTGGACCGTTTCTTAAAAGGGGACATTCGCTTTTTAGAAATCGAAGCGAGCGTCGAGGCGGCGCTTCAAGCTCATGAGCTTATCGAGGAGCCTTCTTTGGATCAAATCCTTGAAGCTGATCGATGGGCGCGTGAGTTCGTATCGTCTCTTACATTCGCTAACTAAGGATGGGATAAGTAATGACGACCTTTATTTCAATCGTGCTGATGTTCGGTGTACTCGTCGCCGTCCATGAATGGGGTCATCTCGTAATGGCGAAGCGGGCAGGTATTCTCTGTCGGGAATTCGCGATTGGATTTGGACCGAAGATCTTTTCAGTGTTTAAGAATGAGACGTTGTATACGGTACGCCTGTTGCCGATTGGCGGTTACGTCAAGATGGCGGGTGAAGAACCTGAACTCGTAGAGATCAAATCAGGTCAAACCGTTGGATTACAGTTAAAGGACGGCGTCATCGAGACGATTTATTTCGATGCGGATCAGCCACAAGTCGATCAAGTCGTTACTGTCGAGCGGATTGACTTGTTGCGTCAACTCGAACTCGTTGGGTTACAAGACGAGACATCGGTTCGCTATCCTGTCTCACCGACAGCATTTCTTGTCGAAGGTCAGACACGGACACAAATTGCGCCATATGACCGCACATTTGGTTCGAAATCCGTATGGAAACGCGTCCTTGCGATTGCTGCAGGACCGTTCATGAACTTTGTCCTTGCGTTCGTCATTTTATTCGGTCTTGCCTTATATAATGGTTCTCCGACAGGGGAAAGCGTCATCGGAACAGTACAAAAAGGTTCACCTGCCGATCAAGCAGGACTTGTTGAAGGTGACCGGATTATCTCGGTCAACGGACAGGATACAGCAAAATGGACAGATTTACGTGCTGGATTCCAAGATCGTGCTGGGAAAGCGACAGAAGTAAAATATGAGCGTGATGGAAAAGAGACGACAACTGAGATCACGCCAAAAGTGCAACAGCAAGGGGAACAGAAGGTTGGCATCATCGGTGTCACGAATGAGACAGAAAAATCATTCGGAACAGCACTACAAACGGGCGTTTCAGAAACATGGCGGATGTCGACGCTTATCGTCGGAGCTGTTGGAGATCTCGTAACGGGTGTCGTTGGCGTCGATCAATTATCAGGACCAGTCGGGATCGTCAAAATGACCGATCAGGTCGCAGATAGTGGGTTCTCGATGCTATTGACATGGACAGCATTGTTGTCAGTCAACTTAGCAGTCTTCAACTTATTGCCACTTCCAGCACTTGACGGAGGACGATTGTTGTTCCTCTTCCTTGAAGCCTTACGCGGTAAACCAGTTGATCCTCAAAAAGAAGGATTGGTTCACTTCGTCGGTTTTGCGCTTTTGATGCTACTCATGCTCGTCGTCACTTGGAACGACATTCAAAAATTCTTTTAATTAATCACTCAGTCAAAGGAGTTCGTGACTCATTATGAAACAATCAAAACTATTCATGCCAACGTTGCGTGAAGTACCATCTGATGCAGAAGCCATCAGTCACCAACTCTTGCTTCGTGCAGGATTCATGCGTCAAAATGCCGCTGGGATCTATTCGTATCTACCACTCGCAAAACGAGTACTCGCAAACATCGAGACGATCATCCGTGAGGAATTAGAAGCGGCGGGTGCGCAAGAATTACTGATGCCAGCGATTCAACCAGCTGAACTATGGGAAGAAACAGGACGCTGGGATATCTATGGACCTGAATTAATGCGCTTGACGGATCGTCATGATCGCCGGTTCGCGCTCGGAGCGACGCACGAGGAACTGATCACTTCAATCGTTCGTGATGAATTGAACTCGTACAAAAAGTTACCGGTCAATCTCTTCCAGATTCAAATGAAGTACCGTGACGAACGTCGTCCACGTTTCGGTTTATTACGTGGTCGCGAGTTCATCATGAAGGACGCTTATTCGTTCCATTCTTCACAAGAGAGCTTAGACGAAGAGTATCAAAACATGTTTGATACGTATTCGCGGATTTTCACACGTGTTGGTCTTGAGTTCCGTCCAGTCGTCGCTGACTCAGGTGCGATTGGTGGTAGTGGAACACATGAGTTCCATGCGTTAGCAGCAATCGGTGAAGATACGATCGTCTACTCGGACCAATCGGATTATGCAGCGAACTTAGAGATGGCAGAGTCCATCGATGCCTATCCGAAGCAAGACAAAGCACCAGAAGCACTTGAAGAAGTGCATACGGCAGATGCGAAGACGATCGAAGCGGTCAGCGCACATCTGAATTTACCAGCAAACGAATCAATCAAGACCGTCATCTTCAAGACGGAGCAAGGACTTGTCATGGCACTTGTCCGTGGCGATCACGAAGTCAACGACATCAAGTTGAAAAACTATCTGGGTGCTCTCGACATCACGATGGCGAGCGACGAAGAGATTGAAGCAGCGCTTCACTCAACGCCTGGAACACTCGGACCGATCGGAGCAGACATGAAGATCGTCGCCGATTACGCGATCCGTGCCTTGACGAACGCTGTCTGTGGTGCGAACAAAGCGGAAACGCATTATATCCATGTCGACCCAAGCCGTGATTTCGAAGCCGACTATACGGATTTACGTTTCGTTGAAGAAGGTGACGCGTCACCAGACGGCAACGGCAACGTCAAATTCGCACGTGGTATCGAAGTCGGTCAAGTCTTCAAACTCGGCACACGTTACTCTGAAGGAATGGGAGCGACGTTCCTCGATGAAGGCGGTAAAGCGCAACCACTCATCATGGGTTGTTACGGCATCGGTGTCTCGCGGACATTGTCGGCAGTCGTCGAACAACATTATGATGAGCGCGGGATCATTTGGCCAAAAGCGATCGCACCATACGATGTCCATTTGATCGTCGTCAATGGTAAAAATGCGGAACAGCTTGAACTCGGAGAGACGCTATATCGTGAGTTGACAGCTGCAGGTTTTAGCGTCTTACTTGACGACCGGAAAGAACGAGCAGGCGTCAAGTTCGCCGATGCTGATTTGATCGGTCTACCGGTTCGTTTGAACGTCGGGAAAAAAGCGGCAGAAGGAATCGTCGAATTAAAAGCCCGTCGTGGTGGCGATGCAGAAGAAATTGGACAAGAACAAGTCGTTGAGGCTGTTCGTTCACTCTATGAAGGTTTAGAATAAAGTATGGAGACGGTCACTTTTCATAAAGTGACTGTTTTCTTGTCTCACACCCATTCGCCCCTTGGGCAATCCGCAAGAGGAGGAGGAGTTGCTGTCACGGTGTGAAGCGATCAGACAGCACAATTGCGAGTGGATACACAACAACGCATGTCACTGTTACTCAGTGACTTGGAATTACCGAACGGTATCATTGAAGAATACTTTAACGAAGCAGTCCTTGAGAAGCTTCGCGTTAATAAAGCAAAAGCAACCTGGACATTTGAGATCCGCTTGCCACATGTTTTACCCCAAAACGTTTATCAACTCTTTACGAGTCGCTTAGTCAGTCGGTATCAGCAATTCGCCGAAGTCAAAATCATCCTACATGCGGATAGTCGACCAGACGAACGCCTGTATCATGATTACTGGCCATACGTCGTGCAGGATCTCGCAGATGTCTCATCGGCGATGCGGACACAACTTGGACGGGTCTTACCGGAGTTCAAAGAACAGAAATTATTCATTCCGGTCCGGAGTGAACCGGAAGCAGGATTCTTAAAAAGTAGCTTATGTGGTGAGTTGCAGTTACTTTACAGTGCTTACGGATTTCCGAAATTCAACTGTGAACCGATTGTTCAAATCAACGAATCGAAACAAGAAGCGTTGCGCAATCAGGTGAAACAGGAAGACATGGAAGAAGCAAAACGGATGCTCGAGTTGCAATTCAAGCGGGAACAATCGCGGGATGACGATGAAGGACCGGTTGAGATCCGGATCGGGAAACCAATTCAAGATGAGATTGTCCCGATTAAGACGATCCAAGATGAGGAACGACGGATTGCGATCCGTGGTCTCGTCTTCTCGGCAGAGAGTCGTGAACTACGAAGTGGAAAGACGATCTTTACGTTCAAGATGACGGACTATACGGACTCCCTCGTCGTCAAGATGTTTGCGCGTGACGAAACAGACGTCAAGATCCTCTCAGCCATCAAAAAAGGGATGTGGATCCAGGCGGCAGGTCGCGTTGAGTTCGATACATTCCTACGCGATCTCTGTATGATGATTGCCCAACTGTCAGAAGTGAAGATGGAAGCACCGGCTGACCCTTGGGCAGGTGAGAAGCGTGTCGAGTTACATGCGCACTCGCAAATGAGTCAGATGGACGCTGTCATGAACGTGACGAAATACGTCGAACGCGCAGCAAAATGGGGTCATCCTGCTGTTGCGATCACGGATCACGCTGGCGCCCAAAGTTTCCCGGATGCCTACTATGCCGGAAAGAAAAACGATATCAAGGTACTATACGGAATCGAAGCGAATGTCGTCGATGACGGGGTGCAAGTCGCCTATCATCCGGTAGAACGTAACTTAGATGACGCGACATTCGTCGTCTTTGACGTCGAGACGACTGGTTTATCGGCGATGTACAACAAAATCATTGAACTCGCAGCCGTCAAGATCCACGACGGTGATATCATCGATAAGTTCGAAGCATTCGCGGATCCGAAACACCTGTTGTCGGCGACGACGATTGATTTGACAGGGATCACCGATGATATGGTCCGCGGAAAACCAGACCCGGAACAAGTCGTCAAGGAGTTCATGGACTGGGTCGGCGACTCGATTCTCGTTGCCCATAATGCTTCGTTTGATATCGGGTTCTTGAATGCGACACTCCGGTCTGGTGGACACGATGAATCGGTCTTGCCGGTCATTGATACGCTTGAGCTAGCCCGTGTCTTGATGCCGACGCTAAAAAATCACCGATTGAACACACTCGCGAAACGATTTGATATCGAATTGACGCAACATCACCGCGCCATCTATGACGCGGAAGCGACGGGATATTTGATGGTCAAGTTGCTTCAAATGGCAGATGAGATGTTCGACATGAAGACACACGCCTCACTCAACCGGGAGATGGGGAAAGATATCTCGCGGGCACGACCATACCACGCGACGGTCTATGCGAAGAACCGGACGGGCTTGAAGAATTTGTACCAATTGATTTCGATTGCTCATACGAAACACGTGCACCGTGTCGTCCGCACACCGCGCTCGCAACTCGTCGCGCACCGGGATGGTTTGATCATCGGATCAGCTTGCGATAATGGCGAAGTGTTTGATGCCGCTTTGAACAAGTCAGACGAAGATTTAGCGAAAGTGATGCAGTTCTATGATTTCATCGAGATTCAGCCACCCGCGATGTATGGTCATTTGATCGAGCGGGAAATCGTTCAGAATGAACTCGAACTGCGCGAACTGATCAAAAAAATCATCCGTGTCGCGGAAGAACATGATATCTTACCAGTTGCGACAGGGAACGTGCATTACCTCGATCAACATGACGCCACGTACCGGGAGATTTTGATCCGGACGCAAGGTGGAGCGAACATGCTGAACATGCGAAAACAACTGCCACCGGCACACTTCCGGACGACGAAGGAAATGATGGATGACTTCAAGTTCCTCGGGCCAGATGTATCGGAACGTCTCGTCATCACGAACAGTCAAGCCGTCGCGGAACAGTTCGAGAACATCGACATCATTCCAAAAGATCTCTATACACCAAAGATCGAAGGGGCGGATGAAGAAGTTCGGAACTTGTCGTACGATATGGCGCACCGGATTTACGGAGAGACGTTACCGGAAATCGTCGAAGCACGACTCGAAAAAGAGTTGAAGTCAATCATCGGTCACGGATTCGCCGTCATCTATTTGATTTCTCATAAACTCGTTAAAAAATCACTCGACGACGGCTATTTGGTCGGTTCACGGGGGTCGGTCGGATCAAGTCTCGTTGCGACGATGACCGAGATCACCGAAGTCAATCCCTTGCCGCCACACTATGTCTGTCCGAATTGTAAGGAATCGGAGTTCTTCGATGACGGTTCTGTCGGTTCGGGATTCGATTTACCGGATAAATCCTGTTCGAAATGTGATATCCCGTTATTTAAAGACGGTCATGATATTCCGTTTGAAACGTTCCTTGGATTTAAAGGGGATAAAGTACCGGATATCGATTTGAACTTCAGTGGAGAATATCAGCCGCAAGCACACGCCTATACGAAAGTCTTGTTCGGTGACGATTACGTCTACCGTGCCGGAACAATCGGAACGATTGCCGAGAAGACGGCGTATGGCTATGTCAAAGGGTATCAGTCGGAGAATGAGCTGACGTATCGGAATGCGGAAGTCGATCGTCTCGTCAGTGGTGTCACCGGCGTCAAACGAACGACTGGGCAACACCCAGGTGGGATCATCGTCGTACCGGACTATATGGATATTTATGATATTAGTCCGATTCAATATCCGGCAGATGATATGGGTTCTGAATGGAAGACGACACACTTTGACTTCCACTCGATTCACGATAACTTACTCAAACTCGATATCCTCGGTCACGATGACCCGACCATGATTCGGATGCTACAGGATTTATCAGGACGAGATCCGAAGACGATTCCGGTCGATGACCCGGAAGTCATGAAAATTTTCAGTTCGACGGAATCGATCGGCGTGACGCCGGAGCAAATCGATTCAAAAACGGGAACGCTCGGTATTCCCGAGTTTGGAACAAAGTTCGTCCGCCAAATGTTAGAAGAGACGAAACCGACGACGTTCTCGGAGCTCGTCCAGATTTCAGGACTCTCGCACGGAACGGATGTCTGGCTCGGAAACGCCAGCGAATTGATCTACAACGGAACATGTGAATTAAAAGACGTCATCGGTTGTCGAGATGACATCATGGTCTACTTGATCTATGCCGGTCTTGAACCGTCACTTGCTTTTAAAATCATGGAGTCGGTCCGAAAAGGGAAAGGACTCTCGATTGACATGGAAGAGGCGATGATCGAGAACGATGTGCCGCTCTGGTATATCGATTCTTGTAAGAAAATCAAGTACATGTTCCCGAAAGCCCATGCTGCTGCCTATGTCTTAATGGCTGTTCGGATCGCCTACTATAAAGTCCATCATCCAATGTATTACTACGCTTCGTACTTTACGGTACGTGCGGGTGACTTTGATATCGGTGCGATGAATAAAGGCTCTGCAGCCGTCCGGAAAGTCTTGCAAGACATCAAGGATAAAGGATTCGAGGCAACGGCGAAGGACAAGGGATTGTACACGGTTCTTGAAATCGCGCTTGAGATGATCGAACGGGGCTTTACGTTCCAAAAGGTCGATCTCTACCGCTCAAGTGCAACGGAATTCCTCATTGACGGGGATACGTTGTTACCACCGTTTAATGCCGTGACAGGTCTCGGGACGAATGCAGCGAAGCAGATCGTCGAAGCACGTAAAGGTGGCGAATTCCTCTCGAAGGAAGACCTCCAAAAACGTGCCAAGTTATCGAAAACGATCATCGAGACACTCGATAACCTAGGCTGTCTCGAAGGGTTACCGGACGAGAATCAGCTCTCCTTGTTCGACTTGTAAGCCCTTAGGAACACTTGCTTTGAGCGCTTTCCTATGCTATATTGAGTGAGGAAATGTTTTTTATACTACGACTTGGAAGGAGTAGGGGGACCTGCTCCTTTCTTGTTTGTTTTTTGAAGGAGGATGAAGATGACGAACGTAACGGAAAAGGTCGAAGCGCTCGCAAAACCAATCGTCGAACGAGAGGGGATGGAGCTAGTCGACGTTGAATTCGTCAAAGAAGGGGCGGATTGGTTCCTACGTGTCTCCATCGACAAAGAGGGTGGCGTGGATCTTGAAGACTGCGTCAAAATCAATGAACAGTTATCGGAAGCATTGAATGACAATGATCCGATCGACGAGCCGTATTACCTCGACGTCGCTAGTCCAGGAGCGGAACGTCCACTGAAGAAAGACGAGGACTTCGAAAAGGCGATTGGGAAACATGTGTATATCAAAACGCACGATCCAGTAAAGAATGCGGTTGAATTCGAAGGAACGTTGCTCGCGTACACACCTGAGATGCTTGAAATCGAAGTGCGTGTCAAAACAAGAAAATTGAAAATTGAGATACCGGTCGACAAGATTTCACTTGCGCGACTTGCGGTAATGTTCTGACGGAAAGGAAGAGAACGATGGGACCACAGTTACTCGAGGCGATCAATCAAATCGCGAAAGAGAAGGAAATTGACAAGAACATCATCATCGATGCGCTCGAACAGGCATTGATTTCAGCGTACCGACGCAACTTCGGAAAAGAATCGGAGGCTGTAAAGGTCGAATTCGACCAGCAGACAGGAGACATCCGTGTCTTCGCACTCAAGGAAGTCGTCGAACGATTGACACAACCAGAAGAGCAACTTTCGCTTGAAGAAGCGCACGAGATCGATCCGACATATGAACTCGGCGATTTCCATAAAGTCGAAGTGACGCCAGGCGACTTCGGTCGTGTTGCGGCACAAACGGCGAAGCAGATCGTCACACAAAAAATGCGTGAAGCAGAACGTGAACGCATCTACAATCACTTTGCGGATCGTGAAGATGAGATCATGACAGGTATCGTTGAGCGTCAAGATGCACGCAACTTGTACGTCAACCTAGAAGGTATCGAAGCTGTCTTGACGACACACGAGCAAATGCCGAACGAGCGTTTCGGGATTCGTGATCGCATCAAGGTGTACGTCACGAAGGTTGATCCGATGGTTAAAGGATCAGGGGCATCGATTCTCGTATCACGGACACATCCAGGTCTCTTAAAACGTCTCTTCGAAATCGAAGTACCAGAGATTTCAAGTGGCGAAGTCGAAGTTAAGTCTGTGGCGCGTGAAGCGGGCGACCGTTCGAAAATCGCAGTCGCAGCGGACGACATCGATCCAGTCGGTGCATGTGTCGGGCAAAAAGGGGCACGTGTTCAACGCATCGTCAATGATTTGAACGGGGAAAAAATCGATATCGTCCGTTACTCGGATGATCCGAAAGAATATGTTGCGAATGCACTCAGCCCAGCTCAAGTCGTTGCGGTCTACGTCAACGAACCGGCGAAAGCGACGATTGTCGTCGTTCCGGATTTCCAATTGTCACTTGCAATCGGGAAACGTGGTCAAAACGCGCGTCTCGCAGCGAAGTTGACAGGATGGAAAATCGACATTAAGAGCGAGTCTGAAGCGGAAGCGATGGATCTCGAAGATGTCTTCGCGACGGAAGAGCCGGCAGTAGAAGCGGTCCAAGTCGAAGGCGAGGAATAATTCGTGCAAAAAAAGGTACCATTACGCAAGTGTGTCATCACACAAGAAATGAAGCCGAAAAAAGAATTAATTCGTGTCGTCCGAACACCTGAACAAGAGGTCGTCATCGATTTAAATGGTAAGATGAATGGGCGAGGTGCCTATTTATCGAAAGATGCGGCAGTCATTGCGACGGCGAAGAAAAAACGGACGCTTGATCATCATTTGAAGGTCAAGACGACAGATGCCTTATACGATGAATTGCTTGAAATCGCGGGAGGTACAAATGAGTAAATGGGAATCCCTTCTCGGTCTCGCGAATCGAGCTAGAAAAGTGACGACGGGAGAAGAACTCGTACTGAAAGAAGTACGAGGAGGACAAGCGAAGCTTGTTCTCTTAGCAGCAGATGCGGGGGCTGCCACGCGTAAGAAAGTCACAGATAAATGTACGAGTTATCAGGTTCCTTACCTAGAAGTCGCCGACCGGACGATTCTCGGTCAAGCATTAGGAAAGGATGCGCGTGTTGTCGTGTCAGTCAATGAAGCCGGATTTGCGAAAAAGCTAACTGAACTCCTCTCGAACGACTAATTGGAGGTGGATCCTTTGGGTAAACGTGTATACGAATTCGCCAAGGAACAAAACGTAACAAGTAAGCAGGTCATCACCCAGCTCGAAAAGCTGGAGAAACCAGTCAAGAATCATATGGCAGTATTAGATGAACAGACAGTACAGCAACTCGATCAAGTATTTAATCCCGAAAAATATCGGGCTCAAAAGACGGAGGCTCCAAAACAAGTGAAATCAGATAATAAACCGAACCGACCAGGAAGTACAAACAAACCAGCAGGTAACCAATCACGTAACAGCAAAGGCGGACGCCCAGAATTCGGCAACCGTAACAACCGTGGCGGCAAACGTCGTCCGAACCAAAAGAAAGCAGAACCGCGTAAACTCGAAGTAGCGGATCCGAACTCGAAGTCGAGTCAACGGAAAGCAGCTCGCCGGGCGCAAGAAGAGGCGATGGCAAACGTCGTTCAATACTCTGATAACTTGACAGTCGGTGAACTCGCTGAAAAAATGGCGAAAAAACCAAATGAATTGATCATGAAATTGATGGGTCTCGGTGTCATGGCGACAATCAACCAAGATCTTGATGACGAGACAGTCGAACTGCTCGCGACAGAGTTTGGTTTTGAAGTCGAAAAGACAGTCCAAGTCGATGAGACGGACTTTGATCAATATGAATTGAACCTTGACAAGTACGAATTGTCTGAGCGTCCACCGGTCGTTACGATCATGGGACACGTCGACCACGGTAAAACGACATTGCTCGACTCGATCCGTAACACGAAGGTCACTGCAGGCGAAGCCGGCGGGATCACGCAGCACATCGGTGCTTACCAAGTTGAGATCGACGGCAAGAAGATCACGTTCCTCGATACACCAGGTCACGCGGCGTTCACGACGATGCGTGCACGTGGAGCAGATGTCACGGATATCGCGATCATCGTCGTTGCAGCCGATGACGGTGTCATGCCGCAGACGGAAGAAGCGATCAGCCACGCGAAAGCAGCTGGCGTTCCAATCATCGTTGCGGTCAACAAGATGGATAAAGAGGGTGCGAACCCTGACCGTGTCAAACAAGAATTGACAGAGTTCGAACTCGTTGCAGAAGACTGGGGCGGCGATACGATCTTCGTACCGGTTTCAGCTCTTAAAGGAGACGGCATCGACGAATTGCTCGAGATGATCCTTCTCGTTTCAGAAGTTCAAGAATACAAATCAACACCAGACATGAACGGTCGCGGAACAGTCATCGAGGCGAAACTCGATAAAGGACGCGGTCCAGTCGCTACACTTCTCGTTCAACACGGAACACTTCGTGTTGGTGACCCGATCGTCGTCGGTCACACGTTCGGTCGTATCCGGGCAATGGTCAACGATATCGGTCGTCGTGTCAAAGAAGTCGGACCATCGACGCCAATCGAAATCACAGGTTTAAACGATGTTCCGAAAGCGGGCGATCAATTCTTCGCATTCGAAGATGAGAAAAAAGCACGTCAAATCGGTGAAGCACGTTACCAACGTGAAATCGAAGCACAACGTCGCGATTCAGCGAAAGTTAGCTTAGAAGATCTCTTCGACCGCATCAAAGAAGGCGAAGTTAAGGACCTCAACATCATCATCAAAGGTGACGTTCAAGGTTCAGTTGAAGCCTTAGCCGGTTCATTGAAGAAAATTGATGTCGAAGGTGTTAAAATTAACATCGTACACTCAGGTGTTGGTGCGATCACAGAAGGTGACGTTATCCTCGCCTCAGCAGCAAATGCGATCATCATCGGATTCAACGTTCGTCCGGATGGTAACGCGAAATCAATGGCAGATCAGGAGAAAGTCGAAATTCGTCTTCACCGGATCATCTACAATGCGATTGAAGAAATCGAGCAAGCGATGAAAGGTCTCCTTGATCCTGAGTTCGTCGAGAAAATCATCGGTCAAGCTGAAGTCCGCGATGTCATCAAAGTATCGAAAGTCGGTACGATCGCAGGTGGATATGTCACGGAAGGTAAGTTAACGCGTGATGCAGGTGTCCGTGTCGTTCGTGATAGTATCGTCATCTACGAAGGAAAACTCGATACACTTCGCCGCTTCAAAGATGATGTCAAAGAAGTCGCTGCTGGTTACGAGTGTGGTATTAAGATCGAACGTTATGATGATGTGAAAGTTGATGATGTCATCGAAGCGTTCATTATGGAAGAAGTCAAACGGAAGTAACAGAACGGAATCCATTCTTCCGAACTGGAGGGAACAAACATGAGTTTACGCTCGAATCGTGTCGCCGAACAGGTGCGTAAGGAAATTACGCAACTGCTCATCAAAGATGTCAAGGATCCACGCGTCAAGCCGATTACCGTCACAGGTGTCGAAGTGACAGGAGACTTGCAACAAGCGACGATCTTCTATTCGGTCCTCGGTGACGAAAAAGCACGTGAGGATGCGCGCATCGGTCTTGAAAAATCAAAAGGCTTCATGCGTAAGGAAATCGGATCGCGGATTCGTCTACGGAAAACACCTGAACTGTTGTTCGAGGTCGATTCTTCTGTCGAATACGGATCACGCATTGATGAGTTGCTTCGGAATTTGAACAAAGATTAACACCTAAGGCAACCACGCGTGTGGTTGCCTTTTTTTCAAGGAGGACATCACGTGGAACCCATCGGAGTATTACCACTAGATAAACCAGCCGGAATGACCAGTCATGACTGTGTCTTTCGTCTACGTCGCTTGTTTCAGACGAAAAAAGTCGGACATACAGGGACACTTGACCCGGAAGTAACAGGTGTCTTACCGATCTGTCTCGGTCGAGCGACGAAGCTTGCCCGGTTCATCACGGATGAAGGAAAACGTTACGCGGCGGAAGTGACGATCGGCTTCGCAACGACGACGGAAGATGCACACGGGGAGACGGTTCGTGAAACACCGGTCGAGCCCGGAAGTATTACTGAAGAGGTAATCGCTGATATTCTGAGCGCATTGACAGGGGAGATCGAGCAGACGCCACCGTATTATTCAGCAGTCAAAGTGAACGGGAAGAAACTATACGAATATGCACGAAAAGGCATTGAAGTCGAGCGACCGACACGGATCGTCCGTATCGATCGATTGGAACGGACATCGGACCTTGTGTTCGAAGATGGTCTTTGTCGCTTCCGCCTCGATATCGCCTGTGGAAAAGGGACGTATATCCGGACGCTAGCAGTCGAAATCGGAGAACGCCTCGGTTATGCCGCACACATGAGCGACTTACGTCGGACAGGTTCTGGTGCGATTGCTGAGACGGACACCGTCACACTCGAGACGCTCGAATCATACGAGACAGTCGAAGAACGGATGCAACACGTCCTACCGATCGAACACGTCATCCAAAAATGGCCACGATTGACGGTCGATGCAGCAACAGCGCAGCGTGTCTTGAACGGAGCAAAGCTGACAAGCATTCCAGTCGAATTCGAGCTGTTTACTGTCTATAATGAAGAGGACGTACCTTTAGCACTATATCGACGTCTTCCAGAAGAACAGGTAGCACGCGTCGAGGTCATGCTACAAATCGATTAAGATCGGAGAGAGCATCATGGACATCATACATTTGACATATCCGGAACAGCCTCAAAAAGCCCCTGCTGTCATCGCACTTGGCTTTTTTGACGGTGTACATCTCGGACATCAGCAAGTCATCGCAGCAGCACGGAAAGAAGCGGAGGCTCGTCGCCTGCCTTTGGCTGTCATGACCTTTGATCCACATCCGAAACAAGTACTTGGTAAAGGGGATGAACCGGTCCGCTACATCACGCCGCTTGAACGTAAATTAGAGAAAATCGAACGCCTTGGTGTCGATCGTGTTTATGTAATTGAGTTCACGATTCCTTTCTCGGAATTGTCACCGCAAGCTTTCGTCGATGAATATCTGATTGCGTCTGGAGCAGAGCATGTCGTCGCTGGATTTGATTATTCCTACGGTCGCTTCGGAGCTGGCAAAATGACGACGCTTGATTTTCATAGTCGGGGCACGTTCACACACACCGTTGTAGCAGAGTTCCAAGAAGAAGCAGAAAAAATCAGCTCAACCCGGATTCGTCGTTTACTTGCTGCAGGAGAAGTCGAACCGGCTGCACGTTTGCTTGGTGAACCCTACCAAATCAAAGGTACAATCATTCATGGTGACGCACGCGGTCGACAAATTGGCTTCCCGACAGCCAACATGCGCCCAGAATTCGCCTACGTCATACCGAAACTTGGTGTGTATGCGACATTCGTTCGCTTAGCGGACGGTCGTCGATTCAAAGCGATGACGAACGTCGGCAGACGCCCGACGTTTTATGAGACGGGAGACGTCAGTATTGAGACACATCTTCTTGACTTTGATGAGGATCTTTATGGTCAAGAATTGACGCTTGAATGGATCGCTTACTTACGCGATGAAAAAGCCTTCAATGGTATCGATCAATTGAAAGAACAATTGGCACGGGACCGTGAAGAGGCAAATACACGATTAAGCGTTTGACAGTACGGACAGGGTTCGTTATGATAGGTCAGTACGATCACGTACAGCCGATTCACTTGGCATCTGGTCTCACCATCCGATGCTCGGGAATACGGTCATTTATAAGATGGAGGTGGAGTGACAATGGCACTCACAAAAGAACGTAAAAACGAAATCATCGAAGCATATGCTACGAAACAAGGCGATACTGGTTCGCCGGAAGTACAAGTTGCTGTTTTAACTGAACAGATCACAACTTTGAACGATCACTTACGTACACACAAAAAGGATCACCACTCACGTCGTGGTCTCTTGAAAATGGTCGGTCGTCGCCGTAACTTGCTCACATACCTTCGTAACAAGGATGTTGCACGTTACCGTTCGTTGATCGAGCGTCTTGGTCTCCGTCGCTAATCCCGACGAGAACGAGGTAGGGAAGCAGGAGCATCGTCTCCTGTTTCTTTTTTTTGCCGATTCATGGACTTTTTGCGCAAGAACCTACATAATTAGATTTGAATGAAAAAACGGATAGCAGTGAGAGGAGATTTGTGCATGTCACAAACAAAACAGACGTTTTCGACCGAACTCGGTGGACGTCCATTAACGATTGAAATCGGTCAATTAGCAAAACAAGCGAACGGAGCAGCATTGATTCGTTACGGCGATACAGCCGTTCTTGCTACGGTCGTTGCATCAAAACAACCGAAGGACTTAGATTTCTTCCCATTAACAGTGAACTATGAAGAAAAATTATATGCGGCAGGGAAAATCCCAGGTGGATTCCTCAAACGTGAAGGACGCCCTGGAGAGAGCGCGATCTTGACTTCGCGTCTGATCGACCGTCCGATCCGTCCACTATTCCCGGACGGTTTCCGTCACGACGTTCAAGTCGCGACGACGGTTCTTTCGTCAGATGCTGACAATTCACCAGAAGTCGCTGCGATGATCGGAGCTTCGATTGCGCTTTCGATCTCGGATATTCCCTTCGACGGTCCAATCGCAGGCGTGACAATCGGTCGCGTCGACGGAGAGTTCGTCGTGAACCCGACTTCAGCGCAAATGGAAGTTAGCGACATCGACCTTCAAGTTGCCGGAACGAAACATGCCGTCAACATGGTTGAAGCAGGTGCGAAGGAAGTATCGGAACAAGCAATGCTTGAAGCGATCTTGCTCGGACACGATGTCATCAAGGAAATGATCGCGTTCCAAGAAGAAATCGTCGCACAAGTCGGTAAAGAGAAGTTCGACTACACGGTATCAAGCTTCGATGAGACAATCGTCAATCGCCTGAAAACAGAAGCATTGGCAGAAGTCACACAAGCAGTTCAAGTCGAAGAAAAACAAGCACGTGACGTTGCCATCAACGAAGTCATCGCAAAATACATCGAGTTGTATGCAGCTGACGAGTCAGTCACAGCAGAGCAACTGGCAGAAGTATCAGGCGTTCTCAACAAGTTCGTCAAAGACGAAGTCCGTCGTCTCATCACGGAAGACAAAGTCCGTCCAGATGGTCGTGGTCTTGCTGAGATCCGTCCACTCGATTCAGAAGTCGGTCTCTTACCACGTGCACACGGTTCAGGTTTGTTCACTCGCGGTCAGACGCAAGTCTTGTCTGTTGCGACACTCGGTGTTGCGGGTGACGCTCAAATCATCGATGGTCTTGGTCTGAAGGAAGAGAAACGTTTCATGCACCACTATAACTTCCCGCCATTCTCAGTCGGAGAAGCACGTCCGATGCGTGCACCAGGTCGTCGTGAAATCGGTCACGGGGCACTTGGAGAACGCGCACTCTTGCCAGTTCTTCCGAATGAAGTCGATTTCCCGTACACGATTCGTCTCGTGTCGGAAGTCCTTGAGTCGAACGGTTCTTCATCACAGGCTTCAATCTGTGGTTCGATCCTTGCCATGATGGATGCTGGTGTTCCACTCAAAGCACCTGTCGCTGGTATTGCGATGGGCTTGATCATGGAAGGCGACAATTACTCGATCTTGACAGATATCCAAGGGATGGAAGATCATCTCGGAGATATGGACTTCAAAGTCGCTGGAACTCACGAAGGTGTCACAGCTCTGCAAATGGATATGAAAATTGGCGGGATCACGCGTCAAATCCTCGAAGAAGCACTCGAACAAGCACGTCTTGGTCGTCTGCACATTCTTGAGCATATGCAAACGGTCATCGCTGAACCACGTGTCGAATTGTCACAATACGCGCCAAAAATCGTCACACTCAAAATCAATCCAGATAAAATCCGTGATGTTATCGGACCTGGTGGTAAAGTCATCAACGGTATCATCGATGAGACAGGCGTCAAGATCGATATCGATCAAGACGGAACCGTCTTCATCGCATCGACGGATCAAGCTGGCATCGATCGTGCCCGTCAATTGGTCGAAGATATCGTCCGTGAAGTCGTCGTCGGAGAAGAGTTCGATGGAACAGTTCGTCGTGTTGAGAAATTCGGTGCATTCGTCGAATTGTTCAAAGGAAAAGACGCACTCGTCCACATTTCGGAACTCGCACTTAACCGTGTTGGTCAAACGGAAGATGTCGTCAAACTTGGAGATAAGCTAAAAGTCCGTGTCACAGAAATCGATGACAAGGGACGCGTCAACGCTTCGCACAAAGTCCTGCTCGTCGAAGGCTTAAGCGAAGAAGATCGTGCAGCGTATGAAGAAAAGAAAAAGACAGAGCGTGAGAACCGCCCGCCACGCCGGGATCAGGGTTCACGCCCACCACGTGACGGACAACGTCCACCACGTCGTAACTAATGAATCCAAGGTGGCTCGACGATGCAGAGAATGCAACGAGAGCCACCTTGTTTCCTATATTTGGAGGAATTACTATGATCGAACGGATACAATTAGAAAACGGAGTTCGACTGATCGTTGAACGAATGCCGGAAGCACGCAGCGTCGCGACCGGAATCTTCATTCAAGCAGGAAGCCGGACGGAACAGATCGAGGAGCATGGGATCAGTCATCTCATCGAGCATATGATGTTTAAAGGAACAAAACGCCATACGGCAAAAGAGATTGCGGTTTACTTTGACCGACTTGGTGGAAATATTAATGCGTTCACGAGTAAGGATCAAACGTGTTATTACGTCAAGACACTAGATGAACATGCAGGAGAAGCCTTTCACGTATTGGCGGACATGTTCCTCGAATCGACGTTTGACGCGGATGAACTGGAAAAAGAGAAAAAGGTCGTCATTGAAGAAATCAAGATGTACGATGACACACCGGATGATCTCGTCCATGAGTTATTAGCTGTTGCGACTTACGGAGAGGATGTCATGGCTCGACCGATTCTTGGAACGGAAGAGAGTGTGCTTCGGATTGATCGAACGATGATCGGACGATATCTCGAAGAAGCGTATGCTCCGGATCAAATCGTCATTTCCGTTGCCGGAAACGTCTCAGACGAGTTGATTGCGCAGATTCAAGAGCGGATGTCAATCCTCGAATCACGATCGAAGACACGCGAGACGACAGAGCCAAGGTTACAAAATGGTGTGATTCGTAAGGAAAAGGATACGGAGCAGGCTCATATTTGTTATAATTTCCGTGCGATTCCTTCTGCTGATCCACGTTTGCCTGCCCTCGCCTTACTCAATAATGCATTCGGTGCGACGATGTCGAGTCGTTTGTTCCAATCCATCCGAGAGGAACGCGGTCTTGCCTATTCAGTCTTTTCCTATTACACGACGTTTGACGATCATGGAACGTTCACGATCTATGTCGGCACGTCTCCGGAATCAGTCGAAGAGGTCGAACAGGTCCTCGCTGCTGAAATCGATCGCTTGAAGCGGGATGGATTATCGACGAAGGAACTCGAAGATGGGATTGAACAGCTGAAAGGTTCTCTGATTCTAGGGAACGAAGGCACATCGAGTCACATGAATCGAAACGCCCGAAATGAGTTGCATCTGCATCGTCACCCATCACTTGAAGAAGTGTTAGCGGATGTCGAACGGATTCGTCCATCGGACATCGAAGGGCTGATTGAGCACATCTTTTCGGAGGAACCGGCAAAGGCCTATATTCTTCCGGCAGACGAAGAAGAGGAAGCATGATAGCAGAACGGAATAGATGAAACATATGAAATGACGATGTCGAGAAAGAAGGAATACCGTTGAATTTAGCTGAATTGATTCAAGTCATACAGACGCAAAAAATCGAACGAATGGTAGAGGTGGACGTTACGTCCATCACGACCGATTCACGGGATGTTAAACCGGGAACATTGTTCGTCGCCATCAAAGGATATACTGTTGATGGACACGACTATGCTAAACAGGCGGAAGCACAAGGAGCGGTCGCAATCGTCGCGGAACAACCGGTCGACGTGTCGATTCCTGTCATTCTTGTTCGTAGTACATCACGTGCCATTGCCGAGTTGGCTGGCAAATTCTATGATTATCCTTCTGAAAAGATGCGGATGATTGGTATTACGGGAACGAATGGGAAAACGACGACGACGACGATCGTCCGTGATATATTAGCGCACCTTGGTCGGAAGACGGGTATCATCGGTACGGTTGAAGTCAAGATTGGTGACCGCGTCGTGCCAAGTCGCAATACGACACCACAAAGCTCCGAGTTACAAGCATTTCTGCATCAGATGCATGAAGAAGATGTCCAAGATGTCATCATGGAAGTTTCTTCACATGGATTAGAGCTTGGTCGGGTAACGGGTGTCGATTACGACGTTGCGGGATTCACAAATCTGACGCATGATCACCTTGATTTCCACAAAACATTTGAAAACTATGCGCGTGCCAAAGGATTGTTGTTCGCACAACTCGGTCAACGGCTGTCGACAGAGAAAGTTGCAATCTTGAATGCGGATGATCCGACGAGTGAGCTGTATGAGATGATGACAGGTGCTCGTGTCATGACATACGGTATCGACAACGCAGCTGACCTCCGAGCAACGGCGATTGAACAGTCGCTTCAACAAACGACGTTCACGATGCTGTACAAGGAAAAACAAGTCGGTGTCACGGCGAATTTCATCGGTCGCTTCAACGTCTACAATCTGTTGCTTGCGACAGGGATCCTCTTATCTTGCGGATATGAGCTAGCGACGATCGCAGGCGCGATTTCAGCAATCCGTCCGGCAAAAGGTCGGATGCAACGCTTGCCGATTGAAGGATATAACGTCTATGTCGACTATGCGCATACGCCTGACGGTATCGAACAGTGTCTGAAAGCACTCGTTGACGTACCGAAGGAAAAGATCGTCTTCCTAATCGGGACAGGTGGAAACCGCGATGTTACGAAACGACCGAAGATGGGTGAACTCGCTTCGACGTACGCAGGAACCGTCGTCATCACGACGGATGATCCACGATATGAAGCGTATGATTCAATCACATCCGGCATCGCCAAAGGGATGACACACGATCAGTTCGTTGAAATCGGTGATCGGGAAGAGGCCGTACGTTACGCAGCACGTCTCGCACGACCAGATAATATCGTCATCTTAGCCGGTAAGGGCCATGAAAAATATCAAATCATTGGGGATGAGAAATTCCCGCTCGATGAGGAAATCATCGTCAAAGAGATGATACGGCAAATGGAGGAACAGAAGTGACTTATCAACCAATCGTTGTAACCATAGATCAATTTGAAACATTCGTAAAAACACATCCCAAAGGCGACTTACTCCAGCTTCCAGCATGGGGAGAAGTCAAAAGCGCGACAGGATGGACACATGAACGTATCGCGGTCGGAACGGCTTCCGGTGAGATTGCCGGAGTTGGTCTTCTTTTGTTCAAGAAAGTACCGAAGCTACCGTTCACGCTTTGTTATGCACCGCGCGGTTTCGTCGTCGATTATACAGATACGGACGCCCTTCGCGCCCTTCGTGACGAAGCGATTCGTGTCGCAAAACAACAGAAGGCAATTGCGATTAAATTTGATCCAAACGTCGAGCGGGAAGAATATCCTGGTCTGTTGCAGGAGATGCAAGGACTTGGCTTCAAACATAATGGCTTCGGTGGCGGTTTTGACTACGCGCAGCCACGCTTTACGATGGAGACGAGTCTTGTAGGGACAGAAAAAGAGATCTTCGACGGTTTCCATTCGAAGTTCCGCTACAACGTCCGCCTTGCTGAACGCAAAGGGATCGTATGCGAACAAGCAGATCGTGAAGGGCTAAAGACATTCGCGAAGCTGATGGTCGAGACGGGCGAACGGGATGGTTTTTCAATCCGCGGTCTGGATTATTTCGAAAATCTGTACGATCATCTTCACCCAAAAGGTGATGCAGTCTTGTTTTTGACGAAACTCGATGTCGTTCGTGCGCTTGAGAATACAGAAGCCTTATTACTTCAAGCTGACAAGGAACTCTCGAAAATTCATCGTCAACTCGAGAAAGAGACGGCCGAGAAGAAGCTAAAAAGCTTAAACAATCGCTTGGAGCAGACGACAGCACAAATCGAAAAAGCAGAGAAGTCGAAGACAGAACTGATGACGATTGCTGCTAAACATCCAAACGGTGTCATCCTGTCTGGTGGTCTTTTGACGCTTGCTGGTCGTCGCTCGTATTACTTATACGGCGCTTCATCGAACGAGTACCGGGAGTTCATGCCGAACCACTTGATGCAATGGACGATGATGCAATATGCAAAAGAACATGGTGCGCTCTCCTATGACTTCGGTGGAGTCAGTGGTTCGACAGACCCGGATGATCATTACGCGGGACTCTACGCCTTTAAATCTGGTTGGGGCAGCCGGATGATTGAAAAAATCGGTGAGTTCGATTATGTACTCAATCGTCCGCTCTATCTGTTGCTTGAGACTGGGTTACCGATTCTACAAAAACTTCGGAAGAAGCTTCGCCGCTGATGAAACGGGGAACAATCTTCGGTTGGATCGTATTTTTATTGACGATGTTTGCGATTGGATTGTTTCTTGCGGCATCCATGAATCGGATGCCGACGATTTTAATGGATCAACCGGAGCTCGGGATTGATAGTTGTCCACGAGACGTAGCAGGAGAAGATCGCTTAATCAATGCAAGTGAGCCAAACCTGAAGCGTCTCCACCCAGCTGTCGAAGCGGGGGCAAAGGATCTGATCCGTGTGGCGCATTCTTGCTACAATATCGATATCAAGATTACGCAAGGATACCGCTCGATTCAGCAACAGAATGCGCTTTATGAACAAGGACGTTCTAAGGCAGGTGAAGTCGTCACGAATGCACGTGGTGGTGAATCGATGCATAATTATGGACTCGCTGTCGATTTTGTTCAGCTCGTGAATGGCCAGATTTCGTATGACCTTGAGTATGACGGGAATCGGTCAGGGAAAAGTGATTGGCGCGAAGTCGCGGATATCGGAAAAGCGCTCGGTTTCGAATGGGGAGGCGATTGGAAACGATTCGTCGACTATCCTCATTTTGAGATGAGGTTCGGGTATTCGCTCGACGAACTGAAGGCTGGTGAACGTCCAAGCCGTTCGGAAAAAGCGAAACGAACGGAAGAAGTCGAAGATTTGTTGAATACGTAATCAACGTCATTCCTGGAGTAATGTGGCAGGAATGACGTTTTTTTTAGATTTCCTAGTCCGATTGTTGGCAGATTGTGAAAATTCGGCTAGAATAGTGATAGTGATAAGTGGACGGCTCACGAAAAGTGAATATGAATTATAGGAGGTCATGTTGTGTCAAAGAAGAAGACGGAAAAAGTAAGCGTCTTTGCTCTTGGTGGCGCCGGTGAGATCGGGAAGAACATGTACGTCGTCGAACTCGACGAGGACATCTTCGTCATCGATGCCGGATTAATGTTCCCAGGAGACGAGATGCTTGGAATCGATAAAGTCATTCCAGACATCAGTTATTTAAAAGAAAACAAAGAGCGGATTCAGGGGATTTTCATTACCCATGGTCACGAGGATCATATCGGGGCACTCAGTTACGTCTTGCGTGACTTAAAAGTACCGGTTTACGGAACACGTTTGACGCTCGGTTTGATTGAACACAAATTAAAAGAAGCCGGTTTATTGAAAAAGGCAGATCTTCGTCCAATTGATGCCAAGACGAAATTAACCGTTGCAGGTCATTTTATTACGTTCTTCCGGGTCAACCACTCGATTCCGGATGCAGTCGGGGTATGTATTCAAACATCTCAAGGTGCGATCGTCCATACAGGGGATTTCAAATTCGATTACACACCAGTTGATGGAAAACAGGCGGATTTCGGGAAGATTGCAGCAATTGGTCAACGGGGAGTGCTTTGCTTACTGTCTGACTCAACGAATGCAGAGCGACCAGGGATGTCTGGATCAGAATCGATCGTCGGTTCTGAACTGAACGACGTCATCTATGAGGCACCAGGTCGTGTCATCGTAGCTTCATTCGCTTCGAACATTCATCGTCTACAACAAGTGTTTGCGGCAGCAGAAGCGAACAATCGAAAAGTAGCGGTCGTCGGTCGTAGCATGGTCAATAACGTCGAAGTGGCACAGCGTTTGAATTACTTACGCTTCAAACAGAAAACATTGATTGATCTATCTGACATCAACCGCCTCGACGATAACCAAGTCGTCATCTTGACGACAGGATCGCAAGGTGAGCCGATGGCAGCCTTGACACGAATGGCGCGTAATGCACATAAGCAAGTCAATATTCGCTTGAACGATACGGTCGTCGTTGCGGCTTCGCCGATTCCAGGTAACGAAAAGTCGGTTTCGAAAACGATCGATCTCTTATTCCGTGCTGGTGCGAATGTCATTTACAACCAACGGAAAGTACACGTGTCCGGTCACGGTCATGCGGAAGATCTGAAGCTAATGCTCAACTTGATCAAACCGAAATTCTTCCTACCGATTCACGGAGAATTCCGGATGCAAAAGGCACACAGTCGTCTCGCACAGACGGTTGGCGTCAATGCGAACAACATCTTCATTATCGAGAATGGGGATGTCGTTGAGTTCGAGAAGCGCAAAGCACGGATGTCGCGCAAAGTGAACGCTGGAAACGTCTTGATCGACGGAATCGGTGTGGGTGATGTCGGAAACATCGTCCTTCGTGATCGTCGCTTGTTATCGCAAGACGGTGTCGTCCTTTGTGTCATTACGATCAGCCGGAAAAACAAAACGATCGTCTCGGGACCAGAAATCATCTCTCGCGGATTCGTCTACATGCGTGAATCAGAGGATATGATCAACGAAGCGAACCGAATCGTTGCGAAACAACTACAAGGTAAATTAAACGGAGAATTGGATTGGACGGAGATGAAGTCGTTGATTCGAGATAAACTGAGTGCTTATCTCTATGAACAGACGAAACGCCGCCCGATGATTCTTCCGATCATCATGGAGATTTAACAAACGAGCGGCTCAGATTGACCAATACCTGGTCCACTGAGCCGTTTTTTTATCAGGAGGGATGACGTATGGCGACGACGAAACGAAAACCTGTACGAAAAAAAACGCCGCCACGGAAACGACCGGCAGCGAAGAAACAACGTCAGCCGATTGCGTATCGTACATATGCGACCATCATCGCAATCGTCTCATTACTAGCTTTCGTTCTCGCTTTCGGGGAGTTCGGAAAAGTCGGACTGACGCTAGCGGATGGAGGAGAGCGGTTAATTGGTCAGTTCGGTTCCTTATTATATGGTGGAATCGGTGCTGTGCTACTTTTACTCCTCTCGAATGCGTCGCGTGCTCAGAAATGGGCATGGTCGATGTTACTGATGGGTTCAGTCGTCTGGATTGATCTATTGCTCGGAGCACCGCGTGGCATTCTCAATGGATGGCTCTATCAAAACGCAGCTTATTATATTTCGAGCGCGGGTGCCTTCTTGATTGGTCTGTTCTTCATCGGAACGGCCGTTCATATCCTACGCCCATCGTTTTATGGAGAGCTGTGGCTTGGGCTCCGGGAACGTGCAGAAGAGTTTCGCAATCGTGAACGGACACCACGTCCTCGTGTCGAAAAAGAGTTGAAAGCGAAACCGGTTCGTGAGAAAAAACCGAAGACGTTGCGACCAGCAACTGTCGAGGAACCGATCGAAACGGAACAAGAAGCAGAAGATCCTTCCGTCAACATTCAAGACGTTCCGATCATCGGTTTCACGGATCACGTTGAACCGCAAGCAGCGGAGACACAAGGACCGTTGACGATGACAGAGACACCCGACGGTTATCAATTGCCGTCGCTTGATTTGTTAGCAGAACCAACATCAAAAGACTTGTCCGGTGAGAACAAACGATTGAAGGACAATGCGACGAAATTGATTGCGACCTTAAAGTCGTTCGGGATCGGAGCAAAAGTTTTAAAGATTCATCTCGGACCTAGTGTCACGAAGTACGAGATTGAACCAAAACAAGGAATCAAGCTTAGTCGAATCACGGGACTCGCCGATGACTTAGCGCTAGCGTTAGCCGCAAAAGATATCCGGATCGAAGCACCGATTCCGGGTAAAGCGGCTGTTGGAATCGAGGTGCCGAACCGTGAAGTCGCCATGGTATCCCTTCGAGAAGTACTAGGAGCGGAGAGCGTCCAATCTGACAGCGATCGTTTGCTCGTCGCACTCGGACGAAGCATTTCTGGTGAGACGGTGACAGCGAAGTTGAATAAGATGCCACACGTCTTAGTTGCCGGTTCGACGGGTTCCGGTAAATCGGTCTGTATTAATGGGATGATTGTCTCGATATTGATGCGGGCACGACCGGATGAAGTCCGCTTGATGATGATTGACCCGAAAATGGTCGAATTGAATGTCTACAACGGCATTCCGCACCTCTTAGCGCCCGTCGTCACCGATCCTAAAAAAGCGGCACAGGCATTAAAACAGGTCGTCTCGGAAATGGAACGCCGTTATGAGATCTTCAGTCAAAACGGAGCGCGCAACATCGAAGGCTACAATGCACTGATTGATAAGATGAACGCAGAGGAGAAAGTGCATCAACGATTACCGTACATCGTTGTCATCGTCGATGAGTTAGCTGACTTGATGATGGTCGCGTCAAACGAAGTCGAAGATGCGATCATGCGACTTGCACAAATGGCGCGAGCAGCAGGAATTCATATGGTCATTGCGACGCAGCGTCCGAGTGTTGACATCATCACCGGTGTCATCAAGGCGAATATCCCGTCGCGGATCGCATTCAGTGTATCGAGTGCGACTGACTCGCGGACGATTCTTGATACGGGAGGCGCTGATAAATTGCTCGGACGAGGAGATATGTTGTTACTTGGTAACGGCATGAACAAACCGGTCCGCGTACAAGGAGCCTTTTTATCGGACGAAGAAGTCGAGAAGGTCGTCAATCATGTCATCAGTCAGCAAAAGGCACAGTATGTTGAAGCGATGATTCCAAAAGATGTACCAGAGGGCGAAACAGAGGTCGACGATCCACTTTACGATGAGGTCGTCCAGTTCATTCTGACACAAGAGACAGCATCAACGTCGATGATTCAACGAAAGTACCGCATCGGTTACAACCGAGCTGCCCGTCTTATTGATGCGTTAGAAGAAAACGGTCTAATTGGTCCATCTGAAGGATCTAAACCACGTCGCGTCATGGGACGTTAATCGAGTAGAAAGGAAGTCGTGGAATATTCCGGGGCTTCCTTTTCTTTTCTAGAAAAATGTATAGAGAAGACCCGGTATCTCAAAAAAAGAAAAGACATATGAAAAAAAGACATGATGATTTTGTATAAATAGAAATGACTGGAAAAATTCATAAATGCATCAAAAATAAAATCGCTTTCATGAAAATAGTTGTCAGACGTCTGTTGATTTTCAGTAGTGTTTTTGGCATACTCAGTCATATGAGTGACCGACCTTCAACACGAGGGCTGGGAGCGGCTTTTTCACAAATAGATAATGAAAGCGCTCTCATAATTGCAGAGGAGATGGATGAAATGAAGAAGAAACAGGTAATCGTATCGATGATGTCAGTAGCGACGGTTGGTCTTGTTGCTTGTGGTGGTTCAGGTGAGAAAGCCGATCAAAAAGATCAATTCTCTGTTGCGATGGTAGCCGATAAGGGTGGTATCGATGATAAATCGTTCAACCAATCCGCTTGGGAAGGTCTGCAAGCGTACGGTAAAGACAACAAACTTCAAAAGAATGAAGGGTTCTCTTATCTACAATCTAAATCGCAACAAGATTATCAACCGAATCTATCGCGTCTTGCTCGTGGGGGAGAAGATTTAGTTTTCGGAATCGGGAACACGTTCAATGAGGATATCAAAACAGTTGCTGATCAATTCAAAGACACACAATTCGCAATCATCGATAACGTCGTTGAAGGAAAGAACGTCACGTCGATCACATTCAAGGAAAATGAAGGAGCATATCTTGCAGGGATCGTTGCTGCAATGGAGACGAAAAAAGATCATATCGGTTTCGTTGGTGGGATGAAGATGGACGTCATCGAGCGTTTCCGTGCCGGTTTCGAAGCAGGTGCTAAGTCCGTCAATCCGAAGATTAAAATCGATGTCCAATATGCGGAAGACTTCGCAGCTCCAGAAAAAGGTCAAGCGATCGCAGCTGGAATGTATGGTAAAGGCGCAGATATCATCTTCCCAGCAGCAGGTGGTACAGGAAACGGTGTCTTCACAGAGGCGAAAAACCGCAAGAAAAACGGTGAAAACGTCTCAGTCATCGGTGTCGACCGAGACCAAAAAGAAGAGGGTATGCCGGAAGACGTTACATTAACTTCTGTCATCAAACGTGTCGACAGTGCAGTCGAAGATACAGCAAACGCAGCGAAGGATGGTAAACTCGAGGGCGGCAAAACGATTCGTTATGGTCTGAAAGAAGATGGAGTTGATATCGTACCATCTGAAAAGATTTCGAAGAAGACGTTGACTGCGCTTGAGAAAGCAAAATCAGATGTCGTTTCTGGAAAAATCGAAGTACCTGAGCAATAAGCGTTGAAAAAAGAAGGGGCATTCTTAGGTAGAATGCCCTATTTTCTTCCATTATTGATTGCGTTATGAAAAGGGTTACAAAAGCGCCAGAAGTCAGACTTCTAACCTGTTACAAAATGATTGCAGGATTGTGTTGGGCGTCATATACTTATCTTGGCTGGAGTTCTCATACGTCAGAAGTCTGAGCACTGGTTACAACTAGATAGAGGATGGAGATGCGTCATGTCGATTAAATTAGATCATCGTTTGCTTTATTTACGTGTGATTGAAAAGATCAAGTCTGACATCGATGACGGCGTTTACAAGGAAGGCGAGAAGCTCCCTTCAGAGTTTGAACTTTCAAAGCAACTTGGCGTCAGTCGAGCTACTCTTCGAGAGGCATTACGAATTCTTGAAGATGAGAACATCGTCATCCGTAAACACGGTGTCGGTACGTTTATCAATGCAAGACCACCGTTTACTTCTGGAATCGAAGAATTGTACAGCGTAACAGAAATGATTGCGCGCGCAGGTATGGTTCCGACATCAGAAGTGTTATCATCCGAGATGGTCCAACCGACTGAGCGCGACCGAGAACGTTTTCAACTTGGTCCGGATGAATTGGTTTATCGAATCGAACGAATCCGACTCGCAGGGGATGTTCCTGTCGTCTATTGTATCGATAAGATTCCAAGCCATTATATTAAAAATGAAGAGCAGTTCACCTCTTCGACATCATTATTTGATGCTTTAGAAAAAGAACTTGGACGACGTGTCACGCATGCCGTGACGCACATCGAGCCACGTATTGATCCGAAAATCGCTGAACAATTACATACGGACCAACCTTTGCTCGCGTTGCGTCAAACGCATTATGATGAGCTCGACCGTTCCGTTCTTTTTTCAGCGAACTATTTCCGAGCAGATAAGTTTGATTTCCACGTCATCCGTAAACGTGTGTGAGCCATTGTTTTAGGATGAATACTGAAAGCGCTTTCCGTCATAACCTACGTAACGCTCCTCATCGCCAGCCTCGGGTGCTAGACGTAGTCTTGAACTTTGTATGACCATATTCGAAAGGGGATTTTCCAGATGAAAAAGAAGTCACTTCTCGCATTAGCAGCAACAGGTTTAGCAATGAGTTCGGTCCTTGCAGCATGTGGTGGCAACGACGATTCAAAAGATTCAGGTAGCGGCAGCAAATCAGACGGCTTTAAAGTAGGTATGGTTACAGATACAGGCGGTGTTGATGATAAATCATTCAACCAATCTGCTTGGGAAGGTATCCAAAAGTTCGGAAAAGACAACGACTTAAAAGAAGGTACTGGCTACAAATATCTTCAATCTGCAAAACAATCGGATTATCAACCAAACCTTCAACAATTAGCTCGTGCTAAATACGACTTGATCCTCGGTATCGGGTTCTTGATGGGAGAAGATATCGGTAAAGTAGCGGATCAGTTCAAAAAGAGCAACTTTGCACTCGTCGATATGGTCGTTGACAAGCCAAACGTCGCGTCAATCGTCTTCAAAGAAAACGAAGGCTCGTTCCTCGTTGGTGTTGTTGCTGGTTTGACGACGAAATCAGATAAAGTCGGATTCGTCGGTGGCGTTAACTCTGACTTGATCAAGAAGTTCGAAAGTGGATTCAAAGCAGGTGTTAAAGCAGTCAACCCTGATGCAGACATCGAAGTACAATATGCAGAAGACTTCAATGCTGCTGAAAAAGGACAAGCAATCGCTTCAGGTATGTACGGTAAAAAAGTCGACGTCATCTATCACGCAGCTGGTGGTACAGGACAAGGGGTATTCACAGAAGCGAAAAACCGTAAGAAGAATGGTGAAGATGTTTGGGTTATCGGTGTAGACCGTGACCAAGTCGAAGAAGGAATGCCAGAGAACGTCACATTGACGTCAATGGTCAAACGTGTCGATACAGCTGTTGAGCAAGTCTCAAAAGATACGAAAGACGGCAACTTCCCAGCAGGTAAAGTTGTTGAGTTCGGTCTAAAAGATGGCGGTGTTGATATCGCACCTTCGAAAGACAACGTTTCGAAAGAAGCGCTCGACAAAGTCGAAGAGTATAAAAAACAAATCATCGATGGCGACGTTAAAGTCCCAGCGACAGACGACGAGTACAAAGAATACGAAGCGTCACTGAAATAATAATGAAAGCGGGGGTCGCTAGCATTGCGGCTCCCCCTTTTAAACTAAACATGGGAGTGGATTTTCTTGGAATACGTCATTGAGATGCTGAACATTAGAAAAGAGTTTGGCAGTTTCGTCGCAAATGATAATATCACGCTCCAGCTTCGGAAAGGTGAGATTCACGCTTTACTTGGTGAAAACGGTGCCGGAAAATCGACGCTGATGAACGTCTTATTTGGTTTGTATCAGCCTGAGGCTGGAGAAATTCGTGTACGTGGTGAAAAAGCCAATATTACGAGTCCGAACGTCGCGAACGATCTTGGAATCGGTATGGTGCACCAACACTTCATGCTCGTTCAAAATTTCACTGTTACTGAAAACATCATTTTAGGTGCAGAGCCACGTGCCGGAATTAAGATCGACCGTGCAACTGCACGTGAGAAGGTACGCCAGATTTCTGAACAGTATGGTCTTGCTGTTGATCCTGATGCAAAAATCGAGGATATCTCAGTCGGAATGCAACAGCGTGTTGAAATTTTAAAGACGTTGTACCGTGGTGCAGACATCTTGATCTTCGATGAACCATCTGCTGTCTTGACACCACAAGAGATCAAAGAATTGATTCAGATCATGAATCGCTTGATCGCAGAAGGAAAGTCGATCATCCTCATCACGCACAAACTGAAGGAAATCATGGAAGTAGCTGATCGCTGTACGACGATTCGCCGTGGTAAGTATATCGGAACGGTCGATATCGATGAGACGATGACACAGTCGCGTCTTGCTGAAATGATGGTAGGTCGTGAAGTCAACTTTAATGCGGAGTATTCCAAGGCAACTCCACAAGAACTCGTTCTCGACATCAAGGATCTAGTCGTCAAGGACAGTCGCGGCATCAAAGCCGTCGATGGATTAAATCTCGACATTCGTGCCGGAGAGATCGTCGGAATTGCCGGAATCGACGGGAACGGGCAAACGGAATTGATTGAAGCCATCACTGGTCTCCGTAAAGCGGATAGTGGAGAAATCTTCCTCAACAATAAATCGATCAAAAACTTGAAGCCACGTAAAGTGACGGAATCAGGTGTCGGTCACATTCCGCAAGACCGTCATAAACATGGACTTGTCCTCGATTATTCAATCGGACATAACATGGTCTTACAAACGTATTACAAACAACCGTATTCAAAAGCAGGCATCATGAACTATAAACAAGTCATGGAAAAAGCAAAAACGCTCATCGAGAAGTTCGACGTCCGAACTCCAAGTCCAGAGACGTTTGCTCGTGCCTTGTCAGGTGGTAACCAGCAAAAAGCGATCATTGCGCGTGAAGTCGATCGTTCACCAGACCTATTGATTGCAGCACAGCCGACACGTGGTCTTGATGTCGGAGCAATCGAGTTCATTCATGAACAGTTGGTTCTTGAACGCGAAAAAGGTCGCGCTGTCTTGTTGATTTCATTCGAACTCGAAGAAATTCTTCAAGTATCAGATCGGATTGCCGTTCTTTATGAAGGAAAAACAGTTGCCTTCTTGGATCCAAAAGAAACGAATGAGATCGAGCTTGGCTTCTTGATGGCCGGCGGTAAGAAAGAGGAGGTAGGTCATTCATGAAGTTAGAGCGTTTTTACGGCATCCTCATTCCGATTCTTTCCATCATCCTTGGAATGGTCGTCGGGGCGATCGTCATGGTCATCGGCGGGTACGATCCGATTGCCGGTTTTGATCAGTTATTCTATGGTATTTTTGGCGAACCATACAGCATCGGTGAAACATTGCGAGCAGCAGCTCCGTTGATCTTTGCCGGTCTTGCTGTCGCGTTTGCTTTCCGAACTGGACTCTTTAACATCGGGGTTGAAGGTCAGGTTCTCGTCGGGTGGATGGTCGCAGTTTGGATCGGGATTGAGTTTGATCTACCGATGGCGATTCATTTACCGCTTGCTCTAATTGGAGCAGGTTTAGCAGGTGCACTTTGGGCATCGATTCCTGGTATCTTAAAAGCGAAGTTTCATGTGCATGAAGTCATCACGTCAATCATGATGAACTATATCGCATTGTATGTGACGAATGATATTTTACGTCATGTCATCGGTATTACGAACGAGCGGACGGAGTCAGTCAAGGAATCAGCATCCCTTGCTTCACCGTTCTTACAAGAGATGACGGATTTTTCACGATTGCATAACGGGATTTTCATCGCAGTCATCGCTGCCCTCGTCTTCTGGTTCATTTTGTGGAAAACAACGCTTGGTTATGAACTCCGAGCAGTTGGATTCAATAAAAATGCTGCAGAGTATGCAGGGATGGGCGTTAACCGAAACATCATCTTATCGTTCGTCATCTCAGGTGTGTTCGCAGGTCTCGCTGGAGCGATGGAAGGTCTTGGGACGTTCCAAAACATGACATTGAACGCGTCCTTCACAGGTGTTGGATTCGACGGAATCGCGGTTGCCTTGTTAGGTGCGAATAACCCGATCGGTGTCGTTCTCGCGGCGTTACTGTTTGCAGGACTCAATATCGGTGGTCTGTCGATGCAACAGATTGGTATTCCACCGGAACTGATCAAAATCATCATCGCATTCATCATCATCTTCGTGGCTTCGGGTTACGCGATTCGTCTCGTCATCGAGAAGTTCACGGTTAAGAAAGAATCTAAAAAAGCGAAAGGAGCCGGTCAATAATGGGCTTTCTTGAAGTACTTTATATCATCGTGCCAATCGCACTCGCCTATTCGGCTCCGTTAATCATTGCAGCACTTGGCGGCATTTTCAGTGAGCGTTCTGGCGTCGTCAACATCGCGTTAGAAGGATTAATGGTCATGGGTGCCTTCACAGGTGTCGTCACGGCATTGACTTTATCGAAAATGGGCTTAGGTGCTGCGAGTCCTTGGCTTGCGATGCTCATCGCGATCGTCGTCGGAGCGGTCTTCTCACTGTTCCTTGCGATTCCAGCAATCCTATTCCGAGCAGACCAAACGGTTCTTGGAGTAGCGATCAACTTGCTTGCGGTTGGTCTTGCGATCTTCCTTGTCCGTGCACTTTACAGTAAAGGACAGACAGATTCGATTCCAAACCGGATTTCGAAAGAAAATGTACCATTCTTGTCTGATATTCCAGTCTTGAAGATGTTCTTCGCGAACGTCTACTACACATCGTATATTGCGATCGTTCTCGCGTTCGTCGCATGGTACATCATCTTCAAGACACCATTTGGTCTTCGTTTACGTTCTGTCGGGGAACACCCGATGGCAGCGGACACAATGGGAATCAACGTCACGAAGATGCGTTTCATCGGCGTTATGATCTCTGGTGGTTTCGGCGGTCTTGCTGGTGCTGTCTACGCGACGTCGATTTCATTGAACTTCAGTGTGACGACGATTCTCGGTCAAGGCTTCCTCGCGATTGCGGCGATGATCTTCGGAAAATGGAACCCACTCGGTGCCATGGGGGCAGCCCTCTTCTTCGGGTTCGCTCAAGCGATTTCGATCATCGGTCAGCAATTGCCGTTACTCGATCAAATTCCACAAGTGTATCTGTTGATTGCGCCGTATTTATTGACGATCTTAGCACTTGCTGGTGTCGTTGGTCGTGCGGATGCACCAAAAGCTGTCGGTGTACCGTATATCAAAGGTAAACGCTAAATTTTTACTAATCATAGACCGGATGTTGCCAATTGGTGACATCCGTTTTTTTTAGATGATCGATAGATTGAATGAGAAAAAGTCCAATAAAAAAGATGCTTCGCGAGGAAACATCTTTTTTATTCACTTATTCGAATTTTAACGCATCGCCTTCGAACGATTCATCTGCTACTTTGATTGAATCCGTCGGGCAGCCTTCGAATGCATCAATCATATCGTCGAATAATGCTTCTGGAATTTCGGCAGTACCATTGTTATCATCAAGAATGACATACGCCAAACCCTCATCATCATAATCATAGATATCTGGTGCCGCTGCTCCACAAGCACCACAAGCGATGCAAGTATCTTTGTCGACAATCGTAAATTTAGCCATTGAACGGTCTCCTCTCTATACGAAAACATTATTGAAACACGCTGTTCTCATCTATATGTCATTGTATCGGACTCATCGTTGCATTTCAATGACGAAGCGCAAGTGACAGCAGAAAATGTATATATCATCACATGCCCGCAAACGGCCGCTCTAAAACGTAACGATGAAACAGGAATAGCATATCATCTTTGATTTGGAAACGACATACAACAGGGGGGAGTGTGACATATGGAAATTTCTTTACTCGAGCGTATTTTCTTGGAATCGATTGAGCGCCTTCGAAATGAACGATCTGACCGGAGTCTTTATCATGTTTTTCAAGGGAAGAAGTCAGCAACTTCTCTGCAAGATGCTCATTTTTATGATTTAGAGTCGGTATTCGGTACTGTATTAGTCAGTAAACAACGATTCGAAACAATCTTAGCGGAACTCGCCAAGAAGAATTGGATTGAGCGGCAAGAGACATTGCGACTGACGCACGAAGGCACACGACTGGTAAATCAAACGGATCGTGCGATCATTGATCAACTAGGTGGTGAACTTCGTGGATATGCTGAGATGATGTGGAAACGACTCAGCCTTTTGGTTCAAACGATAATTTGCTTGGAAGCAAAACAGCCGTTCATTCCTGTACAACAGGAAACCATCGTCCGTGAATGGGTAAAAAGTGTTCTTCCGACCATCTCGAATCGAGCAGAATGGTTACATGATATGCATCAAGAGTTGATATTTCTCCTTGACCGCTTGTCAGAACGAGATGCGACATTGATAAGTTACCGCTTGTCTGGCGTACAAGCAGGATGGTCTTATCCGCAATTAGCTCAAATGATGAAAATGGATGTGGAGACTGTCCAATACGAATTTATGATCGCTTGGCGAAAGTGCATCGATGACTTGGAAAACTCACCACTCCTCAAGCAAATAGGAATGGATCTACACACATCAAAAATGACGCAGTCTGCTCAAACGACATGGGAGTTGTTGCAACAGGGATTAACCGTTGAAGAGGTTGCGATTCGAAGGCGGCTAAAAAATAGTACGATGGAAGATCATCTTGTTGAGATCGCGATGTATGCTCCTTCTTTTCCGCTGAATCATTTTGTCACGCCATCTCAGCAAGAAGAGGTACAACAGATTGCACAGCGACTCGGAACTTACGCGCTGAAGCGAATCAAGAACGAGATGCAATCCGATATATCTTATTTTCAAATTCGATTGGTATTAGCACGTAGTAAATGGGAGGGAATTTAATGGAAGCGTTATTGCATCGTCATTTTGGATACGAAGCATTTCGACCTGGACAACGCCAAATCATCGATTCCATCCTAGACGGAACAGATACATTAGCGATTTTGCCGACAGGCGGAGGAAAATCTGTCTGTTATCAATTTCCGTCTTATGTACAAAATGAAGGACTGACGTTGATTTTGTCTCCGTTACTCTCGTTGATTGAAGATCAGGTCATGCAAATCAAGCGCAGAGGAGAGCGATCTGTCGCTAAATTAACATCAGTCGAGACACGAGAAGAGAAGGAGCAGATCTTATCTGTACTCGAACATCTACGATATCTTTACTTATCGCCGGAACAACTCGCGCTACCACAGATTCGGGCTCGGCTAAAACAGGTCAATATTGCTCTCTTCGTCGTTGATGAGGCGCATTGTATCTCCCAATGGGGACACGAATTTCGACCGGAGTACGCAAGACTTGGTCACATTCGACAAGAACTAGGCCTTCCACCATGTCTCGCCTTAACGGCAACAGCGACGCGTGCTGTTGAGCAAGATATTCGAACACAACTGCGTATGCGCGAACCACAAATCATCCGTCGTTCTGTCAACCGACCAGAAATCCAATATGTTGTCGATCGCGTTGATCGAGAAGAAAAAGATGCGGCAGTTGATCGGTGGATGGAACGCATCGTTCGCCCATGCGTCATCTATACGACAACCCGTAAAGAAGCGGAACGAATTGCTGGAATCATTGACGGCGCGACCTATTATCATGCTGGGTTGACGATAGAAGATCGCCAGCTTGTCCAACAACAGTTTCTTCATGATGAGATTGATTGTCTCGTGTGTACGAGTGCGTTCGGAATGGGTGTCGATAAAGGCAACGTGCGTACGGTCATTCATTATACGATGCCTGCGACGATCGAAGCCTATATGCAGGAAGTCGGACGTGCCGGACGTGACGGTAAAGAGGCGACCGCAATCTTACTCTACGCTGCTCAAGATGAACAATTACAGACGTACTTGATCGACACGCAATATGCACCCGTCTTGTGGATCGATCAATTGCAACAAGGGATGAATCAAGGCGAATCCTATGCCAAGATGGAAAGTCGTTTTCGTTTTAACCCGGAAGACCCGGCATACCGGTTACTCAAATCACAACTCGAAAATGGGTGGTCGAAGGAACGCATCATCCAGTGGCAAACGGAACGTAA
Organism: Exiguobacterium sp. U13-1; assembly: GCF_001750115.1. Taxonomy (NCBI): domain Bacteria; kingdom Bacillati; phylum Bacillota; class Bacilli; order Caryophanales; genus Exiguobacterium; species Exiguobacterium sp. U13-1. The sequence goes on along the minus strand of NZ_CP015731.1, from coordinate 2,370,572 downwards.
ACAATTAAAACGACAAGAGATCAACCAGATGATGGACTACGTTCACCGGAACGAATGTCGCCGTTCGATGTTGTTGCATCATTTTGATGAGCAGGTAATCGTACAACCACGTTGTTGTGATATATGTGGAACGATTGAGTGGGAAAATCCAGTGCAGAGAAGGACGCATCAACCGGTAGATTGGAAATTGCGTTTAGAACAAGTCTTTTTTTCATCACCAGATTCGGTGTAAACTAGACAATATCCTTATATTTTTCAAGAAAAGGTGATGAACATTGAGTAAACAAGATCAGCGACGGTTGGATCAGAACGAAGAGGGGCAGTCACTGCCACCGCGTTCTTCGCGTATCGAACACGTTCGAAACGAGCGATTAAAACAACCATTTCGAAAAAATCCGTTAGCCATCACGCTGACGGTGCTCATGATCACGATCATCATCGCCTTCGTCTCCATTGGTTTCATGATGTAAGGGCACATTGTGAACGGAGATTTTTTTCCTTTCAGCGTATACTAGAAAGGAAGGGGAAGGAGGCACGATGCATGGATCGTGGGAAATATAATATCAAAGCAGTCGCTGCGTTAGTGGGACTCAACCCGACGACCATTCGTGCTTGGGAGCGGAGATATCAGGTGCTCGATCCGGATCGAAGTGAATCCGGACATCGCATTTATAGTGATAACGACGTCGCGAAATTACGCTGGATCGTCGATAAACAAAAAGAGGGATTGTCTGTCTCTAAAGCAATCCAGTTGTATGAAATGCCGGTCAATCGGGCTGAAGTACCGCACGATTACGGAGTCGAACTGCGAGATCAATTATTCCGGGCATTGACGAACTTCGAAGAACGTCACGCGCATGATATTATGAATAAAGCATTTTCGATGTTTAGCTTCGATAAAGTCATTCAGGACATCGTCGGTCCACTTTTGCATGAGATTGGAGTGAAGTGGGAGTCGGGTGAGATTACGATTGCGCATGAGCATTTTGCGACGGCATTTCTGAGAGCTCGTCTTTCGACATTGTCGTTACAGATGCCGATCAATCCGTTCTTACCACGAATCGTCTGTGTTTGTGCGCCGGAAGAAGAACACGAACTCGGACTACTTTTCTTTACACTTTATTTACGACAATCTGGATTTGATGTCATTTTCCTCGGTTCCGGTATACCGGTTCAGGACTTGGTGACGGTTACGCATCAGCTGCAACCGAAAGCCGTTATTCTTTCCTGCACGTTATCGGATCATTTACCGTTACTTGATGAAGCGTTAGCACGTTTGATGTCTGATTTTCCGGATCTTGAGATTGGTCTTGGTGGTTATGCGGTCGATCAGCTCCCGGAACGATATGGTCCACATTTACTTGGTGCAGACGATCAATCTTGGAAAAGTTGGTTAAGTCGACTCACTCCGACAACTGGTGTATAGTATGGTTCATAACGAACGGAGACATCTGTGTTTCCGGTTTTGACTGGAGGAGTCTATTATGAGGTTTGAACAAATGAAACAAGGACACCTTCGTGTCTTCATCACAAAGCAAGAGTTATCGCTTCACGACGTCCGACCAGAAACGTTGGCTGTCGGGAAGGGACAAGCTTTATTGCGCAACTTATTAGAAGAAGCCGAATCGAATTATGGTTTTCAGGCAGCAGGAACACTCGAATTTTTCGTCACATTCTTCCCGAATGACGGGATGCTCGTTGATGTACGTCGTGAAGGAGATTTGCCAGAAGAGATGAACGAGGAGTTCGATCAAGTCGAAATCCGCATGACAGTCGATATCGTCCATCACGTCTTATATGCTCTACACTCGCTAGAAGACGTCATTCAAGCGAGTCATGGATTATTGCGGCATATGCCTCGTACAGAGACAGGGGGTAGCCTCTACTTCTTCGAGGGAAGCTATTATCTCTATTTCCAAGAACGAATGAACGAGGCGCTCGAGCGAACGGTGACGACGATTTTATCTGAATACGGTGAACCGAGCCCGAAAAGTCCACTCGTCATGGCGGAGTATGGGAAAACGATTCAGGCGGAACATGCCGTCGCAACGATAGCTGAACAGTTTAATATGTAAAACATCAGGTGCGCCATTCCCTCATAGGGGGGATGCCGCACCTTTTTGTCTTCTGCTGGAAGTGGCACCATTTTGTATTTTTTCATCGTCAGAAGGATGGTATGATAATCATTGAACGTAAGAAGAAGGAGTGAAGTAGGATGAAAGTGGCAGTATTATACGGTGGGACTTCAGGAGAACGGGAGGTTTCATTAAACAGTGGAAAGTCGATCATGGAAGCATTAAACAGTAAAGGGCATGAGGTCACGGCTGTTGATTTCCACCCTGATCAAGCGCATGAACTCTTCCAGCTGGATGTAGATGTGGCTGTCATCGCTCTTCACGGGAAAATTGGTGAAGATGGACGCGTACAAGCATTGCTTGAACTGGCAGACATTCCATATACAGGTTCAGGTGTGTTAGCGTCAGCGCTAGCGATGGATAAGGCACGTTCGAAAGTTCACTTTGATAAAGCAGGCATTACGATCGCTCGTGATGTGCTGTTAGAGCGTGGAGATGATATCGAAGCAAAAATCGCAGAGTGGAATGGTCAATTTCCTTGTGTCGTCAAACCAGCACAAGAAGGCTCATCAAACGGATTGACGATTGCTCAAGACGAGACGATGTTACGTGAAGGAATCGCGAAAGCCTTTGAAGCAGACGATGCAGTTCTTGTCGAACAGTTTATTAAAGGGCGTGAAGTGACAGTTCCAGTCGTCGGACATAAAGGTGCAGAAAAAGCACTGCCGGTCATCGAGATCATTCCGAAGAACGCTTTTTATGACTATGAATCCAAATATGCCATCGGAGGTTCGGAGCATATTTGTCCTGCTGAACTGGATGAAGCAACGACAGAAAAACTTCAAGAATGGGCTGTTAAAGCGCATCAAGTACTTGGCTGTGCAGGATACTCGCGATCTGATTTCCTTGTGCCGGAATCCGGAAATCCAGTCATCTTGGAGACGAATACACTTCCTGGTATGACTTCGACCAGTTTATTCCCGGACGGTGCACGAGCAGTGGGAATTGAATATCCGGAATTGGTCGAATATTTCATGGAACTGGCGATCGAACGACATCGTCAAACAAAACAACCAAATCAATGATATCCTAGGAAAAGAAGTGAGAAAGCGCTTACAAATATAGGCGTAACCCCTTTCATTACGTTCGAGAAAAGAGTATACTTTATCCGAACAAGGAAACGGCATAGGGGATGCCACTTATGGGGAGGAACGTTGGAATGATCACTGACCAACAACATGCGAATCACCGCAAGAACGTACTGGAAGCAACACAAGAAATCGTCAAGGAGGCACTAGGGAAACTTGGTTATCCAGACGAGATGTACGAATTACTTAAAGAACCACTCCGGATGTTGACAGTCCGGATTCCGGTACGGATGGATGATGGTTCGACGAAAATCTTCACAGGATATCGTGCGCAACATAACGATGCCGTTGGACCGACGAAAGGTGGAATTCGTTTCCACCCAAACGTGACGGAAGTCGAAGTCAAAGCATTATCCGTCTGGATGAGTCTGAAAGCTGGTATCGTTGACTTACCATACGGCGGCGGTAAAGGCGGAATCATCTGTGATCCACGTGAGATGAGCTTCCGTGAAATCGAACGTCTCAGCCGTGGATATGTCCGTGCTATCAGTCAAATCGTTGGACCGACGAAGGATATTCCAGCACCTGACGTCTTCACGAACTCGCAAATCATGGCATGGATGATGGACGAATACAGTCGAATCGATGAATTCAACTCACCTGGTTTCATTACAGGGAAACCGCTCGTCCTCGGTGGTTCACACGGTCGTGAGACAGCGACGGCGAAAGGTGTCGCAATCATGATTCGGGAAGCGGCTGCTAAAAAGGGTATCTCGCTCGAAGGCGCACGTGTCGTCGTTCAAGGATTCGGCAACGCCGGAAGTTTCTTATCGAAATTCATGTATGATTTAGGTGCAAAAGTCATCGCGATCAGCGATGCGTACGGGGCACTCCATGATCCAAACGGTCTCGATATTCCATACCTACTCGACCGTCGTGACTCGTTCGGTACCGTGACGACATTGTTCAAAAATACGATCTCGAATAAAGAATTGCTTGAACTTGAATGTGATATTCTTGTTCCGGCAGCAATCGAGAATCAAATCACAGAAGACAATGCGCACGATATCAAAGCAGCGATCGTCGTTGAAGCGGCTAACGGTCCGACGACGAACGAGGCGACGAAAATTCTCGCTGAACGTGACATCCTGATCGTTCCGGATGTTCTTGCTTCGAGTGGTGGCGTAACGGTTTCTTACTTCGAATGGGTCCAAAACAACCAAGGGTATTACTGGACGGAAGAGGAAGTACACGAGAAACTTGAAAAAGTACTCGTGAACTCGTTCAACCAAGTCTATCAGACAGCGCAGACGCGTAATGTCGACATGCGACTTGCCGCTTATATGGTAGGTGTCCGGAAGATGGCGGAAGCATCTCGTTTCCGTGGTTGGGTCTAATATGATAATGAACGTCCGCTTCTTCTTTGCGAAGAGCGGGCGTTTTGCATTGCAATTTCTTTCGTCTATGGTAGAGATTTGCTAAGATATAAAAAAAGCAACCGGAAGAGGAGATATTCGAATGTTAGATTGTATCGTAATCGGTGCAGGCCCATGTGGGTTATCGGCAGCGATCGAAATGCAAGATCGGGGACTAGACGTCGAAGTGCTCGAAAAGGGAAATATCGTCGAAGCGATTTATCGTTATCCGACGCATCAAACGTTCTTTTCAAGTAGTGAGAAGTTAGAAATTGGTGGTATACCGTTCATCAATAAAGAATTAAAGCCACGACGTCTCGACGCGCTCGTCTATTATCGAGAAGTCGTCAAACGAAAACAATTGACGATTCGTCCGTTTGAGACGGTCGAGCGGATTGAACGTCAAGCGAATCATTTTATCATCCACTCGGAGCGTTCCGGGGAAAAAAGAAGCCGAGAAGCTCGTTCCGTCGTGCTTGCGACAGGTTATTATGGTTTACCGAACCGAATGGATGTTCCTGGAGAGGAATTACCTCATGTCTCGCACTACTTTACGGAAGGACATCCGTATTTTGATCAAGATGTCGTCGTCATCGGTGGGAAAAATTCGAGCGTTGATGCAGCGATTGAACTTGAAAAAGCGGGAGCACGTGTGACCGTCCTTTACCGTGGACCGGAGTATAGTCCATCCATCAAACCATGGGTGTTGCCGAACTTCGAATCTCTCGTTCGTTCGGAAAAGGTCAAGATGATTTTTGAGGCGACGATCGAAGAAATCACGGAACAAGAGGTCGTTTATCAAATAGATGGAGACAAACGAACCGTCCGTGCTGATTTTGTATTTGCGATGACCGGATACACGCCAGACGTCGGTTTGTTCGCTGACACAGGCATCACGATTGATCGCGAGACCGGTATTCCGAGTCATGACGAAGAGACGATGGAATCGAATGTCCCGGGCATCTATATCGCAGGTGTCGTGGCAGCAGGATATGACGCCAATAAAATATTCATTGAAAATGGACGTTTTCACGGTGCGAACATTGCAAACCATCTCGTTGAACGGTTACGTGGTGCATCGATACAAGCCTAAACAAAACCTCTTGATTTGGAAAATAAATTTCCGAATCAAGAGGTTTTTTTCATTTATTCAACGCGAAATGATTCTTCGAGTTCTAGTTGTGAGGCATTGATTTCGAGTTCGACCATCAGTTTAAGCCGCGCTTTTTGTGAATTCAGTCCATTCGAGAAAATGACGCCGAGTTCTTTTAATTGTTGTCCTCCACCCGTATATCCGTAGACGTCTTGAACGATTCCGTTGAAACAGCGACTGACGATGACGATCGGCATGACGGTAATCAATTCAGCGATGGCATCCACGATACTCGGTGGTACGTTTCCTTGACCAAGGACTTCAAGGACGAGTCCATCATAACCGAGCTGTTTCACAGCAAGTAATAAGTCGGGTTCCATACCGGCAGAGACTTTGAGAACGGCGACCCGTTTTGAGAGCGAAGTCACCATATGTGTTTGTTTTAAAAGCGGTGTATTGAATAAGTAGACATGATCCTTCGTTACCATCCCAAGATTTCCGAAATGAACGGATTTGAACGTATCGACGGATGACGTATGCGTTTTTGTGACGTTGAATGCCGAATGAATTTCCCCATTGAAGACGACGAGGACACCTTTTCCGCGCGCAGCTTCACTGACAGCGACACGAAGTGCCGTAATCAGATTAAACTCACCATCGGATCCGACCTCATTAGAAGAACGCATGGCTCCTGTCAAAACAATTGGAACGGGTGCACCAAGCGTCAAATGCAAAAAATAAGCCGTCTCTTCCAGTGTGTCCGTTCCGTGGGTGATGACGACGCCATCGTAATGTTCCTTTGTTAGCTCACTCTCGATGAAATGGGCTAGACGCAACATGATGTCAGGTGTCATATGAGGAGAAGGCAAATTGGCAAAGTGACGCGTCGTGATGTTGGCGATATCTGTTGCTCGCGGGAGTGAAGCGTCGAGTGGATTGATATCATTTGGTAAGACATGACCAGAATGATCCTGTGCCATGGCAATCGTTCCACCCGTATGAATGAGTAATAATGATTTCATGCTAAAGGGTCCTTGTCTACAGACAGAAGACCTTCACCTACTTTCTATAGCGGATTCAATTCGTTCTCCCATATTGTAACCTTTTTCCCTCCTGAAACAACGAGGACGTTTTCTTTTTTCCAAGAAACCTTTATTCTTATAAATGAGGAAGAAAGGGGGAGAGGAAGCGTGGTTCAAATCGTTTTCTCCGGAGTTGCCCCAGGCATCGCACTCCTAACTTATTTTTATCTACGTCACGAACATGAATCGGAGCCAGTCGGCTATATTCTTCGAAGTTTCATTTTCGGTATTTTACTTGTCTTTCCCTTGATGTTCATCGACTATATCGTCCAGACAGAGTTTGGTGGGCGTGAAGAGGTACAGTTGATTCGAACAGCTATCACGGAAGAATTCGCCAAATGGTTTGTCGTCTTTTATACGGTCTATATCCATCAACGGTTTAATGATTATTACGACGGGATCATCTACGCGGTAGCCTGTTCACTTGGGTTCGCAACGCTTGAGAATATTTTATATCTGATGGTGAATGGAACAGTCGAACATATGCTGTTCCGTGCACTCTTACCAGTATCTGGTCATGCTTTGTTTGCGGTCATCATGGGATTCTTCATGGGCATGGCGAAATTCTCGCCTCATCCTTATCGCTGGTTGTCCCTCTCGATTGCGCTTCCGGTATTTGCGCATATCTTATTTAATTTGTTAATATTGGAAAATGGTGGTATATCTTTTTTGCCAATCGTCTTCATGGTCATCCTATGGACGATTGGATTATTTCAAGTACGAGGTGCCAATCGTTTAAATCGGCGATTCAAACGAAAAAAACAACATTCAGATGGCATCGAATAGAGAGTAGGAGCGAAGTAGTATGATGGAAATTGGGGATTTGGTAATGCTTTCGAATAGTGAGGATCGACAAGGTCGCTCAAAGGTGACGGCCGTGACGAATCGATTGATTTGGATTGAAGCACCGAGTGAGGTCGCGACACTGAAGACATTCATCTTGTCAGAGCAAGAAGAAGTGTCCTTTTATTTCTTTAAGGAGAAGGGCAAATTATTTGGATTTGATACGGTCGTCGTTGAACGACAAAATGATCCACTTCGCGGTCAACGATATGCTTTGAAACGACCGAAGGATGATCAAATCGAACGCATCCAACGACGTCAGTTCGTCCGAGTACCGCAAATACTCGATGTCGCTGTACACCCTCATAAAACACATTTCGAGCCGTTTACGACTGTGACGCTCGATCTATCGGCTGGAGGGATGATGATCTTGTCGGATCAATTACCGGTTCAAAAAGAGGAAGAGGTGGAAATGACATTCATTTTGCCTACTGGTGAGGGTGTATCAAGTACACTAGACGTCGTCGCTGAACTCGTCCGAATTGATCGGCGCGAAGAACGATACGAATTAGCTTTCCAATTTACGATGATTCCCGACCGAAGTCGTGAGCTTGTATTGCGTCACTGTTATCAAATGCAAATGAAAAGTTCAAGAAGGGGCATGAATCCATTCACCTGACCGCATTTTTTTGCTATGATAACGTTCGGAAGAATGAATCCCTATTAATCATAGGGAAGATGGAAGGACAGGATGGATGATGAAAAAGATTCAAATTGCTTTAGATGGACCAGCGGGTGCTGGGAAAAGTACGATCGCAAAACAATTGGCAGCGCGCCTTGACTATGTATACATCGATACAGGAGCCATGTACCGAGCTGTGACGCTGGCAGCACTTGAACAATCGCTTGACCTCAACGATGGTGAAGTGCTCGGAGAATTAATGAAATCGCTTGATATTCGTTTAACACCAGGTGAAAACGGGCAACGTGTCTTTATTGGTGATCGCGAAGTGACGGATGCGATTCGTTCCATCGAAATCACGAATAATGTCTCGTTCGTCGCTCGTCAAAAAGAAGTCCGGGCTGCACTCGTCACAGCACAGCGGAAATTAGCTGAACGCGGTGGGATCGTCATGGATGGGCGTGATATCGGCACAGTCGTATTGCCGGATGCAGAATTAAAAGTCTTTTTGACGGCAACTGTGGAAGAACGTGCTGCTCGAAGACACCGCGAAAACATCGCGCGTGGGATGGACAGTGACATCACGGTTCTTCAAGAAGAGATCGCACTACGCGATAAGCGCGACAGTGAGCGTGAAGTCTCGCCATTGCGTCAAGCTGACGATGCGCTATATCTCGATACGACAGAGATGACGATCGATGAAGTCGTTGTCCGCTTGATGGAACTAGCAGAGGGTGTCCTAAAATGAAACGTCAAGATACCGTTTACCGGATTGCGCGGTTTGTCGTCTGGGTCATTGCGAAAACTGTCTTCCGATTGAAAGTGACAGGGCAAGAAAATATTCCGAAAGACGGTTCCTTACTCGTCTGTGCCAATCACAGCTCGAACTGGGACCCGGTTTTCCTCGTCAGCGCGATTCCGCCAAAACGTGCGGTTCGTTACATGGCAAAAGAAGAACTGTTCAAAGTTCCTGCCTTGAAACAATTAATGATTGCAGCAGGAACATATCCTGTCGGTCGCGGTCAAGGAGATCGTCAAGCTTTAAAACGGACGATTGAACTATTGAATTCAGATGAGACGGTCGGTATTTTCCCAGAAGGAACACGTTCCGAACCAGGTGAATTTACAGCAGCACAACCAGGAGTTGGGTTCTTTGCGTTACGATCGAATGCTCAGATTTTACCGATTGCCATCATCGGATCTTATCGTCCGTTCAAACGGATGCACGTCGCGGTCGGAAAACCGGTTGATATTTCGGATTTACGTGACCAGCGGGGGGCAGCGAAAGCGATTTCTGACCGAATCATGGACGAAATCAAATCCGTCTACTTCAATCACGCTTAATACCTTGACAAATAGTCAGAATTGTAAGAAGTTAGAAGCAGGATAAACGCATTGACATGTGTCAGGCGTTTCTTGTACTCATCGTGAGGAGGTTGTTTTGGAATGGTCGAAGAAATGAAAGATATGCCTGATTTTGAAATTCATCGGGACCAGGTAGTTACCGGAATGGTCGTGAAAATTGAAGACAAGCAAGCACTCATTGATATCGGATATAAAACAGAAGCCATCTTACCGATCAGCGAAGTATCGAGTCTTCATCTCGATGATATTCGTGGCGTGCTGAACGTCGGAGATGAACTACAAGTGAAGGTCAAGAAAATCACGGATGAAGAGGTCGTCGTCTCGAAACGAGAAATCGACGCGCTCAAAGCGTGGGAGCAAGTAGAAGAAAAGTATAAATCAGGTGAGATCTTTGAAGTTGTCGTCAAGGACATCGTCAAAGGTGGACTCGTCGTTGATATCGGTGTCCGCGGATTCATTCCGGCGTCACTCGTCGAACGGCATTATGTCGAAGATTTCTCGGATTATATCGGTCGTTCGATCGAAGTCAAGGTCGTTGAACTCGATCAAGAGAAGAACCGTGTCATTCTCTCGCACAAAGCTGTCGTTGAAGGCGAATTGAACGCGAAGAAAAAAGAGACACTCGAAAATTTAGAAGTAGGTCAAATCCTCGAAGGTACAGTCCAACGTTTAACGGACTTTGGTGCTTTCGTTGATATCGGTGGCGTCGACGGTCTCGTTCATATCTCGGAGATGGCACACCACCGTGTCGAACGTCCTTCGGATATCGTCACGGAAGGTCAAAAAGTCGAAGTCAAAGTACTTGGTGTCGACCGTGATACGGAAAAAGTCAAGTTATCGATCAAGGAAACACAACCTGGTCCATGGCAACAGATGGAAGGGAAGATCGAAGCTGGCGATATCGTCAAAGGGCGTGTGCGTCGTCTCGTCCAGTTCGGGGCCTTCATCGAACTTGCGCCGCAAGTAGAAGGACTTTTGCACATTTCGCAAATCGCGAACCGTCATATCGGTTCACCTTCGGAAGTACTCGAAGAAGGACAGGAAATCGAGGCGAAAGTACTAGAAGTGCGTCTTGACGAGCATAAGATTTCGCTATCAACACGTGTTCTTGAAGAGGAAGAATCATCCGCTGACGATTACTCGGATTATACGAATCAATCAGAAGGATTCTCGGTCGCTGACTTGACTGAGGACGATTCTGATCAGAAAGAATAAGCAATGACACAAAGCGGACACAAGCGTGTCCGCTTTTTATATGCGGTTTGTTATGGTATATGACAGTTTGATTTGATACAATAGAACGGCTATGAAGCGAGAGAAGAGAAAGAAGGTGTTGGGATGGCAATTCCAGTCGTGGCGATCGTAGGTCGCCCAAATATCGGAAAGTCGACGATTTTTAACCGGGTGATTGGAGATCGGGTTTCAATCGTAGAAGACAAGCCAGGCGTTACCCGCGACCGTATTTACGGAACTGGAGAATGGCTGAATCGTCATTTTCATTTGATTGATACAGGTGGAATCGAAGTCGGGGATGAGCCCCTACTTCAAATGATGCGTCATCAGGCGGAGCTCGCCATTGATGAAGCGGATGTCATCATTTTCATGGTGAACGGACGCGAAGGAATCACAGCAGCGGATGAGGAAGTCGCGAACATGTTGTTCCGTTCGAACAAACCAGTCGTCGTAGCTGTCAACAAAGTCGATAACTTTGAAATGCGTGATTTAATGTATGAATTTTACTCCCTTGGATTCGGAGACTTGTTCCCGATTTCTGGTACGCATGGTCTTGGTCTAGGTGACTTACTCGACCGTGTCCTTGAACTGGCACCAGATAAAGAAGAATTAGAATATGACGAAAGCACGATCAAGTTTGCCTTGATTGGTCGTCCGAACGTCGGGAAATCAAGTATGACGAACTCGATTCTCGGTGAAGAACGCGTCATCGTCTCAAACATCGCCGGTACGACACGCGATGCAATCGATACACCGTTTACGCGAGATGAGCAAGAATACGTCATCATCGATACGGCAGGGATGCGAAAACGCGGGAAAGTCTATGAATCAACAGAACGTTTCAGCGTCATGCGTGCTCAAAAAGCAATCGAACGGGCAGACGTCGTCTGTGTCGTGCTTGATGGCGAAGAAGGCATCATCGAGCAAGATAAAAAAGTGGCGGGATATGCGCACGAAGCAGGTCGCGCGGTCATCATTGTCGTCAATAAATGGGATGCTGTCGAAAAAGATGATAAGACGATGAAAAAGATGCAAGAAGAGATTCGGGAAGAATTCCGTTTCCTTGACTACGCACCAATCGTCTTCGTCTCAGCGAAAACTAAACGTCGTTTGCAGACGTTGTTACCAGTCATTCAACAAGCAGCGCACAGTCATGCGCAACGGATTCAGACAAGCGTCTTGAACGATGTCATCGTTGACGCTGTTGCGATGAACCCGGCGCCGACGGATAAAGGGGTTCGTCTTCGGATCAACTATGCGACTCAAGTCGCGTCACGTCCGCCAACGTTCGTCTTGTTCGTCAATGATCCAGAATTGCTGCACTTCTCTTATAAACGATATCTTGAGAATCGGATTCGGGAAGCATTTGATTTTACAGGTACACCAATCCGGATTTTAGCTCGTCAAAAACAATAATGAGGTGAGTCAGTATGACCAAAATCGCTGTCATCGGAGCGGGAAGCTGGGGAACAGCGCTCTCGCTCGTTCTAGCCGATAATGATCAGGAAGTCATGCTTTACGGTCGTGAACAAACAAACGTCGACCGCATCAATGAACATCATGAAAATGCGCAATTTTTGCCGGGGGTTATGTTACCACAATCATTGAAGGCGACGACGGATCTTAAAGTGGCGGTTGAAGGTGCAACACATATCTTGATTGTCACACCGTCCTCTGCGATTCGTTCGGTTTCCCGACAATTGAATGACTTGTTGACGGAACCAGTCGTTCTGATTCATGCATCAAAAGGAATTGAGCCAAAGACCCATCTTCGGTTGTCAGAATTAATCGAAGAAGAGGTCGATCCTGCGAAACGCAAGGCGGTTTGTGTCTTGACGGGTCCTTCGCATGCCGAAGAGGTCGCGTTACGTAAACCAACGACAGTGACCATTGCATCGGATGATTTAGAAGAGGCTGGTCGTGTACAGGAGCTGTTTACGAATGAAAACTTCCGCGTCTATCTAAATGCGGATATCATTGGAGCTGAACTTGGTGGGGCGCTCAAAAATATCATTGCGCTTGCCGCAGGTATGACGGATGGTCTCGGTTACGGGGACAATGCCAAAGCAGCATTGATTACGCGTGGAATGGTTGAAATCGCCCGTCTCGGTACGATGCTTGGAGCTAACCCAATGACGTTCACTGGATTGACGGGAATGGGTGACTTGATTGTTACTTGTACATCGGTTCATAGTCGAAATTGGCGTGCGGGGAATGCCATCGGTCGCGGTGAAAAGTTAGAGACGGTGCTAGAAAACATGGGAATGGTCGTCGAAGGTGTTCGTGCAACCCAAGCGGCATATGATTTGGCGGAGACGAAACAGTGTGAACTCCCAATCACTTCTGCCCTCTACCATGTTCTCTTTGACGGTCATACACCGGAAGAAGAAGTCAAAAAGTTGATGCAACGACCACAGAAAAATGAGATCGAGCATCTCTTCACGACGAAAGATTAACGGAGTGGGGTGGAAACCTTGAGTCCAGGATTAATAAAAATGTGGATCTCGTTCGCTGGCATTGGACTCTTTGCGATCAGTGTCTTGCTGGTCACAGTCAGTCGGACGAAGTTGAAAGGGATATGGCAGGTTCTCGTATCGACTTTGGCATTCGTATGTTTCATCGTTGCGTCGATCATCATGGTGTTCATCGTCATGGCGGGGCCAAGCGCATGAAGAAGTGGTTCGTCATCCTCATGCTCATTCCGGTGACGTTGTTATCGGGTTGTCTGTTTCCAGACAGTCAGAAACCGTCGAACCGCGTACCGTATCCGCAACAGTTACGTACCGTACAGGATGCTGTCGATGCGTATCAAAAAGACACGGGTGTTTTGCCAATCAAGACGATGGAAGCAGATACTCCGCTCATGGAGCGTTATCAAATCGAATTAGGGCGGCTCATTCCGCGTTATATGAGTGATCCACCATCAAACAGTTTTGAAGGTGGCGGAACATTCATCTACTTGTTAGTTGATGTCGATACGAAACCGACTGTTAAGTTGATGGACTTACTTGTTGCAGAAGAGTTACAGAAGCTCCAAGTCCGGATTGATGCGTATCGGAAGAAGAACGAAAAGTATCCGTTTAAAGGATCGTTCGGAAAAAACCAGTTTACGCTTGACTATAAAAAACTATTCATCAAAAAAGAACCGACCGTCCCAAGTCCGTATTCAGATGAAAAGTTGTCGATCTATGTCGATGGTCAAGGACGCCTCTTCATCAACTATTTACCTGAGTTGAAGAAAGCTGTTCAAACTGCGAAGAAAAAGCCGAAAGTCGGTCAGGATATTCGGTATTTGCTCTATGAAGATCAACCTTTTGTTCCTGCCTATTCTCAAAGCTACACGATAAACGAAAAAGGCGAACCTGTGTTTTCAGAGGAATCGAGCGAAGAATCTGAAAATTGAACGTTATTTACACGAAAATGTTGTAATAGCAACGTTTATGGGGTATGATTACCCTCGAAGAAGTGATTGGGAGGGGGTGAAAGTAATGAACAAAACTGAACTCATTCAAGCAGTTGTCGAAAAATCAGGTCTTACAAAAAAAGACGTGACGAAAGTTGTTGAATCAACATTCGAATCGATCACTGAGACACTTCAGTCTGGAGAGAAAGTCCAATTGATTGGATTTGGTAACTTCGAAGTCCGTGAGCGTGCAGCCCGTAAAGGTCGCAACCCACGTACAAAAGAAGATATCGAGATTCCAGCAAGCAAAGTACCTGCCTTCAAACCAGGTAAAGCATTGAAAGATGCTGTGAAGTAATCCGGCTACATAGTCGCCCGAGATTTTCTCGGGCGGCTTTTTTGTGGACATTCAGAAGCGTGAAAGCCCGCCGATTATGGTATATTAAAAAAGAAGAACGTCCATCAACGAGATGGCACTGGAGATCGGGGGGTAAAAGCATGGAACAACATGAGCTGCGCGTGGATGAAATCATCACTGCACTCACCACTAAACAAACGACACGATTGGCTCGACATGTGGATTTCCCTTCCATCGATCGTGAACAGATCAGTTGGTTGATTGATGTCGCTCAACATGACACGCTGGATACGGAAGCACTCGTCAAAGCGATACATTTCGCACAAGTAGCGCTACGTCTGCATGAGCGTGTCAATGAAACGCTACGCGGTTCGAAGGAGCGACAGTTGCTTGTATTAGCGGGGGATTTATTCTCGAGCTACTTTTTCGAACAGCTAGCTGGGTTACCAAAAGAGGTTCTCGTTTCACTCGGACGGACAATTCAACGGGTCAACGAGGCAAAGTGTGCCCTTCACGAAATGAATTATGCATCGACGGAAGAACGGGTTCTCTTATGGTTGACAGCAGAGTTCGGATTAATGCAAGGACTCGCGGCAATCACGAAACGAGAATGGCTGACACGACAGGGGCGACAGATCATTCAACAACAGGCAGAACAATTGGATCTGGTCGCACAGAAATTACTGTTATCGCATCTCGAGCAGATGGCGGTAGCATAAGATCTTGGAAAGGGTGAGCGGTGTGCAGGCAAAAGATAAAGAAAAAAAAGTATATGAAGTGTTTCAATCGATATCAACGAACTATGATCAAATGAATTCAGTCATCAGCTTCCGACTGCATAAACTATGGAGACGCGAGACGATGCGCCGGATGCAAGTCTTCCCAGGCGCTAAATGTCTCGATCTTTGCTGTGGGACAGCGGACTGGACGATTCAACTGGCGAAAGCAGCCGGTCCGACAGGGGTCATCAAAGGACTTGATTTTTCAGAAAACATGCTGAGAGTCGGCGTCGAGAAGGTAGAAGCGCTCGATATGAAAAACATCGAATTGATTCACGGAAATGCGATGGATCTACCGTTCGGTGATAACTCGTTCGATTATGTGACGATTGGTTTTGGTCTACGCAACGTACCGGATTATCTACAAGTCATCAAAGAGATGCATCGTGTCTTAAAACCAGGTGGAACGGTCGTCTGTCTCGAGACGAGTCAACCGACTGCGCCACTTTTCCGCGAAGCATATTCATTGTACTTCGGGAAAATCATGCCTCAGGTCGGGCGATTGCTTGCGAAATCATACGATCAATACAACTGGCTACAAGAATCGACGGAAGTGTTCCTCGACCGCGTCGAACTGAAACAACTCTTCGAACAGGCAGGCTTCATGCAAGTGGAAGTCAAAGCATTCGCGGGTGGGGCTGCTGCGATGCACCTTGGGAAGAAGTGGTGAGATGTCACTGCATTCCATATACCGTGATGTCACGAAGGAAGTTAATTTAGTCGATCGTTTTCTGATCAGTCATATCGCTTCTGAGGAACCAACGATCGATGCGGCTGGAAAGCAACTGTTGAAGGCTGGTGGAAAACGGATTCGACCGGCATTCGTATTGTTAGCGTCTAAATTCGGTGAGGCAGATCGGGATGAGCTGATTCGTGTGGCGGCAAGTCTTGAACTTGTCCATATGGCGTCACTTGTTCATGACGATGTCATTGATGATGCGGAACTACGACGAGGAAAACCGACCGTCATGCAATATTTCGATGAAGAAGTAGCATTGTATTCCGGGAATTATTTGTTTGGAGAGGCGATTCGGTTGATCGGTGAAGTCGGAAAGCCGGAACTTGTCCAAGTGATGGTCCATACGATGCGTGAAATTTGTGAAGGTGAGATTGAACAAATCTACGACCAATATGATTGGGAACAGTCGATTAAGCGCTACATCAAACGGATTGAACGAAAAACCGCCATTCTCATCGAAGCGAGTTGCCACCTGGGTGCAATTGTTGCGAACTGTTCTGCAGCCGATACGAAAGCGTTACGGTTGTTTGGACGAGATATCGGACTCGCTTTTCAAATTGCTGACGATTTACTTGATTTCACCGCGAATCGCACAGAACTTGGTAAGCCAGTAGCAGAGGATTTGCGTCATGGACACAAAACGTTACCTGTCTTTTATGGTGCAGAAGATGCTGTCTTTTATGAACGTCTTTCAAAAATTGAGAGTATGCCAACACATGAAGAAGTCGCACCCTTATTATCGTTTCTTCAAACTTCAGGAGCTCTTGAACGAACGCAACAAACAGTCGATCATTATATCCACCGTGCCATCAAACGTCTTGAACCCTTACCTAAATCCTCAGCTAAGCGTTCACTTGAAGAAGTCGCACGCTACGTTGGAAAACGAAAAGGATGAAGATTGTCAAAAATTTCTTGCTGTTCTTCTCAAAAGCCAGTAAACTGACTATGTAAGCGCTTTTCTAAAAGCATTTCATAGGGGGAACTAGAGATGGAACAGACATTTTTGATGGTCAAACCGGATGGCGTAGAACGTGGATTGATTGGGGAAATCATTGGACGGATCGAACGCAAAGGATTCATCATTCGTGAAATGAAAATGATGAACGTCACAGAAGAGCTCGCAAAAGCACATTACGAAGAGCATGCGGAAAAACCGTTCTTTGGAGAGTTGGTCACTTTCCTCACATCGGGTCCTGTCGTTGCACTTCGTGTCGAGGGTGCAGACGTCGTCGCTGTTTCTCGTTTGATGATCGGGAAAACAAAACCACTTGAAGCAGCACCTGGAACGATTCGTGGTGATTTCGCGAACACGATGAGTGAAAACGTCATCCATGGTTCAGATAGTGTCGAGAGTGCGGAGCGTGAGCTTTCCCTCTGGTTTCAAGGACAGCCAGTCAACGCGTAATAAATGAATGGAAAGACAACGGGGAGGGGATTCGATTTGATCGAATCCCTTTTGTCGTGTTCTTGTAAAACGGAATGACCCAATTGTCTAATTGCTTTTTGGAATGCCTATAGCTTTATGCTACTATAGAAAATAAGTTGAACCGGTCATGGAGATGACCATTCGATATCGAGAGTGAGTGAGGTGTGCCAATTGCAAGATTATGAACTTTTTATTCAACGATTCAAGACCAAATCAGGGATTGATCTCGGTCAGTATAAAGAAGCACAGATGAAACGGCGATTGACGGCGTTACGTGATAAAAAAGGATACAGTACATTTGCTTCTTATATGCAGGCAATGGATAAGGACACATCGTTATACGACGAATTTTTAGATCGGATGACGATCAATGTCAGTGAATTTTTCCGTAATCCGATTCGTTGGCAACAATTGGAACAAGATATCTTACCGATCCTAGAGTCGCGAGCACATGGACGAATCCGGACGTGGAGCGCAGCTTGTTCGACCGGAGAAGAACCGTACTCCCTCGCGATGATTTTAAGTGAACGGCTCGATCCGTCCGCCTTTACGATTCAAGCAACAGATTTGGATGAACTCGTCCTTGAAAAAGCCAAGCTTGGTCGATACGGAGCTTCTGCATTGAATGAAGTCGTCGAAGCGCGTAAAAAGCAATACTTCATCGAGCAAGAGCAAACGTTCGAAGTCGTTCCGGAAATCAAACGACTCGTTCGTTTCAGTAAACATAATCTGTTAGGAGACCGGTACGATACGGGGTTTGATTTAATCATCTGCCGCAACGTACTAATTTATTTTACAGAAGAAGCAAAAGCACACGTCTATCGTTCGTTCGTCGAGGCCTTAAAGCCAGGCGGAATCCTATTCGTTGGTGGAACGGAACAAATTTTCCAACCCGAACGGTTTGGATTAAAGATGAAACAGAGCTTCTTTTACGAAAAAATCGGTTGAACAGGAAGGGATGAAGCGAATGCGTTACATGACAGCAGGAGAATCACACGGAAAAGGGTTGACCGTCATCATCGATGGGATGCCGGCAGGACTCACGATTGATTTTGAAGCCATCCAGCGTGAAATGACACGTCGCCAAGGGGGATACGGACGCGGACGACGGATGCAAATCGAACAAGATCAAATCGATGCACGTGGCGGGATTCGTCACGGGTACACGACGGGATCACCGATCAGTTTGTTCATCGAGAATAAGGATCATACGCACTGGACACAAGTCATGCAAGCAGAACCGCTCGAAGAACAGTTGGAGCGCCCGCGAACGTTGACGCGTCCACGTCCCGGACATGCGGATCTCGTTGGTGGATTGAAGTACGGTCATCGCGACTTACGCGATGTGCTAGAACGTTCTTCCGCTCGTGAGACAGCAGCACGTGTAGCGGTCGGTGCCTTCGCTAAACAATTACTGAATGAACTCGGAATTGAAGTGTTCTCGCACGTACGGTCGATTGGTGGAATCGATGCACCGTGGAAGGATCCCGTCGAACATCAGGAAACGATTGATGCTTCACCCGTTCGTTGTGCAGATGAGATGGCTGGACAACGGATGATGGAGGAAATCGATGCGGCTAAAAAAGAAGGGGATACACTCGGCGGTGAAATCGAAGTCGTCGTGACGGGCATGATGCCTGGCGTCGGGTCCTTCACCCAAAACGATCTAAAGCTCGACAGCCGGATTGCACAAGCTGTCATCAGTGTCAACGCGATGAAATCAGTCGGTTTTGGTGACGGGTATGAACTTGGTCGTCGCAAGGGAAGTACCGTCCAAGATGAAATCGTTCATGATGCATCCGGATATCATCGGCGGACGAATCATCTAGGTGGAATCGAAGGTGGGATGTCGACAGGCATGCCGATTCGCGTCCAAATCGCGATGAAGCCGATTCCGACACTCTATCGTCCACTGCAATCAGTCGATATCGAGACGAAGGAAGCATTCACGGCTCAAATCGAGCGAAGTGATGCCTGTGCCGTTCCAGCCGCATCGGTTGTCCTAGAAGCCGTCGTCGCGTTTGAGATTGCGGTTGCTATCCTTGAAATGTTCGGGACATCGACACTCGATCGTCTTCAGGCTGCCGTCGCTGCTTATAAAGAGGAGGTTCGGACGTTTTGATCGAATTTGATATCCGGTTGAAAACGTCATATCCCGTATTTGTCGGAAATGGGGCATTAGCCCGGTTATCGCATCTTTCAGCGCTAAACAAGGCGGACCGCATCTGGGTCATCACGGATGAAACGGTACATCATTTGCAAATGAATCGATTGCAGGCTGCGTTAGCGGATGTATCACCATCGATCGATGTTCACATCAGCACCGTTGCGCCTGGGGAGAACAGTAAGTCGCTTGCCGTATACGGCGCTCTACTTGAAGAAGGAATTCGGTATGGGATGACACGCCGTAGCCTTATCCTTGCGTTCGGTGGTGGTATGATTGGGGATTTAGCGGGATTCGTCGCGGCAACCTTTTTGCGCGGCATCCCGTTCATTCAAATTCCGACGACACTGTTAGCGCATGATTCAAGTGTTGGTGGAAAGGTTGGTCTCAACCTCTCCCTTGGTAAAAACTTAGTCGGTGCATTTTATCAGCCGAGTGGTGTCGTGTATGATTTAACGCTCCTTCAGACATTACCAGACCGGGAATGGAGAAGTGGCTTCTTTGAGTTAGTCAAGCATGGGTTCCTTTCGCGACCATCATTTGCGGATTCGTTACTCAATGTTTCGCTGGATACTGTTAAAGGACTCGATTTAGAAGACTGGCTCGCACGAGGGATTAATGTGAAACGGGATATCGTCGAACAAGATGAGACGGAGCAAGGGATGCGTGCCTTCTTGAATTATGGACATACATTCGGTCATGCCGTTGAATATGCGAGTCTGGGTCTGTCGCATGGCGAGGCCGTAGGGATCGGACTCGTCTTCGTCAAGTTCTTGGAAGGAAATGACGGACAGGCGAAGCAGCTCGGGCAATTGCTCCACCGTCTCGGAACGGAATTGCCAGATCGACAATCGTTTGAGACCTATCTCGAACTGATGCGTCGCGACAAGAAGAACCACCAAGCAACGATTCGATTCGTCCTTGAAAAAGAAGGACGCTTCATTTTAGAAGCGATGAGCGAAGAACGATTGCGCCAAGCATTCAATCAAACAGTGAGGTGTTTAGAATGGGCTTAAGAGGAACTGTACAAGTACCAGGCGATAAATCAATGACGCACCGTGCTTTCCTGTTCGGTGGAATTGCCGAGGGAACAACACGTGTCAGAAATGCGCTTGAAGGAGCTGATTGTCTCGCTTCACTAGAAGCGATGCAGGCGCTTGGTGCGCAGATCGATCGAACACCAGAGGAAATTCGGATCACCGGAACGGATACGTTCCAAGAAGCGACGATCGATTGCGGAAACTCGGGGACGACGATTCGTCTCTTGAGCGGTATCCTAGCAGGCGGTCAAGCGGCTTATGCGCTCGATGGCGATGCTTCCTTGCGCAGACGTCCGATGAAACGGATCACGGAACCGCTTGCCTTATTTGGAGCGAACATCACAGGTGAGACGGCACCACTTCATATCACAGGAACGCCGCTTGTCGGAACGACGTATACATTGCCAGTTGCAAGTGCGCAAGTGAAAAGTGCCATGTTGCTCGCAGGTCTGCATGCGACGGGTGAGACGACTGTCATTGAGCCGGTCCTGTCACGCGATCATACAGAACGGATGCTGCCACAGTTCGGCGTTGACGTAACAATCGATGAACGCGAGGATGGTCGGCACATTCGTGTACAGGGTCCTGTACGCTTACACGCGACGTCACTGGACATTCCAGGGGATCCATCGTCAGCAGCGTTTTGGTGGACGGCAGCAGCAATCGGTCAGGATAGTCGCATCACGACGACCCACGTCTTGATGAATCCGACACGGATCGGTTTTTTACAGACGTTACGACAGATGGGTGCAAGTGTCGAAATCAATCATCGCTCAGAAGACGGTGGAGAGGAGACGGCAGATGTGACCGTCGAGACGACATCGTTACAAGCAATCACCGTCGAAGGGGATCAGATTCCATCCTTGATTGATGAGATCCCGTTACTCGCTTTACTTGCGACGCAAGCGGAAGGACGAACGATCATTCGCGATGCGGAAGAGCTTCGTGTCAAGGAAACGGACCGGATCGAGACGGTCGTGACGGCATTACAGCGTCTTGGGGCGAACATCGAGGCGACGGATGACGGCATGATCATCGAAGGACCGACATCTTTGCAAGCAGCGGAAGTCGACAGTGCAGGTGATCACCGGCTCGCGATGATGTTAACGATCGCAGCGACGATCAATCCGGAAATTATGGTTCATGGACGCGAAGTAGTTGAAGTCAGCTATCCAACGTTCTATGATGATTTAAAGAAACTTCAATCCGACCAATCTGAGTAAGCAATAGGCGGATGACAGAAAGTGGGGCGTTTGCCTTGAATGAACAACTATTGAATGGCATCATCGAAGAATTAGAACATGGTCACACCTCAGAAGCGTTAGCAGCATTAGAAAAACTCGAAAAGACAGGGACGGATGAGGACCGCCTCGCCGTTGCCGATCTCTATATCGAACTCGGATTGTCTGACCGGGCGGTCGATCTCTTGGCACCACTTTACGTTGAATATGCGGGTAACGCGGGAGTTGCCTTGTTACTTGCAGAATGTTATATCGATTTGGATCGCGAAGAAGAAGCGATCTCGGTCCTCGAGCAGGTTGATACGTCGGACATGGAATATGGTCCCCGGTCTCTTGTTTTACTTGCGGACCTTTATCAGTCGCAAGGTCTTGACGAAGTAGCGTTAGCGAAGCTGAAGGAAGCACGTAATCTTGCGCCGGACGAACCGTTACTTGCATACGGTTTGGCTGAGCTCTACATGACGCTCGGCGCGTTTGATCAGGCGGTACCGTTATTCGCTGAAATTGCGGAGCGTCCAGAGTTACGTGCTGAATTGCCTCTCGATGCCCTTTATGCGGAATCGCTCGCGATGACAGGACAATTTGAAGATGCGATTCCACTGTACGAACGTGCTGTCGCAGAACGCTCCGACCTGCATACGCTGTTTGGTCTTGCGATGACGGCTCACCGTGTTGGTCAACATCAAAAAGCGGTCGAGACATTCCAGCAATTGATTGCACAGGATCCAGACTATACGTCGGCGTACGTACCATATGCGGAAAGCCAAGCCGAACTTGGTTTGACGAAAGAAGCGCTGAACGTCATCAAACAAGGAATGGAGCGCGACGATTATAATGATGAGTTGCGGACGATGGAAGCCTTGTTCCTTCTAAAACTCGGTGATCGCGCAGGAAGCGTCCAAGCGTTGCGTGAAGCACTTGCCTTGAATCCGGAATCAATCGTCGCAGCGGAACGTTTGCTTTCGTTACTAGCTGAAGACGAGGACCACGAAGCGATGATCGAGACGATCTCTGCCATCGAAGAACACGTCACGGCTCCGATTCTGACATGGTACCGGGCACGCGCTTTGTATGCCTTAGAGGAATACACACAAGCGATGGAGAATTATGCGATAGTCGAAGGTGCATTCACGGAAGATGCGCTCTTCTTGAAAGAGTATGGATTTGCACTCGTCGAGGAAGGACGGCGTGAAGAGGGGCAACGTCTCCTCCGTCGCGCTGCCCAGTTGACACCAGAAGATAACGAACTCGTCGACTATGTTGAACGAATGGATGGATGACTTCACGGGAGAAGGGAGTAGGATTGAGATGATAGAGAGAAAGCAGCGATTCTTACGCCGCATCTTGACCTATTACACGTTAAAGCGACGGGAAGCGAAATGGATCATCGATTATTGGCTGCGTAATGAGGCAAAACTCGAGCAAGTACACTTCGTCCAAAATGCGACCTTCGCACCGAAGGCAATCATCATGACGACATACGGATTCGATGCAGAACCGTTTCTCTTCAAAAAAGGGGATGTCACGACGTTAGATCCAGAAAAAGCGTATCATGACATCCGCCTGACCTCGGAAGATATCTATATCGAGTTGAACTTCCAAGGTATGATGATGGATGACGAGTATTTGTCTTTACTAGAAGAAAATCCGTTTCGCCCAGAAGTTGCTGTTGAACCGCGTTTAGCGGATGAAGCGACACATTTCATCGCGGTCACGGTCAATCGGCAGGAAGAAGAACGGTTAGTCCGCTTGATTGATGAAGCGCTAGATGCACGCGATCAACATCGGTTCCACTCCCTTTCCGAACAGTTACGGCTCGTTCGAAGTCAACTTCCTTAACAGAAGGACTCTATTGCCCAGTGCAGGCGATAGGGTCCTTTCGTATGTGAAGATTTGTGCAAAATATGAAGAAAAATAGAGTGGAATTTCATAAAACGTTCACATTAAGAGAGTAGGAGGAAATGCGGATATGATACATTAAATGTGACGAATTGTAAGTACGAAGAAAGGGGGAAATGACTTGCGTTTCAAACCATCCGACGTACAGCGGACACGAAGCGAGCAAGCGTACATCGATACGCTGATCGTGCCTTTGCTTCCGGTCGGTTTCGATGAGGCGATGCATGCTTACGCGGAATGCGCAGACATGACATTGACGGTGGCGTCCGAAGTTGAACGCCAGCTATCCGGACGGGCGTTGCTCGTTCCGGCTCTGACCTACATCGATGCACCGTCGATCGAACAGTTGGAAGGATGGCGTCAAGCGGCTGCTTCCGGGCAATTCCGTTTCATCACCTTCATCACCGCTGATTTAAGGTGGAAGGAGACTGCTGCTGAAGAGATTATCTACGTGCCACGTCTAGCTCTTGAGACGATGAGTCGTGACCAACAAGGTCAGATGGTCGGGAATTTTGTTGGACAAGTTCTCGAACAGTTAGGAAACCGTTGGACCGCGCTATGAAGCGGTTGACGCAATGATTTTATTAAGATACTATTACCATGTGAGAAATTTGTGTGAAGTACTGTCGTCTTGGGGCACAGCGTACATCACAAGGGGGGATCGAGATGGCTCAAAACGGGTCTAACGTAACACGTCGTCAGTTCTTGACGTATACATTGACAGGCGTCGGCGGTTTCATGGCGGCGACGATGGTCATGCCGATGGTCAACTTCGCAGTTGATCCAGTCCTGAAGAAATCAGGAGCAGGCGATAAAGTAAAAGTAATGAAGTTGTCGGATATCACGACAGAACCAAAACGGGTCGACTTCAAGAAACAAACGCAAGATGCATGGTATGAGTTCGAAGAAACGTTGTCAGCTTGGGTGTTCAAAGATGATAAGGGAGAAATTCTAGCCCTCTCACCAATTTGTAAACACTTAGGTTGCCAAGTCAGCTTCGGTTCAGATCCGACGCACCCGGAGCAATTCTATTGCCCATGTCACTTCGGTCGGTACACGAAGGATGGCGTCAACGTTCCAGGAACGCCTCCGACGAAACCACTCGATGGTTATGAAATGCAGCAGAAAGATGGTTTCCTCTACCTTGGTAAACCAGTCGAAAGAGGTGCGTAAGCGATGATGCAAAAAATCTATGATTGGATCGATGAGCGCGTTGACATTACGCCGCTCTGGCGAGATATCGCCGACCATGAAGTACCGGAGCACGTCAACCCGGCACATAACTTTTCAGCTTTCGTTTATTGTTTTGGCGGATTGACGTTCTTTACGATCGTCATCCAGATTCTTTCGGGGATGTTCTTGACGATGTATTATGTACCGGACATCATCAACGCACACGCGTCCGTCTACTATCTTCAAAATGAAGTCGCACACGGACAAATCGTTCGTGGTATGCACCACTGGGGTGCGTCGGTCGTTATCGTAATGTTGTTCCTACATACATTACGTGTCTTCTTCACTGGTTCATACAAAAAACCACGTGAATTGAACTGGGTCGTCGGAGTTCTCTTGTTCTTCGTCGTCTTAGCTCTCGGTCTGACAGGATACCTATTGCCTTGGGACATGAAAGCGTTGTTCGCGACAAAAGTTACGATTCAGATTGCTGAAAGTATTCCGGTCATCGGTGGTATCGCGAAGACCCTCCTTGCGGGTGGAGAAATCGTCGGCGCAAGTACAATCGCTCGATTCTTTGCGATTCACGTCTTCTTCCTTCCTGCAGCATTGTTCGTCTTGCTCGGGGCCCACTTCATGATGATCCGTAAACAAGGGATCTCTGGACCACTTTAAACCGACTATCATCTAGACAACAAAAAAGGGGGAGAACACGATGCATCGTGGTAAAGGAATGAAATTCGTCACCGATTCACGGGTGTCGATCAACAACCGGATGCCGAACAAGTCGAAAGACTACTCGGAATATCCAGGTCGAACGGAAGCGTTCTGGCCAAACTTCTTACTTCGCGAATGGATGGTTGGAGCGGTCTTCTTGATCGGCTTCATGACACTGACAATCGTAGAAGCAGCACCACTTCAAAACATTGCCGATCCGACGAATACGTCGTACATTCCACTTCCGGACTGGTACTTCCTATTCCTCTATCAGCTCTTGAAATATCAATTCGCTGCAGGTCCATACATCTTGATGGGTACGGTCATCCTTCCAGGTCTTGCGTTCACAGCACTTCTCGTCGCGCCATGGCTCGACCAAGGTCTTGAACGTCGTCCTGCGAAACGTCCGATCGCAGTCAGCATGATGCTCCTCGCAGTCGTCTCGATCGTCTTCTTGACATGGGAATCTGTTCAAACGACTCACTGGGATACAATCCATAAACAAGGTGAGTTGACGATGAACGAAGGACCAAAAATTGATACATCGGCAAAAGGATACGAAATTTATTCGAACCAGTCATGTGTCAACTGTCACGGTAAAAACCTCGAGGGTGGAGCAGCAGCTCCGGCACTCGTTGGTACGAAGAAGACAGAAGAAGAGATTTATGAAATCGCAGATAAAGGTATCGGTTCGATGCCTGCTGGTCAGTACAAAGGATCAGATGCGGATCGTAAAGAACTCGCGAAATTCATCGCTTCATACGGTGAAGGCGGCGAAAACAATAAATAAGCCAAAAGCCGGGGGAGCAATCCTCCGGCTTTTGTCGATGATGAGGTGAAACGATTGCAAGGTATTTTGACATTACTCCGCCATAAAGCAGTACTCTGGATCGTCGGATTGATCAACTTAGCAGGAACGATCTACGGCTACATCTGGTATGAACCGCAACTTGCGACATCGAAGTGGTATTACTATCCGTTCATTCCGGATAGCCCGACCGCCTCTCTCTTCTTTACGATCATCGTCATTCTCTGGATCTTTGGACGACGTTCCCGACTGTTTGAAGCGCTCGCGTTCGTGACATTGATTAAATATGGCGTCTGGGCAGTCGTCATGAATGCGTTGATGTTGAATCAACTCGGAATGGAGAATGCGACCTTAACGGCGATGGCACTGATGTTGATGGTGTCGCACGGAGCGATGGCGTTCCAGGCATTGTTATACAGTCCGCTGATGACGTTTCGCGTCAAGGAGCTCGTCCTCGTCGCCATCTGGGTCATCCACAACGATG
Organism: Exiguobacterium sp. U13-1; assembly: GCF_001750115.1. NCBI lineage: Bacteria > Bacillati > Bacillota > Bacilli > Caryophanales > Exiguobacterium > Exiguobacterium sp. U13-1. The sequence continues at coordinate 2,343,525 of NZ_CP015731.1, read as the reverse complement.
TCGTCGATTACGTCCTCGGACAATGGCCGCGCTATCCGGCGCTTGCGGAGCACATTCAGTGGATCGGATACGGCTCCTTCTGGTTGACCGGATTATGTCTTTTGATGGGATATCTGCTTGTCGCACGCGATTCAATTGACAATAAGATCACTTGAACATAAAATAGACCTATAATCAAAAAAAGAAAGGAACGATGTCTCGTGGCAAACTATTTGATCTATCTCGCGATCATCATCATCGTCCCGATTTGGGCTCAGATGCGGGTGCGGAGCACCTATAAAAAATATCAAGATGTTCCGATTCAGAGTGGGGTGACGGGAGCGCAGGTCGCCGACTTCATCATGAAGCAGAACGGGATCACGAACGTCCGTCTCGAGCCGATTGGTGGAACGATGTCCGACCATTATGACCCGACGAACAAAGTCGTTCGTTTGTCGGAAGACGTCTATTACGGTTCGACGGTCTCAGCCGTTTCGATTGCAGCACACGAAATCGGTCACGTCATTCAAGATGCGACGGATTACAATATGATGCGTGTCCGTCACCGGATCGTACCTGTCGCGTCGATTACGTCGAACTTATCGTTCCCACTGTTGTTGATTGGTCTATTTGCCGGTTTCAGTGGTCTTGCGATGCTGGGTGTCGTCTTGATGCTTGGTGCCGTCATCTTCCAACTCGTCACGTTACCAGTTGAGTTTGATGCCTCGAATCGAGCGATGGCGCAGTTGACGGAGCATGGTATCATTGATGCCGAAGAAGAACGTGGTTCACGTCGTGTCTTGAACGCAGCGGCTTGGACGTACGTCGCAGCAACACTCGTTGCCGTCGCCGAGTTTCTTCGTCTTGCACTGCTCGTCTTCAACCCATCAAGTGATGATTAAACAGAAAAACACGGATTGCTCAAGTGAGCGATCCGTGTTTTTTTACGTTTCTTTGATTGGGACCCGGTTTTCGTCGAACGTGAAGCCTTCTCCCGTTACTTCATAAACGTCATGTAAGGTAATGAAAGCATGTTGATCGACACTTTTTACAAGTGTCTTCAAGCGATTGATTTCATTACGAGCGACGACGACGTACAATACTTCGAGATCTCGTCCGGAGTAACCGCCTTTTGCGATCAGACGGGTCGTGCCACGATTCATTGTCGCATGAATGCCGTCTGCAATCTCCGTCCGGTGATCACTGATGATCATCGCTGCTTTACCAGCATAAGTGCCCTCTTGCATCCAATCGATGACACGGGCGCCGACGTAGACGGCAAGTAACGTATACATCGCTTGTTTGTAATCGAGATACGTCAAGGATGCGACGATGACGAAGAAATCAAAGATTAAGAATGTTCGACCGATCGACCAACCGAAGTAGCGTTTCGTCAAACGCGCGATGATATCGACGCCACCTGTCGTACCGCCGTTGTTGAAAATGATACCAAGACCCACGCCGATGAATACACCTGCAAAGAGCGCGGCAAGCACCATATCGTCGCGCAGGTCGATGACAAGAGGTGAATATTTGGCAATCAATCCATACCAGAAGGAAAAACTGAATGTACCGATCAACGTGTAGACGAAGGTCGTTCGACCAAGAATCTTATAACTGACGAAAAAAAGTGGGACATTCAACACTAAGTTCGTGATCGATGGAGACCATCCGAACAGTCCTTTTAAGATTAAGGTAATCCCAGTAAAACCGCCTTCTGCTAACTCGTTTTGAACGTTAAAATGATAAATACCAAAAGCAAAGATGAATGACCCGACCAAAATCCAGAAAATGTTCTGGATCCGAATCGGAAATTGGAATGGAGGTGCCATTTCCGTATGCTCCTTTCAAATCAAGACTCTTTCTCTAGGGTAACGGCACGGTCGGAAAAAGACTAGCTTTTCCTATGAAAATCAGTCGAAAAGTGATCAGTATGGTCATTCCGATCGATATTGCTTAGAATAGAGACGAATAGAAGTCATAAAGAGAGTGTGGTCTTATCATGAAAAAAGCAATTGGGATTCTTTGTTATCCTTCCGTCGGCGGGAGTGGGGTCGTCGCAACGGAACTTGGTATGAAACTAGCAGATCGTGGACATGACGTTCACTTCATTACATCCAGCATGCCGTTTCGGCTGACAGAATATCGTCCAAACATCACGGTACACTTGGTTGAAGTCAACCAGTACTCCGTCTTTAAATATCCACCATACGACATTACGTTGGCGTCAAAAGTCGCAGAAATCATTGATTTATTTGATCTTGATGTCATCCATGCCCATTACGCCGTTCCGCACGCGGTCTGTGCAGATCTCGGACGAAACATGGCAAAGAAAAAAGGTGTCGCCGTCGTGACGACGTTACACGGAACGGACATCACCGTCATCGGGCAAGACTTAGAGATGCAACCGGCAATTCGTTACGGTATCGAACGATCAGACGCGGTCACGGCCGTCTCAGAGAGTCTAGCGCTTGAGACGAATGCGACGCTCAACGCACACTACGACATCGATGTCATTGCGAACTCGATTGATGAGAGTGTCTATTATCCGATGCGGGATGAACGCTTGAAGCGGCATTACGGCATCGAAGCGGACGAAGTCGTCGTCATTCATATCTCGAACTTCCGACCGGTCAAACGAATTGATGATACGCTTGCAGCGTTCGCCATTGCAGCGAAAGATCGGAAGATGCGTCTCTTACTTGTCGGGGATGGTCCAGAGATGGGACAAACGAGACGTCGCGCAAAGGAACTCGGCATTTACGACAAAGTGATCTTTGCTGGTAAACAGGAACACGTCGCGCAGTTGCTCGCCATCAGTGATATTCATGTTCTGTTGTCGGAAAAAGAAGCATTCGGACTCGTCGTCCTTGAGGCGATGGCAATTGGAGTCCCGAGTGTTGTCTCGACAGCAGGTGGCTTACCGGAAGTCATACAAGACGGCGTAACCGGGTATATCGTTCCAACCTACGACGTCAAAGTAGCTGCGGCACGAATCGGTGAACTCGCAGATGATTCGATGTTACGGGAGCGAATGGCAGAAGAGGGCATTCGCGATACGCGTCGTCGTTTTGATTCGAACGAGATCGTCCGCCGTTATGAACAAGTCTATGAACGGGTGTGTGCGCGTCATGAACTTGCTTGAAGGTGCACATCACATCATTAAAACAATCGAGCAAGCGGGCGGTGAAGCCTATATCGTCGGTGGTGCCGTTCGTGATATGTTGCTCGACCGGACACCTGGAGACTATGATTTAGCGAGCTCGATGTTACCGGAACAAATCATCGACTTATTCCCTGTCGTCATTCCGACAGGACTTGAGCATGGAACCGTAACGGTCTTACTCAACCACGTGCCGTACGAGATCACGACGTTCCGCTCGGAAGCAACGTATAGCGATCGCCGGCGACCGGATGCGGTGACGCTTGGTGTCAGTTTGGAAGAGGATTTGACCCGGCGCGACTTTACAATCAACGCGATGGCACTCAGACCAACGGGTCGCGTCGATCTATTCGGAGGAGCGCGTGACATCGAAGAGCGGATCATCCGGACGGTCGGCAAACCGACCGAACGTTTTAATGAAGATGCGCTTCGGATGATGCGGGCGTTCCGCTTCATGAGTCAACTGGACTTCTCGCTTGACGAGGCGACGGAACAAGCAATTACGGAACTTGCCCCACATTTAGCGGCCGTTGCGATTGAGCGGATCGCGATCGAGTTCGAGAAGCTCTTACTTGGTCCGGGAAAACAGCGGGCGTTACAGGCGATGCTACGCACTGGCATCGAACGCTATTTACCCGGCATGACTTCAGAAATCGTCAAAGGACTTGCGCAGCAGTCGCTTCGGGGTGTTTCAAAAGATGCCGTCTGGACACTCGTGCTCGATGCGGGTCTTGCGCGAGACCAATTGACGCGCTGGAAACGATCGAAACATCAAGTCCAGCTCGCTACGCGTTTGGCACCCCTGTTGCATCGACCGTTACAGGACTGGGATCGTTATCAATTGTCGGACTCAGAACTGACGACTCTTCGGGAAATGACGGGAAAGCATTATCCGGATCGTTCGGATTTACCGATTCGTGGTCGCAAAGAGCTCGCTGTCGACGGAAAAGATATGATCCGCCTCGGTCTTCAAAAGCAACAGATCAAGGAAGCGCTCTTGCACTTGGAGAATAGCGTCGTCATGCGATCTTGTCCAAACGACCGAACGGCATTAATGGAGGAGGTAGAGCGATGGCGCACTCAGTCCGAGAACAAATCTTGATCGCACTTCGTAAGCGGACGTGGTATTCCGGACAAGAATTAGCAGAGACGTTAAATATTTCACGTACCGCCATTTGGAAGCATATGCAAATTTTAAAAGAAGAAGGATACCAGATCATCTCAAATAAAAAACAAGGTTATCAATTAGTCGATGAAGGCGATTTGCTAACGCCGATTGCCATTGAACAATGGTTAACGACAGCGTGTCTTGGTCGCCACCTCCTTCATTTCGAAGAACTGGATACAACGCAACGGATTGCACATGAACAAGCGCAACAGCATGCGCCAGAAGGAACACTCGTCGTATGCGATCACCAAACGAATGGACGCGGACAGCTAGGGAGAACGTGGCATGAGGCGAAAAATGAAGGCATCGCGATGAGTCTACTCGTCCGACCAGATGTACCGATGCATCAAGCAGGTCAATTAACACTTGTAGCAGGTATTGCACTTGCACAGTCTCTCCGGACATTCGATGTTCCGGTTACGATTAAATGGCCGAACGACATCTTGATTAACGGTCGTAAGGTAGCAGGCATCTTGACGGAAATGCAGACCGAGGCGGACCGGATTAGTTCGGTCATCATCGGCATCGGCATCAATGTCCATCACGAACAGTTTCCCGAAGGCATCAAAGATCGTGCTACCTCGCTTGTCCGAGAATCAGGAAGAACTTTCCGACGTGCGGAAGTCGTCGCGACGTTTTTGAATCGATTTGAACGACTATACACGCAGTGGCTCGAGCTAGGGTTCGGATCTTTCGTCTCCGAGTGGGAAACACTCGCTGACCGCTTACATGAACAAGTGACACTACGGACACGTCAGGCGACCGCTTCCGGAACATTGCTCGGTATTGACGAGACGGGTACGATTCGGATTAAGACGGAAACAGGTGAGACCCGTTTCCATTCAGCAGAGCTGATTTACTGGTAAAAAGAATAAGGGTTTGAATCAGACGGTTTGCAGAGAGCTTTTCCCGTCATGTATAATAAAGCCACGGATGGTATCCGCTCATCGGAACCATACCGAATTGACAGGTGCCAGTTTTAGCTGTTTCAACTGCCTTGATCTTAACGGACAGGGACAGAAGGACGATATTCAATTATTCCGCCTTCTTTTCCGCATGCATTTATTTTGGAGAAGAAGGCGTTTTCCTTTTGTCCTCCCTACACACGTAAGGAGAGAACACAATGCACACAATGGGTCCATTATTGAAAAAACAACAAGCTGGAGAGAAGCTTGTCATGTTGACGGCGTATGATTATCCTTCAGCAAAACTATCGGAGGCAGCAGGGGTTGATATGTTGCTCGTCGGCGATTCCCTCGGGAACGTCATCCTCGGCTATGATTCAACGATTGCCGTCACGGTCGACGACATGGTTCATCATGCGCGTGCCGTTCGCCGCGGCGCACCACAGACGTTCATGATCGTCGATATGCCGTTCGCAAGCTATCATGGTTCATTTGATCGCACGCTTGAATCAGCAGCCCGCATCTTCCAAGAATCACAGGCAGATGCCTTGAAACTAGAAGGGGCAGGGGAAATCTTAAAGACGATTCGTCGTTTGACGGATGCTGGGATGCCTTGCGTCGCGCATCTCGGATTAACACCACAATCCGTTGGCGTTCTTGAAGGATTCAAGGTCCAGGGGAAATCACTAGAAGCAGCCGAACAACTGATTGCAGACAGTTTGGAAGCAGAGCGTGCCGGAGCGAAGATGCTCGTGCTCGAGTGTGTGCCGCATCCGCTCGCGAAACGGATTCAAGAGCTCCTCTCGATTCCCGTCATCGGAATCGGTGCCGGCGCAGAAGTCGCCGGTCAAGTACTTGTCTATCATGACATCTTGACGTATGGCGTCGGTCGTTTACCGAAGTTTGTTAAAGCGTACACGGACTGGAATACTTCAGGAACGGAAGCAATCGCAGCTTACGTCAAAGACGTCAAAGCCGGTGCCTTCCCTGAACTAGCACATTCGTTCCAGATGGACGAAGAACTGATTGGTGCGCTTTATGGAGGGAACAAGGAATGAAGATTATCGAGGACGTCCAGACGTTACGCGAACATTTAGCGGGAGCCGGTTCAATCGGTTTTGTACCGACGATGGGATTCTTGCATGAAGGGCATGCTTCCTTGCTCAAACAAGCACGACAAGAAAATGATGTCGTCGTCTTGAGTATTTTCGTCAACCCGACGCAATTCGGACCAAACGAAGATTTGGATCGTTATCCACGAGACGCAGAACGGGATCAGAAAATCGCGGAGGCAGAAGGAGTCGATTATCTGTTCTATCCGACGAACGAGACGATGTATCCGCTGGATATGGCCCGTGTTACGGTCCGCTCCGGTGATGATGTCTTATGCGGCGCATCACGACCAGGGCATTTTGACGGTGTCTTGACGGTCGTCAGTAAACTGTTGAACGTCGTCCGTCCAACCCGTGCGTATTTCGGTCTGAAGGATGCACAACAGCTCGCATTGATCGAAGCGTATGTCGCTGATTACTTTGTTCCGGTTGAGATTGTCCGTTGCCCAATCATTCGCGAAGCAGATGGTCTAGCGAAATCGTCACGTAATGTCTATCTATCGGAAACAGAACGTGCGCAAGCACCGGGAATCCAGCAAGCGTTACAACAAGCGAAACAAGCACTCGATCAAGGGGTGCCGGTTGAAACGGTTCTCGAGCAGACTCGCGAAGCACTTCAATTCGAGGGGACCACGATCGATTACGTCGAAGCTGTCGACTATCCATCACTACGACCTGTCACTGAACAAACGACTACGATTCTCTTAGCTGTCGCCGTGCAGTTCGCATCGGCACGCTTGATCGATAATTTACTATATACGAGAGGAGCATGACGATGTTACGCACATTCATGCACGCTAAACTACACAAGGCCCGGGTCACCGAGGCAAACTTACACTATGTTGGTTCGATTACGATTGATGAAGATTTACTCGATGCTGTCGGAATTCTTGAAAATGAAAAAGTCCAAGTGACGAACAACCAGAACGGTGCGCGGATTGAAACGTATGCGATCAAAGGTGCGCGCGGTTCAGGTGTCATCTGTTTAAACGGTGCGGCAGCACGTCATTTCCAAGTCGGGGATGAGGTCATCATCATGGCGTATGCGCAATTGTCGACGGAAGAAATCGCGACACATGTCCCAAAAGTGGCTGTTCTAAATGAGCAGAACGACATCAAACAAATGTTATCTCAAGAAATCGCCCACACGATCTTATGAAATTTTAGAGACCCGATCATGTCAGCGGGTCTCTTTTTTTGTTAAGATGAAGAATGAGATGCCGTCCGATCATGGAGAGGATGGATAAAAGGTGGAGGATCAGTGTTGAAGAAAAAGTACGTCGTAGTCGACCTGGAAACGACAGGTCATTCCATAAAGGCTGGCGATGAGATGATTGAGATCGGCATGGCGGTCATTGAAGAGGGGCAGTTGACAGAACAATTGTCTGCCTTCGTGCGTCCGACCCAACCGATTCCTCCGTTCATTTCCCAGTTGACGGGCATCACAGATGAGGATGTCAAAGAGGCCGAGACATTCGATGTCATCGCACCGCGTGTCTTATCATTGCTCGATGGTGGTGTCTTCGTCGCACATAATGTGCAGTTCGATTTAAACTTCTTAAACGATGCGTTAGAAGAGGAAGGATACTTGCCGTACACAGGTCCTGTCATTGATACGGTCGAACTCGCACGAATCTTACTTCCGACAGCAGAAAGCCACGCGCTGTCGCATCTGTCAGAGTCATTACACCTTGCCCATCAAGAGGCGCACCGGGCAGGGAGTGACGCTTCGGCGACGGCTGAATTGTTGCTTGAACTACTCAAACGACTACATACGTTGCCGCTTGAGACATTGAAGCACTTAAGACGTTTATCACCGCGCCTGTTCAGTGCCATCGAAGAGGAAATCGACCATGCGATTCGTTTAGTCGGTATCGAAGAGGAAGAGCGATTCGATCGTTTTCGAAAAATCGCTTTGAAAAAACGCCAGACGATAGAGCGGTTGGCACATCCACCCGTCCTTGAACCGTTTGGACCATTCGTTGATGAATTGAATGCCGTCACGTTCCCTCGTCTATTCGAAGGATATGAAGAGCGACGTGGGCAGCTCGAGATGATGCGTCATGTCTATCAATCGCTCGATCAAGAAACACCGTTGCTCGTCGAAGCAGGGACGGGAACAGGAAAATCGCTCGGTTATCTTGTGCCTGCAGCGCATTACGCACTCGAACATGAAGTACCGATCGTTGTCAGTACGCACACGATTCAATTGCAGGAGCAATTGTTCGCGCGTGATTTACCGCTCTTGCGTCAGCTGTTCGAGGCACCGGTCCAGATTGCATTACTTAAGGGACGAAGTAACTACATTGATTTACGGAAATTCGAATTTTTCTTGAATGATCAAGAGGATGCCTATAACTTCACGCTCGCAAAAGCGATTCTGCTCGTCTGGTTGACGGAAACAGAAACGGGAGATTTAGAAGAAGTCAGCTTACCAGGCGGTGCTGCGCAAGGCAATATCGGCATCAAACAGTTGATCCAGTCTGATAGCCAATCGCAGCTTGGACGGTTTGACCCATGGTACAGCCGGGACTTCTTCCAACACGCGATTCGCCAGGCAAAGGATGCGACGATTATCGTTACGAACCACGCCTTGTTGTTTAGTGACCTTCAATTCGAGGCAGGGGTCTTACCGAAAGGAAGTCCGTTGATTCTTGATGAGGCGCACCAGATCGAAGAAGTCGCGAGTCATCACTTTGGTCTCGTCTTTGATGGACACACGTTTGATCGTCTGTTCCGACAACTCGGATATTCGTCCGACAAAAAATTGTTACACCGCTTGCTCGATCTGTCGGAAGAATGGGACATCGCCGAGATGGTCGAAGCCCATAGTGAGACAGTCGATGAGGCGTTGACGACATTGCTCGAAGAGGCGGACGGGCTGTTGATGATCATTCAAGCGTACGGGCTCGAACTGGCTTCCCGCAAAGCACGTCGGGAAGGGATGGTCAGCATTCGCTTCAAGCGACTCGACCGTTCGATGCGTGCTGTTCAAGAGAGTGCCAAGCGGGTTGAATTAGTGTTGCGTCGTTTGCGTCAAGCAATCCGTGCGATTCATAAACTATTCCACGAGCACCGTGAGCAGATGAGTTATCGGGAGCGTTCACTCGTCGCGGATTTAAAAGCGATCACGTCTCAAATCGAAGAAGCGGAGCTCGCCATCTTCGAGACAATGCTTGCTCCGCACGACGATACGGTATCTTGGATCGAAACGTCCGTTAAGAATCGAAAACTGACACGCGTGTATACACAACCAATCGATATTTCAGAGCGACTACGTCGCGATGTCTTTTCGAAACGGACGTGTATCCTGACGTCTGCGACGTTGACCGTCTCGAACAAGTTCCAATTCATTGAGAACCGATTAGGACTTGATGCGTTTGAGACACGTCGATTCGTCGTTCCGTCACCATTCGGATATGCCGATAACGTGCGATTGATGATTCCGACGGATCTTCCGCTCCTACAGGATGTGCCATTGCCGGAATTCGCAGAGACGATTGCAGAAGCCATCTTACAAATCGCAGAGGTGACGGAAGGGCGGATGCTCGTCTTATTTACGTCAAACGATTTACTTCGACTGACGCATGAAGCGACGAAGCCGTTACTACCTGACCGGTTTACGTTACTCTCGCAAGGGGTCACGCAAGGTTCACGGCAACGACTGATGAAACAATTCAAACAACTCGACGCCTGTATCTTGTTCGGAACAGCTAGTTTTTGGGAAGGGGTCGATATCCCAGGAGATGACCTCAGTTGTCTCGTCATCGTCCGGCTTCCGTTTGCACCACCGGACCAACCGATTGTCCAGGCACGTTCGGAACGGATCGAAAAACTCGGGAAATCATCATTCTTCGAATACAGTTTACCGCAAGCCATCATTCGCTTTAAGCAAGGATTTGGTCGCTTGATCCGGACGACGAACGACCGAGGTGTCGTCTTCGTACTCGATCGACGGATCGAGACGACACGTTATGGAAAACGGTTCGTGACGAGTCTGCCGAAAGTGCCTGTTTTATCAAAACCACTTGATGAACTAACGGCAGAACTAGAATTGTTCTTGAATGATGGCGATTGAGTCTATTCAGATAAACCCTATCGCATTATAATAGATAGAGAAAAATGAGGGAGGACATACAGATGGATTCAAAAATTGAAACACTTGCGACCGTCAAAGTGAACCGCCATGAGGATACGTATAAAATCGTAGACTTGTTGAATCGGACACTGAAAACGGAAGATTTAATGTTCGGTCTTGCTCTCGATGAAAAAGACAAGGAGCAGATGGTCTTCACCATCTACCGCACATGAAGTGGAAAATCACGCTCGGTCTGCTGAGTGCACTCATCCTTTTGACTGTGCTTGGCACCGCCGTTTATCAGGTGACGATTGCTGAGGCAAAAGACCGGGAACAGAGCGTCGCCGAGCAAGCAGAGGCACGTCTGAAAAAAGAACTCAAACCGACGGACGTCCGGTTCGAGTCTGTCTTTAACGGGAAACGTCAATATGTCGTTTTTACGATGAAGCAGAACGGACAGGCGGTACGGGCGTTCGTTCCGAAAAAAGGAACGATTGAGGCACGACCGGTTGCTGATGGTATTGCCATCAAAACGGTCATCGCGGATCATCCGGAACTCGGAGACATCGTGTCTGCTAAGTACGGCTTTGAGGATCGTGCCGTCATCGAGATCGTTTCAAAGACGACGACAGGCTATGATTATTCGTATTACACGTATCAAGAAGGTTCTTTCATCAAACGATTACGAATCAAGTAAAGGGAGTGGGCGACATGTTATCGAAACGCGTACGACAATTGACACCATCTACAACGCTAGCCATCACAGCGAAAGCCAAGGCACTACGTGAAGAAGGTCAAGACATCATCGGTTTAGGTGCGGGAGAGCCCGACTTCAATACACCGGAATTCATCATCCAAGCAGCATTCGAGGCAGCAGAAGCGGGCGATACGAAGTATACGCCGTCTGGCGGAACGGTTGCCTTGAAGGATGCGATCATCGAAAAAACACGCCGGGACTTATGGATGTCATACGAACGTTCGGAAGTCATGGTCGCTTCAGGAGCAAAACATGCACTTTCGACGTTGTTCCAAGCGATTCTTGATCCAGGCGATGAAGTCATTGTCCCAGCACCATACTGGGTCAGTTACCCGGAGCAAATTAAACTCAGTGACGGTGTACCGGTCATTTTAGAAACGGACGAATCGTCTCGCTTCAAAGTGACACGGGAATTGCTCGAGCAACACATTACTCCAAAAACGAAAGCACTCGTCTTGAATTCACCATCGAATCCGACTGGAATGGTCTATTCGAAAGAAGAGCTCGAGATGGTAGCAGATGTTGCGATCAAGCACGATCTACTCGTCATCAGTGATGAGATTTATGAAAAGTTGCTCTATAACGGTGCGACACATATCTCGATTGCGTCCTTGCCAGAGATGCGCGAACGGACGGTCATCATCAATGGTGTCTCGAAGTCCCATGCGATGACAGGCTGGCGGATCGGGTATGCAATCGGACCGAAGGAAATCATCTCAGCGATGACAAACTTAGCGAGCCACTCGACGTCGAACCCGACATCGATTGCGCAAGCAGCATCGGTTGCTGCGTATGCAGAAGGCGATGCACCGGTCGAAGCGATGCGTGTCATCTTTGAGGAACGACTTGAGAAAATCTATGCACGACTCAATGAAATCAAAGGATTGACGTGCTTGAAGCCGGAAGGGGCATTCTATTTGTTCCCACATGCAAAGCAAGCTGCTGAGATGTGTGGATTCGATAATGTCGACGACTGGTGTACAGCTGTTTTATCTGAAGCGAAGGTCGCCTTGATTCCAGGTTCAGGATTTGGTGCACCGGACTATGTCCGCCTATCTTACGCGACGGACCCGGCACGTGTCTTAGAAGCACTCGACCGGATTGAAGGATTCATCACGGCACATACAGCCGTTTAATAGAGAGAGGATGTTGACTGTTGAAAGCAATGATTCGAGATGTAAACAAATATGTAGGAGAAGAAGTGACGATCGGGTGTTGGTTAGCAAACAAACGCTCAAGCGGTAAGATCGCCTTCCTCCAGCTTCGGGATGGCTCTGGATTCATGCAGGGTGTCGTCGTCAAAGAAACAGTCGGCGAAGACTTATTCAAACAAGCAAAAGGCTTAACGCAGGAATCGTCACTTTGGGTGACAGGTGTCATCAAATCAGACGGCGGTCGGACAGCGATCGGTCATGAAATGGAAATCTCTAAGATTGAGCTCATCCATGAAGCAGTCGATTATCCGATCACTCCAAAAGCACACGGAACGGATTTCTTGATGGACAACCGTCACCTCTGGTTGCGTTCAAAGCGTCAACATGCGGTCATGGTCGTTCGGAACGAATTGATTCGAGCGACGTACGAATTCTTCAACCAAGAAGGATTCATTAAAGTGGATCCACCAATCTTGACAGGTAGCGCGCCAGAAGGAACGACAGAATTGTTCCACACGAAATATTTCGATGAAGATGCGTACCTTTCACAATCTGGTCAGCTCTACATGGAAGCGGCAGCAATGGCACTTGGAAAGGTCTTCTCGTTCGGTCCAACGTTCCGTGCTGAAAAATCAAAAACACGTCGTCACTTGATCGAATTCTGGATGATGGAGCCTGAGATGGCATTCCACGACCACGAGATGAACCTCGAAGTCCAAGAAAACTACGTTTCGCACCTCGTGCAATCGGCACTCAAAAACTGTCGTGCGGAACTCGAATTGCTTGGTCGTGACTTGACGGTCCTTGAGAATATCAACGCACCGTTCCCACGCGTCAAGTATACGGAAGCAATTGACATGCTCAAGGAGCAAGGATTCGACGATATCGAATTCGGCGATGATTTTGGTGCGCCACACGAGACAGCGATCGCGAACAGCTTCGCACGTCCTGTCTTCATCACGCACTGGCCAAAAGCGATCAAACCGTTCTACATGAAAGAAGATCCGGAAAACCCAGACTTCGTTTTATGTGATGATTTGATTGCCCCTGAAGGATACGGGGAAATCGTCGGTGGTTCACAACGTGAAGAAGATCATGAGAAACTTCTCGCGGAGATGAAGAAACACGGACTTGACGAGACGGGTGCTTATAAATGGTATCTTGAAACACGTCAATACGGTTCTGTGCCACACAGTGGTTTCGGTCTTGGTTTAGAGCGGACAGTCGCTTGGATCACAGGCGTCGAGCACGTTCGGGAAACGATTCCGTTCCCACGTCTGCTGAACCGTCTCTATCCTTAAGCAGTAAAGAAAAACATCGACCCATCGTCTCGACGGGTCGATTTCTTGTTTAGACTAGAGAATCGAGGAAATACGATGAATCATAATTTAGTGCAATTATTTGAAGAAGGGACCGTCGTCTTACCGAAACGATTGTTCACCGAGGCAAAACGATTAGGCATCAGTTTCGTTGAGTTCACGTTGATTGGTCAACTGTTTGCTTGTCGGGCGGAAGGCATGGAGATGCCGTCACCGGAAGAGTTAAGCAATCGACTCGGACTATCAGAGACGGAAACGATCGAGACGACTCTCGGTTTATTGCAAAAAGGATTATTGGCTATGGAAAACGTCAACGGATCAGAACGTTATTCGCTTGTTCCGCTGTACGAAAAGCTGATGGCACCACCGGAACAGGAAACACCGAACTTTGATACGATCAATCCGTCCGTCTTCCAACAATTTGAACGGGAACTCGGGATGATGTCACCGTTTCAGATGGAGCAGATCATTCAGTGGTTGACGATTGAGAACATTTCGGAAGAACTGGTGCTTGCCGCACTTCGAGAAGCGGTCTATCATAATGTCCGTAAAATGACTTATATCAATCAAATTTTACGGACGTGGGAACGTGAAGGGATCAAGACGCTCGAGGATCTCGCAGGGCGGGGAGGTTGAGTAGATGTTACGAAAAGCAGAAATCGATCGGATTGAAGCAACGCTAGAAGAGATGTTTCCAGATGCATTTTGTGAGTTGATTCACCGTAATCCGTTTGAACTTGTCGTCGCGGTCGCACTCAGTGCACAAGCGACCGATGTGCTCGTCAATCAGGTGACGCCTGGATTATTCGCGGCGTATCCGGATCCTGCTTCGCTTGCTACGGCACCGGTCGAGGAAATCGAGGACAAAATCAAACGACTTGGATTATACCGGAATAAAGCAAAAAACATCAAGGCGCTTGCGGCACAACTCCTTACGCAACACGATGGAGAAGTCCCGACGGAACGCGCCGGGCTCGAAGCATTACCTGGCGTTGGACGTAAGACGGCGAACGTCGTCTTGTCTGTCGCCTTTGATGTACCGGCATTTGCGGTCGATACACATGTCGAACGTGTCTCAAAACGCCTCGGGATCTGTCGCTGGAAAGATAATGTCACGCAGGTCGAAGCGACACTCATGCGTCGTTTCAAACGGGAGCGGTGGTCAAAGCTCCATCACCAATTCATTTTCTTTGGACGGTATCACTGCAAGGCACAACGTCCGAACTGTGAAGCGTGCCCGTTACTTGATATGTGTCGAGAGGGAAAAAAGCGGACAAAAGGACTAGCTACACTATAAAAAAAAGTGGATCCGAGACCGGATCCACTTTTTTTGCATATCATCCATTCCAAGGAGTATCGGACCATTCACGACGCTTTTTCGTGATCGGTACTTTTTTGAATCCCCAGTTTCGGAAATCTTGGTCCGGACTATCGCGTCGAATGTAAATCTTATCTTTGATGGCTTTAAAAATCCGGTTTTCGTCCCCATAATGGACAAACCGTGGTTTTACCTCGATGACACCACGACGGACGCGAGATAAAGGTAAGCAGACCAAGTCGGCAATCTCAAGACCAGATTGGTAGAGGTCGCTGTCTTTTTCAGCAAAGATGAAGCCTTTGATTTTTTGACGGCTTTTTTCGACGTCGAGATGGACCGTTCCCGAATTGAAGATATCGAAGAACGCCTTTTGAATGAGCAAGTTTTGATAATCATCACGGCTTTCAAGGACGACACGCGCACTCGTTGCTTCTGTCTCATCGAGGAAGGAATAAAACGACTTCATCAGATGGGCGAAGGCGACGACGTACGGATCCTTCGGTGTCGAGAAGAAGTCTTGTAGCTTCTGTTTATCGACTTCGACACTGACGATCGTACAATCGATATCAACTAAAAATTCCGGCAAGGCGATCCAGAAATGTCGTAGCATATCGATCGTGATGCCATCTTCTTTACCGTACGGATGCTCAGCTTTTAAAATCTCTTTCAAATGAAGGGGAATATGTGGATCTTCAAAAACTTTTGCCTTAAAATCCATCAAACGTTGACGAAGCGGACTTGGTTCACCGGTCTCATCCGAATCGATGGCATATTTATATTCCATCAAGACACCCGTTAAGTTGAATTGTGTATTCCCTTTCGGTGTCCCAGTTTCGTCGACGAACATGATGTATTTCTTCGGGGCAGGGGTTGAATTCTTAGGAAATCCTTTGACGTCAACGCCTTTGACGTTCGATTGTACCCGTTTGTTCAAATGAATCTCCTCCAGTTGCACAATAATTACACAGTCTTTTCGAAAGAAATGCTCTTGATGCCACTTTACACGCTAGGCGATTGAAAAGCTATAGCCTGATAAGTGAAACCGTAGAAACATTCCCTCGTATGATTAGGTGTTCGACTTAAGGAAGATAATTCCTGTTTTTTAATCGTTATTCTTCACCATTCATCAAGCGATCGATATATCGAACGGATTTAATTGTTTCATTGAAGCGCTTCAGACTCGTTTTCGGCTGAAATGCTTGGACGGAAATTTGCTTCAGTTGATCAACGGCGCTTTCGACCATGCTAGGTCGTAAGTAAGGACTATCTTGGGCATTCGTTTGCCACTGTGCAATCAGTTGATCCGCTCGTTCAACGAACGGTACGACGTCTCGATTGAAGTCATATTCGGTTCCGGCACGTCCTTCTTGATAAATACGTTCAATCTCTTGTAATAACGGTTCAATTGTCATTGGTTTTTAACTACTCCTCTCGGCCGATACGGTACAATCACATATCATGGTACAATAAACGCGATAGGAGGGGAATCGTTTTGAATTACCCGAATGGGAAAAAATTTCAAAAGCCACTCGAGTCGCATGGAATTCGAATCAAGAAGGCGCGATCAACCGATTCAACCTTTTCAAATCGAGGGATGACGCTCGAAAAATTATTGAATGAAAGTAATACGTTTTACTTGACCCATAATCGGGCAATCATTCACAAGAAACCCACTCCGTTACAAATCGTCCAAGTCGATTATCCAAAACGGTCGGCAGCGGTCGTCAAGGAAGCCTATTTCAAGCAACCGTCGACGACGGACTATAACGGTGTTTATCGCGGAAAATATATTGATTTCGAAGCGAAGGAGACGACGAACAAAACGTCCTTCCCGATAAAAAATTTTCACCCCCATCAAATCGCACACATGCGCCAATGTGTCGAACATGGAGGAATTTGTTTTGTCATCATTCGTTTCAGTCTGTATAATGTGCAATATGTGCTTTCAGTCGAGCACGTGTTCCCCTGGTGGGATCAGCTAGAAAGCGGACGAAAATCAATTCCGCTGACGGTCATTGAACGAGACGGTATCAAAGTCGAGACTGGCGCGTACCCTGCCATCGATTATTTAAAGGCAGTGGACGAACTATATTTCAATTCAGACACTTTTTGATTGAAGGAGAAGGATAGCATATGGAAAGAAGTCGTGTCGCACGTCGTGAAGAGACGAAGTCATCTGAGAAAAAGATGAAACGGACGAAACGTCCCCAAAAGAAAAAGTCAGGTGGAGGTTCCGGTGGAAAAGGACCACTTTGGAAAAAGTTATTGCTGATTGCTACTGGACTATTCATCGTCATGATGTTGGTCGGAGGCGGATTTGCCGCTTACGCGATTGCTACGGCACCTGAGCTCGATGAGACAGAACTTCGAGATGCTTTGCCATTGAAAATCTATGCGAGCAACAAGGAAGAGATTACGAAAGGCGGAACGAGTCGAGAATACGTATCAATCGATGAAGTACCGGAAGTCGTTAAAGACGCATTCATATCGATTGAGGACCGTCGTTTCTATCAGCACAACGGAATCGATTTCCGTCGTCTGGGCGGAGCCATCATCGCGAACGTGACAGATGGATTCGGATCAGAAGGGGCTTCGACGATCACGCAACAGGTCGTCAAACAGTCGTTCCTCAGCTTTGATAAGACGATTACGCGGAAAGTGCAGGAGCAATGGCTCGCGATTCGTTTAGAGCAGGACTATACAAAAGATCAAATTTTAGAGATGTACTTGAACAAAAACTATTATGGTCAAAACTCGTTTGGAATCCAGACGGCTTCAAAGGCTTACTTCAACAAGTCTGTTGATAAGTTGAATTATGCGGAAGCCGCGATGCTTGCAGGACTCCCGCAACGTCCGACAGCTTACGATCCAATCAAAGGAGATCCAAAGCTAACGAAATGGCGTCAGACGCAAGTTCTCAATGCGATGCAAACGACAGGCGTCATTACAGAAGCACAACGGGATAAAGCGGTCAAACAACCGATTTCGAAATTAATCAATCCGGCACCGAAGTCAACGAAGGATGAGTCCTACGATAGTGTCATCTTCGACATGGTGTCTAAAGAGTTAGAAGATGATTTTGGTCTTGAAGGTAAAGATATCTATGGTCAAGGGTTAAAGATCTATACATCGATTGATAAACCGATGCACGACTATATGAATGAAGCCATTAAGAAAGACCAAATCGTCCAATTACCGGAATACGCTGAAACGGCTGCGACAGCAGTCAATACGCAATCAGGAGAAATCCTTGCGGTCGTGGATGGTAAAAATCCAGGTAAAGGAACGGCGCGACGAAACTTTGCGAATGAACCGCATCAACCGGGATCGTCTGCAAAACCATTCTTCGCTTACGGACCAGCAATCGAAAATGATAAGTGGTCGACTGCGAAACAATTAACGGATAAACCAACAGAAGTCAACGGAAAAGAGATTGGAAACTATTATGATGGATACCGTGGCACGAACACAATTCGCCACTGGTTGAAAATCTCAGCAAACACACCGGCCATCCAAACGTATCAAGAAATTGGTGGTGATTCAGTTGAGGCGTTCGCTGAAAAATCTGGCTTGAAAATGAAAGACGATGAGTCGATTTCGCCTGCGTATGCGATTGGTGGGATGAAACACGGTTTCAATACGACTCAGATGGCAGGAGCTTATGCCACACTTGGTAATGGTGGCGATTATATCAAACCACACGTCATCAAATCGATTGAGTACAGTGATGGATCGAAAATCAAATCACCAATCAAATCGAAAAAAGCGATGGAAGACTATACAGCTTATATGTTGACGGACATGCTTCGTGATGTCTTAAAACCAGGCGGTACGTTCCCAAGTGCTGGATTGTCATTTGATGCAGCCGGTAAGACCGGAACGACGAATGCCTATAAAGATGTTTGGTTTGCAGGATATACGTCTGATGTCTCAATCAGTGTTTGGACAGGAACGACGAAATCTGGAAATAACAACGGATCTGGACTCAGTGGTCCGTATAACAGTACGATGGCACAGCAAATCTGGAAAGATTTCATTACAAAAACGCGCGATCGTACACCCGCACCATTCGAACAACCAAGTTCTGTCCTTAGTATCGGAAATGAATTGTACGTGAAAGGGACGAAGGAACCTGTCGTTGAAAAAAAGACAGTACCCGCTCCGACTGGATTACAAGCATCTTACGATGAAGACACAAAGAGCGGTGAACTGACTTGGAACTATAATGATGCTGCGCTTCGTGCCAATGGCTATGATGATGTATCGTTCGAAGTGACGATGACAGATGCTGACGGCGAAACATCAACGATTGGTACGAGTACGACGAATCGAATCGCCATCAATGGATTGAAGCCAGGACGATCGACGTTCCAAGTCGTAGCAAAAGCTTCTGGAGAAGAATCAGGTCCGGTCTCGACAACGGTCACGGTCACGGATCCTGAAGCAGAAGAACCGACAACGGACGAACCAGCGACGGATGAACCAGCGACGGATGAGCCAACGACGGACGAACCAGCGACGGATGAGCCAACGACGGACGAACCGACGACGGACGAACCAACGACGGATGAGCCGACAACGGACGAACCGGCAACGGACGAACCGACAACGGACGAACCGACGACGGATGAGCCGGTAACAGACGAACCGACGACGGACGAACCAGCAACAGATGAACCGAATTCAAATGATGGCGCAAACGCGCAAAACAATTCGAATGGTTCGACGGAACGAAATAACAACAATAATTCGAATGATAGTGGAGATGACTCTGAAGAGTAATGAAAGATCATCACCTGTAAAGCAGACAAGACCAAAGACGAGTAGATCGTTCTTTGGTCTTGCCTCTTTTTTTGTATAATGAGAAGTGGAAGGAAGTGAAGGTATGCAAGCGAAACAAACGCTCGTTGCATTTCTCGAAGAACTGAAACAGGACCGCTCGTTCATGGAGCGGATTACGTATATGAAAACGATGGAAGCGACAGCTGGACGCTACGTCGATTTTCCAGAACAACTACCGGAACGTTTGCGGCAAGCGCTACGTACACGTGGAATAAACCAGTTATACCGTCATCAAGGGCTAGCGTATGAACGTGTACAAGCGGGAGAGTCGACGGTCATCGTCACGCCGACCGCTTCAGGAAAGACCTATTGTTTTAATTTACCGGTCTTATCACATTTGCTAGAGCATCCGAACGCGCGAGCGTTGTATCTTTACCCGACAAAAGCTCTCGCACAAGATCAAAATAGTGAGTTACTGGAACTGATTGATCAATTAGAAGCGCCAATCCGTTGTTTTACTTATGATGGCGACACATCTCCCACGATTCGGACAAAAGTGCGAAAAGCAGGAAACATCGTCATTACGAATCCAGACATGTTGCATTCCGGGATTTTGCCACACCACACCAAATGGATCGAACTATTTGAGAACTTGAAATACATTGTCATCGATGAGTTACACACGTACCGTGGAGTGTTTGGTAGTCATGTCGCGAATGTGATTCGACGGCTCCGACGAATTTGTCGTTATTACGGCAGTGACCCGGTCTTTATCATGACGAGTGCGACGATTGCCAATCCAAAGGAGTTAGCAGAGCGGTTAACAGAAAAATCAGTCGGTCTGATTGATGACAACGGTGCACCGACTGGTCGTAAACATTTTCTCGTTTATCAACCGCCAATCGTCAATGCACAACTCGGGATACGACGTTCAGCGACACTCGAGACGAAACAATTAGCGATGCGTTTCATCAAAAAAAAGTTCCAAACAATCGTCTTTGCACGGTCACGCGTCCGCGTCGAAGTCTTACTGACGTATTTGCGAAGCATCTACCCACATGAACTTGGTCCACGATCAATCGAAGGATATCGAGGAGGCTATTTGCCAAGTGAACGTCGCGATATCGAACGTCGGTTACGCCAAGGAGAAATCACGGGTATCGTCTCGACGAATGCTCTCGAACTTGGTGTTGATATTGGTCAACTGCAAGTCTGTATCATGAACGGTTATCCGGGAACGATTGCTTCACTCTGGCAACAAGCAGGACGAGCGGGGCGCCGCCAAGATGATGCGTTGATCATTCTTGTCGCTTCTTCCGGGATGCTCGATCAATATGTCGCAGAACGACCTGAGTTGTTCTTGAATCAATCTCCAGAAGCAGCCCGACTGGATCCGGATAATCTGATCATTGCCGTCGATCACGTCAAATGTGCAGCGTTCGAACTCCCCTTTACAAAAGGAGAATCATTCGGGTCGCTTGAGACGGAGGATATCCTTGAATACTTAGTCGAGGAACGCGTCTTGCACGAACGAGGCGATCGCTTTTATTGGATGAACGATGCGTTCCCAGCACACGGGATTTCGCTTCGATCGAGTGATCAAGAGAACGTCATCATCGTCGATCAGACCGAAGTACCGAATCGGGTCATCGGTGAGATGGATACGTTCAGTGCAATGACGTTGTTGCATGACGAGGCGATCTATTTGCATGGAGCCGATCAATATCAAGTCGAACATTTGGATTTTGAAGAGAAAAAAGCCTTCGTCCGTGCTGTAGACGTCGATTATTATACAGATGCTAATTTTTCAGTCGACCTTTCCGTACTCGAAGAAGATGAACGATACGCAGAGGGAGAATATAGTGTTGCCCGTGGCGATGTCAGTGTCCGGGGGATGGCGACGATGTTCAAGAAAATTAAGTTCGGAACTCATGAGAATATCGGATCGGGTCCGATTCACCTACCGGAACGAGAAATTCATACGACGGGTGTCTGGTTCACTTTACCCGATCATGCACGCTCCTCGACGGAACTCGAGCAAGTGTTAGAGGGCGTCGCGAATAGTCTACGGCGTGTCGCACCACTTTATTTGATGTGTGATGCTAGTGATGTCTTCGTCGTGCCGCAAGTCAAAGCGACACACACACAACAACCTACCGTCTATCTGTATGATCGTTACCCTGGTGGAGTTGGACTTGCGCAGTCGATCTACAAGCAACGCGGTGTCATGTTACGTGCAGCACGGGATTCGATCGTCACGTGTCCTTGTCAGGACGGCTGTCCTGCTTGCATCGGTATGGTAGGTGTCGCAGATGAAAAAGAACGAACGATTCAGTTATTAGCAGAAATGGAGAAGGAACTATCATGAAAAATCGTCTTAGACGAATGCTGAAATCTACATCAGACGTCGCACCAGATGCTCCTGCGTCCTCCGCTTCTGAAGCGGAAATAGCGGAGACCACAGTCGGATGGACCGACGAGCAGCAGGCTTGGATTGATCGAGGGGCCGACATCTTGACGTTTGAAGAAGAGTGGATTGTTCGGATCGACAAACGGTATGCGTTAACGGACCGACATGGAGACCGAAGTTTTGCTGAAGTGTATGAGTCCTTACAGCTTCCTCATCCGCCACTTGCACTGGATGTTCCACTTGAGCAAGTCATCTTCTTTGATACGGAAACGACAGGATTACGAGGAACCGGAACGACGATCTTTTTACTCGGGTTCGCGCGCTTTGAGCAGGGTGGATTGCTGATGCGGCAATATTTCTTACCGCATCCGCACTTTGAAGCTGCCTTTTACCATCACTTCCTGCATGATATCGGAGATGATGTCCGCTTCGTGACCTATAACGGGAAAAGCTTTGATTGGCCGCAAATCAAGACTCGTCATGTCTTCGTTCGGGAACGTGTTCCTCGTTTGCCGAAAGTCGGTCATCTTGATTTACTTCATGTTGCGCGACGGATCTTTAAAGGAATGTATGATTCCTATCGGTTGACAGCGATGGAAGAGCGGATCGGATTCGAACGGGAAGGGGATTTACCTGGATTTTTGGCACCCATGCATTACTTCCAGTACGTCGAACACCAGCATCCGGATATCATGACAGGGGTCTTGCAACATCATCTGGATGATTGTTTGACGCTTGTCGGACTCTATGATGCATGCAACCGACTCGTCACACATCGAGCGGAGGCACCTTCTCCGATACAAGAAAACATCGCGATTTGGTTGGCAGATCTCGGAATTCATGAAGGATCACACGCTCATTTTCAACAAGTCAAAGAACTATCCGCAGAAGGATGGTTGCGCCAAGGTTATTTGCATAAAAAAATGAAGAACTATGAACTAGCTCGAGATTGTTTCTTGAAGAGCAACAGTTATTTAGGGTATGTCGAACTTGCGAAGTGGGCAGAGCACATTGCAAAAGATCCAGTGCTTGCTTATGATTATACGGAACGAGCACGACAACACGTCGAGCGACATCATTGGTTGATTACTAAAAAAGAACGAATCTTGGCAGAGCTAGATCATCGAGGACGTCGGTTAAAAAGGAAGTGTGACGCGTGAAAGTTATCGCCATCACAGGTTACAAACCCAATGAACTAGGTATCTTTGATCAAAAACATCCTGGTATCCGGGTCTTAAAGGCAGCATATCGAGAGCGGATGATTCGCTTAATTGAGGATCGAGGTACAGAGTGGTTTATCACGAATGCCTCACCGGGTTGCGAAATCTGGGCATGCGAGGTCGTGCTTGAATTAAAGGAAGAGTATCCACATATTCGTCTCGGTATTCTTTTGCCGTTCTTGGAACAGGAAGCACGCTGGAAAGAGCCAGTTCAAGCGCAGTACCTCTCCATTCTTGAACAAGCTGACTTCGTCGAAGCAATCAGTCAGAAACCGTATACGGATCCATCGCAGTTACGCAATAAAACCGAGTTCATGATTCAAAAAAGCCAAGGATTATTGTCGGTTTTTGATGAAGAACATGGAGGATCGGCGAAATTTTTAGTAGAGCGTGCTAGAATAGAAATGGAACAATCCGATTATCAGTTGTTTTTAATTACACAAGATGATTTATCTTGGCTCGAACAAGAATTACAATACAATGATCAGTGGGAGTGAAGAGGATGTATAAGCCATTGTTGACAGCGGACGATATTTACAAAAAGGAATTCAAAACCGGCCTCCGTGGCTATGTCATCGAGGATGTCGATGGATACTTGGATCAAATCATTAAGGATTATGAAGGATTCGAACGTGAGATCGAACGTCTGAAGAAAGAGAACGAGGCGTTAAAACAAGCACCAGCACAACCGGTAAAACGTGAAGAACGCCGCGTCGAACAAGCGGAGCCACAAGTATCAAGTTCATCGAACTATGACATGTTACGTCGTATTTCGAATCTAGAGAAGGCCGTTTTCGGACGTCCGCACCAAGATTGACGCATCAAAAAAGACATTTCTGTCAAATCAGAAGTGTCTTTTTTATTTCCTTCTTTTTGAAAGAATCGTCATCTGAACGAAAACGGTGTTAAGATAACTAATAATACATACTACAAAGGATGATGAACCATGTTACAAGTCATGACTGCTTCTGTTCCTGAACCACCGCGCCGTCGTTTTTTTGCAAATAAACAAGTGAGTACGACGACGAGTGAAACGGATGCACTCTGTAATGAAATCCGTCATGTTTGTCGTTTTGATTGGATGTTGTTTGATCGGATTCGTCTTTCTGACACGATTGTCATTCCTTTTGCACTGATTGGTCCAAAAGGATTGTTCCTCGTGTTACAAAACGATGCGGTCGTAGAATGGATGACGGAGGAATCTTGTCATATCATGGATTCTGAGCATGGAAGAAAAGTGTTTGAACCTCATCCAATCAATCGGTCGAAAAAAATCGTTCAAGCGGTTCGAAAAACGCTAAAAGAACAAGGGATCATCATTCCAATTCATGGCATCACACTTTTTCCGAATGCACCACAGATGCGAACGGAACGAATTAAATTCCCGACGGGGCATAGCTTCAAGGATGTGCGGGCGTTCATCGTCTCAAAGAAATCCTCCCCTGTTCTAGAGCAAGAACGAAAACAAGTTGCATTTTATCTTGCACAGCAGCAGGAATGAACAAAGGCAGTGAAGCGCTCGCTTCACTGCCTTTTCGTTTGAATTCATCGTCTTGGTCGAGAAGCAAGAATGTCTTCAGCTTGATCCAAGTCTTCTTTCAAGACATACACCGCTACGCGATCATCCAAGTCTTTACTGAAACGCCGGAATAAAAACGAAGTCTTGACGCCGCGTTCGACTCGAATGTCTAAGTCAGCTGCTTCAAGTCGAGCAGCATCCTTTAATAAATCTTCTCCTTTTTCACCAAATGCTTCCCCGATCAGTGACCATCGAAGATTTTCCTTCGTTCGTCTGCTGACGATGACGAGAAATGCAATGACTAAAAGAACGATTAAAACCGTTCGAACTAGCTGTATATCCATCTTTACCTTCACCTCACCTACTATCATACCGAGTTAACGCGCATAAAGTAAACGTTCAACATACTGGGCGAATGATTTACTTTTCAAACCTTGTTGGCGATACGCGATATAACCGTCAGGGCGAATCAAATATAATCCGGATTGCTTGATGCCAAAGCGTCGTGCAAGTTCACCGCCTTGATCGACGACACCATCCTCTTTAAGGGATTGATGGATCGGTACCGTCTCAAATAGATCGGGATAGGTATAGGCGAGTTCCTTGAATGGCTCAAGAAGATCATCGGTTGCGTTTTTTGGTAAGAACAGCAGCAATAAGAAATTCCGATCGGCACGACGTAACAATAGTTCGTTCTTTTTCGTCCGCGGGTGGACGACTTCACTGTAAGGCATCGGTTCACCTGGTTTTGGTGTCAATGGACTAAAGTGTCCTTGTGTGACGAAGGTCGAACTCGTTGGGTAGTGGCTGTTGAGCTGAGCAATCCGGTTTGTCACGAAATGATGTAAGGGTGCGATTTTGAGACTATTCCGAATGACTTTTTCCTGCAAGGGTAATAAAAAGGGAATGTTGATTTGCAAGAGTTCCGTCGCAAGGTTTGTTGATCGTAAGATACCTTGTGCCGCTTCTCGACGTTCGACGCTGTAAGAATCAAGTAACGGAAAACTCGCCTTGAACTGATGGACACACCATAGTTTCCAAGCGAGGTTCATCGCATCAGCAATTCCGGTGTTCATTCCTTGACCACCGACGGGTGAATTGATGTGTGCGGCATCCCCAATCAAATAAATCCGATGGTGACCAAATTTCTCGATAATCCGGTTATGGACACGGAACATCGAATACCAATGGACTTTTTTTAGCTCAAACGGTACTTTGGCTCGATTTTGTAAAAAATCATCAATCGCTTTATGGTCGGTCGGAACAGGTCCGCTCGTTAGATTACCAGTAATACGGAACAAGTTCGACTGGAGAGGAAACGACTCGATGACGCCATGATCAGAGAAGAAGATATGAACCTCTTCTGAAGAGAGCGGCCAGTCGACCTCGATGTCAGCCAGTGCCCACGATTCTTTAAACGACTTCCCGCTGAATGGAAGCCCGAGCTCACGACGAACGAAACTGTTCGCACCATCTGCTCCGATGATGAAGGAAGCATCGACCGTCTCTGTTTCCCCTTTATGTTGTAAGGAAGCAGTAACAAAAGTCGGGAATTGAGCAAACCCCGTCAATTCCGTCTCTCGTTCCACTGCATGACCGTAAGTGGCGAGTTGCGCTTCAAGAATCCGTTCTGTCTCACTTTGAGGTAACAGCGTGACGAACGGAAAGGGTGTATTCAAATCAGTAAAATCAAGTTTTGCCTGCCATGCACCATTGACATAGAGGTTTCCTTGATTGATTTTAATCGCATTCTCCATCAAGTCTTCTGCGACACCAAGCCTTGCGAACAACTCTAGAGAACGCGCTTGAATCCCGATTGCTTTTGAGACGACGGATGGTCCGCTTGCACGTTCGACGATGCGAAAGGATAATCCATAGCGCGAGAGTGCGAGTGCGAGTGTTAAACCGGTTGGTCCGGCACCGATAATGAGGACATCTAATTTTTTATTCACGGATAACCCCCCTTAATTTACATCTTAGCCAAAACTCGGTACCATTAAACTATTGATGACACGCTGGACGTGTGAAAGGATGAAACTTGTGAACGAACAACTTTTTACGACAGAACGATTGATTGCGAATTTTAAGGAATATATCCGGCAGAATGAAGCGCATCTAACAAAAAGACATGCGTTAAATGCCTATTACAAGACGGTAGCAGGATCGATTTTATCGGACCGGATTGCTAAGAATGCGGATCTCATCGTCCGTATGCGCCATCTGGAAGAGGCGTACCATCACGTTGCACAAGAAGGGCGATGAAACAGGTGAACTTAGCCGATATCCGAAAGCAATACGTAGATTCTGAAGAACGTTTACCTCGTCATGCGGCAGCCGTACTCGTTCCGTTAGTCGAGCAGAATGGCGAAGTGTACCTGTTATTTCAAGTGAGAGCCAAAACACTACGTTCGCAACCAGGTGAAATCGCTTTTCCGGGTGGTCGGATCGATGCGGGTGAATTACCGAAAGCAGCAGCTGTTCGCGAAACGGTCGAAGAATTAAATGTCAATGCTTCTGAGATCGAAGTGATTGGAACACTTGAACCACTCGTGACACCGAACCGGTCGATCATTTACCCGTATCTTGGCATTCTCCATGCGACGGACTTTAATCCTTCACCAGCAGAAGTCGATCATGTGTTTCTCGTGTCATTAACGGAATTGATGACTTCGAAGCCGATTAAAGGAGATATGGAGTGGCGGATTCGCCCTGGCAAGGAAGTGCCGACCGAACGAATGGCGAATCGAGAAGCATATCTGGATCGTACGTATACGGTCACGGAGCATTTTTATGAGCACGGGGATTATCTGATTTGGGGATTAACCGCTAAAATCTTGCGCCGGTTCTTAGCTCAATTGACGCGTGACTAGCTTTTTCGGTCGTTATTTTATATGATTAACTGTAATTGAACGTGTCAGGAGATGAGTCAAATGGAAGAAACAGAAGAGTTATTCGATTATATCGTTGGCGATATGGTGAAAACAAAAGAAGGTTGGGTTGCGGAAGTAACGGCTGTATTGACAAATACGGTCGTCGGTGATGTATCCCACACGAAAAACTTTGAGTCACTCGGCTTAGAGTTTGAAAAACAAGTCTTATTAAAGTCAGAGATCGAATTGTTAGAACGTAAAACAAAATAATACATGAAAGCACACCAAATAATTGGTTTGCTCAGACTTAAGACAAAGCGTAATTTTTCTCTTAACGAGAAAGATTGCGTTTTTTTTTGTTCATCTCGAATCGTTTTCCTGGGACAAGCATCGCGCCGCTTCACTTCGTTGCAGGGTCGCTCCTGCTTGTTTTTCCCTAGGAAGCGATTTCGATTGAACAAAACGCTTCTCGCCTCTTTCTTTCGGTATAAAAAAGTAGAAACGAAGAAGGAGGAAGACTTTCAATGATAGGTAAGAGAGATCACCATCATATTGGAACAACTGGTTCCGCAGGACCATCTTGTTTGCAAACTCAGCACACCACATAATTGGTGTGTTTTTTATGTTCATTCAGCGATCTGAATAATAATAAAATCCTATATTCTTATATTCTTTGAAGAATTGGATAAAATAACTGAAAACATTGAAAAGATACATTTATTACAAAAGAGTAACAAGAACTAATTCGTAACAGAACGGTTACAAAATATAAAAACGTTGATACACAACAATTGAGAGCGTTTTTTGTAAGCGTGTAACCATTTCGTTACTTTTTGACAGATATATTTCAATTCATAGTGTTCGCTTTTCAAACTATTTGTCACCGTGATACGTTGTGCGGGTCGTAAAACGGCGAGAAAGGTTGGCATCAACATGAAACGAACATCATTCCTTTTATCCCTATGTTTAGCGGGATTCATATTTATTCTTTTGCCGCATCATGAAGCGTCGGCAGCACAAATCGGGATCGGTACGGAGAAAACAATCGTACAAAATCCATTAGAGATGAAACGTCAAGCTGCTCAAGAGAAGCGTGAACAAGCAGAGGCGAAAAAGCAAGCGCGTCTAAAAGCCTTGGCTAAGCAAAAAGCAGAAGCAGAGCAAAAAGCAAAAGCAGCGCAAGAAGCCAAAAAGGAAGCACAACAGGTAAAGAAACAAAGTCGAACACAAGCAAACGCTGACCGTTCCACAAAGCGTACGGAAACATTTGAGACGACAGCGTATACGACGAATCCAGAAAACAATGGAAGCCGCTTGTATAATGGTCGTGCCTTAACGGCATCAGGTTATGACGTCACAAACACGATTACATACGAAGGACGTCGCATTGTTGCTGTCGATCCATCGGTCGTACCGCTTGGAACTAAGGTACATGTAGAAGGTTTCGGCGATGCGATTGCGCTCGATACAGGTGGTGCGATTCGCGGAAAAATCATGGATCTTCTTGTCGGTTCAAAACAAGAAGCCTTAGAATGGGGTCGCCGTCAAGTCACGGTGACGTTCGAATAAGAGAAGTATACGATTAGGCGGTGGATAGTTTCCATCGTCTTTTTTGTTTTGATAAAGAATTAAAAACTTGCCTGTTCGATAATGGATTCAGAAAACAGGGAAAAGAGTGGATGGAATAGGTTTTGGAATGTCCAAGAAAGGGGAATTTTACAAAGATAATAAACCGGGAAACGAGGGATGGTTCGTGATTGAATTCAAGGATGTCGGCAAAACGTATGCAGACGGAACAAAGGCAGTGCAACATGTGAATTTTACAGTTGAACAAGGCGAGATTTTTTGTTTGATTGGTCCTTCAGGATGCGGTAAAACTACAACGATGAAAATGGTCAATCGATTGATTGATCATACGGAAGGGCAAATTTGGATTGATGGTGAACCGATCATGTCGATCAATGAACATGAACTGCGTCGGCGAATTGGCTATGTCTTACAACAGATTGCCCTTTTTCCACACATGACGATTGAGGAAAATGTTAGCGTCGTACCTGAGTTATTAAAGTGGGATAAAGAGAAAGTAGTACAACGAGTCGATGAATTATTTCGGTTAACTGGGTTGAACACCTCACTTAAGAAAAAATATCCAAGCGAACTCTCTGGGGGACAACAACAACGGGTCGGGGTTATGCGGGCACTCGCAGCAGAACAAGACGTCATCTTGATGGATGAACCATTTTCTGCTCTTGATCCCATTTCACGTGAACAATTACAAAATGATTTGTTGCATCTAAACGAAGAGCTTGGTAAAACAATTTTGTTCGTCACGCACGATATGAACGAAGCGTTGAAACTAGGCAGTCGCATCTGTCTGATGAACGCTGGAGAGATCGCTTTCATCGGTACGAAGGAAGAGGTACTAGCAAGTAACGACCCGTTCGTTCAAGAATTCATGCGTCAAGTCAGGGGGAATATCGAATGAACGGATTGCTTGAGACGTATCAGGACCGAAAAAGCGAACTGCTTCAAGCGTTGATCGAACATATCCAATTATCTGTCATCTCCTTGCTCATTGCATGTGTTATCGCTATTCCGCTTGGGATTTACTTATCACGTAACAAACGTCTGAGTGAGTGGTCGATTGGTGTGACCTCAGTCATCCAAACGATTCCATCACTCGCATTACTTGGTTTGATGATACCGCTTGTCGGGATTGGTACAGTACCGTCGATCATTGCACTTGTCTTGTATTCTTTATTACCAATCGTTCGAAACACTTATACAGGGCTTGCCGAAGTCGATCCCTCGATTAAGGAAGCGGCACGCGCATGTGGGATGACTCCGATGCAAAGCCTTTGGAAAGTCGAACTCCCGCTAGCCTTACCTGTCATGATGGCAGGGATTCGGACCGCGATGGTACTGATCATTGGTACAGCAACGATTGCGGCCTTGATTGGTGCTGGAGGATTAGGCTCCATCATTCTCCTTGGAATCGACCGTAACGATAACTATCTACTGTTGCTTGGTGCGATTCCAGCAGCACTACTCGCCCTTCTATTTGATGGCTTATTACGTCAAACGGAAGTCGCGACTCGTAAACGACAAACAGCCCGTCTCGTAACAGCAGTCGTATTGATGGTCGCAATTGTCGCCGCACCTTTTGCCTTTGGTCGCAGTGAACGACCGGATCTCGTCGTTGCTGGAAAATTAGGTGTAGAACCTGAAATCCTGATGAATATGTATAAAATCGTCATTGAAGATGAAACAGATTTGACAGTTCAAGTTAAACCAAACTTTGGTAAGACGACATTCGTCTACAAGGCACTCGAGTCAGGTGATATCGACGCGTATCCTGAATTTACGGGAACGGTACTTGCTAGTTTGACGAATGAAAAACCGAAGTCAAACGATGCAAAAGAAGTGTATGAACAAGCGAAAGCCGGTCTTGAAAAACAAGAATTAGCCTTGCTACCACCTATGAACTATAACAACACTTATGCTGTAGCCGTTCCGAAGAAATTAGCTGAACGATATGATCTGAAGACGATTTCTGACTTGAAACAGGTCGCGAATCAGTTAACAGCCGGCTTCACGTTAGAATTCAAGGATCGCCAAGATGGGTATAAAGGCATTCAAGAAAAATATGACGTCAATTTCAAAGAAGTCGTTACGATGGAACCGAAGTTGCGCTATAAAGCAATCGAATCAGGTGAAATCGATGTCATTGATGCTTACTCAACGGATCCAGAAATCGCGAAATACGACATGGTGGTCCTAAAAGACGACCAGCAATTATTCCCGCCGTACGAAGGGGCTCCTCTTCTGCGTCAAGAGACGATTGAAGAATATCCAGAAGTAAAACAGGCACTCGAACAATTATCAGGTAAAATTTCTGATGAAGAGATGTCCAAAATGAATGAAGCGGTCGCATATGGTGGGAAAACAGCGAATGAAGTCGCTCGTGATTATCTGAAGAAAGAAGGCATCATTCAATGAAGCTATTACTGATCAGTAATCCAACAGCGGGCACGAATGGTATGGGATTACTTGGAGAAGTCATCGAACCGTTAAGTACATTGTTCGATGAAATCGTCATTAAAAATACGAAACAAGCCGGCGATGCGATGCATTTTGCGGAAGAATCATCTTCGTTTGATGCCGTCGTCGTCATTGGTGGAGATGGAACGGTCTTTGAAACAATCAACGGCGTCGCAAAACTAGACGAGCGACCAATTCTTGGGATCATTCCTGGAGGTACTTGTAATGATTTCGCACGAACACTCGGGTTGCCGATGGCGCCGCGCCTTGCCGCGGAAGCGATTGCGATGCAACATGTCGTTCAAGTTGATCTCGGACAAGTCGAAGATAGCTATTTCTTGAATTTCCTTGGTGTTGGTCTTGTCGCAGAAGCATCAATTGGAATCGATACGGAAGAAAAAGCACGTCTTGGTAAGATGGGTTATTATCTATCGACGATTCGTTCGAGTCTAGAAGCAAAACCATTTGAATATGAATTAATCTTAGACGAAGGTCGTCATATGACAGGCGAAGCGGTACTAATCCTTGCGGCAAATGGAGAATCGCTCGGTGGAATCGAAACAAACTTGTCAGATGGAGCATATAACGATGGGAAACTTGATTTAGTCATCGTCGATGAAGTAAACTTGACGACTATTCGTGATGTGATCCTTCAAAAAATCGGTCTTGCCAATGATCCTTCCTTTACGCATATCCTGACAAGCGGTTTTCAGTTGAAAACGAAAGATGCAAAAGTCATTGATACAGATGGTGAAAAAGCGATTCATACACCAGTGACAGTCAAAGTATTACCAGAGTTTCTCCGAATGTATGGAGGCACTCTATAATAAAATTGGAAGGAAGAGAAGGTCGTAAAAGTATACGATCTTCTCTTTTTTGATGCTTATTCAACACGCGTATGCGGTTATGCTTTGACGCTTTAAAGAAAATATTTGATAAAGGATGACTTTCACGGATTCTTTCTGTACAATGAAAAAGTATTTTGAAAAGGAGGTGGAGCACCATGAAAGGAAACGCATGGGCTTCAAAAGTTGGATTTATTTTAGCAGCAGCGGGATCCGCCATTGGTCTGGGGGCCATTTGGAAATTTCCGTACACGACTGGAACGAACGGAGGAGGCGCGTTTTTACTCTTATTCCTCGTGTTTACCTTACTGCTGGGACTGCCTGTCTTGATTGCCGAATTTTTAATCGGTCGAACGAGCGGGAAAACAGCACTTCGAGCATTCTCGGAGCTTGGCCATAAGAAGTTCACGTTCATTGGTGTCCTTGGTGTCATCGCATGTTTCTTGTTGCTCTCTTTCTACAGCGTCATTGGTGGATGGGTATTGATTTATACCATTCTAGGGTTTACTGGTCGTTTAACGACGATGGACAGTGGGGCGCTTGGTGAACTGTTCGGCACGATTTCTGCCTCACCGCTCTATGTCATTTCAGGACAATTGATTTTCCTCGCATTGACGTGTTGGATCGTCTTACGTGGAGTTCAATCTGGTATTGAAAAAATGAGTAAAATCATGATGCCTTTATTATTTGTTTGTTTCATTGTTCTTGTTGTCCGTTCTTTGACACTCGATGGTGCAATGGAAGGTGTTAAATTCTTCATACAGCCTGATTTCTCGGTCCTGAATCGAACATCAGTGCTCAGTGCACTCGGTCAAGCGTTCTTCTCACTATCGCTCGGTGTATCAGCGATGCTGACATACGCTTCCTATATGAAGGAACGTGGAGAGATTAATCGTTCTGCAGCTTGGATCGTTACAATGAATGTCGCTGTCTCGTTACTCGCAGGATTTGCGATTTTCCCAGCAGTATTTGCTTCAGGTCTTGATCCAGCAGAAGGACCAGCGTTACTCTTTATCGTCTTACCAACAGTCTTCAGCCAAATTCAGTTTGGTTCAGTCTTCTTGACGTTGTTTTTCCTTTTATTCGCTTTCGCATCGATCACGTCATCGATCGCGATGCTTGAAGTCGTTGTTGCTTCCTTAACGGATCGTAAAGAAAACGCGACGATGCGTGATAAAAAACGGACGACATGGCTTGCGACACTAGCGATTGCAATCGTCGGGATTCCGTCCGCGCTTTCGTTCGGAATCTTAGGTGATGCACAGCTCATGGGAAAAACGTTCTTTGATAGCGTTGATTTCCTAGTCTCGAATATTTTAATGCCAATCGGTGCATTATTAATTTCGATTTTTGCTGGCTTTAAGTTAGACCGTGCACTTGTCGAACAAGAATTGGTGACTAGCCCAATGATGAAAAAAATGGTTCCAATCTGGCGACTGAGTGTATGTTACCTAAGTCCAATCGCGATTCTCATTATTCTTGTCTGGCCGTTGTTCGGATAATAAATGAAGTATTCTCCATAAGGTAGTCGACTAAAATTGTCGACTACCTTATTTGTCATGAAAGGATATCAAACAGAAAAGCCTGAACAGTTCATTCTTCAGCCTGATGTCATTCGTTAAAAAGTATGGTGAAATATGAATACATGAGGCGTAACATTTCGCAAAAACGGGAAACTTTTTGTTAGACCATACGTAATGTTAAAATAAAGACACGTAAACCTGATAGAAGAATCAGCACGAAGGAAGAGGGGATGACATGAAGTCTTCATGGTGGATATTTGGTTCCATCGGTATGATGTTCGTATTTCTACAATTAGCCGATACGTTCAGCTTCTCGGGAATCTTCATCGCTCTTGGTTTGTGGTTCATTTGGAGCGGTTACCGGACAAAACCAGGTCGACGATATCGGACAGAACGGAAGTCGACTGAAATCAAGCGGAAAAATGTGAAAAAGAAATTACTTCTTGACGATGAAGAGGAATTCGTCGGAAGTGTCATTTTAAAACCAGAACGGGCGACACGCCGTTTTGAAGAGACGGATGATTTGGAGCTTCAAGTATTGCAGCGGACAATCGAAGAAGGATTTGCGAAAATCCAGACGTACGATCAAATCGTTCCGTCCATTCGAGATAGCGAAATTAGAAGCGAGATGCGAATCGTCTCTCGTGAAGCGCATGTATTGTTCGAGGAATTATATGAAAGTCCACGCGACGTCAAAAAAGTTCGGGACTTCTTTACATTCTACTTGGATTCCTTATTGTCGATTTCAGAAAAATATGCCGATTTGGAACGCCGTGGTGCCCAAGTTCAATTGGATACGAAAAATCAATTGATTTCGAACTTAAAGATGATCGGTCAAAAGCTGAAACAGCAACAAACCTTGTTGCTTGAAGGAGACACCGTTGATTTAGAACGGGAACTTTTGACGATTGAAAAGGTACTGGCGCAAGAGACTGAACAACGAAAACAGGAGGAGAGTTACCGACATGACCCATTCTGATAAAGATACATGGCAACAATGGCCTGATGAGCAAGAGCAACCGACGATTTCTGATCCATCGGTCGATCTGAATGTAGCAGAGACACCACCTAAAATGCCGGCACGTCCGGTCGAAGAGATGATTCCTTCAGATGTTCCGTCAGAACAACGACAAAAGATCGAACGTCTACTACAGGTGATTGATCTTCAGAAAACAGATGCTGTCATGCAGTTTGGCGCGCCTGTTCAACGTGAGTTATCCCAATTCTCTGATCAAGTCTTAAGTGAAGTGAAGATGAAGGATGGCGGCGAAGCGGGAAAATTGTTGAGTGATTTAATGCAACGTGTCCGCCAAATGGATCCAGACACGCTCCAAGAAAAAAAGAGTTTCTGGTCGAACGTACCGGTCATTGGTCGGGCGAAGAAAAAAGCGGAAACGTACTTCTTGCAATACGAGAAAATGAGTGCGTATTTGGAAGAAGTCGTACACAATCTTGATCGATCGAAATTTGGTTTAATGAAGGATATTACGCTACTTGATCAAATGTATCAAAAGAACAAGCGTTATTTCGAAGAATTGAACGTCTATATTGCAGCCGGCGAAACGAAAATTGCTCACGTTCGTCAACATGAAATCGAACCGTTACGAACAGAAGTCGAGGTATCGCGGGAT
Organism: Exiguobacterium sp. U13-1; assembly: GCF_001750115.1. Lineage (NCBI taxonomy): Bacteria > Bacillati > Bacillota > Bacilli > Caryophanales > Exiguobacterium > Exiguobacterium sp. U13-1. Next base: position 2,307,731 of record NZ_CP015731.1, on the reverse strand, counting down.
CAAACGAAGTTACAGGAATTAAATGACTTGATTCAATTGACGGATCGTTTTGAAAAGAAAATCCATGATTTAAAATTATCTCGAACGATTAGCTTGCAGATGGCACCGCAAATTCGTGTCATTCAACAAAACAACCAAATTCTAGCGGAAAAAATTGAATCAGCCGTCGTCAATACGATTCCACTTTGGAAGAACCAAGTTGTCCTATCTTTGAGTCTGTCGCGTCAAAAGGCAGCGCTTGAAATGCAGAAGGATGTCACCAATACGACGAACCAGTTACTTGAGCAAAATTCGAAGCTGTTGAAGGAATCGTCAATTGAAATTGCGGAAGAAAACGAAAAAGGTATCGTATCTGTTGAATCGTTAAAGGTTGCACATCAAAACTTGATTGAGACACTCGATGAAACATTACGCATCCAACAAGAAGGAAAACAAAAGCGTCGTGATGCGGAGCATGAGTTAGAACGAATGGAAAACGAACTGAAACAAAAAGTCATCGAAGTCGCTTCAAAAAGCAGAGAATTACCGAATCGACCATACTAAGGAACACGATTTTTCGTGTTCCTTTCCTTCATGAAAGGAAGGATTAGGAATGAAAAGTGAAGAGAAACAGCTGCAATGGGATACGACATGGTTATTATTCGCACGGATGATGGCAGATCGTCATTCTAAATGTGCCTCGAAATCTGTTGCCTGTGTCATCGTCAAAGATGAAAAGCCGATTTCGATCGGAATAAACGGAACACCTAGTCAGCATGTGAATTGCAACGAAATTTACTTAAAGCAAGAGGGTATTCTCTATACATCACGACCTGACCACCCGGTGGTTGAAGAATCGATTGAACGAAACGGGATTCTTTTTTATCGGTGCGAAAATCAAGAAGAACACCATGAATGGTCGAAACAACACGAGATTCATGCTGAAATCAACGCGCTCGGTAAGCTGGCAGCCGATTCGACGAGTGCGCGTCATGCGACCGCTTATGTCACCCATAGTCCGTGTCATGCATGTAGTTTGGCGCTGATTGCCTCTAAAATCGATCGGGTCGTCTATTCGACAGGTTATGAATACGGGGACGGGTTGAACCTGATGAGGCAGAGTGGGATCGAAGTCATTCACTTGCCACTCGCAAACGAATATTTTCTTGAAAAAATTTAACGGAAAAGGGTTGTAAACGCTTCCATTGCATTGTATGATGAAATCAAGCATTGCCATGGTAATTATTCACTCTTCCATTCGGACTGATTTTCAATCGAAAATCGGTCCACTTTTTTTTAGAAAAGAATTGACAAGAATTGAATAGTTTGTCATGATGACTATAGAATATGACGAAGCGGAACGCCGCATTTTCATACAAAACCAATCAAGGAGCTGGAATGCCAGGTCGTTGAATGAAAAAATCCTGACTCACATGAGTCAGGATTTTTTTTATGGATGGACAAGTGTCGCTTCCTTGAAGCGTTTAGCACGGATTGCGCATTTCGTGGCGACCGCACCTGAAAGAATCGTCATGAATCGCTGACAAAGGATGTCTGGTTGCGATTGATGTAAAAACAGTTGATGCAATAGTCGATTAAAGGCAGCGTCTAGCGAGGACAAGTGTCGTTTGATTGCAGTGGGAGACATATCTTGAATTTCTTCTGCTTGGTAGCCCGCATCACTTTGGAAGGCAGAGAGAATGAGAAGCTCTGTTTGCGCATCAGCCAACGTTAGCCCTTGTTCTTGGACATGCTAACAAGCCTCACGCAATTCATGAATCAACAATTGTTCCAAAGCATACGACGTATGCATTTGATATGGATCGTACAACTGAACAGCTTGCCGAATTTGATCGCGTGTCACGATTTCGGATACCGTCCATTGATCGAGTGTGCCAACAGCTTCACTGTATAGTTGAGTAAGTGGTCGAATCATCGTTTCTCCTCCTTAAGCATAAAATGGACTTCCAATTTCATCATAATTCATTTAGAAAACGCTTACAATATCTGCTTAATAGTAGTCGTGATGAAATCGTGTCTGCTATGATATGAATGAAGAAAAAGGAGTGAGATGACGTGATTCAATTATTTAAGGCACTTCCAGAAGTGACGATGCCTCCTTATGAAAATGTTGATTTTTCCATTAATCAGTCGAATCAACCGATTGGATTTTCGATTGATACATGTGCTCCCGGTGAACGAGTGGAAGAGGTCCTACTTGTTGCCTCTGGTGAAATCCGTACTGGTCAAACCGGACGAGAATGGTTACAATTCACGTTCAATTCGCCCGCTGGATCTTGTAAGGGAAAACAATGGATCAATCAAGGAACGGCAGAAGAAGCACTTCGTCCCTATCTCGAAACACGAATCGTTCGGGTCGAGGCAAAGGTAGAGGAATATCCGCCGCAATCCGGAAACAAATCATTGACCGTTCAGCGTGTCACTCCGATTCATGATGCCTCACCGACGCAGTTCTTGCCACAGTTACCTGCAGGTGAATCGCTTGAAACATACCGTGATCAGTTGCTTGGATTAGTCGGTCAGCTTGATTCTCCTCATCAAGAAATCGCGCTCTCGATTTTGCGACAGTACTGGGCAGATTTTTCGACACGACCGGCTGCTCTTTTTCATCACCATGCCTATATCGGTGGGTTGCTGAAACACACTGCTTGTATGATGACGATTGGTCGAGGAATTTGTGATAGTGAACAACCATACTTGACGCTACTCAAATGTATTCAAGAAGCAGAAGCCGATCATAAAAATGAACTATTCCAAGCAGCTGAACGAGAGATACGTCAATTTTCTTGGGATGATAGTTTTGATGCTCTCTATCAAGCGGCAAAAGGGATTGCACTGTTAGATCAACGTCCAAATCCGAACGAATTGTTACTCGGCATTTTATTGCATGACATCGGAAAGCTATGGGAGTATACACATGCAGGGGCTTCGGCAGATCGTTTTTCAAGACTGCTGCACGTAACAGAGGAAGAGGAAGAACTGGCGGGCATTGCGCTTGATCTGGACGGCGTGTTGATGGGGCATATGCCATATGGATGTTTTGTTCTCGAACAAACACTTCGAGAAGAAGATATCCGATTACCGCGTGCTGTTTATCACCGTCTCATGCATATGGTATTATCACACCATGGTAAACGCGAGTGGGGATCAAGTGTTACGCCGCAAACGACAGATGCTTGGTATCTCCATGCGATCGATCTACTCGATGCACGAAAAGAAAAATGGCGTCAGCAACAAGGACGCTAAGGAGTGAAATCATGCAAGACAAAATACGTACGACTGTCATTACTGGTTTTTTAGGTGCCGGTAAAACTACGCTACTCAATCATCTCGTTTCTCAACCGACAGAAAAGTTTGCGTTGCTCGTCAATGAAGTAGGTTCTGTTCATATTGATGAAGCATTGATTGAACGAAGTGACGAAGAGATGATCGAATTGACGAATGGCTGCATTTGTTGTTCGATTCGCGGTGATTTACGGGATGCGTTACTACGGATCGCAAAACGCCGTCGAGATGGGGAGCTATCGTTTGATCGATTATTGATTGAGACGACAGGCGTCGCTGATCCAGGACCGATTCTACAGACATTCTATTTTGAGCCGGCTGTTGAACAGTCCTATCAGATTTCCAGTGTCGTCACAGTCATCGATGCATATCATTTAGAACGTCAACTGACGTTCCAAGAAAATGTGAAACAAATCGGTTTTGCTGATGTCCTTATCTTAAATAAGATGGATTTAGTTGATGTATCAGAGCGCGAAACGTTGACCGCTTTACTGCGCGAACGAAATCCTTCTGCAGCCATCATTGAAACGGAACAAGGTCAACTCGAATCAGATCGACTGTTTGAAACGTTCCATTTTCCAAAAGAAGAGCAAGTACGACTTAGTCAACAAACGGATCAGATTCATCAATCGGTTGAGGATTTCACGGCATTGACGATTGTCGAGGAACGACCGTTGAACCGGAATCGATTCGGAATGGTCCTACGTGAGGTGTTAGAGGCGTATGCGGAAGACCTCTATCGCTATAAAGGGATCATTCATTTTGCAGATACGGATCGAAAGGTCATTTTACAAGGTACTGGCATGATTTACGGAACAGCGATTAGAGAACCATTTAGCGAACAACCAAAGACGACGCTCGTCTTCATTGGGAAAGGGCTAGATGAACAAGCGATACGAAAAGGAATCGAGGCGGCAATTGAACATGGTTGAACTTTATTTTGACGGTACGGTCCGTCCTTCGAATGATGAAGCGGCGGTTGGAGTTTTTAGTAAAAATTCCGAGGGCGAAGTCACGGAAAAAATGTATCAAATTCAAGCAATCAATAATCATGAGGCAGAATTTATTGCTTTTTCGAAAGCTGTCGAGTGGGCGCACGAACTCATCGCACAAGGCGAGAGTGTCATTTCGTTTCGGACGGATTCAGAAGCAGTTGCACTCGCGGTCGAACGCGAATTCGTCAAGAATAAACGAACGCAGACGATCTTTGATCCTGCCTTTGCGCGTTATCAACTCTTACCACTCGCTTTTGTGAAGTGGATTCCACGGTCGGAGAATAAAGCAGATCGTGTCGCACGAGAGGCGTTACGATTATACGAAGCATGATTGACGACAAACACCCCTATCCTCACGGTAGGGGTGTTTGTTTATGTTCGATGCGCTCAATCAAAATTTGGTCGACGCGTCGTCCGTCTAAATCGACGACTTCAAACCGATACGGTCCAATTTCGACAGTACTCCCACGGGAGGGTACATCACCTAACGTATATAAAATTAAACCAGCAACCGTATGATAGGCGTTCAACTGTTCTCCAGGTAAGTCATCTGTATAACCGAGCGTTCGTTTCAAATCATCGATGTGCAATAATCCATCAGCGAGGAACGACCCATCTTTCCGCATGACGAGTTCCGGTTCTTCCTCGACGCTTGAAATCTCACCGACAAATGCTTCGAGAATATCAAATAAAGTAATCATACCGAGGAACCCCCCGTACTCGTCTAAAACGAAAGCAATTGATACAGTTTCCTTCCGCATCCGTTCGAGTAAAACGGTTGCTTTTAATTGACGGGGAACAATCAGCGGTGACTGAATCAGTCGTTCCAGTTCCTGGACAGGTCGTTCCGTTGATAGCACTTCTTTCGCATCAATGAAACCGACGAAGTGATCCAAGTCACCATGACCAACCGGTAAGTTTCGATGTCGCGCTTGCCGAAGCTCTTGTAAGATCGTGTCGGAGTCATCCGCTAAGTCAATCCATTCGGTAACGGTACGCGGCTCCATCAGTTCGTAAGCGTACAAATCATGAAAATCAAACACACGAGAGACTTGCTCCGCTTCAGACCGGTTGAAGGTTCCCTCTTGCGTACCACGAATCAGTAATTGCCGGACTTCGTCTTCCGTCTCGTCTTCTGTCTGTAGGCGATCCAAACCAATCAAACGGAAGATGGAACTCGTCGACTTACTTAGAACCCAAATGAATGGTCGAAGCACGATTGAGAAAAAACGCATCGGTGGGGCAAGCCACATCGTAACCCGTTCTGGACTGACAAGGGCGATACGCTTAGGAACAAGTTCACCGATGACAAGCGAAATATAGGTAATGATCGTTACGACGAGAATATAGCCAATTGTACTGGCATAAGGAGCCATCCATTCAAATTGAGCGAGCCAGTTGATGACAGGACCAGATAATGCGGCACCACCAAATGCACCATTGACGATTCCGATCAACGTGATGCCGACTTGTACGGTCGATAACAGATCGGTCGGGCGATCGAGTAACTCTAACGCGACATGGGCTGACTTCTTACCATTATTCGCTGCTTTTTCCAATTTCGAACGTTTTGAGGAAAGCAAAGCGAGTTCGGTCATCGCAAAAATGCCGTTTGCCAGAATCAATAACAAAACAATCATTAAATTTATCAACCACATAAAATCTTCACTCCTTTTTCGATAATAAACTATTCCCCAAAACTGTCTCCCTCATTCCCATTCCGCAAGCTTTCCGGTAAACTAGAAGAGAAGTAATCAAAAGGGGGAATTTGTTTATGGAATACCGTGTAGAACGTGACACGATGGGGGAAATTCGTGTACCAGAAGCGCAGGAATGGGGCGCACAAACACAACGTAGTCTAGAAAACTTTAAGATCGGAACGGAAAAAATGCCGATTGAAGTCATTCGTGCCTTTGCAGTCCTGAAAAAAGGAGCAGCACTTGCGAACCGTGACTTAGGCGTGCTTGAGGCAGAAAAAGCGGGTGTCATCGCTGAAGTATGTGACGAAATCATCGCGGGGAAATTCGATGATGAGTTTCCGCTTGTCGTTTGGCAAACGGGTTCAGGTACACAATCCAATATGAACGTCAACGAAGTGATCGCTCGGGTCGCGACACGCAAGTTAAAAGAACAAGGTAGTGAGACGACAATTCATCCGAATGATGACGTCAACAAATCACAAAGTTCAAATGATACATATCCGACAGCAATGCATTTAGCGGCAAAAACAGTCTTGCTGGAATCACTATTCCCAGCGATTGATGCTCTGCATGCGACACTTGACGAAAAAGCGAACGCGTTTGCGGATATCGTCAAAATTGGACGGACACACTTGCAAGATGCTACACCGATCACACTCGGTCAAGAAATCAGTGGTTGGGTCCGGATGCTTGCACTTTCGAAGCAAATGATCGAACGGACGCTTGATCCGTTAACGGAATTAGCAATCGGCGGTACGGCAGTCGGAACCGGCATCAACGCTCATCCTGAGTTCGGTGATTTGGCTGCGAAAAAGATGAGTGAAGAAACGGGATATGAATTCACAAGCGCGGAAAACAAATTCCATGCCTTAACGAGCCACGATCAACTCGTCTTCACACATGGAGCGGTCAAAGCGCTAGCGATGGACGCGATGAAGATCGCGAACGATGTCCGCTGGCTCGCATCAGGTCCACGAGCAGGAATCGGTGAAATCACGATTCCAGAAAATGAGCCGGGAAGCTCAATCATGCCGGGGAAAGTCAATCCGACTCAAAGTGAAGCGTTGACGATGGTCGCAGCGCAAGTTCTTGGAAACGATGCAACGATTGGTTTTGCTGCAAGTCAAGGGAATTTCGAACTAAACGTCTTTAAACCGGTCATCATGTATAACTTCATTCAATCCGTTCGTTTATTGACAGACGCCTTGCATTCGTTCAATGACCATTGTGCGATCGGAATCGAACCAGAACAGTCCGTCATCGCTGAAAACGTCGAACGTTCGTTGATGCTCGTCACTGCACTCAACCCGCACATCGGATATGAGAATGCGGCGAAAATTGCGAAAGCGGCGCATCAGTCAGGATCCACTCTAAAAGAAGCAGCACTTGCGACAGGTTTATTAACAGAAGAACAATATGATCAATGGATCGTACCAGCAGATATGGTCCGTCCGAACTTAAAAGCGTGAGTTGAAAAAGCGGGGGAATTCCCTCGCTTTCTCTTTATCCGAGGACGGTTCTTCGGATCTATAGAAAGAGAGGGGATTGGATGGAACGGAGTCGAAAACGGGCAGAAAAACAACTGCAACAAACGATTGTCATGGTAGAGACATTACTTCGAATGCCGAACGTACCACGGACAGAATTGCTAGCTTTAGCCAGCTGGCTCGAAGGACTCGGGAGAGAAGAGCTCTTTAAGGGACTCGCTGATCAAGTCAGCCGTGAAAAAGTGACGTGGGAACAAATGGACGCTGTCATTTCGCAGTCAAGCGTCAAAGAATTGCTGCAACCCATCGTCGATCAGTTGTCGGAACGCTCACGCGCCAATCGAATTCGAAAAGAATTGGTGGTCACTGTGACAAGACGTTTTCTTGAAAATATCAAATGGAAGAAATCGCTCGAACAGGAGCGCTATATGTCACGATTCTTCAGTTCGGTGGAAGACACGTTGTCGATATCACATGATATTGCGATGGATGCCGTCATCATCGACCATGCATCTATCGTGGATTCATTAGAGTTGTTTAAAAAACTGATCAAACAAATGGAGTCGGCATTCGTTCCCGTCATCATCGTAGGTCCGAACCGGTCTGAAATTCGTCAAGTCAGCTATGAGATGGGAGCCGATGACTACTGGGATGAAACAGTGCCGAATGAAGAACGGCATGTTCGTCTAGCGAGACTCTTACGAAAATTAAGGGTCGTATCTTCGACGATCTTGGTCGATGAATTGACGGGAGCTTATAATCGGAAATATCTCCAAAATGCTTTTGATCGTCGCGTAGCACGTCTCGAACGTGAACAGCGGACATTTGGGCTAGCGATTTTTGATATCGATCATTTTAAGCGGATCAATGATTTACATGGACATCCAACAGGGGATTTGGTCCTTTCCGAATTAGCTACCGTCGTTCAACAAGCTGCTCGTCTCGACGATGAATTCATTCGTTTTGGTGGTGAGGAATTCATCTTATTGTTTTCAGCAGAAACATTACCGCAAGCAGTTGCGAGTATGAATAAAATTCGCGAGCGCGTCGAGCGCCATATTTTTGCGAACGGATTAAAAGTAACGATTTCGATTGGTCTATCCTTTTCTTTTGATCTCCACACATCCCTGGCGCAAGCAACAGCGGAGGCAGACGAAGCTTTGTATCAAGCGAAACGTAACGGCCGTAATCAAGTGGTGTCCTATTCGACAGCGATATCCATCGAAAAAATACCGGTCTATATCCGTGTCGAGCAAGGATTGCTCAAACAGGTACATACTCTTGATATGCCGGATCATCCGAAATACCATATTGAGGTGATTCCGCTAGACGATCGACGGACGACGCAATTACAATTGGCGATTCTTTCACTTGATCAAGTAGTAAGAGAGAACTTTGTACGATTAGAAGAGTGGAGACAACAACGGGAATCGATCATTGATATTTTGGTCGTGACGGATCAAGAAGACGATCGTTTAGCCAATGCGCTATCATGCGGTGCGACAGACTATATCATGACCTCACAGATCGATTCTGATATGGAGGAATGGATTACTGAATGGATCATGCAAATTCCATAGAAAACCAGCCACATTCGTCCGTTACACGGAGCAATGTGGCTGGTTTTTGGTTACTGATCATATCGACGAATGATGAACGGATAATCGTTTCCCTCGACCGCATCATAATGTATTTCGGAAGTAATCTGAAATGAAGACGGGATTTCGGGATAATGTACATCTCCAGAAAGAACCGCATCAATTTCGGTGACATACAAGCGGCGAGCAAGAGGAAGCGTTTGAGCAAACAACTCTCCACCACCAATTAAAAAGACTTCTTCTTCTGAATCGACGTATGGTTGTAAAGCAGATAGATCATGCCATACCGTTACACCTTCGGCTGCAAACGTCTGATCGCGCGTAATGACGATGTTCTCTCGACCGGGCAACGGTCTTCCGATGGATTCGAACGTCTTTCGTCCCATGATGATCGGTTTGCCAATCGTCGTACGTTTGAAGTGAGCCAAATCAGCTGGAAGATGCCAAGGCATCGCATTGTCACGACCGATGACATGATTTTTTGTATACGCTACGATATGTGTGATCATACGGCTACCACACCTTTAATGTGAGGATCAGGATCATAGCCTTCAATGATGATGTCTTCGAAGCGGAAGTCTTCGATACGATCGACTGTTCGAGCGAAGCGCAGCGTCGGTAATTTTTTAGGGGTACGTGTCAACTGAAGATTGACTTGTTCCACATGGTTCGAATAGATATGAGCGTCACCGAGCGTATGAACGAAGTCTCCGACTTCAAGTCCACACACATGAGCAATCATATGTGTCAGTAACGCATAAGATGCAATATTGAATGGTACGCCTAAGAAAACATCAGCTGAACGTTGATACAATTGGCATGATAGTTTTCCGTCAGCGACATAAAATTGGAACAAGAGATGACAGGGCGGTAAAGCCATCTCATCGACTTGTCCAGGATTCCAAGCACTGACGATCAAACGACGAGAATCCGGATTCGTCTTGATCTGTTCAATGACTTGTGCCAGCTGATCAACCGTCGTGCCATCTGGACGTGGAAAAGAGCGCCATTGTGCTCCGTAAACAGGACCTAGATCTCCGTTCTCATCTGCCCATTCGTTCCAAATCCGCACACCATTTTCCTGTAGATAACGAATATTCGTATCACCCGAGATGAACCAAATCAACTCATGGATGATCGACTTCATATGTAACTTTTTCGTCGTAATGAGAGGAAAGCCATCTTGAAGGGAGAAGCGCATTTGGTGACCAAACACGCTGAGCGTTCCCGTTCCCGTCCGGTCTTCCTTTTTTGTTCCGTGTTCCAAAATGTGTTCGCAAAGTGCATGATATTGTTCCATCGGATGACAGCTCCTTTTCAAAAAATCCAAATTTCATTGTACCATAAATTAAGATTTTGTGGATGTCGGTAAATGTCTTGCGAATAGATAGCGGAATAAACCAAAGAGCGGAATCACGTCTTGCCACTTTAATGACTGTGCATTCCGAAGACGAATGCGCCGAAGCAAATAGACTTGTAGAATGTAGAATAATAACAAATCGACGGTCATCGTTCGAACGAATTGATTGGTCTCAAAGTAGATGCGGAATATACTCCAATCAGACCGAGCAAGAGCAATCCACAGCAATAATGTCGTCACGACGCTAAGTAAGGCGACGACGGTCGGAATCCATCCTCGACGACGAAAAGGAAGAAAAGTTTTCCTAGGAATAGCGAGAGCGACATAAGGCATCAACACGAAGGCACCTAAGAAGAAGGATCCAATACTTGCGACGAGCGGTCCGGGTCGCATGAATCGTTTCTCATCTAGAAATAGTAAAAAGAAAGCGAACGGATAAATACCGAGTAAGGCAAATAAACTTAAAGCAGAAGTATCAAATTGACTTTGGTCGAAACGTAAAAACGAAATCAAGAAACCTTCCGGAAAGACACGATTATTTCCAAATAATAAGATGAAGACAATAGCAATCGTCCAGACAAGGAAGAGCAAATATCGACGATACATTTATCCACACTCCTTTCTCATACCTTTCTTTCCCATCATCTTGGATGTAGTAAACACCTGTATTTCATATTTCATGATATCAAATATGTAGAGGTTCTTGCTTGAGCACCTCTCATGGACATGTTAAGATGACGTTGTGAGAATTGAAAGCGCTTTTACGAATTGATGCAATCGTTTGCTCAATATTGTAGCACGTTACGTACATAAAAGAGGAGAGTGTTGAGGATGGAACGTAAATGGTGGCATGATAGTGTCGTTTATCAAATTTACCCACGTAGTTACAATGATTCAAATGGGGATGGAATCGGTGACTTGAATGGGATCATCGAAAAGTTGGATTATTTGAAGACGCTTGGTATCGACGTCATCTGGCTAAGTCCTGTCTACGATTCACCGAACGACGATAATGGCTATGACATCCGTGATTATGAAGCCATCATGAAGGAATTCGGAACGATGGATGATTTTGATCGTCTTCTAGATGAGGCACATGCACGAGATATCAAAATCGTCATGGACCTCGTCATCAATCATTCGTCAGATGAACATCAGTGGTTCGCGGAATCGCGTCAAAGCAAGGACAATCCGTATCGGGATTATTACATGTGGCGCCCAGCAAATCCAGACGGTTCGCTACCAAACAACTGGGGATCGATTTTCTCTGGACCTGCCTGGGAATATGATGAAACAACGAATGAATACTATCTTCACTTATTCTCGAAGAAACAGCCTGACTTGAACTGGGAAAATGAACAGATGCGTCACGATGTGTACGGGATGATTCGTCGGTGGTTGGATCGAGGGATTGACGGTTTCCGAATGGACGTCATCAACTTGATTTCGAAGACACCGGGACTACCAAATGCGACGGTCCATCCAGGAGCATTGTATGGAGATGGTGGAGAACATTATATCAATGGACCACGTGTTCATGAATTTTTACACGAAATGAATGAAGCCTCTTTCGGTAAATACGATGTCCTGACAGTCGGTGAGATGCCAGGAGCGACGACGGATGATGCCATTCTATATACAGATCCGGCACGTAAAGAGGTCAACATGGTCTTTACGTTCGAACATATGGATCTCGATTCAGGTCCGAATGGGAAGTGGGACGTCATTCCGTTTGATTTACTTAAACTCAAGCAAAATTTCACCAAGTGGCAGACGGCGTTACATGAGACGGGCTGGAACTCGCTCTATTGGAACAACCACGATCAACCCCGTGTCGTCAGTCGATTCGGTAATGACACGACGTACCGCGTCGAGTCAGCTAAGATGCTTGCTACATTGTTGCATTTGTTAAAAGGGACGCCATATATCTATCAAGGCGAGGAAATCGGCATGACGAACGTCGCTTTTGAAGACATCGCGGACTATGAAGATATCGAAATTCGGAACATGTGGAAAGAACGTACGGAACAAGGGGCATCACCGGCTGAACTACTACGTTCTATCCATATCAAAGGACGCGACAATGCGCGGACACCGATGCAGTGGGATGCGTCGGAGAACGCTGGTTTCTCGACGGGAACACCATGGTTGAAGGTCAATCCAAACTATCCGGAAATCAACGTCGAACAGGCGCTTGCAGATGAGCAGTCCATCTTTTATTACTATCAACAGTTGATTCGTCTACGACATGATCATGAACTCGTTGTGTATGGTCGCTATCAACTCTTACTCGAAGATCATCCGGAAGTATACGCCTACTCACGGACGCTTGAAGGGGAGACATGGTATGTCTACTGTTCGTTTGCGGATCATGATGTGAACATTCCGTCTACGCATGATACGTCAGACCGGGTCATCGGAAACTATGATGGGTCCGCTGTTACCGACGAACTCACGCTTCGACCTTACGAAGCCGTCGTCTTCCGTACGTTTGAAGGATGATTCATCTAGGCACAAAACAGAGGGCTGACTCAAAAAAGAATGACGCGTCTTTTCACGCCCTTTCCTCAGGCGAGACACAAGCCGGTTTTCCTGCTTCATTCAAGCAGGAAAGCGGGTCTTGTTTGTCTTTGAAGCGCATAAATGCGCTTATTCCTGTAAGAGTTGCGTGTGACGCGTCATTTTTTTACGAGAAAAGGGTGGCAGATCATCATTCTGCCACCCTTTCCTTTGTAGAGACTGACTTTTGAGTCAGCTAAATAAATTATCGTTCCAATTGAGCAACTTGTTTAACCTGAGCGATGATCGTATCGCGATCAGTCGTTGACGGATTGAGGCGGATGCCATACAGCCTCTCGGGACCCACTGGCTTCTCATGCAATAACTGACCTTCGATGCATAAAGGTTCTTGACCCTCGATCAATGAGAACTCAACAACGATTTTCATTGATTTGTGAAGTGGAAGTTTTAGTTCTGTGCTGATTGCTAGTCCGTTTGGTGAGATATTATGAATTTTCATCAGTCCATTGGGAGTACGCTGGTTATTTTTCAATAAATGAAATTCACCTGTTATTGGTTTTTTCAGCGTATATCGAAATGGTTCATTCCGTTTGATTTTCATGTAGGCACCTCCACTCCCATTATCCGACAATTTCGTCAAGTCTTCTAGTTTTTTTTAGGTCATGCAGCAGCGTCTGTCGATTGTTTCGTTGGGTGGATACGTTTTGCTAAATACATGAATGGTGTCGCGAACCAAGCGACGACGAATTTCGCAAGATACGTCGTAATGAAGATTTGCCACCAGATGGAGAAGGGCATATCGTGAAAGGCAATCGCACAAAACGTCAACGTATCAAGCAATTGACTTAATACGGTTGACCCTGTCGTCCGTAACCAAAGCTTACGTTCGCCTGTCTTCTGACGGATCTTTGAATAGATAAAGACATCGAATAGTTGCGAGACGAGATAAGCGGCAAGACTACCAACAGCAATCCATGGTAAGAGTCCAAACAATAAATGCAAGGAATCGGATGTTTCGAGTGCAGCCTTATCAGCAAGTGGTGTATACAAGAGACTGAACTGCATGAGGACGGTCGTCGTGATCAGGGAGAAGAACCCCATATAGACGCCTTTACGAGCGACCTGTTTTCCGTATTTTTCATTGAGGATATCTGTCGCTAGATAACAACTGCCATACACGACGTTTCCTAACGTGAAGACGAAACCAAAAATATCGACGGTTTGTGTAACTTGGATGTTTGCAATGATTGTTGCGATGGCAATCCACATCAACAATCCTGTCTTACCAAATAAATAATAACTGAAAATCAATAATCCCATCGTTAAAAAAATGGAAGGGATCCATAACCATTCGTTCATGAGATGTACTCCTTTCTGTTCATACAGATGAAAATTGTACGCTGAAATTCATCAACTGTCAAAGGTGACGAAGAGATGAGGGGCATTAAAAAAAGACCATGAGTTTCATGGTCTTTCGGACGGTCTTTAGCCCATTCGTTGCAGAGAGTACCGACGACGTCTTCCTTTGACGTAATAGTTCTCTGTCGACGTAAAATCATTCGCTTCCAAAATGCGTTTTGCAAACGAAGCGTGTGGTGATTGTTCAAGGACACGCGCGCGTACTTCGTGACGATCTAGTACCCCAGAATACGTCAATGCTTCGGCAACTGCTTGAGTAGCTAGACCCCGACGCGTATAGGGATCAAACACCATGAAGTCGAGTTGGAAGTAGTGACCCATTTTTAAGAGCAGAACCCGCCCCAGGATCGTATCCGCTTCAACGATATCAAAGTAATAATCTTCAGGATAGCTGTGCTCGACGGAATCAAAAGCTCGCTCTTCTCCAAGCTCATGGTCATACCCTTTGATTTCTTGCGGAGTCAGTCCATATGCTTGCTCGCCATACTTCAAGAAATGATCGTACTCAGCTTGATCGACATGACGTAATGTTCGACGTCTCAATTCCATCACAAAATCCTCCCTCATCCCAATTGATGCTTCGTTTACATTATAGCGATACCCTTCGTGCAATTGCAAAAATTAACTGGAATCGATCCGCAGGAAGAAATCTGAAAAAAGTCATTCTGTAATCATCTTGTGATTGTTTTAATTACCTCGGAATATGGTAAAGTAATGATGTAGACAACTGCATACTGGAAGGGGCTGGAAAACGTGTTCACAGAACGTGACGGAATCAAATTGCGTCTAGAGCAAATCGAACGATTGTATTCGGACTTGAATCGTGAAGCGAAACAATTGACGGAACGCTTACGCCAATTAGATGAACAAGGGGATGAAGTTCAACATGATCTTTCCCTTAATAAAGAAGACCGCGATCATTTGAAGTCAAGCATCGATGAGACGCTACAAGCACTCATGAAGCGGACGACGGTCGATGCAAAAGTCGAACAGGAAAAGCAAGAAGATCTGATTTCGAAAAAAGCATTGATTGAAGACATCGAAGGATTATTGAAGAAAAAGAAATGAGCTAGCTCCGGCTAGCTTATTTTTTTATGGAGGAACACATTATGAAACCAACCATTGGACTGACGACATGTCTTCGTCCGACTGACGACGTACATCATCGTGTGAAGCAGTTGTTAGCGGATGAAACGATACATTTTATCTACGTCGTGCGTCAGAAAAAAAGCATAGAACACTTGCAACAGGAGACAGGGTTACCGGTGCTTGTCGTCGATAAACAGCGGCTTGATTTATATCCACTAGGTGAGACGACATCGTTCTTTTTCCATCCTTCAAGTGCGGTGTTTCGCATCAAACAAATTGATGCAGGTGGAGGAGATCCACTAGTTTCAATCGGACGCTTATCGGAAGGGATGCATGTGTTAGATTGTACGCTTGGACTCGGGGCAGATGCGATCGTCATGAGTCATGCCATCGGAGAGCGGGGGCGGATCATCGGTTTAGAGAGCCGGATTGAGACAGCATTTGTCGTCAAGAACGGATTAAAACGGTGGGAAGAATCCTACGAACCGATCAATCAAGCAATGCGACGAATTGAAGTGAAAGTCAAACACCATCTTGCCTATTTGAAAGAATGTCCGGATCATTCTTTTGATGTCATCTACTTTGACCCCATGTTCGAACAGACCGTCGAAGAATCGACGCACCTCGACGCTTTACGAACGCTTGCGAATTATGAAGCCTTATCCGAAGAAGCGATGATGGAGGCGAAGCGTGTGGCACGTCAGCGCATCGTTTTAAAAGCACATTATGAGAGCCCATTATTTGAACGGTTTGGGTTCGAACGAACAAAGCGGAAGTCGTCGAAGTTGCATTATGGTGTGATTGAACTGTAAGTCAAAAAAGACCTCTGCCGATTTTCCGGCAGAGGTCTTACTCGTTATTCGCTGATTATTGAACAGCGTCTTTTAATTCGTCTTCCATCTCTTCAAACGTTTCCTGAACGGCATTGACCGGTTGTTTCGTCATCAAGCTGACAACGACCGTAAAGATCAAGCTTGTGAAGAATCCAGGTACCATTTCGTAAAGCGTCGTACTAAGTCCGAGTTGAACCCAGATGATGACTGTCAAGGCACCTGAGATGATACCAGCCAGTGCACCTTGTTTCGTCATTCGTTTCCAGTAGAGAGAAAGCAAGATGATCGGACCAAAGGCAGAACCGAATCCAGCCCATGCATAACCGACAAGTGCAAGAATCGTCGCTGATGGATTCCAAGCGAGTACACTTGCGATGATCGCAACGACAAGAACGGCAATTCGACCTGTTAAGACGAGTTCTTTATCTGATGCATCTTTTTTCAAGAACGTCTTATAAAAATCTTCTGTCAACGCACTTGAAGTAACAAGCAATTGTGATGAAATCGTCGACATGATTGCTGCAAGAATCGCAGCCATTAAGAATCCTGTGATATACGGGTGGAATAGTACATCCGAGAAACGAATGAAGACTGTTTCCGGATCACCCAGTCCATTGCCTTGTCCTTCGAAATAGGCAATCCCAACAAGACCAGTCATCATCGCACCGATGATTGAGACGAACATCCAACCGATCCCGATACGACGGGCACTTTTTAAATCTTTAACGGAACGAATCGCCATAAAGCGGACGATGATGTGTGGTTGACCGAAGTAACCAAGTCCCCAGGCAAGGAATCCGATGATTCCAAGTGCAGTTGTTCCTTTGAGTGGATCAAACAACGAAGGGTCTAATTTTTCAGCATAGTTGTATGCACCATCGATTCCACCGACGTCCGTTAATGCGACAATCGGTACAAGAACGAGTGCGATGAACATGATACAGCCCTGGACGAAATCGGTCCAACTAACTGCGAGAAAACCGCCAAAAAGTGTGTAGGCGATTACGACCGCAATCGTCAAGAGCATACCATAGTGGTAATCAAATCCGAATGAACTGACGAACAATTTTCCGCCAGATACGATTCCAGCTGATGTGTAGAACGTGAAGAAAATGATGATGACGAGTGCTGATACAGTACGAAGCACGCGTGATTTGTCTTCAAAACGATTCTCTAAGAAATCAGGAATCGTAATCGAGTCGTTCGCCATTTCCGTATAGAGACGGAAACGTGGTGCGAGTACGATATAGTTTACGTAACATCCAATCAATAAACCGAGTGCGAGCCAAAGGGCTGATACACCTGTTGCATACATGGCGCCGGGAAGTCCCATGAGCATCCATCCACTCATATCCGATGCACCAGCAGAAAGTGCTGTGACACCTGGACCGAGATCGCGTCCGCCTAACATGTAATCTTCTGTATTCGTCGTTCGCTTGTAGGCAAAATAACCGATTGCCAACATGAGAACAAGATACAGGATGATCGAAATCCATTCTTGCGTCATAAAGTTAAATCCTCCAAATGCAATAGTTTTTTCAGCGATCAAGTACGTATTAACCAGTTCGCCAAATGATATGTTCCCCACCTTACAGGGGATAAAACGACTTTGCAAGTCACTTCAATTTCATAAAAAGTGCCGCCACGCCTAGTGCCTTAAGGGGTTGGGACGGTTTTAGTCCCTGTTGAAGTTCATCAATTTAAAATATTCAGAATAATTCAACAAAAAATAAATGACCCTAATGAATTAGGATCATTCGTGTCATGTTAATTTGTCCAAAACCGTTGGTATGCAGCGCTTAAGCGGTCTAGTGCCTGATCTAATTGTGCACGAGGACACCCGATATTTAAACGTTCAAATGTTTCTCCACCAGATCCGAACGAAGAACCATGCGTTAGGGCAATTTTGACCTCCTTGACGAGCCAATCTGCTCGTGTTTTACTGTCTAGTTTGAGTGCTTTGAAGTCGATCCACAACAGGAAAGTTGATTCTGGAATGACAACGTCTAGTTTTGGCATCTCTTGGCGAATCCGACGAATAGCATGGTCACGATTTCCTTCTAAATACACAAGTAATTGTGAAAGCCATTGTTCACTCGCAACATCACCATACGCTGCTGTAATAGCAGTTGAAGCTAATGCATTCGGGTGAACGAAATGACGCTGCTGGATACGCTCGATCTGTTGACGAATCGAGTTGTCAGGTACGATCAGATAAGACGCATAGAGACCCGGAATATTGAACGTTTTGGATGGTGCACTTACTAAAATGAGTTTTTCATAATCCAAACCAAGAATAGGCGTGTGCACGGAACCTGTATAGACGAGGTCCGCATGAATCTCATCGGATACAACATAAACATCATGTTGCTTCGCGAGTTCGACGATTTGTTGTAATTCTTCTCTCGGATAGACTTTACCGCTTGGATTATGCGGGCTACAGAGAATCATCATACGTGCTGTTCGCATTTGTCGTTCGAGAAGTGGAAAGTCGGTCTGGTACGTCTCACCGTCTAAAAGAAGCGGACTTTCAATGAGTTGTCGTTGATTAGACTGAATGATTTGATGAAATGGAGGATAGACCGGTGTTTGGATGATGATTTCATCACTTGGTTCAGTCAATGCTAGGACAGTATGCGCAAGTCCAGGAACGACACCGCTTGAATAAAGAATGGAATCAGTAGTGATTGATACGTCATACCGCTTTTGAAACCAATGCTGAATCGCTCGTTTTGCTTCGTCTTCAAACATCGAGTAACCGAAATGACCTGTAGCAGCACGTCTTGTCAATCGTTCTGTCAAATGGTGCGGTGGACGGACGTCCATGTCGGCAACCCACATCGGAATCAGCTCATCTGATCCATACAGCGAAGGGAGCCCGTCCCACTTGACGGATCCTGTATTTCGTTTCTCGATCGTTTCATCGAAATTGATTTGTTCCATCAGACTTCACTCCTGTTCTTCAATAATTGAATGACTCCATTTCACCATAGCGGATAGGGAGAGAGTGGGGCAAGTCGAAAAAATAAAGGTTTAACTTTTATTCGATAAGGAAATTACTAAACTCGAACCTACCATAACGGAACGGAGTGATGATCATGTTGCATTCTAAAGTAGTCGTCGGGCGATCGCCTGAAGAATTAGAGGAAAGACTAAATGACTTTTTTGAAAATAATGGGGTCGGATCGAACGCTATCATTACATTAAAATTTTCAACATTCGTTGCGTCTAAAGCGGATGAACATTATTCAGTTTTAGTCGTTTATGATAACTCGCTAACGAAAACTACATTGTAAATTAGTGACAAGAAGTTGAGCTGAAAAAGCATCGACTTCTTGTTTTGTCTTTTTCTATAAGTTATACTAGAATCAGGTTTTGCAAGCTTCCGTAGGTTAATGGCAGACCTCAGCAATGGTAATGCTGCAGTGCGAGTTCGATTCTCGCCGGAAGCATAGTCACGTCTTCCGTCTCAAGTGATATATACTTGAAACGGAAGATTTTTTTCATGAGTTCGATATTTTTGATTTGAGGAGTGACCTCCATGCATCCAGTCATTCAATCTGTTGGTGATAAGATCAAGCAAGAACGAAAAAAACAAGGAATGACACAAAAAGCACTTTGTGAGGGAATTTGTAGTCAGGCTGAAATCAGTAAAATCGAAAATGGTCGAAATTCACCGACGATTGATCTGTTGCAGCAGATTTGTCGAAGACTACGCATCCCGATTTCATTGTTTTTTGAAGATGAGATCGTCTCACAAAAATTAAATGAAATTGATCAAAGAATGTTGCGCCATATGAGAGAGAAAACTTACTCAGCTATGGAGAAGGATTTAGAAGAATATGCGAAATCAAATACTGTGTTTGAAATTCAAGTGTTAATTCGATATCATCAAAAGCTGTTATTACATGAAAAAGGAAACATCGATTTTAGGACATGTATTTCTGCGTTATTAAAATTAGTCATTGAAGAAAGTTTAGTTGAAAAGTCATTTCTTCTCTATACAAGAATTCAGATGGCAATCGCTGTTTTATATACGAATCATGAGGATTACATGCATTCTCACCAAATTTACGAAGAGTTATTAAAACTACCTTATCGAACACGCGAGTATAAAAAAATTAAAATGAAAATCATATATAACTACTTACGTAACTTATATCGATTAAAGAGATTTGAGGAAGGGTTAAAAGAAGTTGAACACGCAATAAAAGAAACAAAAGAGCTAGAAGATTTAACATACATTGGTCACTTTTATTATCAAAAGGGCTTCTTTTTAGAAGCGTTAAACGCTTCCGAGAAAAGTATTAAAGAAGCGTATACGATTGCTTATTCATTTTTCACAGCGACGAATAATCACGCATACCGAAAAATTCTTGAGACACATTTATCAGAGCTATTGCTATTTCCTGTAGATGGAAGTGAGTGAGGAATGATGAAGATGGATGATTTAACTTCATCAATCGGTGCAAAAATTAAACAATTACGTATCGAAAATCAAATGACCCAAAAAAGAACTATGTGACGGTATTTGTAGCCAAGCTGAGATTAGTAAAATCGAGAACGGCTTAAATTCACCAACCGTAGAATTATTACAAAAAATTGCCGCTCGTTTAAATAGTCCGATTGCACTTTTATTCGAGAATCCTCAAGCTAATGAAGAAATAGATTTTTTTGATAAATTTATTTCAGATCAACTTCGAGAAGAGAATTTTGATCAAATCATACAATTCATTTCAAAGTATGATTACAAAGATAATATGAATTTAATCATATTAAGTGCTTACTTTCGGATCATCGTGGATATGAAACAAAATCGGTTTGATTTTAGAACAGCCACTTCCTTATTAAGTAACCTTTTAAACGAGTATGATGTTTGGAACGAATCCATTTCTTTATTCATTCGGATTAAAACGGCAATTGCCAATATATATGCTGAACATGAGTTATATCATTTAACTACAGGTACTTATTCCGACATTGAAACGCTATTAGAACGACTCAAAAGTTCCCAATATATTAATTCTTTGATAAAAATCTATTTTAATCATGCTCAAATTCTTTTGTATCAAGATTTATTTGAAGAAGCGAATGTGTTTATTCAAAAAGGAATTAATTTATGCTTAGAATCTCAACAGACTTTTCTGTTAGGGCATTTTTATTTTCAATTAGGAAATTATCAAGTAGCTGTCGGTACCGCTTTATTTCAAAAGACATATACGATAGCTTATACATTGTTACACGCATTTGAATTTCAAACGACGAAACAATTAGTCGTTGACTTAAAGAAAGATTATTTATTGTTTACTTTTGAGTCTACCGTTAAACACGAAGCATGATTCAAAACACAGTGTGACGTTTTAAGATATTTGGAGGATTTGATAAAATGGTTAATGCTAATCCAATTGGAGAAAACTTAAAACGATTTCGTGTTCAAAAGGGGTATTCTCAAAAAGAACTATGTGCTGATTTATGTAGTCAAGCTGAAATTAGTAAAATTGAAAACGGCTTAAATTCTCCGACTGTTGATTTATTACAACAACTTGCTGTAAGGTTGCAAGTTCCCATCTCTTTGTTGTTTCAAGAACATACCGATGAGGAAAAGTTCTTTCAACTAGATCGATTCTTGTCCGATTTGCTTCGAGAAGAGAAATACAAAGAGGCGTTAGAGCGAATTCACCAGCAAGAAAAGGATAGCATCGTCGAAATCGACATTTTAAAAAGCTACATCAAGACGATCATTGACCTAAAGCAAAATCGAATCGATTTTCGGGCAGCGGCAAGCCTACTCAGCAACTTGTTGATTGAAAAAGAAGTCTGGTCTCAGTCCATTCAATTGTTCATTCGAATCAAAATGGCAATTGCGAATATGTATTCAGAGCAGGACTTATTTTATTTAACGGAATCCGTGTATCAGGAATTAGAAAATGAAATCGAAGTTCTTCAGTCCACTACCCATCTAAATGCGCTATTGAAAATTTACTTCAATCATTGTCAGATTCTTGAGTACCAAGGGAAGTCTGAGGAAAGTATCGTCATCGCCAAAAAAGGATATGAGTTATGCTTGATGCATAATCATACATTTCTATTCGGTCATTTTTATTATCAACTCGCTCACTATGATGAATACTCAGGTGAGGATGAGAAGTCACTCCAAAAACAGTATTCAGTCGCCTATGCACTATTTCATGCATTTGAACACGACGTTCGGAAAAAGATGATTCTTCGTATGAAGGAACCGTATATGTTGTTTACCTTTGAGAATTAATAAAAAGGATACGTAACCTTCTTGGTAAACAAGAAGGTTTTTTCATGAAAAGTGCAACTCGTTTATTTCAAAGAGGTGATTAGATGAAGGACGAACATCCAATTGGTAAAAAACTAAAATTTTTTCGACAGTTGAATGGTTTATCGCAAAAAGATCTGAGTGCAGGGATTTGTAGTCAAGCTGAAATTAGTAAGATTGAGAACGGGAAGACGATGCCGACTGTGGAATTATTACGACAAATCGCAACAGTACTTCGTGTTCCTATATCAGACTTATTAAAGAGCGATTCTGAACATCAATTGGAGCAGGCAAATATCATTGATCAAAAACTTAGTACCTTACTACGCGAGAATGCTTTTGATGAATGTTCTCATGAAATGAAACAAATCTCAGTAGAGGATTCTGCTGATGAAATAAGACGATTAATAACCTACTATGAAATTGTGATTGATTATCGAAAAAAACAAGTTGATTATCGAACGACCTCCGTTTTATTTACGCGATGGATGGATCAAGAGGATTTATGGGTGAAAGATCCGATGCTTTACTTTCGAATCAAGATGGCATTATCCATTTTATATGCAGAGTGCGGACAGTATCAACAAGCAGAAAAAATTTATGATGAAGTATTACGCATCACTACAGAAATCAGTGGTCTGAAGAGTGAGCGACTAAAGATCCTTTATAACTATGCAAAATTATTATATAAAATGGATCAGTCTCAAAAGGGTCTTCGTATCATCGAGGAAGGCATACAGCTCAGTCGACAATTGAGACAGACTTCCTACTTAGCGCACTTGTATTATCAACGTGGCGAGTTTCATGAACGGATGGATACGAATTTTATGCAGATGAAACATGATTATACGATGGCGTATGAATTATTCTCTGCTTTTCAGATGAAACAATACGCTACCATCGTTCTAAAGACGAAACGTTCTTTTCTACAATCTGTACTGGACTAAGATTACTACAAAAAAATACAAGAAAGGGGAAGGAAGTTTGCGTATCGAGTCATTTGGTAAACAAATAAAAAACTACGAATCGAGAAAAATTTAACATAAAAAGAATTGGCAAAAGATGTATGTAGTCAAGCAGAATTAAGTAAAATTGAAAAAATGGAAAATAATTCCAATCATCGATCTTGTTCCACGTTTGTCCCAAAAATTACATATTTCAATGGAGCAAATCTTCATCGATTCAAATGAAGTAAAGCTATTTCAACATTATGATTTACAACTATCCGACTTTTCTAGGCAACATCGTTATGATGAAATGCTAGAATTTATGAAACGTTTACCACCTAATCTTCCTCCTTCCGTTCAATTATTGATTCATTATTTTGAATGGGTTGCTCGCGAAGGTAAAAAAGATATCGATTACCGGACATGTATCTCCCAATTGCTTCGCTTATCGGAAGAAAATCAAATGGAAATAGAGTATCCTGTTCTTTATTTACGTATTCGAATGTCGGTCGCGAACTATTATTACTTGAACGGTCAATATCCATATGCGCGAAAAATATATGAAGGGTTATTATCGTATGATTATTCGACACATGCACTTAAAAAATTACAGTGTAAAATCATATATAATCATGCGCAACAGTTGTATTTTCAAAATGACTTTAAAACAGGACTACAGGTTGCTGAACAAGGGATTTGTTTATCCATCGAACGAAAAGATACAGCGATGTTAGGACATTTCTTTTATCAAAGAGGATGTTTCTATGAAGAATTGAATTATCGAAAGTGTGATATCCGTGATGCGTTTACTCATGCCTATTTTCTTTTTACTGCCTTTGGCAATGAGAATCATGCCGCGTTAGTCTTGAAAGGTAAAAAACAATTTCTCCACTTTCAAATGTGATGATGGAAGTGAAAGAAAGGAAGATATAATGGATCACTTACCCGTCTCGATTGGTTATGAAATCAAGAGAATTCGAAAAGAAAAAAAGATTACACAATCAGAATTGTGTGAAGGTATTTGTAGCCAAGCTGAAATTAGTAAAATCGAAAATGGTAAAAACTCACCCACCATCGATTTGCTACAACAAGTCGCAAAACGATTAAAGGTACCATTGTCGATGTTGTTTCAAGATCATTTACGAAGTGATGTTTTTCAATCGTATGACAAGCAATTAGGAGAACTATTGCGCACTATTCAATACGTCGATTCTTTAAAGATGATCGAACATATTCTTTCAACAGTAGATTTTGAGGAAGTTCGTGACTTAGCAGCATATTATCAAGTCATCGTTCAAGAAAAAAGTGGCCAACTTCACTACCAAAAAGCCATTCAATCGCTCGAACGATTACTCAATAAAGAACACCTTTGGTTTGAATCAGCTACTCTGTATTTAAGAATTCAGATGGCGATAGCAAATTTGTATGTTGAACATGGTGACTTCGATTTAGCGGAGGCTATCTTTCAAACATTGATTCAATCGCATTACCCATCCATCGAATTGAAAAAAGTTCGAATCAAGATTTTATATAATTATGGACAACAACTATTAATGCAAAAAAATACCTTGCCGGTCTAAAAATCACCGAACAAGGTATTCAAGAGAGTCTTCAAATAGAAGATGGTCATTTTTTAGGTCACTTTTATTATCAGCGAGGATATTTCACTCAACAACTGAATGGCGATCTTTCAGCTATCCAACGCGATTTTACGATGGCCTATTCCGTCTTTCGAGCATTTAATATGCCACTTCATGAAAAAATACTTCTGGAAGAACATGCAGAGTACGTTCTCTTCCCCACTTAAAACTCACGACCGAATTGTCGGCACTCTTGAAGCGCTTGATTGATTAATTCAGAGGCACGTTCCGGGTATTGCTGATGTCCTTCGAGAATGACAGTCGATACATCTTCAATGCCAAAGAATGCTAATAAATCTAGCATGTAGCGAACAGCATGCTCACTCGATGCTTTCTCTTTCGTCGAATAATCACCACCACGTGAATGAATCAACAGCACTTGTTTGTCTTCAACAAGCCCAATCGAACCTTCTGCCGTATAACGAAACGTTTGACCAGCTTGGGCAAGGTAATCCATATAATTGTGCAGTGGTGCCGGAACCGTCAAGTTCCACATCGGAAATGAGAAGACGACCTTGTCGGCGTCTAAAAACCCGTTTAAATACTCTTGAAGTCGCTGAGCATGAGTCGCGTCATCTCCAGTTAATTCTTCGCCTTTAAAGAGACGACCTGCTGCGCTCGCAAGTTTCAAATCGAAAAAGGGAAGACGTTCTTCAAATAAATTCAAAACCGTAACTGCATCATCCGGATGTGATTCGCGATACGCGTTCAAAAAGGCATCGTTCAATTCAGAGCTAATGCCTTTTTTTTGATGTGTGCTATCGTTCGCTTCAATGAATAGTAAGTGTGACATAAACATTACTCCTTTCTATACTTATCTATTCCCATTCCGCTCAAAATCATGACTTCCCATTATTTTATTATTTTTAGAAAATTCAGGTTTTATTTTGGTTCTGATAAGGAAAATAAACGACAGGAACTAGAAAGAGGGGATGGCGGTGAATACACAGCGACGTTCTTCCAATAGTCTGCAATATCATCGAGAAATTCGGGCAAATTATCAGTTGTTCGGGATGATCATTTTTGTGTTGACGAGTTGTGGTGCCGTTTTATACATCGTGGCGAATACATTTAGTCGCTCCGGTTTAGATGGTGACGATTGGGTGCGAGCGACCGTCATTGCAAGTGCTGGAATCGCGCAGTATTTCATCGGTAAAAGCTCGTTGTCAGATCGTTTAAAACCCCATATGATGTCGAGTATTTTTTTATTGATTCCTTATATTTATTATCCATTCATTGATCGAGGTGTTCAGTCCGTTTGGGCATGCGCATTACTGTTTATTTTAGCGTCTCTCGTCGTTATTAACCGAACGATGTTGTTATACGCGACGAGCATCACGACGCTCTCTCTCCTCTATATTTGGTATCAGACTCCCTCACTAGAGGGTGTTACGCTGTTTGCATCCGATCATATTGCGCGAATTGGACTTATCTTGATTGCGACGATCATAAGTTTATTGATCCATAATCAATACGTCACTCGTCTTGAGCGTAATATTGACTACTTAGCCCGTTTACAAGAACAAGCATTTACGGATTCTGTGACAGGTTTGTCAAACCGTTCTTCTTTTGTCATAGAAGTGGACAAGAAGAAGCGAGAAGGCGACATGATTTGTCTGGTTGATCTGGATGATTTTAAAACCGTCAATGATGCTTTTGGTTACCGGACAGGTGACCGCACTTTGCATATCATTGGTCGTCGGTTGATGAATCGCTTTCCGGATTGTACGATTGCGAAAGCGAGTGGAAGTGCTTTTTTACTACATGCACCAAACCATTACGATGCGCGAACTCTTTGTGACGATATATTATCGAGTGTATCAGAGCGCGTCCAAATTGATTTT
This sequence comes from Exiguobacterium sp. U13-1, assembly GCF_001750115.1. NCBI lineage: Bacteria > Bacillati > Bacillota > Bacilli > Caryophanales > Exiguobacterium > Exiguobacterium sp. U13-1. The sequence continues at coordinate 2,280,728 of NZ_CP015731.1, read as the reverse complement.
AAACAGATTAACGTCACTGCAAGTATCGGTGTTTCCTATGTGAATGACGAAACGACGGACCATGTCATTAATGATGCGGAGATTGCCTTGTTCACTGCTAAATCTAATCGGAAAAATACGTATGCGATTACAGATTTAGCGACACAAAATGAACGAAAGCGGGCGCTTCAGTTAACACGCGACTTGTACGATGCAGAACTGGATCGCGACTTTTTTATTTTATTTCAACCTCAGGTCAATGCACGAACTCGTCAAATTACAGGAGTCGAAGCATTAATTCGATGGAATCATCCGGAATATGGTCTTGTTCCACCAAACGAGTTCATTCCACTCGCGGAGCGGACACGTTTCATTGAGACATTAGGAGTTTGGGTCATGCGTCAAGCTTGTTTCCAAGGAAAAGCATGGTTGGAAGAAGGCAAGGAGCCGTTAACAATTTCTGTGAATGTCTCGCCGTGGGAATTACGCCAATCTGATTTTACGGATCGCGTATTGGCGATCTTAAAACAGTCTGGCTTTCCTCCGTCATTACTCGAAATCGAAATGACAGAACACATCTTCATTGAAGGAACAGAGCAAATCATCGAGACATTAAACGCACTCCATTTGTATGGGATCCGGATTGCGCTCGATGACTTCGGAACGGGCTTTTCATCGATGCAATCCTTAGTGGAGTTACCGTTCGATCAATTGAAGATTCCAAAAGAAATCGTTCAAGAAGCCATTCATTCTGAGAAGAAACGAGCGATGATCGAAACGATCATTCAGTTAGGGAAGCGATTAGATATGACAATCGTAGCTGAAGGGATTGAATTAGAAGAAGAGGCGGCATTGCTCGAGAGATTAGGGTGTCATACATTGCAAGGATATCTCTTCCATCGCCCGTTACAACCAAGACAATTAGAACACTTTTTAACGATGTATCGAGAAGGCTGACGATATGATATATCAAAAAAGAAAGTAAACAGGCGGTGGACTATGTCCATCGCCTGTTCGTATAACTGTTTATTAATGAATCACAGATACCGCGCAAAACGTCGTTCGAGAATCTCTTGAATGACTGCGATACAAGAACAGATACCCCAGTAAATGAACGCAACAACAAAATAGACGGTCATATAATCGAATTCGCGCCCACCAACAATTTTTGCTTTTTGAAAAATCTCAGGAACTGTAATCATGGCAGCAAGCGATGAAGCTTTAACCAGATCAAGCAAGACGTTTGAAAGCGGTGGGATAGCAATTCGAATCGCTTGTGGCAAAATGATGCCAACAAATGTCCGGTATCTGGATAAACCGAGTGACGCCGCCGCCTCTTCCTGACCACGATCAATCGATAGCAAGGAAGAACGAATGATCTCCGCCATGTACGCAGCACTGTTCAAACTAAAACCGGTAATTGCTGCGGTTAACGCGTTCAGTTGAATATTGATGACCGGCAGCCCAAAATACAACATGAACAGCAATACGAGAATCGGGACACCTCGCATGAACGAGATGTAGGCGCTCGCTCCGATACGTAAAAGTCGAAGGCGAGACAGACGACAAAGGGCAAGGATTAACCCGATTCCGAGACCGATGGCCATGCTAAGCAAGGAAATCCATAACGTCTGCCCTAGTCCACTCAAAATATAAGGAAACGATTCGACCGCCAATTCCGGATTGAAGACGGACCGCCAATCAATCGAAGACATCGTTACTTCACATCGACGATCGTCGTTTTGACGTCAGGCATTTGGGAGACATCTTTTCCGGCATAGAATTGCTTGGAAATTTCCTTTAACGTGCCGTCTTCCTTCATCTTATCGAGTTGTTCGTTAATATTGGATTGAAGTTCCTTGTTATCTAAATCCATGATTAAACCAACCTGACTTGGATTATAAGCGATATCAGGATGAATCGTAATATCAAAGTCCTTGAAGAAATCGACAGCGAGTGTTTGCAAGTAATAATCATTCAAGATGACGTCTGTGCGACCATTTGAGACATCTCGAAGATATTGATCGTTCGTCGCGTTATCGTAAGTGACTTCTTTTGCACCGTATTTTTTAGCAATCTGCATATACGTCGTTGTTGCTTCTCCGGCAGCTTTTTTTCCTTTTAGATCTTCGAGAGATTTGATGCCTGACAAATCACTTTTACGGACGATTGCCGTACCATACGTATATTTATATGGTTTTGAGAACGCAAATTTTTCTTTACGATCATCGGTGATCGTAATGTCGTTAGCGGCAAGATCGACTTGACCTGTATTGACGCTTGTCAACATACCGTCGAATGACATCTCTTTGAATTTCACTTTCAAATCAAGGCGTTTTGCTACTTCTTTAACGACTTCGACGTCAAATCCAGTCAACTTATTGTTCTTCTCTTCATGGTAAGATGTCGGGAAAAGTGTACCAGCTGTAGCGACGACGATCGTTCCTTCTTTTTGAATCTTGTCATATGCGGTTGCCTTCTCCTCTTGCTGACCACATGCGCTTAATAAAATCGAGCTTCCTGCGATCAAGAGACCCGTAAATTGCATTGTTTTTTTCATCGTATTATTCCTCTCTTTATTTCCATGATCAAATAACTCTTTTCATAGTTAAAAATACCACGGAATCATATGTTCGGGCAAAGTAATACGCGCACAAAGTGTAGAAATCAGCCAAAAAAAATATTGAATGAATATCCAAGTTTATGTAAGCGTTATCAATGTTGATATATGGTAATTATGGCTTCAGAGGTTGCGCAAAATGGTGATTATGCATAGTAGCGAATAAACATAAAAGGGTGTAAAGTATAATTTAACTGAATATACAGAAAATTAAGAAGGCAAGGAGAGTGCTACTATGACATTTCATCAATACCCTGAACAGCAGGGATTATACGACCCTCGTATGGAACATGATGCGTGCGGGATCGGGGTTTACGCACATCAAACAGGACGAGCGAGTCATGAAATCGTTGAACATGCATTGGCCATGCTTTGTCAAATGGAACACCGTGGTGGACAAGGAAGCGATGCGAAGACGGGAGACGGAGCGGGTATTTTAACGCAATTACCAGATCGGTTGTTTCGTGAAACAGTTCGTCACATTTCCTTCCCTAAAAAAGGGGATTATGGCGTTTTCATGATGTTCTTACCACGTGAGGAACGGGAACGGATGCGACTCGAGCGAACGTTAGAGTCAATCATTTTGACGGAAGGACAAGACGTATTGGGATGGCGAACCGTACCTGTTCAGTCCGAAGTGCTTGGATCGGGTGCACGCAGCACGGAGCCAGTCATTCGTCAATGCTTCATTGGTGCACAGGCGATGGAAGGATTGACATTCGAACGAACGCTCTTTTTGATTCGACGAGCGTTTGAACGTGAATCAGAACAACTCGGTCTTGAACAATACGTCCTCAGTAGCTCAAGTGAAACAATCGTTTACAAAGGACTTGTGACGACGGATCAATTGCGCGCGTATTTCGATGACTTACGAGACGAGCGCTATCAATCAGGATTTGGTATCGTGCATTCGCGTTTTAGTACGAATACGTTCCCAAGCTGGAAACGTGCCCATCCGAACCGTTATTTGATTCACAATGGCGAAATCAATACATTACAAGGGAACATCCGGGCAATGCGCGGTCGCGAACGTCGACTGGCTGAGACGACATACGGCAATCGGGCAGAAGAAGTGTTACCGATTCTAGATGAGACGGGTAGCGACTCATCGATGCTTGATAATGCGTTTGAGTTTCTTCATCTGTCAGGTCTATCGCTTGCTGAGACAGCACTGATGCTCGTACCGGAACCATTCGAACATGCCGAAATCAGACCGGCGAAGCGCGCGTATTATGAGTACCACAGCAGCATGATGGAACCATGGGATGGTCCGTCTGCCATCGTCTTTACGAACGGGAAACAGATTGGTGCGACGCTTGACCGAAATGGTCTACGACCGGCGCGATATGTTCTATTACGCGATGGTCACTTCATGTTGTCGTCAGAAGCAGGAGTACTCCCTCTTCGTGAACAAGACATTCTGTACAAAAAACGATTAGCACCGGGTGAACTGCTTTTACTCGATTTTGCGTCCGGTCAGTTGATTGCAGATGAAGAAATCAAACGGGAGCTAGCGACACGGCACCCCTACGCGGAGTGGCTCGCTCAAGAAGTCGTGTCCCTCTCAAGTAACGACTTTAAGGAAACGCTCGTCGATCTTGGTACGAAACAACGACACTTCGGGTATACCCGTGAAGATATCGATCAATACCTGATACCGCTCGTCGAAGAACAAAAGGATCCGTTAGGCGCGATGGGGACGGATATACCGCTAGCGGTCTTAAGTGAACGCCCTCAATCCTTGTTCCGTTATTTCAAACAGCTGTTCGCTCAAGTAACGAACCCACCGATCGACGCGTTACGCGAAGAGATCGTCACCTCGACGCTAACATGGTTAGGTCGACAAGGGGAGCTGCTGACGCCGAACCGTGCGAACTGTCGTCGTGTTCGCTTAGAGACGCCGATTCTAAGACCAGACGAAGCCCATGCGCTCAAACATTGTGGGCTCAAGCAAAAAACGATTTCGGCGACGTTCACCGATTCACTTGAAGAAGCGCTCGGCATGATCGTTGATGAGGCTGTGACCGCTGCACGAAACGGATATGAATTATTGACGTTATCGGATCGCCTCGTACGCCCTGGCACATTGCCGATGCCGATCCTCTTAGTGACGAGTGCGATTCATCATGCTCTGATCCGTAAGGGATTACGCACAAATCTCAGCTTAATCGTTGAAGGTGGAGAAATTCGTGAAGTTCACCATGTTGCGACGTTGATCGGATACGGCGCGGATGCGATTTATCCGTACCTGGCGTATGCGACGCTTGAAGAAGCGGTAGGGGATCGTTTTATGGATGTAGACAAACGTTACCAAAAAGCAGTCACGGAAGGCGTCGTCAAAGTCATGTCGAAGATGGGCATTTCGACGGTCTTCAGCTACCGGGGGGCGCAAATCTTTGAAGCAGTCGGAATCGACCGCGCCGTCATCGAGCAGCATTTCACTGGTACGGTCTCTCAATTGAGCGGGATGACGCTTGAACTGATGGAAGAAGAAGTCCGACGGGCACAACGGATTGCAGATGAACGGATTCATTTAGAATCCGGCAGTGTCTTCCGGTACCGTCAAGCGGGAGAACATCATGCCTTTAACCCGGCAACGATTCATTTGTTGCAACACGCATGCCGGACGAATGATTACCGGCTCTATCAAAAGTATGCACAACGCATTCAGGAGGAACCGGCAACGGTGCTACGACATCTGTTGACATTCAAGGAGACGACGGCAATCCCAATCGAAGAAGTCGAGCCTGTCAGCGAAATCGTCAAATACTTTAAGACGGGTGCGATGTCATACGGCTCTTTATCAAAAGAAGCGCACGAGACGCTTGCGATCGCGATGAACCGCTTATGTGGTAAAAGTAATAGTGGTGAAGGCGGTGAAGAGGAGGAACGATACGAGCGCGATGAAAATGGTGACTTCCGGATGAGTCGGATCAAACAGATCGCTTCTGGTCGTTTTGGGGTGACGAGTCATTACCTCGTTCACGCGGACGAATTACAAATCAAGGTGGCACAAGGTGCGAAACCTGGTGAAGGCGGTCAATTACCTGGTGAAAAGGTCTATCCGTGGATCGCGCGAGTTCGTGCATCGACACCGGGTGTTGGATTGATTTCCCCACCTCCACATCACGATATCTATTCGATTGAAGATTTGGCACAGTTGATTCATGACTTAAAACGTGCGAACGATCAAGCTCGGATTAGCGTCAAACTTGTCGCAAAAGGTGGCGTTGGAACGATTGCGGCTGGAGTTGCGAAGGGGCTTGCAGATGTCATCGTCATCAGTGGACATGACGGAGGTACAGGCGCCTCGCCGAAGACGAGTATTCAACATGCCGGACTACCATGGGAACTTGGTCTAGCTGAGACCCATCAAACCTTGACATTAAACGGGTTGCGCGAGCGTGTCGTTCTTGAAACCGATGGAAAGCTATTGACCGGTCGCGACGTCATCCTCGCTGCGATGTTAGGAGCGAATGAGTATGGGTTTGCGACAGCACCGCTCATTGCCGTCGGATGTATCATGATGCGTGCGTGTCATCTCGATACGTGTCCTGTTGGTGTTGCGACACAGGATCCAGAGCTCCGTAAGAAATTCACAGGATCTGCCGATGACGTCGTCCATTTCATGACGTTCATCGCTGAGGAAGTACGAGAACATTTAGCGAAACTCGGTGTAAGACGACTGCAAGATCTTGTAGGTCGGACAGATTTACTCGAACCATCGGAGCGACAACGGACGCATTGGAAAGCGAAGAGTCTTGATTTTTCGCGTCTCCTCGTCCATGTGACACACGGTCCGGCTGAACAACAACAGCATCATGTCGAGCGTTCCTTTGACGCTCGTGAAATCTCGCCGTATTTGGAGGCGGCAGATTTCAGTCAGCCTCAGACGCTACGTTTAACGATTCAAAATACAGACCGTGCGATCGGAACACAGACCGGTGCCATGCTGACAAGACGGTTTGGGGCACTTGGTCTTCCGACGGACCGATTAAAACTCGAACTGAATGGATCTGCCGGACAAAGTTTAGGCGCTTATTTACCACGTGGAGTAACGCTTGATGTCACGGGAGAAGCGAATGATTACGTCGGGAAAGGATTGTCCGGAGGTATCATCGCCGTGCATCCTCCACGTTCGATTTCGTTCGTCTCGTCCGATCAGTCGATCATTGGTAACGTCGCACTTTATGGGGCGACAAGTGGAGAACTCTATGTCAACGGTCAGGCAGGTGAGCGATTTGCTGTTCGAAACAGTGGAGCCGTCGCCGTCGTTGAAGGAATTGGCAACCATGGACTCGAGTATATGACCGGTGGATCTGTCGTCGTCCTTGGAGATGTCGGAAAAAACTTTGCTGCTGGTATGTCAGGTGGTGTCGCCTATGTCTTGCCGCGTAATCCTGAACAATTTTTACAGCGTGTCAACCGCGAACTCGTTTCGACGGGACCTGTCACGCATGTCGAAGAGATTGCGCGACTGAAGACGTTCATCGAACGTCACGTCGCACGGACTGGTAGTGAACAGGGCGATGCGATTCTAGCGAACTGGGATCATGTCATTCATTCGTTCATCCGCGTCATTCCCTCGACGTATGAGAAAGTGACGACGTTGATGGCTGATTTTGCAAAACAAGGACATAACACCGAAGAAGCGATGTTGCTCGCATTTGAGACACATCTAGGGCGCAGAACAGGAGGGGTACGATGAAACGACGCGATCAATTCATGACAGTTGCTCGTTCGGGTGGAACGGAACGACATCCAAGCGAACGGGTGGGTGATTTTAAGGAATATAAGACGGCTTTGACGGAAGCGGAAGCGAGTCAACAAGCAAGTCGATGTATGGATTGTGGCACCCCGTTTTGCCATGTAGGGGAAGTATTTGATCAAGTGAAGATCGGCTGTCCAGTCTATAACTTGATTCCAGAATGGAACTTGCTCGTAGAAGAAGGACGTTTTCAAGAGGCACTCGATCGACTTCTTGAGACGAACAACTTCCCGGAATTCACAGGTCGTGTCTGCCCAGCGCCATGTGAAGGATCCTGTACGTTGTCGATTCATGAACCCGCGGTCGCGATCAAAGATATCGAACGGACGATCATCGACATCGGCTTTGAAAAAGGTTGGGTCGTGCCCAGAATTCCAGCAATACGATCGTCGCGTTCGATTGCCATCGTTGGATCTGGTCCTGCTGGTCTTGCGGCTGCCGATCAGCTGAATCAAGCCGGTCACCAAGTGACGGTCTTTGAGCGGGAAGATCGTATTGGCGGTCTATTGACATACGGTATACCAGCCATGAAACTCGATAAAGAGGTCGTACAGCGCCGTGTTGATTTGCTTGAAGCGGAAGGGATCCACTTCCGGACGAACGTCACGATTGGCGCAGATATCGCTCTCGAGACACTTGAAGCGGAGTATGACGCGGTGATCTTGTGTGTCGGTGCGACGGAACCGCGCAAATTGACTGATGCACCAACGCGTGGTGTTGGTTATGCGATGGATTATTTGACAGGGGTGACACGTCACGTGCTCTCGCAAGAACCGTTGTCTTCTGATCACGATGCGAAAGATAAAGATATTCTGGTCATCGGTGGAGGCGATACAGGAGCGGACTGTGTGGCAACAGCACTCCGTCAACGCTGTCGCTCCGTTGTCCAATTCGGTAAACATGAACAACCGGGTACGATGCGTGCAACAGGAAACATGTGGCCGGATACACCGTTACTCTACTCAATCGATTATGGGTACGCAGAAGCGTTGCAACAATTCGGGCGGGATCCTCGTGAATACTTGATCGCCATCAAGCGATTCACAACAAGTGAATCGGGTCAAGTCACCGGTGTCTGGACGATTCAGACGACGAAAACAAAAAATGAATCGGGTGCAGTGATCTTTGAGGAAATCGAAGGGAGCGATCGTTACTTCCCAGTCGATCAAGTCTGGATCGCCATTGGATTCAGTGGTGTGGAAGAGAATGTACTCGAACATTTAGCGGTCGCATCAGAACGCGGGAAAATCAAGACGACGCGTTACGCGACGAGCCGGCCAGGCGTATTTGCCGCAGGTGACGCAAGACGGGGTCAATCACTGATCGTCTGGGCGATTCGAGAAGGTCGTGAAGTGGCGGAAGCCGTCGGTCAGTATTTAAGAACGATGCAACAAACCGGCTAAATCACATGGTCTGGATTTTCTGATACTTTCAGAAATCCAGGCTTTTTTACGTTTGGCAAAGGAATCTGCCAGTTCAAAAATAACTATTGATTTTATTTCAAGGTGAAACACCGAAAATATTTCTGCTATTCTTATAAAATGAAGAGGAGGTATGACAGATGAATCCAGAAATCATCTATTTCGTATGCGAGAGTGGAATGGCGAGTAGTATCATGGGGGCTACGATTTTAAGAAAGCGCTTACTTGAATGCGGTATTACGACAGACGTCAAGACATGTCGCATCGCAGAACTACCTGATCAGGCATCTTTTATCGTCGGAGAAACGCAACTCGTCCATCGACACGTATGGAAAGCACATTGTTCTGTTCATCCAGTCGATCAGATTCTTGATCCGACTGCATATGATGTCATCCTCGAATCTTGGCAGAAAAGAGTGAGGCTGCATGACTGAATTTACACCACGGGAACATGATATCTTATTTTTCCTCTTATCACGCGAAGAACCTGTTCAAATCCAAGAGATCGCGGAAACGCTCGAGACATCGGAACGAACGATTCAACGTGAACGCGATCGTCTTACCCAGTCTTTAGAAGATCATGAATTGCGTTTGACATATGTCCGCGGCAGAGGTCTATTAATTGAAGGAACAGACGAAGCCAAACATGCATTACGAGACCAATTATTGTTGTCACATAAACAATTACCGAACGCTGAAGATCGCCAAGTCGAGTTAGCGTATCGGCTACTGCAAGAAGAAGGGATGGTCAAATTACAGGCGATCGCCCATGCGATGTATGTGGCTCCGAGCACGGTCAGCCAGGATTTAGAGCGGATTGATGAGTGGTTTCTGCAATATGACCTTGAAATCAAGCGCAAAAAAGGTATTGGTGCAGAAGTCATCGGCGAAGAAATCAATAAACGCCGTTTACTGATTTCATTGATTTTTACGCAATGGGATGTTCTCGCTTTCTATCGGTTGTTACAAGGCGACGTCGGGCAATTACCTCATCTGTTACGCATGAATCGAACATCCTGGCTTGAGATGATCAATCAAGCGTACGCGGTCATTGCGCCATTGACGAAAGAAGGGCGTCTCAATGACCGACAAATCATGCGCGCGACACTCAGCTTAGCTTTACAAGCGTTGCGCAAAGATCCGTTTCCGATGCGTTACGAGTTAAAAGCGTATCCGGTCGAAATCCTCAAATGGGTGGAACGCGTGGAAGAGCGATTACCTGACACATTGTCGATTGCCGAACGCCAATGGTTATCAGAAGAGTTGCGTGCTTTCTTTCAATCGGACGCAGGAGATACGGAAGAACTCGTCACGCGCCTTCGTGTGAAACGATTGATTGAACATGTTTCCTTATTGTATGGAACGAACTTCACGAAGGATCATGCGTTAGAACGCGGACTCGTTTCGCATATTCAATCGTACACGCGTCAAAATAGCGTCAATCCGTCCTATGTCATTAAACAAATCGAACGGGAATATCCTCGCTTGTTTGATGCGGTCAAACAAGCAGCGCTGTCAATCTTCACCGATGCGACATTTGAAGACGTAGATTTAGCTTTTTGGGTCATGCATTTCGGTGCCGTTCTTAGCAAACCGACACCAAAACTACCCTATCGCGTTTTAGTCGTCTGCTCTGCAGGACTCGGTTCCTCGAAGTTACTGATGAATCGGTTGCGGCAAGAATTCGCTGAACTCGAGCACATCGATAACTCGTCCCTGTTTGGCATCGAACGGTTACCAATCGACTCGTACGACTTCGTTTTATCGACCGTACCGTTGCCTGACATCCGCCCACCACATCTTCTCGTTAACCCGTTACTTCCTCAGGATGAGGTCGAACGGATCCGAAAATTAATTCTCGCCTTGCCTAAATCCTTTCAGCCGGCACCGCGAAAGGCGAAAACGGAATGGCTCGATCTTGAACAGCTGCAACGTCTTGTCGCATCGTCGATCCAAGTGTCGAATGGATTCAAGATGGAACGGTTGGAGCGGGTGGACGATGGGATTGAATCGCTCTTGTTTAAAATCAGCACGCGCATGGTCGACCAAGGATTAGCGAAATCAGCAGTATCACTCTCGACACAATTGTTGCGTCGTCATGAGATGTCAGGTCTCGGTATTCCGGGAACGCGGCTCGCACTGTTCCACGGACGCGATGCGACGATCCAAAGAGGGGGATTTCTTATCTTTGAATTACCTGAACCGATCGACTTACTCGGGATGGATCAACAGTTGCAATCCGTCGAACGGCTCCTCGTCTTGGTCGCACCGGAAGAGACATCGAATGAACTGCTTGAATTACTCAGTTCAATCAGTGCTGCGATCATCGAGAGTCCCGAACAAATGGATCAATTCGAGTTCGGTGAGGAACAGACGGTTCGTCTGCTTTTGAATCGAACGTTTCGAACGGTCATTGATCAATTCCTAGGTCACACTTGAAAAATCCCTGTCACTCCATTCCTGAAGTGACAGGGATTTTTTTAGGTCAGGCAGGCTTCTTTCCAGTCTGTCCAACTTCTTGGACAAAGACTGAACTAGGAAAGATTGAGTAAGCGCTTGCAGTGCTCTTACAATAAGAGCATAGCAAAGCAATCATCTTATCAACTCATACACGAAATGGAGGCTAACGCAATGGCGACAGCTCAAAATGGAGCACGGGGCATCCGTGTACAAGTTCAACGGTTCGGAAGCTTTTTAAGCGGAATGGTCATGCCGAACATCGGTGCATTTATCGCTTGGGGGATCATCACGGCACTGTTCATCCCAACTGGATGGGCACCAAATAAGGAACTCGGTGAACTCGTCGGTCCGACGATCACCTATCTCTTACCGTTGCTGATCGGATACACAGGCGGGAAATTAATGCATGACGTCAGAGGGGGCGTCGTTGGGACGCTCGCGACGATGGGGGTCATCGTCGGAACAGAAATTCCAATGTTCCTCGGTGCCATGATCATGGGACCACTTGGCGGATACGTCATCAAAAAGTTCGATCAGTTGATCGAAGGAAAAATCAAACCAGGTCTCGAAATGCTCGTCAACAATTTCTCGGTCGGAATCATCGGTGGTTTGTTGATGCTCGGTGGATTCAAAGTATTCGGACCACTCATGACAGGTCTTGACGACATCATGGCTGCAGCAGTTGGTGCGATTGTCAGTGCACACTTATTGCCGCTTGCCAGTTTGTTCATCGAACCAGCGAAAATTTTATTCTTAAACAACGCAATCAACCACGGTATCTTAAGCCCTCTTGGTCTCGATCAAGTAAACGAGGCGGGCAAATCAGTTCTGTTCCTACTTGAAGCCAACCCAGGTCCGGGTCTCGGATTGTTACTCGCTTACTCGTTCTTCGGTTCTGGTGCAGCGAAGAAAACGGCACCGGGTGCAGCATTCATTCAGTTCATTGGTGGGATTCACGAAATCTATTTCCCTTATGTCTTAATGAAACCGGTACTATTACTTGCGATGATCGCGGGTGGCATGAGTGGAATCCTCACTTTCGTCCTGTTTGATGTTGGATTGGTCGCACCTGCTTCGCCGGGTAGTATCATCGCTGTCCTTGCGATGGCATCCCGAGGGTCTTACGTCGGATTGATCGCAGGTGTCCTTGTTTCAGCATCCGTTACCTTCGTTGTCTCGACTGTCTTATTGAAAACAAGCAAAGCAAAAGAGACATCACTTGAAGAAGCAAGCGCGAACGTTAGTGCAATGAAAGGCAAACAATCAATTGCCTCGACACTCGTTTCAGCTGATGCTAAACCACTTGCGGAAGTCGAACATATCATTTTCGCTTGTGACGCTGGTATGGGATCGAGTGCGATGGGGGCATCCGTCCTTCGCAATAAAATCAATAAAGCAGGCTTACCGATCAAGGTAACGAATACGTCGATCAGCCAACTGCCGGCAAACGCCGAACTGATCATCACGCACCGTGATTTGACCGAGCGAGCGATGGAACAGGTTCCAACGGCAGAGCATCGATCAGTCGATAATTTCCTGAATGCCGGATATTATGATCAGCTTGTCCATGAGATCGAAACAGCACGGAATAAGATTTCTTAAAGATAAAGATAGAGACACTCAAGGAGGAATAAACATGACAACGACAATGAACCTTTCACCGGAACTCGTATTACTTGACCAACAATTCGCAGACGAGACGGCAGCCATTACGGCTGCCGGTCAACTCCTCGTCGATCACGGATATGTCGAAGCCGGTTACATCGACTCAATGCAGGAGCGTCATGCTTTATCGACGGTCTATATCGGCAACCATGTCGCGATTCCCCACGGAACAGAGTCAGCTAAATCGCAGGTCAAGAAGACAGGACTTTCGATTCTACAAGTACCGCAAGGCGTAGCGTTCGGAACGGAACAAGCACGACTCGTCATCGGCATCGCTGGTGTCGGTGACGAACACCTCGAGTTGCTATCGAATATTGCGGTCATTTGCTCCGATGAGGAGAACGTCGAGCGTATCGTAGCTGCGACATCAAAAGAAGAAATCATCGCCTTATTGACAGCGGAGGTGTAAGCATGAAAGCCATTCATTTTGGTGCCGGTAACATCGGACGTGGGTTCATCGGCTTACAACTCGTCAAGACGGGTTACGAAGTCTGTTTCGTAGATGTTAATACGACGGTCGTCGATGCATTAAAAGCACGACATACCTATGAAGTCGGTTATGCCTCTGAACAAGGAGGACGTGAACGGGTTGACGGCGTGACAGCGCTCAACAGCTTGTCTGAACCGGATCAGGTCATTGCAGCGATTCGCGATGCAGATGTGATTACAACAGCTGTCGGACCGAGCTTGTTGTCGAAAGTCGCTCCTTTGATCGCGGAAGGATTACGTCAACGTGATCAGCAGGCACCTGTCTACGTCATTGCGTGTGAAAACATGATTGGTGGGTCAAAACACTTGCAAGCAGAGGTGGCGAAACATCAGCCGATAGCGGAGAACTGGTATTTTCCGAATGCGGCGGTTGACCGGATCGTGCCGCTTCAACATCATGAAGACCCGTTATACGTCGAAGTGGAAGAATTCTTCGAATGGGTGATCGAGACGACTGGATTACCGGAAGCCTATCCACGGATCGAAGGCGTCACCTATGTCGAGAACATTGAACCGTTCATCGAGCGGAAACTGTTCACCGTCAACACAGGACATGCGATCGCATCGTACCTCGGAGCATTGTTCCAAAAAGAGACGATCGCTGAAAGTTTAACAGATCCACGCATCCGTCGTGGTGTCCAGACAGCACTTTACGAAACAGGGTGGTTGTTACTTGAAAAGTACGGCTTTAACCCAGTCGACCATAGTGCGTATATCCAAAAGAATATGAAACGATTTGAAAACCCGCGGATTCATGATGAAATCATTCGGGTTGCTCGTTCACCGATTCGTAAACTGAGTCCAAGCGACCGACTCGTTAAACCAGCGAAAGAATTGATGGAACGCGGCATCGAAGCAGATGGATTAGCACGCGGCATCGCAGCAGCCCTAACCTATTTCGACCCGGATGATTCAGAATCTTCAGAATTAAATGCGTATATTACAAAACATGGAATCGAAGATGCGCTGAACGCATATCTACAACTGTCAGCAACGGATCCACTTGGATCTCGAATCATCGAACATTATGAAGCAATGCAACAACAAGTCAATTCGATTGCTTAAGAAAGAATACTCTTGTGTGTCAAACACCTTTCACATCTTGTGGAAGGTGTTTTTTTTTTGACTTTAATGCGAAATGGTATCATAGAAAAGATCTGTTTTTAAGAATCTTCTATCACAATTTGATTACAATTTGTATATTAAATTTGGAATATTCGAAAACGAATATTTAGTGATTAAAATACATTGTACGCTATATGAACGGAACATCTCTATTCCGATTTTTCAGGTAAGAGAAGGTGATCATATGTTGAATTATAAAGTAAACGTATATAGATTAAACGGATATAGATTAAACGGAGCACGACCAAAAGCAACAAAAGGAACCGGACCGAAGCATTTGATTTATTCGAGTCAATTTTCTTCACGCACACCAGTCCATTTATTGCATCAACTTATCTTGAATCGATTGTTGGTTGAACAAGAAAAAAACCTTGATTTAACATACACGATCGAAGTAAATGCGGTACTCGATCAATTCGTGATCGACGTCCGTGTCTTTTCAACAGATACGGTCAGTGTCCAAGTCGAGCGTGACTTGATTGAAATCATTGAACGTGAAGAAGTCCGTCATATCCCGGCGCTTGAAATTGGAAAACCAGATTTCGCAGAATTCGCTCACATCGTTCTAAAGGTCAAAGATGGTGGACCACGTCTTTCACAAGAGGATACGCAACGGATTTTCAATGAATCTGGTGTTCGAGGACGAATCATCCTCCATAAGGAGCGAATCGATAGTCATGAACCCTCCCATTCGATTCAGTTGTTGATTGGTGGGGCGGAGAAGTGTTTGTATAGTCTCTCGCAATATCAGCTTGATCCACTTTTCCGGAAGCACGGTTTAACGATTCAATCCTTGAATCTGTTACCGTTTGATTTATTCATGATTCGCGACAAAATCGCCATGTTGTCTTCGGCAGATGCTTCGCAACTGTGGATTGACGATATCACGACATCCAAAAACGGACGGTCGCATCAGATTTGCTTTAATGATGGAAATGAATGTATGACGGTCATCTGCGATCTTCACGGATCGATTCGTTCTTACAAATGTTCCTGATGGTTTAACTCTTCTCCGAATAGGCTACATTCTTAACAGAGGTACTAACGAAGGGGAGTCGAACAATCATGTTATCTAAACAACAGACGGAAGAATTCAAGCAACGGTTATTAAAGGAAAAAGAGAAGACGACATCAAACATCGAACAACGCGATACCGATTACGATGAAGGTGAATTGTCGAGTTACGATAATCATCCTGCCGATTCCGGCGATGAACTGTTCTTGCGGGAACGCGATCAAGCGATCACGGATATGCAAGAAGACATGCTGTCGGATGTGGATCGTGCTCTTAAAGCGATTGAAGACGGAACGTACGGGATTTGTGAAGTATGCGGAAAAGAGATTGAGATTGAACGTCTTGATATCATTCCGGAGACGTTATTATGTATCGAGCATGCTAAAGAAGAAGCTGCACAAAATGAGAACGATCCGAATTCACGACCAAGCGAAGAAGATGTACTTGATCCATCGGTCACAGCCCGCGGAAAAGACATCGACGGTGATACGGACGGTTTCTCGAAAGTGAGTGACTTTGGTAGTTCCGATACACCGTCTGACCAAGAAGACGGGATTGACCCGACACGGTCTTGATCGTAAAACATCTCCTGAAAACGGAGATGTTTTTTTTCGAAAAAAATCACAGATATTTACCGGAATTTTTTGACTTTTCATATAATTTTGGTACGATGGTATCGAGAGGGCTGTTTTAGCCTATATTAAAATGTAAGCGCATACAAGCATCCGTCTCACTGCTTGACCATTTTAGTTGAGGGAGGAAGTAACGCATGATTTATGACATTCCGAACAAGCAAGGGTCAAAAGTACAGTACAAGGAACGGTATGAAAATTACATCAATGGAAAGTGGACGGCACCTGTCGGGGGAGAATATTTTGATAATGTAACACCTGTCACCGGTAAAGTATTGTGCCAAGTCGCTCGTTCCGGTAAGGAAGACATCGAACTGGCTCTTGACGCAGCGCATGCCGCAAAAGAAGCATGGGGGAAGACCTCTGTAACGGAACGTTCAAACATTTTAAATAAAATCGCGAATCGGATGGAAGAAAACCTTGAGATGCTCGCTTATGCAGAGACACTTGAGAACGGGAAAGCGGTCCGTGAGACACTCAACGCGGATTTACCGCTTGCAATTGATCACTTCCGCTATTTCGCCGGCGTCATCCGTGCCCAAGAAGGTTCGGTCGGTGAACTTGACCAAGATACGGTCGCGTATCACTTCCATGAGCCACTTGGCGTCGTCGGTCAAATCATTCCGTGGAACTTCCCGCTTTTAATGGCTGTCTGGAAATTAGCACCAGCTCTCGCGGCAGGAAACTGTGTCGTCTTAAAACCAGCAGAACAAACACCAGCGAGCATCATGGTACTCGTTGAACTCATCGAAGACTTACTTCCACCAGGTGTTCTTAACATCGTCAATGGATTTGGTCTTGAGGCAGGGAAACCACTCGCTTCAAGCAAACGAATCGCCAAAATCGCCTTTACGGGTGAGACGACGACAGGACGTTTGATCATGCAGTACGCATCACAGAACCTGATTCCGGTCACACTCGAGCTTGGTGGGAAATCGCCGAACATCTTCTTCGAAGATATCATGCAGGCAGATGATGCCTTCTTCGATAAAGCAATCGAAGGATTACTGATGTTTGCATTGAACCAAGGAGAAGTCTGTACGTGTCCGTCGCGTGCCTTGATTCAAGAATCAATTTACGAGCCGTTCATGGAACGTGTTCTTGAGCGCGTCAAAGCCATCAAGATCGGAAATCCTCTTGATTCGGACGTCATGATGGGGGCTCAAGCTTCGAACGAACAGATGGAGAAAATCCTTTCATATCTTGAAATCGGGAAATCTGAAGGCGCAGAGTGTCTCGTCGGTGGAGAGCGTAACATGCTCGAAGGGGATCTCGCAAAAGGATATTACATCCAACCAACGATCTTTAAAGGGCATAACAAGATGCGAATCTTCCAAGAAGAAATTTTCGGACCGGTCTTGTCGGTCACGACATTCAAGACGGAAGAAGAAGCGCTCGAAATTGCGAATGATACGTTGTACGGTCTTGGTGCCGGTGTTTGGACGCGCGATATGAACCGTGCGTACCGGTTTGGTCGTGCGATCGAAGCAGGACGCGTCTGGACGAACTGTTATCACCAATATCCAGCTCACGCGGCATTTGGTGGTTACAAAATGTCGGGTATCGGACGCGAAAACCATAAGATGATGCTTAACCATTATCAACGGACGAAAAACCTACTCGTTAGCTATAACCCGAATAAACTCGGTTTCTTCTAAGTCGGAAAGGACGTGGATGCAAATGGTGGAACGTGTTCAGGCGACAGCAGCTTGTTTAGAGTTAATCGACCAGTTGAGAGAAAAGCACGGTCCGTTGATGTTTCATCAATCTGGTGGTTGTTGCGATGGCAGTTCCCCGATGTGTTTTGCGCAGGGTGATCTATTTCTAGGGGATCAGGATAAAAAACTAGGAGAGATCGGTGGTTGTCCGTTTTATATTCATGAAGATCAATATGAGTACTGGAAACATACGCAACTCATCATTGATGTCGTGAATGGTCGAGGCGGAATGTTCTCTCTTGAGGGTGTCGAAGGGAAACGTTTTTTGACACGCTCCCGTGCGTTCACGCAAGAGGAATATGCTGAACTATCAGCATCAAGTTAAAAAAGATTCAAACACGATTTCGTCGAGGTGACTTGTTCATTCAGGTCGCTTGTGCGGAATCGTGTTTTTTGTTCGTATCACGACGTTCTAACAGGATAAAAGTTGGTAATGCGGCATAAGAACGGTATAATGAACTCATATTTTGACGAGAAGATAGTTTCACACTATGACATTATAGGGGTCACC
Source organism: Exiguobacterium sp. U13-1 (assembly GCF_001750115.1). Classification (NCBI taxonomy): domain Bacteria; kingdom Bacillati; phylum Bacillota; class Bacilli; order Caryophanales; genus Exiguobacterium; species Exiguobacterium sp. U13-1. The sequence continues at coordinate 2,262,325 of NZ_CP015731.1, read as the reverse complement.
ATGAAATATCCATTTTTAGGTTGGACAGGTCAAACGATCGGAGTGACGGCGCCCTCCTCCGGATTACGTGAACAGCAACAGGAATGGGTCGAACGAGCAGTTGAACAAGTACAAGCACGGCAAATGAACGTCCGTTTGGGCGAAACGATTTGGTCGCATCAACTTGCTGCGAGTGCGCCGGTTAAACAACGCGCCGAAGAATTGAATCAGATGATGACGGATGAGACGATTGATGCCGTTATCCCGCCATTTGGTGGGGAACGCGCCATTGATCTTTTACCCGAGTTGGCGCTAGCTACGTACCAACCGAAATGGTTGCTTGGCTATTCCGATATCAGTACGTTATTGCTCAGTCTGACGCTTCAGACGGGGATGGCGACAGCACATGGTCCGAATTTCGTTGAGCTTCGAAGTGAAGAATGGGACGAGACGACAAGTGCCTGGCGACGGGTGCTCGCAACGCCAACTGGAGGAACCGTCACACAGTGGGCTTCCGATCGTTATCAATCCGAGTGGACAGACCAAGAACGTCCAGCAGGTTCGTTATTTCAACTGACGGAAGCGACCGAATGGAAAGCACTTGATGAGCGAACAGAAGTGACCGGACGGATACTTGGTGGGTGTCTTGAGACGATTCGCCATCTGATTGGGACACCGTACGGAGATGTACAGCGTTTCCAGCGTGAAGAAATCAACGGAGAACCGATACTCTGGTACTTCGAGGTGTCTGAAGCGAGTTCAGCAGAGGTGCACCGGACACTTCGACAAATGGCGTATGCAGGATGGTTTGACCATGCGGCTGGCTTTTTATTCGGTCGTACGTCTGCAAGGATCACAGAAGATCTGACATGGCTAGACGTGTATCAGTATCTAGCAGATGAAACGGGCTTACCAGTCTTATATGATCTTGACATCGGTCATCAGCCGCCACAGTTGACGTTAATCAATGGAGCGACGGGTACGGTTCGTATTCAAGGAAAAGATTCACGAATCGATCTGACGTTCAACTAAAAAGGAGAGCACGCAATGGCACGTCGTAAGTTTCAAGCATTAGGCGTTTATAAACGCGTCCATATCAATCCGGAGACACGTCGAATGACGTTACCGGAACCATTTTACGATGCACTTCGTCTAGAAGATGAATTGCTGATTGCACAAGTCGGAGATGTTCTCGTCATGCGACGTCCGGGCGAGGTCGTCGAGACAGAAACGGATTTATTGAGCGAACTCGTAGAAGATGGGTTCACGGGTACAGAGCTTGTCCAAGAGTTTGCCTACCGGCGTCAGCAACAAGAACAACGATTACGTCAACAAGTCTTGCAGGATGAAGAGGATGACCATGCTGCTCAACTGAAGATCGAGCTATAACTGAAAGAAGGAGTGGGGCAGATGCGTCGCAGAACAAAAATTGGAATCGGAGTCATCGGATCCGGATTAGTAGCAGCGAGTTATTATTTTTATGAGATGGCAATCGCCACGAATCCGAAGCCTTTCTTATCGAATAATCGGGATTTGAGTGATGAGATGGTCCGATTGATGCAACCTGGACAGACCTGGATCAAGGAGCAGCCGCTCGAGCGGATCGAGATTGAAGCGAAAGATGGTTTGACGTTACGCGGGCACTTCCTTCCGTCTCCTGTTCCATCAGATCGGATTGTCATTCTCGTGCACGGATACGGAGGCGTCGGAACGGATTTAGCCGGATTCGCCTATCTGTACCATCAGGCCGGTTTTCATGTCATGATGCCGGATAATCGAGGACACGGAATGAGTGACGGTCACTATATCGGATTCGGATGGCATGATCGGGAAGATTGTCTCAGTTGGTCGAACTATCTGATTGAACGGATTGGACAGGATGCGAAACTGTTCTTGCATGGGGTGTCGATGGGAGGGGCGACCGTATTGATGACGAGTGGCGAGCAACTCCCACCACAGATCAAAGGAATCATTTCTGATTGTGCCTATACGTCCGTCAATGCTGTACTTGCGTATCAGATGAAGCGGATGTATCGACTACCACATTTCCCGTTTTTAGGTATGACGAGCGTATTGACGAAGCTAAAGGCAGGTTATACGTTCCGTGAAGCATCAGCGCTGAAACAAGTCAAAAAAGCACAGGTACCAATTTTGTTCATCCATGGTGGGGCAGATACGTTTGTACCGACAGATATGGTATATGAGCTGTATGAAGCTTGTCCAACAGAAAAAGAGCTCGTCGTCATTCCGAATGCCGCTCACGCGATGGCCTATTTTGAGGATCCGGCATTGTATGATGATGTCGTCGAGAAGTTCGTTCGCAACATCTTGCGAAATGATTGACAACTCAGTTCGTTACCCGCTATATTAATATCATAAATCAACGTCGTCGTGGCGGAACTGGTAGACGCGCTAGACTCAGAATCTAGTGGTGGCAACACCGTGGAGGTTCAAGTCCTCTCGGCGGCATAAATGATTGAAGGAGGCAATCCCAGCAAGGGGTTGCCTTCTTTTTTGATGATGAATAGAAAACGGTTTCAACGAATAAAAATTCAGAAAAGTTTATCTTTTTAGAATTTTTCTGGTAAAATACGTTTTAAAGAGGGTACTCTTCAGGGAAAGTACTAAGTAGAGTTAACAATCTTTAACACATAGGAGAGGGGAAACAAACATGAAAAAAGGGAGTATCTTGCTAGCGCTCTTGATGAGCTGTGTTCTCGTGCTTGGTGCATGTAGCATCGGTTCGAAAGAAGAAGAGTCGTCAGAAGGAAAGACGTATAAGGTCGGCATTGACGTCACGTACCCACCATTTGAATATAAAGATGGGGATACGTACAAGGGAATCGACATTGATCTCATGAAAGCAATCGCGAAGGATCAGAACTTCAAGATTCAATTTGAAGCAATGGACTTTAGCGGTATCATTCCGGCACTTCAAGCCAATCAATTGGACGTTGCCATTGCCGGTATGAGTATTACGCCAGAACGGAAGAAAGTCGTCACATTCTCAGATCCATACTTCAAAGCTGGTCTTATTTTAGTCGTCAAAGAAGATGAGAATGGTATTAAATCCGTCAACGATTTAAAAGGGAAAAAAGTAGCCGTCAAAAAGGGAACGACGGGTGCGAAATATGCAACGGATAACGCAGATAAGCTTGGCTTCACAGTCACACAGTTCAATGACAGCCCAGCGATGTTCCAAGAAGTGAAGAACGGTAACGCAGCAGCCTTGATTGAAGATTATCCTGTCATCTCATATGCAAACAAACAACAAAACCTTGGATTAAAACTTGTCGGAGACCGTCTCAACGGGGACAATTACGGAATCGCTGTCTTAAAAGGTGAGAACGAGGATCTGATGAAGAAAATCAACAAAGGACTTGCGAATCTAAAAGAAAACGGTGAATACGATAAAATCGTTGATACGTATCTGAAATAAGTCGCAAGGCAATAAGGGAGTGGGATAGCCAATGGAAGTGGTCAAAACCGCATTTCCATTTTTCTTGGAAGGGCTTCAAGTCACATTGTATATTTTCATCATCGCGGTCATCGTCGGCTTTCTGATTGGCTTAGTCGTCGCATTGATGCGCTTATCACCATCAAAAATCTTAAACGGGATCGCGATTGTCTATATTGATGTCATTCGCGGAACGCCGTTCATCGTTCAGTTATTCTTCATCTATTTTGGACTTAACTCGCTCGAATGGTTATCGATGGACCGGATGTATGCAGGGATACTGACGGTCGCAATCAATGCCGGTGCTTATTTTGCAGAGATCATTCGAGCTGGTATCCAATCGATTGATAAAGGACAAACAGAAGCTGCACGTTCACTCGGGATGACAGGGCGTCAAACGATGGTGCAGATCATCTTACCGCAAGCATTCCGGCGGATGTTACCAACGATTACGAACCAATCGATCATTAGCTTAAAAGATACATCGTTGTTGTCGATTATCGGCATCGCTGACTTGACGCAACAAGGTCAAGTACAGCAGTCAACGACGTTTGAACCATTCATCGTCTGGTCCGTCGTCGGATTGATGTACTTCGTCATCATTTATCTCTTGTCCTTAGTGGCGAAGTTTTTGGAACGGAGGTTTACATTACGATGAGTATCATTGAAGTAAAGAATCTAAAGAAATCCTTCGGTTCGAATGAAGTCTTAAAAGACATCAACGTCTCGATTGCCGAAAAAGAAGTCGTCTGTGTCATCGGTCCGTCGGGATCTGGGAAAAGTACGTTTTTACGCTGTTTGAATCGATTGGAAGAGATTACAGGTGGCACGGTCATTGTCGATGATTTCGACATTACGAGTCCAAAGGTCGATATTAACAAGGTCCGGGAAGAAGTAGGGATGGTCTTTCAACATTTTAATCTCTTCCCGCATAAAACTGTGTTAGAAAACGTCACGCTCGCACCGATCAAAGTACGTAAATCGGATAAAGAACAGGCGAAACAGCGGGCACTTGAACTCCTTGATAAAGTCGGATTACGTGAAAAAGCGGATAATTATCCAGGTGAATTATCTGGTGGTCAAAAACAACGGGTCGCGATTGCCCGCGCGCTTGCAATGAATCCGAAAATCATGTTGTTTGATGAGCCAACGTCAGCACTTGACCCGGAAATGGTAGGTGACGTGCTTGCCGTCATGAAACAACTTGCTCTTGAAGGCATGACGATGGTCGTCGTGACCCATGAGATGGGATTTGCTCGAGAGGTTGGAGATCGCGTCTTATTCATGGATGGTGGTTATATCGTCGAAGAGAACGTACCACAAGCATTATTTGATTCTCCACAACACGAACGGACGCAATCGTTCCTTAGTAAAGTCTTATGATGAGACCGGCGTATCTAAATGCGGATACGCCGGTTTTTTGACGAATCATAAATAACTAGGCAAGTGGTCATAAGAAAAACTTATACATTTAAGCGTGAGAATTTGGGAATTCGAAATGCACACATAGGAAAAGAGTAGTAATATAGTAACGAAGGCACTTTCATGGAAGAATGACACGGTCATTCCTTCTCATGACGTTCAGCGTTTTATTCATGCAATTCCTTTTGAAAGCGCTAACAGGTAGAGGGCTGGAAACACATCGAGTATCCACTGGATGTGTGGGGAGAAATATAGAAACGGGGGGAACCGTACATGGCAGGCCACGAGCAAGATCAACAAGCATTTTATGGACCAAACCTTGGCTACATTATTGAATTGTACGAGCGTTTTTTAGAAGACAAGACATCCGTTGATGAGGAGACACGTGCGTATTTCGAAGAGCATGGTGCACCCGTGACGGAACCAGTCGTACCGATGCAAGTCGAGACAGGAGATTTCGAAAAATATCTTGCGGCGAATCGTTTAGCGGAACAAATTCGTGCAAAAGGACATCTTGCGGCGGATATCTATCCGCTGAAGGACCATCCGCGAGAAACAGGATTATTCGAATTGAGTCAGTACGGATTGACAGAGGCAGATCTTCGGAAAATGCCAGTCTCACTCGTCTGCCCTGAACCACCAACTGGTATACAGGACGCGTATGAAGGCATCGAACATTTAAAGGCACAGTACACGGGAGCAGCCGCTGTTGAGTTCCAGCATGTCGACGATCTCGATGAAAAGAAATGGCTCCGTCAAAAAATCGAGCAAGGTGCTTTGACAGCGACGCTAGATGCTGAACAAAAGAAACAGTTATTCAAACGCTTGGCTGAAACGGACCTTTTCGAAAAATACTTGCACAAAACATATGTCGGTCAAAAGCGGTTCTCGATTGAGGGACTTGACGCAATGGTGCCATTGCTCGACACGATCGTCGGACACCTCATCTCGAACGGGTCGGAGACGATCAATATCGGAATGGCACACCGTGGACGGTTGAACGTTTTGGCGCACGTACTCGGGAAGCCATATGAAATGATCTTTGCTGAGTTCCAACATGCACCGAACCATGATCTCGTTCCATCTGAAGGCTCGATTGGGATCACGTACGGTTGGACAGGCGACGTGAAGTATCACCTCGGTTTAAACCGAAAACTCGAGCAAGAGACACGTAACGTCCGGATGACGCTTGCAAACAATCCGTCGCACCTTGAGTTCGTCGACCCAGTCGTTGAAGGCTTCACACGTGCGGCACAAGATGATCGCTCACAAAAAGGGGCACCACGCCAAGAGCAAGCAGCTGCTGCTGCGATCCTCATTCACGGGGATGCAGCGTTCCCAGGTCAAGGAATCGTGGCTGAAACGTTGAATTTAGCGAATCTCAAAGGATATAACACCGGCGGAACGATTCATATCATCGCGAATAACACGATCGGCTTCACAACGGAGCCGACGGACTCCCGTTCGACGCGTTACTCGAGTGATCTTGCCAAAGGGTATGAGATCCCAGTCTTCCACGTCAACGCAGATGAGCCGGAAAGCTGTCTCGCTGTCGCGTTACTCGCGAGCGAGTACCGGGCAACGTTTAAGAAGGATGTCATGATTGATTTAATCGGATACCGTCGTTTTGGTCATAACGAAATGGATGAACCGATGAATACGAACCCGGTCTTATATGATTTGATTCATAAACATGATCCAATTCGTATCTTGTACGGGAAAACGCTTGTCGCGAATGGGGATGCGACAGCTGACGAAATTCAATCGATTGAAACATCGATCAATGATCAGATGAAAGCGGCTCGAGAGAAAGTACCGAACGTCGAGAAAGAGTATGGTGGGGTCATGCCGGATGTCGTCTTTAAAGGGGTACCGACAATCGAGACAGGGGTCTCGATCGAAACACTAACAGCGTACAACGAAGAATTATTACAGTGGCCGGATGGCTTCCAGGTGTTCCATAAACTTGAGAAGGTCCTGAAGCGCCGGACGGATGCGTTCTCGACAAAGAACGGAATTGACTGGGGACATGCCGAAACATTGGCGTTCGCTTCGATTCTCTCAGATGGAATACCCATCCGCTTGAGCGGTCAAGATTCTGAACGAGGAACGTTCGCACAACGGAACATTAATCTTCATGATGTGAAAACAGGAGAAGGCTTCTCGCCACTCCATGCCTTATCAACGGCAACTGCATCATTCTCGGTCTACAACAGTCCGTTGTCTGAAGCAGGTGTACTTGGTTTTGAATACGGTTATAACGTCTTCGCTCCGGAAACGCTCGTATTATGGGAAGCGCAATATGGGGACTTTGCGAACTCAGGTCAAGTCATCTTCGACCAGTTCATCTCAGCTAGCCGCGCGAAATGGGGACAAACGTCAGGTCTCGTCATGTTGCTTCCGCATGGTTATGAAGGGCAAGGACCAGAACACTCGAGTGGTCGTTTAGAACGCTTCTTGACGTTATCGGGTGAGAAAAACTGGACAGTCGCGAACGTATCGAGTGCTGCCCAGTACTTCCACTTATTGCGCCGACAAGCAGCGATTCTCGGAAAAGAGGAAGTCCGACCGCTCGTCGTCATGACGCCGAAGAGTCTCTTGCGTCATCCGCTTGCAACATCGGATGTCTCTGAGTTGACGGAAGGTAGTTTCCAACGTGTCATCGAACAAGCTGGACTTGGCGAAGCACCAGATCGAGTTAAACGTCTTGTGTTCTGTTCTGGTAAGATGGCAATCGATCTAGCGGAAGCCGTTTCAAAATCAGATGAGAATCTCGATTGGCTACAAATCGTCCGGGTCGAGGAGTTGTATCCGTTCCCGGCGAAAGCCTTACAAGAAGTCATCGCGCGCTATGAAGCCGTCGAAGAGATGGTCTGGGTACAAGAAGAACCGAAAAACATGGGGGCTTGGTCCTTCATGGAACCTCGACTTGAGACAGTCGCACCGAACGGCATCCAAACCGTCCGTTACATCGGTCGTCGTCGCCGTTCAAGTACAGCAGAAGGTGACCCGTCAGGTCATAAAGTAGAGCAGGCACGTATCATCAATGATGCACTCACAGCGACTGCTTCTACTCCAACAGCACCATCACACGTATCAAATCACACATCATAACTTAAGATAGAATCGAGTCATAGGGGGAGAATACGATGGAAATCAAAGTACCAGAACTTGCCGAATCAATCACAGAAGGAACGGTGGCGTCTTGGTTGAAACAACCAGGTGATCACGTTGAAAAAGGAGAAGCCATCGTTGAGCTCGAGACAGATAAAGTCAATATCGAAGTACCGTCAGATGAAGCAGGTACGTTGACGGAAGTGATGGCTGCTGAAGGAGATACAGTTCGCGTCGGGGAAACGATTGCTGTCATCTCTGCTGGTGGCGAGGCTCCAAAACCGGCTGCGGCAGAACCAGTACAAGAAACTCCAAAAGAGACACCAAAAGCAGAAGAAAAAGCGGAACAACCGGTGGCTGTGGCAGCGACTGAAAGTACATCTGTTGCGGATCGTCCGATTGCTTCACCTGCTGCCCGTAAACTGGCTCGTGAAAAAGGAATTGATTTAGCACAAGTGGCGACGCAAGATCCACTTGGTCGTATCCGTGTGCAAGACGTCGCGACGTTTGAAGTAGCACCACGTGAGCAAGCAAAACCGGCTCCTACGAAACCCGCTACACCGGCACCAGCACCAGCATCTGCAGCCGCTCCTGGGAAACCGGAAGAGCGAATCAAGATGTCACGCCGTCGCAAGACGATTGCGAACCGACTCGTTGAAGTTCAGCAAACGGCAGCAATGTTGACAACATTTAATGAGATCGATATGTCAGCGGTCATGGCACTGCGTAAACGTCGCCAAGAGAAATTCGTGAAAGAAAACGAAGTCAAACTTGGCTTCATGTCATTCTTTACGAAAGCAGCAGTCGCAGCACTTAAAAAGATGCCATACTTGAATGCTGAGATTCAAGGCGACGAAATCGTCCTGAAGAAATTCTACGATATCGGTATTGCCGTTTCAGCACCAGATGGTCTCGTCGTTCCAGTCGTGCGTGATGCGGACAAAAAGAACTTTGCTGAGATTGAAAAAGACATCATTCAATTAGCGGTCAAGGCGCGCGATAACAAACTCGGTCTATCTGATTTGACGGGTGGTACGTTCACGATCACGAATGGTGGTACGTTCGGTTCACTCATGTCGACACCGATTTTAAACGGTCCACAAGTCGCGATTCTCGGAATGCACGCAATCAACTTACGTCCTGTAGCGATTGATGCTGAACGCATGGAAAACCGTCCGATGATGTATGTCGCACTCTCTTATGATCACCGAATCGTTGATGGAAAAGAAGCTGTTACGTTCTTGAAGCACATTAAAGATCTCCTTGAAGATCCAGAGTCATTGATTTTCGAAGCGTAATCATTAAAAGACCCGTTTTAGATGCGGGTCTTTTTTTTGTTGATATCACTTTGTCATCAAAACACGAAATGACATTTACATCATCTCTATATCAGCTTCATACATACGATTTAGGATAAGTGTTGTAAGAATATTTCAAGGGGGGATTGATTATGTTGAAACAATTTGGATTGACGATGGTAGCAGGAGCCGTATTAAGCACGGGTCTTCCGACAGAAGATGTCAGCGCACATTCAAAAGGAACATCGTTACTCGATCCAAATCGAATCATCAATGTTGCTCACCGCGGAGCTTCGGGATACGCGCCAGAGCATACGATGCCAGCTTATGAAATGGGACATAAGACATTCAAAGCAGATTACATCGAAATTGATTTACAGATGACAAAAGACGGTCAATTGATTGCGATGCACGATGAAACGGTTGATCGGACGACGAACGGAACGGGTGCCGTCAAAGATAAAACGCTTGCTGAAATCAAGAAACTTGATGCCGGTAGCTGGTTCAATGAAGCGAACCCGACCCTTGCGAAAAAATCGTATGTCGGTTTGAAAGTTCCGACGCTTCAAGAAGTCTTGAGTAAGTATGGGAAGCATGCGAATTACTACATCGAGACGAAATCACCGGAAGTGTACCCGGGAATGGAACAGAAATTGCTCGACGTACTAAAGCAGAACGGATTGTCGAGTAACAAGGTCAAATCAGGACAAGTCTTGATTCAGTCGTTTAGTGAAGCGAGTCTTCAAAAAGTCAGAGCCATCGACCCGAACGTTCCCTTGGTTCAGTTGATGGAAGCAAATGAAGTCAAGGCAATGACGGATGATCGATTAACAGCAATCCGCCAGTATGCGGTCGGTGTCGGTCCTTCCTTCAAAGCATTGACACGTGAGAACGTCGCAGCAATTCGGGCGCATGATTTGTTACTTCACCCGTACACAGTGAATGAAAAAGCGGATATGGTTCGTATGCTTGATTATGGTGTCACGGGAGTCTTTACGAACTATGCCGACCGTTTTAATGATGTCGTGAAAGGACTGTACAAAAAATAAGGTAAAAAGGAAATAGTACTATTTCTTCTTTCGAACAGGAAAGGAGAAATAGTTTTTTTGTTTTTAAAACTCGTATTTTAAATCCAATATTTCATTCCATACGTAAACCCTATAGAGGTTTATCAGAATTTCGAATCATGAGACAAAACAATGTAGTCAGTTTCGTATTTCATGGTACGATAACAGTGCAGTTTTGGGAAGGAATGGAGTGAGGATCGTGAGAATTACACAGTATACGGATTATGGATTACGTGTGTTGATGTACCTCGGGGTGCACCGGGATGTCATCACACCAATGCCGCAGATTGCAAATCATTATGGCATCTCATCCAACCATTTAATGAAGGTGACACAACAGTTAGCGAAACTTGGCTATGTCGAATCAACAAGAGGTCGGTCAGGCGGACTCCGTTTGATTCGTGATCCAAAAGACATCAACATCGGTAAAGTCGTTCGGGAGATGGAACCGATGGATATCGTCGAGTGTTTTGGAAGCAACGGTCATTGTGTCATCGAACCAGGATGTCGTCTAAAAGGTGTGCTCGGACGAGCGCTTCGAGCTTTTATCCGGGAACTGGAACAGCATACATTAGAAGAATTGCTGGTTAATCGTGATGAGTTGGCACTCTTGTTTGCTGCCTCACCTTTACAGCGTTCTTAATCAAAAAACCCTCGCTTCCGTGAATGGAAGCGAGGGTTTTGTCATAGCGATACTTATACATCATCTTGGCGTTTCTTTGGTTCCACATGTTCTTTGTTCTGAGACAAGTCGTCACGAACAGACGATTTCCATAACGGCACATTGCTGTAATATGCAGCACGAGCGATCAGATGTCCTCCAATCGGTGCTGTAATGAGCACGAACAGGATGCCGAGAACGACACGAGAGGAGAAGAATCCATCTTCAGTGACGAAATAGATGATGACGCCGATTAAAATCGACATGACACCTAATGTCGCGCTTTTAGATGCAGCGTGAGCACGCGTATAGACATCCGGTAAGCGGATCAGACCAAGCGCGGTGACGAGACTAAATCCCATACCGAGCAAGGCGAAGACCGCGACGATCAATTCATTGATTGCGATCACGTTCGATGATCTCTCCTTTCTCGATATATTTTGAAAAGGCAACCGTACCGATGAAGGCGAGTATACCAATCAACAGGATGACTTCGAGGTAGTCGCTCGTCCGTAAGATGATCGAGACAAGGCCAACGATTGAAATCAAGCTGATACCAATCGAATCAAGAGCAATGACACGATCCGCCACACTTGGTCCTTTGATGACCCGGTAAAACAGACCGAGCATCGAGAGAAAGACACCCCCGAGTGCGATATAGATTAAAATATCGAACATTACCGACTCACCTCCAGAATGGCTTTCTCAAAACTATCACGAATCGAAGCGACTGCTTCATCGACCTCTGGCATGTGGAGCGCGTGAATATAGAGTGTCTTATTATCATCTGAGATATCGACGACAAGTGTTCCTGGTGTCAATGTGATCAGCATCGACAGCAACGTGATTTGCCATGGTTGATCGAGTTCGGTCTCATAGGCAAAGATACCAGGCTGAATATCTAACCTCGGCTTTAAGATGATCTTCAAGACATCGATGTTCGCGACGACAAGCTCGTAGAGAAAGCGGAAGAACAATAGGACGAGTGCGACGACAGGTCCGAGATAAAAGCGACCTTTGAAGCCGCGACGGAAAGCGAACATCGCAATCAGCCCCAGCGCGTAACCAATGACAAAACCGGAGGCCGAGAAATTGTTTGAGAGGAACATCCACAAGAATGCAAGAAATAAGTTGAGCAAGACTTGAAATGCCATGAATTAACGACCTCCTTTTAGTACGGCATCGATATAGAGCGTTGGATTCGTCAACGGTTCAACGGCTTGTTGAATCAGTGGACGCATCGCCTCAGCACCTACTCCATAGAGAACGCTGAGCGCAACTAAGGCAATCGTAGGAACGAGCAGCTTTGGAACAAGCGCTTGTTTATCACCAGAGTAAGTCTTTGGTGTTCCCCAAAAGGCACGCATGAACAATTGAACGACGGAATACAAGACCAGTAGACTTGATAGTAAGACGATGATTGGTCCAATCAACTCACCGGCTTCAATACCACCACGAACAATCAGGAATTTCCCAATGAACCCGCTGAGCGGTGGAATCCCGGCAAGTGATAACGCCGCAATAAAGAACGTCCAACCAAGTACAGGGTAGGTTTTGATCATTCCCCCCATATCCTTCAGTTTACTCGAACCAGCAATTCCGACCATAATCCCAACAAGTAGGAATAGAGCAGCTTTAATCAACATATCATGAAGAAGATAGAAAATCGCACCTTCTAGTGCTTGCGGTGTCATGAGGGAAACCCCGTACAAGATGACCCCGACTGCGACAATGATGTTGTAGATGATGATTTGCTTCGCATCTCGTGTCGCGAGCGCACCAATCACCCCGATGACGATCGTACTGAGAGCAAGGATACTTAAGATTTGATGAATCGTTCCAATCTCATTTGAGAAGAACAAACTATACGTCCGTAAAATCCCGTAGACCCCGACCTTCGTCAGCAAGGCACCGAACAGAGCAAGAACAGGCGTCGGCGGTACTTGATAAGAACCAGGTAACCAGAAGTAGAGCGGGAAGATCGCACCTTTTAATCCGAAGACGATCAGGAATAACAAGGCGATGACGTTGAGGATTGCCGGCTGTCCGACCTCTGAAATCTTTTGACTGATATCCGCCATGCTGAGCGATCCAATGATCCCGTACAAGAAGGCAACCGTCATGACGAATAATGCGGACGAGATGACGTTGATCAAGAGATACTTCAGCGATTCTCGTAATTGTGCCGGTTTCCCGCCAAGAACGATCAAGACATAAGACGAAATCAGGAAGACTTCGAAGAAGACGAACATGTTAAAGATATCACCTGTCGTAAAGGCACCATTGACACCAACGAGCAAGAATTGGACGGCAATGAAATAGTAGTATCGTTGATAGGAAACGCTCAAGTAGACAATGGCATACCAGATGATACAAAGAACAAGAATGCTTGTCGTCGTGACGAGTAAAGCGGATAGCATGTCAGAGACGAGTGTGATACCAAAAGGTGCTGGCCAGCTACCGAGTGTGACTGTTAAGATTCCGTTAGACCGGACAGTCAGCACAAGATAGATGGAGGCACAGACAGTTAAAATCGTCGAAAAGAGGGAAACGATTCGTTGTCCTTTGAGGTGTCGTGGGAAAAACATCAAGATGACACCCGTCAACAAAGGGATGATGATTGGTAGTAGCGGTAAGTTAATCATTCGAATCGGTTCCTTTCATCTCTTCGATATTATCGGTTCCGAGTTCTTGATAGGCACGATAAGCGAGTACCAAGAAAAAGGCAGTGACACCAAAGCTGATGACGATGGCGGTCAAGACGAGTGCTTGCGGTAGTGGATCCGTATAGGAAGTCACGCCGTCCTTTAAGACCGGAGCCGCGCCTCGTTTTAATCCACCCATCGTCATGACGAGTAGATGGGCAGCGTGGCTGAGCAACCCTGTTCCGATGATAATGCGAAGAATACTTTTCGAAAGAATGAGATAAATGGCACACATCGTCAGGATGCCTGCGGCGATCGCCATGATGATTTCCATATTAATCACTCTCCCCAATCGTTTGAATAATCGTCATCGTCACACCGACGACAACAAGATAAACACCAAGATCAAACAACATCGCCGTATGAAGTGATGTCTTACCGAATAACGGTAGGTTGAAATAGTCATGTGCATGTGTGAAGAACGGGACGTTAAAGACAAGCGCTCCTGAAGCCGTCAGTACGGCAATCAACATGCCAAGAGCCGTGATCCATTTGTAGTCGAATGGCAAAATCCGGCGTAACGTCTTGATGTCGTAAGCAAGTAAGATCAAGACAAGAGCAGACGCCGTCACAAGACCACCAATGAAACCGCCACCTGGCGTATAGTGTCCAGCAAAGAACAAGTAGACAGCAAACAGGAAGATGATGAACGTGATAAAGGAAGTCGCGGACTCTAAGATGACGTCATTCGTATGCTTTTTTGTCTGCTTTTTCATTTATCCATCCCTCCTGTTCGTCTGAATTTAATCATCGTGTAAATTCCGATTCCGGCAAGTGCGAGAACGGCAATCTCAAACAACGTATCGAAGCCACGGAAGTCGACGAGAATGACGTTGACCATATTACCGCCAGCGGCAAGATCAGCGACATTATCGATGTAATATTTGGCGATTGAAGTAAACGATCGTTGGCTGAGAGAAGCAAGTGCGACGAGTGTCACCGTCAGTCCGACGAGTGCCGAAATCAAGGCGTTGCCGAGCTTGAACGGAATGCGCTCTTCTTTCCGGCTGATTTCCGGTAAACGATAGAAAACGAGCAGGAACAGAGCGACCGATACGGTCTCGATGACGAGTTGCGTCAAGGCAAGGTCTGGCGCTCGGAACAAGACGAAGAACAGAGCGACCGTATAACCTGTCACACCGAGCAAGATGATCGATGTCAGTCGTGAACGCGCAAAGGTGATCGAGAGGGCACTCGAAACGAGAACGAGTGCAAGGATGATCTCATACGCGTCAATCGAGCTGATTGGATCAACCGCGAAGCGGAAGGCATCAAACCCGTATAATGCCGTCAAGATCAAGATGACGATGAATCCGAAGATGTAGACGAGATACGACCGCATGTATCCGGTCATGACCGTATCATGGATCTTTGTCGATGTCTGTTCACCACGACGTAACAAGGCGTCATATTGATGATTCAAGGAGACGGCACGTGGCATCCGGTTGTAAAGCGATTGCCAACGTGGGAGTGTTTTATACAAGATTACGCCAGCACTGATGATCACGAGTGTCAGGAATAATTCAGTATTGAATCCATGCCACATTGAAATATGCACATCAATCTTGCCACCCGCATCAACGACTTGCGGTAAGATCGCTTCGACTGCCGGTCGAATCAACGTATCCGATAATATATTCGGGAAGAGTCCGATGATGACGACGAGCGAGACGAGGACGAGAGGTGGAATCAACATGCCAATCGGTGCCTCGTGTGGTGTTTTCGGTAACTTGTCGTCTTGACGCTTACCGAAGAACGTTCTGCGGACGATCAAGATGCTATAGACGAATGTAAAGATACTTCCGACGACGGCGAGTACAGGAATAATCCAACCGTAAGACGGTAAGTGGAACAAGTCAGATCCTGAAACTTCAAGTACACCTGTCAAGAACATCTCTTTACTTAAGAAACCATTGAATGGTGGAATCCCCGCCATCGAAAGGGTCCCGATCATCGCAATCGTCATCGAAATCGGCATGAGTTGCGCAAGACCACCGAGCTTCCGAATGTCGCGAGTACCAGTCTCGTGATCGACGATTCCCGCCATCATGAAGAGACTGCCTTTAAACGTCGCGTGGTTGATCAGGTGGAAGATCGCAGCGACTGTCGCAATCGTATATAATCCGTCATCTAACGCGTCGACGTGCAAGGCGGCTGCTCCGAGTCCGAGCAAGGACATGATCAATCCAAGCTGAGAAATCGTCGAGTAAGCAAGGATTCCTTTCAAATCATGTTGTTTCACCGCATTGAGTGAACCCCAGAATAAGGTGAATATTCCGACAGATGAGACGAGATAGAACCAGAGCGACTCATCCGCAAAAATCGGACTGAAACGAGCGACAAGATACAACCCTGCCTTGACCATCGTTGCCGAGTGCAAGTAGGCGCTGACAGGGGTCGGTGCTTCCATCGCATCCGGTAACCAGATGTGGAACGGAAATTGAGCCGATTTCGTGAAGGCAGCTAGCAAGAATAAAACGAGGGCGACCGAAAAGAAGGGTTCACCTTGAATCGATTCAAGCGACGCATAGGTCTCACGAATACTTAACGATCCACTGAGTGTTGAGAGAATCGCGATTCCCCCAAGCATCGCTAGTCCACCGAAGACGGTGATCAGCATCGATTTTTGAGCGCCGTAACGAGAACGTTCCCGCTCGTACCAATAGGCGATCAATAAGAACGACGAAATCGACGTTAATTCCCAGAACAGATAGAGGACGATCATGTTATCTGACAGCACGACGCCAAGCATGGCGGTCATGAACATCAACAGATAAACATAAAATGTTCCGAGTGATTCTTTTTTCGCATCTAAATAAAAAATCGAATAAAGAACGACGAGTGAGCCGATTCCTGTGATCAATAGTGCGAACAATAAGCCGAGTCCGTCGAGATACGTGACGAAATCGATACCGAGCGATGGTATCCACGGCATGCGTGCCGTAAAGGTCTCACCTGACATCGTACCAGCGAGAAAGCGGCTGAAATACGAAACGAGCAGTACAGGTACGACAAGTACAAACCAACCGGTATGAATGTTCGGAAGGCGTTTCGCTAGAAGCGGAATGAAAAGACTGATCAATATGGGCAGTAAAATAGCCCCGTGCATCACGGACACGAAATTCCCTCCTTTGTGACATCGACGACCAAAAATGAAAAAGGGACGCGAACGCAAGCTGTTGAAGCTCGGAACTGTCCAGTAGAAGACACGATTCATTTTGTTCGTCGAAGATGTTTCTGAATCAAGTATAGCGTACTTTTTTCCTTCTTGCATGACGTGAAGCGTTGAAGCATAAGGGATAGAGCCATTTTCTCTCTTGATTATTAAATATGTAGGAACACGGCAGAAATAGGCTGAAATTTTTTTTGATTTTTTTCAAATAACACGTTGATCCATGAGAAGAATGATTCAAATTCAAGTAACTCGGGTACATCTACCTAGAGCACAACTAATGACCATAGAGGGGGAACTTTCATGCGAGCAACATTCAAGACAGGTGTCATTTTAGGTGGTCTAGCGGCGATTGCGACAATCGCCTATCAACAATACCAACAACGAAAATCGACTTCAGATGATATTGACCATCGTCCAAGTGTCGACGCGAAACGCGATCCGGCTGAAGTCGGACTGACACAACTGGATTCCATTCATCGGGCAGATTGGCAAGCGAATGGATTCCCACAAACACACGCAGAACTCGAGCGCCTCGAGCGAGAAGAAAATTAAAAAAGCACGTCTCTCGAATGAGAGGCGTGTTTTATGGTCATTAAGCACTTGTTGTGACTAGGGCACGTGTCCGTTCACTGTGTGCAGTATAAGAAGAGAGATGTTCGAATTGATAAAGCGTTAAGGTCGCTGTGCGACGTTGACCGGTACTCGATTCAAGCATTAAATAAGCTTCATTGAAGTCCGTACCACCACCATCATAGCGGATGTGTGCCGTAATCGTTCGTCCATCTGTTGTCTGCATATAAATATCGTAACCTCCGAAATCAACGCGCTTAAAGCTAGTTGCCTCGCTTACGATGTGTTTGAATGTTTCAATTAAAGAATATGTCATCGTTCGTTCCTCCTTTTATTTCTTCAAAGCAAAATAAGTTATAATCAACTCCGAATATTACTATTCCCATTAAATACAAGAAATAAACATCACAAATGAATCTTTTTTTGTTCTTGTTATGAAACGCGTTTCATACTTTATGATAAAAACAGACGGTGCGTGACCGATTTCGGGCGTTAACCGATACAGAAACTATAATTAAAAAGACAAGGGGATGGTCGTGACCATCCCCTTGTCTTTTTAATTATAGTTCTACGTTATGGTAGACCTGTTGCACATCCTCAAGATCTTCCAGTGCATCGATCATTTTCTCGAATTGTGCGACGTCGTCTTCAGACAACGCGACTTCGTTTTGGGCGAGCATGACCAGTTCGGCAAGTGAGAACTCAGTAATGCCTGCAGCTTTCAACGCTTCTTGTACAGCATGGAATTGTTCCGGCTCAGCGTAGATGATGACAGATTCGTCTTCTTCGAGGATATCGCGCACATCAATATCCGCTTCCATCATCAATTCGAGAACGTCATCTGCAGTTTTACCTTCAAACGCAAAGATTGCCGTCGCATCGAACATATAAGCGACGGATCCGCTCACGCCCATGTTTCCGCCATTTTTTCCGAATGCAGCACGAACGTCAGAAGCCGTCCGGTTAACGTTGTTCGTCAACGTTTCGACGATGACCATTGAACCGCTTGGACCGAATCCTTCATAACGCAAGACGTCGTAGTTTTCTTCCGCTCCACCTTTTGCTTTTTCAATCGCCCGATCGACGATGGCACGTGGCACGTTGTATGTTTTCGCTCGTTCGAGAACGACCTTTAATGCTTGGTTTGATTCTGGATCGGGTTCACCTTGTTTAGCCGCTACATAAATCTCACGACCGAACTTTGCGTAAATCCGACTCGTATTTTTGTCTTTTGATGCTTTTTTTTCCTTGATGTTATTCCATTTACGACCCATTTCGTATCCACTCTCTTTCCGTAATGTCAGAAATCCGTGATTTCCTATGCGTTATCAGTATACCTTAAACTACCTGACAGACTGAACTAAAATGTCGGTGGAACCGTTGAATTTCTATTAAATACGTTTAAGCGATGTGGAAGAAAGGAACTTTACTGATAGAGAAATATCAATTTAAGGGAGAGTGGCAGAATTTGAACCAGGCTGGGGTAGTTCATCGCGCATTATCACCGTTCGTTTATGCTTACGATCAAGAGACGGTCCATGTCCGACTCATGACGGCTAAAGACGATATTGAAAAAGTTGAATTGATATATGGTGATCCGTACGAATGGGAAGCGGAAAAAGAAGAAGACCGAGATTGGAATTTTGATCCGGAGAAAGAAAAATCATGGAAAGTAGAGCGGACGCCGATGCAACACAATGGAAGTGATGCAACGTATGACTATTGGTTCGTTGCAATCCGTCCAGAACGGAAGCGGGTACGATATGGGTTTGAGGTTCATGGCGATACGACAGCCGTTTTAACCGAGCGTGGCTGGTATGACGAAGCGCCACTCGATCATCCGGGCTATTATTTTTCTGTGCCATATGTTCATGCAACGGATGTCTTTGATACACCGGAGTGGGTGAAGGATACGGTCTGGTATCAAATTTTCCCGGAACGATTCGCGAATGGTGACCCGGCGAATGATCCAGCGGGAACGAAGGAGTGGGGAAGTGAAGCACCTGCTTTTCAGAATTTCTTTGGTGGAGATTTTCAAGGGGTCATCGATCACGTCGATCATTTACAACGTCTTGGCGTCACGGGTGTCTACTTCTGCCCAGTCTTTGAGGCACCATCGAATCATAAATACGATACGCTTGATTATCTGAAGCTTGATCCTGCATTTGGTGACGAGAAAACGTTCCGCAAGATGATCGATGTGCTACATGAGAACGGTATCCGCGTATTACTCGATGCCGTCTTCAACCATATTAGTGAAGAGCACCCCGCCTTTCAGGATGTCTTAGAAAAGGGGAAAGATTCAAAATACGCCAATTGGTTTACGATTGGTTCCTTCCCAGTCGATCCATCGATTCCGAACTATGAAGTGTTTGCCTTTGAACGAAACATGCCGAAGTTAAATACTGCCCATCCGGACGTCAAAGACTATTTGCTTCACGTCGGACGTTACTGGGTCGAGGAATTCGGAATCGACGGCTGGCGTCTGGATGTCGCAAGTGAAGTCGATCATGCATTTTGGCGTGAGTTTCGCAAGGAAGTCCGGGCTGCGAACGGAACATGTTATATCGTCGGTGAGTGCTGGACGGATTCGCAACCATGGCTCCTCGGCGATCAATTTGATGCCGTCATGAATTATGGTTTGACCGAGAGCTTTTTGACTTGTTTTGCGACGGGCGAGACGCGCGTTCGTGATTTCTCACATGCAGTCAGCCGGAATTTGAACTGGCATTCCCAAAATGTCAACGAGGTCATGTTCAATTTGATTGACTCGCATGACACGCCGCGTGCTCTAACGCGTGCGAAAGGGAATATCGATCGAATGAAATTGCTGTTCACTACACTGTTGACATTTCCAGGTTCACCCGTCATCTATTATGGTGATGAGATTGGAATGAAGGGTGGGCAAGATCCGGCCAACCGTGCGTGTATGGAATGGGACGAGACGAAGCAGAACCTTGAGTTGTTCGATCACGTTGCGCAGTTGATCGCCCTTCGAAAACAGCATCCGGTTTTAGCAAATGCCGGAACGTATCATTTCCAAAGGATCGATGATACAAGACAGACATTTATTGTCGAGCGACGTCAGGGCGAACAGGTTTACTTGCTCGTCGTCAACGTCAGTGAAGAGGTACAATCTCTTTCGCTTGAAGGAACGTATGAAAGTCTGTTAGATGGAACGACGTTATCGGGAACTATTCAAGTAGAAGCTGTGTCAGCTCTTCTTTTGCGACACGTATAAGAAAAAGCAAGTCGTGGATATCGTATCCGCGACTTGCTTTTTTAGTGTGCATTACGAATCAAACGGATGGATCAGTAAACCGCTCCGAAGTTTCGGTTCGAACCAAGTCGATTTCGGTGGCATCACTTCTCCGGCATCAGCCACAGCCATTAAATCTTTGATCGAAGTCGGATGCAAGTGAAAAGCAACAGCGGCATGACCAGAGTCCACGATCTGCTCAAGACCAGCATATCCCTTATGACCACCGACGAACTGGATCCGTGCGTCCGTCCGTGGATCTTCGATACCGAGTAACGGTGTCAACAACTCTTCTTGTAAAATCGAGACGTCGAGATTCGCTTTCGTCCCGATTCGTTCAGATTTGTACGAAAGGGTATACCATTGCCGGTTGAGATACATCTCAATTTGGTGAGACTTCGTTTGTTCAGCGCGTCCTTTTGTAATCGTAAAGCGATGGGCTAATCGCTCGAGGAAGTCAACGACCGATTGACCGTATAAATCTTCGACGACACGGTGGTAGCCAAGGATTCGTAATTGATCTTGCGGGAAGGAAACACCAAGAAAACGTTGGGCTTCCTCCTGGTCCGTCCGACTGGCAGCGATGGCGGCCGCCGCCGCACGATGATGACCATCAGCGATATAGAGAGCATCGTGACGGGCGAACTGGCTTCCGATCGTCAACAGGTGATTACGATCGGCGATTTTAAAAATTCGGTGCGTCACTCCATCGACGGTGAAATCATATAGAGGGTCGCCGGCAGTGACCGTTGTGACGATTGCTTCGAGTTGTGGATCGGTCTGATGCGCCAGTAAAATCGGTCCCGTATGAGCTTGTAACTGTTCGACGTGTCGGACACGGTCGCGCTCCTTATCTGGACGTGTGAATTCATGTTTACGAATTTGATTCGTCTCATAATCGCTGACGGCAACACATCCGACGAAACCAGATTGTGTATGTGTCCCATCTGACAATTGATAGATGTAATATGTCTCGTCCGGATCGAGTCGCAAGATGCCGTTTGTTTGACTCTCTTCGAAGGCAAGCGCTGCTTGCTGATAAACGCGTGGATCATCTTCAGCGATCAATGACGGAAGGGTGGCTTCTGCTTTATCGATCCGCAAAAAAGACAGCGGATGACGTCGAATCTCAGAACGTGCTTCTTCGCGCGAATAAACATCATACGGTAGGGCGGCAAATTCTGCCGCATATTTTGAGTCCGGTCGTAACGCCGCAAAAAGTTCGAAAGTTGGCATGGAGTTCACTCCTTTTAAAGTAGACGTGTTTTCAAGACGCCAGGAATCTGTTTCAGTCGGTCGAGCGAGATTGATTCGTCCGCATGGTTATCGATATCGATGATCGTATAGGCAATTGCATCTTTACTACCATTGATCATATTCGCGATATTGATCGACTCTTGTGCTAAGACCGAAGCGATTTGACCGACCATGTTCGGAATGTTATGGTGCGCAATCGTAATCCGTCGTTTTCCAGTGAACGGTAACTCGACGGCTGGGAAATTGACAGCATTGCGGATGTTTCCTGTCTCAAGGAACAGACGCAGTTGATCGACCGCCATGATGGCACAGTTTTCTTCCGCTTCACTCGTCGATGCCCCGATATGTGGTAAAGCAATGACACGGGGGAGGGATAAGATGAAGGCGTTCGGGAAATCCGTCACATAGTTCGCCAGGCGACCCGACCGGAGCACGTCGGCTAACGCCTCTTCATCGACGAGTTCACCACGCGAGAAGTTGAGCAGGGTCGCACCGTGTTTCATCTTCGAGAAGAGTGACGCATCGAGTAAACCCGTCGTCGCATCAACGAGCGGGAGATGCAACGTGATGTAGTCACTTGTCGCGAGGAGATCCTCAAGCTGTGTTGCCCGCTGAATCTGATTCGAGACGCGCCAAGCTGACTCGACGGACATGTGTGGATCATAGCCTGTGACGCTCATGCCAAGCTCGTGAAGGGTGTTGGCTAAGTTTGCCCCGATCGCTCCAAGTCCGACGATCCCGATTCGTTTCCCGAGTAACTCCGTTCCGACGAATTGTTTTTTGTTCGCTTCGATCCGCTCTGGAATATCTGGTCCGCGTAAGTTATTCGTCCAAAGCAGACTCGGGACGAGCTTTCGCGCCGTCAGGAATAAACTACCGATGACGAGTTCCTTGACGGCATTCGCATTAGCACCTGGCGTCGAAAAGACGGGAATCCCGCGGTTCGCGAGTTGATTAAGTGGAATTGTATTGACACCGACACCGGCTCGGGCGACGGCTTTGAGACTATCTGGAAAGCGCATGTCATGCAAATCCTTGCTGCGGACGAGAAAAGCATCCGGTTGTTCCGTTTCCCGTTGGACGTGATAGTCGTCTGTGAATCGTTTTAATCCTTTATCCGATAAATCATTCCATAGTTGGACTTGATACATTTAACGTTCCCCCTGTTCAAAACGGTGCATGATATGAATCAGTGCCGTAACCCCTTCGGTCGGCATCGCATTGTAAAGACTCGCGCGCATTCCACCAATCGAACGGTGACCGGCAAGGTTGATTAGATCGTGACTTGCAGCAAAGTTCAAGAAAGCAGCATCCTCCGACTCACTACCGGTCGAGAATGGAATGTTCATCCGGCTTCGATCCTTGACGCCTACATGGTTATGAAATAGATGGGATTGATCAATTGCTTCATATAACATGCGTGCTTGTGAGACGTTTCGTGCCGCGATCGTCTCGAGTCCCGTCTCTTCAATCCATTCGAGTACTAATTTCGTCATATAAAGACTGAACGTCGGTGGCGTGTTATACAGAGACCGCTGTTTGGCATGGATGTCATACCGTAAGTAGGCACCAATCGTGTCAGGAACACGATCTAGCAACGCGTTCTTCACGATGACGACCGTCAAACCAGCGACGCCAAGGTTTTTTTGAGCACCAGCATACAACATATCGAATGACTCGATTGGCAATGGTTCAGACAAAATCGAAGAAGAGACATCAGCGACGAGTGGCACATCGACGAGAGGCGGTGTCTGATACGTCGTCCCTTCGAGCGTATTGTTCCAAGTGATATGCAGATAGTCGGCCGTTGATGTGAACGGACCTTCTGGGATGAAGCGATATCCGTGATCAGCGGAAGAGGCGAGCACATTGACAGAGGTGTACAGTTTGGCATCTGCAATCGCCTTCGTCGACCAGCCACCGGTATCGATGAAATCAACCCGTCCGGTCTTCGTCGCTAGATTTTGCGGTAACATCGTGAACTGAAGTGTAGCTCCCCCTTGAAGAAACAATACGGAGTACGTATCGGGAATCGACATCAGTCTCCGTAAGGATTGTTCAGCCGCATCTCGAATCGATTCAAAGATTGGCGAACGATGACTCATTTCAAAAACGGATTGTCCTGAATTTTCATAATCGAGTAGCTCGGATTGAGCCTTCAATAGGACCGGGGCAGGAAGGACTGCTGGACCGGCAGAGAAGTTATAAACCGTCATGAGGAACACTCCTTCTTGAATTTTCAGAAAATATGTACCCCTCAAGTGTAACGGAATGAAAAATGAGAAGCAATTCCAACTGACGATGAATGGAAAATGAAAACAAAAACATCCCTTGAATCCGTTACGACGGATCAAGAGATGTCAATTGACCAAAGTGCCATTTCCAACCATCTGACGTAGCACGATAGATGGACACGATCCGGAAACGACCAACGTATTGAGTTGTTCCGTATTCAAATCGGTCTTCTGTCAAACTATACTGGATTGCCGTATCTTCGAAATGATCAATGTATGAAAAATCATCAGTTCGGGATAACCAGCGGATGTTTGCAGGATCCACGTAATGATCGAGGTAGGTCTCGGCATCAAATGACCGCCCTAATGCATCGATGAACGTAAATTCGGGAGATAATAGATGCGAGACTTGTGTTAGGTCGCCTTTTAACATAGCATCTTGAAGGTGTTGCATCGTTTGTTCAAGTGTCATATTACATCTCCTTTCTTCCTGAATCGCTAGTGTAGCATATATAAACAAAAAAAGACCCTGCGTGAGCAGGGTCTAAAGGAAATTAAAGTTTTACAACGTTAGTTGCTTGTGGTCCACGTTGACCTTCTTCAACTTCGAAAGAAACCTCTTGACCTTCGTCAAGTGATTTGAAACCTTCAGATTGGATTGCTGAGAAGTGTACGAATACGTCGTCTCCGCTTTCGCGCTCGATGAAGCCGAATCCTTTTTCTGCGTTAAACCATTTTACTTTACCTTGTTCCATGTGTATTGCCTCCTGCGTGTGACTGGCACACTGATTATTACTACCGTGATCAATTTCATCGAATATAAAGTGAAACACTTCGTATCTCCACCGAACAACAATAATTACTTAATAATATAGCATGCCTCAAACAAAAAAGAAAGGACAAAACAAAAAAAGAACAAACGAAGCTGTTCTTCTCTGAATAAATCATGCAATTAAAGGGTTCATTCTACTCATGTCGAAAGAATATAACTGATTCTTTCAGCGAGTCGGGATATGTTCTCTTTTGCTACTGAGTTGTCGTAATGTATGCAGAATGAATCCTTGAAAGTTCGGATAACGTGTCGGTTGCTCCCAAACAGTGCGGAATAACTGAGTCATCGCGGAATGAATGAGTGCTTCCTCGACTTGCGTGCGACGGAATAGAAGAAAGAGTGTTTTTTCGTAACGATCGTATAATCGTTCTAACGCGACGGAATCGCGTTGTTTGATTTGATTGAGCAAATCAGTGTCTGAATACATAAGTCACTCCTTCTTCGACAGTTTTCTCTATAGTATGCTGTCACAGTAATGTAATGAAACTATTATGTAGATTCCCGCTGGATGAATTATGAAACACTCAAACTTCTTGAACTAAAGATATTGATGGAAGAGGAGGAATAATTATGTTACCTGTTTACATTCGTCCTTATACATTAGAGGATGCAGCGGAGGTCCTTGAGGTGAATTTGCGAAACCGTGATCACTTTGAGTACTGGATGCCAATCAAACCGTCTCCTGAACAATACACGATCGAAGGACAACGAGAACGAATTTACCGCCACCAAGAGTTGATGCGCCAAGATGCTTATTATGCGTATGGCGTCTTTTTAAATGAGACAGACCAATTGATTGGGGATGTCTCGGCGATGTTCGTTCAGCGTGGACCAGCCGAGACATGCATGATCGGTTATCAACTGGATGCCACCTTTTCTGGTCGAGGATATATGGCTCAAGCAGTCGGATTATTCGTAGATCATTTATTTGATGTCCACCAGTTCCACCGGATCCGTGCTGAAGTCATGCCAGAGAATATCGGCTCGATCCGTGTCCTTGAGAAAGTTGGGTTTCGCCAAGAAGGAATCGCGAAACAAAATCTCTTCATCAACGATGCCTGGGAAGACTTTATTTTGTTTGCTCTATTAAAAGAAGACCGAGAGGAGTCAAAACATGCCAATCTCTGATTACTATGCTAATCTGCGCCAACTTGTCGGAACGCAACGTCTTTTTACACCATGCGTCGCAGCGATCATTCGAAACGAAGCAGGTCATATCCTCTTTCAGGATCCAGGAGGTCCGTTTTGGAGTTTGCCTGCTGGAGCGATCGAACTGGGAGAATCTCCTGCGCAAGCAGTCATTCGTGAAGTCTATGAAGAAACGGGTCTATTCGTCCGACCGGTCCGACTGATTGCGACATTCGGTGGAGAGGCGTTTCGTTTGACGTACCCGGACGGAAACGAAGTTGAATACGTAGCGACAGTATTCGAGTGTAAGGTAGTCGGGGGAACGCTCGAAGCCGTCGATGGGGAATCCAAACAACTGGCATATTTCCCAAAACAGGAGCGTCCACCTCTAGCACTTCCTTATCCTGATCATGTGTTTGAAGCATCCGAAGCGACGAGCTATTTTGACTGGGAAGAGCACTGGTTGACAGATTTACAACGGAAGAACCGTTAAAAACCGAACATTAAATTGCTGATAGCGGAATAAAGTTCTTGAAAAACCTTAAAAACGCGAAAATTTCTTTGACACTATGAGGACAGTTCGTTATAGTAGTCAAGGGGCGAATGATTATCGCCAATATATTTAAAAATATTCGTAATTAGAGGTGTTATTCATGGATGTAGTATTCGATTATGAAGATATTCAATTAATTCCAGCAAAATCAATCGTTGGTAGTCGTTCGGAATGTGATACGTCAGTCGAGTTCGGTGGTCGTCGTTTCAAGCTTCCAGTCGTACCGGCAAACATGCAAACGATCATTGATGAATCGATCGCTTTGTTCTTAGCGGAAGGCGATTATTTCTATATCATGCATCGATTCGAACCGGCTCGTCGTTTGGCATTCGTTCGTATGATGCAAGAACGCCAACTGTTCGCTTCAATTAGCGTCGGTGTCAAGGAAGAGGAATATCAGCTGATCGAACAGCTCGCAGCAGAAGGGCTGACTCCGGAATACATCACGATTGATATCGCGCACGGTCATTCGGAAGCCGTCATTCAGATGATTCGCCACATCAAGTCGCTTCTACCAGAAAGTTTCGTCATCGCTGGTAACGTCGGAACACCGGAAGCGGTGCGTGAACTTGAGAATGCGGGAGCCGATGCAACAAAAGTCGGGATCGGACCAGGTAAAGTGTGTATCACGAAGATTAAGACAGGATTCGGTACAGGTGGTTGGCAACTCGCGGCACTTCGTTGGTGTGCAAAAGCAGCAAGTAAACCGATTATTGCTGATGGTGGGATTCGGACGCATGGCGATATCGCGAAGTCAGTCCGGTTCGGTGCGTCGATGGTCATGATCGGTTCACTCTTCGCAGGGCATGAAGAATCGCCTGGTGAGACACATGAAGTGGACGGAGTGCTCGTCAAGGAATACTTCGGTTCTGCTTCTGAGTTCCAAAAAGGGGAACGCAAGAACGTCGAAGGAAAGAAAATGTTCGTCGAGCATAAAGGAAGTCTAGCGGATACTTTAATCGAGATGGAGCAAGATTTACAATCGGCAATCTCGTACGCTGGTGGGAACAAATTGCAGGCGATTCGGACGGTCGACTACGTTGTCGTCAAGAACTCGATCTTCAACGGCGATAAAGTATATTAAAGTGATCAGTTCGCTCTTAACGGAGCGGACTTTTTTTGTTTCTTTAGCATAACTCTTCCATAGGAGGGGTATACATCAAATGGACCAAAAGATTCGGAATATTTTGGATAGGGAGTGATTGACATGCTATTTAAAACGACATCTTACTTAATTGAAAAATTTTCCACTGTTCGTAATCAAACAATCGCCTTGATCGAACCACTCGAAGCGGAGGATTTCGTCATCCAGGCAAGTTCCGACGTGAGTCCACCGAAATGGCATATCGCCCATACGACCTGGTTTTTTGAACGAATGATACTACAGGAATATAGTGAAGACTATCGCGTCTTCCATCCGGAGTACAATTATCTATTCAACTCGTACTATAACTCGATCGGTCCTTACCAACCTCGTCAACAACGAGGAATGCTGTCACGTCCGACCGTCGAAGACATCATTGCTTACCGGTCATATGTCGATGGACAAATGATCGAGTTCTTGAAGGAAGATCGAACTCCAGAAGACCAACGAAAAATCGAAGCATTAGTCGAGATGGGATTACAACACGAACAACAACATCAGGAATTGATCTTGATGGACGTGAAGAATAACTTTTTTACGAATCCGTTGTTACCTGCCTATCAGTCAAAGTCGCGGGCAACAGATGTGCCTGAAAATGCAGTCAAGGAAACATCTTTTATCCAATTCGAGGAAGGACTCGTCGAGATCGGTCATACAGGAGACGGTTTTGCGTTTGACAACGAGAGTCCACGTCATAAAACGTGGCTGTATCCGTTTAAACTCGCGACGCGTCCTGTCACGAATGGAGAGTATTTGGCGTTCATTGAAGCAGAGGGCTATGAAAAATCAGAATACTGGTTGTCCGACGGCTTTTCGACGGTTCAAAAAGAAGGCTGGAAAGCACCGTTATATTGGATGAAGGATGAAGCAGGGGAGTGGACGATCTTTACGATGAATGGTGTCGAACCACTTCGTCTCGATGAACCGGTCTGTCACGTCAGTTTTTATGAGGCGGATGCTTATAGTCGTTATATAGGGAAACGGTTGCCGACAGAAGCAGAGTGGGAATGGGCTTCTCGCCAAGTCGATTCTGTCACGAAGCGTAATATGATGGGAAGCGGGACCTTCCATCCGGTAGCCGTTGAAGAGTCAGAGACAACGCTTGCGAGCATGTTCGGAAACGTTTGGGAATGGACGTCGAGCGCTTATAGTTCATACCCAGGCAGTAAACCGCTCGAAGGAGCACTTGGAGAATACAACGCGAAGTTCATGTGTAATCAAATGGTACTGCGTGGAGGAGCGTGCGTGACGCCTGACGATCATATTCGCGAAACATACCGCAACTTCTTCCCGCCTGATAAACGTTGGTTATTTGGCGGCTTCCGATTGGCAGGTGACATGTGATGCGGGAAACAGTAATAGGTTACGATTTATATACGCCGCAACAAAACATGCGTTTAGAAGTCATCGAAGGTCTGTTGCAAGAACAAAAGGTCTTACCGGCAAAATATTTTTATGATCACATCGGATCCCAGCTGTTCGAACAGATTACGCAACAACCGGAATATTATCCGACACGAACAGAACTCGCCATCTTGGAGCAACATCGAGCGGAAATCGCACGAAGTATCGGGGATGTGCATACACTGATTGAATATGGAAGTGGAAGCAGTCGTAAAATCCAAATGTTACTGGAGACATTTACACATTTAGACACGTATATGCCCATCGATATTTCAAAAGATTTCTTAATGGAATCTGCACGCCAATTGTCGGAACGGTATCCTGCGCTGCATATTAAAGCGGTCTGTGGGGATTACTCACAATCGATTTCTTTACCGGTCGAGGAGTCTCAAAAACGAGTCATTTTTTTCCCGGGATCGACGATCGGAAACTTTGAACCTGAGGAAGCGATGCGCTTCTTACGTCATTCCTCACGAATTCTTGAAACAGGAGATGGATTCTTGATCGGGGTCGATTTGAAAAAGTCTGTTGACGTTCTTGAACGAGCTTATAATGATGCAGCCGGCGTCACAGCAGCATTCAATTTGAATATGTTGACGCATTTGAATCAGATGCTTGAGGGAACATTTGATGTGACGCGATTCGAACATCATGCTTTTTATAATGAGGAAAAAGGACGAATCGAAATGCATCTTCGGAGTCAACTCGATCAACTCGTACAAGTTGGAGATGTGACGGTTCCGTTTAAACAAGGAGAAACGATTCATACGGAAAACTCCTATAAATACAGTAAAGAAGAGTTTGAGACACTTGCCCTTAAAAGTGGTTTTCATCCGGTCAATTGCTGGATCGATGACGATGAACGATTTAGCGTACATTATTTAGAAAAAATGTAATGGCATATCTAAAAACACTCCCGCTTGAATGATGAACTGCCCCATAAAAGTTGGACATAAAAATCCAACTTTTATGGGGTGTTTTTTATGGTCAAATATACAAAGGCGTTTAAAGTCCAAGTCGCTGAGCGTTATCTGACAGGACGAGACGGATACCGAGGTGTAGCGATAGAATTCGGGATAGCACGTGAACTGATCCGCGAGTGGTCGCGTCTCTATGAGCGTTGGGGGGAAACGATCTTCGATCCTTCCTATACAAGCCACTCGCTGGCATTTAAACTGGAGGTATTAAACGACATGGTGACCAACAGGCTGTCCAATATAGAGGCGACCGTAAAGTACCGAATTTCTTCCCCAGGGACGATCTCGAGATGGCGATCGACGTATGAACGGGAAGGGACCGCAGGTCTGGTCGCCAGACCGAAAGGACGTGCCCCGATGGCGAGACGCAAGAAGAAGGAATTTGAAGAGATGACAGAAGTCGAGAAGCTCAAAGAGCGGATCGAGTATCTCGAGATGGAGAACGCTGCGTTAAAAAAATTGAAAGCCTTGGTTCAAGAAGAGAATGCGCGACGAACCGGATCAAGGCACAAGTAATCGACGAATTGCGGTCAGTCTATCCCGTTCCGGGACTCCTTCGCGTGCTCGGTATGGCACGAAGCGTCTATTACTATTGGCGGACGCGCCTGACGGGCGAGGACAAGTATGCGGAGGTGAAGATAGCTATCCATACTCTCTTCCACGAACACGAGGGACGATGTGGCTATCGTCGCATCCACGCACTTCTCGAACGCCAAGGCTTCCGGCACGATCCGAAGACCGTACGCCGTCTCATGAATGAGCTCGGTCTAAAATGTCTTGTCCGTATGAAGCGATACCGCTCCTATAAAGGACGGGTCGGAAAGGTCGCACCGAATCTTCTCCAACGTGACTTCAAGGCCACCGGCCTGAACCAGAAATGGGTGACTGACGTCACTGAGTTTCACCTGTTCGGGGAGAAACTCTACCTCTCACCGATGATGGACTTGGGAAATCGTGAGATCATTGCTTATACCCTATCGGACCGCCCTACCTATCAATTCGTTGGTGAAATGTTGGATCAGGCAATCGGGAAGCTCGACGGGAAAGCCCGACCGATTCTGCATTCCGACCAAGGGTGGCATTATCAATATCGAGCGTTCGTCGGTACGCTTCACGAGCACGGCATTACGCAAAGCATGTCCCGTAAGGGCAACTGCCTCGACAACGCAGCCATCGAAAGCTTCTTCGCTGTGCTCAAGTCAGAGCTCCTGTATCTCAAGGAGTTCGATGACATGGACCACTTCAAAAGTGAGCTCGAGCGTTACATCGAGTACTATAATCATCGTCGTATCAAGAGACGACTAAAAAACCTGAGCCCGGTGGAATACCGGACTCAGGTCCTCAAGGTCGCCTGACAAATTATTTATTGTCTAACTTTTTTGGTTCAGTTCAAAGCGACACAGGGAGTGTTTTTCTAAATGATCTGCCTTATTCGACACGTGCGCCTTCCGGAATCGGATGTTCCGGTACGACAAGAATCGGCATCCATTGTTCTGAGCGACCAATCTCAAGCACCCGACCGGACTCTTCAGGCGTACGTCCAGGTATGTTCAGGACGGCAATCGCTTGTTTTCCAAGCAATTCATGGACATCGGGTCGCAGTGATTCCCAGTCGAGTGAAAATGAACGTGTAAATCCGTCGAATTGTAGTTCAAGCTGAATCAAGCCGTCTGTGCGATTTGAAATCGACTGGATCGTACCAACGCGTATATCTAAAGCATCGAATAATTCAAGAGGAACGTTAGGTTTCATGGACAATGGTGTACTTCCTTTCAAAATGAAGCATAGAGTGGGTCAGGAGTCGAGAGCGACGTAGGTCGGCTCATAAGTCGTCCATTCGATATCAGGCGTTTGATGACGTGCAAGCTTCGCTAATTGGCTACCGAGATAAGGTCCGATCGTTAGACCGGATGCACCGAGTCCATTCGCTAGGAACACGTTCGGATGATTTTGAAGCGGTCCGATCACCGGTAGGGAGTTTTTCGTATACGGGCGTAAGCCGATACGCAGTTCATCGATCGTCGTTTCTTCTAAACTTGGTAAGACAGGTAAGGCGCGATTCAATAAAGCATGCATCCCCTTGACGGTCGGTTTCAAGTCATAGTCGGTCTGCTTTTCGTGTGTCGAACCGACGATCAGTTTCTTTTCGTGGATTGAGACCAGATATAATCCGCGTTGTCCCATGATGACCGGCCACGTCGTTGATGTAGAATCCGTCAAGTCGAGTTGTAGGATTTGTCCCTTCTCCGGATGCAAATCAATTTTAAGCGCAAGCGGGCGGAGAAGATCATTCAACCAGACACCTGCCGTTAAAATGAATTGTTCTGCCGTATACTCCTCACGCCCCACTTTGATTCCCGTGACGCTCCCGTCCTCTACGATCAGAGAAGCGTCTCCTTCGATCACGGTGGCTCCATGTTCGACAGCACCACGGATCATAGCGGCACATAAGGCACGTCCATCAACACGGGCACCGCCAGAGACGAACAACGCATCTTCAATTTGTTCGACGAGCGGAAAGAGCGTTTTGACACGATCTTGATCGAGTCGCTCGAGTCGCTCGATGGCAGGAGCTTCCGGAAAACGATTATGTGCAATCGTCTCCATCTTATCGATTTTTGACGTTTCGTGTAAGGCGATTGTTCCAACTTGCTGATAACCCGTACTCGTCTCACCGAGTGCTTCGAGTTCAGGAATCAATGTCTTGTAAAAATGAGCCCCGTTATTCGCTAATTTGTACCATGCCTTATTTCGCCGTTGTGTCATCCATGGACAGATGATACCGGCTGCCGCATGAGAAGCGCGACCTGGTTCCTTTCGGTCGACGAGTAAGACGCGTTCACCAGCCTTTGATAAATGATAAGCTGTCGAGGCACCGAGAATTCCGGCGCCGATGATGATATGGGTGTACATGAAAGATTCAACTCGATTCTGTTCAATTGGAATATCTTTAATTGTAGCAGTAGAAGATCAGGACGACTAGCAAGAGCGGGTTTCCAATCTGTAGCACATCGAATGATGGGAAATGATGGGGAAAGTGAACCATTTAGTGAATCATGACGTATACTAAATATACAGTTTCTAAAAACTGTGAATTAGACGATTAGAAACAGCTGAATTCGGAAACATACCCTTATAGGCATCATGTCCTGTCATCATCGACTTTGAAACGGTCCATCATGAAGGAGGGGAAGGCAATGAATATGAGTCAAGCCATCGTACGCAGACGCTACACGGATCATACTTTATTTTATTCCGCCATCCTAATCTGGAAATTGCTATTCTTCCTGCCACTGCTCATGTTCGTCAACAGCGGCACGGACCATGTGTTTCAAATGTACTTCGTACCGTACCTCACGGTCATCTTCCTATTTCGTGTGATGACCTACTTTGCGACCTATAAAGCATCTTTCATGGAGATGACGGAAATGGGTCTCTCGTTATCCTTGCTGATCGCAGATGTATATTTGATTGCGTTGTTCGATATTCCACTTCCGTTTGCTTTAATTATCCTTGCGCTCGCCTTACTCCACTTCTGTGCGGCATTCAGTCGCTTTCGTTGGTTCCGCCGTCGTCTTTGGTTGAATCGACATCTTGAAATCCTCAATTATTTGACGGATCACGGTGAAGTCCCGATTAAAATTGCCGTCATGGCAGAAGATGAGATGCTTGTGACGACGAAGAGTGGAAAAGAGTTTACGTATCGTCAGGTCTATTGGAGCGGCTTTTATATTGAACATGGTTGATTGCTATATAAAACGGATTTCTCTTCGGAGGAGTCCTTTTTTTGTTGCATACGAAAAAATATAGTACGCTTACATAATCAAAGGGGGAGAAAAAGTTGATTCGTTGTATACTGATCGATGCGAATGACACGATCATTTTGACCGCTGATGTAGGTCGGACACAGGAGTCAGGTATCAAACGTTATTTCGTTGATTTCGATCAACCGACAGATGCAGAGAAGCAAAAATTGATTGAGGTTTTTGATTTCCATCCACTTGCGGTTGAAGATTGTTTCCATTACTTACAACGCCCGAAGCTTGAATATTATACAGAACATAGCTTTTTTGTCCTTCATGCGCTCGATGAAGGAACGTTGACGAGTCGCGAAATTAATTTGTTCGCAAGTGATCGGCATCTCGTCAGCTACCATGAGCAATCTTCGCGAGAAATTGATATCGTGTTTGAACAGTGTACACAACGCCTTGACAAACAAGAGACGGTCGACCTCGTCCATAAAATCATGGACAAAATCGTCGATGGTTATTTTCCGATCGTTCATGCGACGGAAGATGAGTTGTTTGCGCTTGAGGAACGTTACCGGACGCGTGGAAACGATCGTCGGTTGATGGAAGAAATTTTCGAACTACGGGCGCGGTTACTTCGAATCTCGCGGACGGTCATGCCGATGCGGGACTTATTGTACCGTGTCGTCGAATCGAAGCGCTTATCGATTCATCCGAAGAAACAGGCATTTTTTCGCGATTTGTACGATCACTTACTGAAGTTATCGGAAATGATTGAATACAATCGATTGATGACATCTGAATTTCGGGACAATTTCATTTCCCTCAACTCGTACCGGATGAATAGTATCATGAAGACATTGACAATCTTCACGACGATTTTCATGCCGTTGACGTTCATTGCTGGTATATACGGCATGAACTTCGAACATATGCCAGAACTGACCACTCGTTACGGTTATTTCGTGACGTTAGGGGCAATGGCGCTCCTTGCTTTAGGAATGATTCTGTTCTTTAAAAAAAATCGCTGGTTTGATGAATAAGGGGAGATAGAAGTGGATATTCGACAGTTACTTTTTTTTACGACGATCGTCGAGCAAGGCTATAACTTAACGCGTGCTTCGAAGCACTTGTCGATTTCGCAACCAGCGCTTAGTCAGATGATTCGCGACTTCGAACAGCTAGAGCAAGTGGAACTATTCATTCGAAAGCACGGACGGTTGACAGGATTATCGGAAACGGGACGTCAATTATATGAAGATGCGAAGATCGTTCTGACACGTCATCAAGCATTGATGGGTCATCTGCGCGAACGCTCGAACGTCGTCCGAGGGAAAGTCCGTCTTGGCATCCCACCCGTTATCCTCCCTGTCTTATTTTCACAGTTGATTCCGAAGTTCATGGCGGAACACCCTGGGATTGAACTCGAAATCATTGAGGAGGGGGCGTTTGAACTCAAACGTCGACTGTTACTTGAAGAACTCGACTTGGCCATCTTGATCGAACCAGGTGAATCCTATGGCATCGAACGTTTTCGATTGATTGAAGACGAGGTCGTCGTCGCCGTGCGTCCGAATCATCCATTTCAATCAAAAGAAGCCCTAACATATCGTGATATCGGAAATGAACCACTCGTCATCTTAAATGATCGATTCATGTTGCACCATCAGATACTATCGGAGTTTCGTAAGGTGCAACAAGAACCGAATATCTTCTTCATGTCAGGGGCATGGGACTTATTGATCGGGATGGTCCAAGAACTTGACGTCATCTCGATCCTACCGGAACCAATCCTACGGTTTCATCATGCGGATGACATTAAAATCATCCCGTTCGACCCACCAATGTTATGGGATGTCTCGTTGAACCGACTCGTTGGGACGGAATTACGTCCTGTCGTCCGGCACGTTCATCAATACATCGTCCACTATTTTCAGTCGTATTGGCCGACGCCTGCGCGGTGAAGAAAAAAGACCGGGACGCATCGCGCTCCGGTCTTTTGTGCTGAACGATCGTATCTCATGAAGTGACATGTTGCGTCAGACTGCGAATCTGCTTAGCTGCTTGTTTATAAGGGGTCAGCGTCTCTTGTGCCTGTAACGTCGCGCGTTCACTCTCAAGTTGCTCGAGTGTTTGACGTAACAGGTGCTCTGAAACGGCTGTCAAAGAAACATCTAGATGTGCCGCCGCGACTGCCAGCAAGCGTTTTTCTTGAGTGGCAGTATACGCGAGTGCTTCTTGTTTGGTTAATGTCGCAAGCTCCTCTTTCAGCTGCTCCTTCTCATTTTTCTCGAAGAAGGCTTTCGCATTCCGGAAGTGACGTTTGACGCCGACATAAGGCGTTGCATCTTCGAATGGACCATCGAACGTCATTTCGTTTAATCGAGAGACCGTGACAGGTGCGAGTTGGAAGGATTCGTTCCATTGCTCTAGCAACTGTTGCTCCTCTTGTTGACGCCGGATCAAGGCCGCTTCGAGCCATTGATCGACACGGAAATGCGTGACCCGGAGCTCTTGTTCAAAATCGAACCGAAGGAACGTCAACAGTTCCGTTAATGCATCCTGTAATGCCGCTCCTTTGCCAGTTTGAGCAAAACGAACAGGATTATAGGATTCCTTGAAAAAGTCGGGGAAACGGTAATAAATGCGTTGTACGACATGATGCAACAGCTCATGGATCTCTGCTTTGAGTGCAGGTTCGATCAAAGCGGCGCGATTGTCTTCGAAACGATCCGTGACCTGCTGTTCTAAAGCAGACAGCTCAGCCAACCGTTCTTCTTTTCGCAACAGATTCGCTTCAGTCGCAGCGATAAATCGTTCGAGTCGCTGGACGGTCTTTTCCGTCTGCTCAGACAACGATACTTTGGCGAGACCGGTCAGATCCTCCGCTAGGAAGTGATGGAATGCCTCTTCGAATTCAGGTAAACCGGAAGTTGAATCCGATCGCTCTTGTTGCTTTTCCGTGAGTCCTTGTAAGCTCGAGACTCCATACAGTCGAGGCGATCGAATCCCGAAGCGTTGCAATTCCGACGCGACATAGTTCAAGACATCTTGACGTTCGCTATCTGACGCAGCAAGATCAATCGCGTTGACGAGGAAGAACATCTTATCGAGTTCGAATGCGTCTTTGACACGACCGAGTTGAATCAAGAATTCACGGTCAGCGCGGGCGAAGGCATGATTGAAGTACGTGACGAATAAGATCGCATCCGCGTTCTTGATGTAATCAAAAGCGACATCAGTATGACGGGCATTGATTGAATCTGCTCCCGGCGTATCAACGAGCGTCACGCCGAGTCGCGTCAACGGGCTATCATAATAGAAATCGATGACATCGACGAAACAGCTTCGTTCTTCCTGCGCGACATACTGTTTAAAAGCTTCTTGATCGACCGTCTGGACGGTACCGATGAAGGATTGAACGGCAGGGAATCCTTTCAAGAAAGCACGCAAGAACGGATCCGTCAGTGACGCGGTACGTGGTAAGAGCGTATCGTATGCTTGTTTCGTTGACTCGAACGTCATCGTTTCGACCATTGCTTCATTTAAGTCCTCAAGCATCGCTGCTTCCGACTTGAACGTGACTTCTGCCACGCCGTGCGGGTGTGCTGCGTCAACAGGGTGAATCCGGTTGATTGATGCCGTCGTCGGATTCGGAGAGACCGGTAGTACCTTATCTCCGAGTAAGGCATTGCAAAACGATGATTTTCCGGCACTGAAGGCACCGAATAAGGCAATCGTGAACGATTGGTGTGTCAGTCGGTCCAATTTGTCATTCAAATAAGCGACGGCATCTTCAAAACCTTGAAGACCATTCAGATGCTGACGGATTTGAGCGACGTCTTCTGGTGCATAACGGACGGCTTGTTGCTCACTGACCGTCGTCGCAAGTTCAAACGCAGTTGTCTCTGTCATCGACTCAAACCCGGTAAAGGAGACGATCGCCGCTTCTTGTTGGATCAATTGCTCCTCCCAGACCGAAACTTGCGTCCGAGCTCGTTCGAGTTGTTGATCAGATGGATCGGCAACACCATGCTCATAACGCTCAAGTGCTACGGTAGCCTGTTGCCATACTTGGACGCTGTTCCATTTGTGCTGTAGTGACGACTGTCGTTGCAATAGTTCAGCTTGCTCTTTCGGGAAAGTCACCGTTAACTCTTGGCGCACATGCTCCCGCCACGCGTTCGTTTCCTTGACGAACCACGCTTGTGTCTGCTCAGCGACACGATTCGTGAACTGGAGCACCGATTCACCGGTAATCGTAATACCCGTCGGCAAGGCACTTTCGAGTACGGAAAGCGGTGGGTCGAGTGAGAGCTGATCGATTGCGACGATATGCATATCCTGCAAGAGACCAAGGTCACGTAACGATTGTTTCATCAAGTTACGTAAATGTAGCGAAATTTCGGAAGCGGTCACCGTCTGATAGGCACGTAGCACGTCTTGCGCGATCTCTGCTTGAGCCGCTTCCGTCTTTTTCGTGCTACGGAATAGTCCAACCTTGAAGTCACGTTGGCGTGACTCAAGAAAACGGCGCATCTTCTCACGTAACTCAAACGGCATCAAGGTCGCATTTTTCAAGAGTTGATCCCGATGCAACGAAAACGTCTGTACCCAACGGTCCGGTTGGCGTGCTTCTAATTGCTGCGAGATGTGGACTAGTTCGGCTTCGATCGTCGCCGGATCGCGTCGTTCAGCGTCACTCAATTGTTCAGTCATCGTCTCGTGGGCTTCTGAAACGAGACGTGTGAGATACCGTGTATGCTCTTGGTGAAGACTTTCAAGTGTCAAAGCGGCAGACGTCAACAACTTCGGTTGAGCGTCGCGAATGCTTTGCTTAACGAGCTGTTCGACTTCCGTAAAATCGTTATGCAAATGATCTGGATTCCTTAGACTCGTAAAGAAGATTCCTTTTGGCACGACACCATGTTCGGCGAAGGATGCATGGACCGAGCGGCGGAATGCGTCGAATGATAATTCATCGTCACGATGTTTATCAATTTGATTGACGATTAAATATAACTCAGGTACGGCAGCTTGTAATTCATCCGTTACCATGAAGTTCAATTCGGATTGGACATGGTTGTAGTCCATGACGTAAAACAAGATGTCTGCTAAGTGAAGTGCGGATTCCGTTGATACACGGTGGGCATCATCGACCGAGTCAACGCCAGGTGTATCCATTAGGACAAGACCAGGTGGCAGCTTGGACGCGGCATGCGTCAAGTCGATTTGTCGGACATCGCCACTCTTCCCAAGCGTTTGAAGATGCTCCTCTTGCTCTTTCGCTGTCAGGCGAACAGACGGTTGTTCGTGAAAGTGAACGATCGCTGAATCCGTGTCACCTTGCTGAAGCGTCACGATGT
Organism: Exiguobacterium sp. U13-1; assembly: GCF_001750115.1. Lineage (NCBI taxonomy): Bacteria > Bacillati > Bacillota > Bacilli > Caryophanales > Exiguobacterium > Exiguobacterium sp. U13-1. The sequence continues at coordinate 2,222,974 of NZ_CP015731.1, read as the reverse complement.
TCGCACTCGTTGGAATCGGGCTCGTTGGTAAGACCGATTCTCCTGTCAAGGCGTTAATCATGCTCGACTTCCCAGCCGAGAAATGACCAGCAAACGCAATCGTGAACTCTCGTTTTAATAGTTTCATGGCGAATTTATCTAGTTTATCTAAACGAAGTTGATCCGTTGAAGGTTGAATCAATGTGACGAGTGAGGCCGTCGCCTCGAGTTGGTTCGATAATCGTTCCTCAAATGAGCGCATGCGATGAAACCCCTTTCTTTCAGTCACCGTTCAGTGTATCACGATTTTTTCAGTTTCGTCATCCTTCTAAAAGCGACAAAAAACGATCCGCCCGGGAAGAGGCGGATCGTGTGATCGTGATCAAGATGACGGAACGATTTCGTCTGCGCTTGTCGATTCTTGCTCCGTCGAATGAATCCGACGCAACAAGTGTAATTTAAAGAGGTACATCACAAGCAAGTGAACGTTCGCCTGCGTTGCTTTATAGAGTATCCAAGGCAACGCGGGCACGAATTCATGGATGGCGATGATACATTCCTGTGTACCAGGAATTTGCCGGAATTCAATCCGACCACGGCTATCTTGCTCGACTTTCGCGAACAGTCCACCAGTAATCCGGTACGTCGCCATTTGTCGGTCGTGGACTGGTTCCTTCGTCAATTCAAGTAGTGGTTGTTCGTAAAATGGAATGTGGATTCCGACGACTTGATCCTGCACAGTTGACGATAGGAAGGGACGGGCAAACGAAGACAACCAATTCATATAATCATCGGCTGCCCAATCGGCGTCACGATCCTTCGGTAGAAGGACACGTTGGACTGAACGAACGTCTAGGACGTCTGGTGTCGAAGACGACGAGGAGGAAGAGCCTTTTTGTTCTTCTTCCTCTTTTAACGCATCCCGAACCGATTGTTCGAAAGTGATTTTACCGTCACTGATGCCTGGAACCATTTTTTCTGGATCTGCGACCATCTCATGTACCATGCTTTCAACAAGTGGATAGACGGTTTCTTTTGGTTCCCCGGACACGAGCGTCACCCAGAGGCGGGATAATTTAACGGTCAGTAAAGGAATATCGATCGTCGGTTGTCGTTTTCCCATGATATCTGCCGTTTTAAGAATCATCTCTTTGTAAGTCATCGCTTCCGGACCACCGATATCGATTGCCCGGTCTTTCACGTCGTCACGATCAACACTTTCGCCAAGTGCATGAATGACGTCGGGCAAGGCGACTGGGTGCGTTTTGTTGCGCGTCCAGCGGGGGAGTGCCATGACGGGAAGGCGTTTGACGAGCTTCGATAAGATCGGGAACGATGAGCCTTTTGGACCGACGATCAACGCGGCACGGATCGTCGTCACTGGAGTCCCGTATGCACCGAGGACACGTTCGACTTCCAGTCGGCTCTTTAAGTGACGTGATAGGTCTTCTGTTTCCTCAGGGATGATACCACTTAAGTAGATAATCTGGCGGATACCATTTTCTTTTGCGGCACGGGCGAAGTTATCAGCTAACAGCAAATCCATGTTCTCAAACGATCCTTGTGTCAATTTGGCAGAAGGCATCATCGAATGGACGAGATAGACAGCGATGTCCGCTCCTTTCATACCTTCGATCGTATCGTTTAAAGAAAAGAGATCGCACGATCGCCATTCGACGCGTTCCTCATTGTCCTTATCATCACCGTTTCGTGAAAGGGCGATGACGTCATATTTTTTCTTTAATTCATTCAGTAGGTTGTGACCAATGTATCCGGTGGCTCCGGCTAAAGCTAAACGCGTTGGCATGGATGTAAACTCCTCTCTTATATCTGTTGTAATGTACCCCCAATCGAGTCGGTTCAATCGCAAGAGGATATGCTGAGACGATTCAGTTGAATGGAATAGGGAATAGTAACATATGGAAAAGAACCAACAGGAAGTATGAAAACAAAGGGGGCTTCAACCATGCAGACGATACAATTCATGCAAGAGGGACATGAACGACGATTCGATCTGTTGTGGAGACGATTAAAGCCGAAACAACGAGAAGATGCAGCGATGGTCTCGATGCTGTACCTTGCGACAGGACAGCCAGAAGTGCTCGAACGGTTCTCGGATTACTTCTTTCCGGATAGTGGTGAGTTTTTTGATCGTGAATTTCTGGCTGAACCCTATCCGAGTCCAGCGTTAGAAGCAATCATCCACTTGATCGTCCAATTGTATAATGGACGAACGACGATCACGATCATCGAGCTGATTGAACGATTGGATGAGCAACAGATGTCGCTCGTACTCGAAGCGATTAAATTGCGGGCATACGGATGTCAGATGCTACAAAAAGGTGCGAAATCGTAATGCCACTCGTATGAATCCGATTGATGAAGAAACTCCTCTTCATCAATCGGATTTTTTGTGAGGGAAGAAAAGTTGTAAGTTCGAGAATCGGTAAGAAGATGTTCGTGAATCAGAGTTCATTAAAATAAATCGCCATGAAAATAAAAGCTAAGTTTATTCACGAAGAACTAATTGAGATGGGCGGCGACTGGAAATAAGATGAAAGTATCAGTAAAAGGTGGTCTAACTATGGAAGGAGTGACATCATGCAGCTCAAAGAATCGATCTACTTTCACTCACCGATTTTCATCCAAAACTTGTTGACGACTTTACAAGGACGCCGTCTGTTCCACGAACGATACGGTGCAACTTACCAGCAACGCTTACAAGAACTGAAACAGAAGTTAGGACGACCGATTGACGTTCGAGCAGAACAGTTGCATCGATTAAACGACTTCCTTTCTTTTTGCCAAACGCATAGTCCATACTATCAGGAATTGTTTTCTTCTATCAGATTAGAGCTCCCTTTAAAATCGATTGACGAGCTAAAGCAGATTCCCCCTTTAACGAAAGAAATCTTACGGCAACAAAATGAAGACGTCCATGCGCACGTCCATGCCCCGATTCTCGGAAAAACGGGCGGGACGACTGGTAAATCGATTCAAGTGCATTATACAAAGGAAGATATGCAAATCCGGATGGCACACCTCGATTTCTTCAAGTGGACCCATGGAGTCGATCAAGGAATGCGCCGTGCAAGTTTTACCGGTCAAACGCTCGCTTCGCCGCAACAAAAGGCACCGGTCTACTGGCGGACGAACAAAGTCATCAATCAGATGCTGTTCTCGATCAAAAATATCAATCCGAAAACCGCTGCTGCATACATTGAACAACTGAATCGGTTTCAGCCGGAATCGATTGATGGTTTGCCTTCAGGAATGATTGAAGTCGCACGATATGCTAAAAAATATGGGATGACCTGTACGTTCCGACCGAAAGCGATTTTCCCGACGGCAGAGATGATGACAGCAGAAGAACGAGCACTCGTCGAAGACGTCTTCCATGCACCGATCTATGACCAGTATGCGTCTTCAGAAGGGGCACCGATCGTCGCCGAATGTCCGTATGGGAAAAAACATTTACATTATGAGATGGGAATCATTGAACGCGATGAGGATGGAGAAATTCTCGTGACGAGTTTTGATACACACGGGACACCACTCGTCCGTTACCGCGTCGGCGATCGGATGACGCTCAGTCAGGAAACGTGTCCGTGCGGTCATCAAGGTCCAATCATCGCTTCGATTGATGGTCGAGGGAGAAGCTTCATTCAACTCAGAAACGGACATCGTGTTTTTGAAGGGGAGCTCGCGGGAATCGTTCGAGCGTTCCCGAACTGTATCGAACGCGTGCAATACATTCAAGAGACGCGGGACGAGATTGTATTATTGTATGTTCCGGATGAACGATGTTTTGAGAAAGAACATGAGAAAAAACTCTTTTTCGTTCTTGACCGACTGTTTGACGGACAATTGAATGTCGTCATGCGCGCGGTACCCGAAATACCGAAAGAAATCAGTGGCAAAACGTTACTGATTAAACAACAGTATGCATGACGTACAACGTAAAAGGCGAGACCACCGATGATTTCGCCTTTTCGTATGTCCTGAAATTATCAGTCGCGCGGACGCACCGGAATCCAGATGGCAGATTGATAATCGGCGGCAGACGGGTCGCCTGCCGAATACACTTCGAGTTCAGCGTGAGGCAGAGGATCATATCCATGCGATGGGAGCCACTCTTGATAGATACGCTGCCACATCTCTTGAATGGCATGCGGCATCGGACCAACGACCGGAAACGTCGCCCAAAGACTCGCCGGAATCGTCATCGTCTCTTGACCGGGCAGGACTTCCGTTGTCGTTGTCGCGATCCAATAATCCATTGATGCTTCGGTGAAATTGGAGCAGACACCAATCACACCTTCGATCTTTCCATCGTTTTGTTTGAACAAAATCGCGTCTTGACCAGAACGATTCACATCATTCCAAAACAACGGAATCAGTTGCTGTTGGGCGCCATCTTGCGTCGGGAAATGTTTTCGCCATCCTGAAATCTGTAAAGCCGGTCGTTCGATGAGTTGGTAATCCATTTGCTCCAGTCCTTTCAAAGTCACCTGAATACTCAGGCGGTTATAGGCGTGAATCGGACGTCGCTCGTTTCGCATCAACGTCGGCGAACAACCATGCTGACGTTTGAAAGCTTTTGTGAAAGCTTCCGGCGTCTCATAACCAAAACGTAAGGCGAGATCGATGATTTTTTCGTCCGTCTGCGTCAATTGTTGGGCAGCGAGCGTCAGACGTCGCCCGCGGATGTATTCCGGTAAGGTCATCATCGCAAGTAACGAAAACGTCCGTTGTAAAGGATACGTTTGCATCTGCGCCACCCTTGTCAAAACGTTGAGATCGAGCGAATCTTCTAAATGATCTTCGATATAGTCAATGACGCGTTGAATTGATTCGAGCCACATCTTGTCACCTCCTTGTTTTTAGTATAATAGAGCGATGATCGTCTGACCTGTCCAAGGCGATAGTAATTTGTCAGGATGCATGTTCCCTTATTTTTGTCATATTCTTGTCAGGTACATAGGCTATCGTAGAGACATCGAAACCGTTACTTCCCTTGCGAAAGGACGTGATGACATGGGTATCAAAGAGCAGATCTACAATCGCTCTCCTCTATTTCTCCAGCACCTCTTCACAACCCTCTATGGGTATCAATTGCATCGCGAACGTTATGGACCGGCCTATCAAGAACGGTTCCGGATGCTCCTCGAACGAGAACATACGACGATCGACGTCAAAGCGGAACAACTTGATCGTTTAAATGACTTCCTTCACTTCTGTACGGAACACAGTCCCTATTACCATCAGCTCTTCACTTCACATGGCATTCGCCTACCGTTCAAAGACTTATCAGAACTAAAAAACATCCCTGTATTATCAAAAGAAACATTACGAACGAAGATGGCGGAAATTCAAACGGACATTCCTGCACCAATCATAGGGAAAACGGGCGGAACGACAGGCAGCATGTCACTGCAAGTACGATATACGATACCGGATATGCAAATTCGCATGGCCCATCTGGATTATTTCAAGGCGACCCACGGTGTCTACCGTGGCATGCGGCGAATCAGCTCTTGTTCACGGTAAAACGATTGTCTCCACGGACGATGGCAGCGTATCTTGAAGCCATCGAACGTTTTCAACCAGAAACGATCGATGGTCTTCCGTCAGCGATGATTGAGCTCGCCCGGTTCGCGAAGTGAGAAGGGATCCGCTTGACGTGTCAACCGATTGCGATTTTTCCAACGGCTGAACGGATCGATGCGGAAGAGCGCCAAGTCATCGAAGAAGTGTTTCACGGACTAGTTTTTGATCAATATGCATCGTCTGAAGGGGCACCAATCGTTTCGGAATGTCGGTAAGGTCAAAAACATCTGCATCATGAGATGGGGATCATCGAACTCGATACAGACGGGGAGATTCTCGTGACGAGTTTTGATACACATGGGACGCCACTCATTCGCTACCGTGTCGGCGATCGGATGACGCTCAGTCAACGCACCTGTTCGTGCGGTCATCCAGGACCAATCATTGATTCAATTGACGGAAGAGGACGCGCCTTCATCCAAAAACCGGATGGGCAGAAGATTTTTGAGGCGCAACTGTCAAGTCTCGTCAAACACTTACCAAACAGTATCGAACGCATTCAATATGTTCAAATGACGCCGGATAGCGTATCGATTTACTACGTTCCGGACGCAGAGCGGTTCAGTCAATCAGACGAACGACTTCTGATGGAACGGCTATACCGTTTATTCGGTCGTGATATCCATCTCGATGTGCAAGCCGTTTCTTATATCGATGCTGAGGAAAGTGGTAAGATCTTGCTAGTCAAATCAAGCTTAACAGGATAAAAGAAAGGAGACAGATGGCGCCATCTGTCTCCTTTCTAAATTCTTCTCACCATACCTCGTGTAAAAGTACAAAACATCTCCGCTGTTAGTACTTCTAAAGAGGTACCACGTTAAAAGTGTTAAGTACCTCATTAATTCAAATGGTTTTTGATATCTCTTACCTTTTGTAAAAGCCATTTTTTATTTTCTTTGTCTTTTACGATGATAAAATCTTCTGTTCCTTTAACAGAATAGATGGTGGACCCGACTGAAAAAAGATTCGATTGACTGTTCGCTTGGGGCATTTCATATGCTTTTGTTTTCTTTAGTATCGTGCTAATTTTTTCTCCTTGTTGCTTAGATGCATCCAATTCTGTTTCTGTTCCGTTATACTCTTTGTTATTCACAATGACGATCATGGCATAACTAGCTTCGTCCTCTGTACCGGTTTGACTGCATCCGAATAAAAATCCAATGAACACAATGACAAATATCTTTTTCATCGGAACCTCCTTATATGAGTATTTGTTGAATAGGAACGTAAATTCATGATAGGTAAAAGTCGCTTCCCTTACCAAATATAAGGTAAAATCAGGAAAAGGAGGGGGGTAGATGAAACCTCAGATTTTACTGCTAGGCATGTTCCATCTCGATCGCCCGGCCAATGGAGATCTGATTCGTCCGTCGATATTTGATGTCAGATCAGAACGACGGCAACGAGAAATCCAAGAAGTCGTTGCTCGATTGAACGCATTTCGACCGACAGGCGTTGCTCTTGAGACGGTAGCCGAACGCATGAATGATTTGCAACATACATATGAAACCTGTCAATCCGAGAGCGACTTAGCTGATAATGAACGGCAACAAATTGGTTTTCGCTTAGCCCGGATGGCAGGATTAGCACATCTCCATGGGGTCGATTGGAACGAAGTCGTACCTGGCGTACCGGATTTAGGAATTGTCCGTTCACATCATCCGGAAGCCTTTGAGACGATCGTCGCGGCTGAGATGAAGCGGACAGAACAGTTAGAGCACGCGATGGAGCAGTTATCCTTCTCCGAATGGCTCGACCGATTGCACGCTGAAGAAACGATTGCAGCGTCGGCTAGAATCTATGATCAAATCGAACGACTGGAAAGCGGGCGGATTTGGATCGAACGCTACTGGCAAGTCCGCAATCAAAAGATCACAAATCGTTTACTGCAACTCGCTCAGACGAACGAGCGAATCGTCTGTTTGTACGGTGCTGCGCACCTCCCGTTATTACGACAGTACTTGAATGAATCGAACCAAGTCGAAGTGATGACGTGGAACGATTGGAACAACGAAAAGGAGTGTATGTAAATGCTATTTCACTACCATATCTGGACACCACATTTGGAAGAAACAGAAGCCTGGTACACGGCACGCGGGTTTCACGTTTCCCAGCGCATCGGGAAGAAGGACGGAGAATTTTCTTCGTTTAATCCACCTCTGTCATGGAATGATTTTCGAGCGGATCAAATTTTATTCCGAATCATCGAAATGAAACGGGGGGCGGTCAACGTGACGATCGGATTCGGAAAAACGGTTCGCTTCGATCACATCGGATTTTTGATTCAGCCTGGTGACGTGCAAGCGATTCTCGACCGCGCAGAAACGTTATCGTTCACGGTCCAAGCGAACGAGCGTCGGACGTTCTTGCAGACACCATACGGATTACGGATTGAACTGCAAATCCATGAAGATGCGATTGCGGATACTGATGGAACGACACTTGAGCGTCTCGTTCTGGCGACGCCACGAGAAGGATTAGAGGCGGATTTAGCGAAACTGTTCGATCAACCGATGTCACAAATCCAAACCGTCCGCGGAGAGAAGACCGTCTTGCAAGAAGCAGTCTTTTCCGACGTATCGCTAGTAGGTACGGATCCGAACGGTGTTCAGCTCGTCTGCTCATAATCAACGAATACTTTAATCGGGAGATCTGGTGTTTCCATCAAGGCAGCGAAGCAACTGGCGAGCTCCGAAAACGAAGTCTCGTGTTCGAACAAAGCGGGCAATGTCGCGTGACGCTCGTCTGCAAAGAGCCAGTCTGCGTGCTTGCGGTAGTCCCAGCCGTCACTCGATGCAACGATCTGAAGTTCTTTCGCGTGAAAAGCGGGCGTCAACGCCAAGGCTTCCCGGTTGCCGTCCGATAAGACGCAGATTGAACCATGAGGACGGACAGCGGATTGAAGCTCGGCAAAGGCCGCTTGACGTCCGGAACATTCGATGGCGGCGTCATACATACTTGAACCCGGTGTGACAACACGTGCACCTAATTGACGCGCTAACTCCGCTCGGGACGTAAGCGGCTCGATGATATCAATCTGACAAACATCAAAGTAATGCCGTAAGTAATGTACCGTCAGCAAACCGAGCGTACCCATTCCAGAAACTAAGACGCTAGAATCGGGCGTCAATGTCAGCTTTCGGACGCCTTTTGCCGCGTCGCAAGACAGGATCAGAAGTAAAGCTTCACGCGGTGAAATGTGAGCAGGAACCGGGATGACCTTCGATTCAGGAACGATCGCTTGATCTTGATGTCCATAGAAGCTGACGATCCGATCACCCGGCTTGACGATTTGGACCGCGTCACCAACAGCAATCACTTCGCCGTAACTTTCATATCCGGTCTCGAGTGGATAATCATAAACGGTTTCGGTTATATCCTGTTCCAGCCATTGGGGAAGTTCGGCACCAATACTGATGGCACCGGCTAAGGTGCGGACGTGGACGTCATGGATGCCAAGCGGCGGCAGTTCCCGAACAAGATAACTAGGCGTCTTCGACTCAACAAGACAGCAAATTGTTGTAGTGTTCAACATGTAAACCTCATTTCATTGTTGGATTGATTACATATGGATCAAGCATATACCACTTTACTTGTAAAATATAACAATTCGAAACCAGAAATGATGTAGAATAAAAAAGAAGAGGGGGGAATCAAATGGCACCATTATTAATTTTGGCATTGCTCGTGTTCGCATTTTTGACGTTTCGGTATAGTAAGATCCTCGTCCGAAAGGATATCTCTGCCGCAAACAAGCGACTCGCGATCGTCTTTTACCTGATTGCGGTCAGTGGACTCGGCGCTGTCGTCTATTTTAACGTATAAGGAGGACCATTCATGCATTCAACGACCAAACGACGAATCGGTGCGTATATTATCAACCAAGCTGTTTATCTTGGACTTTCCGTCGTCATCGAAAAAACGGTATTACGGCGTGTGAAGTCAGAAGTCGTGCACGCCGTCGTCACACAACCGACGATCAGTTTTCTAGGAGAAGTCGCGCAATTAAAACTTTTGAACGGAAAATCGATTGGTGGTCAGATCTGTGGCATTCAGGTCGAAAGCGAGAACGGATTGCCGTTGACGACAAAACAAATCGTCCGCCGAACAGTCTATCGTGATACGGTCTCGCTATTTAAGATTCGACCGTACTGGAAACCGTTTCTTGAGAACGGACAACGATTACCGGAAGATGACTTCGCGAGAACGATCGTCCGCTTGAGTCAGGAGAAGCTAAAAAATGAAGCTTGATTTTCATGTCCATATCGTCCGATCCTCTCAACCAACAGGAGCCATCCTGCTCTATCATGGTTGGGGTGGGACAGCTGTTTCTTATCTAGCGTTTGCTGAGCAACTCGCTGACGAAGGATACGATGTCTTCATTCCGGAACTCGTTCGACATGATCAACGAGAACCGTTTGATGACCCTTACGATAAAGAAGTAACGACGACCTATTTTTGGACGGTCGTCGAACAATCGATTACGGAAGCGACAGCTATCATCGAACAATCAGGCTGGCATGTTTCAGATGTGATGGCAATCGGCGTCTCGATGGGTGGGTTCATTGCCCATGGAATCATGGCACGTCAGCCGATTAAAGCGCTTGTTGCGATCAATGGGGGCGGTGCCTATCTTGAAGCGGAACGTCAATTCCGCGTTCGTGACGGGCGACCTGCCATCAAACAGGAGGATGTACCATGGAAGCTCGATCCGATCAGTGTGATGGATGAGCGTCCGCGATTGCTCCTGCACGGCGATGCCGATGACATCATTCCACTATCGATCCAGCAGTTTTATCACGGGACAGCTGTTCAAGCAGGTATGGCGCAAACGACCGTATTAGACGTTTTTCCAGGTGTCAACCATACCGTGACCGATGCCATGATCAAGCAACTGATTGCATGGCTGAAGCACGTCAAACTTCAAGGGGCGACAGATGGACTACATACGTTTTCTTCGCAGTAAGGTCGGTCAAGAAAAAGTGATGTTGAACTTTGCGGGTGGCATCGTCTTCGACGAGGAGGGGCGCATTCTTCTTCAAAAACGGCGAGAGCAACAAGCATGGGGCTTTCCCGGCGGCGCACTGGAACTGGGAGAGTCAATTGTCGAAGCCGCACAGCGTGAGATTTTTGAAGAGACCGGTTTTCATGTCACGATTGAACGTTTGAGTGGTGTCTATTCGAAGTACGAAGAGATGTATCCAAACGGGGATGTCGCCCAACCGATCGTCCATTTTTTCGTTTGCCGAATCAATGGGGGGCAATTGACGATTGATTCCGATGAATCACTCGATATTACTTTTTTTGAAAGAGACCAAATGCCAGAACTCTATAGCGAGTTGCATCAAACAGCCTGGAACGATTTTTTGACGGAACTGGGTCCGGTTTTTCGATAACGCAAAAATCCCCCCTGATGTAAAAATCAGGGGGGATTTTATGTTCTCCATGTTCAGCGTTCAAAGCCGCCTTCGGAATGAATGATCTGTCCGGTCACCCAGTCACCGTCAGGACTCACGAGGAATTGGATCAATCGTGCGACGTCTTCTGGCGCACCGATTCGCCCGAATGGAAAACTAGGTTTAAGCGCTGTCCGTGTTGCTTCATCCATCCAAGTCGAGTCTGTCGGACCCGGATTGACCGCATTAACGGTGATGCCAAGCGGTGCTACGGCTGCCGCGTAAGTCTTTGTAAATGTCGACAAGGCACCTTTTGTCGTAGCGTAAGCAATCTCGTCAGGCATCGGACCGAGATCTTGTCCCGATGTCAGTTGAATGATACGACCGGACGTTAGATGTGCTTCAGCGAATCGTTTCGTGAAACGTGTCGCAAGCAACAGCGGTGCCCGGAGATTGACGGCATAGTGTTGATCGAGACTTTTTGCATCAAGCGTTTTCCAATCCGTCATCGTCGAATGGGCAGCGTTGTTGATCAGGATGCTTGGTGTTCCAAAGTCTTCAATGCGTGCGAATAAATCGTCAGCAGCATCTGCTTGACCTAAATCTAGCTCGATCGCAAGGACGCGGGCACCTTGATTTTCGAGTTCGGTCGTAAAACTAGCCGCCCAATCCGCTGTTGCTTTAAAAGAAGTAAAGACCAAGTCATGTCCGGACGAGGCAAGCTGGCGGCAAATGGCAGCTCCGATGTCGCGTGTCTGACTGGCACCGGTCACGATGGCAATCGGTCGTTTCGTCATATGTACGCTCCTTTACATAGATACATTCAAATAAATGAACGGTTCCAAATGTTTACAAAACCAGTATAACGTAAGAAAGACAATGAACAAAAGCGTTATCATGATTTAACATACTGATTAAATGCATGTTTTGACCTAAAGTGTGGTAAAGAAAAAGTGTACGAAATTATTTGTTAAACAGATAGGGAAGGATGAATCAATCATGAAAGCAATCGTCTTATTTGACGGGGAATGTAATCTCTGTGACGCGAGTGTCCAGTTCATCTTAAAGCGAGATCAAGGGTACCATGACTTTGCTTCATTGCAAGGGGAGACGGGGCAAGAACTCGTAAGGCGCCATCATCTCCCGGAAACGATCGACAGTGTCGTTGTGATTGACCGAGGTGTACCGTATATTAAATCCGATGCTGCGTTACGGATTGCCGGTCATTTAAGAGGTGGGTGGCATCTGTTAAGTATACTTCGGATTGTTCCACGTCGACTTCGGGATCGTGTCTATGACTTCGTTGCAAATAATCGCCATCGTTGGTTCGGGCAAAAACAGCAGTGTGCACTGCCGTCTCCGGAGACACGTGCTCGATTTCACGACTAAATATGAAAAGCCGCGACGAATCGGTCGCGGCTTTCTCTCTGTTCATTGATTCATCACATGTAACCAGTGACAACTCGGCAGCGGATCGCCGAGAAAACTTAAACCTAAATCATGGGCTTGGTGAATCGTCTCGAAACAATCGTCCCCTTCATCTAAGTACACTTCATGATGCGGTGATTGGAGATGTGTTCCTGCGATACGCCAAAGATTTGAACGATGTGCCACCTTGATCTCGTAGTCGATGTTAGGTGAGACGACGAGCGGATTACCGACAGAATGGTGGAGTGTATACCGAGTTGGTGATTGATTTGATAAATAGACCCGCTGTGTCGAGGCAACATCTTCTCGATATAACTGATGGCGAGCATCAAAAGAGCGGGTAGGATTTGCTTGTTTTGATAGTTGATGAGTAGTTTCACCACTACATGTCAGGACTTCTGTAAAGGTGCGATACTCTTTAGAAAAAGGCGAATATTGTCGCGCATCGCCTTCAAAATATCGATGCGGAGAAAACGGATTCGGATTCACGAGAATCGGAGGAGCAATGAACGTCAGTACACGTAATCGGTATGAAGAAACCTTCATATGTGAAGCGGATAGTGGATACAAAGAAAAATAGAGCACGAACTGTTCAAATTCTCGTTCCCGGTCTTGTTCTTGTTTTATCTGATTCGTAACGCGGGCGAACTTCTCGATTGTCCGTGCGAACGGCATCGCTTTTCTAGAAATGGGACGTAACACCCGGATTTCGAAACGTGTAAACCGTTCAGGGTCAATCGTTCCTTGCCACTCGGGTATCATAGTTTGACCTAACCGATGTCCATCTTGAAATACCGTATAATGCGATACTTCTGGAATTTCACCCCATAACAGTCGTACAGCATGATCTTGTTGGATCAGGACAGTCATTTTTCGGTTCCAGAACAAATCATCTGTACTTGAAACAAGCGCGGTGACGATGCGTGTCTTCGAATCTGAATCGATCAGTTCGAATGACAAAGGCTCAAATAAAGGAAGTGTCTCCGTTTGATAGCTATTCGAGTTTTGAATGAAACAGGGTCTACCATTTAATAAGAGACGGACGTTACTTGTCCCTTCCCAGGTGAGACAAACGGTTTCTCCACTTTGTTTGATTTGAATGTGATTGATGTCAATCATGAGACTGATCGCTCCTTACACGAATTCTGAAAGAAAACCCCTTCCACTTCAGGATCAGAAGGGAAGGGGGAACGTCATAATAATCCTTTAGCGACTTCTAGTTTTTCTTGATCGTGTTTTAATTGTTTTTTCAAGTCATGCGCGTGATACATATCGTGATCGATCATGTATCCGGCGATCGCAGCGTGAGTCTGAATGGCTTTGTTCAGTTGTTCGGTCAAGACTTTCCGCACATCAGGAGAAGCCGTTTCCGTAATCGCGACAGCATAAGCACGGACAAGTGATTTACTGCTGATCAAGAAGTCTGTCGCAATCAACTCGTCTCGTTTTTTACTGGGACGATTAATGGATTGAAGAGCTTCATTCATGAGAACCGCCTCCTTCATGATCTGCCAATAGCCTTTGTAAATCGTTTAATGCTTGTTCGCTATCTTTGATGTCTTGAGCAATCAATTTTTCAAGCGTCTCATCTTTAACAAAAGAACGAACAGCAACAGCTTTAACGAGACAAGCTTGTTTCATCGTCATGATTTCATGGATTTCGAGTGTTTCATGGATTGCAAGTGGTGATTTAGCCATCGGTCTCACTCCTTATCATGTAACATCCGTTTGACAGTATCTTTAACGTTTTGCATTCCTGTTTTTTCTGCTAGGTCGTGATGAAGTTTGTGTGCTGGTACCTTCATGTTCGGAATGTTTCCTTGCGGTGCAGGATTTTCTAGATGAACGAATTCACCAGTTCCATCTTGTGCTTCCCCTTGAGCCCAGCGACCTTCTTTTGAAGCTGTTCCTTCCGATAGGTCCCAGAACTCATAAGCATGCGGTTGCGCTTCCATTTCGTCTTCTGGTGCAAAAGTAGCCGGCACGACGATTCCGTTTTTTGTCTCAAGTTCTTCGATCGCAGCCATCCATTGATACTGGTGATATCGGTCGCGAGCGAGCATTTTACGGAAGGTAGCACGAACGCCTTCATCTGTCGTCATATGATAGAGGCGGGCGACCTGAAGGCGACCTTGTGATTCAGCATGTAAGTTCGAGCGCATGTCTGCCAATAAGTTACCACTGGCGACGATATAGGATCCGTTCCATGGAATGCCGTTTGCGTTCGATGGCAATCCACCGAGACCGCTGACAAGTAGGTGCTGAGGATTCATTCCCCCGAGAATTGCTGCTGTCGCCGGATCTTTGGCAGCTTCTGCCTGATCATCCGGTGACGCCCCGTCGAGCAATTGAGAAATAAGGGAACACAGCATCTCAACGTGTCCGATTTCTTCCGTCCCGATATCCATCAGCATATCCTTGTACTTTTCTTCGCCTCGGCAATTGAAGCCTTGGAAGAGATATTGCATCATGACCGTCATTTCACCGAATTGTCCACCGAGTACCTCTTGCACGGCCCGAGCAAGTTTTGGATCGGGTCGATCTACCTTGACTTCGAATTGTAATTCCTTTTGATGACGAAACATGAAAAGACCCCCTTTAAGTTTTAAACATATAAAAGTTACACATGTTATATACCTTAATCAGTTTCTTTCAAACCTGTTTTCACCTTATTTTTCGTTATGCTGAAGTGATCGGTTAATTAAAGTGTTGTTTTTAGGTTCATTGACCCACTCGGTGATGTTATTGAAAATGAAGGATGTCTCATTCAAGATGGACTGTCGCCACTGTTTATTTTTAGGAATGTAAAGTGCATCGAACCGCTCTCTAATCCGTCGAGGGGCAACTGCTTGATTGAAAAAGAGACGATTTTCATCAATCGTTGCTTTCAATGTTCGGAGTAGGGCGAAAGGATGTTTTCCAAGCGTCCCACACTCTACGGTTAAACCTAAAAAACCGATATCGCGCTTTTTTGTTTCTTGATACAGATAGTTTAACCATTCCCCTTCAATCGCATAAAACTGTTGATCTCGTGGTTGATCGACAATCGGGTAATGTGTATATCCTTCTACTTCCTTTGCGTGTCTTGGATCATCCGATGACATGACGAGTTGGACTTGCCCCGCTGGTCCATAACCAGTATGACAGTCGAGCATCACGACGTGTCGGTAAGTAGATAGGGTATCGACGAGACGACTTAATACGTCAGAGAAGTAAGCGTCTGGCGTACGTCCGCCATAATAGAATCCGGTCGGATGTTTGAATTGTCCTAGTGTCGCAGCCTTTAAAAACGCATGTGGACCTAGACGAATCAAGTCGTATAAGACATGTAACGTAAACGGCACATAATCCAGACGACGCCCTGAACCTGGTCGTTTTATGAACAAAGACTGTAAGTCATCAAAACCTGGATTACGTAAATCTGCCTTTGAAAAATCGTGAATCGCATTTCGATTTAAATTGAGGTTATGATGTGTTTCTTTACGATGATGTTTCATCCCGTACGCATTAATACCATGGATCAGCAAAACATCGACTTCTCCCGTATTTAGCTGTTTCATATGGTCTGATAAAAATTGAAGTTGCATGGCACTCCCTGCATATCCTTCAATTCCGTGTAACCCACTCGTTAGGATCAATAATGTTGAATTGTTACCGGATTGCCCATGCCACCAATCGGAACAAAGCGATCCTTGTTGTTTGAGTGATTCATGAATAAGTTTCGGATAATACCGAGAGAGCATTTCCTTCGAAGTCTCATTGAAACGTTGGCGTGCTGTTTCATACGTACCAGAAAAATAATGCAACATCGTTATTCCCCCTTCATCAAACTTAAACTTGAAGAGCAATCAAGAGATAATGTCGAACTGAGAATTTCTAAAGCATGATCTTTTGCAACGGCGGTTTCTGCTGCCGTACAGTCTTCAGGAACATGAATAGCATATTCTCGCATGTAAGCGTCGTTTGCAGTAAATAAGATACACATATCTGTCGTTAGACCGGTGATGATAAGACGTGAGACTTCCAAATGCTTCAATAAAATATCAAGTTGGGTCCCGAAAAAGCCTGAATGTTTTGGCTTGATGATGAAGTAATCGTTCTCTTCTGGGTGCATTGTTTCGATGAGTACATCGCCAAGACCACCGCGGCACTCATCAATGATTTGGTTAACATTCTCTTGCCACAGACCAAAATTATCATTGACATAAATCACTGGGATATTTTGACGTTTACAATGTTGTTTTAATTTTGAGAGTGGTTCGAGGACAGGGAGCGTCTGTTGCAATAACTGCTCAGCTCCTTCGAAATCCATCTTATTGATGACATCGATGATCAACAATGCTGTATTTTCTTGAACAGTCATGGCGGACTCCTCTCATAAAAAGGTGACTAAATAATGATACGGCGAATAAAGCTGGGCTTTAGAGATAAAAATCTCCGAAGGGGAGGCTGATTCACGGGCTCCCCGGACATCAATTAAACAACGATAAATGAGTGATTCCAACTCTGCGATGAAATCAGGATATTGATACAAGGCATCCTCCATCCGTCTTTTACGGTGATCTTCCATCAAGACGATGCAGGGATTGGTCTCTTTTAAGGGTATTGCACTGAAGACAGTTTTTTGCTGTTTAAAATCTTGATTTAAACAGCGAACGATTTGATTTAAATCAGCTTCCACTTTCTTCACTTCCTAGTTGTAGATTATTCATACTGTTCTTATACATGTTATTGGTTGTGTTCCACTCTTCATCACGAGGTAAACGGATAAAAAAGTCGGATCCTTTTTCGATTTCTGAATGAACGGTGATCCGTCCGCCGTGCGCTTCAATGATTTCCTTACAAATCGGTAAACCGAGACCTGTTCCTTGAACTTGGAGATGATCTTCATGTTCGACGCGGTAATATGGATCAAACAGATGGGGAAGATCTTTTTTGGGAATACCATACCCGTCATCGCTAATGGTGATGACGATTTCAGCTTCACAGCACGCTAACGAGACCTGAATGTTCGAACCGGCTGAAGAGTACTTTATTGCATTATTCAGGAGGTTTAATAAGACTCTCCGGATTTTTTCTGGATCAGCCGTGATCAGGCAAGGACCATCGCTTTCGATTTGTATATGATGCGTCGATGTCGTGACGTTCAACCATTCCGTTAACTCAATGAGCATATGTTCGATGCAAAATGATTCTAACTGATATGATTCTTTTTGATGACTGAGTCGCTGATAATCAAGGAATTCGGTTAACAGTTGACTAAGTCGCTGTGTCTCACTCCGCATCGTCTCTAGATATTTGCGCTGTTTTGAAGGAGACAACGTCCGATGTAACATCAGTTCGCTAAACCCTTCAATGGACGCAAGCGGCGTTCGTAGCTCATGAGATAAAACCGAAATGAAATTTTGCTCCCTTTTGGCATAATTGACTTCAACCGTACGTTCACGAAAAACAAATAAAATCCCTTGTCGATCGGACAAAAATTCTGTATAAAGTCTTACATGACGATCGTCTGACATTGAAAAATCCTGAGCAGGAACGACTGTTGCGTGCTCAAAGCCTGCTTTGATTTGTTCGACATAGGCATATAACGCATCTGTTTCGAGAATCAACGGTTCGAAAGTTTCGATGACGAATGCTAAGTTTTCGGATTGTTTTTCAGAAGGTGACCAGTTCGGGAACAATTGATGGAACATGTGATTCGTAAAGATATTTGTGTTCGTCACATCGACGAACAATATAGCTTCTCGAAGACCATTTAAGATACGTTGAATTAATTGATGATGATCTTTTATACGGATATCATCAAGCAACCGCATCAATCCGATATTTAATAAATGTGTCGTTTTCTGAAGTGCGATTGTCTCGGTGAAACGATGATGAAATTGTAACGTCAATGTACCAATGAATTTTGACGGACTGTGTAAAGGGAGAGCACACAACGTCGATTGTTCCTTCTCGATTAGATGGAGCGATGTATCTAACTCAGTCTTCGCTTCTAACTCTAGCCGCTCTTGGTCAAATGTCGGTTCGTCTGATAAGGCGATATGTACAGGTTCAAAACTTTCCGACTGTGGTGAAAAATGGATATGCGTCGCCCGAAAATGACTACCGATTGCTTGTAGCCAAGTGTGAAGACCTGACATTGATTGATGGCGTAAAATTTGAGTAGCTAACTGGTTTTGAAATTGAAGTTGTCGCTCAATTATTTTTTGTTGATAGAAAGACTCTTGAAGTTGTGAATTAACAGCTTGCGTTTGCTGATGTTCAAATGCGAGCAATGTCGTCATTTGTTGCATCGATCGCCCAAGTGAACCAATCTCATCGTGGCGGTTCTGGAAATCATGATGTTCCAATCGATCAGGTTGTTTCGTTTGATCGACGAGATCGAGTAAGTCCGTTCGAAAAGACCGCACAAGTCGTAAAATCAAGTAACTGAGAAGGCAAAAAGCGATGATCATCACACCAAAAGCATAACGTAAAACTTCAACGGTTCTTTGTTGTAGTGACTGTTGCGCTTTTCGCTCTTCATCATGAATCAATCGAAAATAGTCATTGATAGAGGAGTCAGATTGTTGAACCAGCTTTTGATTATCCGTGAGTACTTGCAACGTGAGTTCCAGTTCCAAAAATCTCGCAAATTGAACGAGTTGATGTATAAAGCGTTCGTCCGCTGGATTTGAGTAGCGTTGATTAAATGATTGAACCTGTCGTTGAAAACGTTCCAACCGCTGCTTGACCTGCTTGAGATCAGATTGATCATTAAAGTCAACTTGTTGAATTTGAAGATTTACTTGCTGTGCTTCATTCCAAAGCGTACGAGCTTTCGTTTTTTGTAGTGTTATTTCTTGAGATGAAGCACGGTGTTGCTCGAGTTCTTTTTGAGAAAAGTAAAAGGTTAGGGCGCCAATGCTTGCAAAAATCAAGAAATTTGAGAGTAACAAGATATAAAATCGATGAAACATACTTGATGAGAGCCACTTCATGACTAGACCTCTTTCTAAAAAGATATAGAAACAAACTCTAAAAATACATGTTTAAAGAAATCTTATCATAGACATTCAATAATCTGCATGATTTGATTCATCGATCCAAATATCATTTTGCCTCTTTCCGAAAAAATCCCTAGATTTTGACACTTCATATCCTTTAAGATAAACGATATACATATGTGCAAAATCACTCGAAGTGACACTTTAAACCATACTATTGATTGTGAAAATGAGTGAGCTTCTGTACTATGTTTATATAAAGGAAAGAAAAAGAAGGTGAAATGGATGAAGATGACTCGCTCTACGGACTATGCCATTCGTGTGCTTATTTTCGCAGCGTCGCATCCGACTCGGCTCGTACAAATTCAGGAAGTGGCAACCCATTATGATATTTCTAAAAATCATTTGATGAAGATTGTCCATTCATTGAGCAAGTTTGGTCTCATCATTTCCGTACAAGGTCGTAATGGTGGATTCAAATTAGCAAAATCCCCAGAGACGATTACGTTAGGAGAAATTGTTCATTTATTTGAAGAAGTCTCCTATCTTGAAAATGTGACAGTTCCAAATAAAAATGGTAGTTTGCAAAACACACGACAAGCGTTCGATCAAGCATTCATGTCCTTTACGGATGCGTTGCAGGCATACACGTTACAAGATTTAATCGCGCCAACGATGATCGATTGAAGGAAGAGTCAGAGTGGGATCAACGAGCTCTGACTCTTTATCCGTGTACATAATCTAGTCATTCAGATTTTTATCACATGATGATGGTAATTATGATTAAAACTAGTATCTTTTATGTTACTATAAACAAGATTCGGACGCTAATCGAATCTTAATTTTGAAACAAAAACATGTACACTTTGTACTTGTTTTTGTGGTATAACTTTACAGGGAGGAGGGGATATTTCCAATTCACCTGATTGATTTTTATACAGGACTCTTACTGTCCATTCAGATAAAGGATTAAAGGCATTCGTTCATTGATCCACGTAAAAGGGAGGGTTTCGGTATGTCCGAAATGACCATCGAAATGTTCGTTCACTTCATTCAACACCTAGTGCATTCTCCACGATTCGTCGTCCAGCGTCAGCATGAACATGAGGACGCCTACACGTTCGAAATTCGTGAGTTGAATCTATCACGTGTCTCAAAAGCCGTATTGCTTCATAAGACAGTTGATCTTCTCCATGAAAAGACGTCAGAAGATACACGCGAAACGTTGACGAACGAACTGGTCACTCTATCACGAAAGACGTTAATGAAGTCAGATACGATTGCGATGCTTGAAGTGCAATCCACGATACATGACTCACTGCATCTTACATTTTCACAGAACAAGAAGATCTGGTTTTCAGGTATTTTAGACACGGAAGAGGCAATCAATCGATTCACAGAACGTTTTCAAAGCGTCATAAATGACGATCGAACGTCTTATTAAACAAAGCAGGTCGAGCCCATATTAGTGGTTCGACCTGCTTTTGTCTTACCCTGTACAGAGCATCAAGACGTTACCGTCAGGATCCGAAAACGTAAAGTAAGCAAAGTCATCGAAACGTTCGATGTCTCGAATGATGGGTGCGTGTAGTGACCGCACAAACTGATAGGATGCATCGATGTCCGTCGTATAAAAATTAAACAAGGCATGGGGAGAAGGGTGATGTCGGTACGTTGCGTCATTCGTATGATCATCGAGCGTCAAACTCGTTGGACCCTCAAGTGGAAGATTGTAGACAGGTGACGAGACGCGCGAAGCATCAAACGGCAGCTGCAGTAACTGGTGATACCAAGCGGCGGCACGTTTCACATCCTGAACATGCAAAAAAACAGCGTTCAAGCGGGGCGTAATGAGGTGGGTCGAAATTGACATCAGAATCTCCTCCTTTGTTTTCATACATGTTCCTTTCGATAACCGCCTCTTAATCCCTCCAATCCCTATAAATGGAATATGGTATGATATATCAGGAAAATCATTTACGAATTGGAAAGGAATGATGAGATGGAAACCATCATCTGTACGACGTGTGGTGTTGAACAAATCAATCCAGAGCGCGAAACATGCCCGATTTGCTTAGAGGAACGACAGTATGTCAATCCAACCGGTCAAACGTGGACGACGCTCGATGCGATGCAACAATCAGGAACGTATCAAAATGTCATTAGTGACGACGGAGCAGGCGTCTATGCGATTCAGACGACACCGTCGTTCGGTATCGGTCAGACGGCATATCTTGTCCAAGGAAAATCGTTCAACCTGTTATGGGACTGCATTACATATCTTGATTCCGCAACGAAAGAGCAACTTGACGAATTGGGCGGGATTCAGGCGATTGCTTTATCACATCCGCATTATTACGCGACACAAGTCGAATGGGCGGAGACTTTTGACGTACCGATCTATATTCATGAAGATGATGCGTCGTTCGTGACACGACCAAGCGAGCGTATCGTCTTCTGGAGTGGTGAACGATTGAAGTTAGCAGAAGATGTGATGTTACATCGCGTCGGTGGTCACTTCAAAGGAGCAGTCATTTGTGAACGAAAAGACGCGTCAGCGGGGCTATTGTTGACAGGAGACATCATTCGGATCGTTGCCGATCGGGCATGGGTCAGTTTCATGTACAGCTATCCGAATGTGATTCCGCTTCCGGCAAAGACGGTCGCGCGAATGGCAGAAACGTTACGTCCGCTTCACTTTGAAAAATTATATGACGCCTTTCATCGGAAAATCGAAACCGGTGCGTCTGAAGCAGTAGCGCGCTCTGCAGAGCGGTACATTGCTGCCTTAAACGGGGACTGGTTCACGACATGAAGTCGCGCTTGATCGTCATCCGTGGGAATTCTGGTAGTGGAAAAACGACGCTTGCAAAAGCGTTACGATCGGTCTTACCGGATAGCATCTTATTCTCGCAAGATGTCATCCGCAGGGAGATGTTGAACGTAAAAGATGGACCAGGAAATCCGGCGATTTGCTGGATCGAAGAGTTGATCGGACTTGCTGACGGACGCCACGCGACGATTCTGCTGGAAGGAATTCTTGCACAGAACTGGTACGGTGAGATGATTGACCGGTTGGAACGACGCTTTACTTCACGGTACGCGGCGTATTATTTTGACGTCTCATTTGAAGAAACGGTTCGTCGCCATGAAATGCGCCAGCCCACGGAGTTTTCTGTGACGGATATGAAACGCTGGTGGATTGATCGGGATCACCGCCCGACAGATCGTCTAATTGCTGAGGATAGATCGATAGAATCCGTGATTCAAATGATAAATCAAGAGCAAAAAGGGGAGAGCGAATGACACACTACATTTTTGATATGGATGGAACGTTGTTTCAAACGAATGCCGTGCTGTCGCATGCGCTAGAAGAGGTCTTTCAAGAGTTGCGTCAAACGGGACGCTGGGAGGGGGAAACCCCACTCGCCCTCTATCAGCAGATCATGGGCGTCTCGTTACCGGAAGTCTGGCAGACGTTACTACCGGACTTTTCAGCCACAGACCAACAGGCTGCGGATCACAAGTTTCGACGTAGCTTAGAGCAGGCAGTCAAAGCGGGGAACGGTCGCTTATATCCAGGAACGGTCGAGTTGCTCGCTCGTTTGAAACAAGCGGGTCACTCCGTCTATATCGCCAGTAATGGGTGGCCATCCTACTTGTCAGCAATCGTGACGACGTATGGACTTGAAGCGTATATCGATCATGTCTATAGCATTGAAGACATTCGTTCCGGTGATAAATCAGCACTCGTACGGGAGATTTGTAAGATGCACGATATCTCGTCAGGCTACGTTGTCGGTGACCGCTTATCTGATTTCAAAGCGGCGCATGCAAACGGGCTCGCTGCGATCGGTTGTCAGTTCGATTTTGCACAAGAACAGGAACTCGCAGTCGCGGACCGAGTCGTAAAAGAGTTGAGTGCTGTCTAATAAAAAGAGCCGTCTTCTGTGGAAGACGGCTCTTACTTATAGCTAGCAATTATTCTGCCCACCAGAGGGCATCGTTTGGTTTCTTCGCGATTGATGCGACTTCTTTTTCACTCGATACAGTCGGATGCGATCCTTTAAGTGCTTTTCCGGCTGTATTTTTAAAGAAGAAGAAGAACGTGACGAATCCGATGACGCTGACTGCTGTTAGATAGAAAGCAGGAGCAAGCGGATTTTGTGTCGTATGGACGAGCCAAGTCGAAACGAGTGGCGTCGTTCCACCGAAGATCGAGACCGAGACGTTGAACGTCACGGATAGTGTCCGATAACGGACATCCGTATAGAAGATACTCGGTAGAAGACTTGGCATCGTTCCTTCAAAGATCGCCAAGAAGAAGCCGAGGATGAAGATCCCGATTCCGACGAAAAAGAGTGGTTTAAGACCAATCAAGAAGAACGACAGGATTGAAAGCAACGATAGTCCGGCTAACGCGAAAAGGACGATATTACGATTCCCTTTTTTATCACTGAGCTTCCCGAAGAAGTAAGCGAGCGGAATCATGATCACCATGACCCCAGTAATTAGAATCGTACTTGTCGAACTTGACATGCCGATGACTTCATCGAGGTACGATGGCATGTAGGACAAGAGCATGTAGTTCGTAATATTGAAGAAGGCAACAGCGATGAAACAAACGATGATATCACGTTTGTGGTCGCGAAGAATTTCGCGGAATGTCGCAGGCTCTTCTGTGTTTTCATTAATCTCATTTTCGAAGATCGGTGATTCATCCAAGTGACGACGTAAATAGAGACCAAATAAACCGAGTGGTGCTCCAAGAATGAAGGGAATCCGCCATCCCCAAGATGCCATTTGATCATCCGATAAGGTGACGAAAAGTGTTGTAGCCAGTAATGAGGCGAGAATATATCCACCGAGTGTACCGATTTCAAGTCCACTTCCGAGGGCACTCCGTTTGTTATCTGGTGATGACTCAGCGATGTAGACCATTGCGCCGGCATATTCACCGCCAGTCGAGAATCCTTGTAAAATCCGGGCTAACAATAACAGGATCGGTGCCCAAATTCCGATTTGATCGTAGGTCGGTAATAGACCAATGATGAGCGTGGAACCAGCCATCATGACGATCGTCGTTGTTAAGACGACCTTCCGCCCGAGTCGATCTCCGATGCGTCCAAAGACGATTCCGCCGATTGGTCGCATTAAAAAAGCGATCGCAAACGTCGCAAAAGTAAAGACGAGCTTCAGTTCATCATTTTCAACAGCGCTAAAGAAGTTTTGACTGATGATGATTGCGAGATAGGAATAAAGACCAAAATCGAACCATTCCATCGCATTCCCAATTCCGGTCGCGTAGACACTCTTTTTGGTTTGCTGCATGTCAACGACATTGACTTTTTCTTTTCTGAATTTCATAAGTTCTGTTCACTCCCTTTGATAAGTTCGTATCGTACCATAGCAGGAAATGAAGTCAAGTTGCTAATGCGCTTAATCAATTGAAAACGACTGAAAACGGCTCTGTGCCGGGAGTTGTCAAACCGTTGCTACTCTAAGGACGAACAGGGGTGTGCATTTTTTATGAAAAAAATTGAAATTTTTTTGGATGTTTTCATAAATTCGAAACAATTTTCATATGTTTTCACAACTAAAAAATCAGTAATCCGCCTTTAGGATGAGGGAAATTAAACTATTTTTTGGTAATTTTAAAATGAAGATGGAAAGTAAAAGGAGAATACTTATGAAGAAGAAATGGATCGCCATTGTATGTCTTGGGCTCATTGTAGTCATCGGTAGTTGGTATGCTGGATTTCAAGAATCAAAAGTATCCGGTTTTCCGGTGCCGCGATTTGCTACGGCAGTTGAAAAACAAGGCGAGTGGAAAATCAAAACCCGTCTAGTCTCGGAAACTGACGGACCGGGTTTACTCTATGGGACTCGGATTCGCCAAGCCGATTGGAAAGAACTCGATCGTGAAGGCGCAACGGCGTGGTATGAAAAAGACGGGAAAGTGATTGCCTTGACGACATTTGATGGGGAACTGTATATCGAAAATTCTAGTAAAGAAGAGATAGGTATTTAAAGGATGCGATTATTTATAAAATGGAACGGATGGAGTCTGTTTTTCGCCTTGATTCTCTTTCTTCCTGTTGAGATGACATTGAACATCGAACGTATTATCCGCATAACGGGAACATCATACCAGTTTTTTATCTAATGGATTTTCTATTAATCACGGTGTGTATGATCCTATTTTTTACGCCTATTCGTCTGATGCAGGGGATAATAGTTCGAGGTCGAATTACTTGGTCGTTTTCCTTTAGTTGGATACCGTATTTCGTCTTCATGTCGTATGCTCTGAGTCAGTGGTTCCCAGTCACGTACCCTACTGATTTTCCGAGCCCAGTCCTTGGCTTATTATTGATTGCCGTTTTAGCGATTTATCCGTTTTGTATGTTAATTTTAATTAGTTTCTTAAAAGAAAAAGCGAAATCCGATGGAACGTCTTCAGTAAAATGAAGACGATCATCAGACTTCGCTTTTTTACTTTTTTCATTTGTTAAAGATATAGTCCGTTCGCCTGAACGACGAAATGCGAGTGTTCATAATGATAGGTGATGACGGAATAGTCGAACGGACGACCGTTCGTCAAATGAAACACCGTCTCGATCGTCAATCCAGGATCGCCCTCGGTGAGATCCAGATGATGAGCCGACTCAGCGCTTAACTTCCCGACGTGCATATACATATCCGAGAACCCGATATTCAATTGGAGTGCCGTCTCTAAGTATTCGAAGATCGACTGCTCGACGATTTCACGATTTAAGTACGGAACGATTGATTGGCGATAGTAAGACTCTTCGAGACAGAGGATCTTGCTGTCGATGTAGCGGATTCGCTTGACGTAATAAACTGTCTCACCTGCCTCGATCCCGAGATTTTTCGCGATATTATCGGTTGCAGCGATTGGTTCGAGTGCGAGAACGGTCGACTCGATCGTATGACCGACGAGATTCTGCTTGAATCCTTGGGTCGAGAACAGGCGAATGTAGCCGGTGCGATTCGTCTTCCGGACAAAAATCCCGCTTCCACGGACTTGAAAGATAACCCCTTTTCGTTCGAGTAACTCAAGTGATTTTGTCATCGTCGTCTTACTGACGGCGAACTGCCGGATCAACTCTTCGAGAATCGGTAGTTTGTCCCCTTGTTTCAACTCATGTTGTTCTATGTACCGTTCGATTTCATCGGCCGTCTGTTGGTATTTCAGCATAGGACACCTTCTTTTCTTGCGAACTTTTTCTTTCTTTAGTATAGCATAAGCCTTCTGTTGATTAATAACATGTTAAATTTAATTATTTATGTATTGATTAATTGTGAATGTACAATTAAAATGAAAGGGTATTCAAGCGTCATATTCAGGGGAGGTACACGATATGGGCAAGGTTCGCGATTATCAACAATTGGCGCATTCGATTTTAGAAGCTGTCGGGGGAGAAGACAACGTCATCAGCGCCGTCCGATGTGCCACACGACTTCGTCTCGTCTTGAAACGATCGGATTCGTCAGCTAAGGAAACAGTCAGTGCACTACCTGGCGTCATTACGGTCGTTGAGTCTGGTGGGCAATTTCAAGTCGTCATTGGTCAACACGTCGGGGAAGTTCATCAAGAATTTTTGAAGCTCGTCGATTTGGAACAATCGGAAACGGAAGAGGCGCCGAAAGGGACGGTCCTCAACCGAATCATTGCGACGATGTCAGCCGTCTTTGCACCGTTTGTCTACATCTTAGCTGCAGCGGGGATTCTGCAGGGAATTTTGATTTTGACGACGCTCGCTTTTCCAGCATTTGCGAAAACAGGGATTTACGAAGTCTTCAGCTTCATTTCATGGGCACCGTTTACGTTTTTGCCGATTTTCATTGCCATCACGGCAGCGAATCATTTTAAGGTCAATGCCTTCATCGCGGTCGCCTGTAGTGCGGCACTCGTCAGTCCAACATGGGCAGATATCGCAGCACGCATCACGGCTGGTGAATCCATCACGTTTTTAGGAATCGCATTATCCGGGACGACGTATACGTCATCGGTCTTACCGCCATTATTCCTCGTCTGGATCCTGTCTTATGTCGAGCGATTCCTGAACAAGACAATTCATGAAGTCGTCCGTCCGTTGTTCGTTCCATTCTTCAGTATGGTATTGATGGTGCCGCTTACGATTCTCTTGATCGGACCGATCACGACACTTGGTGCAGAAGGGATCGCAAACGGGTATAACTACTTAGCGGAGAATGCTCCTGCGGTAGCTGGTCTCATCATCGGTGGCTTCTGGCAAGTCATCGTTATCTTCGGTGTCCACTGGGGTGTCACGCCGATGGTGCTCGCAAACTTTGAGCAATATGGTCGCGACTCGTTCCAAGCCTACCAAACGATTGCCGTCATCGCCCAAATCGGTGCTGTCATCGGGGTCATCTTGAAAGCACGTAACAAAGAAACGAAAAAAGTCGGGGTCTCAGCCGGACTGACAGGTATCTTCGGTATCACGGAACCAGCTATCTATGGGGTGACGCTCCGTTTTAAAAAACCGTTTATCTATGGCTGTATCTCGGGAGCAATCGGCGCAGTCACGGCAAGTTTCTTTAAACCGTATTACTTTGCCTACGCCGGATTACCGGGACCATTGACGCTCGTCAACGGCATCGATTCCGACTATCCATCGTCGATCATCGGCTTATTGATCGGAACGGCGATTGCCTTGATTCTACCCATCGTTTTAATTCAAGTGTTCGGTTTCGGGGAGCAGGCTGCTCCGGTCGTAGCACCTGCAAGTACAGCGACACCAGTTGCAAAACAGGAAGTCAGCGCAACTCTGACAAATGAAGAGACGCTTCGTGCACCACTTGAAGGAAAAATCGTTGCCTTATCGGATGTACCGGATCCTGTCTTTGCTTCCGGTGCGATGGGACAAGGGGTAGCGATTCGTCCGACGAACAACCGGGTCACGGCACCGTTTGACGGGACCGTCGTCATGGTCGCCCCGTCAGGTCACGCGATCGGATTACGCTCGACGAGTGGTGTCGAAGTTTTGATCCATGTCGGTCTTGAGACCGTAACGCTCGACGGTAAACCGTTTACGCTTCACGTCCAAGAAGGTGATACGGTGACGACAGGTGATCTCCTCGTAACGTTTGATGCGACAGCGATTGAGACGCATGGACTCGAGACGATCACACTAATCATTATCACGAACACGCAGAGTTATGCACAAATCCTACCGACGGACGAGACAGTCACGACGGCAAATACAGAAATCTTGACGATCATCAAGTAAGAGAAAAGAAGGAGGACATGAAGATGAAGACATTACCAAATGATTTCCTATGGGGCGGTGCGTTAGCGGCGCATCAATTCGAAGGTGGCTGGAATGCTGGCGGAAAAGGACCGAGCGTCGTTGATGTATTGACGGCAGGGGCTCACGGCGTTGCACGACGCATCACGGATCAGGTAGAGGAGAATGAATTCTATCCGAATCACGAGGCGATTGATTTTTATCACCGTTATAAAGAGGACATCGCCCTGTTCGCTGAGATGGGACTGAAATGTCTCCGGACGTCAATCGGGTGGAGTCGGATTTTCCCGAACGGAGACGAGGCGGAACCGAACGAAGAAGGACTGAAGTTTTATGATGACGTTTTCGACGAATTACTGAAATACGGCATCGAACCGATCATCACACTGTCGCACTTTGAGATGCCACTCCACCTCGCACGTGAATACGGTGGATTCCGCAACCGGAAAGTAGCGCTGTTCTTCGAAAAATTCGCGGAAGTCTGTTTCACGCGTTACAAAGACAAGGTTAAGTACTGGATGACGTTCAATGAGATCAACAACAAGATGGACGTCAGCAATCCGTTGTTCCTTTGGACGAATTCTGGTGTCCTACTTGATCCGAAAGAGAACGCGATGGAAGTCATGTATCAAACGGGGCATCATGAGTTACTCGCGAGTGCACTAGCTGTCGCGAAAGGGAAAGCGATCAACCCGGACTTCGAGATCGGAGCGATGGTTTCCCATGTACCGATCTATCCGTACTCGTCGCACCCGGAAGACATTCTGCTTGCTGAGACATCGATGCGTCAGCGTTACTTCTTCCCAGACGTTCAAGTCCGCGGCTATTATCCGTCTTACGCGTTAAATGAGTTCAAACGGGAAGGGTATGACATTCCGATCCTAGAAGGTGACGCAGAAATCTTACGAAACGGAACGGTCGATTATCTCGGATTCAGTTACTACATGTCGACGACCGTCAAACATGATGCTGTCGTCAATAACACAGGTAACATCGTCAACGGTGGTCTTGCGAATGGTGTTGAGAACCCATACATCCAGTCGAGTGACTGGGGATGGGCGATTGATCCGGTTGGACTCCGGTATGCGATGAACCGTCTGTACGACCGCTATCAGATTCCGTTGTTCATCGTCGAGAACGGTTTCGGTGCGATTGATACGATCGAGGATGGTCAGATTCATGATACAGCGCGGATCGATTACTTGCGTGAGCATATCGAAGCGTTCAAAGCAGCCGTGCTCGAAGATGGCGTCGAATTGATCGGCTACACGCCGTGGGGCGTCATCGACATCGTCTCCTTTACGACAGGAGAGATGAAAAAACGATACGGCATGATCTATGTCGACCGGGATAACGAAGGCAATGGATCGATGAAACGGATGAAAAAAGATTCGTTCGATTGGTACCGTCACGTCATCGAGACGAATGGTGCTGCGTTACACGGTTCAGAGACGGCAAAATGATGAAGTAAGGGGCAACGGAAAAAATCCGTTGCCTCTTTTTTTAAAGAATTAGAATGAAAAAGAAGTGGGGTATGGCACACTAAGGAAAAAACGGAGGACCGGTAAATGATCAAAAAACGCTATGCCGATCGACGTGACTGGCGTCGCATCACACAACGACACTATGGTCATGAACAAGTAGAAAACGAAGTGTTCAAAGGACATGTGACACTCCTTCAACTCATTGAAGTCACTTCACCGTTAGACGTCCGTTATGGTGACGAAACGATTCGAATCGCTGACGCTGGTTACGTCTGGGTACAACAATTCCCAAGCGATGCCCATCATGCCGTGACCTCGATGTTTGACGCCACAGGTCAGTTGGTACAAAACTATATCGATATCTGTCTTCGTACTGGAGTGGAAGACGGACGTATTTACTGGGAGGATCTGTTTCTCGATCTGATCGTTTTGCCATCGGGAGAAGTCTTCTTGTTAGTCGATGTGGACGAACTGGAAGCAGCACGGGAGCAAGGGGACGTCTCAGAAGCGGAATACGCGCTCGCTTTAGCGGAAGCAAAACAACTGCAAAAACAACTACAAGACGGAACTTTTCCGCTCGTCGCACACGTTGAAGTAATGAAAGAACGGTTAGAATTGCAACTCAAACAGGGAACACCGCGTTGACGGGGTTCCCTGTTTTTTTAGGCATGTCGTTCTTCGTTGATCTCGTTCGTTGCGAAATACTGTTGCTTGCGCGGGAGGAGAACCAATCCAAGGAAACAGATCGTCACGATCACGAGGAGACCGGCAAATAGAATCGTACTGAAACGAATCGACCAGATGTCACCGAGCAGACCGATCGCGACGATCGCTAGAATCTGTAGCAGACTGACGCCGACACCGTATAGACTCGTAAAGCGTCCCATTAAGTGGAGTGGAATATTCGTCTGTTGGAACGTCAAGAAACCGGTTCCCGCAAATGCGTGAAAACTACCGAGCAACAAGAAACCAGTACAGACGATCGAAAACGAATTCGCATTCGCATACAGCATGTAACCGACAGCGACAAATACATAGCCGATCGTCAGCATCGTCCTAATCGAGAGCGTTTTAGCGTAGCGGGCGACGACCCAGCTGCCGGCGACGGAACCAATCCCAGTCAGGCTCATCAGTAAACCATAGTCGGTTTCCGATAACCCGATGCTTCGTTGTAAAAAGACGACTTCTTGCGTATCAAGTGCAAGTGTCGCGATCATCATCAGCATCGCGAGGATATACAATCCCGTCACGTAGCGTGCACTTTTGCTGAACTGATAGACAAGCCGCCAATCGGATATAATGTCTTGCAGCCGCATCCCTTGTTCGACCGAAGCAGTAAAACGCGGCAAGCGCATCAGCAGGACAGCTGATCCGAGGAACGAGACAGCGTTGAGCCAAATGGCAACGTCGGCAGAAGCAACATAGAGCAGTCCTCCAGCGAGAGCCGGACCGATCAAAAAGGCACCAGACGTGATCAGACTACGATAGGCATTAAATGACGTCCGATCGTTTTGTGGAACAAGCGTCGTGATGTAGGTCAACGTTGCCGGTTCGACGACCGCTTTGATGATAGCTAAGGCGATCAAGTCGATGTAAAGCAACGATAATGGTAGAAATGGCATGATACCGATTAAGAAAGCACGCAACAAATCAGTTTGAATCAACAGTCGACGTAAGTCGGATCGGTCGACCCAACTTCCTGCGAACGACTTGATGACGAGAGCGATGACCGGACTGATGATCCAAAGCGCAGCAACGGCTGACGCAGAGCCGGTCAAGCGATAGATGTATACGTTGATCGCAACGAGATAAATGAAGTCACCAAACTGTGAAATACCGAGCGCACTTAAGAGGGTTCGTTCCCGAGAAGACATGACAGCATCCTTTCTTACATCATTTTCCAATATTATAACAGAAAATTCTGATACCGTTTTCGTATATCTCTATACTTTTTATGGAAGAGTGGGTATACTTGGAAAAAATCAAAGGAAGAAGGGTTCGATCATGTTAACGACCATCGATTTATATCAAGCTTTGCCTGTACTTGAAACGGAGCGACTCCGTTTGCGACCGGTTCGCATAGAAGATGCAGCAGATATCTATGCCTATACGAAAGATGAAGAGACGGCGCGATATGTCAGCTGGCATGCGCATAAAAGCCTCACGGACTCTGAGCAATTCGTCGAACATATCCTTCGCCAATACGAACAAGGAAATCCGGCACCTTGGGCAATCGAAGAAAAAACGAGCGGACGAGTCATCGGGACGATTGATTTCATCAAAGTCTCGTTTGAGCAACAGCAAGCAGAACTCGGTTATGCGCTGTCGCGCGATTACTGGGGGAAGGGTTTGATGCCGGAAGCAGCAGCGCGTCTCGTACAGTACGGTTTTGAGACACTCGGACTCGAGCGCATTCAAGCCCGTTATTTTGTTGCGAATGATGGATCAGCTCGAGTCATGGAAAAGATCGGTATGACGTTTGAAGGGATCTCGCGGAGTGCTTTATTCGTTAAAGAGCGTTTCTGGGATTTAAAAATTTATGCGATCACGCGTAACGATTACGAAGGGAAGTAAGCGATGGGTTCACGACTGATGCATGCCTACA
Source organism: Exiguobacterium sp. U13-1 (assembly GCF_001750115.1). Classification (NCBI taxonomy): domain Bacteria; kingdom Bacillati; phylum Bacillota; class Bacilli; order Caryophanales; genus Exiguobacterium; species Exiguobacterium sp. U13-1. The sequence continues at coordinate 2,190,187 of NZ_CP015731.1, read as the reverse complement.
TCGGACAACGATTGATTACGTTACTTCCGGAACTAGACCCCGCTCGATTTCTTCTCGGTACGATCGCTCCTGATGCGCGCTATGACGAGAAGGAGCAAGCCCACCATTATACGGGTGAATTAGCGAGCGGGACACGAGCGATTGACTGCGAAGCGTTTTGGAGAGACTCGGCGTCTTGGGATCCATCTTTTCGAAGTGGCTATTACGTCCATCTGATAGCGGACGATATTTGGTTACGCGGTTTTTATATGGGGTGGTTACGGCAAGCGATCATAGCTGACGCCTCGATTGGTTCAAGGTATCATGATGACTTCAGGCGGTACAATACACGCATTGCTCCGTTCGTGAACTGGAATGAACAAGCGATAAATTGGGCGCTTCATGAAGTGAGTGTGCAGTCGAGATAGAAAGCATTTCCGCATTTCATTAGAGAGGTAGAGGAGGATCGACGAACCGTTCTGCCACAAGAATATGATATCTTGTTGCCGTGTCAATTGGATGGATATATCGAAACGGCGATTGAACGTTCCTTCCATCACTTAGGTGAAAAAGGGCTAAAGATCGATCCAGCGAAAGAATCATCTCCGAATCATTGAAATGATCCATCTAACGGTACCGAATAATATGTAGCAGCATCCGTTCAGCAGACCAATCCACATCAGGTTAATCAGACTTTCTAAACCTTCAAACCAATCCATGACTGGTGTGACGAATAAAGCGAAAACAAAAAGTACCATGACGGTCCAACTGACGGTTGGAATCAGGAAGAGAATTGTTAAGCCAGCGACTATAGCTGGTACGATTCGTTTATGGACAAGATAGATCGCTGCCATGTTCAACGATAAAATATAGATTACAAACGCAATTGAAAATAATTGCGACATAAAATCACCTCCGAATAACAATAAGACGAAGAACGCATCCATTTAGATTAGGATGCGTTTTTCTATGTTTATTGTAAGATGTCTTGAAAATAATCGTATGAATACGGTTGAACAAAAAGAAAATCGATTTTTAAATTTTAATTCAAAGCAAAACACTCGGAATAAGTTTAGAACTGTGTTACGCTGGAAATAAGAAAAGTAAGGAAGTAAGGAATACAAGAAAAACACAGAAAGAAGGAAGTTCGTGATGGAGCTATCAAAGTTAACGTCAAAAGGACAGATCACCATCCCCAAAAAAATTCGGCAGGCCTTGCAAGTGGAGGAAGGAGATCGCGTGGCATTCATTGAGGAGGACGGGTTTGTCATCATGGCGAAAGCGGATTTGAAACAGCTGCATGACCTTCAAGATATATTGAGCGATGAGACGTTCAAGACACTCATCCACAAAGCAAATCATCATTTGTAAACCAAAAAAAGGAGGAAATAACAGATGGATATGCGAGAAGTAGATTTACCAGGAATCGGACGGAAGTTCGAAGGCATCACGACACGAGGAGATAAGGTGGTCGTCATCGTCCATGATGATGGACGACGCGAGATGCATCACTACGATGACGATGATTTTGATGAGAGCATCTCGAGCGTGACGTTCAATGACGCAGAAGCCCGTCAGATGGCAGGAATTCTCGGAGGATTATCCTATAAGCCGAAGGATCTCGAAAAAATTGAACTCGCGTTTGATGATCTCGTCATTGAATGGTTCAAAGTCGGTCAGGATTCAAAGGTCAACAATCGAACGATCGGTGAACTCGATGTCCGTAACCATTACGATATTTCAATCATTGCGGTGCTCAAGCATGACCGTTCAAAATCGCTCAATCCAGGACCGGATACACGCCTTGAAGCCGGTGATACGATCGTCTTATCTGGAGAGCGTCAAAACATCCGTCACATCACGAAAGCATTATTCTCAATCGAAGGAGGCGGATAATATATGGATCATCTCATATTTGAAGTCGGTACCGCGCTTATCTTAGTGGCAATCGCGGCAGTGCTCGCGAACAGACTCAATTTCTCAATCATCCCGTTTCTAATAATTCTCGGGATGATTGTTGGACCGCACGCTCCGACAATCGGGATACTAGACTTCAAGTTCATTGAAAGTGCTGAGTTCATCAGCTTCCTCGGACGAATCGGCGTCCTGTTCCTTTTATTCTATCTCGGACTCGAGTTCTCGATCGGTAAGTTGATCCGGTCTGGAAAATCGATTGTCACGAGCGGAACGATCTATTTATCGATTAACTTTACCGGTGGTCTCTTATACGGGTTCATCGCTGGATTCCCACTCTATGAAGTACTCGTCATCGCCGGGATCATTACGATCTCCTCGAGTGCGATCGTGGCAAAAGTCCTCGTTGATCTTCGCCGGACCGGTAATACGGAGACGGAGTTGATTCTTGGAATCATCATGTTCGAGGACATCTTCCTCGCCGTTTATTTGTCGGTTTTATCGGGACTGCTTCTCGGCGGTGGGACGACGTTACTCGCGTCCCTTACCTCAATCTTGATCGCCCTCGGCTATATGTTGCTGTTCTTCATCGTCGCTCGGAAGGCAACACCGCTTTTGAATAAGATGCTGAAGATCGCCTCGGACGAAGTCTTCATCATCGTCGTCTTTGCTGCCTTGTTCTTCATCGCCGGATTCTCGGAAACGATTCATGTTGCAGAAGCAATCGGGGCGTTGTTACTCGGTCTCGTCTTCTCGGAAACTGATCAAGGCGAACGGATCGAACATCTCGTCGTCCCATTCCGTGATTTCTTCGGTGCGATCTTCTTCTTCAGTTTCGGGTTGAGTATCGATCCGACGATGTTACTTGACGCCGTTTGGCTCGCACTCGGTGCCGTCGTCATCACGATCATCGGAAACTATGTGGCTGGTATGATCGCGGGACGTAAAGCAGGTTTGTCACACAAAGCATCCTCGAACATCGGCTTGACAATCGTCTCGCGTGGGGAATTCTCGATCATCGTCGCGAATCTCGGAATCGCTGGTGGGTTGATGGACATCTTGTCACCATTCTCAGCCTTGTACGTCTTGATTCTCGCCATCCTCGGACCGTTGATGACGAAGGAATCAAAACGGATTTACAACGTCATGAATAAAATCTTCAAGTGGACGGAACCAAAAGAGAAAAAAACGAAGAAAAATGCCTGACTGATATAAACGAACAACCGGTTCGCTTTCCCGAACCGGTTGTTGTTGTTTTAAGTCAAGACTTCATACGTCGCCATCAGGAATTGTCCCGAATGGCGACTTGCTGTCAAACGAAGATGCGTTTCATTCGTCCCTTCCGGAAACAGCGGGATGCCTGTTCCGAGGATGACGGGTGCGATCGCCAGTTCAATCGAGCGGATGCGTTTTAAACGCAACGCTTCTTGAATCAATTCGCCACCACCGACAAGCCAGACGTTACCTTCGATCGTTGGCGTGATCCGGTCAAGCAGTTGATCGAGCGGTTCATCCGTATAGGTGACCGTCTCAGACGTTCGTTGCGTCCAACTATAGATATAACTCGGAATATCTGCGTAAGGGTATGTCTCGCTGAGTTGCAGGACCTCATCATATGTTTTTCGTCCCATGATGACGGCACCGACTTGATCATAGAACGCTTGATAACCATTATCCCCGTCTCCGGCAACGGCAAATAACCAATCAAGTGAACCGTCGAGTCTAGCAATTTTCCCGTCAAGACTACAAGCGATATAAAGAACGGTCGTAGGTTGTGACATCCATAATTCCTCCTTTTGCATCGTGTGACTTCATCTTAGCGTATAATGACGACAAAAGATGTCGTTATTTGAGGAGGAAATGTATGAATACGAGACAATGGCGTTTAGTCCGCTTGTTAAACCGGGGGGAACACTTCTCTGCACGGATGCTTGCGGAAGAATGTCAGGTGTCGATCCGGACGATTCAACGGGACATGACGGTACTTGAAGCAAATGGTTATCCGATCTACAGCGAACCAGGCGTAGCGGGGGGTTACCGGATGCTGCCGCACCGGAACATGCCGCCACTCGTCTTGACGGATGAAGAGACGATTGTCTTATTCATCCTTCTGGAATGGGTCGGACAGATTCCCGATTTTCCATTCGGTACGATTCGACAGGAAGTCGCTGAACGCTATGCGAACGAGTTACCGAAAATGACGGAGCAACAGATTGTAAAATGGAAAGACCGCTTTCGCTTTCAAGCGGTCGATACACCACCGTCGCCGCAAAATCCTGCGTTACTCGACTTGTTAGAGAGCGGACGGATGGGGAATATTCTTTATGAGACGACAAAAGGACGACACGTGATCGTCGTGGATCCGATCGGTATATCGTTCGAACAGAATCGCTGGTACTTCTATGGACAGACGAATCGAGGGTATCGCCAGTTCCGTGTCGATCGGATTAAAGACGTGACGCTCCATGAGTTGCCGGCAACCGAGTTAACCTTTTCAGATTTGGAGCAGGGTACGGCACACGTACCGATGACGACGGTGAAACTGGAAGTATCACCATTAGGCGAACGGTTGCTAGAGGGGATTTTACCGATTCAGTCGGAACGAACATGGTTGGTTCCGGAAACTGAACTGCCGTATCTCGGACGCCAATTGATGCGGCTCGGTCCGGAAGTGCGAGTCCTTGAACCACTCGAACTCCGGGAGCAGTTGATTCGTCAAGCAGAAGAAATGATTGCTGTGCAACGGTCCGATAAGGCGCTCGGACAGGATTGATTAAAAAACTATGTTAGGATATAGGTAGAAAGAAACAATAGAGGAAGGGGTCTTCCATGGAAACACTATCATTGATTTTATTGATGCTTGCGCTTATTTTATTGACGCAAGTCATCGGACATTACATCCGTTTCATCCCAACGGCTTTGATTCAAATCATTGCCGGAACCGTCGCCGCTCTCCTGATGAGTGGTTTGACGATCGAGGTCGAATCCGAGTGGTTCCTCCTCTTATTCATCGCACCGTTACTTTACAACGATAGTTCTCACTTCCCACGAGAAGATTTATGGCGGATGCGGACAGCGATCTTCGGGAACGCGATCATTCTCGTCTTGTTGACGACGATCGTCGGAGGGTACTTCATCAACTGGTTGATTCCAGTTATTCCAGTCGCTGCTGCCTTTGCTTTGGCTGCGATTTTATCGCCAACGGATCCGATTGCCGTCAACGGGATCGCGAAACGTGTCCAGATTCCAGAACAGATTCTGACACTCGTTCGCGGAGAGTCGCTGATCAATGATGCTTCAGGATTAGTTGCGTTCAGTTATGCGGTCGCTGCTGTCGTCACAGGATATTTCTCGCTTCAAAGTGCGACGACTGAGTTCTTCTACATGTTCATCGTCGGAGCATTGATCGGATTGACGATCTCACTCGCGATGAACTTTCTCAAGGTTCGCTTGCGTCGCGCCGGCATTGAAGATGTCGTCTTTTATGCCTTATTGCAAATTTTAACGCCATTCATCATCTTCTTCATCGCCGAAGAAGGGTTTCACGCGTCAGGCGTCATCGCCGTCGTGACAGGTGGTATCTTGCATGCCTTGATCAAAGAACGGACGGAAACGTTCTTTGCACAAGAGCAGACGTTGACGGATAACATCTGGACGATGATCGCGTATACGTTAAACGGGATCATCTTCTTATTGCTCGGTTTGACGTTACCAGAAGCGACACGCGAGATTTTTGCGGATGACGCGATCAACAACTGGCGTCTCATGCTATATGTCATCGAAATCGGTTCATTCATTCTCGCGATCCGTCTCGTCTGGACGATGTTCTTCAATTGGTTCGATCATCGGTTCTTTAAAAAAGAGGACCGCGATCATCGTCGACCGTCCTTCAAACAAGATTTAATCACGACACTGGTCGGGGTTCGCGGAACGATCACGATGGTCGGGGTCTTGTCATTACCGTTCTTGACGGAGTCCGGCGAAGCCTTCCCAGAACGCTCATTGATTATCTTTCTTGCAGCGGGTGTCATTATCTATACACTCGTTCTCGCAACGATTCTTTTACCGGTCTTGAACCGTGGTGAGGCGGCTACACCAATCGCACTCGACCTGAATGCCCAAAAACAACGGATGATTCGCCGTGCAATCTCAGAAATTAAACAAGTGACGGACGAAGACAATGCAGTCGTTGCGTTTGATCTCCTTAATGAGTATCATGTCATGCTTCGGTTACTTCGGGCACAGGAAAAAAGTCAGGAAGAGCTCGATCAATTCAATGATCAATTGAAAGCACTGCGACTGGAAGCCGTCCAGTGGGAAAAGGAAGAATCAAAACGTTTCGTCGCTGAGCACAAGGTGCCGGATCTGTTGAAGAAGGATGTCTTCCGCTCGATCGAAAACCGTCGTAAGGCGATCGGCAAGGATTCGCGTTTCCAAATCGTCCAACCGATTCGTAAATTGTGGTGGAAGCGGAAACGATCGAACATGTCGTCTGATGCGTTGATTCAAATGACACAAGTCGAGCATGAACTGTATGAAAAGGTAATGGGCACAGTGATCGAACGTCTCGAGAATTGCCGCTCATCTTATCCACCAGACGTCGTTCAAAGTGTGCTGGAGTTCTATAAACGACTTCGCTTCAAACATACGCGTTGGTCGTCGCCGATTGGCGGCAAGGACGTCGATCAGCAGAAGGAAGAACTCTGTCTGAAGGCCATCGAAGTTCAGCGTCTTGAAATTGCCAATATGTCAAAAGAAGGCGATCTCTCGAACGAAGAGGAGAAGGAATTACGCCGCTTCATTCACTATATCGAGAGTGTCGTTTTGTACGAATACGTTGAATAACGACTAGGCTGCTCGTTTGTCACAACGGATAGTATTTAAAAGGTGCACGTTTCTCTGAACAAGAGAACTGTGCACCTTTTGTTTGACTCGATTTAAATCATTTCTAGCGTCTTTTGGACTGCGTAGCGTTGATGTGCGTGGAATAAGCCTTCTATAGCAGAAACGGGATCAATCCATATTAGATGATGATCGTCTTCGATTGGGTCATATATGTTCTGCCCAGCATCGCAACGATAGAACTGCCCTTCGTTTAAATAATATGTCGTTTCATTTTGTGAATAGAAATATTGATTGGCTCGTCCGATGAAATCAACCACCGTAACATCTATTCCGGTTTCTTCTAATACCTCTCTTTTAAGACAGTCTTCATGCGTCTCATAGGTCTCGATACCGCCACCCGGAAGAAACAACTTACCGTCCTTTTTTTGAATGACGGCGATTTTACCTGTTTGATGGTCGAGTATGACCGCATAAACAGCAGGTCTTGTGATGTAGCGTTGATTCTGTTCTTTCTGTCCGAAGGTGATGACATTCATTCTTCCATCGCTCCTTTCCATAAAATCGTTCGATGTCAATCATACCTTAAATTTCGTATGCAAGTATGAGCCGTACAAAAACCCCTCATTTCGTTTTAGAAATGAGGGGTTTCCTAGGAGTGACGATCGTTTGCTTCAAACAAATCGTCTAATGGATTAACCGAGCGACAAGTATTTGACTTCGAGATAATCTTCGATGCCGTAGACGCCACCTTCACGTCCAAGACCACTCTCTTTGTAGCCACCAAATGGGGCTTGTGCTGCAGATGGCGCACCATCGTTCAGACCGACGATCCCGTATTCGAGTCGTTTTCCGAGCATCAATGCTTCATCGATGCGTTCAGAGAACGCGTAAGCCGCAAGTCCGTATGGTGTGTTGTTCGCCCGTTCGATGACTTCATCAAGCGTCTCAAAGACAGAGATCGGTGCGAGCGGACCAAACGTCTCTTCCTGCATGCAAAGCATGTCTTCTGTGACATTCGAAAGCACGGTCGGAGTGACGAAGTAGCCGACAGATTCGTCAATCGTACCACCAGTCAGGATCGTTGCCCCTTTTGCGACAGCGTCATCGATGTGTGCTTTGACTTTTGCGACGGCTTTCGCATTGATTAATGGACCAACTGTCGAGTCAGCGTCCATCCCATTACCGACTTGCAGTTGTTTGACGGCTGCTGTGAATTTTTCCGTGAATGCGTCAAGAACAGACGCTTGCACGTAGAAGCGGTTCGTCGCGACACACGCTTGTCCACCGTTCCGGAATTTTGAGCGCATTGCCCCTTCGACAGCTTTATCGAGATCCGCATTTTCCGTGACGATGAAGGGTGCGTGACCACCGAGTTCAAGTGATAGTTTTTTCATCGTATCGGCTGCTTGACGCATGATCAATTTCCCGACGGCTGTTGAACCTGTGAACGTGATCTTCCGGACACGGGAATCGGCTTGCCAGACACCACTGATCGTTGCCGCGTCACCTGTTAGGACGTTGATGACACCTTTAGGGATACCTGCTTCTTCTGCTAATTCAACGAGGCGAAGTGCCGTAAACGGTGTTTCTTCCGATGGTTTAAGGACAATCGTACAACCCGCTGCAAGAGCCGGTGCAAGTTTACGTGTGATCATCGCTGCCGGGAAGTTCCATGGTGTGATCGCTGCGACGACACCGACTGGTTCTTTTTCGACGAAGAGTCGTTTTCCTGGAACAGAAGCCGGAATCGTTTCACCGTAAATCCGGCGTGCTTCTTCAGCGTACCAACGGACATATTGATTTCCGTAATCGACTTCACCGAGTGCTTCGACGTACGGTTTCCCTTGTTCTGTCGTCATGATCCGAGCGAGTTCCTCACGGTGTTCGTTGATCAAGCGATACCAGGCATCGACTAAATTCGCGCGTGTGTCTGCTGTTTCATTTGACCACTTGACGAATGCTTCGCTCGCTGCGTCAACGGAACGTTGTGCGTCTTCCGCTGAACTTGCAGGAACATGTCCGAGCAGTTTTTTCGTTGCTGGGTCGTAGACCGGAATCGTTTCTGTCGTATCGTACCATTCACCATTAATTAAGTTCTTTTCAATCATCTTGTTGCACCTCCGTGAATTTCATTACGTCCTTTATTAAACACCTCAAGACGAGTGAGCGGAAGTTCCGCTTTGGATGGACAGTCATAACGAAACGGAATGACTCAAAAAAGTAGTTAATCGACTGAACAATCGGGAACAGTTAGAATAGAGGGGGATGAAAACGTCAAAATTGATGAAGGAGTCGAAAAACATGAGACGGAACTGGATCATTGGCGGTGTGGCGCTGAGTCTGCTACTAAGTGGATGTGGGGAAAGCGAAGTCAGCGAGAAAAAGTCGGAAAAAACACTAGAGTCACAGCAAAAAAGACAAGCTTCGCAACAGGCATACATAGAAAAGACGATACAGCGTGCTGATCGTTACGCTGCCCAGTACGATTATGACCGGGCGATCAAAGTGTTGAAACCCGTCCGCGCAAAAGAGACGAATCTGAAAACGGAAGAATACGAACAGAAAAAGCAGGCGCTCTTACCTATGAAAAAAACTGTGCCACATCTCTTTTTCCATTCACTGATTGCTGATCCAAAACAAGCGTTTGACGGCGACCGAAAGGAGGCGGGATACGACGATTATATGGTGACGCAACAGGAGTTCGAACGAATTTTGGATGCATTGTATAAAAACGATTACGTACTCGTCCGACCGACGGATTTAGCAAAAGAAGCGAACGGAAAGATTGTCGAGACACCGGTTCGTTTACCAAAAGGAAAACATCCGCTCGTTCTCTCGCAGGATGACGTCAATTATTACGAATACATGGAAGGGGATGGATTTGCGAAGAATTTAAAAGTGAAGGATGGCAAAATCGTCAACACGATGGTCGGAAAGCCCGACGGCGCCTATGATCTCGTACCAATCGTCGATGCGTTCGTCCAGTCTCATCCTGACTTTTCGTATAAAGGCGCGAAAGGGTTGCTCGGCATCACAGGCTATAACGGAGTGCTCGGGTATCGTTCTTCTTACAATCAATATGGGCACAATGAAAAGGTCGAAACGGCACGAAAACAAGCGAAGCAGACCGCCGTCGCATTAAACAAGGACGGCTGGCAGTTCGCGAGTCATACGTACGGACATATTTGGGTCGGAAAAGAATCAGTCGCGACGATCCGCGCGGATCTTAAACGCTACAAACAGGACGTTGCCCCGCTGATTGGAAAAACGCCGCAACTGATTTATCCTTACGGCAGTGATGTCGGGGATTGGCACGATTATTCGGGTGAGAAATATCGTTTGCTCATCGATAGCGGGTTCCGGTATTTCTTCAATGTCGATGCGAGTCAACATGCGTGGAAGCAAATTGGTCCCGACTACTTCCGCCAAGCCCGGATCAACGTTGATGGGATTCGTTTACGCCAAGCCGTTGCTGGAAAGACGAGCGTACTCGATCCATTCTTTGATGCGAAAGAGGTCTTTGATTCAGTACGACCGGAACGGAAGTGAGTGATCGAAAACTATTTGAAATCATCGATTAAAGAAATTAAAACGGTAGTGGCTGCGTTCCGTCCTGATCCGTAAATTGATAGGTCTTCGCGAGATCGGCAACGAAGACGGCTTGTCCAGAATAACGTCTAACATCTTCATCCGCCATTAGCGCTGTAACGGCTCGTCCGATATAGGTCGTCGATTCAGTCGCGGCACTCGCGAAACCGGCATCGACAACCCGTTCCGTCCGCATGAAACCGGGGCAAAGCGCGATAACGGAGATGGTCGTCTGAGCTAACTCCTGCGCCATGACGTGCGTCATCCGATTAATCGTTTGCATTGCCAAATCATAATAGAGGTTTCCAGACACCTGCTCTGGAGTGAATGACGTCAGATTGATGACGAGCGCAGCTGGACTCTGTTGCAGTAATGGCATCGCGGCCCGAATCGTCCACAAGTACGCTTTTGGTCCGGCAGACATCATCGCGTTCCAATGTTCCGGTGGTCGCTCCCAAAACCGTCGTCCGGTTCCAGACGGTAAGTGGTTTTCCGAACCACCGAACACACAATTGACGAGGAGATCGATTCGACCATCGCAGTGCTGGATCTGCTGAATCAGACGATCGATATCGTAAAGACTCGTATGGTCACAAACGACCGGTATGCCGAGTCCGCCGCGTGCCGTGACACCAGCAGCCGTCTCTTCGATCGTTTCGCTTCGATGATCCGTCGTCTGTTCATTCGTACTTCGTCCCGTGACGTAAACGATCATTCCGGCGTCACCTAAGGCATAGGCGATGCCACGTCCGGCGCCACGGGAGCCACCAGCGACGAGTGCAATACGTTTTGACATGATGAAGCTCCTTTCAGATACGAGAAGACGGATGGGCAGATGCGCATCCGTCTTCTTCTGTCTTAAAAACCTTTAATCGTCATTCCACCATCGACATAAAGCGTTTGCCCGGTCACGTAACGGGCAGCAGCAGACGATAAGAAGACGGCTGGTCCAACCAGTTCTTCTAATTCACCGACCCGCCCGAGTGGTGTCACGTCAACGATCTCTTGCAGGTATGTAGAATCTTTCAGCAATGGTTCCGTTAATGGTGTCTTAAAATACCACGGTCCGATCGCATTGACGCGAATGTTTCGTGGTCCCCATTCAAGCGCCAGTACTTTCGTCATCTGAATCATCGCCGCTTTCGTCGTCGCATATACGACGCCGGTCCGTAAGGCGACGTGACCAGCAACCGAGGCGATATTCAGAATGCTTCCACCTGTCTCCTGCATCCGTTTACCAATTTCTTGAGCAAAGAAGAAAGCGGATTTCAGATTGGTCTGTTGAATCGTTTCCCACTCGTCTTCCGTCACATCGAGTGCCTTCGAACGAATGTTCATTCCGGCATTGTTGACGAGCCCATCAATCTGCGGTACTTGTTCGTAAGCACGAGCTACCGTCTCGACGACTTGTTTCCGGTCAGTGATGTCGCACGGGAATATGTAAGCCGTTCGACCAAGTCGTTCGATTTCTTGTGCCGTCTCCGTCAAATCGCGTTCCGTCCGGGCGACGAGAATGATGTCGGCACCGGCTTCTGCCATTCCGATGGCGAGCGCACGTCCGATGCCTCGACCAGCTCCTGTGATGAGAAATGTCTGATCGGTTAACGAAAAACTTGGAAGATACATGATGTCACGTCCTTTTATTGAGAGTCATCACTTACTCTAATGAAAAATTGACTGAAAAGAAAGAAAAATCACTCCAAGGTAGAGTGGAGATGGTAAAATATTGAAAAGGAGGGATGAGATGAAGCGTGGTTTAGTTGTGACATTATGTATAACACTCGTGAGCCTTGCTGCTATTCAACTAGTCGGTACAGAAGTCTATCGTTATTTCTTTTATGATCCGGCAACCTATCAAGCCCGATTTATGGTTGATGGAGGCGGGAAAGAAGAAGGAAAACCGACCGAGCAAAAAATGGACATCCAAAGCGGGGGATTTGCGGATAAGGATGCCTTAGGTGTTGCTACCTTTTACAGTGTCGTCGGTCTTGCCATACTACTAATCGTCCTCTTCAGTGTGCGTTACTTCTTGAAGCGTTTGCGAAAACGACGCAAACGAGAGAATGTAATCGACGATTTAATGCAGCCGCCGCCGGTGTTTTCCCCAAATCGTTCGACACGACAAACACTTGTTGGTGAAGAATCAGAGTCAGAGATTCGCCGTCTGTTACAAAAGTTCGATCGGCAACTGACACGACAAAAACGCCGCCGCTCCGAAGAGACGGTCGGCGAATGGTTACAACGGATTGATGTCACGCTTGATCCATCGATCTACCATCTCGTCCGGTACGGTGACACACCGGATTCGGCGATTTCACAAGATCAAGTCGATGGGCTGAGGCATGAACTACAAGTGCACCTTCAGCGCGACTGACCAAGTAAATCAAGCAGAATCGCATGATGAGAGGCGTCCCGTGAGACGAGTGACAATTCACGGACGACATCAAACCCGTCGACCGGTAACGTCTTGATTTCTGGGGATAGTCCGTCTTGGAAAATCTCCGGCAACAGGGCAATACCGAGCCCTGCACGGATGAAACCGAGGACGCTTGAACCGAATTCCATCTCGTTTTCTGCTTGGTAGACGGCACCTCGCTCGATGAACGCGTCCTTTAGGATGTTCGTCGAATCGCAATCGATCGGAAGCGACAAGAAAGAGGCGTCACGAATTTGCTCAAACGCCACAGACGTACAGCCTGTGAATCGTTCATCGTCTTGATGGACATAAAGTAAAAAGTTCTCCGTATACAAATGGGTCGTATGATACGGATGGACATGGTGACGATCGTCGAGTAAGACAGCATCGTATCGGCGTTCTTCAAGACCTTGCATCAAATCGATCGTCGTATGCGCCGTCTTCAACTTGAGATCTGGTGCTGTTGCTTGACGCGAGACGTGACGCGGGAGATACGTCATCGCGACGCTTGGCCATGATCCGAGCGTTAAGGTCGTCCGTTCGTCGATCGTACCGATCCGTCGTTTCATCTGATCGATCCGATCAATCAGTTCACGACTCTCTTCAAAGACGATTTCGCCTGCTGGCGTCAACGTGACACCATGTGCCGATCGGTGTAACAAAGAGACATCAAGCGCACTCTCAAGACTTTTGATTTGTTTACTTAACGCCGGTTGCGTCATATGCAATACTTCGCTTGCTTTCGTCAGGCTGCCGGTCTCCGCGGTGACGAGGAATGCTTCCATCCATTCGGTCTTCATTGGTTCACGCTCTTTTCATACAGGTTGTTTAGAACGTACGTCATTTGAACGCATCTGACAATCATTTTGCATTTTTTATATTCTTAGTTTAGAATATTCCAAATTGGGAATATATAAAATAAAGAGGTGAACGGATATGAACGATCGGATACCAATACGATTCTCAGCACTCGGAGACGCGACACGGCTCCAACTGATCGAAGCGTTACGAAACGGTCCTCGCTCCGTCAATGAGTTAGCTGAACAATTACAGTTACGCCAACCGCAAACCTCGAAGCATTTGAAGCTGTTGCTTGACGCGGAACTGATCACTGTCGAACGACAGGCGAATCGTCGCTTGTACAGTCTTCGTCCAGAAGCGTTTCGAGAACTCGTCATATGGAGCAACTCGCTAGCGCAAATGGAGGCCCGCATGCATCGTTTAGACGCACATTTGAAGCAGATTCAGTCGAACGTGAAGGGAGACGGGACGAATGAAAAAGGAATTGAAGACTTCGATTGAGGGGAAGACGCTACGAATGGAATGGACGTGTGAAGCGCCGCGAGATAGCGTCTTTGCCGCATTTACGGAAAAAGAACAGCTTGAAGCGTGGTGGGGACCGGAAGGCTGGGAGACAGCGATCAAGACGTTCGAATTTCAACCGGGTGGTATGTGGCATTATTGCATGCGCTGTGTTGATCCGGCGCAAGGTGACTTTTACGGCATGGAGTCGTGGGGGAAAGCGATTTTCAGAAACATCGATGCTCCGAACACGTATAGTCATGCCGATTACTTCTCAGACGCGTCAGGGGTGATCTCTGAACATTTACCAGGAAGCGAGAATGTCACGACATTCATTGATCATGGGGAGACGACGTTGATCGTCTTCGAGTCGACCTATGAGACAGAAGAAGCTGTGCAAGAAGTGCTCGGTATGGGGATGAAGGAGGGCTTTACGTCGCAACTGTATCGCCTCGATCGTCTATTAGCGAAATAGTGAGAAGGAGTCGGTGAGTGATGCGAAAGCTCTGTCTTGTGGTATGTCTGCTTTGTTTAGCTGGTTTCGGAAAATATACGATGGAAGAGGAGAAGAAGAATGGCGACATCATTGTCCAGAAGGATGTTACGAACAGAGACCGATTCGAGTCCTTTTTGAAAAAGTCAACGCAAGGCAAATCGGATCAGATTCGCATCACGGCGTTTACGACTGAAGGAGACCCGATTTTGTATGATGTCAAGTATGATGGTAAGTCGTATCAATACACTTCCGATTCATCGCGTGATCAGTTCGGTACGACAGACGATGATCGTAAAAACGAAATCTGTCAGCAACTCAACAAGACAAGCGATAAGAAGCAGTCGATCTATACGTTACGTAAATGCGCTGAAGAAGCGGATCATGAGCTCCTGCGATTGCCAAAACAATAATCAAAAAGGATCGTGTCCCGTCGAATCAATCAGCGGGCACGATCCTTTTTATTCGATCTCGAGACAACGCAAGGCTTCGCGCCAACTGGAGAAACGTTCAATCAACAACGTCAGTGAAGGTGCTTGGTGCGCACGCGCCCACTTGGCATATTGTTGACTCGTCAGAAGTGGTCCATGCGTGGCTGCAGCTTGTTCAAGAGCGTCTAAGCAGTCTTGATCTGTGAAGAAGCCGTTCGAGGTGAGGTCGAAGTGTGCTAAGGCATTTTTCCATGTACCGAACCGACGAATGATCGTATTGGCACTTAACATCTCCGGATGTAGATCCCGCAATTCCGTGTAGGAGCGAATCGTCATGTTCGTTCCTTTCTGTGCGACATAAAAAGCGACGCTTTCTTCGATCGACCACCGTTTCGTTCGCTTGACCGCAGCGGGACGGTTCAACGTCATGCGTTCTTTCGTCGATAAGTGGGAAGTCTTGACGATTCCCGCTCGTTCTAACAGGTGTGCCCACGAACCGAATCGGGCATTGATCTCTTCAAGCGAAGGATAAGGAAGTTGAGCTGCTAACTTTTGATAATGGGTAGCTTTCATAGGTGAATGGTGCATTTGATGAAGACCTTGAATCAAGCGGATGATCTTCTCATCCGTTGCTAAGGTGGAAGTGGAAGTCGGATGTTGACGCATGCAAGATATCTCCCTTTTGAATGGTTGTTTCAATTACAGGCTAGTGTAGCATGAGAGATTTCAAGAACATACTAACAATATCGTAAGGTAAGAAAAATAGCGCATTTTTATCCGAGAAATACAGGGAAATCAGTAGGGAAACACGAATACATTATTATAGAAAAAAAGAGGGAGAACTGATCAATGACAGAACCACAGACGATTGATACGATGGAGGATATTTTAAAGATGCTCGACGCGCGATTGCGTGAACCGGAACCATTTTGGGACAAATTTTATGAAGATCGTACGAAACCGGTTCCGTTTTTTAAGAACATCCCTGACGAGAACTTAGTTCGCTATATCGAACAGGGATGGCTCTCACCGGGTGACGCGTTAGATCTCGGGACAGGACCGGGACGTAACGCGATCTACCTCGCAACACACGGTTTTTCGGTGACGGGACTCGATCTTTCAGCAACCGCGTTAGACTGGGCAACAGAACAAGCACAACAGACTGGAGCGCATGTTGCGTTTCGAAAACAAGATTTTCTAGAGACGACCGAACAGAATACATATGATTTCATTTACGATTCCGGCTGTTTTCATCATATGGCGCCACATCGACGTTTGACCTACGTGACGCGAATAAAAGAGATGTTGCGGCCAGGAGGATATTTCGGATTGACGTGTTTTGTTGCGGGTGGTCCGCTAGGCGGGGCGACGTTGACGGACTGGGAAGTCTATCAAGAAAATAGTCTCCATGGCGGACTTGGCTATACGAAAGAGCGATTACTCTCCATATTCGATGCATTCGACGTCATCGAACTAAAGGAAATGAAACCCGTCGACAATCCAGAGGCATTATTTGGTCATGTTGGACTGTGGACTGGTCTGTTTCGATTAAAGGATTGATTCGTCCTGCATTCGAGACGCGAACCAGTCTACAAAGTAGTGGACATCCTCTAGCGAAACGATTTGGTGTGTATCGTATGCAGCGAACAGTGACAAAAAGCGCGGTTCGTCAGGGAAATAATGAAGCAAGATTGGGCGGAGTGTCTCTAGGTCATGTACGAAGCTTTGATCGTCTTCTAGAATAAGGTGATAGGCGCTCCGAACAATCTGTTTCACGATCGAATCGGAATGAAGCAAAGCGACCTGACTTGTTTCTAAGAGAAATAAATCCGTTTTTAACTGCTCACATACTCCACTGTTTAACGCGAAGCCAAGAGCGCGTGTCGGACGAAGGGATGGAAATCGACTTTGGAGATTTTCGCCTGCCAAAAACAAGTTGACGGATTTCAACCAGACGCCCCAGCGAAGAACTTCGTCGTCCCGTATGACGTTGTCAAGCAGACCGATGTCATAATCGATTTTGGTGACGAATGGATAGTCCGTCAACCAGTGTTCCGTCCGTTTATCTAACTGCATGTGTTCTTCTTCCGTCAACGGCTCTGTCAAAATCAGTGTAAAATCGAGGTCGGATTCAAAGGGACGCGCCGTTCCTTTTGCGACGCTTCCATACAAGTACACGCCATGAAACACGGATAAGGTTTGTACATAGGCGACGACGTCTCGAATCACGGCACGATAACGGACAGGAATCGCTTCAGCGGAAGTCGGATTGTGGATGTAGCCATTTTTCGTGCCCAATGTCGTTGGATACTGCATCTGTCTTCCTCCTCATCCTTCAGGAATGGATTGATAGCGATACCACTTCTTGTTTCGCTGCACATATAAAAACATCGTATCATCTTTTTCTTGATAGATGACCGTATCGCTATTAAGACGAGTTGCCATGCCGTCCTTGAGCGTCTTTTCGGATGCTATTTTTTGAACACGTGGACCAGGAGTCAAAGAAAGAATCGAGACGGTTACGACCTGATCTAGTCGATACACGCGATCGTTCAAGCGGATGACGTCTTGATCTTGTTTAATGGCATCCGCCGCGATGAGGTCCGTCGTTGTCATCGTCGTCTCCGCTAAGCATCCACTGAGAAAAAGAATGACCAATACGATAGTAGCTAACGTTTTTTTCATGAAACACATCTCTTTCTCTGTTAATATATCGTGTTTTACGATATATTCGAATTATACGATATAAGGGGGGAGCATCATGATTTCAGCTGATTTTGCAAAAATTTATTATCAATTACATCCACGGTTCGAAGAAAACCTGTCTCACCAAAGTGTGCGTATTTTGCAATACATTCAATTTGCGGTGAATCCGACGATCAAGCAGATTGCCGAGGCATTTCGCCTCTCACATAATACGACGTCCGAGCACGTCAAAAAGTTGGACAGATTAGGCTATATCGAAAAAAAACGGAATCCAGAAGACCAACGCCAAGTGACGATTGGTTTGACAGACATGGGGGATATAATTGTTCGTCGTCATACGGAACTTGATCCTGAACGGTTAAATCAAGTCCTTGCTACGATGTCAAAAACAGACCAACAGGCGATTGAACAGGCGTTTCGATTGTTGCGGGAGGCGGCAGATGACTGCTTTTCTCGTTAAGGTGTTTTCGAGCGCACTAGTCATTGGTCTTGTTACCGAAGTCGCCCGGCGTTCACCGTCACTGGGTGGTGTGTTGTCTGCATTGCCCGTCGTCAGTCTGATTAGCTTTGCCTGGCTCGTTAAACAGGGAAGTGAACGGGCAGAACTGAGTACATTCTTAAAGAGTGTGTTACTCGGATTACCAGCGACGTTCTTATTGCTTGCCGTCTTATATGGATTGATCCGCTTAGGGATTCCTATTTTTTACAGTATACTCGGTGCAACAAGTCTTTTTATCGTTTGTTGGTATATCCAACGTTACCTACAACAGTGGTGGCAAACCTAAAAAAGGAGACAAAGTAATGATAACCCTTCAAACAAAGCGATTGACGATTCATCCATGTACAGCGAATGACGTGACACGTTTACAACAACAGCACTACGATAACGGACCGGAAGTTCAGCATCATTTGATGTCAATAGCGTCAGATCCCTCGCTACTATACTGGGGCAGCTGGCTCGTCATGACAAAGGATAGTCAAGTAATCGGGGATATCGGATTCAAGGGGAAGCCGGACATACGACAAGCGGTTGAAATCGGTTATGGTCTGTTACCAGCGTATCTCAATCAAGGGTTTGCGACGGAAGCAGTTCAAGCATTGATTAAATGGGCGTTTGAACAAACGGAAGTGACAGGGGTACTTGCGAAGACGGAGTCGACGAATAAAGCATCGATCCGAGTGCTCGAAAAAGCGAGATTGATTCAGGTCGGGAGTGATGATCGATATATCATGTGGAAGCGAACAAAGAGGTTGTAAAGGAAACTTGACAGGTAGTGTGTTATTTACATATAGTGGAATTACGAGGTGGAATCATGAAAAATATAGTCAAGGAGATGCGCGAAGAACGAGGCTGGTCGCAAGGCGAACTGGCAAAACGATTGAATGTGTCGCGTCAGACGGTCATTTCCATTGAAAAAGAGCGGTATAATCCGTCACTCGACCTCGCGTTTACACTAGCTGATCTATTTGAGCGGCGAATCGAAGAAATTTTTACACCGAATCGAACGAGCGAGGAGGGAACAGCATGAAGCGAGTCAATGTGTTCTTAGACATCATTTTAATTGGAGCGGGTCTTTACTTAACAATGACGGATCCAGCGGCTAAAACACTCGGAATCATCCTTGTTTTAGCAGGTGTCACGTCACGTATCACAGGAACGGTATTCTCGCCAACGGAACCGTATGATGAGCGCCAAGGAGCGGTTAAAATCCGTAGTGGACATATCGCTTATCTCGTAAGTATCGGATATCTTTTTTTAATCTTGGTACTCGTTAATCTGTCGATCATTCAAGACATTCAATTTGCTCTGTTACTAGCATTAGGAGGACAACTTTTATTCTTTCCGCTTGTATTGCTGTACGTGAATCGAAAGATGTGAAGAATTAAATGTTTATAAAAATGATGCTTGTAACCGTTATCAAAAATGGTATAGAATGTAATGGAATAGGGATTGTTACTGGTCAAGCAGGCGAAACCCAAATCAGCGATCACTGGAACCGTGAGTGACGTTTGATTTGGGTTTTTCTATTTTTTCGATTTGGAAGGAGGTCACCTATGATCATTCATCAAATTTTCAACAACAATGTCATCAGTGTATTTGACGAAGCAGGGCGTGAGCGAGTCGTCATGGGGAAGGGGATCGGATTTAAACGGAATTCAGGGCAGGCGATATTAGCCTCCGATGTTGAAAAAGTCTTTTATCTCGATGATGCTGGCAATCATGAACGATTTAAATTACTACTTCAAGAAATTCCTGAAGAAATCATCGTCTTGACTGATGATATCGTAACGATTGCTAAATTGACGCTTGGAAAAAAACTCAATGAACTTGTCTATATCGCTCTTGCCGATCATTTACATTTTGCATTAGAACGTCATGAAAAAGGTTTAGAGATCAAAAATGTATTGCTTTGGGAGATTAAACGTTTATATCAAGATGAGTTTAGTGTTGGTCTGCAAGCACTTGAACTAGTTGAAGAAAAATTCAATATCATATTACCTGAAGACGAAGCAGCCTATATTGCACTTCACATCGTGAATGCTGAATTAAACGAAGAGATGCCGAACATCGTCTCAATGACAAAAGTCATTCAAGAAGTATTAAATCTCGTAAAATACCACTTTGCATTAGAATGGGATGAGAATGCTCTCGCCTATCATCGTTTTGTTACTCACCTTAAATTTTTTGCACAACGACTCGTGTCACGAACCGAATACGAAGGAGATGAGAGTGCGCTTTTCGATTTAGTGAAAATGCAATATCCAAAGTCCTATGTCTGCACTGAAAAAATCGCTACCTTTATTCAGACAAAATATGATTATCGGTTGACGGATGAAGAGAAACTGTACCTAACGGTTCATATCACAAGGTTAATCAAAGAAAAAAAGAAAGGTTGACATATAAATGTATAATTGTTATTATATGTTTAATAAATATATTTAATGGGATTGTTACTGGTCAAGCAGGCGAAACCTAGGTGAAACAAAACGTATTTTCATGAAATACGTTACTTGTTCTCATCTGGGTTTCTTTTTGTGTCTATCAACTATGGAGGTGTCTTATGAAATACGATCAATTGGCAAAAGAAATCATTGAATCTGTCGGAGGCGAACAAAACGTTAGTTCACTTGTTCATTGTGCGACCCGTCTACGTTTCGTACTTAAAGACAAAGTAAAGGCTGATAAATTAAAACTTGAAAAACTAGAAGGTGTCATTGCAGTAAAAGAGAGCGGAGGGCAATTTCAGGTCGTTGTCGGAAATACAGTACCTGAGGTATATCAAGCAATTGGGAAACAAACAAAGCTGATGGAGGAGTCAACAGACACTAGTGAGATAAATGAAAAAGGAAACATTTTTGGTCGAGCAATCGATATTATTTCAAGTATCTTTACGCCATTGCTTGGTGTCATGGCGGGAGCTGGTATCTTAAAGGGGTTACTTGCGATTGCGACGAATGCAGGTTGGTTAATTCCTACTGAAACTACGTATATTATTTTAAATGCTACAGCGGATAGTCTCTTTTACTTTTTACCTATTTTGTTAGCGGTTACATCAGCGCGGAAGTTTGGTGCGAATCAATTTGTTGCCATGACAGTAGCAGGTGCCTTGATCTATCCGACAATCATTCAACTGAAGACGGATGCAGTCGCGACGACATTCTTCGGTATACCCGTGACGATGATGTCATATACCTCTACGGTCATTCCAATCATTCTTGCCGTTTGGGTTATGAGTTATGTTGAAAAATTCTTCAATCGACATATCCATGAGAGTGTTAAAAATTTTGTTACACCTTTGATTGCTCTCATTACAATCGTTCCATTGACATTAATCGTGTTTGGACCAATCGGCGTCACGTCAGGCGACTTGATTGCTGCGTTCATTTTAAAGGTATTAGCATTTAACCCAATTTTAGCAGGGGCGTTTATTGCTGGTGTATGGCAAGTCCTTGTCATTTTCGGTATTCACTGGGGAGTCGTTCCGATTTTCATCAATAACATTGCGACTAAAGGATATGACTATATCAAACCAGCAACTGCTCCAGCAATTTTTGCACAGGCAGGAGCTTCATTCGGTGTCATGCTTCGTTCAAAAAATAAAAAGTTAAAGACATTAGCAGGATCTACGGGAATTACCGCATTATTCGGTATTACAGAGCCAGCCGTATATGGAGTTACTTTACGCTTAAAGCGCCCTTTCATTGCAGCGGTCATTAGTGCAGCAGTAGGTGGAGGAATTGTAGGACATTTTGGAAGTGTAGCGGTAGCTTCTGGTCCTCCGGGATTATTGACATTACCCGTCTTCATTGGAGATAGTATGACAGCATTTTACGGGTTATTAATTGGTGTCGGTGTCTCATTCTTATTATCGATGGTCTTAACATACATCCTTGGATTTGAAGATGATCCAATTGAAAAAGAAGCGGAAATAAATGTTCGTCCATCAACAGAGATGACGATTCCAAGCCCAGTGTCAGGTCAAATCGTGTCTCTCGAAAAAGTTTCGGATAGTGTGTTTGCAAGTGGAGCGATGGGACAAGGTTTCGCAGTCGTTCCGACTGAAGGAAAAGTCGTTGCCCCAGTGTCAGGTCAAGTAACTGCTATATTTGCAAGCAAACATGCAATTGGTATTCGATCAGAGGACGGAATGGAGATTCTCATTCATGTTGGGATTGATACGGTACGCTTAGATGGAACTCACTTCGAATTACACGTCACACAAGACCAGAAAATCGAACCAGGAGATGTATTAATCACTTTTGATATGGAATCGATTCAATCGGAAGGGTATGACATCATCACACCTGTGATTTTCACGAATTTATCAGAAGAACGACAAATTACGATTGACCAAGATCAAATTTCAGTGAGTAAATACAATAAACCTGCTTTTGCATAAGAAAGGATGAGACGATGCAATTTCCAAAAAACTTTTTATGGGGTGGCGCTATTGCTGCCAATCAAGCAGAAGGTGCCTATTTATCCGATGGAAAGGGATTATCTTCCGTTGATTTAATTCCTAGTGGGTCAACTCGAAGAGCCGTCATGAAAGGAGACTTATCACATTATGAGCCGCTCCCAGAACTAACTTATCCATCCCATGATGCGATTGATTTTTATCATCGCTACAAGGAAGATATTGCGTTATTCGCTGAAATGGGATTTAAAGCACTTCGTCTATCGATTTCATGGGCGCGTATCTTTCCAAATGGTGATGAAGAACAACCAAACGAACAAGGATTGAAGTTTTACGATGATGTGTTCGATGAATTATTAACATATGGAATTGAACCGGTTGTCACGATGGCGCATTTTGATGTTCCCGTTCATTTAGTAGAGCATTACGGAAGTTGGCGCAATCGAAAGATGGTTACATTTTTCGAACAATATGTGAAGACGATTGTATCCCGGTATCATTCAAAAGTTCGCTATTGGATGACTTTCAATGAAATAAATATGTTGTTCCACCTTCCTTATATGGGAGCTGGATTAGTATTCGTTGAAGGAGAGAATCGGCAACAAATTCAGTATCAAGCAGCACATCATCAATTGGTGGCGAGTGCGCGTGCCGTGGAAATTGCTCATACGATTAATTCGGATCTTCAAGTTGGGTGTATGTTAGCAGCAGCCATGACATATCCTTATACCTGTAACCCAGATGACGTCGAAAAAGCGATGGAACGTGATCGTGAGAATTTCTTCTTCATTGATGTACAAGCTCGCGGTGCCTATCCTGGTTATGCATTAAGACAATTGAAAGATGCTGGAATTGAAATTCAGATGGAACCAGGTGATATTGAACTATTGCGCAACCACACAGTGGACTTTATTGGCTTTAGTTATTACTCGAGTCGCTGTATCAGTACTGATCCAGAAATACTGAATAAGATGACGGCGGGGAATGTGTTCCCGACTGTTAAAAATCCATATCTAAATCAATCGGAATGGGGATGGACGATTGATCCGAAAGGACTCCGTTTAACGGCAAATCAGCTATACGACCGTTATCAACTTCCTTTATTCATCGTCGAAAATGGATTAGGAGCATTTGATGAATTGGATGGTGAAGGAAACATTCAAGATGACTATCGAATTGCTTATTTAACAGATCATATACGCGCAATGTACGAATCGATACAAGACGGTGTTGAACTTATCGGTTACACGAGTTGGGGATGTATTGACCTTGTTAGTGCTTCTTCCGGAGAATATGCAAAACGGTATGGCTATATCTATGTAGATCGTCATGATGATGGCAGTGGAACGAATCGAAGACAAAAAAAGGCGTCATTTGATTGGTATAAAAAAGTAATTGCATCAAATGGTGCCTTTATAGAAAATCAAAAACATATTAAAATCAAATAAAAGTATAGCTAACGACGTGGATCTAGAAATGCTTAGATTACAAATCGTTAGCTTTTTACTTATGATTGGGATTCTTTCATAAAAAAATCATTAATAAAGATATTTTCAAGATTCAACCATGAATCGCAAACGTATCCCGTAACTCGATGATTGTTCCTTCGGGTGCTTTTAATTTGCTGAGATGACCATCGACGACGAAGTAGATGTTTCCGCCGTGTTTCGGTAGGAAAGGCATCCCGAGTCGTTCGAGGCGTGCTACTTCTTCTTGCAAGTCGTCAACGTAAAGTGCGAAATGGACGGGACCCGCTGCTTGCTTCGTATAATCGGTGAACGGCTGACCCGATTTGGGTGTTTGCAATTCGATATAGAAGTCACCGAGACGTAACCAGCTGTTAAAGGCGCGGTCGTGAAAACCAGGCGACTCTTGAACGAGTGAGAACCCAAGCTGTTCATAAAATTGTTTAGACGCAGCATAATCCGTTGTCTGAATACAGATGTGATGAATTTGTTTCATACTAAAAACCTTCCTTCGTGTTCAATGAAATCATGCAGAACTAGTGTAGCATTTCACGGATCGGTTGGAACGAACGAAATGGAGAATATGATGCAACAAACGATGAATTTGATTTGTGAACGATTTTTATTAGGGCAAATGATTAGCGAACCTGTACGATTGACAGGCGGACTCTTGCATGAGACATGGCGACTACAGACGACGACTGGATCTTACGTCTTAAAGCGATTGAATCCGGACATCATGCGACGCCCTGAAGCACGAAATAATTTTAAGATGTCAGAAGCGGTCGCCATGCAAGCGTCATTTCACTTAGCAGCATTACCGGCACGTTGCATCAACGATCAAGCGGTACAGACGATTGACGGATCGGATTACCTTTTGTTTGACTGGATCGATGGCAAGACGTTATCAACCGACCAGCTTCGATCGGCACATGCACGACAAATCGGAGTTCAATTAGGACTATTGCACGGTCTTTCCATAGCGACGACTGGCTTTATAAAGCCGGATACCTCAATTACTTCAATCGATTGGAACGGTCATTTAGAAGCAGGAAAACGGCAGCAAGGAAAGTGGCTGCAGCTATTCATGGAAGAGCAGGAACATTTGCAACGAATTGAAAGATTAGCACAGAAAGCACAGAAACAACTGCCAGTAGACTGGATCGTCAGTCATCGTGATCTCGATCCAAAGAACGTCCTCTGGACACCAACGGGTCCAGTCCTGATTGACTGGGAGTCTGCGGGTCTGATTCATCGAGCCGTCGACGTGTTCGAGACAGCCTGTTATTGGTCGAAGCAGGAAAACGATACGTTCGACAGCGTTCGATTTAACGCATTTCTTGACGGTTACGCAACAAATCAAGTTTTGCCTGATGTCGACTGGACGCACGTCATCGATAGCAGTGTTCAAGGAAAGCTGGACTGGCTGAATTTTAATCTGGAGCGCTCACTCGGGAAAAGTGGGATCCCTGAAGCGGAACGAGTCCTTGGAACAGAACAAGTCGTTTTAACAATAAAAGAATTACGAGCGCACGACCGGAATCTCTGGATCAAGTGGATGTCGGTAAGATAAGCGTAAATGAGGCACCGAATCACTCGATTCGATGCCTCTTCGTTATTAAAACGATTTGACCAACTGTTCAATAGTTGATTCAGGAGTGCGAATCGGAATATAACCAAGTTGCTTGATTCGGTCATTCGCAAATGTCGCGTGTTCCGCTGCACGCTTCGGTATTTGGTACGGCTTGTCACTTGCTGTGATCAACTTCATCCGGAAATCCGTCTCAGGTAGATTCGAATCGATTGCATTGAAGATATCCCCATTATGCGCATTTGTTGCGGCAAGGACGATCATTTCGACTAGATTATCCGTATGGACCCACGGGACGACATCATACGGATGCACCCAGGTAATCACATCCGCCTCCTTCATCCGCTCGACTTGACGATCCCCCCAATAGGACTGCTCCTCGGCACAAATTGATCCTGGGCGTAAGATGATTAAATCGGAATCGGGTGTGTTTTCCTGTAACAGGCGTTCGGATTCCTGCTTTGTATGGATGTAGACGTGCTCGGACGGTAGGAGCGGTGACGTTTCCGTAAAATGTCCACTCACGACTTCGCCGTACACGGAAGTCGTCGAGATGTGAACGATGCGCTTGACACGAGCTTTTGTCGCAGCATCCGCGAGATGTTGTACACCAGTGACATTTGCTTCCTGTGCTAAATCGGGATCATCTCCGAGATAGGCAGCACAGTGAATCAACAGATCGACACCTTGAAGTGCTGTAAGAAGCGAATCCGGATCACCGAGCTCACCGATGACTGCGTGGACACCTTTGAAAGCGTATTGATCCGCTTGTTCCTGAGAGCGATACAAACCGCGCACTTCACGCGCTTCTTTTAGAAAACGTCGCGCAACACGAGAGCCAAGCGTCCCGGTCATTCCTGTAATTAAAATCGTACTCTCTTTCAGATTCATGGATGCTTACCCCTTTGACTCTGTCTTTTCAGCGAAACATTGCTCACAAATGAAACGTCCTTCGCTTTTTAGGTATGCTTTGACTTCCGTCATCCCGCGATGTTTCGGATAGCGCATCTGGATGTAGACTTTTTCGTTTCCTTCAATCGTTTTGCCGCAATGAATACATGTCGGTTCTTTGCCGAACATCCTAACTCCCCCTGATTATTTTTATCTTCTACCTTATCGTAAAGGAAAAATAAAGGTGTTGGAAGAATAAAGTAAAAAAGGAATCTAAAGGAGGGTGTCTATGATCTTCATTGCTATTTTTCTCGCCGTTGGTGGAGTCGTCTGGTTCATTTCAGCGCGGAGTCAATCGAAACATCGCTCGCTCGACGATCAGGAATATACACTGAATCAACATGATGTCCATCAACAAAAAAATCATCGTGATTTTTGAAGGCATGTAAAGGAGCATCCAGTCGATTGACTGAATGCTCCTTTTTAGCGATTGCGTACATGGAGAAAATATTTTGCGTTGCTCCAGATCAAGGCGAAAATCAATAAGCTGATCGCGAAGATCTGAGATTGACCGGTCTCATATGAATACACGACCAATACGACGATAATACCCATTAATAGGAGTTGCAAAGAAGATTGTGAACGGATGAGTCCTTCTAACATGACGTGTCGCTCGCCGTCATCTGAAGCAGCGAACAGCTTTTTGATATAGTTTGTTTCCGAGTACTTCGGGAACTGACGGTCCGGATATATATGATGCATGAGATTAAGATAAAAAACAGAGACAAGACTACTGATGATAAAAAAGAGTCCGCTCAGTATCAAATGAAGTCCGAACTGGTTTTCAATGATGCTAAATGATGCAAGTCCGATGCTGAGAAGATTGGAGAACTGCACGATCATCATGCCGTCCGCATAGTAGCGATTCACTTGATCGTCAATCGCGTCCTCTTCGTTGGAAGAAACGGAGCGTCGAGTCAATTGACGAATTTGCAAATAGCGTACGATGTAACTGAGAGTCAAGATCGTCAAGATAACGAAAAGACCAGTGAATATGTAATCAAGATAGAGCGATCGTTCAAACTGTGACAAATGCGTATTTTTGAGGACAAACATAACGATATAACTACTAATGAAACCGAGTAATCCTGCGATGATGACCTTGACTGCTTCCTTGTTCATGTTAATTCCTCCTCATCGAAATAAAAGATGTCTTCTAGCGGTGTGTCAAACACACGAGAAATTTTGACGGCGATCAGTAGCGACGGCATAAATTCTTCGCGTTCGATTAAGCTGATCGTCTGGCGAGAAATGTTCGCGCGCCGTGCCAGTTCAGACTGATTCCATCCGTGGCGAGCACGTAATTCTTTTAAACGGGATTTCATATAGGGATTCACCTCCTATATAATGTAACTTATCATAGTCTTTTTGACAACGATAATAGTCAAAAAAGACAACATGATAGTCATTTGTTCGTAAAATGATCATATCGTTGGCATAAACTGTATACTGGAATAAGTTGAAAGGAGATGTGAAATCCGTCGATGAAATCTCAGTCATGTATAAACAATGTTATTAATAATGATGAGAATGTTACGCACCAGATTGCTTCGATTCTCCAAATGGAAGAGACATTGCTCAAACAAAAAATCACGTATCTCCAGGACGTGACAGACTCGGACGCAACTAATACATACGAACAAGGACGTCAGCAGCTATCAGACAAACTCGATACGTTAAGACATTCGGTAAAAATGAATTTTATCTCGCGCGACGACGTTCCGATTCGAACGCGAGCACTCTGGAAACAGTCACTAAGAGCGACGTCTGTGACGGAAGAGGAAGCACGTCTCATTCAAGAGTATCTCCAGAATGAGGCAACGATGCTGACAGAAGCGGGAGAAGTGGTTTCTGATCTCTATGCCGCCTTATTTGATGCAGATGAGCCGACACGGAAACAAGCATTCTTATCGATTGAGGAAGCGTTCCGGACGAATGAATCTGTCATTCAACGATTATTTTCGCAACTCGTCGACTTGCGACAAGCGCGTGCTTCTGCAAGGCATCAGTCGGGATACGAAGAATTAGCTTTTGCGGAGCTCGGACGTATCGATTATACAAGCAAGGATGTCGATCATTACGCCAGCATCATTCAAACTTATTTTCTGCCGGTTAAACAGCGATTTCAGCTCGAGCAACAAACGTTTCTCGGCAAACAGGCGCTCCATCCGTGGGACGTTCGGCAATCGGCCTATACGCAGATTGATCATCATGTAACCGGGTCTGATACTTCATTCTTAGACAAGGCACAAGCAATCCTCGAGAGCGTGCATTTATATTTTGCTGACGTATTAAGAGAAATGCGACATACGAATCATCTCGATATCGGTGCCCGGTCGAATAAAGCGGGCGGAGGGTTTTGTGAGTATTTACCGGTCGAACAACAATCGTTCCTATTCATGAATCGCATCCATACGTTTGATGATCTCGTCATCTTTATGCATGAGATCGGGCATGCCGTCCATCATGATGCGATGAAAGAGACGTATGATGGACTACAACCGATTCCGCTTGAAGTAGGGGAATTCGCTGCTATGTCACTTGAGTTGTTGTCGATGAACGAGTGGCACCAAGTGATTCCAGGTCGAAAAGACGTTGCCCGAGCGAAACTCGAACAGATTCGTTCCATAGTGGAGTTTTTGCCACAAACGATTATCGTTGATCGTTTCCAGTCGTGGCTCTATGCTCACCCGGACCATCTGCCGGAAGAGCGCCAAGTTTCTTTTGCTCGTCTCCGGGAGACGTATGATACGGACGTCATCGATTGGTCGGAAACGCTCGATTGGAAAGGCCTCGAATGGATGAGTGTCATTCATCTCTTTGAGACGCCATTTTATTACATTGAATATGCGATAGCCCAAATTGCTGCTCTTCAGTTGTATCACTGTTTTACGAAAGATCCTGACCAAACGATGAAGGACTTCCTTGCAGCTTTAGCGCTTAGTCACACCCATTCGATTCAAGACGTCTATGCGAGAGCGGGAGTATCCTTCTTACCAAGTGATGCGGAAATGAAAGAGTTGATGGCGTTCCTAGAAGGTCAAATTGAAATTTGGACAAATGAGTTAGAAAAGACATATTAAAAACAACACGCTTTGATCAGAAATAGCAGATGTACAAAACGATAGGAGGATGAACATGAACACACGAAAAAACATTGTTTATGCGACCTTATTCAATGCCACAGGCAGTCAGTTATTGATGGTTGAAAATCGTGGCGATCACGGTGACTACTATACATTGCCCGGTGGGACGGTCGAACGTGACGAAACGTTACATATGGCAATCGCGCGTGAAGTATTAGAAGAGACAGGATTTACCATCATCCCAGGTGACATCGTCCATGTGGCAGAAGCATTCTTTCCGCAAGCGGGGGAACATTGTCTCTTTTTCTTCTTCGCGGGAGAAATCACTTCCGGTCAATTGCAGACGAATGTCCCAGAAGAAATTTCCGGACTCGTCTGGATGGACCGTGAAGAAGCGTTCAAACACCTCAATTTACCGGAAGCGTCAAAAGAATCGCTCTTTGCTGGTCGAACGGTACCATATGATTTTGCCGGAGAGATCATTCACGCGTAAGGAAGTGTTGCTTGACGTACTAAGGTGACGGATTTTCGGGTACAACATTACAGGAGCATTACCCGAAATTTGTAGAAAGTCAGGTGAACACACAGTATGTCGATTCTTACGTTTCACGAAGTCAGCTATCAACACATCTTACACGAAATAACGGGTGAGTTCCGAGAAGGTGTCATTACGACGCTCGTCGGACCGAGTGGTGCCGGAAAATCCACGACATTGAAACACATCAACGGACTTATTTCTCCCGATCGCGGCGAAATTTGTTTTCGAGGCGAACCACTCGAGCAGATGAATCTGCTCGACGTCCGCAAACGGATCGGAATGGCGTTCCAAAGCGCGCCGATGATTCCAGGTACCGTCTACGATAATATCAATTTACCGAAATCGATCTTCGGGGAATCGTTGCCACGCGAGGAGGCGGAACGCTTGCTACAACAAGTCGAACTATCCGTCGAACTTGAGCGACCGGTCAAAGATTTGTCCGGTGGCGAACGAAGCCGACTTGGAATCGCACGGACACTCGTCAATCGTCCAGACGTCCTGTTGCTCGATGAAATCACGGCAAGTCTCGATTACCGAATGGTACAAGAGATTGAGAAGCTAATCCTTGATCTACAGCAGGAGTTACAGACGACAATCATTTGGATTACGCATGACTTAGAGCAAGCAAAGCGGGTCAGCGACGACGTCTGGTTTTTAAAGGATGGACGATTGATCGAGTCTGGTGATTTTAAAGAACTCGCTTCAAGTGGTCAAGCCGAGACGCAAGCATTCTTGAAGGGGGAATCGGTATGAGTTACCTCCAACTGGCAACTTCGCTAATCTTCATTCTGATCCCCCTCGTCTTAGCACGGACGTTACAGCTTGGTTTAGAGAAGGACATCATCATCGCAACCGTTCGATCAATCGTCCAACTCTTGATCATCGGTTACATTCTGACGTTCGTCTTTGAGAGCGGCAGTCCAATTTTCATGTTACTCATGATTCTGTTGATGATCGGTGCAGCGACACTGAACGTCATCCGTAAAGGGGACGGGATTCCTGGGATCCAGTGGATCATCTTGTTGACACTGATTGCGGTCGAAGCATTGACGATGGGCATTTTGCTTGGATTACAAATCATTCCGTTTGAAGCCCAGCAAGTCATTCCGATCAGCGGGATGGTCATTGGGAACTGTATGATTTTGTCCTTATTGTTTCTTAATAAGTTCAAGGACGAGGTCGAACGAAGCGACGAGGTCATTGAACTGATTCTTTCGCTTGGTGGAGATGCGAAGACAGCGATTGATACGAGCTTAAAAGGCGCGATTCGGACAAGTATGATTCCAACGATTGAAGCGCAAAAAACGATGGGCCTCGTCCAACTGCCAGGGATGATGAGTGGGTTGATCATCGGTGGCGCGGATCCGATGGAAGCAGTCCTTTATCAACTATTGATTCTATTCCTGATCTTGACGACGGCGGCGATGGCATCGGTCCTCGTTGGTTTTCTATCCTACCGTCGACTGTTCAATGAAAAAGCACAATTCATCGGTTTGACCTATAAGAAAAAAGACACGTAAGGAGCACGTTATGCAGACTTATCCGATTACAGAAGCCGACCTACAACTGGTCGAACTAGCAACCGAAACGATTCAAAGCCGTTACGCTGACGATAAACATCACGTCGCAGCTGCGTTGCGGACAAAAGATGGCGCGACGAAAACGGGTGTTCATGTCGAAGCCTATATCGGACGGGTGACGGTGTGCGCGGAAGCCATCACGATCGGTTCCGCCATCACGGATGGATTGACGGATTTTGAGACGATCGTCGCTGTCCGACATCCTTATTCGGATGAGACGGACCGAACGATTCGTGTCGTCAGTCCGTGCGGCATGTGTCGCGAATTGATTTCCGATTATGCACCGGACGCGTTTGTCCTCTTGACGATCGACGATCAGTTGACGAAAGTCCGGATCGCGGATTTGATTCCATTGAAATATGTCCGACAATAACCAGTAACTCCTCGTCGTTTGGATGAGGGTTTTTTTTGCATTTACTTCTAAAAAATCCTTATTATGGTTATGATAAAGACGGAATAATTAAGGAGGGATTTGCGTGTCAGCTTTATTAGAAGTCGAACGGTTATCAAAAACCTACATACGTGGAACGGAGACGATCCATGCGTTGAAGCAAGTCAGCTTTACGTTAGAGGAAGGAGGATTCATCGCCATCATGGGCACGAGTGGCTCCGGGAAAAGTACACTGTTGAATATCCTGGGAGCGCTTGACGCGCCAACCAGCGGAACGTTGACCTTAAAAGAAAAACGGCAACGCGACATCTTCACTGAACCTGCTGCGACGTTATACCGACAACAACATATCGGCTTCATCTTTCAATCGTTTCATTTACTCGATGACTTGACGGTGCATGAGAATATCGCCTTACCGTTGATGTTGAAGGGGACGGATGATAAAACGATCAATCAAGAGGTAGAGACTTGGCTCAAACGAGTCGGACTGACGAAGTGGAACAATCATCGACCGCAAGAGCTGTCGGGTGGACAACAACAACGTGTTGCGATCGCACGTGCCTTGATCAGTCGACCACCGATCATCTTAGCGGATGAGCCGACGGGGAACCTCGATTTCAAGACATCTGCTGAAATCATGCAATTGCTACAAGAACTCAATCGCGAACAACAAACGAGTATCCTGCTCGTGACCCATGATGCGACCGTAGCTGCTCATGCGAAACGTGTGCTGTATTTCCATGACGGACAGCTCGTTGCCGATCAGCTGTCGACCGGAGACGTGGCTCCGATCTTAGAGACATACGAGCAGTTCGTGGGGGCTGTATGAAACGACAACATCTCTTCCGTCTTTCGCACCGACTGTACCGTAAAAGTCCGATGATTTTAGTGACCTCAATCGGAAGCGTCATGATTTCGATTGGTCTTGTCTTAACGATGGTCATTTTTTTACTACATAATCAAGCCGCAATCGAAGCGGATCGTGAACAAAGATACGGTCAAGTCGATCTGACGGTCAAATATACACCTGAAGATGAGCAGGCGGATCAGTCCGAGTTTGAGCAACTTAAAAAGGATCACGATGGCTTGGACGCAGAGTCGATCTTACAGACGACAGCGCGCGTCGCTGGTCAAACGATGGCCGACGTGGAAACGATGGGAGTTCATTCGGATGCTCTGACGAAAAGTCGGTATCATTTCACGAACGATTTGAAACAGGGAGAAGCGATCGTGTCAGCTCGACTCGCGACGTCGCTTGATCGTAGTGTCGGACAAACGCTTCGCGTTGGAGAAGCGACGTATCGAATCCGTGAGATTTTACCAAATACAAAAACGCCTGAAGCTTCGCACGATCAAGTCTTGCTTTCGTATGCTGATCTGAAAAAGAACCATCCAATCGAAACGAAAGCCGTCTTGCTCAATCTAAAAAAAGAGGTGGATTTCGTCCACTATGCCGATACACTCGTCAAAGCGAATCCGAAGCTCCGGGTTGAACTTGCGGAGGGGCAAGCGCTCTCACCGGCGCTGAACGGCTACATCGGAATCTTGTCAGTACTGATCCTTGTCGTCTCCGGTTTCATCTTGATGGCGAACTTCGACTTGTATTTACGTAAACATGCTGTTCAATTTGCGATTATGCGGACGCTTGGAGCAACGACCCGGCAATTGTTTCAGCTGTTCTTCGTTCAATCTGGATTGATTGTCTTAGCCGGAATGATGCTTACGATTCTAGGCAGTATTTTCTTCCCGTTACTCGGTCAACTCGTATGGCCGACAGAGGGTAAAATGATCGTCTCCCTCATGATTGAACAGGGAGCGTTTTTGATGCTCATCACGATCGGTAGTGCTTTGTTGATTCTGCTGTTGCTTGCGAGTACGGCTTATCGAAAACGGGATGTGTTACCACTCCACGTCTTGCGAGAAAATCTGAAAACGGCGTCACGACCGACTCGACGAAAACGTCTCGTCCTGTTCAGTAGTGGACTGACTGTCAGTTTGGTGTTGTTCGCTGAAGTGATTTCCAGTACGGATGGGTCACGGGCAATCGCCTGGCTCGGTGCAACCGTCGCCTTTTTACTGACGATGTACCTTGCGACGCCACTCCTCTTGAAGGGAGTGCTCCAGCGAGCGGAACCGATTGTTCGTCGGTTAGCGGGACCGACGAGTTTCGTTGCCTTCCGGGGCGTGTTACCGCAACTACGGAAAAATGCTTGGTTGATGCTGATCGTTCAAGTATTGATGATCATCGTCGTCATCGGCTCGACGTTCCTTGAGACGGTGCAACAAAACGAGCGGAAGTACATCATCAGCCAATATCCGACAGAAGTCGTCCTAAAGAGTCGTTTGGATGAAGGATCGCAAGGAAACCCGTTGCAATTGATTCGACAAATTGAAACCGACCTACCTGGCGCAAGAGCGACCTTCCTGTCGTCTCGCAATTCCTTCGAATACCAGTCGCCTCAAGAAGATGTCTCGATCGAATACGAAGTGACGGATTATCGTCGTCTTGATGTCTTAGCGGGAGAGCAGACGAGTGACACAGAAGGAATCATCGTCTCACGCGCCTTTGCTAAAACACACAGTCTTCAAAAAGGCGATATGTTGCCAATCGGGCGATGGGACGGGGAACAAGAACGAAACGTTTCGGTCGGTCAATTCCGAATCGTTGGAATTGAAAAGAAGATAGCACCAGACGTCCTCGTGGATTGGCGGAACGAGCAACTGCGGCAACCAAACGATCACATCTTGAATGTCTTTATCGACGTTCCGTCCGAGTTAACGAAGGCGCAAGTGACCACAACATTATTAGAGATCACAGAAAGTTATCCGACATTGCAAGTGAATCGACTATCTGACGCACTTCGCGATGCGGAGCAACAAACGACGGAACGCTGGTTCGTCTTCTTGATTGCGCTTGTCGTCATGAGTGGATCCGTCTGGTTCGGACTTGCAAACGCCTTACTCAGTTTCGTGAGTGGAAAACGAGGTGAATACGCATTGCTACGAACGATTGCGTTGACACGGAACAAGCTCCGTCAGCTTACACTCCTTCAAATGCTCTTATTCATTGGGAGCGGCATCACCTTTGGACTGATCAGTGGTCTTGGTGCGACCTTCTTCGTGACACGGATTGATGATGCGGGATCATTTTACTTCAACGTACCGACGATTGCCGGAACCATTGTCGGTTTAATAGTGCTTGTCATAAGCATCGCTTGGTTCGTCACCCGACGAAAGCAGGAAAACATCGTTCACGAATTGAAACAGTAAGTAAGGGCACGTGAACCGGGGGGATCGAAATGCGAAAAACGATCGGGGCGATTCTATTACTCGTAATAATTAGCGGTGTCGGCTGGTGGATGATCGCAGATGAACGGGATGCGACCTATGAACAGATTGTTGAAGTACAAGTCGTTCGACACGTGACGAAGCAGTTCGGACGCGATGATATCGCATCGGTCAAACCGTACTTCGTAGCGTCGGAATCATCGAAATCACGACGTCATCAGATTGCCGTTCAGCTGAAGTCGGCACCGACGGGAGAATACCGGATGTATCGTGTACTTCAAAATAAAGTCGAGTACATCGGTCGATCACGGACCGTTCGACCGAATTAATAGTAGACGTCACATCCGTTTGGGGGAATATAGGTGAAAACGAAAGCCGAACGCATCGCGTTCATTCAAGAAGAAAAGCGTCAACTCATCAAACCACGTTTGTACAGCTCGTTGCTGTACGGCGTCAGTATCTTATTAGTCGTCGCCAATCGTGACGTATACTGGCCATTGTTCTTTTTACTTGTGGCATTGGTCTGGATTGCGCGGATTCACTCACAAGAAGTCGAACGTGATATGGCATTAACGGTAGAACCACAGATGAAGAAAATCATTCAATGGCAGTATGTGACCGATTTTCTGTTCGTGATCTTAATGGGATTATTCTTCCCGCTGATCATCGTATTCGACTTGCCATTCTTCCTCAGTTTTGCCGTCTATGTCGTCCTTGCGATTGTTTTGCTCGTATCCGATATGTTGCTTGAACGAAACGGAAAACGTCTCGATGCTGAGCATCCGACGAAGAAGGAACTGCGGACGTATCCGAAATCGTGGAAAAAGATCTAATCCGTGGAGCCGGTCGATGAACCGGCTCCTTTTTGAGCATTCCGGTCGCCTCAGCTTGTTCGACTGCCGTATGATGAAGGGGCACATGAAGAAGGAGGTCCTCGAATGCTTGCAATCATCATTGGATTTATTATCGGTCTACTCGTACCGGTTCAAACGAGTGTCAATACACGACTACGGATCGTCGTGGGATCGCCGTTCCTCGCTTCACTGATTTCCTTTTCGATCGGCTCACTCTTCTTACTGATTCTCGTGTTGCTCGTCGATGGGAATCTCACAGGTCTTACGGCTACTGCCGATGAACCGTTCTGGATTTGGGGTGGGGGGTTGCTCGGCGTCATCTATTTGACTGGGAACATCTTGTTGTTTCCGCGACTCGGAGGCGTCCAAACGGTCATCATGCCCATTTTCGGTCAGGTCATCATGGGACTGTTGATCGATCATTTCGGATTGTTTGAGTCAACGGTCACCTCACTTTCGCTGACACGAGTCATCGGCGCAGTGCTTGTGTTACTCGGTGTCGTCGGGACGGTCGCGCTAGGTGACTATTTCGCACGACGGCGCAAGCAACAGGTGACATCATCAGAAAACTCGTTGCTTGTCTGGCGTCTGCTCGGAATTCTGACGGGTATGATGAGTGCTGCCCAGACGGCGATCAATGGTCATCTCGGAAGTGTTCTCGGGTCAGCCGTCAAAGGAGCCTTGATTTCATTCGTCATCGGTACACTCACCTTGTTATTGCTGAATCTGATCCTCCGAACGAAGTGGCACATCGATCGTTCGCAATCCTTACCTGCTTGGATCTGGATCGGGGGATTGATCGGTGCACTGTTCGTTGCCGGGAATGCTTTCATCGTTCCACTCGTTGGTACAGGGCTCGCCGTCGTCATCGTTACGATTGGTTTACTGACCGGCAGCCTATTGATTGATCGTTTCGGTTGGTTCGGTGCAAAAAAACAACCGGTCACCGGTGTGCAAATCGTCAGTCTACTTGTCATGCTAGCTGGTATCGTGTTGATCCGCATTTAAAAACAGTTCGTTCGAACGTAAGGTTGCATACGTTGAGAACGAGCTGTTTTCAATCATTTCTTAAAAAACACAGGAAATGATTTCCTGATAGAGGAATTGAGGTAAACTGAAGCAAGAATCATCAAATAGAAAGTAGATGCGAGGGGAAACGAATGAATCAAACTGATATCGAACGACGATTACGGGAAGATTTGGAATTACAACAAATGCTAGATATCGTAGAACGACTAGATCTACCGGATTGGTGGATCTGTGCCGGTGTCTTACGTTCGAAGATTTGGAACATCGAACGACAGGCGACATCGGACATCGATATCGTCTATTTTGATCCTACTGATCTTTCGGAAGCCACGGAAAAACGTCATGAAGAACAGTTACGAAAATTATTGAATTTGCCGTGGTCTG
Source organism: Exiguobacterium sp. U13-1 (assembly GCF_001750115.1). NCBI lineage: Bacteria > Bacillati > Bacillota > Bacilli > Caryophanales > Exiguobacterium > Exiguobacterium sp. U13-1. The sequence goes on along the minus strand of NZ_CP015731.1, from coordinate 2,152,436 downwards.
TTAAAAATCAAACACGAATGCATCTCGTCAATGGATTACCACCTTATCAGTCCGTAACGGATGCGATTTCGCGGTTCCCTGAGACCGTCACGGCAATCGGCGTAACGAGACGACCCGATTTTGAACTCTATCTTCCATACGGTGCAAGTGACTTTACTCATCGGATCATTCGACCGACGCCACCTTTTCAAATCGGTACCGCGCGTCATTCGATTTTTCAGCGACGAGTGATCGAAAAAGGATGGCAAGACGACCCAGGTCTACAAATATGTAAATGAAACAAGAAGGAGCTTATGTGATGAAACGAATCAGTTATAAAAAAACGATACCGCTTATACTAGTAGGACTCCTCTGTATCAGCGGGTGCGCACCGGAAAAGAATGTCGAGGTGAAAGAAAAGATTCACGTTGATGGTACGAGTTTGTTCGACAGTGGCTCCTATCCGACTGCTGTAGAGACGGCCGAACATCAGTTTAAATATGACTTGAGTGACAAGTCCACCTATACGTTAAAGCAAGACGATTTCCGAGTGGACGCTCGGTTCGGTGACTATAATTTACTGCTAGCAAGCGTCATCGATGGACGATTCGATTCGCTGATGATTTATGAAAAGAAGTCGAACTGGATGTTAAGCAGTTCTATGGATCTCATTCGGGATCAATCCACGAAAGGCGAGTCGATCGAAGGGAGTCTAGCGTGGGAAGGAAACAAGAAAAAAATGACGACGAAACTTGTTACGAATCGTCATTATACGGTAATTGAGACACGACTGAAAAGTGAGCAGATTCCGGCACGATTTGGAAAACGGGTACGTACCATCAACGGATTGAAGGTACACGTTCAAAAGCAAGGGAAACAGCTCAATCTTGCCTACCAAAACGGAAAAGACGTAATGTGGATCGTCAGTGATCGACCGGAAGAGACAACCATGCGATTGATTCAGAAATCACCAGACAGTCCGATTGACTCGCTTCTCACCGAGTAGAAAAAAAGAATGACGCGTCTTTTCACGCCCTTTCCTCAGGCGAGACACAAGACCCGCTTACCTGCTTTATTCAAGCAGGTAAGCGGGTCTTGTTTGTCTCTGACAGCGCAAAAATGCGCTTTTTCCTGTAGGAGTGGCGTGAAACGCGTCATTCTTTATTTACGCGATAAGGGTAGCAGATGATTGTTCTGCCACCCTTATCTTTGTAGAGACTGACTTTTGAGTCAGCCCCCTTATACTTACGAACGATAGACGGACTTGAGGTAATCCGCGATACGTTGCCAAGCCTGAAGCGCCGCGTCTAAGTCACCGTGGTGTGTAAAGGCATGAGCTTGACCAGCGAATTCCTGGTGTTCAACAGCGACACCTGCCGACTGAAGGCGTTTTGCATACTGCCGCGCCTCCTGCGCCAGCGAGTCGTGCTCCGCCGTCAGGACGAGCGTCTGTGGTAACGCATCGAGTTGAGCCGCATAGAGTGGCGAAGCGAGGTGGTGGTATGCGTCTTCCGATCGCGCGATGTACATCGCATTGAACTGCCGTGCTTGCTCAGCCGGTATCGCTTCCTCGAAGAACGGTTTGTCCGCGGGGTCCGTCGCGAGATCAAGCGGAGGATAGTCCAGAATTTGAGTGATGAGCGGCACAGGATCTGTCTGCTCAGCGTTCCATAACGATACGGCAGTCGCGAGATTGCCACCGGCACTATGCCCTCCGATTGCGATACGTGAAGCATCGAGGCGTAGCGTATCAGCATGTTGGAAAATCCACTGAACGACTTCATAGGCGACGTGGACCGGAGTGGGAAATGGATGCTCCGGCGCTAACGGATACTCAATATTGAGAACATGACAGTTGGCGGTCTCAGCGAGAAACAAATTCCATGGTTCATCCATCTCTGGCGTTCCGGTGATGAAACCACCGCCATGAAAACTGATGAATCCAGGTAACGGTTCTACTGTATCGATTGGCGAGTGGCACAACACTCGAACGTCTCCGACTGAAGTCGGCACTTGTAGCGTAGTCGTGGTCGCTTGCGGTGAATGAGGAGGTGTGACTTGAGGACGTTCCTCATCTGAGCGGATTTGTTTGGCAAGGTCAATCATCTCTTGGCGATTCATCGAATTCCTCCTTTAGGTCTATCTTCATCATACCGAACGGATGGGAGAATTTCTCTTCTAGATTCGTTTTCTTTAGTTGCAGGAAAAAACAGCCAGAGTTTGATACACTTTTGAAAGAAACTAGAAATCGAAAGGATGGAACAGATGCCAACACTTTACATGACGCGTCATGGCGAGACGGAATGGAACTTAGAAAAAAGAATGCAAGGCTGGGAAGACTCTCCCTTGACAGCAAAGGGCAGGCAAAATGCGCGGGACCTTGGTCACCGCTTACGTGAAATGCACCTGGATCACCTCTATATCAGTCCGATTGGTCGCGTCCGAGAAACAGTTCGAATGATGGATCTCGATCCAGCGATTCCGGTCACCATCGACGATCGATTGCGTGAAATGCACATGGGAGCCTGGGAAGGGAGGACAGCAGCGGAAATTGAAGTCGCGCATCCACTTGCTCATGCTGCATTTTGGCAAACGCCGCACGCATACATACCGGAGAGTGGAGAGTCCTTTGACGCGGTCCGCGAGCGCATCCTATCATTTTTGGAACAACTGGCTGACCATAAAGAAGACGAAAACATCTTAATCGTCACGCATGGCATCTTCCTTAACATCTTGCTGACACATCTTCAACGTAAGCCGTTCGCGACATTATGGGATCCGCCGTTCATTCATGGAACGAGTTTGACGATCGTCGAATATACGGATGGGGAAGCCATAATCCGATTAGAAGCTGACATGTCGCATGTCATAGCGGACTAAAAAAACAGCGGACTTTTTCTCGGTCCGCTGTTCTCCTTATCGTGATTTCGTCAAATAAATCAAAATCGCGCCTTCTTGTTTTCTGACCTTTAGGTGAGGGGAGGATAACGTGTCGATCGAGCGACCGATGATCGATTCTCCTGTCGTGTAGCGTTTGAGTAATAAGGGATAGAACGAAACATTCATCTGTTTCTGATCATTGAATTGACCGCTGTCAGTCTGGAGATTTTGAGGTAAGGTGTACGCCGTTTTCGTCTCAGGAATACCATTCTTCGCATCAAGCGAATACGTAAAGGCATGCGAATTATTGAGCAGGTTCAAATCATATGTCAACTGGAACGGCGTGCGATCGTATGTACCGGCAGGAATCGATTTGTCAATCAGCACCTCTGGTGGTTTTGTATCGTCAAATTGGACCGCTTTGAGCTGAAGTGGGCGATCGAGTGTACCAGTCAAGAAAAATGTCCGCTGTTGCTGCGACTCGTCCTTTGCGGTAGAGGGTGTAATCGAAAAGGAAGACTTCTTAATCTTGACGGTTTCTTTTGGAAGGACAGTTGCTTCCGTTGTGCAACCAGCAAGCAACAAGGGAAGGGTGAATAAAAGCGCATATTTCATGACGTGTTCCTCTTTTCCATAGTCATAGTAAATCGGGATAAAATTAAATATTCAAAAAATTAGAAATGATACCTAGATTATACCAACAATGTTCTCGCTAAATAAAGGAGGAAATCATGAACGGCAAATGGTTATTAGCAACCGTCCTGCTCGTCGGTTGTGCCTCGACGGGTGAAGAGGCCGAATCGACGGCAAAATCGTTATACGTCGCACCGAACGGCAGTGACGAAAATACCGGCACGTTGAAGCATCCATTTAAAACGATCCGACAGGCGACGCAAAAAGCGACTGCGGGTACGACGGTCTACTTGCGAAAGGGAACGTATCACGAGGCACTGAACGTTAGACAGAGCGGAACGAGAGAACGCCCGATCTCCTTCCGAAACTATCAAGACGAGCAGGTCACGTTATGCGGGAAAAACATCAAAGATCGGGACGCCACCTTACCAATCATCCAGATCAAGGATCGGAAATACGTAACAATTCAAGGTCTGACGATCGAAGCCGTTCAGTCGAAACGAACGGACGCGACACCAGTCGGTATTTTGATTACAGGATCAGGATCACACATCACGTTGAAGAACAATACGGTCCGCCAGATCAAGACGCTCGCGAAAGATGGGAATGCACACGGAATCGCGGTCTACGGAACGGGAGCGATTCGTCACCTGACGATCACCGGCAACCGAGTCGAGCAGAATCGCCTCGGTTTTAGTGAAGCTCTCGTCTTAAACGGAAACGTCAAACATTTCCGTGTGACGAAGAACGTCTTACGGGATAACGACAACATCGGCATTGATTTGATCGGATATGAAGGAATCGCTCGATCGAAGAAAGACGACTACGTCCGTGAAGGCGTCGTGTCGGAAAATCGTGTCTACCGGACGTCAAGCTACGGGAATCCTGCTTACGGGAAGGAATACAATGCAGCGGGCATCTATGTCGATGGTGGGAAAAACCTAACAATTGAGAAGAATCTCGTCGAAGCGAGTGACATCGGGATTGAGGTAACGAGTGAACATGCCGGACGGTACGCAGAAGATGTCATCGTCCGCCAGAATGATGTACGGAAAAACGTCTACACCGGGATTGCGATCGGTGGGTATGACACAAAGCGGGGCGGTACAAAACATGTCCGGATCGAGCAAAATCAGCTGATCGGGAATGATACGAAAGGGCTCGAGGGTGGTCAATTGCTCGTCCAGCATGACGTCCATGATAACACGATCATCAGAAACACATTCGACGGTCCTTTAAGTGTCGCCCATTACTTCAAGACGAGTTCTGGGAACCAGTTTGAAAAAAATACGTTCAAGCATACAAAACGTTTCATGTGGCGCGAGGCCTCCTATAAAACGGAACAAAGCTTCTTGAAAGCCGTTCGAAAGGTGGAATGAGAATGAAGCGATCGGAACGATTACTCGCTTACTGGATCGGGATTCCGAGACGCTGGCGACTCGGAATATTGACCGCCTTGATGTTAACAATTTGGACGGTGGAAGGCGTTCGTTTTTTAACAAGCTCAGCATTACGCCTACCAACCGTTACCGATGCAATCATCTGTCTCGTTCCGGCGATTCTATTGTTTGTGGTATGGAAAACAAAGAGCGCAAAATCACCTCTGAATTAATCGATAAAAACAAGGAATTCGTCTAGGTATTCTTGAAAAAAGGAGAGAACTTCAAATTAGTAAGGAGGAAGAAAGATGACGAAACTAACGATTCAAGCCGTGATTGATCGTCCGGTCGAGACCGTGTGGGAGATCTGGAACGCACCGGAAGACATCAAACGCTGGAACGCTGCGTCTGACGATTGGCATACGACGGCGTCAACGAATGATTTGACGGTCGGTGGTCAATTCACGAATCGAATGGAAGCAAAAGACGGTAGCATGGGGTTTGATTTCACGGGTACATATGAGGCGATCGTTTCTTATGAGCGCATTGCGTATGTCCTTGAGGATGGTCGTCAGGTGACGATCGACTTTTCTCGGAACGGGGAACAAACCGAAGTCGTCGAATCGTTTGATGCCGAAACGATAAACCCGCCTGAGATGCAACAAGCGGGTTGGCAGGCGATCCTTGATCGGTTCAAGGCGTATGCTGAGTCGAAGTAAGTCGTTCGCTTCGTAACTTCCGACCACGGCGATCCGTCAGGGCAGGAATACCGCCGCTCTCATAGCGCCGGACCCAGTTATACAATTGTTGATACGACACATCATGCCGTCCGGCGATACGTTGGTAGTCCTTTGCGGCCGCCAAACAATCGAGGACGGCATTCATGCGTTGTTCAAGAGTGTTGGTGGACATGAACGTTTTCCTCCTCATTAAATCGCCCTGGATTCGTCCATGGCATTAAACTAGTGCACATACAATCGATGGAAGCCATTGAATCAAAGAAAAATTGACGCGTCTCCTGTTGATTCGTTTTGACGATCAGTCGTTTTTCTAGCGTTGGTAAATGCACGAGAAACGAAATCTGATATTCAAGAGGTGGCAAGGGGATAGCAACAGATCGTTTTTGCAAGTGGACAGCTGCTGAATTCGCAGTGACGTATAAGACGTGTCGCTTCCACTCCTGTTCGTTGAAAAGTGAATCCATCATCGTAATAAAAGCTTGACCAGAGATGAAATGCATCGGACGACCTCCTTTCTTATAATGTGTATATCCTGTACATGTTTATTAAAAACCTGTATTTCAAATATTATAAAAAAACCACCTCAAAAAAAGAGGTGGTTAACGTTATCCTGCCAGTTCAAGCATTTGAACGAACGCGACGTCTGGATCGGTCGTCTCGAATCGGTTCAACCAATCCTTGAAGTCACCTTCGTACAAAATACGACCTTGATGGAGAAAGATGACATGAGCGTCCGTATGCAATAGATCGTGTAGTTGATGGGTCGAGAAAAGACACGTTTGACCGTTTGCGGTCATCTGCTCGAAGCGTCGCATGATATGAAGTCGTGTTGCCGGATCGACCCCGCTCGTCGGCTCGTCAAAAATGTAGAGCGAACGTGGTACTGTCGTCAACAGTGTAACGAACAACCATTTCTTTTCGCCAGCGGACATCTTGCCGATTTTCATCTCCCACAGGTGAGCGAATAGATCGAGCTCTCGTGGCTGTTTCAGATGAAGCGTATACGTCTCTTGCTTGCGATATGCTTTCAAACGGGCGAGCCGACCGACGAAGACGGCGACATCCTTGCCCTTTAGTTCGTCCGAGTAATAGATGAATTGCGTCAAATAGAGAATGTCCGAGATATCGGGTAAATCAAGCTCACCGGACGTGATCGGTAAAGCACCGGTCATGCAATCAAACAGTGTTGTTTTACCGGCACCGTTCATCCCGATCAAGACGTTCAATTTTCCAGGAATGAGCGAAAAGGAGACATCGTGTAACAGGTCAGGTGATTTCGGATAGTTAAAGCGTATGTGTTGGACGTGCATCTGAATCCTCCTATCGGGTCAGCAATGACATGAGATTAAAGCGTTTGACAGAGAATAGACCAAGTAACAGGTAAACGACGAGTACGACGGTCAAGATAAGTAACGATGCTCCCGTAACGTGCTCGGATACGGCGAGACCGAGTGTTTTCATGACATAAAAAGGATTCAAGTAACTGTACCAACGATCCGGTTGGCTATTCGCGAACAAGAACAGTGGATACATGACGATGTTGATCAATGTCGACATACTCGAAATCTTTGCCGGAAGCATCGTCAAGGCGATGCTTGCAAAAGCAAGCGGGATGCTGAGCAACAAGACGAGATAAGCAAGTAACAACGTCAAAGGTGAGAAGAAGCTGAATACGAGCATCAGGATCGTCGTAAAGACCGTTAAACTAACGGCTGCAAACACGAGCTGAACGAGTACGAGTGCGAGAATACAACCGATCTTACTACCGGAAATCATGATATACGTCTTCATCAAACCATGCTCCCGCATTCGGGCAAGCTGGAGACCGATGCCATTCACGTAAATCGAAAGTAAGATATAGCCCCAAAATAGCGCGAGGAACGAGAGGAAACTGTTCTCGGTGAAGTCGAGGCGTGATCCGAAGACAAAGGCGAGAATCAACGGGAAAATCAACGACCAAAAGACCGGAATCTTATCCGTCAGCATGATTTTTAAGTAGAGTGTGAAGTAGCTAGGAATCGAATACATAGGTGCCTCCAATCAGTGTGTCGAATCAAGCTTATATTAAGAATACGTTTGGAAATGGGAAATAGTTCCTTTGAAAAGGGTTTAAGAATCACCTGAAATCAAACGATGTAACGCATCGACAACAATATCGGGAGCATCCTGTTGAATGAAGTGCCGGCTGTTGACAACTTCGATGAATGATCCTTGAATCGACTGTGCAGCAGTTTGTCGTTGCAATTCGTGCCACAATAGTTGCGCCTCACGCGAATAATGATCCTTTTTACCAGCAGACAGAACAATGACTGGAAATGGGTAGAGGATATCAACGTTCGTCGCTTCAATACTCTCTTTAAAATCTTCGTATGTACATTCGAGCGTGAATTGTTTTTTGTAAATGGATTGGAACGTGTTTGGCATCACTGGTAAAAAGCGTTGAATATAGGACTCTGGTGTTGCATCAATGAGCAATAGCCCATTTATTTCACTTGGATATTGCGATGCAAATTGTCGAACTAACGTGCCGCCATAGGAATGACCAACAAGAATGAATGGTGGTTTGAGAGATAAAGTATGAATCAAACGGCGAAGGCGATTCACGCTCTGTCGACTAGTCTCGGAATCATAGGGCATACTGCCACCGATGTTCGTACGGTCATACATCAAGATCGTTCCAAGTCCTTCAACTTGATCCATGATTGGTTGCCAAGTTGAAAGATCTTGTCCATATCCATTTTCAAAGCTAAACGTCGGTTGATTGGAAGTTCCGAGAATCAGACGATAGTGTAACGTCGTTTCAGGTAACGTCATTAAATCGAAAGACATATGATTCCTCCTATTCTAGTGGGAATAAAAGTAAGGATACCAGAAAGAAACAAATATTGTAAACTGAAGCAAAGGACAGGAGGTATCATGATGGACTATTTATTAACATCTGGTGGGATACAAAATCCATCGATTCACAACGCGTTACGCGAGATGCTCGGAAAACCGATTGAGGAATGCAATGCCATCGCGATCACGACAGCTTCCTACGCATTAGGCAGAGGAACGGCCCTCGCTGTCAACTTCATTCAAGGAAAAGATGAGGCACCGATGGTCGATTTAGGATGGAAGTCAGTCGGTCTGTTGGAATTATCAGCGGTCTCGGTAATTGATCCAGCAATTTGGCAACCAGCGGTCGAACAAGCAGATGTCATCCTCGTTAATGGTGGTGATCCACTCTTTCTACATCACTGGTTCGTCGAATCGGGCTTCGATCGACTATTACCGCAACTGACCGGTGTTTATGTCGGGATGAGCGCCGGTAGCATGGTGCTTACGCCACGAATCGGAACGGATTTCGTTGGGTGGAAAAAGACGCCGGAGCAATCGGACGCAACATTAGGTCTCGTTGATTTTTCAATCTTCCCGCACCTCGAGCATCCGCAGTTACCAGACAATCACTTACAAGCTGCCAAGTCTTGGGCTGAGATATTAACGAATCCAGCTTACGCAATCGACGACGCGACAGCGATCCGTGTCATCGGTTCGAACGTAGATGTAATTTCTGAAGGAACGTGGGTCCAGTTGCGATGAGGACGATCTATTTCGTTCGCCATTGCGAATCGATCAAAACAGGCAGTGATCGAGGGCGGGGATTAACAGATGCAGGTCAAGAACAAGCGCAGGAACTCGTAGCGTTCTTTCAAGCGATACCGATTGATATCATTTATTCTAGTCCGATGCGACGGGCGATGGATTCCGTCCGTCCGCTTGCTGAGCAACGAGATTTGCGAATCTACGAGGCAGCGTTTCAGGAACGGCGTTTTCAGGAAACAGACGAACGTTTATCACCTGAACGGCTAGAAGAACTGTTGAAGCGATCATTCCAAAATGACGATTACGCGCAAAGTGGTGGAGAGTCGAATCAAATAGCACGCAATCGTGTTCTAGTAGCCATCGATCATCTACGTAAAACCCACCCGCACCACCGAGTGGTCGTCGCGACGCATGGTCTCGTGTTGGCGTTAGTGCTCGAACACTACACTGGACGACCAGCCAATGAGTGGCTTAACACGATGGCGAGTCCAGCAATCCATCAACTGACATTCGATGCAAGCGGGAAAACGTCTCATGAACAACTATTGTAAAATGATTAAATCTGCCCGCTGAAGATGAAACCGAGAAAGAGCAGTAGTAACACGCCAAGCGGAACGGCACAAGCGAGACTGACGTATTTAAGGATTCCCGGTTCGCGTCGTTTGATGGCGACGATCCCGAGTCCGATTCCGAACAGATAAATGGCAAGTCCGATCGGAATCGTAAGCATCGAGTTCGGTCCGAACGACCAGTTGAGCGGCGGGAAAATCATATAGGCGATGAGTAGACCGAGCAAACTAAAGAAGATAGAAGCTTTAGCGTATGTCATATGAGAACTCCTTTTAATTAAGTATGTGAACAAGAATTCGGATTTAAAACGAGAATTCCTGCTTCATTTAGTGAATTTCTTGTTTGGCATTTGAATGAACGGGAACTATATCTAAAAGATAGTATCTTTTAGATATAGGAGGGACCGATGCCTAAAGAAAACATGACTCGTTATGCGATTCTCGGACTTCTTGCAAGTGGATGTACGTCTGGTTATGAGATGAAACATACGATCGACACGAGCTTGAATCACTTTTGGAAAATCAGCTTCGGACAAGTCTATCCGACGCTGAAACGGTTAGAGGCGGAAGGATTGATTGTTGAAGAGGTCACGGATGGGGAACGGAAACAATTCGCTCTGACGAAAAACGGGCATGCGGAGCTCGAGCGGTGGGTCGCTGAACCGTCCGTCGAATTGCCCGTGCAACGGAACGACCTGTTGTTGAAGCTGTACTTCGCTCGACATGCTTCAAAAGAGGTCACCTTGCAGAAAATTCAGGAGCACGCTCGATTGCTCGAAGAACGGCTTGAGACGTATCAAGCGATCGATGCGATGATTCGTTCTTATCCTGACTCGAATGATGCCGTCTATTGGTTATTGACGCTTGATTATGGCATTCGGAAGACACGGGCGTTACTCGACTGGTGCGACGCTTCCCTTGAGACCCTTGAAGGAGGAAATTGACATGAAACGGATCATTGCGACTCCGAACAAAGACGTCGTCGTGTTCGGAGTCGGTTTACGGATCAATCGCTTACGTTCTGTCCGGCAGTGGTTACCGACGGTCCAAGCGATGGGACCGATGCTACAAGAGTGTTATGAAAACGATGTCGGTCTGATTTCGCATGAGTCACTTGTCGGTTGGCGTTCCGTGACGTTGATTCAGTATTGGCGTTCGACGGAAGAATTGATGGCATATGCCCATGGTTCCCGTCATTTGACGGCGTGGAAACGATTCAATCAGAAGGCACGGACATCAGAAGCGGTCGGGATCTTCCATGAGACGTTCGAAGTCAGCAATTATGAGTCGATGTATGTCAATCTTCCAACCCGAGGTCTAGCGAAAGCACTCGGGGAGTCGGCGATCAAGCCGCATCAAGAACAAGCAAAAGGGCGCTTAGCCGAGCGGCAATCACAAGAGACGATCTAAATAGACAAAAGACGGGTGCCGAGGCATCCGTCTTTTTAAGTCGCGACTGGTGTGACGGGTTCGAGCATCTCCCCGCAGTTTTGGCAAATATGATCGAGCGTTTTCGTACACGGTTCGCAAAATGTACAAGCGTGCGAGCACTGATAGACCGTCGTTTCAATCGTTTCTTGGCACCGGACACAGGTTGGTTCCATAAGTATCACCTCCTGTTACTAGTATAAGAAAAGCATTTTGATGAGCACAGTAGGAGAACATAGAAAAAGGCTATATTTCCCTTTGATTCCATGTTAATTTGAAGAAAGTGGTTTTAATTCGAAGGGAAGATGAAAAATGGACCAAATTGATCAACAGATTGTCCGGATTCTGCAAGACGATGCCCGGATTCCATGGTCGGAACTCGGACGTCAGATCGGATTATCGGCACCTGCCGTCATCGAACGGGTCCGAAAAATGGAGGATACGGGAATCATCGAAGGGTTCCGTGCTGTCATTAATCCAGAAGCACTCGCGCAAGGGTTACTCGCGATCGTCATGTTCGAAGAGACACGCTGTGCAGGCTTGATTGAATTTTGTAAAGGACATCCAGAAGTCGTCGAGTGTCACCGCCTGACCGGCAGCTATAACTTCATGGTCAAGTTGCAAACCGCGTCCGTTGCAACACTGGAACGTTTTCTCGATGATGCATCGGTCTACGGCAAACCGTCGACCTGGATTCGGCTGTCGACGCCAGTGCCGTTCACGGGATATACGGTATGACGGAAGCGACACGTGTACGGATCGAACAACTGACGGGGGATATCGAGTACATCGAACAACTCGGTGAGCAAGGGGGAACATCGACGGTCTACCGGGTTGAAACGAAAACAGGAAAATACTTACTCAAGACTGCTACGAAAGCGAGGTACCAGGAATGGCTCGCAGAAGAAGCAATCGTCTTAGAAGAATGGATGCAACGAGAACCGGGGTTCCTACCTGAGTACGTCGGCTTTTTAAAGACGGAACAGCAAAGCCATCTCTTGATGCAGTGGCGAGACGGGATAACGTTGACGACAGCTTTAAGACAGGCGACAAGCGAGCGACGGATCCAGCTGTGGCGAGCATTCGGGACATATCTTTTTCATTTTCATCAACGAGCGACAGGGGGAACGTCACAGGATTGGTTAACGGAACGACTCATGACAGCGGAACGTTATGTCACATCTGTTTGGACGTCCGGCACGATGGATTTACTGAAACAACTAAAGTCCTCCTGTCCGGAGCCGATAACTGCCAGTTGGATTCATGGCGACTGTACGACAGACAATCTGTTGGTCGCGACGGACGGAAAGCTCTCGTTCATAGATGTCGGAGCGATGAGACCGGGCGATCGGCGGTATGATATCGCTCTCGCCATCAGTCCAATCATCAATGATCCGGTAGCACTCGATGCCTTTTATGAAGACTATCGCTTTGAGCGACTAACTACACGAGAATTTGATTATTACGAACACGGACTGTATTCCTTTTTCTAAAAAGTCGCTGCAAAGGAGAAAAAAGATGAACCTCATGCTAATCGGAGGCGGTCAACTGGTTGCTCCGTCTCATCAATTCATCAATCGGCATGTCGTTCAACTGACGAAACACGCACCACATATCGTCTTCCTGCCGACGGCAAGTCGAGATGAATTGCTATACCAACAACAATTTCGAGATACATATGAAGCAATTGGAGCGATTGTCTCGATCGTCACGCTGTTTGACGACGAACAATCCATGGAGACGCAACGACGACTAATAGAAAATGCCGACATTCTTTATGTCGGTGGTGGCAATTATCCGTTACTCGTTCAGACGTTTGCTGTAAAAGGCATGGATGTATTGCTTGAACAAGCCATCAAGCGTGGAACGTGGTACGTCGGTGTCAGCGCTGGAGCGATCTATGCGATGGAATACGGAATCCGTACGAGTGAGGACGGAACGGACTATTACCTGGATACGGGGCAAGGTTGGCTGAGTGGTTGTCTCTGTCCACACTTGAACCAGGAAAAACGGGCAACCCGTTTTCAGGAACACCTGTCTCAAATGAATCACGCCATCGGATTACCTGACGATACGGCGTATATTCTTTCTGGGACCGATTACTATCGATTAGGCGAAGGACACGCGTTGTATGGATGTTACATTAAGTGAACGTTAGCGTCTCGAACTCTAGGAGTGTCATCTTCTTCGATAGTCGTTTCGGATTCGGTAAGTGACAGATGAATTCAAGACTATTGCCATCCGGATCATTGAAATGCAGTTTGGCATGGGCGTAATCCGTATGTGTCATAACGAAGGGCTCATCTGGTCCAAATCCAAATGCAGCGCGTGGTTCGATTTGACGCTCGCGCAACCAATTCGGAGCATTTCGTAAAAAGTCGATATCAACAGTTAAAGCGATGTGTCGGATGGAAGGATGATACGGTGTGTTCGTATGCTCACTAAGCCAAAGTCCAATCCAACTTTTTCCGGGTTCAATCCATAAAAATGCGATTCGATCGTCAATGGTATGATCAAAGGTTAATCCGAGTGATTCGTAAAATTCAATCGATCGATGTAAATCAGATACCGGTAGATGCGCTTCATATAGTGAGAACGTCATCGAACGAGTTCTCCTGCAGCACGATGTTCGAGCACGCTTGACATATGATCGGTCGCCCATTGTTTCATCATCAGGACGAGCGGACGAAGTGTCTCACCGAGCGGGGTCAGCGAATACTCGACACGAGGTGGTACTTCTGCGTATGTCACACGATGGATCAGCCCATCGTGCTCGAGTTCTCGCAGTTGTAAGGTCAAGATACGCGGACTGATGGATTCAGAGGTCTTCAACAGTTCTGAAAAGCGAAGCGGACCGTCAAGTAGTTGATAGAGTAAGATGGCTTTCCATTTTCCACCGATTACTTCGACCGTCGCTGCGGTCGCACAAGAATAGGTGTTTAGAAACATACAACTGTCTTCGATTGGCATGTGGATCGTCTCCTTTAGTTACATGATTGATAGTATGTCACTTCAAAGTGCGTACTTGTCGCTTGATATGAAGCGGCATACACTTCAGATGTCACTATCATACGAAATGAGACTAGAACATGTTAACTAAAACGACTACCGATTTACGAAAACAACAGATTCTCGAGGCATTCGCCTTCCGTCACGCGACAAAACGATTTGCGGACAAACAGATTCCGGAAGATGATTTTGCTTTCATACTCGAAACGGGACGTCTTTCTCCATCATCGTTTGGCTACGAACCGTGGCGTTTTCTCGTCATTCAGGATGAGTCGCTTCGTGCGCGGCTTGCACCGTTTGCGTGGGGCGCTGCCGGACAACTTGAGACAGCGAGCCACTTCGTCATCCTCTTGGCTCGAAATGAACAGGACATGCATTTTGACGCGCCTTACATCAATCATATGATGCAAGATGTGATCGGATTAACTCCTGAAGCACAGAAATGTCGTTATTCATTTTATCGGCAGTTCCAGGAAGCCGATTTCGATCTTGTGTCATCCAAGCGCGCTATGCGGGATTGGTCGGCAAAACAAACATACATTGCGCTCGGCAACATGATGACCAGTGCGGCACAGGTCGGGATTGATTCGTGCCCGATGGAAGGATTCGACCAACAAGCCATCGAACAGCTGTTACGTGAAGAAGGACATTTGACGGACAATCTGAATGTCGCTGTCATGGCAGCGTTCGGTTACCGAAATGCAGCACCGGCGCATGCGCAAACGCGTCAAGCCATCGCTGATCTCGTTGATTGGGTCTAATATTCAAGCTATTTTTAAAAACTATGTGATTCATCCCATCTGAGCCGAAATTTTTCTTCGGCTCAGTTTTTTTAGTTTGTTACGCATCAAGTCCACATAAATATGATTCAAAACAGTTGACGAACAAAAATCGAGATGGTATATTTATCTCGAATTAAAGATATATGAATTAAAGATACAAAAGAGGTGAACGAAATGACTCCACCGAATCCGAACTTGAAAGCATTAACGGTCATGGTGCGCGCAGTCGATGCGTTACATGAAGTCATCAAGAAGGATGTTGCGCAATGGGGGTTGAACCCAACGGATTTTTCGGTTCTTGAGTTGCTGTTTCACAGAGGCAGGCAACCGATTCAATTGATTGGGAAAAAAGTCTTGATCACGAGCAGTAGCATCACCTATGTCATCGATAAGCTCGAAAAAAAGAATTACGTTGTCCGCAAAGCCTGTCCAGAGGATCGGCGTGTGACATTTGCGGAACTGACCTCTGAAGGACACCAACTGATGGAAGCTATTTTTCCGGAGCACGAACAAGCGATCAATCAAGTATTTCAAGGAATAGCCCCGTCAGACCTCGAAGCATTCATCGAGACAGCCAAAACGATCGGCTATCAAGCAAAAAAACAATAAAAATTTTTTTAGACTGATATCTCGAATTCGAGATAATAACCATTACATTAAAGGAGTGATTTTTCATGAATGAATTAAAAGGAATCCACCACGTGACAGCGATTACGAGCAGTGCCGAGAAAAACTATGACTTCTTTACGAACGTCCTAGGAATGCGATTGGTCAAGAAGACCGTCAATCAGGATGACATCCAGACGTATCACTTATTCTTCGCCGATGATAAAGGATCTGCCGGAACGGATATGACGTTCTTTGATTTCCCTGGTATCCAAAAAGGGTCACACGGAACGAATGAAATCTTTAAGACAGCGTTCCGTGTTCCAACGGATGCGGCACTCGAATACTGGATCAAACGCTTTGACAAATACGACGTCAAGCATCGTGGTATCAAAGAACAATTCGGCAAGCAGACGCTCTCGTTCGTCGATTTCGATGAGCAACAATACATGTTGATTTCTGACGAGCATAATCAAGGTGTCGCTTCCGGCACGCCGTGGCAAAACGGTCCGGTACCCCTCGAGTTCGCGATCACGGGACTCGGTCCAATTCACATCCGGATCGCGGAATTCGACAATTTAAAAGCGGTACTTGAACAAGCGATGTTGATGCGCGAAGTCGATCAAGCTGGTTCCCTGCACTTGTTCGAGATGGGCGAAGGCGGAAATGGTGCCCAAGTCATCGTTGAGCACAACGTCGTTCTACCAAGCGGACGTCAAGGATTCGGAACGGTCCACCACGTCGCTTTCCGCGTTGAAGATACGGCTGCCTTACAGGAATGGATCGAGCGGATGCAACAGCTTCGCTTCAACACATCCGGTTACGTTGATCGCTTCTTCTTCGAATCGCTCTACGCTCGTGTCGCGCGTGGTGTCTTGTTCGAGTGGGCAACGGATGGTCCTGGTTTCATGGGTGATGAGCCATACGAAACGGTCGGGGAGAAATTGTCATTACCACCATTCCTCGAGCCACAACGAGCACAAATCGAACAAATGGTCCGTCCGATCGATACGGTCCGGAGTACGCGCAAGATCGAAAAAGAATACCTTTAAGAGAACATTACGATAATGTAACTAACCGCATCTAAACAAGAGGAGGAAATGAAAATGGAGAAATTAAACATTGGTATCGTCTTAGGATCCACACGTGAAGGACGCCTCAGCCCACAAGTCGGGAACTGGGTCAAACAACTCGCGGATCAACGGGGGGATGCGAACTATACGATTCTTGATATCGCCGACTACAAATTACCGCTCCTAGGTGAAAAGGACGGGGATGCGTCAGGTGCTGCTGATTGGTCGAAGGATGTCGCGGCACAAGACGGATTCGTCTTCATCGTCCAGGAATACAACCACTCCATCGCAGCCTCACTCAAGAATGCGCTCGATTATTTACGAGTCGAATGGAACAATAAAGCGGCAGGGATCGTCTCTTACGGTTCTGTCGGTGGAGCGCGGGCAGCAGAACACTTGCGCGGCATCCTCGGTGAGTTATTGATTGCCGATGTCCGTGTGCATCCGGCATTATCCTTGTTCACTGATTTCGAGAACGGATCGGTCTTAAAAGCGGCAGCCGTTCAAGAAACATCGGTCAACCAAATGCTCGATCAAGTCATTCCGTGGGCAACGGCGTTAAAAACGATTCGCTAATTCGTGATTGATCAGAAAACCCCCTCATTTCAGCGAAATGAGGGGGTTTTCTATCGTTGTCATGTACAACACGACGTGACGCGGCGCAGATCCTTTTCTTGAATGTAAAGCGTGTGTTGGCGGACTTTATAAGGAATGTCAGCCGCTTGAAGACGTTCGAGATAGTGACCCGTCGGAGCGACCGTCCATTTCACATATGTTGTTGCGGCATTCGGTGAAGCAAGACAGATGAGTAGCAAAAGCGGAAGGATCCATTTTCGAATCTTCAATCGTATACCTCCTTCATTATTTCAAATACTGTATTAATGATTTTATTGTTTAAATCAAAAACTAAAAATCACGACTCACGTCAACAAAAAATAACTGACCATCAAGCCGACCAACAGACCACTAAAAGCAAGTCGATAGACGGGTGAACGATGGGTTCCTTTATTTCGTTTGACTTGATAGACGATGAAATAGGTCGCACTGGTCACCATGACGAGGATCGCCAGTGTACTGAGTAAAGTAGACATCAGCATTCCTCCTTATCGTAAGATTTTAGCTAACGCTTTTCCTTTCGCCAACTCATCGACGAGTTTGTCGAGAATCCGGATGTTACGAATGTGCGGATCCGTTAGATTTTCCACACGAATCCCGCAGATGACGCCAGTGACTAAAAATCGGCGTTCGTTCAGGTCGGGTGCGTGCTCGAAAAAGGCTGCGACAGTTTGGGTTTGTATGGCTTGTTCAAGAGTTGATTGCGTGTGTCCGGTCAACCAGAACAGCACGTCATCGAGTTCCTCTTGTGTCCGTTGCTTACGCTCGACTTTTTGACGGTATACCTGATACAGCTGCAACATTGGCATTTGAAATACTTTTTCGTAACTCATCTGAATCGCCTCCTTTCATGGTAACATATGGGAAAAGATCTTGTGTCACGGATTTCAAGTCGGTTTGGAGGTGCAGGATGAAATGAGACATCGAATCATTGGAATGACTTTTTTGACGTACCTAGTCCTATTTTTAGGCATCATGGGTGTAAAACTATCGTATCAAGCATTGATCGATCCACCGATTGATCAATCGACAGGGAACTGGGTACATATTCCGAGCAAGATCTTACCGACTAAAAAAGTCATCTATGTGAAAGAAGAACAAATCATCAAACAACCGGATTCTTCAAAAATTGGGCACGAAAGATATCGGAAGGAACCTAAAAAGAAAAAACCGATTGAGCTTGGGGAAGGTTTCTTGACAGATGCGATCAATCAAATCGCACGTATGACTCCTTGGATGGTCGCTCTAGTCATCATCTACCTGTATCGTCGACAACGATTCAACCGTATGCAGTGGTCATTTCCACCAAGGCATCAACCAAAACGAACCGCTCTATCGCTAACGCTAATGCCTGAAGTCCAGTCCTCATCAGAAGACAGTATTCTTGATTCAAAAATTCGTGAAGCAGTGCGCGCGTTCAATCGGTCACTTGCTCCAGTACAACAACGGCGGACACATGAGACGCTGACGGAGTGGTTAACACGTTTAGAGGTCACGGTTCCGTATGAGATGTATCAGCTCGTTCGGTATGCCGACGTGGCAGAACAGACACTTGATCCTTCTCGACGGACTGTTTTCCTTGAACAGCTTAAGCAAAATCAGACACGGCTCGTGTAATCAGCCGTGTCTTTTTTGGTGTCCGCGATATTTATTGAGAGCGAGCATGTTCAACAGGAACAAGGCTGCGCCATAAAGGAATAATCCGAACCAGTACGGCCAGATGCTTGACCAACCGTTGCCGTAGACAAGTACTTCCTTGATTGCGCTCGCCCCGTAAAAGATTGGGGTGATATATCCGATGTTCCCGAGTCCATACGGGATTAAATCAAGTGGAATCAAGCCGGAGAAGAAAATCTGCGGAATGATCGTAAAAGGAATTAACTGGACGACTTGTAATTCAGACTGGGCGAAGATCGAGATCGTTGCCCCGAACAAAACCGCGACGACAGCAAGTCCGAGCATCGTCAAGAAGACCCAGATGATTGAACCTGCAGATGGCAGATCAAGAACGGTCGTCGCATATAGTACGACAAGAATGGCTTGGATGGAAGCGAAGACGCTATAACCGAGCGTGTAGCCGAAGATGACATCCGTTTGGCGAATCGGTGTCATCATCAGTCGCTCGAGTGTACCACCACTGCGCTCCTTGACGAGTGCCATTGCTGATAAGATAAAGACGAAAAAGAAGGAGAATAGCGATAAAAAGACGAATCCGAGCGCGTCAAACGTCGATTGATCGACATCTCCGTACAGATAGTTCGTCTTAAGTTGCATCGTCGGTTGCAGTGACGCAAGTCCAGCTTGAATCTCGCGTAGTGCTTTCGAACTTTTCGTCGATGGTTCGCGGAGACTTAAGGACAGCTGATTGTCGCTCATCTCTAAGACGACGTCGACCGTTTCGTGATCTTTGAGATAGACTTCCGCATCACTACCGTTATACGTTTTAAGCGACAGATCCTGCTTTTTAATCGCTTGTGAGACCGGAGCTGGTACATCCTGGTCAATGGCGACGACAGGCGTGTAATCATCGTTTCCAAGTAGGAAATAGATTAAGGTGAAGATTAATAATGGAGCAAGCAAAATGAGTCCGACGCTTCGTTTATCGTTCAACGTTTGACGGATGACCCGTCGTGCGAGTTGCCACATTACGTCACGTCCTTTCCAGCAAGCAGGAACAGTTCCTCGACCTGACCGTTTTCAGTCTGCGCAAGTAAACGGTCGAGCGGATCGTAGGCGATGATCCGACCGTTATAGATCAATGCCGCCCGGTCACACTCATTGATTTCATCCATGACGTGGGTTGAAACGACAATCGTCGTGCCTTGCGTACGGATCGTTTGGAATTGATTCCAAATCTGGCGGCGTAACACGGGATCGATCCCGACGGTCGGCTCATCCAGAAATAGGACGCTAGGGCGATGCAGGATCGAGATGGCGAGGGATAATCGTTTCTTCATCCCGCCGGAATAATGGCGAACGAGCTTTTTTTGATCATTTGTTAAATCGACGAGCGTTAACACTTCTTCGATGCGTTTCGCTAAGTCCTGACGAGACATGTTGTATAAGGAACCGAAAAATTGCAGATTCGCAAGGCCAGATAAATCCTCGTATAAGGCATCATTTTGTGGCATGAAACCAATCTGCGATAACATCTTGAAGTTTGGTATCGAAGTGTCGCCAATCTGAATCGAACCTGCGTCTGCTTGGATTGCACCAATCATCAAACGAATCAATGTCGTCTTTCCGGAACCTGACGGACCGAGCAACCCACAAATTTCACCGGATGGAATCAAAAGATCAATCTGTTGGAGGACGTTCTGTTGATGAAATGATTTTGATACACCGTGTAATCGTAAATCCATCGTATTCTCCCTCCTTTTATGAAATAATTATTGAACAACGTGTTGATTAATTTCATTATAAAAGGGAGAGAAACTGGGAGCAATGACCAGTTGACGTCCATCTGTCGCTTAAGCGACACATCCCGACAATCTGTTGAAGAAAGAGGCGATTTCGATGAAAAAACAGGATTTACGCGTTATCCGGACCGACCGGAGGATACGCGAGACGTTCCTTCAGCTGATCGATGAAGTTGGTTTTGATGGTGTGACGATCAAGTTGTTGACGGACCGGGCGGAAGTCAACCGTGGGACGTTCTACCATCATTACGCGGATAAATACGAACTGCTTGAGCGGATGACGAATGAGATTTTTGAAAAGATTGAAGCGACATTTGAACGCGAGATTCCGTTCGTTCTGATCAACAAATCGGAGGACTCTCCGTACCGACGAATCATTCCGTTTCTAACGTTTCTTTATGAACACCGGACGCTGATGCGGATCTTACTCAGTCCATCGAGTGACGGGATGTTTCGGAAGCGGGTCCGTGATTACATGCAACAGATTCTGTTCTCGGGACTACCGGAACAAGGAGAACGGCTTGTTCCAGAAAATTATCTCATTGCCTATCTCTCAGCCGCCCATCTCGGTGTCATCGAATCCTGGTTGAGCCACCCAAACGAGACATCACCGGATGAAATTGTTCGAATTGTCTTTACGATTTCGATGGAAGGACCGTTTCGAGCAGCGGGGTTCCGGCGATGAGTCTTGAGCAAGTCTTAGAAAAAGTCGTCGTTTGTTTGCAGCAAGAACGGATTCATTTTGGTATCGGTGGTTCATTATTGTTGGCGCAGCATGGACTACCAGTTGTACCGCGCGACATCGATCTCGTCGTCGCGTTAGCGGACGCCGAACGAGCAGTCCAACTGTTGGCGGACATGGGGACTGTCGTCGAACAAGACAAGACGTCACTTTATGCGACGGAAGTGTTCCAGGAATTTATCATCGAAGGAATCGATATCGATTTGATGAGCGGACTGCAGATTCGTCATGGTGAGGGCGTGTTCATCTATCCGTTTGATGAACAATCGATTGATTCAACTGGACGTCCGTTCATGTCACTCGTTGATTGGTACGTCAACTATCAACTGATTCCAGGACGGGAACAAAAGGTCGCGATGATTGAGCAATGTCTTGCTAAGCAGGAAGCGGACCGAGAGCGACTGGAACAGCTGAGACGACTCGTTCTTCCAAAAGCAATAAGGAATCGGATAGATCAATGGCTGAACTAACTCATAAGTCGCGCAATAAAACGACTTCGTTCGTTGCCGGTAAGTAAGCATGAACGGAGTCGAGTAGTCCGCAGAGGACGTACTGATCGAGCGCCTGGTCGAAGACATAATATGGCTTTAATGTCAGATAAGGCATGAGTGCGTCACGTATAACTTCTTTGGGCACGCTATTAGGCAACGGTTGTGACGAGTCATGGTAGAGCGCGATAATCGACTCGTTATCAACGATTAGGCTGACTTCATAAGTTTCTTCAATCAGGAGAATCGTCAAACGACGTTTATGAGCGAGATTTGGGTCGTCATGTGTCCGGCGTACGTTCACGTTAATGAATGGAAAATCCCGATAGATTTCCTGAATCGTCCACGCTCCTGACTCCTCAGGATACTCCGCAGCGATGAGGTCTACAGCAATTGACTTACAAGTCATCAATGTCCCATCGGTCAACGGTCGATAATCCGGGTGTGGCGTTTGAGCTTCGGCATCGCGTGCCGTGACGGCGTCTCTCCGCTTAATCAATTTACGCGTGAAGGAGAACGTAGATGGCTTGTCCCATGTCACGATCTCCTTCATGGCAACGGACGAAGTGTCTGGATCACTAAAGGGATACGTGAGCGAGTCGTTTTGAGAAACAAAGATTTCCTCGATTGTATGCGCCTGTATTCGTTGTTGCTCACCAGGAGCTGAAAAGAACCGTATCTGTTCTGTAATGATCGGTGTGATTTGAACAGGTGACAGTGAAAACGATTCAGTCGGATAATTGTTGCTCAGGGCGGGGGTTCCATACACACTGAAAAAATCAAGCGCTCCGTCGTCCGTCAATTCAAGCGAAATGAAAAAACCAGGGAAGAGGCGAATTCCGTTTTGGCAGCTGACATACTGATACAGCGAATCTTGGTGCTTCAGTAACATGAACTCCTGGTCGAACGTCATTCCTAACTCTTGCTCTAGCCAGGAAGTCTGTGTGTCTGAATCACGCAAGTCCTCTGGAAGAGAATAAATTGTGACATCACCATGTTTGTTGATTGATGTCGTTCGTCGTGTAACTGTATCGACTTGGATCTCAATCGTACCGTCTGGATAACTCTCGTCTTCAAACCATGGACCGTGCAGGATTGGGAACCAACATGTCTCAAACGAATACTGCGTTGCACCATGAATTTTTTCGCGGTGATAGAAGGATTCATGTAAGACATAATCGTTCAGTTGATATTTATCTTGAATATGGGAGATTAAATCTTTCGTTAATGGATGCAACTCGTTCACTCCTTCGTAACTATCTTCAATTTATAGATTGCGTAATAAAACGACCTCATTTGTTGCGGGTAAGTAAGCATGATTTGAGTCAAGCAAGCCACAAAGAACGTATTGACCTTTTGAAGCGGCAAACACATAACGCGGCGTGAGTAAAAGGTACGGACGTAATGCGTTGAAGATGATGTCTTGCTGCTCATCCTCGAGCTCCGGTGCGCTAACGGAATCGAACACGGTATGGAGTTCCTGATCGTCGGTCAAGCTAATCCAGTGAAGCGTCTTTTCGTCAAGGAGAATCGTGACGCGCCGATGCTGATCAACATAGGACGTCGGATGCGCGCGTGACAATTTGACAGCAAGGTAGGGATGTTGCCGGTAAATGTGACGAATTGTCCATTGTCCGGACTCGCCAGGGTACACGTTTTGGACGATTTCTTGAATCGCAATTCGACAGGCGTTCACCGTCTCTTGCTGGATTGGACGAAAATCCGGATGTTCGGATTGCGTGATCACATCCTCTGCTGTCACGCTTGCTGCTGATTGGATAGGATGGCATTTGAGAATTGAAGATGACGGATTTGTCCACGTTAAGATGTCATTTCGATCGAGTGATGACGTGATATCCAGTTTACTAGGCACAAGGATAGACCCTTCTTGCGTCACGATCGTCTCGACGACGGTATGCGCGTATTGATGTCCTGGTTTTGTATAGGAGAACCATTTTAGTTGTTGTTTAGTTAGCGATTTGATGTCCTCGAGCGTTAAGGCGAAAGGTTCCTGTTTCACATGATGATCAAGCGGATGAGGACCGTATAGGAACAACTCATCGAGTTGACCGTTGTCCGTTAACGTCAGATGAATGAAACAACCGGGAGACAGCCGAATCCCTTCATGACAACTCACATAACTAAAAAAAGTTTCGTTTTCTTCTTCGAGCATGAAATGCGTACCATGGATCATGTCGGTCTCTGATTCGATCCAAGCCATCCGAGTGGTTGGATCACGTAAATCGTTAGGCACGGAATGAATCGAGGTCGGACCGTGTAAGGATAACGTCGTCGTTCGTTTCGTAACAGGGTCAATTTTAATCTGCACGGTTCCTTCAGGAAGCAGCGTGCCATCCTCTTCCTCGATAACCGATGCACCTCGCGGAATCCAAAACGTTTCAAAAGAGTAAACGGTTTGGTCGTTCCGTTTGTGTCGAGCGTAGGACGATTCATAGAGTACATAATCGGTTAACCGATATTTCTCGAGCATGTATTCAGTCAGTTGTTTTGTTAGGGCATGCAAGCTGTTCACTCCTTTTTTTGTATGTCCTCCGTGTCGTCAATCAAGGTTGGAATGACGAAGTCAGGTAAGGTTTGGAATAAGCGATCGGATGTCTCGAAAAACGGTTGATTTGAAACAACATTCACGACATCTGCATCGTAGCTGAACGCAAAGACAGACATGTTTTCCTGCATGGAGACGATGACCGTTTTTTCTGGTCTTTCGGAGTAGTAGTGCGTTCGGTATTCAATCCGGAAGACATATGGTTTGGTCGACCAGATGACAAGATCATTCCAACTCGCGTGGGAATGGATGTAAGAATATAATCGTTGGAAGTCTTCGGCATGCTTAAGCTCAACGACGATAAAACGTTTGTCCGCAAGTGGTGTTAAATCATTGTATGTAATCGATGAAGCCAATTCTCAAGAAATGAACTTTTAAACGAAGAGGATTCATCGTCTGGATTCGTAAAGATGCTGAAGGCAGATGTGTAGTCTTGTTCTATGACGAATCGTAGATTGTCAGGATTTGAAAAATCATTTGGAATCAATTGAAGATCATCATCGTAATAATAAGGCATGTACTCAAATGTTAATTGCAACCTATTCACCTCTGTTTCGTACGTTCAGTGTAACGTGAATCCCTTCATAATGAAGGGTAATTGAAAATTATTACATAATTGTAAGGGTTCAAAATGTAGTAAATGCATTATTATATTAGAATATATATAAGAGAACCATTGAAGTATAGGAGGAAACAAAAGTGTCAGAGTTTAATCTAGCTATGAATGTGTTATTCGGAAGTATCCATATCATCCTCATGGCGATGGCTGTTCCTTCGATCATCTACGCGCTTTATCTATTACGGAAAATCGCTAATAAATGAATGCAGGGATTTATTGGTAATAACAAGAAGGTAGTTAAAGTACTTACGCATCATCAAAAGGAGGCGATGACATGTCATTTTGGACATGGTTTGCAATCTTATTTGTGTTAGCGGTTAGTGTCTACGCATCTTCTCAGCCGAAACGTTCGAAGAAATAAAAAAGGCGCGACTTCCACAATGGAAGTCGCGCCTTTTCGTTTGTTCAGTTTTGCGTATCGAGCCAAGCGATCGCGTCCGTCAAGTCGTCGGCAATGTAGTCAACGTTTGCTTGTTCCACCCGATCAGCGTAATCACGAATCGAGCACTCTCCGGCACCGGTTCGGACTAAGATTTTGATACACCCGGCATGCGCAGCTGCCACCATATCACTCCAGCGGTCCCCGATGACGACACATTGCTCGAGTCGGAGATTGTGTTTTGTTTGTGCTTGCCATAATAAATTTGGTGATGGTTTGCGACAAGTGCAGCGATCTTCCGCTGCATGCGGACAAATCAGCACGTCATCAAAGCCGAAGCTCTGTAATTCTATTCGAAAATCCTCTTCGCGGGCCAAGCCTTTTGAGATACCAGGTTGATTCGTGAACGCAATCAGTAAAATCCCTTGATTACGTAAGCGTTCGATTAGCGAAGAAACGTATGGAAATAACGCAAACGTTCCAGGGTAGTGGACGGTAGCATCTCCACCAATCGTTCCGTCTCGGTCAAGAAATATTGCCTGAATAGAATTCATGTGTACAACTCCTTTGATTACGAAGCATCTTTCAGTTCTTGATACGGTTGAACACGTGCGGCCAGTTGTGCTGGGATAAAGGCAGCGATGACACCGAACAAAATTGGTAAGGAAAGCGATACGCCAATCAACAACGGTTCATTCCACGGTACGAGATCGTACAAGACATAAATCGTCGAATAGGCAACGATCAATCCAATGATGCCGGAAATTAAACCGACTAGGAAGCCTTCGAGGACGATCAACTGACGGATCGCTCCGTTCGTCCAGCCGAGTGCTTTTAAGACAGCGAGTGAGGCGCGGCGATCGGTGACGTTTTGCCACATAATCTCTCCTGTCGTCAAAATAGCGATTGTGATTGCAACTCCCATCGTCACGTAATGCATCGGACCGACTTGCAGGGCAACGAATTGACCAAGCCACGACGTGTAAAGAACACCTTGTAAATGGAACGTCACGAATAAGAAGAACGTCAGCAGTGCCGTCGGTAGAGCGATTGAGAGGACGGATAGGCTATTGCGCTTCCATTTCCCGATCAGTTCCTTTAGTGCGAGTGTCGCGGTCGAACGAAGTTTCAGTCCGACGCGAGCGGCTTTCGCGTATTCACCGGTCTTGATCGCTTCGTACGGTGAGATGCGGCGAATCGTCCACGCCGACCAAGCGGCACCAGCGAGGTAGATGACGAGACTGAACAGCGCAATCCAGAGGAGACTCCAGCCGTTCATCGCTTCATTACGGACATATGAGAAGATGCCTTCGACGATCAAGGCGACTGTTGAGACAAATCCAGCGAGGATCGCTGCCTCGATCAAAACGATTTTGTAGAGGTCCTTCGTCCGCCAGCCGAGAGCGAGTAAGACAGCGAATTCTTTCCGGCGGGCGAGCATTGAGACATAACTCGTCGCGAGGACATAGACGATCGCGACCGCAAGCATCGCGAAGATGACACCTGAAAATCCGACGCTCGTCTCGCGGAAGATCGTCATCGCAGCACCGATGTGGATCCATGGTTGTTCAATCCAACCGAGCGTCTTCCCGTCATCGACGACCTTCGTGACGACCGGTTGTGGGGAAGAACCTTTGGTGATAGTGACCATTAATCCGGTTTTCTGTTCGATTTGCTTTTTCACGTCTTGGAGTAGTCGCTCCGACTCTTCACTGACGGTCGAAGCCCCCTTGATTTTAAGACGAATCGAAGAAATCGCTTGTTCTCCATTGACTGCTCGCGCGCTGTCAATCGTCGTCAGGATGTTTGGAGAACTCGTCAACAGTCCGACGGGATTACCAGACGTATCAATCGATTTCGCTGGGTTGACGGGTTCGCCCTTCGCATCTAAAACAAGATCGGCAGACGAAGGACGATAAGTTTCCATTGGTAACTCGTTCAGCGGGTCTTTTGAGACTTTGATGTTATTAGGATCGTATAGACCAACGACTTTAAATTGTAAAAATGGAAAGATGATACTAGATGAGCCCGGTTCTGGTCTTTTGACCTTTTGTCCCATTGATGTGAGGGAACGAAACCCTTTATCAGAAATAAGTTCCTTCTCAAAACCGATTCCTGAAATTCGTGTCGGCGTCGCGGATACTTCAAAAGCTGTGATCCATCGGCTTGAAAACGGACTAGCCGTTGATTGGAATCGAAGAGGACCGGATTGATAAACCAATTGTCCTCCTTCTGCATATTCAGAATCCGTTTGTATGCTGTTTGTCTTTTCAACCATCGTTCGCAGATAGGTTTCTTCTACTTTAGCGGTTGGGATGGACAGGTGTTGAATATTCTTAGCGGGATAAGAGGCAAGAGGAGAATCGATAATAGACCGTTTTGGTTGTGATTTGATGACCTTATTAATTAGTTTTTGCTGATCTTGTTCGGTTTGATAAGGAGCATCGAGACGTTCGATATCATAGTCGTAACTTCCTTTATTAAAGGAGTTCGGATTTACTAAAATCGGGATGATGTTTCGATTATTAGCAGTATCTGACTCATGGTGGTCGGTCGAATTGAAGTATCGGGATTTGTTCGTCGTACGCACACTCTTGTCCAAACCGACCAGCCGTGCTTCTTCTTTTGGATCAATACCGACGATCAGGACTGGATTTCTAGCGACAGCCGTTGAAAAACCATCAATTTGTTCAGAAATGAATGAAGCGTTCTCAGGAACTTGAACTTTTGTTCCTTGAGCAAGATGAAGCACAGTTTTTGATTGTCGCTCCTTCTTGAAGCCGTTTTGAATATAAGTGGTTTCTGTAAAACGATAGATTCCTGGTGTGGAAGGAATTTTAATCGCTTTTTCAAAGGAAACATTAGACATGACATACCCCATGACAGCGACCGGGGCTGCAATATCAACCTCATTCATTTGTTTGATTTGTTGATATTGTTTAAACGAAATCCCACCATTGATCCCATTGAGATAATTCGGTTCGAGTAAATTATTTGATTCCGTCGTCATCTGACTGCCTTTCGGTCGGACGACGATATCATACGCAGACGACCATTTCTTTTGTAACGTCTGTTCGACCGTTCCTTGACTGGAGTCGGTCAAGTTGAACATCAAACTGAGCCCGGCACTGATGATGAGGGCACCGACAAGCGTCAGGATGAATTTCCCGCGCTGCCGGCGCCATTGATTTAAGACAAAACGGAACATCGTCATTCCTCCTTGTATGGGGTAAAGGCTACGAAAAATGGATGAGACTGTTCATCTAAGATATGTAAGATTCGTTCGCTGAAGTTCGACCACGTTACGCGTCGTAACACTTCTTCGAGCGGAAAAAAACCGACTGCTAAACTTTCGCTGCTCGTCTGCGGTTGGCCACCAATCGCTTTGGCAATCCAACAAGTCGCACAGACATTCGCCTCGAGGTTTTGATAGATGCCGCAAAATTTCACGATTTCAATCTCAATTCCAGACTCTTCTTTGACTTCGCGAATGATACCGTCAGCTGCACTTTCTCCAGGCTCGACGATGCCACCCGGAAACTCCCAGCCGCGATCCGGTCCTTGGATTAAAAGAATCTCGTTTTGGTCATTCAAGACGACCGCTCCTGCTGATAACGAATAAATCGATGTCGGTAACATAGACTTCCTCCTGTGAAGAGAGGGACAACGCCTGTTGCCCCTCCGCCAAATATTAAGATGCATCTTTCAGTTCTTGATACGGTTGAACACGTGCTGCCAGTTGTGCTGGGATGAAGGCTGCAATGACACCGAACAGAATCGGTAGGGCGAGCGATACGCCAATCAACAACGGCTCATTCCAGGGAACAAGATCGTATAGAACGTAAATCGTCGAGTAGGCGACAATCAGTCCAATGACTCCGGAGATGAGACCGACGAGGAAGCCTTCAAGGACGATCAACTGTCGGATTGCGCCGTTCGTCCAGCCGAGTGCTTTTAGGACGGCGAGCGATGCCCTACGATCGGTGACGTTTTGCCACATGATCTCACCAGTCGTTAAGATAGCGATCGTGATCGCAACACCCATCGTCACGTAATGCATTGGTCCGACTTGCAGGGCAACGAACTGACCGAGCCACGAAGTGTAAAGAACACCCTGTAAATGGAACGTCACGAACAGGAAGAACGTCAAGAGCGCCGTCGGTAGAGCAATCGAGAGGACCGACAAACTGTTCCGCTTCCATTTCCCGATTAGTTCTTTTAGTGCGAGTGTCGCGGTCGAACGAAGCTTCAGTCCGACACGAGCTGCTTTCGCGTATTCACCGGTCTTAATCGCTTCGTACGGTGAGATGCGACGAATCGTCCACGCTGACCACGTCGCACCAGCCAGGTAAATGACGAGACTGAACAGCGCGATCCAAAGAAGACTCCAGCCGTTCATCGCTTCGTTACGGACATACGAGAAGATCCCTTCGACAATTAAGGCAACCGTAGAGACGAATCCAGCGAGGATCGCTGCCTCGATCAAGACGATTTTGTAGAGGTCCTTCGTCCGCCAGCCGAGTGCGAGTAAAACAGCGAATTCTTTTCTGCGCGCGAGCATCGAAACATAACTCGTCGCGAGGACATAGACGATGGCGACGGCGAGCATTGCGAAGATGACACCGGAGAACCCGACGCTCGTCTCGCGGAAAATCGTCATCGCAGCACCGATATGAACCCATGGTTGTTCGATCCAACCGAGTGTTTTGCCTTGTTCGACGACTTTCGTGACGACGGGTTGCGGGGAAGAGCCCTTAGTGATCGTAGCGACAAGACCAGGATCTCTCTCGATGGTTGCTTTGATTTGTTGTAAGAGCTGATCTGACTTTTCGTTGAGTGTTTCGCCACCTTTGATTTTTAGACGAATCGATGAGATCGATTTGTTGCCTCGATATTGCTGTGCACTGTCTAGAGTCGTCAACATATTCGGTGAGTTAGTCAGTAATCCGACTGGGTCGCCTGAAGTATTGATAGATTTAGCTGGATTGATTGGTTTTCTATTTGCATCTAAGACCAGATCAGCTGAAGAAGGGCGATATGTCTCCATCGGTAACTCATTAAGTGGATCTTTTGATACACGAATTTTGTTAGGATCATAAAGTCCGATGACATTCATTGAAAAGCCGGGAGAATAATAAATATCATTCCCGCTACCCATAGTGTCTTTTACTTTTTTTTCTAACGAATGCGTGGAACGATATCCGGTTTTAGGTAAAGCGTTCGTATCCTTTAAAAATGGATTCGTGACTTGAATTTTCTGACTCTCAACTTGGTAGGCATTTGACCAACGCGCGGCAAACGGACTTTTTTCAGATTGGTACGTTAGCGGTCCAGTCGTGATTTCGAGTTGTAAGTAATCAGAAATCGTTGCATCATCTAATCGTGATGATTGAGTATTTTTGGTTGGAGTATTCGTTAAAGTGCTAAAAAATTTTTGCTCAACATCTTTTGAAGAGATCTTAAATTTTTTGATTGTTTTACTTGGAATCTCATTCAACATCTCAAACGCAGGTGTAAAATCCTTTGGAATCTTTGAAAAAAATGTATTTTGTTGTTTTTGTGTATCGAATGGAACATCTAGTCGTTCGATTGAATACTGAAAAGTCCCTTGATTAAATGAATTTGGATTTAAAAGAATGGGAATGGTATTTGAATTTGCTTTTTCGGTAGCTTTATCATTTTTAGTAAAATAGCGACTATTTCCTTTTGAAGGAATGATGCTACGGTCAAGAGCCACTAACTTGGCTTCAGCTTCAGGATCAATTGCTACAAGCAAGCTGAATGTTCGAGGATAGATGATTCGCGACGTAGACTTAGTTGTAAAGACTCCTGGTATATCAGCAATACGTGCGTTTTTATTGCCATTGACACTATAAACGGCTTCGTCGCTTAGGATTTTTTTCCCGAAACCATTAGGTGATGTCAGCGTTTCTCTCAAACGGTAAAAGCCAGGTTTATTGGGAACGTCCCATTGCTCATCAACGCGTAAGCCAAGTTTGACATAACCCATCACGGCGACGGGTGCAGCAGTTTCAATGTCCTGCATTTTCTTGATGGTTTCGTATTGTTTGAAGGAAATTCCACCATCGATTCCATTCAAATAGTTCGGTTCAAGTAAATCATTCGACTCACTTGCAAGCTGACTTGCCTTCGGTCGTACGACGATGTCGTACGCAGACGACCATTTCTTTTGTAATGTTTGTTCGACCGTCCCTTTACTGGAGTCGGTGAGGTTGAACATCAAACTGAGTCCAGCACTAATGATGAGCGCACCGACGAGCGTCAGGATGAATTTTCCGCGCTGCCGACGCCAGTGATTGATGACGAAACGAAGCATATGTAGTCTCCTTTGTATGTTATTGGGAGAGCTGCGTCTTTAAATAACGCGTAAGATCTTGTTCAAAATGGTGAATCGCTTGTGCATCGAGTGCTTCTATTTCTGCTTGCGCCGCGTAGCGAGTGACGAAATAAGGGGAGAGTGGCGTCACCAGATGAATGCGCTCTGTCCAGTCTGTCAATGATTCATGGCTTCGCCGTCTGAGGGCACGTGGTAAGCGTTGATTAAAATCAAATAGCATCAGACGCAATGATTCTTCAGGCGGAGTAAGCACCGATTGAAGATTTATTTGTTGGACATAACTTTCAGGAGATGGTTGGACCCAATGGTTTGCTTCACTTTCAAATTCTCGTGATTGTGATGAACGTCGCTGACGACGAAGAATCCGGTATGCTACGAAAGCAACGAGTACAAGTACAGCGGTTAAGAATAGAAGTTTATTGGAGGAGGATGTGCCTTCTACAACATTCAAAACAGAAAATGGAGGAAGATCCTTTACCTTTCGACCGCGTGGCGTTCCTCCCGTATTTTTACTTTTTTCATCGGACGTTCCCAGATAGACGCCGTCTTCTTTTTCATCAATTTTGTCATCGAAATTACAACTGTTTTTTGTGAAGAATAAATTGGATAAGTCGTTATGATTACATCCCCGAACGATCGTCGTCTCCTGTTCCGAGAAGTCCGCATTCTGAAACGCTTCATACGCGGACTGCGTCGATACCGATAGCAACAGAAAAACGACAATTGAGCCGATGAAGCTCACAATCAGTTTGCTGCGAAACGTTTGCAACGCGAACACCTCCTAAGAGAATGAAACTTAGACACTTTGCACTGTGCGCTTTCGGCGGTCTTCGACGATCCGACCATCCTGCATGAAGAGAATCCGGTCAGCACGTTCCGCGAGTTCCAAATCGTGTGTGACAAATAAAACGCCACACTTGGCTTCACGATGGAGCTCTAGTAACAACTCAAAAATTGCATCACCGGTCACGGAATCGAGATTACCGGTTGGTTCGTCCGCAAGAATCCATTGTGGATGATGAAGCAGGGCACGGGCGATCGCGACCCGTTGTTGTTGACCACCGGATAATTGAGCAGGTAAAGCATTCCGTTTGTCGTCGAGTCCAACCCGTTCGAGTAACTCGAGAATCCGCTCCTCTTGATTGAAGGATGTCTTTTGCTTTAACAAGGCGACCTTTAAGTTCTCAGATACCGTCAGTGCCGGTAATAAGTGAAACTGCTGGAAGATGAAGCCGATCTCTTGCGAGCGGAATTGCGATAACCGTTTGTTCTTCCAAGACGTGATATCCTGCCCGTCATAAAGAATCTGCCCGGACGTCGGGCGATCAAGCGAACCAAGGAGACTCAGGAACGTTGATTTTCCAGACCCGGATGGACCGACGAGTGCCGTTACCTCACTGTGCGAAAACTGACCGTTTAGTTGATGCAAGACATCGGTCCGGACACCGCTTCGTTCGAATGTATGCGAAATATCTTGAAAGGTAATATCCATATGACCACTCCTTTTACATAATTTGGTTATGTTCAGTGTATTATTTTTAGAAAATTTTGTCTATTGCGTTTTTATTTCTGATCCAACCACTTTTTTAACATTTATTCATAGTTGGTTCATAACTTCTCCTTATGATCGGATTAATACCAATCAAGGGAGTCATTTAACATGAAACGAACACGCAAGAAATGGTTATGGATCAGTGGAGGGGTCATCCTGGTACTCCTATTAATCGGTTCCACGCTCTTTTTAGGACGAGGAGAGGCACAAGAAACGAAGGAGGTCGTCGAGTCGAAAACATTACAAACATTCTTCTACTTCTCAGGCACGCTTGAAGCGAAAGATCGACAGACGGTCATCAGTGATCGTGATGTCCGTGTCACTGACGTTCGATTTGAAGAAGGGGATACCGTCAAGTCGGGTCAAACGATCATCAGCGTCGAAGGAGGAGAAGATTTCAAGGCACCACGCTCCGGACAACTCGTTCGTCTTGACGTCACGGAAGGCGAAGCGTATGCCCCGAATACCGTCCTTTTCGTTGTTGCAGACAACAAAGCGTTGATCGCTCGTCTGAAAATTGATGAACAAGATATCGAACGGATTGAAGTTGAAGATACGATTGAACTACAGACGGATGCATCTGATAAGACCATCAAAGGAAAGGTCGAATCGATTAGTCCGGAAGCTGTGACGGAAAATGGGAGTACGTATTTCAATGCAAAAGTGTCGGTACCGAGCTCTTCAAACTGGTTACCCGGCATGACGGTCGAGGGACGTTTACCGTATCAACTCGCACAAGATGTACCTGTCTTATCGCTCGATGTCATTTCGTATTCGAAGTCGGATCGTCCGTATGTGTATGTGAAAAAAGACGGGGAAACGACTCGTCAATACATCGAGACGGGCGTGACGGACGGACAAGATATTGAAATCAAGGACGGATTGTCTGCCGGAGACGAAGTCTTCCTGCCGAGTGATGACGGTGGTTCTGGTCTTCTTCCGACTCCACCAGGAGGTGCGTCCTGATGCCGGTCGTTGACTTGCAAGAAATCCAAAAAACTTACGGCGATGGAACCAATCGTCACATCGTCCTCGATCGAGTATCGCTGACGATCGAGGCTGGTGAATATGTGACGATCCTCGGACCTTCGGGTTCAGGAAAATCAACGCTGATGAATATCATCGGATGCCTCGATGTCGCTTCAAACGGCGTCTATCGCTTGCAGGAGCAGCTCGTCCACGATCTATCCGAGGATCAGCTAGCGACGATTCGCAATGAAGAGATTGGCTTCATCTTTCAACAGTTCCAGTTGCTGCCGCGCATGAGCGTCTTACAAAACGTTGAATTACCGCTCATCTATGCCGGCGTCTCGCGCAAAGAGCGCCGCGCGCGCTCGCTTGAAATCTTGGAACGTGTCGGATTGACAGATAAAGCCGATGCCTTACCGAGTCAACTGTCCGGTGGTCAACAACAACGGGTTGCGATCGCACGGGCGCTCGTGACGCGACCGACGATCTTACTCGCCGATGAGCCGACCGGAGCGCTCGATCAAAAGACAGGGAAACAAATCATGGAGTTGTTCGAGAGCCTCTCGGAGGAAGGGAAGACGATCATCATGATTACACACGATGTCAATATTGCTAAGCAAGCCCGCCGGATTATCCGGATCGAGGATGGTCAGGTGACGGAGGTGACGACATGATTCGCGAAACGTTACGGATGGCATGGTCGAATATCTGGCATCATAAGATGCGGTCGTTCTTGACGACGCTTGGTGTCATCATCGGTGTCGCGTCGATCATCGCCTTGATTTCAATCGTCAACGGCGCGACGGCCTCAATCAATGAAGAGGTCGCGTCGTTCGGTGCCAATAAATTAACGGTCCAAACGACAGAGACGCCGTTGAAAGAAGGATTATCACCTGCACAACTGGAAGAGTTAAACACGATTAAAGGAGCACGCGGTGTCTCACCGACCGTTTCGACGGTTCGGGACGTCCGTTTCGAAAATCACACGCTCGACCAGGTGACGATCGAAGGACGAAACCACATCTATTACCGGGAATCAGAAGATGTCCCGCAAGGACGTGGTATCGTCATCAGTGATGTGAAACAACAGTCGCATGTCGCCGTCGTCAGTCCGTCCGTCGCCCG
Organism: Exiguobacterium sp. U13-1; assembly: GCF_001750115.1. NCBI lineage: Bacteria > Bacillati > Bacillota > Bacilli > Caryophanales > Exiguobacterium > Exiguobacterium sp. U13-1. Next base: position 2,116,941 of record NZ_CP015731.1, on the reverse strand, counting down.
GACGCTCTATCCGGGTCAGGTCGCGATTGGGGAGACGATCAAGCTCGATGGACTCGATTACCGGATCGTCGGTGTCAGTAACGCAGATGGCGATCAAATCGTCATTCCCTATACGACGGCATTGCGGACGCTTGGGGTGACAGCCGTTAAGCAAGTGGATATCTTCAAGACGGACGCAGCAGACGTCGCGACCGTCAAACGGGATGTCTCGGCAAAGCTGTATCAGTTCTATAACGGACGCGACGATACGTATGACGTCGTCAGCTTGGATGAAGCACTCGATTCGATTGACCAAATCAATACGATGCTCTCGCTCTTGTTGACGGGTATTGCGTCGATTTCCTTGATCGTCGGCGGAATCGGCATCATGAACATGATGCTCGTCTCGGTCACGGAACGGACGACGGAGATTGGCTTACGAAAAGCACTCGGTGCAAAACCACGTACGATCCGCCTTCAGTTCCTCTTGGAATCGATCCTGCTGTCCTTGATAGGTGGGGTGATCGGGATTCTTGTCGGAGCGATGCTCGCATTTGGCGTCAGTCTGATGATCAGCACACCGTTCACACTCTCCGTGAGCACGATTCTGCTTGCAGCCGGATTCTCAATCGGGGTCGGTGTCTTATTCGGTTATATGCCAGCACGGAAAGCGTCCCGTCTGAACCCGATCGAAGCCTTACGAAATGTTTAAGTGAAGGAGGAAGACGATGGTAACGATCTTGATTGCCGAAGATGACCGGAATGTCCGTCTACTATTAGGTGAGACACTCCGGTCCGCCGGCTTTACGGTGATTGAAGCGAGAGACGGAAAAGACGCCCTCGATCAACTCGATCAGAAACACGTCGACCTCGTCGTGACGGATGTGATGATGCCGCACGTCTCAGGAATCGAACTGGTTGAGCTGCTACGTGAATCCGGGTACGAACAACCTGTCTTGATGTTGACAGTGCTGGATTCCTTTCAGGATAAGGAAGCCGGATTCACGACCGGTGCCGATGATTATATGGTCAAGCCAGTTGATTTGGACGAGCTCTTACTGCGGATCCGAGCGCTGTTACGCCGTTCAAAGATCGTAGCAGCACAAGAATTAATCGTTAATTCCCTGCAACTACGGATGACGGATGCGACGGTCGTAACGCCTCGTGGTGAGATACCGTTGCCACAGAAGGAGTTTCAACTGCTCTATCGCTTGTTGGCACATCCGAAGCAGATTTTTACACGTCAGCAGTTGATGGACGAGATTTGGGGATATGATGTCGAGACCGACAGTCGGACGGTCGATGTCCACATCAAGCGGTTGCGTGACAAGTTCAGCACTTATGATGATTTTACGATCGAGACGGTCTGGGGACTCGGTTATAAAGGAGTGATCCAGTGAAGCGCTTCATCCGCTCGATCTCCGGTCGCTTTTTCGTCATCCTATTGGGTTTATTGTTACTACCACTGCTGTTACCTTTCATCATGACGGTCTGGTTCCAGTTCCAAGAAATCGATCAAGATCTGAATAATCAATTGCAACAACGAACGGATCAGATTGAACGATTGATGCAAGACCAAAACCTGTCGTTCGCTGAAGCGAGTCAATACATGGATCAGTCTTTGATTCAAACGACACAATACACGTCGCTCAATCAAGTACAGTCATTATCGGCGTCAGAACGTAACCAGTTACAGCAAAAAGGAGAAATTACGATCGATGGGGCGTGGCTCGAACCGTCGCAATACATTCGCCAAACGGAGACAGGATATCTCGTCTCGACACCGATTGCCGGACAACGCATCCTTGACGGATTACGAACGTCAGCTGGAATCGGTATCGTCATCACGATCGGCGTCGCCTTCATCCTGACCTGGCTTGCCGTCACGCTCGTGACACGACGGATTCGTCGCATCAGTGAAGCGGCGATTGAAGTGACGAACGGGAACTATGATGTCTCGATCAAGGAAGGTGGAAATGATGAGGTCGCACTCCTCGTTGAAAACTTCAACCACATGACCGAAGCACTGCGACGAAACGACCATCTCGCAAAAGATCTCGTCGCCTCGATCTCGCATGAGCTGAAGACACCGATTGCTTCGATTCAAGGATTTTCTAGGTTGTTACAGACAGAAGAAAACTCGGATAAACGGCAGCAGTACTTGACGATCATGGAGCAAGAGAGCACCCGTCTATCACGCTTGACGTCAAATCTCGTCCGCTTATCGCGGCTTGATCATCAGACGATCATCGAGCGGAAACGGTATCGCCTTGATGAACAACTTCGGACATGTCTTTTACTACTGGAACGACAGTGGACGGAGAAATCACTTCGACTGGAGCTTGATTTACCAGAAGTGTCCGTCGAGTGGGAAGAGGAACTGATGCAGCACGTCTGGCTCAATCTGCTTGAGAACGCGATTCGGTTTTCGCCGGAATCGGGAGTGTTAGAAGTGACCTTAAGCGAAGGAAAAAACATTCGCGTCACGATCCGCGATGAAGGACCAGGAATCGCAGAACAGGATTTACCGTACGTGTTCGATCGCTTTTATCAGGGCGAACAGTCACGAGCGAATGAAGGACATGGTCTTGGATTATCGATCGTTAAACGAATCATTGATTTACATGACGGTGAGTTAACGATTAGGAATCATTCGGAGCAAGGCGCAATCGTGACCGTTACGTTGATGGCGCACGAGACGCGTGAATGATGTCAGACGAAAAGGAGCGCAGACTTACACGATGTTATCGTGAAGTGTGGCGCTCCTTTTCATTTGGTTACGTCATCAATTTGAATTCAGCTTAGTTGTCTAGCGTGATATGAATTCTTTGTAATTGTTTTTGTAAAATTGTTCTTTCCAAATAGTCGCCCGCGTCTTGCATGGTTTTAAAGGCATGAGGACTAAAGATTTTAGCACCGTCCTTGAGCCAGTTCGAGCGATACAAGTCGTGTGCTTCACTTCTTGATAAGAAGATACCATCCTCGATTTCGACATCATCGTCTACTCCGAACTGAAAGCCGCAACAAGAACAAAGTTCGAACGAAGCGTCACCATTTTCATAATAAGCAACGTCGTCCATTCGGTCATATCCGCAGACGGGACATGTGTATTTCATGAAAGCACCTCATTGCTCAAGAATCTTTTGATACTTGTATCCTTTTAAGATATCTGTTTGATCCGTATAGGTCCAGTCAGCGATGGACTGGTCGGGATGCGACTCAAAATAATGATTGAGGATATCACGCCCTAACATGTAGTTACTCCAGCGAGGAATCTCTTTTTGTTCGTTACCTAGAACGAAGTCGAGTTGTGATACTTCATGGCTGTTGACGAGATGCACGACATGTTTCTTTGTTGCTTCATCCATCTCGACATTCCAAGGAATGGAAACGTCTTTGACGATTCGCTCGGCAAAGGCATCTGCCTTTCCTTCGACAATGACGGAATTAAGAGTCGTATTTAAACTAAAATCGGGTGTATCCATGAGGACTAAGTGATGATATTCATGTGCCGTCGTATATGCTAAGACGTCTTGATCGTAGTTTGGATCCAGGTAGAGAATGAAAGCATCTTTATAGGCGGCTCCTGTAACACCTTTCATCGGCTGAATATCGAGAGAGGATTCAGGATTAATGGGGGCGACAATAATGGTACTTTTCTTTTTGGGAAGGATCATATGTGAAGCGATGTAGTTTTTTTGGATGATTTTTTTAATGTTGTCCTGCTGTTTCATCAAGTTCTCGATTTTATCGAGTAGCTCTTGTTCGTATACGGTTGATTGCAACATCAGAGAACCTTTTAAGTCGGCTGTCGCGAACTGCTCCTTGTCGCCGACTTTGTCGATATAGCTTAAGACATACTTCGCATAATTCTTTTTATCTACTTCAGGATCATTGTTTTTTAAGGACGCTTGTAGATATTTTTTGTACGGTTCATAGAGAAAAACAATGTTCACTTTACTGTCATCATCAATTTTTACAGATTCGGATTGTATTTTTTCACTCTTTAACATTAGTTGAGTAGTAGGCTGTGATGTCTTTTGCTCTTCTGTACAAGCGGATAAAAGCAGAACGGGAGCAGTTAAAAGTATTATCAGTGATTTTTTCAAAAGACGTTCATCCTCCTCTTTTTTATGGTGTAACAACATCTGTTGTTCAATTAATCTTCTTTCGCCGTATGATCAATGATGATCGGATCACTGTAGGACAAAATGTAAAAATCCTGTTCATGTGTTCTAATGGCAAATAAGTGTAAGTCTCCCCGTTCCGTATAAATTTCCTTCGTTTTCATATACTTTGCAGCAAAGTCACCGAACATCGATTCTTTGGACTTCACGACTGGATACGGATTTCGAAGTTTCTCGTCGATGATGCCGTGCTCTTGCAATGTCCCGAGGAAAACGGCGTACTTTTCAAAACGCATCAAAAAGTAATCGCGCGAAGGATCGTCAATCAAGAGCTTAAATGTTTCGTCAGCGCCATAAAAATAGAAATCAATCGCGTAATGGTCGTTCGCCTTTAACGACATCGTATCCAGTTCAAGATCGTAATCTTCAGTCGTCAGTAAAAAATCGAGATCAATCATCTTCAAAGAAATCACCCCTTTATGATGAACATGGACATTGAACGTTATTTTATCGAGGATTTATCGGTGAACCACTTCTGCCCATGTTCGGCGATGAAACGGTATTCCGCTCGATAATGTGTATCGTGACCGTCTGCTTTCATCTTGATGAAGGCAGCATCGCCGTCCGCAGCTCTTTGATCAATCAACAGATACAGGGCTTCGACACGCAACAATAATAGGGATCGCAGTTCGGAACGCGGTCCTTCATAACCATACGCATCAAGGAATCGACTCACCCGCTCGGAGAAGCTTGCGTCATCTTGCTCTGGTGAATAATCAAGAACGAATCCGTCAGGTGCTTGCCGTCTGCTGCTGAGCGGAACGAACGTATAGAGCGCATAGACGATATCCCACGCACGCGGACCGGGTGCCGCGAGATCAAAGTCAATCACGCCACTCAGTTTTTGATCCTCAAAAATTGTATTGTAAACGGCAAAATCGTTGTGACACATGACTTCGTGTGGACTCGGGGTATTGAGCAACGGTGCCCAGTCCGGTGAGACGTCAAAGTCGACCGTCGCGTCATGGTACTTGCGCATCAGACGCGCGACATCGTCTAGCACGTCGTCTTGCCACATGTATGCCTTTAGCGGATAATCTGCCGTTTCCCCAGGAAGATAGGTTAATATTTCTCGCCCTTGTTCGTCGATGCCGATAAAGCGGGGAACACCAGATAACTGTTTAACTTCCAAGTGGCGCAATAATCGTTGGACGTTTTTGCTGTTCTCTTTTTGTGAGCGATAGACATAGTTTCCTTTTTTATAGACAGCGGAGACATTTCCGCCAGTCAATCGTTGTTCTTCAGACATCATCGTTCCTACTTTCTTTGTTTCATTTGTGATTGCTTACCTATTGGCTCGTCATTATGAATCCGTTTAAAAGAAGCGGATTGTCTTTGCCACGAGACGGGAATCGACTATCAAAAAGCCGAAAGAAGGTCGATTCTCATGCTGGCGTTTTTCATCGTATTTAAGAATATGTACCACGTGCTACGAATCCTCTTTAAGCAACAGGAACAGCAAGCCGTCATGGGGTCCGTCGTCTTTTTACTTGCGATCGGGATGTTCTTTTATCATGGCGTCGAGTCACTTGGGTATCTCGATGCGCTCTATTTGTCGGTCATGACGTTGACGACGGTCGGGTACGGTGATCTACACCCCGTGACACCGCTCGGTAAGATTTTCTCGATGGGATATGTCTTACTTGGGATCGGCATGATCAGTGCCTTGATTGCGAACTTCAACCGTGCGTTACGTCAACATCATGGTGTCGACACACCACCAAAAAAAGAATCAAACGAGTGATTCGTGATGTGTTCGAGGAATGCTTCGACGTCTTCCGTCGAACGAAGATGAACGATTTGGTCGGCCTCATGGGGAGCTGGCGGCTCAATCCGTTGTCGTTGATAGATGTCGTGGTACGACGCATTGCTACGAATCTCCCGTCCATCACGTGTCGAATGGGTTAGTCGATCTGTAAGGGTAGTTTCAGGTAAATCGAACCAGGCGAGGATCGAGCGGAACGTCGAACGGGGAAATTGATCTAACAGTTGCTGACGTCCGGTGCGCAAGGCGTTGGCATTACATAAGATGATCGTTTCGAGGGAAGAAGCGACTGCTTGTTTAATCAACCATCCCGTCAAGTCATGTTTGACGTGATTCGGTCCTTCTGTCGGAACAAGTTCCGGTTAATGATCGAGCAAAAAACGCGCCTGGAGATCCTGATCAATGACAAGGCTTGTTGGTAGCCGCTGAGCAAGCTGTCGGGCGAACGTCGTTTTCCCGGCATGAGTCGGACCGATCGTCAACAGGACGGTCCTCATGACGTCAGTTGTTCTTCCGGTAAGCGATCGGCAAGAATCTGCGCGAGCCAGTCTTCCTTCGTTCCGAAGCAGGGAGTCGTTTGGCCAATATGATAAAACGTACTCGCTAACGGTCCAGTGAAGTAGGTCGCGTCTGGCATACATAAGTAGACGGGGCGATTCGTCGCGAGCGCAATTCCAAGTTCGACATGGCTACTTTTTCCTGCCGGCAACACGAGGACAAAGACATCTGCTTGCTGCACGGCTTCGAACTCCGCAAGACCGATTTGACGAAGTGCTTGAGGATCCTCTGCCCGATCATTCATCGTCCAGTCATATGTTAAGTCGTGACCACGCAAGCGGAGTTCATCGCGGAGCCAGCGAACGGTCAACGTGTGGTCAAAGCGAGAAGCGATATAGAGTTTCATTCTCCGTACATCCTCCTTTTTTATCTCTCTGTGTCCCATCCTATCGAATTCATTCATTCAAGAAAAGGGAATTATAAGAAAAATTTGAAAAAAATGAAACTTTTTAAATGTGTCGCGTATCTAATAGGGAAGTGATTGCAAAAAAGGAGGATGCCGATGTGTTTCGAAAGTCAGGTCCAGCATTATCGGACGCTGCTTTTGAAGCAGCTTTATTCGCAGAAGAAGACTATGTGTACCGTATTTCCTTCATTTATCTGAAAGAGGAGGCGGCAGCGCTTGAGAACGTGCAAGAGGTCGCGTACCGGGCATGGCGCGCGCGAAAGAGTCTACGGGATGCTGCGTATTTTAAGACATGGTTGACGCGCATCACGATGAATTGCGCTTTCCAGCAACATCGAGCGTCGTTTCAGCCGCTCGCGATCGAATCCAGTCAAACGACGTCGTTTGAAGAGCGTCTTGTTGATCGATTGTACCTGGACGATTTACTAGAAGTCCTCGAGCCGACCGAGCGCTCGATCGTCTACTTCCGGTATGAAGAAGATTTGTCACTGCAAGAGATTGCGCAAACCTTCAATGTGCCACTGAGTACGATCAAAAGCACGTTGTACCGCGCACTCGAGAAAGTACGACGACAGAAGGGGATGAGTCTATGAATCACGATCCAAAAATCTTGATCGACGTACCGTCATCTGTCAGGCAACGGACAATTCAGGGCATCCGTAAAGCAAAACGGCGCCGGCGCTCGTTACAAGCTGTTTGCCTTGCTGCCGGTCTAACGATCATCGGCTTTAGTTCCTTGCATGAGACCGTTCCCGAACAATCGTCGCAATCGATGAGGGTCGGCATGTATTATGATGAACACTTTTACAAAGTAGCAAAAGAGATGACGAATTTAGACTGGCAACAGCTGAAAGGGAAACGACTTGGTGTCACGGATGATGTCTTGACCGATACGCAACTAGAACAGGACACATCTGATTTTGCGTCGAACCTCGATGCGTTTACCGTCTATCAAGTCAAGAATGATCCGGTATCTGAGCACGTGTTAGTCGTCGGTGAGGAAGAAGGTCGAGAACGGGTGATGATTCTGTCGCCCACACGATAAGGAGGAAGAGAAAGATGAACATCCGGTCTTGGACAGAAGACGATCTACCGCAATTGGTGGGATTGATGACGCAACTCGGTTATCCGGCAAGCGAGAACGAGTTACGCGAACGATTTTCGCGAATCACCCGTCACCCGGATTATGGATTGCTTGTACTAGAAGAAGACAGGATCCTTCTCGGTTGCGTCGGTCTTTTTCAGGCACAAGCGTTCGAGCATGATACGACCTATGTCCGAATCGTGGCGTTCGTCGTCAACGCGAAACATCGTCGGCAGGGAATTGGACGCCGTTTGATCCAAGCAGCGGAAGACTGGGCCAAAGTGAGAGGCGCAACTGCCGTCTTACTGAACAGTGGCAATCGACCGGAACGCGAAGCAGCCCATCACTTTTATCAAGCGATGGGCTACGGCGTGACGAGTACGAGTTATTCGAAATCATTGTCTTCATCGTGATTGACGGAACCCATGGAAAACGCGGAAACCTTGCTCTTCATAAAAAGAAGCAGATTGACGAGTTGCCAGTAAATCAATTCGTGTCGGATAAGTGTGCTTCAGATGATTGAGTAACTTTCGTCCGTAGCCACGCTTGCGTGCGTCGCGACTGACGAGGAGCTCACAGACGAACGTCGTCACCGAACCGTCCGTCAAAGCGCGGATATAAGCAAGGATTTTTCCGTCAGATTCAAGGACAAAAGCCGCATTCGAATTCCTCCAGGCGTTGCGCGTCCGCTCTTGATCAGCGACGAGATCCTGCCACCCTTCTAATGCGTTCAATCGATGAATCTGCTCAAAATCGTCAAGTTGGAAACGACGGATCTTTTCAGTCATGGCTGGTTCTCCTTTCGTATCAGGTCTTGGAGTGGAGCAGGTAACTGGCGCCAGTCCGAAAATTGCGTATCGGTCAACGGAACATCGCCTGTGCGCTTCCATATCGCCTGCATGCCGAAGGCGCGTGCCGGTAAGATGTCGTGGTCGTAATGGTCGCCGACATAAAGGACTTCGTCCGGGCGAACACCTAAACGGTCCGTTAGGCGCAAGAAAAATGCCGGATTCGGTTTACGGACGCCTTCTTGTTCCGAGATCCCGATCTGTGTAAAGGAGGGAGACAGTCCGATCGCGTCACAGACGGCACGTTGGAACGTCGTCCGACCGTTCGACAGTAAACCGATGGGTAGCTCGGACGATAATTGCGCAAAAAAGTCGTCGACTCCCGGAAAGCTCCTTGCGAAGATCGGGTAACGCGTCACGTAGTCCTGTAGCAGTATTTCAACAGAAAGCGACAACTGGAAGTGAGTAATCATTTCGGCATAGACGACGTCCTTCCAGACCCGCCCGCCTTGATCAAGCAATAAGAACGTCGCGATGTAGTCGGTGATCGGAACATGCGACACTTCACGAAAACGTTGATGCTGATCCCGAAGGAAATGTGGGAGAGAACCGGACCGGTCATGTAACGTCTCGTCTAAATCAAACAATAAAGCACGAATCAAGGTAAACACCATCTTTCAAAGTATAGAGGAGTGATTATAATGGAACGATGTATTCAAGTACTGGGAAAACAAGTGACGTATTATGATGACGGTTCGACAGGTCGACCGTTGTTACTATTGCCATCCCTCGGTGGGACATACCAGGACTGGTCAGACATTTTGACGAAACTAACGCCGGACTACCGGGTCGTCAGCTTCCATCCGCATGAGTGGTCGGAAGATTATATGAACGGGACGACCGGCATCTTACGGCAAATCGAACAGTTCCTGAACGCGACGAATATTACGACTCCGGTCACGCTCGTCGGACATTCTTACGGTGGACTCGTCGCGCAAGCTTTCGCCTTACAATATCCGGAACGTGTAGCTGGACTCGTCCTCGTGGATGCGACATCCGTTGACTTAGCAGAACTCGATCAGCTCGATACACCGACACTCGATCAAGAAGGGGATGACGCAGTCTGGATCGACCGGTTCGAAGAACTATCAAAAGCAACTGATTTACGTGACCGTTTCCCGGACGGGGATGACCGTACGGATTGGAACCCAGCATATTACCGGTCGATGCATGCGATCATCACACAGTGGAAAGCTGATGCGAAAGATCTTCAACCACTCATGCGCGATCTCGGTGTCCCGTTAACGGTTCTTGGACGGGACAAAGCGCAGTCGATCGAGACGATGATGGCTGCTGGTTTTCCGAAAGATGAACTGGAACGGATGGAAGAAAAATGGCAGGAATTGATTCGACGACAGGCGAATCTATCTTATCAGGCGAACGTGACGTTCGTTCCGGGAACGTCGCACATGATGCATCATGATCGTCCGGACGTCATTGCAGAAGCCATATTGACACTACATCAACCGAAGGAGTTTACTGTATGACACGCATGTACGTATTACATGGATTAATGGGAACGGCAACGACACACTTTGCACCACAGCTATCTGCTTTAGCGGATGAGTTTACATTTATTCCGATTGATCTGCCTGGTCACGGAATGACGACGGAGCCAGCAACGGAGGATTACTTATCACAAGCAACACGTGCCATCCGTTCACGGATGGCACAGGAAGGTCCAGGGTGGATTCTCGGCTTGTCGCTTGGGGCGACGCTTGCGATGCAATTGGCACTCGAGCCACCTGACGAACTCGAAGGTGTTATCGTGACGGGTTATTCACCGTTCATTCCGGAAGCGATGGAACCGTTGATGCACGAGCAACGGGACTATTTTCTTAACATCGACCAGCATGCACCGGATATTGCGCTTCAGTTCGAAAAACTGCATGGTCCGACTTGGAAAACGACGGCACGAGCAGTCTTCGATTTGATGACGTTCCGTTTCCCAACAATGACGGAAACGATGTTGCAGTCGATCACGCTTCCAGTCGTCATCCTAAACGGGACGAATGAGGACTACGAAGTCGACGCAACCGCGTTCGTTGCGGCACACGTGCCGAACGTCATCGTCTTACCGGTCGAGGGAGCCGGGCATACAGCGAATCTCGATCAACCGGAACGCTTCAACGCCTTACTGCTTCAGGCGCACCAATCGATGCTGACGACTTAAGCGTTCGTTCACCTTCTCTTGATACATCTGCTCATCTGCCTCATGCAGGACGTCGTCGACACGGCGTCCTGTTGTCGTATGAACAGCGCCGATTGCAAGTTCAATCTCGTGCGTCGCGAACGTCGAGCGGACGTGTTCGACGAACGCTTCAAACGTCTCAATCGATGGACTACTGTCGATCAAGACGAATTCATCACCACCGATTCGGTAGCCATGATCTGTCAAGCGGCGGATGCAGAGTCCTGTTTGTTCAAGCAAGGCATCACCGACCGCATGACCGAACCGGTCGTTGAGCTCTTTTAGTTCATTCAAGTCAAGCAGAATCAACCCATACGTCTTCTCTTGATCGAGCTTGCGGACAGCCTCGTTGAAGGCGTGTCGATTACCGAGCCGCGTTAAGGAATCAATCCGGTATTGATCGAGCAATGCCTGTTGTGATTTCAACTGCTCGTCAATGTTGCGGATCACACCTTGAATGGCAACGATCTGTCCATTTTCGCGAATCGGCGTCGCATATTCTTCGAACCAGACATACGTTTCGTCATTCGTCCGCCAGCGTTGCCGAAACGGCTGCTCGTAGTCACAATCGCCCGAAATCTTCGACATCAAGACTTCGACGTCTTCCGGATGAATGCGTGCGAAACACTCGTCTGGATCCATGTAGCTGGCTGCTGCCACGCCTTTCCCCATATGGTCATCGAGGGAAGGACTGATATAACGAAACCGATATTCCGGCTGCACTTCGAACACGTAGAAGATATCTTTACACAATGCGATCGTATCCGGCTGTTGCTGGCGGAATAACCGGAAACTGATCAACATTAGAAGACCACCTACAATCAATCCCAATACAAATATGACGTCCACCTCCTCTACTCATCGACCATCATATCATAATTGGGTTTTATTCCCTATAATTTACAAAAAACACGCTACTCCAATCGTAGCGTGTTTTTTGATTAGTCTAGCTCAATGAAGACACGAAATCCTCGGCTTGCATAATAGGAATCCGCCCCGTTGTGATAGATGAACGTTGTCTCATAACGACGGTCTCCGAACAAGGCGCCGCCTTTATGACGAATTGCGTCCGGTGTCGCAAGCCAACTGGAGGTTTTTTCGTCAAACGAAAACTGCGTCTGCAATTCTTGATACTGCTCTGGTGTTAAGAGGTGCACCTCTAGCTTCTCAATCATCGACTCGACACTTGCTGCCGGCGTATTTTTCTTTCGACCGAGTCGAGCGGACTCATCCAAACAGACACTTCGGCGACCTGAGGGACTTTCTTTGGCAGTGTCGATGATGACGAATCTTCCTTCCATTTTTAAGACGTTCGGCTTGCCGCCCGTCTCTTCCATCCAAGCAAGTGCTGCTCGTTTCGATGACGTCAGACGTGATTCGACCTCGTCATACGAAGGACCATCGTGCAGGTCAGAAGTAGCTTCAAAGCGGTCACGAAACATCGTTAATGGTTCCTCCATCGGTAAAACCTCACTTTCCTAGTTCCTTTTTTCCATTATTCAATGAATTCGCTTCCAATGCAATCGTACAGAGACTGAATAAGTCAATCTGAAGACAATTGACAAATGAAATCGGACTGCCTACACTAATTGTACATATCCGGTTTCTGTCGCGATCGCGCGCACAGGAATGACATTTAGGAGAGGAGCCAACCGTATGCGCTGGATCAGTTATGCGGCTGTCGTGACGATTCTTTCGTTCTTAGCGTTCACGGCGTATTCGTTCTTGACGACGATCGATTTTGAAATCGTCTATCAGTTCGGAACGTTTGCGATGACGTTATCCTATTTTATCTTTGGTTTACCGATGTTATGGATTGTTCGCCACTATCCGTTAACTCTTCGTCTACTCATTTACGTGACGACGAGTGCCGTCGTCTTGTTTCTATTCATCGGTCTATATGAAGCGTGGCACGAAGCTTCGCTATCTCCCTTACCACCGATCGGCAGCATGATTCAGTTCACGGCTCTTGCCTGTCTGTTGTTCGTTTTACCGTACGAGATCATCTATCGCAAAAATTTCGTTTCCATTCAACCACGTGTTTCTTGACAGTATTCTTGTTCCTCAAGAATACTGTTTTTTATTTCCTTTCATTTTGAAGGAATTCCCAATAAATTCTTGAATAGTACGTTATCACGAATAAATGGAGGGTTACATATGGAAGGCACATTTCAATGTAAACAGATGGGGAAATCATTTTCAGGAGACGGTGTCGAGACACATGCGTTACAAGATATCGACGTGACACTCGAAGCGGGTGATTTTATCTCGATTATCGGACCATCTGGTTCTGGAAAGTCGACGTTACTCAGTCTAATCGGAACGCTCGATCGTCCGACGAGCGGAGAGTTGCACTATGACGGGAAACCGATCAACAAATTAAACAGCAAAGAATTATCCGACTTCCGGTTCGAAAACATCGGCTTCATCTTCCAGCAGTTTCATTTGATTCCGACGCTGACGGCGCTTGAGAATGTCATGGCACCACTGTTCGGTCGAAAAGTACCATACGATAAAAAAGAACGCGCTGAGCAGTTACTCGCGCAAGTGGGTCTCGCCGATAAAACGGGCAGTTTGCCGTCGCAACTCTCTGGTGGACAACAACAACGGGTTGCTGTTGCCCGCGCACTTGTCCATGAACCGAAATGGTTACTTGCCGATGAGCCGACAGGGAACCTCGATACGGATACGGGGGAAATCATCTTCAATCTCTTACGGTCGTTGAACGAAGAGAAGGGCTGCGGCGTCTTGTTCGTCACCCACGATCCGGCACTTGCGGAACGAGCGAACCGGACGATTGAGATGCGAGATGGCGTCATCATCGAAGATCGTCTCGTTCGTGTCTGAGCCTCGTTTTTGAACTCCTTTCCATCACCCTTTACACTAATAGGGTAGAGGAGGAATGTGTGATGCGACTTGGAATACTCGATCAAGTACCGTTACATGAAGGCGATACGGTCGAAGCGACGATGGAAGCGACGGAACGACTCGTCTCAGAAGCCGAGCGACTCGGTTATGAACGGTACTGGTTCGCAGAACATCATAATACGAACGGGTTGCTCAGTGCGGCACCGGAACTGTTCATCGCCCGAATGGGTGCGCAGACCAAGACAATCAAGCTTGGATCAGGAGGGATACTGTTACCGCAATATCATCCGCTGAAAGTCGCCGAGAGTTTTGCGACACTTGATGCGTTTTATCCGGGACGGATTGAACTTGGGATCGGCAACTCGCCAGGTGGAAGTGAGCGGACACGACTTGCCTTGACGGATGGAGAAGAAAACCGAGCGGCTGAGTTTAGTCGACTTGTCAATGAAACGGCGGGCTTCTTGACAGACAGTCTATCGAATCGACACCCGTACCGGATCGTCAAGACGACACCGCGTGACCGACAACCGTCGCCAATCTCGATCCTAGGTCTGTCGCCACGTAGTGCGCGGATTGCAGCCGAACAAGACCGTGGTCTCGTGTTTGGTCACTTCATTAATCCGGATCGTTGGGAAGAGACGCTTTCGACATATCGCGAAGCAGGCGGGAAGAACGTCATCGTCTGTGTCTTCGTCATCTGTGCCCCGACACAAGAAGAAGCAGAGCGTCTCGCTCGGACACAAGATGCCTGGATTCAAGGCGTCCGACTCGGGAATTCAATCGTTCCGTCGTTTACGACGACAGAAGCAAAGGTCTGGAATGATGTGCAAACGGAGCGGATTCGCAAAGATCGCCGGCGAGCAATTATTGGGACACAAGACGTCGTTGTGCGAGAACTTGAGGCATTAGCAACCCGATATCAAACGGATCAATTTTTACTGATCAATAATGCCTTTGATCAAGAAAAACGATTGCAGTCGTACCAGCTCATCGCGGAACAACTACTCTAAACACAACAGGACCCCTCATTAGCCAAACGGCTAACAAGGGGTCCTGTCTACAAATCTAGATTCAATTAACGTTGAGCGGTTGGACGGATCAAAATCTCGTTAATCGCGACATCCTCTGGCTCGTTAACGGCATAAGCGATGGCACGCGCAATCGCACTCGCATCGATGGCTTTTAAGTCACCGATTCCTTGTTTGATCTCTTCATCCGAGATATGGTCCTTCAGTTCTGTATCGACCGCTCCCGGTGAGATGATTGTTGCGCGGATATGATTGTAGACCGATTCTTCCTTGCGGAGACCTTCCGTGATCGCACGAACGGCGAATTTCGTACCGCTATAGACGGCGCTTGACGGCATGACTTCATGACCTGCGACGGACGAGATATTGATGACGTGTCCGCTTTTTTGCTCACGCATATACGGCAAGACTGCGCCAATCCCGTGAAGGACACCCTTGATGTTGACGTCGACCATCGTGTTCCATTCGTCTTGCTGATTCTTATGGAGGTGTGATAGTGGCATCAATCCAGCATTGTTGATAATGACATCAACAGAACCGAACTTGTCTTTCGCAAGTTTAGCGAGTGCATCGACTTGCTCGCGATCAGTGACATCCGTCACTTGATAAACGGCTTGACCACCTTCTGCTTCAACGGCTTTGACGAGCTCTTGCAAACGATCTTCCCGGCGTGCGGCAAGAACAAGTTTTGCACCTTGTTTTGCGAGTTCCTTTGCCGTTGCTTCACCAATCCCGCTTGATGCTCCTGTGATGATGACGACTTTATCTTGAATCATCTGAACTCCTCCTTCTGAATATTGTACTCCTTGAGAGGTATTTCCGCTTTTGTTGTTTTAAAAACATGTTGTAGGAGGTTTGCCTATGAAACGTTATTTATTTATCGGATTGATAGTGATTGCAATCGGATGGTTTTTGTCGCTCGATCCATTTCGGCATCAACCACCAGAACCTAACGCGACCATCGAAGATCGTGAGGTGAAGGTGTATACAGGTACTTATAGTTGGTCAGGGATGTTTCGCGGAGAAACAGCCGATGCGAAGTCGGAGGCCGTCGATTTAGTAAAAGGTGATCCGAGTACGCCAGCAAATCCTGAAGATCAATTGACGATTCGTTTTAAAGAGGGACCAGCTTCGAAGTCTGTCACGATCGTCTTATGGTCGGTCGAAGATAATAAAAAAATTAAATCATATAAGAAGACCGGGCAGATTACTGTCCCCTCGACTCCCGGAAAGTATGTCTATCAGATTACAGCCGATTGGAAAGAAGGTGATGGCGATTTCGCCTTTCCGATTGAGGTGAATGAAAGGTAAGATAAAAACATATTGACAGGATATATGTTTAATGATAAATAAATGGATCGCTGACCTCTTATTTAGTTGAAAGAGGTCTTTTTTCATGAAATACAGTAAATAATCCACTTGATTAACGGTTTTTAGTCTGAATAATCAGAATAAATAAACATTTTAATAGAAGTGTATTTAAATGTTTCGGGTTCGAATGAACGGGAATAAACACATCATACACATAATAGTTCATGTGTTGAATCACCTAGGTGAAAGAAATTAACAATCGTAAAGGAGAGGTGCAGATGAATGGGTTCAATCGATTCTTACTCGTCATCATAGGCATACTCGGACTCGTCAGTGTCGGGCTGCTTGTGCTCGGTGTGTATGATGTTCCACGCCTCAGTTCATTGATTGAGCAGTGGCAGGATCAGCAATGGTATAGCTATACCGTTCTATCCATTGGAGGATTTTTAGCATTCGTATTCGTCATTCTATTATTCACTGGATTATTCAGCCGCTCGAAAGGTCAACGTCTGTTGATCCAAACGGGTGATGGAACGATCACGATTTCGAAGGAAACGATCGAACGGACGGCGTTAGAGTCGATTCGTGGGATTGGTGGCGTACGGACACCGCGTGTCCATGCCGATATCCATTCGAAAAAAGAGACGGTCGCCTTGAAAGTCGACTGCTCGGTCTTCGGACAAGAAGGATTACCAACGATTGCGAAGGATATTCAAGAACGTGCTAAACAATCCGTCGAATCCTTACTTGAGTTGCCGGTAACGAGTACGAAAGTCACGATCAGTGACACGAAAACGAAAACATCGGAACGTGTCGTCTAAAGGAGGAGAGGGAACATGAAGACAAGAGAAGCACTCTATCCGTATCGGTTTCGACTGATCGGAGGACTTGCCGGTCTGATCCTCGCCGTCTTATTCTTGACGATCGGCTTCGGTCCGACAATCCTTATCGTAGCCTTCGCGGCGATCGGATTCTTGATTGGAAAATGGCGCGATGGTGCGCTCGATATTGAAGGGTGGATTCAGTTCTTTCAACGGGACTGATTCATATATAACTTACTAAACATTCAAAAGGAGAGATTTCAAATGGCAAACGAAGTAAACACAACAACTCAAAACGAAGTGGTACGCGAAAATAAATTGACGTTCGAAGATCAAGTCATCAAAAAAATCGCTGGGATTGCGTCAAACGAAGTGACAGGTATCTTGTCAATGAGTGGTGGATTCATGAGTGGATTGACGGATCGTCTCCGGAGCACGGAAGACATTACAAAAGGAATCGGCGCTGAAGTCGGCGAACGCCAAGTCGCACTCGATTTAAAAGTCATCGTTGAATACGGTAAAAACATTCCGTCGATCTTCCAAGAGACGGTCGCTAAAATCAAAAAATCAATCAGCGACATGACAGGTCTTGAAGTCGTCGAAGTCAATATGCACGTCGAGGACGTCATGACACGTGCTGAATTTGAAGCAAAAAATAAATCAAACAATGAACAAGAAGAAAAGAACCGCGAATTGCAATAAGCAAGTCAAAAGATCCGACAAACTCGTCGGGTCTTTTTTCATGGAATCGACACGACGTTTGATGTATTTGATGATGAGAACGGGAATAGTTTAAAATCACGAAAGACGAAAGGATGATGCACGATGCGACTAACAGGAAAAACGATCATCGTCACTGGTGCCGGCTCAGGAATGGGGGAAGCAATGGCCAAATTGTTTGCACAAGAAGGTGCGCGAATCGTCGCAGCGGACATTCGGTTGGAAACCGTCGAACGGGTTGTTTCTGACATCAAGGCAGCAGGTGGAGAAGCGATAGCTGTTGTAAGTGATATCGCTAATCCTAGCGCGGCAAGAGAACTAATCAAACAAATAATCGATGCGTATGGAAAATTGGACGTTCTCGTTAACAATGCCGGTATCATGGACGGAATGGAGGGAGTGGAAGACATCTCGGATGAGCGCTGGGATCACGTCTTCGCCGTCAATACGACAGGAACGATGCGTCTGATGCGTGAGGCAGTCAAGCATTTCAAGAAAGTAAAAGGTGGCGTCATTTTGAATAACATCTCGATCGGTGGTCTGAACGGTGCTCGAGCAGGTGCAGCCTATACGGCTTCCAAACATGCCGTCATCGGTCTGACGAAAAATACTGCCTTCTTTTATGCTGGAGAGGGGATTCGGTGTAACGGGATCGCACCCGGAGCCGTCGAGACGAACATTGGGCAATCGATGACGAATCTGAATGAATTCGGGATGGGACGAGCAATGCTTGGTATGGGTCTGAATCCACGCACCGGTCAGCCGGATGAGATCGCGAAATTGGCATTGTTCCTCGTGTCTGACGAGGCGAGTTTCATTAACGGGGCAATCGTCGTTGCGGACGGCGGATGGAGCGCGTATTAAAATTCATATCTTATTTACTGGATTACAGTTTAAAATGGCAGGAACTTGTCGATATAAGGGATAATATGACAATAGGCGCATTATGACCTTGAGTTTGAATCCAGGGAGGAATCGGCATGTCGATGCAGGAACAGGCAGCACACGTCACCGACACACAAGTCATTCGAGCAATCGAACAAAATCTAGCAATCATCCGCTTTGACGATCGACGGAAAGTTGCATATGTCAACGAGTTGTTTGCCCGGACGATGGGGTATGAAGTGGAAGAGCTAATCGGTAAATACCACCGTGATCTTTGTTTTCCAGCGTACGTCAATAGTCCGGATTACGAGTTGTTTTGGCGCAAGTTGATGCAAGGCATCACCTATCAGGACAAGATTGAACGCCGGGCTGCCGATGGGCAACAAAAATGGCTCGAAGCGACGTATATGCCGATCTACTCGGATGACGGACGCCGGGTCGTCGGTGTCTCAAAAATTGCATCGGACATTACGATTCGCCAACAGGACGTCTTACGAATGGCAGCTGAACTCAACGAGACGTCCGCGTTCTTGACGGTCAAATCGGAGAGTGGTCGTCAGGATGGGCTGAACGTGCTGGCGACCGTTCAACAAGTCGAAGCGGAGTCCGTCGAGAACTTGTCGAGCCTTGTTGCCTTACGAAAAGATGCGAACTCGATCACCGACATCGTCAAGACGATCCGTGATATTGCCGCGCAGACGAATCTGCTCGCCTTGAATGCGGCAATCGAGGCGGCACGTGCTGGTGAACATGGTCGCGGGTTCGATGTCGTCGCGACCGAAGTCCGAAACCTGTCGAACAAAGTGTCGCATTCAATCGGAGAAATCAAGAACAACATTGAAGGGATCGTTGAACGGATTGAAGACGTTTCGCACAGCATCGAGCGGATTTCGTCTAAGGTCAAGGACAGTACGGGGCAACTCGAACATACGGTCAGTGAGTTCGATCAATTGGCTGATTCAGCGAAACAACTCGAGCGTCAGGCAAAACAATTCGTCGATGTCTTATAACGCATCCACCTATACCGGATCGTACGAGCAGGTTGCTCGATGACGATTCGGTATTTTTTTGATGACTTCATCAATATAGAGAAATAGAAAAGACGCTTGTTAAATCGGAATCATTACGATATGATGTAAAACGTAATTATTCCGAATTAAAGGTGGAGAACAATGTCTACATATAAAACAGCGAGCCTCATCGGTAGTGTCTTCCTCGGATTGACACTTGCCGGTTGTGCCTCCTCTGATACGCCACAAGAGCAAAACCATTTGACGTTCGTCTATAACTTCGCGACACAATCACTCGATCCGCATCGGGACAGCAGTTATGTTCCGCTTCGCGCGGGGGTAACGGAGACGCTCGTCCGTCTTGATGACGAACGATTGACAGTCGAACCGTGGCTTGCGAAGAAATGGTCCTATGAAGGAAAGCGAACGTGGCGGATCGTCTTACAGAAAGACGTGACGTTCCATAACGGGAAACGACTTGATGCTGCGGCCGTCAAATCGTCTCTCGAACGCTCGATCGACGAAAATCCAGGTGTCAAAAATGCTTTGAACATCGAGACGATCAAAACGGATGGACCAGATGTGCTCATCCAAACGAAGACGACGTATCCGGAGTTCATCTCGGAACTCGTCAATCCAAACACAGCAATCATCGACACGAAGGCGAGCGGGGTGACGAAGGAACCGATGGGAACTGGCCCGTTCCAAGTCGAGCGGTTCGCTCCGGGAACAAAAGTCGAGTTAAAACGTTTTACATCCTATTGGCAAGAACAAGCGAAACTTGATTCCGTTGATTTTGTCTTCAACGAAGACGCTGGCGCACGGACGAACGCTTTGCGTGCCGGACAGGCAGACATCGTCTATCGTCCGGAAATCGAGAGTGTCAAGCAATTGAAGTCTGAAGGGTTGACAGTCCAAGCGACGGATACGTTCCGTGTCCATCAATTGACGATGAATGTCGCGAACGGTCCGATGCAATCTCTTGAAGTCCGACAGGCAATGGATGCTTTGATCAATCGAAAGCAACTCGTCGATCACGTCCTCCAAGGATATGCGGTGCCAGCGCGTGGTCCATTCCTCTCGTCATTCCCATTTGCTCCGGACTACCCGCAACAAGTGCAGAAGACGCCTGAGGAATGGCTCAAACAAGCCGGTTATACAAAACAAAACGGACGGATGCAAAAGGACGGTCGTCCTTTAAAACTGACTTTATTGACGTATGCGGCTCGACCAGACCTGCCGTTGATTGCCCAAGTCATTCAAGATGACGCGAAAAAGATTGGTGTGACAATCACGATTAAACAGATCGATGTCCCAGAAGAATACATGGCGAGTAACCGGGACTGGGATATCGCGACGTACAGCAATCTGACAGCTCCGCGTGGGGATGCTGGTTATTATTTAAACGCGACCTATCATCCGAACGGGGGACTGAACTTCAGTCGTGTCGCGGATCCGAAGTTGACGAAACAGATCGAGACGTTGAACCGGACGTTAAAGGTCGAGGATCGATCGATTCTGGCTGAAGAGATTGCCCGTTACGTTGATGAACGCCGCTATAATAGTTTTCTCCTCCATCCATCGACTCTCGTTGCCTACGACGGCAAACGCGTTAAAGGATGGAAAACAGAAAAAAGTGAGTACTATATGATCACGAATACGCTGCAGGTGAACGATTGATGCGTTCCATCGTCAAACGACTGCTGTCGCTGAGTCTATTCACTTTACTCATCACGTTCAGTTGTTTTGTCTTGCTGCGGTTACTGCCGGGTGATCCGGTCTTGACGTTATTGAATATCGATGAATTATCAGCGACGCCCGAACAAATCGAGGCCGCGCGCCGTGAATTAGGATACGATCAGCCGTTGCTCGTTCAATACATTCGTTGGCTGCAAGACATACTCACCTTGCGTCTCGGAAACTCGTTGCAAACGGGGCGACCGGTCATCGAGATGTTGTTAGAGAGTTATCTTGTGACGGCGGAGCTGGCACTTGGTGGTCTTACGATCGCCTTATTGATCGCCTTACCCCTTGGAATCGGTAGCGCCTTGACGACGCGCCGAAGTATCGTTCGTCTTGCGCACCTTGTCAGCATGAGTGGAGCGGCCGTGCCTGGTTTTTGGATCGGTCTGTTGCTCGTCGACCTGTTTGCCGTCCGTCTCGGATGGTTACCTGTAATGGGAAGGGAGGGGATGACGTCACTCGTCCTCCCGGCTCTATCACTCGGCTTTCCACTTGCGAGCGTCTATATTCCATTGATTCGACTGAATCTACGCCGTGAACTGAGCCAACCGTACATCGAGTTGGCACGGATGCGTGGCATATCCGAGCGGACGATCCTTTGGCGTTATGCGTTACGCGGCAGTTTGCCGCCGGTTCTGTCCGTTTTCGGTCTGACGCTCGGCAGTCTTGCCGGAGGTGTCGTCGTCCTCGAAGTCCTGTTCGCGTATCCAGGTGTCGGAAAGTTAATGGTCGATGCGATTTTGCAACGTGATTACCCACTGATTCAAGGGTACATCTTGCTGACGACAGGCATCATTCTTGTCTTGCATCAAGGTATCCGGTCGTTAAACCGGGCGTTACGACCAGATTGGCAGAAGGGAATACACACATGAAAAAAACATGGCTCATTTTCGGAGGATGTCTCCTACTATTTATTTCATATACCGTATATGTTAATCCATTTGATACAAACGTAGCAAAGAGACTTGAGCCTGCTTCATTCGAACATTGGCTCGGAACAGACGGTTTAGGACGAGATTTCACAGCTCGTCTTTTTTTAGCTGGTTTGATATCCTTAGGTTTCAGCCTGCTTACGGTGTTGCTCACGGCATGCGTCGGTACCTGCCTTGGCTGTCTAGCCGGTTTTTATGATGGACGTCTCAAGCGGGTGATTCATCGATTAGAAGATGGTCTCGTGATTTTCCCGGACACTGTTCTAGCACTCGTCATCGCCGGACTATTGGGTGCCAGTCCTCGAAGTTTAATCTTTGCGATTCTGCTCATTAAATGGATTTCCTACGCGCGATTAAGTGAAACACTCGTGACCGAGACGATGCAAAAGCCATACGTCAGCATGGCACGCATCAATGGGTTAACAGACAGGATGATCTTACGACGCCACATCCTTCCGCCTATCATCCGGCAAGTCGTCGTCTTAATGAGTTTGGATGTCGGCAAAGTCATCTTATTCTTATCAGCGTTCTCTTATATTGGACTTGGTGTCCAAGCACCACTGCCAGAGTGGGGAGCGATGTTGAATGAAGGACGTCCCTATTTCAGTTCCGCACCCCGGCTCATGCTTTTGCCAGGTGCGTGCATCGTCTTGACCGTCGTTATGACGATGGGATGGACACGGTGGATGAAGAAAAAAGGAGGACAAGTAAATGATTCAGATTCGGAACTTACACGTTCGGGCGAAGCACGTCCTTCTGCATGACATGAATCTATCGTTACCAGCTCATCGATTCATCTGTCTCGTCGGAGCGAGCGGGAGCGGTAAGACGCTCTTGCTTAAACGATTACTGGATCGATTGCCGGACGGGATGTCGTCGAGCGGAGAAGTCATCTCGGACGAACCTCTTCGGCGTGGTCTCGATATTGGTTACATACCACAGCAGTATACCGATGCGTTTCTTCCGTTTTTGACGATGCGTCAGATGTTAAGGGATACATATCGAGCACATGGACGAAAGATGGATCATCCTTACATCGATGACGTCTTGCGAACGCTTGAGTTGGACCCGACCTGGTTGGACCGATATCCAGGAGAGTTGAGCGGTGGGCAATTGCAACGGTTCGCGATCCTGTTTGCCGTCACCTTAAAACCACGATTGATTTTAGCGGATGAACTAACGACGGCGCTCGATCCTGTGTTGACACGTCGTTTACTCGACTGGTTGACCGAATACCAACACCAGTACGGGGCAACGATTTTGTTCGTCACCCACGAATTAGGACCTGCCTTACATTATGGAGAGCAACTCGTCTTAATGCAGGATGGACGAATCGTCGAGACGGGAACACCACAGATGATCGAGCAAAGTCGTCATCCGTTCACGATGAGCTTGATGCAAGCGCATCGTACATCACTGGAAGAAAGGAAGAGTTCATGTCACCAGTCTTATCCGTAACAGATCTTACTTATCAGATAAAGAGTCAGTCTATCTTGTCGAATATCTCATTTCACGTGACGAAAAAGGCGTCAATTGGCATCATCGGGGAGAGTGGGGGTGGCAAGACGACAATCGGACGATTGATTCTCGGTCTGCTCAAACCCACGCATGGTTTGATTTCCTTACATGAAAAGGCATTTCCGAGTGGGCACCGAAACGAGCGACGAGCTATTCAAGCCGTCTTTCAACATCCTCTCGCTTCCTTTAATCCAGAATGGACGGTGCGGGAATCGATTCTTGAACCGTTTCGTCGGCATCGTCCGATCTTGCGGCATTTCCCAGCGACGTCAGAAGAAAATCTCATTACAGCCCTCGCACTTGCTGTCGGGGTCGAGGAGCAGTTATTCGATCGAGTGCCCCATCAATTGAGTGGGGGACAAATTCAACGTGCCGCGATCGCCCGCGCGATTTCGATCGAACCCGACATTATCGTGATGGATGAGCCGACGACCGGACTTGATGTCGTCTCTCGGGCGCAGATCATCGAGCTACTGGAACGCTTGCAGCAGACACTCGGTGTCAGTCTTGTATTGATCTCGCACGATATTGATTTCATCCGGCGCCTCTGTTCGGAAATACTCGTCTTACGTGACGGTCGCGCTGTTGATTTGATTGATCGATTGGAATCAGGTGGCGCGTATACTCAACGATTCGTCGAGGCCGGAACATGGTGAACGCACAACCGACCCACAAAACGTACTGGTTACTCGCTTATCCGCTGATTCTCTCAAGTATTGCGACACCCTTGCTTGGTGTGACCGATACCATCGTCATCGGTCAATCCGGTGATCCGCGGGCGATCGGCGGCATCGCCGTCGGAGCCGTCTTCTTCAATACGATTTACTGGTTGTTTGGTTTCTTAAAAGTGAGTACGACAGGATTCAGTGCCCAAGCAAGCGGGGCGAATGACGTGCACGCCTTACGGACGTCACTTTACCGACCGCTGTTTCTAGCAGCTTGTATCGGTCTGCTCATCCTGTTGTTTCGACAGCCGCTCGAGCAAATCGGACTGTACTTACTTGCACCACCCGTTGACTTGCTTGATGCGGTCAAAACGTATATCTCATACCGGATGATCGGCGCACCGTTCGTGTTGATGGGCTATGCGTTACTCGGCTGGTTGATTGGTACCGGTCAGGTCAAGCACGCCTTGTTCGTACAATTGTTCAGTACAGGAGTCAATGTCGTTCTCGATATCGGATTCGTCTACGGATTGGATGCCGGTGTTGCTGGAATTGCGGTTGCGACTGTCATCGCAGAGATCAGCATCGTCGTCTGTAGTCTTTATCTGATCCGGAGTCATTTGTCGATGACGCGTGATGAATGGCGTGCCTTGACAGCATGGCAAGCGTACCGTCAATTCTTTCAAGTCAATCGGGATTTATTCATTCGCACGATTTTCCTGCTACTCGTCACCGGCTGGTTCACACGTGCTGGTGGAAAATTCGGACCGGATATCCTCGCAGCCAACGCGATCCTGCTACAAATCCAGTATCTGATTTCTTACTGGTTCGGTGGACTCGGTCATGCGTCAACCGTTCTCGTCGGTCGGGCGAGAGGGCATCAAGATCAGGCAGGATACCGGACGAGTGTCCGTTTGGCACGGACGTTTGGATTCTACTCGGTCGTCTTCTGGTCACTGGTGCTCCTCTTCCTTGAGACACCGCTCCTTCAGTTGTTCACTTCAGAAGAGGCAATCCTAAATGCGGCGCACGATTATTACTTCTGGATCATCATCCTACCGCTCCTTGCCGGTTGGGCGATGATCTACGAAGGCATCTTTGCCGGGCGGGTTGAAGCAACACCGGTCCGGAACTCAATGATTCAAGCAGGAATTGGTTTTGCGGTCGTCCTCCTGTTGACACCGACTTTTGGAAATCAGGGCGTCTGGGCAGCGTTTTTGACCTTCTTCTTGATTCGCTCCTTATCGTTGATTCTCGTAGAAGCAAGACGATGAAAAACCCGCTGTTTCCCTCGCGCGCAAAGGGAACAGCGGGTTATTTGTCGTCGATCGCTAAAGGACGGACGAAGAGGGCGTTCAAGTGATGGACGAGGACATGACGCAGGCGTTCTTTTGGTAATCGTTCCGGTCGAAACAGAGCATGAAAGGCTAACCCGTCAACGAGTGCTGCGAGCCGTTCACTCTCAAGCGCAATGTCTAAGCCCGCGCGGAGTGTACCGTCCGGAATCTGTGTCAACAGTACTTGAACCATATGGTAGATATCGTCCGGATTTTCCGTCGCTTGCGATGAATACGCGGACATCATGAATTGAAACCAGACCTGCATCTCGAGCTGATGCTCGGGTGCATAAGGTAAGACCTCAAGTAAGACGTCACATAACGTTTCTTCCGGGGTTCCTCCTTTCTCGAAAATGGTTGTGATGCGTGCTTGGACCCGTTCTTGGACGAGGTCCATCGAGAAGCGGAGCAACTCGTCCTGGGTCGTGAAGTAATATCGCAAGGCACCCAGTGAGAGTCCCGCTTCCTTGGCGATCGTCCGGACACTGGCTTGTTCAATACCGACTTGAGAAATCGTGCGCCACGTCGCTTCGGCGATGAGGCGTTTGCGTTCTTCGTGATTGACTTGTTTTGGCATGTCTCAAGTATATCATCTTTTTTAGCACGAATGTATTAAAAAGACTAGTCAAGCACTGAAAGAGGTGTTATCTTTATGATACAGTCGTATTAAAAAAGGAGAGGATTGATATGCAACTCGTCGCGTGGGCAATCGTCGGTTGTGAGATTCTATTTTGGGTATTCATTGTCGCCGGACTGATCGTGCGTTATGGATTCAGACGAGAGAAGCTTGGTTTTCGATTGATGGCGATGTCACCGGTGATTGATATCGTCTTACTGGTCTTAACGGTGTTTGACTTAAGTCGCGGCAATACAGCAACGCTCGCGCACGGTCTCGCTGCGATCTATATCGGCGTCTCACTTGCATTTGGGAAACAAATGATTGCCTGGGCGGATAAAGTCTACCGCCGTTTTGTCCTAAAAGAGCACGTAGCAAAAGAACGGATATCGCGTGCGCGACGGGAACGCAACGGTTTCTATCGACACATCCTGGCCTTTTTGATTGGTGGTACGTTACTCGGTGCCATGATTCTCTGGCTGGGAGATGCTGAGCAGACGGAGAGTCTCTTACGGACGTTACAACTGTGGGGGCTCGTCCTCGTGATCGATGGGGTCATCTCGATGAGTTACACCGTCTTTCCGGCTCGTTCCAAATAAAAAAACGAACCTTGTCTGTCAGCGGTCGACAGTGAAGGTTCGTTCCCGAATCGTATTCGTATGGACTTGTTTGCGGGCGTCGATCGAATCCCGAATGTGGATGATGTAGCGACGTCCTTTTTTGTATCCAGAGCGCGGTGGTTTGATTCGGATTTCTTTGCCGTCTAGGACTTCAATCTCCGTTTGCATCCGCTCGCCATTCGAATCCGTCACGGTGACCGTTCGGTTCGAAACTTGCTCCTTCCGTAGTCCTTTCGCATATTCGATGTCGAAGGTATGATACGAGGAAATGGAGCGGGCACGTGATTTGAAGTGCGGCTCGTCCGTTCGTTCGTCGAGGGTGCAGTAGCAACCCGTGAACAAAAGACTCGCCGAGAGGAGTATCGAAAATAGATGTTTCACGAAAACGCTCCTTTATGTATTGGTAATTTTAGTATAAGACAAATTTTAGGTTGCGACAATCCTTCTTGAGACCGAATCGACGATGTCTATTAAAATCGAACAGGTCCATGCTATAATCGACCGAGAGAAAGGAAGCGATATACCATGCCAGTACAACCAGACCAACGCGAGATCATCGTCTCGATTCGGACGAGTTATGATTTTAAAGCGGATACCGGTCGCGCGATCCGCGTCATCGAGTTTCACGGACGCCGAACGACCTTATTCGATACATTCGAAGCGTCATCACCAAAACGGATGATCTTGATCGAGATGATCCGCGCCGTCCAATCGTTCAAGGAACCCTTCCACATCATCTTCAACGTCGAATGTAACTTCGGTTTCAAGTATTTGACGGATCAGCGGAAATGGGAAAACCGGGATGTCGGGAATACGTTCCTCGACTTGATTGAACAAGGTGGTCATACGTATGAATTACGAGACAGCTCGTTCTATGAAGGCGGAAAAGCCCTCCAAAAATGGCTCGGCAACACCTTAAAGCAAAATAGCTGAAAAAAAGGCTGATTCCATGATGGAGTCAGCCTTTATCCGTTGCATCGATTGTCTCGCTTTCGAGATATCGGTACAACGTACTTTTACTAATACCGGTCTGTTCGCGGATATCAGCGAGCGAATAGTTTTTACTTTGATACATGGCGATCGCGCGGCGGACATTTTCATCCGGCTTCCGGGGGCGACCGGTCTGCTTTCCTTGTTCTTTTGCTTTAGAGAGTCCAGCACGCGTCGACATGCTGATGACGTCACTTTGCAGCTGAACGAGATGGCGGGCCGTTTCAAGAAACGATAAGGAGGCACGCTCGCTCGTCCGAATCTGTTCGCGGAGTGACCACAGCGTCGCACCACGAGTCTCCATGTGCTCAAGCAACTCGATCAAGTGCCGCGTCGAGTCTGCTAAGATGTAGAGATGCGAGACGATGACTTCGTCTCCCGTCTGAAGTGCCTCAAGCATCTGTTCGAGTGCCGTCCGTCGTTTAGCCGAATCATGCGTCTCGATGACACGTGTCGTCACATCACTCTTGTCGGCTTCCGCTTGTTGCATAGAACAGTCTGGATCATCCGGATAGGGTCTCATGTAGAAATATTGCATGGATGGAGCTCCTTTCTGTCGATCACGATCGACGTCAGTTCCTCATCAGTATACCGTATTCTCACCTCCGTGCCGTAGAAAACCGAAAACATGCCTTTCTTCTCATGTTCGTATCGACTAATTTGTGGTAAATTGAGTGGAAGTAAGTTTCTCGGACTCATCCCGATACCATTCATTCTTTTTAAATGAGGTGCTCATCATGAACAAAGAAGATCATCAACTCGCCCGTCAGCTCTTGACGACCTATTTCATCGGTACACAATTAGCGACGGTCCATGTCGCAGGCTACGTCACGCTCGAATTCATCAATCTGTTCGATACGACAGCGCCTGAACTACGACTACGGATCGAGACGGACCGTCTGTTTTACGGCGATGTCGAGACGACACAGGATTGGGTCGTCCGCCATGCGACGAAAGAAGAGATGTTACATTTGATCGTCTCACTTCACGCGGAACGCATCACCGGTGTGCGAATCGGAAAGACGGCACCGCACTTATTCCTAACGTTTAGCAACGGACAAACGCTCGTCCTGAACGGATCGGATACATATTATGAATCGTGGGCGATCGATATCGGTCTCGCGCCACACCGAGCCGACGCGACGATCGTTGCCGTACCGGGTGACGAACTGGCCGTCTTCTCCGGAATCGGTGAACAAGTTGAAGACTAAGTGGACACGCATGGAGTGGTGCGACTGGATCATGCCGCTCGTTGCGTCACGTTACCCGAATCACTGTGCTGTTTTACTTGCCGGCAGCCATACGCGAGGGCAAGCGACCGCACAATCAGATGTCGATGTGATCATTTTTGAAGCAAGTCGAGGTCAGGCGTACCGGGAGTCGTTCATCCATGACGGTGTCCCGGTCGAAGCATTCGTCCATTCCTTTGAGACGATTGCACATTTTTTCGAGAGTGACCGGGAACGTGGTCGCCCGTCCCTGCAACGAATGATTGCTGACAGCTGGACGATCGAGGATCATCCGCGTCTTGCATCTATCCGTCAGGAAGCGGCTCACCAATTAACGGACGGACCTGTTGCGTGGACGAATTCGGAACAAGACCGCGCACGTTATTTTTTAAGTGATTTGCTCGACGATTTCGAAAGTGTGACGAACCGCGCAGAAGGTCTAGCGATTGCGTCACGTTTATATGAACAGAGTATCGAGTTTGTTCTTCGTGCCAATCGTTACTACATCGGACAAGGGAAGTGGGCGATTCGCGCTCTTGCAGAGTTTGACGAAGACTATGCCAGCCGACATACAATGGCATTCGAGTTGTATTATCAATCGGATGACCAACGAGAAGTCGTCGCGTTAATCGATGCTTATCTCGCACCATTCGGCGGGCGTTATTTTGATGGCTTTACGCTCGGTAAACGATGACAAGCATTCAAAAGGAGGCACGTTTTCGGATCAATCGACCGAAAACGTGCCTCTTTATCGTTCAGTTCTGTTTAACGCCAATGGGATGGACGAAGTAAACGATTCGGTAACTGTGTCGCCGCATTGCCGATCGCTGAATTAATTTGTGCTTGTGTCAAAAAGAGCGCATCCGTCAAATCCGCGCCTTTGACGTTACAGTCTCGCAAATCAGCCCCGAGAAAGTTTACCCCGCGCAAGCGGGTATTTGACAAGTTCGTCGCGAGCAACCACTGATTCTGAACACTGGCACCTGAAAAATCACGCCCGGGTAACTGTTTTCCGACCCAGTCACGTGGTGTCTGGTCGCGTCTTCCGCTATACTGAGCTTGAACACGTGAGGCGACCATCTCAAGGAGTGGTCGGATGGTATGACGAACAGGTATCACATCAAGTCGTTCAAATTGATCGGCTGGTAATGCCGCGTACCGGGTCAGTGCGGCAAGTGTCTCATCGAGTTGATCGTGGATGTCACGCGTGACATCGCGTTTCCCGTCGGTTATGTACCACATCATCTCAAATAAATGGACCATCTTCGGGAAAGCAGCATAGATCGCTTGGCGTCGCTTGGGCGCATCATCGCCTTGAAACGTCTGCTGTGACAGATGCTGTCCAGCACCAAAACAATCATAGACGGTACAGCCTTTGTAGCCGCTGTCACGTAACCGGTCATGGATCCGACAGCTGTAGTCCGTATCAAGATTACGACACGGTGTTGCTTCCGATTTGTCATGACCAAAATCACTAGATTTCGAAAAAGCGAGTGCTGTACAACATAAACCAAAACACTTCGTACAATCAATTTGGAACGTGGGTTCCATCGTATTCACCTCCATTATTACTATAACAAGAAAGGAGTTTGGACATGCTGCAATTTCAACTTAAGGAAAATGAGGACGGACAGGACTGGCTTCAACAACAAGTGCGTCAATACAATGTCGAGCATTCACCATTTCATGCGACGAAACGCTCCGAGGGAACACAAGCCGTCACATTACTTGCGACGCGTGACGATCAATCGATCGGCGGCATCTCAGGAGAAATGTACTGGGGCTGGTTACATATTGAATGGTTCTTCGTCGTCGAGGAGGAACGGGTAAGTGGGCTCGGTACTCAGTTACTCCGTCAACTGGAGGAATGGGCACGAGCAGCGGGTGTTCAGCGAATCCGCGTCGAGACGTTCTCGTTTCAAGCGCTTCCGTTTTATGAGCGACAGGGATTCGTCGAAGTCGGACGAATCGATGACTATCCACCAGGGATGAGCTACCATCTGCTCGTCAAACAGGTTGACTGATGAAACGGCGTCTTTTCCTCATCTTATTGTTCGGTCTCGTGCTCGGAACGCTGACGGGGATGCATCCACGTCAAGAGACCGTTTCCTTTACGGCGAAGCAAGTCGCCCAGTTATATACACAGATGACGAACACACCAGTCGAAGCGCGTGATGTCTACTTCGTCGAACGACTATCTGACCATTATGCCGTTGCGTATCTTGAAGCGAAGCACGACCGCTTGTTTTTGCTCCTGCAACAAACCGATGAGTCACAACGAATCGACCGAATCATTCGCTCAAAACAGACGAGGGAGTCGGATTGGTTTGAAGGTCGTTTGTTGACGACGGACGAAGGTCGATACCTTGTCGCCTACGGCATGAATGGTTCGAAACAAATGAAATCGATCCGGTTCGAGCCGTATAAGACGACGGCTGAAGGCGAAGCGCCGCTTCGTCCGATGCAACGTTCCTTGTCGGTAGCAGATCAGGAACGTTTCCATACCGTCCAACCGTTACCGGATGCCTTCCCGCATTCGCTCTATTTCGAGATGATCGCGACGAGCGTAGACGGAAAAGAGACGATCCAGCGCTTGACGTTACAGAATGTACGAGCGAGAAAGCCCACTCCTTTAGGGGTGGGCTGATAGCGAGTTCGGAGACGGGGTGTCTTCAGACACCGCATGTCCTCGACTGTTCTTCCTGATGAAATGCATTTATAGTAAATCTATAATGGAGTTGATTATTAGGATGAAGGAGGTGTCAAAGATGAGTCAAGTCGTCACGGTAGAAGTTCGAATCTATGCCACGCGTCGTCAGGATGCCATCCTAAAAAGGATGGGCAAGACCTATATCCAGACCGCCAACCGAGTCGTGGCGAATATGGTCGCCTCCGAGGACGGGAAGAGGTGGTCGAGCAAGGACATCGACACCCCCCTTCCGAGCGCCGTGAAGAACCAACTCGCAGGAGATGCCGTCGGCATCTACAAGAAGGCGAGGAAAGAGGAGTTCAAACGCATCCCTGTCCTCAAAAAGCCGGTCTGCGTCTGGAACAATCAGAACTATTCCTTCGACTTCGAGAGCATCTCCTTCCCCGTTTGGATGGACGGGAAGTCCGTGAAGATGCGATTCCGTGCTCCCATGGTTGACAAGGACAATCGGAATACCCGACTCCTTGCCAACAAACTCGGGACGCTCAGGGTCACGAAGAAGGGAAGGAAGTGGATTGCTCAGATTTCCGTCCATGTACCGACCGTCCCTCGGACGGGGGTGCGGATGATGGGGGTTGACCTCGGACTGAAAGTGCCGGCGGTCGCCGTCACCGATGACGACACGACCCGTTTCTTCGGGAACGGTCGTAAGAACAAGTATATGAAACGCAAGTTCCGTGCGGAACGGAAGGCACTCGGCAAAAAGAAGAAGCCGAGGGCTATCAAACGACGCAATCAGAAGGAACAGCGGTGGATGCGGGACAAGGACCACAAGGTCAGCCGAGCCATCGTCGATTTTGCAAGACAGAAGAAAATCTCTGTCATTCGCCTCGAACTCTTGGCGAACATCCGACAGACGGCAAGAACAAGCCGTAAAAACAACCAGAACCTCCACTCATGGTCGTTCTATCGTCTCGCGTCCTTCATCGAATACAAAGCCGCCTTGTCGGGCATCAAGGTTGAGTATGTGAACCCCGCCTACACGAGTCAGACCTGCCCATCCTGTTCCGTCAGGAACAAGGTGAGGGATAGGGTCTACACGTGTGCCTGTGGGTTTAAAGGACATCGGGACGCCGTCGGTGCGATGAACATTCGATACGCACCTGTGATGGATGGTAACAGTCCATCAGCCTGAGAACCTATACGGTCTGTCTCAGGAGGGGTGATGGCACACCCCTACCTCAAGGCTCGGACGAAGCAGAAATGGATTGAGTCCGCCAAGCACTTGAGAATCCCCCCTCACCAACGGTGTGGGCTTGCGGCTTTAGCCGTGGGAGTGTCAACAAGCGATAACGCATCCGTGTTTTCTACGACCCATGACTTTTAGTATACTAAAGACGAAAAAAGGGGGAAGTAAACATGTGGATCGTCATGAACCAGTTACACGTCGTCAAAGGTGCAGCAGATCAAGTCGCAGCGCGTTTTAAGACGACGAAAGGAATTGAACGGATGGAAGGGTTTCACCGGATGCAAGTCCTCGTCGATATCAGTCAGGAAGAAGAAGACATCGTCACGATCATGACGACATGGTCGAATCAAGCAGCATTCCATGCATGGCAAGAGAGTCAAGCGTACAAAGGCGTGCACCATAAGCGGGATAACGGAACATCCGAAGTCAAACCGCTCGTGACGTCGAATACCGTCACGCAATATGCGATCGTCGCTGATCACAGTGCCGTCGTGGAATAAACAACAACACCCCTTGGGAGGACGCCTCTCAAGGGGTGTTGTCTAGTACATTACAATAGATTATTTTTCCGTAATCTGGGTATAATCTAACAAACTAGATGAAGCGAGGTGACACCGCATGGTCTATCGTAAACCTGTCGTCTCTAGCCTGTCCGTCCTCGGTGGTATGATCCTGCTCTTTGGTTTCTTGACGAGCGGTGGCTTCATTTATCTCTACTTCTTCGTCTTACTATTCGCTTGCGTGTCCTTCTTACGTGAACCGTTGACGCGTAAAGAGTGGTTAAGAGAGGGGATTGCTTTCATCTTCTGGTGTTCCTTGATTTATTTGTTGCAACATCTCGTCTTCATGGCGTGAGTCATTTTTCGTATTGCTCGAACAAAGGAAGGAGGATGTCACGACCTGTCGCTGATAGGTGAATCGACACGTCACGCTTCGGATCTTTTAAATAAACATCGGTCTTTTTGACACGCTTATCGAGATAAACTTCGTATTGTTGTCCTTTCACTCCATCTCGGAACGTCAAATATTTCCACTTCGCCCGTTTTCCTCGTACGTCAGCTTGTTCACTTGTCTTGATTGCTTTTTTTAATTTCCCGGATTCATCACTGGTCATCATGATCATATGGTCCCAATCGAGACCTTTCTCCGAAATACGATTTCCTTGATCATCTTCTTCAAAACGGACATGCGAGAACTGTCTTTGATGGATCAACGTCATTTCTTCATTATCCACAACAAGATCATCTGTTGTTTGATTCGGTTCTTGGAGTTCAGTTGGTTGTTCCGTCGTGTGTCGAATCGATAATTCGTAGCGGAATTCGCGTCCGTTTTTCTCCGTTGCGATGACCGTTCCATAATGCTCGGGTGTTCCGTCACCCGGAATGAACCGGACCTTTCCTGGATGTTTCATTGAATGGATCGGGTGTTCCGCACGCCGTCCACCATACAACTGTGGTATTCGAACCGAAACGTCGTATGTCGAACCGAATTGTTGATTGTAGACGAGATAGAGATCGACATCACGGGTGAACGGTGTCAAAGAATTCGTATATACGAAAGACGTCGTACGTGTATCTTTTTTTGTGACATCCGTCGCCTCGATGACGAGGTAACCTGATCCTGGAAGTTCTAATGTTCGAGCAGAATGATCTGCGATCTTCTCATCAGGATTAAACCAGTCGTCTTTTTTTAATACAGTAGGCTTCACATTAAAGTTCTTCCGTTGTTGAGTCAGAGCAGTCTTCTTGAAGACATCGTCTTTCTTTGGTAATGGATAGTACCCGCCTTTAAACGATGTCTGACAATATAAATATCTCTTCTTTCCAGCTTTCACGTAACGAACGGTTTGACCTTCATAATCTTCGAACGGATTCGTCATCATGACGGAATAGATATCGCCGACAGCGTAATCAGTAGGTGCATCGCTCACTTTCGACGCGCACGTTTTTTGGATGGCAGTTCGTTCTTTAGCTGACAAGGTGCGAGATTCTTTTTCGTTGAATTGCCCTCCGTCATACATTTGCGATAAGTAATCCCATTTGAAATTCGGCGCATCGCTTTGACAACCGCTTAATGCTAGCGTTGCTCCGAGTGTGAGTCCGATCCAGAAACGTTTGTTCATTGATTGAGCACCTCACTGAGTGCTTCACTTGTCGTACCCGACAGCTTCGCACCGTTTTTTGATCCTGGTTTGACAACATAGATTTCAAGTTTTTTGGCGCGTTTGCGTTCGAATAGCTCGAACATTTGGCTTTTCCCTTCGCGCATCAACGTCAATTTTTTCTGCTTTAGTTTTGTCCCTTGTGGCTCCATCACTTCGGTCTCTTTTAATTCCTGAGCGATTTTTTTCGCTAGCTTGTCAGGAATTGCTGAGACGAACTTATAATCGCTATCGATGAGCTGTTTCGGTGATTGATGGATGAAACCGACATAATTGCTTGAGGATGCTTGAAGGAATCCATAATCGTAATTCACAGGTTTTTTATAAGTTTTATTAAAACGCAAATAAATCGATGTTTCTTGGACGACTTTTCCGTCCTCTTGTTTCCGAACGGTCGCGAACTGGACGGTCTGACCTGTCGCAATCGTATCCAGCAGTTGCTTCCGCTCAATCTGATAGATTTGTCCATTCATATATTCTTGAATCGTCGAAGGGAATCCGACACGGTCACCACTGAACATCAGCTCAATCGACGATTGTTGGAAACCACCAGTCGGACTAACGCGAAAAGCTAAATTCAATTCGGAACCGGATAGTGACTCGGTCGTCTCAAAGAGTGTTTGTTCTTTATCTTTGCCTTTCTCTTTCATGTAGACGACGAGTTGTCCTTCTGGTGGCAAAGATAGTTGATAGGACGGGAAAAGGTACCGTCCGAGCTCTTTTACTTCTTTACGATCTTCGTTTTCCTGTTTTTGTTGATCTGTCACTTCTTTTGGAACGGGTCCAAAGCGAACGACTGTCGATTTAGCTTTAACCGGTTGTTTTGACCAATCGACGAATGGATAATCACTTCGCTTGATCTGATGGACCGCATAATCCGCATGACGAATCGGCTGACACGCCAGATAGTCCTTTTTTTCGTCTGACAGGAAACGGACGTGTTGGAACTCACGCCCTTGGACACTCGGAGGCAGGAAGTATAAGTCAAATCCTTCGTGTTGCACATATCGATCAGGTAAGTGCTTCATGTCTGGTTTTTGCTGGCAAACCTTCAACAAAGCAGCGGTTTGTTTTTTCGGGAGATCCGGTATCTCTTGCCCATCAAAGGTAGTCGAAATACCGCCCCAGTAATTAACATCGTATGTAAGGTCTAAGTATTGTTCTTTACCGCATCCGGCAAGTAAGACTACGCCTGCGAGAATCCCCGTATGTATATAGCGTCTCATGAAAAACCTCCTTTATCCTATTGACTGTATTTTACCATAATTTCTAGAATAGACAGAATTTTCTATAATGCTTTAACATTAAGATGTTTGACATCTCTTGACTCGGGAATATTAGATGCATGCACGGTCAATCTATTACTATGGGGGTTTTATGATGGGTACATTCATTCAAGCAGTTGATGGCACGAAGATTTATGTCGAGGATGTCGGGTCGGGTCAACCGGTCGTCTTTTTACACGGCTGGCCGGCAAACAATAACATGTTCGAGTATCAAAAGAATCTGCTCGTCGAAGAAGGATACCGTTACGTCGGAATCGATTATCGCGGTTATGGCAAATCAGATGCACCGGCAACGGGATACGATTATAAGACGATGGCGTCCGATATCAATGAAGTCATCGAACAGCTGAAATTATCGAACGTCACGTTGCTTGGTTTCTCGATGGGAGGAGGAATCGCCTTGTCCTATCTCTTACAATACGGGGATTCAAAAGTCAGTAAGCTCGTTCTCGCAGGAGCTGCAGCACCTGTCTTTACACAGCGAGACGGTTATCCATACGGAATGACAAAAGAAGAAGTCGATGCGTTGATTGCCGACACGAAACAGGATCGTCCGTCGATGCTCAAAGGATTCGGGGAAATCTTCTTTGCGAAGGAACATCCAGAACCACTCCAACAATGGTTCCATGGACTTAGTATCGCCGCTTCGTCCCACGGTACGATTCAGTCAGCAATCGCCTTACGTGACGAAGACTTACGTGGAAAACTCGAGAACATCAAAGTCGATACGTTGATCATCCACGGTAAAAAAGACCAAGTTTGTCCGTTCGAGTTCGCGGAAGAAATGCAAAAGGAAATTCCACATGCACGCCTTGAAGTCTTCGAAGAGAGTGGACACGGCATGTTGCTTGATGAACAAGAGAAGTTCAACGAGACATTACTGTCATACGTCAAAGGAAATCAAACCGTCTAATCTAACAAGCCATGGACACCCGTCCACGGCTTGTTTTTGTGTACAGAAAAAAGCGTGCGCCGGCGCACGCTTTTAAGGGCGATACTTCCGCATGAACCGTTGATCAATCCAACGCTTCAGGTACCAACCGAACGGCAGTGTCGAATAATGATTACCATACAGGGAAACCGCATGACGTGGTCCCATCGATAAAATCGTCAAATAGTTCGTTTGCGGACGATAGGATCGCAACGTTTCTTCTTTGACATACCGCAAGAGGTTTGCCAGTAAGATCGGTGCTTGCCGGACAGCTGTGACGCCGTTCTTTGGAATATCGGGATAAGCGACGAGGGTCGCCGCGTCACCCGCAGCAAACAGACTTGGATGATCGAGCGCTTGCAACTGCTCATTGACAAGTAGGAATCCGTCTTCCGTATAGAGCTTACTGTCCGCAAACAATGCCGGAGCTTTCGCACCCGTCAAGCGGACGAGCGCATCCGACTCGATTGGCGGGTGATGTGAAAAGCGGAGAGGAGACGACTCGTTCAGTGACCGTTCTCGAATCCAATGAACATCGAGTTCTTGTAAGCGTCGTGTAATGGCTTCCGCTGCTGGGTGTCCTGAAAGTAACTCTGGATCCGTGATCAGGGTGATCGGCACACCCGCTGCTTTTAAGGACGCCGCCATCTCGACGGCCGCTGCACCGCTTCCAATCACGACCGGACACTTTGCTTGTTGCAGACGCTTTAATGTATCCGGTAACCGGTAGTTCGGTTTGATCGATAATCGTGTCGTGTCTTCCGACCAATCGAACGAGCCGATATTCGTCGAGACGACGTCATAGGTATAGCGTCTGCCGGATGCACCGAAGACGACCTTTTCATCGGGGTCGATTTTGATGACGGTCTCTTCGATGAACTGTTTATCATTGGCGCGACACAGTGCGGCGACGTCGATACGGATCTCATCGATATCGTACGTTCCGTCAGCAAGTCCGGAGTACATGCCTGAGTAATATTGGTACGTCGAGGCATTTAAAATCAGCCACTCGACGTCTTCTGTTGGTCCATTGGTAATGCAATGCAGGTGAGCGTGTCCTGCACCAATCAAGAGGATTCGTTTCATGTCGTTCTCCTTCAATCTGTCTTGCTAGAATGTACCCGGATACGGGTGGTGGTAATCATAGCCAAAAAACAAGACTGATGAACAGGAGGATGACCATGAGATAGATAACATCCTGGCGCTGAACGACTGGCACTTCATAATATGTCCGTTCTGCTGAAAAATGACGGGCTTCGAAAGCGATTGCCATCCGTTCTGCCCGCTGAATCGATCGCGAGAAGAGCGGTAAGCCGATTGATAGGAACGCATCACCAGGAAAGCGACTGTGAACGTTCCGAATCATCCGGACTTGCCGTAAGACGCGGACTTCTTCGACCAAATGTGGAAGAAAGCGGATCCCGGCAAGAAATCCGTACGCGAAGCGAGGCGATACCTTTGCTTGGTGAATCAAGCTCATCACGAACCGGGTCGCATCGGTCGTCGTGACGAAAGCGAAACTTAAGCAGACGAACGTTGCCATCCGTAAGGCAAGTAACCAGCCGTGCATGACACTTTCCGATGTGACATGAAACCAACCAAACGACCATAGAGGATTCGTTCCTTTGCCGAAGGCTGCCATCATCCAGAACGTCAATAAGAATAATAGACTGTAAGGTGCGAGTCGTTTCAAGAAATCGCGAGGACCCCACCCGGAGAGGAGTAGCAGAGCGATAGCAAAACTTAGGAATACCAACGTCTTGCCCCAGTCATTCGTTGCGATTAGAGCGAACATGATCAAAAATAATCCGCTACCTTTGATGACAGGATTGAGTTTAGCGAACGATGACGCGTTCGTCTGCATCGCGTTTCACCTCCTGGAATTGGTACGAAAGTGGGCGTTGTAGCTGACAGCGTTCGAGTAACGGAACGTCAGCGAACAACTCGTTCGGACACCCGTCAAAAGCAATCCGCCCTTGCTCCATGACGAGGACACGATTTGCGTACCGGGCGACGAGTTCCATATCATGCGTTGCCATGACGAGTGTCGTTCCGTTTTGTTGCTCCGTCAACAACTGCTCCATTAAACGCCGCGTCGTCAACCCGTCTTGTCCGAACGTCGGTTCATCGAGCAGTAACACATCCTTCGTCTGCCCGAGCATCGTCGCGACGCTGAGTCGTCGTTGTTGACCCGTACTAAGCGCAAGTGGTGACTGTTGTTTGACGGATGTAAGTTCCAGCCGTTCGAGCAACGTCGTGCGCTCATCACTCGTCGCTGCCCGGTGACTCCAGTCGATTTCCGCTTCGACTGTCAGCTTGAGAAACTGCAAATCCGGTTGTTGAAAGACATAGCCGACGTGCTCATAAAAGCGTCGCCGGGAGTAACGATGAGCCGGACGTTCCTGGAATCGATATGTTCCACGATGGGGAAGCAATCGACCGAGTGTTGCAAGTAACGTACTTTTTCCGGAGCCGTTTGCCCCGAGCAACATCACCCATTCTCCTGTCTCTAAGGAAAACGTCGCATCGGTCAGCGGGTAAGGTGCTTTCGTCGATAATGCAGCGATGTGTAACAAGGGAATGCCTGCTGTAGCGACTGGAGGAAGCACGTGAAGTCGCGCTGCTTGTGGTCCATCTATGGGTAACGTCTCTAACGTGTACGGATACAAGGAAGGGACAGCGATGCCTTTCGATTGAAGCTCTGTATAAGCCTGCGGGAACAAATCCTGCGGATGCGCCGTCGCAGTAATCGATCCGTCCTCAAGTAAGACGATCTGGTCGATGTACGGTAAACAGACATCGAGTTGGTGCTCGATCAAGACGATCGTTAAATCGTGTTCTTTCTGAATCCGAAAGATCAGCGCCATCAGCTCGTGTTGTCCGATTGGATCAATCTGGGCTGTTGGTTCATCGAGTAATAAGATCGTCGGCTCGAGCGCTAGGACCACGGCGAGCGCGAGGCGCTGTTTCATCCCCCCGGATAGACTCGCGATCGGTGTCGAGAAGGGGAGAGGGAGACCGACGAGTGCGAGTAAGCGTTCAATTCGTTCCTCCATCTCCGCACTTGGAATCGACCGGTTTTCTAAACTAAAAGCGATTTCGCGTCCGATCGTTTCCATGCAGAACTGTTCTTCTGGATTTTGAAATAAGACTCCGACCGAACCGGACCGGGTAACGGTACCAGTCTGTTCGACTTCAATCGTCTCCGGTGTCAGTCCGGCTAGGGCATGAAGCAGTGTCGTCTTGCCACTCCCACTGCGTCCAAGCAAAAGGGTCGTTCCTTGTTCGATCGTCAGCGATACATGATCGAGCACCGATTTCATCTGACCCGGATAGCGGATGCTGAGGTCGTCGACAGTAATCATGCGACTTCCCGTTTCGCACGTCCGGCCGCAAACCCGTTCAAGACACCGGTCGCAACAAGGCGACGGACGAGAATCGCTGCAAGCAAGCCGCCGAGTAATGCACCACTAATCAATTGTAAACCTGTTGTCGCAAGCAACGTCGTCGTCGTGTAGTAACCGAATCCGTTCGCGATCAGACTGTAGACAATGCTACCAATCGCGGCTCCAACACCCGATAACATCAATGTCCAGGTGTCATAACGGCGATAACGCGTCATCGCAAAGACGAGTTCCGCACCAAGTCCTTGGCAGACCCCGATCAGTAGAGCCGATAAGCCAAAGTGACTACCCGTGAACAGCTCGACGGCTGCCGCGACGATTTCCGCGATGAGGGCAGCACCTGGTTTTTGAATGATTGCTGCGACGAGCGGGCTTGCGATGATCCAGATCCCAAACATCCAGTTGGCACCGACTGGCCCGAAGATTGCAGACATCGGTAACCAGAGTGTTGACCAACCGAGATAGATGACCCCGCAAGCGACGGCGAGCATCATCATGACCATGATTTCTTTCATTTTCCAGTGTTGCATCGTGTTCGTCCTCCTTAGAATGGGGGAGACGCCAAAAAGACCGCCCTCCGTAAAAAAGAGAGCGGTCCTCAGAAAAACTGCGCGCAGCAGGAGTCATTGGATGTGATCGCTCCACTTTCCTACGCTAGTATGAACTAGATCAGGTTCGAAGGGTCCGAAGTGAATCGTCTCAGCCAAATGGGCTCCCCTAGTGGATATGGTAATAGATGATACGCTGTTCACTTTAGGCAATCTTCTGTCTATTGTCAAGACACAAAAAAACGATACGCCACGAAGGGCGTATCGATAAACGACTTATTTGTTATCTTCGTTCTCTTCTTTTGCTTCTTCTGAAGACTCTTCCGTAGCTTCCGCTTCGTTGTCTTCGCCAGCTTCCGCTTGTGCTTGTGCTTCAGCTTCTGCTTCTTCGATTTCCTCAAGCTCTTGTTCAAGCGTTGATTCGACGACAGCTGCGACTTGAATGTCGCCTTCTGTGACGATACGGAAATCTTTTTGTTCCGGAAGATCAGCAACAGAGATCGAATCGCCGATTTCGAGATTCGTGACGTCGACTTCGACATTCTCTGGTAATTTATCTGGTGTCGCTGCGACTGTTACTTTAAAGAGTGTCTGTGACAGGAATCCGCCGACTTTAGCGCCAGCTGCCTCGCCGACGAGTACGACGTCTGCTTCTACTTCTGTCTCTTCATCCATTTTAACGGCGATGAATTCAACGTGATCGACGGTTGGTGTGAAGACATCCATATCACGACGGTTGATCAAGACGTTAATATTTTTACCATCGAGTTTAAGTGAAATCAAGACGTTCTCACCGTTTTCTCGAACGATTTTAAGCAATTCTTTTTCTTCGAATGCGATTGGTGTACTTTCCACTTTGTAACCATACACGACACCAAGAGCTTTTCCTTCATGACGTAATTGTTTACGGAGTGAGCGTGGACGTACCTCGCGTTTTTCGACTGTTAATTTAACTGACATGTTCATTTCCCCCTTGAATTTGGTATAGCCCTCAAAAGGTAATGAATGTAGGAGCAGGACAAGTCCTGAACAATATGAAACATGCTAAGACAATCGGTTCCAGACTCGCATTGAGCCTGACGCTTTCGTGACTTTGCATTTCTCTCCCAGGTCATTACGCTGATATTGAGAAACATGTGTGAATAAGTCACCGGTTTGATGCGGTGCTAGTGAGTTTATACCCCTATTTTTTAAATCCTTAAACCTCTAATTTTTATTTTTTAAAGTCGAAAGACCTCCAAACCGCTTGAAGTCAAGGGTTGAGAGGTCTTTCATTTTTTTCATTTTTTATGGTGATGCGTTGGTTTTCACGAACCAATACACGGACGAGACGTTCAACGTGCCGCATCGTCGTCTGTCCCATCGTTGAAATTTGGAGCCATTGATTACGGACGAGATAGTCGCTTTCATACTGGACGTGATAGCCCTGAATCCGAAGAGCGTCTCCTAAAGCGGTTGCCGACGGATGAACGATCGTCAGAATTCCCGGCGCTTGCGCTTTTTGAGTCGCAAGAAGGTTGAAACCAGTAGCGCGAACGGCTTGTTCGAGATAGGTCATCTTGATGGCTGCTTGATCGAGATCAATGGCATCCAGCGCTGCCTGACAAGCCAGCAACAGATTTGAGGAACCGGAAAAAGCAACCCCTTCCGCATATAGACCGAGATCCAGATAACGTGGAATCCGGGAGGAAGGCAATACGCTGGACGTATGCCCGATGAACGCAAGACCCGGTAACCCACCAATCGCCTTTCCGGAGACGGTCGTGACGAATCTGCAGCCAGCGTATGAGAAACGTCCGGTCCCGACGGCGCTGATCGCATCGACGATGAGTGCGGTTCGTTGATCTAATAGCGCTTTTACCGCATCGAGATCGTAGAGAACGCCCGTAGACGTCTCACAATGCGTCAACCAAATCCAGTCGTACTCCGTTTGATGCAGTTGGCTTGCGAGTTGTTCTAAGTCGATCGGGTGACCGGACGGAAGCAGGTGGATATCAAATGACTTTCCTGCTCGTGCCGCGTGATCGATCAAGCGTTGACCGAACTCGCCACCGTTTAGGATCAATCCATGTCCACTGAGTTGTTGTGCGACGATATCGTTCGCGAGCGTACCACTGCCGACAGCCATCGAGACATGTGGCAAATCCAGCAACTGACACATTCGGTCCCGTAAATCTTGATCGAGCTGACGCATCGATGCCGTCCGATGTGGACGCGGTGCTTGTTGCGCCGCTTGACGGACCGTCGGAGCGACTTCGACCGGACCGGCTAGGAAATGCAGGGGACGTAAGACATCCGCGATGACGGACCGTTCGTATGTTGCGCGAGACAACAACATCGGTACGAACTGGGCA
Source organism: Exiguobacterium sp. U13-1 (assembly GCF_001750115.1). Classification (NCBI taxonomy): domain Bacteria; kingdom Bacillati; phylum Bacillota; class Bacilli; order Caryophanales; genus Exiguobacterium; species Exiguobacterium sp. U13-1. The sequence goes on along the minus strand of NZ_CP015731.1, from coordinate 2,073,047 downwards.
TCGCCACTACCAAGCGTTGCTGCGATTGGTGTGAAGCCGAACCGCGCATATAGTTTAGCTTCCCGTGTCGTACCACTGATATAGACATGATCAATCGTCTCCCGTTCCAAGTAGACCATCAAAAAGCGCATCAATTGCATGAACGTACGACTATTGCGGTATTCGGGACGAACGCTGAGTAAGCGGATTTCCACTGGGTCCGTCAGTGTCTCATCTAGCGTCACGCCCTTTTCCTCAAGCGAAAAAGGACGATGCTTCCGAATAGCAATCATCGCGACGAGTCGATCGTCTTCTTTGCCGATCAGATAGGTATTTTGATCATGAAAGCGGTCAATCCGTTTCCGCTCGATGTTTGGTTGGTGTTGCGGAATCTCTTCCGTGAAGGTGAGATAGTTCAATTCATGGATTGCTTCAGCGTCCACAGCGGTAGCAATGGAAAAGTCGATCATGAGACGTCCTCCTTATGTAATGACTGGCTTGTGAAATGCATCATGAGCCCACAGGACAAGTAGACTTACGGCAACGGTACACAAGATATTGATGGGTCCCGCGTCAAAGTAGACAGGTAGTAACGGGAGTAAAACGACCGGAATAAGCCCCGCTTTGACGCTATCTTTCGTTATGAGATAAGACAAACCGAGTATGCCTAGTCCACCCAGATATGCCCATGGTGTGATGGCAAAGACGATGCCGGAAAATACGGCATACCCTTTACCGCCACGTCGCGGATGAAACAACGGAAACAAGTGACCGATGAGCACGGCGAGGGCGACTGGATAAAATGCGTCTGTTAGCTGTAATGCAAGAACCGTCTTCGCGGCATCAAACAGATACACGAATAAAAAAGCCGGGAGCCCACCGGCGCGATGGGCATTGCGGGCACCGATGTTTCCGGTACCGACCTGTGCCAAATCGGTACGACTGATGTACTTCCAGAGCGTACCGCCAAGAATGCTGCCGATGAGATAACCAAGCAGGAGATCAAGGATCACCGTTGTTCCTCCTTTGTCGTTACGAGATGGACGAGTTCCTTGACGGTCAAGGCATCACTGTCCGGAGCCGTCAGGACGGCATCGACCATCTGAGCTTTTCGATCTTGTAATTCCGTCATCTTCTCTTCAATCGTCCCGCGTGTCAGCAGTTTGATGACCGTCACGTCAGATTGTTGTCCAAGCCGGTGGGCGCGATCGGCTGCTTGTTGTTCGACGGCTGGATTCCACCAGCTGTCAAACAGGATGACGGTATCAGCAGTTGCGAGATTCAGTCCCGTTCCTCCGGCTTTCAGGGAAATCAAGAAGAGGTCGACTTCACCGTCATTGAACCGGTCGCATAACGCGACCCGGTCTTCAAGTGGTGTCTCACCCGTCAATAGGAAGTGGGGGAGATGCCGTTGCGCAAGGTCCGAGCGAATGCGCTCAAGCATTTGCGTATACTGCGAGAAAATCAAGATCCGCTTTCCGGCTGCTCGTTTTTCGGCAATCAAAGAGAGCAGACGCGTTCGTTTCGTCGCTTCCCCGGTGTATCCTTCGACGAATAATCCCGGATCGTTGCAAATTTGCCGCAACCGCGTTAATCCAGCCAGTAACTTCAAACGATCTTCGCGTTTCGTCTCGTCTAAGTGTTGCAGCGTCTCCAGTTGCAGTTTGGCGAGATACGACGCATATAAGCGTTTTTGGTTCGGACCGAGCTCGACATAATGATGCTCGATCTGTTTTTTCGGTAAATCCTGTAAGACATCTTGTTTTTCGCGCCGTAATAAGAACGGTTGGATGAACTGTTGCATATCATCAAACGACCATTTCTCAAACGTCATTAGATCCGGCAGTAATTCTGGAAACAAGACGTGGAAGATTGACCAGATATCACGCGGACGATTCTCGAGCGGTGTTCCCGTTAAGGCGAACCGGCGTTTTGCTTGCAGATGCCGTAGTTGACTGACCGTTTGTGACTGCGGATTCTTCAAGTGCTGTGCTTCATCAAAGAATACGACGTCATATACAGGGTGGCGACGGACGTCGGTCCGAAGCGTCGTATAGGAGACGATCGTCACCGTATCTTCAGGTAAGTGCTCCAGTTCGCGGAGTCGGCTGGCTTGAGAACCAGTGACGACATGAACCGGTCGACCGGGTAAAAAGCGCTTCAGTTCCGCTTCCCAGTTGCGGAGCAGTGACGCCGGCGCGACGATGAGCGCGCGACGGTCAGGAATCGTCGCGATATAACCAATCGCTTGAATCGTCTTCCCGAGCCCCATCTCATCGGCTAGGATCCCGTGACATCCTAACGCGTCTAGATTCTTCAGAAATTGGATACCCGTCCGTTGATACGGATAGAGTCGTGACTCTAACGAATTCGGCAAGTCGAGCCGGAATCCTTGTCCGGATTTTAATTCAAGCCATTTCTCGAGCAAATCAGCGTGAAGATGGAGGACGGAGGCGCCGATCAGATGCTTCATGTTCCGGACGGCAGGTAAGACGATTCGTCCATCGCGCAAGTCGCGTTCACTTGCTTCCATCTGGGCGAGAACCCGTTGCAACTGCTCGAAGGCCCGTGTCTCAAGGGAAACGAACTGTCCAGATTTCAAGCGGTGGTACCGTTTTTGTAAGACGAGCGACTTCAGGACACGTTTCAGCTCATCTTCTGGAATCCCGTCCATCGAAAAGTTGAACACGAGCCAGTCGAGGCGGTCCGTTACGTCGGCTTCGATTCGCGGATGGAACGGACCTTTTGGTAACGTCGTCCGGATCGCTTGTGTTGCAAATAACTCCAGTTGACCGAGCGCAACCCGTTCGTCAAGCAGACTCCGCAGAAAGGCATACTGCGCGACGTCACTCGTGATGATGTATCGCATGTCTCGTGGTGTTGCTTGGAATTCACGTAAGAAGCGTAAGACACTTTGCTCCGTTACCTGATCCCGTCCAGCGTAAATCGTCTCATCGAGCGGATTCAGCTGAATCCCTTGATAATCAAACGACACGCGGACTTCGACTTCCTGAGCCGTTCGGTCGAGATGGAGTTTGACGATTGGTGTCCCGGAAACGATTCGTTCTTGTAAATCAGGACTGAACGAAACATCGGCGAGTCGCTGCAGATACTCGGCCTGTCCAAGCAGACGATCAAAGTAGGATAGGGACAGTTGATGCTGTTGATTGTCCGTCAATCGTTTAAGCGTCACGACAGCTCCAGTCAGTTCGAAATGAATCGCTACCCGACGATCAGGTGTGAGACTGCGTAAATAATGGCGCGCGCCAGCGTCATCGACTTGGATTGCTGAGAACGGACGGATTTGCGGCGATAACGGCGTCGGTGTACCGTGCGCCTGTACATGATGCATCGCTAGTAAAACAGCGACGATATGTCCACAAAACGATGTATCCATCGCAAGTGATGGACAATTACAGCCGGCGTCGACACCGTGCGCCTTGACGCGGACGGTCACCGTGAATCGTTCCTCACCGTCGACACTCGCTTCGATCAGCTCGTCGCCCATTCGATAATTATGCAACGTGACCTTTCGAGCGGCGACATACTTCTTTCCCCGTCGAAAAGCATAGGCATCAGACATCTGTTTGATTTTGCGTTCACTGAGCCCGTAATTCATGCTATCCCTCCTTTGGTTGACATAATATGATTATCGTTCACCATCGAATAAATCGACGGCGCGTTTTTTCTCGGAATCACCGATATGGGCATAGACTTGTGTCGTCGCGACGGATTCGTGACCAAGTAGCTGCTGGATCGTCAGGACGTCGACCCCACCAATCGCAAGACGTGTCGCAAACGTATGCCGCAATTTATGCGGTGTAATTTTTTTTCGCTCTAAAAAGGGCAGGACCGGTTTCAATCGTTCCGTATGCCGCTGCAAAATATGCTGGACTGCCCGTGGACTGAGTGGTTTCCCGTGTTTTTGGAAGACAGGCACGGCGCCGCTCGTTGGCATCTGATAATGAATCGCGTATTTGCGTAAGGCAATCCGGGCTGGTTTTGCAAGTGGAATTAACCGTTCTTTATTACCTTTTCCGATGACGCGGAGCGTGTTTTCGTAGAAATCGACATCGTTCCAGACGAGCTGGGTCATCTCACTCAAACGCATCCCGCTATAGCCGAGTAGTTGGAATAACGTCACGTCGCGGACGCGATCACGTTCATAATGCGACGCTTCCCGGGCATTCATCTCAACGTTTGACGGTAACAACTGAATCAATTCATCCCATTCGCGTTTCGTCAGGTAAACCGGTTCCCGTTTCGCTTGTTTTGGTCGATTGACTTTTGCGACCGGATTTTCCGACAGTTGACCTGTATCGACCAAATAACGGAATAACGACTGTAGTGCCGATAATTTCCGGTTGATGACGCTCGGTGCATTTTGTTTCGTTAAGGCAAGGTATTCGGCATAAGCTTCAATCCCCGCTGCATCGATTTCGACGAACGCTTCAAGCGGAATCTCGCGCGCCGTCACTTCTTCACCCGACGCCGTTGCAACGAATTGAAAGAACGCTTCGTAGTCGTAGACGTAGCGGCGCATCGTTGCTAATGAGAAATGTTTTGCTGCTAGCTGATCCAAATAGGACTGTATGAAGCGAGGCATCCGCTCATATCCAGGAATAGCTGGTGCTGTAGCTGGAACGGTCGTTTTATGTATCGTTTTTCCTAGGTTTTTAAATAAACTCATCCGACAATCACCCCTCTAGCAGTAGTATACCAAACGTTGGTACATCAGACACTTATTTGCGTGAAATAGTTATTTCACGCAACGTTAAATTGTCAGACAGGGAGCGCTCAGTTGCATCGACAACGCACCAGACGGGTCGTTGGTCAACTCGATGCACGTGAGAATTTAACCTATTTTTATGGTTTTTGAGCTACAAAATGCCCTTTGATAACAATAACATTATTATGTCAACTTAATCATCAAAAAAGAATGAATATTCAATTTCGCTCTCAGTTGCATCGAGAAGTCGTTCGACGGGTCATTGGTCGACTCATTTGATTTCAAGACGATTTCTGAAAAACGTCGAAAACGTGCTCGATTTCGCATACTTCATCTTGGTTCGGGTATAGAGTGTTAGGTAAGAGTTATTTTCATAAGGGGGAGTTCTAGATGATTACCGATCAACAAGCACGTCAGTATTTGAAGGATGCGAAACGCATTGCCGTCGTCGGTGTCTCGAGTGATTCCGGAAAGACCGCGAACTGGATTGCGGACTACTTAGTCCAACATGGATACGAAGTCATTCCAGTCAATCCGACGTTAAACGAGTGGAACGGTCAAAAAGTCTATCCGAGCGTCGCAAGCATTCCAGGACACATCGATATCGTCGACGTCTTCCGTCGGTCTGAGTTTTTAGCGGATGTCGCCAAAGATGCTGTTGCTCACGGTGACGTCGGGATGATTTGGAATCAGCTTGGTCTCTCGAGTGTCGAAGCAGAAAGTCTTGCACTCGGTGCTGGTATTCCATATATTGAGAATCGTTGCATCAAAATCGAGCATCAATATCTGTGAGTCATCGCACGATTTCAGGCATCTTCACCCGTTCGTGAAGGTGTCTTTTTTCATGCGCTTTACAGGTTATGCTTGTCAGGAAGCAAGAAGATGCCTACAATTAGAGACAGACTACTTGAAATAACGAACGAACGTTTGTAAAAACGACGTCGTAATTTCGAATTTTGAGGTGAAATGAATGGCGACAGACTTAAATAACTACAATGATGATGCCATACAGGTGCTCGAAGGACTCGAAGCAGTCCGGAAGCGCCCAGGTATGTATATCGGTTCAACCGATCACCGTGGACTTCACCATCTCGTCTACGAGATCGTCGATAACGCAATCGATGAGGCACTTGCAGGATTCGGGGAACAAATTGACGTCACGATTCATAAAGATAATGCAATCACTGTCCGTGACCATGGACGTGGAATGCCAACGGGGATGCATGCATCGGGAAAGCCGACTGCTGAAGTCATCTTCACGGTCCTTCACGCTGGCGGTAAGTTCGGTCAAGGTGGCTATAAGACGTCCGGTGGCTTACACGGCGTCGGGGCGTCGGTCGTTAACGCCTTATCAACGGATTTGAAAGTAACGATCTTCCGTGACGGGAAACAATATGAGCAAACGTTTGAAAACGGTGGGATTCCGAAGACGACGTTGCTTGAAACGGGTACGACGCGTCAAAAAGGAACGAGCGTTTACTTTAAACCAGATGGCTCGATCTTCAGTACGTTGACATACAACTACGATACGCTCGCGGAACGCTTACGCGAATCCGCTTTCTTGCTGAAAGGTCTGAAGATTACGCTGACGGACGAACGGTCCGATAAACAAGATATCTTCCAGTACCAAGACGGTGTCAGCGAATTCGTCCAGTACTTGAACGATGATAAAGATACGCTTCATCCGACGGTCGCGTTCGAAGGAACGGAAAACGAGATCGAAGTCGATATCGCCTTCCAGTTCACGGATGCGTACTCGGAAAACGTCCTGTCGTTCGTCAACAACGTCCGGACACGCGACGGTGGAACACACGAAGTTGGTGCGAAGACAGCGATGACACGGGTTATGAATGAATATGCCCGAAAGAACACGCTCTTGAAGGAAAAGGATAAGAACCTTGACGGAAATGATATCCGCGAAGGCTTGACGATGATCGTCTCGATCCGAATTCCGGAAGAGTTCCTCCAGTTCGAAGGACAAACGAAGTCGAAACTCGGTTCACCGGAAGCGCGGACGAGCTGTGATGCTGTCATCAGCCGTCGTCTCTCGACGTACTTGGAAGAGAACCCGCAAACGGCGACGCTGTTGATCAAAAAAGCGATCCGCGCAGCGCAAGCGCGTGAAGCAGCACGTAAAGCCCGCGAAGAAGCACGAAATGGGAAAAAGAAGAAACGTTCGAGCATCTTGAACGGAAAACTGACACCTGCTGCTTCAAAAAACGCAGACAAGAATGAATTGTTCCTCGTCGAGGGTGATTCTGCCGGTGGTTCTGCGAAACAAGGACGAAACCGGACGTTCCAAGCGATTCTTCCACTCCGTGGTAAGGTCTTGAACACGGAAAAAGCGAAACTCGCTGACATCATGAAAAATGAAGAGATCAATACGATCATTCATGCGATTGGTGGCGGTGTCGGAGCCGATTTTGACTTGTCGGATTGTAATTTCGACAAAGTCATCATCATGACGGATGCCGATACCGATGGCGCGCATATCCAAGTCTTGCTATTGACGTTCTTCTTCCGCTACATGCGTCCGTTGATCGACGCTGGGAAGGTTTTCGTTGCCTTACCACCGCTCTATCGTGTATCAAAAGGGAAAGGCAAATCGGAGAAATTTGAATATGTCTGGGACGAAGAGACACTCAAGAAAACGACGAAGAAATTCGGTAAAGGTTATATGATCCAACGTTACAAAGGACTTGGGGAGATGAATGCACCACAGCTCTGGGAAACAACGATGGATCCCGAGACACGGACATTGATTCGGGTCACGATCGACGATGCTGCTGTTGCGGAAAAACGTGTCTCGGTCTTAATGGGCGATAACGTTGGTCACCGCCGGACGTGGATTGAGGACAATGTCGCCTTCGGTCTCGCGGAAGACCTCTCGATCATCGAGAATGAGCACGTGACGAAAGAGAGTGTGAACGAACATGTCTAATCTACAAAACATCCTGAACCTGTCGCTCGAGCAAGTCGTCGGCGACCGGTTTGGTCGTTATTCGAAATATATCATCCAAGATCGTGCCTTACCGGATGCCCGGGATGGTCTGAAACCGGTTCAACGCCGTATCTTGTATGCGATGCATACGGAAGGCAACCTGTTTGACCGTGCTTACCGGAAATCGGCGAAGACGGTCGGTGTCGTCATCGGTAACTACCACCCGCACGGTGATTCATCGGTCTATGAAGCAATGGTCCGCTTGAGCCAAGAGTGGAAACTGCGTTACCCGTTGATCGATATGCAAGGGAATAATGGATCAATCGACGGCGATAGCGCGGCAGCGATGCGGTATACGGAAGCCCGTTTATCAAAAGTTTCGAGTCTGATTCTCGACGGGATCAACAAACAAACCGTCGATTACACGCTCAACTTCGATGATACGACGGAAGAACCGCTCGTCTTACCGTCACTACTGCCGAACTTGCTGATGAACGGTTCGACGGGGATTTCCGCTGGTTATGCAACCGAGATTCCACCGCACCACGCGGGAGAAGTCCTCGATGCTGCGATTGGTCGGATTTCCGGTACGGTCCAGAACGTCGATGACTTGTTGACGCACATGCAAGGTCCTGATTTCCCGACTGGTGGTGTTGTTCAAGGGCTTGACGGCATCAAGAAGGCGTTCGAGACAGGACGCGGGAAAGTCATCATCCGCTCGCGCTCAACGATTGAGACACTGCGGGGTGGTCGTCAGCAAATCGTCATCACGGAGCTCCCGTATGAGGTCAATAAAGCCAATCTCGTTAAACGGATGGAAGAACTCCGTCTTGATAAAAAGGTCGAAGGTGTCGCTGAAGTCCGTGATGAGACCGACCGCGACGGCTTACGGGTCGTCATCGAGTTGAAGAAGGAAGCGGACGCAGAAGGTGTCTTACACTTCTACCTCAAACAGACTGACTTACAAATTGCCTATAACTACAACATGGTCGCGATCCATGAACGGACACCGCGGCAAATGGGCGTCTTGACACTACTTGATGCGTATCTTGCACACGTCAAGGAAGTCGTCATCCGCCGGACAGCGTTTGATCTCGAACAAGCGAAACGCCGTCAGGAAGTCGTTTCTGCCTTGATGACAGCAATCTCTGTCCTCGATGAGACGCTTGCCTTGATCCGTTCTGCGTCGAACAAAGCGGACGCAAAGGAGAAGCTGATCGCGCGCTTCAACTTCACGGATCGCCAAGCGGAAGCTGTCGTCATGCTCCAACTTTACCGGTTAACGAATACCGATATCGTCGAGTTGCAGGAAGAAGCAGCGAAACTCGAGAAGGAAATCGCTCGTCTTGAGAAGATCCTTAACGATGAAAAGACACGGAATCGTCTCATCATCAAGGAATTGACAGTCTTGAAGGAACAAGTCGCGGACAAACGTCGCTCGACGATCGAAGCGGAAGTTGAAGAACTGAAGCTGAAGACGGAAGTCATGATCGCTGTTGAAGAAACGATGGTCTTCCTGTCGAAAAACGGGTACGTCAAACGCTCGTCGCTCCGTTCATTTGGTGCTTCGAACGACTTACCGGATTTGAAGGAACAGGATCGTCCGTTGCTCCAAGGGCAAGCGATGACGACGGATCACTTGATCGTCTGGACCGTTCGCGGGAATTACTTGCTGATTCCGGTCCATCAATTGCCGGATACGAAGTGGAAAGATGGCGGTCAACACGTCGCGAACCTCGTTCCACTCGAACCGGGTGACCGGGTTCTCTCAGCGGATCTCGTCCGCTCGTTCGACGAAGCACAGCATTGCTTGTTCGTGACTCGTCAAGGGATGGTCAAACGCTCGAAACTGAGTGACTACAACGCCCAGCGGAAGTCAAAACCACTTCAAGGTGTTCGTTTGAAGGCAGACGATGAAGTCTTGTATGCTCAGGTCTCAACGGGTCAAACGGAGCTGTTCCTTGCAACACAGAACGGTTTCGGTCTCTGGTTCACGGAAGACGACGTTCCTGTCGTTGGTGTCCGGGCTGCCGGTGTTAAAGCGATCAACCTGAAGGATCAAGATGTCGTCGCGGGTGCAATTGGCTTCAAGGAAGCACCACAGATCGTCCTCTTGACGCAACGGGGTGCCTTGAAGAAGATGCGCCTCGCGGATCAGTTCCAAGTCTCGAGCCGTGCGCTCCGTGGCTTACAGTTGCTCCGTGATTTGAAATCGAAACCACACCAAGTCGCAGCATTGATCGACGTCACACAAGCGAAAGAATTGGTCCTCAGCGGAAAAGAGCAAGAGAAAACGATCCAAATCGGTTCGTTATCGTTCCTCGACCGCTTGTCGAACGGTTCATTTGCCTATGATGAAGAGAAATTCGGTCCATTGCTCGACTGGTATACACGATAAGACGAGGCTCCTCCGGATAACGGGGGAGCTTTTTTAGATCTAGCGGGGCAGGAGAGGGGGAATTTTGAGACGAATGCTCGGAATTTTGAGATTTATCGCTATAAATATCGTTTACAAATTGAAACACTGACCAATAACGGCTACAATAGAAGAAATAGTCAGGTCACGATTCGTCACGAACAAGCGTCGGGTCACGCGTCTCCGCAGCTTTGCTTATAGCGTCAATTGATCAAGCAGCTACGGGACCGTCCCTTTAGCTGCTTGTTGTGCAATCTGCCGACCTTGGAGAGGTGATGAAGATGAAATTCAGACGTCGCGAAAAAGTAGCAATCTATATCACTCGGGAAAAACCTAACGGATGGGAACTACTTGTTTTTCATCCACAATCGGCTCCTGAGAGTGATTGGCAGATCCCCGCAGGTACGATCGAAGATGCTGAAATCGCAAAAGAAGCGGCTGTCCGTGAGACGCTTGAGGAAAGTGGTCTCTCGTTAGCATCCGTCCAGTACATCGGCGAAGAAGAGATGCGTTATCCGGAGCGAATGCGGGTGCATTACACGTATTTCTACCATGCGCACATCGAATGCCAAGAGAACCGCTGGACGCATTGTGTGGCTGGTGACGGTCAGGATTGCGGTGATTTCTTTGATTTCGCGTGGTTGCCACTTGATCGGATCACGCAACTTGAACGCCGCCATCATATATTCCTGGATCGTTTGATTCATCGATTGGAACGGACACGTCCGTATGATTGTCGAAAACACGGTTAATTCCGTGTTTTTTTGTTTTGTCTCACTATCTTAAGTTTACCCTGATTATGAGACAAAATCTTATAACTATTGATAATATATGTTATGTTAACTTGAATAAAAAAATGATCTTTTAGTCAGATTCATCCATCCCCCCTGTCGTGTAAAAATCGGTCTATCGTCCTGTTGGTCTTCTTCTTCATTCTTTGTTACTCTAATAACAGTAACACCGCGAATGTTACCTTTTTAACGGTAACAAATCAAATGTTTCCATGATTGTGGCAACAAATGAACAGGAGGAATCGTCATGCAAGCTGTTGCCTTGTCGTTTGATGTCAAAGGCTCCCGCGATTATCCGAGCAAAGAAGCATTACTTCAAGCGCTCCGAGAACTCGCGAACAATCTGAATACGGCATTTCCAACGAGTATCGTTCCGTTCCAAATCAAATCCGGTGATAGCTTACTAGCGGTATTTGCGGATTATCCGGTTAGTTATCCGGTCATTCTGCACTTATTGAATCAAGAATTGCCAGGTTACATCGGGATCGGATTTGGTCAATATGAGACGATTTCGACGACCCAAGCTGAAGAAGCCAATGGTAGTGCGATCATTCACGCTTTTGAAGCGCAAGAACAGGCGAAGACGCTTCCGTCACGGATTGCGTTTGCTGGACCGCCCTACTTACCGACCGCCCTGCTGAATGGCTATCTCGAGATGCTTTATCCGGCGTATTTCGGGAAGACGGACCGTCAGATTGAACTGCACCGGTTGATGGATCAATATCCAGATGATACGTATGAAGAGATCGGTCTGAAGATGGGCTTTAAAGAACAAGATGCCCGCGCGAATGTCGCAAAACTCGTTTCCCGCTCGCAGCGTAAGCAACGGAAGCGTCTTGAAGCTGCCTTGACACAGGCACTGGAGCAATTCCAAGTCTGGGAGGCGATTCGGTGACCATCTTACTTAGCCTTATACTTGTCCACCTACTTGCTGATTTTCCATTACAGACGAGACGGATGGCGCTACTGAAACACCGACACCAACGGATCTTATTCCAACATATTGCCGTTCATGCGGCTCTGATGCTACTTGTCCTTGCGTTCTTCGTCATCCGAGGGGGATTAACCATCGACATCGCCGGATGGCTTGGAGGAAGTATTCTCGTGTTTCACGCCCTACTCGATGCCTCCCCGCTCAAACGTCGCGTCAAGCAAGCGGCGGCGTACTGGATCGATCAAGCGTTACATATCGCTGCTATCATCGCTTTGACATGGATATTCATCCCGATCGATTGGTCGTTGTCGTTCTCACGACCCGAGCAGGTCCTCTGGATTCTATGCTTTAGTTTAGTGACGACGGAGTTACTCGGCCACGGGATTGCCTTAATGCTCGCACCATTTGCTCCGCGCTTGATCGAAGCGCATTTCGAGCGAAAAGTGACACGTAAGGAGCAATTAGACGGCGTTTCGCGGACCGTCACACATGAAGTCGAAGATTCTGCGCGCAGTTATACGACGGAATTAAACGGAATCGGGCGTTATATCGGTCTCGTCGAACGGGCGATCATCACCCTGCTCGTCGTCACGAACGCAACCGGAGCCATCGGGTTCATCATTGCTTTGAAGGCACTGGCACGTTTTAAACAGTTTGAAGATCGCCGCTTTGCGGAATATTACATCATCGGGAGCTTGCTCAGTATCTTAGGTGCGATTTTATGTGGACTCGCGATTCGCGTCGCACTCTAAACGATGAATGAAAGTGAGGGAGACGGTCTTGACCGTCGCACGAAGTATGAAACAAATTGGATTAGTGAGACATCACCGGGTGACGGAAGGATACCCGACGAAAGGCTGGATCAGCGCCAGCGATATTGAAAAATGGATTGAACGGTATGATACGTCAGACATCGATATTCAACCGGTCGAGCTCGGTCAGATCGACTGGACAGTCTGTTATGCCAGTAGCATGCCACGCGCCGTCCAGACGGCGAAGAGTGTCTACGATAAAGAGATCATCGTGACGGATCTACTACGGGAAGTACCGTTTCCGACGATTCAGTCGAATCTACGGTTACCGTTTCTTGGCTGGGCGGTCCTCGGTCGACTCGCAGCCCCGTTCAGCAAACGGATTCAAGCGGAGATCAAGGAAGCGAATGAACGGATTGAGGTCCTGTTGAATCAACTGATGTTCGAGGATGATGAACGGGTCTTACTCGTCGGGCATGGCGGTATGATGATTTTGATGCGTGCTGCCTTGAAACGGCGCGGTTACCGGGGGCCTCGGTTCGGTCATCCGCGTAACGGCATGCTGTATCTGTTCGAGAAAGAGGAACCGACATGTTGAAATGGGGATCAACGATTCTGTTAGCACTCTGCCTGATCGTCATCTTCTATACGACACGGGACGAAGAGCCCCCAGCCCCAACCGCGGGACAAATGGAGGTCTATGGTTTTGACGTCGGTCAAGGAGATAGTACGTTCATCCGGACGAAGGAAGACGCGATCTTGATTGACGGCGGGAATAACGGCAAAGGCGAGGATGTCGTCCGCTACCTGCAAGAATTGGGTGTCAAACGCTTAACAGCAGTCATTGCGACACATCCGGACGCCGATCATATCGGTGGACTTGATACCGTCCTCGATGCCTTTCCAGTCGACAGCGTCTATGCCCCGCGTGTCACGCATACGACAGAGACATACCGCGATTTCCTCCTTGCCGTCAAACGCGAAGGGGTGACGATCAAGTCGGTTAAGGCAGGTCTTGAGATACCGAGTGAAGCTGCACGCTTTACTTTCCTTGCTCCCCTAACGGACGGAACGCAGGATCTTAACAGTTGGAGTGCCGTCCTGCGGGTCGAACATGGACAGGACCGGTTCCTCTTCATGGGCGACGCACCGATCCGGACGGAACGACAATTGCTCGAGTCAGATGTCGATCTTAGCGCCGATGTCTTGAAGCTTGGGCATCACGGAGCAGACACATCGTCCTCCCTGCCCTTCCTACAAGCCGTTGATCCGAAGCGAGCGTTGATCTCAGCCGGGAAGGACAATGCCTATCGTCACCCACGCCCCTCCGTCTTACAGGAACTGAAAACAGAACGGATTACGATTGACCGAACCGATCAAAGCGGTACGATCCAGTATATCTCGACTGGTGACGGCATCAAGGAATCGAACCGGACCGATTTACGACCGGAATAACAAGACGTGGAGGTGCATCAGATGCGATTGACCCTAGCTGATTTTGAAGACGATCTAGCGATTTGCGAGACGGACGACCGCGAGACGATCACATTACCGAAAAGTCGTTTGCCGCGCCAGGCGACGATCGGCGACCGACTCGACTGGACCGGACGTTCGATTCGGATCTTACGCGATGAGACGAACGCACGTAAAAAAGAGATCTCCGAGTTGATGGATGATCTCTTTGAAGAATGATGAGACTCCCTCGGAATGCTGAGGGAGTCTTTTTTAACCGAGTAGACTGATGACGAGACCAGCGAGGATGCCTGCTGTGAATAAGGAACCGAGCGTATACGTCAGCAAACGTAATCCGAATGGGAGCCGACGAATCGCGGCAAAGGCTCGACGATTCGGAGGTCCTCCGGCAACAATACGTTGATACTCGTCAATAGGACTGTGAGCAACATCCTGTTGCTGGTTTAGAGTAGAGTTCGATTCGGTAGTGTGTGGTTTCATCTGTCCATCCTCCCTATTCCAATGACTATATCCTTCTATTCGCTAAGTAACTTCATAATCCTGTTTCAATTTTTTTGATATTTCACGAAACTTTTGGATGAAACTGGTAGTATAAAAGATAGACGTATTTCTTTATGCGTGATTCCTGGAAAATCACTAGCGGTTTTTTCTGAATTTTCGTACACTTTAGAAATACGATGCATCTTAAAGGGGGAATCATCCATGTTTCAAACGTTACGTACATCACTCAAACAATCTGTCCTTGGTCAGGACAATGTGATTGATCATTTATTGATGGGCTTGCTCGCAGAAGGTCATGTGTTGCTCGAAGACCGTCCGGGGACCGGTAAGACGACACTAGCAAAAGCACTGGCGCAGACACTCGAAGCAAAGTTCTCACGTGTTCAATGTACAGCGGATACGTTACCGACCGATTTACTTGGGATGGAGCTGTTCAACCCACTGACAGGATCGTTTGAACAACGGTTTGGTCCGCTGTTCACGAACATCGTCCTCGTCGATGAGATCAACCGGACGACTCCACGGACACAGTCAGCATTGCTCGAGGCAATGGCCGAAGGACAAGTGACGATCGGGGATACATCTTATACGTTACCGCAACACTTTCTTGTCATCGCGACACAAAATCCGTTCGATGGACACGGTACATTCCCATTACCGCATGCCCAACTCGACCGTTTCTTGTTCAAATTATCGTTCGCTCCCCTGACACGTCAAGCGGAAAAAGCATTATTACGCGGGGCGCACTTAACAGCAGCCGAACTACAGATTCCGCTCGAACAACTCAATGACTGGAAAGAGGAAGTCGTTGCCGTCTCAATCGAGGATAGCGTCGAAAACTACTTACTTGATGTCTGTGACGCACTCCGCGCCCATCGTGACGTTGAGATCGGACCGAGTCCACGAGCGACGCTCGCACTCTTAAAAGCAGCAAAAGCACGGGCCTGGATGCAGGAGCGGACGTACGTCACACCAGAGGACGTCAAGCACTTGGCGACGCCATTGCTTGCCCACCGTCTCGTCTTAACGCTCGAAGCGACGCTGAAGCTATCGAACGAACGTCTCGTCGAGCAGGTCCTCGATTCACTCACTGTTCCGACTGAGGTGTAATCATGCAATTGATCATACCAAAAGGCTTTAACCTCATCATTCTTACGATGACAGGTGCAAGCGGCGTCATCGTGGGACTCTATGGTCCTGTCTGGATTGCGGCTTTATTACTCGCCTATACATTATATGGCTGGGTGATGCCGTATTATCTCGAATACGTTGCGAAGCGGATTCGCGTCCGCCTCCTTCAGACGGTTCGCGCTTTTCGAGAGGAAACGATCCAGATACCGTTCGAATTGTCGAACCCAACGAAGTTACCACTCGGTCGCATCACGATCTCTGGGTTGCTCGGGGATCAGATCAAGCTTCCTGATGCGAGTAGTCAATTTTGGCGTCAACACTTATATGTCAGCAAACAGACAATTGTGCCGTTTTCAATCGATGTCATTGCCGCTCACCGAGGAACGATTCGGATTCAGTCGTTTGACGTCATGATCTCGGATCCGTTTCATTTGATCACAATCTATGTGACGCTTGATATCCAAGAGCTGGGTCACGTCTTCCCTGACTTTGCACCAGCGTCAGTCGAGTGGAATGAACGGATGATTCCCGGTGAGACGATTGATCGCTCGAGTCCGTTCACCGATCGCTCGAGTTTCCACTCCGTCGTTCCCTACTCTGGAGATGCGAAGTCGATTTACTGGTCCGCTTATGCGAAGACGAATGAACTGTACTCGTATCAATATGACCGGAAACGTAACCATGATTATGCCGTCATCGTCGATGGCTTGTCCGCAGACGGACTCGCTCTCCGCTCGGACTTCGAGAAACTATTATCGCGTGCCGCGACGATCATCCGTGAACTCGAGAAACAAGGGGCTTCCTACAGCCTCTGGATTTCGATGGTCAACCGATCCGGGCAGTGGTACCATGTTCCGTCTGGTATGGGAAAACATCAATTCCTACGGACGATGGAATGCCTTGCCCGGATTTCCGAATACGATCTACCGCTCGAGCGACGGTACTTCACGAAGCGATTGCAACGTAGTGTGCCGTCGACGACGGCGGAGATACATCTCGGTCACCGGCAGAAAGGAGTGAGCGCATGATTCTCTGGTGGATATTCCTTGCGAGTCTGTTACCGGTTCCGTTCTATCTCGCGCTCGCTCTTCCGGCACTCGCCTTCGTGCCACATCGTTCGATTCGAATCGGATTACAGTTACTCGTGGCGGGATCCTTGTTTTTCCTCTCTCCCGTAGCTAGCGTCTTAGCCCTTGTCTTCGTCGCCTGGACCGCGTTTCTTGATACGGTCGATTCGGCGTGGCGTTACGCTACGAGTGCGATGGTCATCGGCGTCGTGATGGTATTGTTCCCGGGAGTGACACCACCAATTGGCGCATTTTTAATTTTGGTCTTCGTCATTGCGTATCCATTCGTCGTCACCTACATGACAGAATGGCGGCGTATCTTCCCGACGATCGCGTTAGTCCTCAGCGCGGGGCTGATCATCGCTGTTGTCTTCCGTCTCACGAAAGAAGCGCTCGTCGGATCCGTCACGAGTGCGATTCGTCCGTTATTTGAAGCATTCGGTTCATTATTCCTTTGGACGGAACCACTTGGTCGGGAAGCGGACACGATGACGAACCGGGCAATGGGGCTAGAGAATATCAAAGGTGTTCAAGACGTGGAGCAAGCTGCCGTCCAGGCAGGAACACCGGATTGGATTTGGATCGCAACGACGCTTCTGACGGTGATCTTAGTTGCGGTTACACTTTATGTCATCCGGAAGCGAAAAGTCATAGCGATCGAAAGAGAACAAACCGTCAAGCACTCCAAACAAGTACGGGCACATGCGCCAAAACGGCATAGTCATCATCCGCTTCTGAAGATTGCTTCTCAGCTCGAGCAAGCTTTCCCAAGACGCCATGAAGAGACGACGCTTGAATGGCTGACACGGATCGAGTTCCCGGATACGGTGCAAAACGCTCGTCTGATTGACGGGATTGAGTTCAGTCCAAGTGAACCGGCCTACGATATCCAGACGTTCCGCCGTCAAGTACGCGAACAAATCGAACGCTAATGAAAAGCCCCTGCTCATGGAGCGGGGGCTTCCTCGTCGCATAATGTGCGCATCAATTGGTTGCGTGGTGTCGTCGCGAGTCCCCAGTCGCAGATCGCATCGAGTAAGGGAATCAAGGACGTACCTTTCGCGCTTAACGCATACTCAACACGAGGTGGGATTTCCGGGTAGACGGTCCGCGTAATCAAGCCATCTTGTTCGAGTTGCTTCAGTTGCTGTGTCAGCGTCTTCGGTGAGACGTCCTGGATATAACGCTCCAGTGTATTAAAACGTACCGCACCTTCCTCATGCAGCTCGTACAAGATCATCACTTTCCACTTACCTTGAATCTGACGCATCGTCGCATCGAACTCATTTAGATACGGCATACCGTTCCCTCCCTTACCAAAAGGTAACCGACTGACCTAAAAGTGCGTACTTCTCGGATTGGTTTCCCTCTGTTATCTTCAATTTATCATATCAAATAAGGAGACGATATCATGAAAACAGGATTCATTGCCATCACCGGTGCTACGTCAGGAATCGGGCATGCGATTGCA
Source organism: Exiguobacterium sp. U13-1 (assembly GCF_001750115.1). Lineage (NCBI taxonomy): Bacteria > Bacillati > Bacillota > Bacilli > Caryophanales > Exiguobacterium > Exiguobacterium sp. U13-1. Next base: position 2,054,862 of record NZ_CP015731.1, on the reverse strand, counting down.
CGAACGTTCATTCAGAAAGGGTACCGCGTCTTATTGCTCGGACGACGAATTGATCGTCTGGCGAGCCTTGCTTCAGACGATGTCTTGATTCGCCAAGTCGCAGCCACCGACCGAGTTGCCCTCGATGCTGCTTTAGCAGACGCGACGGAAGCGTTCGGACCGGTCGAAGCCATCATCAATAATGCGGGTCGGATGTTACTCGGTCAAATCGAGACACAAGATGCGGAAGAATGGGAAGAGATGTTTGATGTCAACGCGCTCGGTGTCTTACACGGAATGCAAGCTGTCCTTCCCTCGATGGTGAAACGGAAGACCGGCACGATCACCAACATCAGCTCGATTGCCGGTAAAAAGACGTTCGCAGACCACGCCGCGTACGTCGGCACGAAATTCGCCGTCCACGCGATGAGTGAGAACGTCCGAGGTGAAGTCGCGTCCCATGGTGTCCGCGTCATGACGATTGCACCAGGTGTCGTCGAGACAGAACTGCTCGGTCATACGACAAGTGACGCGATTAAGGATGGCTACAACGAATGGAAACAGTCGATTGACGGTGGACTCGATCCGCAAGTCGTCGCGGACACTGTCTTATTCGCCTTCGAGCAACCGCAACATGTCAACATCCGGGAAATCGTCTTAGCCCCGACGAAACAACTCGATTGACGAAAAAACAGACCGAAGTGTTTGGAAGTAGATGTACTTCCGAGCACTTCGGTCTGTTTCATTCAAGCGTTACTTTTCTAAGTGACTCTGTTCAATCGTTTGAAAGATTGATTGATAGATCTTCAGTTGCTCTGAACGATTCGGTCGTTCGATTCCCTCACCAAACAACCAGGTCGTCTCTTGTGTATCGTCATAGAGCATACCAGCCGCAAACGTCGGATTCGGCACCGAGATGCTTTCCTCATAGGATAGACTCGGGTCAAGAAACGGTTCGATGGATTTTTGAGAGCCGATAAAGAAAAAGGGAATCTGCGCCTTCCGGTAGACGGTAGCATAGTCACGTCCCGCTGCCTGATGTAAGTACTCCGGCATAATCATGACGGCGTCGTATCGTCGTAAATCTCCTTTGATCTCCTGCAGATCAATCGAGTGAAAATCCGGTGATTGCGTAAGAACTGGGGCCGTTCCGACGACGGCGATGGTGAGATCGATGGTACTGGCTTTTGGCGTCAACGTTGGTTTTTTCATCATACATACGGTAAGCAGTAGACTGAGTGCAAGTAAAGTCATGACGGTTCTTTGTCTCATCTGTCCCTCCATGATTTCCTAATATTAGGTCTTTCGCCTAGTTCCTTTATACCATAGAAATGGGTGACGTTATGTTTTTGCACAATAGGGAAATCGCGTGAATAAAGTACCAACAGAAGCCAATAAAAAAAGACTCCCTGATCGGAGTCTCCTTACTTTTCAGCATCGATTTTCGAAGCTTTTTTTGCAATGACGACAATAAAGACGATGGCACCGACAGGAATCACGAGCGGCATCCAGTCGAGGATATACTGTGCGTTCATCGTATCCCCCCTTACCTAGCAAGCTATAAGCGTAGCATATGCCAATTGCTGGGGAGTTGCAAGTCACAGTCGGGGCAGAAGTTCGTTCACGATCGCGTAATAAATCAAGATACTTGTCGAGAGCGTATATCCGATGAATAAAAGGGGTGTGAATTTAGGTTTCATGCGTCGTTCGATCAAGCGTAACGAGCCGATGGTGACGACAAGAGCGACGACCGGACTGAATCCGAACACGACGATATCTAAGGATGTCACGACATCTTCTGGAAACACGAGATGAAAGACAAAAAGTGAGAATAAGTACCACGATGTATAGGATAGACAAACGAAGAAGAGGAAAGCAGCTAGTTTCCGCATCCCGTTTGATTGGCTTTTTTCCATCTGTTGCATGTCGTTCCTCCTACATAAGTATCAGATACCCTTAATAGTAACTGGAACTATTCGCTTAAAATATTCAAATATGAATATCCGACAAAAAACGACAAAAAGTTTTTTTCTCGACAATTTAAAAAAGCAAGATCCACGGTCAAGTGAACCTTGCTTTAGCCCTTAGAGAGCAGGTGTTTCGACTTGGTACATCGTCGCAAGACCTGCCACCTTGTTCTTGAATGTCTCCCGCCGTTCGACAGGCGCGATGATTTCCGCCTGGTTGCCGAACTGAATCAGCCACATCATGAAACCGTCGGAAAAGAGCGCATCGACTTTGACCTCGAACCAGAGGTCATCGAGACGACGGCAGCGGATATCCGTTCCGAACCGGTCGACGACGGTTGGCATCAGACTCTCCTGGAATTTAAGCGTCAATTGCTCGTTCTCTCCCCCGTACATGTTGAACATGTTACTTAAGTAACTCGGCTCGACATGTACGGGTTCTTCCATCGGTTCGAACGCTTTACAATCGACGATTCGGTCGACCCGGTACGTTCGGATCTCTTTGATCCGCTCATCGCGTCCAATCAAATAGTAATTTCCGTTATCCATCAACAGATGAGCCGGAGAAACGAGGTAATGCTCGCCATCCTTCCGTAACTCGAACTTCCGCGTCCGTTCATTAAACTTTCCTTGGTACTGGAAACTGATGACGAACCCATCGCTGATTGCTTTCTGAATCGTATCGATCGAGCGCGACGTCATTCCTTTTGGTTTTTTGACAGTATGTAGTACCGGTTGGAGTGACTCCGCCATCTTGTCACTCGTCAACGACTGAATCGTCTGAACGAGCGACGTCGTCTCACTTTCCGAGATGAACTTCGCACTGGCGATGGCATCGACGAGCAATCGGAGCTGATGATGCTCAAAGGGACGACTGACGAGATGATACGGAATGGCAAGTCCATTCTTCGTCTCTTCCGCCACGACGTCAAAACCTGATTTGGCAAGTGCCGCAATATCATCCTTCAACGATTTTCGGGATAGCTTCTCGATCAGTCCTCGTTTCGAGAGTTCCATGCTCAATTCCTCAAGCGTCAACGTATGGTCTTCATCCGACTGACGTTCGAAGATTTCTCGTACAGCAAGTAAGCGGTCACGGTTCGTTAATTTTTCGTTTGACACTACGCATCCTCATTTCCTAAGTCACAATGGTTTGGTTATACTTTACAGTATACATGAAAATAAATTCGAGATTAACAATAAAATGGTAATAATTAAGAGATAGGAGAATTTGGATGCATTATATTGCAGAATGGAACGGTCAGCGCTTTGATTACCGGGATAGCGGAAGTGGTCCCATCATTCTTTTGATTCATGGTACGCAGTCGGATTACCGGGAAGTCTACCATGTCGAAAAATTAATTGCTGCAGGATATCGAGTCATCGTGCCATCGCGTCCGGGATATGGAAGAACACCACTTCAGCTCGCTGATAGTCCGGAGGCACTTGCAACGTTCTACGCTGGGTGGCTGGCATCCCGCCAGATTAAACAGTACACCGTTTACGGCATCTCTGCCGGTGGACCGACAGCAATCGCGCTTGCTGGAATGGATCCAGGCGTTCATGCTCTCGTCTTAGCGTGTGCAATGACACACCGGATCTCGCTTCCCTATCACCGGCTTCTGATACAACCGGTCTTACAACGTCCTTTACAGTTCATCCAGTGGGGGCTCTGGACATACGTGAAGGATAAGATTCGCAAGTTTCCTGAAGAAGCAGCGGTTCGGATGGTAGAGATGACGAGTCTTTTACCACGCGAAACAATCCGTACTCATATTAGTGAGACGGATGCATCGTTGTTGTATGAAGTTGGTCTCCAAAATGGTCCTGGGCGAGGTGTCTTGTTTGATATCACACAAGACATCGAACGAGAACGGCTTGAAGCCGTCACGTGTCCCGTCTTGATCGTCCATTCGAAGTCAGACCGTGCTGTTCCGTTCGAGCATGCGGAACACGCACGACGGAGCATTCCTCACGCGCAGTTCATTGAATCGAAAAGTCCCGGTCACCTGATTTGGATCGGTCCATCCGCACGTCGGGATGAACGTATGATCGAACGATTCATCGCCTTCAATCAGATGACTTGAAGGCGGAGCCGCATTTTTAGCTTCTCATCATCCTCCTCGATCGCAATCAGACCACGACGCGTTAGTTCACCAATCGCACGACGCGTCCGGTCTTGATTAAGTCGGGCACAGCGGGCAATCTCAGCGATGCCCATCCGACATGACAGTTGGTTCGCCTTGATCTTTGATGAAGGCTTCGCGACGGAGCGTTGTAAGAGGCGCCAAAAGACATGGCGGGCATCCTCTGATAAAGCATAGGCATTTTTCTCGATCACCGGTGGCATATAACGAACGTCTTCTCGAATCCGGCGAATCAGATAGAGACTGAGCCATTCTTCGAGCTCCGCTTGAATTCGTGAGAATTCGAACCACCAGAGCTGCTCGAGTGCCTCCTCTTCTTTCGTCGCCAGTTGCCAGCTAGCAGGAATCTCATCAAACTCTTCCTCGAGCCAGTCTTCGTAGTCGAGTGCCGTCTCATACAAGACTTGTGACGGGATCTGCTCGAGTGACGTCCGATGTTTATAGATATCAAAGCTCATCCGTCGAAAATGTTCGACGGATGCAGCCACTTGGCTCAAATGAATCAATTGTTTCGTAATGAGTCGCGCCAGTCCATCCATCTCGAGGTGGATGGCATATAAGTGTTTTTCTAGCGCAATGAGCGTGCTTCTCTCCATTCGACCGTTCCTCCCCTATTTGTTTTTCGTCTTCTTGTCTTTTTCCGCAAAACCCTTATTCAAAACCAATTGTGAGCATATCGGTGTATTGACAGTTCAGTTTGGAATAGAATAGAACAATCGAATTCAAAAGGAGATGCACGATATGTATACGATTTTTGGTAGCTCACGAAAAGGAAACAGTGAATGGCTCGGGGAACAAGCATTGAAAGACCTCCTTCATGTTGCTGTCGATTTGGCGAACGTCTCGATTCAGCCGATCGAAGACCGCCGTCATCACGGAGGCTTTTTGCCGATCGGTGATGACTATCGCCGGATCGTCGAAGAGATGCTTCTTCACGATGACATCCTGTTCATCACTCCGATTTACTGGTACTCGATGTCGACGAAGATGAAATTATTCATCGATCGATTCAGCGAGTCACTGCGCGACGAAGAGCTCGACTTCAAAAACCGGATGGCGGGGAAACGATTCCACTTGATCGCGGTCGGAGGAGACAATCCACGCGTTAAAGGGCAAGCGCTCGTCACGCAGTTCGAGCATATCGCATCGTTCCTTGGCGCGACGCTTGAGACAGCGATTCTTGCCGAAGGGAATGCACCAGGTGAGGTCGAGCACGATCAAGAAGCGATTGCGGCAATCGAGGCGTTTCGTGAAAAAATGTCAGGAGCACGTGTTTAAGCACGGTTCGTGAAGGGAATTATCTGAAGCAGAGCGCACGACTGTTTAGCGTACGACTCAATTCAGGAGGTGGTCAGCCATGTTCGCATCTAAAAAACGATCGAATCGCAAGTGGAAACAACTGACTTCACGCCAGCATATCCTTCATCTTGAACATCTGTATCAATCACGCGAAGAGACGATTGTTCGTGATCGCCTCTCCTTACAACACATCATGGAACGTGCAGTCCGGACCGGACAGACGGTCCACGTCCGATTAAAACAACTCGATACGGTATCCGGTTCGATCCAAGCGATTTTTCATGACCGCGGAACGATTGAACTCGTCACATCGACAGGTATGCGCCGGATGGTGCGAGCGTCGGACGTCATCGATATTGAGTAGAAGACAACCTAACGGCATGTAACCCCTTCTCGACTAGAGGAGGGGTTTTTGGTTTACATGAGTCCTTTGCCACCGAGCGGGTGGTCTTCGAGCACGCGTTCAACACGCTCGAGCAACGGACGCGCTTGCGTAATCAAACGCCGCGTCACCGGTAACTCTAAAGACGCGAGGTGTGCAGCGGCATCCGTCCAGATTTCACGGACATATAGCACATCCGGTTCGTCAGAACTACTGATGATGTAGTGTAGACAACTCGGATGAGTCTCTAAAGAAGCCGCAGCTTCAAGTAACAGGGCGATGACGTGGTCGCGTTGTCCGGCTTGAGTCGTAAATGTCGTCCATAATCCATACATCAAGAGGTACCGGATAATGGACGGACTTCTGCGCGCCAACCGTAAGATTCCCCTTCTGCGACTTGAGTCGTCGGATGAAGGGAAGCCAGTTCCATCGCATGATCCAAATCACGTGCTTCAAAGACAATCAAACTGCCAATCTGCTCTCCATGCGCTCGATCCGGCTCTACTTTCTTCTGTACGACCCCATCTTGCCAGTAAAATGCTTGTGTCGTAAGACCCGGGTGCCAGTCTGATAGGACATCGACTTGTTCATTGAAGGTGTTCATCAACGCATCACATCGCGACATCAAAGCATCGATCTCTTCCTTCGATAAAGCATCCATCCGCTCAGCATCGTAATAGCCAACATATAAGAATTGCATTGTCTTTCCTCCTCTCAATTTTCCCATTCCCTTCCATGAGAAGGCTAAACAAAAGCCTCCTGTCTCTACGCTGAGAAACAGGAGGCTTATGTATCATTCATCTTTTAACTTGACGTTTTGATCGGCTGGTAACGTCGTCGTCGTTTCCTCGTCTTCAAGTTTTGGTACGCCAGCACCATAATCGGTTGCTTCATCCGTCACGTAAGACGCCGCGAACGCTGGATTCAGTAAATCAGACTTCGAACCGACGATGACGATCCGCCCGTGTCGGACTTCATCTTCTAGATCCTCAGCGACATCCTTCGTCATGCCAAGCTCGGACAATTGAGCAATCCGATCATTACGGTTACTGCGGACGGCTGATAATAACGTCTCGAAGAATGACTTCTTCGTTACGCGGTATGGTAACGTCTGCGTGTCATTCGCGATGCGTTCCGCGAGTTCTTCGTCTTTTGCAAAGATGTAGATCTGTTTATTCGAATAGCCACTTGATTTGAGGCTCGTCACTTCTGCGTCGACAGCGGTCATGTTTCGTACGATGCGTGTTTCAAGCATAAAAATCCCTCTCTTTCATGCAGCAAGCTGCTGATAAGAAGTTATACCCGAAACATAATAGTTGAAACCTGAAATTGAAAAATGGATCAAGCGGCAGCCTGGATTGCTGCTGTGCGCCGCTTTTGCCAGATCGTAAACAAGGCAATCAGAATCATCAGGACGACTTGCGGGATAAGCGTCTCGAGCGTTGGGTAGAAACCAATCCAGCCGGCGGTTCCGAGTCCATTGATCGGACGAATCGGTAAGACATTCGTCAGTTGCAACGCGTGCAGACTCGTACCAAGAATCTTGAACGCCATCACATAAATCAACCAGGACGCGACTTGGAACAGACGATGGATCGGTAAACGAACACCAATCTGGATGACCGCATACGAGACCAGACCGATGATGACGATCGCGAGTCCGATTCCGGATAACAAGGCAGTTTTCGTCATCTCTGGTGCCATTCCGATGTAGAACAACAACGTCTCGGCGCCTTCCCGGAAGATCGTTAAGAAGCTGACGAAGAACAAGGACGTCGTCGAAAGCGTCGATAAAAAGTGTTTTCGTTTGGCGACGGCGCTTTTCGAGTGCAACCAGTAGCCGACGAACAACATGACAACGACCGCGACGATTCCTGTATAGCCTTCGATTTGTTCCCGACCTGTCGCCGCGAACGTGGCCTGAAAGACCGTCTGGAGGATGAGCGCTAACAGACCGCTTGCGATCAGACCAAGACCAGCACCTGCCCAGACCTTCCCTTCTTGTTTTGAACGACTTTTGCGAGCGAAAGCAACGAGCGCACTGACGATCAGTAACGCTTCGAGACCTTCCCGCAGCATGACGAGCATTGCATCGACGAACGTATAATGCGTCTTCGTTTGTAATTGTGCGATAGCATTCTCAAACGACTGGAGTTCTTGTGCCGTCTTTTCCCGCGTTTCCGGCGTCAGGCGGGCAAGTAACAGTGGTACATCTGATTCAAGCTGGGAATAGAGACCTTCATTACGTGTCCGGACCTCGCCTTCCGCACGTGGCCAGGTCTTCAGAAACGATTCGAGTGCTTGTTTCGCTTTCGGTAAATCATTTGCAGCTAGCGCGGTTTGCGCCTTTTCAAGTGGCGTCAACAGCGACTGCAGTCCCGTTTTCTTTGCCTGGACCTGCTTTCCGTCGAGGAAAGACTGGACAGCCGTATCGAACTGATCAAGTGCGGCTTTCCATTCCTTCGTATCCGCGGAATCACGCGCCGCCGCGATCCGGATCGACGCGAGCGTCATCTCGATATTGCCATAGTGACCGACACTGTCATTGCGAACAAGACTCTCGTGCGTCGCCCATGCGGTCAACAATCGTTGCTCCGCTGCCGGACGATCGCTCGCCTTGACCTGCCGCATCTCTTTCGTCAATGAAAGCAGTTGTTTCACTTTTGCTTTCGCGACCGGATCTGTCTTCGGTTTCGTTGCTTCTTCTTGCTTGCGGACGGCAGCAGAGAGTGCTGTCAGTTGCTCGCGGACTTCCGGAAACGCTGCCGACCGTTTCGCATCGACCTGTTTGACAGCTTTCGTGATTGCCGCTTGTTGATCAGGTAAGTCTTGAGCAGCTTGTCCTAGTTCATCGATTGCTTGATTCAGTGCCGCGCGATCTTCACTTGCGACGGCAGACAGGGCTTGTCCGATCGCGACATAAAGATCATCCGTCGAAGCAGCATGGACAGGCACCGCGTGTTGACCGGCTATAAGGAGTACAAGTACAAGGACGAGATTACGCAAATAACGCATCACCGATGTAGCCTCCTTTCGAGATTCCACCGAAGCAGGCGAAGATGGCACTTCCACGGTGCGTGATGTATTCATTCAATCGATCCTGTGCGGCAAGGCGACGCTGAATCTCGATGAATTGTTTTGGTGAACGCTGATACGATAAAAAGAGTAGACCCGCATCGAGGGCACCTGTCTTCTCATCGATGCCGTCCTGATACGAGTAGGAACGGCGTAAGATCGCTGTCTTCCCATCCCCGTGCGCGACAGCGGTATGCGAGTCAACCGGTAAAACAGCTTCGCCACGAGCTTGTCGTTTCGCCGGTGTGACGGAAGCGAATTCGTCTGTTGAGCCGAGCGGAGCTCCGGAAGCACGTTCGCGCCCGAAGGTCCGTTCTTGCTCTTTTAGGATCGTCCGGTCCCAGACTTCGAGATGCATCTGGATGCGACGGACGACAAGGAACGAGCCGTTCGTCAGCCACGGCGTACCGTCTTGCCACTGACAAAAGAGCGATTCTTTCCGGACTTGCTTCTTCGAGACGTCAGGATTCCCCGTGCCATCCTTGAAGCCGAAAAGATTGCGCGGCGTCCCACCAGAGGCATCTGCTGCTTTACTGCGCTGGAAACCAGCTTGGGACCAACGCATCGCGACCGTCCCGCGCCCGACACGGACGAGGTTACGGATCGCATGGAAGACGACTTGGGCATCATCACCACAGACTTGGACGACGAGGTCGCCTCCACTCCATTTTTCGTCCAGACGATCGAGGTCGAACGCCGGCAACGATTGAAGTGCATCCGGTCGTTTATGACGGATGCCGAAGCGACCATCAAACAGACTTGGACCGCACCCGAACGTAAACGTCAAGTGACCGGCAGATAATCCGTCCGCTTCCCCCGTATCTTCCGGTGGGACGTAACGGGAGTCGGAATCGCCGTATGGTAAACCGGCAGCAAGTCTTGCACATAACCGCGTCCAGCGTTTTAATAAATCGACCAACTCATCGCGTCGCTCCGTCTTGATATCAAACGCTACGACTTGGACGTGATTTTGTGGTGGTGTCAGAATTCCCGCTTGATACGTCCCGTAGAACGGCTCTTGATCACTTGCTTCAACAGTCAATGTCCGCGGGAGGAACTTCTCAAGACCACTGGCATATAGGGCGGCCCCGAGACTCGTCAAGCCTGCGACCTTCAGGACGTCACGCCGCGTGACACCTTCTTGGATTGGTTTCATGCTTATCCCTCCAGTACGATGCCCATCTTCGAGAGCGGTTCCGCGAGTTCATTGATGGCGACACTCATCTGTTTGACGTCTTGTTTCGAGAGACTCGTATAGAGGACATAGCCGTCACCCTGTTTCTTCGCATCGAGTAAAGCGTGGACGTCCTTGAAGCGATCCGCGATCTCTTTTGATAACGCCGCATCTTGTTTTTTTAGCGCCGGGTTCAACAGTTCGTAGATCTTTTCAGCACCTTCGACGTTTGCTGCGAAGTCATATAAGTCCGTATGCGAATAGCGGTCTTCTTCGCCTGTCACTTTTGAGGTCGAGACTTCGTTCAATAGATCCGTCGCCCCCGTGACGAGTAATTCTGGTGTCACCTCGACCGTCTCGACCTTCGCCCGCAGTAAGTGAACGTCCTTCATCAATTGTTTCGCGTATGCTTCATAGCCTTTTGTCGTTCCCTTTTCAAATAACCCTTGCTCGATCCGGTGGTAGCCACCCCACTCCGACGCTTTAACGTCGCCTGCTCGCGCATCGATTTTCGGATCGAGGTCACCGAACACTTCCGCGATTGGTTCTGCACGTTCGTAGTGCATCCGTGTTGGCGCGTACAACGCTTTCGCTTCTTCGAGTTTGCCAGCCTGTACGGCATCGGTGAACTTTTCCGTCTCGCGGACGAACGTATCGATTTCGTTGATCGCATACGTTCGGTAATCCGTGACGACCTGATCAAAATTCGTCTTTTTTGGTGCCGGTGTCTCCGCTTGTTTCGCTTGACTACAACCTGCTAAAACGACGGCGAGCGCCCCTGTCATCAATAATGCTTGTTTCATGTATGGTTCCCCCTGTTACTAATTAAGTCAGTTCCTTAAATAGTATAGACGACAATGATAATCGTTATCAATAAAAATTTTTGCGCAATTAAAAAAGCTTGAACCGGTTCATTTCAACCGATTCAAGCTCTTCGTTATGCTTGTTCTTTTCGTTTTTTGAAGTACGTCCGTGAAATGATGAATGTGACGATCCCGAAGCCAATGAAGACGAACGCTTTTTGGAATAAGCTCAGGAACGACAAATCGAACAGTAAAAGCTTGACGGCACTGATCGTCAGTAGCAACAATCCGGACAATCGCCACGTCGACGACGTCCGCATCCGACCGATCGCGACAAGGACGAGTGCGAGGACGATATAGGCAGCGGACAACGTCGTACTACGCGCCGTTTCTTCAAGACCGCGGTAGAACGGTAACTCCATGATAATCAACGTATAGGTCGTAAAGACACCGATCGCAGCTAAGACGAGAACAAGTTGCCATGACCCTTTCCAGACCGGATCACGATGTGTCTGAACGAGGAGCAAGACGAATGCTGTCGAAGCAATGACCATAGCGAGCACCGTCAAGGCGTAAGACAGACCTAAGCTTTGATAGGATTCATAATCAACGACGGCAGAAAAGATGAAGACGACATACAAGCCGACGTTAAACAACCGTTGATGCGGCATCCGCGCCTGCGGAACGAACCAAAATGCGGCGATCACCCCGGCAATCAAGAAGTAGCGCAGTTGATACGTCCAGCTGATGGCATCTGCCGGAATCAAGAGGACGGCGACGAGTAAAGCAACGTGACCGACGCCGTTTTGCGCCGAATCCTTTAATCGATCAGCGAGCACGTAGGCAACGCCAGCAAACAGAATCGCGATTAGCGTCCCGAACGACCAATCAAGAATCAGTAACGTCAGCAAGACGACAACACCAGCAAGCCAGCTTGGGGCGTTTGGCTGAAACTGGATCCGTCGTCCGACGAAAGACGTTGCGCCGTAACCGAAGAATGTCGCAAGTAAGAGAGACCATTCATCGAGTTGCGGGACACCATCGTCGTACCGTGAGAGCGTCAACGACAACAATCCAAACGCGAGTGCAATCGTAAAGATCACCCAAGCGAAGACGAACGCTTTCTTTGCCTTCAGTCGGTCAACGGCAAAGAAGATCGCTGCGAACAAGACGACTTCGTACAATAAGAAGAGCGGTAAGTTCGGCTCGTCCGATAATTGTAGATACGGTAATAAGAAACCGGTGATGGATACGAGGACGAGTAAGGCTTGCGATCGCATCCAGAGCATCAAACCGTACGCGATGAAGACGACGACGAGCTCAAGTAAGAAGGCTAAAGACGGTGGATAGAATTGATATAAGGCCATTCCGGCGAACAGTGCCGCCAAAGCGACGATCGTACCGGTCGCGACGAGTCCGACCCCAAGCTCACGTCGTTTCTTTTCATACTGGTATTCTCCGAGGGCGATGACGAGTAGACCAATCAACACCCCACTTCCGATACGGACAGGCGGACTGATCAGACCGGCAACCGAGGCATAGGAGAAGAGGAACAAAGCCCCGAGTGCAGCAAATATCGCTCCTATCCGGGGTAACCAGACGGTCGCGATGACCTGTTCCCATTCTTCGCGGGAGCGCTTTTCCTTGAACGTTGGTTGAGGAACAACCGGTTTTCGTTTCGTATAGGCAGGACGCGGGGCTGGGCGAGCGACCGTACTCACTTCTGGTTCGCTCGGTTCAGGTGCGATAGGTGAAGTGTGCTGTTCTTCAAGAGCAGCCACTCGTTGTCGTAACGCCGCGACCTCCTGCTCGAGACGCGTGATCCGTGGATCTTCCATCTCTTCACTTCCTTTCATGGATACATTGTCATTCTTTTACACACCTAGCAGGTGAACTCCTTCATTTTACAGTAGATTTCGTATCAATATGCCTGAAAATGACAAAAATCCGGTCGCCTTAGAGCGACCGGATGAGGGTTTAACGAACAGATAACGCATATTGTCCCGTCTGATTGAAAACGGATGTGAACTGCGAGCGACTGACACTATACTTGCCGCGGTATGGATCCGAGACATAGAACGAGCCGCTTGAGACACCTGTCACGAGCATGACGTGATAGTTCCGGTAACCTGTGAAAGTTTTACCGTCCGGTTTGATCCAAGAGAAGTAGCCATATGGATTCTTGAAATCGACGGTTGCCCAAACGATGACCGGGTTTCCGCTACGAATTTCACGTTCAATCTTTGAAACACCTTGTTTTGAGATATCGACTGCACCACTGCGGTATTTTTTAGCGAGTGGCAAGATGCCTTTCGGATAGATGCCCCAGTTCTTGTAATAATCGAGTGTACCGGCTGGATTTCCTGTGAACATCTTTTCCGGATCTGCCCAGTAGTACTTCCCGTTCTTGTATGTCGCATTTTTCATGCTCTTTGGCATCTGATTGTAAAGCGACGCAGCTGAGACGGCTTTTTTCTTGTATTCGAGCGCCATCTTCAACGAAACGAACTCACAACCCGACGGATAACCGAGTGAATACTGGTTGTAATACGGAACATTCAACTTCTTCGTTGTTGTCGATGGTTTTGATTTCGATACATATTGCGTCGAGATATAACGGTAGCTTCCCTTATAAAGAATCCGTGTCCAGCTACCTGACGTGCCATATGTCGCGACAGCAACCCCTTTATTCAGTTGGGCAACGACCTTATACTTCGTTCCAGCTCCCGTCCGGACGTTAAGTGTTCCGACTGTCGTATACTTCGTACCCGTCGACGTGTATTTCGACGAGGATGATTTGACGTAATCCTTGTGTATGTAACCTGTGCGGGATTTGTAGCTGATTTTATACCAGCTGCCGGATGTTCCTTTTGATGTGTAGACGTTTCCTTTGTAGACGTTACCGAGAATCTTACTCGACGTCGACGGTTTTTCACGGACACGCAAGACATCCGTCGTCACGGTCAACTTCGTTGCGGCCTCAGCGATCAACGAAGGGCTGAGTACCCCAACGATGACAACCGCTACGAGCAATGCGGATAAGAATCGTTTCATGATAGACCCCCTATGCTTTGATTTGGTGAGACATTCCCTTATTCCCAACTTTTTGAAAAAATAATCAACATTTCTTTAGAAAAATCTGAAAAATCAGGAATGCACCTGTTCTTTATATCAAAAAAACCCGACCATGCCTATGGGCACAGTCGAGTTGTCATCAACCTGCAATCAAATTAAAATTTAATTTTGGATCGTCAAGATATAAGGGGACGGTTGCGCAAAAGCTTGTTCGAGCAGGTGGGCAACAAACAAGGTATCCTCTTCTTTCACTGGAAGCGGTGCATCTTCGACGATACTGCGGTAAAAGGCGCGGTACATTTTACCGTAATCACCAACAGGACTCGGAATCCGGACGTCTTGCAGATGACCATGTTCGTCATGATAGATCAGACGACCATAATCGTCTTCGGAATCCTCACCGAAACCTTCTTCCCCTGGGAAGTAGTTCGCTTTTAAATCAAGTTCTTGCCGGTCGACGTGTTGTTTGATGAACGTCCCGTTCGTCCCGTGCAACATCCAGCGTGGGGCCGGGGCGAGTGCAACGTGACTCGTCCGGACACTCACCTTCAGCTCCGGATAATAGAGATCGATCGCAAATGCGTCGTCTGGATTGTGCGGCAGTCGAACACTGCGCACGTCAAAGGCGACCTTGTCCGGTTTTCCGAACAAGGCGATGATTTGGTCGAGCGTATGGACGCCGAGCCCGTAAAGCGCACCGTTTTCGTGACGCGGGTCCGCTGACGCCGCTTCCGGGCGGAATAGATCAAATTGCGAGACGACCTCGACGAGTCGTCCAAGTTTTCCGGAACGGATGATTTGCGCGACGACTTGGAAGTCGCTATCGTAACGTCGATTTTGATAGGCGAGAATCTTAACGCCTTGCACAGCTGCTTCCGCAAATAACCGCTTTGTCTCTTCTTCCGTCACGGTGAACGGTTTTTCGACGAGAACATGCTTTTGATGCTGTAACGCTTGTAACGCATACTCAAAATGAGTCGCCGGTGGTGTATTGATGACGACGACGTCGAGTTTTGGGTCAGCGAGCATCTCGGACAGATCCGTCGTAAACCGGGCATCCGGCAGTCGATCCTGATAGGATGCGAACAGCTCCGGTTTTTCCTTCCGATTGTAAATCCAGGTGACGTGATAGTTGTCCTCGATCATCACGTACGGTAAATGGTAACGGGTCGTACTTTTGCCAAAGCCGATAAAGCCGATATTCAGTCGCATCCGATCACTCCTTGAACCGTTCTTTTTCTATTACCATACCAAACGAAACGACCGTTGTCTTGATTGAACCGCTTCAGGCAGTCGCTTCGATGCGTTCGTACTCATAAATCGAGAATCCATCCCGTGTTCCTTGATAGACGAATCCGAATGACGCGTAATATGCATTGAGAAACTCGTTCGTCGCGACACAGTCAAGTCGTAGAATTTCTCCTTCATCCTCTGTCACAGCAATCGCGTGTTCGAGTAGTTTTCGACCGACACCCTGTCCTTTTGCACGGTCGCTGACGACGATTCGATGGATATACAGACCTTCTACATCATCCCACAAGGATTGATCCCATTCGAGCGAAGGAAGCAGGGCAACGGAACCAAGCAGCTCGTTCTGATCCTCAAAGACATATAAGCGACCTGCTTCTAAATCTCGTGCGACGAGTTGGTCGATGTCTTGCTCCAGATAAGCAGACCACTGGCTACTGCCACTGGCTTTGAGGGAGAGCGCTTTTTGCTCAAGTAGGGTTGCGATGTTTCGAACGTCTTTTGATGTAGCTTGTCGTATCATGTTATTCCTCCTGTTACAAAAAAATTCTTCTCTATCCTAACGAATGTACAGCGAGAAGAAAACCTTTTTGCTTCAAGATTTCACGTTTGCCCATTATTTTGTGATTTTTTTCATATTCCACAATTTTATTTCAATGTAACGTATCCTTTAGGAGTGATCTGACCCCCAGTCGTCACAACGGATAAACGACCGGCTTCCCACGAGCCGGTCGTTTTTTTGTCGTTCAGGCGAGTTCGACCCAACGACGCGACAAATTCCGTGCTTGCGCCCGGTACTCGTCGTCTTCGACGATCGGATTGCTGAGTCGTGGAGCGGAATCCGCATAGTAGCCACCGTTATCGAGCGGATCGTCGGTCGTTGCGAGGTAGAGTGCCGTCTTCGCGCCGTATTCCGGTGTATAGAGTTTTCCGGTCCAGTATCCGACTTGGGCGACCGGCTTGAGTAACGTCTTCATCACTTTCCCGTACTTGCCGCGGTAGAACAGATCCGTATTGACGATCCCTGGGTGGACGCTGACGAACGTGATCCGGTCGCCGTGTTTTTCGGCCAGTTCACGCATATGAATCATTTGCAGGAGCTTTGATTCGCGGTAAGAACGCATCGGACTATAGTGTTCTTTTTTGACGTGGGCGATGGCTTCGAGTTCGACGTCGGTCCGAATCAAGCCGCCTTCACCAGCGAGCGACGAAATCGAGATGACGCGCGGATCGTTTCCTTTTTCAAGTAACGGCAATAAGCGCTCGATCAAGTAGAAATGACTCAAGTAGTTGACTTGAAATTGTGATTCGAAGCCGTCCTTCGTAACATGATACGGCGGTACCATGACTCCAGCGTTTAAGATCAAGCGGTCGATGCGACCGACTAAATCAAACAGACGATCCGCAAAGCGACGAACGGAGTCCAATTGATCGAGTTGGACAATCTCGATTTCCAGATGCGTATGCGATACAACATGTTCCCGCAGTAATTGTACGAGTGCCGTTGCTTTCTTCTGCGAACGGACGGTAGCGATGACCCGATCTCCTCGCTCTAATAATTCTTGAATCGTGACCATCCCCATGCCGGAGTTGGCACCCGTGACGATACAGATGTTCATCCCTTTTCCTCCTTGTGTTCCATTTTGAACGCAAATAGTTCTGTTTCTAGTTTTCCTTTTTCTTTTCGTTTGTACACCTCGTTTTGACGTTATTTTTCGAAATTTTCAAAAAGTAACGTATACTAAAAGAAGAACATGTTATCACGAAAGAGGTGGTCGGATGGAAGAAGGGGCGATCTTATTCGTCGCAGGAACGTTACTATTGATTGCGATCATCACGACGAAATTCGCCGTCCGGTTAAATGTACCGACGTTGATCCTGTTCGTCGTCGTCGGGATCGTAGCAGGGTCAGATGTCACAGGAATCATCAACTTTGGTGATTTCGAGCAAGCCCGTCTCTTTGGGACGATGGCGCTCGTTCTGATTCTGTTTGACGGTGGCTTGCATACGAAGTGGGCACACTTCCGGAAAATCCTCCCTGCCGCCCTGTCGCTTGCGACCGTCGGGGTCCTTGCGACGACGGGGATCATTGCGATCGTCGCGTATCTACTACTTGATTTTTCTTGGCCGGTCGCATTATTGATCGGCGCGCTCGTCGGCTCGACCGATGCGGCCGCTGTCTTTTCCCTGCTCAGTGGACGACCAGTCGATCCAAAAGTCAAACATACGCTCGAAGCGGAGTCCGGAACGAATGATCCGATGGCTGTCTTCCTGACGATTTTGTTCACGTCGTTTGCGTTAGCACCGGAATCGTTCTCGATCGGTGCGGGTATTCTGTCCTTCATCTACGAGATGGGACTCGGGACACTAGTTGGTCTCGCAATCGGGTATCTCGTCACGCAACTGCTGAACCGGATCGAGTTACCATCGTCCGCCCTTTATCCAACTCTTCTATTCAGTGGAGCGCTCTTCTCGTATGGTCTCGCGACGATTTTGCACGCCAGTGGGTTTCTCGCCGTCTATTTGACTGGGATCTGGATCAACAATCATGACATGATCTACCGCGAGACGCTCAAACGATTCAGTGGCAGCTTATCGCATTTAGCCGAGATCGGCATGTTCATCATGCTCGGATTGCTCGTCTTTCCAAAACAATTGCTCGATCCTCGGACCTTGTTCGTCTCAGCCGTCATCGTCCTGACGTTGATCCTGCTCGCTCGTCCACTTGCCGTCGTCTTATCGCTGCTTCCGTTTCGGTATACGGTCAAAGAACAGAGTGTCATCACAGCAGCCGGATTACGGGGCGCCGTTCCGATCATTCTCGCGACCTATCCGCTTTCGAGTGGTCTCGCGGAAGCGCCGCTTCTTTTCAATATCGTCTTCTTCACCGTCATGACGTCTGCCCTTTTGCAAGGAACGGCCTTGCCGTGGATCGTCCGGCGGATGGGGCTTGAGACACAGCACGATACGACGGTTGAACCGTTCTTGAAATTCATGACCGTCACCCATCCGCAAGCGGAAATCATCGAGGTCAGGGTCTCGGCAAACAGTGTGATTGCCGGAAGAACGTTACAGGATATCGAGATGCCTCAGGATGTGCTCGTCGTCGCGATCATTCGTGAAGATGAAATTCTGACGCCGCGTGGTCAGACACGTGTCCTCGTAGACGATCAACTGTTGATTTTGACACCTAAACAAGCGGATCAGGACGTTCGGCGGCTGATTGTGTCGCTCGGGTTATAGATCGCTCTCGACACATCCTTAAGTAGGGTGTGTTTTTTGATGTAGATTAGTATACTCAAAGAGGAAAATAAAGGAGGAACCTTGATGTTGAAACGATTACTTGCCGTCATCTTGACCACCACCCTCGTTTGCACCGTCCTAGCATACATATCCTATACACCGCTCCGAGATCAGGCATCGGATACGATGTATGAATCATTCCGGTCAACATTTTTGTTTTATGTCTTAGTGGCATTGCCGATCATCCTGCTGTCCGGCTTCTTACTCGACTTTATCATCGGCATGATCATCAACCGATCATCGACGACATTAGCGTATGTGCCGACAGTCCTCGGTTACGGAGTGTACGGCATCGTGATTGCGAGCCTGCTCATCGTACTGACGACGAAGGACGCATTTGATCTGCCACTTTCTTTTACGATCGCTGGTCTGACAGCCATGATCTATTACAGCCTGTCCGTCGTCTTTAATCGACTGACACCAACACATTAAAAACGACCAGGTACGTCTGCTCGAGCGCGGACATACCTGGTCGTTTATTTATTCTGCTTCCGTTCGTTCAATCGTGACGACACCTGGCGGACGATGCGGGAAGGTCAACGTCAGACCGGCAAAGCGACAAATATCATCTTCGTTCGGTGCCCGGTGCACCCAATCAATCGTCTCTTGTCGTGCTAGCGCGTGGCGAATCCGGTTATCGGCTTGTGTACGCGAGATGCCGCGGCAGTCGACGTTCGTGATATACGTCGCTTCGTCCGACTCGATCTGTTGCCAAATCCCGAGGATCAGTTGACCAATCGGACTGACGGATTGACCATCCGGTTCTTCACTGCTGACGGCATCATCGAGCATTTCGATGACAGCGTCACAGGACTCACCGGAAGCGAGCAACCGCGTCGACCCTTGTTGTAGAATCCGATATCGCGTTACACCGTTCTCGAGCCACAAGCGCTGTGCGAATGGATTGACCGGAACACCGTGGAAAAATGTCTGCGTCCCGCGCCAAGCAAAACCAAATGATGGGTCGTACGCCCGAATCGTTGCCATCGCCCGTTCATGGAAATTAGCGATCGTTTGTCGTTCCGTTTCCAGTAAGGTCCGGATTGCGTTCTCGTCCTCTAACAATACCGACCGTGTTGTCACGGTGAATAATTCCGATTCCGGTAAGCGGTGTGGGGACAAAATCGTTCCGTCGAAGCGATAATCGTTCGCCGGACGTCCAGTACGCCCAACGGATAAACGCCACGTCCGTTCTTCCGGCATGAAGGCATAACTTTGATGGGCGAAAGGTGGCGCGACGAACAGTCCCGGAAACGGATCGAACGTTTCGACTCGCAGGACGTCACCGTCATACCAGCACTCTTCGATCAGACGGACGAGCCGTCCGACGGGTGCATTACGGTCCGTCAGGTAACGACCGGTATTCGCGTGAAATCCGAGCAGGAACTCGCGCTCTTCTTCCTGGAAGGTCACCATCAAGAGTTGGAACAACGAGGCGATCTGTTGCTCGACGAGTTGTGAATCCTCCTCCGTCTCTGCCTCAAAGGCGATCATCTTCCAACCGGACCGCTCATACAGATGGATCGTCACCGGAAAGAACAGGAAGGCACCATGTGTCGCTTCGAGTTTGACCATATCTTGCATCGCTAGGCGTTCTGTCAGTAAGGAAAAACCCATTCGTTCGAAATGATCTTGCAGCCGTCGTTTCCAATGTGTGAACTCCACGCAATCCTCTCCTCTCGCGAATTATGCGCCGCGCTTTCGTAACGGATTCTTTGACCAGTAGATGTAGAGACCAACGAGTCCTGCGATGCCGATGATATAGGACGGCGTGCCGCTGACTTGAATCAAGACGTCCGGTGCCGGGAAGACCGTCACGAGCAGTGCCTTGTAGGTTGAAAAAAGAATGAAGCTGATGACGAATTGAATCCACACCCGCGGTTTGACTTGTTTAATCTTCGGTGCCGTGATGACCTGTGACATCGCGTCGATCAAAAATAGCGCGATGATCGAGAAGAATAAGTAATCAATCAAAGCGAATTGGAACAATCCATCGATCCCTTCGATGAAGATGAACATCAGGATCGACGAGACATAGTTTCGCGTCCAGCGTTTCTGCGTCTCCATCCGGTGCCGCTGCGGTAACTCGGCGATCATCTGGTCGAGACGTGCCTCGACGGATAGACCGTGAATCTCTTCGAATGGACGTTGTTTCCGCTGGGCTTCATAGATATCTGCCCGCAGACGGTCTTCAATCTCCGTCCGGTCCGGTTCTGCGACATTCAGGTTCAAGCGTGGTAAAACGTTTTCTAATTGACGTGTGTTGGCTTTCGTTAATTTCAATCGATTTCCCCCTTTTTCATGTTTAAGTATACTGGGTTTTTGGGAAAAATACGTAGTGGAAGTAAAAGATTGCTTGACGAAACGATGAAGAATGTTCAGAATTATTAAAATATAGTGTCGGAATCAGACAGAAAGGACGTGCCGGACCATGCGTCAAACATTGACGAGCGCCGCCTTGATCACCTTGCTGACAAGTGCGGGCATCGCCTTCCCGTTGGCTGAAGCGAAGCCACCCGTTGACCAAGAACCGGTCGAACTCGATCAGCAACAGGAACAAACGCCTGAAACAGAATAACAGTAACCCGCGCTCATGCAGGAGCGCGGGTTATTTCATGTATCACTTGGTTGGGTGACGCGTTCGTCAATCGTGACGGTCCACGTGACGACCGTCGTGCTGTCACGAACGCCCTGTACTTCGATCGTCGAGAGGAGTTTAGCAATACCACCTGATCGTAAAGTGTCCTCTATCTGCTTCGGTTCAGCATACGGTGTTCCCGGGCACTCGAGCAAACCATCCGTCGTCACGAACAATCGGTTGTCCCCTTGCCGCAACTCGCGGACGCCTCGTGTGTAACTCGGCACTGGTAACGCAAAGGTGTTCGCGCGTCCGATCCATTCATAGAACTGCCGCTCATTCAAAGCAGCTTGTCCCATCTTCATCAAATCTGGATGAAACAGATACAAGACGACGTCACCGACGGAGAACCACCAGATGAAACGTCCTTTGCGGACGGCGATCAAACAAGCGGTTTCCCCTTGCAACATCGCACACGCCGCTAAAAAGTCCGGGTCTTGAAGTAGATCCAGCACGGTCGTCTCGATTCGTCGGAATGCTTCCGTAAGTGGTGCATCAAGATCAGTCCGAATACGCGACTCGTGTTGTGCCAACTGCTGTAAGACAAGTGCTGCACTATCCGCTGTCTTATGAGCGTCTAAGACGACGGTCATCTCCCAATCGTCGCCGATCAAGATGGCAGCCCCGTCTTCGTTTTTATATTGACCGCTTCTTGAGCAGCCTCCGAATCGACCGAGCGTCACCCGACCAATCTGGTCAATCTGCTTCGTGTCGACGAATGGTTCGTCGGATCCGACCCAGTAGTAGGATGGATGTGTCGTCTGCATGCATCAGTCTTCCCTTCTTTACATCTCCCGCAAGTACGGTTGCAAGAATAAGCGTAATCGTTTTTCGTAGTTATCCGGGTCCATCGTATACGTCTCGTCATGATCGGCATCGCGAACCGGATACAATTGTTTTAATCCCGTTTTTGCTTGATACAGTTCGTACATCATCCGAACCGGAACGAGTTCGTCCTTCATTCCATGAATGAACATCGTCGGAACTCGACTCTTCGTTGCTTGACGGGTCACCGAGACGTCGCCATAAAAGAAATCTTGCTCGCCTTTGTTCCACATGCTCGCGACCGTCAGAGACGGCAGTGCCGGGTAAAGGATTTGTTCATCTGCGAGTAGACTGAACCAGTCGTCGAGTCGGGCGTAAGCTCCTTCAGCAACGATCGCCCGGACTTGTGTCGGTACGGTCTCGCCAGAAGCGAGTAAGACGGTCGCTGCGCCGACACCGAGTCCGTGATAGACGATCCGTGTATCGTCTCCGTTTTCAGCAAGCAGGCGTTTCGTCCATTCCAAGACATCCAGTCGATCGAGCCAACCGTAGTTCCGGACGCCACCGCTTCGATCCTGCCCACGCCGTTCGATGAGTAAGACATTGAAATTAGCCTCATGGTAATAACGGGCAAGCGCATAAACACCGGTCTGTGAAAACATCATCTCATCCGGAACGAGGAGGACCGTCTGTTTGCTACCGTCAACCGGTAGATAACGACCGAAACGGACGAGCCCGTCCTTCGACCATTGCTGTGTCTCGCTTGTTTGTTTGAACCATGTCTCGTCTTTCGTCACCTGTCCGTCCGTTCTCGTCGTCTTCAGAATCGGAGAAGCGTCCGACTGACCGATCAATGTTTCTTGCATCCGGTATCCATCATAGACGATGAACAGTAGCAGACACGTGACGAGCAACACGATGCCGATTCCCCATTTGCGCATGTGCTTCGCTTCCTTTCCGACAGTGAGTCTTTCCTTATTCGTCGTCGGTTTTCACTTCCCCTGCTAACGGGGTCGAAAGGAACGATTGTTTATACCAGCGCTGTAAGGTATCGATATCCGTTCGTTCAAAATAAAGCGCGTTAAAAGCAGTATTGCCCCGTAGTTGAATCTCAATCCGGGCAATCTCCTTTGCTTCGAGCCAGCGAGAAACGGACCAGGTCAATTCCTCGATTTTCAGTCGTGGCGTATAGACGGTCTCTTTTTGGACCCATTGTTTGCGTAACATCAAGAGATCGTGACCGGTTCCGAAACGGGTCTTTCGGTAACCGCTGCGCACAGCGAAGTAATAGAACGGTAACCAGATGAACAGAAGCAAGATCAAGAAGCGCCATGAGGAATCAAGGACGATGATGACGACACTGCTCAGTGCCGTAAACAACAGCGCATAACCGAGTAACGGCCAACGAACCCGGTAGCGAAAACCGATCGGTGCGACTTCATGCTGCGGACTGAACTGTCGAAAGCGCGGTAGATACGTCGCCAGAAACGGATCAATCTCGTTCGTCCGGATGAACGGATGGAGCAACAGTCGCTCCTTTTCTCCGGTCGCCGAGATGATGTGTAAGGACAGACTCGCTCGACCGATCAAACGCTGAATCCAGCTTTCCTGAATGACGAGGGCTTGAATCTTGTCAGCATGAAACGCGACCTCGGTCCGGTTCAACATTCCGTACCCGATCAACAATCGGTTGTGTTGCAAGACGGCACGGTACGAACCGTATTTCAAGATATAGACGATGATCGAGCCGATGTAGATGACGAGTAAGACGAGTACGCCAAGCCCCGTCAAGACGAACAATGATAAATGCGCGAGTTCCGAGAACAGTCGATCGACATAACGTTCAATGAACTGATCGATGAATTGATAGGCGGTCCCGATCCCGACGAGCGCCAGTCCGACGCGTCCAGACAAGGCACCGGCTAATGCCAAATCACGGACAGGGATCGTATAGGCGACTTCCGCCTGTTGTTCTTCGACGACGAGTTGCCCCTCGTTTTTGATCGACGATTTCAGTTCTTTCGCAAAATCAAGACGGATTCCCTTTAGTTCGACTTCCGGTGTTCCGCTCTCGGACGACGTCTCGACGGTCAACGTCGCAAGACGCAGCAGTCGTTCGATGACATTTTGCTGGATGCCGATCGACTCGATCCGTTTACGTTGCGTCGTCCGTTCACTTTTTTGGAAAATCCCTTTGCGGACCCGAATCGTTTCGGCATCAATCGTGAACGTATAAAAATACCAGGAGGCGATCCCGTATAAGAGGACGAACACAATCCCGACACTGATCCCGATCCACGTATAGGTGTTGATCTCGCCTTTACGGATCGCATTTAAAATCAAGGCGGCGAACGGAATCAGGAGCGAGCGGATGATCGAGATACTCGACATCACGATGAACAGCGGGTGGACGCGCCGGGTCATAACGATTCCTCCTCCCGCTCCTCGAGTTTCGCGAAGCGTTCGACTTGTGTGCGTAGCGCGTCTCCTTGCGCACGATCGAGTCGTGTCAACGTGACGAATCCGGATGCCGTTCGAATATCCAGTGTGATCAAATCATAGCGACGCAGGATTGGTCCCGTTTGGCTATCGATCAATTGCACCTTGACGAGCGGCACGGTGACTTCGCGGCGGAAGAAGATGCCGTTGCGGACGACGAGAAATTCCTCATCGATGCGATAACGCATATACTTCAAGCGAAGAACGGGTATGTAGACGATACGGGGAATGAAATAGATCAGCCAAAGCAGACCGACGATGCCCATCCACCAGGGTGTCAGGTCGAGCCACATGACTTGAGTGATCGTCGTTCCGATCAAAATGACGGCGATCAAGCCGTGTAACGGCAACAATCCGAGCCGTTCTGCTCGAATCGATCGTTGTGGCAATGTATGCCATTGTACAGTAGACATCAATAAACACTTCCTTTCGTTTCCATTTACGGTTAAAAACGTCGCTTGGTTTCAGACAGCGGTTGACATTTTGTTTGATTTCATCGCATATATAGAAGTGAAGAACTGTAACACCAAGGAGGAACCATGTTAACTTTTGAAGAAAAACTACGAATTATCGAGACCTTCCCACAACTCGTCCGAAAAGATGTCTCGCTGAAGCGCGTCAATTTCCAATTCCCGGACAGTCAGTATGAGAAGAAGAATCTCGTCTATCATTTGCATCCGAACGGGAACGGCTTCGTCTATGCCGCTGGTCTACCAGGTTATGAAACGGACGAAAAAGGGTTCGTCAACATCCGTGAATTCTCAGAGCCTGCTTTAATTCTCTTATTAGAAGATGCAATCAAAGCACTCTCGACGGTCCAATCGGTCGAAACACTCGAAGAAACATGGGTCAACGATAATCAGTTCGAATTAACGTTGCTCAATGAAGACATCGACACGTGGCTCGTCTATGCTGGTGATCTTTTAGACGGTGCATTCAACTCGTATAAGGAAGCAGCGAACTATCTTGAAGAAGAAGGTTTCCGCCGTAAATAAGACAATGAGCGATCCGGTTAATCCGGGTCGCTCATTTTCATGACGAGACGATTCAGTGCCGCTTTGACGACGCGCAAGTCTTCTTCGTCAACGTCGAGTGTCCGGACGAGATCAAGCGGAATGGTCTCTGCTTGTTTCCGTAATGCACGACCGGCATCCGTCAAAAAGATCTGGATGTGCCGTTCGTCTTCCGGCTTACGGACGCGTCGCAACAAATCTGCTGCTTCGAGTTTCTTTAGTAACGGCGTTAAAGTACCGGAGTCAAGATGGAGCCGTTCGCCGATGGCTTTCAGCGATTGTCCCTCCTCCTCCCAGACGACGAGCATGACGAGATATTGTGGATACGTCAGACCGAGGGGTTCAAGTAACGGACGATAACGACGCGTGATCTCACGCGAAATCGCATAAAACGGAAAACAGAGTTGTTCATCTAAAGCTAACGGGTTCATAAAAAATTCCTCCTATCGTGAGCAAACGAGTTGCATTTCGATTTAAATTGTATACAATCTAATTGTAAGCTACTTATTTGAATCTAACAACGAAAGGGAGTTACACACATGAAACCAATGTTCACATCATCTGCAACAGCTGTCGGAGGTCGCGACGGACGCGTCGTATCGGAGGACGGAATCCTTGACATCGCTCTCGCAATGCCGGTACCAGGATCGAAAAAACAAGCCACAAACCCAGAACAACTCTTTGCTGCAGGATATTCTGCTTGCTTCGACTCTGCCTTGAACATGGTCGCTCGCAAACAAGGAATCAAACACGATGGCAGTGAAGTCACAGCACACGTGACATTAAACGAAGCAGCTGACGGATTCATGCTTTCAGTCGAACTCGATGTTCTCGTCCGCGGGATCTCAGAAGAAGCTGCGGCTGAACTTGCGAAAGTCGCGCATACGGTCTGCCCTTATTCGCGTGCAACTGCTGGAAACATCCAAGTTGACGTCTACACACGTACAACTGACACAGAATAAGTGTAGCATTTCTTGCCAGTCTGAGGTTTACTCTCGACTGGTTTTTATTTTTTGTACTAATTTCGGTAGTTGAAATAATTTTATTCTAGATGATAAACGGTTGCTCTCACGAAAAGAACAACCGCTCTTTTTTTATAGTTGATGGACCGATAAGATGACGAGTTCCCCGGATACGGTGACATAATAGGCATCCTCGAACCGATAGCGTTCATTGTGTTCTGCGTCATAGACCGTGACCATTGGTTCCGCGTCGTCTCCGATCGCTTCGTGTAAATAGAAGCGTCCACGTAAGACACGTTCGAACGGTTCCTTATCGAGGAATCGGGCACCGTTGCGTAAATTGATCACTTCATGATGGTGCTCGGACCGGTCATTGACGATGAAGATCGTCGACTCAACGTCATCGTACGTGAAGTCGAGCGGTTCATAGTCACTCCACTGAATCCGGGCAACCTCTTCGACACTCGCTTCCGTATCAATCCGGTAAAAGATTTCTTCGTTTAGACGATCGGTATAGGCACTGAAGATCAGATGCCCTTCCTGTTCCCCGAGATACTGAACGGTATCCCCTTCCCCTTCTAACTTCAACAAGGTTGCGAACGATAAGTGCTCCATACCGCGTTCGATTTCCTCGATCAAGGTCGGCAGTGGGGCAATTAACAGACTTTCCGAGTGGTCGATCGGATCTTCCGGTGAGATGACACCACTTTCAAGGGCGTCATAGAACGAGAACTCATCGAGCCGAGCGTTACAGACGATGTACTCCTTGTCTTCGAGCGTGACGAGAAAGAAATAGAGTTCCCGGTAATTCTCCGTCATTCCGTAGAGCCGTGGATCGAGAATCGTCTGCCGCGATTCATCCTTGACGTCATACAAAAACGCAGACGTCGTATCGGTCGTTTGCAAGAATACGAGATAGTTCTCATTGAGCACCCAGTAGAGCGTCAAATCCCCTTCGACATAAAACGACGCAATCTGCTCCCGTTTACCGGACAAGAGATCGATGACGAGCACTTCCGTCTCCCCGCCCTGCTCTTGCGTATGTTCATTCAAACAATAGACTCTTCCGTGCCGCACGAACGGTCGGGTTGGTCCGTGATCCGTCAAGGCTTCTGGCGTTAGATCGACCTGTTCCTGATCTTCAAGATCATATCGGCTGATGTGGTAACGGGCGTCATCAAGACGACGTCGAAAATAAATCGACGATGGTGTGACATGCAAGACATCCATATGATCGGCGGGTAAAGCACGGGCATCCACTATTTCCATGATTAATCTCCTCCCGGACACGTACTACTTGTCTTTTTCCCACGAATCGTACTGCTTCAAACAGGGTCTTGCTGTGCGTTTAACGAAGCAGAGTGCTACAATATGGCTAGATGACTACAGGATGAGGAAGGTGCGAAACGGTGCAATCACAAGATTTAAATACGATGATGCTCGAATATGTCAACGATAAGGAAGAATACGATGCCTACGCCGACAAGTTGAAGATGCTCTTGTCCGAGTTGCTGGACGCGGCAGGCATCAAATACCACTCGATCGTCGCCCGGACGAAGGACTCCGAGAGTCTGTATCAAAAAGTCTTACGGCAACCGAACAAATACCGTTCACTCAAGGACGTCCATGACTTGACCGGGATTCGGATCGTCACTTATTTCCATGACGACGTCCGGGAAGCGGCACGCATCATCGAGAATGAGTTCGCGATCGATCGCGATCAATCGGTCGATAAGTCGACGTTGCTCGATACGACGGAATTTGGTTATCTCTCGGTCCACTTCGTCGCTTCACTCAGCGATCAGCGGCTAGCCCTGAGCGAGTATGGACGTTTTAAAGACTACACGGCTGAGATCCAGATTCGCTCGATCCTGCAACACGCGTGGGCGGAGATCGAACATGATCTCGGATATAAAAATCCGAACAGTGTCCCAGCAGAAGTCCGGCGCAGCTTCAGTCGGGTGGCAGGATTACTCGAGATCGCCGATCAGGAGTTCGTCAACATCAAGAAACAGTTAAAACAATTTGAAGACGAGACCGTTCAACAAATCTTGTCTGACCCCCATCAAGTCCGGATCACGGCAGATAACTTGAACTACTTCATCGATCACTCCTCGGTCATCAACGAGCTCGATAAACGACTCGTTACATCGCAGATGATGCTCGATTCCGATCAACAACTGATCAACGAACTGATTCGGATGTTCCATTATGTCGATATCCGGACGTACGGAGAGTTGATTGAAGCGGTGACGACACACAGTCCGCTCGCCTTACGCTGTGCGAAGGTCATGCCGAATCCGTTCCTGCCTCGTCAAGGAATCGGTATCGCCTATATCTGCATGGCGCTGACGATCGCTGGCGAAGATACACACCGGATCGACTACTTCTTCCGCCGCTTCTATCCAGAACTGCGCAACGTCGAAGAAATCGTCGCCCAAGTCGCTCGCGTCGTCGAAACAGATGATTCAAGAGAAAAATATTGATTAAACTAAAATTTTTCACTATACTAAATCACGAGTGAAAGAAACTACGGTATAGAAAGAGTGAACGATACATGGCAACTACACTAGAAGTAGCACAACGCGATCAGTTGATCGTTGATACGGAAAAAGGATTACGGATGAACTACCGCGCGATCAAAAAGGACGTGCGTAGCATGTTCACGACGTACTTGACACGCAATGAGTTCTTCATCTTGAAGTCCCTTTGTGCGAACAGTCCGCAAATCGCCTCTGCCCTCTCGCAGGAGTTTCAATTCTCAGCGAGCATGATCACGGCATTAGCAGACGAATTGACGAAAAAAGAGTTGATCTCGCGTGAGCGAAGTGAACTCGATCGTCGTGTCGTCGAACTCCGCGCCACTCCAAAAGGCATCGAGCTCTATGAAAAACTCGAATCGATGAAGATGGATTACCTCGCAGACGTCTTCGAGGACTTCTCGGATCAGGAACTCGAACTGTTCCGGACGCTCTTAACGAAGCTTGAAAAAACAATCTAAGCTGTTCAATCGAACGGATCCGGTCAGGACGACCGGGTCTGTTTTTTAGTTTATAAATGAGGAGGAAACGCGATGTTTGATTTCGAATCGGTGCAACAGTTACGACAGACGGGGCAATATGAAGCAGCGAAGGCAGTCGTCCGTCAGTATGTCGAGACGGCACCTAACGACCCGACCGTCCTCTATCAGATGGCGTGGTGTCATGATAGTCTCGGTGAGGAACATGCTGCTGTTCCCTATTATGAACAAGCACTAGCGCTCGGTCTTGCAGGTGAGGACCGCCTGCAGGCATATATCGGGCTCGGCAGTACATATCGTGTCATCGGTCAGTTCGAAGTTGCGTCAGACGTGTTCCATCGTGCGTTAATTGAATTTCCGAACGCCCACGCCCTGCAAGCCTTCCTTGCGATGACGGAGTACAATCTCGGTCAAGCCGATCAGGCGGTCGGTCGGTTGCTAAAGAGTATTGCTACGACGTCGTCGGACGCCTCGATCCAGACATTTGACCGAGCAATCCGTTATTATGCCGATCATTTGGACGAGATCGTCAAAGAATGAACGGCAACGGTTGACGAGTGCTCGTTTTGCACAGCATAATGTAACAGCCAAGCGGACTCGCTTTTGGCAGGAAAGGAAGTTAAGGATGTCATCAAAAAAAGTATGGACAGTAGAAGGTTACGAAGAACAAGGACAAGAAAAACACGGCAAGGCAAGCAAGTCAGAGACCTATACGACTGAAGCCGATGCTAAGAAAGCTGCTAAAAAGATGGCGGATCAAAATGATCATCTCGACGTCTACGTCATTTATACGAGTACGGTAAACGGTAAAACAGAAGAACGATTCTTCAATTCGAACGGCAAGTATAGTGAAGAAGGCTTCGAGTGGTAAGTATCGCTTCGAATATATGATTCAGACCAAACATGATGCGTTCGTTTCTCAGTCAAGAGAGACGAACGCATCATGTTTTTGTTGTCCTTGCTGTTCAAGTCTCATACCAAAGCGGGATGTCCCGCTGAAATCCAGCATGATCCTGAATGATTCGCTGGACACGTCGTTGCATCGCCTCCAACCCGTCTGCATCGAACCGCTTCGCCCAGACGAGTGCCGAGAAGACGACCATTGCCATGTAAAGACTATACATTCGCCAAAAGTCGGACGGTACTTCGTTCTCGAAATACCCTTCAATCATGTGACGGGCAAATAGCGGACTCGTCTCGACCTGAAACAGACCACATTTGACGAAGTCATGCCACGGATCGCCATAATCATGGTTCCCGTAATCAAGGAAGGCGGAAAGATGCCCATCCTCGACAAGGAGATTATCGAGATGAACGTCATCATGTTGCAATCGATTCGGACGTGCCTGAAGTAACGGAATCCGCTCGCTAATGAATCGATCCAGACGCTCGATCCACGTTGGCTCAAGCAACCCATCAATCGCCGCGCGATAGCGATCGTGTTTCGCCTGACAACGTTCGCTCCATGACGTTATTCCGCTCGGTGCGGTGACGTCATGAATGCGTCTCAACGCTTGCCCTGTCTCCTGACCGAGTCGGGGCGCTAATTCCGGTGACTCCTCGAGCACACTTCGAACGGTTTGTCCGGGGAGGTACGGATAGATACCGTAAGCAGTCGTTGCGGTCCGTCCGGTCGCTAGCGGTAAGGCATGAGACAATTCTGCTTGTTTTGGAATCGCTAAAGCGGCTTCTCGTTCAAATTGACGACTAGACGGGTCCGTCACGACCTTGACGATGTAGTGCGCTGTTGCTGTCTTGACGGACCAGACGGCTTGGCGCGATCGTCCAGATAACTGTCTTTCGCTCTCAACGTTCGTGAGTAAGGGATGCGTAGGTAGCATGGAGACTCCTTTCTGAAACCAAAAAGAGGACGCATCTTGCGTCCTCTTCGTCATGCCTGTGGAATGTAGCCAGCAATGATCTCAAGCAGATCGGCATACGCTGTCTCAAAATCGATGTTTTCAATCATATAATCATAATGATCGCGGTCTTTCCACGCTTCCTCGTAATCGACGAGTCGCGCTTCAAACTCCGGTGTATCCCCGCGCATCAACAGTCGTTCCTTCATCAAGTCGGGTGGGACCGAGACGAAAATCGTGATCACTTGGTCGCCAAACAAACGCTTGAAGTTCGCCGCCCCTTTCGGATCAATGTCCTTGATGACGATTTGATCCTGTTCGAGGACATCGACATACGCTTGACGCGGTGTCCCGTACCACGCCCGGTGGACGTGGGCGTATTCGATGAAGCCGTCGTCTTGGATCAATTGTTGGAACGTCTTGACGTCGACGAAATGATAGCTTGCTCCATCAATCTCCGTCGGTCGTTTCGGTCGGGTCGTCACCGACGGGATGAACCGGACGTGCGCGTATTCCGTCCGCAGACGTTTGATCAGGGAGGACTTTCCGCTGCCCGATCCACCAATCAAGAGAATGATTTTACCTGACATCGTTTTCCCCCTGTTGTTGTGTCGTGAAGTAACCTGTAAAGCGAAGAGCGAACTGTTCCAGTTCACTATCGACGACCGTTCCGTAAATCGGTCGGATGACGATTAAATAGCGTTCGTACGAGATGATCCGGGATGTCTCGTTTCGTGTCATCTGGACTTGTTCTTCCGGATAACTCTCGACGTAATACCAATCGACCGCAATTCGTTCATCGGATGGGGTCTCATAGATCCAGGTCACCGTCGTTCCATCTGCAGGAAGGGTGCTTTTCAAGGTGAAGCGCTGAATCTGCTTCAGTTCCCGTTTCGCTGACGCAAGTCCTGCCTGATAATCCGCAGGGCGCATCGGTGTCGTTGTCACTTGCTTCGGTTTTGGTTCCGGCAAGCGGGCAAAGCCAAGCTGAAGTCCGACGAATAAAGCGACGAGCGACAAACTGATGACGAATACGTATTCCTTGCGCATCCCTTCCTCCTCCTCATCCTTCGAGTGTATCGCGCATCCCTTTTGGATCATTGACGATGACGGCGTCGACGCCGATCCGCTGCATCTGCCGGACATCCTCGACCGTCTTCGGGGTATAGACCCGGACCGTGACGTCTTGCGCATGAGCGAACGCGACGTCCGCTTCCGTCACCCGTCGATAATCGGGATGGATCCCGGTCGCACCAATTCGGAGGGCTTGTTCTTCCGGATGATAGATCGGATACGGATAGAGAATCGCCGTCTCGACGCTTGGGTCGAGCTTCCGGATCAAGGCAACCGAATAATGGTTGAACGAACTGAATAACAATCGGTCGGTCGCGATGCCGTGCGCTGCACAGCGTTCAAGGACATACGCTTCAAGCCCGTCATAGCGGATCGTATCCGTCTTCAGCTCGATGTTGAGCCGCAGGGTCACTGGTGCAAGGATTGCGAGGACTTCGTCAAGCGTCGGAATCTTCGTCTTGATCGGTTCCCCTTTGAATCGTGCTCCAGCATCCAGCGCCTGCAGTTCGGCAACCGTCATGTCGATGACGCGCCCCTTCCCGTTCGTCGTCCGGTTGACGGTCTCATCGTGAATGATGACACCGACACCGTCCTTTGAGAAATGGACATCGAATTCGACCCCATCGACGTCGTCTTCAATCGCAGCAGCGATGGCTTCGAGCGTGTTCTCCGGAAAACGGTCACTGACGCCGCGGTGTGCAAACCATAACATCAGAGTGCCTCGACGACACGCGTGTATTTCTTCGTCAAGTAGTTGACGAGTGGTGCGACAGAGATCGATTGACCCGTTGCTGCTTCGATCAGTTCAGCAGGTGTCTTCGATTTCCCGTGACGGTGGATGTTCTCTTTCAGCCAGCCTTTAATTGGAGCGAGTGTTCCCGCCGCGATTAGACCATCGACGTTATCGACGTCACGACGAAGCGCTTCGTTCAGCTGTGCCGCATAAACGAGACCGAGCGCGTAACTTGGGAAGTAACCGAACGAGCCACCTGACCAATGGACGTCCTGTAAGACGCCTTTTGCGTCACTCGGCACATCCACACCGAGATACTCTTTATAGAGGCGGTTCCATTCTTGCGGAAGATCCTTGACTTCGAGCTCTTTCGTCATCAAGCGTTTTTCCAGCTCATAGCGGATGATGATATGAAGCGCATACGTCAATTCATCGGCTTCGATCCGAATCAGTGACGGTTTGACTTCATTGACCGCGGCATAGAACCGTTCGAACGGGACGTCAGCCAGTGATGGGATCGCTTGTTGCAAGCCGTGATAGCGAGCTTCGAGGAAGCCTTGGTTACGTCCGATGAAGTTCTCAAAGAACAGCGATTGTGATTCGTGAATCCCCATCGAAGCGCCGTCACCGAGACCGAGTGAATCGAGTTCCGGTTCGATGCCTTGCTCATACGTCGCGTGTCCGGCTTCATGCATCGTGCCGAAGACAGAGTTCCGGTAGTCGTTCTCATCGTATTTCGTCGTGATGCGTGCGTCCTTCCGGTTGATCGTCGTCTGGAACGGATGGACCGTCTCATCCAAGCGACCAGACGTGAAGTCATAGCCGATATCGAGGAGCCACTCTTGGTTCAAGGCGATCTGTGTCTCGCGGTCCGCTGACCAGTCAAGCGTCGGGAAGTCTTTTCCTTCGAGCTGACCGAGCAAACCGATGATCGCTTGACGGAGTTCCGCAAACAATGGATCGAGTGTCGCGACCGTCATCCCAGGTTCATAGTCATGCAGGAGCGCGTCATACGGGTGCGCGTCATAACCCCAATACTCAACAAACTGGCGCTCCATCGCGACGATTTTCTCGAGGTATGGTTCAAACATCGACCAATCATTCGCGTCCTTCGCCTTTTCCCAGACGCTCTCTGCCTCAGAGATCAACGTGATGAACGTTTGATACTCGGCTTCTGGAATCTTCGAGTCGCGATCGAATGCTTCTTTTGCTTTCGCGAACGAGATCGCTTCGATGCCCGTCAGCGTCTCTTGCTCCATCGCTGCCAGTAATTGTTGGTACGTTTTTCCTGTCCGGCGACGGAAGCTCTCTGTTGAGAGGAATCCGATTGAAGCGGAACGGTTCGCTGCACCTTGATCCGGCATGTATGTCCGCATATCCCAGTATAGTAATGCGACGGCTTCTTCGTATGCGCGAAGACCATCAAAATGGTCGCGCCATTGTTGTGTCGTTGACATGATTAGAGACCCCCTTGAAGTATGTAACAGTGTAGCATTTTTAGCATATCACAAAATGTTCAAAACTTTCACACACGAATGATTTTTGAAACTTTTCCCGTCAGATGAGCGTATAATGAACATACGATCAAGCAGAGCGAAAGGAAGTGGCAACAGTGAAGACAGACGCTGAGTTAGCCGATTTGATTCAGTTGAAAGAAACGGGACCGGTCTGTACGATCGAACATCTCCCAAAAGAGCTCGACTGGATCGGCACCGGTCGTAGCGCCTATGTATTCCGGGTTCGTGGCACCGACCGCGTCATCAAGAAGTTCTATCCGTCATTTCGTCCTCTCGCTGAGTTAGAAGGCGGCATTTATGAACAACTGACGACGTTTTCGACGTATGCGAGGATGTTCGAATATGGACCCGATTACCTTGTGCTCGAATACATCGAGGGACAAACGTTATTCGAATGCCTCGTCAGCGGGACCTATATTCCAGAATCCGTCTTAACGACTGTCGATGCAGCGCTAGCAGAGGCACGCGCCGTAGGTCTTAATCCATCAGATATTCATCTACGCAATATTTTGTTAACGGCAAATGGAACACGGATCATCGATGTCGCAAGGTTCCGTCAAACCGAACCGTGTACACAATGGGATGATTTGAAGAAAGCCTACCAGTATGTCTATGCAAAACCGTTCTTCCCGAAAAAACTGAGCGAGACGTTCCTCAATACGATCGCTGATGTCTATAAGGGACGCTTGTTCGAATCGATTCGAAAGACCGGTTAATTGAAAACGCGATGCTCCTACTTGTGAGGAAACATCGCGTTTTTTCGTTGATTATTGGATGCGATGTGAGACAGCATCCGCAAAACGAAACGTATTCTTACCGTCTTTTTTTGCGGCATATAACGCACGGTCTGCATGTTGAATGATCGTTTTTAGCTTAATGGTTTCATCATCAAATAGCACGATCCCGATGCTGGTCGAGACAGCGTATGGCGTCTGCCATGTTCCAAGTTTCTGAAGGAGCTGCTGCGCAATTCGTTCGTACTCCTTTTTCGTCCTCTGATGGGTGAAACGAATCAAGAACTCGTCTCCTCCGATACGGACAGAAAACGCGTCTTTATAAGAACGTGTACTATCCTGTAGTCGTTTCGCGACGTCGATCAAGACTTTGTCGCCGGTCTCATGCCCATACACGTCGTTCACTTGCTTGAATCCGTCGAGATCAAGATAAAACAGCGCACCGGAATGTTGCTGTTCCGTTTCCCACTGTCTCGTCAAATAACGTCGGTTATACAATTGTGTTAGCGTGTCCTTCCAAGCAAACTGTTCGAGCTCAAGGTAATACGAAAACAGTTTCGCGATCCGTTGGAGAAGTTGAATGCTTTTCTCTTCGAATTGACTTGCTTCATCATGGACAGCGCACAACGTACCAAAGGTTTGACCATTCGTTAAACTGATTGGAATCCCGAGATAGGACTCGATCTGTAGCGCTTTTAATGTGTCCTGCATATCTTCTAAGCGCTCGTCATCGCTGACGGATTCATACCAGATGGGCTCGTTCTGTTCAAAATTGATGTGACGACATAGTGTCTGTTCCATCTCGAACACTTGTCCTGCCCGAATCTCGATTCGTCGATGATTGTTCGAGAGCCGTAAAATCATTTGTTGGTCTTCTTCGATTGTCGTTAAATACAACAATTGATCAGGTAGAATCTCTTTCGCTAATTCCAATACATCATCTGCCAGTTCGTCAAAATTTCGATACAATGTCACTTCTTGCAACGTATCACACCTCATTCGTTATGTAAGTCATATGTTTCACGAAGCAACCCATAGATCGCACAATCCTTATACTCCCCTGCCGCGTTGCGGATCATCGCCCGTACCGTTCCTTCTTGAATCATGCCGACCTTCTGCATGATCCGTCCGGAAGCTGGATTGTCGATATTATGGGCGGCAGAAATCTTATGGATCTGCATCTCTTGAAAACCGAAGGCAAGGACGGCAGCTAACGCCTCACTACCGTATCCGTTATTCCACCAGTCGAATCCGATGCAATAGC
This sequence comes from Exiguobacterium sp. U13-1, assembly GCF_001750115.1. NCBI lineage: Bacteria > Bacillati > Bacillota > Bacilli > Caryophanales > Exiguobacterium > Exiguobacterium sp. U13-1. The sequence goes on along the minus strand of NZ_CP015731.1, from coordinate 2,018,333 downwards.
CGACCTCACAGTGATCCGTCGCCGCATCAAAAGCGAATAGATCGATGACACCGATCAACGTCCCACTGCGCTTCTCTTCCATCCCCCAGTAGCAAAAGGTGTCCTCTTCGTAAGAAGCGAGGATTTCCATTACGCGTGCCTTCGTTTGCGCCATCGTCTCGTGTGGTCCCTTGATCAAATGGCGCATGACACGATCGTCCGATAACCAGTTCTGAAACATAGCTTCCGTGTCAGCCAGTTGGATCTTCCGTAATCGTAGTCGTTCAGTCTGTAATGCTGGACTTCCTTGAAATTGAATCATAATAGTTCCTTTTTCAATTAGGTATTTGAAATAAAATCACTTCGAATAAACAAGTCGAAAGACGATCATACTGGCGACGGCTAGGAGACGTTCATTCGTGTCACAGTCAAAGACGAGTCGCGCCCCGTGTCGTGACCCCGTCGCGATACAATCCCCGTTTTGATAGACGCCGATTTTTCGCGTAAGCGTCGAGGACCGAATCTGATACTCCTGATCGGCATACGAGACGAGTAAGACTTCTTGCAGCTGCAGTTGCTGACGCAGTGCCGCATCGGTGCGGATTGTTCCGACATCGCGTCCGTCTTTACGAATCACAAAATGTGTCGTATTGCGGAGCCACTCCGTCCTTGTCTCTTTAATTTGTAATTGTTCCCCGTCTCCTTCGAACGTCACGTCAAGGAAAAATGATTCGAACTTTTCGAAGCGCGCAAGGATTGCCTGCCACCACGTGGCGTAACGACGTGAGAACGTCAGCCATCGTTCATGCGCGAGAAAGACCGTATTCGTCTTTCGGCTCGCCCGGTCTGCTAAGCGAACGGATATCCCCTCTTCTACTCCCCGATAACGTAAATCGCGCCGGATTTCCCACCATTCAATCCCACCGGTCAAGAAAGCGACACCCATTAAACCGAGTAAGGCATAGAACTCCCGTGGAGCGAGATCACCTGCTATCACGTAATTTCCTACAAAAGCGATCATACATACAAAAATCAATCCAAGACTTTTCATCATGAATCCTTCACACCTCCACTTTCTTTTTTCCATAAAACGACAAAAAAATCCTCCTTTCCCGTAGAAAGGAGGGATCACTTATAAGGTTGCTGCGACTTCTTGTAAGTCATCCGCTGTCTCAGCAATCGCTTCTGCAATCTTACGCATGCCTTCGATCGTGCCGGCGACATCCTTCGTATCGGTCGATAGTTCATGAATTTGCCGCGAGACATTGTCGGTCTGTTCCGAAATCCGTGAGAAGGCACGGACGACTTGTTGCATCTCTGTCGTCGTCCGGACGACCGCTGTCTCCGTCGTTCCCATCCGCTCTGAGACGACGAGCATCTTTTGTGTAATCTCTTGGGCGATCCGCGACGTCTCTGTTGCCGACTGTTTACTCTCTTCGGCAAGCTTCCGAATTTCTTGCGCAACGACAGTGAACCCGCGTCCCATCTCCCCGGCACGTGCCGCTTCGATCGAGGCGTTCAAGCTGAGAAGGTTCGTCTGATCAGAAATCGTCGTCACCATCCCAGCGATCCGTTCGATTTCCTGCGACAGACGGGACAGTTCAGCGACTTGTTCGGTCGTCCGTGATAAATCTGCAACGACATGTTCAAAGCGACGTGTCTCCTCTTCGACGAGGACGACACCCGCTTCTGCTTCACTGACCGCTTCCGTCAACTGGATCGAAATCGCGTTTGTCGTCGTTGAGACGTGTTTGGCGTGCCGTTCAATCTCCTGGAAGTTCGCTGACGACTCCTCACTCATCGCAGCGAGTTCCTCGGTCGATTTTTGAACGCCATCCCCGACGTGTTGTTTTGCTGTCGCGATCGCTTGGCGTTCTTCATCGATTTGATCCTCATACATCGTCATGACGATTTGTTGTTCGAGATTGAAGAGTTTGCCCGCTGCCCGCATGATTCGGACGCGCTCTGCTTCCGGCCAAGCACTGTCGTCAATCTTCTCACTGAGAACGTTCCAGACTTTTTGGAATGCGGCAATATACCATTTATTATGCAAACCGATTTGAACATGCCGCTCAGCGATTCGGCGCCGAGCTTCGATGTAGTCCATTGTCACCTGACCATCGAACATTTGCAGGATGTGCCGAGCGAGGGTGCCTTTCAATCGTTCGAGTGTCGAATGCTGTTCAATCAACTGACGGAGAGACGGAACCCGGACCAGCTCCTCGTAGAACGCATCGACCATGCTCGGCATCCAACTGGATACATCTTCGCGGATGACTCGTGCAATTTGTAAATCGATGGCGTGTAGACCGATTAGACGTAATTGTTCATGTAAGGATGCTGGAACATTCAATATGACATGCGTGTGTTCGACTTCAATGAGCGCTTCAAAGGAAGGTGATGCTGATTTCGCGAACCATTTCATATGCTTCTCTCCCTCGTTTATTTGTGAACTTCATTCCTTATATCGTCTCGAACTTCTAACAATTGAATGGAAAATCACAATAATTATGTATAACCTTGAACGTTTGTTGATTAAAGAGACCACTTTCCTGAGCATCTAGTAGATATACTCTCGCTTTATCGCCAAATCTTATCGATTCGCGAGCTCGTCGGTCTGGAATATTATCATACTTCTCTTTGATGAACGCGCTAAGACCTCGTTTGATAAAAGAAGACCCGCCAGCTCAGTAGATTGAACTACTAAGCAAAACGGATCTTTCTGTTAACGCGCCGTCACTGTTAACTTGACATCCTGAATCTGGTATTGAGCAGAACGCAAAATCTCAAGCGTAAACGCCTCATCTGTGACGAGGGTTCCCTCTTCAAAAGCGGCCGTCCGTGATTGGATATACCCACCAATCGTGTCGACTGCCTCTGATTCAGTGAAACGAAGACCAAATCGTTCTTCGATCTCAACTAATAGGACGGTTCCGGCCAAACGGTACGATCCGTCCGGTAACTGTTCGATATCAGCTTGCTCCGCTTCATCGAATTCATCTCGGATATCACCGACGATTTCCTCCAAAATGTCCTCCATCGTGATCAAACCAGATGTCCCACCATACTCATCGATGACGAGAGCGATGTGTGACCGTGTCTGCTTCATCTTCAAGATCGTTTCTTGCAGCGGTGTCAATTCCGAGACGACCGGCAACGGTTTAAGGAACGATGCAAGTTCTCGTTCGTCTTGTACCGCGTGATGGGCGAGCACTTCCTTGACGTTGATATAACCACTAATCCGGTCCTTATCCGTTCCTTCACTGACCGGGTAACGTGTATACGGATTGTCAGACATCGTCTGTAATAGATTTTCCCAACTCATCTCGTCCGAAATGACCATCATGTTCATCCGTGGCACCATGATGTCACGTGTGACACGCTCATCAAACGCAAAGACGTTTTGCATCAAGGCGAGTTCCGATTGATTGATCTCACCACTTTGAAAACTTTGAGCCATGATGATCTTCAACTCTTCTTCGGAATGGGCTTGTTCGTGACCGGCTGGTTTCACACCGAACATCCGCAAGAGGACACGGGCCGAACCGTTCATGATCCAGATGAATGGATACATGACTTTTCCGAATACATAGAGTGACGGCGCCAGTAATAACGTCATCCGTTCCGCATACTGGATCGCGAGCGTCTTCGGTGCGAGTTCTCCGATGACGACGTGGAGAAACGTGACGAAGATGAAAGCGATACTGTATGAGAGAAGCGTTGAGAGCGCAACGGCGACACCGAGTTCATCAAAGACCGGTGTCAACAATTTCTCGACGGTCGGTTTTCCGAGTGCACCCAGACCAAGTGCAGTGATCGTAATACCAAGCTGACAGGCCGACAAGTAATAATCGAGATCTCCTGCGACCTTCTTCGCAAGTACTGCTCCCTTTTTTCCTTCTTGCACCATCTGGTCGAGACGTGACATCCGGACTTTAACGACAGCAAATTCCGAACCGACGAAAAACGCAGTCAAACCAATCAATACGACGAGCAACAACAAATTCAGTGTTAAGACGATGTCCAACTTGTATCCCCCTAGAAGCGGGGGATCACCTCCTTTTGATTTTAAACTGTACAGTATAACGTGACACTTGATAAGAGTGTACGATGCTTTTTCTTCAAACGCAACCAATATCACTTCGTTGAAGTTCAGACGACCATTAATCATGTACCTGTAATACTAGGTTTCTCTTATTTAGTTACCGGTTATATAAGAGCTATGCGCGTAAGAAACTTGAGATGAAGCTTTTACATTCATGAACATCTCGAACTTGAAAGACCAATTTGGGGAGAGGTAGTGCTTAGTATGGAAAAAACAAACAGAGGCTTTTCGTCGCATTTCCGAGCGGAAGCGGACGGAGCAGGTCGTAACATCTCATGGAGCTCGATTTTTGCAGGTGTGGTATCATTTCTATCTTTATTGATCTTATTTAGTTTAATCGGTTCAGCGATCGGACTCGGCGTCACGGACGTCACGTCGAATAACCCGTTCGATGGTGTTGGAACGGGCTTGATCATCTGGGCAATCCTTTCATTGCTCATCTCGCTGTTCGTTGCCGGATTCGTCTCCGGTGTGACGTCGGCACGTGCCGGTCTCGTCCACGGTTTCTTGACATGGTCGACGAGCGTCATCCTCTTGTTCGCTCTTTTGACGTTCACGACGGTCAATACGTTACAATCGGTCGGCTCACTACTCGGGACAGTCGGTGGTGCGGCTGGTAACGGTATCGGATCCGTTGCTTCAACAGCACAAGACGCTGCGACGAAAGGATTCGATTCGATTACGAAAAACGTGTCACAAGTTGATACGAAAGAACTTGAAGGGAACGTCGACGAAATCTTAAAAGATACGGACATCAAAGAATTGCAACCAGGTTACTTGCAGAATGAACTTGACGCTGTTCAAGAAGACGTCACGGCTGCTGGTAAGGAAGCAATCACGAAACCAGAAAACTTCGATACGATCGTCCAGGATCTCGGTGATTCGTTGACAGCACGAGCTGAAAAAATCGAGAAATCAGTCGATGAAGATAAAATCGCTGACGCAGTCGCAAAAAACACCGATTTGACAGGTGCTGAGGCGGAAGAAGCGACACAAAATATCGTCGATGGTCTCAACACGGCAACAAAAGAAACGACGCAACAAATCGAAAACGCCAAACAAACGCTTGATGAGACATCGGCTGACCTCAAGAAAACGGTCCAAGATGTCCGCGAGCAAACGGAACAAGCGACACAAACGGCGTCAAAAGTTTCGATCTGGGCGTTCGTCGGACTGCTTCTGACACTCATCTTCACGTCATTCGCAGGAATCGTCGGTTCACGCGTCGCAACACGCGGTCGTGTCATGAATAAATAATGATTCCTTCCTAACTGATTCCGCCATCGCGGAGTCAGTTTTTTTGTGCGATAAGACAATCTGATTGACTCTATTTGAAATTTACTGTTACAGTGTTACCTAACGACCGTTAGGAAGGTGATTCATCTGAAAGCCCAACAATTGTTACAGACGAGCATCCATCATTTTGCTGCGCACGGCTATGAAGGGGCATCGCTGCAAGAGATCGCGACAGAGGTCGGTATTAAAAAGCCATCGATCTATGCGCACTATAAAGGGAAGGACGACCTGTTCCTGCAAGCGACGACGTATGCCCTGCAAGAACAAAAGCGCCGCTTTGCGACGTATTTCACGAGTACGCGGCAGCAGCCGCTCGAGCAATCGCTGCACGGTTTCTTCGAATGGTTCATTTCGGAACAGCAAGACGATATCCTGATGCGCTTCATCCTTCGGGCTGCCTATTTTCCACCGGAGAAGCTCGAACAAGAAATGACGGATCGCTTCAATCCGTTTTTCGATTCACTGCACGATCTATTGACGCGATTACTACGCGAACGAGACCGAACGGAACAGATTCTCTATTCGACGGATTACAAAAGTGCCGCTCTCGCCTATTTAACGGTGGCGGAAGGCACGCTGACAGAACTCGTCTACAACGGTGTCGACGCGTTTCACGCTCGACAGCAAGCTGTCTGGCCGATCGTCTGGCGCGGTATGTCAAAAACGATTTAATTCTATTGAGGTGAACTATGCAAAACAATACATTGATTTTAAGTACACTCCTGCTCAACTTATTCATCGCCTTTTTAGGTATCGGACTCGTCATTCCCGTCACACCGACGATCATGAACGAGTTGAACATCTCAGGGGCGACGGTCGGTTACATGGTTTCCGCCTTCGCCTTTGCGCAACTAATTCTGTCACCACTCGCGGGACGTGCCGTCGACAAGTACGGACGTAAACCGATGATCATCATCGGTTTGTTCATCTTCAGCATGTCCGAGCTCTTATTCGGTCTCGGTCAAAGCGTCGAAGTCCTGTTCGCGTCACGGATTCTCGGTGGTGTCAGTGCGGCTTTCATCATGCCAGCCGTCACGGCATTCATCGCTGACATCACGACGAACGAGACTCGTCCGAAAGCGCTCGGATATATGTCTGCTGCCATCTCGACCGGTTTCATCATCGGACCGGGGATCGGTGGGTTCCTCGCTGACCTCGGCTCGCGGACACCGTTCTTCTTTGCTGCTGCTTTCGGTTTGACAGCGATGGTGTTATCCGTCTTTACGCTTAAAGAACCGAAACGTCACTACGAGACAACGACGGTCAAACAGCAGACCGGTTTCCGGAAAGTCTTCAGTCCGCTCTATTTCATCGCTTTTCTTGTCCTGTTGATTTCGTCGTTCGGTCTCGCCTCGTTCGAGTCGTTATTCGCCTTGTTCGTCGACCGGAAGTTCGGCTTCACAGCGAAGGACATTGCGCTCGCAATTTCTCTCGGTGCGATCGTCGGCGTCATCGTCCAAGTGGGACTGTTCGATCGTTTAACACGCTGGTTCGGTGAGATTCGTTTAATCCGGTACAGTTTGATCGGTTCGACACTGCTCGTCGTCTTGATGACGTTCGTGACGAACTATCTCTCGATCATTCTCGTGACGATGGTCGTCTTCGTCGGTTTCGACTTGATGCGCCCCGCTGTCACGACCTATCTTTCAAAGATTGCCGGAGATGAACAGGGATTCGTCGGCGGAATGAACTCGATGTTTACGAGCATCGGCAACATCCTCGGACCGATCGTTGGTGGACTACTGTTTGACGTCAATTTGAACTATCCGTTTTATTTTGCGACAGTCATGCTTGCAGTCGGCATTTTACTGACGTATTTCTGGCGTGCACCACGCGCGGAAGCAACCGAAGCAGATCGATTGTCTTCTTAAAAAACAGCCCCGTTTCCATCACTGGAAGCGGGGCTGTCGTTATGTCAGTAACAATTCCTTTAATCGACCGGGCGACGTTACGGTATACGTCGCAACGGTCTCATTTGGTCGGTTGCTTATCAAACACGTCTTGATACCGGCACGATGTCCGGCTAAGACATCGAGTTCCCGGTCTCCAATCATGATCGTTTCGTCTCGTGCCATCTGATGCCGATTGACTAAATACGTGACAGCTTCCGGATCCGGCTTCCGGGCGAATCCATCCGGTGCCGTCAACACGTCTTGAAAATGATGCGTCAACTCGTGTTTTGCAAGCAACGCATGAATCGATGTTCCACGATGGGTGACGATATGATGCGTCGCACCTCTCGTCGATAACACCTCTAGCAGTTCACGGATTCCGGGAAACGGTTCAGACTGTTCTTGTTCGATCATCATCTTTTGTTGCTTGTAGTTCAGAATGAATGCTTCAGACACACCAAACGTCTCATACGTCGTTTTTGCTGAGATCGCCATCAGTTCTGCTACTTGCTCGCGTTCGACCGTTCGCCCCTCACGCTCGAGTAATTCCACGAACACATCGACTAACACCGGATACGTATCAAACAAGGTGCCGTCAAAATCCCAAATGAAATGTTTCAACATCTGCCTCTTCCTCTCCCACTCTCTTGACGCCGACAAAGACGGCTTGCCCGTCCATCTCGACTTTCCATTGGCTGTGATCAAGACCTTCGCCAGAAATACGGATTCCGACCTGACCGGGTCGTCCCATCTCGTGTCCTTGTTCGACGATGATTGCAGTTTCCGTTTCAAATGGCTGGATGAATTTTCGGTAGTAGACACCCATCACACCACTCGCCGTTCCCGTAACCGGATCTTCAACGCTCCCTGCTCCTGCTGCCGAGAAGTGACGCCCGTGCATCGTCGCTTGTCGGTCATATGTATCGAGACAAATCGGATGAATCGAGGCTTGCGGCAAGTCGGTCAACACGGTGTCAAAGCGTTGGTTATCCGGCATCATCCGGTGAAAGTCCTCAAGTCGACGAATCGGGAGGAGCAGTGTCCAGTTCCCAGTACTGCCGTATACGATTGGCCATCGGTCATCGAGATGTGTCAATTCGAGACCAATCGCGGCTAGAACCTGCTTTATGTCACCGTCAAACTGTTGTAAACGTGGTTGTCCCTGTTGCAAGCGAAACATGCCGTTCGCTAAACGCATCACTGGCAAGATGCCTGACTTTGTCTCGATCTGACATGCCGTAGATAAGCGGATCTTTGAATCAAGTGCCGTCAATGCAGCGATCGTACCATGTCCGCATAAGTCCATTTCCCGTTCCGGTGCAAAGTAGCGCATGCGGTAGTCCGCTTGCTCGGATGACAGGACGAACGTCGTCTCGGTAAAGCCATTCATCCGAGCGATTCGTTGCATTTGCGACTCAGTCAATTGATCGGCGTCTAAGACGACCCCAGCTGGATTACCGCTTCCTGGCGTCGATGTAAACACATCATAATGTAGCGTCTCGATCATTTTTCAGCTCCTCTCTTTTTTAAATAGCGTTCAACGGATCGTAATGCGCCTTCTAAGTGTCCACCATGACTCGGATCGGTCTCTGTCCCAATCAGTGAAATCGCCACATGCTCCACTCCGAGATTGATGGCATGATACGCCGGGAAATCTACGAGTGGTGCTGCATCGGCTCGTGTTGCTGTCCAACTATCCGTTGACCAGTCTTTATACAACCAGCCAATCGACTGACGTGCTTGTTCACCGAACAGACGAACCAGCTGCGCGAGTACCGTTTTCTTGATTTCCGCCTCGGTCAACAACTGTCGTTCACGTGCTGGCGTCCGGAAAAAACCGAACAACGCTCCTGGTCCGTCTTGTGGGGAAGCGTCATGAATCTCCTGCACCATCCCAGTCCAGCTGATTGCCTGACCGGACCAGCCCGAATCACACCAAAACGGTTTCTCGTAAAGAATCAGACATTTCGCTTGCTGCGCCATCCAGGTCGGTAATGCTTCGAGTTCATCCAGGACTGCTTCAGGTAAAGCTGGCACATACGATAGTCTTGCCGCTAAACGTGGTGGTAGTGCGAGAACGATCTCATCGAACGGTTGACTCTTCCTTCCTGAACTGATGACCCTCCGGTTCATGACATCAATCTGGCTGACGGGAGACTTGAGTCGAATCGTTCCCGGTGTGAGTCGTGCAGCAAGTGCCATAGCTACGGAGCGGATTCCGTCACGAAGGCGAAGCGCCGTCGGTTGATTCGCAACCAGATGTGACTCGATGCCGTCAGCCCGTTCGAGTCGAAGCGCTCCCGTCGCATATTGTTCCAGTGTCGGTAAATCGAATCGATGGATCAAATCGACCATCAGTGGTTCACTGTCCGGCCAAAACCAAGTCGGTCCAAGATCAAACGCATATGCTTGCCCGGCTAGGTTGAAATCAATCGTCTCGATTCTACCGCCGATTCGGTCACGTGCTTCATAGATCGTCACGGCGTGTCCAAGTTCCTGCATACGCGTCGCGAGATACAAACCACTGATTCCTGCTCCTATGATGGCAACGTTCATTTCATTTCATCCTCTCGATTTGAGATACTTGTTTTAGTATACCGGAACACGCGAAAAAACAAGGACTAGACGTCCTTGCCTTAGGATGATTGCATTTGCTGCCAGTCGTCTTCCTCATAAATTGATTGAACCCATTCAATTGAAACATACAAGGATCGGGCAATCGCTTCGTCCGTCTTCCCCAGTTTTCGCAACAGATGGACGATCCGAATCCTTCGTTCGAGCTCCCGGTCATCCGGTATCAGTTCAGGCATCATCTTCTCTTCTCCTCTCCACTGAATCGGCGATGGCGTTTTCAAAAGAATACCCGATAATTATCTGAATATTCCGATCGATGTGCAGAAGCGAGGATTTTTGATAAAGTTCAGGGATAGATAACAGAAAGGAATTCATCGCTTTTTGTAGAAACATATTGAATAGGCGCAACAGTAGGATTTCTTGCGTCAACCAAACAGAATAGGAGTATGCATATGATTAAACGCAACGCACTATTTCGTCTGTCGATCGGCTTGCTGCTAATGGGTGTCTTTGGCGGTATCCTGTTAGATACCATCGGTTTCTTTCCACACGCGACAGCTTACTTATTAAGCATCCCGATTGCTTCGAATAGCACGGAGTTTTGGCTAGGATGGATTTTATCCGGTATGACGATCTCTGGGCTGATTACGCTTTTCTTATCCTTACGTTATCATCAGGGATGGACGACGTTCGCCTGTCTCATGGCTGTCATTTTGACACCTTACGTATTTTAATGTTCACGTGGGCTTCAGATGACTGATCCCAAAAAATGACGCGTCTTTTCACGCCCTTTCCTCAGGCGAGACACAAGCCAGTTTTCCCGCTCCGTTCGAGCAGGAAAACGGGTCTTGTTTGTCTCTGACAGCGCAAAATCGCGCTTTTTCCTGTAGGAGTGGCGTGTAATGCGTCATTTTTTTATATCCGGAAGAAGGATCAGAGAAGCGTTTTGTTCACTCCATATCGCTTCCTAGGGAAAAACAAGCAAGAGCGAACCTGCAGCGAAGCGAAGCGACGCGATGCTTGCCCTAGTAAAACGATTCGAGATGAACAAAAAAAGCGCAATCCTTTTCGTTAAAAGAAAAATTACGATTTGTCTTCAGTCTGAGGAGTTGACTTTTGAGTCAGCTCCATTTTTTAAATACATGACGTAAAGTCTACTTTACAAAATGTAAAACTGACTTTACAATGTAAACAACTGGAAAGGAGGTCGTCAGATGAAACTGACGAACCATGTCCGCCTCTATCGTCAACAGCACAAGTGGACACAAGAGCAGTTCGCGGAACGAATCGGTGTGACCCGACAAACCGTCATCTCGCTTGAAAAAGGGAGCTATACGCCGTCGCTCTTACTCGCGATGCAGATTGCCCGCGTCTTTGATTGCCCGATCGAGGAACTATTTCAATTAGAGGAGGAATCCTGATGAAACGTGTCGTCACTCAATCTTTACTTAATTGTTGTCTCTACTTTTTAGCTGCTTATCTCATTAGTGCCATTCATGCGAATCTGCAGTTATTTCAAGATGATCCTGTATCCGGTACGGGATTGTCGCTGAAATTGAATCTAATGAGTGTCCTTCCAGTGCTAGTGATTGCGATTATTCTTTCGATCGTCAGCTATTTCTTACGAGAAGACCGTTCGCATTCGTTTGCGACAGCAGAATTTTCCGACTCCGATGAACGTGAGGCACAAATCACCGGTAAAGCGACCCGCGCAGCGTACGTCGCTTTTATGATCAGCCTTCCTGTCCTGATGATTGCTTTCTTGTTTGAACAGCCGTTACTACAACTGTTTCCAGCGTTTCCGTTCTATGCGATCGCTCTCATTCTCTCGGTTGGAACACTCACGTATATGACGGCATGGATTGTCCATGTCCGTCGTTAAAGCCGCTTGACGAAGAAGTATTGAGTTTGTCCAATCGATGGATGATCGGTCAGTCGTCCATACTCTTCATAACCATGCTTGCGGTAAAAGTCTGGTGCTTGAAAATCAAACGTGTCCAAAAGAATTTTCGTACACCTTGCTTCCTTCGCATATCCTTCGATTGCTTGCAGCAGGCGGGTTCCGACACCTGCCTGTCGTGCTGTATCGCTCACCCAAAGGAACTGGACATGAATGTGTTGCCAACCGTAAGACGCGGTAATTCCTCCGATGCATTCGCCCTTCTCATTATATGCTGTAAAACAAAGTTCTTCCGATTGTTCATATAAGGCTTTAGGAACATATTGCCGATTGTAGGCAATCAATTGCTCGCGGATGAATGTCCTATCTTCCTTCATTCCAGTTTGAATTTTCATTTCTTCTCTCCTTAAATTTACAAATGATACCATTACTGCCATAATGATAGCATATTCCATCTAGAACGGAGGATTACATATGCAGACGATGCACCACTCGTTCGATACACAACGGTACCAGATTCGACCGGCTCGACTTAGTGACGCTGAAGCCCTCGCTGAACTCCGCCAAACACTCGATGCGGAAACGGAATACTTCGACCGAATGCCTGGTGAGGACGTGATGACGGCGACGGATTTCGCAGATCAGTTACGCGATTCCTCGGTTCCGAATCGTATCCTCGTCGTCGAGCGCGATGGACGACTCATCGCCTACGCCCGATGTCGTGGTTTTCATTTAAAACGTTTCGCGCACAAAGCATCATTTGGACTCGGTGTACTTCAATCCGACTGGGGGCAAGGAATTGGTACGCAACTGCTGGAACGAATGATTGCTTGGGCAAAAGCGCAATCCCTGCAAAAGATTCAGCTCGAGGTCGTCGAGACGAACCTTGGCGCCATTCGCCTCTATCAGCGACATGGATTTCAAGAAGAAGGACGACTGCGTCATGACCGGTTACTATCGGACGGTTGCTTTTACGATACGGTTCTGATGGGCTTACAGCTATGAGTCTTTCGTTATCGATTGCGACATATAACATCTGGCATCACCCGCACAAACGACAAGAACGGTTCCAGGCGTTATGCGCGGAGATCAAGCAACACCAACCGGACGTTCTCCTTCTGCAAGAAGTCATGTCGACGTTTCATCCGGATGAACCATTCGTCTCGATCGCTGAGCACCTCGCAGAGGCGACCGGTTATCCGTATTGGATGATGGATCCTTATATGGATTCACCAGATGAAGGACTTGCCATTCTGACGAAATTGCCGTTTGAACGAACGGATTCGAGTGCCGCTGCGACAGCAAACATCAACCACCACTGTGCGATTCGGATCCCGTTTTCGATTGACGGTGTTCGTTTTGCCGTGACGAACATTCATTTCAATTGGCGTGCTTCAGACATTCGACTCGATCAACTTCGATTCGTCAACGAATGGATTGCCTCACAGACGGATGACACGACGATTGAGTTCTTAGGCGGCGACTTTAATGATGGTCCACACTCTGCGTTGCATCACGCTGCGCTTAAGGAGTGGGTCGATCTTGCTGGCAGTTTTGCCGCTCGTACAGGACAAATCGCCGCCGCGACGCTTGATTCCGTTACGAATCCGTACGCAAGGAAGAATGACGGCATTACAAGCCCCGTTCGATATGATTGGTTACTCTGTCAGCGTTCGCTTTCACAGGTGACCTTACAGAACGTCCAGCTGATCGGAAATCATCGACTGCCGCATCACCTTGTACCGAGCGATCATTACGGTGTCCTCGCTCATGTGACGCTACACTAAGACAACAGGTCTACACCCGTTACGGGCGCAGACCTGTTGTTTATTTTTTATATTCTTTTTCGGTACCGTCTGAGAATTCGATTTCAACCTCTAAGCGGGAAGCATCTTGAATCGCAAACACACGCTCGACCTCACTAATGACCTCTTTTTCAGATGTATCCGCACCAATCTTTAAGTTCTTGAACTTCGCGTCGAGTTCCGTCATCGCGTCGTCTCCTTGCTTTTGCTCCCCTTTATAGCGATATTCCGCTTCCGTTCCGTCATTATCCCGGTCATAGCTAATATCAATGGCATCGTTATCCCCTTCAACGTCCGCTTCAATCGACAGACTGTTGAAGCCATAATCCGTGTCGGCATTTTTCGTTACCGTATCCTTGTCTTGCATCGTGTCGTCGGTCGTGTTCGAATTCGTTGATCCTTCTTCGACCTTGTCCGTCGACGTTTCGTCGTTTCCGCAACCCGCAAGCATAAAACTCATCGCGAACAACGTGGCGACACCGTATCCTGTTACACGTTGTTTTTTCATTCCATCACATTCCCTTCTGCTGGAATCGGATGTTCCTTTAACATCTTGGCAAAATGGTATAGGTTGGCAGCTAAAAACTGTGCGTGTCGCTTCGTAAAGTCGTTGTTCCGTCCTGCTTCGATGTACGATGGTCCTGGTCCCGCTTCACCGACCCAGTAAGCATCGACGTTCGGCGGAATCGTAAAACCGATATGCGACAGACCGTACAAGATGGAAGCGGACGCATGTTTAGCTCCATCTTCATTCCCCGTGACGATGACGCCACCGACCTTGTTGTAGTAGATCGCTTGTCCAAGATCGTTCGTCAGACCGCTTCCTCCGTATAATCGTTCAATGACTTGCGTCGCAACACTACTTTTTTCCCCCAGCCAGAGCGGTGTTCCGATGACGACGATGTCCGCTCGTTTCACCTTTTCGAAAATCACGGGCCATTCATCCCCGTTGCCTTCGTCTTCCGTGACGCCGAACGCCACTTGGTGATCGACGATGCGGACAATTTCTGAAGTGACGTCCTCTTGTTTCCAATATGCAATCACGTCACGGATCAGCGCCTCCGTATTCGATGGTTCACGTGATGCTTTTAAGGTGCAGTTTAAAAATAAGGCGTGCAACATCCATCCATCCTCCTCCGTCATTTTAAGTAACATCATTCGTCTTTAGTACTTTCCTTCTTCCATCAACGGATAAACTAAAAAACCCTCGCTTCAGCGAAGGCAGGTCATGACGGAATGTCTGAATTTATTTAGTTAATCCCTATGACATTGAGGCTGATAGTGTGTCATCGATGGTTCCTCTCCAAGTGTGTCGAAATGTTGTCAAACCGTTGATAGACCGCACATCAAGAGCGTTTTGACGTGGTGTCTGAAGACTGTATCGTCAGTAAAATAAAAGTATGAAAGGTCGTGTCCATTTACGAAAAGGAGTCGAAATAATATGGAAGACGTCAACCTTCTCGTTCTTGCGACCCAGTACATGTTCTGGGTCGGATTCGTCGGAATGGCCGCGGGTACGCTCTATTTTCTCGTCGAACGAAATTCCCTCGCCCCGGAATACCGCTCGACCGCAACAGTCGCTGCACTCGTCACGTTCGTCGCCGCGATTCATTATTATTTCATGAAGCAAGCTGTCGGGGAATCCGGTTTGTTGTCGGAGATCGATGGCTTTCCGACTGAAATTCGCTACATCGACTGGCTTGTGACGACACCGCTATTGTTGATCAAGTTCCCGTTGTTGCTTGGATTAAAAGAAGGAAAAGGACGCGCATTATTAACAAAACTCGTCATAGCCGACATCATTATGATCATCGGTGGTTACATTGGAGAGTCGTCGATCAATCTAGCGGGTGGCTTCACACAACTCGGTCTTTGGGCATACGTCGTCGGTTGTATCGCATGGTTTTATATCATTTATCTCTTATTCACGAACGTCACGAAAGCCGCTGAAGATAAGCCTGCCCCGATTCGTAAAGCCTTGCTGCAGATGCGCTTGTTCATCTTAATCGGATGGTCGATCTATCCGGTCGGTTACGCCGTCACCTTGTTTGCACCCGGCATCGAGGTGCAACTCGTCCGCGAATTGATCTATAACTTCGCTGACTCGATCAACAAGGTCGGATTTGGTCTGATTGCCTTCTTCGCCGTCAAAACGATGTCTGCTACGAAAAATTTGAAATCGACTTAATCAAAAAACCGGATGCTCAAAACATCCGGTCTTTATTTGAACTGATGTTGTTGTTCATAGGAGATATCTTCATTTTTGATGACATAACCTGCTAGCTCGATATCATTTTCATAGAATTTCAACATATAAATCATATTCGGTTCATTCGCGAATTCGACTTCAATCGTATATGGATTTGCTGACGATTCGTATGAAAACTTCTGTGGTCTCATCGTATATGCTTCACCTGGAAACTGGCGTGCTAGTTCTACTTTTGCGAGCTTCGTATTCTCAGCAATCTGCTGATTGAGGAGCGTCGGTCGGATGTACCAAAAGGAACTACACCCGATTGCCACCAAACCAAGTAAAATCAAGCCATACCGCTTCCATCGCTGCGGCAGGAATATCACGCCGCAACCGATTACGAGTAGTGTAAAAACGATCGTCATCCCTTCGATTATGAAATTTGGTACCATCTCATTCACTCCTTTCGTTCTATCCTCGACTAGAAAACCGTGGTATGATCAATTCCTATGACAAAAAATAGGAGGTAGTGTATGCGAAAGATCATCTTGATTGGTTCCGGTGGGTCCGGTAAATCGACGCTTGCCCGCGAGATGGGCAAAAAACTCAGCTATCCCGTTGATCACCTCGACAGCTTATTATGGCGTCCGAACTGGGAAGCAGTTTCGCGTGAGGAACAACGCCAGATTCAACAAACACTTATAACGCGCGACACGTGGATCATCGACGGTAATTACGCTGGAACGCTCGATTTACGAATTGATGCCGCCGATACGATCATCTTCCTTGACCTACCACGGACACTCTGTCTGTACCGGGCATTGAAAAGGACATGGCGCTATCGCAAGACCGGTCGACCGGATATGGCGGCAGGCTGTCCCGAGAAACTATCGTTCGATTTTCTGAAATGGATTTGGCGTTTCCCGATCGATAAGCGACCGAGTATTCTTTCAACGCTTACAGCGACGTCCGATAAAAAAGTCATCCATCTGACGTCCCGTCGTGCTGTCAAACAATTTCTTCAATCACTTTCATAACATCTATCTGCTGCTTTGTATCATTCTTGCTTAACCTGTACATACGACGCCACACGCTTACTCCCCTGCTTGTTTTCCATTCATTACCACAAATAAAAAAACGACCATGATGAATTACCTCATGGTCGTCGTTCAATATCTTACACGGTGAATCTGCCTGTGACTTGTTTTAAATCATCCGCCATCGTCGCGAGTGATTGGGACGCGGATGTGATTTCTTCCATCGACGCCATCTGCTCCTCGGTCGAAGCGGAGATGTTTTGTGTTCCGGCAGCAGTCCCTTCCGTCACTGCTTGAATCGTTCGCATGACGGAGGCAATCTGCTCACTCGCTGCCGCCATTTCCTGTACGGCACCGGACACTTCTTCGACGTGCCCTGTCACGTCGGTGATCGCTGTCTCGATTTCTGAGAAGGAGGCACCGGCTTGATCGACGACGGCAATTCCACTCGTCATCTCGGTCGAAACCTTCTCCATCGAGGCGACCGATGCTTCCGTCTCTTGTTGAATGACCCGAATCAACGACTCGATCTGTTTTGCCGAGACCGCCGACTGCTCCGCGAGCGTCTTGACTTCCGCAGCGACGACGGCGAATCCGCGCCCTTGTTCACCGGCGCGAGCTGCCTCGATTGCTGCGTTTAACGCAAGCAAGTTCGTCTGTGCCGCGACACCTTTGATCGAATCCGTGATTTGTCCGATTTCCTGCGATCGGTTACCAAGACCGTCAATGACGTGGCTCAGTCGAGAGACGTCTTCTTGAATCCGTCCCATTTGGGTACCGAGTGTTCCGACGACTTGACCACCGAGAGCGACTTTTTCCATCGCATCCGCAGTGCGTTCCGTCATTTGTTGGGCATTACCGGCGACGTAACGGACCGATGTCGTCAATTCTTCGATCGTCCGTGAGGCATCCGATACTTGATGCAATTGTTGACTAGCACCGCTTGCCATCTCTTCCATCGTCACAGCGACCATTTCTGTTGCTTTCGTCGTCGATTCCGCGTTGACGCTGAGTTCGTCCGACGCAACAGCGACACGGTCAGCCGTACCGGTTAGTTCAAGCACGACTTGTTGCTGTGACGCAATCATTTCATTGAAAGACGTCGTCAACTGTCCAAGCTCGTCTTTTGAGTCGTATGTTCCACGGACGGTCAAGTCCCCGTTCCCCGATTGATCCATCCATCCCTGCAATTGACGAATCGGACGCGTGATGAGACGTGTAATGTACATTGCAAGTCCTGCAAACAAGAGAACCGCGAGTAAAAAGGTGCCGAGCATTAAGTAAAAGGCCGTTTGTTTTTCTGCTTGATTCTGAGCGTCTAACGTCTTCGCTTGTTTTGTCATCGAAGCCATCAACGACTTCGCAGAATTTGCGACGTTATCCCGGACTTGTTCCAGACCTTGCGTGTATGCCGTATAGGCTTCTTCGGTTTCGTTGCGCGTCGCCGCATCCTGGACGATCGTCATCGAATTATCATAGGCGAGGACATTATCCTTTAATTCTTCGAGCTGTTTCTTCTCTTTAGCATCGAATTGCCCTGTTTTTTCGATTTTCGTGACTGATGCGCGAATCTGTTCCTGACGCGTATCGATGTCAGCTTGCAGTTCCGTGACCCGCGTCTCGTCCTTCGTTAACATCATCTCGACTAAAAACGAATCGAGCGCGCGTGTATCAATCCGGATTTGAGCCACTTCCTGGATCGGTAATAAGTTTTCCTGATACATCGCTCGGGAAGCATTCGACATCTGATTTAAGAAATAAAGTCCTGCTCCCGCAATCAAAAGCATCGCAACGACGGCTGTTGCGATCAAAGCTTGTATCTTCCGTCTGACTGACATGTGTTTCATTCCATCCCCTCCCGTTTTTGTTATCGGTTCAAGAATGAAAAAGTTGACTATTTTTTCAATATTCCCATACTTTAGATGTGCTTCAGTAAAGACTTGCCATACGACTTTCTCGCTCGCGTTCGATATAATCAGCATACAGCAGTTGAAGAAAGGATGAATCGTATGCAACGTGTAGCCAATGAGATCACACAATTCCGCGGCAGTCATTATGAATTCGGTCGCGAACAAGGACGTTACGTCAAACGAAACCAGTTGCTCCATAACCGGGAGGACAACTGGAAGATCCGTGTTCCGCGCTTTCAAGTCGATCCGGTCGAGACGAAGGAGATGTTCCTCCGCTACGCCCCGCATATTTGGGACGAGCTACTCGGACTTCAAGACGAACTTGAACTATCGCTGTCGGATACGTTACTACATTTCGGGCATTACCGGGTCGAAGGACCGAAAAGTGGTTGTTCGATCATGACCGGTGATAATTTCCTCGTCCGCAATTACGACTATCATCCGATGACATACGATGGTCGATTTTCCGTCTTTCAACCGAACGATGGCGGATCAGCAATTATCGGTCCCGCTTCACGGGTGACCGGGCGGATGGACGGGATGAATGAACATGGGCTTGCGATGGGCTATAACTTCATCAACCGTCGCCGCCCGGGAGACGGGTTCGTCAGTTTCATGATTGGGCGGATCATCCTCGAGATGTGTACGTCGGTCGACGATGCGATCTCACTCGTCAAGGAGATTCCACATCGCGGATCGTTCACGTACGTCGTCCATGATAAATCCGCGCGTTCGTTCGTCATCGAGGCGACGGCGCGGGATGTGCAAGTGCGCGAGACAAACATGTGCACGAATCACTTTGATTTGCTACAGCATGAAAACCGCTATCACCTGGATGACTCGAAACGTCGGATGATGGAGTTAAAGACGCATCAACATATGATTCAAGATGCGGAGTCCGCTTTTCGACTACTCAACGATACCGATAAAGGCGTCTTCGCTGATTTATATGCACAGTGGGCGGGAACGATTCATACGTCTGCCTACTTCCCGGAAGAATTGAAGGTCTGGTTCGCGCTCGGTGGTGATCAGGAGCCGGTCACGTTCGACTTTGCCGACTGGCTCGCTGGCAATGACTTCACAGCAAGCGAGATCACAGGAGAACTGGAGACGAACATCCAGTTCGCGAATACCTTACAGACGTGGCGTTAAACGAAAAAGCTTCCTCCTGCTTGCGCAAGAGGAAGCTTTTTAATGGCTGTCATCGAGACGTTTCGACATATAATAATCCGTTTTTTCATATCCAAGCGATTCATAGACATGAATCGCACGTTCGTTATGCGCGAAGACGTGTAAGGAAACCTTCTTGACGTTCATCCGCTTCAACATCGCTTCCAGTAAGCGAAGCGCTTCCTTGCCGTAGCCCTGGTTCTGTTTATCGGACGTAATCTTGACGTCGTAGATGAAAGCGCAACGTCCGCGTGATTCTTCTGTCACATGAACCCAGACCATTCCAAGATCGTTACCTGTCTCGTCACGAAACGTAAATAAGTAGTGATCCTTCGTCTTCAGCCCTTCTGGCAACAATGTTGCGAATTCTTCTGTCGCCTTCTCGAGCGATTCGTTTTCTGACCACGTACCAGCACGACACTTCTCTGCCGCATACTCCTCGATTGCGACCGGTAAGTAAGCGTCATACGTCGCTTGACTCATTTGCTCGATACGCATGCGGCCACCTCCTGCGATTTCGTCCAGTCCCGTCGTAACATCGCATAGACCTGCAGGTCGTGATACGTCCCGTACAATTTTTCAGCATCCCGTAAGACGCCTTCTTCCGTGAAGCCGAGTCGTTCCGGAATTCGTCTGCTCCGGACGTTTCCAGTCGCACACTCGATGACGACACGGTTCAAGCCGAGCGTCTCGAAACAATAGTTCGTGACGAACCGGACAACGTCCGTCATGACGCCTTTTCGAAGGCCCTTTTCTCCTAGATAATAGCCGATCGACGTTTGCCCGAGATTCCGATTAATTTCATGTAAACTGATCGTTCCGATGAGCTCGTCCTGAAGATAAATGCCGCATGTAAAGCCGTTGCCATCGGCGAACTGTTGCAGCCATGCTGGGATGACGATCTCCTGATATGTATTGGCATCTGTTGCACCATCGACCCAACCGAGCCATTCGCGAAGATGGGCACGATTGGCATCGACGAGGGCGAATAATCCTTCCGCATGGTGCCGTTCAAACAATTGAAGCGATACGTGATCGGATACTTGTAATCTGAACATGACCTCTCTCCTTTCTAGTACCTGTTGTTTGACATCACATCGACGTTTCCCTGCTTGACGTCACGTTCCATTCCATTCGTCTCGAGCGGACAGCCATTCCGAGTGCCTCGTAAAAGGCGATCGCTTCCTGATTGGCGTCATCGACGCCGAGTTCGATTTTGTCACAGCCAATCGTTTCCGCGTGCGCGTAAGCGGCTTGCATCAATCGTCTCCCGACGCCTTGTTTTTGATGCGTATCCGCAACGACGAGACTGATGACGCGTAAGTAATGCGTATCGAAGACGAAGCCGCTTCCTTCGACGATGTCTTCCTTTAGGACGATCACACCGGCAAGCCCATCTTGTTCCGCAACGAGTAATGCATAATCCGGATTCTCGAGTTGCGACAGAAATAAGTCTTCCGGAACCGGCATCTCGTGCGGACGGTAATGATCAGGTCGTAAGGCGACGTGTTGATCGTGGATTTGCTGAAACAATGGAATCAAGGCCTGAAAATCGTCAGGACGGGCAGTACGGATATTCATCAGAAGTTCGCTCCCTTTTCGTTTTGTAGTATATTAACATATTATTCCAAAGTATAGGGGTACTTTTTATACAAAACGGCACTCCGGTTATCGGAATGCCGTCTCTCACTTAAATGGCTTTTGTAAAGTCTCGCGCTGTCTCCGTTAACGACGATGCCGCACTCTGCACGTCATGGAAACGATCGACCGTTTCCGCGACGACCTTGACGCTTGCTTGCGCATCCGACGTTGCTTGCGTCATCGCACGGGCAATCCGCTGCAGTTCATCATTCATTCGCTGCGTCGTTTGCCGGACATCGACGACGGCTTGTTCGACGAGCTTTGAGAGATTTCGGACTTCCGTCGCGACGACATTGAATCCTTTGCCGTGTTCTCCGGCTCGCGCTGCCTCGATTGATGCATTGAGTGACAAGAGATTCGTCTGTGACGCAATGGTTTTGATCGTCTCCGTCACTTGAGAGATGTCCTGCGCCTGACGTTGCAATCGTTCAATCGTCTGATGGTTATCACGGGTCGTCTCAGCCATCTGTTCGATTGTTCGCCGTAACGCTTCGCTTTCCTGCTCGCCATGCGTCGACCGCGTATTCAAATCACTAGCGATCGCATCAAACGAAGTCGCGAATTGTTGAATCGTCTGCTGCCGATCCGTAATATCGGAGGCAATCTTCAAGACACCGGTCACTTCCGTTCCATCGTAAATCGGCATATAGGTTGCTTCTAGCCAAATCGATTGACCATGCGCATCGATGCGTTCAATTTTATCTGCCGTACTGAAGCCACTAAACAGCTTCTGCCAAAATGCTTGGTAACCATCACTCATTGCAAACTCCGTCGTGCAGAAGAGATGATGCTGCATCCCGATCATTTCTTCTCGTTTATACTTCATCGTCTTTGCGAATAAACCATTAACGTCGACGACACGACGTTGCCGGTCGAATCGAATCATCGCAACATTATCTCGCAGGGAGGCTAAAATATCTTGGGATCCTAGGTCGGTTGATAGTTGGGTAGTCATGATTATAAGCTCCTCTCGTCATCTACCTCCTGTTACAGGCTATCCAAGATATTTCAAATCGGAATAGTATGGACTAAAGATATATGACTAAAATTTTTTAACTTCTTTTACTATATCCAGACAACGATAGAATGAAACGTGATTTCTCTAAATATTCATATCCTACACCTCTTTTTTAAACTTGTTTTCATCCCTGAATCTGCTATACTCAAATTGATACTTATTAAAAAATTTTAATAAGTGATTTAGATTGGAGGTCTTTTTTTGACTGAACTCATTTCACGTACACGTCACGCTTTTTTAGTCGAGCAGTTCGATACAATTCCTGCGATTCGCCACGTCTTGGATGTCAGTTTTCCGACTGCGAGCAAACAGATCGATTTGATGATCGATGCTCGGGAAATTGAAGAGACACCACTTGAATTGGTTCGCGGAGGGCGTCCGGCAAAACGGTATCGCTATCGCGCGGATCACTTTCATGGACTTGCTCTTTATCTCGAACGCACGTATCTGCAGTATCGCATCCACGACGTCAGTGGACATCTGATCGCAACGGATCTCCTGAACTTCGATTCGTCGGATCATGGATCTGTTTTATTGAAAACGCTGACAACATTACTTAACGATCATCCATCTATTCAAACGCTTGCGATTGGTGTTGCCGGTGCCGTTGATACCACCGGAACGATCCTGTTCGCCCCAGATTATCCGACGCTTGACGGTCGCCCTTTGCAACAAGAACTGACGGAACTGTTCAAGCGACCCGTCATCGTCGAAAATGATATGAACACGGCGGTCCGTGCCCAAGCTTCTGATAACGAGACGACTGTCTATGTGTATCTCGGGACGAACGGACCGGGCGCTGGCATCGCCGTTTCCGGTCATGTCGTCCGCGGAGCGCATCACTTCGCTGGAGAGATCTCGTTCATCCCGTTTGACGAGAAACGAAATGTCGGTCAAGTCCTCGCAACGACTGCACCACACTCTGACGATTGGTATGAGGCATTATGTCGAATCATCCTCTCGTTTAGCGTCACCTTGAACCCAGATGTCATCTTGTTTACAGCGTCAGATGTCTCGGATGACGGATTAGCACGGTTGACGGAACGATGTGCCAAGCGCTTTCCGCTCGACAAATTACCTCGGTTGCGGCAAGGTGACTGGGAAACTGATTATTTAGATGGTCTGATGCAACTGAGCATCCAGTCATTCATTGAACAAATTCCGTTAGGAGGACTCGCCCGATGACCCGTCTACTATTACCTTTGATTTATCTCGCTTTCATCAGTCTTGGTCTTCCGGATGCGTTACTCGGTACGGCGTGACCTGTGATGCGGCTCGATCTCGACGCACCGCTCGACATGGCAGGTTGGCTCTTCATGACGATCGCTGCCGGAACGATCGTTTCGAGTCTGTTTAGCGGTCGCTTGATCGAACGTTATTCTACGGGTCCGATCACGGCAGCTTCTGCCGGTTTGACGGCACTGGCATTGATCGGTTTTTTCGTTGCTCCGTCCTTGATTTGGCTCTTCGTCCTTGCGATCCCGCTTGGACTCGGTGCTGGAGTCGTCGACGCGGCGTTAAATCATTTCGTCGCCACCCATTATCAAGCACATCATATGAACTGGCTCCATTGCTTCTGGGGCATCGGTGCGACGGCTGGTCCGCTCATCATGGCTGGTGTATTGCTCGATTCCGGCTGGCGTGTTGGTTACCTCGTCGTCGGCGCATTGCAACTCGTCTTGATGATTGTCTTAATCGTCAGCTTACCGCTTTGGAAGCGGGCTCCGAAACAGGTGTCTGAACAGGTTCAGACCGTGAGTACGTCGTCCGGAAAACCACGCGGATTGATTGCCGCTCTCGCAGCGTTTTGCTTTTATTGCGGGGTTGAGGCGGTCGTCGGGCTGTGGGGCAGTAGTTATCTTGTCCAAGTCCGGTCCTTTTCCGTAACATCAGCAGCGACGTGGATTTCCGTCTACTACGGAAGCATCACCGCGGGTCGATTCATCAGTGGTTTTCTATCGCTACGCTGGTCGAATCGTCGTTTGATTCGTGTCGGTCAATGGACGGCATTCGTCGGAGCAGCCTGTTTCATCCTCGCACCCGCTGCCTGGATGCCGCTTGGTTTCGTACTTGTCGGTCTTGGTCTCGCACCGATTTACCCGGCAATGCTCCATGAGACACCGGTTCGCTTCGGGGAGGCTGCGGCGCAACGGCTGATGGGGGTACAAATGGCATTTGCTTATACCGGTAGTACCTTCATGCCGCCATTGTTCGGATGGCTGGCGACGTCCTACTCCTTATCGTTGTTCCATTGGTTCACGATCAGTCTCATCTTCTTGATGCTGGTCGCTACGGAAGGCTTGAACCGGATGTTATTCAGACAGCGATTGGCAAAAGCGTCTTGAAAAAAGGAGGAATGGAGATGAAGATTGAACATATCGCCCTCTGGGTGGCAGACCTTGACGGGATGCGTCAATTCTACGAAACACATTTTGATGCTACGGCAGGCGAGCGGTATCATAATCCGACGAAAGGGTTCACGTCGTATTTCCTGACGTTCTCGAGTGGTGCGCGTCTTGAGTTGATGCAACGGACGGATATCACGGAACGGACAATGAATGCGCTCGGGTATGCCCACTTCGCCTTTTCGCTCGGCAGTAAACAAGCAGTCGATGACTGGACAGCTCGGTTACAGGATGCCGGTGTACAACATCTTGACGGTCCCCGGACGACGGGTGACGGGTATTATGAAAGTACGATCGCGGACCCGGAAGGTAATATGATTGAGTTGACGTTTTAATGACGAAACGAAACAATCCCTCATTCTAATTAGAGTGAGGGATTGTTTGTTGGTCGATGACTGTTCAATTGTTTTCTGCTTGTTGGTATGTTTCGTGACGAGCTGGTGTATGACACGCGTTCATTCAGGATATCTTTAAGCGACGATTACAAAACTCTTTCGCTGTAAACATTTGTAATGATATGCTAAAAAAGAACCAAATTATGACTATATGTATTCATTTTAAGAGGAGGCAGTTTATGCGAAAGCACCTAGGATGGATCTCAATCGGTATTGTGGTTTTCACTTTCCTTACTGTTAAGCTCTTACCGTTCAATGGTTTTTGGGGTACGAACTATATGTTAGCTGGACTATTGCTTGCGCTAGTGTGCGCCATCATTAGTCTAAGAAATACGGGGAAAATCCTTGCGTTAACATTACTCACTTCTCTATTGGTTCTTTTTATTTTTTCAGTAATCGGCTTCTTGGCACTAGCTTGAACGTTTCGCTAACCGATGAAAACACGGTTAAAGATTAACTGAGATCATGACGATATTTCTTCTTGAACACGTTATACGTTGCTGAATCACCGAACAGGAGAAAACAACCGCGATCATCATAGATATTCATGACGATCTTTCGATCCACGTTCACGAAAAAGACTTCCGGATAGTCTGTATATGTTTGACGAAATCTTGGTTGCAGCGCCGGGAAATCCTGATGGCAGATCGCTTTGATTAAACGCTTATAATCTAATGTGTTTTTGTTCGGTAATAACACGGCATATTCGGATACCTGCTCTTCTTCATCCATCATTTTCTCTACGAACTTTATGTTGTATTGATCTTCTCTTCTTTTTAAGTGACGGAATACTTTCGTCGCTGACTTTTGATACTTACCGCGCTCCCTTCTCACATGTACGACGAAATAAAGAGGCTCCTCTTCTCGGAATAGATCCTCAAACAAGTCGTTTGATTTTTGGTATGCCTGTTTGAAGTATTCCTCGTTGATTTCATCTGAATTTTTCTTTAACTGATACAGGTCCTTCACTAAGTCTACGTGGAATACTAAATCCTTCTCAACAAAGGAACGATCAAATAAGTTCACCTTCCCAAAATGTTGTTGCAAGTATTGTTCGAAGTTCATTCCAAAGCTCCTTTATTCTGATGAGGACAGATGTATTGTTTTGAATAACTATTACAGGACGCATTAATTTAATGATCGATACAACAATTGTAGAAAGGAGGATGAGAAGATGATCATTGATACATTATCGAATCATCCTGAACAATTAGAAGTGGTTGCCACAATGATTCATACCGAATTCGTTCAAAAGAAAAAAGGGTCGGTACCCTATGAACAAATAAAAGCCTTTTTAGACAAAAAGCCAAGTGTACCGTATCCTGTAACGTTCGTTGCCTTAGATGATGCCACGTGTATCGGAACCGTTTCCCTCTTTGAAAATGACTTGAACGAACGACCAGCCTATACGCCTTGGCTCGCTTCTTTATTCGTTGAAAAAGTCTATCGGAATCAAGGGATCGCGCAGCAACTCATCAATCAATTAATCGTCTACGCCAAATCACGACAGATCACAACAATCTATTTAAAAACAGAAAACGCTTCAGCATATTATAAAAAATTAGGATGGACATTGGTCGAGACGATCGAGACGACGGAATTACCCATACACATTTTTTCATACACGATTGATGAGGATTGATATCTTCATATGAACGACGAAAGTCATTTGATGTTAATCGTCTTAAAGGATTTCTCATTATGGTTTAAATGATGGAGATCTTGCTGACGTGAACAGAATAATCTCTTTTTCTTGAATCGGTCATTCGTGTTCGAATAGACGACTGCGAATACAATAAGAAAGAATAGTAGCATGACGCCTAAACTAAACAAAGAGTGATATCCAAACAGCTCGCTCCCAGCAATCAACAGGATGCTAAAACAAACGCCGTACATGATTTTACCCATAAATTGACATAGGGCGACTTCGTCATAGTCTTGTTTCTTACTTTCAGACAACGTATTATATCCTGCAAGCAATGATGCACCTTTTCCTTTCGATAGAACGATAGCAAACACTAGTAGAGGGATAAGAATTACAAAATAAACAATAGATTCGCTCACGACCATCCTCTCCTTTCTCTCGTTTTAATGTATGACGTGTGTCAATTCATTAACGCTTTTACATTCCTTCAAGTTTCATAATATTTAGTTGAATGACCAACCAATTTTTCTGATTTTTCTGTTTTTTTAGCTCACTTTCTTAATCTTCAATTATAATTAGGTAATGATTGGATTTTTTAACTTACATATGGAATAAAAAACGTTCTTTCAAAGGAGGATTCATCCATGACTGAATCGGTACACATCCATAGCTACACGTCACCTCAATTAATGGTTAATGCAAGGTCCATCATAAGACAGTACATCTTACTCCAGGAGGGGTTTGCCGATGCTTAAGTTCATCTGGAATTCCTGGTGGCGCAACAAAGAGCGTTTCATCCTGCTACTTGTCGGTGTTCTGATCGTCAGTACCGGACTCAGTTACTTGATCGGTACGACGCAAGCCAATAACGGAACCGTCGTCGATGAACTGCAAAAACGCTGGGGTTCCTCTTACGATATCGTCGTCCGACCGGAAGGCAGCCGGAGCGTAACAGAAGACTTGAAGTTACTCGAGCCCAACTACATGAGTGGGCTCGACGGCGGGATCACCCGCAAACAATACGAAACGATCAAAAAAATGACTGACGTCGAGGTCGCTGCCCCAATCGCGATGATTGGGTATAATCAAACAGTTTCGAGTGTCGGTACGCATACCATCGATCAAGAAGGCATCTATAAACTAACGATCAAAGACACGCAAGATACCGGGTTACAGAACGAATCCTCGAGTGGCGTCACCTTCTTAGCAGCAGGATGGGAACCTACAGGAAATGCCAAAAAATCAGGTGTGTCTCCCCTTCCACTTGGAAAACAACCGTTATATGAGTATGGAAGTCAAGTCATGATTGCAGGGGTTGATCCCGAAGCGGAAGCCGCACTCGTCGGCTTGGACAAAGCGACGACCAAAGGAACCTATAGTAACTATTTTTCAAAAGATGATCAGGTCACCTCGTTCAGGGAAGATGGTGTCCAAATTCCGATCCTGTTGAACAATCGTGAATATGTCGATGCGTCGCGCATCTACACGTACGAAAAAGTGGAGCTGCCGTCGAAAAAGAAATCCATTAACGATCTGGTACAACAAGTCGAACAAGAAGGCGGAAAAAAATACTTAGATTCCTTACCGACAAGTGGTGCGAAACGTTATACGATTACGACACAAGATGTCCAGAAGAAGCTCGTCAATGATATTTTGAAACACACGTTACCGACCGCTGAAGAGACGAACAGCAATTCCTTTACATGGATTGCCTTAAAACCGTCTCCGATCGACTACCGTTCGATCAAAAGTCCTTACGCTTCACGTTGGCCGTTCACCTATCAAGTCCAACCGAAACAAGTCGACCAAGATTCCTTGCTCGCTAAACGCAGCATGTACCGGGAAGCGCGCATGTTCGGAAAAGATAGCGTGGATTGGCCCAAAGTCAACTTAAACTATATCGGGGTCTTCGATCCGAAGAAATTGAATATCTCGAAAGACCCGCTGACAGAACTGCCGATGGAGACGTACTTCCCGTCAAAAGCCCAGTGGGTCATGGATAAAAATGAACGTCCCGTCAATCCGGTTCGAGACGTTAAACCAACAAATGATCCATATGATTTCCTGACGAAACCACCGTCGATGCTGACGACGCTCGATGCTGCGTTTAAAATTCGTGGTGCCAAAGCGATTTCTGCCATCCGCGTCAACGTCAAAGGTGTCGAGACGATGAATGCTGCTAGCGAGAAGAAGCTCCAACAGGTGGCAGCAGAAATCGAACAAAAGACAGGCTTGATCACGGACGTGACACTTGGTTCCTCGCCGCAGCTCGCTTTGACCTATTTACCGGGTTTAAAAGACGAATCAGCACTCGGATGGGTCCAACAACCGTGGATCAAGCTCGGCTCTTCGATTGCGATCTTCCAGGAAGCAAAAGTCGGGATGAGCGGCATCATCGCCAGTGTCATCGCTGTCGCGCTCGTCTATGTCTTCAGCTCGAACATCATCCTGCTGTATGCACGAAAGAAAGAATTCGCGATTTTACTATCACTCGGTTGGCGTCCGCGCCAGCTGTCGAAACTATTGTTCCTCGAGGCCACGCTGCTCGGAACACTCGTCGTCTTGATTGCCTGGACGATTCTCGGTTCGTTCTGGGTCACGACGGACAACCCGATTGCGATCGGTCGAATTTTATTGATTGGTCTTGCTGGTTTACTTATTTACTGGGGTGGAACGATCGTGCCGATGACGCTCATCCGTCGGATCAAACCGTACGAAAGCATGCGTTCCGGTGAAGTCTCAAAAGGTCGCCGTTTCGTTCGTGCGCGTAGCGCCCTCGGGATGAGCATCAATCAGCTCGTCACGTACTGGCAACGGACATTGCTTTCGGTCGTTGCGATCGCCTTACCGACGAGTCTGTTCATCTTCTTCCTCTTCATCACGTTCCGCTTAAAAGGCGTCTTGTATGCGACGTGGCTCGGTGAATATGTCGCGCTTGAAGTCGGCACGATGCACTACGTCGCCATGGGAGTCTCATTATTAATCGCTATCCTGACGACAACGGAAATCATGTGGCAAAACGTCAATGAACGCAAGAGTCAACTTGCCGTCCTCAAAGCAACCGGCTGGCGGGATGGACAAGTTCGCTTACTTGTATTGAGTGAAGGAATGATCACAGGATTATGTGCTGGTGTGATCGGTCTTCTGACAGCACTTGGAATGATTGGCTTCGTTTATGGGCAATTCCCCGTTAAAGAGCTTGGTTTCCTTAGCGTCATGCTCTTGATTCCGGTGATTACCGGCGTGTTAGGCGCCTTGCTCCCCGCTCAGCGTGCCGTCCGGATCACACCGAATGCCGCACTCGGCAGTGTCGTCGAAAACACACAAGCTACAGAACGGCGTTTCAAATGGGCACTCGGATCCATCGCTGCTTCCTTGTGTGTCGGAGTGGCGAGTCTATTCCTGTTCGCCTCAACAGAATCTTCGACGACTACAGCAACACAGAGTACTCCACCTCAACAACAGACTAGTGGCCAAAAATTAAAGGATTTGACAACTAATACGAAAACATTCTCTGATAAGAAAACAGGCAAGCAGGATGCAGCACTTAAAAAACTAATGGAGAAAGGTGTTATTCAAACCTATCCGGGTGATCCGAAAGCAAAATATGAGCTATTTTATGCTAAATCACTCGTTCCAACACCAAAAGAACTGAATTTAAAAGAAAAGCCTGGTTATCGGTATATCACAATTCCTGTCTTTATGCACAACTCGGATACAAAAAGTAAAGGTGTATATTCAACTTACAGACCAGGAACATTTACGCTAACCTCGCTAGACGGAAAAGAATATTCTACCGTCGATTATGTCAATCATAACGAAAAAGCATTCAAGAACGGCTATCAATACTTCGCCCCGTATAAGTCAGTTGTCGACTTAGTTTATCAAGTACCCGTCGACAAAAAGACATTTGTTCTCTATGCAACCGACGAATCTATTCCAAAGGATACGACTGTAAAAATAGAACTTGATCAGAAAACTCAGTAAGTACGTTGTAATTCATTAAAAACATAAATCCAGTAGATAATTGATTTCTACTAGATTTATGTTTTTTTAACGACCATTATGCATACAAAAATAGTTAGTCTTTCACAAATGTGTATTCAGTTGATTTACTACACAATTTAAAGTTTATTAACTCATCTTTTTATCAATGTGTTTTTAATAGTCCTTTCTTATGTAAAAATACAAAAAAATCAGCGTATAGATACTTTTAAAGTGTCCGTACGTTGATCCTTTTCTTAATTATTAATCTAAACGTTGTTCTGCTGTTTTATAAATCTCATCTTTATCTCGTTTACCAATCGCTACAATTTGAATGATCTGGAGTTTACCCTCTACTTCTCTAAAAACAACGCGTAACCCCATCTTTCTGTTTTTTAATTTATTGCAATGTGCCAAGTTCCCACTGAGCGGCTGTCCTGCTGCCATTCCTACAGAAACGATGCGATTCAATGCTTTATCTACGAATACCTTTTGACTACCGTCGAGGTTATCGTAGTCCTCTTTCGAATACTGTGTCCACTCAAGCTGATACAATGATTACTCCCACCCATCCATTTCATCAATAGTCGTCGAGTGAGTTCCTTGTTCTCCACGGACTTCTGAATCGGTGTAGGTGCGGACATTTTTATTGGATAGTCGCATTTCGACTGTTAAATCATCCAATCGGCTGTACAAGTCTTCAATTTCTTTGTTGAGTGATTCGTATTGCTGTTGAGTCAGCATAACACCTGCAACTTTTTCACGGTTAAAAACATATACGCCGGCTGCTTCACGATCTGCTCTTTGAAATGCTTCCATAGGAGACCGTTTCACGTCAGATATAGAAGTGGTTGGAATATCAAGTATTCGCATTCTCATTATCATACCCTCCTCTTATTTCCTTTAGTATACACCGTTTAAAAGACTTTTAAAAGTCTTTTAAACACTCCTTTCAATTTTTATAATGTCTATATTAACTTCTCTTTTTAGAATAAAATCAAAAAAATCGGGTGCTCATTTATTTAGTTCTCTATTGTTTGATAGATGCTATTTAATCTGAGTACACGTTAATTCGTAATCAAAAGATTATTAAATGATCTTTAATTTTACATCTGCTTGAGTTTCTAATACATCGCCATCCTCACTAAAAAATGCATTCGAGTTCACATCATCCAGACCAAGAATTGTGTTTACTTTCAAGTCTCCATCTATAGAATTAACTGTAAAATTCGCCCCTTCTCCAATACGCTCAACACGGTATCGATTGACTGACACATCATCGCTGTTTCGCTCGGTGGCGTCTCGAATGCTTACGACATCACACCACAGGACAGCACCTTGAACCGTCATGGTGATCAGACGTACATGGAAGACGTCATCCGCAAGGCAGGTGGCGCGACGAACTTCGAGGCGCAAATCACTTATCCGGATACGTCGACGATGATCCCATCCGCGTATCAGTATACCTATACGGTCCGTGGGAACACTGTCGTCGACCGGTTCAAGAACGGTAACCCGGACGAGACGAATGCGGCACTCGGTCTGACGAAGAAAAAGGAGACGAAAACAGAATCGTCAGCGACGTCCTCTGCCGATACCACAGCGACCGAGGATGTCTCGCGCGTCGATACCGACGGCAATGGTCAAGTGACGATCCAGGAAGCGAAGGACGCAGGCTTTGCGATGCCAATCACGGAGAAGCACTGGTTGTACCAATATATGCGGGACAATGACTATGACGGTATGGTCGGAGAATGAATTCTCCACCCAATCGAATAGGCGAAACATATTAGGGCAGTGACGAGATACTCGTCGCGCCTTTTTTCGTTCCCAAAAACGGAGGCATTGATGAGACGTCGAAAAAGCGGATTGAAAACAGGAGAAACGAGGAACATAATAAGAACAAATGTTCTTATTATGAAAAGGAGTGGTTTTAATGAGTTATGAAGACCGAGGCAATAAGAAGTGGATCCCGTTCCTCATGCCCGAACACAAAGGATTGCTAAAACGCTATTACCAAGAGGTCCATCATCTCAAGTTCGAGGATACGGAGGGACCAATCGACGGGACGATCGAGAACGCGTTGAACGACGCCATCTTCAGCGGTGACATCGTCACGGTGACGGCGATGAACGGTCTGTTGACGCATCGTTTCGATGCCTTCGTCGAGAAGCTCGACTATGTGCAAGAGGAGGTCTACCTAGTCAAACGAAATCTCGACGTCGAGATTGTTCCTTTCAAGCAAATATTGAGCGTCACTCTATCGGGCTGAAAAAATCATGGTCATCGATTGCCTAAACATAGTCAAAATTAAGATAGAATGACTATGTTTAGAACAATTTGAACATGATTCAATCTATTCAATCGTACTCATTCATGATATTCAGTAGCCGGGTTTCATCTCGCAGAGAATGTTCATTCTGAATCATCATCAATTCTATGTACTAAAAGCTCAATTTGTATTACAACGTATTACAAAGGAGCTGATAATCATGAGTACCATTTCCGTACGTCTGGATGATCAGGATACACGACTCATCAAGGAATATGCGAAAGCAAAGAACATCACGATTTCTACACTCGTTCGCGATGCTGTCCTCGACCGCATCGAAGACGAAATCGATTTGCAACTCTATCATGATTCGATGGCAGCACACCGTAAAAAATCAGAAGCGATCTCTTTCGGCGATATGATGAAGGAACTTGATTTAGAATGACAGCATATACGGTGGAGTTTGAGCGCGGAGCCCAAAAGTCTCTCAAGAAGATGGATCCCCAACAAGCGCGGATTATCATGTCCTGGATCAAGAATAATCTGGTCGGAACGGATGATCCGCGTCGTCATGGTAGAGGGCTCGTCTCGAACAGATCGGGTGAATGGCGTTATCGCATTGGCGACTATCGTCTTATTGCTGACATCCAGGATGAAAAAGTCGTGATCTTGATTCTTGAAATTGGACATCGTCGTGATATCTATAAATATGGCAGTTAGAACTCGCATCTGAGGAAATATGTGAGTTTTCTTTTTTGTCTATTTAACGACCGTTTTATATAATGATTGCAATAAAAATTTGTTCTTTATATAAATCATCATCATCATATATTCTAATAAAATTAAAATCGCGTGTAAAAAGTCTTCGAATACTCATAGACTTTTTACACGCGATTAAATTCAGTGCTTCGCTACTAATAAGTTCTGAAATCACTTCAAATGATTTCATATTTTTAACGTTCTAGCATTTACAGCAACAATGACGGTGCTAAGACTCATTAGTACTGCCCCAATGGCTGGGGATAAGATCACACCATAGGGAGCTAGAACGCCGGCTGCTAGTGGTATTGTTATAACATTATAACCAGCTGCCCACCATAGGTTTTGAATCATTTTGTTATAAGTGCTTCGGGAAAGTTCAAGGATAGAGAGAACATCTTTCGGATTACTTCTGACCAGTACGATATCAGCGGTTTCGACTGCCACGTCGGTTCCACTACCAATCGCAATCCCTACGTCAGCTTGTGCCAGTGCGGGTGCATCATTAATGCCATCACCCACCATGGCTACTTTCCTACCTTCCAATTGAATGTTCTTTACTTGTCTTGATTTATCATCAGGTAAAACTTCTGCATGAACTTCGTCAATACCCAACTGTTTGGCAACCCAATGTGCAACCTTTTTATTGTCACCAGTGAGCATGATTGAATTTATGCCTTTATTTTTAAGAGCAGTCACAGTCTCTTTCGCTTCTTCTCTTACTAAATCAGCAAGTGCAATCATTCCTAGTAATTGCTTGTTTTTCAATACAAATATGACAGTCTTTCCTTCTTCAGATAATTTTTCAAAAGCGAGCTCATCAACCGTTATTTTTTCTTGACGAATATATCGAGGACTCACTACACGAATTAACGTACCCTCTACTTTCCCTTCCAATCCGACTCCTGTAATAGACATAAAATCTTCAATCGACGGAAGTGATAGTTGTAGCTCTTCTGCTCTTTTTACTACACCTTTAGCAAGAGGATGTTGTGATGAACGTTCGACTCCCGCTGCTAGACGAAGTAGTTCGTTTGAGGAAATTTCATCAACCGGCATCAAATCCGTCACACCAAAATTACCTTGCGTCAAAGTACCTGTCTTATCAAAAATAATGGCGTCTAATTTCCGTGCCTCTTCAAACTGCGTCCGATTTCGAATCAATAAACCTTTCTTAGCAGACAGCGCCGTCGAGACAGAGACGACCAATGGCGCTGCAAGTCCTAGTGCATGGGGACACGAAATAACCATGACAGTCACCATACGTTCGATAGCAATGCTGAGCGGATATCCTAATGCAAGCCAAATGATAAATGTCAACACACCGGCAAAAACAGCGACATAGAAGAGAATTTTTGCTGCACGATTCGCTAAATTTTGTGTTTTAGATTTAGATGCCTGCGCTTCGCTGACTAATTCGATCACTTTCGATAAATACGTGCTTTCACCTGTATTTTTCGTTTCAACAGTCAAGCTTCCTTCTTGATTAATGGAGCCAGCAATTACGTTGTCGTCCATTTTCTTTTCGATGGGAAGAGATTCACCTGTCAGCATCGATTCATCAACTGTTGTTGCTCCTTTTATTATCTTACCGTCAACTGGAACTTGCTCCCCAGGTTTGATCAGAATCACGTCACCAGTCTGTAATTCCGACACCGCAATATCTTCTATTTTTTCATCATCAATTCGATGCGCAATACTGGGTAACAATTTGACTAATTCTTGTAGCGCGTTAGACGCGCCCATGATTGACTTCATTTCAATCCAATGTCCTAAAAGCATAATATCTATGAGCGTTGCTAACTCCCAGAAAAAGTCATGTCCCTCTCCTAGACCTAAGATGATGCCCACACTATAAAAGTATGCAACACTAATCGCTAAAGCGATCAACATCATCATCCCCGGATTTTTTTGTTTCATTTCGTCTAAGCTACCTTTTAAGAACGGCCATCCACCGTAGAAGTAGACAATTGTGGATAGCAAAAGCAAAACAACGTCGTCATATGGAAAGCTAATGTTGATACCCGACCATTCTTGAATCATTTTGGAAAGTA
Organism: Exiguobacterium sp. U13-1; assembly: GCF_001750115.1. NCBI lineage: Bacteria > Bacillati > Bacillota > Bacilli > Caryophanales > Exiguobacterium > Exiguobacterium sp. U13-1. The sequence goes on along the minus strand of NZ_CP015731.1, from coordinate 1,982,301 downwards.
GCAGGATTGGAATGGTCAACATTAACGATACGAGAAATCTTTTCTTGAAGTCTCCGATCATTCCTTCATGTTCATGATGTGAAGCACTCATTTGTTGGTCTTCATGATGAGTATGTTCGTGATGGATATGGTGATTCATAAGAAAACCTCCTTTTACGTACTATATACCTGTATGGTGTATATAGAGAGATCATGACTATATAGAGCTACATCTCGTTTTTACTTCCAGTTAAACTTATATATATAAATATAAAATGTATTTTGACACACTAAAAAATAAAAATTATCATACAAGTATAGGATATATTTTAAAAAATGAGACCATTTGTTTGAATAGGACTATTTAGCGCCAAAATCACAAGTACTGAAACTTTAAAAAGAATTAAAGGACAAGTTCGAGGTAGACATCAAATGATTGATGACAATTCATGAATTAACTGAACTAATGAAGACTATGGTCAAATGAACGAATAGGTACTATCGTGAACAGACAAATGAGCTAATACAAAAAACGCAATTAAAAAGCTTTGTTTTATGCACCTACAAAATTATCTCTAAGGAGAATCCAATCGTGAAACTTAACATACTCTTAAAAAGCGTAAGTCTTATTAGCCTATCCTTGATTGCGGTCGGCTGTGCTCAATCCCCGATGAAGTCTTCTACTCCTAATCATTCAAAGGAGGTAGATCATGCGAAACATATGAGCGGTGACAAGATTGAAGAAACATCATCATCGTTGATACTTCCCACGTTTTTAAAAACTCAACCTGAAGATGTACGAAATGTTTATCAAGCTGTAGGGAAAAATCGTAAACTACTAGAGAAAATACCTTGCTATTGCGGTTGCGGTGAAACAGTCAATCATAAAAATAATTATGATTGCTTTATAGAAGAAAACGCGACGAATGGATCGGTGAAATGGACAAGTCACGGAACGACATGCAGCACCTGTCTCGAGATTGCTGTAAAGTCTATTTTGAAGCAACGGGACGGAGAATCGGTTAAAGATATTCGTTCTGCAATCGATTCTTCATATAAAGATGGATACTCGAAGCCGACACCGACTCCCTTATGATTTTTATGATGACACTTTTGCTCCTATAGCAAGAGTGTCATTTCGTTTCATCCTCACTCCAACGATATCCTCTTCCCCAAATTGTTTTCAGATGCCTATCGATCGGGTAATCTAACTCTCTTAACTTTTCTCTAATCATCTTAATATGAGAATCAACTGTCCTCGGATCCGATTCTGACGTATAAGACCAAACGAATTCATAAAGCTCTAGTCTGTTGAACAGCCTTCCAGGATGTTGAAGGAATAGTCGCAGTAATGCATGTGCTTTTGGTGTAAAGTCAATCGACTTGCCATCTAGTAAAATTAAATTGTTGCTCTCATCGAACGTAAGTCCGTGGTAGATAACGGGTTCTTTTGCTTTCCTTCTCATGACAGACCGAACTCTTGCTAAAAGTACGTCCCCGTTAAACGGCTTTGTGACATAATCTGTAGCTCCAGCATCTAGTCCTTTGACGATGGATTCAGCATCATTTAGAGCCGTTATCATGATGATAGGGACTTCCGGGTGAGAATCCGTTATTTTCTTACATACTTCGAATCCATCGTACATTGGCATCATTACATCCAATAAAATCAAATCGAAGGTTTCTTTTTTCACTTTCTCTAAAGCTTCGATCCCATCATTCGCCATACTACATTCATATCCTATTGGTTCTAGATAGAGTCTTAATAATTGCCTCATTCTTATTTCATCATCAACAATTAATATTTTATCCATCCTAGTCACCACCTCTTACATTAAAATTTTTTAATAATAAATGATTGTTAGTCTATTTCCTCATAAATTTCACGAACTTTCTATATAATCAATTCAACCTATAGAATGGAGTTGATTTTCATGAAAGTGTTTATGAAGAGTTTGATCGTTATCCTCTATGTATCCTTATTTTCTCTCACCATAATACTGGTCTATAAGGGTTATGAACTTTTTCATAACTAAGTATCTTAGTGCTTATAAATGAAAGAGCATCAGCTTTTTAGCTCATACCTTTTTCGGCATGGCGACATAGATGCTCCTTCATTTTTAACACTTCGCTTTAAGCAATTAATTTACGACAGACTTTTGCACATTCATTACAGGCCTCAGCGCACTTTTTACAATGATCATGATCATGTTTCGAACATTCGTCGGCACATCTTTCACAAATTTCAACACAGCTTCTTGCAAGAACATCAATATTGCTGCTGTTTCGAGAAATAGCTTGTACTAAAAGACTACAAATTTCAGAACAATCTCTGTCTAGACGTATACACTCTGCCATCGAAGAAACATGATGTTCACTCAAACACGCATCAAAGCATTCATTACAAGTCACTATACAGTTGTGTAGGGCACCTAAGATTTCTTGTTGTCCAGTATTCATTCTAAAATACCTCCATTTTCCGTCTTTTTTGACTTACACAAAGCCTATTTCCTTAGTTTGTGAAAAAAAGATGAAAACATTCACCTATTTTTTAGTCCACTTTCAACTGACCCATCATTCCGTTCTCTTCATGTTCAAGGATATGGCAATGGTACATGAATACCCCTTTTTCCTTGAAAGTCATCTGAATCTTAACTCGTTCATCTGGTTTTATAGCGATAGTGTCTTTTAGACCTGCTTCTTGATTATCCAGTTTCTGTCCGTTTCGCTCTAACACTTTGAATTGGACTCCATGAATGTGGAAGGGATGAGTCATTCCACCCATCATGTCTTTTTTATTATAGACCTCCCAAATTTCGGTTTCTCCTTGTTTCGCTTTAATATCGATTCTCTTCTCATCAAACTTTTTCCCATTGATTTCAACATTTTTGCCCATCCCGAAAAGAGTTAACTTTTGATTCACTGTAGACAAGGTCTTTAGCGGCTTTTCATATCTACTTTTCGGCGCCAATGCACTTAGGTTCGTCCCTTGTTTATCCTTCAGCTTGAAGTTAACGACCCTTACTCCATTCGTCTCAAATGAAACAGTCTCACCAATTTTTCTTTTTGAAAAGTCTACCAATACCTCTATACGTTCGCCTGGACTTAATTCAATTTTCTTTACGTTTTTCGGTTTTGAGATGTAACCACCATCATCAGCAATTTTTTTAAAGGATGAACCGTCAGATAGCTTCACTACGTAGTTACGTGCATTGGAGCCATTTATCAATCTGACTCTAAGTTGCGAATATTTTACGTTGAAATATGGATTAATCGTACCGTTTACGAGGAGGGTATCGCCTAAAGCCCCATCTGTTTTTTCTACATCAGCATATCCAAGGACATTCCTGTTTTTAACTTTTCGATCTTGAAGAATTAATGGAATATCATTTTCACCATATTTTTGAGGTAGCATCGTCTCTTTAGTTTTTTCATCCTTTACGTACAACAATCCTGCTAACCCCTTGTATACTTGTTCAGCAGTTTTCCCCATTGGATGTGGATGAAACCACAATGTCGATTCATCTTGCTTCACTTTAAACTTTACTACCTTCGTTTCACCAGCTTTCACGACTTGATGTGGTCCGCCATCTACGGATGATGGTACAACAAGACCGTGCCAATGGAATGTAGTCGCTTCTGATAAGCGATTCACCGTACGGATTGTTACCATTTTTCCTTTTTTCAATTCCACTACAGGACCTAAATAATTTCCGTTATATCCTAGAGTTTCAGTTTTTTTACTATTTCGGAAGAACTGTGTCTCTCCTTGTTTAGCGACAATCGTGTATTGAATGGAATTCTTGGTTTCACGATCGGATTTTAGCATCTTAGGGATGTTCAATCGTCGCTCTTTTTCTTCAGTTGATTTTAAATCGACACTCGCGCCATGTCCCATACCTTCCATCATGGTCTGATTTGTAGTAGTGTTCCCTACATTCATCATAGATTCCATATGCTGTTTGTTATTTGGCATAGTACCTCGGGTAAAAAGTAAATACGAACCGCCCACTATCATCATGAGAGTAAAGATACCGATAGTTGCGATTAACCATCTTTTCTTCACATGGATCATTCCCTTCATTTAATTATTTTCTTTAACTTAAAGAATGATTGTGAAAAAAATATGTCTTTCCACCCATGAATTTTATATTTTTTCAATGTGTTACTTTTCTGCTCTCTGCAATGTTTCTGCAAATTTATGTGATAAAGTCTATGGAAAGCATAAAAAAAAACACTTGGAGGTAATTTTTATGAAATTAAAGAAAAAGATTTTTATGACAACTATGGCTGCTTCGCTTTCTTTAGCACTCGCTGCGTGCGGAAGCAATGGTGATGATTCTAAATCAACAGGAAGCATGGATAAAAATATGGACGGTATGGATCATTCGACGATGGACATGTCTGGATCGAAAGAGGTTCCGAAAGGGCTCCAAGAGGCTAAAAACCCTAAATTTAAAGTTGGCGACATGGCGATGATCAAAGAAGCACATATGGAAGGCATGAAAGGGGCCGAGGCTAAAATTGTAGGAGCTTATGATACTACTGCTTATAGCATTTCTTATGACCCTACAAATGGCGGGAAACGCGTCACGAATCATAAATGGATTATTCAAGAAGAGATTGTAGATGCCAAGTCATCTCCTTATGAAGTAGGCGATGAAGTAAAAGTAGACGCGGATCATATGAAAGGAATGAAGGATGCTACGGCCACTATCGACTCAGCTAAGCAAACAACAGTGTATATGATTGATTTCGAATCGACTACAGGTGAAGAAGTGAAAAATCATAAATGGGTGACTGAAGACGAACTATCTGCAGAATAAACGATAAACAAGAGAGGAACGGTTTTTTAACCGTTCCTCTCTTGTCTTATTTCTCCTTATTTAAGGAACCCACTTGTAACCAATTCCCCATACTGTGCGAAAGTGTTCTTCAATAGGAAACTCGAGTTTCCTAAGTTTTTCTCTTAAGTTTCTTACATGAGAGTCGACCGTTCGTTCATCTGTCCACTCATTTGCTAACCATAAACTTGAGAGTAGTTCCTCTCTTGAATAGACACGTTCTGGATTTTTTAATAACTTAGCAAGTAATGAAAATTCCTTTGGCGTGACTTTGACTAAATGATTATCATAATACAGCTCATGGGCGTCTTCATTTAAGATTAGACCCGACGATTCGATTTTTGATCCTGAAGAAACTGTAGTTCGTCTGAAAATCGATTGAATTCTTGCCTTCAATTCCGCCTCGTCGAACGGTTTCACAATGTAATCATCTGCTCCCAGTTGTAATCCTTTTACGATTTCTTCTTTTCCGTCGAGTGCTGTCAATAAAATGATTGGTACATTCGAAACTTCCCTTATCCTTTGACAGGTCTCAAAACCATCCATTAAAGGCATCATCACATCCAATATGATTAAGTCAGGCTCATCTACATCAATCAAGTTCAATATCTCTCTTCCGCTGTTCAGCTTAATACAGGTATAACTGTCTTGCAGATAGAGTTCAATCAGTTCTAACATTCGATTCTCATCATCTACCAAAGCAATGGTTCTCATCCTGGAATCCCCCTCAAGTCAATGACAACCTTCAGCCCGTTTTCTACATTAATAGCTACGATGGTCCCTTTGTGCGCTTCAACTATTTCTTTCGTGATAGCCAAACCGAGCCCAGTACCTCCTGTTTCACGATTTCGTGAAGAATCTACTCGATAAAAACGATCAAAAAGATACGGGAGTGATTGCTCATCCACACCACCACCTTCATCCGTAACTTCAATAAAGTTTTCATCAATTTTTAAAAATACGCGTTTGTTCGCATGTGTATATTTTAGCGCGTTATCCAGTAAATTTAAGAGAACCTGATCGAATCTAGCTTGGTCTATCTCTTTGTAGATGGGAGTTTTATTAATTTGAAGAATTAATTTCACTTGTTTCTCCTCAAATTTAAAAATTATTCTTTCACTGATTTGTTTTAAGAAATCATTCATCTCTGTGATCTGAGGATCTATTTGAAAATGTGGCTCTTCCAATCTAGCAAGTTCAAACAAATCCTCAATCAGTTCTTGAAGTCTTTCGGATTCCTCATAGATAATATCTCCAAATCTCGATTCGTTTTTTTTGAGGAGTCCTGCATATCCTTTGATGTAGGTAATCGGCGTACGCAATTCATGTGTGATTGAAGTCAGAAATTGCTTTCTTGTATTTTGAATGTGACGTAAATCAACAGATAACTTAGTGATCGCTCGTGCTAAATCTCCTACTTCGTCGCTTCTCTCAGCTTCTCTGATTTTCAGCACCTCGCCTTTACTTAACTTTACCGTTGCCTCTTTCATTGATAAAAGTGGCTTTATAATGATATAACTCAAAAAATAAACACTTACTAATAGAAAAAGTATTAACAAGAATAGAGAGAACACTACTTGTTGTTTCAATTCCCCCATCAAATGCTGTATATACTTCGTCGGCTCTAACATGATTATTTGACCGCCATCTTCAATATTACTCACCGTCACTAAAAATTTGCCCTCTCTCCAATTACCTTCTACGATTCCATCCTTTTTTTGAATCCAATCCGGGTTCAAAAATTGTTCAGCGTCGTTAGATGAATCGACGACTTGATTATTTTTGTCTAAGATAATCACATCAGTCATCGCCTTTTCCTCCATTAAAACAACGTGTTCAACTGTTTGCTTGTCGAAGTTAGTGGAAAGAACATCTCGATGACTATTGCCTCTCTCTTGAAGGCTCTCCAGTTCACTTTCTACTTGTTGATGCTCAAGAATGTTGTATACAATAGCAGATGAGAAAATGAAAATCATGAGAATCCCGACAAAATAAAATAACGTTATTTTAAATGAAAGTTTATTCATAAAGTACCTTTCTCATTTAAGATGATTGCATATAAAAACAAACTGTTGAGATTTAGAAAAGAAAGTATTCTTCATTTAGGCGATACACAAAAGAGCTTTTATCATTTGATTCTTTTAAAAGGACAATTCCTTGAATATTACTCCACAAATAATTAGCGAAATCATAATCACTAAAAATAGCCTCACGAGTAGAACGCGTCATGAAACATTCTATTTTTGTAATCGTATACATTCCCTCCGAATCACGTTGATAATCGAAAGAAAAAGAACCCTTTATATTAAGCCTTTGAGCAATTATTGCTACGCACTCCTCTAAAATCGAGTTGGCAAACACCTCGTATGAAAGAACAGTATCTTGGTACCGTTCATACTCTTCTCTCATAAAACAGCAAATCACTTCACTAGATCGATAATCGACATATGCATCAATTTTCCCCACCTTTACACCTTCAGGCGCATTCTTTATCTGGTCAAAAGAATAAGTGAAAGTATTACCTTGAACCGAAAATGAATCATGAAGTACTGTTTTATCCCAGTCAAAGGATGTTATAAACGCTACGTTATTTTTTCTCATTTTCAACTTATGTTTTGATAACGTAGATGCTTCTTGTTCGCTTAAAGGGATAATCCAGCCTATTTCTTGAGAAGTACAATATTCAATCAGATTACTAATATACCCTTCTTCTGATTCTTTTTTTGAAAATGAATCAAAATATTTAAAATCAGGAAATAGCTTTCGAACCCATCCTTCTTTTGAAGAAATATGAATATCTATACTTACAGGCTTAAGTTGTTTTATGTTCTCCATCACTTTCCAGTTTTCCTCTACTCCCATTATCAAGACATTTTCACGAGACATTTACGATGCATCTCCTCTCGAAATAGAAAATAGAGCGTCAGAACCCTCTAAACCCTGTAAAATCAATCAATATTGTAGTTAGTTTCGTCAGACCATCGAAATACAATATGATACCTAATAAAATCATAAACCAGCCACCTATTTTCATAACCTTTGAAGAATAATTCATTAAGTATCTGGATTTCCCGACCAAAAACGACATCAAGAAAAATGGAATAGAAAAACCTAGTACATAAAAGAGCATATATAAAAATCCATTACTAGGATTCGTGGCGATCAAAGCAATAACTCCAGCGAGGATTGGTCCTGTACAAGGAGTCCATCCAGCAGCCGATCCGACTCCGACAATAAACGTTCCGATATAACCACGCTTTCTTTTTCCTAAGTTCATTCTTCGCTCTTTAAGTAAAAATATTGGGGTCCACAGACCAGTTAAAATAACACCGAATATGAATAAAATAAGTGCACCGCTCATCCGTAGAACATCTTTATACACTATAAAAAAATCAGCCAAATATGACGTTGAAAAACCCATCACTAAAAATACGCTCGAAAATCCAAGTAAGAAAACGAATGTATGGGGAACACCATTCCAGTTCCACTTTTTATTTTCTTTTAACTCTGTAACTGAAATTCCTGTAATGTAAGATAGAAAAACAGGATACAAAGCTAGGCAACATGGCGAGATAAAAGATAAAAACCCTGCTCCAAAAGCTAACAAAAAAGATAACTCCATCAAATTCCTCCCGAACTCTAAAAAATAAATCTTTTTTAAGATGTATAAAAAAGAAATGTGTTTAATTTTAAACATAAAATCTGTTTGTGAAAAAACTATGCATTTTTTGATTAAATCTCGTATCAATTTTTGAAATGAATTTGATACACTTTTTTGTAATATAGTGATGCTATACTCCTTTTAACAAATCGTTTGTCACCGTATCTTTATCTTTAAAGGAGTACAACTAATGAAAAACAAGGTAATACTTATCGCTTCTAGCGTCTTACTCACAACAACTTTTTCAATGCATAGCCCAAAAGTTGAAGCAAGTAGTGCATATAAAGTAAAAGTAAAGACAGACGGTCTCCGTGTTCGGACTGGTCCTTCTCTCAATTACAATATAGTCGGCGTGACTAACACTGGTCAGACTTTTTCTTATTTAGGAAAAAAAGGAGCTTGGACAAAAGTACTTTACAAAGGGAACACACGGTATATCTATAGTTCTTACCTAAAAAAATATAAGAGCCACGTTGCAAAAAAAATGACGTATAATGAGTCTCTTTTTGCTTCTCCTACTAAAGGGAGGCTGACCCAAGGATACGGAAAATCTAATGGCGCTTACGGTTATACATTCCATAATGGCGTTGATCTAGCTGCAACAAAAGGCACACCTGTCTATGCTTCTGCGAGTGGAAAAGTCACTACCTCTAAAAACAGCGGTGCATATGGTAAACACGTTATGATTTCACATAGTCTAAAGAATCAAAAATACGTAACCGTTTATGCTCATATGAATAGTCTTTCGGTAAAAAGTGGTCAGACAGTCTCTAAAGGTATGAAGATTGGAACAGTTGGGAATACAGGAAACTCGTTCGGAAATCATTTACACTTTGAGATTCATAAAAACAGTTATAAATACAGCAGTTATTCTGCAGCGAATAGTGTCAACCCATTGAACTATTTGTAACCTAAAAAAAGAAGAGAGGATGTCCTAAGACAGCATCTTTTCAGATCATAGAAAAACCCTCATTTCGACGTCGAAATGAGGGTTTTTCTATGATCTGAAGCGACTTCATCAAGTCATTTATTTTGAAGTGGATTGCTGTGATCTAGCGTCTCATAAGACTTGTCTCAAAAGTGAGGTGATATTTTGCGGAAAATTGGTTATGTACGTGTCAGTTCAACTAGTCAAAACCCTTCAAGACAATTTCAGCAGCTAAGCGAATTCGGAATGGATATTATATACGAAGAAAAAGTTTCTGGGGCAACGAAGGAACGTGAGCAACTTCAAAAAATGTTAGAGGACTTACAAGATGGTGACACCATTTATGTTACAGATTTAACTCGAATTACTCGTAGTACACAAGATTTATTTGAATTGATCGATTACATACGAAGGAAAAAAGCCAGCTTAAAATCACTCAAGGATACATGGCTAGATTTATCAGAGGATAATCCATACAGCCAATTCTTAATTACAGTAATGGCTGGTGTTAACCAGGTAGAGAGAGATCTTATCCGTATGCGTCAACGTGAAGGGATTGAGCTGGCTAAGAAAGAAGGAAAGTTTAAAGGTCGGATAAAGAAATATCATAAAAATCATGCGGGAATGAATTATGCAGTAAAGCTATATAAAGAAGGAAATATGACTGTAAATCAAATTTGTGAAATTACAAATGTGTCTAGGGATTCATTATATAGAAAGCTATCGGAAGAGAACAAATAGTTCAGTCCTATTCCATTAATTGGCCAGATAATGTTATGTACTTAAAGTCTTATGCAGTTTGGTTATTTTGTTATTAGAATTGGGTACTCCAATTCTTTTTTTATGAATTTTTTTACTCATTCAAATAAACACTTGAATGAATTATTAAAAATGGTTATACTATATTCAAATAAACACTTGAATGATATTGGGGTGAGAATGTGATTAAGAAAGATACTTGTGAAATTTATTGTTATGACGAAGAAAAGGTCAATCGAATACAAGGTAATTTACAGACAGTAGATATTTCTAGTGTTGCCCAAATGTTAAAAGCTATTGCAGATGAAAATAGAGCAAAAATTACCTATGCTTTATGTCAAGATGACGAACTGTGTGTGTGTGATATAGCAAATATTATAGGTGTTACGGTTGCAAATGCCTCTCATCACCTGCGAACGCTCCATAAGCAAGGGATTGTTAAGTTTCGAAAAGAGGGAAAACTTGCATTTTATTCATTAGATGATGAGCATATCAGACAAATTATGATGATTGCATTGGCACATAAGAAAGAGGTGAAGATCAATGTCTAGTGGGAAAGCAAAACTGTCTGAAGAAGAAATGAAAGCCTATCGTGTTCAAGGATTTACTTGTACTAACTGTGCAGCCATTTTTGAAAATAATGTTAAAGAACTTCCCGGTGTTCAGGATGCGAAAGTAAATTTCGGAGCATCTAAAGTTTATGTTAAAGGGACGACAACCGTTGAAGAATTAGAAAAAGCAGGAGCATTTGAAAATTTAAAAATTCGAGATGAAAAAGAACAAAGGGTAGAACGAGAACCTTTTTGGAAGCAGAAAGAAAACATTAAGGTATATATATCAGCTCTTTTACTTGTAGTTAGCTGGTTCTTAGGAGAGCAGTATGGTGAAGAGCATGTTCTATCGACAATTGGTTATGCAGCGTCCATTTTAATCGGTGGATATTCGTTATTCATTAAAGGTCTCAAAAATCTAAGCAGATTAAATTTCGATATGAATACGCTTATGACTATTGCAATTATAGGAGCTGCAATCATTGGTGAATGGGGTGAAGGGGCAACCGTTGTTATCCTATTTGCGATTAGTGAAGCATTAGAGCGTTATTCAATGGATAAAGCACGTCAATCTATTGAATCTTTAATGGATATTGCCCCAAAAGAAGCGTTAATTCGACGAGGCAATGAAGAAATGATGATTCATGTTGATGATATTCAAGTTGGAGACATCATGATTGTTAAGCCCGGTCAAAAGTTAGCAATGGATGGAATAGTGGTTAAAGGTACATCGACATTAAATCAGGCTGCGATTACAGGTGAAAGTGTTCCAGTAACGAAAACCACAAATGATGAAGTATTTGCAGGAACCTTGAATGAAGAAGGGTTACTTGAGGTTAAAGTAACAAAACGAGTTGAAGATACTACTCTTTCAAAAATCATTCACTTGGTAGAAGAAGCCCAAGCAGAACGGGCCCCTTCTCAAGCGTTTGTCGATAAATTTGCAAAATACTATACACCAGCTATTGTCATACTAGCTCTTTTAATTGCGGTAGTTCCACCATTATTTGGCGGAGACTGGAGCCAATGGATTTATCAAGGCTTAGCTGTATTAGTGGTTGGTTGTCCTTGTGCCTTAGTAGTCTCAACTCCAGTTGCTGTGGTTACAGCAATAGGAAATGCAGCGAAAAATGGTGTTTTAATTAAAGGTGGTATCCATTTAGAAGAAGCAGGACACTTAAAAGCGATAGCCTTTGATAAAACAGGAACATTAACCAAAGGTATTCCTGCTGTAACAGACATTGTGACATATGGTAGAAATGAAAATGAATTAATGACCATAACAGCAGCCATTGAAAAAGGATCACAGCACCCTCTTGCTTCAGCGATTATGCGAAAAGCAGAAGAAAATGGATTAAAATTTAACGAAGTAACAGTAGAGGATTTTCAATCCATTACAGGTAAAGGCGTTAAAGCCAAAATAAATAATGAAATGTATTATGTGGGAAGTCCAAATCTTTTTGAGGAATTACACGGAAGCATTTCAAGCGATAGGAAAGAAAAAATTGCCGATATGCAAACTCAAGGTAAAACGGTGATGGTGTTAGGAACAGAAAAAGAAATTCTTTCGTTTATTGCCGTAGCCGATGAAATGAGGGAATCGTCTAAAGAAGTTATCGGCAAGTTGAACAATATGGGAATCGAAACAGTGATGCTAACAGGCGATAACCAAAGAACGGCAACAGCCATCGGAAAACAAGTTGGTGTTTCGGATATTAAAGCTGACTTACTTCCAGAAGATAAGCTTAATTTTATTAAAGAACTTCGAGAAAAACATCAAAGTGTGGGGATGGTCGGAGATGGCGTGAATGATGCTCCAGCCCTTGCGGCATCTACCGTTGGTGTAGCAATGGGTGGTGCTGGAACTGATACAGCTTTAGAAACGGCTGACATCGCCTTAATGTCTGATGATTTGAGTAAATTGCCATATACAATAAAATTAAGCCGTAAGGCTTTAGCAATCATCAAGCAAAACATTACCTTCTCTTTGGCGATTAAATTAGTGGCATTACTTTTGGTCATGCCCGGTTGGTTAACACTTTGGATAGCTATATTTGCTGATATGGGAGCAACTTTACTTGTAACATTAAACAGTTTACGCTTATTGAAAATCAAAGAATAGGTTCTAAAATGGGCGTCAACTATCGGGTGCGATCATTGAAAACAATGTTATGCTTCAAAAGGGATATCAACAGGAAATATACAACTAAAGGACGCTTTAACTGAGCAACGGAAAAAGCCAAATTTCTCAATTGATGTTGAGAAATTTGGCTTTTTAGTATGGGAATTTCCTTAGCATTGTAAATCCGCATTTTCCTGACGCTACCCCTTATAGAACCACTCTCCCCAACTACCAAGTTGGAGTAAAGGTGGGACGATCATCAGCAACAATGCACCTAGGAAGACGAACGGTGTATACACTTTCGCGAAACGATCGATGAACGCTTCACTCGGTGCTTTATTATCCTGCGCTTCCTCGACCAGTTCAATGATGTGCGCAAGCGTCGTCTCTTGATACGTCTTCTCGACGATCATGTCGAACGAACGATCCATGTTGAGCGTTCCGGCAAATACGTGATCGCCTTCCTTCTTATCGACAGGAATCGATTCGCCCGTGATCGGTGCTTGATTGATGGTCGTCGTCCCGTTCAGGATCGTGCCGTCCAGTGCAACCTGATCACCTGGTCGAATCCGGAGGATTTCTCCGACTCGCACCGCTTCCACCGGTTTACGTCTAGCGTCCCCGTCCGTCAGCACGAAGGCTTCCTTCGGAGACAGTTCAATCAGTTTCTGAATGGAATTGCGCGTCCGCGCAAGGGAGCGATTCTGAAGCAAATTGCCGATGGCAAAGAGGAAGACGACGGTCGCTCCCTCGAGCCACTCCCCGATACATGCGGCACCGATGGCTGCTACGCTCATCAATACGTTCATGTCGAGTGAGCGGGCACGGACGGCATAATAGGCACTCCGGAAAACTCTCCCCCCACTGAGGATCAAGGCGATACCGTACAAAACATTCGGAAGATACGCTACTCCGCTCGTTTGGATGAGCAATCCCAGACCAATCAAAATCCCGGACAGGATCAAGGAGATCGCCTCGAACGACCGAACCGGTGCCTCGGACGTTTTCTTTCCCTTGACGTATCCATCGAAACCGATCTTGTTCAGCTCGCTTTGGACTTGTCGAGCATCCAGATGATGGTCGATTTCCATCTCCCCACGGGCAAACGAAACTGTGACGGTCTGGACATTTTGCATCTTTTGAAAGTGTTGTTCGATCGTCTTAGCACAGCTACTACAGTCCATCCCGGAAACGGTGAATGTTTGGACGAGCTGATCTGATTTATCGGGAAGGATGAGATGGAATCCTAATTTTCGGACTTCCTCCCCTAAACGACGATCATCTGGTTCTTCTTCACTGTCGATCTTCAGACGAGCAGCACCATATTGGACGGACACTTGCTGGTACTCCGGTATCGTCGCCACCCCCTTCTCTAGCGTCGCGGCGCAAGAGGGACAATCCATCCCTTCTATTCGGTAGGTATACGTCGCACGAGTAGCGAGGTTCGATGCTGATCCAGGGCTACTCGAGGCGCAACATGACGCATCGTCCGGATTCACCTTCTCCAGTGGCACCTTACTACAGCATGTCTCCGTATCGTTAGGCGGAGACTCAGAAGGTTCCGTTTGTAACGACGTACCCGCTAATTCGGAGGTCGTACAACAACTTGTCTGATCCGCCTTTCCACGTTGCGTGTCCGCGCTCGAGGTACAGCACGTCGTTGTCGGTAAAGAAGCGTTCTTCCCTTCTTTTGGAGCGCTCTCCTTCGAAGAGTCATTGTTACAACAGGAACTTGCCATCTTTACGCCTCCTCGATGTGATGTTCACAACAAGCAGATTCCTGACCGATTTCTAACGTCAGTTCTCCAAACAGTCGCAATAATTCTCGTACGGTATCGTTTCGCAACGAGTAGTACCCGAACTTCCCATGTGTCCGTTTTTGAATCAATCCGCATCCTTTTAGACACGCCAAGTGTTGCGAGACGTTGGACTGATTTCCTTGAATCGCTTCGACGATTTCCGTGACGGTTTTCTCTCCGTCACGGATACATTCTAAGATCTGCAATCGTGTCTTATTAGAAAAACCATGTACGACCCTTACCTTTAAGTCCAATGGTTCCAGTAATTGTTCCAAAATATTCACTCCTTTTTCATATTCGAATCCGCTAATATATTATCATCATATTAGTATTTCCTAATGTAAGCGTCAAAAAAATAATGGACTGGATTTTCTTCCTTATCTTTTCGACCATACATACCTACACATGAAGGAGTTGACACGATGTATCAAAAAAGCTTTCTCCTTTTGTTGCTTACGGGCGCATTATAGTGGTTCCCTCCGCACATACCGGGCTGGAATCTTCCACTCCGGGAGCGAATCAGACTGTTCAACCAACTGACAAACTGACCCTCCGTTTTGAATCCGAGATCGAGGCTGGCGGTAGTCTTCAAGTATCCGCCGTGGATGCTTCCGACATCCTTGAGGGGACGTTCACTCAAGAAAACGAACGGATGATTTTGACACTTGACCGTCCCATGGCGCCAGGGAAATACCAGGTCGATTGGAAAATCATCGGGACAGATGGACATCCGATCAATGTACATATACATTCACTGTCGTATCAAGTAATACTACGTCCGAACCAGAAGAGGAGACATCATCTGTTCAAAAGGAAACGAAAAAAGTAGCACCTTCTCAGGTCACTACTCGCACGACGGAAGATGGCAGATTTCCCTTCTGGATTGCCGGAGGCTTGTTCGTCTTGGCGTTGTATGGTTTCTACCAGATTATCCTGAAGGGGCGGAAGCGATGACCGCGCTCTATCTGATCGACGATACGCTCCTCTACGGTTGTCTTGCGCTGTTGATCGGTTTCTTTTCCGTCCAGCTCATCCCTCGTTCTTACCGACCTGACGTATCGCTTTCAATCCGCTGGGTTCGCATGCTCATCGTGCTGATGCTGTTATCCTTTTCCCTGTCCGTCTTACGAATCGTACTGTATTTATATGAAGAGATCGGTTTTTGGATAACACTGCGATCCGTGTTACTTACATTCGAGGCAAGGAACGCTTGGATTCTGATGGTTCTCTGGAGTGTACTCCTTCTCATCGTCATCAATCGTGCATCACTCAGTCCTGGACGTATAAAACTAGGGGTATTCCTTGTTATGGCGATGGTCGTTACGTTCGCGTGGTCCGGGCACCCCTCTAGCATCAAAGGGGCAGAAGGCATGCTCGTACATTCTATTCACGCACTCGCCGTCTTCATCTGGACCGGTGGATTGCTCATACTCGGCTTTTGGAGTCCATCAGATCGTAACTGGGGCATCTTCCTCGAATGGTTCAAACCACTCGTGACGCTATGTTTCTTACTGATCGTCGGTTCCGGCATCTATCTGATGTCTGTCGTCGTGCAGGTAGAGGAGTATTCCGATTCCTGGATTTTACCGTATGGACAAGCCTTACTCTGGAAACACGTCCTGATTCTACCCGTGCTGATCATCGGTATCATGAACGGGAAGTGGAGTTACGCGTCTCCTGAACGATCGTTTGAAGTCCGACGGATGCGGATGGAAGGCATCTTGATCCTGCTTCTCTTCACAGCTACTGCGTGGCTCGGTCAACAGGAACCCCCTCACTCGATCAAGGATACTCTTCAATCCAGCGGGGCTGGTCCACTGTCAGGGTTTCTTTTCCCTAGCTTGCGTTTCACCTATTCTGATATCCGGTTCGAGCCGACCATGATATCCCTCATCTTGATGGCAATCAGCCTCCTTTTCGTGGGATTGTTGGTGTACGTCATCCGATCAACCCAAGACTCCATCAAGACCCTCTATCTTGGATTAGGCGTCTCGATCTCATTATTTTTCGCAGCGTTGTATAGCATTTCCGTGTATTTATGATCCTCCACATGAGCATTTCAGCGTGTGCGACGTCTTATACAAAAAGAAAGGCACGCGATACAGCAGCCTTTCTTTTTTCATACTTATTCATCATTTTCATACTAGTTGTAACAGGTTCAATCCTATTTTAAATCGGTGCCATTTCTAGACTACTACTGGAATATGTATTACAATGTATTACAAAGGAGCTGATAATCATGAGTACCATTTCCGTACGTCTAGATGATCAAGATACACGACTCATCAAGGAATATGCGAAAGCGAAGAACATCACGATTTCTACACTCGTTCGCGATGCCGTCCTCGACCGTATCGAAGATGAAATCGATTTACAACTCTATCATGATTCGATGGCAGCACACCGTAAAAAATCAGAAGCGATCTCTTTCGACGATATGATGAAAGAACTTGATTTAGAATGACAGCATATACGGTAGAGTTTGAGCGCGGAGCTCAAAAGTCTCTCAAGAAGATGGACCCTCAACAAGCGCGGATCATCATGTCCTGGATCAAGAAGAATCTGGTCGGGACGGATGATCCGCGTCGTCATGGTAGAGGGCTCGTCTCGAACAGATCGGGTGAATGGCGTTATCGCATCGGTGATTATCGTCTGATTGCTGACATCCAGGATGAAAAAGTCGTGATCTTAATTCTCGAAATAGGACACCGTCGAGATATTTACAAATGATCGTCGTGAAGAATATTTAAATACTTAACCTTTCAAATAGCATAGCTACTATAAAAGGAAGTCCACATCATTTCTCAGATGTGGACTTCCTTGTTTCATTTTGCTTGTCTTGACACGGAAGTTATCTGTATTCGTATGTAATATTAACTGATACCTACTTGATGAGCAGGAACAAAGATATTCATTATTCAAAGAGTAGAACGAATATGTTTACTAGAATAGATTCATTACTTCGAAAATTGACTTATTTTTCAGATATTTCTGTATTTTTACGGTTTAATAAGAGTGTTTTTATGATTATAATAGGAAAGTAATGGATTTTATAACTTAAATATGGGATTAAATAACTATTACTTTTAGGAGGTAAGGTACATGGCTTATTCGTTTACGTGCAAAAGTATAACGAAATCGTTCCAGACAGGTGAAAACGAGACGTTCGCATTACACGACATCCAGCTCGACTTCGCCGAAGGTGACTTCATTTCGATTATCGGACCTTCCGGTTCTGGTAAGTCGACGTTGCTCAGTATTCTCGGGACACTCGATACTCCGACTTCAGGCGAATTACTGTTTGATGCAAAAGACATCTCCAAATTGAATGCGAAGCAACTCTCGGACTTACGCTTCGAGAATATCGGTTTCATCTTCCAGCAGTTTCATCTCATCCCGACGCTGACGGCACTCGAGAACGTGCTCGCTCCGCTCTTCGGACGCAAGGTCGACTATGATAAGGAAAAACGGGCACTTGAGCTCCTCGAGGAGGTCGGACTCGCAGACAAGATTCACTCTCTCCCTTCGCAACTTTCTGGTGGACAACAGCAACGTGTCGCCGTCGCCCGCGCTCTCATCCATCGCCCGAAGTGGTTGCTCGCGGATGAACCGACTGGGAATCTTGACACAGCAACCGGTGAGGTCATCTTCAGTCTATTAACGAAACTGAACCGTGAGAACGCCTGTGGCGTCTTCTTCGTCACGCATGATCCTGAACTAGCCGCACGCGCGAACCGGACGATCACGATGAAAGATGGTCGGGTTGTTGATCCATCGGAGGTCCCTGCCTATGCTTAAGTTCATCTGGAATTCGTGGTGGCGTAACAAAGAACGATTCATTCTCCTTCTCGTCGGTGTCCTGATCGTCAGTACCGGACTCAGTTACTTGATCGGTACGACGCAAGCCAATAACGGAACCGTCGTCGATGAACTGCAAAAACGCTGGGGTTCCTCTTACGATATCGTCGTCCGACCGGAAGGCAGCCGGAGCGTAACAGAAGACTTGAAGTTACTCGAGCCCAACTACATGAGTGGGCTCGACGGCGGGATCACCCGCAAACAATACGAAACGATCAAAAAAATGACTGACGTCGAGGTCGCTGCCCCAATCGCGATGATTGGGTATAATCAAACAGTTTCGAGTGTCGGTACGCATACCATCGATCAAGAAGGCATCTATAAACTAACGATCAAAGACACGCAAGATACCGGGTTACAGAACGAATCCTCGAGTGGCGTCACCTTCTTAGCAGCAGGATGGGAACCTACAGGAAATGCCAAAAAATCAGGTGTGTCTCCCCTTCCACTTGGAAAACAACCGTTATATGAGTATGGAAGTCAAGTCATGATTGCAGGGGTTGATCCCGAAGCGGAAGCCGCACTCGTCGGCTTGGACAAAGCGACGACCAAAGGAACCTATAGTAACTATTTTTCAAAAGATGATCAGGTCACCTCGTTCAGGGAAGATGGTGTCCAAATTCCGATCCTGTTGAACAATCGTGAATATGTCGATGCGTCGCGCATCTACACGTACGAAAAAGTGGAGCTGCCGTCGAAAAAGAAATCCATTAACGATCTGGTACAACAAGTCGAACAAGAAGGCGGAAAAAAATACTTAGATTCCTTACCGACAAGTGGTGCGAAACGTTATACGATTACGACACAAGATGTCCAGAAGAAGCTCGTCAATGATATTTTGAAACACACGTTACCGACCGCTGAAGAGACGAACAGCAATTCCTTTACATGGATTGCCTTAAAACCGTCTCCGATCGACTACCGTTCGATCAAAAGTCCTTACGCTTCACGTTGGCCGTTCACCTATCAAGTCCAACCGAAACAAGTCGACCAAGATTCCTTGCTCGCTAAACGCAGCATGTACCGGGAAGCGCGCATGTTCGGAAAAGATAGCGTGGATTGGCCCAAAGTCAACTTAAACTATATCGGGGTCTTCGATCCGAAGAAATTGAATATCTCGAAAGACCCGCTGACAGAACTGCCGATGGAGACGTACTTCCCGTCAAAAGCCCAGTGGGTCATGGATAAAAATGAACGTCCCGTCAATCCGGTTCGAGACGTTAAACCAACAAATGATCCATATGATTTCCTGACGAAACCACCGTCGATGCTGACGACGCTCGATGCTGCGTTTAAAATTCGTGGTGCCAAAGCGATTTCTGCCATCCGCGTCAACGTCAAAGGTGTCGAGACGATGAATGCTGCTAGCGAGAAGAAGCTCCAACAGGTGGCAGCAGAAATCGAACAAAAGACAGGCTTGATCACGGACGTGACACTTGGTTCCTCGCCGCAGCTCGCTTTGACCTATTTACCGGGTTTAAAAGACGAATCAGCACTCGGATGGGTCCAACAACCGTGGATCAAGCTCGGCTCTTCGATTGCGATCTTCCAGGAAGCAAAAGTCGGGATGAGCGGCATCATCGCCAGTGTCATCGCTGTCGCGCTCGTCTATGTCTTCAGCTCGAACATCATCCTGCTGTATGCACGAAAGAAAGAATTCGCGATTTTACTATCACTCGGTTGGCGTCCGCGCCAGCTGTCGAAACTATTGTTCCTCGAGGCCACGCTGCTCGGAACACTCGTCGTCTTGATTGCCTGGACGATTCTCGGTTCGTTCTGGGTCACGACGGACAACCCGATTGCGATCGGTCGAATTTTATTGATTGGTCTTGCTGGTTTACTTATTTACTGGGGTGGAACGATCGTGCCGATGACGCTCATCCGTCGGATCAAACCGTACGAAAGCATGCGTTCCGGTGAAGTCTCAAAAGGTCGCCGTTTCGTTCGTGCGCGTAGCGCCCTCGGGATGAGCATCAATCAGCTCGTCACGTACTGGCAACGGACATTGCTTTCGGTCGTTGCGATCGCCTTACCGACGAGTCTGTTCATCTTCTTCCTCTTCATCACGTTCCGACTGAAAGGCGTCTTGTACGCAACGTGGCTCGGTGAATATGTCGCGCTTGAAGTGGGGACGATGCATTACGTCGCGATGGGTGTCGCTTTACTGATTGCCATCCTGACGACGACAGAAATCATGTGGCAAAACGTCAATGAACGGAAAAGTCAGCTCGCCGTCCTTAAAGCGACGGGGTGGCAAGACGGTCAAGTTCGTTTACTCGTGCTAAGTGAAGGCATGATGACAGGACTCTGCGCTGGCGTGATTGGTCTTCTGACAGCACTTGGGATGATCGGCTTCGTTTACGGACAATTTCCGGTCCAAGAGCTTGGTTTCCTCAGCATCATGCTCTTGATTCCAGTGATCACCGGCGTGTTAGGCGCCTTACTTCCTGCCGAGCGTGCCGTCCGGATCACACCGAATGCCGCACTCGGTAGCATCGTCGAAAATACGCAAGCAACAGAACGGCGTTTCAAATGGGCACTCGGATCCATCGCCGCTTCCTTGTGTATCGGAGTGGCAAGCCTATTCTTATTCGCCTCAACGGAATCCTCGACGACCACAGCACCACAGAGTGCACCTCAGCAACAAACAAGCGGACAAAAAATAAAAAACTTGGCTTCTGAAACGAAAGCGTCAACCGACAAGAAAACTGACAATCAGAAAGCACTTAAAAAACTAATGAATAAAGGAGTCATCCAAACGTACCCAGGTGATCCAGAAGCGACATCTCAGATGTTTTACGTCAAATCTCTCATTCCGACGCCAAAAGAACTCAATCTAAAGGAAAAGGTCGGCTATCGCTATGTCACGATTCCTATTGTCATGTACGATCCCGGCAATCCAATAAAAGGATCTTATGCTATCTATCGTCCTGGAACGTATATTCTGACGTCACTAGACGGTAAAGAATACGAAACCGTTGATTATGTCAATCATAATGAGAAAGCATTTAGAAACAGTTATCAGTATTTCTCTCCATATAAGTCAACCGTTGATTTAGTCTATCAAGTTCCTGATGACCAGAAGGTATTCGTTCTCTTTGCGGCGGATGATGCGTTTCCAAAGGATACGACAGTGAAGATTGAACTCGATTAATATGCCGTAATATGAATCTAGCACGGAACGCATAAATGAGAGTAGCCTCGGTTTCATCATCGAAACCGAGGCTACTCTCATTTTTCACAAAAAAAACGATATGTATCGTTGTAACTCACAATGTATCGTGAACGCGCATCCGTTCTAGTTCTTTTTCTTGATTCTCTTTAAGCTTCTTTCGACCACGCGACCATTGTTCCCACAGTGAAATCATGCCGACTCCTAAAATCAATACATAGGCTAAAAAACTATTGTATCTACCATCAAAGTAACGCCATGTCAGAAAAATCACTAGAACGATTGGCATGATGATACCGAGATACGGATTGTGACGGCTTGATAAGAAATACTGTATTCCTAAACAGATGCTGATAATTAGAGCAGAAATGAAAAAGTTCATTGATTGTTACCCCTCTCAAGTCGATATTTTTCGATGATTTTTTTGGCATCTTCAATCGTGATCCGGTCTTCGATAGCCATTTGTTTAATGTATGCGATGAACGGTTCATTCTCGATTTTCTCATTCACTTCGATTTTCTGAATGATTCGATCGACGCGAATCCGGACTGTGGGATAGGAGACATCATAATGTTTCGCCAGTTCTTTCAAAGAACCCGAGCTTATGATGAATTTTTTAACGAATTCCATCTCTTCCAATTCTAGAGATAAAACCCAATCTGGAACATCATCTTTTTTCATTTACCATTTCCCTCCCATGCCACCATAATAGCATCCAATTAAATAAAGTTAAAGTATTTTTGATATTTATTAAACATTTAACCAATAATTAATTAAAATATATTCATTATTTCGCTTGTCATAGTGATTCGAGTCATGGTAGTTTAGGATTATCAAATCGGAAAAATAAGGAAAAGGAGTGTTCTACTTGAAAAGAACAACGGAATACATATTTGCTGTCATCGGTATCGTCTTGTTTGGATCATTATGTTTAGGTGGGTTTCTATTGTCTGGATCGATTGCGGATCACGCTGGCATGAAGGATTTGGTCGATCAATTCATCCAGGATGAGAACATTACGGATGTCACGTCTACCCAAATCCTCACATCCTTCCAACAATTCTTCTTGTACCTTGGTGCCGTCTCTCTTTTATGTACGATAGGCGGAATCGTCTCAATCGTCCGGATTCGCAAAAACGGTTCAGCAGGAAAGATGTTGATCATTACTGCAATTCTTGGTGGGATTTTCACATTACTCGCCGGTGTCTTTGGTTCAATCGCTTATTTGATCGCCGGTATCACTAACGTCACGAAGAATAAAAAGATAGCACGGCAATACTAAACTCAAACAGAAAGGTGTGTCGATATGTTCGCGATTACACTTCGAGAATTTAAATCGCTTTTCCAAAGTATTCGGGCCATCCTGATCATCGTCGTCTTGTTCGGTGTGACGATTGGTTCTGCTAAACTCGTCAGCCAGTTTAAAGGACAACTCAGTGATCTCGGTCTAGGTGACAACGCCTATATCATCGGTTTGATGCTGCTTCTGTTCTTAGCATCTCCTTTATTCGTGACGAGTATTTCTCATAGTAGCGTCAACAAAGAGATTGAATCGAAGACGATTCGTTTTCTCGCGACGAAAACATCTCGTGAGAACATCATTTTCGGGAAGTTTTTAGGCAACGTATCATTTTGGGTCCTCTGTCTGACAGTTGCCCTCTTGTTGATCGTCCCGTTTTCAA
Source organism: Exiguobacterium sp. U13-1 (assembly GCF_001750115.1). Lineage (NCBI taxonomy): Bacteria > Bacillati > Bacillota > Bacilli > Caryophanales > Exiguobacterium > Exiguobacterium sp. U13-1. The sequence goes on along the minus strand of NZ_CP015731.1, from coordinate 1,958,946 downwards.
AATCGTTCCCGATCGTCGATTTGATCCAGAGTATCATCTTCGTCTCTTACTTCATTGGTCTGTCGCTGTTTCTTTCAACAGTCGTCAGTAACTCCGCGATGACGATGTTCGTCGGCATCTTCATCTCGATCGCGCTTCCGGTCATCGGGATGTGGAGTCTTATTTCGAAGAATGTCATCGTTGATACGTTGTCTTACTTGACGCCCTATTATTACTATACGCAAGAAAACACTGCATACACGTACCTTATCTTGATCCATATCGCCGTCTTCGTCATCGCGAGCTTGATGATTTTTAAAAGGAGAGATTTATGATGCTAGCTCTTCGAGCAACCAATCTAACGAAACAGTATGGCAATAAGACCGTCGTCAACCAATTGAATCTCGAAATCAAACAAGGGGCTATCTTCGGCTTCCTTGGTCAAAATGGCGCCGGTAAATCAACATTCATCAACATGATAACGGGTCTTGTCCGTCCGACATCCGGAACGTTCGAGTTACTCGGAGCACCGAACGATTCCTTGAAGGACGTCCGGACCCGAATCGGCGTCCTCCCGGATTACTCGACCTTTTACGAAAACTTCACGGCGCTCGATCACTTGAAGTATTTCAGTAAAGTCCTCGGTCTGAAGACGACGACGGACGAGTTAAAACAACTCCTCCGTGATGTACAACTCGAAGACGCCATCGATGTGAAAACGAAGAACTACTCCTTTGGGATGAAAAAAAAAGCTCGGGATCGCCCAAGCCCTGATTAATCGACCGGAAATGCTATTTTTAGATGAACCGACGTCTGGCGTTGATGCCAACTCGATTCTCGGGATTCATACTTTGATTCGTAAGATCGCAGCAGACGGAACGACGATTTTCTTAACGTCTCATAACTTAGACGAGGTCGAAAAACTGTGTACGGAGATTGCGATCATGCAGGATGGATCGATTCAGACGCAAGGCACGATGGAGGAGTTACGGGAACAACATGAGAAGAACATCACCGTTCATGTAAAACATGCGTCGCTCGACAATGATACACAACAACATCTGCAGACCAAGTTGTCGACACTTGCGAAAGACGTCAACGTCTCCTCTACTCATTCGACGTTCATCGTCCAAAGTGAACACGATATTGCTACGATCAATAGCTACCTCGTCTCGCAACACGTTAACGTGTATCGACTCGAAGTAGAGGAAGCTTCTTTGGAAGAGATTTTCTTGAACTTAGGTTCAGAAATCCGCTCGGCATAAAGTGAAAAACATGTCTCGTGTTCCATCTAATAAAAACTTCTATACAATAATCCCCCATTCCAATTATGAAATGAGGGGGATTGTTTTGTTTTGTTTCATCCGTTTAAGCCGTCCGTTCCCTTCGTAAGAGATACAGGAAGTACGGTACACCGATGATTGCTGTGATCAATCCGGCTGGCACTTCAAGCGGCGGATGAATCCCGCGTCCAAGCGCATCAGCGACGACGAGTAACCCACCACCGAGTAACAGCGCCATCGGTAAGACGGCGATATGTTTATGTCCGACAAGACGCCGTGCCATATGTGGGGCAATCAAACCGAGGAAACCAATCGCACCGACCGTCGCGACGGCAACACCGGCTAGGACAACAGCGAGCGCCAAGAAGACGTGCCGCGTCCGCTGAATCGGTAAACCGAGACCAATGCTGACTTCCTCACTGAGTGATAAGACATCGAGTTGACGGTGTCGATAGAAGAGGATCGCACCAATCACGACGAGCACCGGCGCTAAGATCAAAACTTCCTGCCACCCTTTCCCGAACAGACTTCCAGCAAGCCAGACGAGTGAATCGTTCGTCTGGAGTGGAAATTTAATCAACAGGTATTCTGTTCCTGAAGCACAGATCGCACTAACGGCGATACCAAGTAACGCAAACGAACTGCGGGAGACGTTTCCTCCACGCTCTAGCATCATCAATGCCAGCATGACGAGTGCTGCTCCGATAAAGGCGGCGATCGGTGTCAACAAGAGCGGACCATCCGGCACTAAGGCAATCGTCAAAACGGCGAACAGAGACGCTCCGTTCGTCACTCCGATCACGTCCGGCGAGATCAATGGATTACGGATGACGCTTTGTAAGATGACGCCAGCAAGTGCGAAACTCGCTCCTGCTAAAAAGGCGAGGACCGTTCGCGGCAGACGGTAATTTTGGACGATGAAAGCATCCTTTCCACCAAAGAACGACTGCCAGAGTTCCATTAACGACAATTGAATCGAACCGACCGACAGTAAGGCGAAGCTCGTGACAAGAACTAAAACTGCGACAAGTAAAATCCGACGCATGTCTCTCATCGTAATCCCCCTTTCATCTGGCGGCGTGCCAAGATAAGGAAGAAGGGTGCCCCGAGCAATGACGTCACGATGCCGACTGGTGATTCATACGGATAGGCAATGAAGCGCGCCAGGACATCGGCGTACGTCAACACCAGACCACCGATGACGGCAGAGACGGGTAAGACGATTCGGTAGTCCTCGCCAACGAGTCGACGTGTGATATGCGGCACCATCAGACCGATGAAGCCAATTGCTCCGGCGACGGCAACCGTCACGCCTGCGAGTAAGACGACACTGATGCCGACAAGCAGACGGATCCGCGTCACTTTTTGACCGAGTCCGACCGCGACGTCTTGTCCCAGTTGGAAGACGGCGAGCGACTTCGCAAGACTTGCCGCAAGAATCAAACCGGCGAGCGACCACGGTAAGACGATCCGGAGTTCGAGCCAGCTTGCATCACTGAGCGAACCAGACAACCAGTACAAGACGTTCGTGATTCGATCATTGAACAAAATCAAGCCTTTCGTTAGCGACGTCAACAAGAGATGGATCGCCATCCCGACGAGGGCAAGTTTTAACGCCGTCATCCCGCGAATCGAAGCGAACGAAAAGACGAGCACGCCACCGAGTAAGGCACCGGCAAATGCGAAGTAAAGCAAGTTCGCCGTCCCGAGTGACGGAAAGATGAGCAGGCTTAAGACGACGAGAAACGACGCACCGGCATTGACCCCAAAGACTTGTGGTGAAGCGAGCGGATTCCGTGTCACAGCTTGCATGATCGCTCCAGCGACAGCAAGGTTTGCTCCGAGCAACAATCCGAGTAAGAGACGCGGCAAGCGCAGATTCGTCAGGACGAGTCCCGCTTTAGAGGTCGTGCCACTGATCCACTCCTGCACTAAGTGGACCGGATTCATCTGTGTGATACCAAAGAACAAGCTACTATAAACGGCCAAGCAACTGAGTAAGATAAGTACGAAAATCAGACGTTTCCGCTGCACCGGATCTTTCCCCTTTCATCAAGACGAAAAGCCAGATTGCTCCGGCTTTTGTCGTTCGTTATTTCTGTTTGAGCAATTGAATTGCTTCGTCAACGATTTGTTCAGCAGCGTCCAGACCGCGGTAACGTGTCCAGAGGTCACGATTGACTTCGTAGACTTCTCCGTTTTTGACCGCTGTGATCTGATTCCAAAGCGGATTATCCTTCCACTCTTTCAGTAACTTCGGATCGGCTTCCGCCATGAAGATGACGTCCGGATCCCACTTGACCATCTGCTCTAACGTGATCGTCACAGTCGGTTCCGCTGTTTTCGTAACGGCATTCTCGATACCGATCTTCTCGAGCAACTCACCGTCAAACGACGTCTCACCGTGTGCTGTCAGTGAATCGGCGCGGAAGACACCGACCATGACTTTCCGGTCATCTTTTGGATCAACCTTCTTCTTCGCTGCCTGCAAGCGCTCTTCATGCAGGGCAAGGCGATCGTCCATCTGTTTCGTTTTGCCGACCGCTTCCGCAATCGTCTTGAACGAATCGATGTTCTCTTCATACGTCGCATTGCGACTCTTCAAGATGATCGTCGGTGCGATTTCTTGCAATTGCTTGTAAATTCCTTTATGACGGTTGAAGTCGCCGATGATCAAATCCGGTTGCAAGGAACTGATCACTTCAAGATTCGGTTGTTGGCGTGTACCGACTTCCGTGAACTCGATGTCTTTTCCGAGTAATCCAGAGACATCGGTCTTGTTTTCTTGTGCAATCCCGACCGGTGTGATGCCGAGTTTGTCTAACGCATCAACGAACGAGAATTCGAGCGCGACGACCTTCTTCGGTTGTTCCGGTACTTTCGTTTTTCCTGCTTCGTGCGTAATCGTCCGCGTCTTTTCGTTCTTTTGCTCTGCTTGACCTGAACAAGCTGCAAGCATCAAACTGCTCAACACGAGGAGCGTCAACGCTGTCATCCAAGTTTTCCGTCTCATGGTGAGACCTCCTTTAATTCGTGATTCGACACTGAGAATCATTCTTAATTAATCCTGTCTCAGCATATCAAAGATTTCCATTGAACAAAAGGGAAATCCTTATTTTCAGATAATATAGACTAACATTCACATTTTCTGAAGCAATATGGGATAATCAGGTAGTGAACAAAGGAGGGACTAAAGATGGATTGGATGAAAGACTTAGAACAGCGAATTGCGTTTCCGCTCGATGCCATCACGTTTGATCAGTTACCTGACTTACTCGAAGCCTTCGCCTACCAGTTACCGTTCGAGAATACGACCGTCCTTGAGAAACGCATCCGTCCGTTTAGCGACGAGCGCTTCATCGAGACATTTCTGACAGAGCGACGCGGTGGTGTCTGTTACGACCTGAACGGACTGCTACACCGAGTCCTGCAAGAACTGAACTGTCCTGTTCGACTCGTTCAAGCGACTGTTTACGATACGAAGTCGGACGCCTGGTCAGCGACCGGACCGACCCATGTCGCGATCATTTGGAATGAAACACACCTGCTTGATACCGGCTTCGGCGTTAATTTACCGCTCGTTCCTGTTCCGTTGAGTGGGGAGACCGTTCATTCCGCGAGCGGCAGTTACCGGATCATCAATAATGACACACTTGAGATGAAGCGAACGGGACAAGCGGAGTTTGTGACTGGATACCGGTTCGACCGCGAGACATCCATTACAACAGATGACTTATCGAAAATGGAACAGATCATCCAGCAGAGCGACGCTTCGCCGTTCAATAAAGGTCGCCTCGTCGCGATGCGGACGCCAACCGGACAAAAGACGTTGACTGAGCGGACGTTACGGATTGAAGAAACGACGACGACCGAGTTACCGGTCGCAGGTCCCGCCCAATTCGAGATGCTGTACAACACACACTTTTTAGGACGGGAGTCGTAAACCATGGATCGTTATACGCTTTGTTTAATCCGCCACGCAGACCACTTTTTACTCGTCAATCGACAAAAACGTCCAGCGATGGGCATGTGGAACGGTGTCGGTGGTAAGATCGAACCGTGCGAAACACCGGAAGCCGCCGTCATCCGCGAGACATTCGAAGAGACAGGCATCACGCTCACCTCAGTGACACCAAAAGGAATCGTCCGCTTGCACGGGAAAGAGACATCTGGCATGTACCTCTACCTGGCTGATTTAGAAGATCGTCCATTTCCAACACCGGTCATGACAGTTGAAGGAATCCTCGATTGGAAAGCACTCGACTGGATTCTAGACGACGATAACATGGGCATCATCAGCAACCTCCGGCACTACTTACCGGTCGTGCTTTCGACCGAGCATCCATTACTGCATGACTTCCATTACGATGGACATACAATCACGGCATACGAGACACATGAATTGATCGAGTCATAACACAACATCCCCGCTCGTCCTTTCGGACAGGCGGGGATGTCTCGTTAGAATAGATGTAAGCCCGTCACGATGACAGCGACGATGACGATGCCCGGTAACAAGTTCGCGACGCGGATCTTCGTGATTCCGGCTAGATTGAGACCAATCGCTGCAATCATCACTCCACCGGTCGCCGTCATCTCTAAGATGAATTCTTGCAACGCGGCATCGGGAATGAACTTCGTGATGGCAACGGCACTCAGTGCGATCGCCCCTTGATAGAGGAAAACGGGAATCGCTGAGAACATGACGCCGATCCCGAGCGTTGAACTGAGGACAAGCGCCGTGAAACCATCAATCAGCCCCTTCGTATAGAGGACGTCGTGATCCTGACGCAGTCCACCATCGAGCGCACCGAGGACCCCCATCGCTCCGATGACGAAAATCAACGTCGCGGTGACGAATCCTTCCGCGATATTCGATGGACGACCGCGACTGATCTTACGTTCGAGCCATGCCCCCATCCGGTCGAGCTTCTCATCGAGACGGAACCATTCCCCGATCGCACCTCCGAGAACAAGACTACCGATGACGATCAAAAAGTTCGTGCTCTTCATCCCCATCTGGATCCCGAGCACGACGACGGCTAGACCAATCGCCTGCAAGACCGTCTCCTTCATCCGTTCCGGAATCCGGTGGAACATCAATCCGAGCAACGTCCCGACGATGATCAGGACGGTATTGACGAGTGTACCTGTTAAAACCATCTGACAGCCTACTTTCTCAATTGATTTTTCTTTTAGCGGGACGGACGACCGTCCGCTCCGCCTGATTCAAGCTATGCAACGTCATCCCGAGCATGACGAGGATGATCCCGAATGTCGCGAGTCCCGTCGGTAGTGCCGCATGGAGAAACAAAATCTCCCCGAGAACGGTGAAGACGATCTCAAACGACTGGGTCGCCTCGATCGCGGCTAACCGGACCGGTTCCGTCCGGACGAGTGACGTCGCGTAGAAGAAGAGCGATGTCGCGATGACGCCTGAGAATAAAGCGACGAAGCCGGATTGGGTCACTTGACTGATACTCGGTAAGCCGACTTGTATGTAAGCAATTACGGAAAGCACGATCCAAAACGGTAGACTCGCAATCGTCATTCCAAGGATCCGCTCGAATACATCGAGCTCATCCCCATACCGTTCCATCATCTTCCGGTTACCGAGCGGATAGGCAATCGCAGCGGCGAGCACCGGCAAGGCACCGAACAGTAAGGATTGTAGCGATAGACTTCCTGCGACGGATAACTGCATGACGACGACCCCAAGGACGATCAAGACGGAATACTTAAGGGCCGACCACGGAATCCGTTGCTTGAACAACGGTGCAAGGAGCGGTCCGGCTAGGATCGTCAATTGCCACGTTCCGGCAATCAACCAGCCTGGCGCATGATCGGCAGCAAGACAGATGCTACCGTAAAACAGTCCGAAACCGATTGTACCGTACAGTAACCAAAAACCGAAATCGGCTCGCAGTGCCTGTAAGACGCGACCGATTCCCCGACGCATCAAGACGATGACGACGAAGAACGGCAACATCAAGAAGAAGCGAAGCGACGCACTGTAGATCCAGTGCCCCCCTGCTCCTTGCATCGATTGATTCAAGATGAAGGTGACGGCAAAGAACATCGCCGCCAAGATCCCATAAATGATTGGTCGCATCAGCGCTCCTCCTTTAGTGTCGAGACGAGTAAACGTCCGAGCCCGTTCCAGTTATGTTCCGTCGCCTGGACGAGCTGCTCGACATCCCGTTGTTGACACGCGATCAAAATCGCCGCATGATCGGCAATCGATTGACGTCCGAGTCGATCGAACTGAGCATATTCGAGCCGGCGGATCAGCGGCGTCAATCGGCGGATTGTTTCTCGTAGTTGTGCGTTTTGACTGCGCTGTACGAAGACATCGTGAAAGGCATCGTCAAGCGTCAGTGCCGTCTCCGTCTCCTGCTGATCGATTGCCGTCGTGAACTGTTGGTGAATCGTCTGAAGCTCCGTCAAATCGTCTTCCGTCAATAGCGGTCCCGCTAGACGCGCTGCTAGTCCGTGCAGCGTCGCGATGATCGGATAGGTTTGCTGTGCCTGTTCAGCGTCAAGCTCTGTCACGATCGTCCGCGAGCCCCGTTTCGCAAAAATCAATCCTTCCTCCTCGAGTCGTTTCAAGGCTTCGCGGACCGGTGTTCGGCTGACTCCGAACATTTCCGCGAGCGCTTGATCGTTCACCTTCTCGCCTGGGGCGAGGCGTAAAGTGATGATGTGATGCTGTAAACGTCGATATACTTCCTCACTGAGAGGAAGTCGTGCAATGGCTAAATCATCTGTAGGTTTCATACAAGTAATATATTACATATTAATCATTGATACTAGCTTTATTCAAAAATAAAAACTCCCCGTCAAACAACGGAGAGTCAGCTATTCAAACGTTACGTGGATTCATCGGTCCATTCAGGTGACTGAGATCGTTCCGTTTCAACAAGATCAATTGAATGACAATCGCGAAGAGTAGATAAGCTTGTGTCAAAAGAGGAGTGATGCCTAAATTGACGTTCACGACATCCGCTGCGATGCTCGCGAAATCCCACAGCGCATGGAAAATGATTAATGGCCAGAGGTTATTCAGCTTCAGTGCGATGATCACTAAGAACACACCAAAGACGAATGTGTTCGCAAGTCGGAACAACATCGCTGCCGGCGGAATCAAGGCGATCAAATTAAGCAAGTGGAAAGATGAGAACAGAAGCGCACTGATGAGGACGGCACGATACGGATGTTCGTTCGGTTTGAGATAGCGTAAGATGATGCCCCGAAACAAGACTTCCTCATTAAAACCGACGAATAAGGTCGTCAGGAAGACGATTCCGACAAGTTGAAGTGCCGATGATGATATCGAGGACGTGAACAACGCATTGACGATCAATCCGACTTGAACGAGAACGATCAGCAGTAACGGAATGTACCAGATTAGACCCCGCGACTGCAATTTCGAAAACCCGACGGCAGCAAACGTGGCATGACGACGAATGTACCAGACGAGAAAAATCGCTGTTGCGACTTCACCGAAGATTGCGATACGTAACAACTCCGGTTCACCTTAACGAATGCCGAAACCAAACGCAGAGACAGCCATGACGATACCCATGATGATGAAGACGACGGTCGCCGAGACGATAGTATTCCGCTTATCTACGATCAATACCTACCTTTTCTAAACAAGCGACGTATCTACTTTATGATTTGTTTACCTTTTTTTCAGGGAAATGAATCTTTTTCCTCCAGCTACCTTGCAATACACAATAGCTTGGTATATCATTACCTTGTAATACCAAGTAGCGAAAGGATGATGCGGATGTCATCGACGCAAATGTTAAAGGGGATTCTCGACGGTTGTTTACTTGCACTGATCGCGGAAGAAGAGATTTATGGCTACGAACTGGCGACGAAACTCAAAGCATACGGTTTCGCTGACATCAGCGAAGGAACAATCTATCCATTATTGATCCGAATGCAGAAACTGGGCTGGATCGAAGCGACTTCACGCGTCTCTCCGTCCGGTCCAAAACGGAAGTATTATTCGATCACGACGAGCGGTGCAGAAGAACTCACCGCATTCAAGGAAAGATGGCAACATCTTTCGACAAGTGTTGAAAGTATTTTAAAGGAGGATGATTGAGATGACCCTATCAACGGAATCAACCCGATTTTTGGAAGACTTGAAGGTCTACCTGCTTGCTTCGGGAAAAAATGAACAAGCGACGAACGAAATCGTCCTTGAACTCGAAGACCATCTGATTGAAGCGGAAGCGGATGGCAAATCGGTTCGCGCGATCACGGGTGACAGTCCGGCTGACTACATCCAGTCGATTTCTAAAGAGATGGCGTTCGATCCGATAGAAGCATTTTGGATCGTCATGCAAGTCTTTCTCGGTGCATCGAGTTTTCTCTATCTCCAAAACCTGCTGAATGGAACAACGACATTCAGTATCTTGCTAGTTGGTGGCTTCCTGCTGATTAGCGCTGTTTATTTGACGACCCTGGCGTTTTTATTCCGTCAAGATGCATTACGTGATGGCGCTCGCCCTCGCATCATGCGTTATGGTATTCATGGAAGTGTTCATATTCTCCTGATCATTGGACTATTGATCGTCAACGGACTCATTGATTCGCCCAAAATCACGTTATCTCCGAGTGTCGGTTGGTTAATTGGCGCCCTTCTAATTGCCTGGATTCTAATCACGGCATGGAAGACGAAGACATGGATTTTACCGATTGCAGTGTCCGTCTTTTTCGTGCCTCAACTGCTGCTTTTGTTTGTATTTAATTTTTCAGAGATTACCGCCGTCCTCGTGAGTTATGTTTTGACCTCGATTACGATTGCAGTTATCTTTCTCCGAAAATCTAAGCAAGATCAGTCAAAAAATACAAACTCTAAAGAATCTATTTAATTCTGATACCAAAAAACGACCTCAGCGCTGAGGTCGTTTTTGATGTATTACGTATTCTTCATCCCGTTCTTTGCTTCATACCGCTCACGCGTCCAGTTGTAGACATGGCTCGTCACGATCCGTCCGTCGATTCGTTCTAAGACGAATGGTCGGTCAAGAATAGGCGTAAACCCGAGTTTCTCAACGACACGGCGTGATTGGTCATTGAAATCAAAGTGACCACACCAGACGACATCGATCGGTAGTTCCCGGAAGATGAAATCAAGTATTGCTTCAACGATTTCCGGCATCCGCCCTTCTCCCCAGTAGTTAGGCGCGAGGACATAGCCGATCTCGACTTGACGGTCATGGGTAATCGAATCGTCCGGCCGACGATTGAAGTGAAGTCCGAAGCTCCCGATGACTGCCCCCGTCTCCTTATCGGTAACGGCATACTCACCAGGTGACGCTTGGAAAATGCCGATCACTTCTCGGCTTTCGTCAAGTGACGCGTGCGGCGCCCAACCTGCTTTTGGTCCAACATTTGGATCCTTCGCGTAAGCATACAATGCGGCTGCATCCTCATCCTGCCAACGGCGTAACAGGTGCCGTGGCGTTTCGATAGTATCTGGTAAGTTCATCTGTATTCCCCCTTATTAAGATACGTTTCGCTCTCGTTCGACAGATTCCTTCACGAACAGACTCGTATAGACTAATCCAAAGCCCGTTAAGAGGATCAATCCGATGTATACACTCATCATCGATGGGATCAAGAAGGTCCCGACGAGAATCGTCGACCGAGAAAGTAAGTCCGCTCCAGCAAACGACGTTCCCGCGAACGCTGAGTACGCCCCACGTTGATCGGCTGGCATCATGTTTGCTTTTTGTGTGTTCAAGACCGGAGAGTAGAGCAACTCGCCAATCGTCGCGATGAAGATGAAGACCATCAGTGCCGTCATACTGTTGGCACTCGTCACGACGACGTAGCCGATCGTGTACAGCATGAGACCCACAGCGAGCGTCCGACGCGGCGACAAGTGCTTCGCTAGTCGCTGGACGATGAACGTCAACGTGACGACGAGTAACGTATTTTCGATGTTGATGATACTCATCATCCGAACCCCGTTGATCGACCACCCGGCAAATGATAACGGTTCAAACGAATCGGCGAGTCGGACGGCGACATAACTGCCCATCGAAAACTCAGCCGCTAAGATACACATCGAACCGAAGACGACCTTAACGAACGGACGGTCCCGCCAAGCGAGTTGATAGCTCGTGAAAATATCCGTGAGGACACCACGTAGTTTTTGACGCTGCCATGTCCGTGACGTGTCGTCAAGAAACAGATAATAGGCAATCGGTAAAACGGACGACGTGAAGCTTAAGATCCCGAACAACAGCAGTTGGTTACTGACGTAGAGCCAGCCCCCGAGCGCCGTACCGATGGCGATCGAGAGATTGATCAGCCAGTAGTCAAGCGCATAAACCGCTTGGCGATTTTCCTTCGTCGTTGCATCGATGATGATCGCCCCCATTGCTGGTCGACCAAGATTACTTGTCACCGAGAAGACAACGTAGATGACCATGAACAACAGCATCCAATCGAATGTCAATGAGATCGTCATCGTGATGAATGTCAGCGCCGTGAGCGCAGAAGTCGTGACGAGCAGACGTTTGCGGGAAAAGCGGTCGGCAAGATATCCACCGAGTAGATTCGTGATGAAGCTGACGAAGACCATCGCGATCAAAAATGCACCGGCGATGACTTCGTTGAATGCCCGGACGAACAAGAGGGCCATGAACGGCATGATGGAGAACGAGACAGCCCGGTTGAAAAACGATGTGATGAGACGTACTTTAATTGGTTTCGGTATTTCTTTCCATTTCATATTGTCACCTTCCATTCTCTACCTTTATCATAAACAAGACAAGACACAGGAAAAATGGACGTCATTTAAAAAAGATGTCCCCTTTTAAGGAGGAGAAGGACGATGGATGCTTATCTTTTTATGTTATGGAAGACTTGCCGAAATGGACACTACTCGATTGCGACGCTTGCCGACGCCATCCATCTCAGTCCTAAACAAACGAAACGATATCTCAATAAATGGCAGGAAGACGGCTGGATTGGTTACACGAGCGGTCGCGGACGAGGCAACTTAAGTGAACTTGTCTGGTTGCGCCACGTTGAAAGGGAATATGCGAAACGGATGCTCGAGCGGATCGACCGTGACTCGATCGAATCAGTGACGGAGGAACTGACGTGGGACTGGTCGCCAGCACAAGCAGGACGCTTCATGCGGCAACTCGAACGAAAATTCGGCTATACACAGACGACGGCTGACGCGTTATTGATTCCGCGAAAACGGAATTTCCTGACGACACACCCGTTAGAAGCAGCGGATATCCATAGTGCCCATCTCGTCCAGAACGTCTTCAACCGGCTGTTTACGATCGATGGCGACGGCAACATTCAGGGTGAACTCGCCCATCACTTTGTCTGGAACAGGGCGACGCTCAGTCTCTTCTTACGGAAGGACGTCCGCTTTCATGACGGTTCGCTCCTGACGAGTAAGGAAGTGACGAAGAGCTTGCGTGCTTTGATTAAATATCCGGCTTACGCTTATTCCTACCGGCACGTAAAACAGATCGTCTCGAACGGTCCGTACCGGGTCGACCTCACACTCGATCAACGTCGAAGTTCGATTTTGCCGCAACTTGCCTCGATTCATACGAGCATCATCAAGGACGGCATTGGAACGGGACCGTTCCAACTGACGCAACATGACGACAAGAAGACCGTTCTGACAGCGTTCCCGAATTACTTTGGCATCCGTGCCCTGCTCGACCGGATCGAGTTCATCCAGATGCCGGAGCAATATGACCCGGTCTACCGGACATCGGCGTCTGACTCCAGTCCGATTGATACGATTGCCACGCAATCCGGATTTGGTCTTGTCTTGCTTCATCCACGTGCTGGTGGTCCGTTTGAATCCAAAGCCGCGCGACATTATGTCCATCGGCTCGTCGCGGAAGTCCGTAATGGCATTCATGACTTCCATGAACGGGCACAACCGAACGACTGTGGTTTTCTTGAGTCCTATAGTCAACCGTATACTGTCCCGGATGGTCCTGCAGTCTTGTTCACGCAACCGATCCGAATCAAGCTAACTGACTTTACGGACAAGGTGACACGCTGGCTCTGTCAGCGATTTGATCAGGACAGAATTCCGTATGAGTTCGTCGAGGTCGGATTTGAAGAGAGCATCACGGATTTTCATGCCTACGATACAATCGATCTCGCCATCCATGCCGAAGTGTTCGAGCGAAATGTCCAGTACGCCTTTTATCAGTTCATGACGAACACGTTCTCACCACCGATCCGACTGTTTCAGCAGATGCCAGAGATGCTGACCTGGATCGAACAATACGATGCGACACCGTTCGAAGACTGGCTCCCGATCCACCAATCGATCGAGCGTTACTTGATCGACGAATCGTATTTCATCCCGTTCTATCACGATACGCGGCTGATTCCGTATCCGATCGAACTGCGAAACATCACGATCGACTCGTTCGGTTACTTTGATTTCTCGAAGCTCTGGATTTCCAATCAATCGTGACGAATCGTTGACGAAATCTTGACCTGCTTGTGACAAAACGCACGGTATTCTTTAATCTAGTATTTTAAATGTTGTATTAAAGGTGAGGTTGCGAAATACTAAGACTGTCTTTATTACTTAGTGAAAAGGAAGTGGTCTTATGTTATCAACCTCTACCATTCAAATCGTTCAATCGACTGTTCCCGTCCTTGCGTCGCACGGTGCCGCGATCACGAAAGTCTTTTATCAGCGCTTGTTTCAGGCTCATCCGGAACTGAAACATGTCTTCAATCAATCGAATCAACGAAGCGACCGCCAATCGCAAGCACTCGCGACCGCCGTGTATGCCGCTGCTGCTCACATCGATCGACTCGAGACGTTAAAGCCGGTCTTATTACCGGTGCTCCATAAACACCGTAGTCTACAAATCAAACCGGAGATGTATCCCATCGTCGGACACGAATTACTCGGGGCGATGCAAGATGTCATAGGAGAAGCCGCAACGCCAGACATCTTGCGCGCGTGGGGAGAAGCCTATAGTGAGATTGCCAATCTGTTCATCACGCTTGAAGCCGAACTGTACGCACAGGATGAACAAGCAAAAGGTTTTTCCGGATATCAGACAGTCGAGATTTCGGATGTCGAGGAGCAAGTGGATGGGATTCGCGTCTTGACCTTCCGCAAGGACGGTCCACTCCCCGCTTATCGAGCCGGACAATACATTACGGTGCGGATTCAAGACAAAGATGGCTTATGGCACAATCGTCAATACAGTCTGACGACGGCATCGAACACGGAGACATATACGATTGGTGTCAAACGAGAAGGCATCGTCTCGGACTATTTACATGCAGCGCAAGTCGGTGACACGGTATTGATCAGTGCGCCAGCGGGTGCCTTCACTCTTGATGCATCAGGCGAACCCGTCGTGCTGATTGCCGGTGGTATCGGGATTACACCGATGCTTGCGATGGCTGACGAAGCGTTAGCTGCTGGTCGACAGGTAACGTTACATCATGCCGTCCAAGACGAACGCAATCGTCCATTTAACGAGCAACTTGCCTTGCTTGAGGAGCGCGGCGCGCGAGTCATTCGTTACGCGGAGCATCAGGCGACGGATCAAGCAGGTCGCCTGCCGAAAGACGTTATCGCAAGCATCACAGATCCGACATACGTCTGCGGTCCGGAAGCGATGATTCAATATGTGATTGAACACTTCACGGCGTCACCAGACAAACTGCATTACGAAATCTTTGGACCAACGCTTGCCTTTTCAGCAGAAACTCCAGTTGCTCAATAAAAAACATCCCGTTCACTTTGACACGCATCAAGGAGAACGGGATGTTTGATTATAGTGGCAATCGTTCTGACAAAGGACGAACCAAAACGACGTCCGTCGCCATCCGGTTATCGCGGCGTGGTTCGTCGACCGGTTCGATCGTCCAGTTTTTCGCATGAAGCGTATTCAAGGCACGCGCTAAGTCGTACATCGAATAGCGATTGTTACCATTCAATTGATAGAGCCCTGCTTCTTGTTCGAGTAAAATCGTAACGAGCGCTTCAGCCGTATCTTCAAGCACCGAACTCGACGGATACCAATTCCGACTCGCCCGAATGACTCCGTGCTGCTTCATCTCGTTCGTGAAGAAGTCGACCATATTGTTCGAACCAGCTTCCGTCCCGATCTGCCAGCCGATTCGGACGATCTTCGCATGTGGATCGATTGCTTGAATCGCTTGTTCGCAGGCAATCTTGTATACGCCATACTCGTCGGTCGCATCCGGAACAGCGCCCTTGTCGATTGGTGCCGGCACGTCGTCTGAGAATACAGACACCGTACTCGTGAAGAAAAACGGAATCTTATACTCTTGGCACAGGCGGACGAGCGCTTCCGTCCAACTGACAGACCCCATCCCGATATGCAAGAAATAATCCGGTCGTTCCGTTTCTAAAAACGTTCGCATCGCGGATTCGTCAGTCGTCGAGACTTTCGTCCGATCCCAAGCGACTGTATCGATGTCGTGCTTTGCTAAGACGTCCGCAACGACAGGTGCTACCGTTCCGTTCATACCTGTAATGATTGCTTTCATGGTGATTCATCCCCCTTATGTTCAATCGAAACATTATAAAACTACTTACTACATCAGTTTACACGGGAAGTGTTGATTTAACGAATCTGAGGTTATTCTCCTACGACCATTTGTGCCTCAAATGAAAAAAGCGTCCGCTGTCCGATCTAACATCGGTAAGCAGACGCACTATTTAGTTCATGATTACTCCGAAACGCCTTCCGTTTCCATTCGGCGCCACAGTACATTCAAGAAGACCGTCATCCCACTGATCGGAATCAAAAACAATAACGCTGTGATCCATAAACTCTCCATCGACTCCACTCCTCATCGTTCATTTCTATCTCTAGTGTATAAGAGTGCGAAACCGCTTACCTCCACCTCAAGGCGGATATTTCATCCGACCTTGTCCTGTCGTACCTCAGTAAAGGAAACGGTACGATGAAGGAGCAACCAGATACTGGTCATCACAAGACCACTTAAGGCAAAGAACAGGAAAACGAACGAGATGCTAAAGAACGACGTCAAGTACGACGACAATCCGTAACAGAGCGCGGAACATGCCGTTGATGCAGCGACCATCGCCGTCCGGACCCGGCCGAGCAAATGCGTAGGGGTCGAGCGTTGCAATAATGTCGCAAACGGTATCCCGAACAGCGTCAGCGCCATCCCGAGTAAGACGAACCCACCAACAGCCACTGGAACGAATGAGACATAAGCAACGATCGCAATCGCAAGACCTTGCAAGACGACGGCAAAACGAAACAGCTTATCTTGTCGTACGGAGGCGACCCATTTTCCGTAAAGGAGCGACATCGCGATTCCCCCGATCACCGTCGCCAGTTCGAGTGCAGAAAACGTCTGGGCATTTCCCGACAAGACATTCTTCGCATATGGTGCAAGTAAGGTATTCATTGGTGTGATCATCCAGTTTGCGAGGATCGCACAACCGAGGATCCATTTCAGGCGACCGTCACGGACGACGTGACTGATCCCTTCGAGCAACGCTTCGCGGTACGATCCTTGACGCGCCCCTTCTGCGACTTGCCCTGACATATGTCGAACGAGTAACCATGCGACGAGATGCAGACCAAGATCAAGCCATAAGATACTCGCAATCGAAAAACGGGCGATCATCATCCCACCAAGCAAGAATCCGCTTAACGTCCCGATTCGTTCAATCGTTGCGAGATACGCATTTGCTTGCGGTAATTGATCATCTTCGACTAAATCTACGACCCATGTGAAGACGGCATTGCCACCAATGATTTGTAAAATCGTCTGAACGACGAGTAAGCCGAGTAACCACGGCAGGACGACGTCCGTCATCCCGATTCCTGCTAACGTAATACCAAGTGCAAGCAATCGAATGAGCAACGACATTTGGTACAACGATGCACTGACGAACCGGTCGATCCATGGTCCGACGAACGTTGAAACGAGAAAACGAATCAAGAATACACCAGTCGCAATCAGGGCGACGCCAGAAGCACTGATCTCTTCCGCGCTCAACCAGTAGATTGCGATATAGACGAAACTCGTCCCGACGGTCGATAACAAATCCGAGACATACATAAAACGAAACGCACGTGACATGATGCTTTATTCCTTTCCTAAAACGACTTCTTGTCTATCTTACAATTTTTCTCAATTGCTGCCCATTCTTTTTTCGTCATCACATCGTCATCGTCTGTTAAGGCATTCTTACCCGTCTGTAACAGAGCCGACATGTTCATTCGCTATACTAAAACGCATAGGGAGGTGAAGATCCATGAAAACGCAAACGCGTTATGACTATGAAACCGAACAGGAACAGGTCGACGTCCCATCCGAGGCACGTCTAGGCTACTATTTTCTTTTAATCGTCCTGCCGCTTGGTCTCGCGCATCTTGTCCAGTCGCTTGCTCCTTCGCCGGATCAACACCACTCGTCCGTATTGACGGGTTTGACGTTCTTATCCATCGTCTTTTTCATGTACTTAGGTAACCGAGCGGCTGGAAATGCCAAAACGACCTTTTTCGGATACTCGATGTTCTTGAGTATCAGTCTGTTCGCGACGCTGTTTCTACCAACGGTGCCGATCATTTGAGCATAAGCAAACGAGCACCCGTCCGACTTGGACGCGTGCTCGTTTTTTTAATGCGTATGCGATTCGTGTTTACCGTCACAATACAACGTATTGCCGTGCGCATGCTGATCCGTCTCGACCTGGATCGTCGCGTGATTAATCCCGACGTGTTTTAAATCGTGATCAATCTGTTCGCGAATCGACTCCGACTCCCGGACGGTCATGTCCTCCTTGACGACGACGTGACACGATAATGCGTTATAACCACTCGTGATCGACCAGATGTGTAGATCATGCAGACCGAGGACGGCTTCGTTCGTCTGAATCGTCGAAACGACCTCATCGATGTCGACGTCGCTCGGCGTTCCTTCCATCAAGACGTGAACGGATGCCTTCGTCACGTAATAGCCGCTCCGTAAGACGAGGATCGCCACGATGACACTTGCCAGTGGATCCGCCCATCCCCAACCGAAGAACATGATCAGAAGAGCAGCTGCAATCGCACCGACCGATCCGAGCATGTCGCTTAAGACATGCAGATAGGCACCACGCATGTTGAGGTTGTGCTCATGCCCTCCGCCGCGTGTCATGATCCAAGCAACGAGAATGTTGACGAGCAACCCGAGGACACTGATGATCAGCATCCCGGTCGTTGCGACAGCGGGTGGATCGATGAAGCGTTGAATGGCTTCAATGAAAATATAGAGGGCGATGACGATCAGCGTCACACCATTTATGATGGCGGCTAAGATTTCAAAGCGTTTTGAACCGAACGTCTTATTCGCATCCGGTGCTTGACTCGAGAACTGGAAGGCTAACAAAGCGATCGCAAGTGAAATCGAATCACTGAGCATATGCCCTGCGTCCGATAACAACGCGAGACTATTCGTCCAAATTCCGCCGATGACCTCGACGATCATGAACGCGGTGATGATCAGGAACGACAGGCCCAGTACCTTTTTATTGTCGGTATGATGATGGTGGTGATGATGATCATGTGCCATGACGTTGCCTCCTTTTACCTTACATTCAAACGTCTATTTGAATTATAACATGCCTCCGTTCTGTGGTCAACGGGCTCATCTGTTATATCCCACGCCTTTACTCTCCTAAAACGACTCATCTGACTAAACAAAAAAAACGATGACCCACTGCCATCGCTTTTTCCATATCCTTTTTTAAATAAACGACCGAAAATCCTCTGTTTGCTGCTCGAGTTGTCGTTCGACCTCTTCGATCGCAGTAAAGCGTTGCATCGTTTCTTTTACCGTCGCAAGGCTCGACGCAACTTCGAGATGGGACGCTTCAATCTTTTTCATCATCGCCATGATTTGACGGTTCATCGTTTCCGTATTCGTGCGTACTTCGACAACTGCACTGCCGACTAAATCCGATAAGTTTTTGACTTCACTGGCAACAACGGTAAAGCCTTTACCGTGTTCCCCAGCCCGTGCCGCTTCGATTGCCGCGTTCAGAGACAACAGGTTCGTCCGGGCCGCAATCTCCTTGATCGTATCAGCAATCTTCGTGATCTCGATGGCTTGGTCATACAGCGTTTCGAACGTCTGTTGGTTTACTGCCGTTTCACTCGCGATCGTGGTCATCGTCTCTTGAAGCTGGGTGCCCTCTTTCGATCCTTGAACCGATTGCAAATTCAACCCCTCAGCAAGCGTCTG
The DNA here is from genome assembly GCF_001750115.1 of Exiguobacterium sp. U13-1. Lineage (NCBI taxonomy): Bacteria > Bacillati > Bacillota > Bacilli > Caryophanales > Exiguobacterium > Exiguobacterium sp. U13-1. The sequence continues at coordinate 1,939,399 of NZ_CP015731.1, read as the reverse complement.
GAAGCTTTTCGCATATCCTTGTACACGATCGATCCGGTCCGTGATGTTACTCGCGATCTTGACGACGCCGACGACTTCTTCTCCCTCAAAGATCGGCATGTAGGTTGCTTCAAGCCATAAGATGTCGCCCCGGGCATCGACTCGTTTGATTTTATCCGCTGTACTGAATCCCGAAAACAGGCGTGTCCAAAAGTCTTGATACTCACGGCTGTTCGCGAATTCTGGTGTACAAAACGTATGGTGCTGTAGGCCAATCATCTCGTCCCGCTTATACTTCATCGTTTTCGCAAACAAGTCATTGACGTCGACGACACGTCGTTGGCGATCAAAATAAATCATCGCGACGTTTGCTTCCAGGCTCGACAAAATCGCTGGCGAGCGTAGCGGTCTCGGTAAAATTTCATTCATAGTGTCATTAACTCCTTCTATGTATCATTCATGTACTAAGACAGTTTTTCAAGAGAACAATCTGTACCTATCTATCGTCATCAATTGACCTTTTTTATAGATGAATCAGCGATTATCCAAGTTGATTTTTCGCTAAAACGAGATCATTTCAATCAAAATATTATGACATTTACAAACGATACACTACGGCATTGTCAAAAAGCGTAGTAGATGCTACATTTGTTTATGTAGTAAATACTACAATTTTAAGGAGGAAATAAAAATGACACATAATAATCCCCCTCTATTTTCGAAAGAACAAGCTATCGTCTTGGTCGTACTTGGTGTAGCGTTTTGGTTCGTCGGTGCCCTGTCAGTCAGATTCGGATCTGGAATCGGTATGTTCGAAAACGCTGGAAACGTGATTGCCTTCCTGATTGGTTTAGCAGTCTCGTGGATTTCCGTCATCATCATAAAAAAAGTCGCTCGTTTAAGTGCTGAACAGATGGTGCCGGATGTCAGTCTCGGACTGTTAGTGGCTACGTTCTTAGACGGAATCGTTCTAACGTGGGGCACATCTCTGTATGGAACGGATCCCTTACTCGTCGGACATGGTGCAGCATGGATTCTTCGGGGGGTCTTCGCCTTTCTTGCTGTTGCTTTCATCGAGGCAAAACGGATGGGATATAAGATGTTCTAACACGATAATATGTATTTTATAGTACGACAAATAACGAGCGTAGACCGTCGGACTCATCCAACGGTCTATTTGTCGTAAAAGCAGATGAATTTTAGTGTGTCGGTGAAGAAGATAATGAGCACTTCGAAGATTTAATTCTGTGGGGTCATATTTAAAAAGAACGATGGACTTCAGATTAAATCAATCGTTCTTCGTTTGCGCTTCGATTCTCTCGTTCCGAGCAGCCTCAAAGTTGCGATAAATCGTAAATCCTACTAAACCAATCAACCAGATAATGCCATACCCGAGTTCCCAATCGAATCCAAAATACAAGATTGACGATGTGATGACGACAATGAGAACTAACCGAATGCTCGATAAATGATACTTACTCATGGTTTCCCTCCTTTTCTACAGCCACCGAAGTAGATGTATGTCACGAAAAGAATCAACGTCCACGTAAAAACCGCGAATATGATTTTAAATAAACCGTCAGGCAGTATTTTTGAGATATATAACATGGTCATTAGGATTGAGAACGTTAAATGGTTATTTCTCATTTGTGTAGAGAGCTTATCCCAATTGAGCAGTACAAGTAGTACCGCGATGGGTGCGAGGAGTGCCGTTAGGAAGAAGAACGGAACGTTCCTCATATAGTACGGTATCTCGTCTTTGTTTTTTCCCATCACACATCTCTCCTCATCTTCAATATAGAATACCTAGCTTCTCTATTCATTTCATCGGAACGGATGTGATTGTATGAAAAAAGAAGTACGTCCACTCATCTATACACTTATCGTCCTCGTCATCTTGATAGCTGCCTATCCGACTTACCTCTTCGTTTCTAAAACGATGACCGAAATCAAGATTGAACGAATGTTAGTTGAATCAGGATACGAACAAGATATTTCAAAAAAGGAAACGGTCTTTGAGTCTAAGACCGGAAGATACGTGCTGGAAATCAAATACACGAATGAACCAGACTATACATACAACTATGAAATCGTCGAAGATCATGTACTGACGACTGTATACGACCAGCATCATGTTGAAGTGACTGGCTCCGTTCAACATGAATTAAAGTAGACATCGTACTTTAAATAACAATCGATCCCATTCAGCGATTGCACGAATGGACTCGATTTATGTACCTCTTAACATTCTTCTTTCATGTTCAGTGATTCTGCCGAGCGAATCGTAATTTGTTTTGTAGCATCATCGATGGATATGACACAATCCCATGTCGGCTTTAACTGAAGGACATCATTTCGATCCAACCACAAGACCGCAGTCAGTTCGATGAAGTCCCCCATCACTACCATTTTTCTCGCCTTCTCATCAATGACAGCATACAGTTCATCATCTAAGTTGATTTTCCAGTCAAAAAATTTATTGACGCTCATTCTCTCTCTACCGATTCTTCATACGTTCTTTAGATCATTCCGCCGTAGAGAACGTAATCTTCCATTTTTTCCGCGCAATCAATACTACGATCAGTCAAGCCAACAAAGATATTTTCAGCGTCGTATCACTGATGAGCTGTAGCCCGTAATGCAGTGAAAAGAGCGTCGTGAGTAAGAAAACGACGAGTCCTAAGAACATCATGTTTTTCATTCGATCACCTCTTTTCCAATGGTCATTTGACGTTACTTTCATTGTTTTGACATGTTTCGTACAACTTGATTCCCCTTGTTTTAAAATCCGCGATATATTTAAACTAATACAAGAACACAAAAAAAGGAAGTCGTTCATGATAAATAAATCCATAACATACTTTTTATTGTCATTTATGTTGCTTGTTATCATCTTGAATCTCTTGAATGGTCGAGTGATTGAAAATGAGCGATTAACGTTAGCCGTGAACATCGCTATCGTGCTGATGGCGTTATTTTTTATCAGTTTGAGGTTTTCAAAGCGAAAACGTAAATAGAATACTTATCGCTCCAAAAAAAGTATGTAAAGGTGGTTAACTCGTGGGACAATTCATGATTTTTGGTGCCTTGATGAATCTTCTGATCATTGGCGCAGTCGTCTATGTCGTATGGAAATTAGCAAAAAAACTCTTTAAAAAATAAATGATGGATTTCCTTTTTTGATTCATTCTTGAAATTCGTATCGATCATGATTACATAAGCAAGGTCCCTTTCTCATTCGAAAAAGGGACCTTGTTCTATTTTATCCTGCGTAGTTGAACAACGGACCACGCAATTCAAACTCATACGTCTCACCGTCGACGATGCCGACGATCGCGTCACTTTCGATCAACTGATGCAGGAAGCCTGCCATCTCAGCCGCCGTATGGTACTTTTTGACGTTCTTGCTGTAGTCGAACCCTGCTTCGCCGCGCGAACGATCCGCAAACTCTGTCTCTGTCGCAGCTGGTGCCAGTACTTTCGCCCGCAGTTTTGCCCCACCTTTTTGCAGTTCTTGCGCTAGCCCTTCCGTATAGGCACTGACATAGAACTTCGTCGCGCAATACGTGACCGCGTTCGGAACGATCCGGTAGCCACCTGCTGACGAGATATTGACGAGTGTCGTTCCTTCAACGTCATGATGATCGCGGACGAACAGACTCGATAGAATCGTCAGCGCCTCGATGTTCAAGCGAAGCATTTTCTCGATTTTCCCGAGCTCAATGTCCTGGACGAGATCAAAATCGCCGAATCCAGCATTGTTGATCCACGTCTCGATGTCGAGTTCCTTTAGTCCCTCATATAAATCATGGACATTTTGGTTATCTGCGAGATCGACCGACTTGAGGATGACATCACTATCTGGTGAGATTTGTTTGACTTCATCCCGAAGTTTTTCGAGCTCAGACGTCCGTCGCGCGACGAGAACGAGTGATTTCCCTTTTCCTGCGAGTAGTTTTGCCGTCTCATATCCAATCCCCGAACTTGCTCCTGTAATGACCGTGTACTTCATGTAGCATATCCCCTTTTTGATTTGGTATAGTGAGAGTCTAATCCTTAGAGTGAACTCTAAGTCAAGCAGAAAGGTGAGATGTATGTATACGATTTCTGAAATCAGTCGATTGACCGATACGAGTGCCCATACGATTCGCTATTACGAGAAAGAAGAGCTACTGTTTCCGAAGCGCCAGAACGGTCAACGTCGATACGACGACCAAGATGTGACGTGGCTTCGGTTCGTCCTTCGCTTGCGCGTAACGCATATGCCGATCGAGCAAATCCGTTCTTACGTGACGCTGTTTCTTGCTCACGGCGAGCAGGATACGACGCAAGAACGGCTCGCATTGCTTGAAGCCCACCATGCGAACGTCTTAGCACAACTAGCAGCATTACAAGAAACGGAGCGAATGATCGCAGAAAAAGTCGACACCTATCGTCTCCTTCATCCTACGATTCCCTCTCCTGATGTTGTTCAATCCTCTGAGAACGCCTCCGTCAATTGACGATAGACTGTTTCACGCTCGTCAGGCGTCAACGCAAGAAAACTGTCGCCGATGTTGATTTCCGTCGCACAGCCGCTATCTTTCTCAACGAGATAACCAGCGATACCAACTTTTCCGTTCGACTGGATTTCAATCAATTTTTCTTCGACGACTGCTTTTTCTGCCTTGAAGTAGAGATGAAACATGTTCGAGACTGGCTCTAGGGGACGAGTCGAGATGCCCGAAATCGCATTCAAACTGCTCGCAAGCTCCTTTGCGGCTGCATGGTACTCTGCCATGTCGTCTTTTCGTTGTTCATAATAATGATCGGCAGACAGAATATACGGATATAGACTAATCAAGTCACCGCCGTAGCGACGTTTCCAGATCCGTGCCTCTTGGCAAAACGTTTCTGGTCCAGCTAAGATTGCTCCTGCGACGCCGCCGAGTCCCTTATAAAAAGAGATGTAGACACTGTCAAACAGTTGCGCGATGTCCTTTGCTTCTGCCTCATAATACGGTAAGACCTCAAGTAAACGGGCACCGTCCAAGTGAAGACGGATTCCTCGTTCACGGGCATACGCACAGATCACTTCGAGTTCTTCACGCGACGGAAGCAATCCGCCGAGTTCGCGTTGCGGCAGTTCGAGTAACAGACAACTGACGTCCGGCAAAGCTTTGACGTCGTCTATCGTCATCAACCGATCCGCTTCTCCGACTAGTACTGGTTCGATCCCGTGCAATTTCTTTAAGCCGTCCTGTTCATGGATTTCGAGATGACAGAGCGGGTGATACGCGACCTTACGATTGTCCTGTTCATCCGACCAGATACGTAGCGCAATCTGTTGCGCCATCGTGCCACTCGGGAAAAAGACCGCATCGTCGTGCCCGAGTAAGTCTATCATCTTGCGCTCGAACGTCTTGATTAATTCGCCATTGCCATAGATGTCACTTGGTTGATCAGCCGAGACAGTTCGTAGCGCTTCTTGTAACACGCCGACCGTCCGACTACCATGTCCATCTAAACGTTTCGTCGTTTCTTGGTAACTCGATCGTAAATCCATCTCGTTCATTCCTTTCTAAATCAATGACTATTTTTTGAAAAAATCAAAATATTCCCTCTCTACTTTTGCTATACTGTGTAGCGAAAGTCTGTTAAACGTACTCGTCAAAGGAGGTGTCCCTATCGTGCAAACGCTTCGCACTCGCCTATTGCTTCTTATTCCACTTGTCTGTCTACTACTACTTATCATGCAACAATTTGTCCCGTCGCTCTATACGTCACTGCTTGGAGGAATTGATCCAGCAACGAATACATATTGCGTCGACCGTTGCGGTCCAAAGGAATCGATCTTCGATACGATCGAAGAAGGAACGTCTTATGGCGAGAGCACGGTCACGATGAGCGAAGTCGATCCACCAGCTCCATGGTTCCGGACAGGGTTCGATTCTTCGGTGACTACACCTCCTTATCTTCTCATACTATGTCTCATTCTCCTGTTTTGTAGCTGGTTTTTCTGGCATTATCTCCAGTGGTTGCGTCGACCTCGTATCAATCCATCAGGGTACGTGCTTCCGCCACGATTTCCAATCTTCATTTATGAGACAAAAGACCTGCCTGCTGACTCAATTCGAAAACAACTCGCTCACTTTAATGCACAATTGCCACTGTTCTTACAACGCCGGACCCACGAGACGGTAACGGAATGGTTTGATCGGATTGCGTTCCCATCTCCTGTTGATCCGCTCTACTTTGAAGTGCGGTATGGGAAGGTACCGGTCATCTCGACGCATCAATTGACCTTCTTCGCCCAAGCGATGGAGCAGTATCTTCGGACATGCCAAGTTCAATCATCGATCTCTTGAATCCTGCCGCCCTGCTCATTGAAGCTCGGCGGTTTTTCTTTTGCTGTCGAGTAGGATGACATCTTGAAAGAAGGTTCCAAAGGTTTTTAAGATTTGGATTGACTATTTTTCAAAATCAGACGATTAGTTGCCAGAAAACTGGGTAATATAGACTATAGTAGAGAAAAAGTCGTTTAACCAGGAGAGTGAGGTGAGAGAAGATGATCAGTGCACAAGAAGCCTATTACATCAAGAAGGAATTGAATGAAAAATTCGAGGATCCGCGGATTTCCTGTGATTTTTCAATCTTTTCACTTGAACCGTTCCAACTTCTCTTGCACGTCCAAGAAGATGTCGATGAGCTCAGTACTGAAACACGCTATGGCTTAAGCCGCAAGATTCGGTCCCAGCTCAAACAACTCGATGCACGTGTCGGTGGTGTTCCTGTCAAAGCGGTCTATGTCATATCGGCGCCTCTCATTTCCGATCGATCGTATTGCGTTATTTTACAATGAACATAAAAATACCCCGCATGAGAAGTACACTCTCATGCGGGGTATTTTTATGTTCATCGGCTGGTAAAACCATCGATTTTCCAAGAATTCTTCAAAAAAGTCTGTTGCTGCGACCAATAGACAATCGCATATTCTCGATTGATGTGTTCCCGTTCTGTTATCGCATGCTCGATTTCCGCATCAAAATCACAAAAGGCATACAGAGCGCTTGACCTGTCAGCAATCCTTTGCATGTCCTCCATGAACATCAATTCTTGCTGGTCGGTCGTCAACGGAATTAACTTCTCTTCTTGAAAACCGAATCGAAAACCAAAGCAGTCAGGCTCTTTTTCAATCGTCATTCGAACCGGTACTGTTATTAAACCATGATACGCTAAGAAGACGAGCGAGGCATTCCCGTAATGATGATTCAGTAATGGACGCCAGTCTTTCGGAAGACCCTTTTCCTCATTCCAATGTGATCCATCGATATCCGTCGCGTAACTGTATCTAAGACATCGTATATCTGAATGAAATGCATCCAAGACCATTCGAACAGCGTGTTCCATATCTTGCGTTTTTTCAAAAACAAATCCTACCTGTATCAGCATTCTTCATTCCCATCTGATTATGCATTACCCTGCCATGTCACTGATTTGGTTCCGACCATTCTCTTTCGCCCGATATAACGCTTGATCGGCTTGGTCGATCACCTCTTTTTCCGTCGTTTCTGCTCCGGGTACAAGCGACGTCAAGCCAAGACTGACACTGACCCGACAAAGTGGTTCATAGCGTTCATGTACGATATTCAAATCGAGAATGTCCTGACGAATTCGTTCTGCAATGTGCCGGGTTTCTTCTGCTCCACGCGACAACAAGACCGTGAACTCCTCCCCACCGTACCGTGCGACTTGCCCATGCCGTGCTTGACGCTTCAAGACGCGGGCGACTTCTTTTAAACATTCATCCCCTTTTAAATGACCATACGTATCATTATACGACTTAAAGGCATCGACATCGATCAAAATCAGGGAGAGTGGTGTCTGCTGTTGTTTGGCTTCTTCGAGGAGTTGCTCCAATCGTTCATCGAACGCCCGTCGATTCGGGATGCCGGTCAAGGCGTCGTGAAGCGAACGATGAATCAAGGCTTGTTTACTGCGTTCCATCCGAAACGTCTGGATGAAGGCAATCAAGACAAGAACGGCAATGCTTGCGACAACAACGATGACCCATTTCGCAGCACTCGATGCTTGTTCGGAACGATTCGTTGCTTCAGCAATGATTCGGTTGACGTCCGTCCGTAGACGGGCATCGATCGGGCGAAACGTCTCGATGAACTGCATCCCTTGATAGCGCTTTGCCTCAGCGGCTGATTGATCCCCGCTTCGAACGAGTGCCAGTTGGGCATCATAAAATCGGACTGCCGTCTCGATCCGGGGAATCACTTCCGTCCGGACGAGTTTTCGCATGATTGGATGATTCTCATCGAGTTGATTGAGTCGCTTGACCGTTTGATCAAGCCGATCAATCGTCCGATCATACTGGGCTAAATCCGCTTCGTTCGGTGTGAGGATGTAACTGCGAACGACCAGTTCAAGATTTAGCAACGCCGGAAACAACTCCGCTGCTTCCGTCGAGATCGGAATCGCCTCGTTTAAGATGCGTGCATTCTCTCGTTCGATTTTCAGGAAAGCTTGATAGCTCCAAACGCTTGTAAACAAAAGCGCACAGAGTGCCAAAAACAAATAGCGCTGCAACGTTGACCATTTCACAAAAAGACCGACCTTTCTTTCTCTTTCTAATTGACTAAAGTCTATCCCTTCTATCGGTGTCTTGAAATCAAACTGTTAGTCGTTTGTATGAAATAATGCCCGTTGCCGACACATTCCAAACGCTTCCAGCTTTCTTAATCGGTCAAGGATGTGTTTTCCAACTGTTCCTGTGCCTGCCTTCGTCTCATTGCCCGCTCAGTCACGTCATTGTTCTTCCACCAAGCGACGAGTAGACCAACCAGTCCGATCAGACCCGTCACGAACCGTTCGACGTCACTTGACGACACTGGCAATGCTGTAAAACCGAGCGTCGGTAAGAGTAACTCAAGGAAGACATAGAGCGGAATCAAGAGGCGGATCCACGCCTGAAGACGAATCATGGTGACACTGGAAAGAGACGACGCCATGTTTGCGGACCAACAATCCCGTCAGCGACTAGACGACATGTCTGTTGGAACGTTCGAACGGCGTGCGTCAATCGGGCATCAAAGATTCCTGTCACCACAAGACCCAAGCGTTTTTCGATGGCTCGGACGAGTTCCGGTGCTTGGATGCGCTCCCGTAGATAGTGTCCCGGTTTTGGCACATGATGGCGGGCAAGACTGACATGATCGTACAGTTCAAAATGTGGGTAATCAGGAAAACGAGACCAATCACCTCCCCAGTCCATTCCGCGTCGTTTCATCGCTACAACGATCCGCCGGAGTCGCGCGTCTGGCGGAGAAAGGAAAATTGCCCCATCCTGATAGAGAAAGACATCGATTGCTACACCGAAGTTATGGTTCGATTGTCCTCCGCGGGCTTGCGTCACGATGGGTCCTGGTGTCGTCCGTCCTTTTGCATACAACGCATTCTGTTCCGCGATGCTTCGAAAGCTTTGTGCTATACCGAGTTTGATCCCATGCGGATACAGCTCTCGAATCGCGTCACGCGCGATCCGGACGACAGACGGATGCATGCCCGGAACGGATAGTTTTTGATTGGCACGTCGGAGTATTTCTTCCAGTTGCATCAGGCTCCCTCCCTTGTCAGTCCTTGTAATAGTTCAGCAATTTCGACGTCGTCAGGTATGATCTGGTTCTCCTTCTGGTGTGCTTCATATGCTCGTTGCGCTGTTCTTTCTTGTTCTATCCAATTCGGTAATTGAAATAATGAAGTTTCTCTTCTTGAACGTTTGGTTATTCGTTTCCGTCGTTCAGCTGGTAATCCGGTCGCGAGACGCTTGATGACTTGTTCGATGTAACCGAAATGACGACTGTTCGCTCGCGCTGCCTCTTCGATCGCATACTGGATTCGCTCAATCGGATGCTCTGATGCAAGCTGTAGCAATTCCTGCTCGATTCGTGGTGTCGCTTTACCTAGATTCGTTTCGTACTGCTGCACCAGTTCCTTTTTTAAAGTCGTTTTCTTCAAGACTTCTTCTTCGGAGTCAGCAGAAACCTCGGAGGCAGTCGTCTCGTGACTCGCCGGGGACGGTGTGTCAACACGGGGCAGGACACGGTAAGCATTTGAGGTCTGTCCTCCGTGTTTCGTGAACCGTTCGACTTTCTCGATCCGACCACTTGCGATCAAGGACTGTATACACGACTTGACTGTCGATTTACTGCACGGAACAGCATCGGCGATCGTCTGATAGGACGGAAATGCTTGACCATCTTGACCACTGAAGCTTTCAAGGATCAGGTAGATCATTTTTTCATGGACGGACGCGAATGCCGTCCCGCTCCGTAAGAGCGTATGGGGAACCGGAAGATATGGAGCTTGCATGGTGATTCCTCCTTTCTAGGAAATATGACAGGAAGAAGTCGAAGATTGTTCGAAAAGAGTGAAGAAGATATTTTTTGAGAGGAGTGACAGGATGAACGAACTATTCACCTATTATCTACAAGAACTTGATCGCTATGAGCCGGAGGCGTTGATTCATCATCTCGATCATGACACGTGGTCGATTAGTCAAATGTACGATCATTTGATCGTCGTCAGTCATGAGTATTTGGATGAAGTCGAGTCGTGCCGGTTCGCACCCGTGACCACGTCCGGAAAGTCACCGTTCGGCGAACAGTTATTTGCTGTCGGTGCATTTCCGGCGACACCGATTCGATTACCGGATGCGATGAACGCACCACCGAACGAGACGGATCAGGTTGAACAAATAAGGACACGTTGGTTGCAACTGATTGATCGTCACGTAACGCTAGCAACGATTGCTCAGGCGACACCCGTTGATCAAAAGACGCAACACGGTGGGATGGGCTGGTTGAACGCTGCCGAGTGGTATGCCCTCGTCTCGTACCATCTCGCGCATCACCGGCATCAAAAACGACGACTCGACGCTGCGCTAGCCAATTGAACATGAAAAAGCGCTCTCCGCATGCGAAGAGCGCTTCGATTCATTTTAAGACATCCCAATTCGAAAAGTGTCGTACCTCAAGATCGAGTTGTTGTTCCTCAATCCAGCGGAATGCTTCAAGTACGAGCGGTGACGCATTGTCGATTGAAACTTCACTCGCCTTGACCCAACGCGCACCGAGTGAGTCTTGTCCGACGAATTGCTCGGGAATGCCAAGCGTTCCACCGGTCTGTCGAACGAGATAAAAGACGGCGATATGATGGACTTCATCGAACTCCCGCCAGTCCCACGGGAGCTTGAAGTCAGCGACGCCGATCTGTCGTTCGAGCTCTACCTCAAGCCCTGTCTCTTCTGTGAACTCACGGCGCATCGCCGTAGCGAGTGTCTCCCCTTCTTCTAGGCTACCCCCTGGTAAATCATAGCGATTGATGTACGGTCCACCATTTTTATCGATTACGAGTAAAGCATCCTCTTTCATTAATAAGCCATAGACTCCAAATGCACGGTGACAACGAATCGTTTTCATTCATCATACCTCCCTTTACTTCTCTTTTACATTTTTTATTTTTTATCACAATGACACTTAAACATATTGATATCTAAAGAACGCGGTAATGCGGTTAGCTTTATATTAATCGTTACAAAATCAGTCTAAAGGCTTACGTAATAGTTCGTATTTCATCATACACTTTACATAGATCATTAAATGAAAAGTCATATGGAAAGAAGGATTGCTACCATGAATCCCCCAAAGTTAAGTGTTTTTTTACTAAAGTCATGCCTATTTGTACTATCTCTTGGTCTACTGGGTTTAGCGGGCTATGCAATCCCTACATTGCTGAACGGAATCAAGAGTTCAATCATTTTTGAAAAACCAGGATATGTCGTATTGATCGTTGCTTATATTGCTCTTATACCGCTATTGGCTTCTATTTTTCACGGTTTCCGCATTTTAAGCGCCTTTACAAAAAGTCAGGACGCGGCTATTCGTATTTCTTCATCGTCGAATAGCATTAAAAAGGCATTCCTCGTGATTGCTGTTTTAGCGATTTCTATTCTTCCCGTATTCTTTTATATAGGTCAGTTAGATGATGCTCCTGGATTAGTGCTTGTAGGAATAAGTATCGTCATCATCCCACTAGCCATCAGTGCCTTTTTTAATTGCATGCAATACATGATGAAGAAACATATTGTTACTTCATGAATGAATCGTTAACAGATGAACGAATGTCCCTTAAAACGGCTTGAATTCGGTACTTTACCGGACTCAAGCCGTTTGTTCGTTGTTTAAAGTACGCTTGGATCACAAACGAACGTTCAGCGACTTCCATATTATTAAGTAGACGACGTTAATCTCACTACAGGATGTTTCATTGAACTACATCGGATTACTCTACTAAGACGAGACAAACAGGTGGACCCCTATCTTTAATGATAGAATCAAGAGAGTCAACGTATAGACTGACTCAAACGTCTTGCGACAAAAAGGGAACAGACTAAATGCGTAATATCGCGGTTTTTTTATTGGGTATCCTTTCCATCATTCATGTTCATGACGGTCAGGATGAAAGCATCTAAATAGCCGTCAAACGGAAACTGTTGCTGCGCGATCCGTTCTTGAAGGTTCAGCAATGACGCACGGGTTCGTTCAATCAATTCAACCGGATAGTGATAGAGCCGTTGGTTCTCCATAAATTCGTCCTCGTCGACGACTTGCCACACTCCGTTTCGATAGACGAGATCAAGATCCAGATCGATGAACGATAATGTTTCATCTTGAAGGACTGACGGAAGACAGATATTGCAGTAATAGCTCATCTCTCCCGTCCGTTCTATATCGAGACCAACCGTGAAATCAGCTTCAAACGGATAGAATTCGAGACTATAGTTGTCGTATGTATAAACGGTTGCGCGACGATGATGATGAAGCGTCCGCCCTGGAATATTCGCGACGAGTAGATAGTCTTTTGTCTGCTTTAGGACATATCCATCCCACGAATAGTGCGGACGTCCGTCAAGTTTCCGTGCCTCAATCATAAGACGTTTTAATTTCACTTCATCCCTCCCTTTTCCTGAAGATCTCTTATTTTACCAAATACTTTCAATCGAGCAAGGCTTTTCCTGAATCTTTAAAATTTTGAGTCTCTCTCGTTGACATCCCTTATCAAACTGCTATCGTGAAAGTATCATACTCAAGGATGTGGAACTCATGTTCATTGCCGAGTTGTTATTGAATGCCTGTATCGCCTTCACCGGCTTTTATTTAATCGCTAAAATCATCTATAGTCAACGCCTCGCATCGAGCAGAATGAAGTCCCTCATCGTTGGTCTTGCGACCGGACTACTCGGCGTGCTATTGATGTTTAAAGGAATTGCAGTCAATGAATCGTTACGGATGGACTTACGTCATTTACCGCTCGTCCTGCTCGCTTTTTATGGCTTTCGCTCGCCTCTCATCATCGCGACGCTGATCATCGGTTGTTCTCGATTTTACTTCGGCTGGACCCCGCAATCAATCGTCGCCTTTCTCGCAGTCCTCGGCATCAGCACCGGGATGTACTTCATTCATAAGCGGTTACTCCATCGACCGCTCTTGCAAAACCTGATCATGAACGTCTGGTCATTGTTCATGATCTCGATCGCTGTCTCGATCAATCTCGGCTTCAGTGACGCCGCACTTCGTTTACTTGCTTCAACGTGGACGATCGGACTTGCAGTTGGACTGTTATCGAGCCTCTTGACGATCGACTTTCAGTTGCTCAACGAACAGGTCCAGCGTTATAAACAATCAGCAGAACTCGATCACTTGACAGGACTGTACAATCGGCGTGTCTGGGACGAACGGACGACATTGCTTGAAGCAGAAGGACGCGTCTACAATGTGCTCGCGCTCGATATCGATCATTTCAAGCATGTCAACGATACGTACGGTCATGCGAACGGTGATCTCGTCTTGCAACAGTTTGCACGAATCTTGCAGGAAGAGACACGTCCGCATGATATCACTGCTCGAATTGGCGGCGAAGAATTCATGGTCCTCATCTATGATCTCACGCCTCCAAAAGTCACGAAAGTCGCTAACCGGATTCGAGAACGGATCGCGAACACACACTTTCAGCTCGACGGATCCCCGTCGATTGCCATCACGGCATCCGTCGGGATCGCTCACGGGAAACATATCGCCATTCAACGAATGAATATTCTTGCGGACGACGCATTATATGCCTCAAAGGAACAAGGACGAAATCGTGTCATTCTGTATGAAGCGGATGACGAGGCAGCCGTCACGACAAACGAACGGGAACCGGTTCGCTCATAAGAAAGTAGTACTCGTCTATGTTAGAGCGAATGAAACGCATCGCTAGACGGATGAAGCAACAATTATCAGTCCTCTCTTATGCAATCGAACATCCTCGTTTATCTCGTCATATCAAATGGGGAATCATCGCCTTAATCGCCTATACTATCAGTCCGATCGACTTGATACCAGATTTTCTGCCTGTCATCGGTCTTCTCGACGATCTCTTACTCGTTCCACTCGGTATCTACTTCATCATCCATTCGATTCCTAAAGAGATCTTGACACAAGCACAACGGCGACTTGAACAACAAGGAACGCGTTCCTTTCCATTACTCCGACGTTATGGTCTAGCGTTCGTATTAGGTTGTTGGGGCATTGGTATCGGTCTTGTGATATGGTGGATAGTGTAAAATAAATCAAATCCATCCATAAGGAGTGGTTCAATGAAAAATGAGTTTGAGTTCATGACAACGGCGGAAGCAATTCTATTCGTCAGTTCCTTTTTCATGTGGCTTTACATTGGTCGTCATTTCGTCATGATCACGACGTTCGACGACTTATTTTTGACGCAATCTTGGTGGTTACTACTTCCGGTCATCACCTTCATCCTATTCTTACGCTCGTTCGTCGTACGACGCTTGATCCTCCATCATAGTCAAGCAGACGAGGACGACATGTCACGCAATGCTTAATCCATGCAAAAGAGGACTTACCATGAAAGCGGTAAGTCCTCTTTCTTTATGCTTGATCGATTCGCCGAAACTGTAAGCCGCGTGCTTTCCACTCCGGCAAGAGTTCTTTCAGCGCCGCAATCGTCTGCACGGGTGCTTGTGGGTCCGCACCGAACGTATCCCCGTTATCGTGGAGCAAGATGATATCTCCTTCTGACACATTCGATAGTAGCCTCTTGATTTTTACTGTCCCGCCTTCCACCTTCCAGTCTTCCGCCATCTTCGACCAGAGAATCATCTTGTAAGCGGTTGGACAGAGGACATCTCCGGCATTGAGTGCACCCCACGGTGGACGATAGACCGTCGGACGTTCACCGGTGATCCGTTCAATGATCATAGCCGTCCGCTCGATTCCTGCCCGGACCGTCGACGGTCGCATCGACCAGTTCGGTCGATGGACGTAATTGTGGATACCGAGTTGATGCCCTTCGTCGTGTATCCGGCGAATGAGGTCCGGATGTGCTTCTGCTTTATGACCAACGACAAAAAACGTCGCCTGAATGCCTTCTTGTTTTAAGAGATCGAGCAGTTCTGCCGTATAGACGGGATCTGGACCATCATCGAACGTTAAGGCGACGTATCGTGAGTTCAGTGATTTTGTCACGCGCCATCCAAAGACGCGTGATGCCACGTACGGGACGACCGTATAGGCGAGTGTCGCGAGAATTCCTGCTGTGATAAGACGTGAACGCATAGAAACTAACTCCCTTTTATTCATTTACTTTTCGGCGACGGTCTTGCAGGCAACCCGCAATCCGTTCCGCGAAGAACCGCTGATCGGCCATGACGCGATCATTTTGATACTGCGTGACTGCTTGTTGCCAAGCATGCATGACGTCTGGGTTCTCAAGCGTCCGACGGATGACGTCCGCGAGTGTATCCGTTTGATGAAATGCGAACGCAAGTCCTTTCTCCATCAAATACGTACGATTGATCTCTTCTTGTCCCGGTAGGACGTGCTGAATGAACAACGGTACACGTTTTTCGAATGCTTCACTGACCGTCACGCCACCCGGTTTCGTAACGATCGCATCCATTCGTTCATACAGCTGATTCATCTCATCCCGTGAATCGATATAGGTGAGCGGATGGATATGTGGATGACGTCGCGAAGCTAGTCGTTTGTACAATGTTTGGTTCTTCCCACATAAGACATGGAAATCTGCTTCTGGACATTGTTCGATCTGCGTCAGTAAGGTCTCGAGTTGACCTAGTCCACCGTTTCCGCCTGCGACAAGAATTTGTTTGCGTGACTGCGTCGAGCGAAAAATGGAACCGCCAGCGATTGCTGGATGGACGGGGATACCCGTCACGAACAAGCGCTCAATGGGTACAGCATGATGCTCGTGCAATTCTTGCCTTGCCTCACGATTCGGCAACAGATGATACTCGATATGCGTCTTTCCCCAGACGCGGCTGACGAATAAATCGGTATAGGCATTGATGACCGGTACGTCACAAAGGTTTCGTTCTTTTAATTGATTCAAAAGATAGGAGGGAAACGCATGTGTACAGATGATGACGTCCGGTTGTTCCGTCCGGATGATCCGTAACATCTGTTGTTGGAAATAATGCGACGTCCACCCTGTCGACCGCGCATTGCTCGAACGTCCGGCAATATGCTGGTGATAAAAACGGCTATAGCCGTTTGAGAAGTGTCGGATCCAGTTCAGGTAAAACTTCGATGTCACCCATTCCGCAAACGGGCTGATCGTACTGAGCAATTCTATTTCCTTGACTTCAACCCCCGGACCTTGCAGTCGTTCGGCGATGGCTTCGGCAACCAGATGATGACCGGATCGCATCCTTAAAAAAGGAAAGATCACTATTTTTTGCATCGTTTGTCCACTCCTTCAAACTGTTCCGACGATCTTCAAAAAAGAAGTAACGTTTAGTCTTCTTTTCCCGCTTCGTTTTTCCCTGAAACGACGCGTTTCTCAAGTCGCTTCCGCTTGAGCCATTTCACGAGCACTCCGAGCAGGAACAATACGAGTAAGGCAAGTCCGAAATACGGTACGACTTCCGGCTTGATATGAAATGTCTTTCCTGCAAAGTGACCGAGTAAGACAAAGGGGACGACCCACAGCGCGGAACCGATTGCTGACACAAAGAAGTACCGACCGAAAGAAATCCGCTTCATGCCTGCAAAATATGGATTGATCTGTCGCACCCCCGGAATGTAAAGACCGCCAATGATCGTTCGATTGATTCGTTCCATGTAGCCTTTTGACACCCGCTCCCAGCGTTCCTTCGTCAATCCGAGGAATCGACCGTACCGTAGGACGGTCGGTCCGAAGAAGCGCCCCGCTCCATATGCCGTCAGCATACCGACGAACGTCCCAGCATACGCAGTCAAGATTGAATAGATTAAACGTTCTTCATTTTGACCACTTAAGATGCCGATCAGGACGAGTAAGGATTCTTCCGGTGCTGGAATCCCGACGATGCCAAAAAATAAAAAAATGAAAATTACGCCATATCCATAGGCATCGAGATACTGATTGACCTTATCCATATTCATGTTGTCACGTCCTCTACTGCTGTCTTTCTGTACTGTTTCAACGTCTTCTGACTATGTATTCGTTCCTGTTGAAGCAATTCCTTTTTTAGAAAAATTAAAACCTGGTTCATTCGAAAATTGACCTGTTCTCGCATCTCTCCTCGTGACAATGCTCAGTCTGTAGGAGATGATGAATAGAGTAAAGTAGATCTCTATAGAAAGAAGGAGGATGACAATGAAAGAGACTGAAAAGCTGACGATTCAACCGCTATCGTTCGAGAGCATTCCATTCGTTAATGATGCCAACGATTCATTCCCGATCATCGGACGCATCGTTCCGCAGTTTTCTGGTACCGCATGGTCTTATACGGAAGAACTCTATGAAACCGCTACTGAAACCCATTTCCCGGACGATCGTCTCGATTGGTCTACTTATATTGATCATCAAGATCGTATCGTCCTCCTCGCCTTTTCCGGCACTTCTTGTGTCGGACAGATTCGTCTTGTTCGTGACTGGAACCGTTTCGCCTACATCGAAAACATCGCGGTCAAACAAGCGTTTCGTAAACTAGGCGTCGGACACCAATTGCTTGTCGCTGCGTCAAAATGGGCACAGCAACGTGAGTTGAGTGGTCTGTCACTCGAAGCACAGGACGATAACTTGATTGCTTGCCGTTTTTACGAACGAGAAGGTTTCGTGCTCGGCGGTGTCGATAGTTTAAAACAATTCGCCAATCCACATATTGACCTGACATTGTATTGGTATAAACTATTTTGAACGTCAGTCGGAAAGGGCTTATCTCATGTTATCTATCGTAAAGAACAGTTTCATTTCCGCGATATTGTTCGTTTTCTTGTATGCACTCATTGCTGGGTTTGAGATGGGTGACCCAGCAATATACGGCACTTCCTTCACCGACTTTTTTATGATTGGTCCATTGTTTGTCGGTCCCGCCATTCTGATCGGTGCACTCTTAACAGAAGGGCTTCTGCGCCTGTTATTTCGTTCGGATATTTCATTTGCACAACGGGTCATCCTCAATCAAATCGTCGCGTTATTCGCAAGCATCGTCCTCTATCTGCTCATGCAACCAAATTCGTTTTCGCTCGTTCTGATCGTATTCTGTTCTGGTGTAGCGTTGCTCTATTTCATCGTCTCCGAGTCGGCGCGAAAGTATCCGTCATTCCTCCCCTATCTGTTCGGGTGGTTCGGTCGGACCGTCTTCAGCTTTTTTCTGTTTCTCCAATTGTTTGGCTCGATGACGATGATTGTTCCGTGTTTGTCTCACGCGGTGCAGCTCGTCAATGAACAGTTAGACGCTGTCATGCTACTGTTCTTCAGCAGCATCGCGATGGCTGACATGCTGTTAGCTGTCCGTTTCACGAAGCGTTCGCTACCGTGGACGACACATCTCCTCGTTCATCAAGGCACGGTCCTTGTGTTTGCCGGTGCGTTCATCTTGTTCAGTTCACTTCCCGCGCTATTTTTCATCGGAAACGTAGTCGCTGCCTGTTTATATGTAATGATCACCCGTCTATTCATCGTCATGAAAACCGGGAAGGAGGAGTACCATGATGCGTCTGTCATTTCGACTACTGATGAGTAATTGGATTTTTTTGATGCTTTATCAACACCTCCTGTCGTCACCACGTCTCAAGCCCGATCCGGACGTCGGCTATTATCCAGGTGTCTTCGAAACCTTGCTGTCGTTTGCGATCGTCATCACGGTCGGTGGCATCCTGACTGACGCGATTCGTTACTTCCGATTTCGCTCACGTCCACTACCTTGGATAACACACCTCCTCCTGAATCAAGGCATCGCCTTATTACTCGGTGGCGTACTGTTACTTGTATTCAAAGGTCTGTTTCAACCGATCTATTTTCAGGCAATCGCGAGTAGCGCCGCTTTCCTCTACTTTTTGATGACGCGTTTGACATTGTTATACAAGAAAGATTCAGCTGTTTGAAATCAGCCACTTTCTTACATTTTTGTTAGGTAAAACAAGATGACCTACGCTTTATACTAAATGTATCGTTTAGTAAAAGGAGACATGCCACATGTTTCGTCAAAAATCGCTTCTGTATTTACTCATTTTTCTGTCCTTTGGTTTAGCTTTCGATACGATCACAGGATCGTCTCACCTTCCGTTTTTCGAACCCCTTCATCTCTTGATGACTTCTCTTGCGTTGACGATCACGACCGCCTGTTTGACTTTGTTCTTTCTGCTTTACTACGGTCTTCGTCCGCATCTCGAATTACTGATCGTCCTTCCCTTTTTGATTTTGACGAGCGGCATCACGTTCTTCTTCGTCTTCTTGAGCGCAATGACTGTCATTTAACGTCACCAAAAAGCCCGTCTTCTTTAAGGAGACGGGCTTTGATCGGTCATATGTAGATCACGGTTTGGCATGAAGCTCTAGCAACGGATCGGTGTCACTCGGCCAATTGATTTGTCCTGCGTAATGATCTTCAATCGTCGCGATTGGTTCAGAACGTTCGAACCGAGACGGTTGCGTTGACGTCGTACAGACGATCAAGACAGCTAACAGACTGATGATACTAAAATATCGTCGCATCATAATGTATGCTCCTTTTGTTATTTCTCTTCTCATTTTAAACAAACCGCGCCACTTCGCCATCCGTCCTCCGCTGTATCTCTCACTCCGCCCATCAAAAAAGACCGACTAGATACGTCGGTCTGACAACGTTATCCTTGTTCACCAACGACGGAAAACCGTTCGTTGAGGTGTTGTCCCTTTTCAAGCTCATCCACTACAGCAATGGCATAATCCGCGTAACTGATGTAGCTCTCCCCTTTTGCATTTAGAATCATCTGCTCGCCGCCGACCGAATACGTTCCTGTTCGTTTACCGCTCGGATCAAAGAATCCAGCGGGGCTGAGATACGTCCACGTCACGTCTTGCTGTCCTTGTAGTTCGATCAGATTTTTCCCCATGTTCGAGGCTGTCGGATAATACGCTTCCGGGAAATCAGGTGTTTCCATGACGCGTGTCGAGTGACTCTCGTCAACGAATAGACTACCAGCACCACCGACAACGAATAGGCGCGTCGTACTACCTGCTAACAGATTGATCAAGTGACGCCCGACTTCGATATGTTTCGTCTCCTCACCGGGTGCTGCGTTAAACGCATTGACGATTGCGTCAAACCCGTTCAAGTCGTCTTTCGTCAGCGCGAGGACATCGCGCTCGAGAATCGTGACGTTAGCCGTCACTTTTGCCGCATTACGGACGATTGCTGTGACGTCATGCCCGCGCTCGATTGCTTCTTGTAGAATCAATTGCCCTGCTTTTCCTGTTGCACCGATAACTCCAATGTTCATGATGATTCCTCCTTTTAATATGTAACTACTTCGATTACATGTAACCAATATAGTTACAAATAAAGTGTTTGTCAACATTATTGTCTCTATTCCCTGTTTCTTGCCAAATGAATGATACAGCGTATAATGAGAGAACACTGTTGTTAAGAAGGAGGGTCATCCGTTGGCCATCAGTACACGTTTTTCCGTCGGCATCCACATTCTCTCGTTGATTGCGACCGAAGAGAAAATGACATCCGACTTGATTGCCGGCAGCGTCAATACGAATCCGGTTGTCATCCGTAAAATCATGAGCATGCTCAAAAAAGCCAGTTTGATCGAAGTTCGTCCGGGTGTTGCCGGTGCACGGCTTGCTCGTCCATTGTCTAGCATCACGCTGCTTGACGTTTATCACGCTGTCGCTGTCGTCCCGGACAAGGAATTGTTCAGCGTCCATGCGGCACCGAATCCAGACTGCCCGGTCGGACGAAACATCCAATCGACGGTCACGCCAATCTTCGAGCTTGCGCAATCTGCTCTTGAGAAGGTGCTGGCTCATGTCACGCTTGATGATATCGTCAATGAAATCGAACAAAAAGAAGCATCGTCCCCGAAAGGATGATGCTTCTTACTTTAGAAAAACCATTGGTATAGCAAATATCCTCCACCAAGGATTACGACGACTGCAAGCATCTCAAGTCCGCGCATTCCGTCGTTTTGTCCACGAGGTACGGCACTACCAAGACCTTGATCAACACCATCGCGTAGATGATCGAGTGGTTGTTTCTTTTCTTGTTTGAAGCGAGACATATAAACGCCCCCTTTTTACATATTGTACCATCCCATCTTCACCTTGCAGTACATTCTGACAAAAAAATACGTGGTAGTGCTTATCTTACATTCAATTAGTTTCTCTATTCATTTCGAAGCAATTTCATGAATCCCATCTTTGCAACGATCAAAACATCCTGCTCGAAGCGTTTGATGCAACGCTTCGTCGATTGATCGTCAATCAAATTCGGATGACCAAAGCATACATTTAGTATCGAATTGAGTTTCTCTGCCTCACCGCCGATGAAGTAGTGAGACATATAGGTGGTGTCTTCTGAAGCGATGACGACGAATGTCGCCATATCAAGCACTCCTTCGACACCTTCTGCTGTCAGGAGTTTGTCTTTCACAAATACTTTCTGAAAGTCAAACGAATCGATGGAGGAAATCCTGCCTTGCAACAGGTCGAGAATTGATTTCCGGTAGACACAATAGACTCCAACGATCGTTTCAACAGGTGGAACGAATGGATCTTCCAGAATCGTGATCAATCGCTCGTCCTGTTGATTCAGGCGGATGGCATGCAAGTGATTAACTAATAATTGATCAATGAAGTTCACGTTCGTTGGTTGGATCGATTTAAAATCATATACAGGCAAGTCTTCTCCCCCGTTCGTTTAGTCGATGATCGTATCCTTCCCTTCTACGCGTAACCGCTGCAGGGATGCTTTCATCGTCTCAATCTCTTCATCCGTATGCCGTTCCCACGTTCCGAGTTCAGCGATGATCTTCACGGGTTCAGTCGAACGATACGACCGGGTCGGATTGCCTGGGAACCGTTTGTTCGTCAAGTTCGGATCATCCTCATACGCTCCGAGTGGTTCGACGAGATAGATGTGCTCCGGAGAGTCAGATTGTGCGAGCTCCGCGCCCCACTTCGCTGCATCAAGTGTTGCTGTGAAATAGACGTGCTGGAGCGGTCGTTCACGAAAATTCGACGCGTGCCCTGGTTTCAATTCGTCACCGATTCGCAATGTGGCTTTCGTGCCATGGAAAAACGGACCTTCGACTGGTTTCATACGCTCGCCTCCTGACTGGATACATTCAGTATAGACAGTCGATTGATTCAGGTGTAGTCTGTTTCAAAACGAAATTTCACGGTATACTTATAGCAAAGGAAGATCATTTGTCGTCAGATTGTAACTCGTTTTTTGTCTAGCCATCAGGCATGATGGGAATAGTCATTTTACATACCCTATAGGAGGTCATCCGTTTAACGTGAAGTTCTTTAAAGCTTTAGCGAAAACCGAAGAGGCTGTCTGGATTCCAGAAGCCGAGTGGCAAACCGTTTGTGAGCAAGAAGGACTGACCGTGCCGCATCATCCGCAGGAACAATTCGTTGGTCTCGCGTACAACAATCAGCGGCAAGTCGTCGAAGTCACGCGTAATTTACGTCCACCAGCTCTCAGTTATTACGTCACGATTCTAGAACCACCCCATAGTCGATCCCTTATTTCAAAACGTTCGTTCTTAACCGTGCTTCACGAACGAACAAAGCGCACATCCCTCACCGAATATGGTACATTCTGTTTACTTGAGATCAACGTTCGGGAAGAAGGACTCGGCGAGCGTGGTCTGTTACTTGAGTCATTGATTCATGATATTGAAAAAAAGTACACTCATTACGCGATTCGTGGCGACTATGCGACGATTACCTTACAAGGACGCGTCTCAGATCAATGTTTTACGAAATATGGATTCCAGTTAACGGATTCCTATCTCACGCTTTCGAATGGGATTCCTTCCTGAACCGACCTGACACGTTCAGGTCTTTTTTGTACAGTTCCTAGGCAATGATGGGAAGTGATGGGTTTGCGTTCAAACTAGTAGCACTACATATTTTTAATATGGTATGGTAAAAGTAATTCATCAGCAGTACATTCTACATTTAAGAGGTTCCTCATGACAATAATGACAGAGACATATCCCATGACATGCTGGCATACGATTTCGACGTATCATAATCAACAAATCAAGCGCGTCAATGCGTTCTTGAAACAATGGGATCTCTCCCATACGAATCTTGAAGTATTACGTTGCCTACAAACGACCTCATGCACGAGCCAGAAGGAAATCGCGGAACGGATCCAAGTGACCGATGGCACGATTTCACACGGAATCAAACGTTTATTTGATCGGCAACTCATCACCCGCAAACGCAAATGGAAGACGAACTATCTGCTCTTGACGGAAAAAGGAGCAGCCATTCTGCAAGAAGTGTTGCCCGCCTACGAACGTTTTCTACAAGAACAATTCGCTGCTTTGACTGCGCGACAACAGAAAGAATTAATCCGTTTCTTCGATAAGCTCAATCCTGCGTGACAGAAGAGGAGGAAAAATCATGACCTTCACATTCGAATCTTCAATGCAACACTGGAACGCCATTCAGCGAATCCATTCTCGTTATTCGAAAGAAGTCAACGATGTACTGAAACCAAAAGGACTCTCAAAATCCCAATTCGATTTATTGATGACCTTGTATCATCAAGAGAGTGCGACGCAAAAATCACTTGAACGCACGCTCGAACTCTCAAGCGGTGCCATTTCGCAAACGGTCAAGAAGTTGCTCGCAGAACACCTCGTCATCCGAAAACGAATCAACCGGGAAAAACGGATTCTCTTGACGGAAGATGGTGCAGCGCTGATTCAAACATCAGCTCCCGAGATCGAAGAGATTGATGATCGTTATTTCCGTGCCTTTACATCAAAGGACCACGAGACGTTCGACCAATTGCTCCATAAGATGCAAAGCGATCATTTTTGATCGCCCTACCGACACTCGCGGACGCTTCCCTAATGAGGTGTCCGCAATTTTTACATATAAACACCATAAAGAGGGAGTAACAGAGATGACACATAGAGACGTATTATTGGAACGATTAGACGCAATTGGGCAAACGATTGCACAAACAGATGATGCGCTTGTCCTTCTCGGACTCGGTTCAGTCGGTCAAGAACTTGCACGACTCGATGACTATTCGGACTTAGACTTTTTCGTCATCGCAAAGCCCGGTAAGAAGGCTCGATTCATCGAGCAACTCGACTGGTTAGAAAACACATACCCTTTACACTTTCAATTTCAAAATACGCAGGATGGACATAAAGTCATGTTTGACGACGGTATCTACGCCGAATTCGCGATCTTCGAACTAGATGAACTTTCTGAAATTGCATTTTCCGCTGGTCGTATCGTGTGGTGCGATCCTTCCTTCGACGCGTTTGAACGCTTAGTCCCACAACCACGTAACAGTTCGAGCGAACATCCATCCGTCGATTACGCCATCCATGAAGCACTGACGAACCTATATGTCGGGCTCTGTCGCGAAGCACGTGGTGAAACCTTATCAGCCTTCCGTTTGATTCAACAATTTGCCGTTGGTCAATTGTTACACGTTCTGTCCTCATTTGAAAAAGAGGAAACGACATCTGTTGATCCGTTTGCTCCGGAACGTCGGATTGAGCAACGTTTCCCGGAAATGGTCAACCGATTCTCAGAGATGATGCCAGGCTATTCACATAATAAAACGGCTGCACTAGTGATCCTCGATTACATCGAACAGATTCATCCTGTCTCCCCTGCCATGTCAAACGCTATCCGTTCACTCGCCCGAACTGATATTTCCTAAAAAACACGTTCGCCGTTTTATTTCTGTTCATCCATCGTTCAAAAGCGTTCGACTTAATTTCGAAAAATTTCAAAAGTACAAAAATATGCCCATCAGCTTCTTTATGCTGACGGGTCTATTTTTTGAATCAAAGTAGATCATTTTTATACTTGTAATCCTTTAAAATCGTTTCCGCGTCTTTAGTCGTCCAATCTGCTATCGATTCTGAAGGATGTTTTTCAAGATATGCGTCCATGATATCTTTACCTAATCGGTACATACTCCACATAGGTACATCCTGTTCCTTATTGCCGTCCATGATATCATCTTGCGTTAACTCACCATTTTTCATTAAACGTAGAACACGTTGTTTCGTCTCTTCTTCTAATGGCTCGACCCAAGCTGGTGTCACACCTTTAACGACGCGTTTCGCGAACTGATCCGCTTTCCCTTCAAGGAGGAGTGAATGGATCAGTGGACTAGCTTCCTCTCCTAAGGAAGTATCTAGCTTCATCCGATCATATAAAGCAGTGTGGTGATATTCATGGGCTACTGCATATTCCAACATTTTCTTATCGTAGTCAGCGGTAAGGAATAGCATGAAGCAATCTCTAGTTGCCAATCCTGCGACCCCTCCCATGACATCCATACGCTCAATGAATTCCGAGTTAACAGGCACGATGAATATCGTATTCGTTTGTTTTGGTAATGCCCGATGTGAAGCAGTGTAACTTTTTTCAATGATTTTTTTGATCTCTGTATCTTGTTTCATCAGCTCTTTCGTCCGACTCACCAATTGTTCTTTATACTCAGTTGCTTGTAGCATAAAGTAACTTTTCATATATGTTAGATCGAGATCTTGTTGCTCACCGATTTCATCGATGTAACCTAAGACATGTTTTAGGTAACTGTTCGTGTTGTCGTCTGAGTTTCCTGTCTGCATCGCTTCTTCTAAGTACTGATTGTATTGCGTATAGAGCGGAACGATCTTGACCTGATCATCTTGACCAATCTTGATCGTCTTGTTTTTAATCGTTTCGTCGTTCTGTGAAAAGAAGTTTTCTGTCCTTTCCCAAACGGTACACCCCGATAAGGTAAGCAAGACCAAACACAGTAATACGAGCCATCCCTTTTTCAATGTAACCCCTCCCTCAGATTCATGTCTCAATATTTTATACTGTCATTTAATAACAAAAGTTTCATATTTTAGATAAAGAAATCCATATCTAAATTGATTAGAAACAAAAAGAACCCTTGAAGCGTCGCAACACTTCAAGGTTCTTCTTATTTCAAGATCCCGTACTCGCGAATGCCTTCAGTCCAAACAACCAGAACCGATAAGCAATCAAACAGGCGATGATCGCGACGAGTGGTGTCGCGACTGCTATTACACCATAGCCTCTTCCGTCAAAGAAATACATCGCCGGATAAAAGGCAGTAAAGCCGAACGGGATGATGTAGGTCAAGACGAACATCAAGACTTTCGAGTAGATCGTCATCGGATAACGGGCGAAATCACTCAGACTGAAGACCGCTGAGACGACCGGTAAACTGTCGACCATCCAGAACGAGAACGTCGCAAAAAACAGGTTGATCGCGATATAGAGCAATCCGCTCGAAAGAACAAGTACGATCAACATCAAGACATCACCGAAGCTCCAGATCATGTCGAGGTGATCGGAAGCAACATAGAGCACCCCCCCGCCAATCAATAGTTGACCGAACCCGTCTTGCTGAACGCGCTCGGCGACGATTTGAAACAGTGGATTGACCGGGCGCATCAACAACCGATCCAGATTCCCGGTCCGGATGTACTGCCAGCCGATCGTCCACAAGTTATCAAAGAAGATATGGTGTAAGGCTCGCCCTAAAAAGGCAATCCCGTAAATGAATAGGATCTCGTAAAAGTCCCAACCGTTTAGCGTCTCGATATGCTGAAAGACGACCGACAGGAAAAAGAGTGAGGCGAACTGTTGACCGAAGACCGACAAGACACCGATCAGGAAATCGATCCGGTATTCCATCATCACTTTAAAATGACTTTTGGCATACAACCAGTAGAGTTTTATGTATCGTTTCATCCGCCGAACACCGTCACTTTCCGGATTGCGAGCGCGAACGTGATCCGCAAGATGACAAAGAACCCAATCAACCAACCGATTTGAATCAGTAACGCCTGCAGGATGCCGCTTGCGCCAATTTCTCCCGTATAGATCGCAACCGGAACGTAGACGAGTGAAGCAAACGGTAAGTACAGACTGATCGTCTGAAACCAGTCCGGGAACAGCGTCAACGGGACGATCGCACCGGACATGATCGTGATGACGGCGTCCTGTAAGACGGATAGTCCCCAAATGTTGACGGTATAGAAGGCAAAGATGCCGACGAGCAGATCAATCAATGTCGCGAGCAACACGGCACAAATCACGCTACCGACGAAGGCAATGCCAGCTAGCCATGACTGTGGTCGATCCACGCCGATGAACAAGATCGAGACGATGACGAGTGGTAGGATCGAGCGGAACAAGACCGAGACTTTTGAGCCGATGTCTTGGGCGAGTAACTTATCGAGCAAGTGATACGGACGGAGTAACTCGATTGCGATCGCCCCTTGTTTGATCATCCGGGCGAGATCGCGTCCGGCACCCCCGCGGAACTGATCGATCATCGTCGCAAGCACCGCATATGTCAGCATCGTCGACAGCGAGATACCGGAAACATCGGTCTTATTGGCATATACGGCTTGCCAGAAGAAATAGAGGATGAACAGACGCATCGTCACGCTAAACATGCTTGCCCAGTACCAGGCCGTGTAGGCGAGATCAACTTTGATTTGGGACCGCATCAACGCGGTATATTTACGGATTCTCATGCACTGATCCCCGCTTGGTAGAGCTTGCGGATTAACGTCTCCAACTTCGGTACGGACACGGAGACGTCCCGAACGGCGTACAGCGAAACGATTTCCTTGATGACTTGACCGCTTGACAGTTCTCGGTCGTCGAAGGCGAGCTCATACGTTAGTTCATCCGTCTCAAACACAATCACACGATTGATCAACGCTGTCGGTAAAGCGAACGGCACCGGTTCTTCGAGCGTGATTCGAAGTGTCCGCTCGTGACTGAAGGATGCCTTCAACTGATCGATCGTATCGTCATAGATGATTTTACCGTCGTCGAGGACGATCACCCGGTCACAGACTTCCTCGATATCCTGCATGTCGTGCGTCGTCAAGAGGACGGTCGTCCCCCAGCGATCACTCATCTCGCGGATGAAATGACGGATCGTCTCCTTGATCTCGATATCAAGCCCGATCGTCGGTTCGTCGAGATAGACGACTTTTGGTCGATGCAGGAAGGCTGCGGCTAGTTCACAGCGCATCTTTTGTCCGAGCGACAGTTGTCGGACTGGTACGTCTAAGAGCGGTGCCAGATCAAGCTTCTCCCGAAACCACGCGAGCGTCTCGGCAAACTCGGAAGTCGGTACTTGATAGATTTCCTTCAACAGCTCAAACGATTCTTGGACCGGAATGTCCCAGAACAGTTGCGTCCGCTGACCGAAGACGGCTCCGATTTGTGACGCGTTCTTGACGCGGTCGGCGTGTGGATCAAGTCCGAACACCCGGACGTTCCCCGCGTCCGGACGCAGGACACCAGCGAGCATCTTGATCGTCGTCGATTTCCCGGCACCGTTGAAACCGATATAGCCGACCCGTTCTCCTGGCGCGATCGTCAAATCAATCGCTTTGACAGCCTCTTTCGTCCGATATGTTCGGTGAAACAACGCTTTGATCGCTCCTCGTAGTCCCGGTTCCCGTTGTAGGATTTGATAGTGTTTCGTCAGTCCCGTTGCTTTGACGGCATATGGTTGCATGTATTCTCCCCCTTTTTGTGCAAACGCTTTCCGAAATCGTAGTATACCAGAAAAATCCAATATCCTTCCATCTCTTTTGAAAATTTTTCTCGATATTCTGACGCTGTCGCGTAATAATAGATAAAAAAGGAGTGGTCTGACCATGCTATTACGTCATATGACACATCGGCATTATATTAAATCGATCGTGACGCGCGGTGGATTGTCACCGACATTCCAAATCGATGCACCAACAGGCTGGATCGCCTTTGAAGTCGATCCTCCAAGCGCAGCGTATCAAACGCACTTTCATCAATTAAAAAATGAGTGGCAGGATGGAGATGTCGTTACCCTCGAATTCGATGGGGAGCGGATGCAAGCAGCAGGCTTCGAGATTCTGCAATCGCAAGAAGATGACCGCAGTCACCAGGCAGAGAGATTAGGCGTATCGATCGAGGAAATCGGCTCGTATGCATTCATTCGTAATTTCGTCTCACTTGATTATCTAATCGAGTCTTCACGCGAAAAAATCTCCGAGTATTATTGACTTAGTTGAAGAAATCTAATCTTTTTTAAAATATACGGAAATCAAGATATTTTCATACATCTTTAGGGTATCGTTGGCTATATAGAATAAATATTCATTGAATGAAACATTTTTTGTAGTTATTTTTCAGAACTCATTTGAGAGGAACACGAATATGTGGAATACGCTGAACCATCTTATCCTCAACGTCGCTCTGACCTTTTTCTTCGTGCTCATCTCCCTGTTCTTTTTTAAACGATTTCAGTTTCGAAACACGTTCGACAGCTGGTTGAAGAAAAATCTGTTAGTACTGATCCTTGCGACAGGTGCCGGCTACTGGGTCATCCATAACGCCATCACCTATGAGGGATTCCGTTTCGATTTGTCGATTACCTTGATCGTCATCGCTTTCATTTATGGAGGCATCAGTAGCGGCTTCATCACGACCCTCGTCTTCGCTTCCCTTCAAACGTTCGTTTTTGATTCCGCTCATGCCTATTGGCTGATCGGTACGTATCTGATCGTCAGCATCGTTGTCTTGTACTTACAAAATGAAGCACCGGATCGATTCATCTCGTTTCCGATCATCTTCACGATTGCACTCATTCTCTGTTTACCATACGTTCAACATGTTCAACCGAATGACATGACCGCGATGATGATCTTTCTCGTCGGGAATGGATGTGCCGGTCTCCTGTTGCACAGCATCTTGCATCAAGTCCGCTGGCACTTTAATCAAGTCCGGATGCATCGGCGTCTCGCCTTGACGGATACGTTGACAGGGCTTGATAATCGACGTCGCCTAGAAGAGACCGTCCAACGTTACAAATCACAACAGACGGATTTTTCAATCATGATCATCGATGTCGATCATTTCAAACAGGTCAATGATACTTACGGTCATGACCGCGGCGATCATATCTTGCGGCAAATCAGCTCTTTGCTTACATCGTATTGTCCCCCAACTTGTGTGCTCGGTCGATTCGGTGGCGAAGAGTTCATGATGCTGTTACCGGAGCATTCGTTGCAGGAGACGCGTCGACTCGCAGAACAAATCTGTGAAGCCTGCGCCAAACGGACGTATGAGTTATCAGCGACAGAACCGCTGCAAGTGACGTTATCGATTGGTGTATCTCGTCAAACTCATCAACCGTCTGAGACGCATAATTTTCTGCAGACGATCCAGCAGGCAGACGCTGCCCTCTATCAAGCGAAAAAGAGTGGTCGGAATTGTGTCTTTCATCATGATCCGTTGCATTAATGAAAAAAAGTGCCCCCTCGCGTGACATTGAGGGGGCACTGCTATATGAAATGGAGGAACGAACATGGAAATTACGAATGTCTTACGCTTTACCGATCGCGATGGCTTTCGACAGTGGCTGAAGAACCACGCGGATCACGCGTCCTTCTGTTGGGTGATTCTCAGTCGAAAACAAATCGGGGACGGGTTACTTTATCTCGATGCCGTCGAAGAGGCACTTTGCTTCGGCTGGATTGATGGCATTGCAAAGAAGACCGAAGACGGTGAACTGGCGCAACGCTTCACCCCGCGTCGAAAGAACAGTAACTGGACCGAACTGAACAAGGAACGGGTCCGTCGCTTGGAACGCCTCGGCTTGATGCAACCGTCCGGACGACAGGTTCTACCAGACATGCATGCTGATGCATTCGTCATCGATGACTCCATCCAGGCGCGAATACAAGAAGACCCGATCGTCTATGAACAGTTTAATGACTTCCCGGAGCTTTATCGACGTATCCGGATCGATACGATTCAAAGTGTACGTAAGGATCCCGCTCTCTATGAAAAACGTCTCCAGACGTTGATTGAAAAAACGAAACTGAATCAGATGTACGGTCAGTGGAATGACGGGGGTCGTCTTTTACTCGAAGATGTTCCGGAGACGGAATCAGAGGTTGATCGGTCAGACCGCTAAGAAAATCTCTTCTAACGATTGGCGTTCGATCTGCACCTCGTAGACTTTGACGTCTTGTTTTGCAAGCATGACGAGTAACTCTGGAATATCCTCTTCCGTCGATAAATCAAGCCGTGTACAGTCATCGGTTTGCGACAAAAGTCGAGCGTATGCTGGCAGATGCGATGGCGCTAATCGCGGAACAGTCCGAATACGGATTTGAATCTCCTGCCTCATTGCTTCTTGTAAGGACGCAACGGTTCCATAGCGGACGATTCTTCCCTCAGCCATGATGGCGACACGGTCACACATCTTTTCGATCTCATTCAAGTCATGTGAGGTCAAGAAAATCGTTTTTCCTTCCGCTTTTAATTCAAGCAACAATCGCTGGATATCAATCGCCGATTCTGGATCAAGACCGGACGTCGGTTCATCTAAAAAAAGTAATTCCGGATTTCCGGTGAGCGCTTGTGCGATGCTGATCTTTTTCTTCATCCCGAACGAAAAGCTCCCGATCTTTTGTCGCTCCGTTCCGCTTAATCCGACTTGTTCAAGCAATCGTCCAATTTCTTGCTTCGTGATGCGAACTCCTGATAATCCTGCCATGTAGTTAAGAAACGCACGTGCCGTCATATCATGATACAGATTCGATGTATCCGGCATGACTCCGATCCGTTGTTTGATGGTATCCAGTCGATCAGCGGGTTCACCGAGAAGGTCGACAGTTCCGCCTGTCGCTTGTGTGATTCCGGTCATAATCTGAATGAACGTCGATTTCCCAGCACCATTACGACCTAAAAAACCAAAGATTTCTCCTCGTTCGACCGTCAAATTCACCTCTCGTAAGACTTCCTTCGCACCGAACGATTTCTTCAACCCATTTACTTCAATCGCACTCATATTACAAATCCTTTCGCTTTAACGTGAGATAGGAGACTGTCAAAAACAACCCACTCCATAAAACAGGTAACAGTAATAACGTCCCAGACATGATGACAGCGTGATACGGCAAGATGTATTGAAACGGTACCAGATACCATTTTTCTGAGAACGCTGACCAGAGACCGATGATCGGGACGACAACCCCGAGAAATATACCGAGAAACATCGTCAAACCAGGCTTCGCAATCATCGTAGATAAAAAGATGTTGAAACTCGTGATGTATAGGATGACGATCAGAACCGTCAGATAATCCATCCAGAACCATTGCTGCGCGTAGAGCGAAACAATCAGAAAATTGATCGTAAGCGTCGCGCACCAGAACAATAGCGATCCGAGAAACTTCTCCAAAACGATTCGCAGACGCGACGTCTTCGTGACCAGTAAACGAATCGTCCGCGTCTCGATTTCACGATTGATGATGTCGTGTGATAACGCAGCCACGAACAGAAAACCGAAGAACAGGATGAAGAACTTAATGCTTGAAGTATAAGCAGACGGTTGATTAACGCCAGCAAGCAGTTCCGGATGCCTCGTCAAATACGATGCTGTGAAGACGGACGTGATCGTCAGAAAAAGAATCAATAGAATCGCTTTGATGCTTTTGAAGCTGCTCGTGAATTCTTGTTTTACGATTGGAAACATGACGGACTCCTTTGAACTTATTTTGATTAACGCAAGCGTTCTTTTACTTTCGTGACAAGGACACCGAGTCCATATAAGGTAACGGCTGTTAAGAGCATCGTGATGATGGTTTCCATGTGAATTCTCCTCTATGTAAATGACATGTTATCTTACTCTACGCTACTCCTTAAAAAAGTTTCCTTATTTTTCAATTCCCAACATTCTCCTCATGGTACAGTAAAAGAAAAAAGGAGACGGCAAATGAAACGTTATACGATCACCTGTCAGCAACCATCCGTTCATATTACGGAATGGGGAAACGAACAGCTTCCGACGATTGTCTGCTTTCATGGACTCGGCAGTACGAGTCTCAGCTTCATCGAAATCGCCGAAGCGCTCGCGGACGAATTCCGTCTGATTGCGATTGATTTACCCGGTCACGGCAAAACACCAGCTTTCTTAGATCCCCTACACTATCGCATGAAACCCTTTACGGACTGGATCGACGAAGTCTTACACATCCTTGATATCAAGCGGTTCTATGCCTTGTCGCACTCGTGGGGCAGTGTTCTCTCGCTTTATTATTTGATTGAACATGCAGACCGTGTGCTTGGCACGATCCTAATTGACGGCGGCTATCACAGTAAACGGCTCTACGGTCGTTCCGTAGAGGAAGAAGTCACCTTTTATGAACAAGATTTCGAGGATTTCGTTTCGACATGGGACGAATTTTTGGACATTGCTGTTTATGCCTCAAACGCCCGTCGCTCGCCCTCCCTTGATCAAGCCGGCGTCGATCTCCTTCGGATGGAGGAAGGACGATACCACTGGCATGCCCGAGGAGAGACGGCTGCTGCGATCGTACGCGCGCTTCACCACGAGGATGTTCTTGATTTCCTCCCGGACGTTCCACCAGCGGACATTCAGTTGTACGTCGCAACGTTACCGACGGATCAAGCTTCGATCCGTCAGCAGGCGACGAACCGATTACATGAGATGACGCAAGCGACGGTCCATTTCGTACCCGAGACAGGACATCTATTACACTGGGATCGTCCTGACGTCATCATCGAAGCGATTCGTCACTACTGGACGTCCGGAAAAAGATTGTCTTCCATTTGAAAAATGGTTTATTATGGAATTAAAGTAAAAAGGAGGGGTTCATATGTTAAAACGGCTAACTTTCGTTTGTGTGACCTTATGCGTCGCGATCGTCGCCGTGCTCGTCGCAGCACGCCACTCAACTGGAAACACCATATCGTTTGAAGAGCCGGTATCGGTTTACATCGCGATTGGACTAATTGTCTTCTTATTCTTACCACCGCTCGTCCTATCATTTTTCGAACATCCTGTCCTGAAGATCATCAATGTCGTCTATCAATCCTTAATCGTCTTTAGCTTCGTCGGACTGATTCCCGTCGGCTTCTTGAGTCCGAACGGATCCTCGACGATCATCGTCGCTGTCCTTGGAACGGTCGCAAGTCTTGCCAGTGTCATCGTGATAGTGCGAAGTCACTCGATGTTCACTAACTATTCTTCTGACGTACGTTAATCTATCTTTCAAACTGCTTCCGTCGTCATGATAGGAAGTAGTTTTTATTTTCATGTATAAATTTATTTATCGATAAGCTCGCTTTTATTAATTTGTTTTTTGATTCAAGCGGGCGTATTCTAATCACGTAGCCAATCGGCAAACGAAAAAGGAGGAACACATCATGAGTAAAAACATCTTAATGGTCGTCACGAACGCAAAGGAAATGAAGGAAGGTCACGCGACAGGACTTTGGTTGTCGGAGTTCGCAGAAGCATACATTGAGTTCAAAAATGCAGGATATACGGTAACGGTCGCAAGTCCGAACGGCGGCGAATCACCAATCGACGCACGGAGCCTTGAAGACGAAGTCCCCGCTGAGATCCAAGCAACAGCTCCACTCTTGAAAGAGACACTTGATTTGAAATCAATCCAGGACTTCTCAGCATTCGATGCAATCTTCATGCCAGGTGGACACGGTACGATGTTCGACTTGCCACAAAGTGATGCCTTGAACAACGCCCTTCAGACATTATTTGAAGCGAACAAAACGGTCGCTGCGGTCTGCCACGAACCAGCTGGACTCGTCAGTGCGACACTCTCAGACGGAACACCACTCGTCGCTGGAAAGACGATCGCAACGTTCACGGATGAAGAAGAACGCGCGACTGGTCTTGACGTCTACATGCCATTCTTGCTCGAGACACGTCTTCGTGAACTCGGTGCGAACATCATCACGGCTGACAACTTCACGGAAAACGTCCAAGTCGACGGAAACCTCGTCACGGGTCAAAATCCACAGTCCACGATTGCGGTCGCGAAAGCCGTCATTAATACACTCAACTAATCGAAACAAGAGATCCTTTGTATGAAGGATCTCTTTTCATAGGAGGTCTTTTAGATGATTCAACTGATTGCCCGGATCGAAGCACATCCGAATCAAGGCGAACAGCTCGTTTCTATCATCGAAGGTGTGATCCCCTTCGCGTGCCGAAGCAGGGTGCCTGACGTATCAGACACATCGCACTATCGATGATCCGAACGTCTTCTACTTTTATGAACAATGGCGTGATCAAGACGCTTTCGATCAGCATGTCGCCTCACCGCACTATCAAGCCTATCGAGCAGTCAGTGCCAGTCTTGTCGCTGATCGAAACTTGACGTTCTTAGATGACGTATCGAAATAATGTATATTTCGTACAAAAAAGTCCAATCCTCTAAGCAATTGCTTGGGGATTGGACTTTTTTAACTTAATTCAACTTAACGCCTTAATCACCTGTTGCAAAACCGGATCGTGGCGCGAGTCCGTTCGATAAGCGACATATAACTGATTCGTTGCGAATCGTTCCGGTGCAATCCGTTGTACTCGTCCAGCGCTGACCGCTGCTTCGACGAGATAATCGGGCAAAACGCTGATGCCGTGCCCTGCTTCGATCGCTTTTAGTATCGCATCGACGTTCGGTAAGATCATTTCCGGACGGATCCCAGGTCGTTCTCCGAACTGCGTCTGATAGTAGCGACGAATGATCGGTAACTCGAGTCCGTAACTGATCCAGCGCTGTCGGTCCATCCATTCCTTTAGATCCGCTTCCGGAGCATCGTAGCCAATCGGGGCGATCAAATGAAAACGTTCGTCAGCGATCGGAACGTACTGGACGCCCGGCTCATCAATTCGCTTCGTTGCGATGATGAAGTCGAGCTCATTTGCAAACATGCGTTGCAATAAGGGAACCGTCAAATCAAAGACTACCGTGAACTGTGCGACGTCGAGCGGTAGCTTCGGTACGATCCCATGCGTGACGAATTCCGTCGGTCCACCGAACTTCAAGACCGGACGAGATTGTTCCCCTGCTTCGTACTTCATCTCAAGTGATAACTCCTCGAGCCGATCAATCAATCCGACGACTTGTGTATAGAGAGCTGTTCCCGCGTCCGTCGGAATCATTTGCCGTGGCGCACGGATGAACAAGGATGTCTCTAGTTCTGCTTCCAGTGCCGCGATATGCTGACTGACCGCCGGTTGCGTCAAAAAACGAATTCGGGCAGCTGCCGAGACGGAACGTTGTTGATAAACGTGAATGAAACTGCGATACCATTCAAAATCAATCATGTGGTTTCTCCTTTTGCTTGGTCTTCTTAAAAAGTATAGATTCATTCAATTTATAAGACAAATAACGAATAATGTAATAAGTCATAAATTTATTAATCGGATAATGACAGAGGATTTCCATCATGCTTCGTTAGAAGTTTCTCTATTTAGAACTCAACGATTGCTCCGCGGATCATTGCAAGAAGTACATCAGATCCGGTTTTATTTCTGCTCCTTTTTCTTCTCCCGGTGATATTGTTTTAATGCCATATTGACGTTTACGATGACGGCACTGAGAACACCTACGCCAAGCATGACGTAAACAATCGAAAACAATTTACCGAACGCTGTTTGGGGGACAAGATCCCCATATCCGACCGTTGCGATCGTCATGACGGAGAAATAAAAGGCGTCCAGAATACTGAACTGTTCGACATTGTGATAGAAGACCGTTCCAATCAAAAAAAGTGCCCCGACCATGATCATCAATGCCTTCTGTTCTTCTTGCTTGAATAAGATACGAATGACATGAAAAAAATTTCGGATCAAAATAAAGAACGCCAGCATGCTCTCTCCTCAGTTCCGTCATCACGGCGCACGTTCATTGAACAATTTCTCTAGTTGGTCAGGATCAAGTTGATTCAAGTCAGAGATCAGGAAATAATCGATTCGTTGTAAACTTTGATCCGTCCGTAGGAGCTATTTGACATCGAGCAACGTCGCGATCAAAATAAAACTACAGTTGTACAGAAACAGATATCTGCACCGAGCGCGTAGGTCATGCTCTGATTCGCAATGCTGTTATAGACGGTGGCAGCAAGGCGGTGGCGATTACGACACCGGGAACGTCCGCGCAATCAGTTCGTCACTTAAAAACGAGTCACACCATTTAAGTCATTGGTTTTTATTTACCCGTTTTTAGTGTGTTCGCCTTATTTCCCATATGAAAAATAAAAAATCCCTTTAACGAAAGGTACATTGCTCATGAAAAAATTCCGCGGCAAACGCCGTTACTTTAAAAATCTCGAACTGGAATTCAACAGTTTTTCTTCTCCAGCCTATATTGATTCAGACGTTTGGTTTAACGACTGGCACGAGCACCCTGACTTTTATGGACATGGCAACGCGAGTCTGCGTATTCGTAAAGCACATCTTCGGATTGCATTGAGCGCTATGCAGGACATGCAACAAAAACTAGCGGAAAAACAGATTGAACATCAGCTTTACATAACGATTGTCCTCGAGGATGCTTCACAAGACGCACTACATGTCCACACGACGAATCCGGACGGAACCCCATTCCCACTCGAGCGGATTCAGTCGTTCCCTCACGCTTCACACGTTCCGACGTGGGTAACGGAACTCTTTCCGAGCAACCGGTATACGATTCATGAATCACAGGAGAAATTCATCGATTATACGGAAGAGGAGCCTGTCAGCTCGACCGTCACATTTTTTTATATCTTGCCAAATCGTTAACGATACGAAAACGAGCTATCCTTTCCATCACAGGAAGAGGATAGCTCGTTTTGTTCGGTTTCTCTTATGGTAGCAAGACGACCTTGCCGAATTTACCAGCTTGTTTAAAGTACGCTTGGGCTTCTCGCGCTTCAGCGAGCGGGAACGTCCGGTCGATGACGGGCTGAATCGTCTGCGTCCGAACCGCCTCCAGTAATTTCTCATAATCATGGCGATTGCCAAGGACGGATCCTTGTAGACGGATATGTTTCAAATAAAGCGTCCGAAAATCGAGCGACGTCACCTGTCCCCCAGACGATCCGGAAATACAGTACGTTCCGCCGCGCTTCAGCAGATCCAGTCCTTGTTTAAACACCGCATCGCCGACGACGTCGAGAATCGCATCGACCGGACCGACTTCTTGCATGACCTGCTGATCCCAGTCCGGCTCACGGTAGGAAACGACCAAGTCCGCCCCGAGTTTTTGCAATTGATCCGTCAGCTTCAAGTCACCGACAAGTGCGATGACAAGGGCGCCAAAGACACGTTTCGCAATCTGGACGTTGAGTGAGCCGACACCACCACTGGCACCTGTTACGAGTATCGTCTGTCCTTCTTGTAAGTCAAGTTGTTCGACCATGTGCCACGCCGTCAATCCACTGACCGAGAAGACCGCACTGTCCGTATAGGAAGCAAGCGGCATGTCGTAGCAGAGTTCAAGCGGCCAGCAGACATACTCCGCGTATCCGCCGTCATACTCGGAGCCGATGAACGATAAGTCCTCGGCACTTTGTTCATCAGCGATTTCTCCACTTGCCGTGAACGGGAACAAGACGACGTCGCGCCCGATTTCCGTCTCGGCGACACCGTCTCCGACCGCGACAATCCGTCCGCTAATGTCTGAACCGGGAATCCGGGGGAACTGCACCCCTTCTGCTTTCCAGCCGGATTCACTCTCCGCACCATAGGCGCCTTCCCGCATCCAAATTTCTGTATTGTTCAAGGCACAAGCTTTGATTTCAATCAATACCTCGCCTTGTTTCGGTTGTGGTGTCTCTTGATCGATATAGGCGAGCTGCTCAAGCCCACCATGCCCCGTTACGGTGACTGCCTTCATGTTTTTGCCTCACTTTCTTTCTTCCATATGATATCTCTCTTCTTTACCCCTTCATCCTGATTTTAATATCCTGCTTCCGTAACCCGCTGTCTCCTCCTATAGAACGATTCGTCCTCGTTTAGTATCTAGATATAATATGGGGACGAATTCACGTCTGGAGGAACAATGTATGAAAAAACGACTGCTCTTTATAGGGACATTAGCAACCATCACGGTACTGGGTATTACCTGGTCGAGATGCGGCGCAGATCCCGTCATGAAAGACAACTATCAACCTATCCTAAAAGATACGATGTATCGAGGACAGGTCGCTTGGCCACTTGAAACGCGCGATCGTTCGATTGCCGGCGAAGCAAGCGGTGTCGCTGTTGCTCCGAACGGTGACGTCTACTATTTACACCGGGGTAGTAATTTATACGGCGATGACACCTACATCAAAGAACCGACATTGATCGTGCTCGACGGAAAGACGATGCAGGTGAAGAAGCGGTTAGGCGCCGGTCTGTTCAAGTCACCGCACGGTCTTGAAGTCGATGACCAAAACAATATCTGGATTACCGACATCAGTCTGAACCAAGTCTTCAAGCTCGATGCGTCCGGCAAAGTCTTGCAAACGTTCGGAAACGCATATGGTCCGTTCACGGAAGTCGGTCTGCGTATCCGAAACGTCTTGCCAAGCATCCCGCTACAGCTGGATGAAAAGACGTTCGCTCGTCCGACAGACGTCACCGTTTTCAAGGACGGCTCGTTCGCCGTATCTGACGGCTACCGGAATAGTCGCATCGTCATGTTCAATCCAAAAGGAGCAGTCAAATGGGAAGTCAATGAACTCGGCAAACAAGACGGATAGTTCAATCTGCCGCATGGGATCAGTAGCGACGATGAGATGAATCTCTATGTGGCGGACCGGGACAACGCCCGAGTTCAAGTCTTTAATCGAAACGGCAAACACATCAATACGTGGTCGTCAAAAGAACTCGGTCGACCGTACGGGATCGAAGTCGGTGCGAACGGTAAAGTCTACGTCGCCGATGGCGGAAACTATTTAAATGGACAAAAAAAGAACGCGCAAAGCCAAATCGTCATCTTGAACAAACAAGGAAAGATTGAGAAACGATTCGGTGCGTGGGGCAAAGAAGCGGGACAACTCCGGATTGCGCACGACATCGCGGTCGGTTCGGATGGAACGATTTATGTCGCGGAGTTGTTGAACAAACGATTGCAGCTGTTTTCTGAAAAATAATAGGGAACGGAAGTATTTCGAAATTTAAGAAATGAATATCCTTTTTTTCAAAGACACCTCAACTTATTTCGATTTATTTTGGTAAAATAAAGAAAATCCATCGGGGGTGTCTCATGAAACGTGGTCTAACATTAGCCGTTCTACTGGTCCTCGTCGTTTGCGTCATCGTTTTCGAACCGTTCCGTGGTGCGCCACCGAATCCCGAAATCGAGGCAAAAGGAAAGGATGTTCCGACCGTCCAAGGATCTTATTGCTGGGACAGCTTGCTCCGCAGTCAATGTGTCGATAAGACGTACCGTGACGGTCTTGACCTAGCAAAAGGGAAAACGCCAGTTACCATCTCCGCTGGGGCACCCGTCCGTGTCGAATTATCTGGTGATCTTAAAAGCGTAAAACTATCACAGTGGGACGATCAAAAACAGGAATCCCCTGTCGCTTTGAAAAAAGATCAGTTCAACGCCCCGACAGAACCTGGCCTCTATGCGTACGAACTAAACTCGCGCTGGGAACAAGGAGACGGACAATTCGGATTCTTATTGAAAGTGCAGTAAAACAATAACCCCACTGTCGTCTCATGACTTCAGTGGGGTTTGCTGTCATCCGGTTTGACGATACAGTTGCAAAATTCCGAAGACGGTCAAGATGAGATAGCCTGTTCCGATGAACAGAAAGACTGGGCGAATCAATTGATCCTTCGGTTGACGCGTAATGCCTTCGAAGAAACAACTGATGATGAAACCGAGAACGAGGATTCCGCTATACATGGAAAGGAAGATGACGAGAAGACCAATGAGACTCGGATTCGTCAACGAAGGTGCTAACCATATGAGACCACCGACTAATACGGCAAGTACAACTGTCCCCATTACGATTCCGATAAGTGGATGGATCGTATTTAGTCGACGGATCACATCATGACGTTTGACGAAACGCTCCACTAGAATCATCGCTGATAGACAGGTCAGTAAAAATAAGATTAAGAAATAGATTGCTTGCTCGACTGGACGGAACGTCGTGAAAAAGACAGCTTCGGTTAGAAAAAGGAGTGGAGATATGAAAAAAATCAAACGTTTCATTTCTTTCCCTCCTTTCGTACGACTTTCTTGAAAGTGAACGTGTGACCATGACAATGTATCATACAACCTGTTACATCTTTTACCATTTAGGTCGCTTTTTCTAATTCTGATTTCTATGTATCATTTTCAACAATTGTAAAAAATTGATAAAATTCTTTACGGTTTCATTCTGTATATGCTAGGATGAGACAAATCATATGAATTAAACGCGTCGAAGAGAACAGTACGTCATCTCGGCTTTTCCTAGAGAGCTCCGATTGGTGGAAAGGAGCATCAGCCATTGACCGAACCAAGCCTCTGAGCAGCACGGTGGAACCGAATCGGGGATATCGTGACGGGTGCTCCCGTTATCGAGCTCAGGTATTTGCCGTTTGAAAACGGTCGTACCGATGAAGGCGATACCGGTGACGGTCTCGCGAACAGGGGTGGCACCACGACACGCACAGTCTCGTCCCCAAGACCAACGTCTTGGAGGTGGGATTTTTTTGTTGGCTTAAAAAACAATAAAAAGGAGTGTGTCATATGTCGAATTGGAAATACCCTGGATTGCTATTACTTGGTGTCGGTGTCTCGAACATCGGCGCTTGGGTCTACTTCATCGCCTTGAATTTAATTGTCCTTGAACGAACGGGATCAGCGTTCGCCGTCTCCGTTCTCTATATTCTGTTGCCGATCTCCGCGCTGTTGACGAGCCTCTGGTCCGGTAGTGTCGTCGATCGGATCAATCAGCGCCGCTTGCTCGTCATGCTTGACGTCTCGCGTGCCGGGCTCGTCTTTTCACTGACACTGATCGATTCACTGTATGTCCTCTATGCGCTCGTCTTTATCCTGAACATCGGCAACACACTGTTTGAGACATCGTCATTGATCTATATGACGAAGCTCGTCCCGGAGACGAGTCGCCAACGGTTCAATGCGTTGAAGAACTTTATTCAGTCAGCCGGCTTTATTCTCGGACCGTCGATTGCTGGATTCTTATTTTTGATTGGTTCCCCAGAAACAGCGATCATTCTGAATGCGGGAGCGTTGTTGTGTTCTGCTGCCTTACTGTCCGTCTTGCCCGACGTCCGTCAGGCAGAGACTCCAGCGACGTCCTTCTCACTCCAAGTGATTCTTGCGGACTGGAAAGAGACGCTTCAGTTTGCACGGACGCGGCGCTACGTCACGCTCGTCTACGCCTTCTATGCGCTGATGATCGTCCTGATGAGCGGACTTGATTCGCTCGAAGCCTCGTTTGCGACGATCGTTCTGCAACTGGATGAAAGCACGTATGGATTTCTCGTCAGTATCGCTGGAATCGGCATCATCTGTGGTTCTGCCGTCAATGCGATCTTCACGCATCGCTTGTCGCTCCGCTTCTTGATTCAATTCGGAGCACTGATGACACCGATCGGTTATGTGATCTTTGCCACAGCGACGTCATTCCTGACGGCAGCGACCGGCTTTTTCTTGCTGACGTTCGCCCTTGCGTTTGCGAACACCGGCTTCATGACGTTCGCTCAAACGCACATTCCGGTCGAAACGATGGGACGATTCCTCAGTAGCATCCACGTCGTACAGTCAGCTGGTGTCATTCTCTTGACGGCGTTGATTGGTTTCTATGCGGAGACCTCAATCCGCTTGACGTATACCGTCGCTGCAGTCAGCTTTCTATTGATCGGTGGATGGATTGTTTGGATCGTCCAGGATCGAACGAAACGTCATCATTTTACGACGGAAACAGACGAAACGATCAAGCTTTCGTCATGAGAAAGGAAGATATTCATGCACCTGACCGCAAAACGAATTTTCCTCCGTCCGCTTGACGTGACCGATGCGCACGTCTTATTCGAACAAACTGAGGATGAGACATTACGTTTCCTGACTGGTACGACAGCAACGTTTTCGCTCGAGCAGATCGAACGACACATTCTTTCGATCCAAGCTGATCCATCGCGCTTCGATTTCGCAATCTGTTTGAATTCCGGTGAAATAATTGGTGAGTGTTCCATTTTAGACATTGAGGCAGAGTTGAAACAAGCGGGCTTTCGTATTTCGATGCGCGCCCTCCCCTGGACCGGTCAAGGATACGGGACAGAGGCGATCGCGTGTATCATCCGCTTTTGTTTCGAGGAACTTCGACTTCATCACCTTGAACTTGAAGTGTTTTCGCATAATGAGCGAGCCATCGCTTCGTATAAAAAAGTTGGCTTTGACGTCGTAGAAACGATTCCTGATGCTGTATCCTATGAAGGGCGTTCGTTCGACGAAATCATCATGCGGAAATGTAATCCGCTCTATGCTTAAAAGAATCAATCCTGATGTAGCACCTCCTTCGTGAGGTGCTTTTTCTAATCTATTAAAAACGAACATACCTAATCAACAGATTTTTTAGTCAATTCACTATTATTTGTA
Organism: Exiguobacterium sp. U13-1; assembly: GCF_001750115.1. NCBI lineage: Bacteria > Bacillati > Bacillota > Bacilli > Caryophanales > Exiguobacterium > Exiguobacterium sp. U13-1. The sequence goes on along the minus strand of NZ_CP015731.1, from coordinate 1,895,419 downwards.
TATAATGGAAAAATAAAAAGAAATATATGGATATGTACATAAGTGATAAGGAGGTCATATTACACAATTTTCTTCAAATCAAACGAAAGCGAGGGATAGTACATGCTGAGATTCATCTGGAATTCATGGTGGCGCAATAAGGAGCGTTTCATCTTGCTCCTCGTCGGCGTCCTGATCGTCAGTACCGGACTGAGTTACTTGATCGGTACGACGCAAGCGAACAACGGAACGGTCGTCGATGAACTGCAAAAACGCTGGGGATCGTCGTACGATATCGTCGTCCGTCCGGAAGGCAGCCGGAGCGTGACGGAAGACTTGAACCTGCTCGAACCGAACTATATGAGCGGACTCGACGGTGGGATTTCCCGCAAGCAGTACGAGACGATCAAGCAGATTGCTGACGTAGAAGTCGCAGCACCGATTGCGATGATTGGGAACTACAATACGAATGCTGAAACGGATACCTATAATTTCAAAGAACCGGGCATTTACAAAATTTCGTTTACGGATATGCAAGATACTGGGCTAAAGAAAGAAACAGAATCTTATTCATTCTTTGCCGGAGCCGGTTGGTTCCCTCCTGAGAGTGACGGATTGAATCGAGATGTTTCACCGCAAGAATTAGGCGAGTTTCCTATCTACGGTTACGGGAGCGCAGTGATGCTTGCCGGGATTGATCCGGAAGCTGAAGCACAACTCGTTGGACTCGATCAGGCAACCAAAAAGGCTACGCATAGTCGTTATTTCACGAAGGACGATGTCGTGAACGATTATGGTGACGGTGTTTGGGACATCCCATTGATCATGAACAGTCAGGAATACGTCAATGCTTCGCGGACCTATCGCTACGAGAAAGTCGATATCCCGCTCGTCAAAGATTCAATGGTTGAAACGGTGCGCAGTATCATGAAAAAAGGTGGCGAATCCTATCTCAAGACGCTTCCTGTTAAAGATACGAAGGAATACTATATTTCGACAGAGCAAGCATCAAAGCAACTTATTAAGAACATTCTCGAAGATAAGGTTCCGGAAAAAGCAAGTGGTAGCTTTGACTGGATGTTTTTAAAGCCATCGTCTGTCGAGTATCAAACGATTGCTAGTCCCTTTGCCAAACGTTGGCCGTTCACCTATCAAGTAACACCTCAAGAGGTCGATAAGGACGCCCTCATTTCAAAACGATCGATGTACCGAAAAGCGCGTATCTTCGGTGATGGTACGGGTAACCTAGACAAAGTACCAAAAATGCATTTGAACTATATTGGTGTCTTTGATCCGAAAAAATTGAACATCTCGAAGGATCCGTTGACGGAACTACCGATGGAGACCTACTTCCCGGCGAAAGCCCAATGGGTCATGGATAAGAATGAAAAACCGGTCAATCCAGTCCGAGAAGTCAAGCCGACGAACGATCCGTATGACTTCTTGACGAAACCACCATCGATGCTGACGACGCTTGACGCCGCCTTTAAGTTACGTGGTGATAAAGCGATTTCTGCTATTCGTGTCAACGTCAAAGGTGTCGAGACGATGAACGCGACGAGTGAGAAGAAGTTGAAAGCTGTCGCTCAAGAGATCGAGGACAAGACCGGTTTAATCACCGACGTCACGCTTGGTTCCTCGCCACAACTTGCACTGACTTACCTCCCTGGATTAAAAGGTGAATCGGCACTCGGTTGGATCCAGCAACCGTGGATCAAACTCGGTTCATCGATGGCCATCTTCCAAGAAGCGAAAGTCGGAATGAGCGGTATCATCGCCAGTGTCATCGCTGTTGCGCTCGTCTATGTCTTCAGTTCAAACATCATCTTACTCTATGCCCGCAAGAAGGAATTCGCGATCTTACTGTCGCTCGGTTGGCGTCCACGTCAGCTTTCGAAGCTTCTGTTCCTGGAAGCGACACTACTCGGCACACTCGTCGCCTTGATCTCTTGGACGATCCTCGGTTCGTTCTGGCTGACGACGGATCATCCGATTGCCTTATCACGGATCATCTTGATTGGACTTGCTGGTCTATTGATTTACTGGGGCGGTACGCTCGTCCCGATGACGCTCATCCGCCGGATTCAGCCGTTCGAAAGTATGCGTTCTGGTGAAGTCTCCAAAGGTCGTCGCTTCGTCCGGGCACAAAGTGTCCTTGGGATGAGCATCAACCAACTTGCAACGTATTGGCAACGGACGATCCTCTCGACAATCGCGATCGCCTTGCCGACGAGTCTGTTCATTTTCTTCCTATTCATCACCTTCCGACTGAAAGGTGTCTTGTATGCGACATGGCTCGGCGAATACGTTGCCCTCGAAGTCGGCACGATGCATTATGTTGCGATGGGTGTCGCTTTACTTATCGCCATCCTGACGACGACGGAGATCATGTGGCAAAACGTCAACGAACGAAAGAGTCAACTTGCCGTCTTGAAGGCAACTGGTTGGCGGAACGGTCAAATCCGGACGCTCGTCTTAAGTGAAGGATTGATGACGGGACTGTTCGCTGGAATCATCGGTTTGCTCATTGCACTCGCGATGATCGGCTTCGTCTATAACCAGTTCCCAACAGGTGAGCTTGGTTTCTTGAGTGTCATGTTGTTGATTCCTGCCATCACGGGAGTTCTCGGTGCCCTCTTACCCGCTCAACGCGCCGTCAGCATTACACCAAATGCTGCGATTGGAAGTGTCGCAACGAATACGAAAGCGACGGAACGACGTTTCCGACTCGCCTTATCCGCAGTTGGTGGTGCCCTTGTCGTTGGTGTCGCTTCCCTGTTCTTCTTTGCTACGACAGAAGAAGGTCCTACGTCCACGAAACCGGTACAAACAGCTGCACCAACGGTCAAGACGACAGGAACGAAATTGGCAGATGTAAAAGACAAGAAAAAGAAAGCGTCCTCTACGAAAAAAGTCAATTCGAGCAAGCTCGATCAACTAATGGATCGTGGAGTCGTTCAAACCTATCCGGGAGATCCTAAAACAAAAAGCAATATTTTCCATGTTGATAAACTTCTCCTATCTCCTCCAAAGGAGTTGAAATTACCAACTCTTGATGATGAACAATATGTTACCGTTCCCGTCATCCTTGAGAACTACAAGGATAAAGACGCAGATGGCGGATATGGTATTTATAAGCCAAATCTATTCACGTTAGAGGATACAAGCGGTAATGTATACGAAGCTGTCGATTATGAGAACCGGAACCCAGACGCTTGGAAGGACGGCTATCGCTATTTCCCACCTTTCGTTTCTCGCGTCGATCTTGTGTTCCGTGTTCCAAGTGATAAAAATACGTATGTTCTTCTCGCGACAAGCGAAGCCATTGCGAAGCCGACGACCGTCAAAATCGAAGTCGATGCTGTTAATGCTGCATCAACCAACGTGAAGACCGGACAAAAGAAACAGTCAAAGAAAAAGAATACAGACGCCATCGAAGAACTGATGAATAAAGGTGGTCTTCAGACTTATGCTGGTGATAAGAATTTAATGAAACAACGTGGGTTCATGGTCAGTTCGGCGAAACGTGTTCCACTGAAGAATCTTCCGAAAAATAAACAAGCCGTATCTGTCAGACTTGAGATGCAGGTAAAGGGTGAAGATTCAGCTGACTCTTATATTGACTATAAACCCTCTTCTTTCCCATTGATTGATCGTCACAAGAAAAGCTACATGCCAGAAGAAACGATCAATCTGAACAAAAAAGCCTATTCAGAAAGCTTAGGTTATTACGCTCCGTTACACTCAAAAATTGATGTCATCTACATCGTACCGAAAAATGAAAATACCTTCGTCATGAACGTAAAAACAGGATTCACTGGTTTTCTCTACACCGTTAAAATCAAATTATGATTACTACTTAATCACTGGCTGTCATATGACGGTCAGTGATTTTTCTATTTATACCGAAATTAATTTCTTAACGTTTTACTTTTGGTAAGATGAAATACAGGAAAAGATTTGGAAATGAAAATACGTAAACGAGGATTAACCATGACATATTTCATGTATCTATTTTGTTTGATCGTCTGGGGACTGAATTTCATTGCTGTCAAAATCCAAGGAACACCTGTCGCCTTGGAAGTATCCCTGACCTATCGATTAGCGATGACCGCTGTTCTTTTCATTCTATTTGTGTTATTCGTTAAACGAACGAACAAACCTACCGCGTCGGACATGCCTTTCATCGTCGTATTTGGTGTCTGTAACTTCGCTCTGAGTTACTTATGTCTCTATTACGCGACGATGTTAAGCTCTGCCGCCATCGTGACGTTGATTTTCTCACTCAAGGTCATTCTGACACCAATTGCTCTGCGCTTGTTTTTAAAAGAGACCCTCCATGCGCGCGTTTGGATTGGCGGATGTTTTGGTATCATCGGCGTCGGTGTCCTGATTGTTCCGAGTCTAAGCAGCATCCATGGACTGACCGATTTAAAAGGTGTCTTGATTGCCTTGGTCGGCACGCTATTGACTTCAGTGGGTGACGCCAGTTCAGCGCGGAACGCCAATCAACGAATCAACCCGGTTAATGCCAACGCGATCGGATTTTCTGTCGCGAGTCTACTGATGGGCGCTATCGTCTGGTTCCAAGGAACACCGCTTACGCTCCCGACAACCGTCACCTATCTTTCTGCTTTACTGTATTTAACCGTGATTGCATCATTTCTCGCATGGCTGTTTTACCTGAAACTCGTCGAACGGATCGGTGGTGCGAAGAGCGGCTATATGGTGGCGCTCTTCCCCGTCATCGGCGGAATCGCATCCGTCATGATCGGCGAATCCACACCCTCTCTGTATTTACTCTTCGGCTGCTTATCGAGTTGTCTTGGAGCTGCCATTGCTTTAGGAATTGGTGTATCGCGTCAACGAAGAAACGCCATACCGGATACGGCGGACAAGATTGGTTAAATCAAATCAGTCTGTACAGTCGACCATCAAAAGGACAGAGGTTCAGCGAATTCGCTCATGAACCACTGTCCTTCTTTTCAATTTAAAGAATGAGTCAATAATATCAGACTATCCCGAAACTCCATCCACCAGTAGAAGGGATTCAATTGTTTCTTGTGGAAAAATATGCTAGATGTAATCGATCTATACATTTTTCGAGACTGATTTTTAAGGGGGTGCTCCTATTCTGAAATACATTTTGATCAGTTGTTTAATCGCTATGATTGCTTTTTTCATCTATTTTGAACCGTTTCGGATCGAACCATATGACCCAGACGTCGAAGTAAACGGTAAAGCGATTCCGACTGTCCAAGGCTCTTATTGCTGGTCCAGTTTGTTCAGTGCTCAATGTGCGGACATGATCTATGTGGATGCTTTACACATGACTGAAAAAAGTAAGCCTATCATCGTCTCACCCTCTGACAAAATTCACCTCTCGTTCGATCGTAAACCCGATATGCTTCAAGTCGTACGCTGGGATTCAAAAACAAAAAGTAAACAGGTTGCTTTAAAAAACGATACTCTCATCGCACCGTCCGCTCAAGGATCGTATACCTATGAGATTCAGGCGCGGTGGAACGATCACGGCGACGGGCTGTCCGCCTTCTTGATTCAAGTCCGATAATACCCATCCCATTCAAACAGGAGATGAATGACCGTGCGAAAAGGTTTTCGACTTTGGCTTCCCTTGCTTTCACTTGCCGTCTGTCTGTTCAATGTCTTCGGCTACGACGACAAAAATATCTTGTTGTTTCTGACGAGCCCTGTCTTTTGGCTTCTTGAATCACGATCCTTTCTTGGAACATGGCTGGATTCGTTCCATGTCCCGCTGTTCCTGATCTACATCCTGACCTTGATCAGTTGGTTCTTGATCGGGTTACTGATCGATATCATTCTTTCTGTTTTGATGAGACGGTCGTCTAGAAGCATCCATGATTAACTGAGGAGGAGAATACATATGGGACCTACCAATGACATGTGGGTGTGGATATTGACCTATGCTTTCTTTTTCATCACGCTTATCAGTGCGATCTTCGTCGCAATCAAGCAACCAGCCTTGAGAAAAGCATCGATTCGAGCGATGTTAGCGATGCTTTTCATGTATGCATTATTCATTTGGAACTCCTTGTACCGTCTTGACATCACAGAATTCAGACATTTTTACGAAGGAGTGACGACACTGCGACCGTGGGCATGGATGTGTGTCTTCTTGTTCGCCTACACATTAAAGTGGTGGTATCTCGTGTTTCTTCATACCCGTCGTCCGAGTCCCTCTTCACATGAGGTACAGCAATGACTTACGTTTTCGAAAACCTTCGAAGGAGCTATTTGATATGAAATTACATCGATTCGCATCTGTCTTTTGTCTCTCGACTGTCGTTTGGGCGACAGCGGGTTGTACCATGATGGAAGAACAAGCAACACCGCGTATAGCACAAAAAAATAGCGCGTCACCTGAACAAGTAAACACTTCCTCCAAAAAAGCAGCGACCGATACAAAGAACCAATCCCCCATCGAATTAGAAAAACAATCGGAGCGCATCACGTTAGGTCAAACGAAAACGTTCGACCTTTCTTCTTTACTGAGCAAACACCGTGTCTCGATTGATCCGCAGTATTTCTATCAAAACCAGATCTTCTACTTTGACCTACAAGAAAATAAGAGTGTCATCTATACATACGATACGAAACGACAGCACAACAAAATCGTCCATGCGACGAAGAATGCAATCCCGATGATGACGGGTACAGGTGCGTTTTTACTATGGGTCGAAACAGAACAGCCGACAAAGACAGGTGTGAAATGGTCGATTCGTCAACTAAATATCACGACGAATCAAGTGAAAACACTTGATACAGGAGAAAGTCGCTTTGATACATCCCCTCCGAGAATCGATGTCACGTCAACTCGCGCGTCCTGGATCACACAAGAAGCGACTGCACAAAAAACGGTTTCCACGTTAAAGTCGTATTCGTTAAAAACCGGAAAGATCACACCACTCCAGTCCTTCATCTTAAAAACAGGAAAGGCACGAGACGGTCTATTCACATACGAGCACCGCGATAGCGATGACGGCGTAACCTTATACACGTCTCATTTTAACAACGGAAAGAACGTCCGTGTGCTTGAGACGCTGGATCGTGCCTACAAAAAAGAAATATCCGGATTAATTGATTTCAGTCGCAGCGGTACCTATCTCGCTCTTGGAACAGAAGGCGACGCCATGTTCCAACCCATCGGATTGGACGAACAGACGCTGAACTATTCCGCTTCCAGTGCCCAGACGACAATCGACGGCATTCAGTTCCTCTCAAATACACAAGTCGTCTTCCGCGAAGGCATCCATCAGTTGATGTATGCAAACTTAAAAGCGAAGACCGTCGCTCCTTTAACGGACTTTGAAGAGTTGGTATCCCCTCCTCTACTGCAAGATGGGGAAATCATTTACTCCATCACGAACGGAAAAAAATCTGCGTTGCATGTCGTAAAGCTTCTCCCGTCTAATTAAACGATCATGATCTTAATCTAACGAAAGAAAGTCGTTTTCCGGTACTCTGTACGGATGACGACTTTCTTTCTTACATGCTCTTTTGTACTCTTAAGAAGAATAGAGGCTAACAAGTTCTTTCATAACGCTTCTACATCAGCTATTGAGGCAGCAGAGTGAAACTAAAGTCTAAGACAAACGTATCTCAATCGATCCGTGAGGAGAATGAATATGAACATCCGACAATTGTCCGTCCATGAAGATCCACCGATGGAGCTTTTGCTAGCAGCAGACCCGTCTCAGAAGTTAGTCAAAAGCTATGTAAAAAGAGGTTATTGTTTTGTCGCTGAAAGGAATGAGCAATGGATTGGTGTATATGTACTTCTTCCGACAAGACCCCAAACGATTGAAATCGTAAATATCGCAGTGGACGAGTTGTATCAAGGAAAAGGTGTCGGAAAAAATCTTTTACGACATGCGATTCGCACAGCGAAAACACTGGGCTATATGACCATTGAAATCGGAACAGGCAATTCAAGCATTGGACAGCTAGCACTTTACCAAAAATGTGGATTCCGAATTGTTGGAGTCGATCTGAACTTCTTCTTGAGACACTATGAAGAGGAGATCATCGAAAACGGAATCCGTTGCATGGATATGATTCGGTTATCCCAAGACATATAAGAATTTCAGCATTCTTTTCGAAAAGTATATTCCGCTACTTCATAGTAAAACTCGAACGATTATGGATAAAACATCATTAGGCTATAAGCATTATATAGGATTGCAAAAAATGGATTCATACTCCATAATATGAACATACGTTCTTATTATAAGGAGGTCCACCATGCAACACCTTCAAAAAGAAATGACTCATCCGGTATCGTTATCTACTATGAATCCGCTTATTTATCTCTCCATCGATTCATCCGTTATTCTTCACAATGATTCTCCCGTTTCGACGACTTATAAAATGGAAGTCATGTTATTCATCGCTTTACGGGAGAGATTATCCTTAAAACTGCTTCCTCTCCATCACTCCGGTGGCGCTGCAGAACTTGTCTACATAGAAGAAGTCGACTTCGAGAGTCGGCAGTTGGCGCTCTTTCATATGAACGATTCGTCATTGTCCTATCATCACTACGTCGCAAACGATTACTTACTCTCCCAACAGCCTCAACTATTACTAAACTTGGTGTAAAACTAATAAAATTCATTTATATGACGCGTTCAGAACGTTCACATATGTTTTTTAATACTTTATATCTATCACTACATAATTTAAAGACACACTATCACTATTTTTAAGTCACCAAACAATCTTCCCACTTTCTTAACAAAAGGATGTTTTTATTCCTTTCTGAAACATTGTGATGAAAATCCAGGGTTCTAATTGGAATTAATTTTACAGATACATTACTTAATGGCATAATAATGGTAACCTTTTCATGAGGAGGAGATCCATTTGAAAAAACAACTTGCTTTTGCCGGTTCTTTTGCGCTCTCAGCTATCACGATCGTCATCATTCTTAAATTAGTTGGAGTCGATCTCTAAAGCAATCACTCAAATGATGTAGATTTTCAACTTAATGATTCAATCGCTGTTATGATGGATCGTCTTTCGATCATCTGTAACAGCTTTTCTAGGTTCAATGCTATGGAACGATCGGAAGTGATGAATTGAAAAAAATCGGAATGAACGTTTTGGTTTTTTCACTCCTATTAGGAGGACTGCTGTTTTACTTAGACGTCCGATACGATGAACGATTCGAGCAGCACGTCAGCACTAAGGTTGAGACTTATGTCGAGAAAAAATACGGTCCAGCTCGTGTCGTCTCACTCCACTCTGCTTATGACGACAAACACCGCGATAAGGAAAAACGCTATAAGATTGCTGTAAAAGTACAGGGGCAAGGACTTCAAAAAGAGGAATATTTCTTGTATCGTCTTCAAGACGACCGAGTCGTTGAGATGGGCACGACGACTAGTTTGCCGAAGCGAAACTAGAGTTCACGATGATAACTTGTTTCGCACTACATAACATGAAAAGTCAGCCGATTCCTTTTTACATGGAATCAGCTGACTTTTTTATTTAATCTGTTTTATGACTCCGAAATACCGTAAGCCAGTAACAGTAAATAGGACATCATGCAGAACGTAATGAGATGGATGCCGACGAATCCCCACTTGAGTATTCGATGCTTCGTTTTGTACCCTGTGTATACTCCGACTAACGGAACGATAAACAGAAGCAGGATATAGACAGTTCCAAACCCTTTCAGACTGACTCCGCTCTTCATCAGAAAAAATAAGAAACAAAAACAGATGAATGCAGCTAACGAAAAAATACTGTAACGATTCATAAGCCCTCCTCCACTACAAACACAGCTTAGCGTCTTACCGTCTGAAGATTAAAGTATTCCGATAGTGGCACGATCCGCCCCTGTTCATGCCAGTTCCGATATGCTTCAAAAACACGTAAGACGTCCCCGTCATATCGTTCCTCGATGAGATGGTGGATCGCGAGAAAGCTCCGCCAATAATCAAACATGATACTCGACAGACTACCGGCATAGGAGGCACTCCCAAATTGATCAATCGAGCGCGCTCCATACTCCTCCTGAAAGAGCTCGACCAGCTCTGTCTCGATTGTCGTAATTCGCTTGAATGCTTCGTCCGACAACAGGTGCTTCCGGGGCAGATACTCACACATTCCCTCTTCGAACCAGATCCCGTCTGCTCTCTCATCGTCGAATTCATCAACGAACAAATCCAAGTGATGCGTCAGTTCATGACCAGCAATCGTCAAGACGTGATCTTCCGCGAGTGTTTCGTAGAACGCTCGAATATGCGGTACGTCCTTCCCGTCGAGTTGAGACAAAAATAACGTCCGCCACTCTGCAACGTCTGGTGATATGTAGATCAAGTCCTTATTCGTAAATGCTGGAATCGGAATGTCCGAGAAGACGGTCGTCGCGAGTTCCGCTGACGTCCAAACGATTCCTTTCGGCACGTCGATCAGTTGATACGTCTCTTGTAAGATCGTTTGATACTCGTCTAACCGTGCTTGAAAGCGATACGTGACCGCTTCGTATTTGTCATAGTCCGTTTTTGTCTCAAACGCATGAATCTGTTTCATCATCGCTATATCCCCCATCCTTAAAATAGCCTATTTCATTTTAACATATATTGGATAAACATAAAAAAACCACCTGACCCAGGTGGTTCGATGAATCATTCGTTTGCTATTAACACGACGACGTTACCGAATTTTTGCCCGGTATCGACATAACGATGGGCTTCGACGATCTCATCAAGCGAGTAGATATGGTCGATGACGGCTTTAAATCGTCCAGCTTCAAACAGTTCATTTAAATAGTGTAGATCCTCTTTCCGTTCTCTCGCCACACCTTGCCCCGCGGCGGATGCAAAGGCACCGTTTTGTTTGACGTGCCGTTTCGCTTGCGTCTTATTGATCTTTCCGGACGCATCGAAGACGGCATCGTACTTCAGCAACAATCCATCGTAGCCGTCCTTTGTATAATCGATGACGTGATCGGCACCGAGCGCTTTGACCCGCTCCGCGTTTCGTCCACTACAGACAGCCGTCACCTGCAGCCCTTTTGCTTTGGCGATCTGAACGGCAGCCGTACCAACAGCACCCGACGCACCGTAAATTAAAATCGTCTTCATCTGATCGATTTGGAGTTTCCGGAAGAAATGGAGCGACGTCGTACCACCGAACGGGAGACAGACCGCTTCCGTGTACGATGCGTACTGCGGCATTTTTGCAATGCAACGTTTCTCAGGAACGCACGCATATTCGGCGTATCCACCGAAACCAAATCCGGTCAAGGCATGGACACGGTCTCCGACTTGAAACTGCTTGACGTCCTGACCGACTTCGACGACTTCACCGGCAAGAACAACGCCAAGAATTGGTTGTCTCGGTCGCTTAAAGCCAACAGCTAGGCGCATCGGAAGCTTCCCCAACAGCGGAACATCGAGCGAACGCATGCGACGATCTCCGGAATGGACGGCAGATGCATATACTTTAATCAGTAGATCGTTTGATTTTGGAACCGGGCGTGGTACCTCTGTGATGTGCAAGACGTCAGGGAATCCGTAGCGGGTACAGATGGCTGCCTTCATCGTATTTCCTCCTCTGATCGAGATGATGGTATTCCCTTAATCATACGCCGATTTCGATCCGAATTCCTGTTGTTTTGGAGTATGAAAGTTTTTTTAATTCGCATCAATCAGTATCGCAACTGGTAAAATTTATATAATAATAAGATTTCATTTAACCCTATTAACTGACGAAAGTAGGTGCCTGGTTCATGCCGACACGTCGGTGGCTTTTCGCTTTTATTCTATTCCTTAGTATGCCGCTTAGTGCCTGTACACACGAGAACGATACACATATCGTCGAGAAAGTTACAGGGGATACGTTATTCGTCGCTCCGAGTGAACAAAAGCCGGACGAGCAATATGCATTGACGGAGATTCGCATCACGCCGGACACGATCGTCTATGGCAAAACGGATAACACGGTTGCCATTCAGACGGGTGATACGATTCAAGTGACGTTTGAAAAGGATTCGATTGTCGCGACCGAGATCCGTCGAACAAAAGACTAAGAAAGAGGGGTTCTCCACGATAGTCCAAGTACTTCGCCACCTAAGCAACATTTTCATGATTACAACTGCGATTTTTGGTTCATCCTATTTTTTTCAAAAGAATATCGGTAATGATCTCATTGGTCTCCTGTTCATCGGAATCATAGGTGCGATTGGGTTTTCTATTGCCCTCGGACTTCTCTGGTATCTTAAACGAAAAGAAACGCACGGTTTTTAATAAGTTTGTCAAAGGAGATACAATCATGATGGCACGTACGAAAAAATTACACCTTCTTCAGTTGAAAGTACTCTTCGCGCTTCTGATCACGCTTTCGATGATTGGTGCTATTTTCGCACCTCATTCTGTCGACGCGGCGACAAAGGAATATACGTCGTACAAAAAACTAAAACTCGGTATGACCGCGACAGACGTCGCAAAGTCGCTCTACGGAAAATCATATAAGAAATACATAAAGAAAGAACATGGCGTCACGACACTCAATCACGGTGTAGTATTGAGTGAAATCAAAGACGACTATGCTTTATACGCTTTCTCATTTTATCCGTACGATGAAAAAAATGATCATTGGTCTTTACAGCGCATGCATCTGATCTTCAAAACGAAACAAAAAGGTCACACGTTATATCTTGTGCAAAAGGAATACACCCCTAAAACGCCTTCGAAAAAACGACTCTTGCCAGGAAAGAAATTTAAACCAGTCATGACGATAGCTGAATTCGATCATATTCTTTCTGGTAAGGGGCTAGGTGTCATGACGGCTCACCGCACAGAAGATTACTCTAAGATTGGAAAAGCTTTTGATGACAGTACAGTCGAATATTCAGAAAAACAGACATCGCTCTTTTACTCGTATCGGAATTCAACTGGTGATGATTGGATGATCGTTGAATTTAAATATGATTTCGATCAAAAGAGATATATCGCTCAAAAATAACGAGTATTCATCTTCGGATGAATACTTTTTTACTTTTAATTGAAATTGATTGAATCTTTTTACATAAATATTCGTAAAAATCTGTATACACGAAAGGAGCTCGACACACATGTATGATTTGTTATTGGCCGTTGGTATTTGTCTCGTTGGATATTGGTTCTACTATGTCTTCTTACTCGGATTCAAAAAAGGAAATATCGTCATGACGTTTAACGAGAGGTTCATCCATCATGAAGACCATATTCAAGCTGTTAAGCGAAGATTAAAGGATGATGGTCGCCACTTCGAGTATCTTGGAGATCGCAAATTCATCGTCGATGGAAAACCATATATGTTTATGGAACGGACGGTTCCGGGGGACTTTGGTCCCTTGCAACAGACGATTCTAAAAGGTCAACGTAAAGCGTTCTAACCAAAACACCGCTCCTTCTGTCAATGACAGAGGGAGCGGTGCTTATTTGATTAAGCATTATTCAGGTGTATGTGCATACAATTCATCCATGACGCGTCGAATCGCGGGCAATGAATGCTCTAAATCAATCCAGGTTTTAAAATAATACTCGAAAAAGACACCTTGGTTCCGCATCCGTTCTAATGTATTAATCGGATCTCCTTCGGTGACCCAATCTAGGTTCTCAAAATTTGTATAACTATCCGTAAATGATACGTTCTCCTCGCGAATGCCTGACTCTAAATAATCATTCGAACAAGTCTCATTTTGTACATCGATTTGTCGATAAAAATCACGAATTCCTTCCTTTGGACGATTGATATGGTAGGACTCACCCGTTTGATAACTCTCCTGGTAATACCATTCCCACAAGATGACCCATTTCCAGACCAACCCATCGATTAGATAATGGCCGATTGCCCGGTCCATTCGGCAAAAGTTAAACCGAAACGTCCGTTCACCAAAGTTCGTCTTCAAATCAAGGACAACTTTGACATTGTTGGTTTCCGGTGGATGACCGAAAAATAAGATGCCATGCTCGAATCCTTGTGCAAACTCCTCGATTGACTGGCGTCTGCCGGCTTTATCCTCAAAACTAACGGTAATCGAATCAAATTGAACGATTGGTTGTTCCATCTGTCTACCCCTATTCTGTATATGATGTACTCAAAAAAGCGAGCCTCGAGTGAGACTCACTTCTGTTTGTCATGACGAGACGACCTCTCCACCCGTCAAATCGATATGTCCTTCTCCCCATGCGCACATCGCGTCAAGAATCGGCTTCAGCGACCAGCCGTACTCGGATAACGAGTAGACGACTTTCGGTGGGACTTGTTCAAAGACCGTCCGGATGATGACGCCGTCTTCTTCTAACTCCCGCAATTGTTGCGTTAGCATTTTTTGCGTGATCGTCGGCATTAGCTTGCGGAGCTCACTCGTGCGGCGCTCGCCTTTGATCAAATGACACATGATGACGACCTTCCACTTTCCACCGATGACTTCAAGTGTTGCTTCGACCGGGATATTGTATGGCATATATATTCCATCCTTTCGTGATTCAATTAAAGGTATAGGTACTTTTTAGTGCCTATCGTACTTGAAAGTGCGTACTTCCCAAGCAGATTAGCTGGCTATATGATAGCAATTGTCAACGGAAAGTACAACCTCCTTTTAGACCTTGCATCTCAAAGGAGGAGTAGGGTACTTTTTAGTGCCTATCGCACTTTAAAGTACGTACTTCCCGAAAGGAAACACCCCGGTTATGCTGGGGTCATGTCAATCGGATCATGTTTGGTCGGGCCCATCGGACACGATCCCTACTGAAATCATCTTTAGGAGGAATCCCCATGAATCAATTAAACTCACAGATCCAGGAGGAACAGGTCCCAAGAAACGGCGGACTTGCCCTACTTGCCTTAGCCATCAGCGCATTTGGGATCGGTACGACAGAATTCGTTCCCGTCGGACTGCTCGCAGCAATAGCTGGTGACTTAAATATCGGTATCACACTCGCTGGTCTCATCATCTCTGGTTACGCGATCGGTGTCGCTGTCGGTGCACCTATCCTAACGGCACTAACGAACCGGATGAATCGAAAAACATTACTGATGGCATTGATGGTCGTCTTCATCGCTGGTAACCTCGTCTCCGCGATTTCACCGACGTTTGAATTGTTGATCGTCGCCCGTTTCATCACTGCTTTCTCGCACGGTGTCTTCTTCTCAATCGGTGCGACGATTGCCGTCCAGCTCGTACCGGAGCATAAAAAAGCCAGTGCCATCGCCTTGATGTTCACAGGTCTGACAGTCGCAACGGTCACAGGTGTTCCACTCGGGACATTCATCGGTCAGTCATTCGGCTGGCGCGCGACGTTCTTCGCGGTTGCTGCACTCGGTATCATTGCGATCATCGCAAGCTTCTTCTTGATTCCAAAAGACTTGAAACAATCACCACCTGCTAAGTTCTCCGACATGTTCAAATTGTTGACGAACGGACGCTTGATGCTCGGCTTCTTAATCACTGCCCTCGGTTATGGTGGAACGTTCGTCGCCTTTACGTATTTAACACCAATCATGCAGGACGTCACGAAAATCAGTCCGAGCTTAATCAGTATCATTCTGCTCGTCTACGGAATCGCGGTTGCGATCGGGAACACGGTCGGTGGAAAACTCGCGAATGGTAATCCGATTAAAGCTTTGTTCTATATGTTCATCATTCACGCTATCGTCATGATCGCTCTCTCGTTCATGATTCCGTTCAAGGTCGCCGGTATCATCGGTATCATCTTAATGGGACTCCTTGCGTTCATGAACGTCCCTGGACTCCAGCTCTATATCGTTCAGTTGGCTGAAAAATATGTCCCAGCAGCAGTCGATGTTGCGTCTGCCTTGAATATCGCAGCCTTCAATATTGGGATCGCACTCGGAGCAACGATTGGTGGTCTCGTCACCGATACGATCGGTCTCGTCCACACGCCATGGGTCGGCGGAATCATGGTCATTCTTGCCGTCATCTTGACGGGTGTCTCGCGTCGTCTCGAACATCAATAAGGAGGACTACTATGTATAACGATCATGCAAGTTATCAGCGGATGTACCGGGAGGGCGAGCTCACGCTCGGTCTCCACGTCCCGCTCGAGAATTTCAAGATGCGAACGCCGACGCTTGCCAATCAAGTCGAGCTCGCACAAAAAGCAGAGAACTATGGTTTTACGACCCTCTGGTTGCGTGACGTCTTATTGAAGGATCCTTATTTTCTTGATCCGGCTGTCGGACAGATTCATGACATGCTGATATACGGGACGCATCTCCTCAGTCAGACGAAACAGATCGCCCTCGGGACTTCAGCACTTGTCCTGCCACTCCGTCATCCGTTACGCTCTGCGAAAGAAGTCGCGACGATTGATGCGCTGTTCCCGGAACGTTTGATTCTCGGTGTCTCGTCCGGTGACCGGCAAGCCGACTTCCATGGACTCGGTGTCGATCATCCGAGCCGTGGTGCTCAGTTCAAGGAAGCACTGCAAGTGATGGAACAAGCCTTATACGAAGACTATCCGCAAATCGATTCGACGTACGGGAAAGTCCGTGGTGCGACTCTCGTGCCACGACCAAAGAAACGAATCCCGACGATGATCACGAGTTTCGCACAGCAGGATATGGACTGGCTCGCAAAAAACGGCGACGGCTGGATGTATTATCCGCAAGGACCGTTCGAACAAGCACGTGCCATCGAACAATGGCGTGCAGCGAGTCAAGCAGCCGGTAACACAACGTTTCGCCCGTTTTCGATGCCGATGCATCTTGATTTATCCGCGGATCCGAACGAGGAAGCGACACCGATTCGACTCGGTTTTCGGATCGGGCGCCATCGACTGATTGAGTTGCTGGAATTGTACCGCGAGCTTGGCGTCAATCATCTGTTCTTCGCCCTATTCGACGGTAAGCGATCAGCAGAAGACGTCATCGATGAACTCGGAACGTATGTCGTGCCGCATTTCCTTCCCTTATCATGATGCCTTAAAAATCACTTTATAATTTGCATGAAACCCAGTCCCTTTTCGGAACTGAGTTTCATGTCGTTTCATTGCACATCACGTCGAATATATTCGTCCACTTTTGGGGATTGTTTTTTAACCAATTGCACATTCCGAACATTTACCCCTTTACTTTTGAGTTCTCATGACCTTATAATAAATTCAAGATAACAATTACCTTAAAGGAGGAAGCGCTGTTGACACTACTCATTGCTTTTCTAGCCATCGTTTTCATCATGCTCGCTCTTGACCTTGGAGTCTTCCATCGTAAGGCACATGAAGTTTCGCTTCGGGAGGCCTGGACGTGGACGTTCGTCTGGATCGCAATCGCCGTCGCCTTCGGTGGCTGGCTCTACTTCGATCAAGGAAGTTCCGCTGCAATCGAATATACGAGCGTTTATTTCATCGAGAAGGCTCTCGCGATTGATAACGTCTTCGTCTTCTCACTCGTCTTCGCATACTTCGCGATTCCATTGAAGTACCAGCACAAAGTCTTATTCTGGGGTATTCTTGGTGCAATCTTCTTCCGCGTCATCTTCATCGTCGCTGGTGTTTCGTTGCTTGAGAACTTCGCTTGGATCTACTACATCTTCGGAGCGTTCCTCGTCTATACGGGTTGGATGATGTATAAAAACATCGGTCAAGAGACGTCGCTCGAAGAAAACAAAACGATTCGTTGGCTAGAGAAACGTTTACCGATCACGCAAGACATCTCGTCTGGTAAGTTCGCAAAACGAATTGATGGGAAACTGTTCTTCACGCCGCTCTTGATTGCTCTACTCTTCATTGAAGTATCGGATATCGTCTTCGCCGTCGACTCCGTTGCAGCAAGCTTCGCGTACTCGCGTGATCCGTTCATCATCTTCTATGCGAACATCATGGCGATCCTCGGACTCCGGAGTCTCTACTTCGTCCTCGCGAACTTGATCGATCGTTTCTACTATTTGAAACACGGTCTCAGCTTCATGCTCGTCTTTATCGGAGCGAAGATGATTCTCGGTGATGTCTACAAAATGCCGATCTGGATGTCGCTCGGCACGATCGTTCTCGTCATCTTGATTAGCGTCTTCTACAGCTTCTACAAGACGAAGCCAGGGAAATAATCAATCGTAATACAACAGGGAGTGGATCCGTTGATCCACTCCCTGTTTGTGTTAGCCGACCTGTTCGAGTCGACCTTGATTGATGCGGTAGACGGAGTCACAAAGTGCATCGATGTCCTGTTGATTATGACTCGTCAAGATGATCGTCTTCCCTTCTTTTTTGAACGACAACAAAAGTTCCCGCAGACGCAAGACACTATCGTGATCGAGTGCATTGAATGCCTCATCCAAGATCAAAATGTCCTGCTGTTCCATGATAGCTTGAGCGATTGCGAGCTTTTGTTTCATTCCGAGCGAATATTGTTTGACCTTCTGACGATTGCCAGGCTGTAAGCCGACGGTCCGCATCGCTTGTTCGATGTCAGCATCTGTAATCACTTTTCGGATTGCTGCGAGTTGCTTTAAGTTCTCAAACCCTGATTTATGAGCGATATAACCCGGTCGATCAATGATGACGCCGACGTTTTCCGGAAAGCGTCGTGTCGGACCAAGCTGTTCATTCCGGACGGTGATCGTTCCCGCGTCCGGATGGATGAAGCCGCAAATCATCTTGAATAAGACGGACTTTCCTGAACCGTTCGGTCCCGTGATGCCGACGATGTCTCCTTTTTGAATCGTCAAATCGACGTCTGCGAATAACGGATTGCCTTGATACCCTTTCGTGACCTGCTCGAGCTTGATCATTTCCATGATACGTCCTCCTTATATTCGTATGCTTTTTTGAAACAGAACATATAACCAGACAAGTGAAAGCCCAACATAAATCAACAAAACGATCAAGAGATGTGTCAGACTAAATGACTGCAACTGGGCGAATCCATTTAATCCGGACGGAAAGATGCCATACCGATTGAAGTTGGGCAGTAAGAAAACCGATAAGACACCGAACAAACCGAGCATCGCGTATCCATCTGGGAATTGCCACAGCAAGATGAAGCTGAAAAGTGAATAAAGCATTAACTGTAGCATCGAGATGCCAATCAGTTGCAGCAGCAATTGCATCGGTGAAATCGATAAAAGACTAGTCGAAAGCGACAGCGATACGCCTTGCAGCATTCCGATCCCCATCGTTCCGAGAATCAGAAGTGAGAAAGCAAGTAGATAAAAACGTCCTTCTTTTACGAAGACATGTAGTGCCCATTTCTCG
Organism: Exiguobacterium sp. U13-1; assembly: GCF_001750115.1. NCBI lineage: Bacteria > Bacillati > Bacillota > Bacilli > Caryophanales > Exiguobacterium > Exiguobacterium sp. U13-1. The sequence continues at coordinate 1,876,196 of NZ_CP015731.1, read as the reverse complement.
AGGCGTTGGTAACGCATCCACGTGTATGGTCCGATTGCCGTCATTTGTTCCTGCAGACGCAATTGACTTAAGTAAGCGAGACCGAAGAAAAGAATCAGATGTGACACGAGTTGCAGAAACGAACTGTCCTCCACACTGACGCCGTAAAATACGACAACGAGCAGATCACCGATCGTTTGCAGCTCAGTTGACGCTCGACTACTACTGAGGAAGATGTACAGAAGAGCAAGCATCGCGTAGGCGAGATATGGTACGAACTCCTTGCGCAAAGTCAATAGTTGACGGAGCGATTGCATCCATTGTGCCAGTAGATAGATCAGCGCGATTGCAAGACTGAGACCGACGAGTGCCATCCAAGGATGCATTCTATTTGATACAGCCCCGACAGAGAAATACACGGCGGGTGAAAAGAACTCTCCTACTCCAAACGATGATTTGAAACTGATGATACACCAAATCACTACCCCTGCCGCCTGAAGCAACAAGCCATTACGCTTTTCGTGTAACAGAAACATAAGACACATCAATCCATGTAGGACAATGCTCGTAAGCAACCACAGAATCGGTTGTAATAAAATCACTGACAGGGGTGAGCGGAAAGATGAAACGAGATAATGACTGATGTTACCACTCGTTGCGAGTTGACTATATGGACTCCACTGCAACGTAAACGATTGATCGCTAGCACTAAGAAGACTCAGCAACAAGACGAATCCGAACAGTGTCAGAACAGCGCGTACATACCGTTTTGTCGAGTAGTAAACCCAGTTCCGAAATGAGCCAACCCGAATCAAAATCGTCGATTCATACTGCTGTTCAATCGTTCGAAACGAGAGGAACAGCAGTAACGGCATCAAGAAAAAGAGTATTAGGTACATATTATTTTGAATCGCAAATGTGATGTCCCACGCGTTGACGTCTTTGCCGAATTCTTGTGCCTCGGACAGAACTTCTTGTCGTCTATACCATGCGACATAGCTGATCACGAGGATGAATAGACTGTTCAGTACAATCGAAATGTTTCGTGTCCTCTTCATGATTGGAAGATCCACTCCGGTTTCGCTCGAATCATAGTCAGATAGAGCATAATGTTAACGACAACCAAAATAGCAAACGGCACGAACACCGTCCAAAGCGGTTGTTCCGTGATATTGAACGGAAAGACGGTACTGATGGGTGAGAACTGTGGTACTTGCATGATACCCACAACGAAATTAAAGATATGATAAGCGACGAATGGTAACGAAATTGCGAGATAAACTTGTTCGAGCGCCAAAATCAACAAATAAGCAAGCGTCGCGTACACGGCTCCGTTGAGTCCAATCCAAACAGCATAGAGGACGGCATAGAGTAACGGATGGATGTCCGCTAAGAACGAAAATGCATTTGAGGTCTCATACGTCTTTTCGCTGAGAGACCAATAGTCAACGAGACCGATGATTGGTTCGACATAATGAATGAGGACGAACGTCACGATTGTCATTAAAAAGAATACGATTCCTGTCAGCATCGCATTGACGAAACCGACCGCAAGCAGATAATCCTTTAGACTCGCACGTGTTCGGACATATGTAAGATAGTTATCCTTGTATTCAGCGATGAAGATTGGCAAGAAAATTAAGACCGATAGTACCGGAAACAGCATCGGGATCGTTCCTGATAGCGTCTCCTCGAACACTTCGATCGGTAAGAAGAACTGATAGCCTTCATAAATGAAACTGAATTGAAGCACCGGTAATCCGAGAATGATCAGAAGATAGAACACGCATCGTTTCACCGTGAATGCTTGCGACCAAATGAGCTTGATTTGCTGCGACATATGACCCCTCCTATTTTCGTAATGCCCAAAACCAATAACCTAGGACGTTAAAGAATACGATTGAGACGATACTTAATAGATGCAATCGTCCTGCATGATGGAGCTTGATGATGCTCCAAATGACCGATGTCACGAGATAGATCGTCATGCCAATCAACATGAGCACGGCACCAAATTTCGTGACGTCAAAGCTTTCTGTCGTCGTCAGGTGCTGTTCGTCAATCAGATACAAGCCGTGTGAAGTGAACAACTCCGGTAACCAAATCGATTTATGAATGGTGAAATCACGTGAAGACGCCGTGTCTTGTCCAGAAATCGATACTAGCAATAGATGATCTTCTAAAATACGTTCATACGCTTCAATCGAGCGTTCATTACCATAAAAGGCATCCGCATAGGCGAGTGACTGATGCTGGCTCAACATCATCGTGCCGATAAAGCATAGTATCGTTGCAGTAGCTATACTAATTCCGATTCGGAGCAACCACGAAGCGAACGTCCGCTCTTTTCGATAGACCCACGTCAAGAGCTGATCGACATGTTCCTTGCTACCGTAGCGATACATGGCAAGCTTCGTCGCTTCTTCTTCCGAATAACCTTGAATCATCAAGTCTCGCATCGATTGTTCGAGATGGCTACGCGTCTCTTCCATGACGTCAATGATTTCCGGATCCGTCACATCCGCATCTTGATACAAGTCGCGGACGAAATGATCGAGTTTATTCAAGCGCACCGTCTCCCTCTTCAAGAAACTTCGGGAGTAGTTGCTTCAGAAAACGCCATTCGCGTCGTTTTTTCGCAAGAAGGATTTCTCCTTCAGTCGTCAGCGTATAATATTTACGCCGCCCGCCGCCCGCTGCTTCGTCACTCCAATAGGATTTGACGAATCCTTTTTTCTCAAGTCGTTTGAGTGACAAATAGAGTGTCGCCTCTTTCAGTTCAAACTGCTCGTCTGACGTTTGCCGGATCGTCTTCGCGATTTCATACCCATATCGATCTTGTTCGTTCAGCAACGACAAGATGATCGTGTCGACATGCCCCTTTAACAGTTCTTTATCGATTTCCACCCCGTTCAACCCCTTCCTTATTCTGGATGTATCAGTACCTTTACAATAAACTGAATTACTCTGTAATGCAAAGTACTTTTTACAACTTATGGGAATGAATCGACGAAAAAGCACGCTCCTGTTTAAGGGCGTGCTCGGTCGGTTTAGTTCAATAAGTCGTTTACTTTCTTCGAATCTTCGATAAAAGGCTTCGTAAACGCCTTTAACGCTTTTTCATTATCGTACGCCGTAAAGTCTTTTCCATACCAATCGCGAAGCTGTTGTTTCGTAAAGTGATACGAAGCATCCTCGATCGTCATGTTGACGTGGTCGACATTCGGAATCAATGTGAACAGTGCTGTTGCATTGTAGATTGCCGTATGATTGCTTTTTTGTTCAACCTGTCCTTCTTCGTATCCAGCATAACGTAATGTGAGTTGATACGGTTTATCCTTCGTCGACAGTTCTATCTTCTTTAACTGATCGCCATGAGGTAGCTGTTGGACGATGTCTCGTACGTTACTGTTATCCCCTAGATATGTACCTTGTTGTTTAAATAAATCGGTTTGTGTCGCTGCTGTTCCGCAACCACCGAGTATTAGCATACCGCCCGCTAAGACGATTGCGCCAACTGTCTTTTTCATATTTATTTCCCCCAATACGTTGACTCGTTCTCATCCTAATAAACGAAACAAATAAAGAAAAGTTTCAAAATAAAGGAAATCAACGCTTTAGTGAACTCGATGATCTTGGTTTTAAGTAGAATAGGCTGTACAAAGTACCTACACCTACAGCAATTAAAAGCTAAATAAAATTAAAACGAGTGAACCCTTCAAAAGCGTAACCTTTTATCTATTGAGCTAACGTTGCTTCCGGAATCCAATCGATCGTATATCCGATGCTGAAAGATAAAAGCAAACTGAGGAATAAATAAGTGATGATAACACTAAGAATAAATCTTTTGATAATCATGATATTTCCCTCTCTTTTAAAATGGAATAAAATAACTATTATTTCATATAATAAGTAAATCCTTTAAGGAATATCAAAAACAATAAGTCACTTCCCTATATATTGTTAATTACTATGTTACTCTATTATTATTCGAAAGTTCGAAAATCCAGCTATACCTATTCACGGAGGTCTTTGATGCTACAAGTATCTAACTTACTTATTCTGCTTCTTCTATTTGTCTTACTGACATGCGGAATCGTTTTCGCTTTATTTTGGATCATCAAAAAAATCAAATCGTAATCACGAAAACCCGGTCTCTCAGACGAGAGAAGCCGGGTTGTTTGTTTCATAGAGTTGTCGGATACGATGCACGATTTCGTTTGCCGTTTCCGGTACAGGTGGCATCCAAAGACCCGTCACTGGACCGTAGACGACAGGATTGATTGCCACTTCGTATCCACCATACGGATGTTCTTCCGCTGTCGGCAAATAACCAATGTAACCGTTCGTATAGCCTCCGAAGAATGCGAGTTCCGTTTGACGCATCTGTTGAATCTGTAACGCTGTTTCACAGAACGGTTCCATCGGGATGCCTGAGAACGAACCTTCGTTTAGTTCGAACAATTGAACTTCGAGCGGGATGGTGAGTGTTGTTCCCGATTGCTCTTGAACGTACGCCAACCAGCGCGATGCGCTGACACCCCATGTCTGTTCAGCGTAAGTTGCCATGTCTTGCAATTCGTTCGTAGCCGGTACTTCGGTTAAGCGCATCGGATAAATCACAGACTGAATCCGGTGGTGCGTTAACGGTTGAAACGATACGTCTGGAATCGTCGTTAAGACGTGTCCACTTAGAACAAACGCCATCTTCTGTAGACTTGCTAGGTCACCGCGATATTTCGCATTGACGTTTCCCGTCGCCCCTTGGACGATCACGACTGGACAACCGAGTGCCTGTTCGAGTATCGTTCGAGCGACGCCCGGGTAATCACCGGATAAGACGACACTATCTGATTTCAAGACGTTCGGATGCGCTGTACAGAAAACGAAGACTCCGACGAGACTCGCATTATCGGCACGGCGAACCAACAGTGTTCCGATTCGGTCATCCGTCACCCCAAGCGGATCCGTCCCCATCACCGCGTGACCATTTATTTTCTCTCGTCGATTGACACCAAGTTTTCCGGACGTCACACCCCAACCCATCTCGACCGGTTGCATCGCCTCGCTTGCTTTGACGGCAGATACGATCGCTTGTTGCGTCAAGATCGTTTTATAGGCGACGGTCAACGGTTCAGTTCCCGCTGTCGCTGGTCCCGAATGCGTATGCGTGTAGACAACCGTGATCTGTTTCTTTGACACGTCTAGCCGGTCGGCGATGCCTTCACGGATGGTATCGGTATCGCCGACGAGCAAACCGATGTTATCGATGCTGACGAAAACCGATGTCGTCTGCTCACTTTCAAAGATGCTCGCTGTGACATATAGCGGATCGTGTATGCTTGCGACACCTTCTTCTCGGTGATAACCGATGAAGGTGGCACCGAGCGGCGGATTGATTACTTCCTGATGTATTCCAAAACGACTCATGTCTGACGTTCCCCCTTGAGTAACACACTATTTCTTCCATATACTAACATTAACTACAGTAAAGGAGGAGATGCAGATGTCGATTCGTTGGAAGGAAGAGATGCTTCAGTTCGAGACGTTTCGTGAAGCCGAAGTTTGGGCAGACTCGATCACGAATGAGATCCATGGTCGTTCAATTACCGGTTATTGCACCCCTGACTTTAAAGTCGCGGCGATTCTTGCTTTTTATCTGGCGGAAAACCCAGACTATCGCGTACGTTCGGCAACGGTTCACCTCGATGAAGAAATCTATTATCAAGTCTGGGTCGAGATACTCGATTCACTTTGACTTCGTGAATTGGTCCAGGACGATTTCCTGAAACGCGCGTGTCACGGGTGAGCCCCACTTCGACTGTTTCGTAAGCAGATGGGCATACATCGGTTCAAACGTCTCATCATGTTGAATGATTTTTATCGCACCTGCTTCCACTTCATCTGCTACCGTCACATACGGTAACACAGCAAAACCAAGACCGTTCATCACCATCTTCTTGATTGCCCCGATACTCCACAATTCCTGTGTCTGAAACGAGATGTCTTGGTTTCTGACGCACGCCTCAAACATCGTTCGGTAACTACACCCTTCTTCATTCGTCAGATAGACGTATGCGTCTGCGGAAGATCGAATCGCGTCAAAATGATCCGGCATCGTCGGATGACCAATGATGACGATCTTTTCTTCTCTCAAAACGTCATGCGTACAACGTTCGGCGATAAACTTTGGATACAGCATCAAGGCGACATCGACCCGTCCATGTAAGAGTTCGTCTTGATTTTCCTGACATGTCCCATTTGATAAGATGATGTTGACTTTCGGATATGCTGTCATGAACGTCTGTAAGACGGAACCAAGACGAGAGATTGTCAGTGACTCTGGCGCTGCGACCTTCAAGACGCCTTCAAAGGGATCCTGTTGTTGAATCGACTTGATTTTCTCGTGTGTCGCTAGTAAGTCTTCAGCTAACGGAATGATTTCCTGACCTAGCGGTGTAAGCTGAAGCTTACGATTGGCATAGAAAAACAAGGCACCGCCTACTTCTTGTTCAAGCAATTGCATATGGGACGTGATCGTCGATTGTGTGTAGCCGAGTACACTCGCTGCTGCCGTATAACTCCTCGTCTCAATGATCTTCAAGAAGCTGATCAAATGGCGAATTTCCATTCCAAGACTCTCCTTTCATCATCCATCGAAAAAAATGATGGCATGATTTTTTATTTCAATTTTATTTATCGGTCTTGTCATCTTACACTAGAATTCAAGTACTCGATAGAACGAAAAAGGAGTTTTCTCATGAATATTGTTGCTTTTTTATCTTATGTCATCATTACGTCCATCACACCTGGACCAAGTAATCTGTTAGTCATGCATGAATCGAGCCACTTCGGTTTTCGTGGTGCTTGGCGATTTAATACCGGTATCTTACTGGGGTTCATGATGCTCGGGTTGGTCAGCGCATTAGGGACGACAGTTTTACAAGCGACCTTACCTATGATCGAACCGATTCTTCAGTGGCTCGGTGCCGCATACCTCGCCTACCTTGCCTATAAGATTGGTTTCCCGAAACAGACAGCAAGTCAGGTCGATACCGTGCCAGCGACATTTTTATCCGGTCTGTTGTTCCAACTCATCAACGTCAAAAGTATCCTCTTTTTCTTAACCGCTTTATCGACGTTCATTCTGCCGCATAGCACGTCTACTGTAGAAATCGTTCAATACACGTCGTATGCCATCATCCTCGGTTGGATCGCCTTATTGCTTTGGGCAGGAAGTGGCTCCCTGTTTCGTTCGTTATTTCAAAGATACGATGTCGCGTTTCGCGTCATTATGTGTGGCTTACTCCTTTATTCAACTGTGACGATTTTCAGTGAAATGCAGAAAAAGGACAACACACCTCAATTGCGAGGCCTGTTGTCCTTTGTTAATGCGATCATCGCTTCCACTGCCGCGTCCATCCGCTCCTCTAAGCCGATCTTATTTAAGACGACGAGTCCTTCCGTGAAGACGAAGAGTAGCGCAGTTTGCTGATCGACATCTTCCCCCTCTGTTGGTACATAGATCTGTTTAATCCAATCGTCGAACGATTCCCCGATCGTCCGCGTGATCGACGTATACGGCTCCCCCTGACTCGTTGCGAGATGGGTGATCTCGAACCAGAGATTCAAATATGGCTTGATTCGTGGCTCATCGATCGCTTGTCGCAGAAAACGGACGAATGCCGTGAACTCAAGTTTTAGATCCGGTTGCTGTAGTAAATCAATTAATTCTTGGCTAATCGCGGTCAACACCGCGGTTTCGATATCTTGTTTATCCTTGAAATAATGCATCAGCATCCGGTCACTCGTCCCGGCAGCGGTCGCCATCTTCTTCAGACTCATCTCCTTGATGCTTGATGCTAACGTCGCTTTTGCGATGTGATGCGTATAATCCTGTCGCTTCTGTTCAAACTTATCCATATCCGATCGACTCCTTCCTTTTCCATCATACTCGATTTTAAGAAACGGGCACTACGCAAAAAAGCATCCACGAAGGATGCTCTATTTTAAATAGCGATTGATGATCTTCTTAAAAGCAAGATCCAGTCGGACGTTCTCGTCTTTCGTCAGCTGTTTCGCTTCTTCAAAGACAGCTGCTGCTTCCTCAAATTTATTCTCGTAAATCAAGATCGTCATTTTCCCACGCTCCGGTCCGACGCGCTCACTCGACGTCTCACGTTCTCGTACCATCGCCTCTGCTGCTTGATCTACGCGCTCTATCCGGTCTTGCTTACTGATTTTTTTCTTGATCAGTTTTCGCTCAAGTTCCTGTACGTATGGAAGTGATTTAATCAACGTCAAAGCCGGATCAATCGGTCCATATTGGGCGATGAACGCTTCCGTTTGTTGTCGCTCGTAATCCATGACTTCTTGATAGAGTGGTTTGCTTTCCTTCGCTAATGCCTGCTCGACCTTAACGAGTCGTTTGACTTCTTTTTTCATTGCGACCATTCGTTTATCGAACGCTTTTTTCTCAGACAATGTATCGACTGCTTTTAAATCAACCCGCATCGCTCTGATTTTTCTTGACTCCTTCACGTTATCTGAATCGTATTTTTCTACTTTCGGATTATACTGCTCGACCGCAGTCCGATACGCTTTATTTTGATAATAAGAAGGAATTTTGATTGGGGATTTGGAACTAAGATCCGATAAGATGTTGCCGTACTTCGTGATGACCTTCAATTGATCGGCACGGTATTTTTTGTAATCAAACGCTTTTTTCGTTTGGATCACTTTTGCTTCGACAAGAGTGCTTCCACTTCCGATACTCGCTCCACTCATCAATACGGCTACAGCCGCACTACAGGCGATGATTGTTCGCAATCGCTTTACCTTCATATGTTCGCTCCGTCCCTTCTCGTCATTCAACGTACTTTTTTCCGTATTATACCAAATTTAACAGCATCACATTTCGTTATTTGACGTATCAGGGTAATAACTTTCCTTCTATATATCCTCGATTGACGTTTGATTGTAGTACATGCTACATTTATTTGTAGTGAACACTACAATTATAAGGAGGATCCTTCATGAAAGAATCTCAAGCTTCATTTGTAGACACCATCCCGAAACCTTTATTGCTCGTCATTACAATCGCTTTCGCTGTTTTAACTGCGTTTTCGATCATTGACTTTGGTGTACTTGGCATCTTTGCTGAAGCGACACAAAATACGGCGACGCTCCAGATTTTCGTCAACTTGATTCTTTGCGCCCTCTTCATCATCGTTTGGCTCCGCCATGATACACGTCGTGCCGGACGAAGCTTTCCGCTTTGGGCGATCATCACCCTCGCGATTGGTGCGTTCGGACCTCTACTCTATTTGTTGACTCGAAAATCATGACGTTCTGACACGTGCCGCATCTTCGGTACGTGTTTTTCTTAAGACAAACTTAAGAAAGCGACTCCGTCTATCAACAGAATTCGACCGTATCCTAAGAGGTAGATTACAGCTTAAAGGAGTTTTTACCTCATGAAGAAAGCCATCTTTGATACGATCGTCCACTTAAATGCTCGACCCGTTGTTGCGAACACACTAAAACGGTTTGCGATGAGTCGCTTTAGTAAACCGCTCATCCGACCTTTTATTCGCACCTATCACATTCAGACGGATCAAGCGCTGAAGTCCGTTGATTCGTTTACCTCGCTGCACGATTGTTTCGTACGCGAGTTACGTCCCGGTATGCGACCAATCGCAACCGCGCCGGATGCCTTCGTCAGTCCGAGTGACGCCGTACTTTCCATCGTCCCAGCATTAACGCAAGATAGTCGGTTTACAATCAAAGGACAGGACTATACCGTTACTGAGCTGATCGGCTCGAGCGAACGCGCCCAGGATTACGCGAACGGTGTCGCCTTGATTTTCTATTTGAGTCCGACCGACTATCACCGTGTCCATTCGCCAGTCACGGGCGAAATCACGACGAGTTATACACTAGGGCGAGAATCAGCACCCGTCAATGATATGGGACTACGATTCAGCAAACGTCCGCTGACACGCAACTATCGTCGGATCACGCGTCTGCAAGTCGATCACCGAACGATCGAGCACGTCATGGTCGATGCGCTGAACGTCAATACGATCGTTCAGACACATCAAGGACGCCTGCTGGAGCGTGGTGCAGAGTTCGGCTACTTCTCATTCGGTTCGACCGTCATCCTCGTCTTGCCACCGGACACCGTCGAACTCGCACCAGGCATCGAACGTCGCGTCAAGATGGGGGAGCAGATTGGACGCTGGATCCCATAAAAATGGATTCCCTTTTTGTTAAGATTCCTGACTAAGAAAAACATTTGAATTTGCTAGACTAAAGGAAACCACTGTTCAATGGGATGGTAACCGTGAAGAGCAGTTGATGTTAACGTGTATCGGTATGGAATAACTTACAAAACGGGAAAGAGGTTATATCATGAAAAAAGTTGTTTTATCATTCGCTTTCTCGATTATGACGGTATGGATATTAGTTGGTTGTAACAATGAAGAGATAATGCAAAGTACTAGTGAAAAACCGACGGCATCCGAAGTATTGAGCGAAGATGCTAAAGCAGACATTTTTCAATTCAATGATACGATCTACCAATCAGATGTAGCATGGGCAGAGAAAACCGAAGTCACTCAGAAGGAAAAAGTCGGAGAAATTAAAAGAAGAAGTTCGGATAAAGACGGTTTTGATAATGGGACTGCTACGAAGCTCTCTAAGGGTACCGTCCTATACTCTACTAAAGAAAGAAATGAGATTTTGCTAGTCAGCTTCAACGGGAAATTAAAAAAGTACGTTGCTTTAGGAGAAGGTTAATTTATCTATAAGAAAAGGCATCCTCAGCTGGGATGCCTTTTCTTTTTTAGATCATGATGATAATTGAGAAGCTGATCAGCCGTTAACGACTTTTTCAGCTACTTCATCATTCATCGACTGACGATTGATTGAGAAACGCTCGCCTTCTTTCAAGCGTTTGCGATATTCCGCTGTAGCTGTGAACAAAACATCTGTCGAAGAGTTGAGTCCTGTTTCAAATGAATCTTGCAACACCCCAATGATGAAACCAACGGCAACGACTTGCATCGCGACATCGTTCGGAATTCCGAATAAGCTACATGCAAGTGGAATCAAGAGAAGTGATCCGCCAGCGACACCTGACGCTCCACATGCACAGACCGCAGCGAGTACACTCAAGATGATGGCTGTCGGAATATCGACTTGAATCCCGAGCGTATTGACGGCAGCAAGTGTTAGAACCGTAATCGTAATCGCCGCACCTGCCATGTTGATTGTGGCACCGAGCGGAATCGAGATGCCGTATGTCTCTTTATCGAGACCGAGCTTCTTACACAATTCCATGTTGACTGGGATGTTCGCTGCAGAACTGCGTGTGAAGAATGCCGTGATGCCACTTTCACGTAGACATTTAAAGACGAGCGGATATGGATTTTGACGGACGTTGATGAATACGATCAATGGATTAACGATGAGTGCAACGATGAGCATCGTACCAATCAAAACGCCTAATAAACCTACATACTTACCGAGAGAACCAAGTCCATTCTCTGTGACTGAACCGATAACGAGACCCATGATCCCGAGGGGTGCGAGTTTGATGATCCAACCGACCATCTTAGCGATACCGTCTGAGAAATTCGAGATGAACGTTTTTGTCGTGTCGGAAGCATTTTTTAATGCGAGTCCTAAGACGATCGCCCATGTCAGAATTCCGATGTAGTTCGCTTGAATGAGCGCATTAACGGGGTTGTCGACCATGTTCAAGACAAGTTTCTTAAGGACTTCGATGGCGTTTCCAGGAGCGGACAGCTTCTCTGCGCCTTCTGTCAGTGTAATCGTAACCGGGAACAAGAAACTGACGACGACCGCAATCGCACCCGCTAAAAATGTACCGAGCAGATATAAGAAGACGATGGATTTCATGTTCGTTTGCTGACCTTTTTTGTGTTGCACAATCGAAGCCATAACTAGGAAAAAGACCAAAATCGGCGCGACTGCCTTTAGTGAGGAAACAAATAATGTTCCAAAGATGGTCAAAGAACTCGCTACTTCAGGAATCGTGACGGCTAAAATAATCCCTACGATCAAGCCAATCGCGATTTGTTTCACTAAACTGATTTGGTTCCACATCTTCAACAATTTCATACGTTCCCCTCCAGGCTTACAAAAAATAAGTTATTTAGAATTCGAAAAACGATGACTTCTCTCTTCTACTCAAAAGGATGAATAGTCTAGTCATTCACTTTTCTAAAAATTCTCGCAGTTTGTTGTGTTCTATTTTTGCATAAATCGTGTGAAATAAAAACTAGTTTTTTGCAAGAAATATGATTCCTTTTCCTGGATGTTAAGTAAGCATACGAATGCAATCGATTGCATAATTACAAAAAAAGTAGAAAAAGATGCGTTCCTTCTCCTACTTCATTATGTAAACTAAAATGTTTCACAGATGTTGATTGACCTTTATTCTCTCTTCAGCAGTCTTCTCGAATTTAGTATTGACAGGTATCGTTAACGCTCTAAGTGTCGGATGAATTAAGAAATAGCCGGCAAAGCCAAAATAGCCGATACTAGAGATCAATAAGATTGCTGTACTAGAAGACCATTCTCCGAAAATCCCTCCCGCAAAATATCCAAGTGGACTTAACGACCCTAACAGTGAAGAGAGAAACGATAAACCTGTTCCTAAATAGTCCGACGGAAGATTGACTTGGATGAGCGTATACAGATATATGCTGTTCACACCGATTCCAATCCAAGCGATTCCAAATAAAACGATGGGAAGCACCCCAGCATCATTTACTAAAAACGCACCAATCCAAAACAGACCGGATAGGAGCGCTGCAATCGGCATGACACGATTGAGAGCAAACGTCTCCAAGCGACTTGATATCAATGTTCCGATCATCGTTCCAAGTGAAATTGCTGCTAACCAAAATCCATACTCTGCTGACGTCTCAGAAATAATTGGTAACACCGCAAGTCCCATCGTCGCAAGAAAATTCATTCCGATGATGCCATAAATGATGGTCAGTAATTTCTTTTGTTGCTTGACAACATAAAATCCTTCATTGAAGTCTCGCTTATACTGTTGCCAAAAGTTTCGTAAGGAAATGGGTTGTTCCTTTTTCGAAGATGGTACTTTGAGTATGAGCAAAAATAAGAACCCGATCCCTAGCAGTACGATACTATTCGCAGCGAATACGATTCCGACGCCGACAAACAAAATCACGATGCCTGCTAACGCATCAGCAATCAAATCAAGCGTTTGATAAGAAAAGGCGAACACCGAATTGACCTTCGTCAACTGATCTTTTGATGCCAACCGCTCGATGAGTGTATTTTCGGTGGGATACGAGATTTCCGCTAATGTTAACGCTAAAAACAGTATGACGAACAGCAATGGAATCCAGAGCGCCTCGTTAAAATAAAGCAAGGTGATGATTCCGACCAAAACGGCTTGCCCGATGCCTGAGAAAAAGAGGATTTTCTTTTTCGAATAGCGATCAATGATCGGACCGTACAAAAATTGAAGCGTCACGGGTAACACAGCAATCGTACTCGTTAATCCGACCAGGAATGGCGAATTCGTCGTCGTCTTGACGAACCAAACGATGGCAATCATATAAAAGCTGTCTGATATGTTCATCAGAATTCTACCAAGTAACAACATGACTAGTTGCTTGTTCAATCGCCTTCCCCTCTCTCTCCAATAGTTAAATTTTATTGAACTTTATTGTAGCGTAAAGGACTGGAAGAAAAATGTAAAGCAATGAGTTCAATTTAATTTAACTAATTCCTTGAAAAAATGCTTCTTCGTAAATAGAGCCTTTACGAAAAAGCACGTTTACTACTATGTAGATGATGTCCTTGCGTCGTACATAAACGAGTCCTTCTTTGATCTGTTCCGATCAAACACGATATCGCCTCTAATTCTTCTATCGTCCGCTTGAATTTTGGATGATTCTCGAAGCAAACGTTGAAATTCTGAAATCAGCGTTCTAAAACGGTTCATCACGAATTTTCACTTCTCAAGAGATCATTGTTTTTTTGCGTTTGACGATCAACAGAACGATCACGAATAGAAACTCAAGGATTGTAAAGATGCCAACGAAGAAAAAGACGACTAACACCTGACTGATCCCATCGACTGCGATCGTGTAAAACCACAGTAATGAAATGCCCGTCGTATAAAGAAGATTGATGATCGTTCCGCTAATCAAGCTAGATTTCAAACTTTTCTTACTCCGCGCCTGACTCACGATGATGATGATGGCACCGATCACCCAGACGATGAGTATGAGTTCAAGGATAGTCTTATCGTTCCACTGTACTTCCATATCTCTTTTTCCTCTTTTCAATGTTTTGTTGTTTCGCTTCTATAACACGGTAATCTATTCTTCATTCCAATTCTGTTTTCCTTTTATTTCCTCATACAAAAAGCATGTATTCGACTTGCGCGTCAAATACATGCTTCCTTAGTTCCTTATTTAATTGATCCGTTTGCCATCCCATCAATGATATGGCGCTGGAAAAAGAGATACACGACGAGGATCGATACGATACCGACCACATACGACGCGAACGAAGGACCAAAATCACTAAAATACTGCCCTTGATAGTTGAATTGGAACAAAGGCAAGGTCCAAGTCGACTCGTCGCGGTTCAGCAGAAGCAACGGCAAGAGGAAATCGTTCCAAATCCAAAGTGCATTTAAGATCAACACTGTCGCATGCATCGGTTTCATCATCGGGAAGATGATCTTGAAGTACGTATTGAACTTCCCGCTCCCGTCAATCGCTGCCGCTTCATCGAGTTCTTTCGGAATGACGGTTTTTACATATCCTGCGTAAAGGAACAGCGATTGTGGTACCGCGTACGTCAAATACAACAGGATCAAGCCGAATTTACTGGATAAACCGAGTCCTGACATCATCGAAGTGATCGGAATCATGATGACTTGAAACGGAACGAAAATCCCGATGATTAAAAAAATGTAGATGCCTTGAAACACACGGCTTCGATCCATCGTACGTGCCAACGCAAAAGCAGCCATCGGTACAATCAGGATGATCAACGCAATCGCCGAAGTCGTGATGAGCATCGAGTTCGCGAAGTACTGGACGACACCATCCTCCCATAAACGCTGGAAGTTATTGAACGTGAATGGATCTGGCCAATCAAAGAAACCGCCGGTGATTTGACGCGTTTCTTTGAAGGAATTCAAAATCGTCAGATACATCGGTAGAGCAATCAATACGAGTCCGATGGATAAAAATAAATAGGTCGGAATATGAATGCGATCTTTTTTCATGATGCCCTCCTTAAACTTCGAACCGTTTGGACGAATTGATTTGAATGACCGAAACGATCGCGATGATGATGAACAGTACGATCGCAATCGCACTGGCATAACCGAACTGGTTATTTTTGAACGCATAGTTGTAGACGAGTAGTCCAAGAGATGTCGTCGAGCCACTTGGTCCTCCACCCGTTAACGCATAGATTAAATCAAACGCAGTCAAACCCGCCTTCATAGCGAGGATCAAGACGATGCTGATCGCTGGCGATAGGAAAGGTAGTTCAATTTTTTTAAATGTCTGCCACGCATTTGCTCCGTCAATGGACGCCGCTTCACGAATCTCGTTTGGAATGCTTTGAAGGTTCGCTAAGAAGATGACGACAGGAATCGCGACCCCTTGCCAAAGCGCAACGAAGAGTAGACCCCAGAAGGCAGTTCCTTCGTTTGCGATCAAGCTTTGCGACAGCCATTCAATCTGTAAGTATTCACCGAGCGGTACGAGACCGTAGTTGAAGAACTGCTTAAAAATCAAGCCGAGTGTGACGGTGCTAATGACCGCAGGAAAGAAGTAGGCTGTTCGAAACAGCCCGACTCCTTTGATCTTACGGTTCAATAATTTAGCAATCGCGATGCCGAGTACGATTTGACCAGCGACGAGACCAATCGTAAAGAGTAATGTAAAGCCGATGCTATCCCGGAAACGAGTGTCTGATAAAATCGAGATATAATTATCAATCCCTATGAAGTGATAGGAGCTAGTCAGCCCTGTCCAGTCGGTGAAGCTGAAGATGACACCTTGAACCAAGGGAATGAAGAAGAAAATGATTTGAAGTAAGAGTGGCACGATGATGAAGAGATAGGGCCAGTAGCGGTTGACGAATCCTTTTTCTTTCATGAGGCAACTCCCTTTCGATTATTTCATTTCATTGAAGAACGTGTTGAGATCATTCGAAAGCTTCTTCTTATCCCCTTTGTTCATATAATCCACAGTCAAATGCCAAAACTCTTCTTCCGATGGCCACTCGGAATGCAACCAGATGATTTGTTTATCCGAGAAGACGAGATCCGAGACGGCTTTTGTTTCTTTGAAGGATCCGTCTGCTTTTACAGCTTTGACGGACGTTGGTGAGCCATCCTTATCATAGTATTTCTGCATGACGTCCCCTTCCGTTAAGTACGACAAGAACTTCTTCGAAGCTGCCTGCTCTTTTTTCGATCCTGACGCTGAGACGGATAACGCCAAGTCGGCTGCTCCGACCGTCATCTCTTCTCCCGCTTGTTTTCCCGGGTATGCGAACATACTGACTTCGAAATCAGGCTGTTGGTCCCGGATGACTGGAAGTGCCCAGATGCCGTTCGGGAAGATCAACGCGTCTTGATTCGCAAACACAGCGACCGCATCGCTATACGAAGCACCGTTCGCATTCTTTTGCGTATTTCCGCTGACGAGACTCAGTTCGTCCGCGACCGCTTCAAAGTTCGGATCTCCGACTTTGATGCCATTTTTCGGGCTGTTCTTGAGTGCATCCTGTGTTTGTTCGAATCCACCTGTGACCGTCGCCCAGGCAAGTTGATGATATCCGTTCACTGTCCACGAGTCCTCTGTCGTCAATGCGCTCGCAAATGGTGTCTCGCCCGCGTCTTTGATTTTTGCGACGACTTCCTTCATCTCATCCCACGTTTTAGGTGGCTGTAGACCGAGCTCATCGAATTTCGTCTTATTATAGAAGAAGCCCCAGGCATTCGAGTTCAGCGGTAACGAGTAGACTTTCCCATCAACAGCATACGACTCGGCAGCACCGTCCTTGAGATTTCCTAAAAACGACTCTTTCGATAAATCAACGAACTTCCCGTCTGCTGCCCACCCTTTGAAATCCGCGTTTTGTGGATAGGTATGGACGATGTCCGGAACATCACCACCAGCAATCCGCGTTTTTAAAACGGTACCGGCATTGCTGACGCTCGTCAGCTTCACATCGATGTCGGGATTCTTCTTCTCGAAATCCTTAATGATTTGATCTAACGTTGCTTTCATCTCGACTTTTTGTGAAAAGAACTCAATCTCGGTCTGATCCGAATTCGCTCCCATCGTACAGCCTGCTCCAAACAATAACGAAGACGAGAGAATGCCTGCCATTCCTAATTTCATCGACTTATTCATCATGATTGCCTCCTGAATGCTCTTATATTTTTTTCAAGACATATAACCGGCTGTCAAAATCTCCGTTGACGGTTGGCGGCACATATAATCCGACGTACATGAGCTCATCTCCGCCGTAACGAGCTCCTTCTAGTTCGTAGATCGCTTGAGGATCGAGACCACTCAATTTCAGTGTCCGAATCGGTGCCGCAGCTTCACTCAAGACGGTGACATCACAGACGATGATCTCATCTTGCTCCTGTGAGATGAACATCCAAGCTGGATGATTGCTTGTGAACGCACTCTCCAACCGATAAAACGTTCCGTATTGAAGCGTACGCCGATGCGTTTTGTAAAACGCGATTTGCTGTTTGACGATCGCCTTCTCCTGTTCCGATAACCGTGTCGCATCAAGTTCATATCCGAATACACCCGCCATCGCAACGTGACCTCGCATTTCAAGACTCGTCTTGCGATGCGTTTGATGGTTCGGGACCGCAGAGACGTGTGCGCCCATCGACGAGATTGGATAGACCATGCTCGTTCCGTGCTGGATCTTCAGACGCGCGACGGCGTCCGTGTTGTCACTCGTCCATGTTTGCGGCATGTAATACAACATCCCGGGATCAAAACGACCGCCACCGCCGGAACAACTCTCGAACAGGATATGCGGATAACGCGCAGTCAAGAACTCCAGTACTTCATAGAGTCCGAGTACATAGCGATGCAACAGTTCGCCTTGCAACTCGCTTGGTAACGCGGTCGAAAAGACTTCCGTGACGTTCCGGTTGAAGTCCCATTTGATGTAATCAATCTCGACTTCGTCAAGTACAGCTGTCATCTGTTCGATGATATTGTCTCGCACCTCTTTTCGACTGAAATCCAGGACGTACTGATCTCGTCCTTTGGATCGTCCACGACCTGGAATATGGATCGTCCAGTCCGGATGATCTCTGAAAAGTCGGCTGTTTCTTGAAATCATTTCCGGTTCGAACCATAATCCGAATTGCATCCCTTGAGCATGGGCATGATACGCGAGATGTTTCAGCCCGTTCGGTATCTTTTCTTGATATTCGAACCAATCTCCGAGTGAGGAATAATCGTCATCTCGTCGTCCGAACCAGCCGTCATCCAGCACGAACAATTCGATGCCAAGAGCCGCGCTCTCCTCCATGATTTGCTTGATTTTCGTTTCATCAAAATCAAAGTACGTCGCTTCCCAGTTATTGATCAGAACCGGACGATCCGCGTCACGGAAGTTTCCTCGCGCCAAGCGCTCGCGATACAGTGCGTGAAAGGCGTGTGACATTTGCATCATGCCGTGTTGGCTGTAGGAGATGTTGACTTCGGGCGCTTGAAAACACTCGCCTGGATTCAGTTGCCACTGGAAACCGAATGGATTGATCCCGAGTTGAATTCGCGTCTGTCCATAGGGATCCTTCTCGATCGTCATTTGATGACTCCCGCTATAGACCAAGCTGAACCCGACGACTTCCCCGCTGTACTCCGTCGCCTCCGGTGAGACGATCGCGAGAAACGGATTCATTTGATGACTACTCGAACCACGTTTACTGTCAAACACCTTGATGCCTCGTGTAATCGTCTCTCGTTCCATCATCCGCTCACGCCCCCACGTACCATTCAACGTCAGACATTCCAATTGTTGAGACGGGAGATCCAGTGACAGACTCATCAGTTTTTGGATGTCATGTGTTTTCGTACCGACGTTATGCAACTGAACGGATCGCGATAAGATCGGTCGATCTCGAAAGACGGTATATGCTAGACGCAACTCGAGTTCTTCCTTTGCATCTTCTAATATCAAGACAAGCGTCTCCGCCTCTTCCTCCATTTCGACATAGGTGGCGGGAAGACCATCCAGCTTCGGTTTTCCTTTGATTCGTTCGTATGAGCGATAGCGAAAGTCTGTTACATCTGACCCATCTTCATGTTTGATTTGTTGCGCTGGTGAACGATAATCCCCCGTCCCATAACCGGGATACTCTTGCAGGAGCGTATCGAGCGAGAACAATCGATCCGTAGCATCCGGAAAGTTAGGTGAAAACGATCGATCAATCCGTGGGTATTTTCGTGCTCCATGATACGCTTTGATTGGTTGACCGAAATACTCCTGGGCGACGACCTGTCCTTCTTCGATACGAAGGATATAGCTGTAATGACGATTTGTTAAGTGAAATATTCCTTCTGTTTCGTTAACATGAATCAGTTCCAAAACCCAACCCCCTCAATTGATGACGCTTTCATTTTGAGACAAAACAAAAAGCGTTTACTAAACATATCTATAACTTAAAGTTTAGTAAACACTTTGTCAACACTATTTTCAATTTTTAGGAGATACACTTTCTCGTTTGATCAGTTGTGCGGGAATCATGAGGCGGATGGGCAGATGACGTTCGCCACGAATTCGTTCCAAAGCCATTTTAATGGCGAACTTTCCTAACTCTTCTGTTTCGACCTTCACTGTCGTCAAGGAAGGTGTTAAAAATTCGGCGATTTCGATATCATCAAAGCTCGAGATGGAGATGTCTTTCGGTATCTGGTGACCGTTTCGCTGGAATGCCCGGTACACACCGACTGCCATCGGATCACTAGCGACGAGTACCGCGGTGACCTCCTGATGTTCAGCCATCTGCTCCCCTAGACGAAGTCCTTCGAGTGTTTTCCATTCCCCAAGCAGCCCGTGTATATGCTCAGACAACTCTTTTTGTTTCATCCAAGAGACGTACGTCTGATAGCGATCCTCTTCTTCACTCATGAATGACTCGCCGTTCTGATTCATGATGACACGATGACCACCGATGAATGCGATCTGCCGATGACCGAGCTCATAAAAGTGCTCAAGACTCGCAATCGTCGCACTTTTAAAGTCAGAATAGACGGCATCAAACCGCGCATCTGCTTGGGAATCGTCAATCACGATGATGTTTTGATTTTTTTGATATAAGACTTCTAACATGTCTGGCGCGACGGTACCTAGTACTAAAATCGCACCTAGATGATTTAATCCTTCGAGATCCGCCTTTTTCTCAGATAGACGAATAATTTTGTTGACACTTACTTTTTGGCGTTCCGCTTCACTTTCGATGCCGCGACGAATTGCCCTGAAATAAGGATCATCGATTTCTTGTATTTCGTTGACTGTCGTCACTAAGCCGACGGTTGCAATCCGCTGATTATACGATTTTTTTTGCCGTGGACTATAGTTCAGTTTTTTTGCCGTTTGCAATACCTTATCTCTGGTTTCTGGACTGACTGATAACTTCTCATCCGCATTCAACACACGCGAAACCGTCGCAATCGACACACCAGCTAATTTTGCCACCTCTCGAATACTTGCCATGTTTCCTCACTCCTCTGATCAGTAGTAAAATGTGAACTCATTTTACTAAACAAATAGACTTGTTTCAACACAAAGAAAAAAGCAGGCGAATCTCTGCCTGCTTTCGTTCATCCAATGATTCCTGTTTACTCGTATTCAATCATCCAAACGATCGAGATCGATGTCTTTCATTTTCCTAACCCGAACATTTTCCTCCTGACCGATTTGATCGGTCTCTTTCAAGCGGTGCTGAACGACGAGCAGCACTAGTACAATCGCGGAAATCACACAAATCGTCGCATAATATGGTTGCGTAAATCGCTCCAACTCAATCGCTGATAGCACCTGTAAGGTCGTCAATCCCGCGAGCATCCCGTGGAAATACCGTTGATAGCTGCGCGGCATTCCTGGCTGCCCGAATGTCTCATACCAGACGTATAAGCCGAGTCCGAACGCAAGTCCGTTCAGGATCGGCGAAGGAAGAAGGAAGAGCAGAATGCCGAGACCGAGCATCAACCAAGCGTATCGGATCGCAGGCTTAAAGAAAGCAGGATCGAGCTGCGCTTCCTCTTCCTCGATGACGGGCGCTGCTTTCTCCGCTTCAGTCAACGGTCGAAAACCAAGCGCTTCTTTCGCTTCCGCTAACTCAAGCATTCGTTTCGTCATCCCAAAATAAAACGGAAAACGTTCTTTGACGACCTCCCCTTCATCCGTTTGACCATCCGCTTGCTCTTGCACGGATACCTGATACAGCGTGCGCCCCATCCGGTAACTGACCCAGTAGTCGGTCGCTTGACCATTGTCGCGCTTGAGTTCAATCACCTTCGTTTGTTGATTCGTCATGATATGTGATTCCTTTCGTCGCAAGTTCCTGTAATTGTTCTGTCGCATACAACAGGAGAATGAATCCTGAGATGAGACAGACTGCTCCGTTAATCGATAGATTGATCGGTGATAAATAGTTTTTCGATGAGCCCGCTAAGGCGAACATGAAAAGTGCTCCTGACCAGCGATACGTGCGAGCACGTGCAGATTTCCCTTCGAGATGCATCGGCCAGAAAATCATCAGAACGACGAGTGTTATGTATCCTGGGATTGGCAAGATATCAGTCAGCGTCAGTAATCCACTGAACAAGATCAATAGAGCGCTTAAAATACGCAACTTTATGATGCGTCGGTCGGCTCGAAAATCCATCGCTTCAGACAGAGCAAAAGGTGACCGGATTTAACCATCGTCTAATTTTTCACGAACCCACGTTTTTTTCTGACGATACGCGAGGAACGGATTTTTAAAAACGATCCGCTTCGTTGCGGACTCTTCATTCCTTTCCATCATATCCTCGCTATCGATTGCCTGCTCTTCTCGGGCAACACCTTCCCGGCAGAATAAAGTGCGCCCCTCTTGGTGAAAGACGATGTGATGCACACGATCGTCGACTTGTTTCACTAATTGAATCATGATTTGTGCTCCCTCTATCTTGCTTTCTAAATACCTACAGATCTCACCATGCTGCGCTGACCATGTATAGTATGAACAGTCCACCTAGAACACAGACGTAACCATAATGTCTGACGGTCAACGAACAAAATAGAATGACGCCAATTGACAAAATGATACTGAGTACGAATGAATCCACCGTGTCGACACTATCCCCGTGTCCTTCTAACGTTGTCTTTTTCGCATGCTTTGAGCGGATGAAATAGATGCTTAACGTCAACAAGAATATCCCGACACCAAGTCCAAGAAACGGTATTACCATAGACGTCTCCTCCGACATATGTATTCTTTGAATATGTTTATTTCATGAAGTTATTATACAACTAATAATTACGATATTTTCCTTTATTAAGTTTCATTGAAAAATTTTCTATGTATGATTTTTTCTTTTATATCTTCTTTTTTACAAAAGGAGCGCAGAACTATGTACGCTTCCATCGCACCAGCCTGCACTCCTATTTCGCATGATGTATTCACTTTTTTTATGTAAGATTCTTATCCAAAAATCAGGTCATGGACCTGTACCACAAGAGACCGCGTACTTTTCTTCACTCACTTTCTTCGAATAACAGACAAAAGGAGTTCCGCCCGTTTCACTTTTCCAATGGTACCAAAACATATGGTAACGCTCCGCTTGCGGATCTTGTTCCGTAATGATTGCAAAGTAACTTTGATAGAAATAGCCTTCTTTATAAAGTTCGTGTCTTAGAGCCCCTCTCGGCGAAGCATCCGTAAACAGAACCGGTGATAGGATCGGCATGAGTAGTACGATGATGGCTAGCGTTCCGAAACAGATCAGGACTATTTTCTTTCTGTTCTTTTTCTTAGAATTCGATTTACCCATCTTTTTCAACCTTTCCTTTTTTGGTTTTTTTTGTTATATAGTAACATTATCCATACAACAGAAAGAGGTTTTGATATTGAAGAAAACTATTTTATTATCACTCTCTTTAGGTGTACTTCTATCTTCTGGCTTTTTGATCAGTAACGCAATAGCGACTTCTAATATTTCACAGGAAAAATCTGAAAGAACGATTTCAAAGGAGCAAGCCTTCACTTTTTTCACAAAAGTCCTGGAACAACAAAAAGCGGATTTTTTAAACAATACGCCGTTGGCACACACCAATCAATCGAGATTATCTTCTCGCGACGAGGCTGTATTAATTTTTCTATCTAGTATAAAAGTGGATAAACAACAGCTACATTCATTTAGTTATAAAATTTCTAACGTAAAAGTGTACTCTGAAAATCAACGAAATTATGCTGAAGCTTATGTAACACGAACTTTCAACTTCGAAAGTGGGCTTGAAACGGGTTTAGGTGATACATTAGTGCTTGAAATCCAATCAAGTCCAGATGATTTAAAAAAATCATCTCACACCATTTCCTCGAGTAAATCAACGAGTGAAGTAAATGAGAAGGTCTCTGTTGATGAATTTTTAGAGAAATATGAGGCAGAGGCAACAAAATAAAATAACGTACAGCTACGTCTAAGAAAAACTACATCGGATATTTTTAATAATTTCCGATTATGATGTGTAAGCTTAATCTGTATTACAATATAATACAGAGGAGCTGATAATCATGAGTACCATTTCCATATGTTTGGATGATCAGGATGCACAACTCATAAAAGAATACGCAAAGGCAAATAACATCACGATTTCTACACTCGTTCACGATGTCGTCATCGACCGTATCGAAGTCGAAATAGATTTAAAACTCTATCATGATTCCATGACAACATATGCGATAGAGTTGCTTCAATAATCCTAAAACAAAGCTCTTTCTTTATGTACTTGAACTATTCTAAATATATAAGACAAATTAAACATCCTCGAAGTAGTCACTTTTAATATGTACTAAACACTACTACTACTGAATTAAAGGATGTAAGCTACACGCATCTAGTATTAAAAAATAGAAGCACGCATCTCTTTGACGATATGTGCTTCTTTGCAATCATAACTAGATTACGTAAGTGAATAGATTAGTTAAAAACATCACCAGGCCAATGAATAGCAATCTCATCAAAAGAAGTTGTACTCTCCTCAATTCCTTCCATATCACTCGTATCTAATACTTGAATGTCCTCATGCGATAAGGTAATAGCTTGAGATGGATTCTCTATTTTCAGGTGATATAGTGTTTCTAGGAGCGCCAGCTGTTGTTCTGTGAGCTCGTAGTACTCTTCCCAATATGCCAGTCCAGCTTCGTAACCCGATGCCTGTATTTCTAATAGACTTGATCCCCGACCCATCATTTCTTCGTATTGATGACTAGAAAAAATTAGACGATCATCTCCCCACAAGACAGTAGTGACGACCGGAAGAACGACTCCTTCAATATCATCTAATAGATATTGAAAAGTATCATCTATAGCCGTTTTTTGTACTTTTTCTGGTGCTTCGATTAGCAAGTCATTCGCTTCTACAGTCTCTTCAAAAAAATCTTCGTTTCGAAAGCCCGCCACAAAAAAATCCGATCCAAATGATACTGTTCCTCTACAGCCTTGACCATCATTCGTACTGTAATGATCGCCATCCCACGAATGCTCATAAGCAAAATCGGGGTTGTTTGCGACAAAGATAGCATGAGCGATTGAAGCGAGTATACATCCCTGCCATATGGTTTGACGATTCCATCCTGAATCCATGATTTGATTCTTATTCATTCATACCTCCTGTTTTTAAAACAGTTATGGAAATTCTTCTAATTCACTTGAGGAGTTCAAGCATCCACTAGATGATTTACTGTCATTGTGCGATATATCAAAACTTTAGTTAAACTTCTTTCTAACCTTCTGATGATCGTTATTCTCGATTTTTTGGAGTTCTTTCACCCAATCACGGATATCTTCCTCACAGTGCAGATATCCGGTTGGGCTATTGAGTAAGTCCATGCCATACACTGTAGTTAAGCCTTGAAAAACTAAAATATCGTAATCTGTAGTCTCCCATCCTTCTTTATTTTCTAAAACCATCATCCATTTATAAGCCCAATCAGACACTTCTTCTCTAGAAAGCTTATTTTCTAAAACCAATTCTAATTTCGCTATAATGTCAGGTATACGAGGCGTCGTCATTTGATCCTCCATTATTCTCTAAACCTCCAAGATTTTCTATCAGATCGTGTATGATCGATGTTCTATCTTTCAAATAGCTATCAATAACCATCTACACGAGTGGTTTACGGTTAAAATCTACTAACTCATCTGTCTCGAACAAAAGATCTTCAAATTGATCTGCTCCGTGTTTTTCAATATATTTCTCCTCAGATTCAAAAATCGGTACGAACCAGACTGGCAATACGGTATCTGGCTCATTCCCAACATTAGAATCTGTTTCAAATAGGCAGAAGGATTCATCAAAGTACACAGGACTTGTGACATAAACAGATGAGAACTGATACTTTTCAAATATTCCTTCAGGGAGTGGATAGTATTCTGCTGCATCAAATGCGTGTCCTGTTCTCATAGCGTATTCAGCCAATTGCCAGAGTAGAAAAATGATCTCATCCTGAACGTCTGGTTGTTCCGCTGACATCATTATTTCTTGATGCATCAGTGAACCATCTTCCGTTTGGAGTGGATGAAAAAGTAATCCAAGGGATGCAATCGTATAGGTTTCATTAAATGGTGCATCTTTGAATTTCAAGATTTGGACGTTCTTTTGTTCAAGTTCCTCAATTGGAAATGCTTCCGTGAATTCTCCGCAATACTGTTCTAAATGATCAAGATAATTCATTAAATAAACCTCCGTTTGAGTATCGTTTAAATACTTCTAAACCAATCTGTGATTCCAACATAAATAGTCATTTCAAATTGTCATTGATTTCTTTTAATCGTTCTTCGTATTTGTAAACAGCAGCTATATCCCCACTTGAACCATATGGATTTACGACTGCTTTAGCCTCTTCTTCATCCACAAAAATTTTCTCTCCCCATAAGCCTTTCGTGATGAAATACTCTTCATTATTCGATTCTAAAGTGTCAAATAACAACGGAGTTGAAAATGTTCCTTCTTCTCGATGGCGTCTTCCAAGTACAAACCATTCCCGATTTTTTATACCATAGTGACCCGTTCTAATGACTATACAAGGTTCAGGATTTTTTTTATCTAACTCATGAAGTGAAAGAATTCTTTCTGTTCTAAGATTATAGTATTGGATGTAATCCATAGACTCTAGTTTTCCAGTCTCATGATTCTCATCTTGCGAAATTCTCATCTCTGCATATCCGTATCCTCCAAGTCGAGGTAACGGAATCGCATAGACAACTCCAGATGATAGCTTCCAACGAGTGGCCCTTTTTTTCGTTCGAATGGAGAGCTTCGAAATCATTTGCTGTGCATCTTCACGTGTGCTCAAAAGACTATTTAATCCATGTTCGAGCAGGTAACGCCACTCTTCAACAGAAAATTCGTGAAGTGTATTTCTCAATTGATTTACATGCTGTTCTAATTGTTCGGTCGATTCCATTGTTTTTTATCCTCCTGATCCATTACGCTAAAGATTGTTACTTGATTAGCAGCATCTTTACTTTTAATTGCTGCGTTCATATTCAAAAATCGCCCACGGAAGCCATAAGACTGCTTCTGTTGCCTCGCCTAATTCATTACAATAATCTGAGTAACGATCCGCTTCTTCGAACGTATGGATTAAACCATGGCTGTTTAGTGAGAAGTTGAAATGGTGACTGAAATCGCGTTCCAGTCCGTTACACAAATACGAATGAAATGATCCCGAATCAAATCCTAACACTTCGTACCCGATTTTTTTGGCATTGTCCGTGTTAGGGCTGAGATGTTGTGATACTATTTTTTCTATTCCATAAGGCTCAGGGTTTTGACTACTAAAAGCCGCTACATCTTCCAGAAAATCCACTTTATACTGCTCAGGCAAACCGATGCTGATGATACGTATGTCAGGAAGATGATTCAAAAAACGATCTACGAACGTTTGCGCAGCATTTAAGTTAGAGAACACTTGAGGAAACAACATATCTCCTGTCTTCTGATGTTCTTCTATCCATTGTTCGAGTAACTCAAAGGTATTAAGTGATAGACCAAGTTGCTCCATATAACGGTCTTTCTTTACTTCCGAGTTTCCCCATAAGATACTGATGTCAGGATAGTGTGTACAGATGCATTCACTTACGGATAGAACGGATTCAGGAACAAACGCCTTGTCCATGTATTCTTTTCGAGGAGTTGGCAGAATAAGATAGTATCCCGCAGATAGGTAGCTCATAAATTGGCTCCTTTTTATGTAAAATGAATTCAATGAGTGTATGTAATGGATTTGATTCGCTAAATTGAGTAGAAAGGAAATGAAAACATGGATAAAGAACAAGAAAGAGTGCTCGTCCAATCATTTTTTGTCAAGCGCGTTCAAGAGCGCGTTCTACATGAATTGTTCACGCCAAAAAAACGAGATATGGCGCTTCAGCGGTTAGATCACCGGTATTTAAGCATGCTGAAAAATGATTATTTGATTGAAATCAAACCACCTAATTCATGGCCTGACGATACATATGATTTATTGAAACAATATGGTGCACCGGATACGTGCTATTGTCTATCAGAAAACGAGATGATTAGCGGGAAAACGTTACCTCTCCGTGAGGCACTCGAACACGCCATCGGCTTTGGATTCGCCTCAATCATTTCCTGTATTCCAGGCGAACTAGCGTATTTCGAAGCGGAGCAATCTTTCGGTCCACCACCTCGTTATTTGTTGAAGAAACCAAGCAATCGTTAATCTTCATCCTTGCATGCTTGGTTTCTAACAGCTACGTCACGTGATCGTACGCCAAAATTTGCTGAATGCATACCATCATCCTCATGTTCCTCTTAGTCTGCTTCGTATATGCCCTCTCTGAAGTCATACACTTGACTCCATATCTTGATCTTAGTGCCATTGATCGTCACCGTATCCTTCGTCCACTTCACTTCTTTTATTTCGCGACAAGGATACTCCCAGTACATTCTGCGCTTTTCTCCGTCCTTGTTCTCCATAATGCCGAGCATTGCATAATCCACCGTCGCGCCACCATTCGCGCGATAAAAGCGAATCGTGTACGCCTGATCGGGCGAGGTGCTTTTCGAGATATAGTCTTCTTTTGGTACAACATTGATATCAACCAAAAAAAATAGTCGGTAGATCGTCCACACGACATATATCGAAAGACTTACACCTGCTATGATTCCCGTTATCTTTAACTTTTTTCTCACTTTTCAAAACTCCAATTTTTATATATTCTTCAACATTCAATCGTTTAGTCGCCCCAAAAGCAAATCAACGTATTCTGTTCGACAGACGCGATGCACATCCGCTTCAACAATTCTAAAAATTGATGTAGTTCCATCATTCGTTTATCTGATTGATGTATCATCCACGGCTCACTCGCATAATGATTCGCTTGATTCAACATCCACACTTCCTTCGGTGTGCAATAGCGTTGAATAAGCAGCTCGCAAATTCCAATCAACTCGTTCACTTCTCTCGCTCTAAACAACTTATCGCCGTAAGGATCGAGATCAATCAAGAGGTCACAGCGATTGGAGGTACTTGCGAATTCTTCTCTTAAAAAGCGTTGGACGTGACTCGGAAATGGGAGAATCTCTTTTTCGTTTTCTGGCACTTCTTTTAAATCCGTACTAATCCCAAACATGATCGTCCTCCTTTATATCGTTCCTATGAATGTCAATCATAGTAGTCGATGCCTTCTCCTTTTGGAAGAAATACTTTTACCTTGTCTTCACTATCAAAACAAGCTTCATTTGAAAACAGATAATAGCCCATGAAATCATGCTCCATTGTGATGAACGACATCTCTTCCGTCGCATGGATGACGGGAACGATACGTTCTTTTTTGAAAAACCACCCTTTGACTATTTTCCGTTCAAACGTCAGGAGATTCGTAAACGATAGGAAGTAAAAATCGTTCACAGCCGCATACCAATACGTTTCGTCCAGCAGACGCTCAAGTTCGCTCGCATCGTTCACTTGAACGCTATAAAAAAGACTGCTCTTATCTGGTTGAATCTTTGTATAGCATAGGTTTTCCTTCTGAAAAAACGGTTCCACTTCTTCATTGGTAAAACCACCACCGAACGTGACAAATATTGGAAAGCGATTCAGACGCGTCAAAAAATGCTTCAGTACTTCATTGGAATCATGTTGATAGTCTCGTTTCTCGTCATTCGGAATACATCCCATCGAATAAATCGACTTAATAGCACCCGGTGGATCAATTTCGAGATAACGGTCTTTGATTACTTTTGCATGATTTGTATGTTCTTCGAAATCGATGTATAACATGGAAATCCCTCCGCGCACTTGTTTGATCCATCTGCATCATCCAACTGCTTGTTTCATCAATAGAATTCAATGGTACCGTCGTCAGGAAAGATGGCTTTCACCTTGTCTTCGGTATTAAAACAAGCTTCATTCGAAAACAGATAATAGCCCATGAAATCATGTTCCATCGTGATGAACGACATCTCTTTTTTCACACGAATGACGGGCACGGTATGTTCTTTTTTTGAAAAACCATCCTTTGGCCATTCTCCGCTCAAACGTCAGGAGATTCGTAAACGATATAAAAAAGTCTTCGTTCACAGCCCCATACCAATAGGTCTCATCTAGCAATAACTCCAGTTCGGTCGCGTCATGCACTTGAACGTGATAGTATAGGTTCTTGTTTGGTCGAACCTTTGTATACGATAGATTGTGCTTTTGAAAGTACGGCTCGACCTCCTCGTCCGTAAAACCTCCACCGAACGTGACGAAAATCGGGAACCGATTGAGACGCGTCAAAAATTGTTTCAAGACTCGGTTTGAATCGCCTTGATAGTCGCTTTTAGTTTCCATATCCGGTAGACATCCCATCGAATAGATGAAATCGATACGTTCCGGTCGATCAACGTACAAGTATCTGTCTTTGAACACTTGTGCGTGATCCACATGCTTCTCAAAATAGACATCCAACACGATTCCACTCCTCTCTCAATCACTTTATTACCGCTCGATTTCATCTTCTGGAAACAGTGCTTCTATTTTTTCTAACGCATCGAAATCTGTTTCATTCGAGAAGATCAGGACATTCTCGAAATCAAAGCCGGTTTTAAAAAATGTCGTCGGTTTCGTCATATCGATTACCGGCACTACTCTCTCTTTTTTAATCAACCACCGTCTGACTCTCCTCGTTTCAAATTTCAATACATCAGTGAAAGCAATCAAATAGTAGCCGTTGTTCCTAGCCAATGAAATGATCTTCGCTAGTATTTGCAGTAAGTCAGTCGATTGATTCACTTCGACGGTCATATATCTTTCACGCTTAGTGATTGAGGTCTCTGTATACGGTAATTGTTTGTGCTTAACCATAGACAGCAAATCTTCTTTTTCTAAATCCGTCAGTTCATGAAATCCAAAAGAGAGATAAATTGGAAAACGATTTAACCGCGAGAATAACTGGGTTAACACTATTTCGTAAGAGATGACTTCATCTTCTTTTGAATCATCGTCATAATACTCGAAAGAAAAAATGGATGTGATTCGGTCTTGTCCTTTCACTGTCAGATGATATTTCTTAATCGTCTTCGCATGATTTTGCTGTTCTTCGATGTAAATGTGCACGTTAATCCCCTCACTTTCGCTGGATTGTCACGGTCTCCATCAGGATTCTCTACTAATGGGTGTTACACTACAAGTATGCTCTCTCCTAACATTCGATAACGAGACATACATAACCCAACTTAGAGGTGATTCCAGTGAAAAAACTTATGCCTTGCGCCATCTGTGGCGAACGCCACGACGAACTCCCGACTGAATATGAAACACTCGGACCGGTCTACTACGAACAAATGTCTGAGAAAGAGCAAGAAACGAAAAGCGAGATGCATGATACGTGGTGCGTCTTAGAACTGCACGGTCCACATTATTTCGTGAAGGGCATTCTTGAACTCCCGATTGCTGGACAAGACGAACCCTTCTGGTGGATTACATGGGTGAGCCTGAGTCCTGACAACTTCGCTCGCTTCATCGAGAAAAAACGTTCTCGGATTGAGGAGCCGATGTTCGGCTGGTTTTCAAGCGATCTACCCGCTTACCCGGATACCGTCAACTTAAAAGTGATGGTCCATGATGAAGGAACCGGTCAACTTCCTTTCTTTGAACTCGAGCCGACGGATCATCCTTTGTCGATCGAATTCTATTCCGAAATGACGCTTGCTCAGGTCCATGCCATCGCAGACATCGTCTATGCACAAGAGTGAACCAAATAAACTGAAGCCGCTGTGAAGCAGCGGCTTTTTAGTTTTTACTCTGTTTCGTGATCAAAATATGCGTTCTTTCAGGAATCTCAATGTCTTCTAACTGATCAAGTGCCAATGATAACGTCATACTTTTCACTTGCGGATCGGATTCTTCCCCAATCCAACAAGTATACAATTCGAACGATTCACCCTCGTCTAAGAAGTCATTCATGAACGTAAACAGATAACGCAGCTTTTCTTTCGATTCCAGTGCAATTTCGGAATCAAAAGGTTCAACAATCTCGATGCCCCAGTGACTCGAAATTTCATATACATACCATTTATGAAAATGCTTCGTTTTTACTTCATACAGACAGTCTTCATCCGCAAAACAGGGACCGATATATAAAGGAACAGTTTCATCTTTTTCATCTAAATTGAGATACTGTTCAGGAATTTGTCTCTCCATGCAAATATATGATGCTAAGCTCATTGTGCTTCCTCCTTATGTGTGATGTTTTCATCGGTAGTTGAAAGACGTCTTTCCATTGTTCATCTTTCCAAAATGCGCGATCTTTCCATTCGTACAAAAGTGATCGAGCATGCCAAATCGATCTGTTGCATCGCGGGTCACGATGAAGTTATAGGGCATCAATAACGAGAATTCAGACATAAAGTCCTCAAGCGTTTGCTGCGTGGGACGTGCATCTTTCGAAAATAATCCTGACGTCACTTCCTTGCGATTCAGCAAATGCAATACATGTTCTTCCAACACCGCTTGCCAATTGGAATCGTGCAACGTCATCACGTGAATCGAATCATCATTTTCTAAAACATCCCGACCACAAAAAATGACCTCGACCGGAAACGTGGCATGCGGTAAAATCGCATCGAAAAATTTCTCATATTCTGTCCCTGCATTATCGAGCTCTTCATATGCGACTCCATACATCGAGACACAATCGTTCGTGACTCGGACGATTCCTTGTCCTTGTTTTTGGATAATGAGCGTCACTTCTGCTTTAGTCGCCATTTCCTGCTGTTCGATGACAAGGTGTTCGAGAAATCTTTCAAGCTGTGAGTCGTCGGTCATAATCATGTGAGATCGGACCGTCCAATCTGAAAAATCGTCGATGTGTAGATTCTGTTTGAGAGGTCGGTCCAATAACTTTACTTCAACCGGATACGAATGCTGACTCACTTGAAGACGGACGAGGTCTTGCCAATCGTCGCGTGGTAGCAGTTCCCGGAACACATCGATCCAGTCGTCTCGTTCAACCAGCATCCTATTTTTATTTTTCATCTTTCATACGACCTTCTAGTTTGCTACAAAGATAGCCCACGATATGTTCATGCGTCGTCCGTTCTTCAAGATCATCATTGTCGACTAATTCATTGATTGTCTCCGAGATGACCTGCCATAATGCGGTTCTGTGATACTCTTCGTATGGTGTTCTCACTTCCTGTCCTCCTTTTATCCTCTACGGATTTCATTCGAAAAAATCTCCGTTCTTTGAAACGCAGAGATCAGATCTTCTCCAAACAACGTGATGCTACCCTCCCAGGGATGACCGAGATATCCCCAGCGAAAATCACGAGCGATGAAAAAGGAGTAATCGCCATCTGGAACTGCTGGAATCATCCAGTCTCCTTCTTCATTGCGAAGAAACGGACGTCTTGGGTCGATCCAATACCCTTGATGATTCCAATCGAGCGCCATGACGCGTTCTCCTTCAACAGTTAGCTCGATCAGAATACGTTCTAGTTCTCGTTCGATTTCTTCTCGTTTCTTATAATCCACTTCGTATGTAATGAACGGACTCGGAGCACGGTATGAGGGGAAGACTGTCGTGCTCGGTGTGAACTGAAATTGTTGATCAATGACGTGCCATACCTTCTCATCCTCCAATTGCGTCATCGGAATCCAGCTCCATGGTTTACCTTCACCAATCAGATCAAACGGCGCTCCTTGAGGATATAGAACGGTGTACGCTGCTCCTTCTTGTACTGCAATTTTTGGTTCGTCTTGTACATCGCGTGCTTTCATTTCTTCAAAAATTAGTGTAATGGCTGTCTTGACATCATGGACATAGTAAAAGATATTCGTCGTACCACTGCCGACATCTCCCCCTTCGCAGTAGCCGTTCCCCGTGTGAAGCAAACCATCATTGATTACTTCTTCCATCATGTGACGTCGCTCGAGCGCTGTTTCTTCCTGATCCTTTTCATAAGAAAACTGGACAACCAGTTCCGTATAATCGGTCTCGTTCAGCTCGCGATAGCCTTGACGTTCAAACTTCTCGATCAGCTGCAATATCTGTACACCTAATCGTTTGAAGCGCGAGACGCGCATTTGCTTTACGTTTTCTGCTTTCACCCACGCTCCAACGATTCCTTGATGTTGAACGATGAGGCGTCCCTCTGTATAGATTGTTTGGTAGAGCGTATCCGAGCCGTTTTGTTTTGTCAGTTGGATCATGAGTGGTTTCCGCTCCCTCCATCACAATGCGTTCAAGTCACGATCTTCTATGTAGCCTAAAAACGTATCTTGCAATGCACCATCTGTCTCTACGGTATCGACCGGATCTCCTGCTTCGTCAACTCGGACAAGTGCCAGTTTCGCTTCAAGCGCAGATCCATTTAGTCCTGAACTCCCATCGATGATACTAAATACATGGGAAACCGTATCGATGATCGTCTGTTCAATCATCTGTCTCATTCGTTTTTGATCCGCTTCGCTCGACTGTTGGTAAAACGCGATGCAGGCCGTATAGTCATTGACGTTTGGATCGACTTCTTCTTCATAGATGTCCTTATAATCTGCCATACCGTCCTGAACGACCGTCCGATGGACCGCTTGAACAAACTCCTCCATCTCTTGGTTCATGATTTTTCTCTCCTTTTATCAACACTTCGTAGTTCATATCTCTCATCTTGAACGCTTACCGATTACATCTATTCGTCTGAACAGTGTCTTATTCTGCCCATACCGACAAACGAGTCCGAGGATCATTATCATCAGTCACCCACTTGATTCCGGTATATCCACGTTTCATCGCATTCTCATAAAATGCTTCAGATACGTGCTGCTCCTTGCAATAGATATCGACGTACATGCAGTCATATACCAAAATCGCGATTTGACAATTGCTTTCCTGAAACCACTCATAACTTGTTCCCACTTCTTCAGTCTGACCACGTTGAAATGCAAACAATTCAGCAAAGATCAGGTAATTGCTTGGTCCCCTTAGCCATTTTGCTAATTCATGTCCTGTCGCTATCCGATCGATTGAAAACTCTTCTAAACTGTCATACAAGTCCCCATCCATGGTTTGGATCGGAAAATCAAAGTTACGAAGAAACCAGTCATACGCTTTCATCTCGATCGCACTTAATATGTCGAGCAAGACACGTCCCGGTTCATTCGGAATTTCAAACGATACGCCACGCAGACTCATCGAATTCCTTCTTTCTAAAATGTTATAAGAAGGTTGCCGTATAAAAACACTGTAGTTCCTGTTCTTCACTCGAACTTACCCACGTGCAGATGGCATAACCTTGTGCGGTCAGTGTCGTGACCATCTCGACGACTGGCAAACCCCCACTCTCTGTTAAGCCGTTGTCGAGCACCTGATCAAGTAACTCCTGACAGTGTGACGGTCGATCATGATTCGCACAAATAATGGTATACATAGCTGGTGAATCACTAATCATCTCGATGGCTGTTGTGAGCTGTTTGATGCCAAATTCAGCAATCCCAACGTAGTACGGTTCTTTTCCCACTTGAACCGGTACTTCTATTCGAGAGATGAAGCCCTCGAGCATTTCTTCTCGTTCGAGTAGACGCCACAGCTTGTAATAATCAAAGATTCTTTTGGACTGAAACTCATTTCCGACACACACTACTACATAAAAGCGATACGTGCTCAGCGCATGCTTTTTCGCTAGCTTGTCACGGAACATCTCACTACTGATTTGTTTGAATTGGACGATGTCTTCTGGAAACAAAAGCATCTCACCGACTGCACATAGACAGCGAATTGATGAACTCGCATCCGCAAGCCATTGAAAGATGCGTGTCGCATCGCTATGCTCTTCAAGATACGTTTTCATGAAGTATCTACTTTTTCATTCCCATTGACACGTTACGCTTTGATTGGTTTCAAATCGTAGATGTACGAGTTCATTTGTTTTGAGATTAGACAGTTTCAGCGAACTTTGAGCTTCATTCGTATAAGGCAATTCGAATCTGACACCTTCGATTTTCTTCATTAAAAAATATGCCCAGTGGCGATTGTATTCATTCTCGGACAGGACATCCCATAACGCATCCTCACAATGATTCGCCTCGTAGACATATAATTTCATGACCGTGTTCTCCGCTATCACGGATAACCCTGCGAATACGGGAGGGTTTGGAATTCGCGGTTTTTGAATGACCAAGGTATAGCCCTCTTTCAGAAGGCGATCTAATTGTTCGCGGCTATCCGGAAGCTCCTCTTCGATGACGGAAGCCGGAAGTTCTCTGATGCGGATTGGCAATCCAACCTCATATTCAAAGGGATCCTCGAGTGCGAGTAAGTCTTCACGGGAATAGATTATTTTCATGAGATCATCCTCACATTCTTTTATGGAGTGCTTTCAGATTACACGCGCGCCATGCATCACGGACGATATCTTGGAAAGTCGTTGCCTTCGGTTTGAGTTTTAACGTTCTATAATCAAAGCAATAGACAGCTTCGTCTGGACGCTCTTTCAATACCGCATAGTATTCGTCCTGTTTAAACGACGAACCAAAAAAGAAGTATTTGTCGCGGATCGCATCGAACTCGGTAAACGCGTATTCATCAAGACTAACCGAGAGATTGTATTGGATCTCATGCGATAACCCGTTCCAGCTCGTCAGCGGTATACCGTATAAGTTCAACTCTTCGGAAAAACGCACACCGTTACAGACTCGTAAAATATCTTTATACCACTCCGGAATCGCAAAATGATTGGTCTCGAATGCTTGGAGGCGGGCTTCTGGACAAGGACTCTCCACGGACACTCGGTAGCTTTGAATTTTTGGTAAGCGATCATACAAACAAAGCTCGTGACTTACCTTTTGCCCCTTGATTGGAATACTGTATTTTAGTTTTTTGTGGTCTTTTCCATAAAATCTCTCCATGGAAGCTAGTACATTCGCCAGAAACCTATCATCAGCTCCTGATGGATTTCTTTCTTTCTTGATGATTGGCATTTCAACGTCTTCTAATGACACGTCTTCCTCGTCATCGTGTTCTTCAAAAGCCTCATGTTCCCCGAGGACGATCGCAATCCCTGTCATGTTACCATTTTCCCTTCGGACAAGGACTTCATAGTGTCCGTCTCCCATTAACTGAACGGCGACACCGAACGGAAACAGAAAGATCTCGTCTTCCATCATTTCGTCTGAGATCGCGATATAGAACGGGTCGATCTCGTCGTCGAACTCCAACGTATTTCGAATCTCCCAATCGATGGCTTCCCGTCTCCCGTAATCCGCTGTGTTCATGACGACGAGCTGCGCTGAATCGACGACGACTAGATCGGATAGCGGCTCAAAATCCGGTGGATCCATCTTCGTTTCTTCATTCATTGTTAGGTAAAGCAAATTGATTGATTCGAACTCATCTTCGTCATAGAAGACCATCCAAATCGAACCTTGTTCAACTGGAATTGTCACGTTGTATTCTTCATCCGGCTCAAGGAAAGCCGGATCCGAGACGATTAGATTTCCTTTGTGACTTATAAACGTGCCTAGTTTTTTCATGGTGTATACCTCTTTCTTAAATATAACGGGGAGGACATTTCCAACTTGCTAATACCATTGGATTAATCAAACTTAACCCTTTGATTCTTGTTGCATCCGCCACTCCATGAATCCGGTGGTTTGCTCTTTCCGGAAACGAATCCAATCCGTTAAGGTTTGATTCATCTTCTTCCATTCGTTA
The DNA here is from genome assembly GCF_001750115.1 of Exiguobacterium sp. U13-1. Lineage (NCBI taxonomy): Bacteria > Bacillati > Bacillota > Bacilli > Caryophanales > Exiguobacterium > Exiguobacterium sp. U13-1. The sequence goes on along the minus strand of NZ_CP015731.1, from coordinate 1,838,706 downwards.
ATACATGTCGATTTCAAAACCGCATCTTCAAGTTGCTCGATTAGTAACCAAGCCTCTGTTAAGGATGCTGCATCCTCTTTTATTTCTCCTAAATACAAGTCTTCATCGAGATGGTGGAAAGAATGCCAAAGTCCATACAAGTGATGATCAATCATTCTCTCGATCGCTAACTGCTCCCGTCCTCCCCCACGTGTAATCGCTTCTTGTAAGTAGATGTAACGGTCATCTTCATCAATGAAAAGACCATACTAGCGATACGGTCGGACGTCATCCGGCAGCTCTTTCATCCACTTCTTCAAAGTCGGTTTTAGAAGACGTTCTTTTAGCGGATGAATCAAGAGAAACGAAGCGTCTGTCTCTCCTTCACAGGTGGACAATAACCAATTCACAAACGTCCGTTGTCACTCGAAGTTCCACGTATTCGCTTCTTCAATGAATCTATCCATATGTACTAACCACTCTTTGCGTAAGCCACGATTTTTGGCAAGAAGAGCGGTGTGAAGACGTGGTAGATCAGAAACGATAGGGTCTTGTAATAACTTATCTAGAAGCGACATGTTTCATCTCCTTTTAAAAATGTCATTGCTCCACTTTTATTTGTTGTCTCGTTTTTCGAAGATGAAACCATAATAGTATTCCCGTGCCTATCGAAAGAACCGGGAAAAGATACGGGATGTACGATTCCTGCTGATGAATCACGTGCATGAAAAAGTAACTAATGAAGCAGACAATTCGAAGCCATGTAGGAAGATAATCTTTACCGATAAAAGCTAAAAACATCAAGGGAATACCCATTCCAAATACTACAATTGGTAAGACAGAGAACGGTGTCACGAACTGAAACAGACCTAGTCCCATAAGGATATAGGCGAACCAGGACGTCCGTCGTCGAAACTTCTCGCGTTCCTTTCGTCCGGGTTGTATCCCGTAAATATCATCCTGCTTGTATCCTTCCGCTTGCTTTTCAGCAATTAGTTCCTCCATCCGTCGTTTCGCTTGACGCCTCGTCGAGTACTGTTCTTCCTTCTCATCGCTGACATCTTGATCAAGCTTCCATTGCTCGGTGACACCGTGATGGGTCTGGATTGTTCGACCATCACGATACAAGTACCAAAAGTACGTAATGCCATCCACCTGTTTACTGAGTGTCTGAATCATGTTAACCCTCCAGATCTGCTAGGACATCTTCTGGATCCAGCTCAAGTCCGACGAGCTCCGGTCCCCAATCCAAGCCACAATACAGTCCGTCGTTAATCATGCTCGGTAACCAGCCATTCATGTACAAATCCAGGTCTAAGCGAATCAGATGATAGTTCGCCCATTCCTTCGTCTGCAGTGCTTTTGCCGCCGCTTCCGTCGAAAAGAATAATAGGACGTCTGTTTCCTCTTGATTCGACGGACAGTACGCCCAGCCCGACTGTTCCAACTTCGATAGACCATAGACAGCTCTCGTTTCAAGAACCGTCTCTAAGAAAAGTTCTGCTTGTTCCGCGCTCTGTTCCTTTTTTATAAACATTTTAAGTGTCGGTGCTATCGGAAACAGCTCTTGTTCCTCATGATCCCATAAGACGATTGTCTCTTTGTCCGGGAGCTGATATCCGAGTTCGTCACCTGTTCCGTCCGCCGCAATCCGCAAGAACCCTTCTGGATACTCTTCTGTATCTGTCAAATTGACACGAACAAGGTCATCCCATGTCTGCTTGATATAATGCTCGTCCTTGATCGGATGAAACTCCCATTCGCCAACGCTGAATTTGTTTTCGTGCTTGTATCTATTTCGTAGTTCTTTCGGAAGCTCGAAGCCGAGTACTGCCTCTACTTCTTGTAATCTCTCTTCCGTAACGCCAGGTAATCCACTTTGATATGTCATTCTGTATGACTCCTTTGATCTTAAATTAAATTATTTGTAGGTATTTAGTGCATAATCAATCTGAATAATCCGTTGGTAAAGTCGCTTTTAGCTGATCGACGGTTTGAAAGGCATCTCCATTCGAAAACCACATGAAACCGAGCGCATCATGCGATGGAAGGATAAACGGCAATCTATCACGTGCATCAATTACATGCGTGTATTTCGCTTCTTTAAAAATCCATTTTCCAGAGGTTTTTAATTCAAATGTGGGTCGAGCGAACGTGATGAGGAACGTTTCACTATAAGCAGCTCGAAAGAAGGATTCTTTTAAGACGAAACACAGATCATTCGCATTCAACACTTCGATACAACAATAAAAACTGGTACGTCGCTGATCGCCTTCGTACCGGAGATGTTCGTGGCAAACGAATGGTCGCAATTTTAAACGCTCTAAGAGGTCCATTTCATCTTCTCGAATCTCATCAAAATTAGTCGTGATATATAAAGGAAAATGATTGAAGCGAACCAGCGTGTCATATAATACTGCCTCCGTCAATTCACTGGTAAAACTACCTACTGTATGGTCATAACACATGATTTCGTAGATAGTTTGCAATGGACCAAGCACGTTGATTTCGGATGTCTGAAGCATATGTTGGATACTCTTCGACTGAAAAGAATATTCGTCGATTGTCAGCTCGTTCATACTGTATCTCCAATCTGTGTCGTCATCGTTCAATTTTTCCGGTTAAAATTCTTGCCTGCAGGATAAAGTCCGGTCAAACGTCTGCCGTAATGAACTTTTGCCTGTCCCATTCGGATTTTCTTCAGATTAAACTGTTCCTTAAAATAATCAATGACGGGTTCAATGATATAAGACGGCTCCAAGATATGAAGGACGAATTCGATCGCTTCTGGACCATATTCATCTTCAACAAAATACCCATTGCCGATTTCAAAAAGAAATTCATTGAGGTCTTCTTCAATGCTCAAACGATGCTCAAAGATGACGTCATACTCTGTATCCTGACAAAAGATCTCGACGACAACTTCGTGGTAATCCGCTTCTTGAACGACCGAGTATCCGTCCTTTTCTTTCTCTGCTACGAGCTCCCCAATGTAGGCATCCAGATTAAAAAAGCGCGAGAACTTTTGCTCGCTCATTGGTTCTTTCAATCTCTCTCCCATGATGCCGTGAAACGTATAGAGTGTCCGTCCATCCTTTTCGAACAGCCAAAAATGATTCTGACCGTTCATTGGTTTGATGAGTTGCATGAAGTTCCCTCCACTCTTATAGGTCTGCGAACAATTCGCCATTCAGCTGGCGAATCATCGTATCGTTCGGTAACTGTTGTCGTAGTCGTTTCGCCCAGTCCGTCCGAAGATCATAAGCGAAGTGTTCTTCGTTCGATAGCAGATAAAGCATTGTTCCATCATGACCGACAATCACGACGGTCGTATCTTCCGGATAAACGAACCGATCTTCTAAGACACGTGTTTTTCGGTACGTCGTTTCGACCTCTTGTTGAATCGACAAGCGATTGGAATACGAAAACATGAACAGTTCGTTCATCGACGCAACTCTATAAGCGTGTTCAAGGATGAGTTCGAGCATCCTAGCATTTTCAATCTTTACCGTGAAAAAATGACTCTCACTTGTCGATGTTCGTTTTCCACGTAACCAACCGTTCGTTTGTTTCTGTCTAGACAAGACATGTGAAGTGAACGACATATGATGTTGCGAGAAAAAAGCCCTGTTGTCTTTGTCTTCCTCTTCAAAAGCAAAAAAGGTCGCGTAGATCGGAAAACGATTTTGATGATTTAGAAAATCAAACAGGAAAGTTTCATTTTGATCTTTATCGCCTTGTTCTCCCGATTCAACACTCATGTGATACGCCTTCGCTAACGGTCCATTTAGTACTAACGGTCGTTGGATCTCGTCTTCAAAAAGGGCGTCGGTAATTTCGCATTCGCAAACGAATACCTCCCTGTTAAAAATCGATTCTTCAATTCCTTCATCGTCTCCCACGAGCGGATGTCGCTTTAAATTAAGTAGCTGCATCTCAGTTTCATACATCATCTCATTAAATTCCTCAGTACCGTATTGTTCGATGTAAGCGACTTCCGAAGCAAAGATGGGTACGAACCAGACTGGTAACACCGTCTCCGGTTCCCCGAATGCCGCGTTACCTTTATAGACTTGAAATGATTCTTCAAAATAGAACGGTGTCGTCACGTATAGGGCAGCGAAGTCGTACTTCGATAACAACCCAACCGGCATCGGTAAGTACTCGCCTAAATCATAAGCGTGTCCAGTCTTTAATGCTTCCAGCGTCAAGCGATAGATCAATTCAATTAAATCCGACTCGGCATCTTGTTGCATGACAGATAGCATCACTTCTTGATGGATAACGGCACCGTTCTCGAATTGCAATGGCTGATGCAATAATCCAAGTGATGTCACGGTATTCGCATTCGCAAACGGTGCATTTTGAAACTGCAACATTTGAATCGCATGATCTTGTAATTCTTCCATCTCAAGGTGACCAGTACTTTCACCACAATGGGCTTCTAAGTGTTCTATGTAATTCATATTTTTATATCCTCATTTCATGACATTAAAAAATGTCATTTCCAATAAATATCTTCTACCATATATTATATATTTCATAATACAATTTTGGGATTTTTTATTTTTTCCTAATGGAGGGTATCGTGACATCTGAAAACGACAAAAATGACTCCGGTTCAATACCGAAGCCATCTTATAACAATGTAAAAAAATAAAGCGACTTTTTAAAATGTTCATCCGTTAGGCTTCACTCACATGTACCGTTTTCGTTTGTAGGACTTTCCTTCGATCCATATCCAAATCCGAATTGATAGGTAAACATCAATTATGCCAATGATTAACGCAACGACAATCATGAGAACACCATTATTACCAGAAACGAATAGAGAGGATAAAATTGTAAAAGTAATACTCAAAAGAATTGGCAATGTGATACCCATCCAAACAGAATTAAACATTAGTGCCTTCCACATCCATATCATCCTTTTATGTGTAATAGCTAGTCTAAGTGTAGCATCTAGTGAGCAGAAGAAAAGAATTGCATGTTAAGAACACTCCATGTCGCAATCACTTGATAAAAAATAATGTTTTCTTTAAGCCTTTATTTTTTGTTGCTTAACCAAAACAGAGTCATCATTCTTCCGATAAATTTTTGTTCGTAATCTATCTCCCACAGTGTTTATGATGATGTCGATCGTATTCTCATTTTCCCAATGCAATTCATATCCATATAAAGAGATAGGGTTTAATATACTTCTTAACGGTATAATGACTGATTGCGGTAATTCAAATATACATCCATCATATAGGCTTTTCCGAGACTTCATATCAGTAATCACTAGAAACAAATTTAGGTTTACAGGTGTCAATTTTGCTTTTAGAGTAGCTCTCATTGTTTTCGTTTTGTTATTTTTCCTGCCTATGTTCTGTACGAATATAAAGTTCTGTTCATACACATAATTTTCTATTTTATTTAATTCATCATCGGTTATACATTCTCGGAATATTGAATGTCTAATTCCTTCTAATAAAGTATTCAACGTTTCTTTTAAAAAATCTAAATTCTTTTTTGACTTTAATTCCTCCATCTTAGCTTCTTTAAAATAATATTCGCGTCCTTCACCATTTTCACTTCTGATTTTTAGTTTTTCTTCTTCTGTTAAACTTTCATAAAAAATAACATAAAGCGAACTGTATTTCGGAAATTGTACCTTTAATTTTTTCAACATCTTTTGAAACATAAAGATCAATAGTTCATTTTTTGGATCAAAATAGTTAATATCCAACTCATTATTTGCATTTTTCTCAATATATAACACTTCGAGTTCTAACATGATTTTCACCTCTCTTAAAAGCTGTAATGATATGGTGGTTTCAACTTATATCTTAAGGCACTTTTTACTGATCTAGAAGAAAAGTATGCCTCAATTGGATTGAACGGATGTATAAGTACGGGTAATTCCTTTTAAATTTTTTTCGAGATCTCTATATATCAAAATCCAATTCAGTTGATATATTCCATTTTGATTACAATTCAAAATCAACACGTTTGTATGTAAGCGTTATCATTATACTGTATACGATACTAATTCTTTATTTAGGAGTTGAATCGAATGGATACGGTCATCAGTCATTATTCGAAATTCAAATGCCCACGTTGTCGTGAGAAATTCAAGGATGAGATTCTCATTGAAGATTTACATAGTGTATCGCACGAGGAGCGGCGCTTAGGTGTTGAAATCCAGTATGACTTCTCTTCGGAAGTCGCTTGTCCGAACTGCCACCACCAATGGCTCATCGAAGGAAACGTCTGGGAGTATCCTGAAGGCGTCATCGATGCGATTGAACTATAACATGCCCACTCTAAGGCACTTCCCTATTTCTCAAGTACGTTACATATGAAGGGTTGCCTTGATGTACACTATCGGTAATACAAAACGTGTACTTCGGAGGTGTTCGTTCTTGAAAATCAAACTTTTATCTTTCCTCCTTTTTTCGATCGTCTGCCTAGCGGGATGCAGTGATTACGATCAAGACGGAAATACGACGAGTGAGAAAGCAAAAAAGAAATATGATGCAGCCATCGATCAAGTCTTTAAATCGGAAAACCAGTACTTAAAGAAACAGCAGGACAACAGACAATTGAAGCGAAACACCGGTGAAACGGGCGTCATCGTCTATGAGGATCAAGATTTAATCGAAATCTATTACGACCAATCATCTGGAGGAAAAAGAGCCATTTATCAGAAAAAAGGATCTACTTACGCGCGGAAGACGTATACGAAACAAATCAGCCGTAAAATCGATGACTCTGAAAAAAAATATCTTGAGAACATTGGAATCAAGTAATTCCAGTGCTTTATGACCGCGTTTAAATGGTCGATGACTCCCTTCTTTGATCGGGTCATCGTCCTTTTTTGTATGTTCTCACCTTTCTTAAGCTTAAGAGCATCCATTTTGTGGTACAGTTCAAATGGTATTTTTTAAAATATTTTCTTTAAGGTGGGAATTACTGTTGGGAAAAATTGTTTCAATTATCATTCCTGTATACAATAAAGCGACGTATCTCTTGACGTGTATCGCGTCGATTCAGGCACTCACGCTTGACCATTCAACGATGGAAGCGATTTTCGTTGATGACGGTTCGACCGACGAGTCGTTATCGATTCTCCAAACGGCTGCAGAAACGATGGATTTCATTCGCATCATCGCACTCCCCGAAAATACGGGAAGTCCTGCCCATCCGCGAAACGTCGGAATCGAAGAGGCGACAGGTAGATACGTCACGTTCTTAGATGCTGATGACCGCCTCGATCCGGTTGGATTTCCTCAGCTTGTCGCACAAGCCGCTTCGAACGATGCCGATATCGCATTCGGTCAAACGATCAAGCATACCGACACGTCGATTCAAAAAGTCGGGCGGTTCGCATCGTTCACGACTGCCAATCAGCTTGTTCCATATGAAATCGACAAAGTATTTCGCGCGGTTGGACCCCCTGGGAAAATCCTGAAGCGCTCCGTCTTGATCGAGCATAACATCCGGTTCAGCCCGATGCAGTTCGGTGAAGATAAACTTTTCTTCTTCGAAGCCATCTCCAAATGTCAAACGGCTTCGATGAATCCGGCACCTGTCTATCACGTCAACCGATTCGCGATGAATGATTCGTTAGTCGGACAGACGAGCATCTTCGAGAAGACGACCTTTAATTTACAGGTGCTTGAGAAAACGCTTGAACTGGATATTCCGACAGTCGCCAAGACTCATGCCTTGAGCCGTCTGATCGAGATGGATTTCCTCTCCCGTCTGTTCAACAACAAACGGTTCCTTGAGCATCCGCAACATCAGACCTTCTTTGATTTATTCCGCGAGATGATCACAATCTTTGAACGTCATGGTGCAGATCCAGCCGATTTCATTTTCGATGACATCTTCCAAAAGCAGTACGCCTTACTTCAGCAACAAGATTACGACAGCTTCGTCGCCTTCATCACGCTCCTCGTCCAAAAACATAAAGCCCGGCGCTATGTATCGGAGAACCGCCTTTATTTCCGGATGCCAAAATCATTACATCATCTCGGACCTGTCCTTGAGCCGTTCTTTGCTACGTATGCAGGCACGCGTCTCGTTGATGGTGTCTTCTATGAAATCGTACAATTACTCAAAGACGACACGGCTTCGGTCGATCAAGTTCTCTTGATCGCGCCGAACGATGAAGCAACGGAAACCGCCGTCCCGTTCCAGATCGAAGGGACTGAATTATTCATTCCGACGGAGGCACTCGAACGACATTCATATCCATTCCAATTGATGCTGATCCATGACGACTATCATCCGTTCGTCGTCCGGATGACGTTACCGAGTAGTGTAAATGGGATGCATCTGCATTACCAGCAACTTAAAGTCGAGTTTCGTCCAGCGGAATCCAGATCACCTGTACAGAAAATCGACGCGACGAAGTATCATGTCGATGCACCGACGCAAGTCGTTGTACTCGAGAAGGCTTTCTTGTATGACGATCTGGAATTCGAGCATAAGCAGACAGCACTTGAAGTCGGGCAATTGCTGGCGATTTCCGATCTTCAGTTGACACTGGCCGGCACACCACGACTCGTCACGGTTGACGGTGCTTACGTCACGGCAAATAAAAAATACATCCATCTTCCGCCTATGATTGATGACGAGACGTACCTGACTGATCTTCCGACAACAGTGCGGATTTTGAAGACATGTAAACAGTATGCTGATCGTGACTTTAAAAACGAACTACCAACGAAAAATACACCGGATACGGTTCTTTCGATTGAGAAGATCGTTCTGTCATCTAAAGGCACCCCACGCTTGAAAACGGCTCAGGATACGTACATCACAGCCAATCGTTCATTCATTCAACCCATTCATGAAGCTTAACGATACGCCTAGGGACATCTTCATTTCATCCCTAGGTTCCTTATTATTCCAACATTGTATGCTATAGTATGGGCAAGGTTCACCAAAGAGATTCACATTTCATGACGCTAGGTAGAATTGTAAGCGCTATATAAGGAGATGCCCTATGAAACGAGATTTGTTTTTTACATTGAATACGTTAGCGACCCAGCGTGGCGGTTTATCAAAAGCAGTCATTAAACGAGCGAACGCGATCATCGCGGCTGATCCGGAGCGAAACGTGACGCTCGTGACGTTAGGGATTCAACCGAATCTTGAAACGATTCGTCAAGAGATGGTCGAGGCACGGTTGCTTGATCCTCGCATCCAAGTCGTCAACGTCATTAATTTTTTAGCACGTCGCCAGGCAGACAAACGGTCCGTCGTCTCTTCGAAAGCCGAATTGATTCCACGCTGGGAAAAGCGGTATACGTTGTTCCTTGACGCGAGTCGCGCCGAAAAAGATTCGTATCGGTTGTTCGACAATGGTACATACGTCCAGTACGCCCGGTTTGACGCGAATGATCAGCTCAGCTTCATCGATTATTTTTCAGAGAATCGTCATCGCCTGCGCCGCGAAGAATATCTGGATAACGGCCAGTTGGTGCAGACGATCCAGTATTCGTTTACGTCGAACAAGCCGGTCTCTCGCTCCTTCTTCCATAGTGACGGGACGTGTTATTTAACGATTTGGCATAAAATCAATTCAGCGGACTGGAGTCATCTGTTTTATTTCGAAGCCGGTCAGGAAAAACAGTTCAATGATCCGGCGACCTTTAATACGTTCGTCTTGAATAAGCTGTTAGGTCAGCATAAGGCGGTCCTGATCTCGTCAGAATACCGAGATCGTCTTGCCAACCTACCGAAAAAGAATTTGGATGCAGTCATCTTGGATATCAAACATCCGAACATCAAAAAGATCGCCTTCGGACACAGCAATCACTTCGTCTCCCCCTTCAACGAGACGGCAACGGTCAGCGGTGTCTGGGATACGTTATTCGGTCGTATCGACGAGTGGGATCGAGTCATCACGGCAACCCTTCGGCAACAAGCACATATGACCGATCAGTTCGGTCATCCGGAGACGTTCCATGCGATTCCTCACGGTGTCGGTGCGGTGCCGGAAGCGGATTATACGGTTCTTCCTGAACCTGATCCAAATCGGTTCATCGTCGTCTCGCGCATTCAAATCAAAAAGGATGTCGCTGCCAGTATCCGTATCATGCGGAAGATCGTCGACCAGCATCCGAATGCTTTCCTTGATTTCTATGGCTTCGGTTACAACGATCAACTCGAAAAGGATCTCCACGCGTTGATCAAGGAACTGTCACTGACGAAACAAATCCGGTTCAACGGATTCATCACGAACATTCAAGACGCCTATCATGGCGCCGTCGCAACGATCTTCACGTCGCAATCCGAAGGGTTCGGGATGGCGATCCTTGAGAGCATGGGGCACGGTGTTCCGGTCATCGCCTATGACATCTGTTATGGTCCGCGTGAAATCATCGCGCACGGGACGACCGGTTATATCGTTCCACCTGGTGACACGTCAGCTTTTGCAGCAGCAGCAATCCGCTTGATGGAGCAGCCCGCTCTACGCCGTCAAATGGGGGAAGCCGCCCTGCACTCGATCAATCGGTTTTCTAATGATCTCTTTACGACAAACTGGTTAACGCTTTTAAGTGAGCTCGACTAATCGGTTATTGACCTTCTCCCATGTGAGAAGGTTTTTTTCGTCTACCCACCAAAGTCCGTATTGTTTTTCAAATTTTGGGATGTTTTAGCTATTGATTGTGATAGAATGCTAATGGAAGATAACGCTTTCATAAAATATCACCTAGTAGGAGGTCCCTTGATTCCATGCTGTTTAAATCTGTTCTCCGGGTGCTTCGATTCGGGCACACTGTACTTCCGAAGAAACCAAAGAAACTTAAACGATCGGTGTTAAAAGAGTCGTTACAGATTCACTCCTCACCGACAGACTATACGCTATCCGGTCAATTGAACGATCCGTTGCTGACAATCACGTCCTTACTCATTCGCGATCGATTGCAAGAGACGGTCCTTGAAGTGCCGAACCAACAGCACGATCATCGCTTCTCTTTCCAACTGCCGCATACGCTCGTCTCTCAGCTGAGTCAACATGCTGCTCAGATGCAGGATGCGGACGTTCCGACAGTCGAAGAGGATGGACTCGCTGAAATCGAGTCTGTCGAAGCCGATCAAGATACTGCCTATCCGATCGGTCGTTTTTCACTCTGGCTGACGTTTACGAAAAAAGTCGAACACCTCACACCAGAACAATTACACAAATGGGAGTCTGACGGCTTACCGAGTCATGCTACGCTCGACGCGTCCGTCTTCACCCGCGAGATTCTGCTAGGACGTTTCGTTGACACGCAGATTCCTGCGCCGCTCGCGCCGTTGATGGATGAGACGTTCAACGAATTCGTCCAATTGTATACGGATTTAAAAGGCAACCTGCGTCTATTGTTGAATAAAGAACCGCAGACGAAGCCGAAGATTCAGATTGATGCGGTCCGCAATGAGACGAAAGCGACGACGATCATCAGCGGGAAAGCCTTTACCCGTCACGCGTTCGTCAAGACGGGACGGTTGCTCCTCGTGCACCGGGAAAGTGGCAATCAAGTCCCGGTCCCAATCGATTGGTTGTACCAAAATGAGACAAGTGCGAAAAAATTCGGATTGTATCGTTATCACTACACGGCGACGATCCACTGGTCACAACTCTATCAAGCAGCGCAATTACAAGAAGGGGTGTATGACGCCTTCGTCGCACTCGACTTCTATCACCGGTCGGAACCAAAATTACACCGTCTCGGTCGCGCCCGGTACATCACGCGTCAACTGACACCGGAAGCGTTAGGGAAAGATGATACGTCGACAATGCATATCATTCCGTACTACACGGTCGGTCACCGGAATCTATCGTTTGAGATGACCGAGTTTACGAATGAAAATTACGCCTATCTAAATCACCTGATGACGTTCGCCCCGCTCTACCGGCTGTTTGCCGAGAAGAACACGTGGCTCGTCGGAGAACGCCCGTATAAAGCGCAGGACAACGGGTATCATTTCTTCAAATACATGCGCGAAACCTATCCGGAGCGACCGGTCTATTACGTCATCGATCCGACGTCGAACGAATACGCACAAGTCGCTCCGCTCGGAAACGTCTTGCCGATCAAATCGAAGGAACACATCTATCACTCGTTGATGGCGAAGAAGGTCATCGGGACACATCATGCGGAATACTTGTATCCGCTCCGGTCCGAACCGTTCAAACGGAAGATGCGGGCGGATCGTGTCTTCATCCAACACGGGGTTCTCGGAACGAAGAACATGAATGACCAATACGGGAAATTTGCCGCTGCCTTCGATACGGATCTGTTCCTCGTCAGTTCCGAGCGTGAGAAACGACTTGTCACACAAGACATGGGCTACGCTGAGCGAGAGGTCAAAATCACCGGTTTGTCTCGTTTCGATGCCCTCTTGAATGATGACGTCCCAGTCAAACGTCAGATGCTCGTCATTCCGACGTGGCGCTCGTGGCTACAGACGCCACTCCAGTTCTTCGAATCGGAATATTATCAGCAGTACCAAGCGTTCCTATCGAGTGAGCGTCTGCATGCATACGCAAAACAACATCGTCTCGAGATCGTCCTTTGCCTGCACCCGAACATGCAGCAATATTCTAGTCACTTCGAGAACTTACCGATCACGGTCATCCATCAAGGCGAACGTGATGTCCAAGGGTTGTTAAAAGAGAGCCTCTTGCTCGTGACCGACTACTCGAGTGTCGCCTTTGACTTCAGTTTCTTGAAGCGACCGGTCCATTACCTGCAATTCGACCCGAAACGCTTCATCGGTCCGCTCGGTTCGTATCTCGATCTCGAAAACGAATTACCGGGGCGGATCTCGAAGACGATCGATGACTTGTTCGAGGATCTCGATGCGACGGCACGCCGTCATTTTGAGATGGATGACGAATTCAAACGCCGCGCTGACGTCTTCCTGACGAAAACGGATACGACCTATTCCGATCAGGTCTATCAAACGATCGCGAACTATACAAAACAGACAAGTCTTTTGGAAAAGATTCAGACGAACGAAGCGGCGAACATCCTCTTTAAAGTCTATCGTCGGAGCCGGTTCTACTTCCCGACAATGAAGGCAGGATATCGACTCATGCAACGCGTCTTACCAGTCGACCCGAAACTCGTCGTCTTCGAGAGCGGACTCGGTAAACATTACGCGGACAGTCCTCGCTACATTTACGAAGAACTGAAGCGACAAGCGCTCGGTTATAAAGTCGTGTGGATCTATAACAAAAAGCTCTATCTTGGTGATCCGAACGCAAAAGTCGTCAAACGCCTGTCTCCTGCCTACTTCTATTACATGGCGACGGCGAAGTTCTGGGTCAACAATCAGAACTTCCCGCACTACATGACGCGGCGGAAAGAGACGAAGTACATCCAAACGTGGCACGGCACGCCGTTGAAGAAGATGTTGTTCGACTTAGATGAGATCCATGGACGGGATGAAGGTTACGTCGAACGAGTGACGAATTCGATCGCGCAATGGAGCGTCCTCTTGTCTCCGAGTCCTTATGCGACGAACATCTTTAGAAGTGCATTCCAGTATAGCGGTCCTGTCGTCGAATCCGGTTATCCGCGAAATGACCTCTTCTTTACGGCGAATGATGAAGCAACGATCGATCGGATTCGGACGCAGTTGCAACTACCGGAAGGCAAAAAAGTCATCTTGTATGCACCGACCTTCCGCGATCATCAATCGCTTGGCAAAGGGAAGTTCTACTTCGACTATCCGTTTGATTTCGACCGGGTCGCGGAAGCGTTAGGCGATGAGTACGTCTTCTTGATTCGGACGCACGTGCTTGTCACGAAAAAACCGAAGATTCCAGTACAGCACCGGGAACAATTCATTGACGTGACAGCCTATCCGGATATTCAAGAACTGTATTTGATCACGGATCTGCTGATCACGGACTATTCCTCTGTCTTCTTCGACTTCGCGAACATGAATCGACCGATGATGTTCTATGCGTATGACCTTGACCTCTATCGGGACACGCTACGCGGATTCTATCTCGATTACTACAACGATCTTCCGGGACCCATCTTAGAGACGGAAGAGGCTTTGCTTCACGCCTTATCGGACATTCCGCGTCTGACGAAAATGTATCAAGCGCAACTCGATACGTTCCGTGCGACGTACGGTCCGATGGAGGACGGCTTCGCCGCTTCCCGCGTCGTCGATGCGTACTTCGGGACGAATCCACAGGTTCGCACTGAAGCACTCGAATTACGTGAACAACCGGACGGCAGTTATTCTGTTTAATTGTTTCAATCTGTTGAATAAACGCTCCCTCTCAAAACAGACGGTTTCATTCTTTCAACCGTTTATTTTGAAGGGAGTTTTTCTGTGTTTTCGTTCAGCCCTTCTGCATGGTCCATACGTTAAGTGATGCTAAGAATAGGAAAACGGCTTGAGTCCTTTTGAATTCTGGACTCAAGCCGTTTCATTACGTTGCTTATTCGTTTGACGGAAAAATCGAGCATTTACGTAGTCGATCGGATGATATCAGCTATTGACCTCAACGGTGTCTTGAATAATGTAGTAGAGAAAATCGGAGAACGATTTGAATGCATCACGATCATCATAGTCTTCTTCCGGTACGTTCACTTCTCGATACACTACTTTAGGCTCACCATTCACTATATTTTTGAAATCAAGACACGCATAAAATTCCTCAAGATCATCAAAATAGACAGCCACTAGATGTTTTGAAAGAGCATGCTCAAATTCTGTTGGATGATACAATTCGAGATTCGTTTTTACTAATTCATCATTGAACATCGTAAAAAACTGGTTGTCTCCAAAGATACCCCCTCCGAATTCTTTCATGAATGTCACGTAACTTTCAGGTAAGGTGACGTTTAACTCTTTTTCAATTACCTCGACTTCAGCGTCCGAAATCCCTTCTCCAAACTCAGATAACTCTGGATGTGCATGGATCAATGCTTTTGCTTCGGAATAAATATCCTTATGCTCCGTCTTGATCGCACTCACCTTTTCGATTGGAGTAGAGGATTCGTCCTCTATATCCTCTAAATACGTTGACACGCCACTATCACACACTTCAAATAATCTTTCCGTAAAGGAATCTGCATAATATGGTTCATCATCACTTGGGTAAAAACATACTTTTGCCTCTTGATCATTGTAGGTCAAGGCTTGTAAGTCTAGACAAATGAGCGATGAACTAAAGTCTTCCATTTGTATTCCGATTAAATGTGAAGGAACTTCACTTTGAGATTTGCTACGGAGTTCCTCGTTATATTTTTCAAGTCTAAATACAAGATCTAACTGGTTGTTTGATGGACTGATTCCCCAGATCTCTTCATCATGCGTAGCCAGATAACTGAATTTTTTTAGAAATTCTTTGTACATTGGCGGAAACGTGACCTGAAGACGATGTTCGACTTCAAGAATCTCATTTTCCGTTGACCCATTTCCCACTCTGAAAGCTTGTGGGTATTTTTCGATTAGTTTTAAGCATCGATTAAACTTTGCCGTAATATTTGCCATGGTTTCTTTTATTTCCTCCTCGTTAAGCTTCACGACACGCTCTAAATTTCTATTGGTTCGTGTTAGCTGTTGTACTCGCTAATTTGTCCGCGAGCACTTCGTCGAGCTTTTTCTTGAACATCGGAGCAAAGCTTTCCGCATACGTATTCGTCATATGGCTGTTGTCACGATAGATGACGACATTGCCGATGACAGGGCGATACTCGCCTTTGACGTGGAAGTAACGCGTCAAATCCAGCTTATGGAGCGACTGGTTCGTTTTTTCAAACTGTTTCCAGTACGCCTCATCCGTTTGGTTCGGTTGCGTATTCATCTGTTTCGTCGTATCCGCGATGCTTGTCGTCTCGAGCGCCTCGAGTACGTTGAAATCGTATCGTGGATTATCCCGGAGTGCTAGACCATCGATCCCATACTCGTCTTTGACGAACTGCATCTGGTCGACCATTTGTTGATGGATGCTGTCTTTTGAAGCATCCGCTGCAGTCACGTGCGAGATGATCAAATCAACATCGGCATCCTTCAAATAGTTCAAGACGTTCTGGTTCCAGATTCCTTTTAAGGAGTCCGGTTCATAGCCGGTCGAAAAACGTGTTCCTGACCGCGTCAGATTGAGTAAACGGATGTCCGTTCCTTTGATTGCTTCATGCAATGCACCGAACCATTGCTCCGAGTGCGAGCTTCCGACGAGCGCAATCGTCGCTTTATAATCCTTCGTCTTCCCGTATTCACCGACTTTCGCTTCCGTCTTTTGCAGTCCTTGGTTGCTACCATCCGTATGGACGAGCGGTAAGTCATTGAAGACGTTCGCATAAGACGGGAAAGGATCTTGCTTCGGTACAGGCATTGTCTGTTCGATCGCTAAGGCACCCGGATACTTATTCTTGCTGACAGCTTGTTTTAGCTCTTGTTCCTCCATATAAGCGAGTCCGAGTAAGGATCCAATCAACAAAACGTTGACCGTCAACAGCGCACCTAGCTTCTTGAACGCTGTCCGATTGACAGTCGAAGTGCGAATCGGTTTTTCAACCCATTCCGTCATCAAGTAGGATAAACCGATCGATGCAACGATAATCAGTGTACCGACGAGCAGACCTGGCGTTTGTTGAACATTGTAGCGATAGAACTCAAGCAACACCCAGTGCCAAAGGTAAATCCCGAACGCGATCCCGCCGAGTTTGACCATCGGCTTTGATCCGAGGAATCGTTTTAATCCGAATCGTGTCTCCTGCGTTCCTGATAACACGATCATCAAGGCGCACGTCATCGGCCAGAGTGCGATATAGCCAGGGAACATTTGCGAGACATTAAACAGAACACCAGTCGTCAGCAAGCCAAGCAAACCGACCCAGCCGATGATCGTCGCTATCCACTTCGGAACACGAATCGCCGATAAGTTCACACATAACAGACTACCTAAGGCAAATTCCCAGACCCGCGTCGGCGTAATGAAATACGCCCACGGCTGATTGACTTCTGTCAGGTAGATTGAGTACGCGAGTGACGTGACGAATAGGAATCCAAGCAACCCATTTAAAACGGTTTTAATCGATCGAATCTGATACTTGTTCATCATCCATAAGATGAACGAGAACAAGACGAACCAAATCATATAAAACTGCCACTGGATCGATAGCGCCCAAAAATGTTCGACGGGTGACTTCATCTGGGTCGCGTCTAAGTAATCCGTACTTGAGACGGCGAGTTGCCAGTTTTGATAAAAGAACATCGAGGCGACGACTTCACGAATTGTTTTCCCAAGAATCGATGCCGGTAATAAAAATGTGCTTAGTACTAACACGACGCCTAAGATGAACAAAACGGATGGCAAGAGTCGTTTCAGCAACTTTGTGACGTACGGCAGGAATTTGAACTCCCCTGTCCGGTTGATCGTCGAGATAATCGATGTCGTGATCAAAAAACCCGAGATGACGAAGAAGACATCGACACCTCCTGAGACACGATTGAACCAAATATGATAGATCGCAACGAGTAAGGCAGCTACCGTGCGTAACCCTTCGATTTCCGGGCGAAACCGGCTTTCAATATCAATCCGTTTCTGACCCGGTTGACCAGATACTTTCCATTCCTGCATGCTTCTATGTCCCTCCATCTACTTCTACACCTACGAATCCTGACGATTGCAGCGCATTTCTTGTACAGTTCGGTATGTACTCACCATTTTAAGAAAACGTTTCCATTCACTATGATAGAACATATTTCAAAAAATACAATGCTACTGAACTATATTGTCGCAAGAAACTTGGAAAATATGTAAAAGAAGTGCACTGATGAAAGATTACGTTAGAAACCGGTATAAGTAGTCGGCAAAAATCCGTTGCATGACTTTTGGTGTGTTCTCGATATAGATCCGCATCTGTTCGACGTTTGCTTCGACAGCATTTTCCTCCTTCTCTTCGGTCGGAAAATCGGAGATACCTTTGATGATGATACATTCGACGGCGTTTTTCTGACAGATGTACGCGATAGCCCCCGCTTCCGTATCGGCAATCGTCAATCCGTTATCCCGCAGTTCGATATAGTCTCGCCACATGACGACAGCACGGTCTGCCGTTCCGATCGTTCCGAGATGAAAACCGTTGCCATACTTCGATACATCGAGATTGACGACGAACGAGGGTTTAATCAGTGGTTCAATCTCTTTGACCGTGCAATCATATTGAACGGCACGATCTGCCACGATGATATCGAGTACGTCGTACCTCGGATCAATCCTGGCACACGTTCCGGCAACGATGACCTTCGTCAATGAGAAACGGAGAATCATGTATTGATTGGCACCGATACCGTTTACTTTTCGAACGCCCGTGCTATAAAACAGAAGTGTCTTCCCGTTTATCTCACTCGTGAAGTATTCACCATATGGATAAGTGATTCTATCTTCAGGCGAGACATGAAAATACGCAAGTGTTGCGTCGAACTCCCATGTGGTGGCGATGCTGATTCCGATCATTCCATCTTTCTCTTTTCTTTTTATCTTCATTAAAAAGATATTATTTGCTCATCTCTCAACATTAATCCCAGACCCGTACCCGCTCAACATCTGCTGTTCTTAAGTAATCGAGTAACTGTCCTGTATGCACTGCTTCGTGATAAGCAATTCGTAACAACATATCACCGAGCGAACGCACATATCCGGATTCCGAACGATCAATCTGAACGATCGCTAAATCTGATTCCGTTAGTTGCTCGACATATGCCATGAATTCCTCACGATAGGCTTCCGCAAAGTCTAATTCCTCTTGCACGGATACGAAGCCGCGCCCTTCAAACGGGGACTCATACGACGGTAGACTGCCTCGATTCTGTAACGCTAAGAAATAATAATACTCACTGTCTAACACATGACGGATCATCTCAAAACACGTCATGGCGTTCTCATCCGGTTTCCAGTTCAATTTATCTTCAGGAATCGACTGCCAGACTTTGATGCTTCTTCTTCTCACTTCGTTTAAATTCCATACCGTCCAATCGATTGCGTTCATGATGCGACCTTCCTTTCAATGACGAATAAGTGTTCTCTTATCTCTATTTTGACAAAGCAATTTGAAAATCCTTTAAAAATTAAAAACAGGAAGCATCCGCAGATGTTTCTTGTCTTGTCGTCCACCGTTCAGTTATTCTCTTCCTCAGATAACGCATCAATCTCTTTTTGGCGCAAGATCTCCGCAATCTGATGGTGTTCGTTATCCAATGCCGCATCACGCGCTGTCCGCCCGTCTTCGTTTCGATGCAGTGGATCGGCTCCATAAGAGAGCAATAACCGGACGACCCGTTCATAGCCGTAAGCACTCGCTAATGCAAGGACTGCCGTATCGCCATCCGCGACGTTTTCCGCTTCGATGTCAGCTCCTGCCTTTAGAAGCACTTTCACCGCTTTCGGATGATTATTTCCGACTGCGAGATACAGCGGTGTGAATCCGTCTAGTCCGACAGCATCGACTTCTGCTCCTGCCTCCAGTAATAGCTGGACTTTTTTCGACTTACCTTCCTGCGCCGCATAATGTAGCGGTGTCACACCTTCCCCGTCATCGGTCCGTTGATGTAACAACTCGACGTTCTGCGCTAGTTTCCGTAAGACTTTTTTATTTCCGCCCCGGCCCGCTACTAAATGAAGCGCTGAGAATCCGTGTTCATCTAAATCAAGATGAGCGCCTCGCTTGATCAAAAGTAACGCAATGTCGGTCTTTTGATCATAAAGCGCAATATGCAACGGTGACATCCCGTCCTGATTCGGAAGGTTGACATCCGCCCCGTGATCGAGCAACAATTCGACGATCCGTAGGTACCCTTCCTGAATCGCCCAATGAAGCGCCGCAAATCCTTCTTCATCCAGTTCGTTCAGATCGTCACCACGTTCGATGCAGCGCATTACTTGTTTTCGTTTGCCCAAAAAAGCAGCATCTTGGATGGATCGTTTCGTCATGTCCGTTCGCCCCTCACCTGTTCCGTCGTTGTCCTCATTTTACAACAACAATCAGTTGTCATGCGCAAAAACGCCTTTGAACATCTGATGTCTTTTGTACCAAGTTCAGTTCGTCACTCATGACATTTATTGATTTTAGGGAGATCGTTAGAATTAAAAGAAAAATAATCATGATCAGAGCATAGATAAACATCGTGAAAATAATGGATTCGTCGTATCGTAATATATTTCACTCGATCACTTTGCATTGAAAAAAGCCCACATTATAACGCACATGTGGGCTTTGTTTCTATCGTGTACTCAGCATTAAAACAATTGAATACTTTATTGATTTGATGTGTTTTTTTTGAGAGATTTTTTAGAAAAAATACCTTCCGTTATTAGGAAAATAACAGCAATTGCCACAGACTTTATTCCATATTCGACCCATGTATCAGTCGACTTCGGCATTCCTTCAAAAAACATTAGAAAAATAAGCAGGAGCAACGGTGCGAAGCTTGACCCTGATAAATGATTCGAGACGAACGAAAAAGCGCAATCCTTCTCAATTAAAGAAAAATTGCACTTTGTCTTCAGTCTGAATCGACTAACTTCAGGTGGTCTTTCGTGTATCTCTTACTTTTCACTCGACTTATCCTGCAGGGAGCGCTCTACCAAAAGCACGAAAACGACTGCTGTTAGGACGCCAAGCACGCCTGGTAACACGGAAATGATCGAATCACTGAAAAATGCCGTTGGGATAAGTACTGTCATTCCCCACTTCACACCCTTCAAGATCGCAAGCGCTAGGAATAAGATCAGGAAGATTGTTTTCTTTTCGACACCTGCGAAAAATTGTCGCTCTGCTTTTTTATCAGCCTTCACACCGAGCCACGTTAACATATGTAGCACCTCTCTTCTCCTTTTTCTACGTTTCGACTAGACGGATTGGTTTCATGAATTACAAAAAAACCACTCTGAATCATGTCAGAGTGGCCCATCATGTTAAATGTCTAGTGTCTTGATGAAAGCTTTCAGCTCGTCACGCATCTCTGCATCTTTCAACGCATATTCAATCGTTGTCTTGACGAAACCGAGTTTCTCTCCGACGTCATAACGGTTACCCTCGAAATCATACGCATAGACTTGGCTATCCGCATTCAATCGTTCAATCGCATCCGTTAATTGAATCTCACCGCCTGCCCCTTCTCCTTGATTCGCTAGATAATCAAAGATATCCGGTGTCAGCACGTAACGTCCCATGATCGCGAGGTTCGATGGTGCTGTACCCGGAGCCGGTTTTTCGACGAATTTCTTCACGTCATACAGTCGTCCGTTTTGTGAAACAGGATCGATGATGCCGTAACGATGCGTATCTTCCGGACGGACTTCTTGTACACCGATGACTGATTTTTCCGTCTGCTCGTAGACGTCCATCAATTGTTTGATTGCCGGATCATCCGACTCGACGATATCGTCCCCGAGTAAGACTGCGAACGGTTCGTTCCCGATGAATTGTTTTGCTGTCAAAATGGCATGACCGAGACCTTTTTGTTCTTTTTGGCGGACATAGAAGATGTTCGCGAGGTTCGTCGAGAATTGAACCTTCTCGAGTAATTCCGTCTTTCCGGAGTTCTCAAGCGTGATCTCGAGTTCTTTTTGGTTATCGAAATGATCTTCGATGGCCCGTTTGTGTTTCCCCGTGACGATGATGATATCTTCGATGCCGGCTTTTGCCGCTTCTTCGACGATATACTGGATCGTCGGTTTATCGAGAATCGGTAACATCTCTTTTGGCATGGCTTTTGTCGCAGGCAAGAAACGTGTCCCGAGTCCTGCTGCTGGAATAATGGCTTTCGTGATTTTCTTCATAACGTTCATCCTCTTCATCGTTCAAATAGTAGGTTTAGTTGCTTAATTCTTCTAGTAATCGTCCGTAGTTCTTTACAGCCGTCTCGAGGTACAGCGATGGCTTCGTCTCGACGCGCTCGAGTGGTCGTTCGACGAGTTGCACCATCGCGGCAGCAAAAGCTTCCATGTCGTTCGCTGGAACGAGGTAGCCGTTCTCGCCGTGGGCGATGATTTCGCGTGGTCCGTATTTGACGTCATAAGAGATGACCGGACAGCCGACATTAATACTTTCCATGACCGTCAGTCCAAATCCTTCAAATTCGCTCGTCAACAGGGAGGCTTTCGATTCCCGGAACACTTCTGCCGGATTCGACGTGAAGCCGTGGATTTCGATATCATCCTGTAAGCCGAGTTCCTCGATCAAACTCTCCATCATCGCCAGTTGCCCTTGTTCGTCCATGCCATAGAGCACAAGCTTCGTCGTATGACCGGATTGTTTGAAGATCGCATAACTCTTGATCAAATGATCCATCTGCTTTTGCAGACCGAATCGACCGATGAAACAGAATTGATCCTTGACCTGTTCGCGTCGTTGCGTTTGTTCTGGGACGATGAAGTGCGGAATGATGGAAATCTTCTCTTCCGGGATGTTATACCTCTCCAAAATGTCTTCTTTTTGGTGATTCGTCAGACTGATGAAACGTGTCACTTTATCGGATTCCGAGAACATCGTCGTATATGATCCTTTGACGGTCGAACCATCCAAGTGTGAGTTATGGATGACCATGACCCGTTTAACATCTGCTTTGATGTTGAGAATCGAGCGGTCCAGTAAACGCGCATCGACGAACAAGACATCACCGTCTTTAAACAATCGGTTGAAGTAATACTCAAATAAGTCCTTCTCTTTTTTGAATGCTTTGTACATTCTGCCGTTCCGGTATAACTGAATCAAGATGAGCTTCGGGCGCGCCATTTCATTGTAGAACTTCTTACAATAGACATTGCCTTCCGAATCATATAGCTCTTCCATCATCTTTCCATGATGGACCGGCGAATAAATCGTCTTCCGGTGTAATTGACCGTAGACGTTATATTCCCAGCGCTCGACTTTTTTACGGGAAGCGTTCGTCATGAAATCCTCGAATTCGACGACTTGCGTTTCAGGGTAAAATTTACGGTAGAGGACATACTCATCTTCCTCATCATAATAACGAACGGCGTCACTGTTTTTTTTCTCGACGCTTTTCATTCCTTCGATTTCGCGCTCTGTTTCTTTGATGATCGGTTTGTTACGAAAACGAGTCGTTGGAATACTTAACAATTTGTAATCTGATAGCCAATCGTAGATATTTTCAAATTGTACTTTCGGACCGACCTTCTCTTCTGTTCGGAACAATTCGTAGACTTCCATGTAGTTGGCATTGTAGTTCGTCGTAACGATTGTTGAACCGGCGCCAAGTTCTTGTTCCATGAGCGCGATTCGACTCAATAACGACTTCGTTCTACCACCGTGTTTTGGTGGTAATGTCGATGTTACCGTATACAGCATCTGTCAATACTCCCCTTCACCCTTCAAGATTGATCCCTGTTTTTTTCTGTGAGTTCAACCTCTATATATAGCCGACTTTTCTTTTTCATAAACCTCTTGCGATACTAGTCGCATTTACCAATACAGTTTCTATTTATCTCCTTTTTTACGAACAAAGTCAATCGGTTTTGCATAATATCCAATCATTGTCATGGTTCTGCAACCAATGGTCTGTCGAAGATACGGTAACGTCTGTCTTTTCCCAATATCCTTCAGCCAGTAGACTATACTGCAGTGGTTTCCAATCAATCTACATCTTTGCAGAAATCGGAAGATATTGTATGGTAAGTGATGTAGTTTAAGAACGACTGAATCAGAGTATGAAAGGAAGCCATGCACCAATGAAAATCACCTGTCGTGATCATACGTTTTTGATCGAGAATCTTCCGCACCAAAGTCTACAGTTAGCGATCCATGAGCAACTGATACCACTCCAAAAAATAGAGACAGCCTTTGTGCTATCGATTGATACATTGCTCGATATCTTCAAAAAAAAGAATCATCCTGTTAAATTCGTCGATGAATCCGGAACACCAATCTCGTTCAAACATCTTTCGGAACCACTAATCATCGCACCGAATAGTTACATCAAACAAGGGAAACATTCCTATTTCATTTTTATCGACCAAGACAACGAGCTCAGTCTGATCTATAACAAAAAACCGTCCATCATGAATTTTTATGATCAAGACATCCTATTTGAGGGCATCACTCGTCAAGACGATGTCCTTCTATTGAAGTTTTCGTTTCACTCAAAGTATTTCGAAGTGAAACAGCCACATTGCTTCATTAAAATCAGACATCAGGAGCAAAAAATCGCCCTGCCGATTAATCGCTTCAGCGTCACACCGGTTGATGCTCGTCGCTTCAAGACAGAGGTCGAAGCCGTGATCGAACCAAAACTCGTCGAGCAGTTACTCGGTGACCGGTATAACTACGACGCGTTCAATGCGAACATCTATGACCTCATGTTCGGATTTACGATTCGTGAGATGCCGATCTCTGGTTTTACACCGCGGATTCGTCACTTCAAAAATCACCCGGAACTCTTGAACGATGAGCACTGGTTATCGTTAAATGAGCAATACGATGTGCTGGTCCGCCCCTATTCAACCGTGTCGGAACGCCTTGCGATGCGTTTAATCCCAGTGCCGGTCGAGACCGTCGAGTATTACGCGGACCCTCAACCGTTACTTGGACTGGATCCAAATAAGAAGACGATTATCTGTTTTGAATATCCGGATAAAGCACAAGATAACGGGATGATTTTCTTCAAGTATCTCGTCGACCAGCATCAGAAGCGCTTCAATATCTTCTATATCATCAGTCGGTCGAGTCCGGACCTCAAAAATCTTGTCGGATATGAGAACCATATCGTGTTCTACAAATCACCAGAGAACATCGAGGTCGTCCAAGCAGCAGACATTCTCTGCCATACGCATTCTTCAAGTTATGCCTTACCGTTCGCTACCTATCACACGGAGGCACTGATGCAAACGAAACAAAAGCTGTTCTTGCAACACGGTGTCATCGGATCAAAAGATGTCAGTCACATTTATGGTAAAAAAATGCCGCATCCTTTTACCGACTTATTCGTCGTCTCCTCGGAGCGGGAAAAACAACTCATCGCCCGCGATTACGGTTTTCATCCTGACGAAATCATCGTGACGGGTCTCGCCCGATTCGATCACCTGATCACGGAACGATCACGTTGGCTCAAGCGATATAAAAACCGGAAAAAGCTATTGATCATGCCGACGTGGCGACCGAAACTCGATACGTATTCAGATGAACAATTTATGGAGAGTGACTACTATCAGGAGTTTCAAGCGTTGATCACGGACGAACGGTTAAAAAGCTTAGTGATGGACAACAAGGCTGAAGTCTCGTTCTATCTTCATCGCAACTTCCAAAAATTCAGCCACTTGTTCCACTCGGACTTCGTTGATGTCATCAGTCAGGATGCGTTCACAGTCAAGGAGCTACTTGAAAATCATCATGTGTTGATTACCGATTATTCGAGTGTCGGTCTCGATTTTTCCTTGATGCACAAAAAGGTCATCTACTACCGCCCACCTGTCTTAGTTGGCGAAGATAACGCCGGCGAATCGACGGATTTGTTACCAGGAGACGTCATCGAAACAAGAGACGCCTTGATGGAGTCACTACACGAATCGAAGATGCCTAAAAAGTTCAAACGTCATCTTAGTCACATCTATGCGTTTGACGATACAAAAGCAAGTAAACGGATTTTCGAAGCGATGCAACACCATTTTCAGCTATAACAAATGGAGCTGACTCAAAAAAGAATGACGCGTCTTTTCACGCCCTTTCCTCAGGCGAGACACAAGCCAGTTTTCCTGCTTCATTTAAGCAGGAAAGCGGGTCTTGTTTGTCTCTGACAGCGCATAATGCGCTTTTTCCTGTAGGAGTGGCGTGTGACGCGTCATTTTTACGAGAAAAGGGTGGCAGATCATCATTCTGCCACCCTTTTCTTTGTAGAGACCAACTTTTGAGTCAGCTCTTTTTTCATCGACGAAATTCCAACGAGACCCCGTCGGCAATCTGGGAGGACTGTTTTAACAGCTCCCGCTTGACTGGATCAATCCAGTAATACTGAATCCGCTCACCAAACGTAACGTGAACGCAAAGCGTCTCTACGTGTTCGCCTGATTCAGTCGTCAATAGTTCGTTCCGCAGAAGGTTCACCTGAATCGGCACCTCACGTCCGGAAACGGCACTAAAGCCGTTGAACGAGAGCGTCGAATCAACAGCCAGTGGTAATACTCGCAACAACAATTCGATTGAAAACAGATCAACACTTTTCGTACGGATGGGCAAGACAGATTGCTCATTTCCTCGCGTGATCACGACTTCATCTCCCCCATACGATGCATACACGGTTTGGACACCATCTTGGTACTCGAAGAATTCGAGTGGTGCGTAGTCTTCAGCGTCAATCATCAGACGAATCGTTCGATTGCCAATTTTTTCTGACACTAATTCTTGCTCCCGTACCAAAATGGACTGATGTGCTGTTTTTTCAAACCGAATCGTTTCGTAGGTCTGTCCGATCTGAACCGATTCTCCTTGCTCTATCCAGTAGACCTGTTTTTTGTCTCGTTCCTCGATGAGGGGATAGGTCATCCCTTTTACATTCATATCTCATTCTCCCTTCCTAAGATTCCGGTGATTGCCAACCGATGAACCGCTGCTTGTCGGACTTGCTCCGGCGTTTTCGCTGTCGTATCAATCGGATGTACCGGAAACCGTTCAAACCAGTTTTCATGCAACTCCGGGTAAGCGTCTTCAAGCACATGCGCAAGCGTCGTCTTCCCGGAAGCCATTGCGCCTTGAATCGAGATGATGGTTCTCATGAATGGCGTTCCTCCTACTTGTATATACTTTAAGTAATAAAAAAATATGCGCTGAGGTCTGGATGACTGATCAATTCCTCTAAACGACTTTGTTCAGCATCCGGTACTTGCTCAAGCGTCCTAAGAATCGCCATGAGTCGTAACCAGTCTGCAAGGTTCGATAGCTGGATTGACGAAACAGCTTGATAGCGGTCGAGGTATTCTAGACAGACGTATCGTCGCATCTCGTCCGGCACTACTGTTCCACCTGCTGTCCGTAGCAAGAGCAACGTCCGCGCGACATCCGCGATCGGTGGACCTGTCGTCGCATCATGCCAATCAATGACGACGAACGTTTCATCTACTGTCACGAGGATATTCTGAAAATGGAAGTCCCCGTGGAGCAACGCCTGCTGTTGGGGAATGTGAAGTGACTCTAACAATCGTTCCGCCTTCAAGCGTAACTCTGGTGATAGATGACGCATTTTGTGATGGGTGACATCGTGCCATTTAGGCGCTTGGCGCGATTGTTGCTGATGAATCCGTTGATGTAATGTCGCGAAGGCGTTAAGAAAGTCCGTTATTTGGGAGGGTTCAAACAACTCTAACAATTCGTTGCCGTCGATCCGTTGCATCTCAATGAACGGCGAATCTTCTAATTCAACGGCATATACGTTTGGCGTCGGGATGGTCGTCCGTTCAAGTTCTTCAAGCATACGAAATTCCTGTATGATTCGTTGTTTTTCAATCGATTCATGGAAGTATTTGCGTACTCGCTCGTCAGACATCGTCATTACGATAGCAGTAGATCCACATTGTTGATTTCTCGTCATCAATTGGGCACCTTTCAAATCATCATAGAGTTATTATTCATTTCAAAAATACCTACTCCGATAAGGAACAGGCATTGTAAAGACTTCCAACTGTCATACTTTTGGACTGATGATAATTTGAACATCATTTTTGAAATTCATTAATTCTATCGATAATTGTTCATTTTCATATAAACTGGTTTCATTCGCCTTAATTCGTTTAATGACCGTAACAAGGTCAACTTCTTGGTTCAAACCATCACAGATCATCTCTAATGATTTAACGGTTTGTTCTGAAGCTGTGCTAAACTCTTCACCGTCTACATCGATCGTCAAATAAATATTTTGAAGAGAGTCCTCGTTTTTTATGTCCTTTGATTTGTATTCAAACTGAACTGGACCATCATTTTGTTTCAAACCATTTTGTATCGGTTCGAACTCTTTGAAAAACGCATATTGCGCTATCTGGTTCTCGAATGCTTGAAGAGTGACCGAAAAATGATCAGGTGTTTCCATTGCCTTTTTCTCTGCAGCTGTTTCTTGCGATTTTGGTGCATCTTCTTCAGGAGAACCTGTAATACCATAAGGAGTACATCCTCCGATTAGAAGAAAGCTACATAAAAACATAAGTTTAACGTTACGCAATTAATTCGCCCCCTTCCATTTGGTAAACGATATCGCATAACGCCTCGATGTGACGTTCATCATGACTCGTTAACAAAATTGTCGTACCTGATTTTTTGAATTCAAGAAGAATCTCTTGAACGTTTTGAACAGAAGCACGGTCCAATCCATTAAATGGTTCATCTAGGACTAAAATTTCCGGCTTTTCCATGATTGCTTGAGCGATTCGTAATTTTTGTTTCATGCCTAACGAGAAGCTTTTCACTTTTTTATCTTTATCCTGCAATAATCCAACCTTTTCAAGCGTTTGTAGAATCGTTTCATCATCAATCTTATTGTTGATGTTTGCTAAGACCTTTAAGTTATCCCAAGCAGAAATGTAGTGGATGAATGGTGGGTGTTCAATGATGATTCCAGCGTCTTTGATGTACTTATTCCCAAATTCAATAGGTGAATCCTTAACTATGATTTTTCCACTGTTGATATTCGTAAATCCACAAATTGCTTTCAACAACATCGTTTTACCAGACCCGTTATGTCCAACAAAACCAACGCACGATTGTTCTTCGATCGATATGCTGATATCCTTTAAAATCTGAGTATTTTTAATCGACTTATTTACGTTTTGAATTTGAATCATCCGAGGCACCTACTCTATTTTGTATTTGGTTTTATAAACAGCTGTAAATGATAAAACAACTAATGTTAATCCAGTAACTATTCCTGTACTGAAATAGTGATCCTGACCAATAAAGACGATACTTGAATTTGGAAAAGATACATTTATGACGAACACAGTAAAAAGCGCTAATAATACGCCTACTATCGCAATAATTTCATCCCACTTTATATAGAGAAATAAAAGGAGGATGGTTAACGCGCTAGATATAAAAAAAGCTGCTATCGAAAAAAAAGTAATCTTCATTAAAATTTCTGTATTACTTGTGATCGCTGAGAGATTATTTTGAAATAGCCAACCCAACATACTAATCGCGTAAACGATTACAAAAACTGTGATTCGAGATAAAAAGCCCTGTAGCATATAGAGGAGGGCTTTTAACTTATGATTAGAGCGTACATAAATAAATTGAAAATATGTTTTTTTTAAAGCTAAAAAAGGATAGCTCCCTACAAAAATGACGCATAAAAAAAATAAGAATGGACCTATGTAATGGAAAGGAGAATTTCCTTCCATATACTCTAATTGGCTAAAATTAAGATTAATGAAAATGCGATCAAATATCTCAAGATAGCCTAAATCGATTTGACGATCAGACGAATAAACTTGTATCGCTTTGAATCCTTGTTTGTAATTTAAATAACTGATGATGATTGCCAACATACTGATAATCGTCATTTGTTTAAAAGCATATCTGTTAGTCATATCATTATTTTCCTATTCTTCATATTGTCGAACTGTCTTATTTACACCATAAACCAATAAACCAATTGCAATAATCAATAGTCCAAGAAGAGGATAAAACGTCTCAACTGTTGAACGAGTCGTATTATAAGCAACAAAACTAGAAAATATAGTCAGCCATGAGCTCCCTGTCAAAAAGCCAATTTTTCCGTAAACAAAATAAATGGCTAATACCGCTAGAATCACCTTGTATTCCCGATCGAAAATTAAGACGAGCGCTGCAGACAATAAACTAAAAACAAAAGCAAGTGAGAGATAAATGGTTGAGGCCATGAAGAGGAAAAATAGGTAGGGATGATTAGCATAAAAATTTACTGGTAATGCAGATGCAAAGCCTCCAATATCGTTTAGTCCCCGATAAACAAAGACAGCACCAATCGAATAATAAATAATGAATACTCCTGTTACCGTCGCAGTAGAGAGAAGAACATATTGAATGACATCTCGATAGATCGTCTTCTTAAATGATGAATAGCGATGGCGTCCCATTGCATATGTACTTCTTTTTTCAGCATATAATCCTAATGTGACTAAAACAAAAAATGCTGGTAGGAAATTAATTAGATAGAACATCGATGAGTCGACAAACCGTTCCCATGTCGCAATGGACATCAAAAAGTTTGATCGAATTTCACTTTTTGTTCCAACCAAATCTTTTGCATTGTAATCCATCGTCATGATGTCAACAAAATTACTAGCGAAAGCCCATGAAACGGTTAAAGCCATGAATAAAGAAATAATTGTGATGAAAACAAATCTACTTCTGATTTTAAGCGCTGTAATCAACATCTCCACCCCCAATATAATGGCATTACATGTATCATTATTCCATATATAAAAATAACTATCCATATTTATTTTATGTTGATCTTCGAATCATTAGTTCCATTTCCAATATTATTTTCTTTTGATTATCTAATTCTTTTTGATCCAGTAACTGCTTTGCTGCCAGTCTTCCAAGCCCCACGACTGGTTGCCGGATCGTCGTCAATCCAAGCGCTCGTGCGATCGGTCGATCGTCGAATCCTGTAATCGCGATATCCTTTGGCACCCGAATGCCATCCTTGCGAAATTGATGGATGAGACCTGCTGCGACTTCGTCATTGCCGACGATGATGGCGTCTGGTAAGTCTATCGTTAGAAGTTGACTTGCTAGTGCTTGTCCGTCTTCGAAAGAATAGCACCGATCCGCGTACCATTGAATTCCATGACGGAGCGTAGACGTCTTGAGATATTGGTCGAACGCCTCCCGTCTGACTCTTCCGACTCCGCTATCTGGATTTCCAAGACAGAGACCGACTGTTTTTGCTCCTCGTTCTTCTACATGTTGCAGCAACATCGTGATCGCTTTTTCATGATTAAAAGAGAGCGACGGCACGATACCCTGATGATCTTCGCAGGCAACGACTGGTCCAAGCGTCCGCATCGTCTTAAGTAACTGCGGCTGACTGATGGCGCCAATGATCAATCCGTCAATCCGCTTATCGCGAAGGTATTGCATACTCGCTTCTTCTTTTGATGAATCGTGTTCCGTCTGGATGACAAGGAGTGTGTGGTTTCGTTCCATGCACACTTGACCGATTCCCTCGATTAATTGATGAAAAAACGGATGACCGACACGCGGCACGAGGACACCAATCGTATTCGTCTCACCGCGTGAGAGGTTGATCGCATTTCCGTTCGGACTATATTCCAGTCGCTCCATCACGTCTAAGATGATCCGTCGCTTTTCTTTTGATACATGCTTATGACCGTTTAAGACACGGGATACCGTCGACTTCGAGACACCCGCTTGTTTAGCGATATCCGAGATGTTCGCCATGCTGTTCCTCCTTCGTTTGTTCCCATCGTTCTAAGCCGTTTAATGCCTCCGCTACACCGTCCTCGTCATGATCACTGGTAAGGTATGTCGCTCTGCTTTTGACAGACGCTTCAGCGTTTCCCATGGCAATCGATGTTCCCGCCACTTCGAACATCGGTAGATCGTTTTGATTATCACCGATCGCAATGATGTCCTCGAGTGTCATCCTGTACGCTCTTGCGATATCTTGAAGGGCAGTCCCTTTTGTCACGCCGTTTGCCATGACTTCTAAGTTATAGGCACCTGAACGTGTCACGGAACAGATCTTCAGCTGAAGGAGTTGTTGCTCGAGGTGTTCGAGTCGCCATCTGTCAGGTGAGACGAACATGAATTTGATGACGTCCAACTGATCGATTGCGATTTCGTCAACTTCCTCAACACTGTGTTGCGTTAATTGAGCCTGAATCGCTTCTTGAAACGCACGATCTCCGCCTTGAAGAGCAGCGCAAGCGAAAACTGCGGTAACAGGATGTTATCTTGTAGATAAATATGTATGAATATGTTTGTAGATCGTACGATCTCCCAAATCGTTCGACTGCTAGAACGGCTCAAAAAATACCGTCTACCTTGTCCCACCTCGACCTCTGCCCCGTTCGCACCAATGACCGGACAATCCAGTCCGTGTTGCGCTAGAATCCGTCGTGCATCAAAAGCAGCTCGCCCGGTGACGATGATGACGATATCTCCTTGGGCTTGCCGTTTCTTGATGGCTGCCTGATTTTCCGCCGAAATTCCGTGTTCCTTATTTAATAACGTTCCATCTAAATCAATCGCAAAGCATCGCATCGCATCGCGTTTCCCCCTTTTCGTGTCCTCTTGATGCTACAGGCTGAAACGCGTCCCAGTGCAACAAAAAATCTTGAATGAACAGTTCATTCAAGATTTTTTGTTTTTTATCCTTTGCTTCCAATGGAGAGGTGATGTGCTGTCCGTTGTTTTTGAACATACTCATCAAGATCGGTCGTTCCGGTGGATTGAGGTTTTCTGGTAGCTGATCCATAGCGAAAAAGCGTAATTCTGCGACTTCTGACGGATCCCGAACCACTTCACCCGTATAAGCTGTACACAGAAATGCCGAAATCACATTATAGACTTCATCCCCATGCGGATACTTATAGTAAAACGCATCACCCGAATAGACGTTCAATAATTCGAGATGCTCCGCTTCAAGACCGGTCTCTTCCCTTAATTCTCGTTTTGCTGTTTCTACGAGCGTCTCCCCGATCTCAAGCGCTCCACCAGCGAGTCCCCAGCAACGATTATCTTGCCGAAGTTGTAACAAAACTTCTTGTTTATCGTTGACGACGATGACACACGCCCCTGCCATGACGAGTGGTCGTGTGCCGACGAGTTTGCGTAATTCTGTGATGTATCCCATGTCATTCAGTCCTTTTCCATTTAAATTACTTTCGTTCGGACGCGCATCCGTTTGAGTCCTGTCAATAGGAGACACAACAAGATGATGCCCGAAACAAAAAGTACGTACGTATGAATCGTAAAGAGGGAACGGAAATCGATCAGTGCCACATTCTGCTGCATCTCAATCCAACTACTTAGTATGATTCCACTGATTGCAAGTAAGATGAGTACTCCGACCTGTCGACGTGTCAGTGAGACATACGTCAAAACGCGCATGCCTTCACGGATCACGAATGGTAGGAGAACGAGGAGTGCTGCGACCGGTAAGATGACCGGGTCACCGCCTTGCTGAATCGGCATCGACCGGGTCAAATAGCCAAACAGAAAAAAGAAACCACATACGAACAACAATAATCCGAACGCGATACTCGCATTCACCGCTTTGTTCATCTTACTTCCCTCACTTTTTAGAATAATGAATTATGAAGAAACGGTACTTTGATGCCATATACCCGCTGCATCAAGCCGGACCCGATGTCTGCCGTCGAGTTCCATCTCGATCGGACTGATCTTCGCCGTCTTCGGTGAGAACAACCATGTCCGTCCTTCTGGGACGAGCAAGATATGCGTTCCATCCACGACCGGTCCGAGGAAGTTGAGTGACGCGCCATTGAGCGGACGTTCCCATCGCTCGACAACGCCGATCTCCGCTAGCTGCTCACCCACTTCAAGCACATCTTTCACCGTCAGACTCATCTCACCGATTCCGAGGATGTCGGATACATCAAACGTCAGTTTCGCTTTAGATGGATTGATTTGATGCCGCGCGATCAGTTCCAAGACATTTTCATCTGGATCATAAAAATAGCAGGAATGCGAATCCGTGAAGTCAAAATAAATCTCATCCTGTCCGTCTTCGATCAAGAGTGGTGTCCGCTCTACGAGCCACGCTTTACCTTGTTGGAAGACGTTTTCCGGAATGTTGAACGCCATATGGTACTGCGTATCAACATCGTCCGTCTGTTGATATGTCAGCTGATCGGTACCGATTTGCATCGTAAACGACTCATTCGTTTCCGAGACGAGCGGAAATCCGATCTGGTTTATGTAAAAAGCCTTCATCGCCGGTAGATGGCGTGTCACAAGAATGGTTTTTGAAATGTTCAAGCTGATGACCTTCCTTCATTTGCAGTAAAATTTATCAAAAAGTGATGTGCTTTATTTTACCACTAATAGTAAAATCATGACGATATAAAAGTCTGATTTTTCAGATATTTTTATGCATGAGAGGATGTTTAGATGAAATTACTAATCGCTCAACCGAAACGCGAGACCGGGCTCGCACAATTCGAACGCGAGATTGCCGCTTATCCTGAAGTCGATCTGATCGTCTATCCGGAAGGATACTGCACGATCGCAGAACTCGATCGCGTACAACATCTTGCCAAACAATTCAGGACAGCCGTTGTCCTAGGTTACAAAGATACGACGAATCTCGATCGCGCCGTCATTATTGATGCGACTGGTACAATTCTTCTTGATCGCGCAAAAACACCAGAAGCTGGACCGCTTTATACACCATCAACAGCAAACGACGGGTCGTTCCGCTATGGATACGTCCTCTGCCGTGAAATCTTCTTAGGAAAAGACGGACTACGCGAGGAATCCGGACTTGATCTCATCTTTAACCCGATTGGCGTCGGCATGTTCAGCGAGGAACAGTACGTTGAGTGGTCCGGTGAAGCGCGTATCATCAGTCAGGCGCAACGAGCACTCATGATCGGAACGAGTCATGCCGATGGTTCGTACCGCAACTGTGGTTTTTCGATTCCGATTGCCTTCATCTATGACGAGACCGGTGAACCGTTGCTGTTGTCTCATAACGATACGCGGACACGTCTGTTTGATACGGTCACGCGTCACGTCGAAGTCGTCGGTACACCCTCTTTATCGTAAACGAACACACGCTTCTTCTGACTGGAAGAAGCGTGCCATTCCTTCAGGAGGTGCTCTTATGTCTCAAACAGGTCGTGCGTCATTCTTTTGGAAACGATACTTCTATGTCTTCTTTCCTTTGTTCATCTTCGGCGTTAGTCACGAATCATACCTGGTCGATAATCCGTTAGCTAACCTTGAGGACATCGGCGAGTTCGTCTTCTTCTTTTGCCTTTATCTGTTTAATTTTGCCGTTCTTGCCGCTTTTTTGACGAATCTGTGGTGGTTCTTCCTTCCGACAAAACCTGCTCATTCCGAAACCAATTTTTGATAAGAAACGAGTGTCGCCCGTTCATTGAGCGGTTGACTGACACCGGTCAATCGATAGCCCATCTTATCATAGAAATAACAGTTACGTGTCTCTTCGCGAATCGTCCGCAGTTCCCATATCGTTGCAGTCGGATAAGCTGCTTCAACGAGCTGTAATGCGCGTTGGGCGATCCCTTCACCTTGACGGGCTGGATCTAAGAACATCGGACTGATCGCGTAGCGACTCGGTGCTTTCGCAACGACACAAATCCCGCCGACGACGACATCGTCGACGATGATTTGATGAAACGTACTACTTGGATGCGTGATCCGGTGAATGACACGATCGATCGATTCGTTCGCCGGATTCGTTGCAAAATCCTGATACCGCTCGAGCGTCTCTGAAAACGCCTCGAGTTGAAGCGAGTGAAGCTTCGGAGCGTCTGTAAGAGACGCTATCTTTAATTGAATATCCACTGAACCTCTTCCTCTCTTACCGGAATCATTCCCAAAATGGCGTGCCTTGCGCGACGATCAAGTAGTCGAGCCATCGCTCGAAGCCAAACGGCATTGCGTCTTCTTCCCATTCCTCGAAATTAAGAAATTCCCCACTCCAGATCCGATTTCCTGCCGGGCGATTCATCTCGTAGACGATCCACTCCCCGTCTGGTCCTGCGCCGATCGCTAAGAAGTTTTCGGGACATTCCCAAATCTCGCTATACGTCAGGCAATCCTCGATCGAAAAGAGTTCGAATCCATCGTTGTAGGATAACGTTTCGTGCTGAAACAGCTTCGCCCCGTTATGTTGACGCAAGAACGCCTGATAGTCGTCTGCCGTCCACGCAGGTAACAGCGCGAGCTGTTCGTCCGTCGCCCCTCGGTTAAAGATGAAACGTTCTCGGGCAACATATCCTTCTTCTTTTTGGACCTCTAACAAACCGTCGACGAGTCGACCTTTTAATGCTTCTAATGCAATCATGATCTTCTCCTTAACAATATTCTTTCGTTGGTGCGAACGAGACACCGACATCGTGTCCGCCTAGCTGGACATCCCCTGCTCCTTGTAGCGGTTCAGTTCGAACGGAGGATAAGGCAAGGTGTTTAAATAACAAAGGCTCAAACGTCTCGACAATCGGTTGGAACGTCGCATCGACAGACAAGACGAGATCGATTCGTGCGTCCCGCGATAATGCTTGTGCCTTTCGTTCCGACTGGATATAGCGAACGAGCTCTCGCATCCAGCGTTCCTGCTCCAGTGCTTCCGTGATCCGCGTATCGAGCGTCACGGTGAGTCCACCACTCGTCGCAGCAGCAAAGCCCGTCTGGACGATTGGTTCGACGATGACGTCCGCTTGACGCACCTCGACTTCATCGCCTGATGCGGTCTGATAGATCAATCTTCCGGTCTCGAGCAAGTCTGAAGTCTTCTGTGCAGACAATTGTTGTAGCCATTGATGGATCGCGTTCGCTTGCTGTGCGAATTTCGCTCCGGCTGCGCGGAAGTTCAGTTTAAGACGGAACCGTGTCGTCGCTTGCGTCGTCAGGACGATTTGGACGTCTTTTACATTCAGTTCCTCTTGAATGATTGCCGTATAGTCCGACCACGAAAAGGTTTCACTCGATTGGACGCCTAAGCTAGCAAGCGGTTGTTTTACTTTTAAAGCGTGCGTATTACGTACTTGTCGTCCTAACTCGACGACAGACACGATTTGTGTCATCTCATATTCCAGATCAGGTCGGAGCATCTTTGGATCGGCAACCGGATAATCCGCTACATGTACGCTCATTCCTGTTAATCGCTGATAAACATCATCAGCAAGGTACGGCGTGAACGGAGCGAGTAGTCGTGCCGTCGTCGAAAGTGCGAAGTGAAGCGTCGTGTACGCGGCTTGTTTCTCTTCCGACCAGTCAGCTTGCCAGAAACGTTCCCGCGAACGGCGGATGTACCAGTTACTGATCTCATCGACGAGTTGCGCAAGACTCCGTGCTGCTTGAGTCAATTGATAATCGTCCATTGCATCCGTCACGTCTTGCGTCGTCTGATGGACACGCGAGAGCAACCATTCGTCGAGACGCGTTCGGTTTTGCGGACGTGAACTTTCAAATCCGTCCAGTTCGGTATACGTCAGATAGAACTGGACAGCATGATCCAGCGTATCGACTAGCTTTGATTTTGCTTCTTGAACGATCCGCTCGGCAAACCGTTTCGCACTCCACGGACTGCTGTCGACGAGTAGCGCCCAGCGCAGGCTATCAGCACCATATGCTTCGATTAACGCCACCGGATCGAGGGCATTCCCGCGACTCTTCGACATCTTCTGTCCGTTCTCATCGAGGACGTGCCCGAGTGCGAGGACGCGCTTATAGGCAGGCTGTCCCGTGAAGAGTGTCGAGATCGCTTGCAAACTGTAGAACCAGCCCCGCGTCTGATCGACGCCTTCGATGACGACATCGGCTGGATAGCGATTAAGCGTCTGCGTCCGTGACGGATAATGCTGTTGCGCGAACGGCATCGCTCCGCTATCAAACCAGACATCGATGACTTCTGGTGTCCGGTGCATCACACCCTGACACGTCGGACACGAGACCGATAACGCATCAACGTATGGTTTATGCAACTCGACAGATTCCGTCGATGTCGTCCGGTGCAACAAGTCCGCCTTGTTTTTCGGAACGAACGTCGTATCACACGCTTCACACTCCCAGACGTTCAGTGGGGTGCCCCAGTAGCGATTGCGACTGATGTTCCAGTCGACGAGTTGCTCAAGGAACTTCCCGAACCGCCCTTCCTTTACGTGATCAGGGTACCACGTCACAGACGCATTGTTCGCAAGGAGTTGTTCCTTGACGGCCGTCGTCTCGATGAACCAGTTGTCTTGTGCGTAATAGAGCAGTGGCGAGTCACATCGCCAACAATGCGGATAACTGTGCGTATAGCGTTTTTTCGCAAACAAGCGTCCCCGTTCCGCGAGCAGCTGGATGATCGCGACGTCTGACTCCTTGACGAATCGACCAACGAGTGGTGGAACGGCGTCCGTGTAACATCCAGCAGCATCGACGACATTAACGAATGACAGACCGTTTTCCCGGACGACCCGGTAATCTTCTTCCCCGTACGCTGGAGCAAGATGGACAAGTCCGGTTCCGCTCGTCGCTTGGACGAAGGACGCCTCGACGACCGTGTGACCGTTCTCTGGCGTCACGAAATCAAACGGTGGTTCATAACGCAAGCCGACGAGTTCCGCACCGAGCTGTTCGGATACGACCTCGACGGATTCTGAGAACAGTTCAGCGACTAACGCTTTTGCGACAATGAATCGCTCTCCTTCAAACGCTACTGTGACGTACGTCAATTCCGGATGAACCGCCACCGCGACGTTTGCGGGTAACGTCCACGGTGTCGTCGTCCATGCAAGTAGAAACGTCTGCTCCATACCGACGATCGGAAGTTTGACCGTCGCCGATAAGTCCGTTACGTCCTGATAGGCTTGCGCGACTTCATGGGAACTGAGTGACGTCTGACAGCTCGGACAATAAGGTGATACACGATGTCCCTTCGTCAACCAGCCTTTGTCATGGATCGTCCCAAGGATATGCCAGACGCTTTCGATATACTCGTCCTCCATCGTCACGTAAGGGTCATCCATGTCGACCCAGTATCCGAGTTTTTCCGTGAAGGAACGCCACTGTGTTTCATAAGAGAAGACACTTTCCTTACAGCGTGCGATGGATGCTTCGACGCCATAGTCTTCGATCGCTTGTTTGCCGGAGATGCCGAGTTGTTTCTCGACCCCGAGTTCGACCGGTAGTCCATGTGTATCCCAGCCGGCTTTTCGTTCGACCCGGAATCCTTGCATCGTCTTATAGCAGGCGACGGTATCCTTGACGGTTCGTCCGAGTGCATGACCGACGTGGGGTAAGCCGTTCGCAGTCGGCGGTCCTTCGTAGAATACGAATTCCGCTTCCGTGCGTTGCTCGATCGATCGTGCGAAGACCTGATCTTGTTTCCATCTGTTTCGAACACGCGCTTCGCGTTGTTGTACGGTTTCTGCTTGGTTTTGTGACGTCATCTCTTGTTCGCTCCTTTGTCGATAACTAAGAGAATACAAAAAAGTCCGCCCCCTTTGACAGGGACGGACTTCACCGCGATACCACCCATATTCCGCCGAGAATACTTATTCTCGACAGCACTTAGTTGCACACTATCATGTGCATTCCACGTAACGGTGGACACCCGGTCACGCTTACTGAATGGTTCAGCGTGACTTCTCAGAGAGGATCTTCATGATTGATCTGGCTACCGGCTCTCAGCAATCCAGGTTTTCTGTAAGGCAGAGGGACAATCATTACTCTTTCTCGTCAACGAAATGATATGCTCTTGTTGTGGAGAATCTTACCACATGACTTAAAGACTGCACAACAGCTTTTTACATTTTCTTGCAAAGGAGTTTTTTGAATGTTACATACTTTCCCAACGCTTAAAACGAACCGCCTCGTCTTACGCGAAGTGTTACCCGAAGATGCTACGAGTGTCCTCGCCTATTTATCAGACGAACACGTCGTCAAACAGATGGGACTCGACGCCTTTCAATCGGAAGCAGACGCGCTTGAAGAGATTGACTGGTATGCCTCGATTCGTCGAGATGGAACGGGTATCCGGTTCGGGATCACGTTACAAGAAGACGATGTCATCATCGGCAGTTGCGGTTTCTTGAATCAAGCGGAACGCCATCAGCGGGCAGAACTTGGGTTTGAGTTGAGCCCTGCCTATCAGGGACAAGGCATCGCGAAGGAAGCAGCGCTTGCGGTCATCGAATATGGGTTTGAGGAGCTCTCTTTAAATCGTATCGAAGCACTTGTCTTACCAGCAAATACTGCTTCACAACAATTGCTTGAACGGCTCGGATTCCAACGTGAAGGGTTGCTTCGTCAATATGAGAAAACGCGTGGACAATTCGATGATTTGTATATGTACTCGATATTGCGAAGTGATTGGTTTCAAATTTAATCTATAAAAACATTCCCTTCATTTCAAAATGATTGAAATCTAAAAAGATGATATTGGAATATACTGTTAGGTGTAAGAAATCATTTTTGTCATTTAAGGGGGAACCATCTTGAAGAAATGGATCGCAGCAGGTCTTGTATCATCATTAGCATTCGGTGTCATGCAGACATCAATCGTTGAAGCAAGTTCAACTTCAAAAGAAGTGGCTAAACTGAAAAAGGAAAAAGCAACACTCCAAAAACAACTAGCCGACGAAAAGAAAAAAACAAAGAAGTCGGAAAACGCCTATAAGACGTTACAAGGACAGCACACGAGCCTCTCAAAGTCTTATAAATCACTTGATACTAAGTACAAGAATCTTCAAATCGAGAACGAAGGGAACAAAAAGAAGATCAAAGAGCTTTCGACTGGGTATCGCCTTCTCGCATCTTCAAAATCACTTGTCACAGACGGAGCAGTCGTAACTGGTAAGTACAAAAATACAGAAAGTTTGTTGATGCTTGGTAAAACGCCATACGTACCATTACAATTGTTAGCAGACCTTTCAGGATTACCTCTAATCGAGACTTCCACCGCTTATGAAGTCGGAACACCACTTTCAGGTACATCACTTTCATCGATCCATATCGCCTCTTCATCGTTTGAATCGATTGAAAAAAATCAATCCATTTTAGCGAATGGTAAACTAAATAATCAAAACGTAATCTTATCAGGGTTCTTCAATGATGAATATGCTACTTTTAGTCTTGATCGAAAATATAAAAAATTATCTGGTCAACTGTCCCTTTTGACTGAACAAGCTTTGACAAAAAGTTCGAGTGACTTGAACTATGCGAGTCCAGAAGATGAAATGACACTTGTATTCTCCGACAATAACGGAAAAGAACTCGGTCGCTATGATGTTGTATATGGCGCGGATGAAATAGACTTTGATATTGATGTCACG
Organism: Exiguobacterium sp. U13-1; assembly: GCF_001750115.1. NCBI lineage: Bacteria > Bacillati > Bacillota > Bacilli > Caryophanales > Exiguobacterium > Exiguobacterium sp. U13-1. The sequence continues at coordinate 1,797,722 of NZ_CP015731.1, read as the reverse complement.
GGTGTGGCGAATCTTCGTGTAACTGCAGAAGGAAACAGTACAGTTACTACATTGATTTCACCTGTACTGACAAAATAATAAAAAAAATACCTAGAAGAGATTATTAGTCATCTCATCTAGGTATTTTTTTCATCATTTATGCAATTCTTTGATTCGTTTGTGGGTATCAGTTATTTCTTCTTTAAACAGATAGACATGAGGATTGCCCTCAATTCATAATAAGCAACATCTAGTGGAGCAAGCTCAATCGCTTTTCGTGCATGATGCAGCAGGCACATTCCATATAATATAGTAGATGTACCATCAGTAGTGACATCATTATTGTTGTTCTTCCATGCTTTACTCCTTTCCGTTCCAAACCACTTCATCGATAGGAACGTGCTTTCATAAATTCAATGATTGGTAGTGTAACTAAAGCAATCGCGAACAAAACGATCAATAACAGATTCGCTGATTCACGTAAAAAGTAATCGAGACAGATGAATCCAAAAATCAGGACAATCAGGATTTTGTAGCTAACGAGGCCGCTTTCCGTCGTAATCTTTTTGCCGAGCTCATCTTCTGGCACAGGACGCTCGTCTTCTCCTGATCGTGCCCACGTAAAATACGAGAAGAACATGATCAATAGAATCGCCAATTGAACAATCGAGAAGAACGTTACATTGTTTTCGATGATCATACTAATGATGGTAAGACTCGCCACTATCACGAGCGTTACTAAAAATAAACCCGTTTTTTTCTTAGACATCCCATTCCTCCTGTTCTGAAATGAACAGATGATCGACTTGTGTCTGCAAGACTTTGGCGATATTAAACGCTAATTTTGACACTCCCACGGCTAAAGCCGCAAGCCCACACCTTTGGTGAGGGTGGGATTCTCAAGTGCTTGGCGGACTCAATCCATTTCTGCTTCGTCCGAGCCTTGAGGTAGGGGTGTGCCATCACCCCTCCTGAGACAGACCGTATAGGTTCTCAGGCTGATGGACTGTTACCATCCATCACAGGTGCGTATCGAATGTTCATCGCACCGACGGCGTCCCGATGTCCTTTAAACCCACAGGCACACGTATAGACCCTATCCCTTACCTTGTTCCTGACGGAACAGGATGGGCAGGTCTGACTCGTGTAGGCGGGGTTCACATACTCAACCTTGATGCCCGACAAGGCGGCTTTGTATTCGATGAAGGACGCGAGACGATAGAACGACCATAAGTGGAGGTTCTGGTTGTTTTTACGGCTTGTTCTTGCCGTCTGTCGGATGTTCGCCAAGAGTTCGAGGCGAATGACAGAGATTTTCTTCTGTCTTGCAAAATCGACGATGGCTCGGCTGACCTTGTGGTCCTTGTCCCGCATCCACCGCTGTTCCTTCTGATTGCGTCGTTTGATAGCCTTCGGCTTCTTCTTTTTGCCGAGTGCCTTCCGTTCCGCACGGAACTTGCGTTTCATATACTTGTTCTTACGACCGTTCCCGAAGAAACGGGTCGTGTCGTCATCGGTGACGGCGACCGCCGGCACTTTCAGTCCGAGGTCAACCCCCATCACCCGCACCCCCGTCCGAGGGACGGTCGGTACATGGACGGAAATCTGAGCGATCCACTTCCTTCCCTTCTTCGTGACCCTGAGCGTCCCGAGTTTGTTGGCAAGGAGTCGGGTATTCCGATTGTCCTTGTCAACCATGGTAGCACGGAATCGCATCTTCACGGACTTCCCGTCCATCCAAACGGGGAAGGAGATGCTCTCGAAGTCGAAGGAATAGTTCTGATTGTTCCAGACGCAGACCGGCTTTTTGAGGACAGGAATGCGTTTGAAATCCTCTTTCCTCGCCTTCTTGTAGATGCCGACGGCATCTCCTGCGAGTTGGTTCTTCACGGCGCTCGGAAGGGGGGTGTCGATGTCCTTGCTCGACCACCTCTTCCCGTCCTCGGAGGCGACCATGTTCGCCACGACTCGGTTGGCGGTCTGGATATAGGTCTTGCCCATCCTTTTTAGGATGGCATCCTGACGACGCGTGGCATAGATTCGAACTTCTACCGTGACGACTTGACTCATCTTTGACACCTCCTTCATCATAATAATCAACTCCATTATAGATTTACTATAAATGTATTTCATCAGGAAGAACAGTCGGCGACATGCGGTGTCTGAAGACATCCCGTCCCCGAACTCGCTATCATCCCACTTCTAAAGGAGTGGGCTTTCTCGCTCGTACATTCTGTAAAGTCGGATCATACTTGTTGTTTTCAATCGCATTGATTGTCTGCCGACTGACCTGACAGCGGTCAGCCAGTTCTTGTTGCGATAATTTTGCCGCTAGACGCAGTTCCTTGATGTGGTTTCTCACGTTCATTCCTCCACAACGGGTCAAATTCTTTTTAAATCTCTACTGTGATGAACTTCCATTCTCATATCAAAAACTTTTGACATGAGAATCATTAAAAAGACACGCTCTCATGCTCAGAACGTGTCTTATATGATGGCTCAACCTCGTGGTGGAAATGGATCGTGTCCGTAGGAATCTTTTTCGCGAATCTGCCCTTCTTTGTTATGAATGACGAGCTCTGTCTTCTGACTTTTCGCAATGCGACGCCCTTCTGCAATCGCTTCTTTCTGTGTAGCGAATCGTTTGGTTGCTCGAGTCGCACCGGCAGCTTTCACTTGATAGCCACCTTTGGGATGCGGCGTGACATGTTGCTCTCGTTTCATCACGTGACCTCCATTTCCTTAATCTATTTCATCTTCATGAGACTGTTTTGGCGTACGGTTGTCTTTTCACTTGAATTTTTTACTAGCCTATCGGGGAATGCAGTATACTAAAAGAAACGTTTGTTGCCTCGAAAGGAGTTGATATCGTGAATCATTTCGTCTGGCAAATCCGGTTTTTACGTTTTATCGTCTTCGGTATCATCTTCAGTCTGTTCGGTTTAGCTGGACTTGGTATCCCACTTGTCTGGCATGGTATCACGAAAAACTTGTTACTCGAGCGACCTGGCTACAGTGTTCTATTGACCGCATACCTTATCTTCATCCCAACTCTTTTGATTTTATTCCATGCGCTCCGAATCCTTCGATATATGTCGATGACTCCTTCGGCTTTTCCGCTCATCACAGCTTCCATTCAATCGATGAAATTGTCTTTTTATATCGTCGCCATTTTAACGGCATGTCTCTTTCCCGTCTTTTTCTATATTGGTCAGATTGACGACGCACCTGGTCTGATTATCATCGGAATGGGTTTGATTCTTGCTCCGTTGACAATCGGAACGCTACTTGCCTGTATCCAACAATTATTATTACGCTATGTGTTGCCTATGAAATCCTAACGTGAACGACCGAAAAACAAGTGCTCATGATTGTTTTTGTCATTCTAGCCGTTGCTTTTCCTACCTAACACTTTGTTCAATCTCGCTCCTAAGAGCGGGATTTTTTAGTTCGCGTCACATTGATGGCTATCCTGATGTCCCTGTTTCAACAGAATCTTCGATTGGCAACGTAGACATGTCATCAATCGAAATGTAGTTTTTTTTGTGCTGACCGCATGTCTTCGTAATTCATTTTCATATACATGTCTTGCTTTGATTCGATGATCGACTTCACTTTCCATCTCGATCCCTCTTCCCTCAATTTGTATTTTTTCTATTTAATATGTGCCCTGAATCATTCTTGATAAATCCTTTTTTTAGAAAAAATAGTTTGTCTTCCAGCGGTGGTATAAAAAAAATCGTTAAAAGGTCCTGTTTAATATGTATTTTACCAACCGATAAATGAATTATAGATAGAAAATATGAGTTGAGAGGACTAGTTACAAGTGAAGAATACAACCAAAAACCATTCCATCCGAACACGCCTTTTAGTAATGATTAGTTTAATTTTGATTGCCTTTTTTGTTTTTAGTAGTCTGGCCTTATACTTCAATACGAAGCAAACTGCGGTTTCAACGCTTAAAGCGACCGCTGAAAAGGATGCGCTACGCATCAGCAAGACATTCGACACGGCGGCTTATAGCGAATTTCTACAATCGCCTATCACGTCTGAGCAATATGAAACGTTACGAAATGAACTTGATGCATTACGTAAGCAAAACGGACTCCTGTATGCATACACAGCACACATCGACCAAAATAAGGTCCGTTTGCTGATTGACGGTCTCCCTAAGAAAGATGCCGCAAAGATTAATGAACCGGCGAGTGGCGCAAAAGTTACTGACATGAAGGACGTATTAAATGGTGGAACACACGCGACGGACATCATTGATGATCCTGTAAATGGACAGTATATGAGTGTCTACGTTCCGTTAAAGGATGCGTCTGGTCAAATCATCGGCATTCTTGGCGTCGACATCGCTGCGAAGGAAGTCGATGCGCTTACGACGGATCTATTACAACAAAACGCTCCGATTTTCATCGGGTTAATGCTCCTGCTGTTAACGATCACCCTCGTCTTGCTCTACATCGTGCTCGGTCGAAAATTACGTCCGCTCGAGACGTTACAGAAAGTCGCCGCCTTGATTGCCGAGGGACGACTGAATCAGGCGAAACAGACGTTGCGCGATTTGACAATCGCTTCAAAGGACGAAATCTATGCGCTTGCGATCTCGATTCGTGATATGAACGAGATGCTGCGGACGATGATTGTCGACATCAAACAGACGGCCACTCTCGTCTCGACGACGAGTCAATCGATTGATCAAAGTACATCAGAAGTACTCGACGGATCTGAGCAAATCGCTCATACGATGTCGGAAATCGCAACGGGAACTGAAAGTCAGACGCAAGTCACGCTTTCGTTGAATGACGAGATGAATCGGTTCGCAACATTGATTGAGACGACGAATCAGTCTGGTGTTGAAATTCAAGGAACGACGGAGCAGATGGCAACACTGACACGAGTCGGCCGGGAGCAAATGTCTACTTCTGTTGAACAAATGCGTCACATTCATCAGCATGTCACGCAATCTGCTGAACAGATTGATCTACTGAAACAGCAATCATCGGATATCCAAACGCTCGTCGGTATCATCCGCGGAATTTCCGAACAGACGAATCTACTCGCCCTTAATGCCGCGATTGAAGCGGCACGGGCGGGTGAACAAGGGAAAGGATTCGCTGTCGTTGCGACCGAGGTCAAGAATCTTTCGAGCCATGTCGCTAGCAGTGTCAGTGAGATCGCAACGATTGTCACGTCAATCGAAGCCAGTGCGCAGCAGATGCAACACAGCTTTAAGACGACGGTCGAAGCAACAGCAGCCGGCAAGCAGATCGTTCTCGATACAGATACAACGTTCGAACGGTTGACGGATCAAGTCACGCATGTCTCAACGGCAACACAGCAGATGACGCAACAAATGGAAGACGTCTTGCAGGCAGAACGGTTCATCCGCAATGCCTTGACGGAAATTGCTGCTGTCGCAGAAGAGCACACGGCGAGTAACGAAGAAGTTGCCGCTGCGTCTGAACAAATGATTGCGACGATCACGACGCTGCATACGCTCGTCGGTGATTTGAACGAGCGGACAGAACACTTAGAACAAGAAGCCCGTCGCTTCGAGATTTAATCTTTCATTTGTTCTTTTCTGGTTCTCACTCTATACTGGTGTGAACTTACATATGAAGGAGTCGAACCAGATGTCCCATTATGATGTCATCATCGTCGGTGCGGGTTCCATGGGGATGGCAGCCGGCTACTATCTCTCACGAACCGATCAAAACATCTTACTACTAGACGCCTATAATCCACCGCATGATCAAGCGAGTCACCACGGGGAGACACGAATCATTCGCCATGCCTACGGTGAAGGTGAAGCTTATGTGCCACTGGCGTTAGCCGCGCAACGCTTGTGGTATGAGTTGGAACAAATCAGCGGCCGAAGTCTATTCCTGAACACGGGAGTCTTAAACGCTGGTCACCGTTCGTCCCGTTCGATGCAGACGATCATCAGGAGTGCAGCGCAGTATGATTTACCGCTTGAGATCCTGACGGCTGAAGAAATGAGAACGCGCTGGTCCGGCTTAACGATGCCCGACGAGTATATCGGTTGTTTTGAACCGACGTCCGGTGTGTTGAAGTGTGAGGATTGTATTGAAGCATACCGTGATCTTGCTGTCGTGAACGGTGTCGACATCCGGACGAATGCGAAAGTGACGACGCTTACTGCTCATGCCACTGGTGTTGACGTGACCGTCGGATCAGACACCTATTCGGCTGACGCGTTGATCGTCGCAGCCGGGGCTTGGTCTGGTCCGTTGCTCGAACAGACCGGCCTCTCCTTACCGCTTCGCCCGGTCCGCAAGACGTTCGCCTGGTTTGAAGCAGCGGAAGAAGTATTCAACGACGCGGCGTTCCCTGCTTTTGCCTTTGATACACCCGCCGGTTATTATTACGGTTTTCCAAGCATCGCTCAAGCCGGTCTGAAAATCGGACGGCACGATGGTGGTATCCCGGTTGATCCGAATCATCCACGCCGTCCATTTGGTCAAGAAGCCGGTGATCTGGCAGATTTACGACAGTTCACGAACACATTCATCCCCTCGATCGATACCTTATCTCATGGCAAAACATGTCTTTATACGATGACACCGGACGAGGACTTCATCATCGATCTGCACCCGGACTATCCGCACATCGCGATCGCCGCCGGCTTTTCCGGTCACGGATTCAAGTTCAGCAGCTTAGTCGGAAAAGTACTCAGTGAACTAGTCATCGAAAAATCGACTCCTGAACCGATTGCACCATTTTCGATTGAACGATTTACGAAAGTCAGTGAATAAACCTAAAAAGACCGTCAACGATAATTTCGTTGACGGTCTTTTTAACTTGCATACGTTATTTTTGCTCTGTATTCGATAAGGCTTTATGTTGCGCTTCCGTCGATTTCCACCAGCCGTTGATGAATAGGACGAGTCCGGCGACTAAAGCAATGATTGGGAAGTACATCAAGTGATATTCTTCAAGTGTTTCGCCAGCAAATTCTGGTGATAATTCCACATATGCTCGGAACATCTGAACAAAGAAAAATAAGAAAAAGCTTGTAATGAGTGCATATGTACCATAGCGATAGTTTGAATCTTTCATAATAAACGCTCCTTTACCAATTAGTGTCATTATAGACTATTCCCTATTCACTTTTTATTTCCTCTTTTTTCATTATCATTTTTAAGAATGTTTCCAAAAGCATGATAAGATAGTTTTAGAAACGATTGGATGAAGGAGTGGGACACGACGTGAACTTTAACTTATTCAAAAATCATGTCCGGTTTAAGATTGCGCTTGAGTTGATTGATCTCGAAGACGGCTTATCAATCATGCAACTGAATCAACGTTTAACGGATGTACCGCAGTCTACTTTGTACCGGCAAGTCAATGCGATGATGGACGATCAGTTGTTGAAGGTCGTCGCCGTCCAGCGTGTTGGAAAAGTCGAAGAGAAAATCTATGCCTTGAACACAAGCGGCTATCAAATCAGCGAAGCAGACTGGAACAGTGCGACGTACGATGAAAAAGTAAATTTTGTCTCGTTCTACTTCATGTACGTCTTGCAGCAGTACCAGACGTACTTCGAACAGACCGTTCAAACGCAAGGTCAGGACCACTCGACGTTCTCGATCGCGAAATTGCACCTGACGGATGAAACCTTCAATGATTTTCAACAGGACATGCGGGCACTGCTCGAAAAATATCATCACCTGGAGACAGAAGACCAGGCAAAAGAAAGGACTGTCTCGCTCGTCATCTTACCGTAGACACTCTCCGAATTCAGGAGAGTGTTTTTTATCAGTACATCTTTTATTGACTTTTCTATTTTCATTATTGATAATGGTAATAGAAAAGGAGGGTTTTTCATGAATACAGATTTCTCTGCCTTATCACACATCGACTGGGAACGATTCCTGCCCCTATTATTGATTTACATCTCCATCAACCTGATTCTACTCAGCTGCGCCTGTATCGATTGGTTCAGACGGAAGGACCGGATCGCGACACCGACTACTTGGTTATTGATCATTCTCCTCGTCCAGCCGATTGGCTCGATTCTCTACTTCGTCCTCGGAAGGAGGATGACAGCATGATTCAGATTTCTCATCTCCAGTTTTCACTTCAACGACGTCTTATCCTAGACGATATTTCCTTTACGATTCACGAACATGAATGTCTTGGACTGATTGGTCCGAATGGTGCCGGAAAAACGACACTCCTGAAATGTCTGAGCGGCATGATCGAGAGTGACCGTGGTTCAATCACGATGTCTTCGCGCCCTATCCGTCAACAGCAGCAATCGATCGGCTACTTATCACAACAAACAGATTTCAAGTCTTGGATGACGTGCGAACAATCACTACGTTTCTTCGGACGCTTGTCGGGGCTTGATCGCGCAACGTTAAATAAGCGGATTCCGGACGTTCTACATGAAGTTGGACTCCACAACCAACAAACAGAAGTCATCGAACGCCTGTCCGGCGGGATGCGCCAACGTCTCGGAATCGCCCAAGCCATCTTACATGAACCGACATTTTTGATTCTTGACGAACCGGCTTCCGCCCTAGATCCGAGTGGTCGACATGATATCAATCAGTTGATTCTCCGTCTAAAGAAACGGATGACGATCATCGTCTCAACGCACCTGTTAGAAGACGCAAAGACGTGTTGCGATCGCTTCCTCGTCATTAAACACGGAAAATTGCTGGGACCGCTCGATAATCAACGTAACGTGGATCAATACCGGATTCAAGTCGAGACGCTTACAGCTACCCCTTCGTTTTCTGCGACACGATTTCCACAAGTCGAGATTGATCGAATCAACCCATACTGCTATCAGTTCTCCGCACAGCAGCCGCTTGATCTCTCACAGTTAGCGATCACTTTGATTCAACAGGGATGGTCGATTACTTCGATTGCCTATCAACCGATCGGACTCGAGGAACGGTTCCTCGACATGGTGGCAGACGTATGAGGACGTTTTATACGCTGACATGGACCGAGTGGTTGGAAGCATGGAAAGAATGGAAGATTGTTTGGTTACCGCTGTTCTTCATTGCCCTTGGCGTGACCCAACCATTGCTGTTGATGTATATGGATGTCTTGCTTGCACATGTCGGAAATGCGGACGGAATCATCGTTGATCCGAATCGCCCTGCTCCACAATCGCTTGACGTCTTCAGCGCAACGATCCACGGTCAGTTCAATCAGCTTGGCTTGATCGTCCTGATCATGAGCTTCATGGGATTGCTTGCTTCAGACCGACAAACCGGCATGCAGGATTTCATTCTGACGCGCCCTGTCTCTCGGAATGTCTATCTCCTGTCGAAATGGTTCAGTCACGGGATGATCAGTCTATTCGGGATGCTGATCGGCGCCCTCACGTCCTATTGTTTGACCGTCTATTGGTTCGGATCCCTTTCGCCGCTGCTTGCGCTACGCATCATTCTCGATTTTAGTCTCTGGACGTTATTCGTCGTCAGTCTGACGCTACTGATCAGCACCTTCTTGCGACGCGCTGTTCCGATTGGCATCCTGTCGCTCGTCGTTTCCTTATTACTCGTTGCACTACCTTCGCTAATGCCAGATGTATTATTCTTCACGCCTGGTGCGCTACTGTCGCTCCCATCGCACACGTCGTTTTTTTCTTCGTCTCATCTGATCGGAATCATTTCTTGTCTCATTTGGATTCTTCTCACACTCGGCTGGTCAGCTCTTCGATTCCGAAAAACGTCTTATTGATCCACCGCTACAACACAAAAAGGATAACGGTGCCGTTCGGCCGTCCGTTATCCTTTGTTTGCTTGTGTCTTGCGAATCGTTCGTTGCCTTGGATGCACGGCAAGCTTTGCTTGGCGTATCCGTTCAACGGCAGGATCCGTCGCAGCATCGAACGCTGCTAAACTCGGGTAATGCCCGACGAGACGTCCCTGCTCCAAAATCGCAAAGCTGTCACAGAGTTGCTCGGCAGCTTTAATGTCATGAGTGATGAAGACATATGTTAGACCGTGTAGCCGTTTCAAGTCAGCTAACAATGCAAGAATCAATCGTTTGTTGACCATGTCGAGACTGCTGACTGCTTCGTCTAACACGATCAGTCGTGGTTCAGCAGCAATCGCTCGCGCAATCGCGATCCGCTGGAGTTGCCCTCCACTGAACTGCGCCGGATATTTCGTCAAATCCGTTGCCTTGAGTCCGACTTGTTCAATAAGCGTGATGAGACGCTGTTGCCGTACTTCACCCTTTAAACGAATGAAGTTATCAAGCGGTTCGGCGATGATATCGGCAGCCGTAAGCTTTGGATTGACCGCAGCAAACGAGTCCTGGAAGACGACTTGAACGTCACCTTGAAATGGTCGTTTTGTCGCGTGGCGATCGACACCATTGAACCAAATCGTTCCGGTCGTTGGGCGTTCGAGTCCGAGCAACAATCGTCCGAGCGTACTTTTCCCGGCACCACTCGACCCGAGCAATCCGAGACAGCGTCCCGCTTCAAGCGTCAATGAGACATCGTGTAAGACGGTCTTTGCTGGTTGAAACCGGCGTTTATAGACGTGTGAGACTTGATCGATCTGCAAGAGACTCATCCGAACGCCTCCCTTCCTAGATGCTGGGCAAGAAGTGACTGTGTATACGGATGTTGCGGTCGATCAAACAATTCAAAAACATCTGCTCGCTCAACGATCCGTCCTTGCTGCATGACGAGGACATCGTCTGCAAGTTCAGCGATCACACCGAGATCATGCGAGATGAGTAACATCGCCGTTCCGTAAGTCGCCCGCATCCGTTCGAGTAATTCAAGAACCGTCTTCTGATTGAAGACGTCGAGTGCCGTCGTCGGTTCGTCGGCAATCAAGACGCTTGGGCGCAGGGCAACGGCTAAGGCGATCATGATCCGTTGCAACATTCCCCCACTCAGTTCGAATGGATAAGCTTTGAGCAACCGGGCGGCATCCGTCAGATTGACTTCTTCGAGTGCCGTCATCGCTTGTTGTTTCGCTTCACGTTTTGAACAACGTGAATGGGTCTGAATCGTCTCGATCATCTGGTGCCCGATCGAGTAGACCGGTGTGAAGGCACTCATCGGATTTTGCATGATGAACGCAATCTCACCGCCCCGAATCGTTCGCACAGCGCGTTCTGATAAGGATTGAATTGATGTTCCGTTCAGTCGAATATCGCCGGTGACGTCTGTTGTCTGTGGATTGAGCAGACGCATTAAAGCGAGACTCGTCACCGTTTTCCCACAGCCACTCTCTCCGACAAGACCAAGAATCTGTCCAGCTTGAATTGAGAACGTCACACCTTCGATCAATGTTACTTGTTGTTTCGTACGGACGGTCAGACCGTCGACAGCTAAGATCGGTTCGATACGGGCACCTCCTCTCATTTCATCGTTTTTGATACACCGAATCGTTCTGCTAACTGTTCTCCTACTAGGTTAAAGCTGATGATGACGAGCATGATCGCAAGTCCCGGATAAATCATCAATTCCGGATTCGTCCGGATGTACGATTTTCCTTCGTGAATCATCGCCCCCCACTCGGCTGTCGGTGACTGGACACCAAGCCCGAGGAACGACATCGCCGAGATATCCATGATCGCCCAGCCCATCTCAAGCGTCCCGATGACGAGCAACGGTGGTAAGATGTTCGGCAGGATATGCGTCCGAATGATCTTCCACGAAGACGAACCGTTGACGCGAGCGGCGGCGATGAACGCTTCCGTCTTCAACGTCATGACCATTCCGCGGAACATCCGCGCGTAGTAGACCCACTGGACGAGCATCAAGGCGATGATGACTTGCTTGAGACCTGGACCGAAGATACCGACGAGGCCGAGGACGAGAATCAGACTCGGAAATGCCATCACACCGTCACACAGACGCATCAAGAGTTGGTCGACCCAACCGCCACGATAGCCGGCTAGTGTTCCGACAAACAGTCCGATCGCAAGTGAGGCGATGAAAATCAACACGGCGCAACCGAGTGAAATCCGTGCGCCGTAAATCAAGCGCGACAAGAGGCAGCGTCCGAGCTGGTCGGTTCCGAGCGGATAGGCTGACGACGGACCATGAAGCTTTTGCGTCAAGTCGACGAGGTTCGGATCATGCGGCGCGATCCATGGTGCGAACAACGCAATGCCTGCCATCCCGATTAAGACGAATGCACAAAGATAAAGAAGCGGTGTATACCGCGACCGGATCATCGTTGCTGGAAGTGGAGTATTCATACCGTCCCTCCTTTTTTCGCTAGTCGTGGATCGAGCACGGCTTGAATGATGTCGACGAGCAAACTGCTACCGATGAAGACGAGTGCCGCGAGAAAGACATAGCCTTGGATGACCGGCATGTCCCGGTCAAAGATCGCTTCAATGAAGTAACGACCGAATCCTGGCCACGAGAAGACGGTCTCGACGATGATCGTTCCCGTCAGCAACTTCCCGAGGTTCATCCCAAGACCCGTGATCATCGGTGGAATCGCCATCCGGAGAACGTGTTTCCCAAGAACCCGTCCTTCCTTTAAGCCACGTGTCCGGGCAAACAAGACGTACGGTTCATTCAATGCTTCAATCACACTGCCACGGAGCAATCGTGTATACAAGGCAATCAACGGAAAGGCGAGTGTCAATGCCGGTAAGATCAAGTGCATCACACTTCCCGTCCCACCGACCGGAAACCAATCCAACTGGACAGCAAAGAAGAAGATGAACAGATACCCGAGCCAAAACGACGGAATCGAAGCCCCGATGAAGGCGATTGCCCGACTGAGATGATCGAAGAATCCATTCTTCTTGATCCCGGCAAGGAACCCGAGCGGGATACTGATGACGAGTGCGAGCAGTAGACTCGTCACTGCCAGCTCGACCGTTGGCGGTAAGCGGAGTAAGACATCTTCAAGGACCGGTTTTCCGGAAAGATACGATGTGCCGAAATCGAGCTGCGCCAAGCGGATGACGGCATCGAAGTATTGTTGGTAGAACGGTTGATCGAGTCCGAATTCTGCTCGTTTGGCAGCGAGTAGTTCATCCGTCGGTTGGATATGAGCAGCAGACAGATAGGCCTGTGCCGGATCAACCGGTGACAAATGAATCAACCCTGTCAGAATCAAGACCGCCAGTAACAAGATCGGGATGACGGATAATATGCGTTTGACGAGGAAGACCCCCATGTCATCCCTCCTTTACTTAATGCCAATCCGGGCAAATGGACTCTCATCCCGGTTCGCCGGGAACTGGAAGTTCGTCACGTCCGACTGATAGATTGCCATCTTCTTCAAGTACGAAATCGGAATCAATGCCCCTTGATCTTGGAGTGATGGCAGAATGTCGGCGTACATCTTCTGACGTTTCGTCTCGTCTGTCGTTTTTAAGACATCTTTGATTTCTTGCAACAGTTGTTCTTTATTCGGATAAGCCGAAATCGCTTCCTTGAAGCCGAAGCCATCCGTATCAATCAGGTTCACGAACGTATGCGGATCATACGGTGCACCGAAGTTACTATAGAAGTTGATGTCAAATCGGTTGTCTTTGAAGCGCTGGACTTGATCCGGCAGTTCGACGGCTTCCGTCTTCAGTTCGACGCCGATTTTCGACCATTCCGACTGGAGTGTTTCGGCCATCGCCTTTTGGACCTGCTCGGCCGCATCATACATCATCCCGATTTGCAGCGGTTGACCATCCTTGACGCGGATCGTTTCACCTTTCGGCAGTTTCCAACCTGCTTCATCAAGGAGACGATTCGCTTCCTTGACGTCATAATCCCGTTGCTCCACTTTCAGGTTCGACGTGTACGGCATGTTCGGTGGCAACAGATAGTCAGCTGGTGCTTCTATTCCCGACGTGATCCCTTCGACGAGAGCAGCTTTATCAAACCCGTGCTGGAGCGCCTGGCGGACGCGTTCGTCAGACAGACGCTTATTTTTTGTATTCAAGACGAGAAGACGCGTCGCGACTGGTTCGGACATTTCTGTCTTGTAGGATTTATCCGTCTTCAACTGGTTGAAGGCATCGATGCTGATCGCCCCTTCACCGTAAATCAGATCAACTTGTCCTTTTTCGAGTGCTAAGACACGTGTCTCTGCATCCGGGATGATGTCGACCTTGATGTGATCGATGTTCGGCTTCGGACCCCAATAGTTCTTGTTGACCTTAAACGTCGCATACTGATCCGGTTTGTATTCGTCGAGCATCCACGGACCTGTCCCGACTTCTTTTTTGACACCCTTCGACGTATCGCCGTTTTCCGGGAATCCTGCTTCTCCGAGGAAACGGACCGGGCGGACGACCGCGAGCTCTTGAATCGTCGGGTAATAGGCTTCGGATAATGTCAGGCGGAACGTCTTCGCATCGACGGCTTCCGTCTTCTCGATTTTCGTGATGAAGCCAAGCCAGCTATGTAAGGCTTTTTGTTTGAGGATCGCGTCAAAGTTCTTTTTGACGATTGCTGCGTCAAACGTCGAACCGTCCGAAAACTTGACACCGTCACGGAGCGTGAACGTATACGTTTTTCCGTCTTCAGAAATCTTCCAAGACGAGGCTAAGTATGGCTCGAGCTTTCCACCTTCTCCGTAGTGGACGAGTGGCTCATAGATCATCGACTGTGCGAACAGTTGTGATGGATTATAGACGTGCGGGTTCATCGTTCCGACGTCGCGTGGCCACGCGAGCGTCAATGTATCTTTATCTTTTCGCTCTCCTGTCGACTTGCCCGGGTTCGAGCAGCCGATCAATAATGATGTCAAAGACAGGATCGAGACGGTAGAAATCAGTAATTTTTTACGGTTAACGTTCATGGTAGGCAGAACTCCCAACTTGTATTGATAATCATTTTCAATTGTAAGAGGGAAAGGTAAGGATTGTCAATGGATAATCCAGATGTTAACTGGTCGTAAAGACGCTTTTTGACAGGATTTCCACGCTTAACTGAGTAACATTCTGTATACGCCTCTTGTTTGTCAATAATTGTAATCAACTGTGTTAAACGGTATCCTAGTTTGTATGCTGCGTTTCTTGTCTAACGAAATCATTTGCACGGAAAGGATGATAGGATGTCACGACTGGTTTCCTCGGTCTCGCTTGTGTTGCTCAGTCTGCTCTTAGTGCTCCCTTTACTGATGATCGATGGACTGATTTTCTACGTCGGAGATGTGTCCTACGATTCGTTCGTTGGTTGTCTGGTGTTTCTCGTATGTTTCTATCTCGCTAGCCTGGTCGTCAGCGTCGTCTTTGACGGGATGATGCGTGCGCTTGGCGGACTGTTTAAGCGTCGTTTCTCGAACATACTGTTTGCTGTCGTGAACGGTTTCGTCAGTTTGAGCGTCTTACTTTGGATGGACCTCTACGTTGCGTCGATCACGATTTCTCTCGCGACAAAAGTCGTGCTCGTATCTGTACATACGGTATTGTTTTACCTGATTCATCAATCGAGCGACTCCACTGTTAAAGTTTCCGAAGTCACCGAACCACATGATCCAGTCGTAAAGGAAGCCATCCGCTTATTAGAAGATGTCGATCCCGTGACATGCGTCGAGACGTTATGTCTCAAATACCCTGACCTTCCGAAAAAGGACATCATTCGGATCGTCTATCGTCTTCATGGCAACTAAAAAGACCTGATCGTTTCTGAAGAGATTCAGAAGCGTCAGGTCTTTTGATATTCGTTCATTTCTTCGCCATCTCATAGAACTGATACGTATTCTTCCCAGACGACTTAGCGGCATATAGCGCAATATCCGCCTGCTGTAACAAGGCTTGCAACTCTGGACGAAACGCGGTGTCATACATCACGATCCCGATACTCGTCGACACGCGGTAATCCGTTTCCCACTCACTTAACGCAGTGACGATCCGCTCTGCGAGTCGTTCCCACCCTTCCCTTGAATCCGAATGACCGAAATGGAGGATGAATTCATCACCGCCTAGTCGTACGGCCATCGCATCATCTTGTTCGCGGACGAACTTTCGCAAGCGTTGTGCGACCTCTTGCAGGACGATGTCCCCCGTCTCGTGTCCATAGACGTCATTGACCTGCTTAAAGCCATCGAGATCAAGGAAGAAGACGGCCCCTGTCTGCCCGGGATACTCCTCGAACTGCTTCGTTAAGTACCGTCGATTATGCAGTCCTGTCAACGCATCCTTCCAAGCATGACGCTCAAGCTCCAAATAGTACAAAAAGAGTCGGACGATCCGTTGCAACAGCTGAACATTCTTCTGTTCATACAAGCTGACCCGATTATTGATCGCACATAATGTGCCGAACGTCTCCCCGCTCGTCAAGACGATTGGAATACCCAGATAGGAGCGGACGTGAGCCTCCTCCAGACCCTTTCGCCAGTCGCCGAGTTGTTCCGCGTTCGGAATATCTTCGAGCACGACCGGCTGTTTCGTCTCGAAATCAATCAGCTTACATAACGATTGGTTCAATTCAATCTGCATGCCTTCCACCATCGGGATATCTGCTTTGTCGTTCGCAATCTTCAACATCCGTTGTTGTCCTGCTTCGATTGCTGATAAATACAGCATCTGCTCGGGTAGAATCTCTTTCGCAAAATCGAGGACATCATCTGCCAATTCATCAAAATTTTGATACATCTTCAAGTCTTCAAATGGTTGATTCATACAGCACCTCATTTCGAAGTCATCTTATGCAGCGTCTCTGATTTGAAAAACGAAAAGGTTACATTTATTACCACTTTCTCTTTTGACTATCATTCAAACCTATTTTTGTAAAAAACATTCGATGTTCCTATTTCTAGTCCTAATTGAGAAAGATTATCATTTTTTTATTTTCGTATAGTTTATAGAAGGTAAAAATTCGGACAGCCATTTGGCTGGAAATGAGCGTTGCGCCTTCTAAAATCGTCTGCTATCATTCTCGGTGAACATGACAATGATAATCATTATCACTTATTAAGAACAGATGACTCAGATAGAACTACATAATCCATCTGCTACTTAATCCGTGATTCATGCGTTATCAAATTAAACAAGAGGAGCTGAATCATCATGGGGAAATGGAAAACACCACTCGTCGTGAGTTCGCTTGCTGTCTTACTGGCGGCATGCGGGAACGCAGGAGAAGCAGACACAAAGAAGGACGCGGAAGCACCGAAGACGGTCAAAATCAAGGATGAACACGGAACGGTCAACGTCCCGGTTGATCCGAAGAGGGTCGTCGCACTCGACAACCGGACATTCGAGACGCTTGCCGCATGGGACGTCGAACTTGCAGCAGCACCAGTCGGACTGCTCCCGGCTGAGTCACCATATGCAAAAGATAAAGATATCGTAGATGTCGGCATGCACTTCGAACCGAATCTCGAAGCGATCGCTGGTGTTAATCCGGACGTCGTCATCGTCGGTCAACGCTTCGCTGATCATTATGAAGACATCAAAAAACTCGTTCCGAACGCCGCTGTCATCGACCTTGACATCACTTTACCGGAAGACTCCGGTACGCCAGGTGAATTACTCGTCAAAGGACTTGAAGATACGACAGAGACACTCGGACAGATCTTTGATAAAAAACAAGAAGCGGACCAGCTCGTCACAACGCTTGAGCAATCGATCAAAGATGTCAAAAAATCATATAACGGACAGGACAGCATCATGTCGGTCATCGTCTCAGGTGACGATATCGGTTTCTCGGCTCCGATGAGTGGACGTGTCTTCGGACCAATGTATGATTTGTTCGACTGGAAACCAGCCCTCGAAGTCAAACAAAAATCAGGTAACGACCAAGGGGATGAAGTTTCGGTCGAAGCAATCGCTCAAAGTAACCCGGACTGGTTACTCGTCCTTGACCGTGACGCACCACTTGGAAACGCAGAAGGTGCCGTACCGGCGCAAGATGTCATCGACCGTGCGCCTGCCCTGCAGAAAACAAAAGCAATCAAAGACGACAAAATCGTCTACGCACCGAAAGATACGTACTTGAATGAATCGATTCAGACGTACTCGGAATTCTTCACTGACATCGCGAAAGCGCTCGAGAAGTAATGGCACACGCACAGCAACAAATGAATGGAAGAGTTGAGCCACCGGCTCGACCTTCCTTTTCTGTCGTTTGGACGAAGCCGTTCGTCTTGACCTTATGTCTCGTCTTAGCGCTCGCAACCGCGTCTCTCTTCACGGGTGTCTACGAACTACGGAGTGCCGCGAACGATTTTGATATGTTCTGGATCACACGTGTTCCACGGACACTTGCCTTGATGCTGACCGGTGCTGCAATGGCGATGGCTGGACTCGTCATGCAACTGATCACGCAAAACCGCCTCGTCGAACCGACGACGACAGGAACGATCGAGTGGGCGGGACTCGGACTGTTAGCCGTTTACTTACTCGTTCCGGCACCATCGTTGATGATGCGGATGAGCGGTGCTATTCTTTTTGCGTTCATCGGAACGATGGTCTTCTTCTGGTTTCTCCGTTCGGTCCGGTTGCGGTCATCGTTGATCGTTCCAATCATCGGACTGATGCTCGGAGCCGTCATCTCCGCGATTTCGACGTTCCTCGGGTTGTTCTTCCGTGCCAGCCAAGCGATCGAAGGCTGGTTCGTCGGTTCGTTCGCATCCGTCCAGATCGGTCGCTACGAATACCTCTGGATCATCATCGGTGTCACGGTCTGTATCTTCTTTCTTGCGAGTCGCTTGACGCTCGTCGGACTCGGCGAAGACGTCGCGACGAGTCTTGGCGTCAACTACAATCGGTTGATGCTGATCGCGACCGGGCTGATTGCCCTATCAGTCGGTGTCGTCGCGACCGTCATCGGCAATCTGCCCTTCCTCGGCTTGATCGTTCCGAACATCGTCTCGATGTTTCGCGGTGACGATCTCCGTAGTAATCTGCCGTGGGTCTGTCTGATTGGGATGGCGACGATTTTAATCAGTGATTTGATTTCACGCACGATCATCCGTCCGTTTGAGCTACCGGTCTCCTTGATTCTCGGAACGGTCGGGGCAGCCGTCTTCATCATCATTCTGTTACGTCGACGGAAGACTGGAGGTGTCAGATGAGTACCGCGATTAGACAACAGGAACATACACGAATTCAACCGAGCGTTACACGTGAAACCAATCGCCGGGCGTCTGCGTTTCAGTCGAAACGACTCGAGCGCCGCTACTGGATTTTCCTCATTCTGTTCCTCAGCGGCGGAGTGCTCAGTACGATCGGTCTCTTGCTCTACAATAATCCGGTTCCGTTTGATTCTCCGTCCTTTTGGCCGGTCGTCGAACGCCGGATCACCGCCGTCATCACGATGGCGATTGCGGCAATTTGCCAAAGTCTCGCGACCGTCGCCTTTCATTCGGTCACGAGCAACCGGATCATCACACCATCCCTGCTTGGTTTTGATGCTCTCTACTCGACGATCCAGACATCGATGATCTTCTTCTTCGGTGCGGGAGCACTCGTCGGCTTTACCGGCACGAGCGCCTTTTTGACACAGGTCGCGATCATGCTCGCGATGAGTCTCTTATTATACGGATGGTTGTTGTCCGGAAAATACGCGAACCTGCAGCTGATGTTACTCGTCGGAATCATTCTCGGCACGGGTCTGAACTCGCTGTCGTCATTCATGCGAAAAATGCTTGCACCGTCCGAATTCGATATCTTACAAGCACGATTATTCGGTTCGGTCACGAATGCCGACGCGGCTTACTTCCCGATTGTCATTCCGGTCGTCCTCATCGTCGGTCTGTTGCTCTTCTTCTCGTCAAGACGACTCAACGTCGTCGCGCTCGGTAAAGAGGTCGCGACATCGTTCGGCGTCAATCATCGTGGCAGTGTCATCTACTTCTTGATTCTGATTTCACTCCTGATGTCGATGTCGACGGCATTGATTGGACCGTTGACGTTCTTCGGCTTTTTAGTGGCGACACTCAGTTATCAGGTCGCTGCGACGTACGATCATAAATACGTCTTCCCGATGGCATTCGCGATTGGTTTCTTCGTTTTGACGACTGCCTATTTCTTCATGTATCACATTTTCAACACGCCAAGCGTCGTCTCCGTCATCATTGAACTGTTCGGCGGTCTGATTTTCCTTGTCGTGTTGCTTAGAAAGAGGTCCCTATGATATCACTTGAACAAGTTAAAAAATCGTATACGGATGAGGTCCGAATCGGTCCAATCGACTTAACGATTCCTAAAGGCGGATTCACGGCGTTGATCGGTCCAAACGGTGCCGGTAAGTCGACAACGTTGATGATGATCGGTCGTTTGCTTGATCTCGATGCCGGACAGATCGAAGTCGCTGGTATGGATGTGACGAGTAGCAAATCGAAAGACTTAGCGAAGATCATCACCATCCTGCGACAGGAAAATCATTTCGTAACCCGGCTTACGGTCCGGCAGCTCGTCGGCTTCGGACGTTTCCCCTACTCAAAAGGTCGCTTGACGGCTGACGATGAGACGATCATCTCGAAATACATCGATTTTCTCGAGTTGACGTCGCTTGAGAACCGCTACCTCGATGAATTATCGGGCGGACAGCGGCAACGGGCATATGTCGCGATGGTACTCTGTCAGGAAACGGAATACATTCTACTCGACGAACCCCTCAATAACCTTGATATCGCCCGCTCGGTCCAAATGATGGGTTATCTACGACATGTTGCCGATACGTTCGGACGGACGATCATCACCGTCTTGCACGACATCAATTTTGCTGCGAAATATGCAGATCACATCTGTGCGATGAAGGACGGACAAATTGCCGCTTTCGGAACGGTCGCCGAAGTCATGGATGAAGCGCTGTTATCCGAAATCTTCGAGACCCCTCTTGAGATCATCGAAGGTCCATACGGTCCGATTGCTGTCTATTGATACTTTATATAGAAATGAGGAATGAACGATGCAGATCGATTGGCTACCCCTAGAACAGGTAACGCAAGAAGGCGAACACACCTATACGTTTCATTTGCAACGCCCAGATAATTTCGTTTGGGAGGAAGGCGCCCATACGCATATGGCGCTAGAAGGGTTTAATGCAGGCGAAAAACCGAACCGCAGTCTGATTCGGCATATGTCGATCTCGACGCTCCCTCATGAAGGAACGATCGGCATCACGACACGGATCAAACCGGAATGTTCCGTCTTTAAGCAGACACTTCGGCAGCTGAAACTAGGTGAGAAGATTGCTTTGTTTAAGACGCATTCGAACATTCCACTACGCCGGGAACATCGTTCGGTTTACTTACTGTCAGCAGGCGTTGGTCTGGCAACGTTTCGTCCGATCATCTTGCAACATCAGGCTGATAGAAGTGGCATTCCGCACATGCACTCGTTGAACGTCGATTCTGCGCAAACTGAACTATTCAAAACTCAGCTTCCTTCGCATGAGCAGTTCAGCCCGGCTTATGTCGAGAGTCGCGCTGCCTACTACGATGCTGTCAAAGCGATGACAGCGGACAAGGACGGTTTGTTCTATATCGTTGGTAGTGATGAATTTCTCCGTGACACGATTGACGTGTTGCGAGTTGCTAACATTCCGGCAGCACAGATCATGCTCGATAAACGTCAAGACCAATTAGATACGTTTTTTGTATAAGGTACCAATGATTAGACTTCAGCATTGACTGGAGTCTTTTTGTTTTTTCAAAATAAGGAATTGGTATGTTATCTGTAAATATTTGTTATGATAAGTGCATCAACTGACTTTTGGAGGGTTGCTTATGAATTTTGTATTTGATCTCGATGGAACAATCTGTTTTAAAGGAGAAACGATGTCTCAAGACATCGTACAGGCGCTTCATGCAGTCGAGGACGACGGGCACCGTGTGATTTTTGCTTCGGCACGTCCTATCCGTGACATGCTACCTGTCATTCATCCTTCATTCCACGATCATATCTTAATCGGCGGAAACGGATCGTTGGTCGCATCGGAACAAACAATCGTTCAATCAAAATCGTTCGACGATCGTGAGCTTTCTTTTATCACAGAATTACTCGACAAGCATAAAGCCACATATTTAATCGATAGTGACTGGAATTATACATATAACGGACCGCAAGACCATCCTATTCTGAACAATCTAGATCCGGGTAAGACGGCACAAAATGTTCCGCTAGCTCACCATGATCGAATCATAAAAATCCTCATTTTGAGTGCCAACAATCTGAAATCCTTAGAAAACGAGCTACTTCGAATGGATGTCGTTGTTCATTATCATGGATTGGAACAAGTATTGGACATTAGTCCGACCACCATCAATAAACGGACTGCTTTACAATCACTCGGGATCGAGAGCGAGGGATACATTGCTTTTGGGAATGACGCGAATGATATCGAATTATTCAAAGGAGCACAGTATGCGGTCATGATCGGTAGCCATAAAACACTCCGTTTTTACGCAGATGACACCATTAACTCAACCAGTCATTTAGAATCTCACATAGTCGAACAAATCAGGCATCTAAGCCAAAAATACGTCTATTCCACGTCGTATTCCTAAATAACGCCTGATGAAATTTTCGGATCAATAGTTAAATCTCTATCAATAGTTACTCATCCAAAGATGAATACGATGGGTAAGAATAATCCGCTCATCAAGAGCATTCCTACTAGGACAGCGATACTCGATTTGAAAACCGACAGCGTTTGTTCTTCTAGTGGCTTGAGCCGTTTCACAGGAATGAGCATGGTCAATGAAGCAACGACTAATGCAAGCGGCTCAAGAATCGTTCGGCTCACGGAAAAGAAAATATCGATCATTAAAAAGACATGTAATACAAAGAAAAATCCCAATAAGCGAATGATCATTGCTTTATTCATATGTACTCCTTCATGGTTACTATATATTTGGTTTGTTTCATGAAACAGAATGCCCTCTAATTATAGCGCTTCACAGAATAATTTTGGAAACGCATTCAAATTACTGGTGATTTAGTGATAACGTACGTCATACTGATTATAGGTATTAGAAAAGGAGTGTTGAAGATGGAATACAAAAAAGGACTCGAAGGCGTCATTGCCGCTGAAACACAAATCGGTTTAGTCGATGGAACGTTAGGTCACCTTATCTATCGCGGACACTGGGCAAAGGAACTCGCATTATCCTATTCATTCGAAGAAGTGGCGTATTTCATCTGGAATGATGAATTTGCAACTGAATCGGAATTGGTCACGTTCAAAGAACAGATGACGAGCTACCGTGAACTTCCTTCTTACGTTAAGACGATTCTCGATACATTGCCGAACGAGATGGATGTCATGAGTACGATGCGAACAGCAATCTCGGCACTTGGTACACCCGCTTTCGCTTGGCCACCGACAATTGATCAAGCGATGCACATAACAGCACTCTTGCCAACGATCATTGCCTATAAATATCAAAAAAATCAAGGTGCTGACTTCATCGAACCGAATCCGGAACTTGATCACGTCGCGAATTACATCTATATGATTAAAGGACAATTGCCGAGTGAAGTTGAGATTAAAGCGCTGACGGCGTATCTGATCCTAACGATTGAACACGGCATGAATGCTTCGACGTTTGCTTCCCGTGTCGTCGTCTCGACGGAATCGGAAATGATTTCTGGCGTCTGTGCCGCGATCGGTTCCATGAAAGGACCGCTTCATGGTGGTGCTCCGTCAGAAGTCATTGAGATGATTGATGAAATCGGAACGATCGACAACATCGAACCGTGGATCCGGAACAAGTTAGAGAAAGGCGAAAAACTGATGGGCTTTGGTCACCGCGTCTACAAAACACGCGATCCGCGTTCAGAAGCCTTAAAAGTCGTCTCAAAAGATCTCGCACAAGAGAGCGATTGGTTCAACCTGATTACACAAATGGAGCAAACAGCAATCGATTTACTCGAGGAATACAAACCGGGTAGAAAACTGTATACGAACGTTGAATTCTTCGCGGCAGCCGTCTTAAAAGGACTCGACATTCCGAAAGAACTGTTCACACCGACGTTCACCTCTAGCCGTATCATCGGCTGGACGGCACACATCCTCGAACAATCGCAAGACAACCGGATCTTCAGACCACAATCGTCCTATACAGGGCAGATGCCGGAACAAGCAGCTAAGTTTTGATTAGTCTCTAGTTACGATCAAAAAATGAGGCTGACTCAAAAAAGAATGACGCGTCTTTTCACGCCCTTTCCTTAGGCGAGACACAAGCCAGTTTTCCTGCTCCGTTGAAGCAGGAAAACGGGTCTTGTTCGTCTCTGACAGCGCATAAATGCGCTTATTCCTGTAGGAGTGGCGCGAAACGCGTCATTCTTTTTGTTACGAGATAAGGATGGCAGATCATCATTCTGCCATCCTTATCTTTGTAGAGACTGACTTTTGAGTCAGCCCCATTTGCTATGGCGTTTTATTTAACGATTGTATCTAATACGAAATCTAGTACTTCCACTTCACACCCTGCCGCTTCTACATCCGGGCTACACGCATACGGTCCAATCTTCAAATCGGTCACGTCATGTAAGTGTGCGATCCGGAGTTGCTCTTTGTGCTCTCCTGTCACGTGATATAACGTGACGTCTTGATTGAGATAGTGGAGTTCAAAGACAAGCGGTGCGTCAAACAGCGTATTGTCAACGTCCCGACACGACCAGTCCGAGTACCCGAAGCTCGTCACGACGGCACCCAGATGCGATGGACCATCCGGAATGAACTCAGCCGAGACCTTCACCCAGTGATCGTCGTTCACATAAAGCAAAATCCCCGCCTGATCATATGTCGCATTCGGGTTTAATTTTACTTCGATTCGGCACTTGAACTCTCCTTCCGGTGCATCCTGCAACAGTGCATGCCCCGTCAGACGGTTGAACTGATAATGGGTATTGCGCCAAAAATCCGTATCCGGATCCGTCATGAAGCGTAATGGTGTTTCCTGTTCGTTACGTGACGGTCGATTGAGCCACTTCATTGATAATATCCTCCCTCTTAACGTCCTCTTAACTTCCGTAACTTTCGATAGCCACGAATGAGCATATCGAGCATACAATCCCTCCTATTTTCTATGAACCCTTAGACTACTTGGCGAAGTCGTTGCATATCCTTATTCAATGCTGATCGTTTCAAACGTCTGTTCCGTATTAAGTATTGCACATCTGACCGGTTATCGTACATAAGTTGGATATGGAAATAATTGATATATTCAAGAATTGCGAATACATATAATAACAAGGCAAGTTGTGTTCCGGAGACGGGAAGCTCAGATCGGAAACGCATCCAATCGATTCCGAACGCACACGCTGTCAGAACGATCAAAGCCAGATTGATGACACGACAGTGACGTAATCGTCGGACGACGGGTACCGGGGTGACTGACGTTCCTTCCTTCTTCAGACGCCTTGACTTGCTGTACCAATACCAAGCTCCTTGAATCAACAACAGCTCAAACAAAAACAGTGACATCCAAAAGGCACTGAGTTCAAATAACTGCAGTCGTGGAAAGACACGATTACCAAACCAACTCAGCGGTAAAATCGTGACGACCGTGAACAGCTCCCCTCGGTACAGATAGGTGAGTCGTTCCGCAACGAGCTGCTTCATGGCGTCACCCATTCGATCCGGAACTTACTTCCTGGACCAAGCCGTGCGATCAATGGTTGATCAGCCTCAATCACGCGTCCGATGACGTTGACTCGCTCATCTGCCGACAAATTACGTTTCGTGATTTGAACCTCGCCCGCGTATCGTCCGTATTTTTCATTATCGATCGTGATCGTTCCAAGCGGACGGGCAGACGGATCTTGCGGTGTTAGATCGATCGTCGACGGCTTCATCCGCGACTCGACGGATCGAATGACATCCCGCGCCGGATCAAACCGATTCGTTTCCGTCTCCCGTTGTGCTTGCTGTCCGTTCGCGAGTGCCCGCAGTACGATGATTCCGTCTTGCTCTGCTTCGAATTGCCGAATCGTCGCCTCCGTCAATCGTGGATCCCCAACAAGAATTCGATCAACGGTCGATTGTAAGTCGATGTAACTGGCGAACGGTGCCGCATTTCGGTGTTCTTCAAGTGTTGGTAGCGTCTCAAACAACGGTCCACGGAGTGTCTCGTCACCCGGTATGAACGCTTGAACCCGTAATCCTTTCGTCTGCAACCAGGCATTCTTTTCGTCAAACCATGTCCGGTCGAGTCCCGTTTCCGGTCGCGGATAAAAATTATGCCACGCTTCCGTTTGATCGATTCGCAGACCCTGTGCCTTCATCTCCGTCAATTCGTCTGCTGTTAACGTACTGGCGTTCAGTGCGACCATCATTTGGTTCGATAACGTCGCGATTTGCTGCGGACTGATGCCGTAATCAAGACGTAGTCCGGTGACACCCCAGTCCGTTAACGTCGCTGCCGTCTCCCATGTCTTGCCGAGCGTCGCGAGCGACGCTGGTGCGATGTCCGCTACGAGTTCGAATCCGAGCTCACGTGCTAAACGACCGAGCGCTTGCAAGCGTTCGACGTACAGTGAAGAATCGTCCTCGGGAATATGTAGCGATGTAAAGAGCGACGTAAAGCCAACAACACGCATCCGCTGTAGCCACTCGCTCGTCTCGTCTGTGATCGGTTCACTTAAATAGATTGATAATCCTTTCATCGACTCACTCCTTCACTTCTCTACTTAGGGAAAAAGCAGCTGATTCCTTCTTTTTCGAAGGATTCAACTGCTTTTCAATACCTTAAATACCGTCTGCCATCTCTTCTTTGAAACCGAACCAATACGTGAACAGGAATCCTGCCGCGTACGAGATGACGAGACCACCGATGTACGTCAAGTACATTCCGTTGTCGATCAACGGTGTCAATGATAAACCGGATACGCCGACTCCAAGCGCCGTCGTCTTCATCGTTGCTTGGAAGGCACCACCGACTGCTGCGCCGAGACATGCCGTTACGAACGGACGACCGAGCGGCAACGTAACACCGTATAACAATGGTTCACCGATTCCAAGGAAACCGACCGGAATCGCACCTTTAATGATGTTACGCAGGCGCGGATTGCGCGTCTTGACGAAAATCGCCATTGCCGCCCCGACTTGACCCGCTCCTGCCATTGCAAGAATCGGTAAGAGTGGCGTGTTGCCAATCGTGTTCAAGAACTCGAGATGGATCGGTGTTAATCCATGATGAAGACCAACCATGACGAGTGGTAGGAAGAAGCCTGCCAGCACGGCTCCGGCGAGTGGTCCACCGACCTCAAGTACGGCATTGATTGCTTTCATGATACCGTCTGACAACAGTCCAGCAACCGGCATGATCGCATAGAGCGAGGCGAATCCGACGATCAGCACCGTCAACAATGGCGTGAAGATGATATCAATCGATGCGAGCATGAAGCGACGGATGTGTTTCTCAAGATACGTCATCAACCACGCAGCGAAGATGACACCAAACAAGCCGCCCCTGCCTGGAACGAGCGGTTCCCCGTAAATCGTGATGTCCGCAAGCACGGGGTTGAATAGAATCCCACCGGCAATCGCCCCGAGCACCGGTGTTCCGCCAAACTCCTTCGCCGTATTCCAACCGACAAGGATTGCGAGATATGCAAAGACCGTCCCACCGATCAAGAGTAAAATCTGCATCCATGTCTGTGTTGCATCGACACCCGCATTTTTTGCGAAGTTCGCACCACCGTTGATGATACCGGAAGCAACAAGACCCGGAATGAGCGGAATGAAGATGTTCCCGATTCGGCGCAAGAAGCGTTTGAACGGTGACTGTTGTTTTGCTTTTACTTTTTGCCGTTCGACGGCGGCTCGTTCTTCTGGCGTCAAGTTCGGATCAACGGATTCTTCCCCGATTGCGAGTCCCGTCTCGCGACTTAAGTGGTCCGCTACCCGATTGACCGTTCCCGGACCGACGACGATTTGTAACGTCTCGTCATCGATGACCCCCATGACCCCATCAATCCGCTTTAACGCATCGATATTGGCTTGCGTCGGATCCTTTAACGATAAACGAACCCGCGTCATACAGTGCGCAAGCTGCCGGAGATTATCTTTTCCACCGACGTGCTCGAGAATCGCGTGTGCCAGCACTTCTTCCTTCTTCATCGTGTTTCCCCCTTAGAGTGCGTCTCGGACAAATCCGTTCGCTTGATGTAATCGTTCGACGGCTTCCGCATGCGGAACATTCGCGAGAATCATGACGATCGCCGTCTTGACGTGCCCGTTCGCTTCACTAAAGACACGCTCCGCCGTTACGGCATCGACTCCTGTTGCCTCACAAATCATTCGCTTCGCCCGGACCTCCAGTTTTTCGTTCGTTGACTGGACGTCGACCATCAGGTTTTGATAGACCTTGCCGACACCGATCATCGCCGCTGTCGAAATCATGTTCAAGACGAGCTTTTGTGCCGTTCCAGCCTTTAGTCTTGTTGACCCCGTCAAGACTTCCGGACCTGTTTCGACTTCGATCGCATAACGCGCGTGCCCACTGATGACCGCATCCGTGTTGCAAGAAATCGCTGCCGTCACCGCTCCGACTTCCTTCGCGTAATCAAGCCCACCGATGACATACGGTGTCCGCCCGCTTGCTGCAATCCCGATGACCGTATCACGTGCTTCTAGCTGGAGCGCTTTCAAATCGTCGACGGCAAGCGTCCGACTATCTTCTGCTCCCTCGACCGCCTTGATTAACGCGCGTTCGCCGCCAGCAATCAAACCGACGACCATGTCTGGTGAGACCCCGAACGTCGGTACACATTCTGCCGCGTCAAGAATCCCGAGCCGCCCGCTCGTACCGGCACCGATGTAAATCAAGCGTCCTCCGTTATTGAATGATGCAATGACGTGTTTGACGACTTCCGCGATGACAGGAATTTGTTCCCGAATGACCGTCGCGACCGTTTGATCCTCAGCGTTCATCACCCGTAAGACATCCTCGACTGTCATCTCATCGAGTTGCATCGTCTGTTCATTTCGACGTTCCGTTGCTAATTGATCTAACATCTGCTTCACCCTTTCTCTTCCCTCCCTTTATTATACAATTAAGAAATTTTAATTCAATATTTTTTATTTAATTTTGAAATTAAATTTCGATATATAAAAATAAGGTTTTGTTCTCCTTTTTCAGGCTCGGTCTCTTGATTTCCTGCTTGTCGTAATTTCCTCATTCGCAAAGTCCAGTAACGCAGACATTCGCTCCCGACCAATCGTCGCGACGAGTAACGGGATGCGTGGTCCGTAGGATTGATTGATCGTCAGTTGATAGAGTAGCGTCGCATAGTGTTTCTGCAGACGAAGCGTCTCCTTTTTTTCAGCTTGCCGTGTCAAACGGTAGAAGGCAGAGAGGATGTCTTCATCCGTTCGAAGAGCAACGACGAATTGTTGGATCCAGTCCTGTTCCGTTCCCGACAGTTGCGCATGTAGTTCATAATTCGGAACAGAACTGATATGAAGTTCCCGCTCCGGACACCATTGCGTAACGAAAGTACGAGCACGGTCAATCTGTTGAGGTGGAACGCTCGCGCAAAACACATTTTCAATCAAATCAGGGTCAAAACCAACCATCGGACCAATCATCGTCAACTGCGTAAACGAAACAAGATGAGCAGTTCCACGATGACTCCAACGCAGACTTTGCTGAATGTCTTCGGATTGACGCGATGAGTGTGCGACAAAACGCTCGAACTCACTGTAATTGCGTAACACATCTTCATCGATCCCGATATGAAAGGCGTGATTCGGACGATGTTTCGCAAATAAGAACAGAAGAATGCTCGG
This sequence comes from Exiguobacterium sp. U13-1, assembly GCF_001750115.1. Classification (NCBI taxonomy): domain Bacteria; kingdom Bacillati; phylum Bacillota; class Bacilli; order Caryophanales; genus Exiguobacterium; species Exiguobacterium sp. U13-1. The sequence goes on along the minus strand of NZ_CP015731.1, from coordinate 1,768,069 downwards.
TGGATAGACGGCGAGTAGATCTTGCGGAGTCAAGACACCACCGCTTGAACTCGACATTTTTTTCGACTCCCCTTTTAGACGAATGAATTCATACGGGAGATAGAGCGGTGCCGGCTGTTGGAAAATTTCTTGCGCAATCCGGGACGAAACCGTGTAACTTCCGTTTGCTGCCGAATGATCCTTTCCACCCGGCTCGAAATCGACGCCTTCATGTGCCCAGCGCATCGCCCAATCGACTTTCCAGTTCAATTTCATCCGATGTTCCGTCCGCATATCAACCGTTGCCATATGACCACATCGACAGCTGTAATGGTACGTGGCTTCAGCTTCATCGAACGAATCGATGGTAGTCGCGTCGGTTCCACAAGCAGCACAATAGACGGTCGCCGGGTAAAACGCTGCTCGCTCATTATCGGATCCTGCCGCTGTCTTATGGTCGATCAAGATGTCATAAATCGCGTGACGATGGCGAAACGCGTGGATGATTTGTTCAGCATAAATGCCAGACGTATAGGCTTCGTGTTGATAACGGTAGTCTGGTGTGATCTCGAATGCTGTCAGCATCGTTTCGAATTGCTGTTCAAAGTACGTCGCGTAACTCATGTCGGATCGATCCGGTGCCGGAACGGCGTTATAAGGCATCCCGATGTATCGAGTAAATGCTTGATCGACATCCGCTGGTACTTTCCGAAAACGATCGTAATCGTCCCACGAAAACAAAAAGCGGACGTCTTTACCGAGGTCTCGCAGCGCACGCGCAACGAAGTACGTCGTGACGACTTCTCGGAAATTGCCGATATGAACGGGACCCGATGGACTGATCCCGGCAGCGCAGACGTATGTCTCTTTATCTGGCTGACGCTCGATGATGGTTCTTGCAGTGTGTTCTGCCCAATGCATGATGATTCCTCCAGTAGTAGACAAAAAGCTGATTTTCGCCCGTTAGTTGCCTAAAGGACGAGAATCAGCTTCCCGTGGTACCACCTTTGTTCGTCCGCCTGTCACCAGACGAACCTTCACATGTACAATCATACATGCTCTCGATAATGGGAGAACCCATCGTAGCATCATCCATATCGGAATCCGTACGAAGCTCGGAGGCTTTTTTCAGAGAGAAACCCGGTCATCCGCTCTCACCATCTCGGACTCGCTTGGCACCGTCAATTTCTTCCTACTCTTCTCGTCATCGCCTTGACTATGTAATTTTGATTAGCATACAGATTCATCCAGTTCATTGTCAATTCTTTTTTGAAAGATGAGTGGATACAAGATAAAACTTTATTTTGAGTTTCGATGGTGAAAATCATCGAATCCGAACATTGATTGTATCATTCCCACCCTGGAAGTGGGCGTGGTGGTTCCTCAACAAAGGCACGATATCCATCGAAGCGCAGTCCTTGACGTTGCGGATTATAGTTACGAATCAACGGATCACCTGTCTCGTCCTCGTTCTGCCAAAACCAATGTTCCGTTTGAAAGACCATGATTGACGAATACTGGAATCGCTCTGCCATTAGATATTCTCGAACCGATTGCATCACTTTTTCAAAGCGCGAATCCGAGTCGTAGCTTGAACCAAGGCGTTCTTGTTCTTGTTTCCCTTCGAAAATCTTAACCGAGAAATACGCATCCCTCTTCGCAATCGGATACTCGATTTCAACGCGAACCGAGTCGACGAAGCGAATCGGTCGTGGTTTGCTCACTTCCTCTTCAGAATTGTGATTCTCTACATAATAAGTATTTGTTGCAATCGAGAAGTCCTTGAACTCCCAGAACATATCCCCTTGCGAAATGATCGCATATTCAAGGAACGTGCCGAAGTTCTGTCCAATCGGATCAGTCTCCTCTGTCGACAACTCATGAAACATCCAGTGCATATAGGGTGTCTCATCTGTCTTCGCATCTTCCGTATGGATCAAGACGTATCCTTCGTTCATTTCGCCAATCATCAAGAAATGATCGTAGTCTTCATGGATCAGATCGTACTCTTTAGCTTGGATTGTCATTTCAATGACTTTCTCAAGTGGATAGAGTTCGATGCCGAGACCTTGAATCATAAACAATTCCGCTCCGTCATGTAAACGAAGGAATGTCTTATATTCACTTGGTAACGTTAGCTTGAACTGTTTTTCAAATGACTGAATCGCCTGTTCCGTCACCGGGTCATTCAAATTGAATTGAGCGACTCCTGTATCGTATCGCCGCTGAATGAAGGTCGACCCGTGATTGATTTTTTGTGATAAGACGTCAAGTACCGCTTCGATTTGGTTCATTTCTTTCATGGGGTCCATCCTTTTCATTTTCGTATTCGTGAATGATACGACTTCACCCTATACACCATACCATTTTTTCAATTATTTGGTGTATTCCATCCTATTCGTTCTGTGGTATTCTCGTTCTAATATCATTTTAAAAAATTGCATTCGAAGAGGTGACCCATGTCTAAATCATCATCGATGTTGCTCATATTACTTGCTGCGATCTTTTGGGGCACGACGGGGACCTCACAAGCCTTTGCGCCAGAAGATGCACACCCGATTGCAATTGGTGCCGTTCGTCTGGCTGTCGGTGGATTGTTCTTACTCTGTCTCGTTCTCTTCAAAGGAACGCTGACGTTACGCGACTGGCCGGTGCGGACGATTTTACTCGCTGCCGTCAGCATGGCGGCTTACCAACCGCTGTTCTTCTCCGCTGTATTGATGACCGGTGTCGCCGTCGGTACCGTCGTCGCAATCGGTAGCGCACCAATCTTTTCCGGGTGTATCGAGTGGCTGTTCCTAAAGAAACGTCCAGCGCTGCTGTGGTGGGCATCGACCGGACTATCGATCACCGGCTGTCTGTTGCTATTGAACAATCAAGGAACGGTTGCGATTGATCCAATCGGAATCGTCCTTGCACTCGGTGCCGGACTATCGTTTGCCGGGTATACGTTCGTCAGTCGAAACCTCGTCAAGACACACGCACCGCTGTCAGTCGTTGCCGTCATTTTCACGACGAGCGCCTTACTGTTGTCACCTCTGCTCTTCTTATTCGACCTCTCCTGGTTGTTCACGTCACGTGGTGCCGGAATCAGCCTCCATCTTGGCGTCGTTGCGACTGGAATCGCTTACTGGTTATTCGCGAAAGGACTGTCGAACGTACCATCGTCGACTGCCGTCACGCTCTCGCTCGGTGAGCCGCTGACTGCCGCCTTGCTTGGTGTGTTCGTCCTCGGTGAAGAATTAAGTGGTACGGCCTGGTTCGGGATCTCGTTATTGTTACTCGGAATCGCCTTATTGATTGGTTCGTCTCGCCTAGCAACGCGCCAAACTGTTTTGACAGAAGAACGACAAACTCGGACTGGAGGCTAAATCATGCAAGAAATCACGCTTGAAAAACTGCAATTTCGCGAGGATTATCATATCGGACTCGATCAGCTCTCGGTTGATGTCGCAAATGGTAACCGATTGATCTTTCATTTTCGTGGGCATACGGAGGAGACGATGATCATCGTCGGTGACTACAGCTGCAATTACTTCCGATTGACCTTCGAGGCGGATGCGATTCTGCTTCGTTCACCGGACCTCTATGAACTAAAAGAAAATGTTGAGATCAATCCGATTCCACTTCTGACGCTTACCGATTCAAAGCTACTGACATTCGCACGTAAAATGATGAATCTCGATCCTACAAAAGACTGGATCCATTACTGGCTCCGGGCGTTCGAACAGGATTTTCATGTCTTATCCCCCCGTCCACCGGTCCTGACTGATCTCGGACATAAGCGAAGCGATGCAATCGTCACCTATTCATTTGATTCGCTCATCGTTGAATGACATAAAAAAGCCCTACCTCGCCAAAGGTAGGGTATTCGTTCGTCCCGCCCAACGACTCGCGCCGGACGGTTACTTGGATTATAGATACAAAGATAAGGTTTTTTCAACCGACTGGACGGAATCGACCGGACTGAACCGCTGTACGACACGTCCTTGGCGATCGATTAAAAACTTCGTATAGTTCCATTTAATCTTTGACGACAGCAGACCCGACCGTTCACGTTTTAGGAATGTATAAAGCGGATGTTCATTTGGTCCATTGACATCGATCTTCTGAAACATCGGAAACGTCACGCCATAGTTCAGCTGACAGAACTGCATCGTCTCTTCCTGATTCGCGAACTCCTGCTGATTGAATTGATCGCACGGAAAGCCAAGCACCGTGACTCCTTGCTCGTCATATTTATCGTACAATGCCTGTAGTTCGCCAAGTTGTTTGACGAGCCCACATTTGCTTGCCGTGTTGACGATCACGAGGACACGCCCCGCATAGTCACCTAATGAAACAGTCTCGCCCGCTGCGTTTTGTACGGTTGCATCGTATACGGTTTGCATGTTTCCCAGCTCCTTTGCCCCGAGTATAAGACAAAACGCGCACCCTGTCGTTTTCAGGCATGCGCGTAATGCTTTACCAGATCGTCTCTTCTTTGTCGCTCAGTTTGATGACGAACGGTAGGATCAAGACGAACAAGAGACTGACGTATCCGAGCGATAAGTAATGTTGCGAGTCTTTTGAAATGTATTGCTTCACGCCGCAGTTCGGACATGCTTTCCCATGTTTCGCAAATCCGACAGCGAGCACTTCTTTCGTTTTGAACTTATATTGGCAATTCGTACAACGTACCATCTGACCATCTCCTTCTTCCTTATCTACTGGTGGATTCAGGAAAAAGTTTCATGAAATTGAAGGTAACCGACATCTTACCACATCGATTCTTCCCGGTCGCTCAACCGGATTAGAAATGGCAAGAACAGGACGAACAAGAGACTGATATTCCCGAGTGAAAGATAAAATTGTGACTTCCGGGACATGTATTGTTTCACGCCACAGTTCGGACATGGTTTGCCTTTCCCATGTATTGCAACACTGACAGCGAGTAGTTCTTTTGTGCTGAACTTATACTGACAATTCGTACAGCGTGCCATGACATCATCTCCTTTTCTGTTATCTACTTATAGATTTTGGAAAAGGTTCCGTCGAGTGGATGGGTTGTAAACGCATCTTCAAAAATTCATAACTTCCACCATTTGTCGCCTGTTGGAACCGTTCGACTGGAAGGAAGCCACTCTTCGTATACAAGCGAATCGCCCGCTCGTTGAATGTCGCTACGGCTAATTCGATTTGCTTAGGTGCATACCGGTCCATGATGAACGCAAGACCGGCTTCTAAAAATGCCGTACCATTTCCTCGCCCGGTCAAGTCCGGTCGCATGCCAAGCCCGACGTCAACGACGTCTGCGTTTGGTTCAAATACATAATAACCAATCAATTCTTCACGATCCAACACAGCAAAATAATGTTCCGTCCGCTTTGCTGGATCGAGAAATTCTGCTAAATCTTCTTCGTCATTCGGCATATCATAAAATGCAAACGCCCCGTCATATTGCCACTCGTAGGCAATCTGTTCCGCCTGTCGTTGCGTCAGCGGTGAAAATGTATAGCTCATCAGGATTCAGCTCCTCTTGGATTCGTCAACGAGATCGATTCTTTCGGTAGTCTAACAGTAGCGGCAATACATTTAATCCGATCGAGATGAACGTCAATACCCACAAAGCCCGCTCCATGCCGGGTACGACGTCCTGTAACGCTGCCCAATCCTCCCGCGCCACGAATTCCGCAACGAGTCGGTATTCAGCGCACAAAGTCAGTGCCGTAAAACTCAGTCCGAGCACCATCAGGAAACGATAGTCCTTACCGATCAAATAAAAGATGATATTCAGTGCCGTAAATCCAATCGCCAGTAAACCCAGTATGATCCACATCGTATCGTCTCCTCTCACCTCTCCTTTTTACTATATTTGGAATCCATTAATCGGTATATCCGCCTAGAGTTGGATTTTCTGTCCGCTCAGCGAAATAACGCTCGAGCAACCGATGATGGAGTAACGTTTCGACCAAACGGACGGTTTCGAGCGTCGCTGCAAAATCAACCTGTTCAAAATCCGTATGCTCATGCAGATAGCCGACGGACAAGTTGACAGTTGGAATAGCTCGTAGCGCGAATAGTTTCGCATCACTGCTTCCTCCGTACCGTGTCGTTCGCCAATCTGGCATATCACTCAACAGACCGGCTTGTTCAAAACATGCGCCAAAAGCCTCCTCACAAAAATCAAACTCGCCATAACAACCTGTTACAATGTCGCGTGTACCGCGGCGATCAAAGACGATTGCTGCGTCGACGTCCTCTAAAAAGGACGCGTCCATCGCTTCAGCACCACGACAACCGATTTCCTCTTCGACTGAAAATGCGAGCTTGATCGTTCCTCGCTGAGATGCGTTCCATGAGTTCAAGAATCGCAGCGATACCCACTCGATCATCTGCCCCAAGAATCCCGTTTGAGCTCGTTAAGATTGTTCCTTCCTGAAATAGCGTCCGGTACGAATCGATACGGTCGACGGTATCGAGATGTGCCGATAATAAAATGACCGGTCCTTCCCCTTGATGGTAGGTCACGAGCAGGTTCCCTTTTTCATCGACAAAAGAATCGTCAGCAAACCGGCGGACTGCCTGTTGTACACGACTGCGAACCATCTGTTCCCTTCTGCTTTGTCCAGGAATTGCGAGCCATCTTAAAAGACGCTTTCTGAAGCGTTGCAATTCCAGCTCTTGTATCGTCGACGCGTCTTGTTTGATGCGATATAATACTTCCGCCAAATCCAGCAACAGCGAACGTTGGTCTCTCACTTCAAGTTGAATCCACCGATTTTGTAAGGACACAGTTAACCCTGGAACCGCGTCTGCCGCTAAACGAAGCAAATACCGTTGCTGGTTCGTCAGCAAATCCTGCGTATAAACCCGAGCAGCTCGTTTACCGTGACCGTCACAACAGGAACTTGTCAAAATCCCAAGTTCGTTCATCATACGAACGATACCTCGGACATACCCGTCAAACAGGTGATAGGGTAACGCTTGTCTTTTTGGATCAAACAATGCTTCCATCCCATGATCGTCAAGTGGTGCATGACGCTGTTTTGCTTCTTCGATCCAATCGAGAATCTTTTCATCCGTCACTTCTTGTTGACTCGCTCGTTGCATGACATCTTGTACGCAAGCTGACCATGTCGGTTCCTCGATGACTTCCCCGTTTAAAATGCCATATCGGATCCATTTGCTTTCGTTTCTCATCTCACATCGACTCCTTTAGTGTTGATACCTATAGAGTAGCAACACCATTGTGACAGCTTGTCACATACGTTGGTCAGCCCTATGATGAAAGAAAAGAGACAGAAAGGATGAACGGGATGATAACGAGTTATGCACGAGCGCAAGAACTCCGGCACGCCATTCGGGAAACGACGGATCGAGATGAAAGAAGACAATTGGAAGACGAACTGACGAATCTGTACGTCCGCCAAGCGGAGTACTCGAAATTTTCGGAGACGCCGGATTATGGCGCAGCGCGTCGCGCATTGACTATGGCACTTAAATTTCGTCCGAACCACCCGCTTGCGAATTATCGTCTCGGCTATATTCTTTATGTCAAACGCCAGTATGCGGAAGCGATACGTCACTTCAGCCGAGCGCTCGACGGTACGGTCGACGCTGCTCTGAGCGACATCCAGACGACACTGACGCATATGTTCGTCGTCAACTGCAGCATCTACCTAGCTCGCGAATCACTTGCTGAACTCGAATACCGAGAACACGTGAAGCATCCGAGCGAAGCGGCACGACTCAACAAATACCGAAACGAATTACTCGTTGAAGATGAGCACCTGTTTGACCGTCTTTATTATCGAAAAATTCAAGACGGAACGGAGACGTTGATCAATGAACGTTCGTTTCAGGGATATCAAGCTGACGATCAAGAAATCGTCTTAAGGAGCAGTTCAGAGGGAACCTTCGTCGAGTGGAGAAATCAAACCATCTTACTGAATCCGAACGGATTTTTGGCACTCTTCGTAATCATGACGGGCACGACGTCGACGTATCCTGCGCTAGCCGAGCGATTGACGGAATTGAGTGGTCAAGCGATTACGTACGATCACGTTCGCCAGTTACTGCGTCGTTTACGAAGTGACCTATTTTTCTTCCAGGACATCGTCCAAACGACATCACTTCGCATGAATGATGGCACGCGTTTGAATGGCTTTTCTGTCGCTGATGGTGTGAAGGTGACGGTTTTATGTCGAGCGGACCATTTGTTGAACTAGAAAGATAAATGGATATCATTTGTAAATGAATGTTTCGAGCGCTATACTCTTACTTTCGCATCCGCTGCTTAGGAGGAGATCACGCATGGAATTACTGAAGGAGTCATATGTAAAGTTTGACAGGTACGTCATTGTCAAAAAAGATGGTGGCCATGTACCTCACGAGGAATTTCTCGTCGAATTCACCAGCTGGCTAGAGACAAAAGGTCGTGGCTGGACTGGACTTTCTACTCAAGTCGATCAGGATGGCAACGCCATCGACAATATCAAATAACTACATATCGCAAAAAGACCGGTCGAAGGAGGATTCCTTACCGGTCTTTCGATTGCTACTCCATGAAATTGATTCGTACTCCGATGATTTGTTTATCGCGATTTTTCTTTACTTTCAGATGATAGATGCCGTCTCCATATCCAGAATCGGTCATGATACCCGCTCGAAACAAATGGACGTTCTGTTGACCGAAAAAGAGTTCCTCGGCTAGTTCCTCCTCACGAAACGCAACATCATCACCAATCAGTACAAATCCCGAATCAATCGCAATCTCATGCGAGCGCGTCCATCTGCCCGTCGGCTGATCGACACCTTCGTATACTGTAAGTAAACGAACCGTTCCATCTGAATCATATGTAACGGAAGCCGTCCATGCGCCAGACTTCACTTGCTCCAAGACAATCGATGCTACATCTTTTTCATTCGAATCCGTCACGAGCAGTCGATGACTACTAACACTAAAAGTACCCAGGGTAATCTTTTTATTAGCCCGGTCACGTAACATTTCGGATTCTACCCATTCGTTGAGTGAAGAGGCACAGTATTTTTCAAGCCCCTTTTTAGGATGCCACGTGAAGACGAGCTCTTGTAAAAAACGAAGTCGAATCCGGTAGCACAACCGTCTCCCATCTAAATGTTCACCAAAGCAGATCATATCCTTCGGTAAATCATCTGGACGATTTATGTGATGGTGGATGATATCTTCGACTTCAGAATGACTCGATTCAGTAGGTATCGAATAGAGTTGCCAGTCATGAAAGGCTGCACCATTTGATTCCTGCATGAGTGAAATGTAATCCGTCGGGAATTTTACACCGAGGATTTTTTCTGCACGCTTTAGATCGATTAGTGATACACCCGGGCGATGGATTGATCTGTTTGATGGCTGGTTTCATGCAGCACCTCCGATAGCTGAAGAGTGAATTTACTCTTCATTACTCAAGTTCATATAGTTCATCATTGACTTGATATGTGATGATTTCTTCCGGCATACTCCGAATGACGTTTTCTAACGAATTCACCGATCGATCGCTTGAACATATGAAAAAACCACATCCGTCATGACCAGGCTTGATAAGCACCGATGGAGGAGTTCGATCAAATGAAGCAATCGGTAGATATTGCTGGAAACCCCAATGTTGCCTTTCCTCAAACGTAAATTTTAAATTATCGTAATTCGAAATCACATAGAAAACATTCTCTTCTGCTAACCAGTACGTCTCGCGAATGACGCGAATGAGTGCCTCCTTGTTCTTTAATTCAACTGTAAAATAAACAAGCGGATCTAAATGATATTTTCGACTTGGATAAACCGTTTGAATGGTATAGTCAATATCCTGTTGCTGAAAGAACTGCTGATGTCGTTCTCTTAATACATATTCATCTGAAAAATACAGATACAACGGAAAATCGTTTCGATGCTCTAAAAACTCAAACAAAATTTTCTTCGTCGGTGTAATACATTCGTCATCCTCTGACGGACTTATTAAATATGCCGTTTTAATTGAATCATCCATATCTAAAAAGTGACCGAACAGACGACCTAAATCACCCATTACTTCATACTCTTCTATCCAGATCCTTGTCATGTTTTCTCCCTCAGTATGTATAAGTACATCATTTATGTTTACCTTTTGACTACTATTCGCATCATCCTGCTTAAAAATATACTTTGTGCTAATCAAAAACTCTTTCAAAGTTTGTACTTTTTTAAGTATGTCATTTCAAAGGGATTTTTGATATTGTCCTAATTTAATCTAGAGAGTTTCTTAAAAACTATGTAATGATTGTGCAACATCAATCATGCATATACTAAATGTAACTTTTACCTGTGTCCTTTCACGACAGAAACTATAACACTTGGAAATCAATGCATTAACTGTATTTCAATATTCATATACGTTAGGTATATGATTGTTCGATGCGAAGATAGTTATCCCATCGCCTAAATCCATATCGTATAATAAACCATTTTGAGTTAGAATTAATATGGAAATTAAAAACATTAATGCACTAAATTAGGATTAAATAAAAAAATTACTAATGGAGGATACGTCGTGGACAATGAAAGGAAACGTATTTTTAAATATAGTCGTTATAACAGACGGACCATCCAGATACGCTGGATTATCGGAATCCTTGCAGTTGTAATAATCGGAGGATCGTACTTTCTTGGGATGCACACTAAATCATCACAAGTTAAAAAGGAAACTCCTGTTACCGAATCAAAAACAGAAAAAGCAAAACAAAAAAGTGACACACCTGTAGCTTCTGATCCGAGAGATCTCGCCTCTTTCGGACACGGAACAAATGTAGAACAAACGAATAACGATTTCTCTCCAAAAGATGTCCAAAATGCTTTAGATACAGGGAAGCCTGTTGTTGAGAAGGCTATTTCATCCACAACCGAGTTAGTGAACCGTATTGTTAAAGAACAAAAAAAGATGAAAGAAACAGAACAACTTCGAATCAAAGATTTTCAAAAAACTGTCACCCAAGATGTGAGAGATCGAGTAGACGCGCAAGTTGAAATATTGAACGAAGCCGCACAAATTGCTCATATGATGGCTGCGGGTGCGTACATGGCGAAAAATGAAGATGTCCCATTCACAAATGTAGAAAACGCGATAGCGGAAAAACTCGAACCTCTCTCTCAAAATTTATTAGATATAGCATACAGCTTAGAGACGTATACGGTTTCTAAGAGTTTTGAAACATGGGACGAAGCTGAAAACTATTTACCTAATCGAGAGGAAAAAACTTTACGGGCAATTCCGCTTAATGAAGCTATCTTCAACGCTTCTTCTAGTGATGCTACCGAAACGAGTACTGATGCTTCAAATGTAATGAATGAAGATGACGGAGAGTTGATTGCAGAATTTTTAGATGGTCAATTTCAACTGACAGCCATGTTGAAAGAAGCGGATGACAAATATTACGAGATGTCACTCGAATACCCAGCAGAAGGCGATGATTTAACAACTGGCGATTCTTTGTCTCTCATGGTAAATGGTATGTCGGAAAAAATCATCGGCATTCAGAAATCGCCCACAGCAGATGGAAGTATTAAACACATCGCCAACACCTTGTCGACTGCAATCATCGAGATGCAATCCACTGCCTCTGAATTAGTGAGTTCAGAAAGACTACTCAAGAGTAATGAGATGGAAACGCGTCAGGACGGATACTATAGAGGACAAGAAGCTATCCAAAATTTGAACGACTTGAACAGCAATTTAGATACATCCGGATTTACCTCGCTAGATTTACCTACACCCGATATCAACGGCAATTAAAAAGGTTTACCCTGAAGGCACTCAGGTGCCTTTTCTTTCTGACAGAAACAGAACGTAAGTATGTAAAAAAGTTACGATTTGAAAATTTCTCAACAATCGAACTGGCATTAAAAAGTTCAGTGCAATCCGAAATGTCATCCTAAAAGACTTGGTGATTTCGATTCGAGCAGCTTTTGAAACGCAAAAAAACCGCTCAACCGAACGGCTCATGATTTATTGCGAAAAAATAAAAAAGTGGGAAGTGAGTGGGAACTGCCGCCCACTCACCTCTCACAAATCGCTTAAGCCTGCGGACGTTTCCGACGCAAACCATAATACTGATAAAACTGAACTTCGATGTTCCCGTTATAGAGCTTCCGACGTTTCGTCGCTGGGCGACCGTACGCTTTTTCGAACTCAACATACGACGTGATCATATAGACGCTGTAGTATGGGAATTCTTTATACGCCGTACCAATCTTGCGGTACAACTGATGGACTTCACGTGCGTCTTCCAAACGTTCCCCGTACGGCGGGTTCCCGATGATGACACCGAAGTCTTCCTTCGGTTTGAAGTCTGCTGCGTCGCGTTGCATGACGTTGATCGCATCGCGGACGTCTGCGAGTTCTGCGTTCGTTTTTGCGAGCTTGACCATCTCTGGATCGACATCGCTTGCGTAGATCTTCAATGGTTTGTCCCACTCGGCTTTGTCGTTCGCTTCGTTGATCGCATCGAACCATGCCTTCTTCGGAATGCATTTCCATTCCTGTGAGACGAACTCGCGGTTGATCCCTGGTGCGATATTACGCCCGATCATCGCTGCTTCAATCGCCAGTGTACCTGAACCGGTGAAGACGTCGTAGAGCGGCATATCCGGCTTCCAGTTCGTCAGCATCAGCATCGCTGCTGCCATCGTCTCTTTGAGTGGCGCGGCCGAGTGGAACTCACGGTAGCCGCGTTTGTGTAACGCGTCGCCAGACGTATCGATCGTTAATGTTGCGATGTCTTTTAACAAGGCGACTTCGATCGGATAGCTCGCGCCTGTCTTCGGCAACCATTCCGTTCCTTTGTTGTACGCTTCTTGCATGTGCGAGACGATCGCTTTCTCGGTGATCTTCTGGCAGTCACGGATCGAGAAGAGCTTCGACTTGACCGAACGACCGTTGACGATGAAGTTTGCATCCCACGGCATCAATTCGTGCCACGGTAGTGCCTTAACTTGATCGAACAATTTTTCGAATGTCGTCGCGCGGAACTCAGCGACTACGAGTTTAATCCGGTCCGCTGTCCGAAGCCACATGTTCAAACGGGGAATGTCCTCCATCTCACAATCGATGTAGACCTTTCCGTCCTCGACCGTACATTCATATCCTAACGCACGGACTTCTTTTGCGACGAGCGCTTCGATTCCCATCGCCGCTGTCGCGATGACTAAGCGTTTTGCCATATCGCGTTCACTCCTTTATTGTTTCTTCCACTGAATCGTTTCATTGCAATAAAAAAAGAGCCCAGGGTGGACCTGGACTCTCGTTCAACTTAAAAATAACAGCCTATGTGGTCCTGTAAGCCATGTTCTGTTCCTTAGTGTTCCAAACGGTTTGACCCTCACACGCAGGCGACAATCATCTATCTCCGTATTTGCATACGCTCTCCTTCGCGTTCAGTTCCGCTCCGGAAATTCCCCTACCAAATTTGGGTTTCTCGCTCGTGGGGTTTACCTCGTTCCACCTTCATGGTTTCCCATGAAGCTCCGTCACTGTGGCACCTTCAAGAAGTTTCGGCCATATCCGAAGACTTAGGCGTTCCTTCTGCCGTCAGCTTGACGCTGCCTACACTTATCTTTTTGTGTAGCACGATCACTACAGCCATCGCAGGCTGTGCGAGCATGGACTTTCCTCAAAGCACCGAAATGCCCCGCGATTGTCCGAACCAACATAGTCACTGTTTATGAGTGTAGCGTAGATGCCGCTTTCCTGCAAGAGGCAATTCTCGTTTTATAAACGAAAAAGTTGCGTCCCTGCCTCATTTCACGGTATAGTACAAGAGTTCAGAAGGGGGCATGTAGCATGAAAAAACGACGCTCTGGTACGAACCGGCGAACGGTTCGCAAGTTGACATTCCTGATCGAGATCGATGAGATCAAGGCACTTCATCTGCGAAACGGCATCTTCGCCTTCTATCGTCAAGGAGAGCTCATCCACGCGTTCGAGCCGTTCAACGTCAAGGCGCCCGATGCACTCTCAAAACGTAGCTATCATTTCGATCAACACGATATCTTGCTTATGAATGAACGTTTCCCTGAGCAAATCCCGTTGTATGATAATGCGATGACGTTACGCTCTTGGGCCGACCAGGTCGCTTATGGTTTATACCAATTGATCGATTCCAGTCGCCTGTCGTTCGTCCATGAGGATGACACAGGATACAAGATGGAAGCGATGATCACGTGGACTGGAGAGGCATTAACACCTCCGACGCCCGTCTATAAAAAAGGAAAAGACCCGAAGTAATCTTCAGGTCTCGTACGGCGCTTCCCACTCGGTGGGAGGCGCTTTTTTTATTTCACTGTCAGGAGTCGTTCAACGGTCCGCGTATGGCGTCCACCGGTCGTTGTAAAGACGAGCTTGTAAGCCCCCTTCTCTTTCAACTTATACGTAAACTTATGCGTCCCGTTCGTTAAATTCGATTGCGTGAACGTCTTGACGACCTTCCCGTCCTTATAAAGACGTGTCGTCGTCTTCGCACTCGCGTACTCATCGAAATAGAATGAAAACAGCTGATTCGGCTTGACCGTTGACGGCAACGAGATCTTCGAGATCGGTGCTGGTAACGTCGCCAAGATTCCAGCGTTCAAGCGACCCGTCCCGTAATGCGACTTCGTATCGCCTGATTTTTTCGTCGCTGCCGCATATAACTTACTGCGCATCGTCGTGTTCGAGACGAACGGATTCTTCGATTTTGCGAGTGCCAGTACACCGCTGACGACTGGTGTCGCCATCGACGTTCCGTCCAAGTAGCCGTATTTATTCCCGACGATCGTCGAGTAAACCCCTTCACCCGGCGCCATGATGTTGAGTCCTTTGCCGTAGTTCGAGAACGTCGAGGCACGCCCGAGCGTCCCGACTGATCCGACGGCAACGACTTGACTCATTGAGCCTGGGAAAAGAACTTTCCCCTTCCCGTCGTTTCCAGCTGCACCGACAACGAGGATGTTTTTCGCCTCTGCTTTTTTGATCGCGGACTCCATATATGGATCGTATTCATATTGTCCGAGCGACAGATTGATGACATCTGCCCCTTGCTCGATGGCATACAAAATACCGTCGCCGATATCGATCGACCCGGCATATTCTCCGTCAAAGACGTCCGCCCCGATCAGCTTGACACCCGAAGCGACACCGACGATTCCTTGACCGTCTTCACGCGCCCCGACAATCCCTGCGACATGTGTCCCGTGATCATCTGGTTTTCGAATCCCGGAAATCGTCGTTGTTTTATAGATGACATCCTTGAACTCACGGTGTTTCGTATCGATCGCGTCATCGATGATCGCAACACGAACATCCGATTTCCCGCGGCTGTACTTCCAGTAAGCCGGAATTCGTGACTGATCGAGGTACGTTTGCTGGAACTGGGCAGAATCCGTCGCTTTTTTGACGTCCGTGATCGGAATCAAATCGGCGTCGATATCCTCTTCCTCGAGATGCGCAAGGGGCTCGACGAGAGAGAATCCTTTTTGTTTCAGGGCACGAATTTCGGTCAGACCTTGATTCGCCAACCATTCTTGTTTTTGTTGTTCTGTAAAGGTTGGGTCGTATTGTACATATTGAGACTGCGCGAAAGCAGACGTTGGCATGGCGACGATTGTCGCTAGCGTGAGTAGTGCAAGTTGCTTTTTCATGGGAACACTGCCCTTCTCTGTTTACGCGCCGACCGAAGAATCGTCTGGACTAAAGCGGAACCGTACCGTCCGGTTCTTCGCTGACTTCAAAAGGAATGATCTTTCCGATCGTCACGTAAGCATAATAGCGTGCAAGGACCGCACGCCAACGCGTTGCATCGATACCCGTCAGGTCTTCACCTAACGGGGAACCGTCGAACGTCTCGAACTGTTGGCAAAAGAACGCTTCTTCTTCTTCATGCCACGTTACTTCTTCGCCGATGAACCCGGTCGAAAAGCGGACGAAGTCCGCAATCGAGGGTCCAATCACTTCTGCCGGCAAGCGTTCGCTCATCCGTCCGACCAGTTCATACCGGTCGCGTTGTGCTTGTTCCGCTTCTTCAATCGAATGACACAGCAGCACTTCACGATTTATTTCTACTAACACGACATAGTCACCACTCGGTAAATTGACGTGAATCATCCCTACACCCCTTGGATTGGATTCGTGCGGCTTCTAGGTGTCATTTTTTCTTCGATAATTTATAATGTCCATTTTCGATCAAATGTTAATTCAATCGGCTCGTTATCTTTCGACTTTAACATAACGACCCGTGTCGTTTCAATTTGATCGACGAGATCCGCTTGACGAAGAGACTGGATTTCCTTCGACGAACCGGCTTCAATCCGGTCTCTGTACGGGGCAAGCAAGTTTTGTTGATTGCTTGCGAGTGCGTACCAGGCAAGACGGGCGAACGGTTCATCCTTTGCTGTCTCGAGCGCGTAGCTCTCAAAGATATCTGGAAGATAACTGCTAAATTGATCAAGCGCGTCGATGCGTTCTGCAACGTCGAGAATCGTTAACCAACTCGGGAGTGACAGCAACGATTCACTTGACCACCAGTCGAGTAAATCGATATGTTCTTTAAGTAATTGCTGCGTTTCTGGTCGATCAATCATATGTTGTAGGGTCTGGATGAGTTCGTTCCAGGCAAGTGACCAGTATTCCTCTGACGGATTAGCTGAGAGGAAGAATTGACGATAGACCGTCAGTAGTTCCGAAACGTCCGTTAATGGTTCGACTTCCAATCGTTGATTAAAACGAATAACTGCTTTTGTAAAATAACTTGGTTCAAGCGTCAATGCCATATAGAGTAATTTCGGTGCATTTTTAATTTCACCTTGATCGACCGTCTCGAATAATTCTTGAATCCATTCTGGTTGTGGTTGTGTCATAATCCTTTTCCTCCGTTTAGTAAATTTGTTTACTATACCCGAAAAAAGATTAGTTGAATCATGCACACCTTAAATTGCTCCGATTCGTTGGGCGGTTTCCTCCGAACATAAGACGATCAGCGTTCCGTTTTTCGGAATCGTTTCGTCGAGACGTTGGTTCAAATCGAGCCGCTTCCCGTCGGATAGAATCGTCACCCCTTCTTCTAGCAAGGCATGAAACGCATCACGATATGTCGCCCATTCCGGTCGCGTCGGAATCGAGAACATCCCTTCACCATCCTTCGTTAACAAATTCGTCACGACCTTCGTCACGCCGGGATGATGGGACGCGAGGATCGCCATCCGGGCAATCGTCTCGTCACCAAGCAACACTTCATCGACCTTGACCTGTTCAAAACTGTCGAGGTGTTCTTCAAGCATCATCTCGACGATCGTGTAGATGTTCGGGTTCGCCCGTTCGATGCTTGAAGCGATCAACAGTGTTCGTCCGTCAGCATGGACCGGCGGAATCGAATGATCCGCGAGGACGATCGCGCGGACCGCCTTTTCGATGTGCGCTCGCTCAAGCGTCGACGTCAGTGCCGGATCACCACAGACGTAATGGAACCGGGGATGACTGAATGGCTCTCGCTCTAGGTCGTCGACGAGGACGACATCCGTATGTTCGAGCAATGACTCGATGACGTGCTTCGAACGCCGACTGTAACCGAAGACGACCGTATGTCCTGTTTCCTTCACTTGTAACAACCCTCTTTCCTTTTGATTACGAATCAACTGGACACCGTCGACCAGTTTTGAGATCAATCCACCGACGATCCCAATTCCGAAGATAAACACGAAAATCGTCAGAATGCGACCGGTATCCGAGTTCGGGAAGAAGTCACCGTATCCGACCGTGACGACGGTCGTCATCGTCCAGTAGACGGCGCGGAAGTAGGAGCCGAACGTCTCCGGCTCAAGCGCGTACATGATACCCGCGACACCGAAGACGAAAATCAACGACGCATACCCGAGCGTCCGCATCCGTAGAAACGAGACTTTTCGTAAAAAACGTAACCAGACCATGTTTTTTTCATTCCTTTCGAACAATCCGGTCTCTTCCCCTGTCAATAAGGGCGAAGGAGGTGATACACATGACACAAGCAGAAGAGATCAAGACGAGTCTCATCATCGTCTTCGAGCGTAAGGACAAGGTGACAGCAAACGGTGATGCCGTCGTCGCTCGCCGCCGCTACAACGGCTTACGTTCGAATCTTCCAGCAGACGTCGTCGCTTCGATCGGGCAATCGATCGGCAGCTTACTCGACGGACGTTACGCGCTGACGGAAATCAGCCGTGACTACGCTTTACTGAAGGCATGACCCATCTTCTACATTTTACGAAAGGAGTGACCATTGATGGAACATACGATCGTCCTGACGTTCGATACGGTGACGAAAAAGCCGTATCGCTTACGGATCGCTGGTGCGAAGGAGAATGCGACCGTGGCTGAGATCAAAGCAATCGGAGATTTGTTCGTCGCCCATGACCCGTTCATGAACGGTGTCACACGTCTCGCGTCCGCTGAATTGCAAAACAGTTCGGAATCGGCATTCGTCTTGTAAGCTTTTTCAGACCATCGTCACGGGATTACGTGACGATGGCTTTTTTTTGGTATACTAGAAACATCAACCAGCTGAAAGGAAGTCAATTTATGGCCAAACGCCCACTCACTCCTCGCGAATGCGAACTCGTCGTCTGTAGTCTCTACGTAATGGAACTCATCCCGTTCGAAGGCATCATGGAACGTCTCGAATCCATTACGCTCCGAGACATCATCGGCCCCGTCGCACGTGGCGAATCGACGCGGGAGCAAGCTGCTGACGCGCTTGACCAGTACATCAAGGTTCGACGTCGCCGGTTCCGTAACGTTCCACCAGAGCATCTCTGGTCGCTTGACGACCGGATTGAACAGGAAGCACTGCGGATGATCCGCAAGCGCTCGCCACTCTCGGCAGGAGAAAAGCTTCAGCCGAAAGCCATTCCCCATGAAATGGGGGATACGGTCGAGATGAAAGTGACTGAAATCCAAGATCGCAACAATAAAGTGACCTTGATCGGGAAAGTCGGTAATGTCACGGCGAAGCTCCCGGTCGCGAACCGTCAAGCCTATAAAGGCAATAAGACGATCTCCGCTTGGATCACGGGTGTCGAAAAGAAACCCGCCTTACTTCATCTGTCGACATCTGATTACGGCAAACATCAGCCGTCGGAAGACGTCAAGGCAGCGTATGCGACTGCTGTCGCAGCGTTACGTCTTTATTTCGAGACGAACGAACTCCCGACGACCGAAGAAGTCGATCTCGCGAAATCATTGTTCCAACGGATGATCCGTCGCGATCAGAACGATTGGTTCACGGTATACGTCGCGATGGGTCGCCCGCAACTCGATCACGTCCGGCGCTGGGTCAAGGTCATTCAGATGCTCGCCCGCTCCCTGCGTGGGGACGAAGAAGCGACACAACAACTCGCTTCGCAGGAAGATCGCTTCTTCAAGGATGCTTTATTGCGTGCCTGTAAAGCGGCAGAGAAAAACTTCACGTCTTGATGCTTTCGCCTTAGGACGCATTGATTCCTAGTCAAAACGAAAAAAAAGAACGCTTCGGACCGGATAACTTTTTCCGGTCCGAAGCGTTTTTTTAGGAAGACTGACGCGAGACAAGCTTGTAACAACCCCAGCCGAACAAGAGAATCGTCGTGATGCTACTGGCGATGACGACTACTGGTAAAATAATCGGTTGCCCAAACACCGGTATAGCAAGGTAATCCTTAAACAACACGAACACCATCAATGACTGTCCTTGTGTCAGGAGGAGAAGTGAGCGAATCGTTTCGCTCGCCATGATGCCTCCAAAGAACTTTTCAAGCACGAACGGACTAATCAGCCAGATCGATGCGAGTATCAGAACAGCAAGGACCTGCCGGACGAGTAACGAGAAAAACGTGAACGTCATGACTAACGAGATGCCGACCAGCCACTGCATCAAGATAGCGAGCAGATACAGTTGCCCGAATGTCAACGGGTATGGAGAATCATGATAGTTAAACTGAATCGGTAACTCCCAGCCGCTTGACTGACGGAAAAATAAGAGCCACTGCACGATATTGTAAACGAGGATGATGCCAGTGACGAGCAGGATCGAGAGTGTTAATTTTGCCGTCAGGACGTCTTTGCGACCATGCTTTGAACTATAGAGCAGTTGCAACATCCCGGTCTGCGCTTCGCGCGAGTAACTCGTCGCGGTTACTAACGTCAAGACGATCGCCAGCAACGCAAATCCTCCGACACCGAGAAACACGATGAATTGATCAAGCGTCCGGTAGTTGCCGACGCGTTGATAATCGATTTTCGCAAGCAACGACGCTTCTTGTTCGAGTTTTCGTTTTTTGATGTCAGATGTCGCTGAGCGCGCTTCTTGACGCAATTCGTCGACACGTTGCGATTGCGACTGATGCCGGCCGTCTGCCTTCAGAATCTGCAAATAAATGTCGTGTTCACGCTGTTCTGCTTTCGTGATCCCATTCTTCGTTACACGCTTTTCTCCTTCTGTTGCCAGTTGCACGAAGTCCCTCGTCAATTTCCCTTCGAACGGTGCATTCGTCCGTTCCGTTCCAGGCAAGCCCATCCGACTAAACGAAAAAATCAGACCGACGATAAACACAAGGCACAGCAGAACCCACACCATCTTTTGTTGCTTTACCTTTTGCCATTCCACCTTCAATAAGTCGCGGCTCATGTCAGCTCCCTCCTTTTGACAGATCGCATCATGAATACGTAAAGGGTGACGATCAGTACAATCCAAACGAGCATCACAAAAATCGGTAAGACGAACGGTATATCTGTCTGGAACAGTTCACGCGTCAGCACGCCGCGGCTTGGGAAAAAGAAGATCAGCACTTGCACGAAATCTGGGAAGAACACGTCCGGAATGACGTAACCATACGTCAATGGTAAGCCGATCAAAACCATTACGTAAATGAAGGCGTGACTGTACTGTTTCGCGAATAACGAGGCACATAAAATAGCTGTCGCTAGCGTCACAAAGGCTAGTTCCTGATAAATGAACGTACACAGTACATATCCACCAATCGATAATGGATACGGCGCTGCAGTTAGTCCGTCCATCGCTTGCATCGGTGCCGACCAATCGATCGGTCCGAGTTGATAACGGACGACTAAGATCGTCGCAAGATACGTTAATACGTGGATGATCGTCACGTACATAACGGCAGCCATCCATTTCGCACGTAATAAGAGATGTCGTCCATTCCGCGACGTCAACTGGTACTGTTCGACTCCGGTCATGCGTTCACGTGTATAACTGATCGTCACGAGTAGGAGTCCGATCAACGGGAACAGGAGTCCGGATTGATTGACGAACGTCGCTACGATTTCCGCCGGATCGTGATAGCGAATCGATGCGACGTTGATACGATTGACGAGCTTTTGCTCGAACGTATCGCTTTTTAAAACGTCGAGGCGTTGCTGCCGTTGAATTTGCGCTTCTTCCATATGTAAGATTTGAGCATAGATTTCATTCTTGTAAAATATGTCGTCTTCTAACATTCGTGTATCTGGATCATTGATGATGTTGCGATCTGTCTCAATCATCTTAAAGACGTCTTTCGTTGCTGGTCCTTCGAACGAAGAATAGCGGGACTTGACGACATGATCAATCGGTTCCACTAATGTCGGTAAGAAAAAGATTCCCGTTCCGATCAACAGCAACCAGACGATTAGCGATTTATATAATTTATATGATTCGAATCGTAACATCGACATCACGCGCCACGCATCCGTTCATCTAAGTGATAAAGGTATAAATCTTCTAGTTGCGACTCTTCCTGAACCGCATCTGGATGCGGTCGATCGGATGAGATGATCCGGACGCGGTTTTTACCAGACCGTGTTTGTTGAATCGCACCCATTTGGTACGTCTCCTGCAAGACGAGTAATGTCTCGTCCGATACATCGACGGACCAGATCGAGGTCGCGATCTCATCGAGCAAGGTATAAGGATTAGCTTGGCGGATGATCTTCCCTTGCTGCATCAGGATGATTTCCTTTGCGATCGACCCGACGTCCGAGACGATATGTGTCGACAGTAAGACGATTCGTTTTCGCGCAATCGTCGCGATGACGTTCCGAAAATGAATCCGTTCTTTTGGATCAAGCCCTGCCGTCGGTTCATCGATGATCAGAAAGTCCGGGTCGTTCAACAGTAGTTGCGCGATACCGATCCGTCGCTTCATTCCACCTGAGAAGCGGCGTAGTTTCTGATTTTTTTGTTCTAGCAAATTCACATCGATCAAGGCTTGTTCAACGCGAGAGGTGATGTCGGATTTAGGAACGCCCTTGACCGTTGCCAAGTACGTTAAAAACTGTGTTGCCGTGAAATCACCGTAAAGCGGTGTCTCCTGCGGCAAATACCCGATTCGTTCGCGGTACGTTTCTTCTAGTGGTGAGACGACGTGACCGTCGACTCGAATCACCCCTTGCGATGGACGTAACAGTCCAGCGAGAATCTTCATCAACGTCGTCTTCCCTGCTCCATTTTCACCGAACAAGGCATACACTCCGGCTTCCAGTGTCAACGTGATCTCCTGCAACGCTTGTTTTCGATTCGGATAGATTTTTGATAACTGTTCGATTTCTAGTTTCATATCATTCTGTCCTTTCAAAAAGACGTCATCCGGTTTCGGTATGACGTCTCCATTTCATTGAATCGCAAAATCATAGATATGTGTTCCTTTTTTATGATTCGCATCCTTGATTTCACCTTGATACATCAGTTGTTCATTCTTCAGATCGATCACGGACACTTGGAATCCAGCGTTCGTCTCTGATGAGAGATAGAGCTGCATCTCGTCCGTCGAATCCAACCAATCGATCTTTTTCAAAACAAGCGGACTGCTTACGCTATGCTCGGATAATCGTTTCGTTTCCAAGTCGAACATCGACCATTCGATTCGTTTCGTCTCTCCTTCCGGCAGGCGGAAGCCAATTAGATAACGACCGTTCGCATAGGGGGTATAACCGATTTGTTGCTGATTTAACTCCTTGATGGACCGAACGACCTTCCCGTCATCGAGAAAATAAGATAGTTTTGTGTTCTCTTCATCGCTGTCAGACGGTTGTTCCGTGTAGACGACCTCATTTTGATGAATCGCTAAAAATTGACGAGCGTTTTTAGGCGCTACTGGTTTTTGAAGAACGATCTCTTCGACCCGGTCGCTTGTTAAATCGAGCACAAGTAGTTTTGTTTCTTTTGGCTGATCGACTCGATCGAGTTGGATATAAACCTTCATCGCCTGTTTATCGACGACACTGGCTTGTAAGTCCCTCCCTGTCTCAAGTTTTGTATCATACTGAAATGTCTTTTCGAACATTTTCTCTGTCTTGAACGTAAACATCTTAAATTGCAGTTTATTGTGTTTAATCTGAATCGCATATTCCGATTGCCCACCCCCACTGACATTTGTTTCCATTTGTGTCGTGAACTCATAATATTTGTCTGGTAAATCCGTCATGCTATCTTCACGGAAAAGTTGTCCGACGTAAGAGTTTGACTGTTTTTCAATGGCTCCCTTAGCATCGACATCATAAACCGTCGAACGCATGCCTTTCGTCTGAAGACGTAGATTAAAATTTTCTACTTGCGAAGGTTTTCCACTGACGGTCTCGAGCGACAAGTCTGCGCCTTGGATCGATAGCGTATAGCCGATGTAGCTCCCGATTGTCATGAGAATGATCAATCCATAGATCAAAAGTTGACGATATCGTTTCATGAGATTTCTCCTTTATACGGATAGGCGCGTCTGGACTAACCGCAGATTTTTGTATGACACATATAACGTTAAGAGCACGACGTATCCGAAATAAAATTGCATATGCAGCTGACTCAGGTTGCTCGAAATAGCTGACAAGGCTACGCCTAAAACGATATAACCGCCAATCAGCGCAACCCCGTGTAATCCGACGAGCAAGAACGCTTTTCCTCTTCGAAAAGACCGCTCAAGTAATACTGTCATGAAGACGAACGAGATGACGATGAATGTCATTAGTAAAATGAATAAAATGTCAGTTGGGTACATCGTATAGAACAACTTCATGTAGAAGGAGTATTCGTTGATGCTGGCTGTGACCTGTTGAGCATCTGGCAATAGCCATAAGTAAAGATTACGACTAAGCAACAACAACACCCACTGAATTCCGATCAGACTAGCGACGACGAGAAGAACGGCCGTCAGTTTTGATGCAATAATCGCCCGGCGTGAACCAGGTAACAATAGCAATCTGTAAATGTACTTCGTCTCGCCCATCCAGTCGCGATACCAAATCCAGAACGCGAACAAGAGAATCATCCCCATCGCTAAAACAATGATTGAATCGTAAAAATCCGTTGCCTGTGCGAAGGTCAACGCACCACCTACTTGTGCAATTGCGTCCATTTCTGAAATCTGATCGATACGCATCGTTTTCTCGATCGTGCTTTGATAATCGTAAATCTGATAGAGCAGTGACGCGATTTCCGCGACGATCAATCCTGAAATCAAGAACACCAGTAGTTTCGTACTCCGTTTCAGTTCTTCATTTGTTAATAACAACCAGCGTTTCATCCTTGATATACCTCCCGCATCCGGTCTTGGACCGATTGATGATGACGGCCACGTAACTCATCCGTCTCTTTGACTTCGACGATCTTCCCGTCCCGTAAGAATAACACTCGGTCAATCACCTGCTCGACCTCAGCAATTTCGTGAGTCGTCATCAGGATGCTCCGTCCTTCCATGAACTCACTTGAGAAAATCCAAGCGATCTGTTCCTTCATGAAGAGATCGATTCCCGCGAGCGGTTCGTCGAGTAATATGTACGGTCGATCGAGGGCGAATCCTAAGACGAGATTAAACTTCGCCTTATTCCCTTTTGATAAGTTCGCCATTTTATCCGTCGTAAACAGCTGGAACGTCTGCAGCAATCGTTCTGCTGTCTCTTGATTCCAGTCTGGATAATGATCCGCCATATACGCGAGCGCTTGTCCGATCGTCATGTAGCTCGGCATCGTCTGGAGATCAGGCACGAACGCGATCTGGTCGCGCGATGTTTTGCCGTCGACCGTCACCGTCCCGGCATCTACCGGAATCAGACCGAGAATTGCTTTTAAAATCGTCGACTTCCCCTCCCCGTTCAAGCCGATCAGACACGTCACTTCGTTTAGACCGACAGAGAACGTCACGTCACGTAAGACCTGCTTTTTTCGTCCATATCGTTTTTGTAGCCCCTTCACTTCAAGCACTAGACTTTCCTCCTTCATTATCACCATTGTATTAAGACAATAGTACATCTGTTAACTGTATGGTACATGCCATACAGTCTGTCGTCAACCTGTTTTTCCCTGAATATATCCAGAAAATGAAAAAGAGTCGGACAATCATGTCCGACTCCGCGAGTCTTTCGACTTCGTTTCTATCTGGAAGAAAGAAACGCGATTTGTTCACTCGAAATCGCTTCCTAGGGAAAAACAAACAGGAGCGACCCTGCAACGAAGTAAAGCGGCGCGATGCTTGTCCCAGGAAAACGATTCGAGATGAACAAAAAAGTGCACGTTATCCTCATGACATCTGACTCTTTCGATTCGTTGATCAAAAAAAGAGAGGACGCCCTAATGGACGTCCCCTCTGAACACGTGACTGGTGTTTCAATAAATATTAATCGTTGACTCCAGTGCCCGGCATGTCCGACGCACGGTCGGTAAGAAGTCGGTCCGTTTTGCGACACCGCCTTCAATCTGGACATGCTGAATGCCTTTCGTCCGCTGCATCGCTGTTAAGACGGTGACCAGCTCGATGAACCAATTCGAAATCAGTTCGACGACCTGTTCGTCAAAAGCGGCAGCGCCATACACATCATACCCGTTCTCGCAGAGATGGTTCGGGAAGCGGGCTTTGAACCGATGAATCAAAGTGTCCGTCGTCGGAATCAAAAATTCGTCGTAGACAACACGTTGCTCGGCATCAAGCGTTTGTTCTGTCACACCATCCATCATCAAATGTGGCTGATTGCCGATATTCAATGTCCAACTCGTCTTCTTTCGCTCGCCAGTGGAAGTGATCGTTCGCATGGTTTCATCCATCTCCTTTTGATGTGTAAGCGTTTACCTTCTCATTCTACCTGTCATTTGACCTGTTCTGCAACCGTCAACTTGACCAATTTAAACGATAACTTCGCTTGACATTTAGTCTACCAAATTCAACGCTTTTTGACGATGTCAGGAATTAACATCGCCCTTGTAGATGTAGACGGCAACGAGGTCGATCAAGACATGGATGATGATCAGCGGCCAGAGTGTCTCAAGTGCTAGGTATAAGTAGCCGAACCCCGCTCCGATCAGACCTGTGACGAGGATCGCAAACCACCCTTGATAGCGATGGGCGACCCCGAAGAAGATGGCACCGATCCAGACGAAGCTGACGTCAGAAAACGGTAAAAATAATCCGAGCGTATGAAACAGAAATCCGCGATAGATCAATTCTTCCGTCACACCTGCCATCAGCGCGACCATTTGGAATCCGGTCCGCTCCTCTTTCGTTCGCGGCAGAATCAGTCGTTCCGCCTC
Source organism: Exiguobacterium sp. U13-1 (assembly GCF_001750115.1). Lineage (NCBI taxonomy): Bacteria > Bacillati > Bacillota > Bacilli > Caryophanales > Exiguobacterium > Exiguobacterium sp. U13-1. The sequence goes on along the minus strand of NZ_CP015731.1, from coordinate 1,741,558 downwards.
ACTTTGATAGAGCGGTAGCAGACGTTTGCGAAACGCTGGAACGGTCGCCGTCAAAAGCAAGACGATGCAAAGAAAAACGATCAGTCCAATCGTCGCGTACCAGACCGGACCTCTTGGGACAAAAAACGTTAAGCCGATTTCCGGCAATAGCGTACCGCTAATCAGCGTTCCGCCGACGAGCAACAGACATAAAATCCCGCTCGACTGGACCATCGAGGGATAAAACTCCTTGCGGGGAACGATTGTCAAATCAACCGGACGGACCGCTGCGATGATCGAAAGGACGACGAGCAATCCGAGTAAAAACCCATTTACGAAGAGATACATAACTTCGACTCCTTTTTTGATTCCACACTCCCGTCACAGAAAGTGCTATTAGACCCTACTAAAATATGATACCATTCAGTGGAATCCTATACAGAGGAGAGAACAATATGCGAAAAGTTTTTCGAATCAGCATCTTGTTCGTACTGTTCGCCCTCATCGTCAGTAGCTTTATCTACTGGCAAAATCGGGAACGTGTTCAAAATGAAATGTATCGTACGTATTATGGACAGCATGGCGTACCTGCCGAGAACATCGACATCTACGAACAAGCCGCGGCACGTTACGGCATCGACTGGAAGTTGCTCGCCTCCATTCATCGCGTCGAGACGATCTTCTCGAACTCGTCAGCGATGCAATCGTCCGTTGGCGCCATCGGTCCATTCCAATTCATGCCGAAAACATGGGTCGGTTGGGGATACGAAGGTGGCACGTCACTCGGTGACATCGAGCATGACGGCATCGACGTGACGGATCCGGAAGCCATCGAGAAATATGGTGGACTCGGAGTCGACGCGGACGGTGACGGGAAAGCCGATCCGACGAGTCTCGTCGACAGCGCCCACACGGCAGCGAAATACCTGAACCAACACGATGTTACGAAGACATCGGACCGAGACACGCTCGCGACAGCACTGTTTGAATACAATCGCAGTGAACAATATGTCTCTGACGTGCTCGCCCAATATGATCGTTACCAGCAACAAGTCGAGGCGATCGATGCGAACGACCTCGACCTCAAGAAGAAGACACTCGCATTCTTCCTTCGCATCAGCTCACGTTTGACCAATTAAAAGGAGGCACCACCCATGACACCAGCCGATTCTTCCGAACTCTTGATTGAGGAATCGTCGATCCGCGTCCAGACGACGTTTGATCGAGACAAGACGAAACGCTATTTACGCAGCTACATCTTTGACGACATCGCAGAAGGTACGCACGTCGCCGCTTTAATCTACACACCACGGACGACGGACGCCTTTCTTTCTGGAACGACGACACAACGTGCGTACAATTTGATGAAGAAGTATGTCAGTGATCCTGTTAAACAATATGACATCATCAGTTTGATGCCGGACCTGCTCGTCAGCGAGGATCTGCCGTTCGCGCAAGCGAGCTTCGATGAGACGAACTATGAGTTCGTCGCGAAGACACTTGCTGAAGTCAAAGCAAAAAATGGCGTCGTCCTCTGTGGCTGGGGATCGCCTGGTCGCCTGATGCACCATTTACCGGCTTACGAGGATCTATTCAATGAATATGCCGACATCTTGTACTGCTCCGGCATCACGAACAAAGGTGAACCGAACCATCTGCGCTTGACGATGGACGATAGCCCGATGATCACGTACAACGACATGAAACAAAAAGCGAAAAAGTTGCGTCGTAAATGACGCAACAGACCCTTCCATAACGGAAAGGGTCTTTTTTTGAAACATTTTCCATCAGCTTCGCGTATAATCAAGGTCTACATACTACATAGCAAGGAAGGTCATTCGATGCCATTTTGGGATAAAGAGTTACAAGAAGAAACGATGATTTCAGTCAAAGAAACAGACATTCAACGAATCGAGCAAGCCGTTAACGGTCGACTCCCCGTCCGTTACCTCGAACAAATCCGGGAACAAAACGGTGGGTGCCCGGAAGCTACTGCGGTGATGGTCGAGTTCAAGAATACTTGGTCGGACGAAGAAACCGGATTGCACCTCCCACTCCGCTCCATGACGTCATTAACATTCGAGCGGTATCTGGATGAATTGTCGGTGCTCCGGGAATGGGACGTCGAAGGAAACGTTATGATATTCGCAGAAGGAGAAGGTAGCTATTTTTGGTACTTCCACTTCACGGAAGGTGTTGAGCCGACTGTCTGGTGCCTCGATATTTCAGATGAGACGACACATTTCGTCGCGGCGACCTATGACGAATGGTTAACGAAGCTGAGTACCGATGTTCCGGAAGTCATTATGCCGGATGTCGTATTTTTGACGTTACCTGAAATCAAGGACATTCTCCGTGGAGATGACGAGAACGAAAAACTCCTCGCCTACTCCCATTGGATGATTCTCGATGAAGAACAGGAAGAACTCATCGAAGCGTTCATGTCATTGATCGAACGAAATGACCAGCCTGATTTCCTCGACTCCTATGCGTATTACCTAATGGAAGTCTTGACGAACAACCCGGAGTTGTTAGAACAGAAACGAGCCGACGTCACGACCTTGATCCTCAGTAAAGGTGACGATCTCGATGCAGAGGATCTGTTGTCTTGGATGGATGAAGAGATAGACGAAGAGTTCTGACCTAAACCAAAAAGCCAGTATTCCTCGTCCATACGGATGACGAATACTGGCTTTTTCACATGCCTATCCAATAATTTAAGACAACATCAACTCAAGCAGACAATCGACGAGATCCTTCTCGAGTTCGAGTGCTTGCAATTGGTGCATCATGTTGACCGGGTCGAGTTTTTGTGACAATAGACGGTACAAACGATCTTTCAGGTCATAGCTGATTTCCGCTTGGTCGAGGAATGCATACAACCGGTCCATCTTGTTCTCGTTCGTCGAGATCTCGACTTGGAGTGACAACGTGATCGTATCCGTCACTTCACCGAGTTCGACACGAAGGGACTGCGTCGCATGATCATAGACGCCGGTGACACTCTCTCCGTCGCGCTGAACGTATCCTTCACGGACTCCACGTAAGATCAATGTAATCGAACGGTTTTCAGGTAGCAAGTCACGGTGTCCGGTTGGTGCCGCGATCGTCAGCTCACGTGCTTCCCAGTCGAGCGCAAACGTCGTCTCGACGTTGACACCATCGCGGTGCGCGACACCTGTACTGTCATCTTCAAACAACGTAAAGCGGTTCGATGCTCCCGGGAAGACGACGACTTCGAGATCCTCTGGATTATGCAGGGCATTCGACTGTTCGAGATGACGACCGAGTGGCACGATCGCACCGGCTTTTGCGAGTACGCCTTGGTCTTCGAGATAACGGAACAGACGGATTTGTTTGCCGCCACGGTATCGATGCCCGTTGAAGAAATCGAACCATTCGCCTTCCGGCAACCAAGCGGTTGTCGCCGTCATGTGCAGTTTCCGATGCATCGGTGTGACCATCGGTGCGACAATCAGTTCTGTTCCGAAGTAGAACTGGATCGGGACGTTATACGCTTGATCGTCTTCCGGATGTTCATAATACATCGGTGAGACGAGTGGCAAACCGTCAAAGTGATTGCGGGCATTCATCGTGTAGATATACGGTACGAGCTGGTGCCGGAGCTGCAGGTACTTCTTCATGACGTTCGCCGCATCGGTCGAATAACGCCATGGTTCTTTCCCGTTAAAGATGCTCATCGTACTGTGCAGGCGCATGATTGGACTGAAGACGCCATACTGAAGCCAACGCGTCGATAACTCGTCATCCTTTTCCCCACGCTGGTGTCCCCCAATATCATGGCTCCACCATCCGTAGCCAATGTTTGACGCCGTCGCCGTGAAATACGGCTGGAATTGGAGCGATGCCCACGAGATGATCGTATCGCCCGAGAAACCAACCGGATAACGATGACTTCCGGGTCCCGCGTAACGTGAGAAGATCAGTGGTCGATTGCCATCGCGGGCGATATCAAGTGCGTGGTAATGATTGAGCATCCAAAGTGGATCAAGCCCCTTCATCTTCGAGTTCGCACCCTGTTGCCAGTCGATCCACCAGAAGTCAACGCCATCTGCCTCGTGCGGATGATGCAGCTTCGTGAAGTAGTTCTCGATGAACGTCCGGTCCGAGAAATCGAATGGGATTCGGACATCCGATTCGGGATCGACGCCCATCGCGACCGCCATCGCCTCGTATGCTTCTTCAAACCCACGCACACCGTCCGCCGGATGCAAGTTGAGCGTGACCATCCGGTCGTCATCCTTCAACCATTGTAAGAATCCGCGTGGATCCGGGAATAGATCACGGTTCCACGTATAGCCCGTCCAGCCACTTCCGTAGCGTTCTGGGATATCGGTGACGTGCCAGTCCATATCGATGACACTGACCGAGAACGGAATGTCTTCCGTCTTGAAGCGCGTCATCAAATCCTTGTATTCCTTCTCACTATAACGCCAGTAACGACTCCACCAGTTACCGAGCACTTGACGCGGTAACATCGGTGTCGGTCCTGTCAGGTGGTAGAAGTCACGCAATGCCTGTTTGTAGTCGTGACCGTATCCGAAATAATAAATGTCATGTGTACCAGAGCGACGCGGTTCGACGAAGTGGTCCTCCGTCAGGACGAACGCGTTCGAATCGTCGATCGCTGCGTAACCTTGTCGGGAGACGATTCCTTCTTCGAGTGGAATGACACCGTCCGCATGATCAAGCGTCCGTGCCGTTCCTTTTAACGTCCGGAGCGGTCCGCCGAACGTATAGCGGCTGTAGTAGGTACTGAAGTTCCCTAAGACATCGATATAAAGTGTGTTCGCAGCGAACGGTCCCTTCGTATAATGCAGATGGACGTGCTCGGTGATGATTTGCAATTCTTCCTCGTTTTCGACGATGCGGTAAGCAGGTACCGGGAAATCACGATTGAAGACCGTTTGAGTTGGTCGATCCTCGAACTGTCCGTCCGCCGCGTATTCGAGTCGAATCATCCGACTCGTCAAGACCGTGAAACGGTAGACATCTCCTTGGATGATGGCGTCTGGTCGTGCTTGTGGTTTCATGTCGCGCGTGTAGAAATGGGATTCATCAATTGTTCGCATACGGGTTCGGGACTAACGCCCCTTTCACTTCCTTCCAGGCTAAGTAGTGTGCAACCGATTACACATCTAGTGTATAAGAGTTCATGTTCCCACTTCAAGGAAGAATCAACCCAAAAATGTCCCGCACCTGAAAATCGATGCGGGACACTCGGTCATAATAAGGGTGAAATCAAACGTGAGAGTGACTCAAAAATCCGGAAGCGGAGCGGTCGTTTGACGTAATCATTCGATGATAACTGAATCGAAACGTCAAAATCAGCGATGAAGTCACGCTCGAGCTGCTCGGTGCTTTCCGTGTCGTACAGGAACGCCATCAGTTCATAATTGAGAACAAAACTGCGAATGTCCATGTTTGCCGTTCCGACGGCACCGATCTTCCCGTCGACGAGAAACAACTTCGCATGGATGAAGTGACGGTTGTACGTATAAATTTTGACGCCGTCCTTCAAGAGTGGTCCGAAGTAGGAACGGGTACCGTAATAAGACGTAAAACTATCGCCTTTCCCCGGTGTCAGGATGCGGACGTCGAGCCCGGCACGTGCTGCGAGCCGAAGCAAGGTCATCGTCTCATTGTCCGGAATCAAATACGGTGTCGCAATCCAGATGGAGCGTTGTGCTGCGATGATTGCGGCAATCAAGGCATTACGAATCGCGGGATCCTTCGAAGTCGGTCCGCTCGTGACGATTTGAATCGCTCCGTCTGACGCCACGTCATGTTTCGGGAAGTACTGATGGATCGTCTCGTCACCCGCAAACGTCTCCCATGTGTCACCCGATTCGATTTGGGCATAGATCCAGTCGTCGAGGAACGTCGCTTGTAATTCCTTTACGGCGCGTCCTTCGAGCCGTAAATGCGTATCGCGCCAAAAGCCGAACTTCTTACTCTTACCGTCGTACTCATCCCCGACGTTCAAACCACCGGTGAAGCCGACTTTTCCATCAACGACGACGATTTTCCGGTGATTGCGGAAGTTCGCTGTGAAGATGAACAAAGGACTTGAGATCGGATCATAGGCTGCGATATGTGCTCCAGCGTCGCGTAGCGGACGCAAGAAGTTCTCACCGAGCATATAGCTTCCAAGTCCGTCATACATGAACCGGACCGTCACACCGGCTTCGAGTCGCTCAATCAATGCTTCCCGGATCGCCTTGCCTGTCTCATCATTCCGATAGATGTAATACTGGATGTGGACGTGATGCTGCGCTTGACGAATCGCGTCAAGAATCGCCGGGAACGTCTTTTCCCCGTTCGTCAGAATCTCACTTGATGTATGAACGTCCACCCCGCCACCACCGAAGTTGCGAATCGTGTTCGCAAGCTTCAAGTGATTCGGTGGCAACTCACTGACGGCAAGCGACCGGACTGGACGAATTGCTTGTTTGAGCAATTTTCGTTCGTCATGCGAACGACGATTCCGGCGACGACGCCGTGGATTCCGACCGAACATCAACCAAATCACGACACCGAGAATCGGTAGGAAGATCAGGACGAGAAACCAAGCGATCGTTGATTCCGCTGTCCGGTTTTCAATGAAAATGATCATGATGACGGCGAGCGGCACGACTGTCGCTGAAATCGTTAAGACATAAAATAAATAGCCGAGTTGATATAGTCCCCAAATGATGCCCCCGGCGACTAAAAATACGAGTGCGAATTGTAAAATCCGGTTGCGCACAGACCTTCCTCCTTCAATTAACATACCTTCACTAGTATTCTTTCCCCATTTACTATGAAAATATAACAAAAAAGAGAAACCGCAGATACGGTTTCTCGAAAGATTTACCTCTTATAGAAAGTTTTCTTCGTACATCTCGCGACCAGGAATTGGATCATTCAGTGACGCCCAGTCCGTTTCATCTGCTTGGACGAGACACGCATCGAATAATGCTTCGAGCTTCTCTTGCTCCAGTCCGATTCCGATTAAGACGAGCTCGGTCCGTCGATCTTCGTCTGATGCAAAACGACCAGCGTATTCCATGTTCGACGCATATCCTGCTTGGTGGAACAACAGTGCCATCTCAGGACGGGTTGCGAGGAACAAGAAGCCTTTCGCCCGGACGACTTCTTGCGGCCAGTCTTCGATCAAGGCAAGCAAGCGCTCCGGGTGGAACGGCACGTCGCGCTTGTAGACGAACGAGCTGATCCCGTACTCTTCCGTTTCCGGAATATGTTCTTCCGCATTCAACTCACGGATCCAGCCGGCACTTGCTGCCGCTTGTTCAAAATCAAATAGATCAACGTCTAAAATCTCTGCCGGATCGACTTGAGCATATGTTGTCTCGATCAAACGAGCAACTGGATTTAATGCCTTTAGATAACCGATAACGGTATGGCGTTCTTCCGGTGTCAGGCGATCGACTTTATTTAAGACGATGATGTCTGCAAACTCAACTTGATCGACGAGTAGATCGACGACTTCGCGCACGTCTGTCTCATCGACGGCCTGTTTCCGCTCAATCAACGATTCACCAGACTCAAAGTCCTTTAGGAAACGGTATCCATCGATGACCGTGACCATCGCGTTGATTTTCGTGACTTGTGATAAGTCGATTGCACTGTCCGGATCTTCGTACGTGAAAGTCTGGGCGACCGGAATCGGTTCCGAAATACCACTCGACTCGATGACGATACCGTCAATATCTCCTTGGTCGACGAGGCGTTTGACTTCAAGCAATAAATCATCGCGTAACGTGCAGCAAATGCAGCCGTTCGAGAGTGTGACGAACGACTCTTCCGTCCGCGAGAATCCGCCTTGCTCAATCAATGCCGCGTCAATGTTGACCTCACTCATGTCGTTGACGATGATCGCGAGGCGGCGTCCTTCGCGATTATGTAGTAAATGGTTCAATAGTGTCGTTTTACCGGATCCTAAGTAACCGGATAAAACCGTGATCGATATCGGTTGCATCATCATTCATCTCCTAAAACGTAATCATTACGTTTTATAGAGTAACCGACTTTTCACCTGACGTCAATCGGAATGATTTCGATTTATTTCATTAAAAAAAGCCGACAAGCGTCGACTCAAGGAATAGACGGGGCTAACTCCAAAAGAGAATGACGCGTCTTTTCACGCCCTTTCCTTAGGCGAGACACAAGCCAGTTTTCCTGCTTCATTCAAGCAAGAAAGCGGGTCTTGTTTGTCTCTGACAGCGCATAATGTTCCTGTAGGAGTGGCGTGTGACGCGTCATTCTTTTTGTTATGAGATAGGGGATTATTCTGCCACCCCTATCTTTGTAGAAACTGACTTTAGAGTCAGCTCCGTCAGTGTTCCGAAGCACGAGAAAAGAAACGTTTTGTAAGCTCGGAATCGCTTCTTAGGGAAAACAAGCAGGAGCGACCCTGCAACGAAGTAAAGCAGCGCGATGCTTGTCCCAGGAAAACGATTCGAGAGAAAAATGCGCAACCTTACCGCTGAGTTTGAATCGGTAAATCCCATGTCGTCCCGATCAAATCGGTGATCCGCTCTGCTGCCTCATGCGAAAAGCCAGCGATCGTATAATGATTCGTATCCGCAATCACATGATACATCCCGTTCGGTAAACTGTCGGCGAACGCAGCGTGAGCCACATTGATTTGTTCGGTCAATGCCGGGTTCAACCAACTTTCCGGCATACCACCTGCCCAGTTCGAAGCGGACAGGACGAGGACCGGCTGTGTCACGTCTTCGAGCAACGAAAGAATCAGCTGATTGTTCTCTTCGACCGATTGCCACTCGTCGAGTGTTCCCCGCCAATGTCCAGGCGCCGCAAAATGCCGCCACATTGGTAATTGATCGGCTTCCGGTAAGACACTGAACATCTTTTTTCCTAGACGGTCAGGAATCATCCAGGCGATCGGTCGGACGTGACTAAGGAAATAGAGGAATCGATTCCACTCCTCTTGTGTTCGTTCGTACCAGTTCGGTAATGCCGCATCGACATCCGGATGCGACGGATCGAGCAAGACGATGCCACGCGTCTCGTCTGCAAATAGGCGTCCACTTGCAAGCGAGATATAGGCTCCGAGCGAGTGACCGATGAAGACATATGGTCCTTCGACACGAAGCATCCGTAAGACGTCCGCGAGCTCATCTGCTTGATGCGAAAAAAGTCGTTTACTTTTGCCACGACTCGAACGACCGTACCCGAGACGCGAATATTCAAAGACCCGTCCCCGTTTTAACAATTCAGTCCGTAACCAGCCCCACTGGTGTCGATTCGACATCATTCCGTGATCGAGGACGAATGTGACGTCCCCACTTCCAGTCAGCCGGGTATCAAAGCGACCGGCTGATGTTTCAACGATATATTCCATACACTATCCCTACTTCCATTCATTCAAATAACGAGATCTCTAGCTCGTACCCAAGGATGTTCAAGTAATCAAATAACTGGGATCGATGATGATAGAGATGCACGGCTGCTTCAATTGCCCAGCCATTCATCGAGTCGGTAACCCCCCAGTACGTCGGACGCGTCGAAAATCCGGTCGTGACTTTTTCTTGATAGACAGAAAACGCATGATCGATTCGCTCTGATAACTGATCGCGCGGAACCGGTGTCGCATAAAACGACTGCATCGCTTCAGCCGTCGCCCCGTCTGCGATCATCAAATCGGCTTCGAGTAACACAGCGAGATGGACAGCGACTTCACCGACGGTCCGTTTCCCGGGAATTGGTCGCGCGTTCCAGTCCTGTGCTTCAATCTTTTCAAACAGCGCTTTCGACGTCTTTACACCAATACTGACATGACGAACGAGGGCATGTTCCCAGTCAGTCATGTGCTTTTCCCCAATCGATCGCACGTTGTTCGAGCTCCTTGACGAACGCATCCTTACCATTGATATAGGCTTCGATATCAAGCGGATTTGTTGTCGCTAACTGTTGTTTTAATGCCCCATAAGCAGCAGCTTCTTCTGGATGGGTACGTAAGTAGTCCCTGAAGACGAGATGACGCTTGATTTCTGGATTTCCCACCGCATAGAGATGGATGTGATGCGTCCGTTCGTCGCCGCCTTTTCGATAATAGCGGCGTCCCGGCATCCCGAATTCACCCTTCGCCTCGTAACCGAGCGCTTTCATCTGTGCGTCGAACTGCTCGATCCCCTCGAGCGTATCGACGACGGGTAGGATATCGATGATCGGTTTTGCTGCGAGTCCCGGAACTGATGTACTTCCCATATGATGAATGCTATGTAGACGTGCCCCAAACACGTCTCGTAATTGTCCCGCTTCTCGTGCGTATTCACTCGCCCATTCTGATTGATACGGTAACACAATAACTTGTCGCATGGTCGTTTCCCCCTCTCAATTCAGTATGCCAGTTTTTGGGGTAAAACAAAACGACCATCCATTTTGGAGGTCGTTGATGTTAGAGAGTCGTTAATCCGTTAAATAATCATACAGTTTCGCAGGTCCACCAAGTCGAAGATCAGCGATGATATGCTGGGCATCGACGATCTTCCGAACAGGGAAGTCAGCGAGTGGTGCCATGACATGTTCGAATAACTGAAGTCGCGCCGGTCCACGATATGCTTCTTTAATCTCAAGATCCGTGATTTGACTCCGCGTCAGTTCGGAGATAATCAACTCGCCTTGATAACCGCGATGTTGTTTGAGCATGAATTGCGGCGCACCGATGATTGATTGTGCTTCTTCAACTGCCATCGGAATATACTTGTATCCCATCGTCGCTTGGGCGACACGGAGTGAATGGTAGTCAAGCGTTCCAACGAGTACATCATTATCGAGATAAAGCCGGGGTGAGCCATACTTCTTCGGAAAAGCAGCCACTTCACGACCAGAGGCGATCGCCGGCTGATTGTTGACATACATCGAGAGGTAAAACTCACCGACCTCTCCTTGATACCGAACCGGAATGACTTGCCCGCACTCGAGATAACTCCCAAGACCCGTGCTATCCGGCATGTTGATGATCTCAAACTTGATCTGATTACTCAGCACCTCGAGCGGTTCCGGAACGACTGCTTGTAAGGCTTCGATGTCCGTCTCATAGATGATGTTCAAGTATTCCCGATTCCGAAAGAAGATATCGACCGCCGGAAAGACCGGTGCATTGATCGGTGTCGCGACGATATTTTTTACATCTTCCTGTCTCATCTGAATCCCTCCTTCATGCGTTTAACAATGCGGCAAAGCGTGCGACACTTGTTTCAAAATTTGGAACCGTCTTCGCTGCTTGCGCTTCTTCGACGATTTCTTGAATGAGTGAGTTGAATGGTGTTTTGATATCGTATGTGTTGCCATACATCGTGACGATCCCATTGATGAAACGAATTTCGGTCGGTTGCCCTTTTTGTAAGTCCTGCAACATGCTTGCTTCTAAGTCACGCGACCCGTGCATCAATTGTGGCACGGTGCTCAGTTTTTCATCGATAGCGTCTAGTGTTGCGTAAGCTGCCGGCTCAAACGTACTCATCGGTGCGAATATGATGCCGTGGGCGTGACCGACTTCAACGACTTCCTGCATCGTATGGATCGCTGCCCGTAACAAGACCGGATGATCGAGAACGTCGCCATACGTACCGTTACACGCAGCGGATAACCCACTAAACGTACTATTGATGACGAGTTTTGACCATTTCGTTCCCGGTAGATTATCAGAGATTTCCGTCCCACCGATGTGATCAAGGATTTCCTTCAAGTGAATGATTCGGTCCGTCTTCTTGCCGTCCAGTTCACCGATTTGCATCGCATACGTCTTGAAGTGCTCGTAATCCGATGTCAGACGTGACTCACCTGGTCCGACGTATGTCGCTCCGAACTCGACGGATCCCGCAATGATACGTTCGCGTGGAATCTGTTGTTGAATGAATTCTTCTGGTACACCGTTTTGTAAGGAGACGAGAATACCGTCTTCCTTCAAGATCGTCCGGACTTTCGCCAGGACCGGTTCATTGTAGACCTGTTTCGTCAGCAACAATACGATATCGTACATCTCCGTGATGTCATCCGGATGTATCGCATGGACGGCTTGCGTCAAATCTGGTCCAATGACATGCGCGCCTGTTGTGTTTAGCGCTTCGATATGTGCGCGATTCGTATCGATCAGATCGACACCCGCATACTGTTGACTCAAATAAGCTCCCATGATGGTTCCTAGTGATCCTGCTCCGTAAATTCCGATTTTCATATCTATCACCTCTGGTATTTACGATATACTGGTTTCATCATAAACAGAAATATATATATTTATATATTTTAATAACCTATAGGTTATGTTAGGAGGATATCATGGAACTCTTACATTTGAATTATTTTCGTCACGTCGCGGAGGAATTGAACGTGACGCGTGCTGCCGAACGATTATTCATCAGCCAACCCGCCCTCAGTGCGACGATCAAAAAACTAGAACGTGAATTGAACACGACGTTGTTTCATCGAAAAGGCAGAACGATCAGCTTGACCGACAATGGACGACTTCTGCTGCAATCAGTCGAAAAAATCGAACACGAGCTGACACGGGTCCAGGAACGCATGGCGCGAAATGATGCCTCTACCGAAACACCACTCAGTCTTGCCAGTTCGCACGGTCGCTTCATCCAATTAATCCTACGGGAATTTCTCTTGCCGCAGACTGCGCCTTTGTTCAACTCGGACATCCTCTCGAATCGCGACATTTTAAGTGGCCTGCTCCATCAAGAATTCCATTTCTCGATCAGCTTCATGGAACTCAAGCATCCGCTCATTACGAGCGAACCGATCGTGGAAGAGGAGATTGTCATCACCTATCCTGCTTCCTATTCAGAGAAAGAAGCGATCACGGCGCTCTATGCGGACGCAACGGAGACTGCCTTTTTATTTCCCTCTCACAATAAGGATTACAACCGCTTCATCCAATTGAAGATGGCGGAACTGAACATTTATGCCGATACCACGCACTATATTGATGACGTCTCGCTGCAACTCGCCTTACGTCAGCAACGGTATTTCAGCTTCGTTCCTGTCTCCGTCTGTCGCGAGATGGGGCTACCCTTCATTACGGACGATATGTTTACCGTTACGTCACGACTCTACATGTCGCACGTGACGAACCAATTAACAGTCGAGCAAGCAACCATCTATGAACGCATTAAACGGTTTCTGCTCTCACAACGCACATATCTAGCCAAATAAAAACGGATGTCTGCATGTGCAGACATCCGTGTGACATGTTACTTCGTGATGAAGTAACGCGATTGATCGAGATGATCCTTCGCTGTATAGATGTTGAGTTTGTACGAGCCGTTCGTCAATGCCTTACGCATCTTCAAGACATAGTTCCCGTGCTGATCCGCCACGTCTTGAGCAATCAATTGATAACCAGCTTCTGTTTTTTGGTAGAGGCGGACGATTTGTCGTTTTTCGACTTTACCTGTCAACGTCTTTTTGCCTGACCATTTTTTGACCGGATACGTGTTCTTGATCGTGAACGACGCCTTTTTCGTGATCTTGTTCGAGATGTCTGTCGACTTGACCGTGTACGTACCTGTCGTTAGACCGTTCTGGACCGCAATCTTGAAACCACTTGCCGTCGTTTTCGCTTTCGCGATCTTCGTTGATCCTTTATAGAGCGTCACGTCAAGACCTTCCGTTGCTTTACCGCGGAGGACCGTCGATCCGTAGACTGCTGACTTTTTATCGATCGCTGGTGTCGCAACGACACCTGTTCCGACTGTGACGTTCGTTTCTGTCTTCATGAAGCTGAGTTCAGAGACGATCGTCAACTTGTCACGCAATTTGAGCGGACGTGTTCCGACTTCGTATTGACCCGCTTCGTTTGCTGTTGCTGTACCGAGGACTTTATCGCCAAGTTTAACTGTGATTGTTGCGCCCGGAACTGCCTGACCAGTAACGACTTTCGCACCTGGTTTAACTGCTTTTGCCGAGACCGTGAAGTCTTTCATCGGCACGTTCATGTTGAATTTAAGGAAGGTTCCTGTCTCACCTGGACGTGTTTCACCTGTGTTCGTGATTCCTTCATACCGCTTGACGTACGGTGCAGCTGCAACCGCTGAATCAAAGCTGACCGTCATCGGCTTACTTGCGACGAGTGACCAGTTGTCATCGGCTTTATAATCAACCGGTTGTTTCGCTTTGATATAGTCCGAGATGACGTTACGTGTTTCGTAAGCCGATTTGTAGACGATATTTTGACCTTTCCCAAGACCCGGGAACGTCGCACTACCAGCGCGGTAGTTGTTCGTCGCAACGAGGAATTCTTGGTCGTCTGTGATTGCTTTGCCTTGATACTTGATGTTTTGGACGCGGTTGTCACCTTTAAATTCCTTCGATAAGTCACCATTATAGTCAAACTTCGCTGGTTTCGTGATATCAATTTCATACGTCAATCCATCGAGGATATCGAAGTTGTAGCTACGGAAATCTTTGTTCAACAAGTTCGTTTGCTCACCGCCGACTTGGTTGAACTGACCGGCTGACATTTCGAGCCAGTCTTTGACGTCAGCACCTGTTACTTTGACGACTTCGAGTGTATTCGGATAAACATAGAGATCGGCGACGTTCTTGAGTGCGATTGGTCCTTTTTTGATCAATGTATAATCGGATGCGTTGACTTGGTTACGACCACCAGTCTTGAATGGTGCACCTGCTGACAACAACGGGAGATCTTTATATTTCGCGAGATCGGCATTTTCTTTGAGTTGTTTCTCGACATACCATTTCTGAGCGTTCGTTACGAACTGAACTGAATCATCGTCTTGCGCGAGAGCGAAGAAACTTTGGATGTCGTCATTAATCGTTCCGACTTCTTGACGAATGTACGCGAGTGTTCCTTCATGTGCTTTTTCAATCAACTTGACGGCACCGGCATCTGCTGTCGTGTCTTTCGTCACGTCAGCTAGTTTCGCACCTGACGTATCAACGACCCATTTCCCGTCGACTTGCTTCAACTCAAGATCGATGACACCGACGTTCTTTCCTTGTGTGTTTG
Organism: Exiguobacterium sp. U13-1; assembly: GCF_001750115.1. NCBI lineage: Bacteria > Bacillati > Bacillota > Bacilli > Caryophanales > Exiguobacterium > Exiguobacterium sp. U13-1. The sequence goes on along the minus strand of NZ_CP015731.1, from coordinate 1,726,551 downwards.
CCATGACGACTGGTTTACCATTGATTAGACCTTTTTCTTTATCAACATTCGGCAATTTATTGAACGCTGAATCGACTGCCGGGAACTTTCCGTGCTGATGACCTGTCATCAAGACATCGATGTCTGCAACTTTTGTCAATGCGTAGCCGACATTCTCATCGCCCTCTTTTTGATCCGTCGTATCCCCGATACCTGTGTGTGCGAGTGCAACGACGACGTCTGCGCCAGCATCTTTTAATTTCTTCGCTGTTGCTTTAGCAGTCGGGATGATATCTTCAGCCGTGACTTTCCCCGTCAGGTTCCCCGCATCCCATGCCATGATTTGTGGCGTGACGACTCCGAACACACCCACCTTGACTGTTTTCATGTCACCGTTCTGGTCCTTGACTTGACGTTCGATGATTTGATAGTCTTTTCCATCTTTGTTGTAGTCCGCGACGATCGGCTTTTTCGTGACTGCATCCAATACGTTCGAGTTGACGAACTTGATTGAACCGCTCGAAGCACTCATCGCTGACTTGAGGAAATCAAGACCGAAGTTGAATTCATGGTTTCCGAGCGTGACCGCATCATAACCGAGGTATTCCATCAATTCGTACATCGGATGTTTGCCTTTGTTTCCTTTGTCGTACTGGTTCTTCACGTAATCACCGAATGGCGTTCCTTGAAGTGTATCCCCGTTATCGAATAAGAAACTGTTCGTTGCGCCCACTTCAGTTTGTTGCTGTTTAATGACCGTAGCGGCTTTGACGAGACCAATCGTTTCGTCCTGCGCATCCTTGAAGTAATCGTAGTTCATTGAGTTCGTATGTAAATCCGTTGTTTCTAAGAAGCGTAACTTGACGACACTGTTGTCGGCAGCAAGTGTCTTGACTTGAACGACTGGTACGAGCATCGGTGCGATCAACGTCGACGCGATGACGAGTTTCGTAGCTTTTTTCATATGGATTTCCCCCCAGGATGTTTTGACTGCTTCATTAATTTAGCATGGTTCGATTATAGCTAATAGTCCTTTCAAATAGGTCGGACATCCGTCTTATTTAACCTACTTAACCAATTCCAAATACTGGCTTAACATTGTTTGTTTTACCTTTACAAACCAGTTATGAATGGTAAAAAAAGGCGTCTTACATCGTTGTATAATTCATACAAAAAAACGATACTTTCTCAGACCAAAATCCTGAAAAAGTATCGTTTTAACTAATGTAGAACGTAATTGTTCATTCTCGACTCCTACAGGAAAAGAAAGCATGTTCTTCACTTTCGTCAGGGTCAGGTGAGACCGGGTAGACGAAACGTAGTTTAGGATACCGCGGCCTACCTCCCGCCTGCGGAAAGCGAGAATGACAGCAACGTTCGTAGATTGGATTCATGGCATAGGATTTTCACCACTCCACGTCCCCTTACACCGTTTTCTCTGGTTTCCGTCGGACGACGTAACCGAGAATTCCAGCAAGTAACGCAAGTCCTGTGGCATAAAGTACTGTCCAGCCTGCGGTTTGTTGAGCGAATTCGAATAAGACGTCACTCCGCCATTTCATCGCGAACTGAACGTATGAAGCCTGACTGACGATGAAGCTGATCACACCAATCGTGATCGCAAAGACGAACGGATCGATAATCGACTTGAAGCTTCGGATGCTACAGACGAAGTAGATCGCGAACGTTACCAGCAATAATACCCAATACCCACTCTCACTCGAGACATTCGGTGGCGTCGCTCCTGCAGATTCCGCATCAATCACTTGAATCGTCTGCCGCGCGACACCGTAATCAACAGGGTCGAGCTTCAATTGTGTTGCTGACAAATCCGGACGTTCTCCACCGAGTAACGTCAACAATTGTTCTGTCACCCGGTCCGTATCGATGCCATCGACGACTTTTTGGATCGAGTCATTAAGCTGATCCGTTGAGGTCTCCCCGTTCAACATCGAGACCGGGATTTCCGCGTTCGCTCCAAGAACGTCTGCTTGATACACGACCTGTCCGCCGTGGATCCAGTCGTACATTCCGCCACTTCCGGCGTTTAGACTCGCGACGGTCAACGCCGTCCGTAGTGAGGAATCACCGTCATACGCCGCTTCGTCCTGCACCGTAAAGACGAGTTGGAGCGTACTTGCGAGCATCAAAATCAGTAAGCTGGCACGTCCGGCAGCTGTCAGACCGGATAACTTTTGCGGGAAGAACGCCATCCAGCCAAGTAAACTGACGACGAGAAGCGGTAGGATCCCACTCATCGCATAGCCATCTTGTAACGAGAGAAACGGCACGTCGTTTCCGCGTCCGGCAAGGACGAACCAGATGATTCCGACCGTTAAGAAGAAACTGATCGATCGAATCGTCCACCCGAGACGACTTGCCTTAATCCGTAAAACCAAAAATAACAGGACGATCAAACCGATGCCAAAAACGGAATAGAGTAACGTGCCGTAAGAGACATCGAACGTAAGTGGTGCGAGGACCTGTTTTAAGTCGATCCCAAACAACGATAAGACATCACCGGCAGAACTCGCGTCGAGTACCTGATTGATGATCCCTTCCCGGACCGCACTCGGCATCGTGATCGACAGCCCACCGACGAACAGTAGCATCAATGACACCGTGATGTCTGCATCTTTCCAGGAGACATCCGCCTGTTGCATCTGCGTCACGAGATCCTGATAGTCTGAGGATGAAGTGATTTGTGAAGTCAAAAATGCCATCACGCCATAGATGACACCGAAAAAGATGAGACCGATAAGGACGCCAAACAGGACATCCCAGACGGAAAACCGTCGTTGTTTCCTTTCTTGCCTTGACTCCATCCCATTTCCTCCTTTTTATGTCTGATGTTTGAATATTCCTGCTACAGCGAAACCAAAAACATCAAATTCATTCAACAGCCATTATATCCCACCTTTTCTCTGACTGTCTCCACTGATTTCCAAAATAAAAACCGACCTCTCAGAATGAGAAGCCGGTTGAACGATCAGGTGCCATGATATTTTTCTTTATTTAGATGCCTTCGTATGCTTGTTCCATGATCGTCCGTAATTCAGCGACAAGCGGCATCTTCGGATTCGCCGTCGTACATTGATCCTCGAAGGCATCGACTGCCATCTTATCGAGTTTTGCCTCGAAGTCTGCTTTTTGAATGCCTTGCGCCTTGAATGACATCTTGATGTTGAGACGTTGTCCAAGATCAGCTACGGCTTGGATGAGGGATTCGACCCCTTGTTCCGTCGTTGCTGCCGGAAGACCGAGGTAGCGCGCGATGTCCGCGTACCGTTCATCGGCAACGAATGATTCATATTTCGGGAAAGCTGCTAGTTTCGTTGGACGTGACGCGTTATAGCGAATGACGTGTGGCATTAGGATCGCGTTCGTCCGTCCGTGTGGTGTGTGGAACTCCCCACCGATTTTGTGTGCGATCGAGTGGTTGATTCCAAGGAAGGCGTTCGCGAATGCCATCCCTGCCATCGTTGACGCATTATGCACTTTTTCGCGTGCTTCGGCGTCTGATCCGTTAGCATATGCTCGTGGCAAGTACTCAAAAATCATCTTGATTGCTTTGAGTGCCAGTCCATCCGTGTAGTCGTTCGCAAGCACCGAGACGTATGCTTCTGTCGCATGCGTCAAGACATCCATTCCAGTATCAGCAGTGATCGAAGCCGGGACGGTCATGACGAATTCCGGATCAACGATTGCGACGTCAGGTGTCAACGCATAGTCAGCAATCGGGTATTTGACGTTTTTCTCTTTATCCGTGATGACGGTGAACGGTGTCACTTCTGAACCCGTACCTGACGTCGTCGGAATCGCGACGAACTTCGCTTGACGACCGAGTGCCGGGAATTGATATGCCCGTTTGCGGATATCGAGGAATTTTTGACGTAAGTTCGAGAACGTTTCGTTCGGTTGTTCGTAGAAGAGCCACATTCCTTTCGCAGCATCCATTGCTGAACCACCACCAAGAGCAATGATCAAGTCAGGCTTGAAATCACGCATCGCTTGAGCACCTGTCTGAACAGTCGTCACCGATGGATCTGGTTCGACTTGGTCAAAGATCCGGTAACTGACGGACTGTGGCAAGTTTTGAATCACTTTATCGGCATAACCGAACTGTACCATCGTTGGATCGGTCACGATCATGACACGTGAGACGTCAGTCATCGACCGCAAGTATTGAACGGAGTTCTTTTCGAAGTAGATTTTCTCTGGGACTTTGAACCATTGCATGTTCACGCGTCGTCTCGCCACCTTCTTGACGTTGAGTAAGTGCTTCGCTGTCACGTTTTCAGATACAGAGTTTTTCCCGTATGATCCGCAACCGAGTGTCAATGATGGTGTCAACTCGTTGTACAGATCACCGATCCCACCGTGAGCAGATGGACTGTTGACAAGGATCCGGCAGGCTTTCATGCGGAGTCCGAACGCTGTCATCAAATCATCGTTCGTCGTATGAATGACAGCTGTATGACCGAGACCACCAATTTCAAGCATCTGTTCGGCAATCGTGAACGCTTCTTCAGTTGATGCAACGCGGTACGCACCGAGGACCGGACTGAGTTTTTCATGAGACAATGGTTCTGCTGCTCCGACGTGCTCGAGTTCCGCGACGAGCATGACCGTTGTTTCCGGAACGTCGATGCCGGCTTTCTCCGCGATCCATGTCGCTGGTTTCCCGACGATGTCCGCATTGACGGCACATGTATCGGTTTTGATGACGAGTGATTCGAGACGTTGTTTTTCTTCCGGTGTACAGAAGTAACAACCGAGTGCTTCCATTTCCGCACGGACCGTCGCATAAATCTCTTGGTCGACGATGACGGCTTGTTCAGACGCACAAATCATACCGTTATCAAACGTTTTTGAGAGAACGAGATCGCTGACTGCCCGTTTGACTTTTGCTGACTGTTCGATGTAACACGGAACGTTCCCTGGTCCAACACCGAGTGCCGGTTTACCTGTTGAATACGCTGATTTGACCATTCCCGCTCCACCTGTCGCAAGGACCATCGCGATTTTTTCATGGTTCATCAAGACTTTCGTTGCTTCAAGTGATGGTTCTTCGACCCATTGAATACAGTCTTTTGGCGCACCTGCTTTGATGGCTGCGTCGCGGAGTGTTTTCGCTGCTTCAACGGAACAACGTTGTGCCGATGGATGGAATGCGAAGACGATCGGGTTGCGTGTCTTGATCGCAATCAATGCTTTGAACATCGTCGTTGATGTCGGGTTCGTGACCGGTGTGACACCACAGACGACACCGACGGGTTCAGCGATATATGTGATGCCGTTTTGGACATCTTCTTCTAAAATCCCAACTGTTTTTTCATGACGTAGACTGTTGTAGATGTATTCTGTCGCAAAAATGTTTTTAATCATCTTATCTTCAAAGACACCGCGTCCCGTCTCTTCTGCAGCGAGACGAGCGAGTTCGACATGCCGTTCAAGTCCGGCAAGTGCCATATCCCGGACGATCGTATCGATTTTTTCTTGATCGAATGTCAGTAATTCTTGTAATGCACGTTGCCCTTTTTCAACGATTTGTCCAACTGCTTGTTCGACTGGTGTTGCCGTCGATTTTGTTTTTTCTTTCACAGCCATGAGTGGTTTCCTCCCTGTCGTGGAACGAATCTGAGTTTGATTTGCCAACCATTATGTCAGGAATGCCAAGCTGTTTTTCAATAGTTTGTGCTTTCCTTCACAAATCAATCATAACCCCTTTTTCCTGTTTTGTGCATGACCATCCTGTGAATTCCATCACACCTTTGATAGCGTTTACAACTATTGTGCGTTCTTCTTTTTCAACGTTTTGCTTCATGTACATAGATGTGTGCGATTTATCACACCTCGCATTTTCCTGACTTGATAGCCGTTTCATCATCTTGTATTCTGATATGGGGTACATATTAAGAGCTACCACTAAAGGAGGACACTTGAATGTCAGTTGTACAGGAAATGCTAGCCTTCAACGAGCGATTCGTCGCCGAAAAACAGTATGAGCAGTTCGTCTCGGATAAGTTCCCAGATAAAAAGGTCGTCATCCTGACGTGTATGGATGCCCGCTTGACGGAGCTCCTCCCACATGCACTTGGTCTTAAGAACGGGGATGCGAAAATCATCAAAAATGCCGGTGCTATCCTATCGCACCCATTCGGCTCCGTCATGCGCTCGATTCTCGTTGCGTTGTATGCTCTTGGCGCTGAAGAAGTCGTCGTCATCGGTCACCACGACTGTGGCATGAGCACAATTGATCCTAAACACATGATCAACGAGATGAAGGATCGAGGAATCGACCAACAGATTCTTCACACACTCGAAGTATCCGGTGTTGATTTGAATCAATGGTTGCGTGGTTTCACGTCGGTTCAAGAAAGCGTTGCTCACTCAGTCAGCCTCGTGAAGAACCATCCGTTATTGCCACCTGGGACGAACGTTCACGGACTCGTCATCGACCCGGCTACTGGTAAACTCGACATCGTCGATTGCTGATCACTCTTTATAGAAGAAACGCAAATAGACTCGCATATTCTATTCCGTCTTAAACTAAAGAAAACGTGCCATATTTTCTCGTAACGGAGAAGGATGGCACGTTTTTCGTATGAATTATATTCAGTGATCAACACGCTTCTCACTTCATGCTCAGGGGTATAACAGAATATATCATCTTGTGGAGAGCTAATAAGCGTACCATTCATCTTTTGATTACGAGGTCAGACTTTTACTCTTGACAGCATTCCAACATGGCTGTAATATACTTTAGTATAGTACAGTGATAACAAAAGAAAGTGTGGTTTTACTGAATGATAAACGCCGTATTGTTTGCCGTCTTTTTACTATTTATTTTAGCGATCTTCCGCGTCCACATCGTGCTCGCGATGGTCATCAGTGCGTTTGCCGGTGGTCTCGTCGGTGGTCTTGACCTGACTGCGACGACAAAAGCGTTCTCCGGTGGTCTTGGTGACGGGGCAGAAATCGCCCTGAGTTACGCGTTGCTCGGCGCGTTCGCTGTCGCCCTCTCGAAAACGGGCTTACCCGATGCACTCGCACATGCCTTGATTCAACGTTCGCGCGGTAATGCAAGTGCCTCATCGGTCAAAAAGTTAAAAGGATTCATCTTGTTTGCGATTCTGTTACTCGCGATCAGTTCACAAAACGTGTTGCCAATCCACATCGCATTCATTCCAATCATCATTCCGCCGCTCCTTGGTCTGTTTAATCAGTTGAAAATGGACCGTCGCCGGATTGCGATAATCATGACGTTTGGTCTTGTGACACCTTACATGTTCTTACCAGTTGGTTTCGGAGACATTTACCTCAATCAGATTCTACTAAAGAACTTGAAGGCAAATGGTCTTGATACAGCAGGAGCATCCGTCATCGAAGCGATGGCGATTCCGGCACTCGGGATGGTCGTCGGTCTCTTAATCGGTCTATACTCATATCGTAAAGAACGGACGTATGAGATGCGTGATATCGCTCCAGACGATTATGAAATCCCGGTCATCACGAAAACGAAGCTTGCCTTAAGCGGTATCGTCGTCATTGCGACTTTGATCGTTCAACTGCAGACCGGATCAATGATTCTCGCTGCAACAACTGGTTTAATCCTCTTCTTGTTGCTTCGTCTTGTTCGCTTCAGCGAAGCAGATGACGTCATTACACGCGGTATGCGCATGATGTCATTCATCGGTTTCGTCATGATCTCAGCGAACGGTTTCTCAAACGTCTTGCGTAAGACGGGCGATATTGAGCCACTCGTCGAGAACTCGAAAGCGTTGATGGGCGATTCCCAACTCGTTGCCGCCTTCGTCATGCTCTTGATTGGTCTTCTCGTCACGATGGGGATTGGTTCAAGTTTCTCAACGGTTCCAATCATTGCAGCCATCTTCGTTCCACTCTGTATCCAGTACGGATTCAGCTTAGAAGCGACGATTGCGATCATCGGGACATCCGGTGCGCTCGGTGACGCGGGTAGCCCGGCGTCGGACTCGACACTCGGGCCAACAAGTGGTCTAAATGCGGATGGTCAGCACGATCACATGCGAGAAACGGTCATTCCGACGTTTCTGCACTACAACATTCCATTACTCATCTTCGGTACGATCGCTGCGGTCGTATTATAAAAACAAGACGGATTCGCTGTCATCGCGGATCCGTCTTTTAAATTGTCTCCGTTTTTTTCCTTTTCATTTCGTCCTCGGTTCTCTAAAATAAAGGAATGAACTGATACAAAGGAGTTGTCTAACGTGTTATCTCAAGTCGTCAACCAGATTTTACTTTCGCTTGCCGATCTCGGATATTTCGGCATCGCCCTCGGGTTGATGATTGAAATCATACCGAGTGAAATCGTCCTCTCTTATGGAGGATTCATGATTTCTCAAGGAACGATCGGCTGGCCGCTCGCCATCGTCGCTGCCGTCATCGGTGGATTATTCTCGCAATTATTCTTATATTGGTTCGCTCGTTACGGCGGTCGTCCCCTTATCCTGAAATACGGAAAGTATGTTTTAATCTCAGAGCATCACCTGGATTTAGCTGAGCGTTGGTTCTTGAAATATGGACAAGGTGTTATCTTTGGAGCCCGTTTCATCCCCGTCGTTCGTCATGCCATCTCGATTCCGGCTGGTCTTGCCAAGATGGACCAAACGAAGTTTTCTCTCTATACGGTGCTTGCGATCATTCCGTGGTCGATCTTGTTCCTGTATCTTGGTGAAACGCTCGGAACGAACTGGCGCTCAATCAAGGAAGTCGCTGCACCGTACACGAACGGCGTTCTGATTGCTGCCGTTGTCTTGATCATCTTCTACGTCATCTACAAACGCCGTCAACGAACGGTTTGAACAACTAGCAGTCTGTCTGACGACGGACTGCTTTTTTAAACAAACAGGAGGTCCTGCCATGCTAACATCCCCGCTTGCTCATTTTACATTACGTCGTTTGACTGCATCCTATCGGACGGGTCGTCCTGTCGCGACTGGGATCACCGTCGATGGACGTATTTTAATCGTCGAAGAAACCCTCGATGAATCTCGGAATGAACACGTTCTCTCCATTCATCAATTGAAAGATGACTGGCGAAAAACGACAATGATTAAAAGAAGCGAGGTGGACTTTTCACTCATCGACCGCTTTCCGGACGGTCGTCTGTTACTCGCCGCTTCCCGTTGTGACGACGATGTAGATGGAACGTGGTTACCAAATGCCTTTGTCTATGATCCTCAAGGGAATTTACTAGACAGCTTTTGTTTAGACGATGGGATTCAGAATATGCAAATCGATGAACAAGGATGGATTTGGGTCAGTTATTTCGACGAAGGAATCTACGCTGATGCTGCAACTAGTTCGAATGGCGCATTTGGTCTCGTCGCTTTTGACGATACAGGTGTAGTCCAGTATAAGAATCGTCAATATCCAATCGATGATTGCTACGCCTTAAATGTCTGTTCGTCGAAGGAAGTCTGGTTTTTCTATTATTCCGATTTTCGCTTCATTCGTATCAATCAAGAGGACGATCTCGTTTGTGAGGCACCTACGATTGCCTTTTCTCAGTTCGCTCGGTACGACGATTTTCTGCTTGCTGCAAATTCTGATGAAGCACATTTACTTGAACGTAAAGGAACGCTTTTTGAGAGTATTCGTTCGATTCGATTCATGACAGAACAGGGAAATACCCTGTCAGGTGACCTTACAATGCGTAACGACTTGATCGTCTTAGCGACTTCAGAACACCTGTATTTCGGGAGACTCGGTCAGCGACTCGTCTCTCTCATAGCAGGCAAATGAAAACAGTTACAAAGTTGTTTCATAATCTTTTCACTTTTGAAAACCTTCAACCCAAATTTTCAAAAAGACTAGCGAGTCCTATCTGAGGATAGTATACTCAGCGTTATAGTTATTCGGACAAGTTGTCTGAACATTATGACGTCACAGAATTTTTTTGGGGGAAATGATGAGTTCGAATTTGAAACGCGATTTAACAGCACGACAGGTACAAATGATTGCACTCGGAGGAACAATCGGGGTCGGTTTGTTCCTTGGGGCATCAAGCACGATCGCTTGGACAGGACCATCGGTTTTGCTTGCGTACATGCTAGCAGGAGTCTTTATCTTTTTCATCATGCGTGCACTTGGTGAGATGGTCTACACCCATCCTCACAGTGGTTCGTACGCAAAGTTCGCAAACGACTATATCCATCCAGCTGCTGGTTTCTTGACAGCAAGCAGTAATATCTTCAACTGGGTCGTCGTCGGGATGAGTGAAGTCATCGCTGTCGGGACATATTTACGCTTCTGGTGGCCGGAACTACCGACTTGGATTCCAGGCGTCGTCGTCATCATTCTCTTGACGCTTGCGAACCTTGCTTCCGTCAAGATGTTCGGTGAACTCGAGTTTTGGTTCGCCTCAATCAAGGTGATAACGATTCTTCTGATGATCGTCGCCGGATTCGGCATCATCTTCTTTGGTCTAGGAAATGACGGAAACCCGGTCGGCTTCTCGAATCTGTGGGCGAACGGTGGATTCTTCACGAATGGTTTCACCGGCTTCTTCTTTGCCCTCTCGATCGTCTTCGCCTCTTACATCGGTGTTGAGTTGATTGGCGTGACAGCTGGAGAAACGAAAGATCCAGAGAAGAATATTACGAAGGCGATTAATGGTGTCGTCTGGCGAATTTTAATTTTCTACGTCGGATCGATCTTCATCATCGTCACGGTCTATCCATGGAACGAGTTGTCGGATCTCGGCAGTCCGTTCGTTGCGACATTCGCCAAGGTCGGTGTCACGATTGCTGCTGGGATCATCAACTTCGTCGTCATCACGGCCGCTTTATCCGGTTGTAACTCCGGGATATTCAGCGCAAGCCGGATGATCTATGCCTTGGCTGAAAAAGGACAAGTGCCGTCCTTCTTCTTAAAGGTCAACAAACGCGGCATTCCATTCTACACGGTCTTCGCAATTTCAATCGGGATTTTCTTCGGTGTCATTCTTGATATCACCTTGCCGCTCGTTCTCGGGAAGGATACGAACATCTTCGTGTATGTCTACAGTGCTTCGGTACTGCCAGGGATGGTACCGTGGTTCGCGATTTTAATCAGTCATATCCGGTATCGTAAACTCGAAAGCGAACGGACAGCCTCACATCCGTTCAAGATGCCAGGTGCACCGGTGACGAACTATCTGTCGATCGTCGCGCTGGTGACAGTGCTCGTCGGGATGTTGTTCAACGATGAGACACGTGTCTCAATCTTAATCGGAGTTGCTTTCTTGATCTTAAGTACGGTCTATTACATCGTAAAAGTACCGAAGATCGAAAAATAAACGTCTGTCTCTCCTCTCATGACCGCATGAGAGGAGTTTTTTGATGGAGATGATTTTCTATATTGACATTGAAAAATATTCATGATAGATATTTTTCACGAACGCTTAAACCCTTAAGACGTCGTAACATTCTTGATTTCAATGCGTAAAGCCGTATTTCATCTACTATTTTTCTAATAAATAGATAAATTTTCAGAATAAATAGTCTTTTCATTCTAAGTGCATTTTCATGTTTCGAGTTCGTTTGAGCGGGAATATTCTCACCATACACATAATATTTCATGTGTAGAACAATCACGTTAAAACAATTTAACGACAGAAAGGAGAGATGTAACATGAACGGTTTCAATCGTTTCCTACTCGTCCTGATCGGCATTCTCGGTTTAGTCAGCGTCGGTCTTCTTGTACTCGGCGTCTATGATGTTCCACGACTCAGTCCTTTGATTGAACAGTGGCAAGATCAACAATGGTATAGCTACACGATTTTATCACTTGGTGGCTTCCTAGCATTCGTATTTGTCATTCTATTATTCACCGGACTACTCAGTCGTTCAAAAGGACAACGTCTCCTGATTCAAACGGGTGACGGCAACATCACGATTTCAAAACAAACGATCGAACGAACGGCACTCGAGTCGATTCGCGGTATCAACGGCGTACGTTCCCCACGCGTCAACGCAGACATTCACTCGAAAAAAGAAACCGTCGCGTTAGAAGTTGACTGTTCCGTCTTTGGTCAAGAAGGTTTGCCGACAATCGGCAAAGACATTCAAGAACGCGCCAAACATGCAGTCGAATCGTTGCTTGAACTACCTGTAACAAAAACACGCGTCCGGATCAGTGACACGAAGAGCAAAACATCTGAACGCGTCGTCTAAGATACGAGAGGAGGAAGATCATGAAAACGAGCGAAGCACTTCGTCCGTATCGCTACCGTCTACTCGGCGGGCTAGTCGGACTGATCCTCGCCATCTTGTTCTTGACGATCGGTTTTGGACCGACGTTGTTGATCATCGTATTCGCAACAATCGGTTACTTGATCGGTCAGTGGCGGGATAATGCGCTCGATGTCGAAGGATGGATTCAGTTCTTTCAACGGGATTGAGCATACAGAAAATAAAAAATCATTCAACTCACATTAAAAGGAGAGATTTCTCATGGCTAACGAAATCAACACGAAACAAAACGAAAACGAAGTAGTACGCGAAAACAAACTCACATTCGAAGATCAAGTCATTAAAAAAATCGCTGGTATCGCATCAAATGATGTCAAAGGCATCCTCTCAATGAGCGGTGGCTTCATGAGTGGTTTGACAGATCGTTTCCGGAGCACGGAAGATATCGCAAAAGGCATCGACGCGGAAGTCGGCGAGCGCCAAGTCGCACTCGACCTAAAAGTCATCGTTGAGTACGGCAAAAACATCCCGTCGATCTTCCAAGATGCTGTAACGAAAATCAAAAAATCAGTCCATGATATGACAGGACTCGATGTCATTGAAATCAATATGCATGTCGAAGATGTCATGACACGTTCTGAGTTCGACGCAAAAAGTAAATCGTCGAAAGAAGAGGAAGAAAAACGCGATTTGAAATAAGACCGTCAACTAGATAGCCGCATGAAATGGACCCGTCTAAAAACGGGTCCATTTTTTACTTTTTCAATGCCCCACGTGCGTTCAACGCAGCAAAGATCACCATCGCGATGCTGAGAACAGCAGCGACGATCAAACCTTGCCAGTAAACCGACCAATCAATTTCTGGACGGGTTAACACACTACGCATGCCTTCCATGATATAGGTCGTTGGATTGATCGTCGCAGCAATCTTGAGCCACTCGGCTTCAATCAAGTCTTTCGGTACGAACGTCGTCGACAGGAAAATCAGCGGGAAGAATAAGAGCGTTCCGGCTTGAGCGGCTTGCGCATTCCGCGTCTTCAAAGCGACACCGACCGAATAACCGGCAAAGGCGAGTCCAAATCCGAGCGCGAGTACGATCGTCAAGAAAAAGCCACTGACACCGACTGGGATCGATAGACCAAGCAAAAAGGCCATCCCGAAGATGAGTAACGTTTGAACGAATAATTGCAGCATCCCGGCAAGCATCGGGCCGAGGACGATTGCTGTTCGCGAGACTGGTGTCAATAAGAGTCGTGCAAAATAACCACTCTCGATATCCTTGACGAGCGCTTGACCGGCCCCCCCTGCTCCACCAACAGCACCCGAGACGATTGAAACTGGGAGAATGAAGTTCAAATAATCGACGCCGTCGAACTGCGGTAAATTCGAGATTCCGGACAAACCACTCGTGTAGACGAGCAGGAAAAAGACACTGATGATCAAGTTCGGAATGAAGGAAAACGGATTACGTAACGTGACGAGTAGACTTCGCCGCATCAAAAACCACGTTTCTCGAATCATGTCACGACTCCTCCTTATAGGCTTGTCCGGTTAAACGAATAAAGACATCATCGAGTGACGGTTGTTTGACAACCAGTGACGTCGCAATCATCTTCCGTTCGTCAAGAAAGCGGACAACAGCGCGTAATGTCTCCGTTCCATGTGAAGGAATGACCAGTTGACCTTTTTCCTGACGTCCTTTAAACGTTTCTAAGACAATCCGCTCGTCCTCTTTTTCAGCAAGTGTCAACTCAATCCGTTCCTCTCCGTTTGCTGCCTTCAGCTCAGCTGCCGTTCCTTCCGCAATCAGTTGCCCTTCGTTGATGATGGCAATTCGGTCCGCCAACTGATCGGCTTCTTCCAAGTACTGTGTCGTCAAAAAGATCGTCGTGCTGAACTCTTCGTTTAATCGCCGGACCTCGTTCCAGATTTGTACACGACTCGCGGGGTCAAGCCCAGTCGTTGGTTCATCGAGAAACAGAACGGTTGGTTGATGGACGAGCGTCAAGGCGAGATCAAGCCGTCGTTTCATCCCACCGGAGTAAGTGCCCGAACGGCGCTTCCCATCTTGATCGAGTCCGACGAGTCGCAGCAATTCCCCTGCCCGTGTTTTTGCTTCCGTCTGACTTAATCCGAATAATTTTCCTTGTAGGACGAGTAATTCAAGTCCGGTCAAGTCTTCATCGATGCCGGTATCTTGTAAGGCGACCCCAATTTGCAACCGAACCTGTTTTTCCTGTTTGACGACATCAAATTCCTGAATCGTCGCCCGACCACCGGAAATTGGAATCAATGTCGTCAGCATCTGGACGGTCGTCGACTTCCCTGCCCCGTTCGGTCCTAGAAAAGCGAAGATTTCCCCGGCTTGCACGTCGAACGAAATCCCTTTGACGACATCCTTCCCATCGTACGTCTTCGTCAAGTTCTCGACATGAATCATCTTCATTCCTTCTTTCTCTGAATTCAAAGTCATGTCCAAGATTTTCCCGTTTTTTCTGTTCTCGAATCAAAAAAAAGACACCTGATTCGGTGCCTAAATTCAAGCTCTAACGATTACGCTACAATCTGATACACACCGTACACGACACCCGCGGATACCACGAGCGTCGTGACGATCGACACCATCATCATCGTTAATCCGATTCCCTTTAATCGAACGGTTCGCGCTAACGCGAGACTAAACGATAGTACCGCACCACTCGCAAGTACAATCGCCCCTCCTAATAACAACGTAGTGCTGATCCATGACTCTCCGATGACAATCCATCCGTAAGTGATACAGGCAAAAAGAACGGTCATGATAAGCCATTGTTTGGATGTTCCCTTATTCAACATATCGATTCCTCCTGATTTGCTTATATGTTACTTGTTCGCCCTTTCCCATTAGATTCCTGTTACGAAAAAATCGTGCCTCCTGTTATACGGAGACACGATCCACTTACGACGCTACTTGCCATTTTTCTTTTAATTGCTCCATCTCTTCTTGACCTTCGTGCGATTGCATCCAGAGATTGAAAACATCGACGACGTCCCCTTCCGACTCTCGAACGAGGTAACTCTTCTCCGCCGGAATCCATTTTTCTTGAATTCTTGGTGCCGCGAGTCGTTTGTCGAGCGCTTCATAATGAATCGCCTCGACCGTATCGGTGATCATGACATCGACTTCACCTGAGGCAACCGCGTGCGGGATATCGAGGTTTTGTTCATACATGACGATATTCGCCTTCGTGAACGTCTTACGGACGAATTGTTCATTCGTTCCACCTGGATTTAGACCAATCGTCACGTCTGGACGATTGATTTGTTCGATTGAAGCAAGACGTTTAGCATCTTCTTTACGGACGAGCGGTGTCTTTTGGAATGATAGGTAACTCGATGTGAAGTCGCCGATGATCTCGCGCTCGATGTTCTTCGTCACGCCCCCGACGACCATATCGAATTTCCCGCTAGCAAGATCAGCAGATAGCGTGGGCCATGTCGTCGGGACGAACTCGACATCGATACCGGTCGTCTTCGCGAAAGAACGGATCACTTCGATATCGAACCCTTCGTACTCGTTCGTCTTCCGGTTCAAGTAGGTGAATGGTTTGTAGTCCCCGGTCGTTCCGACGACGATTTTTTTCGTCGCAAAGACGTTCTTCGCTTGTACACGTCGTGGTTGCTCCGTTTGCCATAGCGTCAGTAAGCTCGCAAACAAGACGCCACCTCCGACGACGATCCATCCCCATTTACTCATATGCTCCCGCTCCTTTCGCTCCGACCGTCTCACGTGTCGAGACTATGTTCCATTTTTTCTTCAATTTTTGAACTTGTTCTTGCCCCTCTGCACTTTCAATCCAGACCCGGAAGACATCTCCAAGCTGTTTTTGATCCGGTTTCATCAAATACGCCATCTCGGCTGGTTCCCATGCCTCTGTTAGTTTCGGCACCGCAAGATCGAGTTCTGTCGCGTAATGCAACGCCTCGATGTCGTCCGTCACCATGACATCGACTTGTCCGCTTTTTACGGCTTTCGGAATGTCCAAGTTGTTCTCAAAGACGGTCACATCTGCCTTCGGAAAATGCTTCTTCACGAACGCTTCGTTCGTGCCACCCGGATTGACACCGATTTTGACTGCTGGATTATTGATTGCAGCGAGCGAATTCAAGCGTTCGACATCTTTCTTCTTTACGAGCGGTGCTTTTTGAAAGGAGAAATACGACGATGTAAAGTCTCCGATGACCTCGCGCTCGACTTTCTTCGTGATGCCACCGACAGCGATATCAAACTTTCCTGATTTCGTATCCTCCGATAATGTCGGCCATGTCGTCTTGACGAACGTCACATCAAGATTTGCTGCTTTGGCGAACGCTTGGATGACATCGATATCAAAGCCTTGATAACGATTCCGTTCCTCGTTCCAGTATGTAAAGGGCTTATAATCCCCCGTCGTCCCGACGACCAGCTTGTGGTCTTCGAAGATCTCATGTGCTTCGGCATCCGTCTGTTGATTCCAAATCATCCAAGCGGCAACGCCTGTCAAAACAAGTCCTGCCAGTAGCCATGGTTTCTTTCTCATCGTATCTCTCCTTTCTGTTTCGTCGTTGCCCATTCACCGAATATTGCTACAATTTAACCCAAATGATTTTCGGTGTGGGTAATAGTCATTATCCTACCACACTTACACGTGATTTCAAGATAATTTGATGATTTTATGCATAAAAGCGTTAAAAAGATGTTTTGATGACGGTTGCAGTTCTACAAGTCGTCTTTCTTTACAGAATCCCCCCGTCTTTTCCATACTGAAACAGAATCATCAAATCGTGAATTGGAGGAATGGAACATGAGTCAGATTTTCATCATTGGTGCAAATGGTAAA
Source organism: Exiguobacterium sp. U13-1 (assembly GCF_001750115.1). Lineage (NCBI taxonomy): Bacteria > Bacillati > Bacillota > Bacilli > Caryophanales > Exiguobacterium > Exiguobacterium sp. U13-1. Next base: position 1,709,490 of record NZ_CP015731.1, on the reverse strand, counting down.
GTAGGTCGTCACGCTGCTCGCTTACTGCAGGATTCGGAGCACGATGTCAAAGTAGGATTACGTTCCAAGGACCAGTTCAGTGATTTTGAGAAATTAGGTCATACCCCGGTCCATCTCGATCTTGAAGCGGACGTCGCGACGATCACCGATACATTACAAGGATCAGATGTCGTCATCTTTACCGCAGGATCAGGTGGTCACACGGGAGCCGACAAGACGATGCTAATCGACTTCGACGGTGCCGTCAAAGCGATTGAAGCAGCAGAAGCAATCAATGCAAAACAGTTCATCATGGTCAGTGCCTTGAATGCCGATTCGCCGGAAACATGGTCCGACAGCATGAAGCCGTATTACATCGCAAAACGTTATGCGGATCGTGTCCTGAAGGAATCGTCACTCAACTACACGATTCTTCGCCCAGGCGGACTATCGGATGAAGCCGGAACAGGCAACGTCACGACGGATCCGTCCGAGCAAGCGACTAAAAAAATTCCACGTGAGGACGTCGCCCGTGTCATTTTAGCTGCGCTCGGTCACGACAACGCCTCGAAGCAAGTCGTCACATTGCTTGAAGGTGACACACCAATTAACGAGTTGTTCTAATACAAAAGCTCACGTCTCAATCTCTGAGACGTGAGCTTTTTCGATGAAATCGATTATTGGTAGAGTTGCAGATACATCGTCCGCATCGTTTCAGCAATAACCGGTAAGGAAGCTGGAATGTCGATCCAGCGCCGACTATCGTAATCAAAGTAGAGCCCTTCCGTACGCATCTTCTCTTTTGTATTGATCTCATCGAACTCAAGAAACATATCCAGCTCATCATCCGCGTTCTGAAAGTCGTCCCACGGTCCAGGACCAAAATAAAAGAGTAGTCCTTCCGCATCGTAGCCAGCAAGCTCGTTCATTGCCCGTTCCAAATACGCTTCAGACTTGGCAGATGTCCTGACGGAGTCAGCGAGTGTTTGATGAATTCCAAATGCGTTTCCACTCATTAAGTGACGTTGCTGAGCCCATTCCCAGATGTTTTTCCAGCGTTGTATGAAAATATTAAACCGATATGCTTGTGTTGCTTCATCCCGTTCTCGCACGTCATATGACCAGGAAATCTTTTCTCCACTGATCCACATGCTTACGTGAAAGTTTCCCTCCCGCGCTTCATCATCTTGTAAAGAAGACCAATCTGATTGTTGTTGCTCAAGATACGTGAAAAGTGAAAATCGTTCTCCCGCTTTTTTTTCAAACTCAAATTCAAATCGCTCGATACGGTTCAAAATATCTTCCTCTCTTTATCTCATTCGATCACAAAGTCGATTCCAATCGGTCCTTCCACCGGAATCTCGTGAAGCAACTCATACTTTTGATTCGTAATGAGCAGTTTCCCTTTATCCGGTTTTTCAGGGTCAAATTCGATGAAATATGATTTTTTCGTCTCGGGATGAATATATACGTACTTGTACCGTTTATCGGCTTTCCAAAACTTCGGTTTGATTTCCTGAACCGAGAACGATTGTCCGAACGTCCATTTAACTAGAATTTGATGATCCGCATCTAGGTTATTCTGTGAGAATTGCTGAACGACTTGAATCCCTTGTGTTGCATCAATCATTCGAATCGGATCAGTACTATCAAAATTCGTATTCTGAAGAAACGGATAATACCGCTCGGTTTGTTCACCTGCCTCATTGATCCGAATCATCCAACCATCTGTACTAGCGAAGTATGCCGTATCGTCCTTCCCATAAAGGGCTGAATATGCATAAGGTTCTTCCTTGTTACGGTACACGATTGGTTTTTCAGTCTGTTTATTCATGAAAATCATCGCTGCTTTTTCTTCTTGTTCATCTTCACTACCAGCACTGGCATAAGCTAGATGATGCTCTAGGTCAATCATCATCGAATTTCCTGGTTCGAAGCGCGCAGGCGTCTCATAGTTTTCTTTTGTATCAAAATTAGAAAAGGTGTGCGAGAATCCTGTTCCTTGAGACGATCGTTGCGTACCGGTTTTGTATGAATTCAACGTCTTGAACCATGTATCCGTTCCAAAATGTTTGATGGATTCTATCATGGGATCGTGCTTGAAATACGTCACATGATGTTGAACAAACCGTCGCTTTGTAAAATCGAATGTATAAAAATAATTCGGATAGCCTTGCACTGATGCATACAACACATTCGGCGTACTCAGTTTTTGCACAAGCGTCATGTTCGTAAAACGTGGATCATGGACCTGTCGTTCGCTTACTACCTTTCCTTTCATGTTGATCGTGACAATCGAACTATAGGCAAGTTCAGGATCATTCGTTTTCCCTTGCCCCTGTCCTGGATAGACCAACATCACGGTGTCTTGTTGAGGACTAAAATCGATGGCTGTAATCGAAGAACGTGGTAGGACAGTTGCGTTTGTGCGACCCTGTTGCACTTTCATCCAGGTCGCTAAAAGGATACTTCCACTGACAAAAAACACTAGACTAAAAAAAATCCACTTTTTACGGATAGACTTATCCATTCGATTCATGACCCCTTGACTTGTTGATTTAAACAATTTCTTCTACCTAGTTATACACTGTTAGATCGATGTAGTACGTCTTTCTTACAACACTGTTAGACGAATTGACCAACTTTACAACATCCTCCTGAACTCTAACGACTAAAAAAATTCCTCACGTTTCATTTAGAGACGTGAGGAATTTTGAAATCAGGTTATATGCGTTTAATCCTGCTCCGCGATGGCACGCAATCCACGTAACGTTTGAATTTTACGTTCGTGGCGTTGCATCACGAATGAGAGACCCGTCACGATCGCGAGATTGAACCAGATCATCGTGTCGGTAGTCGGATTAAACAAATTAATGAGTACTGCAATGATGTTCACGAAAAAAACGACTTTATAGAGTTGCAAAATTCGATGTTCGTGATGGATCTGTGAATCAAAGTCCGAGTACAAATGAAATGGTTCATCCGAGGTCCGTTTTCTTAAGAAGACCCAGCGGAACGATGTATCCACGACTTCGATGCCCATCTCTTCCAAAAACGCAAAGTAATCCTGCGACTTCGGATGCTTTGACATGTTTTCTAATAACTCGATTCGATACGTGTACATACCAGGTTCACCTTTGATGAATACATAACGTCCGAGTCGAAACTGCTGTAAGTACCAGCCGTTGTTTGCCATCTCGTTTAACCACACTTCTTCTTTTGCATAATCAGCGTAAAAGCGATAGACCGTTTTACTACTCACCTTGATCCACTCCCATCGTTTCTTGTCCATGTCGCACGAGTTCTTTTAATCGATCTAGCTCTACCTGTAATCTCTCCCGCCCCTGATTCGTCATGATGTACTCTTTCTTTCGCCCTGCTTCTTGCTCGATCGCTTCAATCCACCCTTTATCGACCAGACTGCTGAGTGCGCCGTACAACGTACCAGCAGCTAACTTGACACGATCATTGCTCAACTCCTGGACGAATTGCATGATGCCATAGCCATGACGGGGTTGTTGAAGCGACAGTAAAATATAATAGACAGCCTCAGTTAATGCCGTCTCTTGGATTGTCCGTGCCATTTTCTCACTTCCTTATTCCGTCTTCCGTTATATCGTCTACCGATATACTAAAAATATCCTATTTCTAACAATTTGACAACAAAAAAACGTGATGATCCCTAAGTAAATAGGATCATCACGCTATATTGTTCGATTTTATGAAAAACATTTTTTAATATGTTGATAGTTCTTGTTGCCACCTGATAAGTTGCATACATCCGTAAATCCAAGGTTTTTCAAGACGTTTTGCGCAGCATTCCCCGTCACGCCTTTGTTGCAGTAGACGATCGTCGGTAACGTCGGATCCAATTCCTTCGCGCGTGTCCGCAGTTCACCAAGTGGAATATGGATCGCTCCGTCGACATGATTTTTCTCGAATTGTGCTTTCGAGCGTGTATCAATGATTTGGAACGACTTCCCACTCGCGACTTGGTCAATTAATTCGTTCGGTGTCATCAAACGCGCTGTTTTTTTGATGGCATTATCGAGTGCCATTCCCGTATAGAGAACGGGATCCTTCGTCGTCGCGAACGGTGGAGCGTAAGCTAAATCGAGATGGAATAAATCCTCTGCCTTCGCTTTAAAGGTGATCGCCGTCGCTAGGACATCAATCCGTTTGTCGACACCTTGCGGACCAACGATCTGGGCTCCGAGGACTCGCCCTGTTGCCCGATCGGCAATCGCTTTGATCGTCATCTCTTTCCCACCCATGTATTCCGGACGATCTGGTTTGATGTTATGCAAGACTTCGATGTCATACCCTGACTCACGCGCTTCTTTTTCCGTCAAACCCGTCTGAGCGACAGTCAAATCGAACGCCTTGAAGATACCCGTCCCTAAGATACCACGGTGCTCCGCTTCCTCACCCGTAATGACCATGCCGGCAATCCGTCCCATCTTGTTCGCTGTTGAACCAAGCGGACGATAAAGTGCTTCACCCGTGATGACGGAGAAACTCTCTGCGACATCGCCGACTGCGTAGACATCGGCTACATTCGTCTGCATGTGACGGTTGACTGCAATCGCTCCTGTTTTACCAAGCTCTACGCCGATCTGCTTCGCAAGACCCGTGTTCGGCTTGACGCCAACAGATAAAATGACGAGATCCGTCTCGATCGTTTTTCCACTCTCAAGCGCGACCTCAGAAATACGTTCTTCTCCGTTGAACGCTGTCACGGATTCGCCAAGCAAGAGGGATACCCCTTTATCTTTCAAGTGATCCGCTACGCGTTCTGCCATATCGCGATCAAGTGGCGGCATGACTTGCGGCAAACGTTCGACGAGAGTGACTTGAATGCCCCGATACGTCAATTGCTCTGCCATCTCGAGTCCGATGAATCCTCCGCCGACAATCGTTGCTGTCTTCGGATCGTGAGCATCAATGTAGGACCGGATCGCGTCGGCATTGCGGACATTTCGAACCGTAAAGACATTCTCATGTTCAACGCCTGGAAGTGGTGGAATGATACTTGAAGCACCGGTTGCCAGCACTAACGTATCATACGTGTCCGTGAAACGATCCCCTGTCAGGAGATTGACGATCGTCGCCGTTTTTGTCGCATGATCAATCGATTCGACTTCGTGTTGTGTATGAATATCGATGTTATATCGTTTTTTAAAGAAAGCGGCATCGCGCGGTGTCAATTCGTCGATGTCAGCGATCTCCCCACCGACGAAGTAGGGAATCCCACAACCTGAATACGAGATGTCCTGATCCCGATCATAAATCGTAATTTGCAACTCTTCACTGTTACGACGTGCTTTTGCTCCTACTGATGTTCCCGCAGCAACTGAACCAATAATCATCAATTTCATCTCTAGTTCCTCCTTAAAAATCAATAAAGTATCAAGCTGATATACAAGCCAAGCAATGTGATGGCAAGTGTCGGGATCGTCAGAATCGTTCCGATCTTAAAGTATTGACCCCAACCAATCTTCACGCCTTTCGTCCGAAGCACGTGTAACCAAAGTAATGTCGCTAAACTACCAATCGGCGTGATCTTCGGTCCAAGATCAGATCCGATGACGTTCGCATAGATGAGCGCTTCTCGAATCGTTCCAGTTGCCTGGCTCAAGTCGATCGCAAGGGCATCGATCATGACGGTCGGCATATTATTCATGATCGACGACAAGATGGCAGCCAAGAAGCCCATACCAAATGTCGCGGCTGCTAAATTCGTCGCAAAGCCATCAATGATGTCAGCGAGAACTTGTGTCAATCCGGCATTTTGAAGTCCGTAGACGACGATGTACATTCCAAGTGAGAAGAAGACGATCGCCCACGGTGCACCACCGATGACCTTTTTCGTCGGTACGCTCGGTGAACGGCGTGCCATCAATAAGAAGAACAAGGCGATGATACCAGCGACAAGACTGACTGGAATGCCGATGACGTCACTCGTGAAGTATCCGACGACCAGCAAGACGAGGACGAACCACGATAACTTGAACATCCGTTGATCCTTGATCGCTGTCGCGGGTACGACGAGCTGCCCGACATCATAATTCTTAGGAATACTCTTTCGGAAATAGAGATACAAGACGATCAGACTGCCTACGATAGAAAAGAGATTGACGAATACCATCCGTGACGCATACTCCGTAAAACCGATATTAAAGAAGTCTGCTGAGACGATGTTGACGAGGTTCGAGACGACGAACGGTAAACTGGCCGTATCGGCAATGAATCCGGAAGCAAACACGTAGGCTAACACGACATAATCCGGAAGTTTCAAGTGACGAACCATCGCGAGGACGATCGGTGTCAGGATCAAGGCTGCCCCATCGTTCGCAAATAAAGCCGCAACGACAGCACCGAGCAATGTCATATATACGAATAGTTTGACACCACCACCTCGTGCGATGCGTGCCATGTGGAGTGCCGCCCATTCGAAGAATCCAATCTCATCAAGAATCAGTGAGATAATGATCAGAGCGATGAACGTAAAGGTGGCATTCCAGATGATGCCCCAGACAGTCGAAACATCATCGAGATTGACGACTCCCGTCAATAGCGCAACGAGCGCCATCCCCATCGCGGAGTAACCGATGCCGAGTCCTTTCGGTTGTTTGATGATTAAGAATAAGGTGATCAGAAAAATTCCGATCGCTAGTAAATGTGTACCGGTCAATGCGTTCACTTCATTTCTGTATTAAATTTCGAGTGGTTCTATTAACGATTCGCCATCCTTGAACGTGTGCCATCAAGAATGGAATATCGTCTCAATTCCAATGCCTTGCTCGTGCTAATCCATTTCATCCATGGTGCTAGCAACTTCTGTCCGGGATGTCCGGAGTGTCCATTTCTTCTAAAATCGTCAATAACAACTTGTGTTGCGGATGATCTGGATTGATTCGAAAATAAATCCATTGTCGTTCACGTCGTTCCAAGATGAGATGGGACTGACGCAATAATTTTAGATGACGACTGACTGCCGGTTGCGAAATATCAAACATTTCGACGAAATCACAGACACAATGTTCCCGAACGTGTAGTCTTCGCAAAATTTCAAGACGTGTTCCATCGCTCAGTAGCTTTAAGAACTGACTCATCTCTTCTACCCGTTTTGCTGTCTCGATCAATGGAGAGTCCTCCTTTCTCTTAAACGTATAATCCATGCCTGTTACAGGAACGAATTTATCTTTTTCGCTTTTCACATAACCATATTATTATATAACATTTTTGTTATGCAATGATTTTTTCATAAATCTATCTCAAATAAAAAAAATCGCCATCTCATTCGATGACGATTCTTCTTATATTCTTCATGCAACAACACGTTGTGCTTGTCGTTGCTCCCTCCAACTCACCACTAAGCACGTTATGATAAAACTACCGAAACAAAGCAGGGATAAGTGCAACACTTGGGTACCGATGGATCCATTCATGAATAACAATCGACTGAATCCAGCCACGGCATTCGGAACCGGTAAGAACGTTCCGAGCGATTGATAAAACGGTGCCAACATCTTCGCTGGCACGATGTTTCCGGCAGTCATCAACTGGAAAGGAATCAATGCGACATTGATAAGTGGCGCAATCGGTCCAAATATCGCGAAGTTCATCTGTGTGACGGCGATACAGGTCGCGACAACGAGGAACTCGAACGCCCACAACTTCATGAACGGTGTCGTGATGTCCGTTAATACATGTGCCACAGAAACGAGCAGTAACGGAACGACTAGAAGAACGATTCCGTGCAACAGTTGGCGACTCCAAAATAGTGACCAGATTGAATGACGCTTACTTAAGATCGTGCTGACGAGATTGAACTGAATCCCCATCGTCATTGTTGCGATATAGATGACGAACCCGAGGACGAGTGGCAGCATCGACAAGGCAAAATCTGAGACGGCATGCTCCGTGACGACCGACGTCGTGAACGTCGGCTCACCATTCAACTGTTTGCCGATCGTTTCCGTTGCCCGCTCGAGAATCGCATTCGCAAATTCGGCATTCGTCTGGCTGACGTGTGCCGTCAGTTGACGCGTTGTATCATCCTTTTGTAGGACGAGATCGACTTCATTGGCATCGAGTGCTTCCAACCCTTTCGCTTCGGTCGGAACTGCTTGGACCGTGAACGGTGCTTCTTTTAGTGATGTGACGAACGGGTCGTTCACTTCGCCAACGACACCGACGTTCAATTGATCGAGTCGTTCCGTTGTTCCTTCGTAACCAGTCATCCAGACGACGAGGAACAAGAGCGGGACGACGATCGCGAAGACGAGCCCCACTTTCGTTTGTGTCATTGACCAGACATCTTTCCATGCTTTCATATTACAATCTCCTTTTATATGCATTACTTATAATATCATGTGCAACTATATGTCCGAAGGAAAACCATTCACGTCACATTCCGGTGAATGGTCTCAAGTGTTTCCTTTAATTGCTCGATTTGCTCCCGCGAGAGTCCTCGGAACGCTTCGAATTGTAGCTGATCGAGCTCTGGTCCGAGACGATCGACGATGTCACGTCCTTCTCGTGTCATCAAGAGCAGAACCGCTCGTCGGTCCCGAGGATCCGGTGTCCGAACAATCAATTCTTTTTTACCGAGTTTATCGAGAATCTTACCGATCGTTGTTTGATCACGTTCCGTCACGAGTGCCAGCTGCTTTTGCGAAACACCATCTTGTTTAGCAAGTTCACTCAGGACAGAAAACTGTTCCGGCGTTAAACCGAACGTCTCCATCCGTTTAGCGGCAGCACGTTTGAACGCATAATAACTACGAGATAATTGCATGCCAAGCGACCATTCCGATTCTTTCATCCCATCATCTCCATATAGTTGCACTACTTATTATTTATCCACTATACCTGAAGGAGAGCCAGTCCGTCAACGCTGTCATTTGGCCTGGCGCTGACGAATCCCATCGATATGCGCCTGTTGGGTGGCACGATCGACTTGTGAATGAACCCCGAGTTTTCCCGCGATCGTATCGACTTGACTTGGTGTCAACGCCTTTTCTGTCGCGAGTTGCTCAATCGTCTTACGTAAGACGTTTCGTTTCAAGACACGGACATGCGCTGAAACGACGGTGATCTTTTTGAGTTCACAGCGTTCGCTGAAGACGATCAAGGAGTGAAAGAGCGTAGGATCCGTTCCTTCTAAGAAACGTTGCATACTTTTAAGGTGCCCTTCATTTTGTTTAATCGGATTATAGAACCGTTGCTTGAAGCGATTCTGGAACTGTTGTGTCCACTGACGGTCCTGCTCGCGTCCGAAAATCCACCCGCTGTAGTTTTTCGATTCGAGCACATAGATGCCACTTTCATGAATAAACGTCACATCGATCTCCGTCGTACCTTCTCCCCGCGCACGAGGTAAATATGTATTAAACACATACGTGCCGTATCCTGACACTTGATCGAGTTGACGTGTCGTCAAGTACTCGCCCCATTTCCCCTTATCACGGACAATCCGTAAAAACGGTTCACGTGTCAGTCGATAATAACGACTGTTGTGATACGAGCTGCGTTTTACGAAGAAAAACAGACCAAACGTTCCGAAGAAGAACAGCACCATGATTAGTCCGATTTGAATCAAGAATGGCAAAAATGTCACTAATACATTATCCACTAGATTTATCTCCTTTCCATATTAACCCTTTATTTTCCACTATATCAGCATAATCAATTTCCACCTCGTTTTCCACTATTTGTTATGAATCATTTCCTATGGTACGGTGGACGAAAGGAAGGTGTTCACTATGGATTCTGTCGTCACGTTCGCTCCACTGATTGTCTTATTCTTCATTTGGATGTCCTTATCGCAAAAAGCGGACGAAGCAAAACGCCGCCAACAAACGATTCTAAAAAAATTGCAACGAATCGAAGAACACCTCGGTCTGAACGAAGTGTCTTTAGAAGAAGCAGCGTTACAAGTCGAACTGGTTCAGTTGCTCAAAGAAGGCAAAATGGTCGAAGCCGTTAAACGTGTTCGCGAATCACTCGGTTTATCCTTACTCGAAGCTAAACAATATGTTGATCAATTAAAAAGCGAGCACGGATTTTGAACAAAAAGACCATCTGACACGCATGCGTCAGATGGTCTTTCAATTACTTATTTTTCACGCAATCTTGTTCAAGCATTTGAATCCTTAGTCAATCAATACAATAAGTGAGACATATCAAAACATCTTAAAAAGATTCTTAGAAAATACACATTCAAGATGTTGAAATGATTTCTTTTACTTTCACACTAATCTTCGTGATGAACTCCTCTTCTTCAAGCGATGCAATGGAATGAAGTAGATACTCCTCATACACATCTCCGTCCATTTCAAAGTTTTGCTTCGCTAATGAATCCATAAGCTGTGTATAAGCAGTATCGATATTGTCAAAAGACCCTTTAAAATAGAGAACAGCGTATAATCCGGCCGGTTTTTTCTTCGAATGACTTGTTTCTACGTGACAAAACAAATGATGTAGGTTACCTTCCTCCAGCAAGAATTTTTCTTTTTCATACACGATTCCATGTGCAGCTGTACTTTTCACACCAAGTTTTTTTAAAAATACACTAGAGTGCTGATACAACTCTTCAATAGACAATGACCAATCTAGTTTTTCCTCACTCAGTACAATCGATTCTTCAGCTAACTTTTTAAAATGCACTTCTCCGAACGAAATCGCTTGCATTTCATCTGTCAGTTCTACGACACGATGTAAAAAAAGCTGAATATCCTGCAATTTTTTTAATTCAAGCGCGACTTGTTCACTTTGTTTTAATGCCAGTTGTTGCAACGATGGTATCGTCGGTGTTTCAAAATATGTTTTTAATTCTTTAATCGGGACTTCTACTTGTCGTAATGAATGGATTGCCATAAATTGATCAAATTGCTCAAACGTATAGTAGCGATATCCGTTCGTATAAGTACCAGCCGGTTTAAACAAATTAATTTTATCGTAATACAAAAGTGTGTCTTTGTTGATATCAAGAAGTTTTGCAAATTCACCGGTTGTAAATTTCTTTTGCAAATAAGTTTTCATCTTTTCTTTTTTTTACCCCCTTTACCCTGGAGTGACTCCATAGTTTATGCTCTTTTTGTGAGAGTAACATATACCTGCAAAAACGACCATCGTGTACTCTGACTAAAAATTATTTTGAATGAGTCGCTTAGGGATTCAAATCCGCTCATTCATGTCAGGAAAGGAAGACTTCATATTATGCCGAAACTGCTATACCCGCAACCTTAAAGATTAGTAACTTCGTCTGTGGAATGTTGTCTATCTTTGCCGTACTCGAGGAGAACTTTAGTGCAGCAATTGGATTTATTTTATTAGGGTTATTGTTTGATCTATTTGACGAGAGGATCGCTAGAAAACTAGGAACTGTATCCGAATTTGGAAAAGAACTCGATTCTTTTTCAGATTTAGTAACGTTCGGTATTGCCCCAGTACTTTTTGCTTATCATGTTTTATTAAGTGATTTTGGACAAATCGGTCTTTTCGTCGCTGTGTCATACAATGTCTGTGCATTACTTCGCTTAGCACGATTTAATACGACGCAAAGTGAGTTACCGACTTTTATCGGGTTACCCGTACCCGCGGCTGCTGTCATTCTACTGTTAACTACGATCTTCTTATCACCTATGTTCGTCGCCGGAATCATGTGCCTGCTTTCTTATTTAATGATCAGTCATGTGAAGATTCCACATGCTAAAAAAATCAGCACAGAAAATGAACAAACAATATGATGGCATTATTTGAATCGATGATTACAGACTATGGCTATCTCGCCATTTTTCTCGTACTTGCCTTCGGCATATTCAGCCGTCCGATTCCAGATGAATTGATGATTTTACTCGTTGGCTATTTTACAAAAATCGGTCTTCTACATTATGGTATAACATTTGTCGTCGTATGTATTGGGTCGTTCATCGGAATGCTATTCAGTTATTTCATTGGACAACGAGCAGGCCGTCCTTTACTTGATTGGCTAGGACGTTGGATGAGCGCTCCCCGAAAATGGAGTAGCAAAGCTGAAACGTGGATTGGGAAGTATGGTGCAGTAGCGCTTGTCGTGAGTTATTTCGTACCGGGAATGCGTCATTTCGCTGGTTACTTCTGCGGGATGTCGCATATGTCGATAAAAACGTATGCGTTCTATACCAGTATTAGTATTGGCATATGGAGTTTAATATTTTTAACCATTGGACGCTTTTTTTAATTTTTTAGGATGAGGTGAAAACAACATGGATTCAAAAATCGAGCTATTACCCGTAACAACAGAAGACTTACCAAAATTTAAAAAGGCATTACAAGATGACTTTATGAAAGGTTGGCAAGATAGCTGTCAACATGAAGACTTAACAGAAATGGGACCTATTCCTTCAGAGGAAGATATACAGCGTTCATTGTGTGCGAAGGGCGCTACTATTCTTCATATCGTCCTAGATGGTGAAAAAGTCGGAGGTGTGGTGCTACGGATTGATGAAAAAACACAGCATAATGAAGTCGATTTTATATATATAAGTGCAGATGGAAAAGGGATTGGTACGAAAGCCTGGGAAGCAATTGAAGTCGCCTTTCCACAAACAAACGTATGGGAGCTGCATACCCCGTACTTTGAAAAACGTAATATTCATTTCTATGTGAATAAGTGCGGTTTCCACATCGTCGAATTTAATCATAAAGGGAACCCTGGTCCGAATGTAGAGGGCGAAGCGCCCTCGTCCGATGAAGAATACGAATTCTTTCGTTTTGAAAAAGTAATGTCACCCTTAAAGACAAATTGACGATAAAAAAACAGACGACGGAGAACCCGTCGTCTGTTGCTATTAATCCCGTGCCGCAAGGCGATACAGGAGATCGAGTAATTCGATATAGAGCCAGATGATCGTCACGATCAATCCGAATGCTGCAACCCACTCCATCGATTTCGGAGCACCCGCACGAACTTGTTGCGAGATAAAATCGAAGTCCATCACGAGTGACAAGGAAGCGACGATGACGATGACGAACTGAATACCGATCGCAAGCGGTGAGCTACCTGTCATGAATGGGAGGTCGACACCGAATAACGAGAGAATCAAGTTGACTGCGTACAAGACGAAGATCGAAAGAATCGCCGCTGTGACTGCAGAACGGAAACGTTGCGTTACTTTAATCATACCCGTCGAGTAGACGAACCACATCGCGAATGCAACGACGAATGTTGCGAGGACTGCCTTTCCGACGATTCCTGGGTACATGCTTTCAAAGACGAGTGACAATGCTCCGACAGCGACACCTTCTGCCAGTGCATAGACTGGTGAAAGAACCGGTGCTGTTGCCGGTTTGAATGTGATGATCAAGGCAAGGATCAGACCGATGACGAATCCACCGATTAATGCTGGGAATAGGAACACTTGATTTTCTGCGAGGAAGAACCAACTGCCCCCTGCTGCTGCCGTGACGAGAGCGAGCATCAAGAAAATCTTGCTCATCGTCCCGCTTTTTGTCATTGGTCGTTCTCCGACACGTGCCGTATCGAATCCGCGACGCAATGCCGGGTTAACTTTAAAACGTGAAGCCATTGCTTTCACTCCTTTTTATGATTCTGTTTTCTACTACGATGGTTTCCCGAAAAAGTTTCAAAATAACCATTGATCAAGCGCTTTTAATTGTAACATGACGACTGGGATCGACGCTTTAGCATCAATTCGGTACGATTTTGCCTGTCCAATCAAACCGGACGTGAAGAAATCGGCGTCTTCTAATGCTTCCCCGATCGGACCAAACGCATCACTATCGATTTGACGGTGTCGGTAATGGATGAATCGTTCCGTCGTTCCCTCTTTGATTTTACAGCCATCCTCGACGTCCGGACGATTCAATCCGTATTCCGCGTAATGCCAGACGGTTGTCGTATTCCAAGGGGAACCGATATGCAGAATTTGACCGTCCGCCTCGATGAAGCGTTCGATCGGAGAACCGGGTCCGAAGCCATTTTCTAATGTATGATCAGCAACGAATGTCACCGCATCTTTCCCCCAAGCGGTGACGGACCACATCGGGTGGTCGCTTCGAACGACGCCGGGATAGGTTCGGAAGACTTCCGGTACACGACCGATGCCGCGTGTGACCGTTTTTGTTGGATCGTAAGCCGGCATTTCACGGCGGATCGTTTCCCACCATTCTTCAGGCACAGCCGGTTGGCTCCAGTTTTTCGGATCTGAATTATCGGTGCTTTGCGCCGGCATCATGATTAACCCATCGGTCGTGACGACTTCCTGTAAGGCCTCGATCAGCGCTTGCACGCCACCAGGAATCCAGCCGATCTGTTTGAGTGACGTATGGACGAACAGCTTCATCCCAGGTGTCACACCTAATTCGCGTAACGCTTCTTTGATTTGTGATTTCGTGACCATGTTTCGTGTTTCCATCAATCTTAGCTCCTTACTCGACGACTAGTGTAATCGTCGACCCCGTTTTTCCTTGTTTGACCTCAATTTTGGCGTCAGCGCGTGACTTCAGTTCCTGGACATGACTGATGATCCCGACCATCCGACCGCTCGCTTGAATCGAAAGCAACGTCTCGATTGCTTGTTCAAGTGATTCTGGATCAAGTGTTCCGAATCCTTCATCAATGAACATCGTCTCAAGCGACACACCACCGCTTGCTTCTTGAACGACTTCCGACAATCCGAGCGCAAGCGCAAGGGATGCTTTGAAGCTTTCGCCACCGGATAACGTCTTGACGTGACGTGTTTGTGACGTGTACGCGTCAAAGACGTTTAAATCAAGCCCGTATTTCTTGAGTCCTTTTCCCGCCTCCGTTTTCCGTTCCAGCTGGAAACGACCAGAGGTCATCTCGTGCAAATGTCGGTTTGCGGCGAACAAAATCTCATCGAAGTAAGCCGTCTGAACATACGTCTCGAATGTCATTCGTTGTGCGTTTTCGCCAACACCGACGCGGGCGAGTTCGCCAATGATGCCGTATCTCGCATCCTCATCCTCGATTTGTCGTTGTAAGCTTTCCCAAGCTGCCATCAACTGATCGATATGTGCGCGTTCCTTCTCAAGCCCGACACGTCGGTCAGTGCGCTCCGTCAGTTCGAGCAACACCGTCTTCACATCCATCCGCAACTGTTCAAGATCCGGACGAACCTGCCCGTCCGTCTTCAAGCGAGCCTGTTCCTGTTTCAGTTTCAGTTCCTGCCGCTCGAGGCGATCTTGTTCCAAACGGTTTTGGAGGTGACGGAGTTCGTCACGAGACCGTCTTGCATCACGGAAGGCTTCGATCGTCGGAAACGCTTCTTCTGCCAAGACTGCGTGTAATTCGTTTTCGCGTTTCGTTAATCGGCCGCTTTGTTCAGCAGATGCCTCAGTCAATTGGCGGAAACGTCCTTGTTGTTCTGAGACATCACGATCGAGCTGTTCCTTCTCGCGTAGCTGGCGTTGTTTGTCTTGTTTGAACTGCTCAATACGTGTTTCTGCCTGTTGTTGTTCCTCACGGAGTGCTAGTAGCGACTTCGTGGACTCTCCTGATTGACTTAGGCGACCAGACAAGTGTGCCAATTCCGATTCGATAACGGTCCGGTCTTTGATCATTGCATCGATATTCAGTTGTAGCTGGTCCATGGATTGCTCGAGTTGTTGCAGGCGAGTCTCAAGACGCGCTTTTTCCGTCTGTGCTGCCGTTAATCGGGCTTCCGTCTGTTCGACTTCCCGAAGCTGTGCTGAAACATCCGCATGAGATGACTTGTTTTCACTCGTCTTTTGCATCTCGGTCGTCAGTTGCTGCAGACGCTCCGCAACTATCCGGTACGAGGATTGTAACTCTTGATGTGCTTGTTGCGCTTCTAGGAACCGCTGTTGTGCTACATCGACGGATCGTTCCTTTGCGACGGCGACAGCATGCTGCGGATGCGATGTACTCCCGCAAACCGGGCAAGCCGTCCCGTCCGTCAATCCTTTGGCAAGTTCAGCAGCCCGTTGTTCCCGTTCGTGTTTGCGGGCTTCTTCATACTGGCGCGCTGCAGCCTCTTTTTGATCCCGAACGCTCGTACCGCGGACGATCAGCTGTTGTCGTTCTGCTTCCAATTTGTCGTGTTCCGCTATCTTCGTTGCCAGTTGTTGCAGGATGAAGCGCCGTTCTTGCACCTGTAAGCGCTCTGCTCCGACGTTTTGCAATGGATGCAGTTGTTCTTGAACGTTCTTTCGATCCGTCCGTGCTTGTTCGAGTTGCTTCCGTAATGACTCTGGGTCAAGAAGCTTCAAACGTTCTACTAGTTGTTGCTGTTGTTGTCGTAAAGCCGTTTCTGCTTCCAAGCGTTCGCGCTCTTCTTGAATCTTTTCGAGACGACGACTGAGTTGCTCAATCTGTGGTTCCTCCGCTAGCAATCGATCCACTTTTGCTTGCACGACCTCTTGTTGCTCTTTCAAGCGAGCGATGTGCTGTTCAGTTTCCTGTTTTCGATGCGTCAGTTGCGTCAATTGTTCTTGATCCTGTTGCCACTGGTCATAGATCGGTCCGACGATTTGAGCGCGTTCAGCCGCCATCGCTTCTTCTTGCATCTGCTTGATTTCCGGTAAGCGGTCAATTAGCAACTGTTCCGTCTGTTGAAGTCGCTCCTGCTCTTGGAAAACCGCTTCAAGTTGCTCGCCTTGTCGCAATTGCGTCGTTTTCTTCTCAACGATTGCACGAGTCTCTATTTCAGCTTGACGTGCAGCCGTTAACCATTCGTCCCGTTCTGTCGTCAATGCCTCCATCCGTAACCGGATGTCGCCTTCCGTCAGTTCACTCCAGTTCGCTTGCAATGGTAATTCCTCAAGCTTTGCCCATTGTTTCGTCTTTGTTTCCTTGATGCGTGCCGCAAGATCGAGCGCTTGTCGATGCAATCGTTGCTGGAACTCACCATAATGTTCCGTCTTAAACAGCTGCTTCAGAATCTGCAGTTTGTCTTTTGACTCTGCCATCAACAGTTCGCGGAACTTATTTTGCGGCAACAGGAGAATTTGCGAAAACTGTTTATGGTCGAGCTGAATCAGCTCTTGAACCCGTTGCTTGATTTCTGGAATTTTGACCGCGAGCGGTTTCCATGTCGTTCCGTCCAACCGAGCGAGCTCGGCTTCATGCGAGTAGCCAGTTTTATTGACCGGATGTGGTTGACTTGGTTGGCGGATGATCCGGTACCGTTCCCCTTTAAGGGTAAACTCCAGTTCAACTTCCGTCTTTTGCTCAGGCACGGCAAAATGACTTCGCAGTTCGCTCATTTCCCGTTCGCCACCTGACGTTTCTCCATACAGGGCGAACGTCAATGCGTCAAAGATTGTCGTTTTTCCTGCTCCGGTATTCCCGGAGATGACGAACATCGTCCGTCCGGCAAGTGCCGTGAAATCAATCGTCTCTTCACCAGCAAATGGTCCAAAGGCGCGTAATGTCAGTCGTTCTGGGCGCATGTCGCTTCCTCCTTCAGGACGGCTTGCATCGCTTCCGTCGGTTTCTTCTCACGGACTGCTTCATAGAACTCACTGAACAGATCCGCAACGGATGCATCCTTGACTTGCTCACGCGACGCCTTGACCGCCCGCGTACTCTCGCGGACGAATCCAATTCGCTCGAGGTGCAGGATATTCGGATAGATTTTTTTCAGCTTTCCCATCGGATCCATCAAGGCTTCGCCGTCCGTTAGATTGATCTTTAGATAATCGTCCGTGTCTTGTGTCGCGACGAACGCCGGATCTGTCAGTTCAGCAAGACTTCCAGTCAGTTCCCGCAAGTC
Organism: Exiguobacterium sp. U13-1; assembly: GCF_001750115.1. Classification (NCBI taxonomy): domain Bacteria; kingdom Bacillati; phylum Bacillota; class Bacilli; order Caryophanales; genus Exiguobacterium; species Exiguobacterium sp. U13-1. The sequence goes on along the minus strand of NZ_CP015731.1, from coordinate 1,691,743 downwards.
ACGTTTCGGTGCAAGTGGTTCGAACCGGCGATCGAACGTACCTGTATCGTTCAACGTCAACACATCGACCCCTTTGACATGATTTGCTTCCGAAAACGAATATTTTAAAAGCGATCCGCTGTAACGAACCGTCTCGGATTGAATCGCAAGCGGATTGTGCAAATGACCAAGTGCCGTATAGGTGAACGGTGCAAACTGGCTCGCACTGACCTGCCCTGCCGTTCCGACGGACAATTGTCGCTCCGAATCCGTCTCGAGTCCACCGATCACAAAGGCATGACCGACGAGGACACTCGGTCCGTCCGGAATACATCCGGCAAGGATCGTCCGCATCGCATCATCATGTGTCTTGATCGTTTCGTCTTGATGCACGTACCGAACGGTCGCTGGATCCGCAAATGGCACCGGGTAAAACGACACTCCTTTGATCGTGACCGGAGTAATGACCGGCGTTAGTTTTCCGACGAGATGCAGACCTGCTCGTTGGAGTAACGTCGTTCCGAAACTCAAGCGTTCGGCCGAGTCATGGTTCCCGCTAATCGCAACGACCGGGATATCCCGGTCAAGGATCAAGGCAGCCAGTGTCTCATCGAGTAGTTCGACGGCTTCCGTCGGTGGCACGGCACGGTCGTATAAGTCACCTGCAATGACGATCGCATCCGGCTGTTCGCGGTCGACGAGTGCCAAAAAATCCGCTAAGACCGCCCGCTGGTTCTCGAGCATCGACTCGCCATGAACGATTTTGCCGAGATGCCAATCGGCAGTATGTATCCATTTCATCTTCATCACACTCACTTTTTGAATATAGTAGCTTAAGTGTAGCATGCAAGCGTTCGTTCTGCGACGAACATCTGTTTGGAACACAAAAAGCAGAAGTTTTCGTGTTGCACATCAATCCAATGATACGTAATGACGAAAAAAGTGTAATTCTTCTCGACTAAGAGAAAAACTACACATTAGTTTCAATAGAAAATAGATAGAACGTTTACTTTTTATCTACAGTCTGTTTTAGTTTTCTTTTCCCATCTGTAACAATCAAAGTAATACCTATGATACATTCCAAAAGAATGATCCACCAAGTAAGGCTCGGAATCATGTCAATCGCATCACCTCCGACACTTTTGTACACCTCTAGCTCTCTAAGAAATAAAAACTCAGCTAAGTAAATAGATAGCCATAGTTTAGTCAAAGCTACTAATACAAAACAAAATCCCATCTTACGCAATTAAAACCCTCCGATTACTATATAACTTAAAATTGTTTAAACTTGATATTACATCGCTATTTATAATTATAGAAATGAGTTAATCAATAGTATTTACTTTACCATTTTATTTTTTTGTGAATCAATAATATGGCTAATATAGAAAATTTTATTAGTTTTTGAGGTCTGCATACTTTAAAAAACTGTTAAAATACAATGTATACTTCTCATTTGAAAGCCAGGAGGGAACACATGAAAAGACTTATACTGTTAGCTCTGTTATGTACTTTGTTATCAGCCTGTAGCATCAACGAGTCTAAGCTCAGTTTTAGTGAGTTAAAGATTGTACCAAACGAAATACAAACGAAGATCAATCCCGACAATACCTTGCAATTGATCAATACGAAAGACAAAGTCGCTTATGTTGTTTATCAGTCAAAGAAAACAGTTGCTACTGATCTTGAGGAACAAGGAGATACGCTAAAGATTAAATTGAATGAATCTAAAACTCATAAGAAAACGAAGCAGCATGTCTACAAGTTAACATTAGATCCTGAACATAAAATTATCGATGTTTACGTGAACGGTAAATCTACCGCATTTGATAACGTAACTAACTGATAAATCTAGATATAACAAGTAGAAACAACATACATACTAAAACCTCTTCATTTCTTTTGTGAAACGAAAGGGTAACACAAAAAGCAGAAGGCGATTGCCTCCTGCTTTTTGTGTTCGAACAACGAACGTTTTATTTCGTCCGTTGTTTTCTAAATCGTTGAACGGAACGAATCACAGAAACCGATCCGCCGATAATCGCACCGACACCGACGACGATGCCTGTCTTGAATTTTTTGCCCGATTGTTCTGATTTATGCGTTGCTTGATTGTGTTCAAAAAGTTGTTGGAGGGGCGACGACGTCTCGACTTCGAGAATTTTCGATGCATCCTGATGCACGTCTTCTCTACGTTCGACACTACAAGGTGACAGATAGAATGGGTTCAAGTTCGTCCGGTACCGATCCGGATTCCAGTTGGCTTGCTGAACAACTGCTTGGGCGTCTTCCGTCTGTGCTTGATCCTTGATTGGATCGAATTCTTGTTTCATCTGAATCACTCCTCTTCACGTTCAAAACTTGTAGACCGATTTATGTCTGAAGTCTTATTTACCTGTTTTTCAAACATTTAAAACATATATATTTAAAATTAGTTTTTAATGTTTTGTGAACGTTAGCCGAAATAGGCATGATAGAGCCGCTTCGCTTTGACGAGATCCGCCTCGCCATGAATCAGAACGCGTCCATCTCGGAAAGCAACCATCCGATGTTCGTCCGTCGTAAACGCCAGCAAATATGGATTATGAGCGGAAATCGCAGCGACCGGCTGGAGACGTTGTTTCAACTGTTCCAGATCCCGCTGTCCGTCTCCCCGGATTTGAATGGCATCCCGACCGCAGAGTGCCGTGAAACGAACCGTTTGATCCGATAAGTAAGGGTAGGACGGATCGATGCCGCACGACGGGCACTCCGTTTGCTTCAGTGACTGGACGTTAATTTGTTGAAACGTATTCGACCAGACATCAAACGCAAGCAAGCGCGTCCGCATGGCGTCCGTCTTTCTGCTCAACCACTTCAACGCTTCCGTCACCTGTAAGGAAGCGACCATCTGTACAGCTGGTCCGATGATTCCCGCTGTATCACACGTCTCCTGATCCCGCGGTAATTGATCGAGCAGACAATGCAGACACGGCGTCTCCCCGGGACGGACGGTAAACGTGATCCCATAACTGCCGACGCATCCACCGTAAATCCACGGAATCGAACGCATCAACGCCATGTCGTTCATCAGCAAACGAATATCGAAATTGTCCGTCGCGTCGATGATCAGATCGATATCATCGAGAAGCCACGTCAGCGCTGCCCGGTCGACGTCTAATACATACGCTTCGATCGTCACCGTCGAATTGATCGCTTCAAGCCGTGCTTTTGCGGCAATCGCTTTTGGCACGATGTGACGCGCATCTTCCTCGGTATAAAGCTGTTGTCGTTGTAGATTACTCCACTCGACATAGTCGCGGTCGACGATTCGGACGACACCGACACCGGCGCGGACGAGTTGCTCTGCCGACGCCGTTCCGAGCGCTCCCATGCCGATGATCAGTATCTTCGCTGATGCCAAGCGTGCTTGTCCCGCTTCCCCGATCGGTTGAAATCGAGTTTGCCGTGAGTAACGGTTCATCGAATCAATCCACTCGTTGGACTACTCGCGATCGCATACTGTTTCTTCTCGATACGTCCCGCTTCGTATCCGAAGCGCCCTGCTTCGACAGCTAGTCGCATGGCGTGCGCCATCTTGACCGGATCTTGAGCATGGGCGACAGCGGAGTTCAATAAGACACCATCCGCTCCTAGTTCCATCGCATAGGCGACGTCGGTCGGTGAGCCGATCCCGGCGTCGACGATGACCGGGACCGTCGTTTGTTCGATGATGAATCGTAGATGAAGTGGGTTGAGAATGCCTTGCCCGGAACCGATCGGTGACGCTGCCGGCATGATGGCGTGACAACCGAGTTCTTCGAGTCGCCGTGCAAGGACGACATCGTCCGACGTATACGGTAAGACGATGAAACCTTCTTTGAGTAATTCTTCAGAAGCCCGTAACGTCTCGATCGGATCAGGTAGTAACGTCTTGTCGCAACCGATCACTTCAACCTTGACCATGTCACACATACCGGATGCCCGCGCAAGCTTCGCAAGCCGAACAGCTTCTTCCGCCGTCTTCGCACCTGCCGTGTTCGGCAGTAAATCGTACTTCGCTAAATCAAGCGACTCCAAGAAATTCGCTTGTTGTTTGTCGAAGATATCGAGCCGACGGACGGCGAATGTCAAGATTTGTGAAGCAGACGCATCGATTGCTTCTTGCTGTACGGTAGCATCCGTATATTTCCCTGTTCCGAGTAACAAGCGTGATTCAAATGTCTTTTCTCCAATTTTCAGCATATTTATCCTCCTCCTACGAAATGAACGATTTCAAATGTGTCATTGTCCCGAACGACCGTCTGACCATACGCCACGCGATCGATGATTTGTCGATTCTGTTCGACGATGACGAACTTTTCCCCTAAGCCAAGTTGCGTGAGCATGTCCTCGATCGTTTCAATCTGATCGATCGTGTGGTCATTGCCGTTAATCGTAATGTTCATCGGACTTCCTCCTTCTGAATCAACCGTAATGTATTTACCAAGACTTCCGCTGTCGCCGGTGCGAGTAATATGCCATGCCGATGATGCCCCGTCGCTAGGAAGATCCGACGGGATGAATCGGCGACTCCGATATATGGCAAGCCGGACGCCGTTTGTGGTCGTACACCGGACCAGACTTCTTCGATGACCGCGTCACGAATCGGTGGATACAGTCGTTCTGCTGCTTGAAGCAATGACGTGACCCCTGCGACACTGACACCGACCGTCTCGTCGTGCGGCAGTTCGGTCGCACCGATCAAAATCCGACCGTCTGCTTTCGGAACGAGGTAGACGGCGTCGTCAAACAGGATCGAGCGTAACGGCTGACCCGCGAGACGAACTGCGAGACATTCCCCTTTGACCCCATATGTCGCAATCGAAATGCCGGCTGTATCGAGCAAGGCTTGCGAACCCCGTCCGGCAGCAACCGTCACCGTTCGTCCGGTCCACGTTCCCGCGTTCGACTCGATCCTGACGAAGTCATCGCTCTCTTCGATGCGTGTGACTTCCACCTGTTCTTCAATCGATATGCCACGTGCGTGTAAGGCATACATCAATGCAGTCGTCAGTCGTCGTGGATCGATTTGACCGACAGCTGGAAACAGATGCTCGCGTCCTTTACGCTTTAACAAAAATGGTTGTTCCCGGTATCCACAGTCGATGCCTGTCTCTCGCTCGAGACGACGTGCAAGCAACGGATACAGACGTCGACTTCGCGCGGCAAGTGCATGCAATTCCTCTCTCAGCTCGATGTCCGTCGCAAGCATTCCGGCAGCCGCGCGACTCGTTCCTTGTCCACCTGCTCCGCGTTCTAAGACGACGACGGATTCATTCTGACAGGCGAGACCGTAAGCAAGCGTCAAACCGATGACTCCACCGCCGATGATGATGTGATTCGTCATACCCGTACCCCCTGATAATGCTTGACGGCGGCGAGTGGATCCGATTGACCGAGAATACCCGATAAGACGGCGATTCCGGTTACACCGGTCGCTGCGATTTCAGGCATGCGTTCTGGTGTAATCCCACCGATCGCAATGACTGGTTTCGTCGTGAAGGTGACGACTTGCTTCAAGGCGTCAATACCTCGTGGTGGCACGTCCGGCTTCGACGCTGTCGGATAAATATGACCGTACAGCAGTCGGTCGGCTCCTTCCGCTTCAGCTGCCAGTGCCTCTGCTAATGAATGGACCGATTTCCCGATAACGAGATTCGGAAAATGACGTCGGACATCACGGACACGCAAGGACCGTCGCGTCAATTGCACACCGATGCCAGTGACATGGGCGACATCGACCCGATCATGAACGGTTAACTGATCCGGCGAATAACCGTGCGCAAGGAGCGCTTCAATCAGATCCAGTAATTCTGCCGCTGATAAGTTCGGTTCTCGTAGATGCAGCTGATCCGTATAAGGTTGAAGGGATTGAAAGGTCTTTAGTTCGTCAATCGGATGGATGGAGCCCGTCGAAATGAGATGTAAACGCATCATGTCCTTCCTTTCCATACGAAAAAGGACCACTCCCGATGTTGAAGGGAGTGGTCCGAAAATACGCTGAAGCGCTAAGGATATCTAAGGTTTCGAGCCACTTCCCTCCGCTAGTACGAACTAGATCAGGTTCAAAGGGTCCGGATACTTCCGTCTCAGTCTGCTGGGAGACTCCCCTAGTGTCTTTTCGTGTTTAATTGGCTTGCCCCATTAGTCTAGCATGAGTCGCTTTGCTTCGCTAGTCCTAGTTGAGCGCTTCCACTTGCTGAATCAGTTCCGATTTCGTTGGTCGCTGTTGCTCTTGGCTGTCGGCATACGTCTGCTTTAGCTTCAGGATGCGTATCACTTTGCCATCGAGCATCTCCGGCGTCAGCGTCTTTTCTTTGACGGCTTGCATCACTTCAGCATGAACCTTTGTGTAAGCACCTGCCTCTGAAAACATCGCCATATCAGCTCCGTTGACGAGCGACTGACGTGCCGCTTCCGCGAGACCATATTGTTTCGTGATCGCCCCCATGACGAGATCATCTGTGATGATGACACCGTTGAATCCGAGTTGCTGACGCAAGAGGTCAGTCAAGATCGGCTTTGAGAGCGAGGACGGATTCGTATCGTCATATGCGGGATAGAGAATATGGGCGACCATCACCATCTCGGCGCCCTCTTGAATCGCTTCTTGGAACGGTAACAGTTCCGTCCGCTTCAATTCTTCCTTTGATGCCGTCACTTTCGGTAGCCCGACATGGGAATCGACACTCGTATTGCCGTGACCGGGAAAATGTTTGACGACTGGAATCGTTCCCGTCTCCTGCATCCCGTGCATCAGGGCCGTACCAAGCGTCGCGACAGTATTCGGATCAGCACTTAACGCACGGTCGCCGATGATCGGATTGTTCGGATTACTGTTGACGTCAAGGACCGGCGCGAAGTCCATGTTGAAGCCATAAAAACGTGACAAATGTCCGAGCGTACGTCCGACGTCTTCCATTTTCGCATCATCTGCTCCTTGCGCCATCCGTTGACTCGTCGGTAGACGTAATCGTTGATCCGGTACCCGGCTGACGCGTCCGCCTTCTTCATCAATCCCGACGAACGCATACGGTTTTTGGTTCGTCTCTTGAATCGCACGCGTGAACGTCAAGAGTTGCTCTTCCGACGTGATGTTTCCGCCAAGCAGTAAGACCCCACCAATCGCATGCGTCTTTAACAGTTTCCGGTCATCTGCTGAAAGTTCCGTGCCGGCGACTCCGATGTAGAGCAGTTGATCGATCTTTTCTGACGTCGACATCGTTTTTAATTGTTGCTTTAGTTGTGCTTGTTGTCGATCTTCTTTCGTCGGTTCAGGTTTCGGTTTCTTTTCTTCTGTCGGTTGCTTCGTTTCTGATTGTGATGGTTTCGTTGGTTCCGTCGTCTCCTGTGCACACCCTGCAAGCAACAGGCAACCGATCAGTACGACTTTCTTCACAAAGGATCCTCGCTCCGCACACCATTGATCGAATAATAGACAGAAATCTCAGCATTCAGGGATTGCGAGACCGAACAATATTTATCCTTTGATAACGAGATGGCACGACGGACCTTATCTTCCGGGAGATCACCTTCAAGCCGGTAATGAATCGAGATCGACGTAAAACGTCGCGGATGATCCTCTGCCCGTTCTCCTTCGATATCCATTTCGAAATGGGTGATCGTCAAGCGCATCTTCTCTAAAATCGAGACGATATCAATTCCAGTACAGCCGGCAACGGCATGTAGCAAGAGTTCGGTCGGTCGTGGTGCTTGGTTTTCACCACCGTTTTCGGGTGCTGCGTCCATCGCAAGATGATGCCCTGATTCCGTCTGTCCACTAAACCCCATCTGTTTGTTCCATGTCACTGTCGCTTGCATCGTTTCCACTCCTTTATAATTAGTCTTCTTCTGTAGTATACGCAAAAAATAGCAAGCCTGGAAATTCACACGCTATTTCGAATAATGGTTCTTTTCCCGAAATCTCGCTTTGCGATACCCGACGAAATCGTTTCATGCTATCCTGTTACTCATAGTTTCGCGCGCAAGCGCTAGAATTGAGGAATCATCCATGTCACCTACTACTCGTTTAAGTCGACGCGATTGGCTCTTGATTGCTACGTTGTCGCTCCTGACATTCGTTCTCGGAACAAGCGAATTCGTCATCGTCGGGATCCTCGCTGAAATCTCCTCAGCCCTTGATATCACGATCGCAACAGCCGGTACGCTCGTCTCGGCCTTTGCCATTTCCTTTGCGATTGGTACGCCGATCGTCATGTCGATGACCGGTCATCTGGAACGGCGTCGCCTGATCCTACGTCTCTTACTTGCTTGGATACTATTGAATCTTGCCAGTAGTTTTGCACCAAGTTACGAAGTATTGCTCGCAACCCGCATTCTGACAGCCATCCTGACTGGTGTCTTGATCTCACTCGCAATGGTCGTCGCAAGTGACGGTGTACCTGTCGCGAAGCGCGGTGTTGCCGTCTCGTTCATTTTCGGTGGTTTTACACTTGCGAACGTTTTAGGTGTTCCGATTGGTACGTTCATCGGGCAACACGCTGGCTTCGAAGCCACGTTCTGGCTGACGACGGTCATGGGAATAATCGCGTTCCTCGCTGTTTTAAAGATCGTTCCGGTCCAGCAATCGACGGGTTCTGGTTCGATTAAGGAACAGCTCGGATTGCTCGCCAACCCACGGATCCTGATCGCCTTCTTCATTCCGTCATTTGGGTTTGGGGCAACCTACGTCGTCTACACGTACCTCGTACCAATTCTTCAAACAGAACTTGGGATTGCGAAAACGTGGATCAGTCCGATCTTGCTCGCTTACGGCGTCGTCTCGATCTTCAGTAACATCCTTGCCGGAAAGATTGCTAGCAAAAATCCGATGGGACGCTTACGGTTCGTCTTCGTCGTGCAAGCAGTCGTTCTTGCTGCGTTATACTTCACGACAGCATCCCTTCCGCTTGGTCTGTTCAACATCGCCTTGATGTCGTTGATGTCGATTTTACTAACGACTTCGACACAGATCTACTTGATCGACCTTGCTAAAAAGTTCAATCCGGAAGCAAAAGGACTCGCCGCTTCATTGATGCCGGTTGCGAGTAACGTCGGGATTGCTTTTGGTTCGGCACTCGGTGGCATCGTCTATGCGAACGGTCCGATGATGAACACGGCACTCGTCGGTGGACTGGTTGCGCTCGTTGCTGCTTTATTAACTGCAATCAGTCATCGCCTCGATCAACGGTCATGAAACCGTTACCTTATCCTTTTTTGTAACAGGTCGATGACGGTTCGATGACGTTATGATGATAGTCCCCATCTCGCTGATGATTTTTCAGTATGATGGGGACTATGTTGTAGTAGAGGAGTGTCTGAAAGTGAAAGCATTACACATCATCGGTCTCGGTCTATTGACGATCATCCGACTCTGGCTCGGAATCCAGTGGTTCATCGCCGGAATCGGTAAGTACATTAATGGCTTCGATGCGAAACCGTTTCTCGAAGGAGCGCTTGCGAAGTCAACTGGCGAAGACGCACTCGTCAGTTCGTGGTATGCGACGTGGATCGAGCAACTCGCCTTACCGAACGTCGGGCTGATCAACGCCTTGATTCCGTTCGCGGAACTCGTCGTCGGGATCCTGTTGATTCTTAGTCTGTTGACGGTTCCTGCACTGGTCGTCGGAAGCATCATGAATCTCAATTACTTACTCGCTGGGACGATTGCGTTAAACCCATTGTTCCTAGCAGCGTCAATCGCCTTACTGGCTGCAGGACGCTTTGCGTATCATATCGGCATCGATCACTGGATCATGCGCTGGTATCGTTCGTCGCAGCAACCGCATCCCCTTGACCGGATTCCAGTCTAACGAAAAAACTCTCCCGTACGCGGGAGAGTTATTTTTTTTGTTGCTCGAGAATCGTCTGCTGTGTCGGAACCCCGCCGACTGAGACTGTCCGCTCGAGGAACAGATAGGGTTTGCCATCAACTTCGAAACGACGGTCACCGAGATAACGTGCCGAGTGCCCATCCGTTGCGAGCTTTTGTTCGATGGCTGAGACATGTTCGTCGAGTGAATAAAACCGATCATCGAACGTCAGCGTGATGTTCTTCTTACGATACCCGAGTAAGAAGTTGTAGTAGAACCAATACATGGCACCTGCGAAAACGACAAAAATCAAGAATTGCATGTCAGTCCCCCCTTCGTATAGTCTTTATACGTTGGAAGAAAACGGTAGGTTTCAAGTGATGTGTAGAAATTGGTTACTTTTATTAATTTGTTACGACTTCATTTAGATAAATGTTATTTTTCGAACCTTGTTTCTGAATATTAGCTTCGTAAACGATTTCAGATGTCACCGGATTGATCACCAATGATTTGACCTCATCTTTTTTCGTTCGATAAGCGAAATAGATATGGTCGTGATCTACAGTAAAGCTCGTATGGGAAAAATCTTCTTCTAATGTAGGAGATTCGAGGTTAATCGTTTTGGTAATTAGTCGCTCTGACTCAACATCATAGATTAACCATCTTAACTTTTTCTTACTCGATGGTTTCAGAGAGATTTCAAGAAGTCCTAGATAATATTTACCATCATTTATGACATTTGATTCGTTGACTTGATCGAATTCTTTTAATACTTTTGTTTGTTGACCATCCTTTACGACGGTTTCAGACAAAAAATCATCAGGATATTCCAATTCTTTTAATTGATCGACAATCATTTTTCCATTGTATAACGATCGAATCGTATCACCTTTTCCTAAACGGTCAGGTAATTTGATTTTAGTTATCGTTTTCTTTTTTAAATCGATTTGGTAGATATATTCTCTTTCAATCTGTCTATTAAGAGGGGTCGCATCAATGAGTAACTTGTCCTTTGTTCGTTGAAACGGAGAAAAACGTAACTGTTTATTCATTTGATCTTCAGGCAGCTTAATCGTTGTGCTCGTCAATTTCTTAGTCTGCGCATTCCAATACTGAAGTTCAAGTTTATTTTCGCTTAATCTATTGATTCCATATGTAATCGAATCTTTTGTAAACACATGTGTATCATTCTTCCAAGCAAATTGTTGGAACGATCGTGGAGCATCGGTCCAATTAGATTCATTATAAAAAAGTAACGAAAGTATTGTTTGACTATCCTTCGTCATATCCCCATTCATCGAAATACTATATTCATTCGGATTTTGTCCCCACTCACTAAGACTAAGTTGCATGTTTCGGACGACTTCTTCGTTTGGATCACCTTTTTTTGTTTCAACGACGAATTTCGTCTTATCGAACGAAAGTACTTGTCCCACATAAATTCCTAAAGACACGATAGAGATGACGCCTAAAAGTAAAACATATTTTATCGAACGCATAGTGTCCTCCTTAAACCGTAATTTTCCATTTTAATAAACGTAGACTTCTCCAAATCACATAAGCAAAATAGAGGACGAACAACCCAATCAATACAAGCGTCTTTTCTGAGTTCAACAATAATTTAGTTTGCTCTAAGAAATAAAGACCTGTCACAGTAAAAATAACCACGATGAAAATCTCGACTCCCATTCTCAGAAGACCAGTCCATTTACGGTAAGAACGTTCGATTAAAACAAGAAGGAATATAAAACTCACGATAAACATCGATATTGAAAGAATTACAAATAAATTCGTCAAATTCAACGAAAAGAGTTCGCCTAACGTACTTCCTAGTGTACGATGACTGTCTTTATCCAGATAGTCAACTCGGACAGACCAATTAAATAATAGATTTCCGAATTGGATCAAACACCACTGGATACCGAGAAAACTCGTGATGATCAAAAGTAATGTCGTCCACTTCGAGAAGAAAATGCTTGCTCGATTTCCTGGAAGCATCAATAAACGATAGATATATTTCGTTTCACCAACCCAATCCCGGTACCAAATCTGAATTGTATAAATAACGACTAACGCCATACCAATCAATGTCATGTAACTGAAAAAGGAGGTTGTATCAATGAACGAAATTTTTCCAATGTCATTGAATGCGTCATACAAAGTAGCAGTATTCGCCTTCAAGTAATCTTCGATTCTGCGCTCATGTAGTTTGACGTTTACAACGACCGATACCAGCTCAATCGCTGCCATCACAAGCACGGCGATTATATAAAGCTTAAAACTCCGTTTGATCTCTTCATTCGTCAATTGTATGTATTGTTTCATCGCAAATAGACCTCCCGCATCCGGTCCTGAACCGACTTCCCGTACAGTTCTCGCATCTCTTCCGTCTCATGTTCATCGATGATTCGACCGTCCTGTAAGAAGACGACTCGATCGATCAAGTGCTCGATTTCCTGAATTTCGTGTGTCGTCATCAGGATGCCGCGTCCTTCCATGAAGTGACTCGAGAATAATCCTGCAATCTGTTCCTTCGTAAACAGATCGATCCCAGCGAATGGTTCGTCGAGTAATAAGTACGGACGATCGAGAGCGAAACCGAGGATCAAGCTGACCTTCGCTTGGTTCCCTTTTGATAAGTCCGTGATCTTATCTGTCGAGAGTAGCTGGAAGATCCGCATTAGCTCATCCGCTGTCGCCGGGTTCCAGTCGGAATAATAATCCGCCATGTACGTCAGCGCATCACCGACCGTCATGTAGCCGGGCATCGTCTGGATATCCGGAACAAAGGCAATCTTATTTCGGTTGATCTCGCCATCGATGAGAACTGTTCCCGCGTTAACCGGGACAAGACCTGCGATTGCCTTCAGGATCGTCGATTTCCCTTCACCATTCAAACCGATCAGACACGTCAGTTGATCCATCGGAACCGAGAATGAGACACCTTGAAGGACTGGTTTTTTTCCGTACTTCTTTTGTAAGCCATGGACTTCAAGCATCGATCTTCCTCCGTTCCGTTTCCTGATAGACGGTCTCGACCTTCGAGACGACCTCATCGAGTGGAATTTGAATTGCCTTGACGGCATCGATGAATTCAGAGACGGCTTCTTCAAGCATCTCGGCCCGTACTTTTTGGACGACTTGTGGATCACGTGTAATCTTACTCGGGACATTCCGTTCTGTCGTAATCAATTGCTGCTCCTCCATCTCTTTATATGCTTTTTGTGCGGTATTCGGATTGATTCCGAGCTGTGCGGCGATTTCGCGACGGGACGGGATTTCTTGCCCGCTTTGCAATTCCTCAGTCGCGATTCGTTGTTTGAACCAACGCACGACCTGCAGGTACACCGGGCTTCTTTGATCGAACTGCATCGGTAGACCTCCCTTTCCTGTTTAATGTATTAAAACAATAATACACTTCTCTTCTGTATCATACTCACCATACAGTTTGACTGTCAAGACGGTTTTTTTCTTTCGCCATGAAAAACCACCATCCGATTTTTGGATGGTGGTTATTTCACTCCTTAGTATGGATTCGGATCCTCTTGCGGTGTTTCGGGAATTTCAGTCGGTTCTGGGAACGTATCCGGTTCCGGCTGACGAACAGGGTCTTCCTGTGGCGTATCCGGCACCTCGCTCGGTGGTGTCTGCGGGACTTCGTCCGGTTGATGATCCGGTTCGCGTTCAGGCACTTCATTCGGATTTTTCTTCATCTTGTTCTCCCCCTTAAGACGTGATGTAATCGCCGCCGTTGATATGAATCGTCTGACCTGTGATGTAACTTGAATCGCGAGAAGCCAAATAGACATAAGCTGGTGCATTTTCTGACGGTTGTCCTCTGCGTTTCATTAACGTATCTTCACCATGCGACTCGACTTTTTCTTTTGAGAATGTCGCTGGAATGAGAGGTGTCCAAATCGGACCCGGTGCAACGGCATTAACGCGGATTCCCTTCTCGATCAAGCTCGAGGCGAGTGAGCGTGTCAATGTCGTGATTGCTCCTTTCGTTGCTGAGTAATCAATCAACGTCGGTGCTCCACGATAGGCTGTTACCGATGAGGTATTGATGATCGTATCTTCTTTATGCAGATGCGGAATCGCTGCTTGAATTAAATAGAACATCGAAAAAACATTCGTCTCGAACGTTTCCTTCAATTGATCTGGTGTGATTGATAGGAAATCATCTTGCGGGAATTGCTTGCCGGCATTATTGACGAGAATGTTCAATTGACCGAACTCTGCAATGACCGTATCGATGATCGCTTGTGCATTTTCTGGCTGACTGACATCTTTTGCGATTTTTAAGGCTTTGACCCCGTAGCCTTCAATCAACGATTTCGTCTTTTCAGCGTCTTTCCCCTCATTTAAGTACACAATCGCGACGTTTGCCCCTTCTTTCGCATAAGCGACAGCGACGGCACGACCGATTCCACTGTCCCCGCCTGTGATCAGCGCGACCTTCCCTGTCAGTTTTCCTGAACCAACATAATCCGGATCATCGTAGATTGGTTCTGGTTTCATGGCGTACTCGACACCGGGTTGTTGTTCCTGTGTCTGTCCTCGTGCTTCTTGATGCATCGCTTCGAACTGTTCTTCTCTCATGAACGATCAGCTCCCTTATCACTGTTGAATGAACTACATGATTAACCATTCCCTTGCGATACATCTATAAACGTTTTTCTGGAAAAGTCAGATGTCATTCGTCAGTAGTGTCGGAAACACATTTGTTTGAATCATTTTTGATAATTCGCTTGGATACAACGTATACTGATCCAGTTTATCGAACGGAACGAAGCGATACGTCAATCCTTCACCTTCTGGACCGTAAAAATCCTCTGTTAATAAAGGCAGCGGTTTTCTGCAAACGACATCATAAAACATTCCTAGTTCATGAAACTGGTGATCGGCGTACTCAAAGAAATTTTCATGCAGGAAACGGAAGACCGGTGGCTCAATCGACTGACCGAGTTCTTCTACTAATTCACGTTCAATCGCTTTGGCACCACTTTCACCGAACTGGACGCGCCCTCCCGGTAATGACCAAAAATTATCTTCTCCTTGACGATGAATCAAAAGATGTCCATCTTGAATCAACAGCGCCACTGCGCGAATGTTAAGCTTTTTTTGATTTACTGTAAACGTCAAATCCATCCCATTACCTACTCTCTTCTTATTAGACTCCCATACTTTCTCATCATTTCCCACGATTGCATTTTGTCATCAAATTCATCTCGTTGTAACACGGATTCATCTTGATTTTAAAGGATTTTGAGATTGAATATGTATTCAATATTACAACAATTGTTATTAGAATATATTTAAGCAATCAAATTGAAACACAACCGTCTGATGTTTGAATGCTATACTCTCGTTAGTCAAATGACCGCATTACTCACTTCAACACACACTAAACGCATCCACTTCTATAGATGTCATTCCGACGACAACACTAGATATTCAACTTAGGAGGAACATTCATGAAACGAACAATCACGACGTTAGCAATGAGCGCCCTCGTTGTTTCAGGTTTTGCAGCTACGGGTACAGGTAAGGTTGAAGCCTCTTCAGGCTCATCGTATAAAGTTAAGATCAAAGCAGACGGACTACGTGTCCGGACTGGTCCATCGTTAAAACACCGCATCGTCGACGGCGTCAATGCGGGTCAAACATTCAAATATCTCGGTCGGACAGGGAACTGGACGAAGATCATGCATAAAGGCGAAAAACGCTTCGTCTATTCAGGTTACGTCAAGAAGTACAGCGCTTCTAGTAAATCAGCGAAAAAAGCATCTTTCTCTTCGTCGACTGGTTTCATGCGTCCGACAAGCGGACCGATCACGCAAGGTTACGGAAACGCTAGCGGCAAATACGGTTACACGTTCCATAACGGTATCGACTTCGGAGCACCTACTGGAACACCAGTTAAAGCAGCCGCTGCCGGAAAAGTCATCAAGTCGTCATATCAGGGAGCATATGGAAACCATGTCATGGTCGAACATAAAGTGAACGGTATTTCGTACACAACAGTGTATGCTCACCTTAGTAAACGTTCCGTCTTCGTCGGTCAATCGATCCCGAAAGGCGCTAACATCGGAGCTGTCGGTAGTACAGGTAACTCGTTTGGGTCTCACTTACACTTCGAGATCCACCGCGGAAACTACGTCTACAGCGGTTCTTCTGCAGCAAGCAGTGTCAACCCACTCGCTTTCTTATAAGCATTTCAAGGTACCTCATTCGGGGTACCTTTTTTGTTATTCATATGGCATTTCATCTTATCCAATTCCATCCAATCTTGTCAAATGAATTTGTCGACAATTGGTAAATAGATAAAATTAAGTCTGTTTAATATAATTTATTGAAATAATATCGAAATGTGAATGTAACAATTAAACATTTTCGTAAATGTTATACTCATCTATGAAATTTACATAACGGTTTGGTCACACAGATTACATACTCAGGAGGAATGAATCATGCATGGTTTTTGGAAAGGTGTCTCTGCGACAGCGATCGCTGTGGCGAGTGTTGCTTCGTTTGCCATCCCACGTGCGGATGCAGCAACGACGTTCTATAAGGTAAAGGTCATGGAAGACGGCTTACGTGCTCGAACTGGTCCTTCAACGTCTTACGGTACGGTCACGAGTTTTGAAAAAGGTGACACATACAAGTATCTCGGTCGGACAGGGAACTGGACAAAAATCCTCTACGGTTCGAAAAAAGTCTACGTCTCTTCTACATATGTTAAGAAATATTCTGTAACACGTATCTATAAGATTAAAATCAACGTCGACAATCTTCGCGTTCGTAGCAGCAACTCGACGAGCAGTGCAGTCGTCGGAAGTGTCGATAAAGGCGAAACATTCCGCTACCTCGGTCGGACAGGTGACTGGATCAAGTTCCTATACGGTGGCGACAAACGATTCGTTCACGCTGACTACGTCTCGAAATATGCTGTCTTGACACTGACAAACAGCAGTGGCGCATCAAAAGCCTCTACGTCAAAAAACTTCGCGACACCAACGAGTGGTCCAATCACGCAAGGTTACGGTAAGGCAAGCGGCGCTTACGGCTATACGTTCCATAACGGCATCGATTATGGCACAGCGAAAGGCACTCCAGTCTATGCAACAGCAAGCGGTAAGGTCATCACTTCGCAGTATAAAGGCGCATACGGCAACTACGTCATGGTCTCACACACTGTCAACGGATCGCCGTTCATCAGTCTGTATGCACATATGAATAGTCGCTCCGTCTCGGTCGGTCAAACCGTCGCGCAAGGTCAAAAAGTTGGTACAGTCGGTGAGACAGGTAACGCCTTCGGAACACATTTACATTTTGAACTTCATAAGGGATCGTACGTCTACAGCGCAACATCAGCTGGCAGCAGCGTCAATCCACTTGATTATCTCTAAAAAAAGCCCCGACCGCATGACGTCATTGATAAGTCATGTGGTCGGGGCTTTCCCTATTCTTTTAAACGGAAACAAGCGTATTCTGCTTCACTTGAATCGTTGAGACAATCGCACGTGCTGCGGCTTGTCCCCCGTAAATCGATCGAGCGAATGGTCCGACTGTCAAGTCAGCGAGACTGCCAGTTGCGAATAAGTTCTCTCCCCATTCAAAAGTCGTTTCATCCAGTAACGGTGTCCGGCAAGGCGATAAGGGTAGCTTCAACTCTTGCTGTACGGCTTCAAGCCATGATCCTTCGACGACCATCGGACGGATACCCGTTGCGCAAATAATCGATTCAGCGGTGATGATGCGGTCATCCGTCAGCTTTACTCCGCTTCCGACTTCCTGCTCAACTTCACCGATCACATGATTGATGATCCCTTCCCGAATCAAATGTCGGACACGTTGAATCAAGTCCTGTGTTGCCGTTCCGGGGCGACGCTCCTGTACGATCAACGCTCGTTTTTCGCTAGCCGACAAGGACTTGAATGGTGTAAGTCCTTTTGGTCCCATGAACTTCCGATCCGCATCGAACGCACTTTTTTCGAGCGGACGTCGTGAAAGGAGGATCACCTGCCCGGGATAGCGCTCAGCACATTGAATCGTATGATGCAGCGCACTGATCCCACCTCCGATGATGACGACCGGTGGTGTGTCTTGTTTTGATAAGAACAGATGACGCGCCGATTTCGCCCACTCTGGCATGACGTGATGCTCCGATTGCCCGAGAGCGAGAACGACACGGTTTGCCAATAAATCTCTTTCACCTGTCGAGACGATCCACGTTCCACTTTCTCGTCTTAGTCGTGTGACTTCTCCTTGTACCCAGCTCGCCTCCACTTCATTTCGTTGCGCCAATTGAAGGGCATGGTCGTTAAATAGTTCCAAGGATGGTCGCCCGTATGTATCCTTGAAGGCTTGATGTGTGTAATCTTGTTCTTCAGCATGATGTCTGAGACTCGTCGGATTCGTCGAAGTGTGGTGAACACGTGTCGAACGTAAGTAAGGCATGCCAATCCGTTCGGTCTGTTTACGCCAGTTCATAAGTGGCTGCTCATGACGGTCGATGATTCGAATCATCTTTCGGTCTATTCCTTTTTCACTTAAGGCATTAAATACCGTCATCCCATGAATTCCTCCGCCAACAATCACCCATTCATATCGATCCGTCATCACAAAAACTCCTTTACCTGAATTAAATCGTAATCATTACGTTTTATAAAGATAGCGTGTTTTTAAGAAGAATTCAAGGGCAAATCGATATAGACTCATAAAAAATCCGCTTCCTCTCGGTAGAGGAAGCGGATTTGAACGCATCAATCAGGAAGAAGCATGTTTCGCTAGATACGCTTTTGAATAGCGATCGGCTGCGATGATCGCATCCGCGACTTCGTCCGCCGTGACGTTGAAACCGCTGTGGATCGTCTCACCTTCAGCGGTCGCTGCCTCGCCGACCTTGACGATATCTTCACGCGACGCATCCTTTAGCTTGACGTCCTCGAGCGTCACCGGTAGACCAAGATCCGTGTAGAGCGCGATGTAGCGTTCAATCTCTTCTTGTGGATGTTCTTCGAGCGCCAACTGGACGAGTGTACCAAAGGCGACCTTCTCCCCGTGCGTCAAGTGGTGAATCTCACCGTCAAGCGCCGTAAAACCGTTATGGATGGCATGGGCTGCAGCTAATCCACCACTCTCGAAACCGAGTCCACTTAAGAGCGTATTCGCCTCAACGACGGCTTCGAGTGCTGGTGTGACGACTTGCGCCTGGACGGATTCATACGCCAGTCGTCCATGCTCGAACAAGACTTCCTCACACCGTTTGGCAATCGCTTGTGCCGCAATTGTCGGTCGCCCGCCTGCCATCGTCTGTCCACCAAAAGCGACGACACTCCGAACCTCGACCCAAGTCGCGAGCGCATCGGCGATTCCGGACGCAAAGAAACGCGCCGGCGCTTGCGCAATCAGTTTCGTATCGACGAGAACGAGATCAGGATTCTTCTTATAGAAGCGATAACTTTCGAAAATCCCTTCGTCGGAATAGATGACGGACAAAGCACTCGTCGGGGCATCGGTCGAAGCAAGCGTCGGAACGATGACGACGGACACGTTCAGCTCATCTGAGACCGCTTTTGCCGTATCGAGCGTTTTCCCGCCACCGACACCCATGACGAACCGAACATCTGCCGCTTTTGCTTGCTCCGCGATTCGTTTTACTTCATGCCGTGAGGCTTCGCCACTGAAATCGGCTTTCTCGATGCCGACGTTTTCACTAGACAACGATTGTTCAACGCGTTCCTTGACGATTTTCCAGACGACATCATCCGCGATGACGAGCGCTTTTTCACCGAACGGGCTCACATATGTACCGAGCCGGTCAATGACATCCTTTCCTTGGACATACTTTGAGGGACTAATGAAGACACGTTCTGACATGTTTCAACATCCTTTCTGTAAGGGACACGATAGTCAATGACATACAGTAGAGGAATTTCCTTTTCTACTAACGTTTAAACCCCATCGATTCGAATCATTTTGACAAAACGGGTACTCTTTCAAGAGCTTGTGTGATGAGACTCCGATCACTTCTTAATCGCTCGTCCGGATCAGGACCGAACCATTCGAGGCTAGCCGTCAAGTGATCGAGATGACCTGAAACGTCTTCAAAGAACCGGTGATAATCGACGATCCCTTCGAACAATGGAACCATCCCTTCCCGCGATCCGCTTGCCGCATAGACATTTGCTGGTTCAAAAACTGAAAACTGTTCAGCATTCGCCACTGTTTTTAAGTGTAGGTGATCCACATACGCTGCAAGTCTGAAGTATGCTTCGACGGGATCTGCCTTTGATTCGATGACGTGTAAGACGTCAAAGTTGATCCGACATGCCGGGTGATTGATCGCTTGTAATAAACGTATCGTTGCCGCAACCGTATCCGTTGCAGTGTTCGGATGAAATTCAAGTAATAATCGCTGTCCTGCAGGATCAAGGACACGACAAATCCCCTTCAATCGATAAACGAGTTGATCCCATTTTGCATCGGATAAGGTATGGCTCGCCTCATTACCAGCAAAGATGCGGATACGCTCCGTTCCGATTCGTGTCGCTAATCGCGAGAGTCGTTTTGTCTCCGCAAGTAGTTCTGACATCGATGCGTTTAAATTTAAATAATGACTCAACATACTGACGTTCAGATGGGACGAGTTCAGCCGATCGACTTCTTCCATCCTTAAATGTTCAGCATGAACGCCCCAGATATCAATGGCGTCAAAGCGTTCTTCTGAAGCAAAATCGATCAAATCATTAAATGAACGCAGATGATGCCGATAGCTGATCGTGCAAAGTGCGAGTTTCATGTTCAATCCCCTCCTGTCGTTGATACGCATGGAACGTGTCGACGAGTTGCCGTTTAATTGCACTCTCCCGTGCCCATTGTTCTTCGATCAATCGTTCGATTTCCAAGTACACTTCCGGTTGACGCGTTACAGCATATTTAACAGCCCGATGCTGGATGACAGAGTATTGATTGACTAATGTTTCAACCTCATCCGTCCATTCTTCAAAATCAGATGTCTGCAAGTCGCGTCCAATCGTTTCATATAAATAAGCAAATGCATGCTCATAGGCGTATTTTCGAATGGCAATGACAGGTAACTGCTTTAAGGCATTCGGTAATCCCTCAGGTTGTTTACGATAGTGATGCACAACACGTCTGACTGCCTCGGTCAATGGATGATGTACGTTTAGACAACTCATGAAATAGGCACTTACCGTCGTCGCGTCCGGTATTCGAACATCCGTACTCTGAAACGCGAACCCACCAGCGACAGCAGGATGACGTACCGCTTCCAGAATACGCTCGCGTGCAACATCACCTTCATATCGGAAATCAGGATCAAGCATGTGCCATACTTCCGGATTTTCTGTCGCCTCTAACATGACGTAGTGGGGAAACACATCATGGTGAAATTTATTTTCGCGCTCAGGTAGACTAGCTAAATCCAACATGACAATCACTGACTCGTCCTCGTTTTTCTGTTCGACTCGTTTAATAAGATGTGCGATATTCAGTTCCTTTGATTGCTCGTGATCATACCATTCTTCGACAGGTATGCCATAAAGCTGTTCATACCAAACAAGCATCTCCTGATGATCGATCTTCTCATCATGATGTGAGAGGACATAATCGGCTGACAAGGAGAACGAAGAGTCCCACACGCCAAAGTAATAGGGACGATGGTCCGCGTCCGATCGTTTGATCGTCTCGCAGACGCAACTGACGAGACAGTGTACTTTAATCATGTGCGACCTCCTGTAAAACAGACATCAACTCTTCTACTCGCATTTTGGGCAGGGCTGACATGTGCTCATCGGGAATCACTAACCCGTGTTCCAATTCAAGGTGAAGCAACAGATGAATCAAGCGCATCGAATCGAGTCCTAGATCATCTCGTAGAGAGTCTGTTGTCGAGACAGCGACAGATGATGACCATTCGAGCTGTTCGGTCAGTATATCTTCGAATTGCGCAATCGTTAAACGGGACATGTTTGTTCCCCCAATCGTTTTCTACTCACTTTCCCATTCGCAGACAGCTCGATTTGCTCAACGATTTGCCACTCCGTCGGTCGTTGATGTGGTGCGAGATGCTTCATACAATGTTGTTTCAGTTCTTCCTCTGATGCTGTCGTCACGAGTTGAGCGCAGACGCGCTCTCCTTGAAACGCATCCATTCGTTTAAAGACGACGACAGTCTCGACGGTCGGAAGCTGATACAAGACATCTTCGACTTCCCCTGGATAGACGGATAAGCCAGACACATTGATCATCTCATCGAGCCGGCTAAGAAAGTGCAGCCCGTCTTCAAAGTACATCAAATCCTTCGTACCGATCCGTACGCCTTGTTGCGAAACGACTAATTCTGCTGGTTTTCCCTTCGTGCCCGTTTCAATCTCAAGATGCTCTAGTGGAAAGCCGATCGCTTGCGGACTCGACGGATTCGGATGAAGTGCGATACAGCCGATTTCTGAACAGCCATATTGTTGAAGCAAATGATGTGTCTTCCGTTCAATCGAACGGAACCACTTTTCTGGTAATGTCATCCCGGAAATCATCACTGCGTGAACTGTTTGCGGGAACAAACTCATCGCATACGCCAGTCCCGGTGCCGTATAGATGATCGCGTCCGGATGCAAACGATGGATTGCTAGCACATGACGCGGTGAGAAGTCTTGTAGGATGACTGGTGTTGCTCCACGTCTTAAAGTCGCGAACACTCCACACAGTAATCCGAATGAGTGCGTCGTCGGACAAGCAACGATCGTCGCTTTCGTCGTCAGCGGAAAACTGTTCGTATAAGCATTCAGTTCCGTCTCGATCGACTCCCATGTCCGGTGAATGATTTTTGGTAGCCCCGTTGTACCGGAACTGAATTGAATCAATCCACCCGCACGTTTTTCTGCTTCCGGAAGCGAAACGATGGTCTCTTGATAAATCAAATAACCACATCCGGCTTGTGTCGCTAGACGCTCAGCACCGGAAACTGGCGTATCCGGATGAATGGGCAGGATCGTTCCATTCATTCGGCGCATCGCAAGACAAAGGGCTAACCACGCTTTTGTATCTGACGTACAGATGGCTACGGTCTTCCCTTCCGTTATGAACGATTGCTTCACCAGTTCATGTGTCGTCAATTCTTCTTCTGTCACCCATTCTTTCTCAATCCATAGCATGATCGTCTTCCTCTCCTCGTTGAACGAGTGAATTCTTTACATCGATTTGATTCGTCAAACCAAACCGTGGTGCCAGTAAGGCTTCTGCTGTTACTCTTTGTTCGTACCATCCGATTCGTTCTAGTCGGTCTCGATCAATCGGCAATCCTTCGATCGTCTGATGCATCCAATCAAAGAACGTCGCTTCACTCAAGTTCTCCGTCTGTTCAAGTTGATACGCTAGTTCCGTCAAATGATAGACGAATAATGTATCGTACAGCAGTTCGCGTAAGGCAAGCGGGTGTGACATTTCGTAATACGTGTTGAGCGGTGCATCAAAATCAGGATGTAGCCTCTTAAAATCGGGTACATCCGATGGATCGTCGAGTAACTCGGTGACGAACTCGACGCTATCATGAAAATCGCGGAGAATGATCCGTTCCGGCCATCCGTCCCGTAAGACAAGTAACGTATTCTGGGCGTGAGCTTCCACACCGATTCCTTTCTCAGTGACGAGTCGGATGATCGGTTCGAGATAGACAACGAAGAATCGACGAAGCCACCGTTCATGACCATATCGTTCCAACCACGGTCCTAGAAAATGTCTTCCGTCGACCTCGATTTGAGCAAGTGCCGTCAAAGGCATGACTTGCTCGCCCGGTTGAGCATACGTCAAGACGTTTTCTCGAAAGACACAGCCGACCCGACCCGCAAGTGGACCGCTCGAGCCGACGCATGAAGCAAATTCAGATAACAGCGTCACCGGCAATTCACTCGCCTGTTTTTTCAACCAATCCGATACTGCAGGAGCTGCCACGACATTCGGCACGGCAAAAGTCCGAACGGCTGACGTTTGCTTCAAGTCGAGTGGCAATTTGATATGCGGTAGTTCGGGGTGACCTGGACAAAAAACGGTTCGAATCGACTGCGTCGCTTGCACGAATACCCCGCCTTCTCCTAAGTCGATACCTCCGACTTGCGCCACCTCCTGCTTGATACGTGACCATTGCCATGGGTGGACAGGAAGAATCTGATAATCGATTCGATTCAAGCTCTCTAGCTTTTCCAAAAAACCGTGAAGTTTATGCTGTCCAAGTATTCGTCGAATCGGCATGATCCCATTTCCTTGAACGAGCGTAGGCGGCAAGGCGACCCAATGCAACTGGAAGCGATTGCCCGCTTCAGGTCCATATGCCTCGTGATCGGCACGCGAAAAGCCAATTCTTGATTTGAAGCAAGGATGGTAGGGATGCCCTTCGATGATGGTCTGCTCCAACTCTTCATAACCGAAGCCTGCTCGGTGGATTCGTAGACGATGTCGCTGCGACAAGTCATCGAAATCATGTGTACGTCGCAACTCTTCCTGAAAGTCGTCCGAGATCGGCAATTGCGTCAAAAGATACTCAAACCAGTCATTGACGCCGGATGACTTCGATGAGCGTAACGTCTTGATGTCGAGCCGTATTCGGTCGAACGGACCACGTTTGCCTTCGACTGTCACTTCACTATCTTTTAAGTGGAATGTAAAACAATGCTTTGTTCCGACAATCGTTTCAGTAAAAGGAAGAATCCGCTCAAATAACAGACTCTCAAGAAGTTGTTTGCAGATGCGTGTTTTGCTGTCGTAAAGCATAGTTTCCCTCCCGTAACGGATTATCCAAGTCGACGAAACAAACCCGTTCCCCCTCGACTTCGAGTTCATCGAGTCCTTGAAGGCGTGTTAGTAAATTCGCCTTGTATGGAAGTGTCGACGATTCTAACAACATCAAAAGCCAAGCTCTGCCTCTCCCTTCTAGATTTTCAACTCGTACCTGACACCATTCACGCAGTAACGCGATAGCAACTTCTTCGTTCAATAATGTGTCTGCTGCCAATCGGTCGATGACACTCGCTAGATGGTTCCAAATCATGTAGTACGTCAAACGCTCAGCAATGACTTCTTCTGAGTAGAACAACGTCGTATGCTTCAACTCCGGTTCTAGCAGGATGAAGGAATCTCGATTCGTGTCTGCTAAGTAATAGCCTTGATTATCCCGGACGTGATATCGAACTGGCCATCCTTTTTCAAATGTAATGAGACTATTTTGTTGATGTGCCTCGAGCCCGATTCCTTGTTCCTCATATAGTGTAACGATCGCTCCTAACGTCAACTCCAAGTACTGTTTCCACCACCGAGTGACATGCTCCGTTTCAATGGATCCTGACTGCCGGATGAGCCGCAACAGGAGTGATTCTGAATCCGGCAATGCTGGTTGGACGAGTGCTGCAACATTTACCGCGTGGGGTGCTGGCTCTCGCAAAATGACTTCGAATCCGGTCTCTTGTTTAGTCCGTATCGCTAAATATGCAGGATCGTGAATGAGGTCAAACGTATCAGGCAGAGACAGATGACGAAACAAGCGATACATCAAATAACCAGCCTCTAATTCATGCCGCTTATTGACGCGTCTTGAGTTCGTCACTTGGACAGGTATGGATAACTTCAACATATGACTTCGGTCGAGTGCTTCGACGGTCCGGATCGACGAAGTTGCGTTATAGAGTGGTCCAGTTGCACCATGATAACGGAGAATACCTTGCTCGATCCACAGCTCGACTGTCGGCTGACGCAACAGATACTCGGCTTGAAGCGGATGAATCGGAACGATTCGCTCTTGTGCTGTCGCCTGAATTGAGTTAGCCAGTTGGTTCTCCATCAGCTGACTAATCGTCTCGTAGCTACCTGAACGCTCCTCGAGCAATGTCTCATGTACCGTAAAATAGTGAAGTTGAAACGGCTGACGGAATTCAGGCGCATACGCTTTTTGTTGCCAGTCGGTCATACCGACTCTACTTTTCGGGGTCGGATGGAACCAATGACCACACCACAAGCGTTGTTCATAATCGATGAACGTCTCTTGCTCTTGTGCATTCAGTTGTTCCTCCAAAATCAATTGGATTGTCCGGTGACTGTCAAGAACACGAAAGAGTAAGTCCGTCTGATCCGGATCTTTTTGTTGAAGCCTGATGCAAAAGGTGATGATACAGGACATGGCTGACACTTCCCGCCATCCGCTTTTTGTCTCTTCACGGATTATTCCAATCTCGTGGCGTCCGATGATGGAACGACGTTTGATTTCGATGAGATACGGTTTCATCCAATAAAAAGAGGATATCTCGGATGCATCAAACGGTCTCTCGTTGACCCATTCGCCCGGGTTCACTTCTCTGATGTAGCTGTTCATGAACGATTGAAGCGTCACCTCGGTCGCTAATCGCTCGATTTGTTCTTCGCATGTTCGCACGCTCTACTCCTCCTCTTATTGAAAATCATTCTCATTCCATAACAATAGAAAAACGGGTTTCCCCGTTTTTGATGGTACGTATACGCACTTATGTTAAGTAAAACGTTTTCAAGTTCCTTCAATCCGTTTTCACAATCAATCAAATGCCAGAAGTCACGTATCGTCGTGAGATTTAACACCAATCAAACAAACGATCCTCCCTAACATTCGTACGACAAGGCGACGACTTTTTAGGTTCATTTATCAGCCTTCTCTGCCTCATTGTGAACTCCACCTGTAATGATAATCATTATCAATGGTGAGTGACATGGATTTTCTTTTCATTCTTCATGGACAAACAAAACAGTTCCTATCACTGATATTCGTATGCAATTGACGTAACATATGCATTCTCCCAAGTGGTCCCCACGGATCCCAATCGACACTGTCTGGGTAAAATATACGCCCCGTCCTAACGGCACGAAGCGTTTGCCACGCCTTCGTTCCTCGAATTCGTTCCACATCTGCAGGTTGACTCCACAGTATGAACAGACCATCCGGATCCAACTGCTGTAATGTTTCTAGACCGATCGTCATGTAGACGGTATGCGGAAGTCCTTCCACTGCTCGTAGACCGATTTCATTGAACAGAAAATCCAACATCGTATGCCCTGTTCGTCCGTAAAGTCTGATTTCTGAGTCTCTGATCCAAATGACGGCCCATGTCACATTCCGATTGAATTCGAACTGTTGCTTCACAATTGTTTCAAGCGTCTCGACTTCGTTGATGATATCAGTCGCTCGCTCAAGCATATCGGTTGCCGTAGCAACAGCATACAAGTAATCCTTCCAACAAGTTTGTTTCGGAATATCGATGACCGGACAAGACGTCAACATAGATGGTGATTCACCTCGTATCGGTGTCCGTAAAACGAGATCGAGATTTGATGTCTCGAACCATTCCGGTAAAATCGTTGCTGACGCGTCGTATAGTCGTGTACCTTCGATTTCACTTAAAAAGTCTGGAACCCCGTTCGCACGATATTGTGTCGGAAAAGACGGTGCGATGACCGGTTGAATGCCAAGTGCCAATAAGTGATCTTGCAACAACGCCTGACTCCAGATTCCGACCCGTGGAATCAACCGTTTCCGGTACTGACTTGGTGATAGTCCCTCACGTTTTTTAAAGAGACGACTGAAATAAAATTCATCATTGATTGATACACGTTCTGCGATCTCAGCAATCGTCCAATCTGGATGTGCAATCATCCACTCCTTCGCCCGTTGCATCCGCAATTGATGAATCAGTTCCTTTGGTGATTGATCGTAGTGCTTTTTGAATTGACGAGAAAACGTCGGCAGTGACATGTTCAACTCATTTGCCAAGTCACTGACTGTTCTTGATTTCCCGAGTTCTTCTAACCACTGGGACGTCACTTCCTCAAACGTCTGCTCATGACGACGTTCACTTAATTGCTCCAGCAGTTGATACAGATAGCGATGCTGTCTAAGAGAACCGGTTATTGTTTCTGGACAACTGTGCATTCGTTCTAAGCACTCCACTAGTTCATTCGTTGGTTGTCGGAAGATTGGAAATGGCGTCAGTTCAACCTCTAACTGATACAAAAGACAATGCCCCTCCTGAACGATGAATCGTTCACCTGATTTCTTGACGAAACAGGCTTCTCCCGCCTCTAGACGTTTTCTTTCCGTGTAGGTAATGCCAGCGCCTTGTATGACGACGATCA
This sequence comes from Exiguobacterium sp. U13-1, assembly GCF_001750115.1. Lineage (NCBI taxonomy): Bacteria > Bacillati > Bacillota > Bacilli > Caryophanales > Exiguobacterium > Exiguobacterium sp. U13-1. The sequence continues at coordinate 1,663,760 of NZ_CP015731.1, read as the reverse complement.
AACTCGGACGTAACGCCAATTGTCCTCCTGTTTGTAATGCGTGTTTCCTCACTCGAAATGTATGTAGTGCTTCTGTCATTTCCAACTCACTCCTAAAAACATTTGCTACCTGATGTTTTTTTCGTATATCAACTTTGAATTTCCCTAATTGATAATGAATATCATTTTCGTTAACACTATAGCATCACTCTGCCGGTTTTTGTCAACAACTGTTGCTAAAGTACGTTCCACCGTCACAACAAAAAAGTCCCTTCACCCAGTGTAATCTGAGTGAAGGGACTTAATTTTTAAGCCACACGCGACGACGAGTGTGTCTCCGCTGTTTTCTTACCAACGACTGCTCCGATCACCCCGCCGATGATCGCTGGAACGACCCACCCGAGACTGACGGAAGCAAACGGTAATACTACATCGAACACGTCCGTGACAGCTGAGACGTTAATCCCTGCTGTCTTTAATCCATCAAACAAGCTGATGAGGAATGTCATCCACAGCGCCCCTTGATAGACGGCTGGTTTGCCTTTAAAGAGTGGATGCAAGAACGTCAAGAAGATGAGACAGATCGCCAGTGGATAAAGCGTCATCAAGACTGGTTTTGAGACGGCGAGCAATTGATTCAGACCGATGTTCGCGACGAGTGCGCTGAAGACCGATAGACCAATCGTCCATTTGACGTATGAGATTTTCGGCACGAGGGTCGAGAAGAACGATGCACAGGCCGTGATCAACCCGACGCTTGTCGTCATACAGGCGACCGTGATCATCAGACCGAGCAAGATTGCACCGTATTCACCGAAGTAATGATCCGACACAGCCGACAAAATCTCCGCTCCGTTTGCAAGTTGACCAATCTCCGAGACACTCGACGCACCCATGAAGGCTAGCGCCGTATACGTGATTGCAAGTAAGGCTGCGGCAATCAATGACGCTTTCGTACAAATCAGCAACAACTGTCGCTTTGACGTGACGCCTTTTTCCTTGATCGCTGCGATGATGATGATACCGAAGACGAAGGCCCCAAGTGCATCCAGTGTCATGTATCCTTCTTGGAAACCGTTAAAGAAGGCATTCGACTGATATGTCTTCAAAGGATTCTGAAAACTTCCGATTGGATGAAGGACGGCGACGACGATCAAGAGACCGATGAACGTAATCTTGATTGGTGTCAGTACCTTACCGACAACATCGACGATCTTCGTCGGGTTCAACGACAAAAGACAAGCGACCGTGTAGAACAAGACCGTGAAGATGAGTAAAGGCCAGTGGCTCGTTGACTCACTGAAGAATGGCTTGATTCCGATCTCATATGAGACCGTTCCGGCACGAGGAATCGCAAAGAATGGTCCGATTGCCAGATACAAGATGACCGAGAACCCGATTCCGAATGCGGGATGGACACGTGACGCCATCGCTTGTAGATCGCGTTCCCCTGAGTACGCGAAAGCGAGAATCGCTAGCAATGGTAGACCGACACCGGTAACGAGGAAACCGGCATTGGCGACCCAGACATGCTCCCCTGCGAGCTGTCCGAGCATCGGTGGAAAGATGAGATTGCCTGCCCCGAAGAACAAGGCGAAGAGCATCATACCGATGACGATGATAAATGATGTTGGAACAGTTTTAGACATAATAAACCCCCACTGATGATGATCGACTTGATCCGCTCCCTAAGCAGATGAAGTACTTCGTTCGAAAGAATACCATACGTTTAAGAGCTCGTGCTAGGAGTTTATCTGGAGAATATTCTGAAAATTATGCAGAAAGTTTGATATAGCTTGTTTCTACATAATTTGTTACGTCTGTGCGTCGAAGCGTGAAACCGGATTCATAAGTTCATCTGACGGAGTAGAAGCTTTTACTTCTTTTTAAAAAAGAAGATAATATAAATTGTCCACAATGATGACTCTCACCAATCGACTTAATTCGTATGCAAAGAATCAAGTCTCCTTTGTCAGCGACACGTATAGTGAATAGTGAAAGGAGGGGAATAAATATTGCTCGATCAATTAAATCAATTGATGCGTTATATCGATGAACATTTGACGGAAGAACTATCACCTCAAGACATTACTCGACTGACAGGACTATCCGATTATCATTTTCGAAGAATGTTTTCTTATATGTCCGGGGTAACACTAACGGAGTATATTAAACAAAGGCGTTTATCAGAAGCGAATCGCGACTTAATTCAAGGTGCTTCTGTCACTACGGTCGCCTTCCAGTATGGCTTCCGTTCTGTAGAAGGTTTTTCGAGAGCTTTTCGTAACTGGTCAGGTTATTTACCGTCATTTGCTATAAAACATCAGATTCAAAAAAACTTTCCTCCCTTCACATTTTATTTAGAAATTAAAGGAGGAACTTCAATGGAGTTTAAAATCGAAGAAAAAAGTTCATTTTTTATAACGGGTGTCTCTAAACGTGTACCAATTCAATTTGAAGGGGTTAATGAATCCATCATTGAGCTTGCCCAATCCATCACGACGGATCAACGACGACAAATGAAGGCAATGGCCGATCTTTATCCTAATCATATATTGAATGTATCTTTTGATCATGAGGAACAATTCCAGGAAGAAACCGGTTCACTTACTCATATGTTAGGATATGCTACAACGCAAAAATTAACTGATTCCGGTATAGGACTTGAACAGTTGTACATCGATGCATCGACATGGGTCATTTTCCCGAATCGTGGACCTTTCCCAGCAACTTTACAAGATACGATGGCTCGATCATATTCTGAATGGTTACCTTCCTCTGGTTATGAATTGATTGACTTGCCTGCCATCTCCTTTACGATTCACGGTGACGACCCTGAACAGGTTTATAGTGAAGTATGGGTCGCAGTTTCAAAGAAAAGTAGTGAACAGTAATTCTATATATGTTGGCAAACGAAAAAGCCGTCTTCTCAGCAAACGAAGACAGCTTAAATGTCACACACTCCCTTAAATTATTTGAATTGAACTGAACCAAAAAAGTTAGACAATAAATAATTTGTCAGGCGACCTTGAGGACCTGAGTCCGGTATTCCACCGGGCTCAGGTTTTTTAGTCGCCTCTTGATACGACGATGGTTATAGTATTCGATGTAACGCTCGAGCTCACATTTGAAGTGGTCCATGTCATCGAACTCCTTGAGATACAGGAGCTCTGACTTGAGCACAGCGAAGAAGCTTTCGATGGCTGCGTTGTCGAGGCAGTTGCCCTTACGGGACATGCTTTGCGTAATACCGTGCTCGTGAAGCGTACCGACGAACGCTCGATATTGATAATGCCACCCTTGGTCGGAATGCAGAATCGGTCGGGCTTTCCCGTCGAGCTTCCCGATTGCCTGATCCAACATTTCACCAACGAATTGATAGGTAGGGCGGTCCGATAGGGTATAAGCAATGATCTCACGATTTCCCAAGTCCATCATCGGCGAGAGGTAGAGTTTCTCCCCGAACAGGTGAAACTCAGTGACGTCAGTCACCCATTTCTGGTTCAGGCCGGTGGCCTTGAAGTCACGTTGGAGAAGATTCGGTGCGACCTTTCCGACCCGTCCTTTATAGGAGCGGTATCGCTTCATACGGACAAGACATTTTAGACCGAGCTCATTCATGAGACGGCGTACGGTCTTCGGATCGTGCCGGAAGCCTTGGCGTTCGAGAAGTGCGTGGATGCGACGATAGCCACATCGTCCCTCGTGTTCGTGGAAGAGAGTATGGATAGCTGTCTTCACCTCCGCATACTTGTCCTCGCCCGTCAGGCGCGTCCGCCAATAGTAATAGACGCTTCGTGCCATACCGAGCACGCGAAGGAGTCCCGGAACGGGATAGACTGACCGCAATTCGTCGATTACTTGTGCCTTGATCTGGTTCGTCGCGCATTCTCTTCTTGAACCAAGGCTTTCAATTTTTTTAACGCAGCGTTCTCCATCTCGAGATACTCGATCCGCTCTTTGAGCTTCTCGACTTCTGTCATCTCTTCAAATTCCTTCTTCTTGCGTCTCGCCATCGGGGCACGTCCTTTCGGTCTGGCGACCAGACCTGCGGTCCCTTCCCGTTCATACGTCGATCGCCATCTCGAGATCGTCCCTGGGGAAGAAATTCGGTACTTTACGGCCGCCTCTATATTGGACAGCCTGTTGGTCACCATGTCGTTTAATACCTCCAGTTTAAATGCCAGCGAGTGGCTTGTATAGGAAGGATCGAAGATCGTTTCCCCCCAACGCTCATAGAGACGCGACCACTCGCGGATCAGTTCACGTGCTATCCCGAATTCTATCGCTACACCTCGGTATCCGTCTCGTCCTGTCAGATAACGCTCAGCGACTTGGACTTTAAACGCCTTTGTATATTTGACCATAAAAAACACCCCATAAAAGTTGGATTTTTATGTCCAACTTTTATGGGGCAGTTCAAATTGAGGGAGTGTTTTCATTTCTTTTTATTATTCCTAATTCAATCATCCTCTTACAGACCTTACGATCGTCGCAACCCCTTGCCCGCCACCGACACATAACGTCGCAAGACCATGCGTTTCACCCGTCCGTTCGAGCTCATGAATCAACGTGACGAGAATTCGCGCACCACTTGCACCGATTGGATGACCGAGAGCGATTGCTCCCCCGTTCCGGTTAAGTTTTTCATGCGGGAACTGAAGCTCTGCATCGACCGCGAGGGATTGCGCTGCGAACGCTTCATTCGCTTCAATGACATCGATATCGTCAAGCGAGAGTCTCGCTTTACCGAGTGCCTTCTGAACCGCTTGAACTGGACCGATTCCCATGATGCTCGGATCAACACCGGACGTTCCATTCGCAACAATCTCAACGAGTGGTGTCACGCCGAGTTCTTTTGCCTTCGCCTCTGACATGATGACGAGTGCGGCAGCACCGTCGTTAATGCCTGACGCATTACCTGCTGTGACCGTTCCGTCCTTCTTGAACGCCGGGCGCAAGCGACTGAGTTTTTCGACAGACGTTCCGGCGCGTGGAAACTCATCTTGATCAAAACGAATCGGATCGCCTTTTCGTTGTGGAATCAGAACCGGTGTAATTTCTGAGACGAACCGTTCTTCCGCTAATGCCGTCTGCGCTTTTTGCTGACTCGTCGCTGCGAACTGATCCTGCGCTTCGCGCGATAGTTCATACACATCGGCTAAATTCTCTGCCGTAATACCCATATGGTAGTCGTTAAAGGCACATTCGAGCCCGTCCTGGATGATCGTATCGACGAGCGGTTGGTCTCCCATCTTCAGTCCAGAGCGCGCACCCGCGAGGACGTAAGGTGCTTGGCTCATGTTCTCCATCCCACCGGCAACGATGACGTCAGCTTCGCCTGACTTGATCGCTTGATACGCGAGATGGACGGCAGATAGACCGGATCCGCAGACTTTGTTGACGGTCATCGCCGGACACGTCTCCGGTAACCCGGCAGCAAGTGCCGCCTGCCGTGCTGGATTTTGACCAAGTCCTGCTGAGAGGACGTTGCCGAAAAAGACTTCATCGACGTGACTTCCTGCGACACCAGCTTTCTCGAGTGCCGCGCGGATGACCGTCGCTCCGAGTTCCGTTGCTTTGACGTCCTTCAAACTTCCATTGAAATTCCCGATTGCCGTGCGCGTCGCACTGACGATGACGACTGCTTCACTCATCTGCTCCATCTCCTTATTGAATCGTATATCCACCATCAAGGACGTTTGCTTGTCCCGTGATGCCTTTTGCTTTGCGGCTCGCAAGGAACAACGCATAATCCGCGATTTCTTCGACTGCGAGCAGACGTTTTTGCGGAACGAGCGGATAGATGACTTCTTCAAGTACCTTCTCAAGCTCGACGTGTCGCGTTTTCGCTAAGTCTTCCATTTGATTACGAACGAGTGGTGTATCAACGTAACCCGGACAAATCGCGTTGACGGTGATCCCGTGTTCTGCTCCTTCAAGGGCTGCGACTTTCGTTAGACCGAGCAACCCATGTTTCGCTGAGTTATATGCTGCTTTACCGGCAAAGCCGATCAAACCGTTGATCGATGCCATATTGAGAATGCGTCCGTAGCCTTGATCCTTCATGATCGGAAAAGCATGTTTGATGGCGATGAACGGTGCCGTCAACATGATCTTAATCATCAATTCGAACTTCTCCGTCGGAAACTCCTCAATCGGTGAGACGTGCTGGAGACCAGCGTTGTTGATTAAGACATCGAGTCGACCGAACTGTTCGACCGTTTGCTTCAAGACCGCTTCGACCTGTGCTTCATCGGTGACGTTTAACGTCATCCCGACTGCTTCATGACCGGCCGTGCGAATTGATGCCGCTGCTTCCTCTGCTGCTTCAGCACGGACATCCGTCACGACGACTTTTGCGCCAGCTGCTGCGAACGCCTTCGAGATTTCAAGTCCAATTCCACTCCCTGCACCTGTAACGAGTACGATATCTCCTTGTACCATCAACTTCACTCCCCTACCGTCACGCGTTCGAGTTCCGGACTGACCGTGAACCGCGCTTCCGTGACTTGTTTGATGTCCTCGACCGTATGACCATTCAGTGTCTCGATCAAGACCATCCCGTCCGGTGTAAAATCAAAGACGGCTCGGTCCGTAATCAGACGATTGACGACAGCGCGTCCTGTCAACGGCAAAGTACACGCCTGTTTGACTTTCGATTCACCGTGTTTGTTGACATGTTCCATGATGATGACGACGCGTTTTGCTCCATTGACGAGATCCATCGCCCCGCCCATTCCTTTGACCATCTTGCCCGGAATCATCCAGTTCGCGAGATCACCGTTCTGATCGACTTCCATCCCACCTAGGATTGCGAGATCGATATGCCCGCCGCGAATCATCGCGAACGACTCAGCACTATCGAAGTAAGAAGCTCCTGATTGTGCCGTAACCGTCTCTTTTCCAGCATTGATCTCGTCCGCATCAACCTCATGATCGAGTGGATAAGGTCCGATCCCAAGCAGACCATTTTCGGATTGCAACATGACATGCATGTCGTCCGGAATCGCATTGGCAATCAATGTCGGAATCCCGATCCCGAGGTTGACGTACATCCCATCTTCAATTTCCTGAAGTGCGCGTTCAATGATGATCTCTCGTGTCGTTTTCATGTCAATCTCCTCCTCAAGCTTCCCGGACAGTTCGGCGTTCGATGCGTTTTTCATAATCCGTCCCGACGACGATGCGCTGGACGTAGACGGCAGGTGTATGAATTTCGTTTGGATCAAGTTCGCCGACTTCAACCAGTTCTTCGACTTCGACGATCGTTACTTTTCCGGCTGTCGCGACAATCGGGTTAAAGTTGCGTGACGTCTTTCGGAAGACGAGATTCCCGAGACGATCCGCCTTCCAGGCTTTGACGATCGCAAAATCACCAACGATTCCTTCTTCGAGCAGATATGTTTTTCCGTCGAACTCTTTTTGTTCTTTTCCTTCGGCAATCGGTGTCCCAACGCCAGTCGGTGTGTAGAAACCAGGAATGCCAGCACCACCAGCACGAATTCGTTCCGCAAGCGTACCTTGTGGGACGAGATCGACTTCAATCTCGCCACTGAGGTACTGTTGTTCAAACGTCTTATTTTCTCCGACATACGACGAAATCATCTTCTTGATTTGCCGTGTCTGCAAGAGCAAACCGAGTCCGAAGTCATCGACGCCACAGTTGTTACTGACGACCGTCAAATCTTTGACGCCCTTCTCTTGTAACGCCGTAATGGATTTTTCCGGGATTCCGCAGAGTCCGAAGCCCCCTACGACTAACGTCGCCCCGTCAAAGATGTCTGCTGTCGCTTCCGCGAATGATGCGTATACTTTCCCCTGTTTCATCTGATGATGCCCCCTTTGAAGTCTTTAATACAAACCAGTTAAGCTATACAATCCGATCATCAAGAAGACGGTTACTGTCTTGAGGATCGTAATCATGAAGATATCCTTATAGGACTGACGGTGTGTGAGTCCTGTGACCGCTAGCAACGTGATGACGGCACCGTTATGCGGTAACGTATCCATCCCACCGGACGCCATCGAGATGACGCGGTGCATGACTTCTGGCGGCACACCGCCTGACGTGATTGCCTGTGTATATTTATCAGACATCGCACTTAACGCAATCCCCATCCCACCAGATGCTGAACCAGTGACACCGGCAAGCGTCGTCGTCGTGACTGCTCCGTTGACGAGCGGATTCGTAAATGTTTCCGAGATCCCGCTTGAGACGGACTTGAATCCCGGAAGTGCGGCGATGACACCACCGAAGCCATACTCAGCACCGGTATTCATGACGGCTAAGAGTGCGCCGCCGATACTGACGTTTAGACCCGTTTGGAAGTTCGTCTTGATCTTCGGGAAGTCATACAGCATCGCTGCGAGAATTCCAATCAATAGCGCCATTTGGACGGACCAGATCGCAAGAACAGCTGGTGTCTCAATCTTTCCGAATGCTTCTAATCCAATCGCTGAAAAGTCGAACCCTTCTGGATACCATTTCGGAATCGACAAGGTGAAAACTTTGTTCATGACGGCAACGAGGACGAGTGGGACGAAAGCAAGGATTTGACGATAGACCGGTTGACGATCCGTCTCAAGTGTCATTTCTGGTTCATTTTTCAATTCCATCTGTGGTGCGGCACTCGCAGCTGTCGCTTCGAATCCAGCGTATCCTTCACCCTCTTGATGGGCTTTTTTCTTGCGTGACTCGAGATACCACATCCCGACGACTAAGATGAACAAGCCACCGACCGTCCCCATGATCGGTGCAGCGTAGATATCTGTTTTGAAGAACGTCGTTGGAATGACGTTTTGAATCTGCGGTGTTCCTGGCAACGCGTCCATCGTGAATGTAAATGCACCAAGGGCAATCGTTCCTGGAATGAGACGTTTCGGGATATTCGCTTCGCGGAACAGGTTTGCCGCGAACGGATAAACAGCAAACACGACAACGAACAGGCTGACGCCGCTATATGTAAGAATGGCGCCAAGCAAGACGATAGCGAGGATGGCGCGTTTTGCACCAATCATGCGGATGATCGTCTTCGCGATTGATTCCGCGATACCGGACATCTCGACGACTTTCCCGAAAATTGCTCCTAGAAGGAAGACCGGGAAGTATGCTTTGATGAACCCGACCATCTTTTCCATGAAGATATTCGAGAAGAAGGGTAACACCCAATCCGGGTTCGTTAGTAAGACGGCGAACAAGGCACAGATTGGTGCAAATAGGATGACCGAAAAACCACGATAGGCAACAAACATCAATAAGGATAAGGCAAGAAGAATGATGACGAGTTCCATAAGTAGATCTCCTTCAAATTTAGTAAGCGTTTTCATTTCGCTTCTTCATCATTTAACAACGCAGTGTCGAGAAGGTCAATTACATTTCGTAAAACCATAAGTACAGCTTATAGAAATCATAATTTCACATTATAGACACAATTGGATCAGATAGATTATTTTTTCAAGTAACAGGAGTTAGTCCTTTTATGGCGTATGTCTTTTAAGTAACGTACTTTTATTTGAAAGGATGAACAGTTCATGAAAAGCATCCTTTTTGACGTCTTGCATAACGTGACGCTATTAATGGCTGGTTTCTACCTGCTCGGAAAATTATCACCGCTCCCGATCACCCGTGACTCCCCACGGCTGACCCGCGTGTTGTATGGCCTTGCCTTAAGTGTCATCTCATTACTACTCATGCAGATGACGATCGAAGCAGCGCCTGGCGTCATAGTCGATTTGCGCCATATTCCGGTCGTCGTCGCTGCCTACTTTGGTGGTGCCATCCCGACAACGATCGTGACGATCGCAATCATCATCTATCGCTTCAGTTTGGGAACGAATCTAGCAGCCTTCACCGCATTCGGTTTCATCGTCGCCGTTGCTCTCGGAACGAGTCTGATCGTTCGCGAGATGCCACCCTATGCAAAACGAACATTCACACTCGTGACGATATACGCGACGGCTTTACACGCTCTTGTCTTATGGATCGTCTTACCGAAACAGATTCTTCTACTTGAAGTGATGACAGTCGTCATTCCTGCATCGTTCGTAAGTAGTTGGCTCGCCCTGCTGATCATCCGCGATATTCGGTTGACCAAACAATCATTACGGATGCTTCGTCAGAAAGCGCAACTTGACTTTTTGACGGGATTAAATAATTCACGCGCCTTTAATGAATACTTCACGGATGTCAAACAGCGATTGATCCTGAACAAACAGTCGGTCGTGTTGTTGACGATTGACATTGATCATTTTAAACAGGTCAACGATACGTATGGACATGAGGCGGGCGACGAGGTGCTACGGCAGTTCGCCAATCGACTGCGCGATGGAGTGGCAGAAAGCGGGTATTTATCCCGTAACGGCGGTGAGGAGTTTTCAGTCCTGTTTGAGGGCGTGCCACTCGCTGAAGTGATTCCTTTAGCAGAACAATTGCGTGAACGGATCGCTTCCAGCCCGTTTCGATTGGCTTCGATCGATTTGCCACTTACGGCATCGTTTGGTTTAGCGGCTTTTGATGAAACGACATCTCAAATCGACCAGCTCCTTCCGGATGCGGATGCTGCCCTCTATCAGGCGAAGCAACAAGGTCGGAACCAAGTCGTCCTGTTTTCTCCTAATGCAGAATCTGCCGTCAGCTTTCAAGAATAACGATGGACGTCACCTCTGAAATCCGCTACCTTTAAAGAAGAGGTAGGTGATTGGCATGAAGTTAGCAAAAGGTCCCTATATCCTGATCGGCCTCATATTAGGTCTCTTGTTCGGATTCATTGGTGACAACTTCTATTTGTATGTATCAGCAGGTATTCTTGTCGGAGCACTGCTCGAATTATATGTTGCATACGAACAACGCAAAAAAAATAAAAAATCATGATGGAGGTACCAGCATGACATTCAGTGATTTATTCCTCTCGACTCTTTCGTATATCGGTGTCGCAACCGTACTCCTTGCCATCGGTGTCGTCCTGTTCGAGGTGACGACGAAATCAAAGGAGCTTGAATTAATTCGTAACGGGAAGAAAGCGGCCGTCTACGCCTTCGGTGGACGAATTCTTGGTCTCGCCATCGTCCTGTATTCGAGTATTTCGAACTCTGTCAGCATTCTCGATATGGTGTTATGGGGCGCACTCGCGATCGTCTTACAAATCGTTTTATTCTATCTCGCGGATTTACTAATCCCACGCTTAAGCATGACGAAAGAGATTGATGCGAACAACGAAGCAGTCGGCTTGTTGCTTCTCTTCTTATCGATTTCGATCGGTTTGATCATTGCAGGATCGCTTACATATTAAAAGGCACGAAAACAGCCCTGGATCATTAGGATCTAGGGCTGTTTAGATTGTATATCATTTAATCCATATTATAGATTCTAGCTTTATAAGGTCGTAATCTAACTGTATCATTCGAAACGTTCAAATTTATCCATCCTAAACCCCATCAATATTAGTTCCAAACTGAAGTAATTTCTTTTTCAAACATGACGGCCTCTCCTTCTTGAGAACGATCGACCTCATCTTTTATATATTGTGCAGGTGTAACGACCTCATTCCAAGCACTCTTCAGATAGTTTGCTTGATCGACGTTCATCGATTCCTTACCGTGCATATTGCTCGCAACATATTCAAGCGCCTCAATATAAGCAGTATAGTTCTTCGCTACTTTTTGTAAGGATTTTGATTCTGGATCATTCAACTTGAATTGGAAAGATTTTTCGATGTGGTACATCGCATCAATCTTCGACCTCAGTTCATTCATGGTCACATTCTTTGTAATGGAATCACCCGTCGAATAAGGTGCAAAGTTAGCCATATTTCGCATCGATCTATCGATGTAGTCTTTTCGATTGACTGAATTGACGGTCTTAGCATCCATCAACTCCTCATGCTCTTTATCTATATAAGGTGTTGTATAAGGGATGTATCCTGCTTGATACGAATACAAGCTTCCCCCGATTAATACAATGACTGTCGAATAGAAATATAAATATCGTTTTTTCAAAATACCCTCTCCTTAATGCTATGGAATTTTATGTACCTTACATCCTTCTATTAAGATCTGTAAAAAATGTTCGGGGGCAGTAGACTCCTCATAACATCATTCATTTCTTTCAAATTGCTACTTTTTCAATCTTTCATCGACTTTTGATCCACGATAAGAAATTTAGAAACCATTACAAAAATTGGATACGTTAATACAATGGTGATTAAAATGAAGCCTAAACCAGGGCTTGGCATGTCTCCTTCATTCGTGACTGGAATAATCCCACTTATGAAATAGGTGAATAAAACAAAGTAGACGAACCAGGAAAGACAGATGATTCGTTCAAACGACTTATGTAGAGTGGACTTGAAGGTGATCCGTCTAATTAAAAAAGGAATACTGATTAGAGTGATGCATCCAATCATGATATTCAGAGTCCAAAACATACTTGAAGACATATCAGTAAGTCTCATGATTCGATTGATATTTAGCATGCATTGTAATGGAATGAATAAAGCGACGGCATATAAAAAGCTCGATATGTTGATGTTTAAAAATGTTTTCATTCAATGAATCTCCTCTCGAAAAAGGCATAACTTGTATGAACACACTGCATAAATTCTAATTTTGATGACTTAGGAAAATATCTCGAATTAAGAAATATGATCTATACATTTTTCCAATCAAATACGAAAGTCAAACTTAATTCAAGTGAAAAGCATCAATTATTATGTGAAACTCTCCTACCAATCATTTTTATAATCCGTTCTGAATGACATACATAATGAGTAGGCCAAAGAGCGTCCCAACAATTGCTAACAGTACTTTTTTCATCATTTCTTACCCCCATCGATTTTTGTATTCTGTGCTGTAGTGACTATTAATCTTTTAATGTTCTCTTTCGATAGATCATGAAGACTAAAGCACTAGATAATATACCAGCAATCAAAATAACGATTAGATTAATGGATAGCGAAGAGAAAGAGGCACCATTCTCAACCTTTTCAGCTAGCTCTAACAGTTGTAAGTTCGGCAAATAATCGACAATCGAAAGTAACGGATATTTATCAGAAACCTGCTGGAGCAACGTTCCGAATCCGAATAAAAACATGACAGGTAATACAGCGACAGAAGCTTCCATCACAGAGGAAGTCATCAATCCTAGAAGTGTCCCTAAGGCAAGGTAGAACAAGCAAGAGACGAGAAGTCCAATTATTATGATGAAAGGATGTGACGGAGCATAACCCGTAATGACGGCACTGATGACTATGGTGAAGAGTGTGATCAGTGCAGTCAATATACTTTTGCCACCTAGAATCTCTAGAGTGGAGGCAGGTGACAGCATCAAGCTTCGTAACGTGTTCTTCTCTTTCTCTTCTGCGATCAATGTGCATTGAACGAATGCTGCTACTGAAGAGAATGTCAAATTGATGACGGTGTAGTGAATTTCTAACGTCACTTCGCCAATATTCTTATAGACAATTGCCATCAAAATAGGTACTAACAGTGTCGTACCGACAAATACGTTTCTTGACACGTCTTTTACATCCTTCTGAAAAATGGCCATTGTACGATTGATTGAAAAGATCATCTGAGTTCACTCCCTGTTACTTTTACGAACACGTCCTCTAGAGTCGGTTCGTTAGAATGGATAGATACAACCTGATTAGTACGTAACATTTCATAGATATGGCAAGCATCTTTTTCATTCGATTCGAAAACGTGTTCTAGGCCGTCTAATGATTCGATTGTCAACGTCTGATCAGCAAAACGCTGTTTGATCGATTTTGGTGATCCTAACAACTGGATATGACCACGATTTAGGAAGGCGACACGATCGCAAAGGGTGTCCGCTTCTACCATATCGTGAGTCGTTAAGAAAATCGTCGCACCGTCTCGATTCATATCTTTAAGGGCAGAATAGATGGCTTGAGTGTTGACAGGATCTAACGCAGAAGTAGGTTCATCTAAGAATAAGATTTCGGGTTGATGTAAAAAAGTTCGAGCGAGTAGTACCCGTTGTTTCATCCCTTTCGACAGTAAGGCAACTTTCTTATTCTGCTCATCACCTAAATTGACTAACTCCAGTGCACGATGAATACGGTTTTCAGAGACAGAAAAAATTTTGCAAAATAACTTTAAATTGTCTTTTACCGTCAAGCGATCGTAGAGACCACTATTGTCTGTCATGATACCTACTTTCTGAAAGGTGTTCTTTTGTTTGAGTTTTTCAGAGGGAATTCCAAGTAAACTGGTTGAACCCGTGGATGGTTTCATTTGACCAGTCAATATTTTGATCATGGTAGTTTTACCAGAGCCACTGGGACCAAGTAGCCCGAAAATCTCTTTTTGCTTGATATAGAAACTTAAATCGTCAAGAGCCGTCTTATCTGAAAAGTGTTTCGTCAATGATTCAATTTCGATTACCTTTTCCATAGTATAGTTCTCCTCTCGTTTTCTAACCTTAGAATAGTAGAGAGCACTATACATCGCACTATTTTAACGATGAAAGGAGTTAATAAGCTTATGAAAAGAGTAATTAGCTTGCTAGAAGATCGTCATTTAATGCCGAGCATCTCTTTAAGAACGTGTATTTTATTCTTAGATAAAGGCACTTCGGTTCGATCGTCGAGAACCAGACTAAAACTGTTCCGTGTCCACGTGACAATCTCGCGTACTTTCTTCAGATTAACGAGATAGGAACGGTGACATCGGAAAAAATACCGGTCCTGAAGAGTCGTTTCATACTCATTCATTGTATATAGACCCGGTAACATCGTATCCGCCACATGAATTTGAACACTTCCCGATGCGCTCTCGAAAAATTTGACCTCATCTATATCCAGTAAAATAAGATTACGTTCAAGTTTGGCAACGACCTTATTCAGTTCGAGAGGCGAAAACGGAGTGGATTTTTCAAGTCCATTGATCTCTTCATCATTTTTTGAGATTGCGTTCTCTTCTTCCTCAATTTCTGTATTGATGCGTGTAAGCCCACTACTACTTAATACATAAGATTCTTCGGATAAAGTAATTGCACTCTCCGTACTTCCTGTCAGTATTAGAAGACACTTTTCTTCCTGGAGCAACAATTCGATAACTTTGAATAGAATGTTCTTGGTATATTGATCAATATTTTGATCCGGTTCATCGAAAACGACCACCGGTGTATCTTGTAAAATAAGAATTGCGAGTTGCAGACGTTTCTTTTGAGAACGATCTAGTTTGTTTGTTCTTTTCTTTGCTATCTCGCTTAATTGTGTAACTTCGAGTGTGTCTGAAATCGCTTTTGAGCTGTTATACAATTTTTTATAAAAAGCAAGATGATCTAAAATGGTTAATCTATCGTATGTATACGGTTGCTCATAATAGAAACTGATTGACGAGTGATATTGTACAGTATTTCCTGGGTGATGATTGTTTACTTGAACATGTTTATTTGCACTTTGGATACGACCTTCAAGTATCTTTATGAGTAGCTGACGATGGGTAATATTAGAACTAATCGCCAATGACTTTCCTGGAGAAATGGAAAACGTAACTTTTTCGAGTACTGTTGTTTTATCTTTCTGATCTATGTAATTAAGCTCATTAACAAATAAAGTCACTCTAGTTCCCCCTTTGGGATGAATTATCCCTTGAAATATACATAAACCTTATCATGTTTTTTTACAAAATGTAGGTTATAAAAGAAGAATAATGGAATAGTGAATTAAATATTGAATATTTTAGAAATGAATTTTTGAATAGTAGTCACATACGATTTTCTTATTAACGTTTTAATTCATAACTATAGCGCAGAAGACACAAAAACGGCTTAGGTCCGTTTAAATAACGAATTTAAGCCGTTTAAAAAATCATTAAGTTATTTAGTTTATCAATAAAGAAATATTTTATTGACATTCTTATTTTTCAAGCTCCTCTAGCTCCGTCCGCGAACGTGGGAAACCATTCGCTTGCCACTCCGACCGATAGATCGAATCCAGTTTCGTCAATCCGACCTCATCCGGGTCTTTCGCAGCATCTGGACTCGGATCCTGATCGAGATGCGCTAAATAGTCTCGTAACGCATCGGTCTGTGTGCTCTGTTCCCGCTTCCTGAACAACAGTAGACTCGCACCGGCAATGACACCTGCTCCGAATAAATACCGTTTTTTCAAGCCCATACGGTTTCCTTCTTTCTTCCCTTAAACCAACCCACCGCCGTCACGCAGTCGTGGATGCGCGATGCGTTTGACCTTTCCCTCTTCGACCGTCAGGACATGATCGGGCTGTCGCTCGAAGTAACCCGTATCGAGTACACCCGACCAGCTCTTCACTTCTTTTGCAAATACTCGGACGTCCGAGATGGCTGATACATCAACGTCCAAAATCACGTGACCTCCATCTGTAACGAAGGGACGATCGTCTTTCACGCGTAGCGTTGCTGAGACATGCTTATCACGTAACCGTTGTCGCACATACGGTAAGGCAAACGGATCCAGTTCGACAGGTAACGGTCCGCTTAAATGATGGACGAACTTCGAGGAATCTGTCAGATAGAGCAATTCCCGACTCATCAGTGCGACGATTTTCTCGCGAAATAGTGCACCGCCACCACCTTTGATCGTTTGAAATCGTCCGTCAATCTGATCGATCCCATCGATCGTCAAATCGATTTCCATTCCCTCTTCCAAGTCAATCAACGGAATGTGTAGCTGTTCCGCGAATCGTACCGTCGCAAGTGACGTTGCCACACCTTGAATCTGTAGTCCAGCATGCACAAGTGGACCGAGCGCTTCGATGAACCGTTCCGTCGTCGAACCTGTCCCAAGACCCACTATCATCCCATCTTTCACATAAGTTAGTGCTGCCTCAGCGACTAATTGTTTCTCCTGTTCATACATCCGCATCCCTCCCTACATTTCTGTTCCCGTTTCGATTCGTCTTCAATCGACGGAGAGAGAGGATTCCGTTAACGTCAGGTACTGCTCAATTGCCTGGACGAGCGGTTGCTGAGCTTCCATCCAAAACGCGACAGATGTCGGATCAGCATCGAGATGACGGTTAACGATCTCATCGATCGTCGCTTGACCGGAATCATGCATGACCGCTTCAAAGACTGCTGAAAATTGACTCGGATCCGCTTGAACCGTCTGATACAGACTATTGCTGAGCAGATAACCGATCGTGTATGGAATGTTGTAGAACGCAAGATTCGGATTAAACAGATGACTGATGTACATCCATTTATAGCGCGCCGGTTCAGGCAATACCGGACCATAGGCTAACCGTTCTTCCTCTTGCAGGAGTTCACTTAACCGTTCGGCACTGACCGTCCCTTGCTGACGTTCCGCATAAAAACGTTGCTCGAAACGGAACATTCCGGGAACGATGCTGGCATATTTCAGCCCTTCCCGGATCTTGACCTCTAGGAGAGCGAGCACTTCCTCCCGCTCCGCCGTCTCTTTGATGGCAGCATCGAGGACGAGATTCTCCATGAACGTCGAAGCCGCCTCCGCGATGCTCGTTCCTTTGACTTGATTTAAATACGGTTCGTCTTGCAGTAAATAATTATGATAGGCATGACCGAATTCATGAGCGAGCGTTGCGACGTCCGGATAACTATCACGGTACGTCATAAAGATCCGGCTCTCTTTGGCAATCGGAAAGGCAGCACAGAATCCGCCCTCTGCTTTTCCAGGACGATTCTCTGCATCGACCCATCCCTCACTAAACACGTTTTCCGCAAAGGCGCCGAGCTGCGGATTCAATCGTTTGAATTGTGTCGTGACGATTGTCTCTGCCATCTCAAACGGAACGAGACGCGCGGAGCGATAGGTGTTCGTCTCAAAATCATGCCATTCTCCGTCATCCGCTCCGCCTGGGCAATCTTCCGAGCGTAATAAGCGTGAAAGAGGTCGCGGTGTTGATCAAGTGCTTCCATCATCGCTTTTAGGCTCGCTTCCGAGATCCGGTTCTGCTCAAGCAACTCAGTCAACGGTTGCTCCCAGTTCCGCATCTTGTAAGATTGCAATCTGAAGCCGGCAATCCGGTTCAGAATTGTCGCAAACAGGTCAGCTTCTTGTGCACAAGCGGTGTCAACTGCTGTCGCTGCCGCTAAACGAGCCGAACGGTCAGGTGCGAACATCGCTTCGTGCAGCCCTTGACCGATCGTGACCTGCTTTTTGTCCAAGTCGACGCGCAATGCCATGAAACGCTGTTTGTAGAGCTGCCCCCAGCCTTGGAACCCGTCCACACCGAGATCTTGCAACAATTGTTCTTGAACCAGTGGTGCACGACGCGACTGGATGTCACGGCGTTCGTTCAAGAAAAAGGCGTATGGTGAACTAGTGACGAGCGCCTCCCACTCTTCTTGTGACAGTGCGGCGATCTTCGTATCGAGTGCTGCTGCCTCACTGCGCACCATCGCTTGTACGATTTCGATTTCCTCGAGCAATGAATGGACTTCTGAGCGCGTGACATCTTCTGCATATAAGCAATAAATGAAGTCACTCCATTCTTCGACGTCGCGCGCGACTTGCTGATAACGCTCGACCTGTTCTGCCACATTAGCCGGACGTTTCGTCAACGCGGCTTGTATCGTAGCAATTCCTGCTTTAACGTCGTTAATCGTGTAGAGTTTTTCTAATTGCCATCGTGTGTGTTTCATGCTTTTCCTCCTATGCGTGATCTATTCGTTCTTTCATTCGTGAGGACACTCGACTTCTCCTGTATTTTCCATCAGACACAAAAAAAACTCCTTCAGCCATTGACTGAAGGAGGACATCCTCATAAAACGAAGAAGTAGACACATAGAAAGTGTGCTAGGCTACCCAGTAGTACGAAGATATGGAAGATTTCATGGAATCCAAGATGTTTGAACGATAAGATACGTGGCTTCAGCCCATAAATGATGCCACCAATCGTGTAGAAGATACCACCAAGGAACAATAATCCGATGCCGAGCGGTGATAAAACTTGCGCAAGTGGTGTGATCGCAAATACCATGATCCAGCCCATTCCGATGTAGAGCGTCGTTGATAACCAACGTGGACTGTTGAACCAAACCAATTTAAAGGTGATTCCAGAGACTGCAATCAACATGACGATGCTGAACAAGACCCAACCAGTCGGACCGTTCAGACTGACGAGACAAAATGGTGCGTAAGACCCGGCAATCAACAGATAAATCATCGAATGATCCAACCGACGCCAGATCGCGATTGCCCGGTCGCTCGCAAGGACCATATGGTAGGTCGCTGAGACGGCATAGAGCGCCATCATACTGACACCAAAAATAATCGCTGCGACGATCGCAAGTGATGCCCCCCGTTCTAACGATGCCTTGATGACAAGTGCCAGTAACCCGACAAAAGCAAAGACAGCCCCTCCAAGATGCGTTAATCCATTAATCGGTTCTCTCATATAAGCTTTCACTTTCGTTCCTCCCCTGATATGTAGTTTCGAATACTACATGGCGTTATATACGTATTCTATCATATGATGGAGAAGTAGAAAGTCCTATTTTAGCGATTTTGGAGGTTTTTTTATGACACATTCTGATGACACGAGACACGATCGTCAATTACGGCTCGAAGATATCCCGAATATCGATCTCTATATGGATCAAGTCATTCAACTGTTCGAGCGGACATTCGAGGAAACGACGCGAAGTGCAGACGAGACGATTTTGACGAAGACGATGATCAACAATTATGCCAAAAAGAAATTATTCTTTCCGGTCACGAATAAAAAGTATACGAAGGAACACTTGATTCTGATTAGCTTGATTTATCAATTGAAAAGTTCGTTTTCGATCAATGATATCAAAACGATTCTTGCGCCCTTGAACGCAGGGATCGAACAGGATCAACTCGATCTTGAAGGGTTTTATCGTAATTACCTCGAACTGACGGAACGAAATACAGCCCGCTTCGTAACGGAACAAGACGCTCTGACCGCTTCGACGACCGATCCACTGGAGCAGATTCTCGCTATGGCTCATATGAGTAACTTGTACCGGCGCGCAGCAGAACAATTGATTGACACCCAACTGAAAAAATAAGAGAACGCTTTCACTGCGTGATACACTAGAAGAAAAGGCAGAGGAGGAACAGTCATGGAGATCGCGACGACTTTCTTGCGACAGCTTGATCACATCGGACCAGAATTCAGAACCTATCAGGATGGTATTCTGATCGAACTGGCATTCGACCGAACGATCGGAACGGAGCAGGTTTCCGCAAGTGTGTTGCTTGAGACAGCAGATGACTTGAAAATACGCTTGTATACACAAACCACCCAGGCATTATTACTTGCTTCGAAGATTCATGCCTTTGACGCCCACACACCGAGTCGGATTGCTGAGATGATGTCGATTCATGGCTATTTTAAATCGCATCGCTTGTCGCATCCCTTGAATGCCTACTCTACTGCCCTGTTCATCAGCCGTCTTACTCCACAGGACGCGGTACTTGAACGAACGGTACAATTATACACACGCCTCAAAAAACAACATCGGTTCATCGTGTCACCGCTATTGATCTCTTTCGTCTATTTTCACGCTACGACACGCGGTGAGTTAGACGAACTCGCCTCGCGTATCGAAACGGTCTATCAACGACTCAAACGACGGTTCGGACGCGCTCAACAGACGTATGTCGTGGCCTTGATATTCGCTTTATTGCCTGAAGACGATTGGGATCGCTATATCGCACAAGTGGAGGCATCCCGTAAGATACATCGTAAACACCATGTTCCGCTGTCGTTCCACGGCATGCTTGCGTTACTCGGTGATCCAAACGTTCACGCTTCGTCACTCGAACGGATGGCAGAGGCGTTACGCTCCGATTTACATTTTAAATACCGGAAGGACTTAGTCTATTTGACAGCAATCCGATTGTATTTAAGTCAACAAACGATCCTGCAACAACTCTTCCCATCTTCGATTCTCCCACCGGACGGCGCCGACGCGATTCCGTTCTTACTCTTCCCTGTTGATTTGACCGACACGTCCCATGCGACGGACGGCGGGATCGACGGAGGATTTGATGGTGGTGGTGACGGCGGGGGCGAGTAATCATTCAAGAACAATACAGCAAAAAGGGCAATCGACGCGTGGCATTACTGCCGAACGTCGATTGCCCTTATTTTTAGTCATTCTTTATCTTGCTGGTCTTCATCAGAAGGCTGGACATCGCCATCTTCATCAGAAGCGTGTGATAAATCGGGTGCTTCTTCACTCGAAGCATCGTCATCTGATCGTTCTGTTTTCTCAGCATCTTGTTCTTGCTCTTGATGCTTTGATTCTTTTTCCTCTTTTGAAGATTCCGGTACATCCGTATGGTCTTGCGGATCACGTCCGGCAATCTCATCCTTCGTCATGCGGTTCCCTGAAGTAATCGGATCCGTCTCTTTATCGTGTTGATTCGCCATTTGGCATCCCCCTTAAAATGTACTTGTTCCACATTTTAAAGTATTCCCGACTGAAGAACGATTAAACCTCGGCGTGCCCGCGAACGATGTCCTCGATGAGTAATTGTTCAATTGGCTGAGGGTGATGTACTTCATAGCCTTGCACATAAAGGTCCTCATCCAGCAGTTGAATCTGTTGGAGTTGAGACGCGGTCTCAACCTCTTGAATCACGAGCGCGATGTTCAGCACAGACGTCAACGAATGAACAGACCGAATCATCGAGCGCTCCAACTGATTTTGGACGAGGCGACGCGTAAAGATTGGATCAAGTTTGACCGCTTGAACAGGTAAACGCAATAACGAATTGAGTGATGCGTAATGACTTCCAAAATGATCGACGGTCAAACGATAGCCTGCTTGACGCAATTGTTCCAACCGGTTGATCGCAAAACGGCGACGTGTCTGCAGTACTTCTTCCCGAATTTCAAGAATGAGTCGTTCATTCGGGAAGTATGACTCCTCTGTCAGTCGGAGCAACTCGGAAAATAGTTGATCTGACTCGAACTGATTCGCCGACAGATTGACGGCGACGGAAATCTTACGACCAAACGTTTCTTCTAAACGACGTTGATCCAAGATTGCCTGACAGATCGTAAAGCGACCGATGTCCGGGAAAATTTCCATCTTCTCGGCAATCGGAATGAAATCCGTCGGACTGACGAAGCCAAGCACTGGGTGGTTCCAACGTAAAAGCGCTTCAACCGCGACATAATGTTTTTGTTTCGCATCGACGATCCATTGGTAATAAAGTTCGAACTGCCCTCGTTCAAGTGCATGCGACAACTCTGATTCAAGGACCGATGCAAATGGATGTTGCTCCGCATTTCGGTTCGGATTAACGAACGAGGTCCGTCGTTTCCCATCGTGTTTGACCTGTTGCATCAGCGCTTCTGCTGCGTAAATTTGTGTTTGACGGCTTGCCATGTCACCGGTCAGGAGACTGACGCCAGACGAAGCCGTCACGTGAATCGGTTCATCTGCGACACCAACGATCGGTTGCTCAATCGCTTCCGTGACGATACGGGCATATTCTTCTGCATGTTGCTCGAACTCCAGATCCTGTTCGATTGCTGCTAGGACAACGAATTCATTCCCGTCCATCCGCCCGACGACATGGTTCGGTAAAGGAACATACTTTAACCGGCTCGCGATTTCACGCAGTACTTCATTCCCTGCCCGGTATCCGTGCGCTGCATTGATTGCATGAAAACGGTCCAGGTTCAACACCATCATGAAAGCGGGATGAATCGTCATACTCGAAATCAATCGATTCATATACCGTTCGTTGTAGACGTCTGTCAGTGCATCTTTGATGACATAGGTTTCGACGTTGATTGATTTACTGATAATATCCGCGTATCGTTCAACGAGCGCAACATCCTGTTCCTTGAAGTCAAATGGCTGATCGTCAAAGGCACATAACGTTCCGATTTTCTCGTTCTCCGCGTTTTTGATCGCCACCCCTAAAAAGCTACCGTTTCCAAGTGCTTTCGTGACCGGATGATTAACCGTCAATGGATCATTGAGCAATTCATTGATCGAGACCTTCCCATCCGTCTCATCGACGACCAGCTTACAGAGGACATGTTGGAAGACATGGGTCGAGCCTTCTTCGATCA
Organism: Exiguobacterium sp. U13-1; assembly: GCF_001750115.1. Lineage (NCBI taxonomy): Bacteria > Bacillati > Bacillota > Bacilli > Caryophanales > Exiguobacterium > Exiguobacterium sp. U13-1. Next base: position 1,640,726 of record NZ_CP015731.1, on the reverse strand, counting down.
ACTGACGGTCTTGGTTGATTGCTTTAACGACAAAATTGCTGTAAGAATCGTTTAATGCAAAAAATAATGTATTGACGCCGATTTGTTCACTCAGTTTTTCAAGAATTTCTTCGACGAGTGGATGCAAAGCTTCATAACGAATGTGTGAGTTATTATTCACCGTGTCTTCCTCCTTTCTGGTTCTGTCGTGGTCATACGTCAACTGGAAGTTGAATGATGAAGGTACTACCTTTTCCTTCCGTCGATTGAACGGAAATCGCTCCTCCATGATCGAGCACGATCATTCGGCAAATCGCGAGCCCTAAGCCGGTTCCGCCGATTTTACGTGTATCCGAATTATCCGCTCTATAAAACTTATCAAAAATGTAAGGTAGGGCTTTCTCTGGTATACCGAGCCCTTCGTCCGAAATCTCAATCCGTAATTGATCCGATTGGTTTGACCCTTTGATCCGGATTGCGCCGCCCTCAGGCGAATATTTTATCGCATTCATGATTAGGTTCGTAAACAGTTGCTTCATCTTCTCACTGCTGGCTGATACCGTATAGTCTCCTGATTCGAACTGAACACTGATTCGGTGTGCCTGACTCGCAAGATCAAACATCGGCTTCATCTCGAATATCAACTGTTTCAAATCAAGCGGTTCTTTTTGCGTGCCGTGCGTCGAATCTTCCCCTTTTTGAATTTCCAGGATATCATTGATCAATTCCGCTAATCGAACGGTTTCCGAATGAATCGTCTGCAAATACCGCTTTTGGCGCTTCGGATCGACTTCTCGTTTCATCAGTAACTCCGTAAAGCCCATGATGGAAGAGAGCGGTGTCCGCAACTCATGCGATACGATCGAGACGAACTCTGCCTGTTTAAGATCGAGTTCCTTGTCTTTCGTCACGTCGCGTAAGACGAGCATCATTCCCCATTCAACGTTCGCGATCGCAATCCGTTCAGCGTAGGCACTGAGTAATAAGTTCCCACGAAACGCCGAGAGTTCGATTGTTTCTCCCGGAATATCCCCGTTCATTAGTTGACCGATATAGTCATGAAGTGCGTCCGGCTGATCGACATGTTCAAACAGCGACGTCGCCCGTTCATACGCATGACGGAATCCTTGCGCTTGATTGACGAGCTTCGGGGGAAACATGTTCAACAAGGCTTGGTTTGCATAAATCTGTTCTCCGCTACTCTCGATATATAGGACAGCTTCCCGAATCGAGTCCAGTAGCTGATACGTCTTGATTTTTTCATGCTCCATCTGATGGAACAACAGATGGCGCTCAAGCGTCATCCCGAGTTTTCGTGATAGATCAAGTAAGTCCCCGACTTGCTCTAGATTGAACTGAGCGAAGGCATGACGAACATAAAGCAATCCGACGACTTGTCCGTTGCTTGGAGACTGGACCGGGATTGCCGACTCGAACTGCTCACTGATTGGCAACTGAACCGATTTACGCATGACGAACGCCCGACGTAAGACCGAATATTGATCGAGATCTTTTTCGATCAGCTCCATCTCGTCGATGCCTTGCGCGACGAAATGATTCAATTGTTCACGACGGTACAAGAGGATGGCACCTTCTTTTACATCGAGCAGTTGCAACAGAATCGTCAGGACGGTCTCACAGGCCGCTTCGACATTTTGTGTCGCTAGCGCTTCCATGATTTCATTACGTTGCTTCAATTTCAGTTCGACTTCCCGTAAATTCTGTTGTAACCGATTGATTTCACGTTGATCGAGTGAAGTGAGTCGTGCCTCAGCTGATGCCGGAACCGTTCCTTGGCGCAATCGGTAAGGACGGTCCTTCGAGTGGTCGCGTAAAATTCGTTTCAACGTGCATCCTCCTTTCTGAATTCATTCCTGTTTCAAATTATAGCATGGTCCTTGCTGTATCAACAGTTCAAGTACATTCTTACTTATATGATGGTGTGCACTAATGCACGAAATGCTTCTTCAAATGCCCGATCCGCATCACGTGTCCGTTTTTTCGGTCCTTTCGTCCGTCCACCGGCTCGTCGGATTTGTTGTCCGACATGCCGTGTATGAAGTAATAAATCAATATTATCGTTCGTGAACTCACGACCGTTTTGGTCCATTGCGAGTCCTCCTCGCGCTAAGACGAGTGCTGCTAAACCGTAGTCTTGGGTCACGACGAGATCGCCACGTTTCATCCGATTGACGATTGCGTAATCGACAGCATCTGGACCTTGTCCGACCGTAATCGTCGTCGCCCCCTCCCGCATCATCTGGTGTGCTGTATCACAAACTAAAAAGACGTCACGTCCCTGTCGGTGTCGAACGACGAGATCGACAACGGGACATCCGTCCGCATCTACGAAAATAGACATCTGCATCCTCCCTTGTTGGTTCCACTATCAGTGTCACAAACCAAAAGATTTCTTGTCAAGTCGCGTTTCCCATTTGACCGTTTCTTCGTTCTTTCGGACAATGGAAAAGAGAGGATGTGTTGAAATGAACGCTGCTACGTTCCAATCTTTTTACCTGTTATTGAAAAAAACGAAACCCCCGGTCGGATTATTATCCGCCGCTGTTTCCGTCTCCGTCATCCAAGCACTGGCTGCCCTCGCCATTCCTTGGTTCTTAAAGACGTTGATTGACGGTTTTACAGTCGATCGACTGACTCCGCAGCTGATCAGTTTGTTCGTGATCGTCTTTGTCGTCCAAGTCGTCGCGAATGCTTTATCGATCTATTGGTTACAGATCGTCGGTCAACGAATCGTCGCTAATTTACGGACACTCCTATGGAAACACCTGTTGACCTTATCGATTCCGTTCTATGATGAGACGAAATCTGGTGAGCTTGTCTCCCGACTCAACAGTGACGCTACGACACTCCAGCAATTGCTGTCGGAGCAACTCGTCCGCCTGCTGACATCACTCGTTTCGATCATCGGAGCGATCACGATTCTGTTCTTCCTCGACTGGCAGATGACACTCGTCATGGTCATCGCTGTACCCGTGACGCTACTAATCATCATCCCGCTCGTGCGGAAGTTGCATAAGATATCTCGTGAGACTCAGAAGGAACTCGCGGGATTATCCGGTTTTTTTGCCGAGATGCTCGGTGAAGTCCGACTCGTCAAATCGCAAGCGACTGAATCCTATGAGCTCGACCGTGGGAAAACTCGCATTGAGAATCTTTATGGCTATGGCGTCAAGGAAGGACGAATCCAATCCCTTTTGTTGCCAATCTTTAACGTCACCTTGACGACGATGTTGATCTTGATCATCGGCTTTGGTGCCTACCGCGTCGCGACGAACCAGATCACAGCAGGTGAACTCGTCGCCTTCTCACTCTATTTGTTCCAAATCATGACGCCACTCGTGACGATGACTGAATTCATCACGAAGTTACAGAAGGCTCGCGGGGCGACAGAGCGAATCATCGAGCTTCTCGATGAGACACCGGAAGCACCTGGAGCGCTTGTTGCGCCGCGTCCGTTTACGGACGTCACGGTCGATCACCTATCATTCGGATACAATGAGACGCCCATCCTACAGGATGTCAGCTTTACGTTACCACGCGGCAAGACGACAGCGATCGTCGGTCCGAGTGGATCCGGGAAGACGACATTATTCGCGATACTGGAGCGATTCTATCAACCGACATCCGGACAGATTCGACTCGGAGATCAATCCATCGCTAATTTAACGCTATCGTCTTGGCGCCAAGCGATCGGTTATGTCGCCCAAGACTCCCCTGTTTTATCGGGAACGATCCGTGACAATCTCGTCTATGGTCTTGCGGAAGACGTCAGTGAAGACAAAATTCGTGAGGCTGCACGGATGGCGAATGCCGATACGTTCATTGAACGTTTTCCAGAGGGGTACGCAACTGAAATCGGGGAACGAGGTGTCAAGTTGTCTGGTGGTCAACGCCAACGGATTGCGATCGCACGTGCACTCCTCCGAGATCCGGAAATTCTATTGCTGGATGAAGCCACGTCAAGCCTCGACTCCGAGTCCGAGCGGGTCGTTCAGGAAGCACTCGAGCGATTGATGGTCGGACGGACGACGTTCGTCATCGCTCATCGTCTCGCGACAGTTCGTCATGCCGATCAAATTATCGTTCTTGAAGATGGTCGGATTTCCGGCATCGGGACACATGATCGTCTTGTCGTCGACAATCCATTGTATAATAAGCTCGTAACGCAACAATTCATCGGCACGGAACGTGCAAGGGGGAATCATGTATGAAGACAGTCGGTTTCATCGGATTAGGTGTCATGGGACAAGGCATGGTCCGCAATCTGCGCAAGGCAGGTTTTACAGTCAAAGGATACAATCGTACGAAAGAAAAAGGACTTGTCCTTGAAGCAGATGGTGTCGAAATCGTCGATACGATTCAAGACGTTGTCACGGATGTCGACGTCGTCATCTCAATCGTCGGTTATCCGCAAGACGTCGAGCAAATCTACTTCGAAGACGGAGTCCTCGACTATGCGTCACCCGGAACGATCCTGGTCGATATGACGACATCTAGTCCAGCTCTTGCAGAACGCATCGCGCAGGAAGCGGCAACACGCGGTCTTCAGGCACTGGACGCACCTGTCACAGGTGGTGACCTCGGTGCGAAGAACGGGACACTCGCTATTCTCGTCGGTGGTGAAGAAGCAGCGTTCGCGCTAGCGAAGCCATTATTCGAAGCGATGGGAAAATCGATTTCACTCTTCGGTGGTCCTGGTAAAGGACAATCAGCAAAACTCGCGAACCAAATCGCAATCGCCGGCTCAATGATCGGAACAGCGGAGATGCTGTTGTTCGTCACGCGGTCCGGGATTGATCCGACGCAGTTCATCGAGACGATCAAATCTGGTTCTGCCGGTAGCTGGAGTCTTGAGAACTTAATTCCACGCGTCATCGCTGAAAACTACTCACCTGGTTTCTTCGTCAAACACTTCATCAAGGATATGCGGCTTGCTCTCGAACGCGGCGCTGAGATGGGCATCGCGACACCTGGTCTCGCACTGACGAAGGATTTATATGAACAACTTGCTGAGCTGGGTCACGCCGATTCCGGTACACAAGCGCTTTATCTGTTGCTCGCTGAACGTTCACGCGCTTCGGTAGAATGAGCAAAAAGCCTGTACATTACGTCAGTCGACGTAGCGTACAGGCTTTTTTGGTTCATCCCTCGACGGATGATTGACGTGTTGGTTTCAAGCGTTCATAGAAGTGTGCCATCGTCGTATCGAAATACGGCGTCAAGAAGATGACACCCACAGTACTAAGTAGTGCAAGGATACCCCAGCCGATGAAACTCAAGTAAAGCATGATCAATTCACGCTTATGCCCTTTCATCATCCGACGACTCTCACCGAGGACTTGCCAAAACGACAATTCTGGTCGGTCGACCAAAATGTACGGGACGAGGCGATACGCTAGATAAAAGTACAATGCCGGTAAAATCAAAAATGATCCGACATACACCAATACCGTCACGATTGCATACGCAGCAATCGTCCGGAAAGCACGTCGAAACGAAGAAAACCCTTCGAATAACGTTCCGATACCGGCAGACTCCCCGCGTGTGAAGCGTAAGTAAGCAATCGTTCGTCCAACCGTCACCGGAGCAAGCACGATCGTTACGACCATGTTCAGTCCGATGAAACGGACCATGCTGTCGATGTCATCTTGTTCAAAGGACATCCGGCTTGCTGCAAGCGCAAAGATAAGGAAGTAGATGATCGAGATGCTTAGCCCGACCAGCCAACGTCCTTTTAGTGTACCAAGGGCGTCTTGTTTTAATTGTTTAGGGTTCATGTCGTACTCCTTCATTTCCACTATTTCCATCTTTGATTCTAGCGTAGTCCCGTTGAAAAACCTAGTTATCCCGCTCTGCTTTTCAAACGCGTCACGGAATCGTCGAAAATCCGTCACGAACACATACAAAAAAATCCATTTCTCTCATCTCATAAGATTTGAAAAATGGATTCGTGCGGTATAGGATTAGCGCAGAAGTCGCGTCAATGCCTCAACACGTTCTTTTTGAATGATACCGTCTTGTAAGACAGCGGATCCCACATGTAGTTCCGATGCCTTCGTCGCCTCAAGAAGTGCTTCCGCATTCTCAAGCGTAATCCCGGAACCTGGTAAGATAATCAAGTCCGGATGGTCCTCGATCAAGCGCGCGATTGTCTCTTTTCCTTCTAACGCCGTCGCTTGACCACCCGACGTCAAGATCCGGTCGACTTCTGGAAAATCAGCGAGCACTTCTGCCGCTTCGAGAATATCGCGACTACTGTCGATTGCTCGGTGGAACGTCAATGACAGTTCCCCTTTATGTTTGATGATTCGACCAAGGAAGCCTTCGTCGACGCGACCATCTGCGGTCAATGAGCCGACGACGATCCCGGCAGCACCGAGTTCTCGGATCAAGTCGATATCCGTGATGATCGTTTCTTCGTCTGATTTCGAATAGACGAACGACTTACTATGTGGTCGAACGAGGACGTAAACTGGAATCTCGACCGTCGAGACGACTTGACGAATCAGTCCATAGCTCGGCGTCAACCCACCTTCGGATAATGCGGAAACGAGCTCGATCCGGTCCGCTCCGGCTTGTTCTGCTGCGACCGCTTCTTCTACGGTCGATGCGATGATTTCTAACATGATACATCCCTCCCGCATCAGTGTATCATGAGACGACCATCCAGTTCACGCGTTCGTTGAACAGTTTCATCTCCCACGATGGTGGATAGGAGGCTGGACTGAGGACGATCTTCGCACGTCGGAACTCTGCCACCTTATATTTACGATTGCCCTGGAATTCATCATTCGCCAAGAAGGCATAAACGTCTTTCGTACAACTGATGACGGCTTTTTGAATCAGCGAGGATTCAATATCATCGCTGACGAAGCCACGCTCGATTTCGGCACCGTCAAACGATAGAAAACAGGCATCAAAAGCGTAGGCATCGAGCGCCTGCAAGACTTCGACTCCGACCGTCTGCCCATAGGCATCGACCGTCCCACCAAGTAACCGAATTTCACCTTTGAACGGTCCCGTCTTGCGGCACTGCTCCAAGTGACTAGCGACCACTAGTGAGTTCGTGACGATCGTCGCGTTCCCCGTTAAATACGGCAACAGATGCTCGACCGGCTCGCCTCGACCAAGAAAGATACAGGAATAATCGCTGAGCCATCCTTTCGCATAACGCGCTAAACGGCGAGACAACTGATCCGTCCGACGCGAGATCGGTGTTTCTCGTTTTCCTCCTTGATAGATGGCACCGCCATAGACGCGCTTCAACTGCCGTTCCCGTTCGAGCTCCTCTAAGTAGCGTCGTACCGTTTCTCCCGAGACATCGAGACGTTCGATCAAATCCTTCGTCATGACTTTCCCTTCCTCTTCCAGCCATTCCATGATGCGTGATTTCCGCTCTTCTCCTAACAACGACACGTGCGCTTCCCCCTTCACAGACAAGTTCTAGTTCTAGTGTATCGAACATCTGTAAAGGTCTTGTAAATCCGATGTAAATAAACGTGTAGTTCCTATGAAATGTCGTTGAATTCGTCCGTTATCCGACTTTTTCCACAAACAAAAGACGCATCCGCATCTCAATGAACGAGATGTAGATGCGTCTTAATGACTCATTCAGACGGTTTCTTTGCAAAGAGTGGAATCTTAGACTCTGTACCTTGGCGAATCCGTTGGATGTTCTCGCGGTGCTTGAAGATGACGAACAAGGCAAGAACCGTAAAGAACGTCGGAACGATCCAGTCGTTCGTCAAGACACCAATCGTGATGGAAACAACGATTCCGACACTTGCTGCCACGATTGAACTGAGCGACACCATCCGGCTCAGACGAAGTGTCGTCAAAAAGGAAACGAGCAGGAAGATGAACAGAACAGGGCTCGTCACGAGCAACATTCCACCTGACGTTGCAACTGCTTTTCCACCTTTGAACTTCGCGAAGATCGGATAGATGTGACCGATGACAGCTGCTAGTCCAGCAAACAACGGATGTATATCTGCTCCCATCAAGATGGGAACGAGACTTGCGACGGCTCCTTTTCCGAAATCACCGATCAATACGATGATTCCCGCCTTTTTTCCCAAGACACGGAACGTATTCGTCGTTCCGAGATTCCCGCTACCATGTTGGCGAATGTCCATCCCGTGTCCCCACTTCCCGACAAGAAGTGCGAACGGTATCGAACCAAGCAGATAGCCAAGAACTAAAATCCCTATGATTTCAATCATAGTCAACCTCCAACCTCTTAGTGACCGACTTTCATATATTCCTCAAGAGTCTGTCCGTTATTTTTAATTTGTGTCGCGACATCGACACCGACATAACGAATGTGCCATGGCTCATACGTATAGCCTGTCCGTGATTGGAAGCCACGATCGTAGCGAACGATGAAACCATATTTCGCTGCGTTATTCGCAATCCATTTCCCTTCTTTCGTATCACCAAGAGCAGCCGTTAACCCGTTACCAACGCTTGGTGCTGAAATATCGAAAGTGAGACCCGTCTGGTGCTCACTATGACCAGGACGTGCTGAATATTGATCAGCAGCTGCCTTGCCATCACGTGCGACATAATTATTATACAATACTTTTTGACGTTCGCCTGAACGGAATCCACTGACAGCGTTTAATGTCACGCCTTCTTTTTTAGCAGCGGCAAACATCTTTTCCATCTGTTTCGCAGCTGGCGCCCGCATGTAGCTCTGCTCAAGTACACCTGAGTATGAGAAGCTGACGTTTGGTACGACGAGATCCGATGGTTTGTAGTCGATCGGTAAGCTGTATTTCTTATTGACGACGACGAGATTACCAAGTGATAGATCTGCTTTGGCATCTGCTGATTTATCAACGTCCGGTGTCTCATCTTCTGGTTTCGACGGTTTCTCTTGTTCTGGATCCTGAGACGAACTGTCCGGTTTATCCGTCGATTCATCTTTTTTGTCCTCTGTTTTGTTCTCTGAAGCTGGTGTATCGTCTTTTTGTTCTTCTTCTTTTTTCGTTTCATCTGAAGATTCTTGATTTTCTTGCGTTGCATCAGACGAATTGTCTTCTTGTTTTGCTTCTTCTGACGTATCGTCTTTTGTTGTTTCGTCTGTTTTGTTTGTTTCTTCTTTGTTCGTGTCTTTTGCTGTGTCTTCTTTTTTCGTTTCGTCGTTTGATTGTTTTGTCTCATCTGATTTCTGTTCCGTTTTCGTTGTATCATCCGCTTGTTGATCCCCAGGATTACATCCTGCAAGGAGAAGCGCTAACGTACTGACGGTTACGATTTTTTTCATGAGTAAGACCCCTCTTCTTTTTATGCTTCTCTATGTTACCGCTAATCGTTCCATCCGTCGAGTCTACTTCCGACAGATGGAGTAAGTCCCTACCTTACTTCAGCTTCTTTATTTTCGCAAATGATCCTGACTTTGTCATCGGTCGTTAGTACCAAGTGCTAAATTTTACTGTTCAGACTGAAATAAAAGAAAAAAGCGGAACCGATTCAAAAATCGATCCCGCTTTTGTTGTATCGCTTCACGCTTCCGTTAAGAGTGCTGCGTCCGTCTCACTCATCTTCTCATAAATTTCGTGCCAGTTCGGGAACACCTTCGGCAAGCGAATCGGTCGGAAGTTTTCCTTCTTGACGACGACGTGTGTCGTCTTCGCCGATACTGCAAGTTTCCCGTCCGGATGTTTGACTGTATAGCCATAAATCGTTCGTAGTCCATCGTAATGATCAATCCAGACTGTGACGACCGCTGTATCACCGTACGTCAACGAGCGTTTGTAATCGAGATTGACATTCGTGACCGGGGAGACATATCCCGCATCTTCCATCTCCTTGTAATCAAGACCCAAGGACTGGATTAATTCTGTCCGCGCCAATTCCAAATAGACGAGATAGTTCGAATGATAGACGATGCCCATCATGTCCGTCTCGGCGTACCGGACAGGTATTTCAATCGTGTGCATGTAGCTTCCCCCTTAAAAATCCTCTTTTTCAAGATAGGACCATTCTGAACCGGACAAGCTAACTTTGTCAATTAATCGCATCGATTGTTTCGCAATCGCCTGTTCAACGATCGTGATCGCCGCCCGTGCGTTTCCGTTCGGAACGACATCAATCTTCTCGGTAAGCGTCAACCGTGCGTCCTCCGTCAGCTCGTATCCGAAACGTGCCGCGTATCCTTCAATGATTTGAATCAACTCGTCTGGCGAATAATCCGGGAAGTGGAATGATCGCTTGAAGCGTGATTTCAATCCTGGATTACTCGCGAGCAAGGCGTTCATCTGTTGCTCGTAACCCGCAAGGACGACGACGAGATTATCTTGGTGTTTCGTCATCTCATCCACGAGCGTATCAATCGCTTCCTTCCCAAAGTCGTTCGCTCCACCGTTTAACGCATACGCTTCATCGATGAATAAGACACCACCCAGCGCATCGCGAATTGCGTCTCGCGTCTTTTGCGCCGTTTGTCCGACGTAACCGGAGACGAGATCCGCCCGGCTGACGACTTTCAAGTGTCCGCGTTTTAAATAACCGCATTGTCGTAAGACATCGGCATAGAGCTGCGCGACGGTTGTCTTTCCGGTTCCGCTATTGCCGCTAAAGACCGCATGTAGTTCGACCGGTAAGACTTTATAACCGGCTTCCCGGCGACGTTTTTGCATCGACAACAGAGCTTCAATCTGTTTGAGTTCATCTTTGAGATCAGACAATCCGACGAGCGAAGCGATCCGCTCCTCAACGGTTGCATCCGGTTCTTGGACCATCTCAAAATCTTCTTGTTCGAGTAAGGCAAAGTCTTCATGACTGGCACTCTCTCCAAGGCTCGCACCCTTCTTGAAGATGGCATCGAGCACGATATTGCGAACAGCGCGTCCGTTTCCGAAACTGGCGTCGACGCGTTCCCGCTCAAGCCGTCCGAGTAATGCCCGCTCCGCTTGTTCCGTCAAGACATAATCGTTCGCGGTCGCGATCGAGCGTCCGATGGCGAGCAGCTCCTGATCCGTATAGTCGGCGAGTAGATAATGATTCGATTCCGGAAAACGACTCCGCAGTCCAGGGTTCGCCTTCAGAAAGTCACGCATCTCTTCTGGGTAACCAGCAAGCACGACCGCAAATCGCCCTGCATATTCCCCACTCGTCATCGCTGCGACGAGCGTATCGATCGCGGCCTGACCATAATCGTTCCCACTTTGTCCGGCACGTTTTAAGGCATAGGCTTCATCGATGAAGAGCACCCCTCCGACGGCTTCGCGGACTTTACTCATGACCTGTTCTTCCGTCTGACCGACGAACGCACCGACAAGCGATGAACGATCCGTCTCGACGACTTCCGGTCGTTCGAGTAATCCGAGCTCGTGATAGATCTTTGCCATCAAACGGGCAAGCGTCGTCTTTCCGGTTCCGGGGTTCCCCATGAAGATCATGTGTAGGGATGGTTGATCGCTTGAACGGTAGCCATCTTCCGATCGTTTCTGTTGATACTTCAAGAAGCGATACATATGATGAACCCGTTGTTTGATGTCTTCGAGACCAATCATCGCGTCAAGTTCCTCGAGTGCTGAGCGTTCGACTTGTTTGCTTTCGACGGGGAGCAAAGCGACGACACGTTTGAGATCCTGGATCGTCGTCGCTTTCAGTTCCGTCATCTCGCGGAACGCTTCCCGGGAATAGAAACGCTCTTGTAAGCTGTCGACGAATGTCTGCGCTGTCTGTTCAAGCGTGGCACTTGAACGCAATAATGCCGTTCCAGCCTCGAACAGTTCCGTCCAGCGTCCGGCATCCAACCGACGAAGTCGTTCCGTCAGTTCGACGATTTGTTCCGTCTCCTCGACGATTTGACTTGCTTGGAGGATCAGTTCCTTCGTCGCCGATCGTTTGGCGTTCGCATTGTCCGTCTCGCGAATCGTCGGAAACGTATGCGCGACAAGACGCTGATACGTACTTTGTAATTGTTGTTCCGTCAACAGCTGCTCAAGACGGGCTGGCAGGCGGCCATGCTGACGGATTTCTTGCATCCAGCTCTCAGCTAAGGCATCCAGTCGTCCCGTCATGATATAGCGATGCTCGACAAGTAATGCCAAGATGCGGACGAGTGCTTCCGTTTCGCCAAGCAACCGGCTACTTTGGGCATAACGTAAGGCGAGCACCTCCTCGACCTTCGCGCCCTCTTCCCACGCTTTGATTTGATTGAACATCTCCTCTTTCGAGAATGCTTCCATGTTGAACCTCCTGCGTCTCGAAAAAACCGACTTTGTCCGCTACCGTTTCGTAGCGTCATCGCCGGTCGTTTCTTGTTTATTTTGCTTTTAACCAATCCGGATCGAACGTATCGATCGTTTCAAAACTCTTCATTTTGACAGAGTAGAACAATTTACCGTTATTGCGTGACTCCGCACCGAGTACTTTCGAACGGTCGGAAGCGACATAATACGTTGCTTGTTCTTGGTTGTTTTCTTTATCGAAGATCGATGGATATTGTTTGATCCATTCTTCTGGTACCGTGCTTGACGGTTCTTTTTTCACATACACGTCCGCTGCCATTCCGGCGATGTCCGCTTCTCCCTCGACTTGTCCAAAGTCACCTTTGTTAATGAAAGCGAGGATCTGTTCGTTGAAGCCACGTGAGAGGAATGGGCGCGGCGCACTGACACTTTTGCCAGCTTTCGTCTCATTGACTAACTTCCCTGTCGCATCATACTCACGGAACATCGTCCCGTTCCAGATCGCAAGCGATCCTTTTGACGGACCGTCTACGACTTCTGTCCGGAAATGACCTTTGTCATTAAAGACGACTTCATACGTGCGTGATTCAAGTTCATCTTTTTTCGTCGCGAGTTTCTTCTCAACATATTGAATGCGTGTCATCGTATAAAACGGTTTGACCGTCGCGGCTTTTTCATCGCTTGCAGTCTGCGTCTTGTTCAAGAGATAAAAATTGTAGGCAAGGAGGATAGCCATTGCCACGATTGCTACTGCAATCCACGTGCTCGTTCGTTTCGTCATGCCATGTACACCTTCCTAGCTCAAGTCTCTATTCCTTATCATCGTATCGGTTTTATAAGGAGAATACAAAGGGTTTGTCCGAGATTTCACGATTTCTGACTAAATTCGTCAGACTTTTGAACAAATCAGAAAACGGTCAGGACAACAAAAAAGGCGAACCGAATGAATTCGGTCCACCCTTGATTACGTTTATGCTTCCTTCGGCGTCAGCGAGACGATCATCGACTCATCGACCAAATAATAGCTATGATGCGGCATTTCGCGCAAATAGCCATCCTGAAACAACATCGCGCAGTCGACTTGGAACGTCTTGCTATATGGTTTCAACGGGAGTTTCTTCACCCGGTCAAAATAGCGATCGACGGCGACTTGGACATGATCCATCTCATAGACGAGTTCCCGATCTTTTGCCTCCATGATGGTGAATGTCTCACGCGACATGTAAAACACTTGTGTCGAACGTGCTTTCAAATACGGCTCCAGCTGTTTTAAATCGACTCGCTGCTCATCATCCAGAAGTACCGTCCGATTCGTCCCTTTCGGTAGTTCGGATTCAAAGGCATGCGTCGCTTGTTTGACTTCATCAAGCGTCACGTCACGCATCGGCAACGGCTGGTCTTCCTTCGGTTGAAACCACTTCTTGAATCGGTTCACCTTTTTCCTCCTCTCGTCAAAAAAAGGTGGGGTTTCCCCCACCTTTGATTAGACAACTTATGCTTGTTGGAGACGCTCACGAAGGACCATTGGAAGGATCCCGCCGTGACGGTAGTAATCGATGTCGACTTCTGAATCGAAACGAGCAATCGCTTCGAATTCAGTGACTTTTCCATCTGCCGCTGTTGCTGTGACTTTGACGATGTCACGTGGACGAACAGACTCATCGATTGCGATGCTGATTGCTTCTTCACCTGTTAAACCAAGTGTTTCAGCTGTTGTGCCTGCCACGTATTGAAGTGGAAGAACACCCATCATGACGAGGTTTGAACGGTGAATCCGCTCGAAGCTCTCCGCGATGACGGCTTTGACGCCGAGCAAGTTCGTTCCTTTGGCTGCCCAGTCACGTGAAGAACCCATACCGTAGTCTTTACCAGCGAGGATGACGAGACCTGTACCATCTTCTTTGTACTTCATCGCAGCATCGTACATCGCCATTGTTTCGCCTGTTGGCCAGTACGTCGTGAAGCCACCTTCTGTACCTGGTGCGACTTGGTTACGGATCCGGATGTTCGCGAACGTTCCGCGCATCATGATTTCGTGGTTACCACGACGTGAACCGTATGAGTTGAAGTCTTTCGGTGCAACCCCTTTGTTGACGAGGTATTGACCGGCTGGTGTCGTTTTCGAGAATGAACCCGCTGGTGAGATGTGGTCCGTTGTGACTGAATCAGCGAACTTACCGAAGACACGGAGTCCGTTGAGTGCTTCGACTTGACCAGCTTCCTTCGCCAAGTTCTCGAAGAACGGTGGGTTTTGGATGTACGTCGACTCACCGTCGAAGTCGTACTGATCGCCTGTTGGCACGTCAAGGTTGTTCCAACGTTCGTTTCCTGTGAAGACTGAATCGTATTCTGCACGGAAGCTTTCTGGTGTGACGACCGTGTTGATGATCGTTTGGATCTCATCACGTGAAGGCCAGATGTCAGCAAAGAAGACTTCTTGTCCGTCTTTGCCTGTTCCGAGTGACGCGTTCATGATATCGACGTCGACTGTTCCTGCAAGTGCATACGCGACGACGAGTGGCGGTGAAGCCAAGTAGTTCGCTTTGACGAGCGGGTGGACACGACCTTCGAAGTTACGGTTTCCGGAGAGGACAGACGAAACGAGTAAGTCTGAACCGAGGATCGCGTCTTCGACAGCGCGGTCGAGTGGACCGGAGTTACCGATACATGTCGTACAGCCGTAACCGACTGTGTTGAAGCCGAGTTCGTCAAGGTACGTTTGGAGTCCTGATTTCTCGAGGTAATCCGTAACGACCTTCGATCCTGGCGCAAGTGATGTCTTGACGTATTTTGGAACCGATAGACCGAGTTCGATCGCTTTTTTCGCGACGAGTCCCGCACCGATCATGACGTATGGGTTTGATGTGTTCGTACAGCTCGTGATCGCAGCGATCGCCACGTCACCCGTACGCATTTCAACTGCTTCGTCTTCGAACTGAACGACAGCGACTTTGTTCGCTTCTTCTTCCGCTAAGCCGAATCCAGCGTTTCCTTGTGGAGCCGTTAACGCTTTTTTGAATGATGTATGAACATCCGTCAAATCGATCCGGTCTTGTGGACGTTTTGGTCCAGCAAGGGCAGGAACGATTGTTGAAAGATCGAGTTCGACTGTTTTCGTGAATGTTGGATCTTCGTTTTGTGGTGTGTAGAACAAACCGTTTGCTTTCGAGTAGTTCTCGACTTTTTCGATCAATTCTTCATCGCGACCTGTCAGACGAAGGTACGTCAATGTTTCTGTGTCGACTGGGAAGAACCCACATGTCGCACCGTATTCTGGTGCCATGTTCGCGATTGTTGCCCGGTCAGAAAGTGACATCAAGTGGAGTGATGGACCGAAGAACTCGACGAATTTACCGACGACGTTCTCTTGACGGAGCATTTCCGTTACACGAAGGGCAACGTCTGTTGCTGTCGTTCCTGGGTGCATCTCACCTGTGATGCGTACGCCGATGACTTCAGGTACTGGGAAGAATGACGGCTGTCCGAGCATGCCCGCTTCCGCTTCGATCCCACCGACTCCCCAACCGAGGACGCCGAGACCGTTGATCATCGTCGTATGTGAGTCTGTTCCGACGAGTGTATCCGGATACACATCAACTGTACCGTCTGCTGTTTCCTTTTCAAGGACGACAGATGCCAAGTACTCGAGGTTAACTTGGTGGACGATCCCTGTTGCTGGTGGTACGGCACGGTAGTTATCGAATGCCGATGTCGCCCAGCGAAGTAATTTGTAACGCTCTTCGTTACGTTCGAATTCGAGATCCATATTTTCTGCAAGTGCTCCAGCAAAACCGTAAGCATCGACTTGAACCGAGTGGTCAACGACGAGGTCGACTGGTACTTCTGGGTTGATGACCGATGGGTCTCCACCGAGATCTTGCATCGCTTTACGAAGTGACGCGAGGTCAACGACCGTTGGAACACCTGTGAAATCCTGAAGGATGACGCGTGACGGTTTGAACGGAACATCGACATCGTTCGAAACTTGAGCTGTTCCCCATTTCGCCAAGTTCTCGACGTGTTCACGTGTGATCGAACGACCATCTTGTTGACGAAGCACTGACTCGAGTAGGACACGAATCGAGTATGGAAGACGTTTGACTTCTGTCAATCCGAGTTCTTCCAATTTTTCAAGACTATAGTACTGATAATTCTTACCGTTTGCTTCAAACGAACGGCGTGCGCCAAAGATATCTTGCGACACATCTGTTTGCTTCATGGTGATTCCCCCTTTAAGTGTTCACGACATCAAGCCCCTGATACCGCTTACTTGTACAGTTCTATCATAGTATAATATGGATTCCGTTACAATTTGAAAGAACAAAAGACTTTCGATAAGTTTTACTTATTGCCGATATTAAAAAATTATTCTGTTGTCCTGTTTTTTTCATATTTCCAGTCTCGCGTTTCCATTTAGAATGTTCAGGGTACTTAAAAAGTGTAGTACGATAACCGATTCTTGTGGAGGCGTTTATTATGGCGAAATATAAAAGCGATGCAACGCACGTCATTACGACAATCATTTTTAGTGATGTAGAAAAAGCAAAAACAGGCTTTGCGATGATTAAGGATCTCGAAGCAATCAAGGAAATCGAGATGGATCAGATGGTTCTCGCAAAACGTGACGAAGCAGAGGGCTTCTCTTTCATCGATGCGATCGACTTCACACAACAGGACCAATCCTTCAAAGGTTCATTGATTGGCATGGCGATTGGTGTCGTCGGTGGTCCGTTCGGTATGCTCGTCGGTTCCGTTGCTGGTTACTTGATCGGAGCGAACCGGGATGAGAAGAATGAACGGGAGTCGTTTGATTTATTCAACCGGACGCTGAATCAAATCGATCCCGACCATTACGGTGTCATCTTGATCAGTGAGGTCAACGAAGATTCAGAAGCCGTCAATGCGATCGCTGCTGAACTCGGAGCGACAATTCGCCGGACAGGTGAGACATTGCCGGATGGTACGGTCTAATCAAATCAGAGTTGTCTCCTTTACGTTCTCGTTTTAAACGGGAACGTTTTTTAATTCGTGGATCACCTGTTTTGCTGCTTCCTGCGTCGTGTCTGAATCGACTTTCTGTAAAGAATTGTGTTGCACGGATATGAGGATATTTTTGTAGCTGATGATGAGGAGCTCACCGTAATCACCGTTTGATTGATATTGAATCAGATCATTGCCTATGTATCGATCCGTATACGCAAAATGGATCGCTAATTGCGTATCTTGCTTCTTGTTTTCAAAATAAAGTGCCTCCTGTGTCGAGGACGTGTCAATCGTTCCGTCAACCGTTAACCAACGTCTCTTCCCAAAACTCAAGGATTGATCCACAGCTGTAAAGTCTGCACCTATCGTGCTTCTCTTCAACTGAAACTGATCCATCTTCAAGTGTTCATCCATATGCTTGAACAGCTTTTCATACTGAACAGGATTTAAGATGGGATGTTTCGTCTGATTCGTCTTCTGATCCGTATGAGTAGTGGTTTTGACTACTTTTTTCTGTTCCGTCGTGACCGCCTCATCCGTGCATCCAGCAATTAAAAACACACTTGAAAACAGAATTAACATAGTCCCCTTATAGTTCATACTGTATCCTCCCATATTGAAAGTATCTTACACATCATTTTGCCTTAAAGTTGTACAGCGGTTTAATGATCTCAACGACATCGACTGTTTCTTTTGTGTTTCGGATGATTTCGTCCATCGGTTTGTAGACGAACGGTGATTCGTCACGCGTCGATGCGACGACAGAACTTGACCAGACATCGGTCATCGTCTTTTCAAATGCATCCAGTTCAACTGTTTTGAATGCTTTTGATCGTGACATGATACGTCCTGCTCCATGTGGTGCGGAATAGTTCCAATCGGGATTTCCTTTTCCGACGACGATCAAAGAGCCGTCACGCATGTTCATCGGAATGATTGCCTGCTCACCCGCTTTCGCAGACATGCAGGTAGCGCTCCATCGCTTCTCCGGAAACAGATGCTAAGTCTTTGTTAAACATAGAGCGTGTTGCTTTCAATTGCTGTAAAGTCGCTTGAATCTCCGACTCACGCCCCGCTTGCTTTAATTCCCCGATGACTTGATCCGCATCAAATTGGAAGCGTGCCGTTTCCGCTTCTGCCTGATAATGTTCAGCGATCGTTTTCCCAAGATTTCGGCTTCCGGAATGAATCACAAGATAAAGCTCGTCTGCTGCGTCCTGGTTCAGTTCGATGAAGTGATTTCCTCCACCGAGCGTACCGATCGATAATCGTGCCCGTGTCTCGTTGAACGGTGCAAGCACTTGATCAAATGGTACCTGTTCTGATAATGGATGGGCTTTTTGACGTACCGACATGCCACTTGGAACGAGACGCTGGATCGTTGCGTCAAGCTCTGCAAAGTCGATTGGTCCCTTTTCAGCGAGTCGTGTACACAACATCCCACAACCAATATCGACTCCGACGAGATTCGGTACGACCTCGTCCGTCACATGCATCGTCGTTCCGATGACAGATCCTTTTCCAGCATGGCAATCCGGCATGATTCGAACGCGACTACCTGTCGCAAATTGTTCCTCTAGCATGGCTGTGACTTGCTTAATCGTCAGGTCGTCGACGTTATCCGTGAAAATCTTTGCTTCCCCATACGTGCCTTGAATTGTTTTCATACGATCGTTCCTTTCCATCCTATCTATCCTATCCATTTGGTTATTCTGCTGTTTCTTGTATGATTTCAATGAATTGTTTTGTCAGTGTCGTCGGTCCGGCCTCCGTCAACCAGACGAAGGCTGTCGTACTCGCGGCACCTGGTAGGTATGTCTGGTGCAGTCCTGTCATATCCAGTTCCCGCAACGTACTTTCCGGCAAAACAGTCACCGCCTGTCCACTACGGACGAGTCCGATTAGCGTCAAGACATCAGAACATGTTTCTTGCGATACGACACCGAGTCGTTGACTTAACGTCTGAAAGACACCCAGTCCTTCTTGACTCGGAATGATGAGATCCGCAGTCGGGTGATCGGGGTGCCAGACTTGATGAAACGGTTCTTCCTCCATCCATTCAATCGAGATCCCTTGCGCATCAATCGGCAGACGGACGAACGCTGCGTCAAGCGACCGCTCTTTCAACCGTTCGATGAGCGCACTCGATTCTCCTTGGTGGACTTGTAAGATAATGCCAGGATGTCGTCGTTTCATCTGTTCGATCCATTCGACGAGCCGACTGGCAGATAACGTGTTGACACCAATCCGCAAGATCCCCGTTCGACCGGCTTCGATGTCGCTCACTTCCATTCGCGTCTCCTGCTCGAACTGCAACAACGAAACCGCTCGTTCATATAAGCGGTTGCCGCTTGGGGTAATCCTGATCCCACGTCCTGCCCGCTCGATCAGACGAACTCCGAGTTCTTCTTCCATCCGCCGGATTTGCTGGGTTAAGGCAGGTTGTGCCATCCGTAAGCGCTCTGCCGCCCGCGTAACGGATTGTTCCTCGACGACCGCACAAAAATAACGATACTGACGTAAATCCACATTCATCATCTCTTTCATATGTTTTCATGTATAAAGATATATGAATCATAACATCAATCATATGCTATGATGCAGGAATATCTGAAGTTAAAGAAAGGAGCTTTTTCATGAAACAAACGACTTCTACCTTCCAGTGGATCGTCTTTTTACTCGCGAACACGATTGCCTTACCAATCGTCGTCGCCAGTCTGTTCGACCTCTCCTCAGTCGAAACAGCCGCCCTTGTCCAACGGTCGTTCTTTGTAGGCGGGATAGCCTGTTTCCTACACGGAGCCTTCGGCCACCGGCTTCCGATCGTATCGGGACCTGCCGGATCATGGGTCAGCATCTTCGTCGTCATCGCCGCATTACCAGTCGATTCAAAAACGGCCTTTACGATTGCGATGGCAGCCGTCGTCATTGCCGGCGTCGTCCTCATCATTCTCGGTTTGACAGGATGGACGAAATACTTATTACCCGTCTTCACACCGCTCGTCAGCGGAACATTTTTGCTCTTATTGTGTATTCAATTGACAGGTGTCATGCTTGGTGCCGTCCTCGCTGTTGAAGCAACACGTCTCGCCGGGATCATCACGTTTTTGCTCGTGCTCGGACTCAGCCAATTCGGACCAAGTCGCTTACGCCCGTTTGCCTTGATGATCGGGATCATCGTTGGTTGGCTCGTCAGCCGTCCGTCACTTCCTACGTCGTCTAATTTGTTTGCACCACCGCAAGCGTTACCGTTTGGATGGCCACAGTTTGACGGTAGTGCATTCCTTGTCGCGATTCCGTTCGCGATCTTGCTCGTCGTCAATTTGATCGCTGCTTTAAGTGCCGTCGAAGCGACGCTTCAAAAACAAGGACGTCTGCACCAAGGGTTATCAATCGAAGGTGTTATTCATTTACTCGCTGCTACTTTCTCGACGCTCGTACCGGTGCCATTACCCATCACGAGTGGATTCATCGCACAAACCGGTAGCCGGAAACGTCGCCCGTTCTTGATCGCTTCACTCGTCATTGCGTTGATCGGGTTCTTCCCAAGCTTGATCGGGATCATCGCGACATTACCGCGTAGCGTCGCGAGTGCCGCGTTGCTTGCGACATTGCCACACATGTTCCTGATTGCCTGGCAGTCAGCGGAAAGTAACATGGAGAACAGCCGTCGCCGCCATGCGTTTGCGATCAGTGCCGTCATCGGCATCAGTATCTTGTTGCAATCGACGGTCATCGCTGAAGTTCTACCTTTGACGCTTCGCCCATTCCTTAGTAACGGGTTGCTCGTCGGAACGATGCTTGTGCTCGGTTTCGAGATCGTCGAAAAAGTACGTTCTCGCCGTGCGAAACAAGCAGATCGATTGGCGAGCTAAATTGTATTCTACGATCGGACGATGTCATCGTTCTCGCTTTTCTGTAAGGGTCGAGGATGAACATCTCGTCCGTTTATTCACCTAAAAAAGTAGCCTTTTCGATGTGATTCGAAAAGGCTACTTTTTTATCATTTCATTCAATTAAAATCAAAAAGCTATTTTACTCAACGCACTTCCCGCCACCATTTTCGTGTCGTGCTCTCGGGTGTCACACTTTCCCCGATCATCGGTGTCAGAACCGAAATCTCGTCACGTTTCGCTTCCTTGAGCAACCGTTCGACCGGTTCGAACCAGGCATGAAACGCAAGGATGAAGGCAGACCAGTGTATCGGCATCAAGACGCGACCTTTGACATCACGATGTGCTTGAACGGTTTGTTCCGGTAACATGTGCGAATTCGACCACCGGACATCATACTGCCCACATTCCATCATCGTTAAATCAAACGGACCATATTGTTCACCGATTGCTTTGAAGTGTGGACCATAACCACTATCGCCACTAAAGAAGACCTTTTGCGAGCCTTCGATGACCCATGACGCCCATAGCGTTGAAAATTGATCAAGACCATTTCGCCCTGAATAATGGCGCGACGGAGCCGCTGTCAGTTTGATGCCACCGACTTGTGTCGATTCATGCCAGTCGAGTTCCGTGATTCGCTCAGCTGAGACGCCCCATCCACGGAGACGACTCCCGACACCGAGCGGCACGATGAAGCGACCGACTCGATTTTTCAAGGCGAGGACGGATGGATAATCGAGATGATCATAATGATCATGCGAATAGACGACGACATCAATCAACGGTAAACGTTCGAGATCAACCGTCTGCGTCGTTTGAAAACGTCCTCCACCCAGTTTTGGGAACGGTGATGGTGCGCGCCCGAGCATCGGATCAAAGAAAATCGTTTGTCCATCGAGTTCGATTAAAAATGCCGAATGTCCGAACCATGTGACGCGTGGTGCTTCACTATCGTCTTGACGTCGCTGATACGGAAGCGTCGGTAACGCTTTGACAGGACGCAGATTTGGAATGTTTCGTCCGTAATCCTTTAAAATGCTTTTCATCGAGTCCCATTCCATCTTCAACTGAAAATCCATCTCATTTTTGAACTTCCCGTCGACAAAACGGTCTGATCGTTCGAAACTTCGCCGTTCTGAACGACTTGGTCGTTTCCCGAACACCGGGTATCGGTTGATGAACCAAGCGCTCGCAAGACCAATTCCTGCTAAAGCTGTCACTATTTTTTTCATGTCTTATCACCTCTTCGATGCTCTCAGTATAGCACCTCGATTCCTCAGACATCTCGCTTTGCGACTCCGGACGCGAGAAAAAAAGTGAAGATCACCGTTATCGGCGCCTTCACTTCTGGGTATTAGTCGAGATCGTCTGCTTTCCATTTCGCCCGGTCGCTCTTCTCACCGTCTTTACGGTGATTGCTCTCGTAGGCATTGTTCCCCGGATTTTCGACCTTGTTATCATCGTGCCGATGGTCGTGGTCATGGTGATGATGGTGCTCATGGTCATGATGGTGATCGTGGTCATGAGCATGGTCGTGATCTCGATCCTTGACGAACAATGCAAGACCGCCGCGCTCGACTTCCGCGTAATGCCGTTCTGCCTCATCATCTGAATGTCCGACACGTTTTAACGTCTCGCGGAGCGGTGGTTCTTTAGAAAACGTTGATTTAACTTGATCAATCCAACTCGCACCTGATGCTTCGTCTGCCGCGTCATCCCGACCCACGACAGAAAAATCTGAATCGTGATGTCCTTGTTGTTTCAATTCCTCGATTTTTCGTTCCAGACTCGATTGATCCTGATAGATCCCAACAAACCGTTTCGCCATCACATGACACCGTCCTTTTTCATATGAATTCAAACACGCTCTATTTTTACCCTTGTTCGATTGTCATCAAACGAGATTTCAGGAACGAAAAAACGGACCACTTCGAAAAGTAGTCCGTAAAAACATTAGAGTTGTTGCGGTGAATCGACCAATGTGATCGTCCCTTCGTTTTTCTGAACGAATCGCTCGTAAACGAAATCGTTCGCAAACAGCAATACAGCATTTTCCCAGCGGTCGTAGACGAGTACCGTCCGTGAATCCGTCAATTGTTTGACAGCAGCGACTTCTGCCGGCTTGATCCACTTCGCGACTTGGAAGTTCGCAGCATCCTTCAAGATGTCAACGCCATACTCACCTTTGAGCCGGTGCTCGAAGACTTCGAATTGGAGTTGTCCGATCGCTCCAAGAATGATTTCGTTGTATTCCGTCTTGTAGACTTGGATCGCTCCTTCTTGCGCGAGCTGCTCGACACCTTTTTGGAACTGTTTCGACTTCAAGGCGTTTTTCGTATAGACCTTCAAGAAGAGTTCCGGTGCGAACGTTGGGAGTGCTTCATATTGGAGTGATGGATCACCATTCGTGATCGTATCGCCGATTTGATAGTTGCCTGAATCGTATAGCCCGATGACGTCTCCCGCGAACGCTTCGTTAACCGTTTCACGCTCATCTGCCATGAATTGTGTCGATTGCGACAACTTCATCTTTTTCCCTGTCCGTGTCAGGACGACGTCCATTCCACGATCAAACTTACCCGTACAAATACGGACGAACGCGATCCGGTCACGGTGGTTCGGGTTCATGTTTGCTTGAATCTTGAAGACGAAACCACTGAAGAAGTCTTGCGCCGGTTCGACCTTCCCTTTGTTCGACTCACGTGGTGTCGGTGAAGGAGACAGGTTCAAGTAATGCTCGAGGAGCGGTGTGACACCGAAATCAACGAGTGCTGATCCGAAGAAGACCGGAGTCAATTCGCCTTTTGCAATCAATTCTTCATTGTATTCGTTACCTGCGCCGTCGAGTAAGTCAACTTCATCCATCAACGTCTCGTACATTTCCGAGTTGATCGTCGTCGCGAGTTCTTCGTTCGCGAGACCTTCCTCACCGAGTTCGATCGACTTACGATCGTTCTTGAAACAATGGAATTGTCCTTTGACGCGATCATAGACCCCTTCGAACTGTTGCCCTGAACCAGCTGGCCACGTCACAGCAACAGACGGAATGCCGAGTACTTCTTCAAGTTCTTCCATCAATTCGAGTGGATCACGTGCTTGACGGTCCATCTTGTTGATGAACGTAAAGATTGGAATCCCGCGCATCCGACAAACTTGGAAGAGTTTCTTCGTTTGCGACTCGATCCCTTTCGCTGCATCGATGACCATGATTGCTGAGTCAACAGCTGTCAGGATTCGATACGTATCTTCACCGAAGTCCGAGTGACCTGGTGTATCCATGATGGAAACGATTTTTTTATCGTATTCGAATTGCATGACCGAAGACGTAACAGAGATGCCTCGTTGTTTTTCGATTTCCATCCAGTCCGATTTCGCGAATTTCGAGTTTTTCCGTGCCTTGACAGAACCTGCTTCACGGATTGCCCCTCCGTGTAGGAGGAATTTTTCAGTTAATGTCGTCTTACCCGCATCCGGGTGGGAAATGATGCCGAAAATCCGACGCTTTTCGACTTCCGTTTGTAGAATGTTTGTCATGTATGGTAGTTCCTTTCACCGATATATTCAAAAGTCCGATCAATCTTTTTCGCAACTAGTCTATCATACCGAATTTTCAAGGTCTCGTCCATTTCACTTCATTGACTTAATTTTCAGATTTAAAGTTGACAATTCCTCTACTTCTTCTTTACGATGACTAGGAAGTTCACTATTACAGAAGGAGGAGACGTACAATGGTATTCTATCAAGCTCGGACATCTGTCCACACTGTCTTTGTATTGGCTACAACTGTACGTCACCCAATCGTTTAATTTTTAATTAAGCAGGGTGTGCGTATGCGTATACGTACATGCTGCCCTCTTATATTAGGACGGGTATGCCCATATTTGTGCGTATCCGTCTTTTCTATTGTCTAAAAACGGAATATAAGGGGTTTTCACTATGTTTAACGCACTCAAACAGCTTGATCGTAACATCTGGATCCGGTTCGTCGGGGAAACGATCACGGGAATCATGATGTTCATGATTGCACCATTTTTAGTTCTGTATTATGCGGATCGTCTCGATTCCTACTTTTTGGTCGGTGTCATCATGGCGACCGGACCGATCATGTCACTCGTCGGCGCCGTCCTCGGTGGTCATTTCGCTGATAAATTCGGTCGAAAACCACTGATGGTCCTCTCGATCATCGGGGATGTCATTGCGCTAATCGGCTTCTCGTTCGCCGATTCATTCGGACCGCTTCTCGCTTTGAACGCGCTGCTCGGTTTATCCAGTTCACTGTTCCATCCGGCTGCAAGCGCAATGGTCGCTGACGTCACGCCACCAGAACGCCTGAACGAATCGTTCGGTCTATTGCGGATGGGGCATAACGTCGGGGCAGCATTCGGTCCACTGCTCGGAAGTGCCGTCTTGTTCGTCGACCGTTCACTCATCTTCTACTCTGCCGCTTTCGTCTTTTTCCTGTACGGACTCGTTCTCTACTTCTTCATCGAAGAAACGAAACCGGAGTATATTGAAAAGACAGACGAAGTCAAAGTGTCCCCACTCACCGTGTTACGGAAGGACCATGTCTTTTTAATCTTCATCGGTGCGGGTGTCTTCATCTCGATGGGATTTGCCCTCGTTGAGAGCATGTTACCGGTCTTCTTGAAGGAGGCACTACCGGGCTTGCCGACGAAACAAAATCCTTTCCCTTATTTGATGGCATTAAACGGAATCATGGTCGTCTTATTCCAATTCCCGATCGCCGCTCGTTTGTCAGGTAAAGCATTCGGAAAAGTCATGTTGCTCGGGGCATCGATTTTCGGCATCGGTATGATTTTCCTCGCGTTCGTGCCGTCCTACCTGTTCTCACTCGGAACAGACTATGTCGTGCTCGTAACGGTATTGCTTGCGATTTATGCGTTCTATACGCTTGGTGAGATGATTATGTCCCCTGTCCAGATGACGTTCATCGCTTTGATTGCACCAGAACATCTTCGCGGAACGTATAACGGTGCTGCGAGTCTTCAGTGGTTAATTGGCGGCGTTACCGCACCGCTTCTCGGATCTTTGTTCCTTGATTCCGGAAAAGGTGACTTTGCCTTAGCATTCATCGGATTACTCTGTTGCGTCTCGGGTGGAGTCTATCTCGCACTCGACCGGTCGATTCAACGTGCGAAGCGTTTAACGAAATCAGCTTAAAGCTAAAAAAGCGATGTGTCATGCTCCGACTTCAGTCAGAGCGTTACACGTCGCTTTTTTCATTAAGAGGGTAATTGATTTGCCGCTACGAACGGACCAAACAGGACCGGTAACGGATCAAGTCGTTGCTGGATTTCTTCAATGAAATTTGTCGATCCACTGACGAAGACGATCGGATCATTTGCTGTGATCATCGTCAGGAACTCGTGCATCTGCTGTTCCCATCCTTCTTGACGAATGTGGTGGACGACCATCCCTTTCGTCGTCAAAGAGAGGACATTCGCTAACATGCGTTCCGCCAGTTCCTCAGCCGATACATGTAATAAAGTCGTTTTGCGACCGCTCAGGAGCGCATGCCGGGCTTCATCGATGACGGACCCGAGGTGATGGTCTTCAGCAATTAATAAAATATCTTGTTGACGCCAGTTTTCAGCATGGCGGTATTTACAAAAATGCCGGCACGTATCGACAAGTTGATGATGGACGATACTCCATGCTTGAAGCAACGGTGCATCTTCTTCAAGTGCATATTCGATCTGGATGGCTTTTAGAATTTCATGACTGATGATGTCCGGGTATGTCAGCAGAAACGATTTCGTCTGATTGATTTCGTTCAATAAAATCAATTTAAACAGTTCACTCGATTCATGTTGGTTAGTAATCTGATTCAATAATTGACTCAGGCGTAAAATCCGTAATGCGCGAGTTCCATCCTGAGCCCCCGCTTCTCGAAGCGCGCGCAATTCTTCTTCATACGTCGCCTCGAGCGAGTCATAGAAGCGCGTCGCGATCCGCAATCCCTTTTGCTCCATCGATGGACCGAGCTGTTGCAAAAGGTGTAATGCCTGATCGAAATGCATAATTTAACCTACCTTTCACCGTCCATTATGCGATAATCGCCTCATAAAAACAATCTGTAAAATGCATCTTATTTTTTGCACATTGAGAGTTGATAATGCTTGCGTCGCCCCCTAGTATGTGTGTTAAGTAGGTGATGAAAATGCGCATGACACGTTATACGGATTACGCGATTCGGTCCCTGCTGTTCGCAGCAGCTCACCCCGATCGTTTAGTCCGAATCCAGGAAGTAGCGGATTGTTACGACATTTCTAAGAATCATTTAATGAAAGTAGTCTATCGTTTAGGACAGAGTGGTCTGATTGATTCTGTCCGTGGTCGTGGAGGTGGTTTCCGCTTAGCAGGCCCTCCGGATGCAATTCATATCGGTGACGTCGTACAACTGTTTGAACCAACCGTTCATTTTCTCGATCCGCAAGAAGGCATTCACGAGGTCCCTTCGCTCAATCCGGCACGTGATGCCTTCGATGATGCCATTGCGGCGTTCCATCAAGTACTCAATAGTTACACAGTACATGATTTGCTACATCCGACAGCTGATACTCATCCACAAATACTTGAAATGATTCCGAACCGCGATTGAGCCGGTTCGGAATCTTTTTTTATTCCATCCTCGCTCAATTGCGATTTCTCAAAACGCTCGTGGTATACTTATATAAGAAAGGAGGGGTACAGATGAACCCTCAAGAAGAACTCCATCTCTTATATCTTCGCTTAAAGGAAGAAGAACCCTCCGTTGCACGCGGTGAGGCCTTATGGGCCATCTTTGAGGAAACAGCTGATGATTCACTCCGCTTCCTCTCCTTATGGGCATTTTCACAAAATCAATTTGATTTAGGACACTTCCGATCGTTTCTCGTGTCCTTCACGCTCTTGATGGAATGGATCCGAAAAGATGAGATGACACTGACTCCAAAACAAGAACTTGATTTGTACTGGAACTACAAGTCCTATTTGATCTATATGGCAGAACAAGAAGACGTGACGGTCTCGCTTCTCGAAGAAGATCTTGATCGCTTCATCGACTTCTGTGACGCGCATGGCTTTATTCGGACACGTGACTATATCAGCTTCATGGTCTACAGCAAACTCGGTGACGAGGAACAAGCCGATCACTATTTATCAGAATGGATCGGCGCGCCAAGCGACGAACTCAGTGATTGCCCATCTTGTGAAGCATTCAGCCGAATGACGTATGCGATTGAACGTGGCTTCGAAGATCGTGCCTTGCTACTTTATGCAGCACTGCGGCATGAACGCGGTTGCTCGCGGATGCCGGATCAGGCTCATCCATACATCCTACCGTTGTTCCTCAGTCGCAAAAAAGAACGCTTCGATTGGAGCGAACGCTTGATCGAAGAAGTCAAACGGAGTGAAACCCTCTTTACAGGCGGTGACGAGCCGTACCACCTGTATGCGAAGATGTATTACGATACGAACTATACGTGGTCGATGGAAGAGAAAAAACAATTGATTCCGTTCTTGACCGACCGTGGGTATCTTCAGTTCTTACTCGCTCACTATGCATTTGCTCATCGGCAATCTCTTGGTGAGGAAGCGTCGTATCTCGCAGCGCTGCGGACGAATCTGTATGAGATCGCACAATCCCTCGATCGCCGGATCGAAGGTGTCTTCTACTTGAACCTCGTCGAACGTGAATTGAAACGAATCACCCAGTTCGTTGCCTGAATCTCATTCGTAAAGGAAGTGTCTTCATGTTAGATCATGTCCAGCTCGCTATGCCGAAAAACGAAGAAGATCGCGCCCGTGCATTTTATGCCGGGCTTTTACATATGAAGGAAGTCGAAAAACCCGCTGGTGTTCAAGCTAGTGGTGGTGTTTGGTTCGAAGATCATGGTGTAGCACTTCATCTCGGAATCGAGGATCCATTCGTTCCTGCTAAAAAAGCGCACCCTGGATTAACCGTCGCTGCGTTCGAAGCGTTGAGCGATGCTCTTCAAGCTGCCGGTTATCCGGTTGAGCATGACACCCGCCTTGCGCCACGTCGTCGTTTCTTCACAGCTGATCCCTTCGGTAACCGGTTAGAAATCATCGCTGCCCACCTGCCAACGTTAACGCCGAAAAAATTAACGGATGGTTCACATGTTCGTTTAATCGCACCCGCTTCTAGCCTCTCGACGGTCGAGATGAAGATCATCGATGGTGCGATCCAGACGCTCGAATCACTCGGGTTACGTGTCTCGATCAGTCAACATGCACGTGCCATCAATCCGTTCGGTTCCAGTGATCCTGAGTTACGCGTCGCAGACCTTCATGCTGCATTCGCTGATCCAAACGTCGATGCGATTCTGTGCGTTCGTGGTGGGTTCAGTACAAATGAACTTGTCGACTTACTCGACTACGAATTGATTCGGACACATCCGAAGATTCTTTGTGGCTTCTCCGATATCACAGCACTCAGTCATGCTATTCTAACGAATACCGGATTAATCACTTACTCCGGACCGATGTTACGGGCTTTCCGGGATCGTGATGCCTATACGATCGATTACTTCAAGCAAGTATTGTTTGGAACAGAACCCGTTACGATTAAGCCCTCTGTCCATTGGCGGGATTCTGATCGTGGACACGTCATCACGTTACCGAATAAAGGTCCACTTCTCTTATCGCCGGGACAAGCGAGCGGTCGACTGATTGGTGGAAACCTTTGTACGTTGAACCTTCTGCAAGGCACACCGCACTTCCCTGATTTACGGGATGCGATCTTATTCCTTGAAGACGATTACGAAGTCCATCCAGCGACGTTTGCCCGTGATTTCGCCTCGTTGATGGCGCAACCAGGTGCGGAGACGGTTCGCGGGATCGTCTTCGGGCGCTTCCAACTCGCAACGAAGATGACGGAAGAGCATCTGCGATATCTGATTTCGCTCTATCCATTCCTAGAGCACGTACCAGTGCTTGCGAATGTCGACTTCGGACATACGAGTCCTTTATTCACGTTCCCGATCGGTGGTCAGGTGGAACTGCATGACGAGGTCATCCGACTTCATATTTCCTGAATAATAAAAGAAGGAGACGCGGCAATCCGCATCTCCTTCTTTTTTAATAGTCGAGCAATCTCGAAGCGTCGATTTGACGTTTCGACCCATCCGCGAACATCTCAAGTGTTGCGAAAATCTGGTCATTTGCCCATTCATAGTGAAGTAACGTGAAGTCTTCGAGTGTCGAGACCGTCTTGAACGTTTTCCCGACCGTAAACGCACGCTTCCGGCTCGCATCTTCTGCCGGAACGGTGACGAAGATGACCGTGATCTCTTCGCCCTTCGTATCATAATAGAATTCAACGATCCGACCGTCCGCTGTTTCAGGTAAGACACCTTTACGGGGCTGTCCGGTCTCGTCCAATTGTACGTATGGTTGCAGCATTCTTTCGCCTCACTTTCTCCGTCATTCATCATAGCACGTCCACCTGATTTATGCTAATCTATATTTGATGTGAAAGGGGGATGAGTCGCGCATGGAATGGTTCATGAACGGGATTCTGCTCTGGGGCTTTATCATGATTACACTCATGGCAATTGGCGGGTTTTTCATGTTCCGGAAGTTCCTCAAAAAGTTACCGAAAGAAGACGGTAAATCGATGATGGACTGGGAAGATGAATACATCGACCAGACACGACATCTTTGGACGGATGAGACGATGGAATTGTTGAACGCTCTCGTCATGCCGGTTCCATCGGCATTTCGCGATGTCGCACGCCGCAAGATTGCCGGGCGGATCGGACAGTTCGCACTTGAGGAACAAGCGACAGAGATGACATCTGAACTGGTTGTCAAAGGATATATTTCCGCTACGCCAAAACGCGATCATAAATTCTTGAAAAAAGCACTGACGGAGCACGCCATCGACTGGCGAGACTACGCATTATACTTCCAAAATTGAAGGATGCACGAAAAACCGCCGAAGTCGCCTTCAGCGGTTTTTTTAGTGAGGTAAGTGCGCGACCGGCACGGTGCCCGACTTGACTCGTTTGTATTTCAAATACATCGCGAAGCGCCAAGGGACGATCATTCCAAAAGCGACGAGATAAAAAATGCCGCCCGTTTCGAAAATATCAATCTGCCCGCCGATGAAGAACTTCGCAACCGTCCGAATGAATAAGATACCGAATAAGACGATGAAAAAAGCTTTCGAACGTTGCAAATAAATCTGCCCTTCTGCTTCATAAAAATTGGATGTCTTGATCAAAAAGATGCTGAAGATGGCTCCAATGAGCAATGCTTCCGCCACTTCCGTCCATGTCAGACGGGATGCCGGGTATAAAAACTGTAGCATCCCCGTCGACATCGCAAAGGGCGGGATCAAGATTTTTTTAGCATTCGTCGGTTTTGCTGATGCCTTCACACGAATGAAGCTGATCAGCAATCCCATGACGAGCGCTACCCCAGTTGATATCCAAATCATCCGATCACTTCCTTGATTAAAATCCAGTGAATCCGACGATGTCACTCATCCATGCTGCGAATTTACTCAAGCCATCAAAATACAGCATGACTCCGAAGACCATCATCAAGGCTCCCCCGAATTTCGTTAATTTCAGACTATACTGCACGAACAAGCGCGAACGACCGACGAAGAACGCCATTAATAAGAAAGGAATTGAGAACCCAAGTACGTAAGCAAGCATGTAGAACATACCTTGACTTGGATTGGTCGCAGCTAATCCGATGACTCCTGCGAGAATCGGACCTGTACACGGTGTCCAACCGGCTGCAAAACCGATTCCGACGAGTACCGTTCCGACGTATCCTCCTTTTCGTTCCCCGAGATTCAGTTTCTTTTCACGCATCAAGAATGTCGGTTGCCATAATCCGACGAGAACAATCCCGAAGACGAAGATGACGAGCGCCCCAACCATCCGTAACGTATCCCGATAGGTGATAAAGACATCTGCGAATAACGATGTCGATAAACCGAGTACAACGAATACCATCGCAAAACCAACGAGGAACGCTAACGTATGAAACAAGGATCGCTTTTCTCGTACGCCCCGTTCTTTTAAATCCGTTACCGACACGCCTGTGATGTATGAAAGAAACACAGGATACAGTGGTAGCGTACACGGAGAGACGAAAGATAACAATCCTGCTCCAAACGCTAACCATAACGAGAGCTCCATCATGAGCATCCCCTTTCCTTTACTACTATAGAAGAAGTTCCTCCTCTATTTTGCCAAACTCCTCTGCATTTAGCACCTATTATCTCACAGAAAGTTGCAAAAGATTCGTGTCCGCCAAAATTACAAAAAAATTACATTTCGTCGATTTTACTGAAATCTCGTTGCACCTAGTAAATGGACTTGCTAGAATATGGATACGACACCAATGTAAGGGAGACTGCTATGACGACACAACAACTATTGACGTTAGCGATCGAAGCCAAACGTAGCGAACTATATCATCAAGCTGACCAGTCCAGCTTTACCTCCCCGCGTGTTCTACAACTTAGTCATGAACTCGATGTCTTGCTTTTAGAATATTCACGCATCGTCCAAAACTATACCATTCACGGTTCGAATGAACCGCTTTTATCTTAATGCACGATCTGGTCAGCATTCGAGTGCGAATGCTGACTTTTTTATGGTTTCTTATTTCTGATGGAGGTGCTTTATGTCCGCTCTTACATTCATTGCTAGTTCTCGTCTCCTCTATATGCCTGACGATCTCCCCCAATTATACGTACATGAAGTCGAAGCGATTGAATACGTATCATTGAAGCGAGGAAGGTTCACGATGCCTTACCTGTACACGATCGAAGGTGCTGATCAGTGGGAGTTCATGATTTACTTACAGCGTTATATGGAAGAAGGAGATGTCCTCGAGTTGCTTTATATTGAAAATCAAAATGACAGCATGCATGACCATCTACCATCCGTCCCCTTACTAGAGCCGATTGAAATCAATATTCGACAGCGAACGTACCAAACGATTCACGGCACGTTTCAGCTTTCCGCTAACGATTGGATGCAGGAATTGTTCCATCGTTCTTACCTGACAGCGTTCGGCGTGACGACGATCGTCAAGTATTGATCTGCGTATCCTCCATTTCACTTTTTCATCACTAGACGATAGAAGGATGACATAGTTTCTATTTTTAAGACTTTTTTCTGTTGAATTGTGCGAATCTTTCAGCAAAAGTAATCCAAAAGACCTATAAACATCCGTTTTTCATAATCAGTATGTCCTACCGATGACAAAAACCGACCTTTTGCAATCTCGTTGTCACAATAGCCCGGTTTGTAACTCGAATGACATTGACCTGTAAACGCACAGGTCAGTTTTGCCGTGTAAAGTAGGAACAGTAAACACAGCATATGTCAGGAGGACATCAATAATGAAAAAAGCAGTTTTCGCTGCCGGTCTTGCAGCAACAGCTCTATCAGTAGGATTTGCCCAAGAGACAGAGGCTGCCTCAGAAACGGTAACAGTAAATACACCAGTACTCAACGTACGCACAGCACCTACAACTGCATCAGCAGACGTAGGCAATGTATATAAAGGTCAAACATTAAATGTCGAAGGACGTTCTGGCGCATGGATCCAAACACACATTAACGGTCAAAAACGTTATGTTCATGGCGCGTATACGTCTGCAGCAGGCTCATTCGACTTTAAAAAAGCGACAGTTACTACGGCAGTACTAAACGTCCGCACACAACCAACGACAAGCTCGAAAGATGTCGGTAACCTCTACAAAGGCGAAAAAGTCAACGTAGAAGGTAAAGTCGGTGCATGGATCAAAACAACAATCGATGGTAAAACACGCTACGTACACAGCGATTACACTTCACTCGCTGGCGTATCGAAAGCACCAGCAGCACAAGCACAACCAGCTGCTAAACCAGCTGCGAAGCCAGCACCAAAAGCAGCTGCTAAACCAGCAACTGCAACAAAACAATCGACACCTGCAAAATCAGGTACGAAAGTGACAATGAACGTCACTGCTTACACGAACGACCCGTCTAACAACGGTAGCCAACTCTACAACGGTCGTGCGTTGACAGCAAGCGGTTATGACGTTACAAATACGATCACGTACAATGGTATGCGTATCGTAGCAGCTTCTTCACAATACCCAATCGGTACACGTATGCACATCGAAGGCATTGGTGAAGCAATCGTACTCGACCGTGGTGGCGCAATCCAAGGTAACAAACTTGACCTTCTCGTTGGTTCACAACAAGAAGCACTCAACTGGGGACGCCAAAACGTCACAGTCACAGTCTACTAATCAAAACAAACAACCTGCCGGGCGAGATCGCCTGGCAGGCTTTTTTTATGTCTATTTTTTATGTCTATTTTTTAAGAAACCGTGACATGACCGGATTGCAACTGGTACATCTTTTTATACAGACCATCTTGCGCAATCAATTCTTGGTGATTGCCTTGCTCGATCACTTCTCCTTGATGCAATACAAGAATCAAATCGGCATCTTGAATCGTTGATAGACGGTGAGCAATGGCAATCGTCGTCCGTCCTTGACGCATCCGTTCAAGTGCAACTTGAACTTTTTCTTCCGTCTCCGTATCAATCGAACTCGTCGCTTCGTCGAGAATCAGGATTTTCGGATCTCGCGCCATCGTGCGTGCGAAGGAGATCAACTGACGTTCCCCAGCTGAGAACGTCGCCCCCCGTTCCGCAACGGGACTGTCATATTGCTGGTCGAGTTGATTGATGAATCCGTCGGCTTGTACGAATTTAGCAGCCGCTTCGACACGATCAAAGGAAATCGAACTATCGAATAATCGAATGTTATCAGCGACCGTTCCCGTGAACAAGAATGAATCTTGCAACACGAGTCCGACGTGCTGTCGTAGTTCTTCTTCCGATAACTGCTCGAGCGGTTGACCATCGATCAAGATCCGACCCGATTGGTACGCGTAAAAACGCATCAAGATGTTAATGATCGAACTTTTCCCACTTCCCGTATGACCAACGAGCGCGATCGTCTGTCCTTTTTTCGCCTCGAACGAAATCCCTTTTAAGACGTCTTTTTCTCCGTCATAGCTAAAGCGAACGTTTTCAAAGACGATATGTCCTTCCGATACGCGTGCCTCCCCTTCGAGCTGTTTCGTTGGTTCTGGCTCATCCGTATCGAGGACCTTGAATACACGGTCTGCTGAGACGACAGCTTGTTGGAACTCGGACAACCGTTGCATGATTTGCTGTACCGGTTGGAAAATCCGCTCCATGTAGCTGATGAAGGCATAGACGACACCGACTTGGACCGTTTGCGAGAACGATAGGACACCGAAATACGTCACGAGTGTCGCAATTGAAATGGCGAGTAACAAATCAATGATTGGTCGCAGCAACCAACTATCGAGCTTCAAATTCTTATAACGTCCATTCTGGTGGGCGACGTTCGTCTCCTCGAACTCTGCCATCAAGCGTTTTTCTTGGCGGAATTGTTGAATGATTGCCATCCCGTTGATGGATTCGTTCAGTTGGGCATTGATTTTCGACAATAAATCGCGGACTTCCGCGTAATACTTCGTCGAATACTTCCGGTAAATCCAAATGATGAAATAAAACAGCGGTAACAATAGTAACGCAATCGTCGCGAGTCGAGGCTCTAGTAGATAAAGGAAGATATATGTTCCAATCAACTGAACGCCGCTTTGCACGAATGTCGACAGGACACCGATGTAGAGCTCCTTGATCGCTTCCGTATCGTTCGTGATCCGGGACACGAGCACTCCGGCAGGCGTCCGGTCAAAATAGGCAAGCCGTAAGTGCATGACATGCCGGAACACATCAATGCGTAAGCGTTGAATGACTTGCAAGGCAATCTTTTGGAATTCGAACGCCTGTAAGTAATCGACGATAATCCCTGTCGTATGCAGTAACAAGTACGCTGTAAACAAGAGTGCGACTTCCTGTACCGGATACGTACCCGGTGCGACGTATTCATCAATGAAAATCTTGACGAGATACGGTCCTCCGAGTTTTGCTGCTGTCGTGATGAACAGGAGAACGAAGGCGATACTGACTTGCTTCTTGAACGGTTTGACGAAATCAAGCAATCGCTTCAGGACGGCTTTTTCATTGATATCATGATTCATTCGGAACGCCCTCCTTGTTCGACGAGTGATTCTAGTTGCTGGCGATCGTACGTCTCTTTATACCAACCGTCATGAGCGAGTAATTGCTCATGTGTGCCTCGTTCGATGATTCGACCGTCTTCAAGGACGATGATCTCATCGGTATGCGACACAGCCGACAGGCGATGGGCAACGATGATTTGTGCCTGATCGTGATCCGCCGTGCGGAAGTGATGGATGATCGCTTCCTCGGTTTTAGCATCGACCGCAGACAAGGCATCATCGAGCACTAAAATCGGACAGTCTGCTAATAATGCCCGGGCAATCGAGATCCGTTGTTTTTGACCGCCGGATAACGTCACCCCACGCTCCCCGACCATCGTCGCGTACCCTTCCTTAAACCCGAGAATATCATCATGGACTGCTGCAATACGTGCCGCTTCCATGATGTCTTCCATTGATGCATCCGGTTTTGCAAAGGCAATATTGTCGGCAATCGACGCGGAGAATAAGAAATGATCCTGTGGAACAATCGCTACTTGACGACGGACGGTGTCACGTGTCAATTGTTTGATGTCTCGTCCACCAATCGTGATGGCGCCTTGTTTGACGTCGTATTCGCGAGACAATAAGCGAACGAACGTCGATTTCCCGGCACCCGTCTTCCCGACGATGCCGAGCGATTTACCGGGCTCCAACGTCACATCGATGTCTTGTAAGACCGGTTGCGTATCATAGATGAAACGCTCAATCCCAACGTGGAGTTCTGGTGAGGAAACACTCGTTGCTGCTTCCTTCGCGTCTTTAATTTCCGGTTCGATCGCAAGCATCCGCTCGATCCGATCGTAAGAAGCACGACCCCGTTCGACGATGTTGAACAACCAACCGAAGGCGAGCATCGGCCATGTCAATAAACCAAGATATGTAGTGAATGAGACAATGTCACCGATTCGGATTTCACCTTGTTGTAATAAGTAAGCACCATATCCGACAGCGATGATGTACGATAGACCGACTAATCCAAAAATCGTCGGGTCAAATAAAGCATCGATTTTTGCGACACGACGGTTCTTTTGGACGACATCATCCGATAGATCCGTAAACGTCTGTACATCAGACTCGACTTCTCCTGTTGCCTTTAAAACACGGACACCACTAATGCTTTCCGCGACCTTATCGTTCAAATCGGAGAAGGCTTCCTGTGCGTCATGAAAACGCGAATGCAACATCTTACCGTAACGTGATGTCAAATAGACCATCAGCGGCATCGGTAGGAGTGATACGAGCGTCAACTTCCAACTGATCGTCGTGACCATCGTGATAATGACAAAGCTCCCCATCGTCACCGAGTCGACGAGTGTTAGAATACCGGCACCCGCTGTCATCGATACCGCTTGTACGTCGTTTGTCGCATGCGCCATCAAATCCCCGCTCCGGTATTTCTTATAGAACGATTGATCTAAGTCTGAAAAATGCCCATACAGTTGGCTGCGTAATAATCGACCGAGACGAATCGATGCCCCAAAGATATAAAAACGCCAAAAATAACGAATGATGTACGTCGCGACCCCGATGAGCAACAATGTACCTGCGAGACGAATCAAATCATCTTTCGTCAAGCTTCCCTCACTCAGACCGTTGACTGTCGTCCCGATGATCTTCGGTGGAATGAGTTCTAACGCTGCCACAAAAATCAAACTGACGACCCCAAGACTATACGCTTTCCATTCTCGTCGGAAAAACCAACCGAGTTTCCTGAAGACTCCCATTCAAGTCTCCCCCCTTTTTTAAATCCTATGATTATTTGAAATAGTCTCACATTTTAGATTAGTTCTCTTTCTAAAAAATAGCAAACAAAAAGGAGACCATTCGGTCCCCTTTCGTACAGCTTATTTTTTAGGTGATTTCATTGAACCACTCATTGAACGCATCACTTGGTTGACTTTCTTTTGTGATGGCTTTTGACCCATTTGCATCATCAATGTCTTAATCATATCTTCGTTGATTGGTGGGTTTTGCTCCAAGTAGTTCATCATGTATCGACGAGCGATATAGAAACCAAGGGCGACACCTGCTACCAAGCAAAGAAGGGCAATTAAAATCCAAATCCATGTAGCCAAGTTGCTTCCTCCTCTAACTTAAAACGTCGCTTTTTACTATACTATAATTCCAATTGTTTGCATAGATGATAATAGATGAAAAACGAGCCCGACGTAAGATCGGACCCGTTTTCTCCGGAAGTGATTATCCGAGTTGCTTGACTGTTGCTAATACGTTTTCAACAGACATGCCGTATTCTTTCAAGAGGAAGTCCCCAGGAGCAGATGCGCCGAAACGATCGATTCCGATGACTTGTCCTTCTGTTCCTACATATTTGTACCAACCGAGTGAAGCGCCTGCTTCGATTGCGACACGCTTCGTGATGTGTTTTGGAAGAACTGATTCTTTGTACTCTGCTGACTGTGCTTCGAATACTTCCCATGATGGAAGAGAAACGACAGCTGCTGACTCACCAAGTTCTTTTTGTGCTTCGACAAGAAGGTGAACTTCTGAACCTGTACCGAGCAAGAGTGTATCAGCTTTCGTCACATCACCAGCGATGACATAACCACCTTTTTCAGCGCCCTCTGTCGTCGTACCTTCAAGTTCAGGAAGACCTTGACGTGTCAAGACGAGAAGTGTCGGTTTGTCTTTCGCTTGAACCGCTGTTTTCCATGCTGCGATCGTCTCTTTTCCGTCTGCAGGACGGTAAATCGTGACGTTCGGCATTGCACGGAAACTCATCAAGTGTTCGACTGGCTCGTGTGTTGGACCATCTTCACCAACAGCAATCGAATCGTGCGTCAAGACGAAGATTGATGGAAGTCCCATTAACGCAGCAAGACGAACCGCTGGACGGAGGTAATCCGAGAAGACGAAGAATGTCGCGCCGTAAGGAATGACGCCGCCGTGAAGTGCCATACCGTTGACAGCCGCAGCCATTGCGAATTCACGTACACCGAACCAGATGTTACGACCGCTTGGTTCGATATCGAAATCTGCTTCGCCTTTGAGCATCGTGTTATTCGATCCTGCAAGGTCAGCTGAACCACCGAACAATGTCGGAACGTTCTTCGCAAGACCATTCAAGACTTCACCGCTCGTTTGGCGTGTCGCTTTTTTCGATGACAAGTCGTACGTCGGAAGATCTGCTTCCCAGTTGCTTGGCAATTCGTTTGCGATCGCGCGAACGAGTTCAGCATGCAATTCTGGATGAGCTGCTTCGTATTGTTTCATCGTCTCGTTCCATGCGTCTTCTGCAGAAGCACCACGTTGGACGATCCGCTCGTCAAACAATGACTTAACTTCTTCAGGCACGTAGAACTCTTCGTGATCCCAAATGTAGCTTGCTTTCGTTAATTTGATTTCCGCTTCACCGAGTGGTGCACCGTGAGAAGCCGATTTACCTGATTTGTTCGGTGAACCGAAACCGATGACTGTCTTGACTTCGATCAATGTTGGTTTTGTCGTCTCTGCTTGTGCCGCCGCGATTGCTTTCGAAATCGAATCGATATCCGTTCCGTCTTCTACGCGAATGACTTGCCAGTTGTACGCTTCGAAGCGCTTCTGGACGTTTTCAGAGAATGATTTATCGAGATCGCCATCAAGTGAGATATCGTTTGAATCATACAATACGACCAATTTACCAAGACCAAGGTGACCTGCGAGTGAAGCCGCTTCAGCTGAGACACCTTCCATCAAGTCTCCGTCTCCACAGATTCCGTATGTGAAGTGATCGACGACGTTGAGATCGTCACGGTTGTATTTTGCTTCAAGATGACGCTCTGCCATCGCCATACCAACTGCCATTGCAATCCCTTGACCAAGTGGACCTGTCGTTGCGTCTACACCAGCCGTGTGACGGTATTCCGGGTGACCTGGTGTTTTTGATCCCCATTGACGGAATGATTTAAGATCATCCATTGATAGATCATATCCCGATAGGTGGAGGAGTGAGTAGAGAAGCATCGAACCGTGTCCGGCTGAAAGTACAAAACGGTCGCGGTTGAACCATTCTGGATTTTTAGGATTGTGGTTCATATGATCCGCCCAAAGCGAGAATGCCATCGGCGCTGCTCCCATTGGCATACCTGGGTGACCCGAGTTCGCCTTTTGTACGGCATCAATCGATAAGGTACGAATCGTATTAATTGCTAATTGTTCTACTGTCGTCATGTTCGTCAAAACAATCATCCTCTCTCTTTTTCACAAATTCCTACTCATTTTAGCACACTCTCAAATGTGATACAACTTTTCTAAATAGTATGTCACATTAAAATGAATGCGCTATCTATAGCCGTTCTTCCGACTCATACAGGATGTATGAATCGATGAAAGATCTCTATTAAGATGTATTGCTATCGTACAATGTTTCCTATCTAACCAATCTAACAAAAAAGAGATCCACCGATTGGGGACCTCTTCCTTACTATAGAAGAAATAAACGATTATTGTTTATTCCGTTCTTCTTCTTGTGCTTGTTTCAATTTCTCTGGTGTTACGTCCGTTCCTTCTTCATCGACGATTTTCATGCCCATGAGTTGGTTTTTGAACGATCCACGGAATGCTGCGAGATACGCTGCACGTAACTCTTTTTGCTCTGCCGTTTCGGCTTCTGATAACGGCTCGACTTTTGATTTATTCGCTAATGCATTGATTCGATCTAATTGTTCTTGTGATAACATGGAATCCCTCTTTCTGTACGACTCAAACTTGAGTTGTTCAATTGTATCCTTACTTTAAAAGAGGCTATAAAAAAAAGCAAGTTAACCGCGTCAGTCGACGGGTAACTTGCTCTTCATTCCGGGCTAGGTGTCAGTTCGCGGTATTCAAGATATCGACGATTGACCGTTGCTTTTGAAATATCATGTCCCATCCCACGCAAGGTGATGGCGATATCTGAAAACGTCAGTCCGAGCTCTCGAAGACGTACGATTTCTTCGATCGGTACGTCCTTTCGACTACGCCCAGAGTTCTCTCCTTGGCGATTCAGATTTCGTTCCGGGCGAAAGCCTTGTTCAACAGCTCGCCGCATGCCGCGCGCAATTTTTGCGTTATGCAGTTTCCGTTGATATTCTTCCACCAGTGAGACAATCTCAAGGACCATTGCTTCTGCATCCGCAAGCTGGTATTCTCCATCGGAATCAAGTGTCATCAACCGAACACCGTGCTTCTTAAACGTGTGCAAAATAGCGATTTTCGCATTCCCCCGACCAATTCGTGTGTCATCTGTCACGAGTACCGCATCTACCGCATCACGTGTCACATGGTCAAGAACCGTCAGCATTCCTTCCCGATCAACGTCATATCCACTCTCTTTTTCAGAGACGATGTCTATGACATCAAAACCCTTTTGAGACGCGACCTTGGAAAGCTCCATCCGTTGGCGTTCAATCGAACTATCTTGTGCTTCTTTTTCGGTCGACACCCGACAATAAATCACGACCTTCATCGTACCTCACATCCCTGTTCGTTCTTTCACAACTTTTCCATTTTGTCATTGTTGTGCGATTGGTACAACGATTTTGCTTTTTGAGATGACGTGTTTTGTCTCGACATCATTATTTTTGATCAACCAGTTGACGTATTCTTCATCTGACATCGAACCATCATTGTAGACTTCAGCAATTTGTTCGACTGTAGCGTTCTCATCGACCGTAACGGAAGCGGTCATCAGTTGCGCTACCTTTTCATCCGGGCGTGGTGTGAGTAAAAAGATCACGAAGGCAATACTTAATGCATAGAAGAGAATTGAAAAAGCATGAGTACGAATCGTATGAATCATCATGAATCCCTCCAAATATGAAATGAATGATTTAGAATAAATGTTCGCGGAACAATTGTTCGCATAACTCATAATAAACACAGAACCCGTGTTCGGTCAACACAAAATGTCGAACAATTGTTTGTACGCTCATTTGTTCTATGTTATAGTGAATCTAGAAACATATATTCTTACATTTCAAACTTCAATCCAGAAAGAGGTGGCAATTCGTATGCGGAAAATGTCTAAGCGCCAACAAGAGATTCTCGACTACATCGTCTCTGAAGTGAAACTGAAGGGGTATCCACCATCAGTTCGTGAAATCGGAGAAGCAGTCGGACTCGCGTCTAGCTCGACGGTACACGGTCATTTGGATCGACTCGAGAAACGGGGAATGATTCGCCGTGACCCGACGAAACCACGTGCGATTGAGATATTGCTTGATAAGCCTGAAGAAATCACGGAAGCCATCGTCCATGTTCCCGTCATCGGGAAAGTCACAGCGGGTCTTCCGATTACAGCGATTGAAAACATCGAAGAACAGTTCCCACTCCCTGCACATTATGTAGGAAACGAAACGGTCTTCATGTTAACGATCGATGGTGAATCGATGATTAACGCAGGTATTCTTGACGGCGATCGTGTCATCGTGCGCCAACAAAACACAGCAGAAAACGGAGAAATCGTCGTAGCTATGACCGAAGATAGCGAAGCGACGGTGAAACGGTTCTTCTTAGAAGATCAACAGGTACGTCTACAACCAGAAAATGACTCGATGGATCCGATGTATTTCGATAATGTCTCCATTCTTGGTAAGGTAATCGGCGTGTATCGGACGATTCATTGACGGAGGGACCAGTTACGACTGGTCTTTTTTCATGCCTTCAGGAAATGTACATGATACCGTCAATACCGTCGCACTGACGGGTTACGTTGCGTATTCGGTCGCAACGCAACAAACCGATTGGTTACCGACCGCCATTGGCATCGCTGTTGGTACTCTTTGGTTGTCACCCGACCTCGATTTAAAGTCAGAACCGTATTATCGCTTTGGACCATTTCGAGTCTTGTGGATGCCGTATGTCAAGATCATGCCTCACCGATCGATCTGGTCACATGGACTGATCATCGGAGACATCATCCGGCTTCTTTACAGTGCTGCGATTCTGATTCCGCTACTATTTTTAAGTCTATATTTTCAGGTTCTTGATTCTGCTACGATTGATTCGTGGTTCGCTTCCTTGCCTGCATTCGTCGTCGGTATCATGGTGGCAAGTACGATTCATATCCTACTAGATTATTCCAGCAGTTGGTTTCGACCTAAAAAAAGAAAAAAACGTCGTCGGTAACACCTCTTTTGCTTGCTTGCAAGCAGAATGAGGTGTTTTCTTATCCACTTTTTCGTATCTTTAAACATCAAAATAAAAAATTTCCATTCCTATATTTCAATTATATGTATTGAAAACGTTCTCAATTCGGAGTAATTTAAAGTAGAAAGGCCATTATCTGCTTTAATCCAAAGGGAGGGTTTTTGCATGAATAACTTTGTATTGGAAATGATCGGTACGATGATCCTCATCCTGCTCGGGGATGGAGTCGTCGCCGGTGTCGTCTTGAAAAAGACGAAATCGGAAAACAGCGGATGGATCGTCATCACATTCGCTTGGGGTCTTGCCGTCATGACAGCAGCATTCGTCGCTGCTGAAAGTGGAGCACACTTGAACCCCGCATTGACGATTGCACTTGCTTTGAACTCTGACCTACCGTGGGCAGACGTTCCGATCTACATTGCCGGACAACTTGTCGGAGCTTTCATCGGCGCCATTCTCGTTTGGCTTCATTACATGAAACATTTTGAAGCGACTGATGATCAAGCTGCAAAACTCGGTGTGTTCGCAACAGGTCCAGCGATTCGTCATACGCCGTCGAACTTGATTTCTGAGATCATCGGGACATTTGTTCTCGTCTTCGGTATCTTGGCACTTGGTTTAACAACGTTCGGAGATGGCTTAAAACCACTCATCGTCGGTTTACTCGTCGTCGTTATCGGTCTCTCGCTCGGTGGTACAACAGGGTATGCCATCAACCCGGCTCGTGACCTTGGACCGCGTATCGCGCACGCTATCCTACCGATTCCGAATAAAGGTTCATCTGACTGGGGCTATTCATGGATTCCTGTCGTCGGTCCGATCATCGGTGGAGCGATTGCCGTGTTCATCTATCAATTGATCTACTAAGATCACATCTCACTAACACATACCGCTCAAGGGGGATTTCGAAATGGAAAACAAGTATATCCTAGCACTCGACCAAGGTACGACAAGCTCACGTGCGATCATCTTCGATCACGATGGGAAAATCGTCAACTCGGCACAACGGGAATTCAAACAGTACTTCCCACAACCAGGCTGGGTCGAGCATGATGCAAACG
This sequence comes from Exiguobacterium sp. U13-1, assembly GCF_001750115.1. Classification (NCBI taxonomy): domain Bacteria; kingdom Bacillati; phylum Bacillota; class Bacilli; order Caryophanales; genus Exiguobacterium; species Exiguobacterium sp. U13-1. Next base: position 1,596,305 of record NZ_CP015731.1, on the reverse strand, counting down.
AAATCTGGGGTTCGATTCTTGCCGTCATGGCCGAAGCACTCGGGACAGCAGATATCAAACCTGAGCAAATCGCTGGAATCGGCATCACGAACCAACGTGAAACAACAGTTGTCTGGAACAAAGAAACAGGCAGACCGGTCTATCACGCACTCGTTTGGCAATCGCGTCAAACGTCTGGTATCTGTGACGACTTAAAAGAACAAGGTTTGAACCAGAAGTTCCGCGACAAAACAGGACTTCTGATTGATGCCTACTTCTCTGGCACAAAAGTTAAATGGATCCTCGACAATGTCGAAGGTGCACGTGAGCAAGCAGAGAACGGTGAATTGCTCTTCGGTACGATCGATACGTGGCTCGTTTGGAAACTGTCTGGTGGAAAAACGCACATCACGGACTACACGAACGCTTCACGAACATTGATGTATAACATCTACGAACAAAAATGGGATGAAGAGTTACTCGATATCCTCGGTGTTCCTGCTTCCATGTTGCCAGAAGTTCGTCAGTCGAGTGAAGTCTACGACAAAACGGTACCGTATCACTTCTTCGGTTACGAAGTGCCAATCGCTGGTATTGCGGGTGACCAACAAGCAGCACTCTTCGGTCAAACGTGCTTCGAAGCGGGTGAAGGGAAAAACACATACGGAACAGGTTGCTTCATGCTCATGAACACAGGCGAGAAAGCCGTTTCTTCTGATCATGGACTCTTGACGACGATCGCTTGGGGCGTCGATGGAAAAGTGGAATATGCGCTGGAAGGTTCTATTTTCGTCGCTGGTTCTGCGATCCAGTGGCTCCGTGATGGACTCCGTATGCTGAAAAATGCGAAAGATTCAGAAGGTTACGCAACGAAAGTCGACTCAACAGACGGTGTTTATGTCGTTCCTGCCTTCGTTGGTCTTGGTGCGCCATACTGGGATTCAGATGTACGCGGAGCAATCTTCGGATTAACACGCGGAACAGATAAGGAACACTTCGTTCGTGCAACGCTTGAATCACTCGCTTATCAAACACGCGATGTGTTGACAGCGATGGAACAAGATTCTGGTATCGAACTGAAGACACTTCGTGTCGACGGTGGTGCAGTAGCGAACAACTTCTTGATGCAGTTCCAATCGGACATCCTCGGCGTTCCTGTCGATCGTCCAGAAATCAACGAAACGACAGCACTTGGTGCAGCCTACCTTGCTGGATTAGCTGTTGGTTACTGGAAAGATAAAGCGGAGATCAAAAAACAATGGAAGCTGGATCACCAGTTCAAACCAGAGATGAAAGAAGACGATCGTGAACAACGCTATGCCGGATGGCAAAAAGCAGTGGAAGCGACAATGGTCTTCAAACCATCAAAATAAAACAATTGACCCGGTCCCTTTTGCAGAGGGACCGGGTTTTCACTGTTCTATAGAAACATAATGCGGGGTGTATCATGAATCTTACCTATTCGGATCAACAACTAAAAGCATGCATTCAGGACGCGCTGGATGGCAACATCACACTTGAAGAACTGGCGGATTGGTGTTACCGCTACATGACCGACGTGTACCATAACAATCATTACCATATCGCAACCGACGGACGTGGGAGCTATCCGTTAAGTGAGCAAGCGACTGAAGTAGCGAACGATATCGATGCACAATGGGATCTTTATCTTGCTAACAGTTATTCTCTAAATGAATTACAAACCATTGATTTAGCTACAATTCGCTTACCTAGAGAGTGGTTAGAAAAATGGCTCTCGTCGTTTTAAATCGTCACGCATAAGATCGACGATCATCTTTCATTAAAAAAATTCCCCCTTCGCCTAATCGCAAAGGGGAATCTGATCCTTATTTGCTAAACTCTTTTTTCAATCCGTCTTCAATCTCATCAACGGATTTCGACTGCCCGCTAAGAACAGCTGCTAAAAACGCGCCTTCGACGAGTGGTGCGTCGATAAACCGAACTGTCCGTTCGCCACTATATAGTTCAAGGGCCAATTCCGTGTTCATCGTCGCAGAACCGATATCCGTTAAGACGACTCCATCATCGTCCAGTGTATTTAGTGTTTCTTCGATTCGCGTCGCGTCCGTTCCAATGCTACCGTCCTCAAGACCTGCCGCTACTAAGACTGGCGTATCCGGTGCCATCTCTGCTAACAGTTCCTTTAGTCCAGTCGCAAGTTTTTCACTATGGGAAACGAGTACAAGATTAACCATGAAGCACCTCCGCGATTTCGCCGAGTAACAACGCACTCGATAGACTACCTGGGTCCTGGACGCCTTCCGTCGCTTCACCGAAGTAAGACGCGCGCCCTTTCGTTGCGATGCGCGCTTTCGTATCAGCAAGCGCTTGATCGATTGCCGCTTTCAAATCCCCTTCTCGCGAGAGCGCCTCTTGGAACGGTGTCCAGATATCGACCATCGTCTTTTGACCGAATTCCGATTTTCCACGCGATTTGATGCCTTCCGTCGCTTCATGAAAAGCATCCGCGAGTTCCGCACCTTCGACTTCCGTTTTCCCTTTGAACGCACCAGCGAACTTAACGAAGGCTGTTCCGTATAAAGGACCGGACGCCCCACCGACCGTCTTGATCAGCGTCATCCCGACTTCTTTCGATAGAGCTCCTAAATCCTCATATTCGCCGTGTTCTTCTAACGTCTTTTGGACTGCTTGGAAGCCACGTGACATATTGATCCCGTGGTCCCCGTCACCGATTTCCCGGTCAAGGTCCGTCAATTCATCCTTGTGCTGTTCAATCTGTTCCGCTGCTTTGATGAGCGCGCTTCGTAACTGTTCCGTCGTCAACTTCATCTTTGTACACCCCGTTTATCTAAATTAGAATCCAATCGCTTTCGTTTCTGCATCGAGATAACCAAGCAGTTCATCATCCACTGGTAAGAGCGTAATTGAGAATCCGTGCATCTCAAGCGACGTCATATAGTTTCCAACGAACGAACGGGCAATCTCGTAACCATGTGCCTGAAGTTCTTCCGCGACGTATTTATACGTGATATACAGTTCGGATTCTGGTGTTCCACCCATCCCATTCACCATGACTGCGACTTTTTTGTCTGGTACCTCTTTTGTCAGACGATCGAGCAACTCTTTAACGATCGCATCAACGGAAGCGACTGCTTTTCGTTCAAGTCCTTTTTCACCATGGATGCCGATTCCGATTTCCATCTCGTCATCATGCAACTCAAAGCCTGGCTTGCCACTCTCTGGCATATAACATGGTGAGAGTGCCATTCCGATCGAACGAACGCCCTGGATGACTTTTTCCGCGACTGCTTTGACTTCACTCAGTGATTTCCCTTCTGCAGCTGCAGCTCCGGCAATCTTATGGACGAAGACCGTTCCCGCAACCCCACGACGATCCTCTTCCTTTTTGATCGCGATGTCATCATTGACGACGACCGTGTCGACTTCGATGTCCTCGAGTTCAGCGAGTTCCTTTGCCATATCGAAGTTCATGACATCACCCGAGTAGTTCTTGACGACGAGTAAGACACCTTTCCCACCATGGGCTGCCTTAATGCCTTCAAGCACCATGTCCGGTGTCGGTGACGTGAAGACTTCCCCACAAACAGCCGCAGCAAGCATACCGTCACCAACGAATCCCGCGTGCGCCGGTTCATGCCCACTTCCCCCACCAGAGACAAGACCAACTTTTCCGTCAAGCGGCACTTTCCGCGCGACGACATTGACCCCTTCGACCTTTTTATACAAATCAGGGTGAGCTAGTACGAGTCCGTCGACCATGTCTGAAACGAACCGGTTTGAATCTTTCATTAATTTGTGCATGAAAAACGCTCCTTTACCTAACTGATTTTGCCGTACCACTTAGTCTTTACCACCAAATCAAGTCGAATATGTCGAAAAAAATGATGAAAATATTGACCAGTTGGTGACGATATCCCGCATGAATGCTATGCTCTAAAAAAAGAGGAGGATTCGAATGTCATCAGCCTTTCAAGCAGGTGTCCGTGCCTGTCTACCCACTGTCCTCGGATATATCGGCATCGGCTTCTCAGCCGGGATCGTCGGTCGTGCCTCCGGCTTATCCCCTCTTGAAGTCGGATTCATGTCCGTCTTCATCTATGCCGGCGCCGCCCAGTTCATCATCACGAGTCTCTTACTATTAAATAGTCCTGCTTCTGCCATCATTCTGACGACGTTCATCGTCAATCTCAGGCACTTGTTAATGAGTCTGACGCTTGCGCCACATGTCGAGACACGCCATCTCCGCGACCGCCTCGGTACTGGAACGCTACTGACGGATGAGTCGTTCGCTGTCGCGATGAATACTGCCCAAAAAGGGAAGCTCTCCCCGTCGTTTATGCATGGCTTGAATCTGACTGCTTACTTTAGTTGGATCGTCGCAACCGTTCTCAGCGCCCTTGTTGGCAGCTGGTTCCCTGATCCCGAGCGCTTCGGTCTCGATTTTGCCCTGACAGCGATGTTCATCGGCTTATTATACTTACAGTTTGAAGGGGAACGTTCCCGTATTGTCGTGAATAGTTTTCTTTTACTGATTGTCTTACTATTGCTTTACATAACCATGCGCTACTTTTCTCCAGAAGTCGCCGTTCTTTGCGCGACGCTCGGTGGTGCAAGTATAGGAGTCGTGATCACACGATGGAAATCCGCCCAGAATTAATTGCTCTTTTTTTAGTTTGTGGACTCGTCACTTGGATTCCACGCGTCTTACCGTTTCTCGTCCTTCATGGACTGACGTTACCGCGCCTCGTAACAGAATGGCTCTCGTTCATTCCGGTCTGTCTGCTTGGTGCCCTCTTCTTTCAAAATCTCCTCATCGCTCAAGATGAGGCGTTTCCGACGGTTTCGACGCTTCATGTCTTCGCAGCATTACCGACCATGGCGGTCGCGATTTTCAGTAAAAGTTTATCCTGGACGGTCGTGACTGGTGTTGTCACGATGGCGTTTCTACGATTGTATCTATAACAAATCTACTATTTCTTTTATGTAGCACAATTTGATATCCATCTTGTGCTATCCTTAAATAGAAATAAATGGATAGTGAAGGAGGTCCTGATATGCCAAATAAGCAGTTTATACCCTATTTGATATTGCTGTGCGCCATTTTTATAATCGCGAGTCAAATGGATCTACCTTATATGCTAAAACAAGGACTGATCGTGCTGTACGTCGTCGCCTATTTCGGTGCGATGATGGTTTCTCGCAAAATGAAAATCAGGGATCATAAACAATGATTTAAAAAATCTCCTCTAGTCTTAAGAGACTAGAGGAGATTTTTGTGTTCACGTATTCGCTTGTACATCCTGATAGGAAGGCTGTTGTTCAAACTCTTTTTTCGCAAAGGGACATAACGGCAATAGCTTGACGTTTGCTTCGCGTGCCCAGTTGACGATCTCGGCAACGAGTTGTTCCCCGATCTGTTGATTCCGGTGCGCGGGATCGACGTATGTGTGATCGATGATCCACATGCCGTTGTTCGTGTCGCTGTAGGTGATTTCCCCGATCACTGCACCCTCGTGATGGGTTTCGATTTTACGTTCTGCTCGTTTCAGCTCCATTTGTTTCCCTCCGTTCGTAAGATAAGGCGCCGCTCGGACAACCGTCGACGACCCGCATTACGTCTTCCACCGGTGCCCCGTCCGCTTCAATCCACGGACGTCGTTTGACATCAAAGACAGTTGGTAGACTTTGTACACAATGACCAGAGTGAATGCAGACTTCCGAATCAAAATAGACCGTGATTTCTTCGCCTTCATATCCTTTTTTCATGATGTATCGTCTCCCTTTCTTTGTACTCTTGTATCTTTCCACATCCTCGACTCATTCCCTGTCGCGGACATGAAAAAAGCACTTCCGGACAGAAGTCCAGAAGTGCTTAAGTTGGATTAGAACAAGACCATGTACTGATCGCGTTCCCATTCCGTGACTTGCGTCCGGAACATATCCCATTCGATTTCTTTCAATTCAACGAAGTGCTCTGCGATGTGATCGCCGAGAGCGTGCATGACGACGTCATCCGCTTTCAAGACTTCGAGTGCGTGGCTGAGTGTTGATGGAAGATCATCAATTCCGTTTGCAACACGTTCCGGTTTGTCCATGACGTAGATGTTACGATCGATTGGAGCCGGTGCTTTCAAGTTGTTCTTGATTCCGTCAAGACCTGAAGCGAGCAATGTCGCAAGCGCGAGGTACGGGTTCGCTGCTGGGTCGACTGAACGGACTTCGATCCGAGTCGAGAGTCCACGTGCTGCAGGAACACGGACGAGTGGTGAACGGTTACGTGCTGACCATGCGACGTAGCAAGGTGCTTCGTAGCCAGGAACAAGACGTTTGTAAGAGTTGACTGTCGGGTTACAAACCGCTGTGAACGCACGAGCGTGTTTGAGGATACCTGCCGTGAAAGCACGTGCATCATCCGACAATTGCATATCTTCGTTGCTTTCATCGAAGAAGACGTTCTCGTTGCCTTTGAAGAGCGACATGTTCGCGTGCATTCCTGATCCGTTGACACCGAAGAGTGGTTTTGGCATGAATGTCGCGTGCAAGTTGTGCTTCGCAGCAATCGTCTTGACGACGAGTTTGAACGTTTGGATGTTATCCGCAGTCGTGATCGCATCGGCATATTTGAAGTCGATTTCGTGTTGACCTGGTGCGACTTCGTGGTGTGATGCTTCGATTTCAAAGCCCATGTTCTCGAGCTCGATGACGATCTCTTTACGGCAGTTTTCGCCGAGGTCGACTGGTGCGAGGTCGAAGTATCCACCTTGGTCGTTCAATTCAAGTGTCGGACGACCTTTTTCATCTTTCTTGAAGAGGAAGAATTCTGGCTCTGGTCCAACGTTGAATGATGAGAAACCGAGTTCTTCCATCTCTTTAAGTACCCGTTTGAGCTGACCACGTGGGTCTCCTGCGAACGGCGTGCCATCCGGATTGTGGATGTCACAGATTAAACGTGCAACTTTCCCTGTTCCATCTTCTGTCCATGGGAAGACGACCCATGTGTTTAAGTCTGGGAAGAGATACATATCTGATTCTTCGATTCGGACGAATCCTTCGATCGATGAACCATCGAACATCATTTTGTTATCAAGTGCTTTTTCCAATTGGCTTACTGGAATCTCAACGTTCTTGATCGTTCCGAGGATATCTGTGAACTGTAAGCGAATGAAGCGTACATCCTCAGCTTTAGCGATTTTCAAAATGTCTTCTCGTGTAATGTTGCGACGTGTCATGTGACAAATCCCCTCTCCGATTCGTTTTTATATGGTTACAGGTCCTTACTTGAAGAAACGCCCGAGCTCACCTTGTATAAGCGACGTCTTTCCATGTCGTCCTGCTTCCTTCAATTCATTTTTCAGGAGTTTATACAATTCGCCGTCAGATAATTCCGGGCGCGTCTCGACGACGCTCTCCGCAACGCGTTCGCGTTTGACGAGATCGTTTTCAAAAATCAATTTGATCCCTGCGATATTCAGTCCCTGATCCAGGTATTCCTTAATCGACAACAGGCGATCGACATCGTTGAACGAATAGAGGCGACGTTTCGTCTCTGTCCGCTCCGGCTTGATCAGTCCCTGTTCTTCGTAGTATCGGATCTGGCGGGCAGATAACGCGGTCAACTCTTGAACGACTCCGATGGGAAATAGTGGCTTGGACTGGCGTGATGAGTCTGCCATGTGGTTCCTCCTTTTTCCTTACTCCATGAGAATAAACCTCTGTCAGGCAACTTGTCAAGCGATGTAAGAAAAGTTAACACAACTTTTTTAATCGCTTTACATGAAGTCGTTCAGAGGTCTTTTCACGAGATATTCTAGTATTAAACGTTTTTTTCTGGAATTAATTGTTTTTCCATCAAATGATTGACGGCTGAGATGATGGCGATTTTTACGTGACTATACGTCAAACCACCTTGGACGTACGCGGTATAGGGCGCACGGATCGGACCATCCGCTGACAACTCAATCGATGATCCTTGTACGAATGTTCCTGCTGCCATGATGACATCGTCCGCATATCCCGGCATATAATCCGGAATCGGTAACGCATGTGCATTGACGGGTGAAGCAGCTTGAATCGCTTGACAGAAGGCAATCATCGGCTCCGGCGCATGGAACGAAACCGATTGAATCAAATCCGTCCGTTCTGCCGTATGATGCGGTGCCGTATCAAAGCCGAACTGACCGAGCATGCTCGACGTGAACATCGCGCCCATCAACGCTTGGCTCACCGTATGTGGTGCCATATAGAAACCTTGATACATATCCGGAAGTGCGGATAACGATGGACCGGCTTCGGCGCCAATCCCTGGCGTCGTCATCCGGAACGATGCCCGTTCGATCAAGTCCGTTCGACCGACGAGATAACCGCCAGTCTTCGCAAGACCACCACCCGGATTCTTAATCAACGACCCTGCCATCAAGTCTGCCCCGACGTGCGTCGGTTCGATTGTCTCGACGAATTCACCGTAGCAGTTATCGACGAAGATCAGTACGTGCGGATGGACAGCTTTGATGGTGGCAATCGCTTCTCCGATCTCGTTGACCGGCAGACTGCGTCGCGTCGCATACCCTTTTGAACGCTGAATCCCGACGACCTTCGTCTGCGGTGTGATCCGTTCGAGAACGGCCGGTACGTCGATCGTCTCGGCGTTTTTCATCTCGACGACATCATACTGGACGCCCAGTTCCTTTAATGAACCGCGTCCGTCACCACGAATTCCGACGATCTCTTCAAGCGTGTCGTATGGTTTTCCTGTGATATAGAGCAATTCGTCTCCTGGCAATAACAAACCGAACAACGCGATACCGATCGCATGGGTTCCGCTGATGATTTGCGGACGACAAAGACCGGCTTCCGCACCGAAGACATCGGCATAGATCCGTTCGAGCGTATCGCGTCCTTCATCGTTGTAGCCGTACCCTGTTGACGGCATGAAGTGAAAATCACTGACCTTGTGACGTCGGAACGCATCGAGGACACGGAATTGATTGTATTCCGCGACCTCTTGCGCTTTCTTGACGTACGGGGCGATTTGTTCCTCCGCCCGGTCAATGAGCGGACGGAGCGTTTCGTAATGGGTTAATTCTGAAAACATGTTTACACCTCGTATTGTTTCAATGTCGCGTATAGACGCGTATCTTTACGCAAGTAACCTTTTAGAATGACGGAACCATCTTCTTCGAACGATTCCTTCAAATTCATCATGACTTCTTTCGCCGGATTGTAATGAGCAAATCCGTCAACTGGAATACGAATCTCGAGATACTCGAGAATTTCGCTGATCGAACGTTCGATCTCTTCGATCAAGCGCTCGATATCCTGCGGGTCAAGCGCAGAAATCAGCAGTTTTCCACCTGTGAACAAGCGGTTCAATTGATCCTTCTTGTTGTAGACTTCCAGTTGCGGAATGTCACCGGCACCGAGTTCATCGAGGACATCGTTCGTCGTCTGCATCTGATTCAAGTAATGCTCACTCGACGCATCAACGACATGGAGGATCAAGTCGGCTTCCAGCACTTCCTCGAGTGTCGAACGGAACGCCGCGATCAACTTCGTCGGGAGATCTTGAATGAAACCGACCGTATCCGTCAGGAGGATTTGACCACCTTCCGGCAAATCGACTTGACGTGTCAACGGATCAAGCGTCGCGAACAACTCATCCTTCTCGTATGTGTCGGCTTGTGTCAACCGGTTGAAGATCGTTGATTTGCCGGCATTCGTATAACCGACGAGCGCGATTTGGAATGTCTGGTTCTCTTTGCGACGTTCCCGGTAACGGGCACGGTGCGCGACGGATGTCTCGAGTTGTTTCGAGATCTCATCGACCCGACGCCGGATATGACGGCGGTCCGTCTCGAGTTTCGATTCACCTGGTCCACGCGTCCCGATTCCGCCACCAAGACGTGACAGTTGTGTTCCCTGCCCGGCAAGACGTGGTAAGAGATAACTCATCTGTGCCAGTTCGACCTGCAATTTCCCTTCGCGTGACTGGGCTCGGCCAGCGAAGATATCGAGGATCAACTGCGTCCGGTCAATCAATTTGATGGCTTCCGGGTCCGACAAGGCGATCCGGATATTCTTCATCTGACCGGGCGTGACCTCGGCATTGAATATGATTAAATCAGGTTCAAGTTCGTCTGCTAAAGCAACGAGTTCTTCAACCTTTCCTTTTCCGATGAACGTACGGCGATCAATCGCTTGTCGTTTTTGATCCAGACGACCGACGACGACACCATGCGCAGTCGTTACGAGTGCTTCGAGCTCCGCGACCGATTCTTCATAGACATGGTCCGGGACACCGGGGAGCTGGCAACCAACGACGATGACGCGTTCTGACATAATATCATTCCTTTCACGAGTAAAGACGTACTGCGCCCTTTATCATACCACAGGCACCGGTTCGTCTGAACTTTTTTGGACAGGAAACATCCGTTCGGTTTATGATGGAAGAAAGATTACGATAAGGGGAGGAAAACCATGGCACGCGAACAGTCGTATACGCTTCCAGAGTTCATTGAACGCTATTTGTTTTATCTAACGACAAGTGGACGGCAACTTTCGACCGTCCGCCGCTATCGCTATGATTTAATCGAAGTCCATCGCTACATGACCGATGTCGACCAACCACTCGAGACGATCGACGATTTCAAGGCGATTTCGATCGAGACGTGGAAGACGTTCATCAATGAATACTTGATCGAAGAGAAACTCTACCAGCAAGCAACGGTTGCCCGGATCGTCACCGTCATCAATCAAGTCAATTATCAGATTCGACAAACGAAGGCGAAGCTGATTGAATACGCACAACCGACGCACGAATTGACGGCAAAACACGTCGCTTCCTTCAAGGAATATGAACAATTGGTCCGGACGAATCAATCCGATCGCGGCTTGACGGAACATCAATTGAAGGCACGTCCGTATTTGATCGATCGAAACGAATTGATTCTCCGTCTGTTTTATCGTTACGGTCTACGTGTCCATCACATCATTGGTTTGAAGATGCACGATCTCAATTTCGCCCAGCAAGAGATGACCGTTCATGACCGACTCGGCAACCGTTACCTGCTTCACCTCGAGCGGGAAGATCAAGACATCATGTTGCGTTACTTGAAGACGATTCCGGAGCCGGTCCGCCCCCGTTATAACAGTACCGACCCCTTTTTCGTCGCCTTCGACTTCGCTCGGATGACATTCCGCTGGGTCTACAGCAAAAATGCACCGAAGCAACTATCGATCGTCATGATCACGAAGATGATGCGTCAGCTGAATGAACGGTCCGATAACAAGCGGATCTTGACACCGTCGATGTTACGCAACAGTTTCATCTTAAAAACGTATCAGGACGAGATGACGAAGGAAGAACGTCTGCAGAAGACATGCCTCTATAAGGATGTCTCGCTCCGACGTTATGAAGAGGCGGTCGAGGAACTGACACCGTTGTTGTAAAAAAATCATTAGGCTTGGATGTGACATAGATGACGATTCGAATGACTTATGATCAAGAAGCAGAAATGGGATATCTATATCTCTTCCCAGAAACATTTACTCCCGCGATTGAAGAAACTGACGAGCTAGAAGAAAATGAATTCCTCAACGTAGACGTTGATCAAGAGGGACGCATCGTCGGAATCGAATTTTTCAATGAAGAAGCGAATGTGATCCGCGCCGTCCATTCACAAGCATTCTTATACGCAGAACATACAGATCGTTTCTCGCTCCGATTGCAAAACACGATTCCGAAAAGTTCGTGTCACCTCCAAGGAGTTACGTTCTACTTTGCTGAACCCGACCATACCGGATTCATCGGACTTGATATCCTCGACTTGGAACGGTACCCTGTCGACGTTCTTCGCACGCTTGCTCAGCCAACCTATAAATAATGAAATGAACAAAAAAGACGACCCCCCGGTCGTCTTTTTCATTAGCGAGAGACTTCTTGTGTCTCTTCTTGCTCATATAACGTCACGTTGCGCGCTGGTGCGAACGTCGAGATCGCGTGTTTGTAGATCAATTGCTGTTTACCTTCCGACTCCAAGATGACTGTGAAGTTATCGAATGACTTGATCAGCCCCCGTAATTGATACCCGCTGATTAAGAAAACTGTTGTCGGGACTGCATCTTTCCGTAATTGATTTAAAAAGACGTCCTGAATGTTGTATGTCGCTTTCATGATTCCCCGTGCCCCCTCTTTTTATCTGTTTCTGTCTTCGGGCAACTCTTATTTAACCGCTTTCAGAAACTCTACAGTTCTATCATAGATAATTTTGAACGTTTCTTCAAATGAAAACTTTCCCATATCTACCCAAACGCCATCAAATTGATGACGGAACCATGTCAATTGACGTTTCGCGAAGCGTCGTGTGTTCCGTTTCAGCATGTCGACAGCAGGATCGAGTGGTGCCCCGTCAAGGACTGGTAACATCTCTTTGTAACCAATTGCCTGTAAGGCCTTCGTCTGTCGATATCCGGCAGCATCAAGACGCGCCACTTCCTCAAGAAGCCCACTTTCGACCATCATATCTACTCGCTGATCGATCCGATCATACAAGCGATCCCGGTCTTCCATGTGTAGGACGAACAGTAGACTCTCGTAAAGTGCAGGCTTACTACCGGTCGTTTGTGTCTGACCCGTCCGCGCGACCTCGATCGCCCGCACGACCCGCTGAATGTTATTCGGATGAATCGCTTCGGCACGCACCGGATCAAGTTCCTTCAACTGATCATGTAGCGCATTCGCTCCATGTGTCGCTGCATACGCTTCGAGTTCAGCCCGTAAGGCTGGATCTTCTGCCTGCTCGGTGAACTGATAATCATATAAAATCGAACGGATATAAAGCCCTGTTCCACCGACGATGATCGGTAACTTCCCCCGACTTGCGATCTCATCGATCGTCGCTCGGGCAACCGTCTGGAAACGCGCTACACTCATCTCATCATCCGGTGTAACGAGATCAAGCAGATGATGCGGCACCCCTTCCATCTCTTCGGTCGTCACTTTTGCCGATCCGATATCCATCCCTTGATAGACTTGGACAGAGTCTCCAGATAAGACTTCTCCGTTTAATCGCTTGGCTAGTTCAATGCCCGTCTTCGTTTTTCCGACTGCCGTCGGTCCGACGATGACGATGACTGGTTGTTTCTTCATTTTTCTTCACCCATTCTCTATCTTTTCATTCTGATTCGAGTGTACCACAGCCACTTCGATGGATTAAAAAAATCCACGAAAAAACCGCCCATTCCGGACGGCTCCCATTTGTATTTCTTATACCCGACGGATGAAATCGTCATAGATGGCACTAAAGATGCACCACCCACAAATGACGACGCCTGTCAGCATGATGCCCCAATCTGCCATGGTCGTTCCTCCTCTAGTCATCGTTATTCTCTCTTTTGACGGTTTGAACGGTTTGTAAACCCTTTCGAGCAGGTTTGACACCAATTCTTGGAATCAGTATGATAAAAGTACGATTGGTACGTAGCGCGGAAGCTGACCTGCATCGGCTTCCTATTAGAGGCACTGCCTCTCGATTCCATGTCTTGTGCTTGCACGAGGCGACATAGGAAGAATTCGTTCTTCCAAGCGACAGGTCCGGCATCATGCCCGGGCCTGTTCTGCGTGCCGATACATTATTTCGAAAGGAGCCGATTATCGTGCGTATTCAAATCATTGGTGGATCAGGTACCGGAAAAAGTACACTGGGCGCCTTCATCGGGCAAGCTGAACAGATTCCCTGGATTGATACAGACCATTATCTTTGGAAAGATACGACGTTCACTGAAAAGCGAGACGTCTCCGAGCGATTTTCCATGTATGAAGCAGATCTTATGTCTTACAACGATTACATCGTCTCCGGTTCTGTCTTCGCCTGGCATCCGGACGGTTTCATCAATCGGGACTTGCTTGTCTTCCTGTCGCTCGACGAATCGGTTCGGATGGAACGTCTCATCGCACGCGAAGCAGCACGATACCCAGATTTTACAGGCTCCAATGAATTCCTTGACTGGTGCCGGACGTATCATACGGCGACGGACCCATCGATGATCGGTACGTTCGCAGAACACCAGTATCAAATGGACCGGTCAATTTCCCCGATTCTCATAGTAGATGCTTCGTTATCGACACAACTTCAGTATCAAAAAATAATCGAGACATACGATCGTTTGTCGCTTCATCCATGAAAAACGGGTCCCCCTCTATAGGTGGACCCGTTCGTCTTAATACATATCTTTTTGTGTGAAGTTCCAGAACGCAACGACTAGTGCCGCGACCGTCCAACAACCGAGGACGGCAAGGGAGAACGGAAGCGTCATCCCTTCGATCGGTGGTGCTTGTCCATCGAGATAGTTGATCAGTCCGAAGTTGACGTTGACGAGATATTTCGAGCTCGTCCAACTTGAACCGAGTGTCGTCAGTAACGTACCGGAAATCAAGACTGCCATCATGATCCCGATCCCTGTCGCTGTGTTTTTGACGAGAACAGAGACCATCAAGGCAATCGTTCCAACGACAGCTGTAACGATCCACGCTAGACCGACTGCCATCAAGAGGTACTCCCACATCGGTAACGTATGCACGAACTCCGTCGAGAACGTACCGCTCGGTGAAGCTTGGAAACCGGTCAAGATCGGTGCGGTCCAGCCGTCATAGCCGAGGACGATCCCGGATATCGCGTAACAGACGGCGACGGTCAATGCCATCAGCATCGACGTATAGAGCAACACCGTCAACCATTTCGCCATCAGGATCTTCCAGCGCCGGACTGGTCGCGACAGTAGCGTCTTGATCGTTCCGTCATTTTGCTCCCCACTGACGATATCCGCCATGATGACGATGATGAACAGCGGTAAGATCAGCGTCAATCCTTGCGAGAAGAAGATCCGGATGAACGTCGGGGCTCCCGGATAGTTCGGGTTGATGTCATTGTCGAGATAGTATTGATTTTGTTTTAGGTCAAACTCAAGGAACTGACGGAACTCATCTTGAATACTGCTGGAAGCAAGACGGTTCTGCGTGTCGACGATGTCTTGTTGTAACTCAACCCGCCAATCGAGCGTTCCCTGCTTTTTGATTTGTTCTTGGATGTCTCGGTACTGTGCGTACGTAAACATCGAGACAAGGACGATCAAAATGATCGCAACGACAGCAAAACGACGTTTTGAAGCGATTTTCGTCACTTCATTTCGAACGAGACCGATCATGTTCGGATTACGCAATGTGATCGCCTCCCGTTAACGTGATGAACAGATCTTCGAGCGTTTGGACTTTCCGTTCAATCGTCCAGACTTCGACACCTGCTTCGAGCAACTGTTTGTTGAGTGCTGGTGTCTTGCTTGCATCCATCAAAGTATGAACCGTATTGGCATCGACGACTTCGGACACTTGGACTTGATCCGATGCTGATAAAATCTCATTTGCCTTAAAGGCATCATCGACACGCCAGTCAACGCCTGGTGCGAGCGACTCGACCAGTTCCTTGACCGTTCCGACTTGAACGATTTTGCCATAACTCATGATTGCAACTCGATCGGCAAGCATTTCGATCTCAGCCAAGATATGACTCGAGACGAGGACCGACAGTCCCGTTTCCTCGACGAGCCGGCGGATGAATTGACGTAAATCCCGAATCCCCATCGGATCGAGACCATTCGTCGGTTCGTCGAGAATCAAGACGCTTGGTCGTCCGAGTAATGCTTGTGCGATTCCGAGACGCTGCCGCATCCCGAGCGAGTATGTCCGGACTTGATCATCAACACGCGCCGTCAAATCGACGAGATCGATGACTTCCTGAATCCGGGCATCATCGACATTCGGTAACATCCGGGCAAAGACTTGTAGATTTTCGCGACCCGTCAAATACTTATACAACTCTGGATTTTCAACGATCGAGCCAATCCGCTCCATCGCTTGGACGAACTGTTTGCGGACGTCGAAGTCACAGACCGTGATTTTACCGGACGTCGGTTTGATCAAGCCGACAAGCATCCGGATCGTCGTCGTTTTTCCTGCCCCGTTCGGTCCAAGGAAGCCAAAGACTTCACCTGGTTGGATCTCAAACGAGATATTATCAATGATCGTCTTTTTTCCGATCACCTTTGTTACACCTTCTAATTTCACTGTTGGTTTCACGTCTCTCACCTCTTATTGTCTATTCTAGCGGAATAATGAATCATTTGACTTGTCAGAACACTTCATTTCCGCACATTCTTTCAACTTTTGCTACAATCAGGTTAGAACCTAGAAGGAGGAACGTTCATGAAGCGATTACGCTGGCCCCTGTTTTTAACCGTCTCACTCGTTTTGACGGCAATCTTTGGATACGGCTTCGTCAGTGCCTATAGTGACGTCGTCAACCCACCAAAACGTGCCGTCCTGACACCTACGAAGGAAGAGCCTGTCAAAAAAGGCGGGACGTACGTCGCGCTTGGTGATTCCTTGACACGTGGTGTCGGAGCATCAAACGGCAATAGTTACGCCGCGATCGTCGGACGCGATCTTGTCAAAGATAACACTGTCGAGCGCTTCCAGAATCTTGCCGTCAGTGGTGCCCGGACGGAAGATTTACTGAAACAACTAGAACAAAAAGAAGTCTTACGCTCAATCAAACAAGCAAAAGTCATCTCGGTGACGATTGGCGGAAATGACTTATTCAACCGTGGTGAAGGCGTCGCGAACTTCAATGCGAAGAAGACAGCCGAAACCGTCACGACGGCACAAGCGAACTTGAAAAAGACGTTCAGTATCCTACGAGAACAAAATCCGGATGCTGTCATTTTCTACGTCGGGCTCTATAATCCTTTCCGCGCGACGGAAAACGGTGAAGCATTCGATGCCATCGTCCAAGATTGGAACGCAAAATCACGGACGCTCGGTATCGAGTACGATGTCGAGATCATCGACACATTCAATCTCGTGCGTGACGTCAAACGTGATTTGTCGAGTGACCAATTCCACCCGAACGATTCTACCTACGAAGAGATTGCAAAAGCTTCCTTACTTGCTGTCAACAAACGTTTCTAACAATAAAAGCCGCCATTTAGGCGGCTTTTTGTTCCGATTCATTTCAGACGTTTCGCAAGAGAGACGAGCCCCCATTGGAGCGGCAACCGTGTCCAAAGCAACCAAGACGGAAGACGTTTCCCATTAATCGGCTTCGGATTGACTGCCATGTTGACGTTTGCGGGTAAGACAGCATATAAGAAGGCAGGAAGAGTCTTACGAACGAGGTGCACCCCTTTTCCTGTCAACAACATGACACCGTAAGCGATTTCGATGACCCCTGTCACTTGGACGAAGAAGCGCTTGAACGGAATGAACGACGGCATGATGCTGACGAACCCTTTTTCATTGCGGAAATGACCAACTCCCGCAAACAGTAATCCTGCTCCATAGACTAGACGCAATAGCATTATGTTCCACACTCTCTTTCTGTTAATGAAATATATGTTCGAGACAGCTTCAGTGTATCGAAATGACCTGATTATCTCAACTTTTAGAAATTGTCGTCGAATTATGGGGAATGATGAGTCATTTCGGAATGTCTCCCGTAATCAGAGAAGAGGTTGCTTCATTTGCTATGATGAAGTCAGAAATCATACAGAGAGGAATGATGACTTATGGCTGGAAAAACGAAAGCACTTTTACCTGGATTGACTGGAGGCATCATCGGCGCGGTCTTGACGGCTACGGTTGCCTTTCCGATCCTACTCGATCAAGAACAACAAGTCGCTGATACACCACTATCAAATGGTATGCCCAAACAAGTCTCAACGACGACGAATGATCCGGTGACGAACGCAGTCGCCACGGCTCAAAAATCCGTCGTGACCGTAACGAACTATCAAGCGGGCAACTCAATGTCGCAACAAGAAGCAGCGGCTGGTTCAGGGTCCGGTGTCATCTATAAGAAAGAGGACGGCAAAGCATACATCATTACGAACCATCACGTCGTCGACGGGGCATCAAAACTCGATGTAACGTTGAATGACGGCAAGACACTCTCAGCCAAGTTGCTTGGTAGCGACGAAACCTATGACTTAGCTGTGCTTGAAGTTGACGCAAGCGATGTTCCGGGTGTCATCACACTTGGAAAATCAGCGGACTTAAAAGCCGGACAAACCGTCCTCGCAATCGGTAACCCGCTCGGTGAGTTCCAAAACTCCGTCACACGCGGAATCGTCAGTTCGAAAGACCGGACCGTACCGGTCGATACGAACAGTGACGGACAAGACGACTTCAATACGACGGTCATCCAGACCGATGCTGCCATTAACCCCGGGAACTCGGGTGGTGCCTTGATCAATGAACAAGGACAACTCGTCGGAATCAACTCGATGAAAATCGCTGAGTCTGGTGTTGAAGGCGTCGGCTTCAGTATCCCGATCGATGATGCATTACCAATCCTCAAACAGCTTGAAACAAACGGTAAAGTTGAGCATCCGACGCTCGGTGTGTCCTTACAAGACGTCGCGGCGTTCCCTGCCGGTTATCTAAAAGATCAAGTCAAACTACCAGACAGTCAAAAAACAGGTGTCGTCGTCATGTCGGTCGAACCGAACAGTCCAGCTGCTGCGGCTAAACTGAAAACAGGTGATGTCATCACGAAAATCAATGACTCCGAAATCAAAGCATTCGTTGATATCAAAACGGCACTGATCAAATCAGATGGACCGCTCTCCTTGACGATCATCCGTGATGGGAAAACGATGACGGTCGAAACCAAAACAACGACAACCGACCAGCTGTAAAGCTTTAGCCTGACGTTTCGTCCGCCTTCCTTTTCGGGTATTGTTTTAGAACAATATCGAATTGGGAGGCTTTTTCTATGTATGACTTAATCGGCATTGGCATTGGTCCGATGAATTTAGGATTGAGTGCACTTGCGCATCCGACAGATTTAAAGACGTTATTTTTTGACGAAAGCGAACAATTTTCATGGCATCCCGGCATGATGATTCAGGACTCGATGATGCAAACAAGCTTCATCTCCGATCTCGTCACACTCGCCGATCCGACAAGTTCGTTTTCCTACCTCAATTACTTACGATCGATTCACCGTCTCCACACGTTTTACTTCTATGAAAAACTTCTGATCTCAAGACAAGGTTACAACGATTACTTACGCTGGGTCGCGACACAACTTGAAGATCTCCGCTTTTCGACGCGCGTCATCGACGTGCAAGACACCGGTGATAGTTTTGAAGTCCTCGTCGAAGATGTCTCAACCGGCAAACGCGAAACGTTCGAAGCACGAAACGTCGTCATCGGCACTGGTTCAAAACCCGCCATCCCGGATACGTTTGACGAACGCGTCATCCACAATACGCAATATGTCATGAACAAGGCAGATTTACTTCAGCGCAACAAAATCAGCATCGTCGGCTCCGGTCAAAGTGCCGCCGAGATTTTCCTTGATCTCTTGACGACGCCTGCTCCAGAGCGTCCTGAACTCGAGTGGATCGCGCGTTCGACACTGTTTGAGACACTTGAGACCGGCAAACTCGGAGAAGAAATTTTTTCACCGAGCTACGTCACGTATTTCAACCAACTTCCACTCGAAGTACGACAAGAGTCGGTCAAGAAGTTTGCCCGCTCTCAGAACGGTATCAGTCCGGAGACACTTCAATCAATCTATGCCCATCTCTATGATTTGACGGAAGAGGAACAACGACAGGTCGCGATCCGCGCGAATCTCGAAGTAAAAGAAATCACCTATGATGAGCGGTTCACGATTGCAATGCAACATCAAGAACTTGAGGACGAGCGCTCGTCTGTAACAGATGCCGTCATTGCAGCAACTGGTTTTTCGCCATCCCTTCCGAGCTTCATCGACCGACTTGATATTGTATTCGAAGCACCGAATGCCTGGAAAGTCGATGCCGACTACCAAATCGTGCGTTCGGTCGAGACAGCCCATCATCTTTACGCAACTGCTAATTTAGAGCTGTCACACGGTCCGGCTGCGGATAATCTCGGGATGTCCGTCTCGCGGAACCAGTTGATCTTGAACGCTGTCGCCGGTACGGAACTGTATCCGGTCGAACGACATGCGACGTTTACGACGTTCGATTAAGTCACTAAACCAAACGAACGAGGAATGGCGCGCGCCACTCCTCGTTCGTTTTTCGTTTTACGGTTTTTTCGTCAACTCTAGTGCAGCCAGCACTAGCAACGTGGCTTGAACTCGTGTCACACCCGTTTTAGCAAGCAACAAATGAAAGGCAATCAACCAGTTGACTTCGTCTGAAAATCGATTCCGTGCCCGCTCCCGGTCGACAATCCGAGTCACATAAATCCAGTCGACACGTTCCATTGTAGGCAGTAACGCAAGGATTGGCATCAAGCGATCCCAGATGATGATTTCTCGCCGCTCTAACAGTTCCCGCCACGCAATGATTCGTTCCTGTTGCGCTGAAGGATCTGGATGCGCCGCTAAGATTTGCGCTGTAATGACACGTTCACTCGTCCGTTCCATATATTGCGCGAGCCATTCTTCCGATGTATTGACCCGCTCTAGAAATTCCTCTGGTAATGGCTGCTGTTCAAGCAAGGTCGATGTCACGACGTACTGCTTTGCTGCATTCAAATGCGGGCGTGTCGCATGCAATCGTTCCATGTAAGGGAACGCATCAATTCCTTGTCGCCGATTCAATACTTCGTTGAGCGCAAAAAATGGACGAACCCCTTTATCACGAATCAGGCGATGTTTAATTTTCTTTTCCGCAACGATGATCTCTTCGATGAGAACATCGGGATCCGTGCTATTCAATTGAACATGGGCGACAAGTAACGGCGTATAACGGCTCCGAAGCGCTGAAAAACGCGATGTCTTGTGTTTGATTGTCCGCATCAATCTTTCATATACAGTTTGTTCAAAGACAGTATCATGAATCGTGTAGGACAGTGCAAAAAAACGATGGAAATCATGTGACGTCTCTTCCCGCAAGACGGGATAACTCTCATCATAGTTCTCACAGAATTGACCGTACATCCTTCCACCTCGCCTTCTTTTCTATAAATCGTTTTCCCTAAAATTAGCATACACAATCTTATTTTTGAACGAACAAAAAAAGCAACGGAACATGTCCATTGCTTTCCATTCTTTCAAATCGATTCAAACTCGTTGTCTCTCTAACAACCGGGAGAAATAACCACCTTGATCCATCAGTTCGTCATGCGAGCCTTCTTCGACGATGCCGTCCTTCGTGACGACGAAAATCTTATCTGCATTCCGGATCGTCGCTAAACGATGGGCAATGACGAGCGTCGTCCGGTTCTCGGACAACTCGGCGAGCGATTCTTGGATCAGTGCTTCCGTTTCCGTGTCGAGCGCCGACGTCGCTTCATCGAGAATCAAAATCGGCGGATTCTTAAGGAACATCCGTGCAATGGCAAGTCGTTGCTTCTGCCCACCCGATAACTTGAGTCCCCGTTCGCCGATTTGTGTCGCATACCCATCAGGCAGATCCGCGATCATCGGACCGAGATGGGCACGTTCTGCCGCTTGCACGATGTCTTCGTGCGTCGCATTCAGGTCACCGTAGGCGATGTTTTCAGCGATCGTCCCTGAGAACAAGAAGACATCCTGCTGGACGATCCCGATTTGTTGTCGCAGAGACTCCTTCGTCATCTGCCGGATATCGATTCCGTCAATCGTGATTGCGCCATCTAGAACATCGTAAAAACGTGGAATCAACGAACAGATCGTCGTCTTCCCTGCCCCTGATGTTCCGACGAACGCGACTGTCTGACCCGGTTCGACCGTCAGATTGATATTCTCTAGAATGAGACGATCGGCTTCATAACCGAACGCCACATCCTTGAATGTGATGCCACCGTTCAACCGATCAACGACGAGTGCGTCTGGCGCATCCGGAATCGATGCATCCTCATCAATCATCGAGAGGAAGCGTTTGAAGCCAGCCATCCCTTTTGGATACATCTCAAGTAATGCGGTGATCTTGTCGATTGGCTTCAGCAGGATGTTCATATAAAGAATGAATCCGACGAGTTCCCCTGCCGTTAAAGCTTCGCGATACGTCAAGTAGGCACCGACGACTAAGACGGCAAGCGTCATCACACGGGTCGTCAAGTAGATGCCGGATAGACTCTTACTCATGACCTTGTAGGCATTGATCTTCGACTGCCGGAACGTCGCGTTGTCTTTTTCAAAACGCTCGATTTCGTAAGCTTCGTTTGTGAATGACTGAACGACACGGACACCAGAGACACTGTCCTCGACGCGTGAATTGACTTCCGCGATGTTGCCATACATCCGGTCCCATGATTTATTCATCCGGACGTTCGCATAACTGATCAGCCAGATCAGGAATGGTACGGCGATGATTGTCACGAGCGCGAGTGGTACGTTGATCGTCAACATGATCGAGAATGCACCAAGCAATGTCATGACGGCAATGAATGCATCTTCAGGACCGTGATGGGCAAGTTCCCCGATATCAAACAAATCATTCGTGATCCGACTCATGATATGACCCGTCTTCGTATTATCGAAGAAGCGGAACGACTGTTTCTGCACATGGCTGAACAGTTGACGACGCATATCGGTCTCGATATTGATCCCGAGCTTATGTCCAAAATAGTTGACGACGAACTGCATCAACGTGCTGATGATGTAGAGTGCTAATAGTCCGACGCTGACGAGGATGATCCAGTTCATCTCACCGTTTGGCAACAAGGAGTCGATGAACCATTGGACAGCGAGTGGAAAAGCAAGTTCTAAAACCCCGACGAATAAGGCAGATATGAAATCGAGCCAGAATAATCGTTTGTGCGGGATATAATACTGATAAAAACGGCGTAACATGTGTAGCCTCCTTCCGAGTACTTCTAGTGTACTTGAACTTTTTTGAAAATACTCATTCTACCTATTCGTTTTTTGAAAAACGGTATTACAGTTTTCCAGACAAAAATTATATTTTTAAATCAGGGGAATCAGCGCTTTTTATGACAAAATGGTAACAACGATTTTTACCTATCTATTGGAAGGAGCTATGTCACGTGAAAAAGACTGTTCTCGCCCTCACGACGCTCGCTTTGATCGGTACCACGGTTCCGGTTTCAGCCGCGTCAACGACACTGACTTTGACGGATAACGTCAACATTCGCACGGCTGCCTCGACTTCCGCGAAGGTCATCACGACGCTAAAAAAAGGCACGAAGCTGACAGCTGTCAAGAAAGTCAACAGCTGGTATGAAATCCGCTATCAGTCCAAACCAGCCTTCATCACTTCAGCATATGTCAAAGCGACGACGGAAAAGGCTCCAACAACTACGACCTACATAACGAACACCGATGCCGTCAACATTCGCCAAAAAGCAACGACGAGTTCGAAATCACTCGGAAAACTGGCAAAGAACACAATCTTATCTGTTAAGAAAAAAACAGGAGATTGGTACCAAATCACGTATAAAAAGCAAACGGCTTACGTCCATGCGACGTTAGTCAGCAAAAAGACCTCGAACGTCACGACGGACTCCAAGCCACCAGTGACGACTCCCGTCAAAAAAGTCGTTAAAGCGGTTGATCGATCGAAAGTCTACACGGTCAATGCGAAGGAAGGCTTGAACGCACGGACTGCTGCAGCGACGAACGCAAAAATCTACAAGACATTACTGCATCAGACGGTGCTCGATGTCACAGGTGCCGTTGATTCGTGGTACCAAGTCAAGCTTGACGGAAAAGAAGCATATGTCGCTTCGACCTATGTCAAAGCTTCAACAAAAGCATCACCACCAACAACACCGACGACTCCCGGAGTCTCTTTGACGCCAGTTGATGCCTCGAAGACGTATCGCGTCAATGCACCAACCGGGCTGAACGTCCGCACATTGCCTTCGACGTCGTCTAAAATCTTCACACAAGTCGGACACGGTTCGACAGTCAATGTCACAGGTGAAACGACAGGTAAAGATAGCGGCTGGTACCAGATCAAGATCGGAACGGGTCTCTACTATGTCGCGAAGAGTTACATCACGACGGGATCCGTCACGACGGCGCCTCCGGTCACTCCGACGACACCTCCTGTGACGACCGTTCCTGGTTCGACATTGATGGAACGTGCCATCTCGATTGGTCAACAATATCTCGGTACACCATACGTCTGGGGATCAAGCAGCCCCGTTAATGGTGGATTCGACTGCTCTGGATTCATTAACTATACGTTGAATGCCGCTGGCTATGCAGTCGGACGAACGAACGTCAACGGCTACTGGAACGATGATCGGTACCTCGGAGCGAAGTTATCAAAATTACGTCAACCGAAGCGCGGCGATATCATCTTCTTCGAAAACACATATGCTGCTGGTCCGACGCATATCGGAATCATGCTGAACAACGATCAGTTCATTCATGCCAATACACCGGCACTCGGCATCAGCCGTGTATCGGAACGTTACTGGACACAAAAACTGTTAGGGTTTAAATCACTTTAAACATTTCCTCATCCATCTCTTAGGATGGATGTTTTTTGTCTTCTCACTTTACTTTGGGATATACTGGATATGGAAAGGATGTGTCTGCATGTCTTATAAAACACTTTATGTTCGGCTCCTCTTTCTTGCCTTATTGATTTTTGGTGGCTCGATGATCTTGCATTATATCCAGACGGGAGACGTCTATGTCGGTCACTTGATTGTTTCCGTCGTCGCATGCGTCTTATTGATCTTCAGAAGAACGACATCCTCACACGAACAGGCATGAAGCGCACTCGCTTCATGCCTGTTTTTTCGTCATTGAATATTAACCAATGTTTGTATCTCTCGCTCAAGATCGCCTTTGAGGCGGTCACTTTGAAGATCATCCTTCAATCGCAAGACATCATTCAGCCGTTCCTGACCGACACCTTGTTGCATCGCCAGTACGAGCGTCCGCAACATCATCGCTTGGTCGAACCCACTCGCCGCAAGCCAGTCATCTTGCATCTCCCATATCTTATCGACGCTCTGCTGAAGCGTCTGATTCGGTAATTCGATGCCGTTCACAAGGAGATGGACTTCGAGTTGTCCGATGTAATGTTTCGCGTCGTCGATCGCCACAGTAACGAGTTTTTCCCACGCCATCTGCATGCCGGTCGTATCGTTTTCAAAAATCGCGATGAGTCCTTTCGTCAAATCGACTTCAATCCGTCCAACGGCAGTCGTTTCACTAAATGCAAAAAACTGCTCCAATCGATCAAACTCTTGCTGTGATTGTTCGATTTCCCCTTCTAGATATAAAAACAGTCCGAGAAAACGTTGAAACGAAATGACATGATAATAGACATCTTGCTCCCGCATATACTGAACCCCTTCACGCAATAAGGCGATCGCTTCTGTGTAGTGATCATCGAACAAACTTGCTCGAAGTGCACGCAAGATTTGGAAATTTAAATAGGTTTTTGGCGCAAGTGGAATCTCGCGTGGTACATCCATTGCTTCGATCAGCTCGTATGCTTCCTTTGTCCGTTTGAGATTGAATAAAAAATAGACTTTCGAGATCTGAGCGAGCAACTGCTCATCTTGACGACCGAGCTGTCGAAAAATCTGCTCCGCTTGGTCGTAATACGTCAAACCAAGCTCCGGATTCTTCGTTCGGAGGGCATCGCCGTATTTATGGTAGACCTGCCCTTGCCAATAAGAAGTCGTTTCCGGAACCAAGTAAGGTTTTAGCAGTTCCTGAATTTTTTCGTCTGAAAAATATGGGGTATGCCGCGAACGGATTGTTTCGATGAGTTCCCGCATCTGAACATCCCGCGGATCAAGCATCAATTCTTCGACCGTCACCTGTAATCGCCTAGCAATCGCCTGTAGTGCGGGTACAGACGGTGTCGCTTTCCCATTCTCGACCATACTGAGCATCGACTTCGTGATGATACCGGTCGCAACGTCCGTTTGTGTCATTTTTTTCTGTTTTCGGATCTGTTTGATACGTTCCCCTAACACACTGGTCACTCCTTTTATCATAAAAGTTAAATTAAATTTAACTTTTTCTTTACATTTTTCTTCCACTCTTTTATTCTACACTAAAGTTCAATAAAATTTAACTCTGAAGGAGTGAACAGGATGTCATTTAATTTAAAGCGTGTCTTATTCGGAAAGTTTTGTTCATTGTTCGCGGCTAGTCTCTTTACGTTTGTCGCCGGACTGACCGTCTTACGGGAAACATCGTCTGGTTTTCAGTTCGCGCTCGTATTGCTTGCAGGATCGGTGCCACGGATTTTGCTCTCACCGGTTGCTGGTGTCCTCGCTGATCGATGGAACCGCAAACGAATCATCGTCATGACCGAGAGCTTAAGCGCACTCGTCTTGTTCGGACTTTTGCTCTATTCGCTACAAGCCCCTCTACATACCGTTCATTACATCATCGCAAGTGTCCTCTTGACGAGCCTGTCGACGTTCCTGTCCGTCACCTTATCAAGCTCGTTACCGCAACTCGTACAAGAAGAGGAGTTACAACGCGGGAACGCCCTCTTCTCGACGATTCAATCGACCTCAACGATCACCGCTCCACTCGTTGCGGGATTGCTCATCGCCGCTGTCTCCATCACGCAATTTTTGGTTTTACCGTTTCTCTTGTTTGCTTCTGCTGCCTGGTGGAATAGCCGTCTCCGCTTTCTTGCAGTGGATACCTCTCCTCTAGCTACTACCGATACTCCGTCTTTCGTCTCGGCGTTTAAAGAAGGCTACCGCTATCTGTTCCGTCAACCAGTATTGACGACACTCGTCCTGATGGCGATCGTCCTGAACTTCTTTTTTGTCGCTTTCGAAATCTTGTTACCGATCATTTTGCTCGATCGACTACAATTCACACCATTTCGGTTTGGAGTGGTCGAGTCCGCACTAGGTGCCGGTCTTCTTGTCGCTTCGTTGCTTCTTGCCTTACCTCGCTTTACGGTGAAACGTCCGTTACGAACGATATTCGAGTCGCTCTTTTTAATCGCCTCTTGTTATGCGCTTCCTACACTAGCGCTATCCGGCTATGTTCCATCTGCTCTACTACTACCTTTTTTCATGATCCTATTGTTCATCGACGGCATGCTCGTCTTACGGATGAACATTCCACTACAGCTCATCGTCCAAAAACAGACCGATCCGGCTTATCTCGGACGTGTCATCGGTGTTCTGGAATCGGTCGCGATGGCGATGATGCCGATCGGTACCCTATTGTTTGGTTTACTCAGTGATCATGTGTCTATCATCGTGCTACTTGGAGTCGGTACAGTCGGCTTATTCGGTGCGGCATCATTCGGATTCCTCCGACTTCGTAAAGACATCTTGTCCGAGAGCATTCCTGTAGCAGACGCAAAAAACACGTCCTCCCTCACTTCGTGAGAAAGGACGTGCGTATCGGTCAGACCGTCGCTTTGACGGCGTCCATGATTAATTTCAATGATTGTTGTTTTGCTTCCTTGTCTGCGATCATCGAAGCGATCATCACTTCGTCTGTGCCGTAGGAATCGGCGAGCTCTTGCAATTGTTTTGCAACGGATTCCGGATTACCGACGATCATCCGCTTCCGGTTTTCAGCGATCCGGAATTGGTCTTGGAACGTATACGGATACGCCGCTGCCTCTTCCGGAGTTGGCGTTCCTGTCGACGAGACCCCTTTTTCCAGTAAGAGTAGGGACAAATCCAGGCTTGACGCCAAACGTTCTGCTTCTTCCGTCGTTTCAGCACACGTCACGAAGATCGAAACGAGCGTTTGTGGTGTCTCATTGAACGACGTCGCCATGAAATTATGACGGTAGTAATCCATCACTTCCTGACCACCTTGTCCATTGATGAAGTGAGCAAATGCAAATCCGAACCCGCGTTGTGCGGCGTTCAAGGCACTACCCCCACTTGATCCAAGCAACCAGCCCTCTGGTGTCGTATCGACTTCTGGTGTTGCAACGAGTCCTGCGAACCGGTGTCCGGCAGGAGCACCGTCTTTCAAGTAATCGACGAGATCATCGAGTTGTTCGCCGTAATCGGCTCCACCAAAACGTGGGGACGAACCTTCCTGCAACGCACGCGTCGCAAGCGGCATACCGCCTGGTGCCCGACCGAGTCCAAGGTCGATCCGGTTTGGTGCAAGCCCTTCAAGGACACGGAAGTTCTCTGCGACTTTATAGGCACTGTAATGCGGCAGCATGACACCGCCTGAACCGAGGCGAATCTGTTTCGTCACTGCCGCCATGTAGGCGATCAAGACTTCTGGGCTCGAACCAGCCAGTGTTTTAGCGAAGTGGTGCTCGGATACCCACAGACGATGATAGCCGAGTTCGTCCGCGATTTTCGCGAGCTCGACCGTTTCGTGTAAGGCATCAGATGGGGATTGTCCTTTAGAGACCGGGGATTGGTCTAAAATACTAAGTTTCATGTATGTCTCTCCTTTTTCTTTCGAATGCGTACCTACACTGTACGCCTCCTCGTTGTACCGTGCAACGAAACTGCTTCTTTCCATCATGGGGACGTTTTCATTTTGAGATTCAGGGAACAATGCCTAAGTGAGCATAAAAATCTAACGAATGAGGTGGAGTTACATGTCAACGCATACTACGAATCAAGAAGCAGTCGAAACGGTCAAGAAACTGATTGATAAAATCGAAACAGCGATGCTGACGACGATTTCAGCAGAAGGACTCGTATCGCGTCCGATGCAAACACAGGATATCGAATTTGATGGCGACCTCTGGTTCCTCACTTCAAAAGAAACAGACAAATATCAAGAACTACTTAAGAATCCGAGCGTCAATGTCGCATATGTTGACAAATCATATGTCTCGATCCGCGGAACAGCGGAACTCGTTGAAGACATCGAACGGAAGAAAGAACTCTGGAGTCCACGCTATGAAGCCTATCTCGGAACGACATATGAAGATCCGAAAGTCGTCTTGATTAAAGTCAACACGGAAGCAGCCGAGTACTGGGAAACTGGAAATACTGCTAAATCCGTCAAACAAGTATTGAAGAAAGTCGTCGGCAAAGACGATGAGAACGAAATCAATAAAACAGTCGACTTGTCTTAACCTCTTAACCCCTACGCGAAAAGCGTGGGGGTTTTATGTGTCGGAGTGGTCGTTTCAGAAAAATTAAGTTAACATAAGAAAGTGAACTAATACGTAACTTAACTAAAAGGAGTACAATCATGGGAGAATTTTTTACGTTATTACGCCGGGGAAACCGGTCGGCGCTGACGGCAGGCATCGTTAACTCTGTCATCGCCATCATCAAGGCAATTGCCTACGTCCTGACGGGAAATGTCGCGATGTTCGCGGAGATGATGCATACGCTCGGGGACGCTGCCAACCAATTTTTCGTCTTCATCGGTTCTGCCCTCAGTAAAAAGGCACCAACGAAACGATTCCCGAACGGCTTCGGTCGTCTCGTCAATCTCGTGTTGCTCGGCGCCATCCTCTTCGTCGGCATCATGGCGTACGAAACGATTCATGAAGGGATCGCCCACATCATCGAACCGACGGAATCAACTGGCTTTTGGATCACGTTGTCTGTCTTGTTCGTCGGTGTCGTCTTAGAGAGTGGCGTATTTGTTAAAGCGATGCAAGAGATCGCACACGATGCGAAGTTAGACTCGAAAGGACCACGCTTGATTCTTGACAGCTTCCGCTCACTCAAACAAGCAAAACCAGCCACACGCCTTGTGTTCCTGGAAGATTTGGTCGCAACGGCTGGTGGTGTCGTCGCGATGATCGCCGTCATCATCTCGCATGTAACACCGTTCCATCAGGCAGAAGGAATTGCTTCGATCCTCATCGGACTGATGATGTTTTACGTCGTCGGGAATGTCTTCCTGCAAAACGCAGCTGGTGCACTGGGTGAAGCCGATGAGACGATGGCAGCACGTCTCGGCGGACTAATCATGAAGGACCCTGACGTCAAGGACATTAGTAAACTAGAAGTCATTAAGGAAGGCGATCATTTCCACGTCGAAGTCGAGATTGAAGTCGACCCGACGTTGACGATCGCACAAGCGGACGATATCAAGGACCGTCTCGAACTCCAGATTCGTTTGCAGCAAGGCATCATCGATGTGACGATCGGCTTTGATGAAGACGATAAGATTCAACAGTATGTCGTTGCTACGGACGAAACATGACACCATTCACGCAAGATGTCCTGACTATCATTCGTTCGATCCCTGCTGGTCGAGTCATGACTTACGGGCAAGTCGCTCGACTCGCCGGTCATCCGCGTAGCGCACGACAAGTAGCGCGGATTCTTCACAGCATGAGTAAGACGGAACGTCTACCGTGGCACCGCGTGCTTGCTGCTGGTGGAAAACTATCGCTTGAAGGCGATGAACAGCGACTTGCGCTTGAAGCAGAAGGTGTCGAGTTCCTCACCGCCCGTCAACTCGATTTATCGCATTATCAAGTCAAAAGCGAATAGATACAAAAAGAGAGGGATGACCGGTTCGCAGACCAGTCATCCCTCTCTTTTTATCGTAATGAATCAAGCCTTCGACGTACTCGAAGCTACAGCGATTTGTCGACGTACTTCTGCTTCCAGTTGTGGTTCCGGTGGTTGCCAGCCTTCCGGTTTCATGACCTTTTGGTCCGATTCCCGGAAGATTGGTTTTCCGTCCGGTCCAAGCTTCGCCATGTTCGCACGCTGGACGATCTCGAACAATGGAGCCGGATCAAGCCCGATCTCAACGAAGCTTCCCATGATGAAGTAGAGGGCGTCCGTCAAGGCATCCCCTTGTCCGACGAGCCGTTCGACATCTGTGTCGGGTTGTTTCATCTGGAGCGATTTTTCAACTGCTGTATCAAGCCCTGACTTGAAACGTTCGATCGCTTCGAGAAATTCTGCTTCACTCGTCGCTGATTGATGCAGAAACTCAACGACCGCTTCTTCCGCCGTCCAAGTCGATCGTTTGATTCCACGATCGACCGTCATAGGTGTTGGCGTCGTTGCGCCAGGGTGTGAAAACACACGGTGGAATTCCTTTACGTCTTGATAATAATTTGTCATAACCGATCATCCCCTTTTACCGAATGTCTCCATTCTAACAGGTTCAGAACCGGAGTTCGACTCATTGATGAACGACGTCGAGTAAAGCCATTCCACGCGTAATCAATTCATCTCGCTGCTCAGACGTTGCTTTTAAGCGCTCGAGATCTGAAATCAGACGTGGTTGATCGACTTCATCCGCTAACTCAAGTAATTCAAGACGGAGTAACCATGCGTCCGGTAACTGGACGAGTGTCTGATCGATCAGTTGCGGTAACCGTTCTCGTCCGGCACGTCCTTCGCGAATCTCGCGGACGACTTCGAAGATCGGATCGGCCGCTGTCAACGGACGTTCGATTCGTTCGAACTCGACCGTTTCTGGAATCGGCTTCAGTGCTTCAACTTCCGTTCCCGGGAATGCTGACGTGATGTCACCGACGATTAATTCCATCCGGTCCATCGTCATCGTTTTTCCGTCGTTTGCAAGCGTCGCTGCCTCTAAGACGATGAGCGCCCGGTTTCCATTGACGTTTTGAATCGCTGTGATGTTCCCTGTGACGCGAACATTTCCTTCCGCCCAGTCGAGACGTTCACCGATTTTGACTTGCATCAATACTTCGTTCAATTCCTTGCCGTGAAGGAATGTAAAGCCTTCCGGATGATCTGCAAGTCCTTGACCTGTCAACACTTCACCGTTCGCAGCAAGCGCTGTCGGACCTGTTAGTTTGACGAGATGCAGCGAATCGTGGATATCTTGCGTTTCAGGAACACCGACGAGCGAGAGACCACTGTCGAAGACGAGCGTCGATAGGTTACCCGATTCGACCGCTTTCGTCAGTCCGTGAATACCACCGCGGATGTAAGACATCGACTGTGCGAATTCTTCAAGTGCATCGCGGAGCTGTTCGAACGATTCACAAACGAAGAGTTCTTTTTGCATGCTCGTCACGTCATGTTTCGTCGCAAGTGCTTTCTCAAGCGAGAATGGATGTTTAACGACCGCGTCCGTTAAGCAGTGACGGCTTTCACCGACTGATGATAGAAGACCTGCCCCGTAGATTTGTGGATTGTCGATATCACCAATCAGACCGAATTCAACCGTCCACCAGAACAGACGTGAGATTTCGTTCGCTTCCGAAATCCCTTTGACGTGTGTCCGTGTCTCCGCGAGCTCAATTTCAGCTTGTTCGATATCGGCTGGCGTCGAGAATGGGCTCTCTTTGACGATTGTCAATTTCTTCAGTGCCTTGAACACGTCATGCTCTGCTTTATGGTTAAAGGCATGTGCCCCAATCTCACCGAAGCGACGAACGAATTCCGCGTAGACCGGATTCATCAAGATTGGTGCGTGCCCCGCTGCTTCATGCAAGATATCTGGCGCTGGTGTGTAAAGAATGTTATCGACCTTCCGGATGTCGGTCGCGATCGGCAAGAGTCCGTGCCCTTGGAAATCGAAGAAGGCGACGCCAGGAATGAGACCATCAACAGCGACTGTTCCCCAGCCTCCACGGCTTAGGTTCGCTGTCATTTCACGTACATCCGGAATCCGTTCCGGGCTGATGCCCGATGCAGCAAGCCCTTCGAGGTATGCCGGGTGTGCTGTATCTTGTAACGTATTTAGATTCAGTCGCATGACGTATCTCCAAACGGCATGATCCGTTGGTGTGTAGTCTTCGTAGTGCTGTGGTGCGACGTGTGGACGTAAGTGACTTGGAATGATTGGTGTAGACATATGAGTTCCCCCTTGAATGAATGATAGATAACAAAAAAGCCCCTGCCGAACGTATCGTTCGACAGGGGCGACGAAAGCCGCGGTACCACCCTGATTACCCAGTCGTCGACTGAGTCACTCATGATCGGGATAACGGTTTGCTCCGCTCGCTTACGCAAGAAGCTCAGAAACTGTAATTCAACACCATCTGTGTACACGTTCGCAGCGCCACGTGCTCTCTGAAACAGGGAGATGGTCTTTACTTCGGTTTCATCATCGCTTAATCTTTCGTTCTGTTATGCTGTTATACTGTTATGCTTTTAGCAAGTAAAGTATCGTTAAGGAGGACTATACGCTTACTTTTTACTTTCGTCAATGGCTTTTTTACGTTTAAATCGATTAAATGTTTTATCACGGACTGATTTTTGTTCGATCGTCAGTGATGTGATATGACGACGAAGCGCACCGTTGAGCCGTTTTTCGAATGCTTCAAGCTCTTGGATCCACTCATTCATCGATACGACGATCGGTAAGATTTCCATGATGACTTCTTCCTCGAGTTCATCGCGGTCAAGGAAAGAGTGCTTGACGAAAGCGATGTTCTCTTTGACGAGATCCTCCATCGCGAGTGGTTCTTCCGTCAACAAGAGATCATATGTCAGCAAGACCTTCTCTTGTCGCTGTGCGATATGCATCAAGTGATAAAACAATTCACTCCGAAGATCGTCCGCAATCGAGTCAAGGGCCTTCTCTCGCTCTCTGAAGCGCTCTGCCGTCGCGACACCACGTTCGAGGCACGATTGCATATGTTTGAGAATCAAGAGGTTCCGTAAGAGCGAGGCGTGCTTTTGACGTGTTCCTCGAATCTCTTCCTTGTGTAGGTTGAACAGATTTTGTGTCTCAAGGAGCGAATTTGACATTTTATCAATCGCCGCCCGATATGGGGCGACCTTTCCTTCGAAGGCAATCGCTCGCGTGACGACGAGCAGTTTCTCGAAGAGTTTCGTCGCTTTCTGGTAATAGACATTGCCGTAACGCGGCGGGAAGATCAACGCATTGATGCCGAGCGCACAGCCAATCCCGAGCATGACGAGCAAGTAACGGATCAAGACGACTTGCCAAAGTGGTTCGGTCGCTGTCGCCACACTTTCGAGAATGACAATGATCATCAAGACGACGTGTGGAATCGTCCGCCCGAAACCAAAGGCTAGCAAAATCGAGATTGCTGCCATGATGACGATTCCGATTGCAAGCGGATTCGCCGGATTATCCCCTAATATCCAAAGGGCGAGTAACGTCAAAAAGGCACCAATCAAGTTGGCCTCTGCTTCCTCGAGAAATTGTTTCCATGTCTGATAGACCGAAGGCAGGAGTGTCGTCGCTGCCGAGATCGCAGGTAGGATCGGGCTGAGGTTGAACAGATTACTGATCAACAGCGCCAGGATGACCGCAAGACCTGTCTTGATGGTCCGTGGTCCGATTTGTAAGGATTGTCCACCCATGTCCATCCCTCCTTCTTATTCAGTATGCCCTCTATTCTTCACCGTTAGCCGTCAAAATTCAACAAAAAATCCCCTCCGTTTGAAAACGGAGAGGATTTAGATGAATTATGATGCTTTTGTACCTGTTCCTTCTGTCATTTCCGCTTTCGCGACCGATTGGTCAACAAGCGGTTTTTTGAGGAAGGAGAGGATTGCCGCACCGACGAGTGAACCGATGAGGATCGCACCCGCGTAACCGACGATTGCCATGACCGTACCTGATGGACCATCAAGTAACGGGAAGACGAAGATACCGCCGTGTGGCGCTGGGAGCAAGACGCCGAAGACGATTGTCAACGCACCAGCGATCGCTGAACCGATAACGCTTGATGGAATGACGCGGAGTGGATCGGCAGCAGCAAATGGAATCGCACCTTCTGTGACGAACGATGCACCCATTGCGTAAGCAGCGATACCCGCTTCCCGCTCTTGCGGTGTGAATTTCTTACGTGCGAACAATGTCGATGAGAAAGCAACGATGAGTGGTGGAACCATCCCACCCGCCATGACGGCTGCCATGACTTCCGTGTTACCTGCTGTAAGAGCAGCTGTACCGAAAACGTATGCTGTTTTGTTGATCGGACCGCCCATGTCGATTGCCATCATAGCTGCGACGAGCATACCGAGAAGAATTGCGTTCCCACCACTGAGATCGTTCATTGAATCGGTGAGCCATTTCATGAATTGCGCGATTGGTTCATTGACGACGAGCAACATGATTATCCCTGTGATGAACGAACCAAACAGTGGATAGAGCAAGACCGGTTTGATTCCTTCAAGTGCTGCCGGGAGACCTTTGAAGACTTTAACGAGCAGAAGAACGACGTAACCTGCAAGGAAACCGGCAATCAATCCACCGAGGAAACCAGCGTTACCGTTACTTGCAAGGAAACCAGCGATCAGACCAGGAGCAAGACCCGGTTTATCGGCGATCGACATCGCGATAAATCCAGCAAGGATTGGAATCAAGAGAGCGAATGCCGCTTTCCCGATTGTCATTAACTGAGCAGCGAATTCATTGTATGATGGATCATCCGGGTTCGCGGAGTTGATTCCCCAGAAGAAACTGATCGCGATCAAGAGACCACCAGCAACGACGAGTGGCAACATTGCCGATACACCGCTCATCAAGTGTTTATAGAAGCCACCGCGGGCTGGTTTCGAGCTCTCACCCGAGCCGCTTGCCTTATAGACAGGTGCGTCTTGTTTGACAGCACGGTTGATCAATTCTTGTGGTTTACGAATCCCTTGCGCAACTGGTACTTCGACGACGTGTTTCCCGTTGAAGCGATCCATCTCAACCGCTTTATCCGCTGCGACGATGATTGCTGTCGCATCGTTGATGTCTTGTTGTGTCAAACCGTTTTTGACACCAGTCGATCCGTTTGTTTCAACTTTAATACGGACACCCATCTCTTCCGCTTTTTGACGCAGAGCATCAGCTGCCATATACGTATGTGCAATCCCTGTCGGACAAGCTGTGACAGCAAGGATATAAGGCGCATCTTGATCGACGTTGTCGCTTGAGACGTCAACTGGACCTTCTTCTTCGCGTTCTTTCGCTTCGATTGCCGCGATGACTTCATCTTTCGTTTTAGCTGCAAGAATCGTATCACGGAAGTTCATGTCCATCAGATAAACAGATAGTTTCGAGAGTGTTTCAAGGTGCGCGTTATCCGCGTTCTCTCCTGCTGCAATCATGAAGAACAACCGACTTGGTTGACCATCGAGTGCTTCGTAATCAATACCTGCCGAGCGACCGAAAGCGATTGCTGGTGTTTTGACCGCTGCTGTTTTTGCGTGCGGGATGGCAATGCCTTCCCCTAAACCTGTCGTACTTTGCGCTTCCCGTGCGAGAATCGCTTCTTTATATGCCGAGCGATCGTTCAGTTTTCCTGCCCGATCGAGGACGTTGACGAGTTCGTCAATGACAGCGGCTTTAGATGACGCTTGTAAATCGAGCTGAATCGTATCACGTGTCAAGAGATCTGTAATTTTCATGAGTAGTCACACTCCTTTTAGGATTGAATGAGTTCAACGACATTGACGTCTTCGAGAAGACGATCGATATCTTCCTTCGTACAAAGACCGAAGGAATAAGCAGACGCACTACCAGTCGTGACCGCATAGCGGAATGCTTCTTCTGGTGATTTGCCAAGCGCATGGCTGGCAACGAATCCGGCGACGAGTGAGTCCCCAGCACCGACGGAGTTGACAAGCTTCCCAGCCGGTGTGTTTGCCGTGTAGGCACCTTGACGATTGACGAGCAGTGCTCCGTCTCCTGCAAATGAGATGACCACGTTCTCGGCACCACGCTCGACGAGTTGTTGGGCGTAAGGAACCGCCATCTCCTTCGACGTAATCTCGACGTCAAAGATTTCACCGAGTTCATGGTGATTCGGCTTGATTAAAAATGGACCAAGCGGTAAGACTTCAAGCATCGCTTCCTTCGTCGTATCAACTGCGAAGCGGACGTTCCGTTCATTCAAGATCGTCGCGATATGACGATAGAGATCATGCGGTAGACTGCTTGGGATACTGCCTGCGAAGACGACGATATCACCGGCTTGCATCGTCTTGAATCGGGATAATAAATGCTCTAGCTCTTCCGGTTGAATCTTCGGTCCCGCTGCATTCAACTCAGATTCTTGATCAGCACGAATCTTAACATTGATCCGCGTCTCATCTTGAATCGGTGTGAAGTCGGTTAACACGCCTCGTTTCTCGAGTTCCGTCCGAATGAATTGTCCGGTACTTCCTCCAAGGAATCCGAGTGCTTGTGTTTCTACCTCATAGTTTTTTAGGACGAGAGAGACGTTGATTCCTTTCCCTCCGGCCACTTTTTCCGCCTGTTCGACACGATTGACTTGTCCTGCCTCAAATACCGGTAACGTGACATAATAGTCGATGGATGGATTGAGTGTCAGTGTATAAATCATTTCGCGTTCACCACCTCTGTGTATTGACTGTATTTCGCTTCTTGCTCGCTGGATGTCGTCGTGATGATCGTCGCCGCTTGCAAGGACGCCACCCGACTGAAGCTGATTGCATCCAGTTTCGTCTCATCGACGAGTACATACGATTGTTTTGCTAACTCGATCGCTGTCTTCTTTACGAGTGCCTCTTCCGGATCTGGTGTCGTGAAGCCTTGTGTCGGATGAACACCGTTCATCCCAAGGAACGCGACATCAAAATGGTAAATCAACATTCCTTCACGTGCGTTGTAACCGACGAGTGCTTGCGTTGAATGCTTCAGTTGACCTCCGACGACGAACGTCGGGATACGGTGATAGAGTAACGTGTTCGCTAGAGGAAGACTGTTCGTCACGACCGTAATCGCCTTCTCTTCGAGATACGGAACGATGGCAAGCGTCGTCGTTCCGGCATCGAGGTAGACATACATCCCGTCTTCGATCAGGTCAGCGGCCGCTCGTGCGATCCGTTCCTTTTCTTCGACATGTTTGTCACTCTTTTCGAAGTAACTCGGTTCCTCAATTTGCAAATGGTTCGCTGTCGCGCCCCCGTGCACCCGACGCAGATGACCTGCTGTCTCAAGCTGTGATAAATCCCGACGAATCGTAGACTCACTGGCACCGGTTTGCTCGACGATTTTTTGCATCTTGACGACTTCTTCTCGAGCTAGTAATTCGAGAATGAGTTGATGGCGTTTTTTCGTTAACATAAGGTTTCCCTCCACATCTATAATATAAAGCGTTTACATTCAAAAATCAATCAAAAACGTTCAAAAATTATATAATTTCTCTATAAAACGTTCAAAATACGACTTTTTTCGACATTAAACCGTCCTTATAGTTTCATTATACATCAAAAACGGTCATATGATGACTGTTTTATCGAATAAAATCAATCATTTTTCAAATTATCTATGTATTTCGCAAAATAAAAAACCGCTTTCCAAAGTAATGTGGAAAGCGGTGAATGAAATTCAATCATTTCGGTCATCTTCGTTCACTGGACTTCATTTTGCAGGCGACCGAT
Source organism: Exiguobacterium sp. U13-1 (assembly GCF_001750115.1). Taxonomy (NCBI): domain Bacteria; kingdom Bacillati; phylum Bacillota; class Bacilli; order Caryophanales; genus Exiguobacterium; species Exiguobacterium sp. U13-1. The sequence continues at coordinate 1,558,120 of NZ_CP015731.1, read as the reverse complement.
TCCTTCAATCGATACCTCGACGACATCCCCTGTCTGAAGGTAGACCGGTGGTTTCATACCGTGCCCGACACCAGCTGGAGTTCCTGTCGCAATGATGTCCCCTGCTTCAAGCGTCATTCCGCGCGACACTTCAACTAAAATCGTCACGACGTCGCGTAACATCAACGCGGTTGATCCCGACTGTCGGAGTTGCCCGTTCACGCGCGTCTCGACGAGGACGTCAAACGGATCAAAGCTTTCCGCTGAGACGATGACCGGTCCGAACGGACAGAACCCATCAAGCGATTTACCACGGAAGAACTGAACGTGTTCTTTTTGTAGATCCCGAGCCGTCACGTCATTGACGATACTATAGCCGAACACATGATCAAGTGCATTTTCTGGTGTCAAATCACGCCCCGTTGTGCCGATGATGATAGCAAGTTCCCCCTCATAATCCAGTTGCTGCGTCAAATCCGCATGCCGTTCGATTGGTTCGAACGGACCGACGATCGATGTCGGTGCTTTCGTGAACAAGACGAATTTCCCTGCTCCCGCCGTATCCATCTCCTTGATGTGATCGGCGTAGTTCTTGCCGACACAGATGACGTTTCGTGCCGGTACATACGGCGCGAGCTGACGAACATCCCCTTTAAGTAGTGGCGCGATATCTAGATCAAGGTCAACATCGAACTCACGTGAAATCACTTCAAACAATGAATCCGTATAGACTTGTGCCGTCACATCATATGTAGAGCCATCCCGTTCAACCCCGATACCTACTTTTCCTTCATGCTCAAATCGAAACCATTTCATCTTAACTGCCCCCTTTTGTTTTTAGTATAGCGAAACCAATCAAGGGACGCACTTCTCATCGTCAATCAGAAGGAAACAAAAAAGCGGTCGACATCGTGTCGACCACTTCCTCATATCCTCTTCCGTTATGCGATTCGCTGCGCTAATCGATCGACGAGCGCTTGCGACTCTTCATTCAATCCAGTGAGTTCGACTTTTTTGCCGAGACGTTCGTATTTCAAGACGACGTTTTCGATCGCTTCGATAGCGGAATCATCAAACAAGTGACACGCCGAGAAATCGAGCGTGATGACGGACGATGGATCAGCGTCGAGCTGGAATTGTTCCGCAAATGCTGTCGTCGACGCGAAGAACAACGGGCCACGAATCGTGTAACGGACTCGATCTGTTTGCTCCTTGCGCTCGACTTGAATGCGCGAAATTTTTGAAGCGAATAATAACGCCGCAAGCAAGATCCCGACAAGAACGCCCATTGATAAATCGTTCGTCAATACAGTGACGAGAACAGTTGCGAGCATGACCGCAGAATCACTTTTTGGTGACGTCTTGAGCATCTTGAATGAACCCCAGTCAAACGTCGCATACGAGACGAAGAACATGACACCGACGAGTGCTCCCATTGGAATCGTCATCAATAGATCATTCATCGTAAACATCAACAGCATTAGGAACACACCTGCTGTCAATGTCGACAATCGCCCACGCCCACCCGACGTGACATTGATGACCGATTGACCGATCATCGCACAGCCCGGCATTCCACCGAACATACCCGCGATGATGTTCGCAATTCCTTGTCCACGTGATTCCATTGCTTTGTTCGACGTCGTATCCGTCATCTCGTCGACGATTCGTGCCGTCAGCAACGATTCGATCAAACCGACGAATGCAAGTGACAAAGCATACGGGAAGATGATTTGGAGCGTTTCAAGTGAGAACGGAACATCCGGTAAGAAGAAGCTTGGTAACGCCGCTTCGATTTGTCCCATGTCTCCAATGACTCGTGTATCGAGTGAGAAGACGACCGTCAACACTGTCATTATCGTGATCGCAACGAGTGGTGCCGGGATTGCTTTCGTCACGCGTGGGAATAACAAGATGATGGCGAGTGATGCGGCAACCATTGCGTACATGATCCAGTTCTGTCCTTCGAACTGCGGCAGTTGTGCCGAGAAAATCAAAATCGCTAACGCATTGACGAATCCGACCATGACGGATCGAGGAATGAATCGTAATAACTTAGCAATTCCTAAAAATCCGAACGTGATTTGTAGAATTCCGGCAAGGATACCGGCAGCTAGTAAATAATCGACACCATGGTCCTTGACGAGCTGGACGACGACGAGTGCCATCGCACCGGTCGCAGCTGAAATCATTCCGGGACGACCGCCGGCAATCGAGATGACGATTGCAATGATGACGGAAGCGTATAAACCGACCATCGGATTAACGCCAGCGATCAGCGAAAACGCGATTGCTTCCGGAACGAGTGCTAAGGCGACGACGATTCCGGACAGCAAATCCGCTTTTGGTTGCAGGAACCACTCTTTTTTCCATTGAGTAAACATATGATGATGAGACCCCTTTTCTAACATGAATGGTCTCAGTGTAATCTGGTTAGTTTCAAAAATCAACCTTTTTAGGAAGTTTTGGTCCGCACACGGGCAATCTCATCGACCATCGCCTTATAGGTTGCCATGATTTCCTGACCCGCAAAGACCGGATCTTCGTCCATCGTCTCGAGTGCCCGGCGTAGAAGATGAATTTTTGGTTTCTTCCGTTCGAGTAGTTCTTCATAGATGAAATCAAGAACCTCTTCATGGGCTTCCTTCGATTCATCGGAAATCGATGACAGGGTAATCAAGCGTTTCATATGCGCACTCGTCTTCTCGAACAAATCCTTCCGAATGACGACTTCATCTTGTGGCCGATCGAGCCAAACGGATAGGAAGCGCGGCGGAATCAACTGTTCTTCCGTCCGACTGACGTCTTCGACGAGATGCGTCAATCGATTGAATACGTAACGGACGACACGTTCCGGTTGTGTGTTCGGTTCGGATTGTCGGAAGAAGTACATCGCATATTGCAACATTCCTGTATAAATGACCGCTAAATCTAGAAGATACGGTTCTTTCGTCTGACCGAATAAATCACGTAATCGTTCAAACGTCCATTCGATCTCGAGAAGACGGTTATTCTCCATGAACGTCTTCAGTTCTTTTTCATTTGAAGCAATCGCCTCTTCGAACAACGTATACAATTTATATTTTTGCATCAGTTCCAAGTAACAGTTACCTTGTTGAATGAACGTCTCATAATCTGAGACATCTCGTCCGACGAGAATTTCCTTGCGCGCTGTCCGCATCTTTTCAAAGACGGTATTAAATACATCGATGAATAATTCATTTTTAGAGGAGAAGTAGTTATAGAACGTTCCTTTGGAAACGTTACTGTGCTCAAGAATGTCCTGGATGGACGTCGATTGATAACCTTTTTCGACGAATAGCTGATAGGCGGCATCTAGAAGTTGTTTCTTTTTTGGATTCATGGTCTTGTCCTTTTCTGTTCAAATGATTGCAATGGTTTAACAATCACTTATTTTAGTGTATGAAGCAAATAATTTGAATTCATTCGACTTAGCCTGGTAAGATAGCCAAGTTAGTCATAGAATTCAAGTCTAACATTTTAGACTCGTAGTACAAAAGGAGCATAACGAAATGCAATCAAGCAAGCAATCATCACGACTTTATTTAATTTTAACTGTCCTTATGGCAGGTGCGTTCGTTGCGGTCCTGAACTCAACGTTACTTAATATCGCCTTACCGTCGATCATGGGATCCTTCGGTATTCAGGCAAGCACCGCCCAGTGGTTGACGACGGGCTATATGCTCGTCAACGGAATCATGATTCCAACGTCGGCCTTCCTTGTCCAGAAGTTCTCGACACGTCAACTGTTCTTGACGGCGATGACGCTGTTCTCACTCGGTACAATCATCGCTGGACAAGCACACGTCTTCCCGCTTCTACTCGGTGCGCGGATGATGCAGGCATCTGGTTCTGCGATCATGATGCCACTATTAATGAACGTTCTTTTGACCGGTTTCCCGATCGAGAAACGCGGACAAGCAATGGGCATCTTCGGACTTGTCATCACGTTCGCCCCAGCCATCGGACCTACATTGTCCGGCTGGATTCTTGAACATTATGAATGGCGGATGTTGTTCCATCTCGTTACACCGATCGCATTACTCGTACTGTTCACGGGTGCCTTCTTATTGAAGAAAGAGACGGTTCGTAGCACACTCAAACTCGATTTATTTTCACTCGTTCTCTCAAGCTTTGGTTTCGGTGGTTTGCTGTATGGATTTAGTTCCGCTGGTTCTGCCGGATGGGGATCTTGGACGGTCATCGGATCATTGATCATCGGTGTGATTAGTCTGACTTCCTTTATTATACGTCAATTCATGCTCGAAGAACCGATGCTTGAGTTCGGGATTTTCCGTTATCCGATGTTCGCCTTATCGCAAGGAATTTCGATGGTCTTGAACATGTCGATGTTCTCCGCCATGATCTTGATGCCGATCTATATCCAGACGATTCGCGGTATCTCACCGTTTCACTCTGGTCTCTTGATGTTACCGGGTGCGATCGTCATGGCGATCATGTCACCAATCACAGGTCGTCTGTTCGACCGATTCGGTGCTCGGATCCTTGCGATCATCGGCTTATCACTGACGGTCTTAACGACGTTCTCGTTTAGTCAGCTAGCTGCGGATACGTCATACGCGTTCCTCGTCATCATGTATACGCTACGTTTCCTTGGAATCTCGATGGTCATGATGCCCGTCATGACGAACGGGTTGAACCATATTCCGCAACACTTGACGCCCCATGGTACGGCATTGAACAATACGTTGTCACAAGTATCGGGTGCGATCGGTTCAGGTCTGCTCGTGACGATCATGACGTCGCGGACGAAACATCACGTTCCGGAACTTGCTTCACAACCTGAAGCCGCTAATCCGGAATGGTTGCAAATGCAGGCGATGATCGAAGGAATCAACGATACGTTCTTCATCGCAACGTTACTTGCACTCGCGGCACTGATTTTATCGTTCTTCATCAAAAAACGACGGACGACGACACTCGCAGTCGTCGAATCCGTCGATCAAGAACAAAAATATGCATGACCTGATTCTCCCCTGTCTATTCAGACGGGGGAGTTTTTGTTTTCGTGTAACACTCTTTTTTGCAGTTGCTGTCGATCATAAATTCGTTGATTTGTACTGCCCCGAAAACGTGTCGTTCGGTCGAGTTTCGACAGGATGAACGGACCATCGATGAGTCCGTCTAGTCGCAGTATTAGTGGATGCCACCGTCGACGCTGTAAGATTTCCTCTAGTAAATAGCCAGTATATAAAATGACGTCATAATCTGGTCCAAGTTGTTCGAGAAGTTGCACAAGTGCTGCCGCTTGAAGCATCGGCTCGCCGCCGGATAATGTTAAACGACGATTTCCGATCGCCTGAATCCGTTCCACTGTTTCTTTAATCGTCCAATCCACTCCACCTGCCGGATCCCAGGAGGACGGATTATGACAGCCGACACAGTGGTGTGGACAACCGGCAAGAAACAGGACCGTTCGCAAACCGGGTCCATCAACGACAGAATCAGGATGAAGGGAAAGAACGCGTAACATCGTGCTTCACCCGATTCTGCTCTTCAGCCCGTTTTGCCTCATTCCAACGGTCCAGTGTACCGACGAGATATCCTGTGATGCGTCGAATCCGTTCGATCGATCTACTTCCGCAAACCGGACACTGATCCTCGATTGTCTGCTCCGTTCGACAATCAAGACAACGATCGACGGGATGATTGATTGACCCATAGCCGATTCCAGCTTCCGCCATCAAACGAACGATGTCTTCAATCGCTTGCGGATTTCCAGCAAGGGCACCATCTGTCTCGACATAGGTGATATGTCCACCATTACATAATGCATGAAACGGTGCTTCGAGTTGAATCTTTTCACGGATCGTCACGGGCGCATCGACAGGGATATGAAAGGAGTTCGTGTAATACGGCTGATCAGTCACTCCTTTGATTTCACCGAAGTCACTAGCATCACGACGTGTGAACTTACCTGATAACCCTTCAGCTGGAGTTGCCAGTAAACTGAAGTTCAATCCCGTCATCTCGCCATAGTTGTCGACGACCGTTCGCATCGCTTGAATCAAGGCAATACCAATCTGGTGCGCCAGTTCGGAATACCCATGATGATTGCCCGTCAAAACGGTCAAACATTCCGCGAGACCGATGAAGCCGACTGCTAACGTCCCGTGCTTGAGGACCGGACCCACCTGATCCGTACTTTTTAGCATCTCACCGTCTTTCCAGACATGTTGATATAAAAATGGAAACTCGTCAGCCGTTCGACTTGCCTGGAACTCATAACGCGCGATGAGTTGCCGGCATGCAAGTCTTGTCGTCTCTTGGACGGCTTCGAACATTTGATCGACGGTTTGACTCTGAAGTGCCAAACGGACGAGATTGATGCTCGTAAACGATAAGTTGCCTCGACCTGTGACGGACGGGATGTCTCCACGATCTTCAAACACACGGGTCCGGCATCCCATATACGCGACTTCTGCTCCCCCCGGTTGCTCCTGACAGTTAAATGGTGCATCAAGAAACGCAAAGTTCGGAAACAATCGTTTTCCTGTCACGCGGGTGGCAAGTTGAAACAAATCGTAGTTCGGATCCGTCGGTGACAGGTTGATGCCTTGTTTGACTTTAAAAATTTGAATCGGAAAGATCGGCGTCTCCCCTCTTCCTAACCCTCGTTCCGTCGCTGTCAGCAAGGCGCGCTGAAAGAGCCGCCCTGCCTGCGTCGTATTCGTCCCATAATTGACGGATAAAAACGGCACCTGTCCACCGCCGCGTGAATGCATCGAATTCGTATTATGGATGAACGCTTCGCACGCCTGAAACGTCTTTTCATACGTCTCCTGCCATGCGCGCCGCTCCCGCTTGCGTCGCTTCCAATGCGGCACAAGGGCGTTTAGTTTGGTCCATTCGCGTTGGTAGGTCTTTTCGACGAATGGCGCTACATCATCGTCAAAGGTCGCGAAGGCTTGTCCGCCATGCTGCATGTTTTGATTCGCTTGGACGATGATTGCCGCAAGGGCGAGGGCAGAACGGATGTCTTGCGCTGGTCGGATTGAACCGTGTGTCGTCTGAAATCCGTTCGAGAGTAGCTGACCGAGCGGAATCTGAGCACACGTCGTCGTACCGGTCACGTAATAATCGGCGTCGTGGATATACAAGATGTTGTCGTCAAGCGCCTGCAAGACATCTGCTTCGAGATGTCGTCGCATCATCTGCCGCGCTGCTTCCCCAGCAATCCGCTGTAATTTCGCAAGCGGTGTTTTGCCATCAATGTTTGCATTCTCTTGTTCGATATCTTGCGGTGGTGTGAGTAACGCTTCTAAGCTCTCCATGATTCTTCTTCCTCTCACGCTTTTTTATAATCACTATAGCGAGAGTACAGAAACGTTCGCAATCCCTGCACAATTTACGATTTTTTCAACTGTTTCAGCCGTTCTGTCATCAATCTGTTCGATTTATCGTTCAAATGTCTGCATCTTACTCGTTTTAGCCAAACGCATGAATTTGGACGAATCTCACACGTGAAACGACAAAAAAGAAGAGGCGCATGATATCGCCTCTTCTTCGTCTCTTCATTCTGCTTCGAGTAACGCGTCTGTCGCACTCGGCAATTTGACCCGAAAGACCGTTCCTTCTCCAAGGATCGATTCGACTTCGATATTGCCATCATGTGCGCGAACGATTTCCTTACAGATTGATAATCCAAGACCTGTCCCGCCAATCTTTCGGCTGTCTGAGTTGTCGACCCGGTAAAACTTGCTGAATAAATGCGGCATCGAATGGCTTGGAATCCCGATCCCGAAATCGCGAACGCTGAGTTCGATTTGATTGTGTTGGTGAGTCATCGTCACGACGACATCCCCGCCGTCCGGTGAGTACTTCACCGCGTTATTCAAGAGATTACCGAGTAACTGTTTCATGCTGTTCGCATCTGCCTCGACCATGAAGTCCTGTTCATCATTCAAATCAAGTTTCAGACTGTGTTGCTCCGTCGCTGCTTGATAGAACTGAATTTGTTCCTTGACGATTTCTTTCAGGTCAAAGATTTGTTTGTCATACTCTTGCTTTCCTGACTCCATCCGCTGGACGTTCAAGAAGTCACTGACGAGATCGGTCAGACGTTTTGATTCATCGTGAATCGTCTGCAAGTATCGCTTGTTCCGCTCAGGATCCAAATCCCGTTTCAACATTAGCTCCGTAAAGCCAAAAATTGAAGAGAGCGGTGTTCGAAGTTCATGCGAGACCGTTGAGACGAGTTCCGACTTCACGCGGTCGACTTCTGTCTCAGCCGTGACGTCACGGAAGACGAGAATCGTTCCTTTTGAATGTCCCCCGTGCGCAATGGCTTCGGCATAGACTTGAATGAAGTATTCACCTTGGTCGATCGACAAGGAAAACATGCCCTCCGGAATCTCACCCGATAAGACTTCTTCAAAGTATGCTTCAAACGCTTCCTTTTGATCCATCTGCTCGAACATCGTTTCCGGTCGGACTTCGAGGAAGGTCATCGAATCGTTGTCTTCTTCGACTTGTAACGACTGGAAGATATCGAATAACGCCTGATTTCCTAAGATCGTCTTCTCTTCGTGTTTGATGTAGAGAATCGCTTCCCGAACGGAATTCAACAGTTGTGCCGTCTCTTTTCGTTCGTATTCCATCTGTTCATAGAGTGACATTCGCATTAATGAAATGGCGATCTGTTTTGAGAACGATTCAAGCTCCGCCAAGTCTTTTTGATTGAATGGCGCATCAAAGCGGGCCAGATAGAGACAAGCAATCAATTCTTCCTTCGCCGGGTCCATGATTGGGATGACACCTTCATAGACGTGATACGGATACTTGATGAGATCATCATTCGCGACCTTTTTCGAGGAATGTGCCGTTTCCTTTGAAATCATGACGCGTTTCAGTAGCAATGATTCTGTTTTTAAGCTCTCCTGCTGATCCTCCGTCATTTCTTTTGGAACGACTTGCGCGATCTCATTATTCTTAATCAGTAAGAGGGCACCGAATTCTGTCTTCGTCAACCGCACGATCGTACTGATGACAGAGGAATAATCAAACAAACTCTCTTTTGAAGCAAGCGTTTCGATCAGTTCATTACGATCTTGTAAATGTAGCTCATTCGTCCGTGTCACTTCCAAGGCGCGTTCGAGCTCGTTCTGCTTCTGTTGTAAGACCTTCTGGTTAAGCTCCATCTCTTGATTCTTATCTGACAGTTCCGCATGTTGAGAAGAGATCGACCGTGCCATCTGGTAAAATGATGCCGTTAATTGACCGACTTCATTATGGCTGTCGACGTCATGCTCGAGCGAAATCGACTTGCCTTCTGCAAGGCGACGACTCTTAACGTTTAATTCGCGGAGTTGTGACGTCACCCGATGAATCAATGGGCGAACGATGAACAATAGACAAAATAAAAATATCATCAAGTTCAAGAACCAGAACCATTGTGTCTTTTGTAACTGGTCGAGTACTTGTTCCTTCGTCCGACTGTCTGCATTATCCACGTATAAATAACTGGCAACCGATGTGATGACACTTAGTGCAAAGACACTATAAAAAATCGCCATCAACTGTCTGCCCAATTTCTCAGTCATCCAGTGTTTCATATTCATAAATCCTCCTAGCAATAAGTTGCCCTTCGTTCAAGATTGTTTCCTCCTCATCTATTATCATCTAATGATTCCCGGAAACATCTTTCTTGAATCCTTTATGGTCGGGCAGGCGAGAGTCCAATCCCGGTCACGAGGGCAATCGCATCGACGATCTGTCCTTTCATCAGATCATCCGTCTCGATCTGTTGACTGAACAATGGATCGGTCAGTTGACGTAAGCGTTGTTCTGCCTGTTGACCACCCCATGAATTCGGATGCTCGAAGCGGCTAATCAACCGACGTTTGACAGTCGTCTCCTTCGCCATCAAGGCGATATGACGGACGTCATGCCCGTTCGCTCGTAACGTACCGATGATTTCCTGAAAGTACGCTGGATTCGTCAATGTCATCGGTACGATGATCCGCGCCTTTTCCGTATCGAGCTGCTCGAGGAGCTGTCGATTGAACGCGCGCCACAACGGCTCATCCTGAAAATCATCCTTGTTTTCCGGCAGTTGCGCTCGTAAAAAATAGCCTGTCTCCTCTGGATCAAAGATGTGTGATCCGCTCCAGCGTTGTTGTAACCCTTTGGCTGCCGTCGTCTTCCCGACACCAAACGTACCGTTAATCCAAATGATCATCTTATTCTCCTCCACCCTGTTTTCTGTTGTACTATACTGCAAAAGTGGTCGACAAGTTTCAATCGGTTACAAAAAAACACTCCGTTGAAAAAACAGAGTGTTTACCCATATAACCATGTGATTAAAAACGGTGCGATGACGCTAGCACAGACGGCCGTCAAGACCATCGTCAGCAGACCGACCGCCCCTTCACGTTGGTCAAGACTCATTGATTTCGTCGCGCCCATGACGTGGGCAATCGATGCTAAGCCGACGCCACGGCTAACGAAGTGACGAATCTTAAGTCCTGTCATGAGTTTTGGACCGACGATCGATCCGGTTAACCCCGTCAATAAAACGAAGGCTGCCGTTAGCGTCGTCGTCCCACCTGCTTTTTGCGAAATCGCCAAGGCAACAGGTAACGTGACTGATTTCGGTAACAGGGCAAGGTTCGTCGTCCGCTCAAGATGGAGCAGCAGACCGAGTAATAGATCTGAACTCATTGCAATACATGTTCCAAGCAAGACACCAAGTCCGATTTCCGGTAGAAAACGGCGAACGTGATGTCGGACGCGGTAGAGCGGAATCGCAAATGCCGTGATCGCTGGACCGAGCATCTTCGACAAGTACTGTCCCCCTTGCATATATTCTGCATGTGAGACCCCACTATAGATGAGGATGATAATCAGGACAGCCGTCACCGTCAGGATCGGTAACGTCCAGACACGAGGATGCCGTTGGTAAATGAACATTGCGCCACTGAATAAAAGAATGGTCAAAATGATCCAGAACAGTGTCTCACTCATGTGGTGTCACCGCCTCTTTCCGGTGTGCTAAGCGGTCGACGATATACGCTGAGCCGACTAACGTCAGGAGGCTGCTGACGACGACGATTAATAGGACTTGAAGACCAGATGTTCGAAGGAATGCTGTATAATCCATGATTCCGGACAGTGCTGGGACAAAGAATAATGGCATGACGAACAGCAGAAAGGTTCCGCCCCGTTCAACAGCGACGAGAGGAAGCAGTCGACTTTTTAATGTCACGTACAGAAGAATCAAGCCGATGATGTTACCGGGTAATGGTAACTGGAAAGTTTCGCTCACCCAGTCCCCACTGAGTGAAAAACAAAAAATAAGTGCGATTTGAGCAATGATTTGAATGATACGCATAAAGCGTGACAGCATGATAAAGGTCCCCTTATTAACAGTTTCGGGTCTTATTATCCGCCTCTTTTCCTCAACAATCAACCTTAGACTTAATTCTAAATAAGTAATCATCTCTTCCAAAATTACTTATATTTAACTTTTAACAATTTATTTAAAATTAATCGACAATGAATTATATTCAGCTTCAAGATTTACTTTCAATTCGCTAGTATCCTTTGTGTACGTCAAATAAGAACCCGATGGTTCTTTGGCTAAGCTAGAATAAGTAGAATAATTTGAATAGTATTCTTTAAAATCTAAATATAGATCCATATATTTTTCAGGTGGATTTTTTAATTTATTTACACTCTCATCAATAGTAAATTGTGCATCCTCCATACTACTATATATACCCTCGTCCTCTAACACACCATGAACAGTTTCTAATGCCGCGCTAAATTCGCCTCTTTCAATATAACGACCTCTATTATTAAAACGCGTTCCATCCTCTGGTGCATTATTCTCAACTGACGATTCATCTACTCCAAGATAATTTGCAAGAGAACTTAGTCTTAAATTATTTTCAATAGAAGCATTCCAAACGTCACTATACATTACAATTACATCGTTAGAAGTATCACTTAGAGTATTTAGATTTTCTACAGTATTATTCATTAAAGTAAGGTAATCTTTCTCTCGTTGTTCTTTTTTTTCTTTTCTAATAATTGCTTGTTGATTTTTTTTCTCTTTAATTACTAAGTAACTCGCAACTCCTCCCCCAATAACTAATAAAGTTACAATAAATAAAATCATCTTTTTTTTAATTAGTTTTTTTCCCATAGTAAATATTTCCTTACCCCTTTGCAATATATGTATTAGTTAAACTTTTACTTTGTAATTATAGCATTTATTTCTATTTTTTCATTATTTCAGAAAAATTATTCTGATCAAACAATTTTTCTATATAAAAATTCTCTATCAATAGAAAGATTGCTCATCTAACTATATCTAGAGAATTTAAAATTATTTATACTTACATGTTTTATTCCTTAGCAAAATCACATGACCCGTTTGAATAACTTCTCGAGTTCATACGTCGTCCATTCGATGATGACTGGACGTCCGTGTGGACATGTGAACGGCATCTCCGTTTTCGCTAGATCGTCAATCAACCGACGCATCATCTCATCGTTCAACGGATGATTCGCCTTGATCGATTTCTTACATGCCATCATGATGGCGGCATCTTCCCGGTACGTCTCGAGATCGATTTTTCGCTTCATCAATGCTTCATCGAGTAATTCCTGAATCGTCTCTTCCTGACGATGGGAGGGGAACCACGTCGGAACTTCTCGGACGATGAAGCTTTGTGGACCGAATGCTTCGAACTCGATGCCGACGTCTTTTAGCAACGGAAGGACTTCATCCATCCGTTTCATATCATCCGACGAGATTTCAAACGTATACGGTAAGAGCAATTGCTGCCGCTGTTCCGGTGGTCGACCGAACATGACCTTATACGTTTCGTATTTGATTCGTTCTTGCGCCGCATGTTGATCAATCATATACATCCCGTCTTCCCCGGCACAGACGATATAGGACGAATGGAGTTGACCGATGACGTCGAGATGCGGAAAGCGAGGACGCGCAGGTGATTCCTCAATCGGTTCGACAAAGTCCTGCTTGACCGGTTTGAGAGGTTCGAACAGATCATCCTCGTTGCTAAACGGTAATGATTTCTCGACAGGTGGTCGATCGTCTTCTTGCGGCTTTTTCGGAATCGGATAATTCCAGACCGCTCGCGATGATGTCTCTTCGACTGGTTCCGCGACGTAAGAAAAATCGAGTTTTTCCTGGCTACTCGGATCCTTTTTTGGTTTCGGTAGCGTCACTTTCGGAATCAGCGTCTCCCGGCTGAGCGTCATCTTGATCGTCTCCTGGATCAACTGGCAAAGCTCCATCTCTTTTGAAAGACGGACTTCTCGTTTCGCCGGGTGAACGTTGACATCGATCAAGAGTGGATCCATCGTCACCTCGATGACTGCAATCGGATACCGCCCGATCGGTAGTAACGTATGGTAACCGTTCAAGACCGCTTGCGTCAGGGCGAAGTTTTTGACCGAACGTCCATTCAAAATCAACGTGATGTAATTCTTTGAGGCACGGGTCACTTCCGGTTTGACGAGATGACACGTCAATTGATAATCGGCATTCGCACCTTTTGCGACTAACGTCCCTTGGATCGTCTGGTGACCGTAGACACTTGCCAGCGCTTGCCGGACGTCTCCTGATCCGTTCGTCTGGATCAATGTCTTCCCTTCATGGGTAGCCCGAAGCTTGACGTCTGGATGAGCGAACGCCATCCGGTTCAGCACGTCCGTGATCGCCGCAAGCTCCGTATGCGTCGTCTTCAAATACTTCAATCGAGCCGGTGTGTTGAAGAAGAGATGCTCGACCGTCAATTCCGTTCCCCGGTTCATTGCTGCTGGTGTCCGTTCGACGACCGTCCCGTACTCAAGCGTCACTTGAATCCCTTCCGCGTCCTCACGTTTCGTCTTCAACGTCACTTTACTGACGGACGCGATCGAGGCAAGTGCCTCTCCGCGAAAACCAAGTGTCTTGATTCGGAATAAGTCATGCTCATCCTTGATCTTACTCGTCGCGTGACGGACGAAAGCCAGTTCAGCATCATCCGGGTAAAACCCGTGTCCGTTGTCGCGGATCGTCATCCGTTTCATTCCAGCTTCTTCGAGTTCGACATCGATTTGGGTCGCACCGGCATCAAGTGCGTTCTCGACCAGTTCCTTGACGACCGACGCTGGTCGTTCGACGACTTCTCCCGCCGCGATCCGGTTCGCTAAACTATCGGATAATTCACGAATGATTCCCACTGCATTCTCCTCACTTTCTCGCTTCGGCTTGTAGACGATACAGCGTATTCAATGCCTCGAGCGGCGTCATATTGATCAAATCAAGACTCGCCATCGTCTCTCGCAGAGGATCCGCATCTGAGAACAGACTGAGTTGATCAATCGGCTCCTCCTGAACAGGAGCTTTTACAGGTACTGCGACCGGAACAGGCTCAGCCTGCTCGAACTCGGACAAGAGGACTTGCGCCCGTTCAATCAAGCTGTCCGGTAAATCAGCTAACCGCGCGACATGGATTCCGTACGATTGGTCGGCTTTTCCGTCGCGTACTTCATGCAAGAAGACGACACGCCCATCTTGTTCAACGGCACGGACGTGAACGTTCGCTAATCGATCAATCGATTCTTCGAGCACCGTCAGTTCATGATAATGAGTCGAAAATAGCGTCTTCGCCCCGACGTGCCGGGCGATGTGTTCAACGATTGCTTGTGCGAGTGCCATCCCGTCGTACGTCGAGGTCCCGCGACCAATTTCATCTAGCAGGATCAACGACCGGTCCGTCGCACGCGTCAACGCTTCTTGTGTCTCGACCATCTCGACCATGAATGTCGACTGTCCACTGACGAGGTCATCTGCCGCCCCGATCCGCGTGAAGATTTGATCGAAGATCGGCAGTTCCGCTTGAGCAGCTGGTACGAACGAGCCAATTTGATGCAATAAGGCGATCAAGGCGAACTGTCGCATATAGGTCGATTTACCGGACATGTTCGGTCCAGTGATCAACAACATCTCGCGTCCTTCGTTTAAGGTGATCCCGTTCGCGACGTATTCACCGCGCGGTAAGACTGTTTCGATGACCGGATGACGTCCTTGCTGAATATCAACCGTTCGTCCTGTCGTCGTGATTGGTCGGACGTAGTCATGCGTCTCGGCAATCTCAGCCAGTGCGACGAGGACGTCGAGTTCCGCGATCCGGCGACTGACCCGTTGCAAGCTTTCGATATGTCCTTTGACTTCATCGCGCACTCCACAGAAGAGATCGTACTCGAGTGTGACACTCTTCTCTTCCGCCCCTAGGATCAGCGCTTCTTTTTCTTTTAATTCCGGTGTGATATACCGTTCGGCATTGGCGAGTGTCTGCTTCCGTTCATACCGTCCTTCTGGCAACAGCTTGGCATTGGCTCGTGAGACCTCGATGTAATAACCGAAGACGCGATTGTAGCCGATCTTCAACGTCTTGATTCCGGTTGCTGCCCGTTCACTGGCTTCAAGTGTCGCAAGCCATGTCTTTCCGTCTTTTGAGGCGACGAGTAACTCGTCGAGGTCTGGGGAATAACCAGCCTTAATCATTCCGCCCTCTTTCGTTGAGATTGGTGGTGCTTCAACGAAAGCACGATCGAGCAAATCGCTCAATTCGTCGTGCGGATCGAGTCCGAGACTGAGCTGACCAAGACGTTCGCTCATCATCTCCTCGAGCGCTGATTGAATGCGGGGAATCAGCCGTAACGTCGACTTCAATTGAACGAGGTCGCGCGCTGAAGCCGTACCGTAACCGACTTTTGCGACGAGTCTCTCGAGATCATAGACTTCGCGTAACGTATCTTTTAATTGCTGACGTTCGAAGTAGTGTTGCAACAATTCCTCGACAGCGTCGAGCCGCTCGGTGATCACGCGTTCCGATAACAACGGTTTTTCAAGCCAGCGTTTCAACATCCGTCCGCCCATCGCTGTACCTGTCACGTCAAGTAAACCAAGCAACGAACCTTTTTTGTCTCCTGTCCGTGCCGAGCGGACGAGTTCGAGATTCTTGACCGTATTTGGCTCGAGTTGCATGAAGTCATTCGCTTTATAGACGACAGCGGGTTGTAGATGTGTCAACGCTCTTTTTTGTGTATCGTGCATGTAGGCATAGAGCACCGCAAAGGCTTCCGCTTGGGCTGCATCAATCGCACGATCCCCGTGCGGATGCGATTCGCGCCGAGAACTACGCGTCAGTGGAATCCGTAAGTGCGCGAGCGCCGTCTCGTGTTCCTCTGTCGTGACGATGATTTCCCGTGGCAAAATGATGCTCAGTTCTTTGACTACACCGTCGAGTGTCGCAACGCTTGTCAAGGCACTCTCACCTGTTGAGACATCACCGCGAGCAATCCCAAAACGACCGTCCTGTTCGACGACCGCGACTAAGTACCGATTCTCTTTTTCCGTCAACGCGGACATCAACGTTCCCGGTGTGATGACTTGGATGACTTCGCGTTTGACGAGTCCTTTCGTCAACTTCGGATCCTCGACTTGATCACAAAGTGCCACTTTATAACCACGCTCGATCAACTGTTCGATGTAGCCGTTCGCTGCGTGATGAGGCACGCCACACATCGGAATCGGATGTTCCGCGTTCTTTCCATTTTTCGCCGTCAGCGTTAACTCCAGTTCATGGGCGACCATTTTGGCATCCTCAAAGAATAATTCGTAAAAATCACCGAGCCGATAAAACAAAAAGGCATCCGGATAATCCGCCTTGATCGAGAAGTATTGTTTCATCATCGGAGTGTTGTGTACTGCTTCCATTCTTCCACCTCATTCGTAGAAAAAGCCGACGGATGTCCGTCGGCTTTTCGTTCATTTCGTGATTAGTAGCCGCAACCGCCGCTTTTGTTTTCTGCTTCCATGCCGCTACCTGTCTTACCAGCGAGAACATCTCCGTCCGTCGCTTCGATGATTTGATCCGTAATCCCGTTCGAGATCGTCACCGTGATGTATTGGAGAAGTCCGTTGACTTCTTCTTGTGTTTCTTGGAACTGTTGGACGACAGGCATCTCATCGAGCTCAGCGAACAATTTATCGAGCTTCGCTTCGACACGTGCGAGTGCTTCTGTTTTGCCGTAATGTTGGCAGTTGACTGCCTCTTTTTGAAGGAACTTGATTTGTTTCATCATCTTTTGGACTTTTTCATTCCCATTGATGTTGGCTTCTGCCGCTTTAAATCGTTCTACTTCCGGTGTCTCTGAAATCATTTTGGCGATTTCATTGGCTTTTTCGATGATTTGTTCATCTGTATACATCCACATTCGTCCCCTCTATCGTTAGCGAACACGTCGCTTCCCTTAGCATTCTGAACGATTCCTCGTTCTGTCGCATTCATTATACCGTTCTCGCGATAGAGTGACAAGAATAGTTCCTTATTCAATCGAACGCCATAATAGATAGGCGGCGTGACTGCGGACAGGAGCAAATTCTTCCGCCAGTCGTGTCGCTTCTTCCACCGATGGTCGATACCCGAGTAACCGTTCAAAAGCCCGTAAAATCCCGATGTCCGATGCCGGAAAGAGATCCGGACGACCGTATCCGAACATCAGGACGTTTTGAACCGTCCATGGTCCGACGCCTTTCAGTGCAATCAACGTCTCAGCAATTTCTGCGTCAGTCGCTGACGTCAATCCATCATAATCAATCGGTGCCGTCGCTACGCCGAGCAAGTAATCGACTTTACGTCCTGATAGTTGCAGAGCGAGCAAGTCCTCACGACGCGCAGCAGCTAATTGGCGCGGTGTCGGCGGAAGGATGATCCCGTCTTGGACCGTTCCGAATGTTCGAAAGACACGTTCCGTCAATGTATGGGCAAACATCAGATTGATTTGTTGATGAATGATTGAACGGATCAAGGCCGTGAATGGTGAATGATCCAGCACGAGTCGTTCATCGCCGAACCGTTCGACGATCGCGTGTAACGACGTCGCTTTGAGACGCTGCGCAGGATTCGGCTCACTAAGTCGAAAGCGTCGCTTGAGTTGCGTCAGCACCGCTGCTTGTGGTCCTGAACCGTCAATCCGCAACATGTAACCATCGATGGCTTCTATCGTCGTGATGTACGCCTGATCGTTGATGAAGACTGGAACCATGAGTCGCCCTGCACGTTCGACTTGTAACGGGTCTTCCGTCAAACGAGACATAACACCCTTAAAATCAAATGCTTCCGACAACGTCAGATCATATGTCCAGCGGCTCATCCGACGAATACCTTGATTGCACCAAGAATCAGACCGATGATGAATCCACACAAGGCTCCGTTGACCCGGATCCATTGCAAGTCACTGCCGACCTTATCCTCGATCATATGAATTAGTGTCTCGGTATCGAAGCGGTTTAAGTTCTCACGGACGAGTCCACCGATTTTTTGGTGATTTTGTTCGACGAAACGAACGAGTTGCTCCTTCATCCATTGATCACTGCTATCCTTGAACGTCGGATGCTGTTCCCAGTCGTCTAAAGCGCGCGAAAGCATCGGCATCGCCCGTTCCGTCCAGAAGGCATCTGACGTCAAGTAGCGTTCGAGTTCGATCAGACCAGCATCATACGCGCGTTCAATGACCGGAACGAAGTCAAACCGGTCGACCTCGCTTGCCTTCCAGGCATCGATTTTTGCTAGACGCTCTTCATCAATCGACAACTGTGCCAAGTTACGACGCAGATGATCAAGAATCGCTAAACGATTCGGGTGATGGACGTGTCGCATATCTTGAATGACCGTCAGCAAGACACCTTGAATGACCAGACTGAGTTTTTCTTCTGAGTAGACTTTTTGGACGGTTCGCGCCGTCACACGTAAGAACGTATTCTTTTCTTGATCGATCATCGCCGTATAGGCAAGGCGGCCAATCTGATCGCGGATGACGGGGTCTTCGAGCAGACGTTGCCCATAACCGAGTAACTGATCCATCAGCCACTCGTCGAGTCGACGTTCCTCATTTAACTCCATCGCCCGTACCGCCAGCCGTTTTGACGGATACGCTTTGATCGTCTCCGTCACCCGTGTATTCGCAAACTCAAGAATCGCCTCTTTCGGTAATTTCCGGATCAGACCGACCAATAGTTCGGTAACGGTCGCTCGAAAAGCAGGCAGAACGAGAATCGAACGTAAGATTTTGATGACACGGTCTGCGAGCGTCATATGCTGGAGCTTCGCGACGATACTCTCTTTATTCAGCAAGTCCGTCTCGAGCATATGAACGATTGATTCGATGACCCGTTCCCGATTTTTCGGCAACAGGTTCGTATGGGGAATCTTTAAGCCGAGCGGATGGCGAAACAATGCCGTGATCGCGAACCAGTCGGCAATCCCACCGACGAGTCCGGCTTCAAAACCACTCTGGAGCCAAAAGACCCACGCATTTTCTTTAAATGGCAATGAGACGACGAATCCGACCGCCATGAAAATCAACGAGACGGTCGCAAGCCGCCGTGTCGATGTTTTAGGTTGTTCAAGTGATGACACATCGTTTCCTCCTTCAATTGAGTCACTTACCTACCTTACGAACGGGATGAGGATTAGGTTTCGACACGAAAGAGCCCCAGTCATCGACTGGGACTCCCTATGTACTTAAAACGTGTATTCACCAAAACGGTCGCCATCCCATGTCGCGGTTGCCGTTGAGACAAAATAGACCAGTCCGTTGCCGAATGTATTTTCCATTAATGAAACGAGTTGTTGTCCGTTCGTCTGCTCGACGAACGCCAATCGTACTTCTTCTTTTCCTTGATAAATCCGTTCGTAGACACTTAAACCGCGTGCATTGAGAAACGTACGTGCCGACTCGAATTGAATCGGACCGACTTCAGGTCGTCGTTCCTGAATGAACGACTGACATTTTTGCTCGAATGTCTCCATGGTTCTTCACTCCTTCTCTCTTTCTGTTCATGGATATCATGTTCCCGACTCTTCTTCATCATAATCCTCAAATGTGAAAAAAGCGACAGATGCGTCGCTTCTTTCATCATTTTACGACGATTTCTCATAATCTGACATCAAACTGTCGGGCAACATGAATTGCGGACGTCGTGGCACCGATCGTCCCGGCACCTGGAAAGATCGTGTCCCCAATCGCAAAGAAGTGATCGACGCCCGTTCGAAAAGGTGCTGCGAACAAGAGACTCGTACTTGGACGTTGCGGATATCCCCCGACTCCGCCATCTGGTCGAAACGTATAGCGGACCCACGCACCGGGTCCACCCGGATGGCGTTCGATCGCCTTTTGACCGAAGCCGGGAAACTGTTGTTCAAGAATAGCTTCGAAGATCGCCGACATCGTCTCGACCTGTTCGTCGTAGCGTTTCCGGTTCGTCTTATCAAACGTACCGATTGGAACATGACATGACATCGTCAGCGTCCGCTGACCGGCTGGTGCACGTAACCGGTCCTCCGAACGGGAGAGGGAGACGAAGGCGTGACCTGAAGGTAAGGACGGATCATGGACTTGACGGAACGCTTCATCAGACAAAATGATCGACTCCGGAATTGCTGCATAATACGTAAAGGTCGCCCATTGCTGTAGTTTTTCTTGTCGTCGATACGTCCGTCGTAACGTTTGTCGCATATCCGCACTTACGACTTCCCGGATACCTTCAAGCGGAACGGCGCAGATGACAGCATCGGCAAGCGTCAAACGCCCTCGCCGATCCTCGATCAAAAAACCATCCGGCGTCTTGCGAATCGACGTGACTTTTCGTCCAAGCAGACAGGTTGCCCCGTTCGCCTCAGCTGTTTCTTTCAATTGTTCGGCTAGCCGGTACAAGCCGCCCGGAACATAATAGGCACCGTCATGATAAATCGATAAGGCGACAGCCCCTAATAAAGCAGATGCTTCCTGCCCTGTCTGCATGCTGTCGAGTAAGATCCCGTCGATCACTTGTGCGAACAACGTATCCGCTAATCGATGTTTGCGTAACAGATGACCAATCGTCATCGGAAAATACGGTAAGAGGACAACACTTTTCGCGTGACGGACTAACCGCCTGACGTCTGCTGGATCTTGAAGTGGCAACGCCGGCAGTTCTGCCATCAGTGGACGAATCGCCTCATGAATCTGCTCGATTTCAGCAAAGAAAGCACGAATCGACGATGCCTGCTCCGGAAAATGTGATGTCAATTCGATTAGAAAGGCATCGCGATCCCGATAATAATGAATCGTCCGTCCTTCGATGCGAATCGTCATGACGACGTCGAGTGATTCGACCTGATGCCTGACTCCAAGATGATCAAGCACACGGGCATGAATACCGCCTGCCTCAAATCCCATCCCAAGGGTCGCTCCAACTGGATATGTCAGATCCCGGCGCGTGAACTTCCCGGCTGACCCTCCCCATTCACGGCTCCCCTCAAGGACGGTGACCGTATGCCCTTCTTGTGCGATCAATGCAGCAGCCGTTAGACCGGCAATTCCTCCGCCGACGATGACGACGTGTTTCATGATGATTCCTCCTCCGTGACCCGGTTTTCTTTAAACAGGAAATTGCGGATTTCGCGGAAGACGGGCTCCCGGCGATGAATCGTGAAATGATCATATTTATACGATTTTGTTTGGATGTTATCCGTATAGTTCTCCAGTGCAAATGAACTCTTCAGCGAAATCAGATTGAAGTCGCCCCCTTTGGCACCAAACGAATAGACGAGTACATCACGTGGCCACGTCTCGAGCCGCTTGGTCAGATTGTTCATCGCTGGAGAACCTTTCGCCAGATCGCGGATTGCGGGACTGTTCGTATTCGTGCCGAGTGGTGCAAGCGTCAAGCCAAGTTTCGCGTAATCGGAGCCGGCGATCGGTGAGTCGAGCGTCACGACTTTTCGGACGTGATACGGCATCTCTTCTTGAACCGTATAGGCGACGACATCAACACCACCCATGCTGTGCCCAACGAGCTGGATATCGGCAAAGGTCGCTTTTTGTTTCGCGTCATACGCAGCAATCGCCGCATTCAACCACTTTTGTTGATCGGCAAGGCTTGCCTCATCGTCCGCAAAAACGATTCGGACGAGCGGGTAGCCGGTCGGTGAGGGGTTGACGCTACAGGTCGCTTTCCCGGAACGTGTCACGTCACATCGTCCTCCGTCATCGGCGACTTTTTTATTCGTGAAGTTTTGAATCATCGGAACGAACGTCCGCTCCGTCCCGAACAATCCATGGACGAGGAACGTCGGCACGATTTCACTCTTTCCTTGTGTGACAATCTGACGCGTCGGCGGTGGGGCACTCGACGTATCTTCCGCAAATAGCCACCACGCCCCTCCCCCGACGATCAAACAGACGAGAAGTGAGATACTAATCGTCTTCAGCTGTTGACGACGTAGTTTACGGACACGATGAAAGACCCAGTAGAGGAATAATCCGACACCAATCAATAGTACGATACCGGTAATGATCCAGCCTGTCGGATTCGGTACATAGGCAATCAACTGTAGTTGGTTTGCTTTTGTTCCGTATAATTTCCATGACACATCATGGTAATTCGACCAGTCGATTTTTTCACCATTTTGGAGACCAATCACTTTTGGACCGTGGAGCTTGATCTCGATATCGGCTTGACGAATATACCGATCGGCTAACTTCTTGACCTGTCCTGTCGGTTGATACCCTTTGATGTTCAACCGATCGATACTGAGATCAATGTTCGTGTCGAGTCGGTACGTATCGAACCAAAATCCGTCCGATTTCTTCATGTCAAACTTTGTATCGGGCGGAATCAGAATCCCACCGATGCCGGTCTTCCATTCGTCCTTGATCGACGTCATATCCTTGAAGTTCGCGAATGTCTTTTGCATCCGGATGCCTTCGTAGTCATCCTTCGTCTTAAACGTCTTCGCCGCATAGCCGTTCTTTTCTGCCTGTTTAACATACCCCTTCCAATTCGGATTCAAATTGAGTAGACGAGCCACCGGATGTTCCTTCGCGGCATATGTCGTCTTTAAGGTGACACTTTGATCAGTATGGATCGTTGCATCGTACTGGATGCGAATACACCCCCCAAGGAGCAGTGTCAGCATCAAAAATGAGAGCAATATCCCTTTCTTTTTCGTACTCATCAGGTCACATCCTTTCATCATCAGTTATTCCCTATCTTGCAAAAGTAAAAACGGTTAACTTCTCATTCTTCCGCCCGTGACGCACATCAGGCAGCGGGTCGACGACCCACTGCCTGAGAGTATGCGGACGCGTTCGTCCGTGATCAGCATTAACCGATCAAGTTTAATTCACGACCGACTTTTTCGAACGCTGCAAGCGCCGTCGTCAAGTCTTCGCGTGTATGTTCAGCCGTCACGATCGTCCGAACACGTGCTTTTCCTTTTGCGACCGTCGGGAAGGCGATGCCTTGAGCGAAGACACCTTCTTGACGCAAGCGGTCCGACAACTCGTGGCACCGTGCTTCATCTCCGACGATGACCGGTGTGATTGGCGTCGTCGACGTGCCGATATCAAATCCGAGATCACGGAGTCCTTGTTTAAAGAATTCCGTGTTTTCCCACAGACGATCAAAGAGTTCCGTTTCTTCTTCCATGACGCGGAGCGCTTCCCGGTTCGCTTCGACGACTGCTGGTGGATGTGATGTCGAGAACAAGAACGGACGTCCTTTATGAATCAGGTAATCTTTGACGTGCTGTTCACATGCGACGTATCCGCCAAGGACGCCGATGGCTTTTGAGAGCGTACCGACTTGCAGAGCAACACGTCCGTCAAGACCGAAGTGATTGACTGTACCGCGTCCCGCTTTCCCAAGCACACCTGATGCATGGGCATCATCGACCATGACGAGCGCGTCATAGCGTTCTGCTAATTCAACGATCTCAGGGAGTGGCGCGATGTTTCCGTCCATCGAGAAGACACCGTCCGTGACGACGAGGCGTGTCCGCGCGTCTTGTGTTTCTTGTAAGGCCGCCTCAAGATCCGCCAAGTCGACGTGTTTATAGATCCGGCGTTTCGCTTTCGTCAGACGAATTCCATCGATGATCGAAGCGTGGTTCAACTCATCCGAGATGACGACGTCTTCCGGACCGAGCAGTGCCGATAAGACACCAAGATTCGTGGCGAATCCAGACTGGAAGACGAGTGCCGCTTCCGTATGCTTGAATGTCGCGAGTTCCCGTTCGAATGCTTGGTGCATCTCGAGTGTTCCGGCAATCGTCCGAACGGATCCCGTTCCGGCACCGAACGTGCGCGCTGCTTTCGCTGCTTGTTCAGCGAGACGTGGATGCGCCGCGAGTCCGAGGTAGTTGTTCGACGACAGTTGAATCAATTCCTTACCGTCGATCGTCACGCGGTTATGTTGTGCGCTTTCGAGTGCTACGAGGTTGCGGAACGTGCCCGCCTGTTTCATCTCTTCTAGTTCTGTCCGTAAGTGTTCAAATCCCATTAATTCGTCCCCCTTGGTTGTAATACGACTTTTCCGCATTTCCCTTGACGCATCAATTCAAATCCTTCTTCGAACCGCTCAAGCGGCAATGTGTGTGTGATCAACGGGCGGACATCAACTTTTCCGCTCGACAAGAAAGCAGAAACTTGACTCCATGTCTCATACATCTTCCGACCGGTGATGCCTTGAACCCGGACGCCTTTGAAGACGACGTGGTTCGTCAAATCGATTTCGACCGGTTTGACCGGCAGACTAAGAATGTTGACGTCTCCACCTGCTGTCACCATCTCGAACGCTTGACGAATCGCAACAGGATGACCACTCATCTCACAGACGACATCAATCCCGTCGCCGTCCGTCATACGTTCAATTCGCTCTAAGACATCGTCATGACGTGAATCGATGACGACATCCGCCCCCATCGTCCGCGCGAGTTCGAGACGATACGGATTGACGTCGATCGCAACGACTTCCGCCGCACCGGCTGCTTTAGCGACCGAGACCGCCATCAGACCAATTGGACCACAACCGACGATTGCGACCGTTTTCGCACTGACATCACTCGCAAGAACGGTATGGACGGCATTTCCCATTGGCTCTTGGATCGAGGCAATCCCTGCTGGCATGTCTTCCGGGTTGACCCAGAGGTTTTCTTCCGGCATGACGACGTATTCCGCAAAACAACCTTGTGTATCGACACCGATGATCTTCGTGTTCTTACAGATATGGTATTGCCCACGTAGACACTGTTTACATTGATGACAGACGATATGCGTCTCAGCCGAGACACGGTCACCGAGTTTCAAGCGTTTCGTGCCTTCTCCGAGCTCGACGACTTCGCCCGAGAACTCATGACCGAAGACATACGGCGGATTGACACGTGAAGCTGCCCACGCGTCCCACTCATAGATATGCACGTCCGTCCCACAGATTGATGTTGCCTCGACTCGAATCAAGACTTCTCCACGACTCGGTACGGGTACCGGTACTTCTTTCAGTGTCGCACCAACTCCGCGCTCTTCTTTGACAAGCGCGCGCATCGTTTTTGTCGTTGCTGTCTCTTCTACCGTCGTTACTAATTTCGTCATCTTTCCCCGACTCCTTCGCGGAAGTTCGCGTTTATTTATATGTTGCGAGCTTCCAAATGTTTAGCATCCCCAAAAAACCAAACACATCTTTCCTCTATCTTACATGAATTCTGCCGCTAGTTTACCGAATGTTTCTTCGTTCAACTCAAGATCCGCATACGCAAGGCCTGACTCTTGATACCCATCGATTTGTGACTGGTAATCAGGACGTGTCTCATCCTGATAGATCAATCCCATGACGAGACCATCGTGTGCATGAACGGTCTGTTTCGCAAGATCCAAGTTTGACGGGTCGTATCCTTCGATATCGGACAACTTCGTCAAGTTCTGTTTGAACCAATCATACGTATTGACCTTGTTGAACGTGACGCACGGACTGAAGACGTTGATGAAGGCAAACCCTTTATGTGCCGTCGCCTGTTCAATCAATTGCGTCAAGCCCTTCAAATCATTCGAGAAGCTTTGGGCAACAAACGTCGCGCCAGCCGTCAAGGCGAGTTCAACGGGTGAAACACTCTTTTCGATCGACCCTTTTGGAGTCGATTTCGTCTTGAATCCAGGTGCAGAAGTAGGTGACGTCTGCCCTTTCGTCAAGCCGTAAATCTGATTGTCCATGACGATATACGTCATGTCGACATTTCGCTTGAACGCATGAATCGTATGTCCCATGCCGATTGCAAATCCATCACCGTCGCCACCAGATGCGATGACCGTCAATTCGCGGTTTGCCATCTTCACACCTTGAGCGATCGGCAAGGACCGTCCATGAACACCGTGGAAGCCATACGTATTGATATAACCGGAAATTCGACCAGAACAGCCAATCCCGGAAATCAATGCCAACTCTTCTGGTTCGAGCCCGACGTTTGCGACAGCACGCTGAATCGCTGCTTGAATCGAGAAGTCTCCGCACCCTGGACACCAGTTTGGTTTGACATCATTTCTAAAATCTTTAAAGGTTGCCATGATATACCCCTCCTACGACCTGCTCGACGACCTCTGCCGGGTAGAACGGATCGCCATTGAATTTCAGGATATGCTCGATCTTCGATGCATGTCCACAGTTCATCTGGATCAGTTTCGCCAGTTGTCCCGTTGCGTTGTACTCGACGACGATGACTCGTTTTGCCCGCTCTAAGTGCGGCGTGACGAGTTCACTTGGGAACGGATGGACTTGACGGATATGCAAGTGATCGACTTTTAATCCTTGTGCTTCGAGTCGTGGCATGATCTCTTCGATCGTTCCACGCGTCGAGTTGAAACCGACGAATAAGATATCCGGTTCTGCATGATGCTCTGTTACGAGAACGGCATCCTGTAAGCGGAATGTGTTCAACTTACGGAGTCGCTTCGTCATCTGATCGACCCGGTTCTTCGTCGCTTCCGACGGACGCCCTTCCTCATTGTGCTCAACACCCGTTACGTGATGAATCCCGTGCTTGACGCCTGGAATGACACGTGGGCTGATCCCATCTTCCGTCACTTCGTAGCGTTTGAAGTACGCTTTTCCTTCAAGTTCCGGTAAGTCTTCTTGGATTAACTTCCCGCGTCGGATCTCAACGCGTGACATATCCGGTGGTTCGACCGATTGTTTTCCAAGAGACAGCATCAAATCCGTCAATAGAATGACCGGACACTGGTATTCCTCTGCGATGTTGAATGCCTCTGCTGCATCGTAGAACGCTTCCTCGACCGTTGACGGTGCCAAAACGACCTTTGGAATCTCACCATGCGTGCTGTAGATCATCGCCATCAAGTCCGACTGTTCCTGTTTCGTCGGTAGACCCGTTGACGGACCACCTCGTTGTGTATCGACGATCACGAGCGGTGTTTCCGTCATCCCGGATAACCCGATCGCTTCCGCCATCAATGACAATCCTGGACCAGCAGACGCCGTCAAAGCACGGACACCTGCGTAGTTCGCCCCGATTGCCATCGTGACTGCTGCCAGCTCGTCTTCCGTCTGGACGACCGTTCCGCCGAACTGCGGTAATTTCTTGATTAAGTATTCCATGATTTCAGATGATGGTGTGATCGGGTAAGCCGCCATCAGACGTGCTCCACCAGCAATCGCACCAAGGGCGATCGCATCGTTTCCGATCATGAACATCCGTTGTTTTCCGTCTGCTGGATCTAAGACGAATCGCTCACCATCTCCTGCGAGTGCTTCAAATGCTGCTGCACCTTCACGGATTGCTGCTAAGTTTTTCTCGACCATGTCTGGTCCTTTTCGTCCGAAGATCTGCTCGACGACGGCTTGGAAACGCTCCGGTGCAATCCCGAGAATCGCACTCGATGCACCGATCGCGACCATGTTCTTCATCAAGGCCGTACCGAGATCTGCTGCAATCTCCGTAAATGGAATCGCATACAAGGAAGCGCGTGCTTCGTCTGGATTCGTCGGATTGAATTTCGCATCCGCGATGATGATGGCACCTTGACGCAATTCATGGAAGTTAACATCGATCGTCTCTTGATCGAACGCGACCAAAATATCGAGATCATCGGAAATCGTCCGGACTTCCTGTGTCGCGACACGAATCTTATTGTTCGTGTGCCCTCCCTTGATACGTGACGAAAAGTGACGGTAGCCGTACAGGTAATAGCCGAGTCGATTCAAGGCAATTGCAAAGATTTCGCCTGTTGATTCGATCCCTTCTCCCTGCTGACCGCCAACTTTCCATGATAACTGATTATACATCGACGTTCGCTCCTTCTCTGTCCCCTGAAATGATAGTTCTCTCTATCCTCCCTCATGATACCGATTTACCGGAAGTAGTACAATGCTCCCTCGGTGGAAAGGTGAGAAAATTTCGCAGGCGCAGCAAAAAGACCATCTACTCCAGTCGAGTAAATGGTCTACTTGCAAATAGGACCTATGTCCAATTCGTCATCGTGGTTCAATGATGAGTTTGATGGCGGTTCTCTCTTCTCCATCAATCAAAATGTCTGTGAAGGCTGGGATACAAATCAAGTCGATGCCAGAAGGAGCCACGAATCCACGTGCGATGGCGACGGCTTTGACAGACTGATTGAGCGCTCCCGCACCAATGGCCTGAATCTCGACGGAACCTCTCTCTCGAATGACACCCGCGAGTGCACCTGCTACCGCGTTTGGATTCGACTTAGCTGATACTTTCAGGACGTCCATGCGTGTACCTCCCCATCCAGAAATGGCAATCAGTCGAAGAATACTGACTGATCCGTCAGATGAATCCGTTCAATCTTCGTTGCTTTTTTTGTTGTGTCATCGATATGAATCAAGACTCCATTAAGTTGTTCCCGTCCTTCGGCAACTTCAAACCGTGTTGGGAGCTGTGTCTTGAATTTTCGTAGGACATCTTCCTGACGCATCCCAAGCACACCGTTCAGCGGACCTGTCATCCCGACATCCGTGATGTAAGCCGTTCCTCCGTCAAGGACACGCTCATCTGCTGTCTGGACGTGCGTATGTGTGCCGACGACAGCTTGAACTCGACCGTCGAGGTGATAGCCCATCGCGATTTTCTCACTCGTTGCTTCCGCATGAACATCAACGAAGATCGCATCGACTTTTCCTTCGACTTCCGCAATTAATGCATCAACTGTTCGGAACGGGTCACCGAGTGGTGGTAAGAAGACCGTTCCTTGGACGTTGATGACGGCAATCTTTTTATTACCTGCCTTGACGATCATCATCCCACGACCTGGTGTGCCTTCCGGATAGTTCGCCGGACGGACGATCCGATCTGCATCGTCGATCCAGTCAAAGATGTCGCGGTTATCAAACGTGTGATTCCCCATCGTGATTCCGTGGAATCCGAGTTCTAGGAATTGATGATAGATTGACTTCGTGATGCCGCGTCCGTGTGCTGCGTTTTCGCCGTTGACGAGCATGACGTTCGGGTTGTACTTCGCTTTCAAGCGTGCTGTGAATTGTTGTAGGATATGTCGACCAGGTGCACCGACGACATCTCCGATGAATAAAATCTTCATTGCTGTTCCTCCGTTCATTAAAAAAAGTGGCGGTCGCCCGCCACTCCACTTATTTCGCGTATTCGACTGCTCGTGTTTCCCGAATGACCGTGACTTTGATGTGTCCCGGATAATCGAGTTCTTCTTCGATTTTTTTCCGGATGTCACTCGCCATCTTGTGAGCCAGTACATCATCGACGACGTCAGGTCGAACGATGATACGAACTTCACGACCCGCTTGGATCGCAAATGATTTTTCGACACCGTCGAACGATTCCGAGATTTCCTCGAGGCGTTCGAGACGGCGAATATAACTTTCGAGTGTCTCTTGACGTGCACCCGGACGAGCAGCAGATAATGCATCTGCGGCTGCGACCAAGACGGAAATGACAGATGTCGCTTCCGTATCCCCGTGGTGGGATGCGATCGCGTTGATGACGGTTGGATGCTCTTTGTACTTCGTACCGAGCTCGACACCGATCTCAACGTGACTGCCTTCGACTTCGTGGTCGATCGCTTTCCCGATATCATGCAGAAGACCCGCACGCTTCGCAAGCGTGACATCTTCCCCAAGTTCAGCTGCCATCATACCTGCAAGATGGGCAACCTCAAGCGAGTGATACAGGACGTTTTGTCCGTAACTCGTACGGTACTTCAAGCGACCGAGAATTTTGACAAGGTCCGGATGAATGCCGTGGATTCCGACATCATACGTCGCTTCTTCCCCGATTTCTCGAATTCGCTCGTCGACTTCACGACGGGATTTGTCGACCATCTCTTCAATACGGGCCGGGTGAATCCGACCATCCTGAACCAATTTCTCGAGCGCCATTTTAGCGACTTCGCGACGAATTGGGTCAAAACCAGACAAAATGACGGCTTCCGGCGTATCATCGATGATCAAGTCGATTCCAGTCAAGGTCTCGAGCGTACGGATGTTGCGGCCTTCCCGTCCGATGATCCGACCTTTCATCTCATCGTTCGGCAAGTTGACGACCGATACAGTCGTCTCTGCGATATGTTCAGCGGCGAACCGTTGAATCGCAAGTGACAAGATGTTACGTGCTTTCTTGTCGGCTTCTTCTTTTGCTTTTTGTTCGATTTCTTTTTGAAGAATGGCTGCGTCATGTAAAGCAGCCTGTTTCGTCTCATCCATGATGATCGTTCTTGCCTCGTCTTGCGATAAATTCGCGACGCGGACAAGCTCTTGACGTCCCTGTTCATACAGGTCCTCTACTTTGCGCTCTAGTTCTTCAGCTTGATGCTTCCGTTTCGCGATCTCTGCATCACGTGTATTGATTTGATCTTCCTTACGGTCGATGGCATCAACACGGCGATCGAGTGTCTCTTCTTTCTGGAGCAACCGGGCTTCTTGTTTCGCTAGCTCTTGGCGACGTTCACGCAATTCTTTTTCCACTTCGTTACGAAGTTTGAATGCTTCATCTTTCGCTTCGAGTACTGCTTCTTTTTTCGTTGCCTCAGCCGATTCGCGCGCACGTTCGACGATTTTATTCGCTTCCGTTTCTGCGCCTTGAATCTTCGCTTCTGCAATCGATTTCCGCAAGAAGTAGCCTACGATGAATGCGATCAGCAAAGTGAGGAGAAGTATGACAATCCAAGTCAGTGTACTCATGGGTTCACCTCCCCTTTGCAAGGTGTTTCTTAGTTCATTTCGGTATTTCATCGAAGCTGTCTAAAAAACGTACATCTATATTGTAAGGATAGCACTCGTTCATTGTCAACGAACGGACGGGAAAGAATTCCACTG
Source organism: Exiguobacterium sp. U13-1 (assembly GCF_001750115.1). NCBI lineage: Bacteria > Bacillati > Bacillota > Bacilli > Caryophanales > Exiguobacterium > Exiguobacterium sp. U13-1. The sequence continues at coordinate 1,526,937 of NZ_CP015731.1, read as the reverse complement.
TTTTCCTCTTTTACACTAAAAAAGAGAGGATTCGCATGCGAATCCTCTCTGAAACGGTTTATTCAGCAAATAGATCTTCTGGTTGTTCTGCTTCGAAATCAACCGGCTCTTCGCGATCGACGAGACCGTGGTGTTCACGAATCAAACGTTCGACCTCTGCTGCGACTTCCGGATGCTCGACCATATATTGTTTCGCGTTCTCACGCCCTTGACCGAGACGTTCAGAGTTGTACGAGTACCATGCACCACTCTTTTGAACGATATCAAGATCCGTTCCGATATCGATCAACTCGCCGACCTTCGAAATTCCGAGACCATACATGATGTCGACTTCCGCTTGTTTGAACGGAGGTGCGATCTTGTTTTTGACGACCTTGATCTTTGTTTTGTTACCGACGACGTCCGTACCGTTTTTCAACGCTTCCGCACGACGCACTTCTAAACGAACAGACGAGTAGAATTTAAGTGCACGACCACCTGGAGTTGTTTCCGGGTTACCGAACATGACACCGATTTTTTCACGGATTTGGTTGATGAAGATGACGATCGTCTTCGATTTATTCGTTGCACCAGACAATTTACGAAGCGCTTGGCTCATCAAACGTGCTTGAAGACCAACGTGTGAGTCACCCATCTCGCCTTCGATCTCTGCTTTTGGTACGAGTGCCGCAACAGAGTCGACGACAAGAATATCGACCGCACCAGAACGAACGAGTGCTTCCGCGATTTCAAGTGCTTGTTCCCCAGTGTCCGGTTGTGACAAGAGGAGCTCATCGATGTTGACACCGAGTTTATTTGCATATGCTGGATCAAGCGCATGCTCCGCATCGATGAATGCGGCTTGTCCACCTTGTTTTTGAACTTCTGCGATTGCATGAAGCGCTACCGTCGTTTTACCTGACGATTCAGGTCCGTATACTTCGATGACCCGTCCACGTGGGTATCCACCTGCACCTAGGGCAATATCTAATGTAATCGATCCAGAAGAGATTACTGATACCTTCTGATCCGCATTTTCTCCGAGTTTCATGATAGAACCTTTACCGAACTGTTTCTCTATCTGGCGTAACGCCATCTCAAGTGCTGCTTTACGATCACTCACGTAGCAGGCCTCCTTTTAATTATCTTACTGAGATTATTGTACTTCTTTTGAGACCGAATGACAAGCATTTTACGAACATTTATTCGCATACTTGCACTTTGACCATTTTTCTCACTCTGGTGCTTTTTCGAGATGTTTCAGTAGAAGGAAATAGGTATCCTTGACGGCGCGCAGGCGAATCATGCCTCGATCGAACGATGGATATTGCCATTCGACAATCCGTGTTCCATGTGCGTCCGCAATAGCACAATAGACCGTTCCGATCGTTTTTCCGCTGTTGCTCGTCGGACCTGCTTCCCCCGTCAAGGCAACAGCGATGTCCGATTGATAAAGGCTTCGTGCTCCTTCTGCCATCGCGATCGCCACCTCTTTACTGACTGCCGTATGTTCTTTTAAAAGCTCTTCTGGTACCGACAGTACGGCTTGCTTCGCTGCGTCATCATAGACGACGGCGCTCCCACGCAATACTTGACTCGCACCGCTGACATCAACGAGACCACTTGCGACGGCTCCTCCCGTCAGTGATTCGGCGAGCGAAAGTGTCAATCCTGCTTCTTGATACCGTTTTAGGACAACTTCCGGCAGACTCGTCTCCCCATATCCATAAAAGTACATGCCGACTTCAGCAAGGACGTGTTGTTCGAGTTCATCGAGCATACGATCGGCTTCCTGTTGATCGAGTGCTTTAGCCGTCAGGCGTAACCGGACTTCAGCGAGCTCCGCATACGGTGCGACCGATGGATTCTTCGCCTCCTTGATCAACGTTTCCAGACGGTCATTTAAAGCTGATTCCCCGATTCCGAAGAATCGTAACGTCCGAGAACGGATCGTTTCTTGACCGAACAGATGACTGAAGTGATCTTTGAGGATTTGCTTCATCTCGCGTGGCACACCAGGTAAGACGATATATTGGTGGTGTTCCGTCTGAACCGACATACCGGGTGCAAGTCCTGCATCATTACGTAAAACCGTCGCTCCTTCGATGACGAGAGCTTGTTTTCGTTCATTGATCGTCATTTCCCGTTGACGTGTCTTTAAGAACCCTTCGATTCGCTCGTACGCCGCTTGATCGAGAACGAGATCACGTCCGAGGAGATCAGCGAGCACTTCTTTCGTCAAATCGTCTTCCGTCGGTCCGAGACCACCTGTGATGACAAGGAGTTCTGCCCGTTGTTGTGCCTGACGGAATGTCTCTTGCATCCGCTCATGATTGTCACCGACGACTGTATGATAATGAACGTCAATTCCGGCACTCGCTAACCATTCGGAAAGGTACTGTGCATTCGTGTTCGCGATTTCTCCAAGGAGGAGTTCGCTTCCGACTGCGATGATTTCTGCTTTCATGTTGATTCCTCACCTTCTTGAAGTATAAGAAAAGACTGTTCGGTATGACGAACAGTCTAAATTGATCCATCTTACATGGATTTCGTAATTAACTTAATGTTTTTAGCGAAATATTCGACACCTGAGTAGATCGTCAAAATCAAAGCAAGCCACATCGTAATATCTGCGAACGGAATATTCCACATCGCAAAGATGATATCGTGCAACAAGTATGCCGTAATTGATGTCAGCTGAACCCATGTTTTTGCTTTGCCAGAGTTTCCAGCAGCAAGGACGATCCCTTCGTCAGATGCGACGAGACGAAGACCTGTGACTGCGAACTCTCGACAGAGAATGATGACGACGATCCATGCTGCGACGAATCCAAGTTCCACCAAGTAGACAAGAGCAGCTGCAACTAACATCTTATCGGCAAGTGGATCCATGAATTTTCCAAAGTTCGTCACTAGTTTTTGTTTGCGGGCGATATACCCATCGAGCCAGTCCGTCAGTGAAGCAACAAGGAAGATGATAGCTGCAACGAAGTGTGAGACGGGAAGTTCAGCTCCCAGCACATCCCACTGTCCCCAGTTCGGATCAATCGCAAGTACGATGACGAACACGGGAATTAATAAAACGCGTAATACTGTCAATTGATTCGGTAAGTTCATGTAACGCCCTCCTCCTTCATTTCGTATGTAGATGACCATGTCATCTAAAAGAAGGCACGCCGGATTACGGCGTGTCTACTTTCTTCAAATAGATATTTTGGACGAGAAGCGAACGGTTCAGTTTCAGTTCTTGGTCATTGACGACGATTTTATCAATTCCTTTAATCGAACCAATCCGGATCCGGATCAAGTCCGTCTTCGCGTCCTTCACGACGATCGGATTTGGATCCGATGCATTGATGTGATCTGGCGCAAGTGCTTCTCCTTCAAGTGATGTATCACGCACACCAACGAATGGCGATGGAGATGCATCTTTCTTGATTTGAATCGAGACATTCATCGTATCCTTCGTTGCTACTTCATACGTGACATCTTGACCAGATGTCGACTTCACAGCAAGTGCCTCTTTTTTAGGTTCTTCTTTTGTTTCTTCTTGTTTCGCCGGTTCTTCCTTCGGCTCTTCTTCGGTCTTCGCAGGCGCATCCGTTTCCTTGCTCGGTGCGTCTCCTTGATCGATCGTCACATCATTTTGTTTCGGCGCGGACGTCTTCGCCTCTTCGTTACCGTCGAGGAACGTCTGCAGACCATAATACAAGGCAGCACCGATTGCAAAGATCAATACGATGATGATGATGTTCGGAATCCAACGTTTCGCAACACTCTTTTTAGGAGCACTGGATTTCGAATACGTCGCTCGTCGCGACAGTTCGACGACCGGCTGTGCTTCCGGTTCTGGAAGATCACGCTTGTAGGTCGTAAAGACTTCATCAACGTCAAGACCGAGTGCTTCCGCATATGTCTTGATGAAGGCACGGGCATAGAATGCACCCGGTAATTGATCGTAATTGCCTTCTTCAATCGCGACGATATAACGCTTTTGAATCTTCGTCGTCGTTTGAATTTGTTCGAGAGAGACACCAAGTGCCTCCCGTTGTTCCTTTAAGTAGGTTCCGAGCTCGGTCATCGGTAACACACCTTCCATTTTTCATACTTATTCAAAGTTGAACCAATCATTTCCACCATGGGAACGAGGCAGTTCAGTCACAATGATTTCTTCAGTCGTGTTGCGTAATTCAATGATGTAATCAAAATCATCCCACGTATATTCACTTGATTTGACGAAAGCGTCCGGATGCTCGACAATTTTTGTCGCTGGTAGTCGCATGACTTCGCGCAGGATTTGCCAGTGCCGTTCATCGAAATTTCGTTGCGATACTAAGGCATCGATGATATAGACATAATCACCGGTCCGCTCGTCGTCGAACAACGATGTTCGCACTGTCTGTTTGATTAATGTCGATGACAAGAACAGCCATTTCTTATTCGCACTGACGCTTGCTGCGACGATCGATTCCGTCTTCCCGACTCGCGGCATGCCACGGACACCAATCAACAAGTGACCATCCTGTTTACACAGTTCTGCCATGAAATCAACGAGAATCCCTAAGTCTTCTCGAACGAAGCGGAACGTCTTTCGCTCATCACTACTTTGATCGATATAACGACCGTGTCGAATCGCAATTCGGTCACGGAGCTTTGGTTTTCGTAGTTTGATGACCTCAATGGTTGACATCGTCTTGAGAATAGCGGCGAGTCGTGGAATTTGATCCGGTTGTTTCGTTTGCAGTAACATACCACGTCGTTGATGATCAACACCATTGATCGTCACGATCGAAATATGTAACATTCCCATCAACGAAGCAATGTCCCCGAGTATACCGGGACGGTTGACCTTTAATTCATATTCGAGATACCATTGCTCGAACTCACTCACGCGCCCATCCTCCTCTATCAATACGATTATCCATTCCTCATGTTAAATGATTTTTTGAAAAATGAAAAGCATTCCTGAACTGAAATTCCAATGCTTACATCCACGCACCATCTATTTTCAGGATGGCTCCCGACACATAACTTGACTCGGGTTGCACTAAGTAACAGATGGCAGAAGCCACTTCTTCTACTTTCCCGAATCGACCAGCAGGAATTTCAGCGATTGCTTGTTCCTTTTCATCTTCCGAGAAAATCGCGTTCATCGGTGTGTCAATCCATCCCGGTGTGATCGCATTGATACGTCCGTACATCGGTCCAAGTTCCTTGCTGTATGCTTTGACGAATCCGAGCTGTGCCGCCTTGCATGTCGAATAGACAACTTCACCCGCGACACCTTGTTCCCCTAACACACTACTGATGACGACGATCGCAAGCTTCGACGTAAACGGTTTCGTCCGTGTCACGGTTTGGCTGATGCGCATCAACGCCTCGACGTGGATTTTCCAAAGTTCGTGCATTGATGTTGCCGATTGATCGAGCAACAAACCGCTATAACTCGTTCCGGCACAATGGACGAAGGCATCAACGACAGGTAATGCCGCACAAAATGCCTGCAAGTCCTCCTCATCCGCTAAATTCGCAGTCAAGATGTGGTGCTCTCCTTGCCACTCCTCTATCATCCGTTCCAAAACAGCGTGCTGTCGATACGTCTGAAGCACCAATTCATGTCCGGCGGCAGCGAGTTGTTTTGCTGCCGCAAGACCAATGGCGCCACTCGCACCGGTAATGAGAATTCGCATCACGCGTACGGTTTGACGATTGAGATCGCCCGGTTTTCAATGGCGAACAACTCGTCGAAACGGGCTTCAATCTCTTCTTTCGTAATCGAAGCAATCAACGTCGGAAGCGTGAACAAGTTCGTACCGGCAAGTGCGTGACGCGAGAACTGGTTCGCGATGAATTCTGGTGAATTCAAGGCACGGAGGAACTTCCCTTGCATCATGTTCCGCTTGCGCGTGACTTCATCTTCCGTAAAGTCAGGACGCGTTTGCAGAAGTGTCTCATACGCTTGGATGAACTTATCTGGATCTTCTGTCTCCATCCCGAACGTCGCGAATGCGAACTCTTCCTCACTTGAGTAATCAAAGCTGAACGTATCGTCAATCAAACCGTCTTCATACAGTTCCAAATACGTCGATGATGTTTGATCGAACAAGAGGTGTAACAGGAGTTCACTCGTTAATTCACGACGGACTTGTGCCTCGCTGCGAAGCGATTCGTCCTTATAACCGATTAATACCTTAGGTGTCTTGACGTCGAGCTCGAGTTCAAAACGCGGACGATGTACGCCATGCGGTTCTTGACCATAGTCCCGCTCGATTGCCGGACGATCCGTATAGTCTTTCTTAGCCTGATTCGCCTTGATCAATGCCAGTGTCTCTTCCGGATCAATGTTTCCGACGACGAACAACACCATGTTCGATGGATGATAGAACGTACGGTAGCACGTGTACAGGTCATCGGCTGTGATTTGATTGATCGATTCCGGAGTTCCCGCGATATCGATCCGGACTGGATGCGTCGCATACATCGATTCAATCAGACCGAAGAACAAGCGCCATCCCGGATTATCTTGATACATCTGGATTTCCTGCGTGATGATCCCCTTCTCTTTTTCAACGCTTTCCGGCGTGAAGTAAGGATCTTGTACGAAATCAATCAACGTCTCGAGATTTTGTTCGATTAATGACGTCGCTGAGAACAAATACGCCGTCCGCGAGAACGAGGTAAAGGCGTTCGCTGAGGCACCAAGACGACCAAACTCTTGGAAGACATCACCTTTTTCGGATTCGAACATCTTATGCTCAAGGAAATGGGCGATGCCGTCCGGTACCGTGATCCATTCCTCTCCTTTTTTGAATCGTTGATCAATCGAACCATAACGTGTCGTAAACGTCGCATACGTCTTTTCGTATCCTTTTTTTTGCAGTAGGTAGACGGAGAGCCCGTTATCAAGCTGCTCATGGTATACCGTTTCGTCTGTATCGTGATAGGTCAGTTGTTCCATCATGCTTCACCTCGCAATAGATATACGGCATCAAGATCGATTGCCGCTGCTAATCGAACGACGTCTTCACGTGTCGCCGTCTCAATGATATGAATTTCATCTTCAAGTGTCAGTCCACGCATCTTCGAACCATTCAACCAGCCGATCAATTGACCCGGCTGATCAAGGATTTGACGACGCGCATTGATCAGCATCGCCTTCGTCTGTGTCAATTCTTCATCCGTGAACTGTCCTGCTTTCAAATCAACGAGTTGTTCCAAGATGATCTTTTCGGCACGTTCCGCTTCTTTTGTGTCGACCCCTGCATAAACATAGAGTGCACTGTTCAGTGCCGCGTAACGTGAGGCCGCATAATACGCGAGGCTCTCTTTTTCACGGACATTCATAAACAGTTTTGAATGGGGGAAGCCACCGAATAGACCATTGACGATTTGCATCCGAATCGAGTCAGCAGATGTCGGATCGACCGCTACCCGGTAACCGAGATGCAATTTGCCTTGTTTGATCGGTTGCGTTTCACTCGACCGTTTCACGCCATTGACTGGTTTTTGGGCCGGAATGTAATGGCTGATCTTTTCAGAATGCGATGGCAAGAAGGACAACGCATCTTCCATCTCCTCCTTCGTCACATGTCCGACGACGAAGACATCAATCCGATCGTCTTCGATCATCGAACGGTATGTATCACGCAAGGATGACGGGGTGATCTGTTCGAGTTCTTCGAGTGTTCCGAGGGATGGCAACGCGACGGCTTCACCTGGTGCCATTAATTCAAGAAGACGTTGCTGGGCGTAGCGCATTTTATCGTCATATAGCGAACTAATCCGTAAGGCATGCAGTCGTTTTTCTTGTTTGACGAACTGTTCACGGAAACCACCTTCCGTCAAATCTGGATACAGCACCATTTGCTCGAGCAATTCGAGTGCTTCTTTTAACAACGACGGATGATGAACGAGTTCTCCCCGGACGACATCGAGTTGGAACGAGATGACGTGCTCTTCTCCGAACTTCGACGCGTCCGCATAAAGTCCCGCATCATATAATGTTTCAAGTGGTTCACGTAATGCTTTCATCGACGGATAAGCGGCTGTCGATTTTTCCATGATATACGGTAGGATTGCACGGCTTGTCAGCGTCTTCGCTTCTAACGGTGCTGAAAATGTGACGAGAATCGTCGTCGTCTTGAATTTATCAGTCGGAACGAGATGAAAGCTCGTTCCTTCCTTTTTCCATGTGCTAAATGACTGACTCATTGCTCTCCATCCTTTCGTTTGAATACATGCGCACTGCGGACATATTCAATATCTGCTTTTTGTTTGACGGCATTCTCGTAACGGGCTGCTGTAAAGAAGAAGTCACTGAGTCGGTTGATGAACGGTAACAAATGAGCGGCTTGAGGGACATCGATCATCGAACGTTCCACACGACGACAGACCGTCCGTGCCACGTGTAATGTTGCAGCTGCTTCCGTTCCACCGGGCAAGATGAACTTATCGAGCGGCGGCGATAACTCCGTTAATGTGTCGATCCAACTTTCTAAATCAACCGTCGCTTCTTGACTCAAGCGTGACGGGCGTGGTTCAACATACATCAAGTCACTACCACAATCGAATAAGGCGTGCTGGATCACTGTCAGTTGTTCCCGCACCTCGATTGATGATGCTTTCGTCCGGGCAAGTCCAACGAAACTGTTCAATTCGTCGAGTTCTCCCATCAAGCTAATCAAACGATCATTTTTTTTGACTCTCCCACCAACGAGGGATGTTTCTCCTTCGTCACCAGACTTCGTGTAAATTTTCATTTTTCATTCACTCCTATAGCGAAAGGAAGCGACTCATAATGTTCGCTTCCCTTGTTTTTTCGGTAATCGGATCCGGAAGGTCGCTCCCTCACCCAAGCGGCTGTCGACTTCGACTTCACCACCATGAGCTCGGACGACATTCGCCACGATTGCAAGACCGATTCCTGTACCTGTCTTGCCACGTGTCCGCGCTTTATCGGCTTTATAAAAGCGGTCAAAGACGAACGGTAGATCTTCTTCTGGGATTCCGTCACCCGAATCAATGACGGATAATGTAATGTTTTCCCTATCTTCATCAATCTTAATCTTGATTTCACCGTTCTCCGTGTAGCGCAAGGCGTTACCGAGGAGATTCGTCAACACTTGTTCCATCTGATCCGGATCGGCGTCAAATATGATATTCGGACCTGAAACTGAGAACGTGACCTGCTTATCGCGTCCCATCTGTTTGAACTTCTTGATAACTCGTTGTGCAAAGGAGACCGCTTCGATGGCTTCGATCCGTAACTCCTGATACCCCGCTTCCATCCGTGCGAGATCAAGTAAATCATTGACAAGACGTGACAGACGTTGTGATTCATCATAAATGATTGAGGCGAATTCTTTCGTCGCCTCATCACTTTCGGTCATCCCGTCGACGATTGCTTCCGAATACCCTTGCAGCATGACGAGTGGCGTCCGCAGTTCATGACTGACGTTCGCGACGAAGTCGGCACGCATCTTTTCGAGTTGTTGCGCTTCCGTCATATCACGCAGGACGGCGACCGCTCCAATCTGTTCTTCTTGTTCGAGTAACGGACTGACGATGATGATGTAGAAACGTCCCTCTCGTTCGAAGGACACGGTCATCTCCGTCTCTTCCTGCATGACCGTCTGGAACAGTTCGATCAGTTCGTCTGGTACCGGAGAACCTGCGAGGAATGCCTCTGCCGGTGGATTCGTCGCGAGGAGTTCGCCTGATTTCGAGAACGTCAGCACGCCATCTGCCATACAGCGCAGAATCGAGGAAAGCAAGTGCCGTTCCTTATCGAGATCCGTGACATATTGATTGAGTTGACTACTCATTTCATTGAACGCAAGCGCTAAGTCACCGATCTCATCACGCGAACGTTGCGTCAGGCTCTGATCAAACTTTCCTTCACCGGCCTCAACGACAGCTTGACGAATCGTCCGCAGTGGTGCTGTGATTCGTGTCGAGAGGAAGAAGGCAAAGACGGTCGTTCCAATGATCGCTAACAGGACACAGAGTTGGATGATCTGACGTGCTCCCTCATTCGCCTGTTCGATGTTCGTCAACTGCTCGATCAAGTAGATTGTTCCGTTACCACTGTCCGTAATGAGCGGTGCCCGATACGCGAGTGCCGCCTTTCCATCGAAGGTCTCATAGTTGCCGATCGCCGTCTCGCCTTCTTCACCGTCAATTGCTTTCCAGTTCTGACGTTCGAGTTCCTTGATGATCCGGTTCGCCTTCGCTTGTGAGATGTTCGCTTCGACGGAATCGTCCTGCGTCTTTGCGATCAGTGTCGCGCCGTAAATATCCGTGATTTCAACAGCAGTACTCGACCCTTCCTCGATGCCGGAGTGCGCCTGAAAGACGGTCTCGACTTGTTGACCGAGCTTTGCCAAGTGCCCCCGCTCCTGTTCGATATGAAACGAGTTGAAAAATTCAAGTAACAAGATCGTCAAGGCGATCAAGACGACCGAAACGAGTAACAGAATCGTTCCCCATAGTTTGATGACAACGCTTTGCAACCATTTCATCGTCAGGTCGGACTATTCTCGAACTTGTATCCGACACCCCAGACCGTCGTGATCATTTGAGCGGCGTTCGGAGACAAACGATTCAGCTTTTCACGCAGACGTTTGACGTGTGTATCGACCGTCCGCAGATCCCCGAAGAATTCATAGTTCCAGACTTCCTTGAGTAGTTGTTCCCGCGAGAATACCTTATCCGTTTGTTTTGCTAAGAAATACAGGAGTTCGTATTCTTTTGGTGTTAAATTGACTTCTTGTGATTCAACCGTCACGCGGTGGGCATCATTGTCGATCGTCAAGTGTGGGAAGACGATGACATCTTTTGTTTTCGCATCCGTGTGGAGGAATTTCGTCGCACTTGCCCGACGAAGGATCGCTTTGACACGCAAGACGACTTCGCGTGGGCTGAATGGTTTGACGATATAATCATCTGCCCCCATCTCAAACCCATGGACGCGGTTCGTCTCTTCGCCTTTTGCCGTCAACATGACGATTGGCGTCGCTTTCGTTTTCCGCAGTTCTTCACAGACTTGCATCCCGTCCATCTTTGGCATCATCAAGTCGAGGAGAATGACATCGTATTCTGTCTCAAGCGCCATTTCAAGCGCCGTTTCTCCATTGTCTGCTTCCTCGATCGTGAAATTTTCCCGCTCCAGATACATCTTCAACAGGCGACGAATCCGTTCTTCATCGTCGACGACTAAAATACGTGCTTCTTCTGACATGCTGTCTCCTCCTATGAACTAAACTCTACTCCTCTATCCTACTACTCTTTTAGTATACTATGAAACGAAAAGAATGGCTTGCTCTGGCTGATTTCTCCGAAAAGGCACACTTCGATCGGACGAATACGAAAAAGCAGCGGACCGTTTCCGGATCCGCTGCTTGTTTTTTTCTTATGCGTAAGAGTGTAATCCTGCTACGACCAGGTTAACGAAGACGAGGTTGAACATGATGACAGCAAATCCGCCAACACATAACCAAGCTGATTTTTTACCAATCCAACCACGCTGGATGCGCATATGGAGATAAAAGACGTAGAAGAGCATCGTAATGAGTGCCCATACCTCTTTCGGATCCCAGCCCCAGTAACGGCTCCATGCCATTTGCGCCCAGATCATCGCGAAGATCAGACCGCCAAGGATGAAGATCGGAAGACCAATCGCAACAGAACGATAGCTGATCTCATCTGCTGTCTCAAGATCGATCTTACGCGCGATCGGCTTCAAGCTCTCAGCAAGACGCTTGCGAAGAATGACGAAGCGAAGCAAGACGTATAAGACGACGCCGCCGATGATCGACCATAAGACCGTGTTGACTTTGTTCGCATTCAAGAAATTCGGTAATTCAATGACGGCACCTGAACCCGATAAGACTTTCCCGCCTTCAGGACCTGTCAAGACTGGCATCGCATAGTCATGCGTCATCGTTGCACCGTTTTTCGCCACGTATTCGATCGTCGACGCAGAACCTGTTGCTTTGAACAACAGCCCAACTAAGATGTAACCGACTACACATGCGAGCGAGAACATGACGACTTCGAGCCACGTCCGTGTTTTCGATTCCTTGCTGAAATCCGTCGCGTGAATCAGATACAATAATCCGGTCGCGAAGCTGACGGCAAGAATCCCTTCGCCGAGCGCTGCCGTCGTGACGTGGATTTTGAGCCAAACACTTTGTAGTGCTGGGATCAACGGTTGGACTTCATCCGGAAACATCGACGCATAAGCGATGACGAGCAATGCAACTGGCATCGCAACCAAACCGAGGACATTGTTTTTGTAGATGGCATAAACGATCAAGAAACCAAGCACCATCATCATGCCGAAGAATGTCGTGTATTCATATAAGTTCGAAACTGGAACGTGCCCAGCTCCAGCCCAGCGCGTGAAGAAATATCCGAGCTGCGCGAGGAAACCGATGATCGCAAGCGTAAAGGCGATTTTACCAGAACGCGTCGGTCCTTTTTTACCACTCGTCGCTACAGCGAAGAATCCTGTACTGACGAGGTAGACGATGAATGATGTAAGGAGCAGGTTACTGCTCAACTGAAGCAAATTCATTTAGCTTCCCCCTCTTCCCGCAACTTTTGTCGATACTCAAGTTCTGGCAGACCGACTTCCGTCAACGCGAGATTGGCTTCCTTTTGGAGCCCCAATGCATTTTTGTTCGTAAATCCAGCAATCTGGATTCGACCGTTCTTCTCTTTGAGCCAGAGACGACGGTGCGGCCAGTACATCCCGATCAATAGACCTGCCATGAAGATGATACCACCTGCAAACAGGAACGGTAGCGTCAGATCTTTTTTAATCCGGACACCCGAGATGTTCGAGAGCTCCGTACCGGCGAATGCCATCTTGTACTGGTTCTCATCTCCACCAACATTAAGTTTGATCCCAATCAAACTCCGTTCACCTTTCGGATGTTCCGGTGACTTGATGCTGAAGACGAAGGCTGGATTGACTGGACGTCCCGAGTTCGTCGTTGGCTGACCATCTTTGACGACGAAGTCCGGAAGGAAGTCCTTCAGTTCGACTTCATATCCATCTTTTAAAGCATATGTTTCTTTCGGATCACGCAAGTCGACCTTGATCGTATCGACGACTTTGTCCGTCTTCTGGTTGACGATATTAAACGACATCGTCTTGAATTCCGGATCTGCCGCGTACTGTTCCTGGAAGACTTGATAATCATCGAATTCGAATGGGCGGTTGACTGCCGTCTCACCTGACTTGATTTCTTCAAGCTCCGGTTTGAAATCGGATGTTTCGCCGACTTTCTTGTACAGCGTCATCTTCGTATCATAGTTCTTCGGTACGTTTCCGCCTGCTGCTTCAAGTGATTTCTTGAACTTCGCATCGACCTTCTCAGGATCATAGAATTCGATGTTGAACGCTTCATTTTTCAAGTAGTACTGGTTATCCGTCGCCTCGATCGGCAACGTCTCTCCTTCACGGAGCCAAAGCAATTCATCTTCGTGCATGCCTGGTACGACTCGAAGCATCGCACCACCGAAGAATAAGACGAGTCCGATGTGATTGATGTATGGACCCCATCGTCCGAAACGTTGCTTTTCAGCTAAAAGTGCCCCGTCTTGTCGACGGATTTTATAGCCTTTTTTCTCAAGCAACGGTGCGATCGCATCGATTTTTTTGACATCGCCAGTCGCTTCCGCGCCAAATCGCTGACCGTTCATGAAACGGTCCGACTGGATGACCGGTTGTTTCTTCAGTGCTCGGTAGAGCGGGAAGAATCGGTCAATCGATACGATGATGATCGAGAGTAATAAAAGCGTGATCAATCCGATATACCACCATGATTCAAACAGATTATGGAATCCTAACGTATAGTAGATGTCACCAGCCGTGCCGTATTCCTTTTGATAAAACTCTTCTGGTGGTGTTGCCTGTGGAATATACATCTCCTGCGGGAAGATCGTTCCGACCCCGCTCGCGATGATGATCAAGGCAATCAACCATAACCCGACCTTGACGGACGAGAAGAACGTCCATGCTCGGTCAATCCAAGATGGATTTTTACGTTTCGATCGAAGCTCCGCTTCCTCGTAACGCATATCCAGTTGTTTGAAATCTTCTTGCTCCTGCATCCTTAAATCCCCCTTCGATGCGTTACTCGTTCGCCTTCTTCACCATCTCTTCGAGCTTCGCTTGATCAATCTCACCTTCATACTTCTCGACGACTTCACCCTTTTTATTGATGATGAACGTCACAGGTAAGTTGTAGATCCCGTAAGCCTTCTCGACCGAACTGTTCGTATCCATGAGAATCGGATAGTCCGTTCCGCCAATATCCTTGATGAAGCTTGAGACACGAACTGGTGTTTCACCGACATTGACCGCTACGAAATTGACGCCCTGGTCTTGCATCATCTGATAGTTGTCATTGATCAATGGCATCTCTTTCTTACATGGTTCACAGAATGTTCCCCAGAAATTGAGTAAAAGTCCTTTTCCTTTATACTCGTCCATCGAGTGCTGTTTCTCACCATATAGATCAACGAGTGCGAAACCAGGGGCATCATCGCCTGCCATGACACGACCGTTTTTATCACGTGTCGCTTGATCGACGAATTGCATGATGACGACTGCTCCGGCGAACAAAACGATCGTCATGATCATTAGACGCCAGAAGGAGCGTTTTTTCTTTTTTTGCTGGGCCGCTGCTAAGCGTTCTTCCGGATTTTGTTTCGTTTTTTTCATATTTTACCGCCTCCACCCATATTGTACTTGAAATCGCTTTACCGTTGACAAAATGTGAAATTCGTTAATCGTTTTGTCACAAAAAAAGAAAACTCAACCCGGAGGATGAGCTTCTCGCTTTACAAATTAACGTTTTTTTGTGTTCTTACGTCTTTTCGTAGGTGGAGCGGCTGGATCCGCTAGCTCACGCAATTGATTGACTTCTTTTTTTGAAAGTTCACGCCACTCGCCAGAAGTAAGACCTGCCAGTGTCAAGAAACCGAACTGTTCACGTTTCAACTTCAAGACTTCCGAACCGAGTGTCTCGACCATTTGACGGACTTGGCGGTTATGCCCTTCGTAGATGACCATTTCAAGAATCGCCGTATTTTTCTTCTTATCGATATCTCGCATCTCGACACGTGCTTTACCTGTCTTGAAACCATCCGGTAAGACGACACCTTTTTCAAGACCTTTGACGTGGAAGTATTCTGGCACACCTTTGATTTTGACGATGTAGCGCTTCGGTACCTTATATTTCGGATGAAGCAACAGGTTCGAGAATTCACCGTCGTTCGTCATTAAAAGAAGACCGCTCGTATTATAGTCGAGTCGACCGACTGGGAAGACACGGTGTCCGGGTGGTACGAGATCAACGACCGTCTTACGTCCTTTATCGTCTTCAACCGTCGAGACGACACCTGTTGGTTTATAGAGCATGTAATAGACGTGCTCTTCACGCTCAAGCTTAACGCCGTCTACTTCGACTTCTGCACGTGCTCCGACTTTCGTTCCAAGCTCCGTGATGACTTTTCCATTGACCTTGACGCGACCTGCTGTGATCAATTCCTCTGCTTTACGCCGCGAAGCGACACCTGCTTGTGCGATGATTTTTTGTAACCGTTCCATTAATTCACTCTCTCCTCTAATGAAGGATCATTCCGGAAGAAGAGATCTCCATCCGATTCGAACGTTTCTTCGAACTCGAGTGGCGGTAACTCTTCAATACTGTTTAGACCAAAATGGTCCAGGAAATGATCCGTCGTTTTATACAATTTTGCGCGACCGACGCCTTTGGCGCGTCCCGCCTCTTCAATTAAACCTTTTGCACTTAACGTATGGATGACACGCTCCGTCTTCACACCACGAACGACTTCGATGTCAGCACGTGTGACAGGTTGTTTGTATGCGATGATGACGAGTGTCTCCATTGCCGCTCGAGACAAGGAATCTTCTGCGAGCGAACCGGCATATGCCTGAATATACGGCGACATTTCTTTTCGTGTCACCATTTTAAAGACACCACCCGACTCCACGATTTGGAGCACACGCTGCTCTGCTTCGAATGTCGTTTGAAGAGCCAGCAACTGTTCACGTGCTGCCGCTTCACTGATCTCTAGCGCTTGACTGAGACCACGTGGATCGATCCCATCGTCTCCGACGACGAATAACAGGCTCTCAATGATTTGTTCATACGCCAATCTGACTCTCCTCCTTCACCATGCTCCGCAATAGGATATCATCGGTCATCTGTTCACAATCAATGACCCGTTGCTTGACAAGCTCAAGAACAGCGAGGAAACTGACGACTAGTTCTTCGACCGTCGGTTGCTCCGCAAAAAAGCCGAAGAATGTCGTACGCTCCCGTGTCGCGACGTACCGGGCAACGGACTCCATCTGTTGCTCGAGTGAACGTTCTTCTCGTTTGACCGTCTTCGAACGACGTACCTTCCAAGCTTCACGTTGGCGCATTTTTTCATAGGCACGTAATAAATCACTCAGAGATAACGTACCATTATACTCTTGTGCATCCGTGTCGAGATAACGCATCAAATCCTCTGGTTGTTTCGAGAACAGCTCAAGGCGTGCCTCTTCCTTTTCTTTCAGGACGAGTGCTGCTTCCTTATATGCTTTATACTCGATCAACTGTTGAATCAGACCTTCTCGTGTCGGTTCTTCCTCGAAATCAGGAATCTCATCGTATTCCGTCTGTTCGATCGGCAAGAGTTGTTTGCTTTTCAGTTGCAACAGCGTCGCTGCCATGACAAGATATTCACTAGCAACATCTAGTTCAAGATGCTGCATCGCACGGATATAGGACACATATTGATCCGTCACCATGGAAACGGATATATCATAAATATCGATTTCTAATTTACCAACCAAGTGTAACAGCAAGTCCAGCGGGCCTTCAAACGCATCCATCTTTACACTGTATGATTCCATGATTCTCCCTGCCCATCAACGTTTTTTGCGCCTTAGTATACCATACAACTGGTGGGTTCGACTATGTTATATTCAAAGGAAGAGGTGATTCCATGAATCCGATTGAACGATTCGTATTTGAATTCAACATCCGGCACGATTACTTCGAGTGCCATGAAATTTTAGAGGAAGTCTGGCAAGAAGGACAACGTCAGGACGAGGCGCTTGTCGGTCTGATCCAGCTGGCCGTCGCCCGCTATCATCATCGTCGCAATAACCAATCCGGTGCACAACGGACGTACAGTAAGGCATTCGATAAGATCGAACGCCACCGAGCAGCGCTTATCACGTCTGGTATCGATGTCTCACGCCTACTCGATCATCGCGATCACTTCACAGATCCGGTCTATCGACACATCCCGTTACCTGTCTTCTCGGACGTCATCCGAACCGTCGCACTTGAAGCGACAGCACCTGATCTCGATTATGTGACGCATAAACACCGTTTGCGCGATCGTACGGACGTCGTCACGGCACGACAAGAAGCGCTACAAAACCGAAGAGACCGGTCCATTTAAGCCATGGACCGGTCTTTTTATTGATTTTTCCATTTGTCGACAAGGCGTTGCGTCTCTTCGGTCGCACCCGTAATATCCGTTCGAAGAAGCTTAGTTGCTTCATCCAGTAAGAGATACGACATCCGTTCTCCCCGGAATGACGGCGATAAGGCGATATGTTTCAATTCAGCATGGCCATCCATTAATTGAAACCCGATGACACCAACGAAATCCTCATCTTGTTTGTACAAATACAAGCGTTGGTCTTCTTCCTGTTCATAGGCTTGAACCGTTTCAAGCAAATACTTCGGATCCTTCACTTCGCACGAAAAGGCGATCAGCCCCATCGCGGTCCGTTCATTCAACTTCTTATATTTTACTAGCATGTGATTCTACACCTTCCTAATTTCAACAACTCTCAGGAGCATGAACGACTGAGACTCATTCATTCTACACCTTCTCACACCGAATTACTGCATTTTTTTCATAATCCACTAAAAATGCAGGAGTCCGTCTCGTGACGTCCCCTGCATCTGAGTCATGCTTGTTCTTCCATCACTTGGATGAAGGCACGCATGTAGTCTGGTAGATCGGGCGGACGACGACTCGAGACGATATGCCCGTCGACGACGACTGCTTCATCGTGCCAAATCGCACCTGCATTCGTCATATCATCCTTGATTCCTGGCGTACTCGTGACGTTGACACCTTTTAAGATGCCTGCAGAGATCAGCACCCAACCAGCGTGGCAGATTTGACCGATCGGTTGCTTGTTCTGGTCAAAATGACGCACCATATTCAGAACGGAGTCAAAGCGACGTAACAAATCGGGTGACCAACCACCCGGAACAAGAATCGCATCATATTCCGACGGGTTGATCTCATCGAACGTCTTATTTGATTTAATCGGGACACCATACTTCCCGATGTACGTCTCATCCGCCTTCTCTCCGACGATATCGACGATTGCCCCTTCTTCACGTAAACGATGGACAGGATACCATAATTCTAAATCCTCGAAGTCATTGCTGACGACTTGGATGATTCGTTTTCCTTCTAAACGCATGACAAACACTCCTTTTCGAGTTGAGTTCCCTTACTGATTGTACCCGGATCTAAAAAAAGAAAAACTCCTCTTCGAACGTTCGAAGAGGAGCAAGAACTTACGCTTCGACGCGGATTTCTTTGATGCCAGCGCCTTGCTTCATTTTTTGTGCATGTTCGAGACCTGAAGTCACTTGTCCGAAGACCGTGTGTACGCCGTCGAGGTGCGGTTGTGGCTCGTGTACGATGAAGAATTGGCTTGATCCTGTGTTACGACCAGCGTGTGCCATCGAGAGTGAACCCGCTTTGTGTTTGTGTGGGTATGATGTTGACGTTTCACAAGGAATCGTTTTTCCTGAACCGCCTGTACCGTTTCCGATTGGGCATCCGCCTTGTGAGACGAAGCCTGGGATGACACGGTGGAAGTTCAATCCATCGTAGAAGTTCGAGTTCGCAAGGTTTTCGAAGTTTTCAGTCGTGATCGGTGCTTCATCGTTGAACAATTCGAATTCGATTTTATTTCCATCTTCTAATAAGATATGACCAGTTTTTTGCATGTTTGACCAACCTTTCGTGCTTTTCAGCAGGAGATTCGTCACGATTCGAGATCGTGATTCCATGGTACAGTGTACCAAATTTCAGGGCGTCGTGCAGACCTTTTTACTCGACAGCCGCCTCTAATACATCGAGTGTGACCGAATCCGTTGCTTCGACACGAATCTGAATTCCATTCGCCAGTGTCGCAACAGGATCCGTATGTCCGAAGTCCGCATCGAGAATGATTGGGAAATCATAGCCCCGCGTCGCACGCAGAATGATGTCTTTGAGCGGAAATTCCGGATCAAAATCGACTTTGCGTGGGAAACGTCCGACGACGAGTGCCGCAATCTTGTCATACGCACCCATGTGTCGTAATTGCGTGAAATAGCGGTCAATCGTTTCCGGTGACTCACTTTCGTCATCCTCGAGCATCAAGACGACACCGTCAAACGATGGCAAGTATGGTGTTCCTGCAAGCAGTAAAAGTGTTCCCGTGTTCCCCGTCAAAATCGGTCCTTCTGCAACGCCTGTCTTAACGATCGTATATCCCGCGTTCACTTGATGTTCCCGTCTTCGGTCGTCCGCGACATCCCAGCGTAAGATTTCGTCCGTCCACTCTTCAGACGCTTCGATCCGACCGATTGGCTCCGTCTGCATGAACGTACGGTTAAACGACTCTTCCGTATACGGATCAAGACCATCGAATTGACCAAACTGTGTCAGTAGCGCGGGTCCGACGAAAGTCGTCAGTCCTGTCTGCTGGTAGATGCCAGCAAACAGTGCTGTGATGTCACTGAAGCCCACAAAGATCTTTGGATTGTTCCGAATCAATTCATAATCGAGTTCGTCGAGCAACTGGTGCGAGTTAAACCCACCGATCGTCGAGATGATCGCTTTGATCGATGGATCAGCGAACGCCATATGTAAGTCTTGCAGCCGTTCGCCGATCGTTCCTGCCGTATGACTATGAACAGCCGTTGCGTTCGGCATCAAGACGACCTCGAAGCCCATTTTTTCAAGTGTTGCGATACCGCGGGCGAGACGACGCGGTACGTATGCTGCGATAGCAGACGCCGGCGAGACGATGGCAATCTTATCCCCTTTTTGTAAGCGTGGTGGTTTCATGAGAGTTCCCCCTTTTTCATTACAAGTATTCCCAGTATAACAAATTGAATAGGAACCGCGTACTCTCATTTTTTCCATCCATTTTACAGCTTTACGAAGAGCGAATCTCCGTTCTCAAGCAATTCTCCTTTTTCCGAAACATAATCGACCTTGACTGTCATATGTTGAAGAATCTTTTGTTCGCGCAACGACTTTGCCCACGCTGTGACCTGCGCTTTATCCTGTTCGTGTCGCTTACGTGGAACGTCCACTAAGAGCGTCGGAGCGACTTCCTTCCGTAAATAAGCCTTTGAATCAAAACGCGCGTCACCTAGCTGCTGTATTTTATCGTTGTCATAAAGTACGGTCACGCTCAATTGATTGTTCAGTTGTTCGAGAGTCGGCGACGGAATCCGTTGCTCTAACCGATCTTCCCAAAGTGCCGCATGATACGTATCGACGAACTTTCCAGACTCCTTCTGTTGATAGACGAAAAACTCGGTATTCGTTTTTTCATCGACTGCTCGCGCTGCATACTCAAACGAATAATTTCCCATATTGTCGTAAATACTACCGGTCACCTTTGCTTCCGGAAGGTGCTTTTCTAAGTATGTCTTTGCTTTTTGTTGTACTTCAGCCTCTTTCGTTCCATCTGACTCCATGTCCTTTGTAAAAGCGTACGTCATCATCAATGCGCCGCCTCCGATAACTCCAACTAAACTGGCAACTACTATGAACCAACGTTTCACACGATCGCTCCTCTGCATATATCCATATTTTTACACTTTTGATTTTATCATAAAAAAAGAGTAGCGGACGAAGTCCACTACTCAGATATTGCTTATCGGATGGATTACTGGATGACAGCGTGAACGAGCGGACGTGCTTCCGGTTTCGTTTCACTGATATGGTATGCGTGATCCATTTTTTCGATTGCTTGGTCGAGCGTTTCTTTGTTTGAACGAAGCGTTGCGATGACATCGCCGACTTCAACATGATCGCCGACTTTCTTGTGCAACGTGACGCTTGCTGCGTGATCGATCTCATCTGCTTTCGTCGCGCGTCCTGCACCGAGGATCATCGCTGCAACACCGACTTCGTCAGCGATGATTTCAGAGACGTAACCCGCTTTTGAAGCAACGAATGTTTTTTCGTATTTCGTTTCAAGTGCTTTTGTCATGTCGTCAACGAGTGAAGCGTCGCCACCTTGAGCTGCGATGAACTTCTTGAAGACGTCAAGTGCTGCTCCGTTACCGAGACGTGTTTCGAGATCCGCATATGCTTCATCGAACGTCGGGTAGAACTCACCGAGGACTGCCATGTGTGAAGCGATTGTCAAGGCGATGACTTTTAAGTCACGGACATCTTTTCCTTGAAGGACTTCGATCGCTTCTTTGACTTCGTTTGCGTTACCGATTTCAAAGCCGAGCGGCTGATCCATGTCCGTAATGACAGCAACTGTCTTACGATTGACACTCTTACCGATTGAGACCATCTCTGTCGCGAGTGCTTTTGCATCTTCGAACGATTTCATGAAAGCACCAGAACCCGTCTTAACGTCAAGTACGATGCTGTCTGCTCCCGCTGCAATCTTTTTCGACATGATTGAACTTGCGATCAACGGGATCGAGTTGACTGTCGCCGTAACATCACGAAGGGCGTAAAGTTTTTTGTCTGCAGGCGTCAGGTTACCCGTTTGACCGATGATTGCCATCTTAATGTCGTTGACTTGTGAGACGAACGCTTCTTCTGAAAGCTCGACGTCAAAACCAGGGAACGCTTCGAGTTTGTCGATTGTTCCACCAGTATGACCGAGTCCACGACCGCTCATCTTCGCAACCGGAATACCGATTGACGCAACGAGTGGTGCAACGATCAGACTGATCTTGTCACCAACACCGCCTGTCGAGTGTTTGTCGACTTTTTTTCCGTGGATACGCGAAAGGTCGATCACGTCACCCGAGTTGACCATCGCCATCGTTAAATCAGCGATTTCACGATCTGACATTCCTTGATAGAAAATCGCCATCGACATCGCTGACATTTGGTAATCTGGAATCTCACCGTTCGTGAATCCTTCTACCATTGCTTGAATATCAGCTGTTGCGAGTTCGCCACCGTCTCGTTTTGTTGCAATCAAATCTACCATACGCATAATCTAGTTCCTCCTCAGGAGTGGTTTGTGAGTTTTAAAAACAGTCGTTACATTTTTTTGATCGAACCGCGAACGAGTGATAGGAAGTGTGCCCGGACACGTTCTGTCGTTTCGATGACTTCATCATGGTGTAACGGTTGATCGAGAATACCTGCTGCCATGTTCGAGACACACGAAATCCCGAGGACCCGCATATCGGAATGACGGGCAACGATGACTTCAGGGACCGTCGACATACCGACGACGTCGCCACCAAGCATCCGTGCCATCTTGACTTCTGCTGGCGTCTCATACGTTGGACCTGTGTTTCCGAAATAGACACCTTGACGGACACGAATTCCGAGTTCGTCCGCTGTTTCTTGTGCAAGACGAAGTAATTCTGCATCATACGGCTTCGACATATCCGGGAAACGTGGTCCCATCTCGTCGACGTTCTTACCGATCAACGGATTCGTACCGAAGAAGTTGATGTGATCCGTGATCAACATCAAATCACCCGGTTCGAACGCTTCGTTACAAGCGCCGGCTGCGTTCGTGACGATCAATGTCTCGACGCCGATCGCTTTCATGACGCGGACTGGAAACGTGACCATATCCATCGAATATCCTTCGTAGAAGTGGAATCGTCCTTGCATCGCAACGACTTGTTTCCCTTCAAGTGTTCCGAAGACGAGTTGTCCTGCGTGTCCTTCGACCGTTGATACCGGGAAGTTCGGGATTTCATGGTATGGAATTGCGATCGGGTTTTCGATCTCATCCGCGAGGACACCAAGTCCTGAACCGAGAATCAATCCGATCTCCGGTTTTGCCTGCATCTTGCTTTCTAAAAACGAACGTGTTTCATTCCAGTTGACTGTCATCTGAATCGCTCCCTCGAATTAAAGTTCTGTTAAAAAGCTTGTTCCATGTGCCGGCATTTTGACGCCGAAGTTTTCTGCGACCGTCGCTCCAAGATCAGCGAACGTCTCACGGATACCGAGCGGTTTTGCGACACCATTTTTATGGTAAGCAAGCAGCGGTACGTATTCCCGAGTATGGTCTGTCCCAGCATGAACCGGATCGTTTCCGTGGTCAGCCGTGATGATCAAGAGATCGTCTTCTTTTAAGCGATCAAACACTTCCGGAAGACGTGCATCGAACTCTTCGAGCGCTTGTCCATAACCTTGTGGATCACGACGGTGTCCGAACAACGCATCGAAATCGACGAGGTTCAAGAAGCAAAGTCCGTTGAAATCACGATCGAGTTGCGTCACGAGTTGATCCATTCCGTCCATGTTCGACTTCGTACGGATCGCATCCGTGACGCCCTCGCCGTCGTAGATATCAGCAATCTTACCGAGCGAGATGACATCAAGTCCTGCTGTCTCGAGTTCATTCATGACCGTCCGGTCGAATGGTTTGAGTGCATAGTCGTGGCGGTTCGCTGTCCGGACCCACGCCCCTGCTTCACCAAGGAATGGACGTGCGATGATGCGACCGAGCATGTACGGGTCATCCCGCGTGATGTCGCGTGCATATTCACAAATCCGGTACAACTCTTCTAACGGCACGACTTCTTCGTGTGCTGCGATCTGAAGGACGGAGTCTGCTGACGTATAGACGATCAACGCCCCCGTCTCGACATGCTCTTGTCCAAGTTCGTCGAGGATTTCCGTACCAGAAGCCGGTTTGTTCCCGATGATCTTCCGTCCTGAGAACTCTTCTAAGCGATGAATCAAATCATCCGGGAACTTTTCAAAGACACGGAATGGTGTATCGATCCGCAGACCCATGATCTCCCAGTGCCCTGTCATCGTATCTTTCCCTGCAGATACTTCCTGCATTTTTCCGTATGCCGCAAGCGGTGCTTCTTCAGCTGAGACACCTTCGATCGGTTCGATATGCGAGAGACCGAGTTTTGCCATATTCGGCATATTGAGTCCGTTGCGTTCACGCGCGATATGACCGAGCGTATGTGAACCAAGATCTCCGAACTGTTCAGCGTCCGGTGCTTCTCCGATTCCTACGGAGTCCATGACGACCAAAAATACACGTTTAAATGATTGAGCCATTTGCTGTTCCTCCTATATACGAGCTGTAGTTGTGCGATTCCCGTTACGATTTTTCCCGGAAAGAGACTAGACAAAACGCATCATTTGTCTGAAGTCAGACCTTTAAAAGATAGAACCATCATGCTCGTGGATGATGTTTCTTATACACGTCGTGGAGTCGTGCTTTGTTAACGTGTGTATACATTTGTGTCGTTGACAAATCAGCGTGTCCTAGCATCTCTTGTACGACGCGTAAATCGGCACCATTTTCAAGTAGATGGGTCGCAAACGAATGGCGCAAGACGTGCGGCGTGATCTCTTTTTCGATCCCCGCTTCCTTTGCTCGTCGTTTAATCATCTTCCAAAACCCTTGCCGTGACAAACGATCACCGCGACTGTTTAAGAAGACGTCGTCCGTCTGTTGACCACCAAGACTGTTACGCGCAAGATCCAGATACGTCCTAACGCTTTCAATCGATGTCGTACTCATCGGGATGATCCGGGATTTGTTCCCTTTCCCAAGACACGACAGATACCCGAGTTCGAGTTGCAAATCGTTCAACTTCAATTGGAGCAGTTCGCTGACGCGCATGCCTGTTCCATAGAGAAGCTCAAGCATTGCTGCATCTCGTCGTGTAAGCGGATCGACACCGACGACCGAATCAAGCAAGCGTTCGACGTCCGTTTGACTCCAGACGACCGGCAACTTTTTCTCCGGTTTCGGTAAATCAAGATGACGAGACGGATCATGTGTTGCAAGTCTCTCTTCGATCAAATATTGATGGAACGAACGGATTGAGCTCGTCGCCCGGCGAACCGTCGATCGTGACTTTCGTGCTTCAAGCAATCGTTCAATATGGTCGACGATATGATGTCGGTGAACCTGTTCGAACGAGGAAACTTCCGCTTTTTCGAGCGTCTGTAAGTATTGATTTAAATCATTTCGATACGCAGCTGCCGTATTCGCGGACATTTGCCGTTCAATCACTAAATAATTGATAAATGCTTCCAGTTGTTCACGCACTGAACTCATCCTCTTCGTTTACGAAATCGCTTACTTTCCCATCATATCAAAGGTGTAAACCGTTGTGAAGAGGTCTGACCTATAAAAATTGAAAAAGAAAAACCATCCGAAATTTCGTCGGACGGTCAGACTGTTTGTGTTTGCGATTGTTCCAACGCTTCCCGAGCATGACGCTCTTGGCAGACACGGCAGACGCCATGGAATGTCAGGCGGTGATCCTTGATTTTAAAGTGGAATCGGGACACGATTTCTTTCTCTACTTCTTCCAGCATATCGTCTAAAATCTCTTCGACGGATCCACATTCGATACAGACGAGATGGTGATGCGAATGACTCGCACCTTCTTGTCGTAAATCAAATCGGGATACGCCATCTCCGAAGTTGACTTTATCAACGACTTCAAGCTCCGTCAATAATTCAAGCGTCCGGTAAACCGTCGCAAGTCCGATGTCGGAGTTCTTTTCTTTTACAAGGAGAAAGACATTTTCGGCACTGAGGTGATCCGACTCATGTTCGAGCAGGACACGCACAGTCGCTTCACGTTGGGGAGTCAGCTTATATCCTTTACCGCTTAGCTGTTTTTTGATGCGTTCTACACGACTTTCCATCATAACGCCCCCTTTGTTCGAACTGATGCTATTATCATAGCTGATAATCAGTCTTTTTTCAAATTAAAATGATTATCAACTGAAAATCATTTAAATGAGAATCATTTTAAAGTACGGATCTGCCAATGCTGAATTGCCATGATCGTCTTCGCATCAACGATCGTTCCATTTGCAACGAGTTCGAGCGCCTCTTCGAGCTTCAATGTCTTATTCTCAAGGAACTCATCCTCATCGAGTTGACGATCACCGGCAGTCAGACCAATCGCTTCATAAATATGTACACGCTCACTACAGAAACCAGGCGCACCGTAAAAATCAAAGACATGTCGTAACTCTTTCGCGACGTATCCTGTTTCTTCCTTTAATTCTCGTCCGGCACAATCGAGTGGATCTTCACCCTTTTCGAGTTTTCCTGCTGGAATCTCGATCGATAGACTTTCAAATGCTTTTCGGTACTGTTCCACGACGATTAGATCACCTTGTTCATCAAAAGCAATGATCGCGACGGCACCATTATGATAGACCAGTTCACGGACGGACGTATTGCCGTTCGGTAACGTGACGACGTGTTTCTCGACATCAAAGACTTTTCCTTCATAAATCACTTCACGTTCAATCGTTTTTTCTTCCATCATGTATGCCCCATTTCTATTCTAGTTTCGTTCACTGTCATGATTAGTATGCCGTTTCCGACGTATTGCCGCAAGACTTCGAAACCGTCTTTTTCATCAGATATGATACACTAGAATGCAGAAGTTCCAAACTTACAGTTCATATAAGAAAAGAGGGAATTGAACATGTCATTAGGATTAGGTACGATGACGATCTTAAAGCGCGGCCAGGAAGAAGCAACGGCAATCCTGCGGACGGCACTTGATGCTGGAATCACGCACTTCGATACAGCGGACGTCTATGCGAACGGAGCGGTCGAATCCATCATCGGTCAAACCTTCTCACAAGAGGATCGAAGTCGTTTATTCCTTGCCTCAAAAGGTGGGAATCGGATGAACGCGACCGGAACCGGTTGGACATGGGATCCGAGTTATGACTATTTGAAACAAGCCTGTCTTGAAAGTTTGAATCGTCTTGAAACCCCTTATCTCGACCTGTATTACGTCCACGGCGGCACGATTGATGATGATATCGATGCATCAATCCGCGCAATGGAAGATTTAAAAGCAGAGGGGAAAATCAAGGAATATGGTCTGTCGTCACTGCGGCCGAATGTCATCGAATATTGGCTCGAGCATAGTAATTTCTCTTACTTGATGACGCCTTATTCGTTGCTCGATCGTCGCATCGAAGAGTTGTTACCACGCTTAAAAGAGAAAAACATCCAAGTCGTCGCTCGTGGTCCACTAGCAAAAGGTCTCTTGACACATGAGAGTGCTTCACGCCTGCAGTCGGTTGATCGGTTCGAACAATTCGATAAGGAAACGCTTGAGGCAAGTCTACAAAAACTTCAAGATTTCCCGCTTCCGGCGCTTGCATTGCAAGCCATCGATCAACAGGTCGACATCGTCCTTCCTGGTGCATCGAGCGTGTCACAACTTCAGTCAAACGTCCAAGCGATGAAAGAGTCGATCTCGCAAGCTCAAATCGACCAGGCACTTGCTTCACTACCGATTCATCACTATACCGAACACCGGTGAGGTTTAACTCTTCATTTCTCCGGGAAACTCCTTCTTTGTAACGTTCATACAGAGGAGGAGTTTTATTATGGCTCGTATTTTAATCGTATCAACAAGCGCAGATGACATGAATGGTCACAAAACAGGATTATGGTTCGAGGAGTTCGCAGCACCATACAACCTGTTCAAGGATGCAGGACATGACGTGACAGTCACGTCGATCAAAGGTGGCGACGTCCCGATCGATAAAGCATCGATCGTTAAAGAAATCTTGCCGAAATTCCAAGATGCACGCCGTGCGTTGCACGACACGAAAGCACTCTCGGAAGTCGATCCAGCATCGTTTGATGCCGTTTACTTCCCAGGGGGTCACGGTGCGGTCGTTGATTTCCCGAATAACCCACAAGTGGCGGGTGCCATTGAAGCCGTCATCAAAAAAGATGGCGTCGTCGCTTCAGTTTGTCATGGTCCTGCTGCCTTTGCGCACGTCATGATCGATGGCAAACCATTCGTATCAGGTCGTCAAATCAACGGCTTTACGGATGAAGAGGAAAAATCAACAGGTCTCGAAGATAAAGTACCATTCTTGCTCGAGACGACACTTCGCGGTGAAGGAGCTACTTTCCTGACATCGGATGCAGGTAAAGAATTCGCCGTCATCGACGGCAATGTCGTCACAGGACAAAACCCGGCTTCAAGTGAAGCAGTCGCAAAACTAGTCCTCGCGAAACTCGCGACACAAGCTTAATAGATAGTATTCATACAAAATGGAGCACGCGACATCATGTCGCATGCTCCATTTTTTCATACGTTATAGACGGTGAAGTGAATCCAATCGTTCGAGATCAGCTTCTGTCTCACGTGTTTTTTGTTCGAGTCGCTTTAACTCGTCCTCGAGTTGTTGTTGTTGAGCTTGCAATGCAGATCGTTCTTCCTCTGTATAGGAACGTGATACTTCTTTTTCTTTGAGATACCACCACTTTTTGACCTTTTGAGGTGGCGGTCCGAGTTCAATCTGTTGCTCATGTTGTTGAACTTCCTCCATTTGTTCCGCATGCGCCAATTGAAGCTGCTCTAATTCCGCCTCATAGGCAGTTTGTCTAGCTTCAAGAATCGGTGTCAGGTACGCGAGGATATGCGCAGTAAAGTCTCGCTCGACGACTCGTCGTAATACATCTCGACGAAGGGAGGCTTCCGAATTGCCTATGGCATTCTCCCACACGCTCGGATCCGCTTGTTCTAGAATCTCTTCTTCTTCCGCTTCTCCGAGCCAACGTAGTTTCAGTAACAACGGTTCAAGTAGTGCTTCTTCTACATACGCCGTGAATTGCGAATACGACGTTGCTTCTCGTGTCAACGGTTCCTGATGTAAGCGAAATAAGGCTTCCGCTTCTTCTTCAATCCAGTCTTCGTAATCATTAAAATACATCGTTTAGCTCCTTACTTCATATCATCAAAAACAACACTGGCTCGAATCCGCCACCTACATGACGATCGAGCCAGTGTTGTTAGACGTTTGCTTCGTTTTTTTTGATTTCCGCGATTGCCCAGTCACACCAATCCAAGTAATTCAACATCATACGCAAGCCATACTCACTCGTCAAGGTCTCCCCTAGTGTTGCACCGTTCTCGAGATGATCGTGACGCCAACTATGCATCATCTCGACGGCAAATTGATGGTGTCGCTTCGACTCTTCCAAATAAGCAACGGCTTCCTCTGGTGGGAGCAGATGCAAAAGCGACACCCGCATCAGGTTCTCATCCTTCATCTTCGGTTTGAATTCATTCGGTGTACGTAACCATTCAACGAGCTCCGTACGCCCTTTATCGGTGATGGAATAGACTTTCTTGTCCGGCAAGTCTTCTTGGACGATATGGACACTCGTCACGAGTTCTGCTTCTTCCATCTTTAACAACTCTCGGTATATTTGTGTATGATGTGCGGTCCAGAAGTGGATCATCTGTTTTTTAAAAGTCGCGCTTAAATCATAACCGGTCGCTTCCCCTTGGGTCAGCAGCCCGAGTAGTGCAAATCGTAATGCCACTGGCTGCACCTTCTTTCCTTCTTTTGTATATATACTTAATTATCTCAAATATATCTTAATTTCGCTACTCTTGCGTCGAACGAATGTACGATTAAAAAAGACCTGCGAGCGAAATCACATTCGATCGTAGGTCTTCATGCGTTATTGCTTTTCGATTGTTTCTATTTACGTAATTGCTCGATTCCTTGTCGTACATGTCTCCAGTAAGAAGAAGGATGCGGAACGAATTGACGACGATCGAACCATTCGCCTGTCGTGTCCTGAATGCGCTCGATGGACTCGTCAGCGATTCGTTCAAACTGCTCGATTGGAAAAGCAATCAATCGCTTCACTTCTGTTTCCTGGAGGACGTATGCGTCTATCGCTTGATCACTTTGAGCAAGAAAGACATGGCATCGCTCACAGTCCCAAAGCGACGCATCCCGAAACTCCTCTTCCTGGATGCCAAGCGGTATCAATTGATCCAATGTACACGTCAAACCAATCTCTTCCTCGAGTTCCCGGACACCATCCTCGATTGTCTCATTCGCAAGCAAATGACCGGCTGCCGTGATATCGATCATTCCTGGAAAGTCCTTCTTTTGTTCAGAGCGTTGCTGGAGCAACACGACGTCCCGCTTTGGATCATAAACGAAACAATGAAACGTTTCGTGCCACAAGCCGTTTGCGTGGACTTCCGAGCGCGGACGAGGTCCGAGCAGGTTGCCCGCTCGATCTACTGTCATGATCATCTCTTGTTCACTCATCGTAACACCTTCGAAGCTTGATGGAATCGCTCTCCGACCGTATAGAGTTCAGCAATCAAAAAGACGATTGCGATCCAAATGATGGCGCTTGGGAACAGAATCATCGCTGTCAGGAATAAAAATCCTTCCGTCCGTTCGACGAGTCCTGGTTGATATTGAAACGACTTGTAGCCGTAATTTTCACTGACCGCTCCGATTGCAAGGAACATCGTCATGCCAATTACGAATGATGCGACGAGCAACAGAATGACGACCTGCGTTTCCGGAAATCGGAGTGCAAGACCAATCAATACTGACAGCTCGACGATTCGGTCGAGAACAAGGTCAAGAATCGTGCCGATCGGAGTCGTCTTCTCTTTTCGTGCCATCGTTCCGTCGATGACATCGAGCATGCCCGAGATCCATAACAAGACAATCGCTGTTCCCATCATGTCGTTATAGACGAAAAAGCCTGTTGCACCACCGATGATACCGGAAATAATCGTCACCTGCGTTGCCGATAATCCGATTTTCTTAAATAAGGTCGCCCCTTGATCAAATAGGGGTTGAACGATTTTACGCGCACGCGTATCTAACATATCACCCCTCCTTTCTAACGATATACCCTTCTTTCACCTGAATCGTCTCGTCTGAAGAGAGCACGAGACGTTCTCCGGACGCCCGTTCTACTTCGTAGAAACGTACACCGTATTGAATGAGTTCTTTTGTAATCGTAACACGTTCATCCGTTTCCTTCGTCGGTCTTGAGACCAAGTTGACTGCCGTCAACGGATGCCATGTTTCTTCAATCTGAATGCCTTCGCCAAAAAACGGACTTGTCTGGCTAAGCGTAATTGGTGTACCATGATCGACGATTCGCCCCTGTTCTAAGACATATACCACATCCGCCATCGCCATTGCCTCTTCCCGGTCGTGTGTGACAAGGAGTGTCGTGACACCTTGTTCCTCGGTCAACTTCCGAATCAATGTCCGAAGTTCCCGTCGTCTCGGTACATCTAGACTCGAGAACGGTTCATCGAGCAACAAGAAGTCCGGTTGACTTGCTAGCGCACGAGCTAAGCTTGCCCGCTGTTGTTCACCCCCTGAGAGTTCGTGGACGGCACTTTTTTCTCTTCCCTCGAGTCCCACGCGATGTAACCAGGATTTGAGCTCGATTGATGTTAATTGTTTTGCACCGAGACGGATGTTCTGTTCTACGTTCAAATGTGGGAACAATAGAGACCGTTGAAACATCATCGTCACACCACGTTGATTCGGCGAAAGAACAGTGACATCTCGATCCCCGAATTGAATCACTCCACTCGTCACACGTTCAAGACCCGCAATCAGCCGGAGTAGCGTCGTCTTCCCACTACCGCTCGGTCCAACTAATGCCACACATTGTCCAGACGCGATCTTTAAATCGATATCAGATAATACACGCTTCGTTCCAAATCGTTTATTGACTTGTTGTATCGTGACTTCCATTTAAACGCCTCCGTACGATTCGTATCCAACTAGAAAAAATAACGGCTTGCAACGCATAAAAGAGAACGGGCAACCCGATCAACCACAGTGTCGCGAGACGCGCCGCCCCTTGAGAATTACCGGAATACGCCGGGAACACCTCCAGTGCGATCATGCGGACGATCCCACCACCGATTAACGCCACCAGTGCATACTGACTGATCGTGATCACCGTGACGAGCAACGTCACGGATTGTAGCGTCGATCGAAGCATAGGACCCGTCAAATAGAACCAACGTTTGAATCGATTCCCCTCGATCAAAACCATCTGTTCGAGCATCCGTTCCCCGAGCGCCTGAAATCCGTTCGTGTACAAGCGAACTGTATATGGCAAGGTCGGCAGAAGTAACACGAGCAGGACACCGAAAAACCGATCTGCTAGACCAAGACGAATCCATGTCAAATAAAGACCAAAGGACAGCAACAAGACAGGAACAAACAACGGTAAACTGATCAAGAACTCCGCTATACGAACACGTTTCCCCGCTTGAAAGGCAATCGCTTTTCCTGCCATGTATCCGAAGAGATGATTCAACAACACGACGGCACAGATCATCGCGACCGTCGTACCAAGCGTCGCTTCAAGACGCGGATTCCAGTTCCACTTCCCCGGAATCAATCCGATCAAGGGGACGATGAACAGGAGCACGACGAATACAGTAGTACTAATTTTTTTCATTCGCTCCGCCCCCTACTAATCTTCGCTGCCAGTGGGCGTGTCAAACCAGTCATGAGCAACAAGAGGAAGAAAAGTCCTCCCGTCAAAACGACACTCATCACAAAAGCGAGTGGTTGCTCTGATAAATCGCCTTGTGTATATAAATCGAACGCATAGACTCCGAGTAATTTCGGATAGGTCACACCAAGTAATGCAGGGATTTCATATGCGAACAGGATGAAGGCAAGTAAAATAAAAGCTGCTTCTAGCATCGGTACAAGTAAAAATACACCTCGCGCATGCCAAAAACGGCGCACCGGTGACAAACCGAGCATCGTACCGAGCTCTTGATAACGTGGATCAAGACGCCGGACCACCGGTAAGAGATAAAAAAAGACGAACGGAATTTCTTTATATAGATACGTCAGGATGACACTAAAATAATTCCCTTCGTGCGGTCCAATGACAGGCACATCACTGAGATAGAGGATGGCGAGATACGCCGCTCCTAGATGAGGAATGAATAACGGAATCGCAAGTAACGCGGCTAGTCGTGTTCTGCTCAAGAGCCGAGCGAGCACTACACCAATGATCAGCGCGAGCACCGTACTGACAATCGCCACGTAACTACTGACGGCTAGACTTTCTAAAAAGACATCATCCGTCAGTAGCTCGCGGTAATCAGCAGGTGAAGTCATCGAGACACTTACCCATAACCCATATAAGACCATGCCTGCCATCAAGATGGCGGCGGGATATGCGTTACCGCGCCACACGAGACGGCCATTCCTTACGGATCATCTCAAAGATGGACGGGTCGAGTTCCGTCCGGACCTTTCCTTCAAAGACACTCGGTTTCGGTGTTGACGGTGCAGCCGGTACATCAGCGAACTGTTTTTGTTCTGCCGTATCAAGTGTCGATAAATCAAGACTTGAACCGTCTCCCCAGTAAGTTGCATCATATTTTTTCAACTGCGCCTCTGGTGACAACAAGGTGTTGATCGCAACGAGTGCACCTTTCGGGTTCGGTGCATTAAACGGTACAGAAAGGAAATGTGTCGACGCGATTGAGCCCTCCTTCAAGACGATTGGACGTGTTTGTTTCGGGAACGTACCTGACTTCACTTCTTGTTCTGCCCGTCGTTCGTTGAAGCCCATCGTAAAGTCGACGTCTCCTTTTGCGTATAACTGATCAAGTTGCGCAAGCGTTTTTGGATACGTCTTCCCTTTTTTCCAAAGATATGGCTTGATTTCGTTCAAGTAAGCCCATGTCTTCTTAAAATCTGCTTTTGGATCCTTTAACGTTTCATTCGATTCGACACCATACATGACATGGCGGACGAAGGCATTCCCCGTAAAGTCCGTCACTTCCGGATAAGTGAAGCGCCCTGGATTCTCCTTGACCCAAGACTTCAACGCTTTCAAGTCGGTCGGTGGCGACTTCACATCGGCTGCGTCATAGTGCAACGTGTATTGGACTTTCCCCCACGCGGCTTCCAAACCTTCTGTTTTTGTGCCGCTATCTGAACTTTGCGCGGCAGCATCGACATACTTCATGTTCGGGAGGACTTTCGTGATTTCGCCATACAGTAAATCATCTTTTTTAGCATTTAAAAAATTATCGCCATTGATCCAGACGACATCGATGACACCTTTTTCCTTACCTGCCTGCTTCTCAGCACGCAGTTTTTGAATGATATCCGCCGTCTCGATTGGAACCCGTTCTAAGGTGATGTTGTGTTCCTTCTTCAGACGCGGTGCTACGTACTCATCGATGTAGGCATTGATGCCGTCATCGCCGCCCCACATGTACATCCGAACCGTTGATTTTTCCGCTTCTTTTTCAATCGTCTGATATGAAGTCTCTAAGACATTTTTCGGTTCCGGTGTTGCATCCGGTGTCCCACATCCTGCAAGCAGGGTACTTAAGGCAAGAAAGCTGATTACTTTTGTTTTCATTCGTTGTTCTCCTCCGTCATCACTTTTTGTCGAAACCTGATTTTCCTAACCACTCAATCAGCTGCGGCATAACGCCGTATCCTTTTGCCGAAAGCTCCATCCACCATGGTGCATTGACTTCTCGCTTGCGGCGCCGCATCGCCCGAACGACGGTCTGTGCAAGTTGTTCTTTTGATAAGACGATCGAAGCGACGTTTTTTTCATACTTTCGGCTAATGTCCGCTCTTACGAAAAATTCCGTCGCGATTGGTCCGGGATTAACCGTCATGACATGGATACCTTTTGGACGTAATTCCAGACGCAATGCATTCGAAAACTGTAACATTGCCGCTTTCGTCATGCAGTAGATCGTTGACTTCGGTGTCGGCAACTTGCCCGCCTGACTTGCAACATTGACGATCATGCCACCTTTTTTGAGTAATGGCAGACATGCTTTCGTTAAGCGAACGGGACTTAAGACATTGATTCGGTGCATCGACTCGATCGTTTCAATCGAGGTGTCGTCTAGGAAGCTGAATTCCCCGAAACCTGCGTTGTTAACCAACACATCAATGTATCCATAACGATCAGCCAACATCTGCGCCAGTGCTTCCGGCGCTTCTTCTAAATCATAGACAAAGTAGTGCGCTTGAAGTTCAGATGCTAATACTTGTAATCGCTCCTCGCGTCGTGCGACTAAAATCAAGTTCGCACCTTCTTTGTGTAAAGTACGGGCTAGCGCTTCCCCAAGACCACTCGAAGCTCCTGTGATGACGATTGTCCGGTTCATGAGTTGCATTAAACTTCCTCCATTTTCGAATAGTAGAGGATACCTGATCGTTTCTCAACCGTAATCGCACCACGTGCGACGAGCGTATCAAGGCGTGCCTTCATTTCACTCATGACGAGTGGGAATGATTTTTTTAATCGGTTACCATACGTCACTTGTGCTAATTCGAATAACGTGTGCTCTCCAGAAAAATACTTGAGTAGTTGATCGCCGCGCGCCTTGCGTTGCATCAACCGTTCTTCGACGAGTGACGCGACATCCCGAATCGGGGCACCGTGTCCGGTATACGCAATTCGAATGTGTTCACCTTGTAGTTTTTCTAAGGAGTCGAGGTACGCAAGGACAGGTCGTTTGACGAGCGCATCATCTCCTGGTTGCAGTTGTTCAAGCAACGGGTTCGGCTCGACCCGGTCGAGCAAATGATCGGCTGCGAACAACACACCATCATCACTTAGAATTCCGATTTGGTCACTCGCATGTCCTGGTAGTTCGATGACACGGTATCGCCCAGACGGTGTGATGGCGTCACCTTCTTGTAATGTGAAATCGAGCTGACCTTTCCCAAGCCATTTTAAGGCAGATTGATAGCTTGGTAACATTTCTTGAATGGCTGACGGAACACCAAACGATGTCGCCAATCGCTGCAAGAACGCATCTCCATTGTTCAAGAACGTCTCATCTTGCTCCAAGTACGGGCGTAACCGCGCATGTCCGTAAACCGGAATCCCTTTTTCTGAAAAGCGATGCGCCATCCCAGCGTGATCCGCATGGTGATGTGTCACGATGACACGATCGAGATCCTCGACTTGAAGATCATGTCGTGCCAAGATTTGTTGCATCGCTTGCCACGCTTCAAGTGTATCGGGGCCACAATCAATGAGGATGTTCTCCCCTTCTGTTCGTAATACGTAGCAGTTCACGTCTCCTACCGGAAATGGTGTCGGAATCGGAATCGAAATGATTTCGTCTGATACAGTCATGCCTACACGCCTCTTTTCTCTCGTCCATTTTCTTTCATTATAGAGAGAATGAAGCTATAGCGCCAAACTTTGTGCGTCAACGGATGACATTTGTTGTTTAGCATACGTTAGCGCTTCAAAAACGGATGCACAAAAAACCGACCTTTCCGCAGATTGAAAGGTCGGTTAACAACTTATTTTAAGTTAAGAACTGTTAATTTATCACGCGTCATCGAAGCGAGGCTTCGTCCGACACCTTGTACGCCGAGTCCCGATGATTTCACACCGATGAATGGGAAGTGGTCAGGACCACGTTCCGTCCGGCCATTGATTTGAACAGAACCAGTTTCAAGCGCATCTGCTACCGCAAACGCTGCATCGATGTTCTCTGTGAAGACACTTGCTTGAAGACCATACTCTGATTCGTTCGAGTACGCGATCATCTCGTCAACCGAGTTAACACGGATGATTGGGAGAACTGGTCCGAACGGCTCTTCCCAAGCAACGCGCATGTCGCGTGTCACATTGTCAAGAAGCGTTGGTTCAATCAAGTTTGCCGTACGTCCACCACCAATGACGAGCGTTGCACCTTTGTCAGTTGCATCCGTGATCAATCCTTCGACGAAATCCGCTGATTTCGTATCGATGAGTGGTACGACGACACTGTCTTGTTCAGGAGAACCGACTGTCAATTTCGCGATTCGCGTTTTAAGTTCTTCAATGAGTGCATCCGCTTGGTGATCAAGAACGAAGACGCGTTTGATTGCTGTACAACGTTGACCTGAGTAAGAGAACGCACCACTGATAATGTGATCTGCCGCAAGTGACAGGTTTGCATCTTCAAGGACGAGTGCTGGGTCTTTTCCGCCAAGTTCGAGGACGAGTGGAATCATTGCCGATTGACGAGACAAATGTTGCCCTGTTCCTGTACCACCAGTGAATGTAATCATGTTGATTCCTGGGTGAGCTGTCAAGTAATCACCGATGACCGATCCACGACCTGTGACGATATTGACGAGTCCAGCTGGAAGACCTGCTGCGACGAGTGCCTCGACCATCAAGATACCGCTGATCGAACCTTGTGTTGCTGGTTTGAAGACAACAGCGTTCCCTGTCATGAGTGCAGGTGCAAGTTTTGCTGCTGCCAAGTTGACTGGGTAGTTGAATGGTGAGATCGCAAGAACGACGCCGAGCGGTGCTTTTTTGATGACTGCGATTTTTTTCGCACTACCGCCAGGGAACGAATCCCCTTGCATCATCTGACCGTCGAAACGAAGACCTTCTTCCGCTGTGTAGCGAATGATTTCAGCTGTCCGTTTGACTTCTTTGACGCCATCCGCACGTCCTTTACCGACTTCGCGCATGATGACTTCACCGATTTCGTCGGCACGTTTCTCGAGTTCCGTTGCCCACGCATGAAGCAATTCAGCCCGTTTGTTTGCCGGTTGCTTTGCCCATTCTGCTTGTGCCGTTTTTGCTGAAGCGATGGCACGATCGACTTCTGGTTTCGTCATCGCTTGAACACGACCGACAAGATCCTCTTTATATGGTGAAGAGATTTCAATCGTCTCTTTTGATTCACTTTCATGCCATTGCCCATCTAGTAAAAATGTGTAGGTTGTTGCTGTAGTCATTCCACTCTACCTCCATTTATTTTTATCTCTCTCATTTCAGTGTGTGGCTGCATAGCTTATTGTAATCAATTGGTCAGACAAATGCCAAACTTTTTGCTTAACATATTATGAAAGCGATTACAACACTTTTTTTGTCAATTCAGAACTAGAATTTTTAGCGTAGCATGCCGATAACTAGTCAGAAGTGAAGTGAAGGTAATGGAAAGGGGCACAACCATATGTATAATCAGCACGATATTTTATTAGAAGCCGGTACGAATGAACTCGAGATCGTCATCTTCCATTGCGGTCCATATACGTTCGGAATCAACGTCATGAAGGTCCGGGAAATCATCGTTCCGCTCCCAATGACACCACTCCCAGGTACACCGGACGCTGTCAAAGGATTGATTGAACTGCGTGGCGAAGTCATGACAGTCATCGATTTGCCGACGGTCATCGGTGTTCCCCACGACGAAGCAACCGAGGATCGATTGATCATCTGTGAATTTAATGGAGAAAAGAGCGTCCTGCGTGTCGATTCCGTGACGGAAATCCGTCGTATCTCATGGGAGCAGATCGATACACCAAACGAACTCGCTCGTGGCATCGAAGGACTGACGAACGGTGTCGTCAAAACAGGCGACAAGATGATTATCCTGCTCGACTATGAAAAAATCGCACTTGAGCTCTCACGCAAGGATATCTTCGCCCGCGAAGAAGGACGACGCGTGCAGTCCCGTGACCGATCCGACAAAGTCATCTGGATTGCCGAAGACTCGGAAATGCTCCGGACATTGATCATCGAAACACTCGAGGAAGCCGGTTACCACGGACTGAAATGGTTCATCAACGGCAAAGAAGCCTTTGATGCTTTCGAACAAGGAAGTAACTGTGATCTCCTCATCACGGATATCGAGATGCCGAAGATGGATGGACTCCATTTGACAAAACGTCTTCGTGAGGACGATCGCTATGGTGAATTACCAATCATCGTCTTCTCGTCGTTGATTTCCGACGATTTACGTCATAAAGGCGAGTCCGTTGGTGTCAATGCACAAATCACGAAACCGGAAATCGGTCGTCTGATCGAGACAGTGGATTCTTACGTCTTGTAAATCAAAAAAAGCCGACATGAAGTCGGCTTTTACTATTTATTTCATCCTTAACGTAAAGCGTCAATGTTTTTCCCAGTAAAGACATCGAGCCAGACGACACGGAATTCCACCATGCATTGCTCAATCCGATCGACGATTTCTTGTGTTCCGGTCATCGAACCAGATTCTGCTTCTTTTTCAAGCAGTTCGAAATCATCCGCTAAATCATCAGCAGCAACGGAATAGGAAGCACCTTTTAACAAGTGAGCCAGCTTTTCAGTTTGCTCAGCATCTTGTTTGGCGACGGCATCTTTTAGTTCAGGAAATTTCCGATCGAACTGTGCGATATACGTCTCTCCGATTTTTTGAAGGAACACGTGGTCTCCACCTGCGATCGATTGAAGTTCTTCGAGCTTCTTAGCATTAAAAAAAGGCATGTCTTCCCCTCCTCTGTTTTCATCTTATCACTAATCTTCATAAAAAAAAATCGGAGAATCATTTACACGCCGTCGTATCTATTTCTATAATGAGACAGTGAAGAGCAGGAGGGATAGACAATATGTTGACGATTTATCGAAGCGATGTCACCGGGGCAGTCAACGAGATACAGGAGTTCACGAAAGGTTCCTGGATCCATCTTGTCAATCCGACAAAGGACGAAGCCGACCAAGTCATCGCTGCTACGAAAATTCCAGAGGATTTCATTTATGACCCTTTGGACGTGGAA
Source organism: Exiguobacterium sp. U13-1 (assembly GCF_001750115.1). Lineage (NCBI taxonomy): Bacteria > Bacillati > Bacillota > Bacilli > Caryophanales > Exiguobacterium > Exiguobacterium sp. U13-1. The sequence continues at coordinate 1,487,268 of NZ_CP015731.1, read as the reverse complement.
GAAAAACCACGTTTTGAAAAAGATGAAGAAGGTCTTCTGATGATCGTCGACGTTCCCTACATCGAAGAAGAATCATCAGGACGCCGTTATAATACGATCCCGCTCGGTATCATCGTGACATCCCGTCATTTTATCACCGTTTGTTCGCAACAGCTCGACGTGTTGACGTTGTTCTCGAGTGGTAAGTTACGTGGATTCCGAACGAATTATCGATCGCGTTTCGTATTCCAGATTCTCTACAAAGTCAGTTCTTCGTATTTACGTTTCTTGCGTCAAATCGATCGTCGCATGGACGAACTTGAGGAAGAACTACAACGTTCGATGCGAAATCAAGAAATCTTTCAATTAATGAACCTTCAGAAGTCATTAGTTTATTTCATGACGTCCTTGAAATCGAACGACGGTGTCCTCGACCGGATTATCAAGACACCAAGTCTTGAGAAACACGAAGACGATGAGGACTTACTCGAAGACGTCTTCGTCGAACACCGTCAAGCAATGGAAATGGCACAAATCTATAAAGATATCATCAGTTCGACAATGGATACATTCGGTTCCGTCATCTCGAACAATGTCAACTTCGTCATGAAGTTTCTTGCTTCGATTACGATCGTCATCTCGATTCCGACGATGATTTCCGGGATGTTCGGGATGAACGTTCATGTTCCATGGGAAGGAGAAGTCATCGGATTCTGGATCGTCTTCGGAATGATGATTTTCTTCTCCGGTCTAGCAGCTTTTATCCTATGGCGGAGAAGGTTCTTTTAGTTCAAGTAGATTCAGAGCTTGTAAGACTCAAAAAAGACTCAGTGACGGTGTTGCCGTCGCTGAGTCTTTTCACTTACAGGTTAATTGATTTCGACCGTCACGAGACACAGGTCATCCGCTTCATCGCTCTGATCCGGTTGAATCAACTGATGGATGTTCGGTCCTTGTTGTTCGATCAGGTTCTGGATAGCGTGGATTCCCTCATCGATACCTTTACTGTACAATTCCATGAAACCATCCGTGTACAGGTAGACACATCCTGGTGAGACGATGTCGATCGTCTTGCTCGAATATGTCGAGTCTTCAAACATACCGACAGGAAGTCCCGTATTCTCAAGCGGAATGATTTGATCATTCATGCGCAACAAACCAGGCGGGTGCCCTGCGTTCGCATAGCTGAGCTTCATCTCATCTAGGTCGATGTAGAGGTAAACGGCAGTGAAATAGATTTCTGTCTCGTCTCCTGGGAACAATCGACTCATCTGCTGATTCAATTCTTCGAGTACTTGTGCTGGATCACCAATCCGGTGCACGAGTTCGAATAAAATCGAGCTCATTCCCATCGTGATCAGCGCAGAAGAGACACCGTGTCCCATGACGTCAAACAAGATGATGCCGTATTTATTCTGAGAGATGCGGTACCAGGCGTACATATCTCCCGCTAGTTTCTTAGACGGGATATACGTCGCCATGATGCGGATCTCATCGTCTTCAATATTCGCACTGAGCACACTCTGTTGCAGTTTTTGCGCCAAATCAAAGTCTTCCTGTAATACTTTTTCATATCGTTTTCGCGCATCGATTGCTTGCTTCAGACCGATCGCGTTACGAACTCGCGCGAGCAATTCCGTTTTACGGATTGGTTTCGTTGTATAATCGGATGCCCCTGCATTCAGTCCATCAACGATATCTTCTTCGTTTGATCGCCCGGAAACAATCAGAATTGGCAATTCATCGAGACCAAACCGTTTTCGAATCAAACGTGTCGCTTCGATTCCGCTGATCCCTGGCATTTCGACGTCGAGGAGAACGACGTCCAACTGTTCGATGAATAACGGATCGTCCATTAATTCGATTGCTTCTTCCCCACTCATTGCTTTGACGACGTCATAGCCTTCATTTTCTAACAAGCGCTCTAAGAGCATTAAATTGGTTAACTCATCATCTACGACCAAAATACTCATCCGCCGTCACCTCGTTCCGTTTAACATGTTTATCTGAAATTAGTTTAGCACACAACCTACAATTTCGTTTAGACGGAAGCTGCGTTTTCCGTCATACTAGAAAGTGAACGAAAGGAGGAGTGGACTATGTGGTTATATGTCGTCTCCATTCTCATCATCGTATTCGTCTTGGTCGCCTCGATTATCGTCATTTCCAAAGGATATGGCTACAAGGGGAACAAAGATGATATCGAAATCGATTATGATGAAATCAACCGAAAACTTCGTCACGAAAAAGATGATGATTCATTCAACAAATGAACCTCTTAGACCATCATATCACGGTGGTCTTTTTTGTTTCATTTCAAATACATGTTTTTTTTAGATGTTTTTGATTCAGTCACAAGGGTATATCCATATCATGGTCAAATATTATCTCAAGGGAGTGTTCATCATGGAACCGAAGCTTCAACATGATCCACACGCAGTACACGCAGAACAACCGAATCGCCAGTTCGATCAGGAAGAATCATCAGGTCGTCAAATCAACCTCGTCACAGGGATGTTGCTCGGTGCCCTTGTTGGCGGTCTATTGACGCTACTTAGTTCTTCGTCCCGCCAAAATACGAAACAGAGTTTACGTGGTGCGAAAGATTCCGTCTCGACCCTCGCCTCTTCCATCAAGGAAGATCCTTCAGGTAAAGCATCACAAGTCATCACTCAAGTGAAGAGTGCTTCAAGCATCATACAAGAAGTCGCGTCTGATGTTCAGAATGTCTATGATAAAGTGAACACAGAACTTGAAACGGTGAAGTCAGATGCCTCTACGGTGAAAGAGACAGTAAATGAGACGAAAGGTGACTTAAATGCTATCAGCAATAAAGTCGTCGAAGCGAAGGATGTCGCACTCGGCAAAGAAGAACCACCAGCAGAGCATGATGCTTCCGACAAACAAGCAAATGACTCTCAATCTTCTGAGGAAAAACATAAAGGTGAAGGCATCTAATCATTCAATGCACTTCTTCTTTCTCCCCGACATGTTTAGCGTGTCGGGGATTTTAGCGTAGAAATTGAACAACGATCGCAACGCGTTCGCGCATCCCGAATCGAAGAACTCCTGAAAGTGGCGTTTCAGCCGGAATCGCATCCGTCCGTAAACCGAGTTGCTGTGCTTCTTTACGAGCACGGTATAAGTGGAAATCCGACGTGACGATTGAGACGCGTCGGACGTCCTTTGGCAACAACGCTTTTGAAAACTTTAGATTTTCTGTCGTTGATGTCGAGTCGGCTTCAAGGATCAATCGCTCTTCAGCAATCCCGGACGCCATCATTCCGCGTCGCATCGCTTCTGCTTCTGAAATATCTTCATCCTGACCTTGTCCACCACTTAAGATGAAGCGGACTTCTGAATGTTGTTTCCCATATGCAGCAGCTGCCTGAATCCGATTATGTAGGATTTGCGAAGGTTTTTCTCCTTTGACACCCGCACCGAGGACAATGACATACGGTGACGTCCCATCAGCGAGTGGTCGCTCCCCTTTATTGACGAAAATACCGACACTGTACCAGAAGGCGACACAAGCGACGAGCCCCCCACCAACCATCCATTTGATGTTTCGTTTGTTAAACGTGCGTTTGATCATACCGTACGACCTTTCTACTAAAAAATGGCTTACGGTAAGCACTACGCATGATTCTTCAAAAAGTTTCAAGACCGTGGTGCTTCACAGCATAAAAAATGCGATCTTCTCTTCTCTTGAGAACATCGCATTTTCCTATTGATTGACTCGTCATCAATTTCCCCAAATTGATGTTACGTATTCCGGATGATCGATGAACGGATTCCGGTTTTTTTGCCACTTCTCGAAGATGACATCGTTGCGACGTTTCTCGAAGCTATCGACTGGGTCAAGCTTATTCCATGCTTTCAGCGTCGACAATTTGCCGTGTAACGGGTTCGAACCATTATTGACGTTTTCTGAGGCTTCGAGATCGATTTCTCCGCCACCTTCATAACGAACCGCCATGTAGAAGATCATCCGCGCGATATCACCTTTGACACGGTTTGGTGGTTCCCACGAATCGCTATCGCGGTAGCAATCACATCCACTGTACTTCGTACCGCCATTATCGAAATCTAGATTCCCACGTGCGCTGTTGACGACGACATCTTCCGGACGCAAGTGATGCAAGTCTGTTCCAGGACCGTTCGTCGTACCAAAGTCACCGTGTGACTTGGCCCAGACATGTTCACGATTCCACTGACCGACATTCCCACCGTTACTGCTCTTTGAAATCGATTTCCCCGTGTATAACTCGATGACGTTATTCGCATTGTTTGGATCTTGATCCGTTTCTTTCAGTGCTGTCCATACCGTGTCGTATGACACTTGTGTATGGTTGTCGATGATATCGTGCAGCGATGCCTTCAACGCTGCCCCTGTCTTCCCCGCTGCTGGTAAATAGTACGCATCGATCGTCGATTGTGACGTAACCATCTGCGGACCAGCTGAAACTTGTTTTGGATCAACTGTTTTTGCTGTGACCGGTGTAAAGACGATTGACCCGAGCGCAAGTGTTGCAGCAAGCGCACCTGTGACCTTTGACTTCCAGTTCATGTGTGTTCCCCCTTAAATAGTATGTATGAAAGCGGATGTTACACGCTCATTTTCACACCGAATCCATTCCTGGTGGAAGATGGACGATAGACCTGCTTTTTTGAAGATGAGTCGTCGTTCAGAATATTCATTGAAAGGCAACGGTTAGATGGTCCTGATTTTTTTCATTCATGACGTCAATCCCATCAAAATAGTTCTTCAGAAGAAATATTCTAGGGTCAAAAGTCACGAACAAAAGAGACTTACAAATAAGAATCCGGGACGATATTCCTCCTGTCTAAAGCTTCCCTATAATAAATAATGCAAGCGCTTTCACAAATCATGAGGAGGTCTTTACGTGAAACAAAAAAGATGGATTTTAGCAACCGTCGCATCTGCTGCTTTTTTAGCGCCACTTGCGCAACCGATTGCAGTCGGCGCAACGGCAGACAACGGAACGATGATGCAGTATTTCGAATGGTATGTGCCAAATGACGGTAACCACTGGAACCGTCTCGGGAGTGACGCAACAAAGCTCGATCAGCTCGGGATCACATCGGTCTGGATTCCCCCTGCTTACAAAGGTACCTCGCAAAATGATGTCGGGTACGGTGCCTACGATTTGTACGATTTAGGTGAGTTCAACCAAAAAGGAACGGTCCGTACGAAATACGGCACAAAGGCGCAATTAAAAACGGCAATCGGACAATTGCATACCGCTGGAATCGATGTCTATGGCGATGTCGTCATGAATCATAAAGGTGGCGCCGATTTCACGGAAGCCGTCACGGCAGTCGAAATCAATCCGGGTAACCGTAATCAAGAAATCTCGGGCGATTATCAAATCCAGGCATGGACGGGATTCAATTTTGCAGCACGAAATAACCTATACTCAAACTTCAAATGGAAATGGTACCATTTCGACGGCACGGACTGGGATCAATCGCGTTCAAAAAGCGCCATCTACAAGTTCCGCGGTACCGGTAAAGCGTGGGATACGGATGTCTCAACTGAAAATGGCAACTATGATTACTTGATGTATGCGGATCTCGACTTCGATCATCCAGAAGTCCAGCAAGAAATGAAGAACTGGGGAAAATGGTACGTCAACGAACTTGGTCTTGATGGGTTCCGTCTCGATGCCGTCAAGCATATCAAACACGGTTACTTAGCGGACTGGCTCGCAAACGTTCGTCAGACGACGGGTAAACCATTGTTCACAGTCGCAGAGTATTGGCAGAACGATCTCGGCACGTTGCAAAACTACTTAAGCCGAACGAATTATCAACAATCCGTCTTTGATGCACCGCTTCATTATAAGTTCGAACAGGCAAGTAAAGGCGGCGGGTATTACGACATGCGGACGATCTTTGACGGTACTCTCGTTAAGAGTAATCCAGTCCAGGCCGTCACACTCGTTGAGAACCATGATTCGCAACCTGGACAATCGCTTGAATCAACGGTTCAGTCATGGTTCAAACCTCTTGCTTACGCGATGATCCTGACACGTGAACAAGGTTATCCGTCGGTCTTTTATGGTGACTACTATGGTACAAAGGGCACGTCGAATCGCGAAATTCCAGCACTCGCTTCGAAGATTGATCCGTTACTCAAAGCACGGAAGGACTTCGCGTTCGGTAAACAAAATGATTACCTCGATAACCAAGATATCATCGGTTGGACACGTGAAGGCGTCTCAGACCGAGCGAAATCCGGTCTTGCGACAATCCTTTCAGATGGTCCTGGCGGTAGCAAGTGGATGTACGTCGGTCTTCAGAACAAAGGAGAAGTTTGGACAGACATCACCGGTAACAACACGAAGTCGGTTACGATCAACCAAGATGGCTACGGTCAATTCTTCGTTAACGGTGGTTCGGTCTCCGTCTATCGTCAACAATAAGCAATCAAAAAGGACTCTTCCATATATGGGAGAATCCTTTTTTCTTCATTCTGCTAAACCGACACTCGATTTAATATGATCCTCTGTCTCGATTGCCTGTAAGAGAAAATGCGCCACATCTGCGCGATTGATCTGTTTTGCGTCTTCCGGTACACCTGTATCTGCTTGACGATAGAGTCCCGTTAACGGACCGTTCAGTAAACGGAGTGGTCGGGCTACCGTGTAGTTCAAATCCGCTTGTTGCAAAAGCGCGATCGCTTGACGGTGATCCTTTAGTGGATTTTTCAGAATCCGCTGAGCGAGCATCCCTTGTACACCCGGTAATTCATCATCAACACCGGCAGACGCAACATAACCGATCCGGTCTACCCCCTGTTTTTTCATCGCTGTCACGATCCGGACGAGACTCCGTTCTAAAAAGCCACTGTATGCAAGACTCTCTGTGCCAAGAGCCGTCAGGACAGCCTCTTGTCCGGCAACAGCAGCCGTCACCGCTTCTTGATCGAGCACGTCGCCTTTAACGACATGTAACCGTTCATCATGTAGTGTCAGTTTTTCCGGACTACGGACGAACGCTGTGACCTCATGCCCGTGATCGATCGCTTGCTTGACCAGTTCTTGCCCCGTTTGACCCGTCGCTCCAAAAATAATCAATTTCATACAAAACACCCTTTCTCTTTCAAGAACCACTGATTCCATCATACCCTCACCACTTGAAAATGAATCGTCTCACATCGTCTTTATTTTCAGAAAATTGTTTTTATTTGTTAAGCGTGTATGCTAAAATCTTCCTAAGTACATATGGATATTTTTTCCTTAAATACAGGAAGGAGAATCGCTTGTGTTACGGCAACGCTTCATCATGTCGCTTGGTGTCATTTTGATTGGTCTGTTCTTGTTTCAAACCGTCACAACATACGTCTATACGCATTACATCATGCCGGGTCCTGTTAAAAATCCATCAGACTGGCGATACGTAGATGGAGACATTGATCGTAAAACTGATCCTGGTCACTCTCATGTTAAAACAAGAGACAAGATGCCATTTAGTCCAATCGCACGAATACCTGGTCCAAAGGAGCTTTGGAAATCCCTTAAAGCGGATGCCTCTGACTCCCCTCTTTCTTATCTACAATATGTCATTTTAATCAGCTTGTTTAGTTTCATGGTCTGGAAACTCGTTCAATCGCGTCGCGTGAAAAAACGGAGCAGTCCTAAAGGAGAGTTGACCGATGACGTTCCACTAGCTCAATCGATCTTTCGTCCTGCTTCTTTAAGAAAATCGCCTTATCTGTATGCATCATATTCATCTTCACGTGTCCGTAATCTCGTCATCCGCTTTGAGCAACACTTACCACGCAGTCAGCAACGTCGTCCGAACGAGACGCTTGAAGACTGGTTACGTCGGATTGAGGCCCCTGTCGACTTTCAGTTATATCGGGATATCCGCTACGGTGACGTGTCAGAAACGATCGTCACGGACGATGAGATTCTGCGCTTTGAACAACAATTAGCACGCTACTCAACCATTTAACCTTGGAGGGATTTCCTATGAAACTACAACAATTAAAAGACCAACTCAATTCGATCTATCTCGGTAAACCGGACGTCATCGATCTCTGTCTGACGGCACTCATCGCTGAAGGACACATCCTCCTTGAAGATGTACCGGGAACAGGGAAAACGATGCTTGCCAAGGCACTCGCTCAGAGCTTTGAGAGTGCCTTCTCGCGGATCCAGTTCACGGCGGACCTTCTCCCGTCAGACGTCATCGGTTCAGACTTCTTCAACTTAAAGACGCAGGAGTTCGAGAATAAACGCGGTCCATTATTCGCGAACGTCGTCTTGATTGATGAGATCAACCGCGCTGTTCCGCGGACACAATCGGCACTGCTCGAAGCGATGGAAGAACGTCAGGTCTCGATCGGTGGAACGACCTATCAGATGCCGGCCCCATTCTTCGTCATTGCGACACAAAACCCGATTGAATCGGCAGGAACGTTCCCACTACCGGACGCCCAACTCGACCGATTCATGGTCGCAATCGAAGTCGGTTATCCGGATTTTGAGAACGAACGCCGGTTATTGTCTGAGATTCTGACGAACGTCCGTCGGTCAGCTGTCGGCATCGCGTCAGGCGGTGACTTGATTTCCTGGCAGGAAGAGGCACGCCGCGTCCATGCATCGCAAGACGTGCTCGATTACTTGCTCCATATCGTCCAAGCGACACGAAACCATGAACTCATTGAAGTCGGCGTCAGTCCGCGTGGAGCGATTGCGTTGCTTCGCGCCTCGCAAAGCTACGCGTTCTTGAATCAACGCGACTTCATCATCCCGGAAGATATCAAATATCTTGCAAAACATGTCCTGTCCCACCGCCTGACACTGACACTTGAAGGTGGAATCAAGACGACGAAAGCGGCTGTCTTGACGCATATTCTGGGCGACGTGCCGGTTCCGGTCGAGATGGGGTGACGAATCATGCAGATTGAACATTCCGTCCCGTTTTGGCTTGAACGCCGACTTTTTCCACTGTACGTCACGATGACGTTCATCTTCCTCTTCATTCCGCGTCTTTCCGTCCTCGGTTTCCTGTTCGCAGCTTTGGCGACGATTCATTTCGTCGTCGGGCGAACAGAAAAGCAGCTCCAACGGGACGTCGCAATCGAATGGAAACATTATGAATCCCTGATGTTCAATCAAGAACAGACGTCGCTCCACTTACAAGTCTTCGGCGTCGAAGCCTTGAATCAGCTTGGGCTCGAAGCGACACTTCGTTTGCACACAGATGGCGGAGTCATCTTCCCGGAGATGGACCCACTACACCCGGCAACATTTCATGCAGTGATTGACTCTGAAGACGCGGTGACGATTCCGATTCAGACGGTTCGCCGTGGACCGGCCGAGTTCGATGAGATCATCTTGACGATTCGCTTGCCTTGGAAGATGGGCGTCTATCTCTTTACGTTCGATACGTATCCTTCATTTACGGTTTTACCGTCCTTGACAGCGCAAGCGACACCGCTTCTTTTACAACGTTTACGGATCGGTGATCGACCAGACCGCTACTCACCGCTCAAGAACAAACTCGTTCAACTTGGTGCAAAACCCTATACGGCGGAACCGTCAAAAGAAATCGATTGGTATGCGACGGCGAAGACCGGTCGCCTGCAGGCGAAAGTGTTCGAAACGAGCAATCAGGATACGTTTACGATTGCCTTGAATTTATCAGCCCCGAGCGGTTACGGTCTCCATCAACAATTTGAGACGTTCATTGAACAAGCCGCATTCCTGATCAGTGAATTAATCAAAGAAGGCTGTAAGATCGAACTATTCCTCAATCGACTCGACGGAGCGAACCGAATGACGCATCTCTCATTACAAGAAGGACAACCACAATTAAAACATGTCCTGATGACGCTCTCGACGGTCTCGACGCGTGATTCGTTCATCGCAACGCAACAGTTCGAACGCTACGTACTGCGCCGGAAACATATGAACAGTCAGTTGATCCAAATTGGCAATGACCGGATCCTCGCTATCGGTTGAGGATCCAAAGAAAGGAGTTTTTCCCTTCATGTTTTTTATCGCCCGAAAATCAATTCAGCTCATCGTGGCTTTTTTTGTCTTGATTGCGATCAGCGCCCTTCCGGCGCTCGTTGCGCAAATGAAATTCAACCCAGCAAGCTACTGGGAAGGTCTGAAGCAACAATTTGCTCAATTAACGAAACTTGATGAGATTACCTATTTTAACGTAACCGCTCAAAAGGAGTTCTTATTGCTTCCTACCATCAGTCCCTTTATTAAAGAGACGTTAATCATCTTTACGACAGCTATGCTGGTCTCCGCTGTGTGTGCGATTTTTTATGCTTATTTGTTTTATCGGAGTGGCCGCAAAACACGCATGATGCTGAAACAGACGACACGGACGCTTGAGATGGTTCCGGATCTGTTCTGGATCATTCTTTCACAATTCCTTGTCCTTTATCTGTTTAAAACGACCGGGTATGACAAAATCGAAATTGCGGGATCCTATGCTGAGTACATTCGTTTTTTACCGATTCTTACCCTAACGTTGACAACACTATTCTTCTTCATCAAATGGTTGACGACGCAAGTACTCGAACAGGAAGCTGCTCCTTTCCTTGAACTTGCACGGGCTAAAGGGATTCGTCCTGCCGCTCTTTTCTGGAAACACTTGATTCCGACAATGATCTATCGGTTTTATCTGTTTTTCCGAGCGAATATCATTACGGTCTTATCGAGTCTCGTAATCATTGAATACACATTCGAAGTCCAAGGTATGTTCCGGTTCGTCTTTTATAATGGACAAATGCCGATTTTGATGGTCATCTTGTTCTTAATCTATCTGCCGATCTTTATCATTGATTTACTGGCAGAATGGCTAATTCCGAACGCCTGGAAAGGGGGCATTTGATGCGTCGTACTTTGATGCGAGATCCTATCTTCTGGCTATGTTTAGTTTTACTCGCTGGTTTACTGCTGCTTAGTTTTGGAAATACAATCTTCCGTGATGGTCAAGTCGATCAAATTTCGAACTGGTATGCTGAAGACGGCACGTTCCTTGCGACGTCACCACTAAAACCGTCAAGTGATCAATGGCTCGGTACAGACCGCTCTGGCAATGACCTCTTTCAATTGATGATTGAAGGATTTAAATGGACAGCCGGTATTTGTATGATTGTTGCGCTCGGTCGAATGTTTCTTTCGCTAGTGATTGCGATTCCGCTAGCTTTTAGAAGTGCTCGCGTCAATCGATACTTAAAACTTATTCTTGATGGATTTTTAGTTTTACCGCTCTCTCTTGTCGCGTTACTCATTTTGCTTCCATCACTTACGTTCTTTGATTCGACTGCTATCCCACCGTTGTTCGACCGTGTATCGTTCGAATTAATCGTCTTGATTTTGCTTGGTCTCCCCTCTTTATCGCTTTATCTGATTGCTGAGACCCGTCAGTTGCTTAGTCAAGAATTCATGATTGTCGCTCAGACGCTCGGTGGCAGTCCATGGCATCGTTTCAGACGCCATATTTGGCCACACCTTATTCCGACGTTGACAATCGTCTTTATGCAACAGTTCATTCAAACGTTGATGTTACTCGTTCACTTATCACTTTTCAAAATTTTCTTCGCTGGAACGGTTAATTTACATGTCGGAACTGCCCCAACGATTTTTGAGTGGTCCTCGATGTTCGGTTATTACTTCAACCAGTTTTCAGCGACGTCGTGGCTCAATCATATGTTCCTCGTTCCATTGATTGGACTAGCACTGGTTGTCTTTTTCAGCAATCTATTCATGAGTCGACTCGAACGGGCTTTCCGCTTCCGCCAGCAACTAAAACCAATCAAGCTATCGGTATCTCGTGCTCAAGACGAAGCCGCCGCGACATCGATGGTCGATCCCTTTACACTCGTTGCCCGGAACTCCCGTCACGATTCTGATTGACAATCCATTTTTTTCCTCTTACACTAGAAAAAAACATGAAATGAGGGCGTCCGATGTAAGTCATTCTGAATTCTCACTCCTAACTAAATACGTACGATATGGAGGTCATTCAGAATGAACCGGTTTACGCTTTTATTGGTCAGTCAATGGATTGCGAATGCGGGAGATGCGCTCTATATCGTCTCCCTGATCGCCATGATCTATCAAACGACAGGGCAAGCGAGTCTCGCTGCCCTGTTTCCCGTTCTCGTCACAGCAGGCATGACAGGAAGCGGCTTCTTATTCGCCCAAGTCGCTCAACGTGTTCCTCATGCCTCCTTGTTGTTCGGCAGTCAACTCCTCAAGACGATCCTCTTAGGCGTCATCTGGGGATTTGATCTACCACTGCCTCTCGTCCTCGCACTCGTTGGGTGTATCGCTTTCTTCGACGGATTTGCTCGTCCGATCGAAAGTGCCTTCATCCCTCGACTGTGTCAGGATGTCCAAAAAGCTAACAGTCTCGTACAAGGTTCGAATCAAGTGATTCAGCTCATCATGTGGCCGCTCGGCGCCATCCTGGTCAGCTTGTTATCCCCTCTTTCCGTCTTGTCCGTCTCGGCTGGTCTGTTTTTAGGTGCCAGTCTCATCAGCTATCTGTTCTATCGAAGCGTCCGCTCTCTACCCGACCCTTCGATGGAAGAGGAAGACGTCTCCTTCCGGTCGAGTATTCGCTACACGCGAACGCATCCTTTCGCGAAAGCCAACACGTATCTCGTCGGAATCGATGCGTTCGTCAGTACGGCTTGGATTTCTGCTCTGTTCCTCGTCTACATCGATACACATTTCCAGCTATCGGAACGCTGGTGGGGTATCTTGAACGCCTTCTATCTGCTGAGCATGATTGCCGGCAGTTACATGATGTTACGTCGACGCAGAACACGTTCGTTGCTTTATCGCAGTATCGGTTTATCGATTGGGGCGACCTTCTTGTTTGCCTTCGCTCCAGTCGTCACACTTGCCGTGATCGCTTGTCTGTTCCAAGGGTTTGCGAGTCAAGTCCGGGCAATTGAGCTGAATACGTTGTTGCAAACGACGACACCACTCGAACGGTTACCGTATGTCTACAGCGTGCAACAAACCGTTTATGCACTCTGTTTCTGTCTCGGCAGTTTATTGTTCGGCTGGCTCGCTGATCTGTTTGCGATCGAACTCGTCTATGCGCTTGCAGGTTTCCTCTCCTTGTTGATGTGGCAACCAGCTCGCCAGTTATTAAAACGTTCGATCACAACACAACAACAAGTATCGTAATCATTACGTAAAAGGACAAAGGTCACCCGCACCTTTGTCCTTCTTTTTGATTCAGTTCTGACGCATTCGCGTCACACCATACAATAGTAGCAACATAAATGAGACGAGACCGAGCGCGGCATAGGTCATCTGAAGCGAGAAGACACGTTCGACGAAGACGAACAGCGTACCGGTTCCAAGCACAGCTAAACGTTCAATGACCGAGATCAGCGACGCAAACGTTGCGCGTCTGTTTTCTGGTGCTACCTCTTGAATGATTGTCGTCACATATGGCTCCGCCCATCCGTAACACAAGTACAACAGACCGAGTAACCCGATACTGACGAGCGGAGAGGCAACCGACAATCCGGCAAGACACACGATATAGATCATCGCCCATCCAACGGGCGATCGGAACTGAGATAATGACGTACCGATTGCCTGCATGATTTGAAATAACACGAAAACGAATCCGAAATGGACCATCGGTATCGTTTGATCCCGTAGATAGAGTTGCCAAAACTCATCGACGAAATCAATTGTCGCTCCGTATAACAAGACAAGACAAAGAATTCGGACGTAGACGCGTCGAAACGAAAAACCGTATAGCAATGTCTTTAATGAACTCGTCTCTCCGTCTTGTTCTCGCGATGCTTCCTTTAAGAAAAACGTCAGGAGTACTGTTCCGAGCAAAACCCACCAGGACACGTGATAGTGCCAGATCAAGTCTACCGATCGCACGGCGTAACTTCCGACAAGTGCCGCAAGTCCTGATGTCAATAAACCACCGATTGAAATCACTCGCCAGACCGTCTCGAATCGCTCTTCTATCCTATGCATTCGCAATGTTTCATAGACGTGGGCTTCAAGCGCTCCACTAAGTGCTGCGCCACCGATGCCGGCAAGGACCATCGCCAAGAGGAAGGCAGGTAATGAGTAAGCTTCAAGCAACACCGTAAACGATAACCACTCACATACGAAACCAGCCAGAATGAACGGCTTTCTACCCCACCGATCGGATAACAAGCCGAACGGGACCTCACCAATCAACATGACCCAAGCAAAAACGATTTCTGCGATGACGACGTCGGCAATGCTCATCCCGCGGTCTTCCCAGTAAAAGCGCTCAATCACATACGCTGGAATGAACGAACTACTGGCTTCGATCAGGATCCAAAGCATGAGTGCTCGTCGGACTTAACAAGGCCATCTGCTTCGCCGCATCTCCTCACTTCCTTTCTGTTTGATAGTAATCCGTTCCCGTTTTGCAGAGGAAACCAACAAAAAAACGCCCTTTGATTGAAAAAATCAAAGAACGCTTTTGACATTAACATTCATCTGCCGATTCCGTGACCGGTATGACGGACTGGACGATCGGTAGTTCGACGATGAATGCGGAACCGACACCTTCCGTTGATTCGACATGAATCATTCCTTCGTGTGAACGAACGATTTCCTGACAAATCGCAAGACCGAGACCGGTACCGCCGATTTTTCGACTATCCGAATTATCGACTCGGTAAAACTTACTGAACAATTGCGGTAGCGCGTGACGCGGAATACCGATTCCTTCGTCTTCGATCTTCAGCTGGACACGATCTTCGACTTGACGCATCGTAATCGTGATCTGACCACCATCCGGTGAATACTTGATCGCATTGTTGATCAGGTTCGTGAACAGCTGGCGCATTTTTTGTTCGTCGGCATGAATCCGATCAGTCGTCGTTTCTTCAAAATCAAGAACTAGTTCGTGATCTTTTGCCGAAGCCGTATGGAACTCGACCGTTTCCTGAATGACTTTCGTCAAATCAAGCGGTTTGAAGTCATATTGTTGCTGACTCGATTCCATCCGCTGAACATCGAGGAAATCGTTGACGAGGTTCGTCAACCGTTCGGTTTCCGCATGAATCGTCTCGAGATACCGTTGACGTTTTGATTCCTGGACGTCGCGCGCAAGCATCAATTCCGTATAGCCATATATCGAAGCAAGCGGAGTCCGTAACTCATGCGAGACAGTCGAGACGAATTCCGATTTCATCCGGTCAATCGCTGTCTCTGCCGTCACGTCACGTAAGACGAGCATCGTGCCGCGGAAACAACCACCGTAATGGATTTCCTCTGCATATAACGTGACGAATCGCTCCTCTTTGTTCAAGGACAACGCCAAGCTCTCCGTCGGAATTTCCTGACTGCAGACATGATCCATGTAGGTTAAGAACGCCTCATGTTGATCGACTTGAACTGCCAACTCTTCGATTTTGACGTCGAGCGTCATCAATCCTTCTTCCGCCACTTGATCGTGCGCCGGATGATGGAATAAAGCGAGCAATGGTTTATTGGCAAAAATCGTCTCTCCTTCGATATAGATGACCGCTTCCCGAATCGAATGGAGAAGTTTGGACGTCTTTTCCCGTTCTCGTTCGACTTCTTCAAAGACACGCATCCGGAGCAAGGAGAGTGCCAATTGACGGGAGAACGACCAGATTTCATTTGTCTGGTCTTCCGTGAAAGCATCCCGGTAACGGACGAGATAAATGCTTGCAATCATCGTGTTCGTTGCTGGGTCCATCACCGGTACGACGATTTCGTACATCGCGTACGGATATGGGAGCGGATGATGACTCGCGACTTGTTTCGTCGAGCGGACAGCACGCTTGTTTTGACGTGTGCGTTCGAGTAATGACGTCGAAGCATGTAATAACTGGTGCTCCTGAGCTGCCGTCATCCCGTAAGAGACGAGATCCGTATAGCGGTCTTGTTCTAGGAAGACGATCGCTCCGAGCTCCGCATCGGTAATCGTGATCAATTTTTCGATGATTGCCGGATATGCCGTCAACGTTTCACGAGAAGCGAGTGTCTCGGTCAACTCATTGCGATAACGCAAATGCGTCTCGTTGCGTAACGTGATGTCGAGCGCTTCTTCAAGTTCTTCCTGTTGCGATTGAAGTTCTTCTTGCTGGGCAATTAATTCTTCCTGTTGACTTTGAAGTTCATCGTTACTTGCGACGAGTTGATATTTTTGCCCGGAAATGGCGGCTGCCATCTGGTTGAACGTCGTCGTCAACTCACCAATCTCATCTTGACGATTCGTGATGACGATCGGCGTCGCATCTTCACCTTTAGCGAGTCGTCCACTTTCCCGGTTCAACTGACGCAACTGACGCGTTAAGCGGCGGACGAATGGTCGGACGAAAACGAGAGTGATCAATAAGAGGATTGCGATATTGACTGCTCCGAGAATTTGCGACGAGTTGACTTGTTTACCAAGCTGCTCTTGCGCCGCCATCTCTTGATCGTTTAAGGAATTACGATATTTCGTAAAGACCGTCTCCATATCAACGATACTTGAACTCATATCAGCCGCACTCTTCGTCTTGATGTTAAACTTCCGCTGTGGATCGAGTGGTTTTGATTTCGTGACCTTTCCAAGCGTCGGCATCTTCAAGAACGGTTCCGTCACTTTGCCGTCTTTTTTCGCCGCGACATAATTGACGAGGCTCGGCATGACGCGTTGGGTATACGCTGTATAGAGTTCCCGTGCGTCCGTTGCATACTGCCGTTCTTCTTTGAAACGTGCATTGCGCTCGAACCACGTCGTTTGTTGATTGATGTCATTTTTCTTTGCTTCGATTTCTTTTAACATCTCTTCGTCACCAAGCAAGACGAAGCCACGCATCTCGTACTGCATACTTTGCCATGATTCGTATAAATCCGTCGCCCGTGTCCGATGTTCGTTTAACATCTTTAATTCTTGGCGTGATTCATCCACCTGTTGTTTCGTATATAGGTAGACACCACCTGTCGTTAGCAGCAGTGTCAGAAAAATCACATAAAACGCAGACATGATTTGCCGTCCAATCGTTCGATTCAGCCATGTTTTCATTAAAGGAATTCAACTCCTTTCCCTTTATCTTTCTCCAGCAATAAAGGTTTTCCCGTCCATTCATTGTAAACTTTTTTCAATCGATACACAGCATTCTGCTCAAAAAGATTTCAATTTCATACAACTTTAATCTAAATCGTTGTATATGACAATTAGATGTCACGATTCAACCGTTTTCAACAAAAAAAGAGCCCCTTAGGACCCTTTTTTAATGATGGTGGTGGCTATGGCTCCGGACCGGCTGTTCGTCCGCTAAATGATCCGCATCCAAAATACCGAGCCGCAAGTACTGAGCGACGACTTGTTTTTTCGTCGTTTCGGAAATTTGATCCGTTCCTTGGACGAGCCTTAAGATGCCAGTCGCAATCCGAAACGGTTCGAGATTCGTCTTTTCGACTGGAAAACTTGTCAACGTTTCTAAGTAAGCGACGTAATTCAGTGCATCCGATTCATCCGGACTGACGAGACGCGCCGCATGCTCGCGCAGTTGTTGCGTCAATGAATTCGTCGAAATTCCCTTTGAGGCTGCAGAGATGACTCCAAACAGAATGAACCCGATGATGAGAACAAAAAATCCGACCATGAAAATCGGCATGCCCGAGAAGAAGCCGTCGCCTCCCAGTTCGCCTTCCATGAATGCTACTGTGAACATAGTGAACCCTCCAAATGAATAGAATGATGACGATCACTTATCCTACGTCATCCTCTTCAAGAAAGTTTCACCTAGTTAGGTAGTTTTTGTAAGTCAGCTTGGAACCAGTCTTCAACGAAGAAGCGTTCCGTCTCCGTCTCGATTTGATATGAATACAACACTTCGAAGTCGCCTTCCGTCAGCATCGGTAACGTCAATTCGCGTACGAGTTGGCGTAACTCTTCCGTCAGCTCAGCTTCGTAGCGGATGAATCCATCTTCCCGGTGCTCGACTTCCGTCAAGTACGGAAGCAGGATATGCTTGCCGAATGATTGTGGATCATCGATCACTTCCGCTGTCACACCAAACAGTTCTTCTGCTTCTTCGACCAGTCCTTCTGCCGACTGTACCTCGATATGATCCGGAAACCAGACCGTCAAGCGGCGTCCTTCCTGTAACAGTCGTTCAAAGACAGGACGAAATGATTGATTTTGAATCAGTTCGTATTGCATCAGTCTTCCCCTTTCGTGAATTCGAATTTTAATTGATCGCGTTCGAGATAGAGCATCGCCTTGAACTGGCGCGCATTTTTTTTCATCTCAAGTGGCTTTGTCTTTTGACCTGCGAGTACTTTTTTGACTTCCGTTTGTGTCAATTTGGCACCAAGGATCGTTTTCGGTAACGTAAAGCCACAGTTGTTCTTCTGATAGCCGCTGCAGCCATAGAACTTCCCACGATCAAGCACCGCGGATTGACACAGTGGACACGGACCGACCGGACGATTCGTCGCACCCCGCGGAGACTTGCTCTTGACTTGCGTCGGATCAACAGCGAGTTGTTCGATCCGTTGTTTGGCATCAACGACGAGATGCTCCGATAACTTTTTCGCCTGTTCGATGAACTGGGCGGCAGATGCTTCCCCTTTGCCGATCTGCTCGAGACGGCTCTCCCACTTCGCTGTCATCTCCGGCGAGGCAAGAATACTCCCCGTCACGGCATCGATCAATATCCGTCCTTTTGGTGTAGGATGAATCTCTTTTTTGACTAATTTGATGTATTCCCGTCGTTTTAGTCCATCGATGATCCCGGCACGGGTCGCTTCCGTCCCGAGTCCTTCGACTTCCTTCATGATTGCTTGCAGATCGTCTTCAAGCAACTTACCGGCTGTTTTCATACCGAGGATGAGTGTCCCTTCCGTATAGCGTTTCGGCGGTTCCGTTTGTTTCTCGAGCAGACGGCAGCCTTTGATTGGCATCTCTTGTCCTTGTTCGACGGCTGGCAATTCGACTTCCTTTGACTCGATTTGTAAGACCTGTTTAAAGCCCGGATCAATCGTCCGACTGCCACGTGTCAAAAAGCGGTCCATCTCGCGTGTCGTTACGATTTCTGTCTTCTCCGAGACAGCGTCCGGTGCAAAGGCGGCAAGGAATCGACGGACAATCAAGTCATAGACTTGCGCGTCCCGACCAGATAACTTGGCGACGGCACCCGCTTCTTCTGTTGGAATAATCGCATAGTGATCGCTGACCTTAGCCGGATTGACGTAACGTTTATCGTTAGCTGGATTGTTCGTCAGGACATCCTTGATCGGGCTATATTCCGCTTGCTTCAGTAACCGATCAAGAATGACCGGGAACTGTCCCGCCTCCTCTTTTGTCACGAAGGAAGAGTCCGTTCGCGGATAACTGATCCAACCACGGATATAGAGTTTTTGCGCGATATCGAGTGTCTCTTTTGCACCGAGACCATACCGTCGGCTCGCTTCTGTTTGTAAGAGCGACAAACTGAACCAAAACGGTGGTCGTTCCGTCTGCCGCTTTTTCTCGATCGATGCGACGACTCCGGTTCCTTTCGTCCGATCCACGATCGCTTGTGCCTGTTCCCGGTCACTCAGCTTCGTCTGTTTCTTTGCATTGATGTATTTTCCTTTGTATCGCGTAAAATCCGCCTCGACTTCGTAGTACGTCTCCGGTCGGAAATTCTCGATCTGTTTTTCCCGTTCGACGATCAGTGCGAGCGTCGGTGTCTGGACCCGTCCGAGAGAAAAGACGTCGGCGATGCCCTTCTTCTTCAGTAACGTCGTATACGCACGGGACGCATTCATTCCGATCAGCCAATCGGCGCAAGCGCGACTCATCGCCTCGTGAAAAATGTTCTCCGTTTCTTTGCCATCGAGCAGGTTCGCAAACCCATGGTCAACCGCTTGAGGCGTCAGACTCGAAATCCAGAGTCGTTGTAATGGCTTTGCGTTGTTTGCGAGACGTAAGATCAATCGGACGATTGCCTCTCCCTCTCGCTCGGCATCCGATGCTATAATGATGGAAGTCGTCGTCCGCTCATTCAATAATTTCTTGATGACCTGGTATGGTTTACTCTTCCCTTTTGCCAGTCGGTAATCAAATCGTTCCGGGATGATTGGCAGATGATCGTAGTTCCATCGTTTCCATTTGGCGTCATAATGCGCCGGCTCCTGCAGTTCACATAAGTGCCCGACCGCATAAGCGAGTTTTGCTCCTTGCGGAAACCGGTCACATGGTTTGATTTCAATGTAGCCGTCCCGCTTCACGGACGGATACGGAGCTGCCAGTTTTTCCGCTTGTTTTGGTTTTTCAGCAATGATCAATTGCACACGCTTCACCCTCATTTCCTTACTTCAGACATGTGGAGGTACCCATGCCCTATTTTACGTTATTCATGGCTTTATTCTTTATTTCAACATCGGCAATCTTCGTCAAGTGGGCGGAGACCCCGATAGAGGCTGTCGCCTTTTACCGCATGTTGTTCTCGACCTTGTTGTTGCTCCCACTCATTCGATTGAAGGAACTATTGCAACTCAGTTCGTCGACGATCCGGCATATGCTATTAAGTGGCATTTTGCTCGCCGGGCATTTTTGGCTGTGGTTCCTCTCTCTTGATTATACGACAGTTGCGAGCTCGACGCTCTTCGTGACCGCGAGTCCGATTTTTGTCCTTGCCGGTAACGCATTGTTTTTCAAACAACACCCGTCGCGCAAGGCACTCCTGTTCGTTGCTGTCGCCTTGTTCGGTGGCGGTCTCGTCGCTTACGGAGATATCGCCGTCGGCATGCGCGCCTTGATCGGGGACGGTCTTGCTTTGCTCGCAACGATTTTAGTCGCTGGTTACTGGTTGCTCGGTCAACACGTCCGCACAAGCGTTTCGACGAATCTCTATTCGTTCGGTGTCTACGCTGTCGCGTCGCTCGTCTTGCTTTTGTTATCATTGATTCAATCAACGAATCTCGTCGCTGCGTTCCAACAAGACTGGTGGCTGTATATTCTTCTTGCCGTCTTCCCAACGTTACTCGGTCACAATTTATTCAACTGGGCGCTCGCTCGTGTCAGTGCCAGTATCGTCAGCATCACGATCCTTGGTGAAGCGGTTTGGGGAATGATTTTCGGATACTATCTGTTCGATGAGAAGCTGACATGGATTCAAATCACCGGTGCCGCTTTACTGTTGATCGGAATCGGATTGTTCCTCCGACGCAATGAACGTGACATTCGTGAGCAGCTCGCCCAGCGTGAGAGTGCCACTAGTCAATCCTCCTAATTAAGAAGAGGATGACTAAAAAAAGAATGACTCGCCGCTTCACGCCCTTTCCTCAGGCGATACACAAGCCAGTTTTCTGCTTCATTTGAGCAGAAAAGCGGGTCTTGTTTGTCTCTGACAGCGCAAAAGTGCGCTTTTTCCTGTAGGAGTAGCGTGTGGCGAGTCTTTTTTTACGAAATAAGGGTGGCAGATCATCAGTCTGCCACCCTTTTCTTTGTAGAGATTGACTTTTGAGTCAGCCCCTTTCATTACGATCGTGGATCGTCAGGTCGAACTTTTGGTAAACGCCAAGTCATCGCGAACGCAAGAATGGCACAAACGACCCCACCAATGAAGACGTAACGTAATCCATGTGATAACGCGATTTCTGCCGCATACTGCACGTCCTGTCCGAACGTTTTTGCCGTACTCGATTGGAAGAATGGATCAATCGCGTACCCTGAAAGCGTGTCCGACGCTGCAAACGAACGAAGGATTGATAGGTTGAAGATCGTACCAAAGATTGCAACACCGAGCGTCTGACCCGTCGTACTCAAGAACGAGTTGACGGCCGTCGCTGAGCCACGCAGTGACCAATCGACGGAAGTCTGCAAGACGACCATAAAGACCGGTTGTGAGAGACCAAAACCAATTCCGATCAGCGAAACGGCAAGATAGATGAAAACATCACTTGATTCGCGCGTGATCAACGATAAAATCGTCGTACCGACGATCAGCAGTCCCATTCCGGTCATCGTCCGGTACCGGGGCGAAGCCACACCAATCGTCCGTCCACCGATAATGGCGGTCAGCGTCCAAAAAAGCGACAGTGGCATCAACATGAAACCAGCTTCGGTCGGACTCTTGCCGAGTACCCCTTGGGCAAAAATCGGAATATACGCTGACATCGAGACGAGCACCCAGGCGGAAAAGAAGACCGCTAAGTTGATCACGAGAATGACCGGATGGCGAATGACTGCTGGCGGTAAGAGTGGATCGCTCGCCTTTTTCTCGACACGATAGAACGTGAACAATAAAACGAAACTAATGAAAAAACTGGCTAGAATGATCGGACGCAAGAACGTCTCTGACTCACTGCCCGATAATAAGCCGTAAAGAAACGCACTCATCCCGAGCGCAAACAATAACGCACCCCGGTAATCGATTTTCCGCTCCGTTTCACGGACCGTCTCTTTGTAGTAAACGACGATCATGAAGAACGACAATAACGCAAACGGTACGTTTAGTAAGAAAATATACCGCCACGAAAGCGATTCGACGAGGAATCCACCGACAAGTGGTCCAGCGACACCTGAGATTCCCCAGACAGCGCTGAGCACTCCTTGGATTTTCCCCCGCTCCTCATATGTATACAAATCACCAATGATCGTCATTGCGATTGGCAATACAGCTCCTGCCCCGATGCCTTGGACGGCGCGGAAAACGATCAACATCTCCATCGATTGAGCGAGTCCACAGGCTAACGAAGCGACGGTGAAGACGCCGATCCCGAATAACAGAACCCGTTTTCGACCATATAAATCTGCCATCTTTCCGTAAATCGGCGTCGAGACCGCCATGAACAATAAGAACCCGGCAAAGATCCAACTGACTAATTTTGCCCCGTTCAGTTCACTCGCCATGACAGGCGTAGCTGTTGCGACGATCGTCCCCTCGATCGCAGCTAAAAACGTCGCGAGCAACAAGGCGACGGTTACTTTTTTCCTCATTTGTTCCACTTCCCCTCTACTGTTCTATCATACTGGTTGGACCAGTGATAAGAAAAGTAAATGCTTACGAAACAGGATTCGCGGGAACGGTATGGAATGGTATACACTAGACTCAGATTCACGATTTCGAATGGAGGAATGTCCTATGTTACGAAAAACGGCACTGATTACCGGTGCATCGGGTGGAATCGGACTCGATCTCGCTGTCCTTGCAGCGCGAGACGGTTTCGATTGTGTCCTCGTTGCCCGCAATGAAAAGAAACTCAAGGAACTGCAACAGGTCCTTGAAAAACGCTATCAGATCAAAGTTTATGTATTCGCTGCTGATTTATCACTAAGCGACAGCGTTGATCGTCTCGTACAGTACTTAGAGGAGCAAGAATTGACAGTCGATCTATTGTTCAATAACGCTGGCTTCGCTACGTCGGGACGCTTTGCGGAAATCGATCCAACAGAAGACATCAACTCAATCCAGGTCAACGTCGTCGCCTTGACGGATTTGACGAAACGTCTTTTACCAGGAATGGTTGAGCGCGGCTTCGGACGCATCCTGAATGTCGCATCCGTTGCCGCCTTCATGCCAGGACCGTACATGAGCGTCTACTACGCGACAAAAGCCTATGTCCTGTCGTTCTCGGAAGCACTCGCAACGGAAGTCGACGGCTCTGGCGTCAGCGTAACCTGCCTCTGCCCGGGACCGACTGATACGAACTTCTTCGACCGGGCGAACATCACGCTACCGTTTAAGAGTATGCCGTCGCATCTCGTCGCATTCGCTGGGTATCGCGGTATGCTCAAAGGGCGTCGCGTCGTCGTTCCAGGTGCGAGCAACCGCGCCATGGTTTCCTTGTCTCGTCTCTTGCCACGCCGCCTGTTAACAGAAGTGACAGGTCGAATCCAAGATCCTGCTCGCCAGCAAGAATCCTCGACAGAAGAAGAACTCCTGTACGCGAATTCATAAAAAAACGGAAGGACCAGATAGCTGGTTCTTCCGTTTTTGTATTTATGCCTCGTGATGACGAAAACGCCGCGTCGCATAACGTTTGACGCGATCAAAGGTCGTCGTATAGCGATACAGATAACGAATGACGAGCGCACCCGTGATCGAGACGATGTAGCCCGTCGATAAGACGAGTAACCAGGAGACAATCGCGAGGAACCATGAACTCTCGAATCGTAAATGTTGCCAAAGTAATCCTTCTGATGAGGTAATGAGCATGGCGCTTGGGAAGATGGCGGCAGCAAGTAAGTAACAAGCAGCGTAACGTCCTCTAATCGTACCTTTCATCAACAGAATACTGCCAAACACTAAGCCGACACTCGAGACGATGAGCAACATGACGACATAAGCAAGCGAAATCGACGATCCCAGCATATGCCTTCCCTCCTGTTCGGTATGTTACTATTCTGTACCCCTCTTTTCATCGAATGAATGCATAATTCGTAAAAAAATCGGAAACAATATCCAAATGAAGATCGCGTTACTGAATCCGTGAAGCATATCAAATGTTCCTCCGGCTACAAGCAGTGTCAAAAAAGCTTGCCACGAGAATCCGGTCAATACCAAGAACCCGAGATTGCTCACCCATCCATATAAGAAACCAGCGAGAAATCCATACCCAGTCAATACGATCCGGTAACGAAGAAACGGAACGAATCCCAGACTGGCAATTGTCGCATACGCCAGCGCTTGAAAGAGGACGAACGGACCGCTTCCGAGAAACAAGCTCGTTAACACGACGACAAGCATCCCAGAAATGGCACCGACGATCGGATGGATGAAGACGGCTACTAATAAGACGAGTGCCGTTGCCGGCTGGACGTTCGGCAAACTGGAGAACAACAATCGTCCAACGATTGCCGCTGCCGTGATGATAGCGATGAACCGTAATCGTTGATCCGTCATCGGTAGTTTTTCGAAGATGATCAAGAACAGACCCATAATCAGAATCGTTGCGACGATCATACAAATAGCCGGCTTTCACGTAAAAATTGCTCCGTTGGTCCGTCAAACGCTACTTCTCCGTGCACGAGATAGATGATGCGCTGTGCTGCTCGAATCAGAGCTGAGTCATGCGTCGCCATGACAATGAGCGTTGTCGGGTTCGTATTCCACGAATTGATGAAAGTCGTTCGATCCATGTCATCGAGACCCGCTGTCGGCTCATCAAAGTAATAGCTGTCTTTACTCCAATCGATACCGTCCAAGAGACGTTTTTTTTGTGTCGTAAAACTACCGCTTCGATCGTCTAATGGCGCAAGCATCGGATGCGCTGGTACATAATGCGTCTCCCCCCACCGCCGGACTTTTCCGTACAGCGGTCGCTCGACACCGAGCGCGAGTCGTAGTAACGTCGATTTCCCACTACCATTCGCACCAATGATCGCAATGCGTTCACCTTGATGAAACGACAATTTTTCTGTTGCGAGTGCATAGCTTGTCTGTAACGGATAACGGTGTTGGACGTTTTCGATCCGATTCAGGGTACGACCTGTCAATTCAGTAGCGCGACTCGTAATTGACAAGTCGGATTGTATCGTCATCGAGCAATGAATCTGACAACCAAACCGTCGTTCGATTTCTTCAAGCAATCCCATCAATCGCTTTCGCCTGACATGATCAAGAAAGAGAAACGGTTCCGACAAGAACAGCGTCTTTGGTGACGAAGACAACGCATGACCGAGTCCGACGAGCTGTTGTTCTCCGGATGAGAGTTCACTCGACTCCGCTTCAAAAAAAGCTTCTAGTCCAAGCAAGGTCGCGAGTTCTCCTGCCCGAAACAAGGAATCCGTCGCCAGAAGATCTCGGACACGTCCATGTAGTAAGTGCTCCGGTGTCAAGACGGGTTGTTCATGTTCGCTCGCCTGTTGACGTAGTCGCTCTTCGCGATTGGTGTCGGTATACATGATAGGCATCCCGGATTCCTCCTTTTGTAAATAATAGCACTATGGGCAAAATCATCGCCGGAATGATTGCCCATGGTGTCAGACAAAGAACCAGTCCTGTCGCAAGCAACAAACCTGTCTGAACATCACGTCGCGTGATCGGCCTTAAACGAGACGGTACCGCTTCAATTGGTAGGATATGATAGGCTGCCATCCGCTCTAGTCGAACAGCAAGTGACGCATCCGGATGACTCATCTTGACTTCGGGCCAGGTTCGTAAGAAAGACGGAATCAGCGCCAGCACCATACCTGTCAATCGCGTCAGTCGTGGTAAGAAGCGAAACAACGGTCCCATCTGATCGAGTCGAACCAACGTAAAAATCCACTGACTCGAGGTGATGAATAGCGTCACTTGGACCGTCGTTTCATAAATCGCAACTGTGTCGATGCTTGCACCATAAAGAAGCGGGACACACATCATGACGGCATAAAGAGCCGGGAGGACTAAATAGCGAAACACAGTCCGTTCTTGAACGAATAAAAACAAGAGCAGATGATAGACGACGATCACTGATTGATCATGTGTGAGGACGAACGGGATCGTAATCATCCCGATGAAAAAGAGAGCGACGTTCACTGGGTGAAGTCGCTCCCGTTCTGGTTTACTCAAAATAAGCCATTGCATCTTTTTCAAATCGCCATTCGAGACGATCTCCTTTTTTCAGTTCATAACTTCCAGCACCGACTTCGCCTGGTTTGCCGTTGACTCCGAAGACCCAGCCACTACCTGCTCCAGCTGATTTCTCTCGAATCCCATCGACTGCCGTGACATATGCCATCTCACCTTTACCTGTTTTGACGACATCGAGCGTCGTATCTTCAAGTGCATCAAGTGCCGTATCTTTTTCGTTCAAGCATACGTCTTTATCAAACAACGTCTTATCCTTGACGTGATCCACGACCGATACCTTGACTTCCGCCTCACAAGACGCTGTTTGTTGTTCCTCTTTTGCTTCCGCGCAACCGGCAAGTAACACGATACTTGCAGCAAATAGCCATTTTTTCATCGTACGACTCCTTTTCGCCTTGATGTCTCAAAGCTGTAATTGTATAACAGAATGGTTTTATTTCGTAAGGATTGACCGTCAGAACGGTAATACGTCAGACGGACCGCATTCGCTAAGACATCGTCCCCTGTATTGACGTACGGAATCAATTTCCCTTCGTCATCAATCAAGAAGACCGTTGCATCCTGTAGACTAAACGTTTCATAGAGCCCATCGAGATCCATCTCGACATAGGGTGTTTTGGAATCATGTAAAATCTCATGAATCGAAAGCTTTCGCAACGTCTCAAACGATTGATTCGCATCAATCAGTTTCTGGTAATACGACGTCAACGATTTTGTCGTCAACTCTTCACGTGGTCGATAGGAAATCGTTCCTGTCAGCTCCTGATAACTCACATCGTAACGAATGAAACGTTTCGGTGTTTCGACGAGCATCTCAAACGAGGCGTTCCTGAGATTCCCGCCCCGATCGAACATCAACTGACTTTGTTCCATCCGCAGCCCCTCTTCACCGACACGTCGTTCGATTTGAGAAAGGAAATTGTCGAATGAGTCATCCGTGATCGTCACGCGACCAATCTGTTGTGTCTCTTCCCGCAACATCCCACCATCAAACGGACCGAGAAATAGTTGGAACAGGAAGAATAAGAACCCAAAGAGTGCCATATACCGTTTATAACGCGAGTTCTTTTTCGGATGCAGGACAATCAGGAAAATGATGATGCCGAGCGGTAACTGAATATCATAGACTGGAAATGACACGGCCCCGAGACACGCATAAAAAACGAACTTCATGTACAAGTATTTTTCTTTTTCCGTCCGACGTTCGAGCAAAAAACCTAATCCGCTAGCAGCCAGTAAAAAGAGTGCCCATAGAATGAGAAAGTCCATCGTCTATCCTTTGACCGGGACGACCCGGTGATCAAACATGAGATGGCTGTTCGCGAATACTTCTCGCGCCTCTTGTTCCAGTACTTCCTCTTGATCGACATAACGAGCAGATACATGCGTCAATAGAAGCTTTTTCGCTTGTGCCGTTTCTGCAATGACAGCTGCCTGTCGAGCGGTCGAGTGACCGAAGCGTCCCGCATGTTCGACTTCCCGATCGGCAAACGTCGCTTCATGGACTAATACATCAACGTCTCGTGCCAGTTCGATCGAGGCCGCGCACGGCATCGTATCGCCAAGAACAGCTAGCTTGACACCCGGTTTTGGTGATTCTAAAAAGTCGGACGACGTATAGACTGTTCCTTCGAATTCGAAGGTATCTTCCAGTGTGATTCGGCGATAGATCGGACCGGATGGCACTCCAAGTGTCTTCAGTGCATCCACACGCAAGGCACCCCGCTCTTCTGGTCCTTCGAGTCGGTACCCGAACGCCGGGAAACGATGCTCAAGCGACCGCGCCGTCACGCGGAATCCGTCCTGTTCATAGGTTTGACCGTCTTCGACTTCAACGATCCGGAGTGGATAACGTAGATATGTTCCTGTGATGCGTAATGTCGCGTCCATCCATTCTTTGATCCCGGTCGGTCCATAGATCGTTAGCGGTGTCGTGCCTTCAAGCGCTGCTCTTGTGCTAATGAATCCTGGTAAACCAAAGATATGATCCCCATGTAAATGGGTAATGAAGATTGCGTTGACTTTTCGTGGTTTGATCGGGCTGTGTAAGATTTGATGTTGCGTTGCTTCTCCACAATCGAACAACCAGGTCATTTTGGGGTGTAACAAGGCAATCGATGTGACGTTTCGTTGTTTCGACGGCATACCGGCTCCTGTCCCTAAAAAATAAAATTCCATCTTTTTCCCCTTTTCGTAAAATTAGCATTTTTTATACACAAAATACACCTTTCTTCTGGTGAAGCATGGTAAACTGTACCTATTCAGATTTGGAAGGTGGTTTTTTCCATGACTAAGATTGAACGGACCTATGCCCGCATCGTCCGGGAAGCCCGCAAACTGAACGAGAGTTATCGGCAAAAATACGGAAAGTCGATTCAAATTGATGAAATCGCTTCGACCTTATTATGTACAGAAGAACTCGTTCTAGAGTCTATGGAATATGTTGATCGTCCTCAAGTAGTTTAATCGTACAATGATAAAGAGTGTACCGCAATGTTGCGGTACACTCTTTTTTGTGTTTCATCAGCTTATTTGTTCGTGATGTAATCAACTAACGTCACGCACAGTTCCGCTGTTTTGACGAGTTCTTCGATTGGCATCTTCTCATTCGTCGTGTGGATATCTTCATATCCGACAGCCAAGTTGACCGTTGGGATACCAAAACCAGCAATGACGTTGGCATCTGATCCACCACCAGAATGTAAGAGGCGTGGCGTGCGTCCGAGTTGTGTGATCGCTGCTTTCGCGACTTCGACGACTTGATCTCCATCCTCGAACTTGAAGCCCGGGTACATGACTTTGACTTCAACTTCAGCACGACCACCAAGCTCTGCTGCCGCTTCTTCGAACGCCGCTTTCATCTTCTCTGTCTGTGCTTCCATCTTCGGAGCGACAAGTGACCGTGCTTCCGCGAAGATTTCGACATAATCACAAACGATGTTCGTTGATGGACCACCACCGCTGAACCGTCCGATGTTCGCTGTCGTCTCTTCATCAATCCGACCGAGCGGCATTTTCGCGATTGCTTTTGACGCAATCGTAATCGCCGAGACACCTTTTTCCGGTGCGACACCAGCGTGAGCTGTTTTCCCGAAAATCTTCGCATTGACTTTTGCTTGCGTTGGAGCAGCTGTAATGATGTCTCCGACTTTTCCATCTGAATCGAGTGCAAAACCGTAATCGGCATCGATTTTTGATGGGTCAAGAACCATCGCACCGACAAGTCCAGATTCTTCACCGACTGTGATGACGAACTGAATTTTCCCGTGAGGTTGTTTCGTTTCATTCAATACATGCACGAGTTCGATCAGAGATGCGAGACCTGTTTTATCATCTGCCCCAAGAATCGTTGTGCCGTCCGTCTTGACGTAACCGTCCTCGATGATTGGTTTAATGCCTTGCCCCGGAAATACCGTGTCCATATGGGAAGTGAAATAAATTTTGTCGACCTCTTCTTTTGTTGCTGGAAGTGTGACGATCAAGTTATTTCCTTTATGTTCGGTCTTAGACGAAGCGTCATCCTCGAACACATCACATCCGAGATCCTCGAACGTTTTTTTCAAGTGAGCACAAATCCGTGCCTCCTCTTTTGATTCCGAATCAATCTGGACAAGTTCTAAAAACGTATCTAATACGCGTTGTTCATTGACCATGACAAAACCCTCCTCCTAATATGTTTCAATCCATTAGCGCTTTTTTAGTATACCATCCCCATCGTCATTTGCACTTCTGAAAGGTTGTTTGTACAATGGCATTAATCAGTTGATGTAAGAGAGGAGTAGTGGATATGGCAAAACCATCGAAACAACAACGCATCATTAAATGGACGACAATCGGGATTTTAGCAATCTTCCTGATCGGTACGTTCGCTTCGACGATGTTTTATTTCTTTTGATTGACGTAGCGTTGTTTTAAACGTAAATATTGCTCCGCTTCTTGTAGCATGTGCAGTAAGGCAGAGCGGACCTCGAATTCCTCCCGCGTGACGGGTAAGGCAGAGGCACGAAAACGTGTCAATAACGCCTCTAGTTCTGAAATGTACACCATTGCGTCGGCTTCAGGTCGGACATTGTCACCAATCGTCCGAAAGAAGTCGGCGACTTTTTTTCCTTCTTCGACGACGAGGACGAGTTCCTCGGCATGATGGACGATACCGCGTAGTAACTCGAATTGTTGTTCGCGCATCCGGAAGTAGGCATAATCTTCATCATCGTTCCGACGACCGATCGCGTTTCCCATCCGTTTTAAGGCGGCATCCTTCCCTTCATGTAACAGACGTTCTGTCTCGTCAAGCGTCAACGCATGATGATTGACCCGCCCTGTCTCAATCGCAGCGGCGACTTCGAAGAATAAGGCGGCGATTCGTTGGTCGATCTTTTCTCGCCGGTCGTCAATCAATAAATCAAGACTTGGCATGTACATGTTGACAAGTAATCCGACACCAACACCAATGCCAAGCAATAAGGATTCGTTCAGTAAGATGTGCGCGTTAAGCTGACGTTCCGTATACAAATGGGTCAGAATGACGACACTCGTGATGAAACCGTCCTGAAGTCGGAGGCGTTGAACGGATGGAAGGAATAAAATGAAATAGATCAATAACGTCACCGGACGATAGCCGATGACCTCGAATAGAATGAATCCGAGCACGATGGCAAGTAATGATGCCATGATGCGTTCGTAAGAAGACCGAAACGTTTTCTTTCGTGTCGACTGGATGCTCAAGATAGCGATGATAGCAGCGAAGACGTAATAGTCGAGCTTAAGCTGTTCTGCGATCCACATCGCGAGCGCAGCAGCGACCGCTGTCTTCAGCGTGCGATAACCGATTTGCAACAGGTTCACCCCCTTTTGTTTTTCTTTGTTAGACTACCTACGTTGGACAGGAATGTCCATTGCTTTTTAAAGGACGTGATTTACTTTGACGACACGCACTATCCGCCCCGGTCGTCCCGTGCGCCGGACCGGTTCGATAAAAGGATTACTTTTTTTCTTCCTCATCGGAGTTCTCTTGTTCTTTTGGCTCCGCGAGGAACCCAAGACTGTCTTAACCCCACCAGCGCCTTATACGGCTGAGCGCTATGAAAAAGGCAAAATCAACGAGCAAGACTTCCAGACGTTCGCCGAAGCGAAGGAGTACGCGGGACAGCGTGGTGCTGTCAAGCGTTCATCGGACGACCGCTACGTCTACCTCGGTGGACCAGGTACTGGGATCGTCGATGATCGTGGTATTCTATCGATTCATCGTGATCCTGAGTTAAAGAAACGGCTCACGTACGTCGCTTCCGGCACACGTGTCCAGTTGCTTGAGTTCGGTGAACAGACAAGTCGTGTCAGCATCGCCGGCGTGACGGGTCATGTCCCAACGGACCGCTTACGTCCGTTCCCGGCAGAACGAGTCTCGAATGCATCATATTATCAGACGAAAGGAGATCGTCTCCTTCACTACATCGTCGCGGACAGCGGACTTGGTGGACTAATCGTTGCCGGTGAAGCGACGAAAACGACTCCTCGGACGACAAAATATGTTGAATCGAAGACATTAACACGTGATTTGACGAAGCCGACGCGCCTCAGTGCCAAACAACTCGATGCGTTCATCAAGGAGCAAGCACCGGACAGCCCCTTGATCGGTAAAGGAAAAGTCTTTAAGTCCGTTGAAAAGAAATACCGTGTCAACGCGGCCTATCTACTCGCACACGCCATCCACGAATCCGATTATGGACGGTCTGAGATTGCCCGCGAGAAAAATAACTTGTTCGGCGTCAATGCGACCGATTCCGCGCCGGGAGAAGATGCGACAGTCTATAAATCCTTGACGGACTCGATTCAGCAGACCGGTCGTTTCATTGCAAAGGATTATCTCGATCGGGACGGTCGCTATTACCGTGGCGCGTACCTCGGAAACAAACAAAAAGGGATGAACGTCTTTTACGCGTCAGACCCTTTCTGGAGTGAAAAAATCGCTGGTATCATGGTGAAAATGAACGCTTTCTAAATCCGAGATATGATACACTATAGGGCGAGACAACAATCATTGAGGAGTGAACACGTCATGGAAAAAGTTTTAGTATTTGGTCACAAGAATCCTGATACCGATACGATCACATCGGCAATCGCTTATGCAGAATTAAAGAAAGCACTCGGTGTCAATGCCGAAGCCATCCGCCTTGGTGAAATGAATGATGAAACGTTATTCGCACTCGATACGTTCAAAGTGACAGCACCACGTCTAGTGACAGAAGTCGCAACGGAAGCATCACACGTCATTTTAGTCGACCACAACGAACGTCAGCAAAGTGCGAACGATATCGATGCTGTGACTGTCACAGAAGTCATTGACCATCACCGAATCGCAAACTTTGAGACATCAGATCCTGTTTACTATCGGGCTGAACCGGTCGGCTGTACAGCAACGATCCTGAACAAGCTCTACAAAGAGCATGGTGTTGCAATCAAACCAGAAATCGCTGGTTTGATGCTGTCCGCAATCATTTCCGACTCGCTTCTGTTCAAATCACCGACTTGCACGGAGCAAGATATCATCGCAGCGCGTGAACTCGCAGAAATCGCTGGTGTCGATGCGAACGTCTACGGTCTTGAGATGCTCAAAGCTGGAGCTGATCTCTCGAAGAAATCCGTCCCTGAATTAATCTCACTTGATGCAAAAGAATTCACGATGGGAACACTCAAAGTCGAAATCGCTCAAGTCAACACGGTCGATACAGCAGAAGTCTTGCTTCGCCAAGAAGAACTCGAAACAGCAATCAATGAAGTCATCCTTGCAAAAGGTCTTGATCTATTCGTCTTCATCGTCACGGATATCTTGACGAACAACTCAGTCGGACTCATCCTTGGGAAAGAAGCAAATCTCGTTGAGCGTGCTTACGGTCTTGAAGCGACGAACAACCTTGTTTACCTCGAAGGTGTCGTTTCACGTAAGAAACAAGTCGTTCCTGTCTTAACAGATACAGCTCTTGCAACACAATAAGTTCGAAAAAGAAGGAGTTCGCTCCTTCTTTTTTGAATAAAGAATATGAATGGCTGTTCATTCATTACATAAAGGAGGAATCAATATGACACAAACGATCATGGTGACGGGTGGAACAAACGGAATGGGGAAAGCGATGGCGCTCGCCTTAAAGGAAGCCGGCTGGAACGTCGTCGTTACAGGACGCGACGCGGAACGCTTACAGCTGATGGACGAAGCTTTGAGTCAGATTCAAGGCGAACATCTGACGATTCAGATGGATGTCCGTGACGCAGACGCTTGTCTGGCTGCTGTCAATCAAGCACGCGAAAGGTTCGGTCGTCTCGAGGCATTGATCAACAATGCTGCCGGGAACTTCATTTGCCCGACCGACGAGTTATCACCAAATGGCTGGAAGACGGTCATCGATATCGTCCTCAACGGGACATTCAACTGCTGTCATGCTCTGGTCAAAGGATGGCAGGAAGATCAAGTCGTTGGCGGACAAATCGTCAACATCGTCGCATCTTATGCGTGGCAGGCTGGCGCTGGTGTCGCTCCGAGCGCCGCTGCGAAAGCCGGTGTCCTGAACTTGACGCGGACGCTTGCCGTCGAATGGGGCTATAAATATCAAGCCCGTATCAACGCGATCAGTCCAGGACCGATCGAACGGACAGGTGGTGCTGACAAACTCGCATTATCACCAGAACACGCGGAACGAATTCGCCGCAACGTCCCGCTCGGTCGGTTCGGTACACCGGAAGAGATCGCAACACTTGCAACGTGGATGGTGTCAGATCAAGCCCGCTACTTAAACGGAGAATGTATCGCTCTTGATGGTGGACATTGGTTAAATAAACAACCGTTCTAATGATTGAGATGTAATGGCTCAAGAAGTCGGTCTCCACAAAGATAAGAATGACGCATTTCACGTCACTCCTACAGGAAAAAGCGCATCTTTGCACTGTCAGAGACGAACAAGCTAGTTTTCTTGCTTGTATCTCGCCTGAGGAAAGGACGTGAAAAGACGCGTCATTCTTTTTTTGAGTCAGCCCCTTGCATGCGTCTCGAACTATTTTTCTTTCTTTTCGCTATGTTTATGAATTATCTAGAACAGGTAGAAAGGACAAGAAGGAGGCGATCGTATGTGGGAAGCGTTCGGTTGGGGAGCGTTAGCAGGTGGTGCCGTCGTCATCGGTGCCCTGTTTGGATTGTACTTACCCTTAAAACAACGACTGATCGGCTATATCATGTCGTTTGGGACCGGCATCTTGATTGGAGCAGCGACGTTTGAGTTACTCGATGAAGCATTAAAGAAGTCAACGACACTCGTTGTCGCGATTTCCTTCATCGTCGGAGCACTCGTCTTTACAGGATTCGACCTATTCGTTTCGTCACGCGGCGCGAGTAAACGAAAACGCTCATCTGGTGGGAACGAAGGCACGGGAACGGCGATTTTCTTCGGGACGATCCTTGATGCGATCCCTGAATCAATCATGATCGGTGCCAGTCTGTTATCCGGAAATGTCAGCGCGGCACTCGTCGCGGCCATTTTCGTCAGTAACATTCCGGAAGGTTTATCGAGTACGACCGGTTTGCGAAAAGATGGCTTCTCGAAGAATAAAGTATTGCTGATGTGGGGAGTCGTCTGGTTGATTTCCGCTCTCGCTTCTCTCGCTGGCTACACGATTCTTGCAGAACTCCCGGACATGCAGTTTGCCATGATTGGTGGCTTCGCAAGCGGTGGGATCATCGCGATGCTCGCTTCGACGATGATGCCGGAAGCTCACGAGGAAGGTGGTGCGATCGTTGGTCTGTTCGCAGCACTTGGGTTGATTACAGCAATTATCCTCAGTTAATAACAAAAACAATGCGCACTTTCCGTAAGCTTAGTCGGAAACGCGCATTGTTTTTTAGTCATTTCGAAAATCGGTCTTCAGCTGTCTGTCGTACCGTCCCACTCTTGCTTGAACCGAGCAACAAACTCTTCCATATAGCGATGCCGCTCCTCTGCTAAATGAAGTGCTGCTTTCGTATTCATTAAATCTTTTAGTCGGAATAACTTTTCTTCAAAATGATTCAGGGCACTCGTCTCTCCCGTTCGGTCACCGGGCTCTCGTGGTGCTAGTCCAGGCACATGCATCGGCTCTCCGAACCGACCAGCGAACTGAAACGTTCGTGCAATTCCAATTGCACCAATCGCGTCGAGACGATCAGCATCCTGGACGATTTTCCCTTCGATTGTCCGCATTGGAGGGCGTGTCCCGTCTTTATAGGACAAGCTCGTGATGATGGCTAGAATCTGTTCCTGTTCTTCTTCCGTCACCTTTCCTTGCAAGAAGGTCGCGACCTTCTCTGCCGTTCCCCCGAGTTTGCTATCTGCTACGTCATGAAGTAAGGCAGATAGTTCGATGATTTTGACATTTCCGCCTTCTTGTTTGGCAATATGTAACGCTAAACGACGAACCCGTTCGATATGGGCATAATCATGACCTGAAAAGTCCGTCGCGTGAAACGACCGGACGAAGATTTCTGTTTCTTGAATCATTGTAGATTCCTCCATTCTGGTTCGAGTAATCCATAAAGTAACATGTCATGCCGCTCTCCGTCTCGTCGTAAAAAGGCACGGTATCTTCCTTCCTGTACGAATCCAAGGCGTTCGTACAGCTTAACCGCACGTGTATTATACTCAAAGACCGTCAATTGAATCCGGTACAGGTTCAGCTCTAAGAAGGCGTATTCGAGGATTGTCTGTAGCGCATCCGTCGCATACCCTTGCCCTTCACAATCCGGATCGATCCCGATCATCAGCCATGCCGTTCCGTGTGTAAATAGAATATCTTCCAGTGCAACGACGCCAATCATCCGTTCATCTTCAAAATTGCGAATGGCAAAACGGAATGTTTCCGGTGCATCTGTCGCCATCATCTGTTCGACCTTGTCCATCGATAAATGGCGGTATGGCGTCGCACTAAAATGACGGGCAAACGTTACATCGTCAAGTAGACGTTGCATCACTTCGGTATCTTCCCGTTGAAAACGCGTCAGCCGGATGTGGTGACCTTCCAGTAGTTTTTTCAATTTTATCCCCCTCTATACTAAAAAACCGAAAAACGCTAACCCTTTTCAGAGTTAGCGTACTGTGATCATAAAACTTTTTCGAGGAATTTTTTCGCCCGGTCCGTCTTCGGATTGTCGAAAAGTTCAATCGGTGAACCTTCTTCCATCAAAATTCCTTCATCGAGGAACAGGACACGATCCGCAACTTCTTTCGCGAAGCCCATCTCGTGTGTGACGATGACCATCGTCATCCCACTCTCAGCCAGCTGCTTCATGACGTCAAGAACTTCGTTGACCATCTCCGGGTCAAGAGCGGACGTCGGTTCATCAAACAGCATGACGTTCGGTTCCATCGCAAGCGCACGGGCGATCGCGACCCGTTGTTTTTGCCCACCTGACAACTGGTTCGGATAATTATCGCGTTTTTCCGCTAGACCGACACGCTCAAGTAACGTCTCCGCCCGTTTAACTGCCTCATCCTTTGAGATACCAAGGACGTTAATCGGTGCGTACGTCAAGTTATCGAGAACGGACTTATGCGGGAACAAGTTGAACTGTTGGAACACCATCCCGATGTTCTGACGTGCTTTTGAGATATTTGCTTTTGGTTTCGTCAATTCGAAACCATCGACGATGATTGTTCCACTCGTTGGTTGCTCCAGTAAGTTGATACACCGCAGAAATGTTGATTTACCGGATCCCGACGGTCCGATGACAGCGACGACTTCACCGCGTGTAACCGTCGTCGAGATACCTTTTAATACTTCTAATTTTCCGAACTGCTTATGCAAATCGGTGACTTGGATCATAGGTTCCATCTGATTACCCACTCTTTCTCATAGCTTTTTCGACTTGTTGGCCTATCAAGCTCAATCCCATGACGAGAACAAAATATACGAATCCGGCAAACAATAACGGTTCGAAATAAATCGCCTTTTCTCCTCCGACGATTTGCGCACGACGCATGACATCAAGCACACCGACCGTCGAGACGAGTGCTGATTCCTTCGTCAACGTGATCAATTCGTTCATGATCGCAGGAAGGATATTTTTAAAGGCTTGCGGTAAAATGATCGAACGGAGTTGTTTGAAATACGAAATACCGAGCGCATCCGCCGCTTCCCACTGTCCACGATCAACAGCCTGAATCCCTGCCCGGATGATTTCCGAGATATACGCTCCGGAGTTTAGGGAGAAGGCAATGATTGCCGATTGATATCCTGTTGTGACATACCCTGTCAGTTGCGGTAATCCGAAGTGGACGATCGCCAGTTGCAAGATCAGTGGTGTTCCCCGGAAGATCGCCGTGTAGGCATGACCGATGAAACGGAGAACCCGGCTCTTCGTGATTTTCAGTGCCGCGACGACGATTCCGATCAGCATCCCGGCAATGGCCGCCACGATGACGACTTGGAACAGGACCGGAATCCCCTCGAGAATATATGGAATTGAATCTTGAATCTTTGTAAAGTCTATCATAATCAATCTCCTAACGTCGCACAAAAGGGATGAGGTTACCCCCACCCCCATGCACTTGACTTATTTTGCTTCTTTTTGGAACCATTCTTCTGCCAATTTTTCGATTTCACCACTGTCGATCATCTTCTTCAACTCTTTGTTGAAATCGTCACGCATCTTGTCACCTTTTTTGAAGGCGATCGCTGAACCAGCTGGACCATCTTCTTCAATCTGGTACGTTTTCAGGGATGCATCTTGATCCATGTATTTGACGGCTACTGCATCCTCGATGATGAGGGCATCAATCCGACCTGTATTTAATTCTTGAATGATTTCTGGGATTTTGTTTAAAGGAACCGCTTCGCTGTCTTTAAAGCGATCTTTTGCGAGTCCCTCTTGGATGGAACCAAGCTGGACACCGATTTTTTTGCCTTTGAGTTCGTCTTCCGAACTAATGGCTTTATCTTTCGTCATGACTAAGTTTTTTGATTCGAAGTAGATATCCGTGAAGTCAGCGTTTTTCTTCCGCTCTTCTGTTGGTGTCATGCCCGCCATGACGAAGTCGACACGACCTGAGCTGAGGGCACCAAGTAAGCTACCGAACTCCATGTCTTCGATTTTTAAGTCATACCCGAGATTTTTCGTGACTTCTTTGGCGATCGCAACGTCGAATCCGACGATGTCCTCTCCTTTTTTCGTATCGATGTATTCAAATGGGAAGTAATCCGCTGACGTTCCCATCGTCAATACTTTATCACTTTTACTTGATCCACCTGTTGATTCTTCCGACGCGCCACATGCTGCCATCGTGACTGCCAGAATGCCTGCCATTGCCGTTGCTAATAATTTTTTCATTCGAGTTTTCCCCTTCCAACGCTCAATTGTCAGAACTTTAACAATAGTATGACTTATGTGTATGTCCAATTCAATACCGAAAAGCCTGACCTGTTCTATTGCTTTTAGGATATACGAATATTTATTCACTGTAAAGCATAAATATATAAATTTTTTTGACTTTCTATTCATAATTCATGCATAAATGACTTTTTATACAGTTTTGCAAACGCTTTCAAATTTCAAATTTATTATTTTAATCTCATGAATGCGCAAAAAAAGACCCCTTTATCAGGAGTCTTCTTTGTTTATGCGTAGATTTCAATCAATGATTCAAGTTTCTCGACGACCTCTTCTGCCGTGAACGATTCGATGTCGAACCGCTCAACCATCGAGAGGATGTTTCCGTCTTGCATTAATGCAAATGATGGAGATGAAGGTGGATAACCTTCGAAGTATTCACGTGCACGGTCTGTCGCTTCGCGATCTTGTCCAGCGAATACCGTAACGAAATGATCGGGCTTGATGCCCTCTTTCCGATTGACATACGCTGCAGCAGGACGGGCGATCCCGCCAGCACATCCACAAACAGAATTGACAAGGACAAGTGTTAACCCTTCGCGTTTCATTGCTTCATCCACGCTTTCTGGCGTCGTTAATTCTTCAAATCCAGCAGCTTGCGCTTCTTTGCGGGCTGTTTGGACAACATCTTCAAAATACATTTGGAAATCCATCGTATTGCCTCCTTTGATTCGTTCTCCATCTTATTGTACGAGTTTCGGTGAAATCTGTCCAAGTCTGCCGCTTAATTCACTTTCTAAAAATGGACGGGCATGCAACAAATCACGGAACGCGATGTAGCGGTCGATTTTTTCTTCTGTTGGTCGTTTATTTTGTTTATAGGCGCGAATCAAGATGTTCTTCGGTGTGTGCTCGAGGTCGATGAATTCGAGGAGTTGCGCTTCATAACCGACGAGTGTCAATAACTCGGCACGAATCGAATCTGTCGCAAGTGATGCAAATTTTTCTTTAATCAGTCCGTGCTGGAGCATGACATCGAGTGGCGAACAGTCGAGTTGACGGTTCAATTCCTTTTGACAACACGGTACGCTCAGGATGACTGATGCATTCCAGTCAACAGCTCGCGCGAGTGCGACATCGGTTGCGACATCACAAGCATGGAGTGTCACCATCAGGTCGACTTCCGTCTCCCCTGTGTAATCATGAACGTCCCCGACGCGGAATGTTAGATCGGTATAATCCAGATCACGCGCAATTTGTGTACATTCTTCGATGACTTCTTTCTTTAAATCAAGACCTGTCACTTCGAGGTCAAATCCTTTGACGACTTTTAGATAATGATAGAGAGCGAACGTCAAATACGATTTTCCGCAACCGAAGTCTAGGATCCGAAGTTTTTTTCCTTTTGGCAAGGCATCAATGCTATCCTCGACGAATTCAAGGAAGCGATTGATTTGTTTAAACTTATCGTACTTTTGCTTTTTGATTTGTCCCGCTTCCGTCATGACGCCGAGGCGAATCAGAAACGGAACCGGCACACCGTCTTCTAATAGATAGGTTTTTTTTCGGTCATGCGACAAGAGAGCTTTCATCGGTTCCTTTTTGGATGTCTTGAGCGCGACTTTCATCTTTTTCGAGAGCTGGAACTGCCATTCTTCTTCTTCAAAACGGAATAAGAATTGGCGGAATTCCGTGAACCAGTCATCGAGTCGCCCGACGAAATCGTCCATTAAAATATTTTCATGCTTCATAACGCGTTCAAATTGAAACTCAACCTGCATCATCACCGTATCTCTTAATAGAATCGGTTTTACCTTGATTCGTCGGAGATCATTTGATTTTTGACGCGGATTACTTATCGTTGCATGGATCAGTGTTCCTTGCGTGATTTGCGAGGCAAGGCTCGCTTTTAATTCATGTAGTTCCACTAGTCGTCCCGTCCTTTTCTGATGTTCTTTCGAAACTGTAGCAAATTCGTACCTGTTCGACAAGTTTACACGCTTCATCATTCGCACATAATCAAAAGGAGGAATTCATCATGTTCAAAAAAATTCTCTCACAAATCGGAATCGGTGCCGCAACGGTCGACACACGGTTGACGGATGATCGCTGTGAACCAGGCGGTCAAATCCACGGTGTCGTCCATATCAAGGGCGGAAACGTCGATCAAGAAATTGACCGGATTTATCTTGAATTCAACACGCAGTACAAACAAGAAGTCAATGATAGCACGACATTTACGACCTTCACGCTCGACCGGTTTGCTTTAAATGAAGCAAAGTTCACGATCGAAGCGGGTGTCGAGCGAAAAATTCCCTTTACACTACGCGTGCCACTGAATACGCCACTCTCGGTCAGCCAATCGAAATCGTGGATTGAGACGGGTCTCGACATCGCTCAAGCCGTCGATCCATCGGACCGTGACGCCGTCATCGTCGAAGCAAACCGTTACCAAGCAACAGTCTTAGATGCCATGGAGTCACTTGGCTTCCGATTGAAAAAAGCCGACACGGAAAAATTACCTGGACGATTCCGGAAAGATTTACCGATTGCTCAGGAGCTTGAGTATTCAGCTCGCAATACACACTACGCTCATAAACTGGATGAGATCGAAATCATCATGCTTCAAGACGGATCTGGGATTGATTTAATCGTCCAAGTCGACCGTCGTGCGCACAGTCTCGGATCATTATTCAGTGAAATGGCTGGTGCGGATGAGTCGATGATCAAATTGCGTCTGTCCAATAGTGAATTGCAAGATCAACCGTTCGTCGAACGTCAGCTGACAAACATCGTGGAACGCTATAGCTAATCAATCGATCGAATTTACTTGAAAGTGATTCCTCTTCAGGGGAATCACTTTTTTATTGAATTTTATTTCAATTTGAAATCGTTTACATATAAAATATTGTTTTAAAATAATCCCCTTGCTATACTGTCCGTATTGAAAAGAATTCCAGTCACGGTTTGATTAAAGGAGGATGTACATCATGAAAAAAATCGGACAGTTCACGTTAACAGCAGGACTCGCAGCAGTACTTGTCTCAAGTAGTTTGCCTGTCATGGCAGAGGCAGGGTCTTCAGCCGATCGGATCAGTCAAAAAATCGACACGATGACACTCGAACAAAAAATCGGACAAATGATCATGCCCGACTTCCGGCAGTGGAATGGTAGCAATCATACGTCGCTTGCCCCAGAAGTCGCGAACATCATCGACCGCTATGATTTAGGTGGCGTCATCTTGTTTGCTGAGAACGTCAGCGAAACCGAACAGACGACAAAACTCGTTCATGATCTGCAAGAAGTCGTCAAACAAGACGACAGTAACGATATTCCGCTCTTCGTCACGATCGACCAAGAAGGGGGCATCGTCACTCGGCTCGGAACAGGGACGAACTTACCTGGCAACATGGCGTTGGGAGCGACCCGCAGCAGTACATATGCGAGTGATGCCGGTCACATCATCGGTTCCGAACTGCGTGCGCTCGGCATCAATGTCAACTTCGGTCCGGATCTCGATGTCAACAGCAACCCTGGAAATCCCGTTATCGGTGTCCGCTCGTTCTCGAGTGATCCGGAGCTCGTCGGTACACTCGGTTCCGCTTTGATGAAGGGAATTCAGGATGAAGGCGTTGCGGCGACCGCCAAGCACTTCCCGGGTCACGGCGATACGGCAACTGATTCCCATTATGGCTTACCGGTCGTTGACCGCTCCCTGCAGGAGCTAGAACAAGTCGAGCTCGTTCCATTCAAACGAGCTATCGCTGAAGACATCGATATGATCATGACGGGACATATCGGAATGCCACAAATCGAACCTGAAGTCGTCACATCGAAAAACGGTACCTTCCCTTTACCTGCTACGTTGTCGGATGACGTCATCACGGGTGTGCTACGCGAAAAACTCGGTTACGATGGCATCGTCATCACGGACGCACTGAACATGCAGGCGATCGTCGATAACTTCACGGAATCAGAAGCCGTCTTAAAGACGTTTGACGCCGGTGTCGACATCGCGCTCATGCCGACGATTCTTCGTTCCGAGCAAGATGTCGAAAAGCTCGACCAGATTTTCAAGGACGTGATTGCGGCGGTCAAAGACGGTCGCCTTTCAGAGGAACGGATCGATCAGTCGGTTGAACGGATTCTGACGCTAAAGGCAGAACGCGGAATTTGGAACGGTACGACTGACACGACATCCCTAGCTGAAAAAATCGCGCAGGCGAACCAAATCGTCGGTAGTCCAGAGCATAAAGCAAAAGAACGTGCGATGACGGAAGCCGCCGTCACACTCGTGAAAAATGATCAGCGGACGTTACCATTCAAACCAAAAAAGAATGCTAACGTCCTTGTGATTGCCCCTGCGGCGGATCAAACGGACAGTATGAAAAAGACGATTACTTCCCTACCGAAGAATCGGAACTGGCATGTGACGACAGCGAATTACTCGGCTGCTACGCTACCACTTGAACAAAATCCAACCCTTCGAGCGCAACTCGATGTAGCGGACTATATCATTGTCGGCTCAAACGTCAATACGAGTGCTAAACTACTGCCTACCGCACTAGAACAAGCGATTCCGGCTTCGATCTTCCGCTATGCGAAACAAACAGACACACCATCCGTCCTACTCAGTCTCCGTAATCCATATGATGTCGCCGTTCAACCGGATGCACCGGCACACGTCCTCGTCTATGGTTTTAAAGGGGATCCGAACGGTCCAGACTCTGAAGCAGGCAATCTAAAATCAGCGGGACCGAACCTTCCGGCAGGTATCCGAGCGATCTTCGGAACGTTCAAACCGCAAGGCACTTTACCCGTTGATGTACCGGTCTTTCAGAACGGTATCTTTACCGATCAACTGCATCTTAAATTCGGTGACGGCTTTAAAAACTGGAAGAAATGATGACACGATACAAAAAAGACCGAAGCTCCTTAAAGGATGCCTCGGTCTTTTAATGATTGATACGGATATTCAGCTTCTTCTTTCGCACGCTGGTAGACGCGGTATAACCAATAAGTCAGTAGTGCATAGACGACGATGACAAGAACAGCAGAAATATAGCTTCCCATGCTATACGCTACCTTAAAGTTACGCGTCGAAGCGGATATACCCGACAACACGATTAGTATCGGAATGATATATCCAATAAATCTTACTTTGATTTTACCAAGCATTCGTTGTACAGCATATGCCGCACTGATCAAAAGTGCGATCACTATGATTTCCATTCCAATCCCTACTTTCACTAGATGGTATTCCTAATTCTACCATTTAGCGATTCAAGAAGATACCGTCCGTGCTGGAATCGTTTCGTAAACCGACGTGAACGTCTCTTCCGTCCATCCCATGTGCCA
Organism: Exiguobacterium sp. U13-1; assembly: GCF_001750115.1. NCBI lineage: Bacteria > Bacillati > Bacillota > Bacilli > Caryophanales > Exiguobacterium > Exiguobacterium sp. U13-1. The sequence goes on along the minus strand of NZ_CP015731.1, from coordinate 1,443,036 downwards.
GAAAAGTAACTCATAGTAACAACTCGTCACGAAATGACGTTTCATCCGCTCGCGTTCCGTCGGACTCGCTTGCTCCGCCAGCGCATCAAGCCGTGCAATCTGTTCAAGGACGACCTTTTCAAACCATTCCGAGCTATACGTGTCGATCCATTGCTGATAGATTTTTTCTTCCGGAGTATACGTCAGTAATTGTTGCCCGACTTCGTAATACAACCAGTAACATGGCAAAATGGCAGCAATCGTCTCACCAAGCGTTCCTTCACTCGCATGATGCATGTGCGAGACGTACGCATATGCTGTCGGTGCCGGTTCGAATGCTTCAAGGTCTGCTTCCGTAATACCGAGCGGCTCAAAAAATGATTGATGTAAGCTCAACTCTGCCTCGTAAGTCGAAGTCGCATGCTCGGCAAGTGTTGCGATCGTTGCAAATTCGTCCGCTTTTGACGCTGCTCTCGCCTGTATCTTCGCAAAGTGTTTTAAGTAGTAGGCATCTTGCATGACGTAATGCCGAAATTTCGAGAGCGGTAACGTCCCCTCTCCGATTCCTTGAACGAATGGGTGCGTAAAACTACTATCCCAATACGCTTGCGCCGCTTGTTTGATTTCTTGTGTGAATGTCATGATCTCATCCTCCTCGTTTGGTATGAAACGAAAAAAACACCACCCCGAAACACACGGGCATGGCGCAAGAAGAACAAGACTTGACGCCACTTCCCTCCGTAAGTACGAACTTAATCAGGTTCAAAGGGTCCGAACGTCTTCGTTCGTCTCAGTCAGCCTACTGACTCCCCTAGTGGTCATTATTCGATTCCCATCCACTATAGCATGCTGAAAACGGAAGTCAAGTTGTCCTTTTTTCGCTATACTATGGAGTGTCAGAAGACGGATACCGTCTCCATCTGCAGACCGATTCCGAACAGACATCGTTACCGTACACTAAATTTAGTACCTGATACTATAATTCATTCTGTTACTTACAATTGGAGGATTTCATTATGCATACACCAACAAAAATCATGGCATCAGCCGTTATCGCTTCTGCTTTATTACTCCCAACAGCCGCATCCGCCGAACAAGTCGTCGATCAGACGATCGTCACACTCGGGGAGTCGCTCGGCGCAAAAGATAAAGCATGGGTGCTTTCACGTCTCAATGCACCGGAAGGGATCACACCGATCATCGCAACTTCTGCTGACGAGGAAAAATATCTCGGGAAAAACATCCCACAGTCGCAAAAAGGCGGCAACATGTATTCGTCGGCTAAAATCGAACTGACGGAAAAAGGAGATGGACTCTCCGTCTCAACGGAGAACATCACGTGGGTGACGAAGGATATGTATCTCAACGCTCTCGTCACGGCTGGGATCAAAGATGCCGATATTACGATTACTTCCCCTTACAAGGTCACCGGGACATCGGCACTGACAGGAATCATGAAGGCGTACGATCAAACTTCTGCCGAGACCGGAATTAAGTTAAGTGACGAACGCAAGGATCTAGCACAGCAAGAATTATCGGTCACATCAGACGTCGGGAAAACCGTCGGAACGGATAAGGTCGCTGACTTGATGAATGAGATCAAGGCTGAGATCGCCAATCAAAAACCAGAAACCAAAGTCGAGATCGAAAATTTGATCGTCCAAGTCATTCAAAACAACAATATCCAGTTGTCTGACACACAAATGGACCGGCTGACGAATCTGTTCAATCAAATGGAGCAAGCGAACATCAACTGGGGACAAATCGAGAGTGGATTGAAAAATGCGGGGCAAGACATCCACGCGTTCGCAACATCAGAAGAGACGAAAGGATTCTTCGCTAAACTATTCGATGGGTTAAGTGACTTCTTCAGTTCGATCGCTGGCGTGTTCAAATAATTCAGACTTCCGTAACTGAAAAAATAGTAGTAGACTAGATGTATCTGAAACGAAAGGTGGTGTGAAAAGATGGACTTTGCCGCGTGCAAACACTGGTTAATGGAACAATTGTATCTGTTGCGCGCGATTTTTCATGGAATGGCGTTCTAAGGCACCCGTCTGTCCTTTTTTAGAACTTCATGAATGAAAAATACAGCAAAGCGCATCTTTCACACGTTAGGGAGAGTGCTATTTGCGCTCTCCTTTTTTGATGCGCGCGAAAGGAACAATTGATGATGATTTGCGACATTCAACACCTGACTAAACAATTCGGAGGCGAGACGATCTTAGCGGACGTTTCCCTCTTCTTAAACGAACACGACCGCGTCGGTCTGATTGGACGAAACGGGAGTGGCAAAACGACATTACTCCGCTTGCTTGCTCGCCTCGAGCAACCGGACGGTGGTGTCATCTATCAAAAAAGCGGTTTGACGATCGGCTACTTGGAACAACTTCCTGTTTATAGTGAGACGATGACCGGACTCGACGTCCTTTGGACAGCGTTTGCAGACATTCTCGCGATTCGTTCTCGAATGCAACAGTTGGAGCAGATGATGGCGACAGCACCAGATGATCTCGATGCACTACTCGTGCGATATGCGGAAGCGACGAATGCGTTCGAACAAAAGGATGGCTACCTGCTCGACTCGAAGATTGAGCGCATGGTGAACGGATTACACTTACGTCCGTTACTCACGCGTCCTTTCCACCAGTTGAGCGGTGGTGAACAGACGAAGATTTGTCTCGGTCGCATGTTACTCATGGAACCAAATCTGCTCATTCTTGACGAACCGACGAATCATCTCGATTTAGCTGCCGTGGAATGGCTTGAGCAGTTCTTGCGGGACTACACAGGGACCATCCTGCTCGTCTCTCACGACCGGGTCTTCTTAGACGCCGTCGTCACTTCGATCGTTGAGCTCGAAGATGGTGAACTGACAGCCTATATAGGGAACTACAGCGCGTTCGTCGTCGAGAGAGAACGCCGTCTGCTCGAGCAGTTCCATGCGTATCAAGAGCAACAGAAAAAAATCAAAAAAATGAAGGAAGCGATTCGTCGTCTTCGGCAATGGGCAAACGAAGCGTCTCCACCGAGTGAGAAATTATTCCGTAAAGCGAAATCAATGGAGCGGGCACTCGAGCGGATCGAGCGGATTAAACGACCACAACTCGAAGCCAAAACCGCTGATGTCTCCTTCTCCTCCACCGATCACACGAGCCAAGTCGTCTTTCGCGCTGAAGAGCTCTCGTTTGCTTATGGAACCCGTCCTATTTTTGATGGCGTCTCGTTCGAAGTCATGGCACAGGATCGTATCGCGATCGTCGGAACGAATGGGAGCGGGAAATCGACGTTGCTCTCACTGTTGCTTGACGAATTATCACCGGACGCGGGCACACTCACGCGTGGACCATCAAATCATGTCGGTTACTTGTCCCAGCATGCCCATTTCGAGGAGGACGCGCGGTTAATCGACTGGTTTAGACAACGAATTGCCGTTCCGGAAGCAGAGGCACGCCATATCCTTGCCCGGTTCCTATTCTTTGGACCGACTGTCTTCCGGTCCATTTTGTCACTGAGCGGAGGCGAACGTGTGCGATTGCAACTCGCCGTCCTCGTCCATTCGTCGATCAATGTCTTAATTCTCGACGAGCCGACGAACCATCTCGATATTGAATCCAGAGAGACGCTTGAAGAAGCACTCGAGAATTTTTCTGGTACATTGATTGCCGTCTCACACGACCGCTATTTCTTGAATCGTCTTTTCTCGCAGATCCTGTGGCTCGAAAATGGTCTGACACGCTATCATGGTTCGTATACGTACGCCCAACAGAAGCGTACCGAGTTCGCTACGGCTTCCTCACTCCACGTACCCCCTCGAAAACCAAAGCGCTTGTCGCAACACGAGCTGGAAGTGCAGATTGAGCGACTTGAACGGAAATTAGCAAAACGTGAAAAACCAACTGATACCGTTTCTAAAAGCATCCAACAGCAACTCGATGACCTATACGAACAGTTGCTACAATATGGATGATTTAGCTTTCCTTGACTGTCACTCTCGATACCGAGAGCGACAGTTTTTTCGTTCACCTACAAAGTTTTTAACTCCTAACATTTAGCTAACTTTATTAAGTTTTAAAATTTTATTTTAATTTGTTGTTGATTGTTATCTGAAAATTCGTATAATTTAGCGTATAGCTTTTATTATTCTTTGGGAGGAATACACCATCATGAACGCCATTCAGCAAGTTATTCAAGGAAGTGTCGATTACGCCAATAACATTTTATGGTCGTATGTACTAATTGCCGTATTGATCGGCGGCGGGATCTACTTCACGATCCGAACTGGCTTCATCCAATTCACTTACTTAAAAGAGATGTTCCGCGTCACGCTCGATAAAAGTGAACAAACAACAGACGATAAAGGGGAAAGCATCACTTCTCTCCAGTCGTTCTTTATCGGTGCTGCGACACGGATTGGTACGGGTAACCTTGCCGGTGTCACCATTGCCGTCACACTCGGCGGACCAGGTGCCGTCTTCTGGATGTGGATGGTCGCTCTCTTAGGGGGCGCGACGGCTCTCATCGAAAGTACACTGGCTCAAGTCTATAAAGTACGCGATACGAAATCGAACGCGTACCGTGGTGGTCCTGCCTACTACATCGAAAAAGGCTTGAAGAACCGAGCTCTCGGAATCGTCTTTGCAATCTTGATTGCTGTGACGTTTGGTCTTATCTTCAACTCCGTTCAATCGAACACGATTGCCGCTGCCTTTGACAACGCATTCGGTATTAACACAGCTGTCGTCGGTGCTGCACTCGTCGTCTTGACAGGACTCGTCATCTTTGGTGGTGTCCACCGTGTCGCGAAGTTCTCTGCGATCATCGTTCCTATCATGGCAGGTCTCTACTTGATTGCTGCTCTTTATGTCGTCGTCACGAACCTGTCGGAACTTCCTGGTGTATTCGCAATGATCTTCAAAAGTGCCTTCGGAATCGAGCAAGCATTCGGTGGCTCGGTCGGTGCTGCGATCTCACTCGGTGTCAAACGTGGATTGTTCTCAAACGAAGCCGGGATGGGGTCTGCTCCGAACGCTGCTGCTGCGGCTGAAGTTTCGCACCCAGCAAAACAAGGTTTCTTGCAAACACTCGGCGTATTCCTTGATACATTGATCGTCTGTACAGCGACAGCAACGATCATTCTCCTCAGTGATAGTTACGCTGCTGGAAATGGCGAAGGAATCGGTATGTTACAAAACGCACTCTCTGAGGAATTCGGTGCGATTGCGCCACCATTCATCGCACTCAGCGTCTTCTTATTTGCTTTTAGTTCGATCGTTGGTAGCTACTACTACGGCGAAACGAACATCGAGTTCATCAAACAAAGTCCTGCAGCCGTCTTCGGTTTCCGGATTGCGACAATGGGCTTCGTCTTCATCGGATCTGTTCTTAGCCTCGGTATGGTATGGAGTTTTGCCGACCTCTTCATGGCAGGCATGACATTGATCAATATGACGGCGATTCTCCTCTTGAGCGGCATCGCCCTCAAAGTCATCAAAGATTATCAGGAACAACGGAAACAGGGACTCGATCCTGTCTTCTCAGCAAAAGCACTCGGGATCGAAAATACGGAGTGTTGGGATGTCGAAGAAGAAGCACGTCCTGCGGCTGGTGAAGTGCCTCCATCACAATAAATCACTTCTGAGTTCGAACTTTAGCACCGAGTAAGCCATACGCCTACTCGGTGTTTTTATTTGTCAAAAAGAATTTGGATTATGTTTTCATCGGACAGGGAAAAAGTCAACAGATTGTCCTGAAGGAGGAATTCATCTTGTCTCAAGTCATGCTCATCATCAACCCGTCTTCCGGTAAAGAACTCGGAAAAAAACACGCAACGCTTGCCGAAGAAACACTTGCTACTCGTTTTGAAACCGTCGACGTTCGGTTCACGGAAAAAGAACACGATGCGACGGAATTTGCACGTCATGCTGCCCAGTCTAATTACGACGCCGTCATCGCCATGGGAGGTGACGGAACGGTCAATGAAGTCATCACCGGAATCGCAGAACAACCACATCGCCCAACACTCGGGATCGTCCCACTCGGAACGGTCAATGACTTATCGCGCGCCCTACACATCCCAACGGATCCGGAAGAGGCGATTCAGATCTTAGCTGATGCCCCTACCCGACCGCTCGATATCGGTAAATATGATGACCATTACTTCATGAACGTCATCGCTGTTGGTCTGATTGCGGAAGCCGTCGAGGAAGTCAGTGTCGAACAAAAAACGTCACTCGGATCGGTTGCCTATTTCATAGAAGGTCTGAAAGCCTTTAAGGATCATAGCCCGTATCCGATCGAAATCGATTCCGCTGAAAAACAATTCGATGGGGAGGCACATTTGTTAATCATCGCTTTGACGAATTCAGTTGGCGGATTCGAATCGTTTGCGGAAGACGCAAAAGTCGATGATGGACTGTTGCACGGTTTCATCATTACGAAGCTCGGATTTTTTGATGCGCTTCAAGCATTACCTAAACTCATCACAGGTGGGTTATCAAAGGCCGATCAAATCGAACACTTCACGACGACACGTGTTGAAATTCGCTCGAAAGAGGAATTGCCGATCAATGCCGATGGAGATACAGCAGGTCACGTTCCCGTGACTGTCGAAGTACTCCCGCAACATTTGACTGTGTTTTCACCCTCTTCTGCTGAATAACAGTATAGGTTCATAGAAAAAAGAACTGACTCTCCGTCAGTTCTTTTTTTACTTATTAATCCATTACAATATATGTTAACAAAGCGTAATTTTGAAACATATTTGAAATATTTTCGTGTTATTGACGATGCTATAATCATCTCAGGCGAAAAATCATTCTTTGAAAATAAATAATTATACATAAAATCTTACAATTTTGTAATGATCAGTTCTGTCGCTTCAGATTTTTAAGGAGGAAAACACTCAATGAAACGTTTACTTACAACAATGACAATGACAGCTTTGGTAGTTTCAGGTTTTGCTACAACGAGTACTTCGAAAGTCGAGGCCGCAACAACATATAAAGTAAAGGTTATGGCAGACGGACTTCGTGTTCGTACAGGTCCATCAACGGCTTATAAAATCGTCGGTAGCGTCAATACAGGACAGACATTCAATTATCTCGGTGTTTCCGGTTCATGGACAAAAATTTCATACGGCGGCGCATCACGCTATGTTTCTTCTACATATGTTAAAAAATACAGTACGACGACATCAACAAAAGCAACAACTGGATTCTCGCGTCCAGCAAGTGGCCCGATCACACAAGGATATGGTGCTGCGAGTGGCATTTACGGTTACACGTTCCATAACGGTATCGATATCGGTGCTCCAACAGGTACACCTGTCTATGCATCAGCGGCCGGTAAAGTCATCACGTCTCGTTATTACGGCGCGTATGGCAATCATGTCATGATGACACATACTGTTAACGGCATCCAATATACGACGGTGTATGCACACTTGAACAGTCGCTCTGTCGCAGTCGGACAAACGATTGCAAAAGGATCGAAAATCGGTACGATTGGTGCAACAGGTAACGCGTTCGGTGCGCATCTTCACTTCGAAATGCATCGCGGTCCTTACGTCTACAGCGGAACATCTGCTGCAAACAGTGTTAATCCACTCAATTACTTCAACTAAGCTTGATTCACCGGACTTCTCCCCATGAGAAGTCCGGTTTTGTGTTTCAGATGAAATCTCCTGACAGGAGTGGTACGGTATGATTATGAGTCTAATCCACAACGGAGGCGAAACCCATGAAACGAACGATCCCCCTTCTTTTATCAGCGACGTTTGGTGTGGCGTTACTTGCCGGATGTCAAGATCAACCGACACCAGAAGAACGTCTTGATGCCTACATCAAACTTTGGGAAAAACAAGATTACGATAAGATGTATACGTACGCGAGTACGGCTACTAAAAAAGAATATGGTAAAAAAGAATTCATCGACCGGACAAAACAGTTGTCGAAAACGCTTGATATCAAAAAGTTATCCGTCGAACGGAAGACAGCGAAGGAAGCAACGGATGAAGAAAAAGCGTCTCTTCCCGTGCGGATTTCTTTCGATACGGTTGCAGGAGCCGTTGCTTATGATAAACAAGTTCCGTTAACATTCGAGAAACAAGGAGAAACAGAAAACTGGTTCATCGACTGGGACTCTTCGTTTGTTCTAAAAGACTTTAAGAAAGAAGACAAGGTTCAGTTACAAACCGTTGAAGGGAAACGCGGTGATTTACTCGACGCGAACGATAAGCCGCTCGCGACCTCTGCTAAAGGATATGCTGTCGGCGCAACTGCAGGACAACTTAAAGATGTCGCACAAGTTGCCAAGTTGCTTGACCGTCCGACCTCATCGGTTGAAGATTCCTTAAAAGCAAGTTGGGTCAAGGATGGACAATTCGTTCCGCTCAAAACACTGACCGATGAAACAACGGTATCGAAATTGCGTGACATTCCAGGGATCAGCGTCAAAGAGACGGAAGTCCGAACATACCCACTCGGAAAGGCCGCTTCACACTTAATCGGTTATATCGGTTCGGCGACAGCAGACGAGATTAAAGAATCGAAAAATAAAATCCAAGCTGGCGAACAGATCGGGAAACGGGGTCTCGAACAAGTCCTTGATGATCGCTTACGCGGTAAAGCTGGAGCTTCGATCATTCTACAAAAGAAAGACGGATCAAGCGTCACCGTCGCTGAAACAAAACCGACGGATGGTGAGGATATTCCGTTGACGATTGATGCTACGCTCCAGAAAAAAACATATGACACGATGAAAGAGGATCCAGGAACGGCATCGGCAATCGATCCGCGGACTGGTGAGACGCGTGTCTTACTCAGCTCCCCAGGCTTTGATCCTTCTGAGTTCATGTCAGGTATCTCGCAAGCAAGACTCGATGAACTGACTCAGGATAAGGATCAACCGTTGTTGAACCGATTCACGAGTGCCTTCGCACCCGGTTCGACTCAAAAGCCCCTGACGGCCGCGGTTGGCTTAAAGAGTGGAACACTCGACCCGGAAAAAGCCTATACGATCAATGGACTGAAAAATAAGATCGATGGTTTTAACGTCACACGGATTCACGAAACGCCAGCACCCGTTAATCTGCACAATGCGCTCGTTTATTCCGATAACATCTACTTCGCCCGTTCCACACTCGAACAGGTTGGAACGAAGGCGTTCACGTCTGGACTTGAAGCGCTCGGTTACGGTGAGAAGTTACCGTTCACGTATCCGCTACGCGCTTCTCAAATCTCAAACGACGGGACGATTGCTTCAGATGGACAGCTGATGGATACGTCGTATGGACAAGGACAGATGCTGACAAACATTCTCCACCTAGCGTCGATGTATGAAATTTTCCTAACTGACGGAACGATTTATCGTCCGACCCTTTTACAAGAGGAAAAAACGAAGCAAGTCTTCAAAAAAGATCTGCTGGATGCGAATGACGCGAAGATGATTCGCGATGATCTCTATGACGTCGTCCATAACGGCTACACACTCCCGGCTGACATCAAGGAAGTCGATGTTGCCGGTAAGACCGGCACGGCAGAATTGAAAAAGGCAGGCGAAACCGATGGAAAAGAGAACGGCTTCTTCGTCGGTTACGACAACGACAAAAAAGATCTTCTCGTTGCCATCATGATTGAATCGGTCGAAAAAGAAGATCGTGGCAGTCCGTATGTATCGGGTCTCGTCGCCGAAGTACTCAAACAAAATCGATGATCGGAGTGATTGCTTGATGATCCGCACGAGCCGTACTTCAGACCTCTCTGTCCTGCTTTCCTTGACGGCAGAGACGTTCGAGCATCATAAGCGGTTATCACCACATTTTCATCCAGATGTTTTGACGCCTTATACGCTAGAGTCCTTAGGACAAATGCTCGATTCAGAACAACACCTCTGTCTGACGTCGCTCGACGGAGACGACATCACCGGTTACTTGTTCGGTAAATGGACGGCACCAGCACCTGACCGGTTCAAGCCCGTTCGGATCCTGAACGTCACCGACGTTGGTGTCACCTTTTCCCATCGTTCTTCGGGAACCGGTCGCCAGTTGATGCAGGCGGCGGAAGAACTAGCACTAAAGCGAAAGGTCGATGCGGTTCGCTTGAATGTCTGGGCGGTCAACGATCGTGCCGCAACGTTTTATGAGGAACTCGGATTCGAACCGCTGTATACCAACTTGCAGAAGTCGCTCGTTCAACAGTGACATCTATACGAAAAAGGGACTGACTAAAAAAAGAATGACGCGTCTTTTCACGCCCTTTCCTCAGGCGAGACACAAGACTCGCTTTCCTGCTTCATTCAAGCAGAAATGCGGGCTTGTTCGTCTCTCAAGCGCATAAATGCGCTTTTTCCTGTAGGAGTGGCGTGTGACGCGTCATTTTTTTACGAGAAAAGGGTGGCAGATTATCATTCTGCCACCCTTTTCTTTATAGAGACTGACTTTTGAGTCAGCTCTTTTTTATTAATGTGACGGCGTCGCCGCAAGACGCGCTGCCATCAACTGTTGAATCGTTTCTCGATCATTCTGATGGAGTAAGTCGACGATCTTACTACCGACGATGACACCCGAGACTGGGCGACTCAATTGTTTGACATGTTCCGGTGTACTGATTCCGAACCCAGCAAGGACCGGTACTGGACTGTTTGCTGCGACGTTTGCTAAGTGGTCTTCGAGCGCCGTATCAAACGTCGTCTGTCCGCCTGTCGTTCCGTTGACCGTGACCGCATAGAGGAAGCCTTCACTTTTATCGGCAATCTTTTGGATCCGCTCCATCGGACTCGTCAAGGAGACGAGTTGAACGAGCGCGATGTCCGATTTGTCTTCTTGTTCGAAAAACTGTTCGCTCTGCTCAAGCGGCAAATCAGGAATGATTAGTCCGTCGACCCCGACTTCGCGGCATGTCGCTAGAAACGCTGTTAATCCGTAGCGGAAAATTGGATTCAGGTACGTCATCAAAACGACCGGAACATCGACGGTCTGACGGGCAACGCGAACTGCCTCAAGGACATCCTTCAGTCCGACGTTCGCTTCTAGCGCCCGGAGTCCCGCTTCTTGAATGACCGGACCGTCAGCGACGGGATCCGAAAACGGGACACCAACTTCAATCGCTGTCGCGCCGGATTCAGCGAGAAACGAAAGGATTTCCGGGAGTTGATCAATTCCTCCATCTCCGCCCATCACGTACGGGATGAAGGCTTTCTCCCCTTTGCTCGTAACGGTACGAATGGCTGTTTCTAATCGCATCATGCTTCCCCCTTTAGTGCGTTTCTGACAGTGACGACGTCTTTGTCGCCGCGTCCTGATAGACAGATGACGAGAATCTCTTCTTTGTCCATCTCTGCCGCGAGTTGAGTCGCGTAGGCAATGGCGTGTGCCGATTCGAGTGCCGGGATGATTCCCTCCTTACGGCTCAACAACTGAAGTGCTTCGAGCGCTTGTTCATCGGTCACCGCTTCATACTGAACACGACCGATATCTTTTAGCAAACTATGCTCCGGACCGACACCCGGATAATCGAGTCCAGCTGAGATTGAGTGCGCTTCTTGTACTTGACCATGTGCATCCTGTAAGAGATACATCATCGAGCCGTGCAAGACACCGACCTCTCCTTTTGTCATCGTCGCTGCGTGTTTCTCTGTGTCGATTCCGCTACCCGCTGCTTCGATTCCGTATAATTTTACATCTGTATCATCGATGAACGGATGGAACATGCCGATCGCGTTACTACCGCCGCCGACACAAGCGACGATCGCCTCCGGCAGACGTCCCTCTTTTTCGATGATTTGGCGTCGTGTCTCTTTTCCGATGACCGCTTGGAAATCACGGACGAGTTGCGGGAATGGGTGTGGTCCGAGAACAGAACCCATCAAGTAGTGCGTGTCCTCGACATGTTTGACCCAGTAACGAAGTGCTTCATTGACGGCATCTTTAAGTGTCCGACTCCCTTGGGTGACCGGGATGACGGTTGCTCCGAGTAACTCCATCCGGAAGACGTTCAACTCTTGACGACGGACGTCCTCTTCGCCCATGAAGATGACACATTCGAGGTCGAGTAAAGCACAGACCGTCGCTGTCGCGACGCCGTGTTGTCCTGCCCCTGTCTCAGCAACGATTTTCCGTTTCCCCATCCGTTCAGCCAGTAACGCTTGACCGATCGTATTGTTGATTTTATGGGCACCGGTATGGTTCAAGTCTTCTCGTTTTAAATAGATCTTTGCGCCACCAATCGTTTGCGTCAAATGTTCGGCAAAATAAAGTGGTGTTTCACGTCCGACGTATTCTTTCAGCAATTCGTCCATCCGTGCTTGAAACGCTGGATCCTCTTTTACGGTTGCGTATGCTTCTTCGAGTTCGATCACCGCGTGCATCAATGTTTCCGGGATGTAGCGTCCTCCGTATTTACCATATTGTCCGAGTGTATCCGGTTGTGCGTAGCTCATGCTTCTCTCTCCTTTACGGCATCAGCGAATGCCTGCATTTTGATGGAATCTTTCCGTCCATCCGTCTCGATGCCACTTGAGACATCGACGGCGAACGGTTGATATCGTTTGATTGCTTCTCCTACGTTGTCAGCTGTCAAGCCACCGGCAATGAACAGTGGACGTTCTGCTTGAATATCTCGTGACCAGTCGAATGTCTCGCCACTTCCAGCAACCGGTGCGTCGACGAGTAAATAATCCGTCTGTTGTTCTACTTTTGCGATATCCGTCACCGGAATCGCTTGAATGGTCGGAACCGGTATCTTGCCGTCCGGGATCGTCCCATGAATTTGAACGAGATCCAGTTCGACCTGTTCGACCGCATCAATCACCTGTTGATAGGTCGGGGAGACGAAGACACCGACGACCTGGACTGTACTTGGAATATCGCGTCTAAGACGTGCTGCCTCTTCCAGCGTGACCTGTCGTTTACTTTTAGCAAAGACGAAGCCGATGTAGTCCGCTAAGCGAACTGCTGCTTCGACATGTTCTCTTTCCCGGAGACCACAGAACTTAATCCGTGTCATACGCGCACGCCACTCACTTCTCGGATGAAGACTTGTGGATCGTCTGCCCGCATCAATGTCTCGCCGACGAGAATTCCGTCTGCACCGGCAGCATGTAATCGCTGTGCTTCCTCGACCGTCTTGATGCCACTCTCACTGATGTACCGGACGTCCGGTTGTTTCTGTTCGAGTAATCCGACCGATGTCTGTAAATCGACTTCGAACTTTTTCAAGTTGCGGTTGTTGATGCCGATGATTTGCGCACCGATCGCCTCTGCTCGGCGTAATTCCTCTTCGTCATGGACTTCGACTAAAACCTCAAGTCCTTCCGCGTAAGCATACGCATACAAGTCAGCAAGCGTCTCTTGTTCGAGAGCGGCGACGATCAAGAGAATCAACCGTGCTCCATGTGCTTTTGCGCGGTCAATCTGAATCCGGTCGATCATGAAATCCTTACAAAGCACCGGGATGTCGACTGCTGCAGCGACTGCCGCTAAATCATCCATCGATCCTTTGAAGTACGTCTCGTCCGTCAAGACGGAGATGACGGTCGCCCCACTCGCTTCATATTGTTTCGCTTGAGCGACGACGTCGACGTCAAGTGCGATTGCCCCTTTTGATGGCGACGCTCGTTTGATTTCCGCGATGACGGATAACTCCGCTCCCGATAGTCGTTGCTTAATCGACGGCTTCAATGCCTCCCGGTCGATCCGTTCGACACCAGTTAATTTCAATTGTAGGACTTCTGTCCGTTTCGTTTCGATGATGCGATCTAAGATATTCATCCGATTGCTTCCTCCCGAGTCATTTGTCGTAATTGATTCAATCGTTCCATCGCTCGTCCTGAGTCGATGCTATCTGCTGCTAAAGCGATTCCTTCTTGAATCGTCTTCGCACGGTTCGCTGCAAAGAGGGCAATTCCAGCATTGAGTAGGACCGTGTCACGATAAGCACCATGCTCACCACCAAGGACTTGCAGTAAAATGGCCGCATTTTCTTGTGCACTACCTCCGCGAATCGCTTCAAGCGGTGCGGTCTTCAGTCCGACTTCCTCCGGATGAAGACTGAAGCGAATCAGCTCGCCTGCGTCGAGTAAGACGAGTTGGTTCGTTCCGGCAAGGGACGCTTCATCCATTCCGTTCGCACCGTGCAAGACGATTGCCCGCTTCCGACCGAGTCGATGTAAAGTCAATGCCATCGTCTCCAGCATATCCTCGCGGTAAATTCCTAATAGTTGTGTCTTGAGCGGAACTGGGTTCGTCAATGGACCGATCAAGTTAAAGATTGTCGGAATCCGCAAATCGCGTCGGACCTTCATGATTTGCTTGACACGTGGATGCATCCGTTGCGCAAACAAGAAGGCGATTCCGTTTGACTCGAGCTGTTCTGCTAAACGTTCCGGTGTCGTATCGAGCGAAACCCCAAGTGCTTCGAGCACATCAGCGCTGCCCGTTTTACTCGAGACACTCCGGTTCCCGTGTTTTGCGACTTTCATACCAGCACCTGCTAGAACGAAGGCCGCTGTCGTACTGATGTTGAACGATTGTGAGCCATCGCCTCCTGTACCGCAGTTATCCATGAACTCACCCGTGACCGGAATGTCGAGGGCGACCTCGCGCATGATCGAAGCGAGACCAGCTAATTCTTCTGCAGTCTCCCCTTTTGCTTTCAATGCAACGAGAAAAGCGGCAATTTCGCTATCGGTAACGTCTTCCGCAAACAGTTCGCGTGCTGCTTGTTGCATCTCTTCATATCGTAAATGTTTCGCTTCTGCTAATTTCAATAACGTCTCTTTCATCGTTTGTCACTCCTTCGTCAATTCAATGAATCGTTTAATCATCTGCTGTCCTTGTGGTGTTCCGACGGATTCGGGATGGAACTGGATTCCGAAGGTCGGATGCGTCCGGTGTTCGAGCGCCATGATCGTCCGGTCATCCGTTTCTGCCGTGATGACGAGCTCCGTCGGTAAGTCGTTTCGAGCGACGATCAGCGAATGATAGCGCATGACCTCTAACGTTTCCGTCATTTCGGCGAAGAGTTGTCCCGATTGTCGAATCATCGATGTCTTCCCGTGCATGATGACCGGTGCTTCGACGACGCTTCCTCCGAATGCTTCGCCGATTGCCTGATGTCCGAGACAGACACCGAGAATCGGTACTTGACCCGATAATTGACGAATCAGATCGATGCAGATGCCAGCGTCAGCCGGGCGACCGGGACCGGGTGAGAGGATGATGCCGTCCGGCTTCATCTCGCGGAGTCCTTCTATGCTGACCGCATCGTTTCGAATGACGTGGACGTCCGTATAAACGGATGCGTATTGGTATAGGTTATAGGTAAAGGAATCATAGTTATCAATCAGGACGATCATTTCCAAACCTCCAGTAGTGATTTCGCTTTGTGTAACGTCTCCTGGTATTCGAGGCGTGGAATCGAGTCGTAGACGATGCCAGCACCTGCTTGAACAGAGGCGACACCATCTTTGATCACCATCGTCCGGATGGCGAGGGCAAAATCCATATTCCCCCGAACATCGAAATAGCCGACAGCCCCGGCATATACTTCTCGTTTCACCTGTTCGTACTGGTCAATCAACTGCATCGCTCGGATTTTCGGAGCTCCCGTGACCGTCCCAGCTGGTAGACAAGAGACGAGTGCGTCTGCTCCGGTCTTTCCGTCTGCTAACGTCCCTTCAACGACGGAGACGAGGTGCATGACGTTCTTGAAGCGCTCGATTTGCATGAATCGCGTCACCTCGACGGTACCGATCTGACAAATCCGACCGAGGTCGTTGCGTCCGAGATCGACAAGCATCCTGTGCTCGGCGCGTTCCTTCTCATCGTGAAGCAACTCCTCTGCCAGCCGTTCGTCCTCCTCTTTCGTCTTCCCCCGGCGGCGTGTGCCGGCAATCGGATTCGTCGTCACGCGATTCCCTTTGACTTGGACCAAACTTTCCGGGGAGGCACCGAGTACGATTGCTTCCCCTAAGTCGATATAGAAAAGATAAGGGCTTGGATTGTCCTTGCGGAGCTTCCGATAAAACTGGAACGGGTCACCTGAGAACGTCGCATCGAGGCGCTGTGAGAGTACGAGCTGGAAGACGTCGCCTTGGTGGATATGCCTCTTCGCTTGTTCGACGAGTCCTTCAAACGTCTCTTGATCCATCAATGGTTCGTAGACGACATCTCGGAGTGGACGCTCGATATCCGTTCGCTCTCGCGGTTGCTCAAGTTGTACTTTCCGCTCTGCTAGACGTTGACGTAATTCATCACGATCGGTGATGCCACCGAGCGACGTCTGAATCAAATGAACACGATGTTCGAGATGATCGAACAGGATGATTTGGTCGTATACGGCGAGTAGCGCGTCCGGTAGTTGTCTCGTTCGCTCTGGAATATCACCAAGCGTTTCATAGGCGCGCATCATGTCGTAACCGACATATCCGATCCCACCCGCTAAAAACGGAAGGTCTTCTTCAACGCCATCCCGGAGGATCATCTGTTGCATCAGTCGTACTGGATCACCCGTTTCCTGCGTCAATCGACCTGTCGTCAACTGTTCCCGCGTCACGGTCCGTCCATCTGCGCGAATCATCTCCACCGGATCAACACCGATGATCGAATACCGTCCTTGATCCGTATGCGCAGAACTTTCAAGCAAACATTTCTGTGTTCCGCTCAGTTGTTGAAAAATCATGATCGGCGTCATCTCGTCGCCGTTTAGTTCAAGTTGTTCGATGATAAGTGTGTCTGTCTGAACCATCCCTGTTCGCCTCCTGGAATATAAAAAAGTCCCCCACACAGCGTATGCTGCATGGAGGACGATGATCTCGCGGTGCCACCTCTCGATTGGAACGGTTCGACCGTTCCCACTCTGTCTGATGCGTCTAAATAAGAGACATCATAGCCTACGATAACGGGGGCATCCGTCGCGACCTACTTCTTCGTTCAGCCACGCTCTCATGAGACCATTCACGAAACCTCGGCGTACGGAAGTCGCACCATTCTTCCGCTCTCTGAAACGCCGATGTTGTCTCGCTACTTAACTCACTCTACGATTTGTTCGATTCGATTGTATACGAAAAGGGTCTTCTCGCCCATTCATGTAGAACATGAAGGACGGGAAGACCCGCGGTACCACCTTCGTTGACGATGCTGACACCGTCCCCTTTGAAACGAACCGGACCATTGTCCTGATTCGTCGACCCCGATAACGGGAGGAACCCGTCAGAGCCTACTACCCACTGAAGGGATTCGGTCTGAAGCTCAGAAGGCCATTCGCTTGTTACCCGATACTGATTCGCACCACCCATCAGCTCTCTTGAATCGTTTCACAAGTTACTTCTCTTCGTCTTTGCTATCGTGTGTTGAATTGATTCTTATATTACGATGCTTCTTCTTCCCTGTCAACTGGAAAATCTCAGTATAAGGAAAGTTGGTTCGGATCGATCGATTCGAGTGCTTGTTTGACGGTTTGCAGGAACTGTCCGGCCACTAGTCCGTCGAGTACTCGATGGTCGATCGACATACAGAGGTTGACCATGTCGCGTGCTGCGAACATGCCGTTCACCCAAACTGGACGCTTGACGATCGATTCAACAGATAGAATCGCAGCTTGCGGGAAGTTGAGGATCGGTGCCGATTGGATCGAACCAAACGATCCTGTATTGTTGACCGTAAACGTCCCGCCTTGCATCTCTGCAGACGACAACGTGCCTGCTTGTGCGCGTTTCCCGAAGTCATCAATCGCGCGTGCGATTCCCTTGATGCTTAGTTCATCCGCATTCTTGACGACTGGTACGAACAGAGCGTCCTGCGTCGCGACGGCAAGTGATAGGTTGATCGCTTTCTTTTGAATGATCTTATCTCCCGCCCATGTCGAGTTCATGATCGGATGTTTCTTCAATCCTTCGACCGTCGCCTTCATGAAGAACGGCAAGAACGTTAGTTTGACCCCTTCTTGTTTGAAGAACGCATCTTTATGACGATTACGTGCTTCGACCAAGTTCGTGACATCCACTTCGATCATCAACCAGGCATGTGGCGCTTCGTGTTTCGCACGAACCATGTTCGAAGCGATTGCTTGACGCACACCGGCAGTCGGAATCTCGATGTCGCCCGTTTCCGTCGGTTGTGGTGTACTGACCGGACGTTTCGGTGCGGATGGTGCTTCTGTTGGAGGCGCTACCGGATTCGCTTGCGCTTCCGGTTTTGGTTCAGTTGCTTGTGGTGTCGGAATAGAGCCAGACTCGATCAGTTTCAAGAGATCTTTCCGGGTAATCCGTCCGCCGGCTCCTGTCCCCGTCACTTGTTCGAGATCAATGCCGTGTTCACTCGATAGTTTCAAGACAGCTGGTGAATAACGTTTTTTCATCGATGTATCAGCCGTCGTCGTCTCTTCGACAGCAGGTACTTCTTGTTCTGTTGCAGCGACTTCTGTTGATCCGCCGCTGACTTGCATCGTGACGATCGCGTCACCGACTTGCAACGTATCACCTTCTTCAGCAAGCAGTTTTTCAATCACACCATCAAACGAAGATGGGACTTCTGCTGTTACCTTATCGGTAATGACTTCTGCAATCGGATCATATTTTTTGACAGTATCGCCCGGTTTGACGAGCCACATCGAAATCGTCCCTTCAGTGACGCTTTCCCCGAGTTGTGGCATCGTAAGTGTTTCAGTCTTCATCGGTCAGTTCCCCCTTAGTATGCGTGTAACGTCCGGATTTTATCTTCAATCTTCTCACTTGAGATGTTGAAGAACTTCTCCATCGTCGGAGCGTATGGCATCGCTGGTACGTCTGGACCACAGAGACGCTCGATTGGTGCATCGAGATCGAACAATGCTTCTTCTGCAATGATCGCCGACACTTCGCTCATGACGCTACCTTCTTTATTATCTTCCGTGACGAGCAAGACTTTCCCCGTCTTTTTCGCTGCTTCGACGACGGCTTCACGGTCGATCGGATAGACGGTCCGCAAGTCAAGGATGTGAACATCGATCCCGTCTTTTTCAAGGCGTGTCGCCGCCTCGAGTGCCATATGGACACATAGTCCGTAAGTGATGATCGTCACGTCTTCGCCCTCACGCTTGACGTCTGCTTTACCGATTTCAACCGTATAATCGCCTTCAGGGACATCCCCCTTCAACAGACGATAGCCCCGTTTATGTTCGAAGAACAAGACTGGGTCATTCGAACGAATCGCTGCCTTTAGCAATCCTTTCGCATCGTATGGATTCGATGGGATGACGATTTTCAAACCTGGCGTCGAGTTGAACATCGCCTCGACCGACTGAGAATGATAAAGTGCCCCGTGAATACCGCCGCCAAACGGTGCGCGGATGACAATCGGACATGTCCAGTCGTTGTTCGAACGATACCTAATCTTCGCCGCTTCACTAACGATTTGGTTGACTGCTGGCATGATGAAGTCAGCAAATTGCATTTCAGCAATCGGGCGCATGCCGTACATCGCAGCTCCTATTCCGACACCGGCAATCGCACTTTCAGCGAGCGGTGCATCGATGACACGTTCTTCTCCGAATTGTTCGAGCAATCCTTGTGTCGCCCGGAAGACACCACCACGGACACCGACATCTTCGCCGAGGATGAAGACGGACTCGTCGCGTTCCATCTCTTCTTTGATTGCACTGTTGATCGCTTCGATTAAACTTAACGTCGTCATTTCATTTCCTCCTCGTCGTACACATAACGTAATGCATTTTCTGGCGCGTCGTAAGCCGCTGCTTCCGCATAAGCTGTTGCTTCGTCGACTTCTTTTTCCATCGTTTGTTCGATTGCGGTCGCTGATTCTTCCGTCAGGACACCCATTTCGATCAGACGCGCACGGAAGAGTTTGATCCCGTCACGTGCTTTTAAGGCATCGAGTTCTTCAGCAGAACGGTATGATTTATCGTCATCATCCGATGAGTGTGGTACGAGGCGTTCGACTTCAACTTCGATCAAGGTCGGACCTTCTCCCCGTAATCCGCGTTCGCGCGCTTCCTTGACGACTTTGAAGACAGCAAGTGGATCAATACCGTCCACTGTATAGCCAGGCATTCCGTAACCGATCGCCCGGTCAGCAACGTGTTTCGCAGATAACTGTTTCGAGAGTGGTGTCGAGATGGCGTATTTGTTGTTTTCACAGAACAAGATGACAGGAAGCTTGTGAATTCCGGCAAAGTTTGCCCCTTCGTGGAAGTCTCCCTGGTTTGAAGATCCCTCTCCGAACGAGACGTACGCGACGAGTGGCTCCTTACGCATCTTCGCAGCTAGTGCGATCCCGACAGCATGTGGTACTTGTGTCGTGACCGGACTTGAACCTGTGACGATGTTCAAGGCACGTGAACCATAGTGTCCTGGCATTTGGCGACCACCTGAGTTCGGATCTTCTGCCTTTGCGAATGCCGACAGCATGATATCGCGTGATGTTTGACCAAAGTGCAAGACGACGCCTAAATCACGATAATACGGCAAAATGTAGTCCGTTCCTTTTTCAAGGGCGAACGCCGCACCGACTTGAGCAGCTTCTTGTCCTTGACATGAGACGAGGAAAGGAATTTTACCAGCTCGGTTCAATTTCCACATCCGTTCGTCAATCTTCCGCGCACGGACCATCGTTTCGAACATGTGAATCGCGTCCTGTTCCGTTAATCCGAGTTCTACTAATTCTTTGAATTCTATTTTTTCCATCCGTAATTCCTCCTTAGGCGTGAACCGCAAGTCCGTCGACTGCAAGTGCTGCTTCTCCGAATGCTTCTGACAAGGCTGGGTGCGGATGCACGAGCTGTCCGACTTCCCATGCCGTTGCATTGAGTACGAGCGCTAATCCACCTTCACTGATCAGTTCCGTTGCTTTTGGTCCGACGATGTGGACGCCGACGAGATCATCCGTTTTCGCATCCGAGACGAGCTTGATGAAGCCTGCTGCCTCTCCTTCGATCCGCGCTTTTCCTAATCCGTTGAACGAGAAGCTCCCTACCTTGACGTCCATTCCGGCACGTTTTGCTTCGTCTTCCGTCAAACCGACCGATGCCGCTTCCGGTACGCTGTAAATACAACGAGGTACGAACGCATATTCAAGTGGTGTCGTCGTTCCGTTTACGATCGCTTCGACCGCTTTGACACCTTCTGCTGACGCGACGTGCGCTAGTTGTAAGCGACCGATGACGTCCCCGATCGCATAGATATGTTGATCCTTCGTCCGGAAATGGTCATCTACTTGGATGAAGCCATTTTCGACGACGATATTCGTGTTTTCGATTCCGATGCCTTCGACGTTTGCCATTCGACCGATCGCGACAAGTAACTTATCCGCTTCAAGCGTCGTCTGTTCTCCGTTACGGTCGATTGCGATCGAAACACCGTCTTCCGACATCCGGAACGTATCGCTTTGTGCAGCTGCACCCGTATGAATCTTGACGCCACGCTTTTTCAGTTGACGAGCGACTTCACGGCTGACTGCCGCATCTTCCGTCGGTAAGATCCGGTCGCTGAATTCGACGACCGTTACTGCGACGTCAAAATCCGTCAACATCGATGCCCATTCGACACCGATGACGCCACCGCCGATGATGACAATCGATTTTGGCAAATCTGCCATATCGAGTGCATCATCCGAACTGAGGACATACTCTGAATCAAAAGCAAGTCCATTCAATGGACGTGGACGCGACCCTGTCGCGACGATCAATTGACGTGGAAGAATCAACTCGCCTTCGCCTTCTTCCGGCTCGACGCTGATCGTACCCGGCATCGGTGAAAAGATACTTGGTCCAAGAATCGAACCCCGACCGTGAAAGACTTCAATCTTTCCTTTTTTCATCAGATGCTGAATGCCTGCCTCTAATCCATCTACGATCTCTTGTTTGCGTTGCTTGACCTGTTCGAATCGTAAAAACGATTCCGGTACGTCCACGCCATATGTAGCAGCGTGTTTGACCGTCTGATAGACTGCTGCTGATTTCAAAAAGGCTTTAGATGGGATGCAGCCACGATGTAAGCATGTCCCGCCTAATTTTCCTTGTTCCACGATTGCTACCGACTTCCCGGCTTGTGCCGCACGGATCGCGGCGACATATCCACCGGGTCCACCACCTAGGACAACGACGTCGAATTCTCTAGCCATGTTGGTTCGCCTCCATATTCCTTAACTTCTTCTTCCCCACGTAAGACACGCAACACTCCTTCTGCGAGCGCCTGCAACTCATCTTCACCAGGACTACGTACGACTTGACCGAGGTGGGCGATACGTTCTTCGATCGCACGCGTCAACCGATCACTATAGGCAAGTCCGCCTGTGAGAATGATCGCGTCGATCTGACCGAACAAGACAGCACTTTGACCAGCGATCTCTTTTGCAATCCGGTACGCCATCGCGTCATATAACAATGCCGCTTTTTCGTCGCCCTCTTCAATCCGCCGCTCAATCTCGATCGCGTCAAACGTTCCCAAGTGCGCGACAAGTCCGCCTGACCCAACGACCAGACGCTTCATCTCTTCAAGTTTATACTTGGTACTATAACATAGTTCTACTAGTTGACCAACAGGTAGCGATCCGCTACGTTCTGGCGAAAACGGTCCTTCTCCATCGAGTCCATTGTTGACGTCGATAACACGCCCCTCTTGATGCGCACCGACCGTAATCCCGCCGCCCATGTGTGCGATGATCAGACGCAGTTCCTCATACGGACGTCCGATTTCCTTCGCGTACCGTTTCGCGACAGCTTTTTGATTCAAGGCATGAAAAATACTCTTTCGTTCAAGTTCAGGTAAGCCTGTAATCCGCGCAATCGGCTCGAGCTCGTCAACGACGACCGGATCAACGATGAATGATGGGATGTCGAGTGTCCGAGCAATCTCATCTGCAAGAAGTCCACCGAGGTTTGAGGCATGGACGCCAAAAATACCGCTGAGTAAGTCTTCTCGCATTTCCCGATTGACTGCGTACGTACCGCTGACGAGCGGTCGGAGTAACCCTCCGCGCCCAACGACAGCAGTAAGCGCTTTCAAATCAATCTGCTCTTCAGCTAATACTTCGAGTAACACATGACGACGCATCTCCAGCTGTGCTGGAAGCGGTCCTCCGACCGCTTCCGCTGGATGGCGTAACGTCTTCGTGAACACCTGGTTCGCTGCTTCGAAGATACCGATCTTCGTCGACGTCGAACCAGGATTGATCGTTAAAATACGTTCGCTCATGGATATCCTCCTCTGATCAGCCGCGTGATCCTAGAATGTTTTTATCACGACGTAGGAACTGACTACGGGCACTACGCATCGTCGCGATACGCTCTTCTGCCATTTTTTCAGCCGCCCGGTACGTTGGTAGGTGGTCGCGTTTTGCGATTTCAAATACTTTCGTGACTGCATCGTAGACGAGTTCGACTTTTTTCATGGCACGGTCACGGTTGTATCCGTCGAGTTCGTCAGCAACATTGATGACACCGCCGGCATTGATGACGAAGTCTGGTACGTATAAAATGTCGCGTTCTTCGAGCATGTCACCGTGACGGTCTTCTTTGAGTTGGTTATTTGCCGCACCGGCGATGATCTTAACTTTCAATTGTGGAATCGTCTCGTCGTTTAATGTCGCACCGAGGGCACATGGAGCGAAGATATCTGCTTCGACACTGTAGATGTCTTCTGGTGCGACGATCAGTGCACCGAATGCTTCTTCTGCACGTTGAAGTGCTTCTTGGTTGATGTCCGTGACGATCAGTTTCGCCCCTTCTTCATGCAAATGACGGCATAGATTGAAGGCAACGTTACCGACACCTTGGATCGCAATCGTTTTTCCACCAAGTGAATCTGTTCCGTACACTTCTTTTGCCGCTGCTTTCATCCCACGGTAGACACCGTATGCTGTAACTGGTGACGGGTTACCACTTGATCCGAATGCTGGGCTGACACCAGTGACGAAATCTGTCTCCATATGGATGTAATCCATGTCTGCAACCGTCGTATTAACATCTTCTGCTGTGATGTAACGACCATTCAGTGACTGGACGTAACGTCCGAATGCCCGGAAGAGTGCTTCTGACTTTTGTGTCTTCGCATCTCCGATGATGACAGCTTTACCACCACCGAGGTTCAAACCAGCAGCTGCGTTCTTATACGTCATCCCTTTTGATAAACGGAGCGCATCAATCAATGCTTCTTCGTCTGATGCATAGTTCCACATACGAAGTCCACCGAGTGCCGGTCCGAGTGTCGTGTCATGAATCGCGATGATCGCTTTTAATCCCGATACTTTATCGTGGCAAAAAACGACTTGTTCGTAATCTTCCATCTCCATTGTTTCAAAGATGCTGAAGCGTGATTCTACGTTTGTTTCGACCATTTTAAGTTCCTCCTCAGATTGTTTGTTTTACTTTTTTCGTCTGTTGAGCATTTAAAAGCGCAAAGGCTAGTGAGTACATTTTTGCTTCTGCTGTATCGGCACGGCTTGTCAATACGACCGGAGCCCGTGCCCCGACGAGAATCGCCGCAACCGAAGCATGTGCGAAATACATGAGTGATTTGTAGATGACGTTCCCGACTTCGATTTGCGGAACGACGAGTAAATCCGCCTGACCTGCTACGTCTCCCGTTAACCCTTTTTGCTGGGCAGCGACGAGATTCACGGCATTGTCAAGCGCGAGTGGTCCGTCTACAAGGCAATCCTTGATTTGACCACGTCGGTTCATCTGTGTTAAAAGTGCTGCATCAATCGTCGCCTGCATCGTCGGATTGACGACTTCGACGGCTGCTAAGACTGCGACTTTCGGTAAGCCGTATCCGAGAGCACGTAAGGCGGAGACACCGTTTTCGATGATCTTCACCTTGTCTTCGAGTGACGGTTGGATATGAATCGCTGCGTCGGTTAATCCAATCGCTGATTCACGCCCTGGTACTTCGAACAACGCGACATGCGACAGGACATTTCCTGAACGCAGACCTGTTTCTTTGTTTAAGACGGCTTTCATGAACGTTGCTGTTGGAACAAGTCCTTTCATCAAGACGCTCGCATCCCCTTTGCGAACGGCATGAGCAGCACGTTCTGCCGCTTCTTGTGATGTAGAGGTATGGGTAATCACGAATTGTGACTCCCGTAATGCCCGTTTTTGAATCATCTGCTGAATCCGTGTCGCATCCCCGAACAAATGAAAACGCGCTAAATCGTTCTCAATTGCTAATGCGACAGCATCCATCACTTCTTCGTCATCCGCAGCTGCAATCGCAACGACGGAATCTTCGAGTCGAGCTGCCTGCTCGACCATTTCACTGAATCTCACCGTATTCCCCCCTCACCTGTCATACATAAATAGTAATAGCAATTTTCGTGCCAATTCAAAAGAGACGGTAGGATAAGCAAGAACGTCTTTAATTTTGCACGCTTTTGCATTTTTTGCAATATATTGCACGCAAAAATTTGCGCTTTACGAATAGATGTTAAATCGTTCCACTTTGTAATAAAGTGCCCGGAGAGAAATTCCGAGTTGTTTCGCCGCTTCTGTTTTGTTGCCATTAAAGGCAGTAAGCGCTTCCCGAATTAACCGTTCTTCGACGTGGGACATCTCGTCTGATAAATGTTTGATTTCCTTTTTCTGTCTTGTCGCAACTTTTGTTGTTTGTGGCACGACAAGCTGAAGATGACCTTTTCGTAAGACCGTTTCTGTTTTATCTGTAAAAATCAACGCGCGACCGATGACATTTTCAAGCTCGCGGACATTTCCTTTCCACGGTTGCTTCTTCATTGCTTCGAGTACATCATCCGATATCCGTCCGACCGATCGCCCATAACTTTGATTCAATTTACGGAGTAAGTGTAAGGTCAATGGCGCGATATCATCCGGACGCTCACGTAGTGCCGGTATGTGAATCGGTAAACGATTAATCCGGTAGTAGAGATCTTCTCGGAACTCATTCATGATGATCTTCTGCTCCAGATTCGCATTCGTCGCCGCGATGATCCGGACATCGACCGGAATGGCCTTCGTACCACCGACGCGAACGACTTCATTTTCCTGTAACACCCGTAACAGTTTGGCTTGGACGTCGAGTGGCAGTTCGCCGATCTCATCTAAGAACAGCGAACCCCCGTGTGCTTCTTCGAAGTATCCACGCTTACCACCACGTCGCGCTCCTGAGAACGCGCCTTCCTCGTACCCGAATAGTTCACTTTCGAGTAACGTCGGTGCGATTGCCGCACAATTGACGCGGACGAATTGTTCATATTTACGTTCGCTCGCTGCATGGATCGCATGCGCGAACAGTTCCTTGCCGGTTCCGGATTCACCGCGAATCAAGACATTGACTGGCATCGTTGCCGCAAGTTTCGCTTGATCGACGACGAAGCGCATCGCTTCACTCTCGGCGATGATATCATCGAATGTATATTTGGCTTCGAGCGTCCGGATTTTTTGTCGCGCTGCCTTCAATTCTTTGGCGAGTGCCTTCATTTCCGAGATATCCCGAATGACCCCAACGGAACCACGGACTTGTCCATCGACAATGACGGGTGCCGCGTTGACGATGATATCGCGTTGATCTTGCCCAATCTTCATGCGAACATCTCGAACGTTCTCGCCCGTAT
Organism: Exiguobacterium sp. U13-1; assembly: GCF_001750115.1. NCBI lineage: Bacteria > Bacillati > Bacillota > Bacilli > Caryophanales > Exiguobacterium > Exiguobacterium sp. U13-1. The sequence goes on along the minus strand of NZ_CP015731.1, from coordinate 1,416,494 downwards.
TCAAGACTTTCAAATGAACGGATTCCTGCATTCCGATATCGGCACTTGCCGGTTTTCCGACGACGTCTCGCTCCGTGAAACCGGTCATGCGCGTATAGGCTGGATTGATCAGCATCGTCTGTCCGTCTTGATCGGCGACGGAGATTGCTTCGCTCGTACAATGAATGATCGCTTCGAGCATTTTCTCTTTTTCAGTCAATCGCTCGAGCAACACTCTGACGAATTCCCCCGGTAAGACCGCCGCTCCCGGAAAATCATGAATCAATTGCTCAAGTACGCCATTTTCTCCTGTAGCGTCAATGATGAAATCGACATCCGCCCCTTCGAAAGCTGACCAGCTCGTTTCGATCCGAATGTCCGCACGCCGTGCAAGCGCCACCCCAGGCGCATCCATGTTTGGATCGACAAGACCAATGACCGTTAATAATGGTGAACGTTGAAACGCATGCAGGACTTCTGTTCCCCCTTGACCAGCCCCGACGACGAGTAGATGATGCATATGAATTCCCCCTTTGAAACTGCTTACATTTCTATCGTACTCGGAATAAAATAGGGAAGCAAACCCGATTCGCAGAACGATCGATTTTTTGATACAATACGCTTGGAAAGGAGTGGCGTCCTATGCGTATCATTGGTTTGCTCTCATTATTAATCCCCGGCATCATCGGCGCGATTGGTATTAAGCTCATGCGTGATAGTGTTTTTCTAATTGCACAAGTGCCGTTTAAATACTTAGGCGATGCGGCTTACGTATATGTATTGCAAGGTCTCGTTGGTTTGATTCTTGCGATGGGTGGCATTGGATTTGTCGCAGGATATGTTTTTTATCGCGATCGAAAACGTGGAAAAGTCTCCGACCGCTATCAAAAAAAATAAACACAGAAAAAGGTCCCCATCTCTTGAACTCATTTCAAGCGCGGGACCTTTTACTCATATAAAATTGGTTTCACTTACGGATGAACTCCTCTCATAGTTAGAACTATTCGTGTACTCCAAAACCTTAGGTGTTCCTCTTAATGAAGAGGTAGAAAGAAATCAGATCTGGCTATCGGGCTAACGATAGAATGGTGTTTCAGTTCCATCATCTGACTGTACTCGGGACCTAGGTGGAGCATAATGTCATCCGCTTGAAGCAGTCAAACATTCGGTTGCTAACAATCACTGCTAGACAACACTCCTTTTCACGAACTGTACTTTTCATTTTAGACGATCCGTTACCTTCCACTTTTCCCTAGCTTCGAAATCATGGAAGCTCCCATTCATTCGAGATTTCTCATCTAGAATGAACAAGATACCTTGGTACGACTTCTACCAAGAGAATGTCGTCCGGCATTCTTGAGCCATTTACAGTTGGCGTTCTGAGATGATGTTCGTCAACAGGATTTCCGGAGTCCTTATCGACTCGACGTTCATCTGACGTCTTGCCAAATCATTTGGTACCTTTATTATAACAAACATTTCAGTTTATGCAATATTTATTTGCAAGCGCTTTTATATATTTTTAGCTTTACGGTATGCTATAAGCAGATCGTAATCGAGAGGAGACCTTTCATGCGAAAAATCATCGTATTCGAACATCTATCGTTAGACGGTGTCATTCAAGCACCGAGCGGAAAGAATGAGGATGTGAGCAACGACTTCGAACAAGGGGGATGGACTGCTCCATTTCAACATCCTGAGATTGGTCAGGTCATCCGTGAATGGATGCAAGAGGATTGCTCCCTGTTACTCGGTCGCAAGACATACGAGCAATGGTCGAGTTACTGGCCACTCCACCCAGATATCTGGCCAGTTGCTGATCATGCCATGAAGTATGTTGCTACGCGTCATACACCACCTATTCTTTGGCAGCCGACGACTTATTTGAATCAACCAACTTCTGAACTAACACGCTTGAAACAACAGGACGGACCACCACTTCACGTCTGGGGGAGTAGTCAACTCGTTCATACGCTTTATCAAGCCGATCTGATCGATGAACTTCGATTGATCCTCTATCCCGTCATCATTGGTTCTGGTAAACGTCTATTTCCCGACAACGGAATGACGCCCATCACTTGGAATGTCACGAAACGACACACGTTTGATAACGGCGTATTGATCGCTTGCTATGAACGGGATAGGAACTAAAAACACACCGTCTATCATTCAGACGGTGTGTTTCCTTTAACCAGATTGTTCTTGATTCATATGACTCGAAACATACGAGATGAATTCTGAGTTCTTCGGACTTTTCTCTTGTTCGATTCGGCCATTGAAGAGCTCGTGCTGTTGCATCCCTTCGTTCCAGGCGGACTTGATGGCGTGACGCATCGCTCGTTCGACACGAGAAGCCGTCGTTTGGTGTTTCTTCGCGATCGTCGGATAGAGTTCCTTTGTGATCAATCCGAGTAAATCTTCCCGTTCAAGCACCATTAAGACAGCGTCCTTCAAATACGTGAAGCCTTTAATATGCGGAGCAATCCCCACTTCTCGAAGTGTCGTACCGACTTTTAAATCAATCGTTTCGACGATCGGTGCTTGTCCTTGATTCGTCACGAGACGAATTTTTTGAACGAGCTGATCCATGCTGAACGGTTTAAGTAAGAAGTACGATGCTCCGAGGGTGACCGCCTGTTGCGAGACCTCGTCTTTACCGAAGGCACTCAACATGATGACAGCAGGGTTCTTCTTTTTCTTCATCAATTCTTCGAGAACACCAAGCCCATCTAAATGAGGCATGATGATGTCGAGGAGCAATACATCCACTTCGTGTTCTTTCATGCGTTCGAGACAACTCTCGCCATTGTAGGCGACGCAAACGACTTCCATGTCTTCTTGCGCAGAGATATGCTGGCGAATCAGTTCGACCATTTCGCGATTATCATCTGCTATCCCGACTTTAATCAATCCTTACACCCCATTTTTAAGCGATTCTTTCATCGTCTTCGCCTGATCCATCAATTCCTCGGCATGGCGTAACGTCAAATCCGTCATATGTGCACCGGAAATCATCCGTCCAAGTTCGTTTCCTCGGTCTGACTGAGACAAGACATTGACCTGTGTCGTCGTACGATCCGTCTCTTCAATCTTCCGAATATAGAGATGTTGATCAGCCATCGAAGCGACTTGCGGTAAGTGCGTAATACAGAGTACTTGTCCGTCTACTGACAAACGATAGATTTTTTCAGCCATCGCTTGTGCGACACGACCCGATACTCCTGTATCGACTTCATCGAAAATGATCGAAGCGACTCCAACCGAGCGCGAGAAGATTGACTTCAATCCGAGCATGATACGAGATAACTCCCCGCCCGATGCGACTTTTCCGAGCGACTTGAATGGCTCTCCCGCATTCGTCATGATGAAGAACTCGACTTGGTCGATCCCGTTCTTGCGTAGCATCGGTGTCTTCCCGTCTTGAAGAAAACGAATTTCAAACCGTGCTTTCTCCATGTAGAGCTCACGCAATTCCAGATGAATCGCTTCGCTTAATTGAACTGCCGCTTTTCGACGCTGTTGCGAGAGTCGACCACCTATATCAAACAATTCGCCTTCGAGCTGTTCGACTTCAGCTTTTAATCGTTCAATCCGTTCATCTCGATTCGTCATCGTATCGAGTTCAACTCGAATCTTCTCCCCATACGCGATGACTTCCTCGATTGTCGCCCCGTATTTTCGTTTCAGCTGTTGAAAGACCGATAGACGTTGTTCGATCTCATCGAGTCGATTGGAATCAAACTCAAGTGTTTCGAGTTGATCTCGAATCGCATATCCGACTTCTTCAAGTCCATAAAAAGCGCTTGCGATCGCGTCACTCTGCTGCGAAAACTGTTCATCGATGCTTGATGCTTGCTGTAATTCACGCATCGCGTCTCCAACAGAGTCGATGCCGCGCATCTCATCATGCAAAGCATCATACGCTGTCTTTAACGATGCATATAACTTCTCGAAATTCGCGAGACGATTTCGTTCGACGAGCAACTCATCTTCCTCATGTGCTCGAAGTTTTGCGCCTTCAATCTCTTCTGTCTGAAACGATAGTAGATCGATCCGTTGAGCGAGTTCTTGCTCACTTTGCGCGAGCGATTGCAGCGCCGTCCGTTTTTCTTCATACGCTTGATAACCGGATTGATAGGCTTGAAGGAGCGGCGCAATCGTCTCTTGCGCGAAGTCATCGAGAATCGCTTGATGATACGTACTGTCCATTAAATGCTGATGTTCATGTTGCCCGTGCATGTCGACGAGGACACGCCCGAACTCACGTAAGATCGTCAGTGTGACCAGCTTATTGTTGACGCGACAGACACTTTTCCCGGTCGCGAACAGATCACGTCGTAAGATGATCAATCCATCTTCGATATCGATACCATACTCTTCTGCAAGACCATAGACGAGATGGTCGTCTTCAATCAGAAACAATCCTTCTAGTTCCGCCCGATCTTCCCCGTATCGAACGAATTCCGCGGATCCACGTCCACCAATCAATAAACCGATCGCGTCGAGAACGATCGATTTACCGGCACCTGTTTCCCCAGTCAAGACGGTCATTCCTTTTTTAAAGTCGATCTGTAGCTCGTCAATGATCGCAAATTGTTTGATCGATAATTCAGCTAGCATCCTGTCAACTCCTTACAGCATTTCTAAAATTCGTTCGGTCACTTCTTTCGCTTGTTCCTCACTTCGTGCGATCAATAGGATCGTATCGTCCCCACACACCGTGCCAAGCAGTTCGTTCCAGCTCAAATGGTCCAGTAAGACGGCGACTGCGTTCGCATTTCCCGGCAGGACATGCATGACAATCAGATTTTGAGCAGAATCAATCGAGATGAAGCTGTCACCGAGCAGACGCCGCAATTTCCCGAGTGGGTTGAAGCGTTGGTCAGCGGGTAAGCTGTATTTATAACGTCCATCATTCAACGGAACCTTAACGAGATGAAGTTCCTTGATATCTCGTGATACCGTTGCCTGTGTCACCTTATATCCTGCATTCCGTAATTCCTCTACCAATTCATCTTGGGTTTCTACTTCCGACTGGGTGATGATCTCCCGAATCTTAATCAACCGTTGCCCCTTTGTCATTCCTGCACCTCACAGTATTCTTCGATGTTACTATTGTAATCCAATAAATCATTAAAAGTCCACGTTTGCCATTTTATTATACGGTTTTCGTCGCTCCGAACAACAATGAGGACGGACCCATGAACCGGATCCGTCCTCGTTTTCATCTGTTCGTTTAAAGACTAGCATGTGCTTGCTTGACTGTCTCTGTCGCATGGACAGATGGATCAAGTCCTGGTTGACCAAGGCGCGCATGCAATAAGAACTCGATGTTCCCCTCTCCACCGGTAATCGGCGAATAGTCGAGCTGTTTCACATAGAACCCTTGTTGAATGAAGAATTCAACCATCTCATCGAGGACGCGGACATGAATCCGTTCATCCCGCACGATGCCTTTTTTACCGATATCATCACGCCCCGCTTCGAATTGCGGTTTGACGAGCGCCATGACATCTCCTCCTTCGACGAGGATCGTCTTCAGAGGTGGAAGCATCAACCGTAACGAGATGAATGAGACATCAATCGTCGCAAACTGTGGCGCAACAGGGAACATATCTGGTGTTGCGTGCCGAAAGTTCGTTTTCTCCATCACCGTCACACGATCATCCGAACGAAGCTTCCAGTCCAGCTGATTGGAACCGACATCAAGCGCATACATATGCGCTGCTCCATTTTGTAAGGAGCAATCGGTAAAGCCACCTGTTGACGATCCAATATCGAGACCTGTTTTACCAGCGACATCGAAATCGAATACTTGAAGTGCCTTTTCCATCTTGAAGCCTCCACGACCGACATAAGGCATCAACTGACCTTTAACATGCAGGTCGATGTCCGACTTGACCTTCTCACCAGCCTTCTCTAATCGTTCCGTTCCGCTAAAGACAAGTCCAGCCATGATCGATCGTTTCGCTTTTTCACGCGTTTCAAACAAACCGCGCTCGACGAGAAGAACGTCGAGGCGGATTTTTTTACATTTTCCATGAATCGTCACACACTCTGTTTCTTCCCTTGATTGACGAAAGCGCGTATTTCTTCTGCGATTTGTCCAGGTAATAATCCGATTTCTTCAAGTAATTCGTTGACACCGCCGTGCTCGATATACCAATCCGGAATACCGAAGCGTTTGACGCGTGGGAATGCTTCCTGCTCGTTCGCATGCTCAAGGACAGCTGATCCGAATCCACCTTTTAAGACGGCTTCTTCGAGCGTCACGAGTGGAATGCCTTCTGCGTAAAGAGCATTCAGCATCTTCTCATCAAGCGGTTTGATCGTCCGAGCATTGATGACACGAACCGACAGTTCGTCTGCTAGGAGATCCGCGATTTTGAGTGCATCTTGTACTTGTGGTCCGAATGCAAGGATCGCGACGTCCGTTCCTTCGCGTTCGACTTCCCATGTATCAAGCGAAATTTCATGCAATGTCTCGTCCATTGGTACACCGATACCTTCTCCACGTGGGAAACGAACGGCGATTGGTCCTTCATATTTGACGGCTGAATAGAGCAAGTGTTGCAGTTCGTTCTCATCCTTCGCCATGACGATTCGAATGTTCGGTACGTGACGCATGAAAGCGATATCGAAGACCCCTTGATGTGTCTCACCATCTGCACCAACGAGACCTGACCGGTCAATCGTAAACGTCACATCTAGATTTTGACGAGCCACGTCGTGAACAAGCTGATCGTATGCACGTTGGAAGAAGGTCGAGTAGATCGATACGACAGGTTTCATGCCTTGCGTCGCTTGACCAGCTGCGAACGTCACTGCATGTTGTTCTGCAATCCCGACGTCAAACATCCGCTCTGGGAATTCTTTTTCAAAACAATCGAGTTTTGAACCGACGCTCATCGCTGGCGTGATCAACGTCAGCTTTTCATCATCGCGTGCCATCTTTGTTAAAGTATCCGCTACCGTAAAGGAGTAACTAGGTGCTTTTGATTTCCCTTTGATGACTTCGCCAGACTCCATCTTGTACGGTCCAAGACCATGCCATGTGCCGACACCATCGAACTCTGCCGGACGATAGCCTTTCCCTTTTTTCGTGATGACATGAAGCAGGACAGGACCTTCTTCTTTTTTCACGTAATTGAGCTGTTCGATTAAATCATCAAGATCGTGCCCATCGACTGGACCATAATAGTTGAAGCCGAGCTCTTCAAAGAACATGCCAGGAACAAGTGCGCCTTTAACAGCTTCCTTCAACTTCTCGCTTCCTTTTTCAAGACGTCCGCCAATGACCGGAATCTTTTTGATCAACGTTTCAAGCTCGTCTTGGGCAAAACGCACTTTACGTGATGAACGAATTCGTCCAAGCATTTGATGCATCGCCCCAACGTTTGGTGCAATCGACATCTCGTTATCGTTCAAGATGACGATGACGTTTTGTTGTTCTGCTCCAATATGATTCAATGCTTCGAGTGCCATACCACCTGTCAAAGCACCGTCACCAATGATCGCGACTGCACGATCACTCTTACCGCTCAGTTCGTTCGAAACAGCAATCCCCATTGCTGCTGACAAGGACGTCGAGCTGTGTCCTGTCTCCCAGACGTCATGCACACTCTCATTGCGTTTCGGGAACCCACAGAGTCCTTTGTGCTGACGGAGCGTATCAAACTGGCTCGCACGTCCTGTCAAAATCTTATGCACGTATGCTTGGTGCCCGACATCCCAGACGAACTTGTCATTCGGACTGTCGAATTCACGATGCAACGCAAGCGTCAACTCGACGACACCGAGGTTCGGTGCCAAGTGTCCACCTGTCGTCGCTAATTCTTCAATCAAAAAGCGTCGAATATCGCCTGCGAGTACTTCGAGTTCGGAGACCGACATACGCTTTAAAAATGACGGATCCTGTATTTCTGTCAATTTCATACCTTACCGCCTCTTTTCCTTACAATCTTATAGGGTTTGTACCCTACATTGTACTAGAACAATCTATCGAGCGCCATTGTCAGCATAGAAAAAGACGACGCAGATGCGTCGTCCTGCTTAATGGTCGCGCTTGACCACGAAGTCGAGCAGTTCCTTAAGTGTCGTCGCTTCGACTGATAATGCATCAATCGCTTGTTCCGCTGCTTCCACCTGAGCTGTCAGTGCGCGTTTCGCTCCTTCAAGACCCAGTAATTTTGGATACGTTGCTTTTTCGTTCCCTTCGTCGCTACCGACCGGTTTGCCGATTTTTTCAGCATCTCCCGTCACGTCCAAGATGTCATCTTGAATTTGGAATGCGATTCCGAGATGGCGACCGTATTGCTTCAAGTGATCAAGATCGCTCGAGCTGACCGAAGCAAGCAATCCACCCGCTTCGACTGCAAAGACGAGGAGTGCTCCTGTTTTCCGACGGTGAATCGACTCAAGCTCCGCTACGTCATTGATGCCGCCGCGCTCTCCAAGCATATCGTCGAGTTGACCTCCGACCATACCTGTAGCACCTGCTGCTGCTGACAACCGTTCGACAAGAGCAAGCTTCACTTCTGGCGAAGCCGGTGTCTCAAGAAGACAGCTGAAGGCGTTCGTGAGCAAGGCATCTCCTGCTAAAATCGCTGTCGCTTCATCAAAAGCGATATGATTCGTCGGACGCCCTCGACGCAGATCATCATCGTCCATTGCTGGAAGGTCATCATGAATCAGTGAGTATGTATGAATCATCTCGAGTGCCGCAGCAGTCGCGTCACCTTTTGCACGGTCGATCGAAAAAGCATCGAGTACCGCATAAATCAAGGCTGGTCGAATTCGTTTCCCACCCGCATCGAGTGAATACCGCATCGAATCGCGTAAACGATCCGGTGCGTCGAGTCGCTCCATGAACTCTTCCATTTTGTTTTCGACTTGTGTCTTCCACTCATTCAAAGCAATCATTGCGCTCCTCCTTTTTCCCGAAGCGTACCATCTTGCTCCAGGATTTGATCGAGTTTTTTCTCAGCAACGGATAACTTCCCTTGGCAAAGAGCCGTCAGTTTGACGCCTTCTTCATATAGAGCCATCGCTTGTTCAAGAGGAGCTTCGCCCTCTTCGAGTAACGTGACGATTTCTTCTAATCGTTCCAGTGCTTCTTCAAAAGATTGTTCCGTCTCCATTCTTACTCCCCATCCTCTCGTTTAGCACGAATCGTTCCATCATGGAATCGGATATCGAACGAAGACGCTGTCAATGCCTTCGCGGAACGGACGATTTGTCCATCCTGTTCGACATACGTATAGCCGCGCATCAGAACATGCGTCGGACTGACGGAGTCGAGTCGCGCGAGCACATGACGCACCTGTTGTTGCTTCGATTGCAAGAGTCGACGAACGATTTCGAGTCGACGTCGTGATTGTTCAATCGTCGCCCGTTGTTGCACGAAGCGATCCCGCATCGGCACACGCATTAAGCGTGTGTCAAGACGCTCCACCTGTTGCTGGTGTTGCGCTATTACTTGCTTGATCTCCTTTTGGAGTGACATTTCTGCTCGGTCCAATTGTTCCTGCTTCAGTCCGAGTAGGACGCGTGGTGATTTCAGACCGTAGCTCGCCGCAAGCCGTGTCACTTGCTCCTGTTTGCTTTTGAGAAGTTGTGCATAGGTTCGTTCTAAACGACGCTTCACATCCTGCACCCGTCGAGTGAGTGCCTCTGCTTCCGGAGTGACAAGTTCTGCCGCTGCCGTTGGTGTAGCAGCACGAACGTCGGCGACGAAATCACTGATTGTAAAATCCGTTTCGTGACCGACAGCAGAGACGATCGGAATGCGTGATTCAAACACGGCTGTCACGACAGACATCTCATTGAATGCCCACAGCTCCTCAATCGAACCACCACCACGACCAATGATCAACACATCACAGGCAGCATGCTCATTCATCAGCTGAATGGCACGGCTGATTTGTGGTGCCGCATCCGCTCCTTGTACAAGGACCGGGGCGAAGACGATGGCCGCTTGCGGATAACGGCGCCGGAGTGTCGTTGCGATGTCATGAAGCGCCGCTCCTTTTGGAGATGTAATGATTCCGATGCGTTCCGGAAAAGCTGGCAACGGCTGTTTGATTGCTGGATCAAACCAACCACGCTCTTCTAGATCCATCTTCAAGCGTGAGAACGCCTCATACAGCGCTCCTACACCGTCTTCCGTCATCCGTTCGACATAGAGTTGCATCTCTCCAGAAGAGACGTAGACGGATAAGCGTGCCGTAACGACAACACGCATCCCATCGCGAACGTCTGCTTTGACGCGACTCGCATCCCGGGCAAACATGACGGCTTTCATCCGTGATTGCTCATCCTTCAACGTAAAATAAAGGTGACCGGAAGAGTGTCGTTTAAAATTCGACACTTCTCCCACCACCTGGACTTGTTGCAGAAGGGCATCGCCTTCTAGTTCACGTTTGACATAGTGGACTAAATCGGAAACGTGAAGAGGTTCGCTCATCGCGCAGCCTCAATCGTATTATGCAGTAGCATCGTGATCGTCATCGGACCAACGCCACCCGGAACAGGTGTGATCATCGATGCAACATCTTGTACTGTATCAAACTCGACATCACCGACGAGTTTGCCATCGACACGGTTGACACCAACATCAATGACGACAGCATCCGGTTTCACCATATCCGCAGTAATCAGCTTCGGTACACCGACTGCGACGATCAAGATATCCGCTTGACGCGTCATCGCACCGAGGTCTTTCGTTTTTGAATGACAATAGGAAACGGTAGCCGATTCATTCAAGAACAACATACCAACGGGTTTACCGACGATTTGGCTACGACCGACGACAACGACGTGTTGACCGGCAATCGGTACGTTCATCTCTTTGACAAGATGAAGAATGCCGTTTGGTGTACACGGTAAAAATGTCGGTTCACCAATCATCATTTTCCCGACAGAGACAGGATGAAATCCATCGACGTCCTTTTCAGGAGAAATCGCAAAAATGACTTTGCTCTCATCAATATGGTCAGGCAACGGCAATTGGACGAGAATCCCATGGACACTCGCATCAACATTCAGACGTTCGATCAAGTGAAGAAGCTCTGATTCCGTTGTTTCTGCCCGAAGTCGGATCAACTCCGAATCCATGCCGATTTCCTTCGCCGCCTTTTCTTTACCACGTACATAGGACTGACTAGCAGGATCTTCGCCAATCAGGATGACAGTCAATTGCGGTTGAATCCGCTGTTCTTTCAGACGTGCGACTTCTTCTTTCAGCTTCATACGATATGAATGGGCTACCTGTTTTCCATCGATTACTACTGCCATGATTTGTCCACTCCCCCAAAAAGTTCGATTCACTCTTCTGTCTGTTTGTCTCTATTCGGTTTTACAGGTTTATGAATTTTCTTTGACGACGCCTTGTGCGACTTTACCAAGAACACCGTTGACGATTTTCGTCGCTTCTTCATCTGCGAACGCTTTCGTCAATTCAATCGCTTCGTTGATCGTCACTCGAACAGGAATGTTCGTTTCGAACAATAATTCGTAGACGGCTAAGCGAAGAATCGTCCGCTCGATGTTTCCGAGTCGTTCGAATGACCAGTTGACGAGTGCTTCACGAATGTGCTGATCAATCGTTGCTTTGTTTGTTTCGACGCCATTCACCAATTGCTCGACGAATGTGTCATATTCCTTACCTTCTACCGCGAATTCAATGGCCTCTTGTGCAGTCAGATCCGAAAGCTCCATTTGGAACAAAGATTGGACTGCGAGTTCGCGTGCCATGTGTCGTTTCATCATGATTTTGCGTGCTCCTTTTTTTGTCGTTCTCAATCAGTTAGTTTAGCACATTCCTCTTTTAAAAAACATAGAGAACGTCAAAAAAAGACGGGAGTTCGTCGCACAAACTCCCGTCCTGATTCAGTTAACGATCGTACCTTTTAGCTCACGCTCTGCGAATTTCGTCGTGAACGTACCACGTCGGAATACCGGGTGACTAAGAACACGTTCGTGGAACGGGATCGTCGTTTTGACACCTTCGATCCAAAATTCAGCCAGTGCACGTTCCATCTTCGCACATGCTTCTTCCCGTGTTTCCGCATGGACGATCAACTTCGCGACCATCGAGTCATAGTAAGGCGGAATCATGTACCCCGGATAGACCGCGCTATCGATACGTACGCCCATTCCGCCTGGTGTCACGTATTGTGTGACACGTCCAGCAGACGGACGGAAATCATGGTCTGGATCCTCGGCATTGATCCGGCATTCGATCGAATGACCGTGGAACTTGATATCCTTTTGTTTGACGGCAAGCGGATGATCAAGCGCCACTTGCAATTGCGCTTGAACGAGGTCGAACCCAGTGATCATTTCCGTTACCGGGTGTTCGACTTGAATGCGCGTATTCATCTCCATGAAGAAGAATTCTTCGGTCTCTTCGACAAAAATGAATTCGATCGTTCCTGCTCCCGTGTACTGAATCGCTTTTGCGGCTTTTACGGCAGCCTCACCCATCTTCAATCGTGTCGCTTCACTGACCGCAGGTGACGGCGCTTCCTCGATCAGTTTTTGCATCCGACGCTGGACGGTACAATCCCGTTCACCAAGGTGAATGACATTCCCGTGTCGGTCAGCGAGGACTTGTACCTCGACATGGCGGAATTCTTCGATGAAGCGTTCTAAATAGACATCCCCGTTTCCGAAAGCTTGTTTTGCTTCACGACGTGTCTCACTTAGCCCGTTGATCAGCTCTTCTTCCGAACGAGCGACCCGAATCCCTTTACCTCCACCACCGGCTGTTGCTTTGATGATGACTGGATAACCAATTTCTTGCGCCAGTGCGACCGCTTCTTCGTCCGTGACCGTTCCATCCGAACCCGGCACGACAGGCACTCCACACTCGATCATCGTCTTCTTCGCGACGTCCTTGATCCCCATCTGACGGATCGCATCCGACGTCGGACCAACGAACTTGATTCCGCACGCTTCACACATCTCAGCAAAATCAACGTTCTCGGCTAAGAAACCATAACCCGGATGGATCATCGTCACTTGACGGTTCGTTGCGATCGCGAGGATATTCGTAACATTTAAGTAGGATGAAGCAGAACTCGCCTCACCGATGCAGTACGCCTCGTCGGCTAAACGAACGTGTAAGGCTTCCTTATCCGCCGTCGAGTAGACAGCAACGGTTTGTATTCCAAGTTCTTTTGCCGCTCGAATGATGCGGACGGCGATTTCTCCACGGTTGGCAATCAATAATTTTTCCATGCTGTTCACCCCCGTTTACGGACGGATCCGGAAGAGTGGTTGACCAAATTCAACGAGATCTCCATCGGCGACAAGAATCTCGACGACCGTTCCAGATACTTCCGAGTTTAAGTTATTGAAGAGCTTCATTGCTTCAAGGACACAAACGATCTGACCTACTTCAATCTGATCACCGACTTTGACGTATGCCGGTTTATCCGGATTCGGACGCGAATAGAACGTTCCGACCATCAAGGCATTGATCGTGACCGTATCATCCGCAGTCGCCTCTTCCTCGACTGGAGCCGCTGCTTGCTTCACTGGAGCAGGAGCCGCTACTGGAGCAGCAGGTGCTTGGTGCGAGACCGTCACTGTTTCTCCTTGTTTCTTCAACTTCAATTTATACGTATCCGTCTCGAGTGAGAGTTCATTTACACTCGACTGATCGAGCATTTCGAGTACTTGTTTCAACTGATCGATTTTCATCTGTCATTCTTCCCCCATCTATGCTGTATTCACAATTATTATACCAGGTGCTAATGCCTACTCAAATACTTATATTAACTGGTCATACCATTGGATGCAAGTCAAGCTGGATGAAAAAAAGACGTCTCTCGACCTGATAGAAGGTGAGAGACGTCTTGTCGTTTCAATATTATCCGTTGTAACGACCTGTGAAATCACCTGTACGTGTATCAACCGTTACTTTTTCTCCTGCTTCGATGAAGAGTGGTACTTGAATGATGTGACCCGTCTCCACTGTCGCGTTTTTCTTGACGTTCGAAGCTGTATCACCCTTAACGCCAGGCTCTGCTTCGACGATCGTCATGACGACTGTGTTCGGTAATTCAAGACCGAGGATTTCGCCGTTGTAAACCGCGATTTGAACTTCCATGTTTTCAAGCAAGTATGGAAGAGCTGCTTCGACTTGTGCCGTCGTCAATTCCAATTGCTCATACGATTCTGTGTCCATGAAGACGTAAGTCTCACCCATTGGGTAAAGGTATTGCATCTTGTTACGCTCGATGTGTGCACGCTCGACACGCTCACCACCACGGAATGTCATCTCTTGGATGTTTCCGTTACGGATGTTACGCATTTTCGTCCGAACGAAAGCAGCCCCTTTACCTGGTTTAACATGTTGGAATTCAAGTACTTGCCAAATCATACCGTCTGAAGTTTTAATCGTTAATCCTGTTTTTAAATCGTTTACTGATACCATGAATGGTTCCTCCTAAAATGTCCCGTCACTCTGAATTAGAGAGTGATCAGTTCTTTTGGTGAAGACGAAAGAATTTCTCGACCTGTTTCCGTGATCAAGACGTCATCTTCAATCCGGCATCCGCCAACTTGCGGCACGTAGATACCTGGTTCGACCGTAACGATCATGCCCGGTTCAAGTTTCGTCTCAGAGCGGAACGACAAGCCAGGTCCTTCATGTACTTCTAGACCAATACCGTGTCCCGTCGAGTGACCGAAGTACTCACCGTAACCTGCTTCTTTGATGATATCACGTGTCAACGCGTCCGCTTCGATTCCAGTGATACCTGGTTTTAAGCCATCGACACCCGCTAGTTGCGCTTGTAAGACTGTATCGTAGATCTTCTGCAATTCGGCATTGATCGGACCGACTGCGACAGTCCGTGTGATATCTGAAACATAACCGTTCAAGAGCGCTCCGAAATCAAGCGTCACGAGCTCACCCGTCGCAATGACTTTCGAGCTGGCAACACCGTGCGGCAAGGCAGAACGATGGCCTGACGCCACGATCGTATCGAAAGAAGAAGACGTCGCTCCATGCTTGCGCATGAAGAATTCTAGTTCATTTGATACTTCAAGTTCTGTTCGTCCTGGTTGAATGTACGTCAAGATGTGTTGGAAGGTCGCGTCTGCGAGCTCCACCGCTTCCTTAATCATCTTAATCTCTGACGAATCCTTAATCAAGCGTAGGTTTTCAATGATTCCTGTCGTCGGAACAAGCTCGATTGCCGAAGCTTGATCGTACGCTTCAAAAGCACCGAGTGTCATCGCATCCTTTTCGACACCAACCGCGCGAACACGCGCTCCTGCCATCAATTCGCCCATCGTCTCTGGAATCGACCGTTCGATTTGGACGATCTCCATTCCTTTAACTTGGTCTGCCGCTTGCTCCGTGTAACGGAAATCCGTCACGAAGTACGCTTGCTCTTCTGTTACGAGACATGCACCACTTGAACCCGTGAAGCCGGAAATGTAACGAATGTTCTCTGCTTTCGTGACGAGTAATCCTGGAAGGTCCCGTTCCTTTAAAGCTGCTTGTAACGCCTCGATCCGTTGTTTCATGATTGATTTCCCCCTTGTTCCGATTGTTGTAAAGCTTGAAGTGCTTCCGTTGCCAGACGATATCCCGTCATGCCAAGTCCAGCAATGACGCCTTGACAGACGGATGCGATCATCGAATGATGACGGAAGGATTCACGTGCATGGACATTCGATAGATGGACCTCGATGACGGGTGCTTCGATCGCAGCGATCGCGTCACGTAACGCGATACTCGTATGCGTATAGGCAGCCGCATTGAAGACGATGCCGTCCGCTCCCCGTTCCTCGTGAAGAACATCAATCAGTCGTCCTTCATGGTTCGATTGTTCAAACCGAAACTGAATGTTCGGAAAATAAGCGCGAAGGTCGTGTTCTAAGTCGGCTAATGTCGCCGTTCCATATGTATCCGGTTCGCGTGTTCCGAGTAAATTCAAGTTTGGTCCGTTTAATATCAAGACACGCAAAAAAACACCTCCTCGAATTCCTTTTCATTGTATCATAACCCGATTTCCGACTCCTAAAGATTACCTCGTTTTGACGAGTCGAACATAGTTTTTTTAGCGTAAATCAAGTACACTGACGATACACCTAATTTTAATGAAGACGGGATGCGTTCTATTATGAAAACGACTAATCCGCCAGTCGGTGGTCAAGCCATCGTCGAAGGCGTCATGTTCCAAAATGCGACCCATGCAGTCTCCGCGATTCGTCGAAATGATGATTCGATCGAGACGTTTGCCCAGCAAAAACCGGTTCGACCACGAATCGCCAAAGGAAAACGAATTCCACTTTTGCGTGGTCTCTTTGCTTTGATGGAGTCCTCAGCGAATGGCGCAAGTCATATGAACTTCGCAAGTGATCGCTACGGTGTCAAACCGGGTGAAGAAGAACCGGAAGAGGCGACTGCCAGTCCTTTGACGAAATGGCTCGGCGTAGCTGTCGTCGGGATCCTATCATTCTTTTTCGGTAAATTACTCTTTACGTTACTACCTGCTTTCCTTGCATCGCTATTCGATGTATTTCCAGCCTTGTCTGGACATGTCATTCAAAACGTCATTGAAGCAACAATCAAATTAACGCTTTTGTTCAGTTATCTCTACGTGATTTCGTTGACCCCGCTTGTTAAACGACTTTTCCAATATCATGGTGCTGAGCATAAAGTCATCAATTGCGTCGAGTCAGGACGTCCACTTACGGTCGAGAACGTTCGCGTCAGCAGTCGGCTTCATTACCGGTGCGGCTCGAGTTTCTTGATCTTCACCGTCATCGTCGGATTTTTCGTCTATCTGATCGTGCCAACGGATCCGCTTTGGTTGCGTCTCGTCTGCCGAATCGCTTTATTACCGGTCGTCATCGGTCTTTCATTTGAAGTGTTACAGCTGACGAATAAAGCACAGCACATTAAAGGACTTCGCGTCATCGCCTTGCCTGGCCTATGGTTGCAGTACTTGACGACGAAGGAACCGGATGATTCACAGATCGAGGTTGCGATTTATGCGTTTGAAGCGTTGGAAAAACAGGAACATAACCTACATGAGAATGCACTGGGTTAATCGATAACAGGGGTGATATTATGATCAGACAACGCATTGGTTCTACATTTGCACTCGTCGTGTTACTGTTCGCTTTTGTCGGCTTCGGATATAAACTCGTCAACAATCCAAGTAGTCTGTTTTCACAATTGCTGTTCTTCGGGATTACCGCCGGGATTATCTTCTTACTCTTTAAGTTCCTGACTCGTAATCGAAGCGTCGGAAATGGTGCGAACGCTCAGTACCGAAAATCCGTCGCTCAATCAAAAAAAATGCATGGCTCTTCGAATTCTGTTCGCCGGACAGACTTTAAGAAAAAACCGGTCAAGTCTTCAAAAGCGCCGGCATCGAATAAAGTCAGACCGTTGCGGGATCGTTCAAAAGCGCCTCACCTGACAGTCATCGAAGGAAAAAAAGGCAAAAAGAAAAAACGTGCTTTCTAAATTTCAGAAGTACATTAAAAAGGAGATTCGTCACGCGACGAATCTCCTTTTTTCGTGTTCAATCCGTTTCGACCCAACCGATATACGGTAAATTGCGGTATTCCTCAGCACAATCGATTCCGTACCCAACAACGAAGTAATCCGGAATCTCAAAACCGACATAGTCTGCGTCGAGTTCTACTTCACGACGTGCCGGTTTATCAAGCAATGTACACACCTTTAGAACTCCAGGTTGATGCAACTTCATGTGATCACACAAGAAATGGAGCGTCCGTCCTGTGTCGATGATATCTTCGATGACGACGACATATTTCCCTTGCACATCGAGATCGAGATCTTTCTTCAACTGGACACGCCCTGAAGAGACGGTCTTTGTTCCGTAAGAAGAGCACGCGACTGTATCAATTTGAACGCTTCCTTTGATTTCGCGCATCAAATCCGCAGCAAAGACCATCGACCCTTTCAACACGACGACAAGAACGATTTGACGTCCGGCAGCATCTGCTTCAATCTGTTGTGCTAATTCACGGACTTTTTCTTTTAGTTGTGACTCCGACACTAACTTTTCTTTAATCGTAATTTCCATGACCAGGTGCGAACACCCGTCACCCCCTTCGTCCATTTTCAGGCTCAGTATAACATAACACCTTTTAAATGCGCACTTTATCATTAAATTGTAATGGAATGTTCGTGTTTAAGATAGGTTCTTAGAAAAAAAGTATAAAAAAACAAGCCTCAATCCTCTGGATGGGCTTGTTGATAGCGATGCAGTTCCTCTTTCAAACCAGGACGTTCTGCGAAGAACTGAATCATTCCGTTGATCTTATCCAACGCTTCGATACTAATATGATGCTCGATTCCTTCGACATCCTTATAGATCAGTTCTTCATCCACACCAACGAGACGAAGAAAATCTTCAAGTAAGGCGTGTCGTTCCACGAGACGCTTTCCGATTTTGCGTCCTTTAGGCGTCAGCATGAGACCCCGATACTTTTCATAAACGAGATACGTCTCCCGGTCGAGCTTTTGAACCATCTTTGTTACCGACGACGGGTGAACGCCTAACGACTCCGCTATATCCGATACGCGGGCATACCCCTTATCTTCAATCAGTTTATAAATTTGTTCCAAATAATCTTCCATACTCGGAGTTGGCACGACATCACCTTCCCATTTCATTCATTAGCGTTTCCAGTTCCACTCATCACTACGGTATTTCTCGGCAAGACGCTCAATCTCCTGCCACTGCTCGCTAGTGAACGTTAATGGAACGAACGACAAATCAAGCGCCTCTTCGAAGCCTTTCGTGAACGCTTCTCGTACCTCGTCAAATGCGACTGCGCGACCTGCTAGCTCATTCAAAGCGACAGCTTTTCCTGAAAAACGCGCTTTCATCCGTTCGCGCGTCGACTCATCATCATACAAGAAACAATCAAACAATTCACCTTCATCGACAGAGAGTGGGACCGAACCGTGCTGCAGGACAACGCCTTGATGGCGAACTTGTGCACTTCCGGCGACTTTCCGTTTTCCAACAGCGAGTTCATAATACGACGCTGCATCAAAACAAACGGCTGATTTCGGCTTCCGTAATTCTTCCTTTTCCTCTTCCGTCAACGGAACGGAAAATTCGACCGGAATGCCGAGGTGATGGTATCCTTTGCGAATTCCTTCCGTCAACATCCGATAACTTTCGATGACCGTGCGTGGTAAACCTTCTGTATCTTCCGGGATGACGACACTGTATGTCAACTCGTCTGCATGCAAGACAGCGCGCCCTCCTGTCATCCGACGCACGATCGGAATACCGAGCTCTGCAATCCGCTTTCGATCGATATCACGGGTTGCCCGTTGAAAATGACCAACACTTAATCCGTGTGGTTCCCATGAGTAAAAACGAAGCGTCGGTGCGATTTCACCACGCCCGACGAACTGAATCAATGCTTCATCAATTGCCATGTTCATTGCCGGCTCCATTGCCGGCGTCGTCAACACTTGCCACTCTCTGTTCACTTGAGCACCCCCAAAACGTTTCCGTCTTAGTGTATCAAACCCATTCTCGGTCGCGCAATCACGAGTCGATTGCCGAAATCGATTTCGTTGACTATAATGAAACAGAGGTTAAACGAACGAAGGGGTTGGAAGTCGAATATGGAAACTGGAACTATCATTACGATCGTATTATGGGTCGCGCTGATCGCCTACATCGCTTGGCGTTTCATGCCGGTCAAAGGCATCACGAAATTGTCGCAAGAAGAATTCCGTGCGAACTACCGTAAAGCACAAATCGTCGATGTTCGCGAGACACAGGAATTCAAAGGTGGACACATCGTCGGTGCCCGTAACATCCCGGTCAGCCAAATGAAGATGCGCTCGAAGGAATTACGAAAAGACATGCCGATTTACTTGTATTGTCAAGGTAGCATGCGTTCTTCACAGGCTGCAAAAGTCTTGAAAAAAGCTGGTTATACGAATCTGTATCAGTTAAAAGGCGGATTCAAGCAGTGGTCAGGAAAAATCAAACGGAGCTGATGCTTCGTTCATCGCAAAAAGAGGACCTCTCCTTCGTCGGAGATGTCCTCTTTTTTATGAAGTAGCTTATGCGTGTACTTCTTGTTTTGGTTCGTAGCGTAAGACCGGTTTTCGAGCAGCAAGTGTCTCGTCCATCCGTTTGACGACCGTCGTGTGTGGTGCATTCAAGACGACATCTGGTGTCTCTTCGACCTCTTTTGCAATCTGGAGCATCGCATCACAAAAGGCATCGAGTGTTTCTTTCGACTCTGTTTCCGTCGGTTCGATCATGATACACTCCTCGACGTTCAACGGGAAGTAGATCGTTGGTGGATGGTATCCAAAGTCAAGCAGACGTTTAGCGATATCAAGCGTCCGGACACCTAGTGCTTTTTGACGTTTACCCGACAAGACGAATTCGTGCTTGCAATAGACGTCGTATGGCGCGTCATACGCACCTTTGAGACGAGCCAACATATAGTTCGCATTCAAGACCGCTTCTTTCGAGACGCGAGCGAGACCTGCCCCACCCATCGTCCGAATATAGCTATAGGCACGAACGTTGATGCCGAAGTTACCGTAGAATGGTTTGACGCGACCGATTGCTTCCGGACGATCATAGTCGAGGACATAACGCTCTTCTTCTTTGCGGACGATTGGTTTCGGTAAATACGGAATCAAATCTTGTTTGACACCAACCGGACCCGACCCTGGTCCGCCGCCACCGTGCGGACCTGTGAACGTCTTATGCAAGTTCAAGTGAACGACATCAAAGCCCATGTCCCCTGGACGAGCAATGCCCATGATCGCATTCGAGTTCGCACCATCGTAGTACAGTTTTCCGCCCGCCTCGTGAACCGCTTTGGCGATCTCAACGATATCCGACTCAAACAGACCAAGCGTGTTCGGATTTGTCAACATGAGTGCCGCTGTATCGTCACCGACCTTTTTCTTTAAATCCGCTAAATCAACAAGACCACGTTCATCCGATAAGACCGTCACGGTATCAAATCCAGCGACTGATGCCGATGCCGGATTCGTTCCGTGTGCCGAGTCCGGTACGAGGACTTTCGTCCGTTTAAAGTCACCGCGTGCATGATGGTAGGCCTTAATCAGCATCAAGCCTGTCCATTCACCGTGTGCTCCCGCCGCCGGCTGGAGCGTCACTTCATCCATTCCTGTGATGACCGCGAGTTTTTCTTGCAGATCATACATCAAACCGAGTGCCCCTTGAACACTTTCGACTGGTTGAAGCGGGTGAATGTGTGCAAACCCAGGGAGGCGTGCCATATCTTCATTGATTTTCGGATTGTATTTCATCGTACATGACCCGAGTGGATAGAATCCAGAATCCACACCATGGTTACGGTTCGAGAGTGCCGTGTAGTGACGGACGAGATCCAGTTCCGATACTTCCGGTAGCGCCACGTCTTCCTTCCGTAACATCGAGGTCGGTAACAATTCTTCTACTGCCACCTCATCGACAGTCGGTAACGGTAAGCTATAGGCGATACGACCCGGTTTGGAAATTTCAAAGATCAATGTTTGCTCATTCATGTGTGAGTCCCCCTAACGCTGTCACGAATTGATCCAACTCTTCATTCGTCCGTAATTCCGTTGCACAAACAAGCATTTCATTTTGACGTGCCGCGTCATAAGCGCCTAACGGCAAACCGCCGATGATTCCGTGATCGAGCAATTGTTGACTCGCACGTGTCGCGTCGATTGGTAGCGTAACGACGAATTCATTGAAGCTCGGTCCATCGTCAACGATCGTAAAGCCAGCCTGTTTCAGCTTTTGTTTTAATGCATGTGCCGTTTGTAAGTTGCGTGTCGCGAGTTCCCGGATCCCCCGTTTTCCGAGTGCACTCATCGCAATCGAAGCAGCGAGTGCATTCAACGCTTGGTTCGAACAGATATTAGATGTCGCCTTGTCACGGCGAATGTGTTGTTCACGTGCTTGTAACGTCAGAACGAAACCGCGTTTTCCATTCTCATCGACGGTCTGTCCAACGAGACGTCCCGGAATCTTACGCATCAACGCTTTTGTCGTCGTGAAATAACCACACGTCGGTCCACCAAAGCTTTGTGGAATCCCGAACGGTTGGCAATCTCCGATCGTTATGTCAGCGCCAAGTTTACCTGGCGCTTCTAAGATACCGAGTGCCAGTGGATTCGCAGAGACGATGAAGAGCGCACCACGTGCATGTGTCGCATCAGCCAATGCTTGTAGTTCTTCGACACGACCGTAGAAGTTCGGATACTGCACGATGACACAGGCGACGTCTTCGATGGCATCGAGTTGATCGATCCGTGTGACACCTTGCTCAAGCGACAATGTCTCGACGTTTAGTCCTGGACCGTTCGCATACGTCCGGACGACATCGTGTGCTTCCGGGTGAACGCCGTCCGAAAGAACGATCGTCTTTTTCTTCGTATGGGCACACGCAAGCATAGCCGCTTCCGCTAACGCCGTGATGCCGTCATACATCGACGAGTTCGCGACATCCATCCCTGTCAACTCGCAAATCATCGATTGAAATTCAAAGATCGCTTGTAGTTCGCCTTGCGAAATCTCTGGCTGATACGGTGTATAGGCAGTGTAAAACTCTGAGCGCAGTAACATATGATTGACGACAGCAGGTGCATAGTGATCATAGATGCCAGCGCCAAGGAACGACGGATATTGTTTCGTATTCATGTTTTGGTCGGCAAGCTTCGATAGCGTCCGAATCAAGTCCGTTTCCGGAAGTGGCACACCGACTTCTTCCAATGTACCGTTATCACGGACGGATGCCGGGATATCAGCGAGTAAATCTTCGATCGATGCTGCACCGATCGTCTGTAACATCGCCTGCTCATCTTCTGCTGTCATTGGTAAATAACGAAAATCCATAGAAATATCCCCCTTATTTCGTGCGACGATAAAACGGTGTCGCTGTTCGTTTCGCTGCTAAACGTTTTCCGCGTACTTCCACTTCAAATTGATCTTGTTCCGCTACTTCTGCAGGAACGAGTGCCCAAGCAATCGCTTTTCCGACTGTCGGCGGCAATGTACCTGTCGTCACGACTCCAACGACTTCCCCGTCATGCCAAACCGGTGCATCTTGACGCGCAATCCCTTTATCGAGTAATTCAAGACCGATCAAGCGCCGCGGTGCTCCTTGTTCTTTCTGTTGCAACAAGACTTCCGAACCGACGAACGGTTTGACTTGTGGTTTGACCGCAAATCCCATTCCCGCTTCGATTGGTGAAATCGTTGCTGATAATTCATGTCCATAAAGCGGAAGACATGCCTCAAAACGTAATGTGTCGCGTGCTCCGAGCCCGCATGGTACGACACCTTGCTCAAGCAGTGCTTGCCAGACAGCAGGTGCGTCACCAGCTGCCATGTAGAGTTCGAACCCATCTTCCCCTGTGTACCCACTGCGTGAGACGATCATTTCCACTCCTGCAACCGTCCCCCGTTGGAACTTGAAAAATCCGATTTCTGATAAGACAAGTGATGTCATGCCAGAAAGAATGGCTTCCGCACGTGGTCCTTGGACAGCAATTTGGCCATATTGTTCCGACTGATTCTCAAGCGTGACGTCCCCTGTTAGATAGTGACGTAAATGTTGTTCGTCTTTTTCAATGTTCGAAGCATTGACGACGAGAAGATAGTCCGTTTCTGCCAAACGATAGACGAGTAAATCATCCACTGTCCCACCGTCTTCTTGGCATAAGACATTATATTGCGCTTGCCCCACCGCAATCTTCGAAATATCGTTCGATAATGTAGCTTGTAAAAACGTCAGAGCATCCGGTCCGCTGACGAACAGTTCTCCCATGTGCGAGACATCGAACATGCCGACATTTTCCCTTACTGCAACGTGTTCTTCTTTAATCGAGGAAAACAAAACTGGCATTTCAAATCCCGCAAAATCCACCATCTTACCGGTTTGCGAAACCGTTTCGAATAACGGTGTTCTTTTCAATGTCGTTTGACTCATACAAATCCCCCTATTTACGAACATTTTCACTCTCTCTTCTCTTTAATGTTCCATTTTCAAATCCATCTTACCAATTAAAATCATAATTATCTAGTATTATTCGGAAAAAGGAACATACGAAAAAGAGAGAAAGGACCCTGTCCCTTCTCTCCTATTGTTTCATATTCTTCCCATGAAAGCCATTTCAAAATTGTTTGATTCCGGCAGTTCGTTTGATTTCCTCCTGGAGTCGACGACCTTCCGTCACCAATTGACTCGCTCCTTGCTTCACACGATTTCCTTCTTCAGTGATTCGATTGATATTCCCTTTGATTTGATCGATTCGCTGCGTCGTATGATCGATGTTCGTCTGCAAGGTTTGCTGACGAATCGTAAAGCGCTCCATCAGTTGTTTTAACTGCCGAATATCTTGAGACAGCTTTTTTTTGTAAAGACTGAATCCGAACAACACGAGTCCTACGATGGCCAATAAAATAATACCTAATGTAATCCAAATCATAACTTCTCCTCCAATACAGTTTCAATCGCACGCGTTAATTCTTCGATTGATGCCGTCCCTTCAAGTCGGACAGTAGCCACTCCAGCATATAAGGAATAGCGACGTTCAAACAATCGTCTCACTTGTTCCCGTTCTGTCACGAGTGGACGATTTTGATCAGAGGCGATCCGTTCCCAAATCAAATCAAAGGGTGTATCGATCCAGACGACTATTCCGGATTCCTGCATGTACAGTCGGTTCTCTTCTCGTTCGACGATCCCGCCACCTGTAACAACCACTTCGGCTTTGCTACTCTTCAACAATTCGCTTTCATGTGTACGAAACCCTGCTTCGCCATGCTCAGCGAAAAAAGCGGTAATCGTTTGTCCATGTTCCTGTTCGAACCGTTCATCCAGTTCGTCGATCTCGTATTGTATACCCAATCGATGTCCGACGGCTGTTTTACCAGTTCCCATAAACCCAATCAAATAAACCTTACTCATGTGTGACGACCGCCTCGATTCTTTGACCATTCTCTAATCTCGCTTCCATTTTAAAGCCTTTATCGGTCGCTGTACAGCTGACTTGTCCGATTGGATAGCGAAGGGTCTCGTCCTTCGTACAATCTGCTTTTGCCGCTCGGATGAGAGATTCAAGTTGGAGCGCTTCTTGCTCTAACTGATGATGCCGCATCTCTTCGTCAATCTGCTGACAAGAGATCAAGAGCACGACTCCCATTCCTAGCAGTAACAGTAACGTTTGAATCAAGATGAATCCTTCCTGACGCATCGGAAGGAACGTCTGCTGTCGTTCAACTGAATCGAGAGAATCTCGGCATCCCCTGTCACGGTATATTGTTTGACATCGCGGGCGTATGTCAGTTCACCTCCCTGTTCTTTCTTGAGACGTAGTTGATCTTGCACACGGACGAGACGCCACTTTTCAGCTGTCTCTCCCGGATTGACGTCCATTCCACGAATCTCGTCTCCGAGGCGCTCACACATCGTACTGCGCCACATCAGTCGTTCCACGGTATGAAAGAACAATTCTTCATTCATTCGGTTGACTTCCGGCGGACGAACGAGTGGGGTCAGTGTCAAGATTGCCAGCAGAAGAAGTGGGCTCAGCCATAGGACGAATGACAGTTCGAGAAGGGTCATTCCGGATTCCGCTCGCAAGACACATCGTTTCATTGCACCACGCTCCTTGTTTCAGGACATAGGACGCTGTTCGGTTTTCAACTTGATCCGTAGCCATCTGCTCAAGCTGTTCCGTCTCTTGTTCCCATTTCATTTGTTTCGTCCGTAAATCGAGATAAGGATCAATCGCTAACATCATGAAGATACCGATTGCAACGATAGAGAGCATCACTTCAAGCAAAGAGAAGCCCGCTTGGCGTTCGTTCTGCATGCTTCTCACCTCACTTTACGGATTGCCATTTGATAGTTCCCAAGTAAAAATTTGATTTCATACTCGGCTGTTGCCGAACGGCAAGACCAGGTCGCTGCATAGATCGAGTGATAGCTTTTGAAGTAGATAATGCGATTCGAGGGCGGAACGGTACACGTATGACCATTTTGAAATGTCCGTTGCCATAACAACCTGTCATCCGCAAGGATAAGGTATCCTGTACCGTCTCCTCGAAATCGAAACTGCATCAATGCTTGATCTTGCTTTGAGTACTGCATGAGTCGAAGCGTCTGAATATCTTGTTCCATCAGACGAACCTCTTGTTCAAGCGGAATCCAGTCCGGTCGTTTTTCAAACAGTGCCGGCAACAAAAAAACAAGTAAACAAGCAATGATTGTCAGCACCGCCGTCATCTCAAATAAGGTAAATCCTTGTTCACTTCGTAAGTTCGCCAGTCTTCGGATCATACGTATATGTCTCCTGATCACAGACGAGAGCATTCGGTTTATCAGCTGTTCCGCGATTGATCGTCTGGAGCGATTCTGGGTACTTTTTCTCTTTCGCGTAATACAAATTAACCTCCGAGCGAATGACGCGAATGTTCGCCTCACAACTGACACCTTTCGCCTGGTCCTTTCCACTTGTCATCGTTGGAATCAAAACGAGTAGTAACAACGAAATGATCAATAAGACGGCTGCCATCTCAAGTAAGGTGAATCCGTCCTGTCGTTTTAAGAATTGTTTCATCGTATCGTCTCCTCTGTTTAGAATGGAAGCTGCTGTATCGCTAGCTGAATCGGATAATACAAGATGAGAAACAACGTTCCCGTCATGATCGTCAATCCACCGTACAAAATCGGCTCGATCCATAACAACTTTTTCTCTAGTTCCTCTTCCATCGACTCATGCAAGAGTGTCGCTTGTTCAAGCAACAACGGACCAAGATCGCCACTTTCCCGCGCCAAATGGACGATCCCAATCGTCTCGGCTTCGATGATTTCATCTTCGCCAAGCGCTTCTGCAAGTGGTTCCCCTGCCTGTTGTTTAGCATGTAGACGAGCGTACAAATGTCCTTTTTTATTCGCTTGTCCTTGCTCGAGGTGACGAAAGGTCTCTTCAAGCGAGAAGCCAGCATCGATGAACGATCCTACTTCGATCGTGAATAAATAGCTGTAGTAGAGACGAATCAAACGCTGTAACGGTTTCAGTCGTAAAATACGGTTTAACGGAAAGAAGCGAAAAAAGAGGTAACCGGAGGTTAACAAAATAACGGGAATACTTGCGAGCAGATATTTCGCAGAGGGGTGAAGAAGGAGATGCAGAAATGAGGGGAGAGTCTTCGGGTCCGACATCTCAAGGAGAGACGGAAATACATAGAGGGCGTAAAAGAAGAACAGAAGGAATAGACTGGTTGCTAGAACAAGCGGATACCGGATCATCTTCCAAAACTTCGAACGCATTTCTGTTTCGAGGTCGAGCAGTTTTACGATTTGGCGAAGAACGAGCAACGGTCGCTCTGTCCTTTCTCCAACAAATAGAAGTCGTTTTAAGGTATTCGTTAACGCAAGCGGTTCAAGGGATGCTGCAAAGGAGTCTCCTTGTTCAAGACATTGTTCCATTTCTCCGACTACTTCTGAGAACGGATGACGCTCGAATCGTTTTAAAATGAGTAACGTCTCTTTCGCGGAAATGCCTTTTGATAACAAGCGATGATATCGTTTTAAGAACCGACTTTGATCGCGGCTTGTAAGTTTCTGACGGTACAGCGGACATCCTCTCCTTTTCGCTCGAGATGAATGATGCGTTGACAGACAGCCAGCTCTGACTCTTCGATACCTAAACTGTGCAATCGCAATCGTGCCTCATCAATACTTCCAGCGTGTAACGTAAACAATACGACGTGACCACTAAGTGCGGCATTCATCGTCAGACGTGCCGCCTCCCTCGTCCGCACCTCACCAAAAGCAATCCAATCCGGATCCGCTCGCAATATTTCCTCGAAACATCGCGTAGCAGTGAATCCTGCTTTTTCATTTAGTTCCAGTTGTAAGACGTTTGGTACCGTACATTCCACCGGATCTTCAATCGAGATGATTCGCTTTTCTTCCATTGCACTCATCAAGGAATATAACATCGTCGTCTTTCCTGCACCTGTCGATCCAGAAATGACGATACACCCGTGTCGTTGTTCAGCTAACCAACCGAAGTCCAATTGATCATGTAACGTGCGTAAAGCCGTTTCTTGAGAGACCGTCGAACGATAGAAGCGCCATGACATCGCATCCCCTTGTCGACTCGGTAACAACGAGACGCGCATGCCCTTTTTCCCGTGCGGATACAAACCACTTTGCGGAATCCGCTCGTTCTGTTCCTTTAAGTTCGCCTCATAGCGGACATGACTGACAAGCGTTCGATAACGCGTCAATTCCACCTCTTCTTGTTCACACAAACCGTCACCTGTTCGACAAACGATTCGGACGCAAGCTTCATTCGGTACGAAATGAACATCTGTTGCACCAAGTGATTCGAATCGTTCCATGAGTTGTGTCGTCCATTCCTTCATTTCTCTTCACCTCCTTAAGCAGACAATACACAAAAAAAAGAAGCCGACCAAACCGGCTTCTTTACGATACGTGTGCAATTGTCCGATGTTTACGCTTCGCCAATGTCTCAAGACCTGGTTTATCGTATCCGATAACAAGTTGTTTTCCATCAGTGATGATTGGACGGCGTAATAATTTCGGATTGTCACTCATGAGGCGTAATAACTCACTGAGTTTCATGTCTTCAATATCAATGCCGAGATCTTTGAAGGCTTGACTGCGTGTTGCGAGCAAACTTTCAATCCCGTCCGTCGATAATTTCAACAGTTCCATGAGTTCATCAACTGTTGGAGCATTTCTGAACAGATGACGTTCCTCTACATCAACATGTTCCTCTTTTAACCATGATTTCGTTTTACGACATGATGTACAACTTGGATATGTGAAAAAGACTAGTTCATTCGTCATTTTTGCTCCTCCTCTCAAAGTGTGGGGTTTCATTACAGTTACTATAGCATGCCATTTTGACTTTGTACACCTTTTGTACAACTATTGTACAACTTTTTTTGAAACTTCATCTTTTGTTCACAGTTATTCCTTAACAATCACTAGAACAGGATAGACGAATGATTGTTTGCTTGGTAAAATAAGTACGTATATTGACTATCTGTCGGATTTAGGGGGTTATAGGAATGGGGAGAATGTACCGCGTACTCGGTTTCTGGACTGGTATTATCGCAGTCATGGCATTTATCGGCGCATTGGGTGGCGATGCAAGCTCAAGTGAGCATACGGATTCATTTTTAGTCATGGGCTTCGTCTTCTTAGCACAAACTGTCTTTTTTGCAGCGCTTGGTTACTTGCGCTTAACTGAAAAAACGTATGTCTATATCTTTGGAGCTTACTTAACTGTATTTTTCATCGTCTTTACGTACTGGTCAAACTTCCAGATGTAATGAAAAAAACTCGCCATCCTTTCGGATGGCGAGTTTTTTTGTCAGAGGAATGGATTCGATTTCATCTCTTGACGAATCGTTGTACTCGGACCGTGCCCCGGATAGACCGTCGTATCTGCTGGTAATTCCGCGATGATTCGATCGAGCGAACGCATCAGCACGTCTTGATCCCCACCATGAAGATCCGTTCGTCCGACGCCTTGCTGGAACAAAAGATCTCCACCGAACGCGATTCGCTCTCCTTTGAAGTAGAACGTCACACTTCCTGGTGAGTGCCCTGGCGTCTCAAGAACATGCATCGAAAAGCTACCGATCGTCAACCGTCCTGGTTGCAACAGATGATCTGCTGGTTTCATCCGCATCGGTGGCATTCCGAATTTTGCTGAACCATTCCATTCCGGATTACCGAGCCACCCTGCTTCTTCTGCATGGACATAGACCGGTGCCTCCGTGAAACGTCGTAACATATCGACACCTCCGATATGGTCAAAATGCGCATGCGTCAACAAAATCGCTTTTAAGGTTGCTCCTCGACTTTCAATTTCATCGAAAAACCGCATATCTTCTGTACCTGGATCGATGACGAGACATTCCTTGTCTTTAAATAACAAATAACCATTCTCAGATGCCATACCGGAAGTGATCATTACGATTTCCATTCTATAAAACCCCTTTACAATAGACTCTTCTCCTACTATACACGAAATTGTCGAAAGTTCCTGCAACGCCCTCTCGACTTTATCCCGCGAGTCGGATAAACTAAAAAGTGAGATTTAAGTGAAATCTTCGTGAAATTCATAACGTGATTGTTTAAGGGGGAGTACGTCATGCATTTGGATCAACCAATCGGTTGGCTTTTCTTCTTCGTCGCACTCGTCGGCGTTTGGGCCGTCGTTCGTTCACTTAAGAAACGCCAAATGTTTCCACTCGTATTCGCAGGTCTGACTGTCGTCTTATTCGGCTGGTTCGGGATTGCGACATTGATTTACGGCGGTATTCCATCGTAATCAAGATACGTTAAAAAGAGAGATGCCTCGTGCATCTCTCTTTTTATTTGTCTTTCTACAAAAAACGAATCCACTCGAAAGTAGATTCGTTTTCTTTATCTTATTTTGAAGTTTGAAGGAAACGGAGCAAGTCACCATAGATGACTTTATCCGAAAGTCCTAACTCCTTCTCGGATTGTTTCGTAGATTGTTTACACATCTCCGCTAACTCTCCATCTGTTACTTCTTCACCTGTCTGACGATCATAACATGTTTCCTGCGTATAGACCGTTTTGTCTGTTATGACGGAACCATCGCGGAACAGCGCATAATCCTTATGCTGTTTCGAGAAAAGATCGGTACCGAACAATACTTCGTTCTTGAAGTCTTGTCCTAACAGATGAAGCAATGTCGGTTTAATATCGATTTGGCTCGCGACGTCTTCATGTTTGACACCTTTCGTTTGACCCGGTAAATGGATCACGAATGGTAC
This sequence comes from Exiguobacterium sp. U13-1, assembly GCF_001750115.1. Classification (NCBI taxonomy): domain Bacteria; kingdom Bacillati; phylum Bacillota; class Bacilli; order Caryophanales; genus Exiguobacterium; species Exiguobacterium sp. U13-1. The sequence continues at coordinate 1,385,649 of NZ_CP015731.1, read as the reverse complement.
ACGTTGCAATTGTGCAACATCATACGGCGTCAACTCATCTTTGTTCATGAGTTCTGCCATCGCAGCATTATGGTTCGTCGAGATACCATAGTGGTCACCATAGACCATGAAGATCGTATCATCCCACGTACCATCTTTTTTCAGACCCTCGATGAATTTACCGAGTGCCATATCTTGATACGCTAGTGCCTGAACGTAGTGGTTCAGCGTCGTAGAACTTGTCTCAAGCGGTGGTACAAGTTCATCTTCTGGTTTTGGCATCTCAAATGGATAGTGGTTCGTCAATGTGATGAACTTCGAATAGAACGGACGTGGTAAATCTTTCAACATCGGCAATGACTGTTCAAAGAATTTATCATCGAGCAAGCCCCACTCCGTCAAATCTGCTGGATCCCCTAAGTCATAATCCGTCTCTGAGAAGAAACGATCGACGCCAAAGCTATTGTAGACGATGTCTCGGTTCCAGAACGATTTGTTGTTTGCATGGAAAACAGCTGAATAATAGCCATCTTCTTTCAACATTTCAGGAGTTGCCCGGAATTCGTTTTCTCCGTTCGTAAAGAATGCTGCACCGCGTCCAAGTGGATAGATCGAGTTTTCGAGAATGAACTCAGCATCTGCCGTTTTCCCTTGTCCTGTGTTGTGATAGAAGTTATCCCATGAATGCGATTCCTTGATCAACTTATTCAGGTTCGGTGTAATCTCTTGTCCGTTTGGTGCCTTTAATCCAACTGCAAAGGATTGTGCCGACTCAAAGGAAACGACGATGACGTTCTTTCCTTTGTACTTTCCGAACATAGCTGGGTTCGGTTCAGCATGTTTTGAATCAATGAAGCTTTGAACTTCCGACAGTTCAGAACTGTCCGCGAGTGCTTTTTGCGCAGATGTCTTCGACTGAATGAGTGCGTCATACATATGGAAGTTAAATGTTCCGATGTTTTTAACGAGCAGTTCTCGGTCAAAGGCACGTGTGAGCAATTCTGGACGTTCTGTCTCAGCGAGCGTCAAGTTTCCAAGGAAAACGACAACTGCTGCAACGAATGCGAGAATCGCGCGTCCACGTGACGCAACGTTTTTTGACATGTCCATTTTCCGTAAGAAGAACGGTAAGATGATCAAGTCACCGACGATCAATAAATCGGACCAATTCAAGAGTGACCCGAGCGATGCAGAAACAGTCTCTGCATTCGATGTTTGGAACAATACCGGCAACGTCAGATAGTCATTAAAGAAGCGGAAGAAAATGATGTCCGCATATAAAATGAGTGTCGCGACGAACAATGTACCGTAGATGAACCATTTTTGAACATTTCCCCGGAAGAAGAAGCTGAACCCGAACATGAAGAGCGCTGAACTAATTGGGTTAATTAGTAGAATGAATGCTTGCGCAGAGTTTGTTACGGGAACGTTGAAGAAAAGTGTATACGCTAAATACGTTTTTAACCAAATCAATAAGGTCGCAATCCAAAAGAGCTTGTGCTCTTTATAGGTGCTGCGAACGCCTTGACCCATCTTTAGGCGCATTCGCGACCAGATGTTTGCGTCTTGCTGCATAAAAACCTGCCTCCTAATTTACATGTGCTTTCTGCTTTCAGTTCACACAACTTACATCATAATTTACATATACCCATATCACGTGAAAATTTTACGCTTAGTTTTACAAAAATGCAACTGGAATCCGGAAGATACTTAACAATCACATAATTACTGTACGTTTGTAAACAAAAAAAAGATTCGCCGAAGCGAACCTTCTACTGAAATTGAATATTATCATTTTTTGAGAAACATCTGCTTCGCAAGCCATGCACAGCCGATGACTCCGGCATCGTTTCCAAGTTCGGCAATCTTGAACGTCGTCGATCCGAAAACCCGCGGTAAAGCGAAGCGTTCGAATTGTTGACGCAGTGGTGTAAGCAATGTCTCGCCTGCTTTTGACACACCACCACCGATGACGATGATTTCCGGGTTAATACTGTTCGCTAAGTTGGAGATGGCAAGACCGAGGTGGAACGTCACTTCTTCTACGACTTCCGTTGCGATCCGGTCTCCTTTCTCATACGCTTCGAATACGTCTTTCGCCGTTACTGCCTTGATGTCGTTGAGTAACGTTTCTTTCCCTTTACGCTTCTCAAGACCAAGACGGGCGATCCCTGTTGCTGACGCAATCGTCTCAAGACATCCTTTGCGACCACATCCACATAGAACGCCACCTTCAGGCAACATCGTGATATGACCGATTTCTCCAGCCATTCCGACTGTACCATGCACGATTTGTCCGTTCGTGATCAGACCACCACCGACGCCCGTACCGAGTGTGACGGCAAGCAATTCTGTTGCCCCACTACCGGCACCTTTCCACATCTCACCGATTGCCGCTGCATTCGCATCATTTTCAAGCACGGCCGGTAATCCTGTTAAACGTTCGAACTCACCGACGAGTTCAAAATTGTGCCAACCAATATTGACTGCTTTCTCAACGACACCTGTATTAAAATCAATGAATCCCGGCGCACCGATGCCCGCTCCGACGAAATCTTCTGGTCGTTTATTGCTCTCTTGACACTTCTCAAAGAAAGATTTTGCAATATCTCTAGGAATTTGTACGCCATCATTCAAAACGACCGTCTCGATTTCCCACTTTTCTACGATGATCCCTTGCAAATCCAAAATTGCCATCTTGACTGTCGTTCCGCCGATATCAATGCCGAGTAACCATTTCATTGCTTCGTCTCCCCTATACTCATATAATGTCTGCTTCATCATTTTACCGGACATAACCCATTTGCGCAAAGGGTTGCACAATCTTAAATGTTATCGGATTGTGAACGCTTTAATTCATGTCGTAAGATTAGTTTCGCTGAATCGTACTGACGTTGTTCCAAAACGCCCGCTTCTTTTAATTCATCGAGTTCAAGCATCATCATCGCGATATCGGACGCTCGATCCCCAAGATAGATGAAAGTCCCGTATGTCTTGAGTAACTGCTGTACGTCATACAGTGTCTTCATCGACCATCGGCTCCTTTACATAGGCATGTAGCAAATCATATGTCGCTTGTAACGACGTCTCATGCGTACGTTCGTACGAATGACTCGATTCGATTCCCGGACCGAACAATCCGTGCCGGACGTCGTGGCCCGCACTTACTGCTGCCGAGGCATCCGAGCTATAGAACGGATAGATATCAACTTTATATGGAATGCTATTACGTTGTGCTAAGCGTGTTAACTGGTGGCGTAAAGCTAAGTCATACGGACCAGAACCATCTTTGGCACAAATGGAGACTGTGAATTCATCGGAGTGTTGCCCCTCTCCTAGTGCTCCCATGTCGACCGCGATGTATTCTGCGACTTCTTCCGTGAATCCAGCATTTCCACCGAATCCGACTTCTTCGTAATTTGAAATCAGGATCTGGACCGTGTGTGGTAGTTCGATTGTTTTCCATTCCTTGATCAATTCAAGCAACAAAGCAACAGATGCTTTATCATCGAGATGGCGCGACTTCACGAATCCTGTTTCCGTATAGAGGAATCGCGGATCAAACGTTACGATGTCTCCTACTTCAATCCCCGCGACGCGCGTCTCTTCTGCTGTCGTCGAACGGATATCGAGCCGTACTTCGATATTATCAGCGGATCGTTCCGTTTTGTTCGTCTCGCGCGACGTATGAACACTCGAATGGTGGAACACGATCGTACCTGAAATCGTTTGACCGTCCATCTTGTGAATGAGACAGTTCTCACCTTCGATCGCTGTCCAAGCATATCCCCCCAGTTGTGATAAACGAAGTCGTCCTGTTGGTAAAATTTCTTTCACCATCGCTCCTAGTGTGTCGACGTGTGCCGTCAGTAACCGCGTGCGCGTTGAAGCACCAGGTAGTGTCGCTAAAATCGCTCCTTTTTCAAGCTTTCGATACGTGATCCCTTCTGCTACCAATCGCTTTTCTACATATGTAATAGCTTCTTTTGTCGAACCTGTTGGACTCGGAATCGAGACAAGCTCTTCAATCGTACGTATGACTTCTTTCATGTTCATTCGCTCCCTTTCAATCGGACTACGACGTGACATCCGCTTTGTTCTCATGATAACAAATATTCATTCTTTGCCGATACTGATATCCTACGGATACCATGCGAAAAAGCTGTAGCGCTTTTTTGCTACAGCTTCTTTCCACACCATCTCAAGAACTTAGACGTACTTCTTCATCCAAATATCATCACGATATGTGCCGTCTTCTAATTTTACGGAATCTGGATCTTCGGCATATACTTCAAAACCGAGCGACTCATAAAGATTTTGTGCGGCTTCGTTCCCTGATAAAACGGCAAGAATGACTTGCTCGACGTCCGGTAACTTCTTCGCTTCCTCGATTAAGGCTTCCATCAGAGCGCGACCAGTACCCCCACGATATTCAGGTGATACGTATACTCCGGAAATCATCGCTTTATGCGATTCACGTGACAATTCATATGGTTTGACCTGACCAAACCCAAACAATGTATCACCGTCGAACATACCAAGCCAAACCTCATCGGAGTCGGGTTCTCCCTCAAGTCCTTCTTGTACTTCGCGGAGCGGGGTTTGCTGTTCATCATCAAACGAATGACCGAATGCATCTGGATGATTTTTTAATCCCTCAAGGCGTAGATTCCAGTATTGTTCTGCATCCTCTTTAGTTAGTTTTCGAAAAGTATACATGACTGTCGGTTCTCTCCTTTTTGGGTATCATGACGTACAAAAAATGACGTAAAAACGCTTCTATCTCTTACTTAACCCTTTTCTAGTAAAATAAAACCTAGATTTTTCTCTTTTTACTACCGGACGAATAGATGTAATTATTAACGTGTTTGTTCTCCACATCAAAAAAACTCAAGTGTGGACAATATGAAGCAGGTCCGACACTTGAGTTTTTTGCTACTTTATTTCGTAACACCTTCATCATGATTCGTACGATTATCCTTGTAAGACGGGTTCAAGCGTCTGACGCAATACATCAGCAGAATGATGGAATTTCTTCAACTCTTCATCCGTCAATGAGACTTCAATGATTTCACGCACACCTTGACGATTGATGATGGCAGGAACTCCAATATGGATACCGGAAATTCCATACTGACCATCGACATGCGCACCGACCGTCAACAGACAGTTCTCATTTCCGAGGATGGCACGAACGATACGAACGAGCCCAAGCCCAATCGCATAATAGGTTGCCCCTTTGCGCTCGATAATATGATAAGCAGCATCTCGGACGTTGATGTAGATTTGATCAAGATCTGCTTGAGAATAACGATCGTCTTCAGCAAGTAGTTCATCAATCGTTTTTCCATAAATGCGGCTGTTACTCCAGGCAGCGAATTCCGTATCACCATGTTCGCCAAGAATATAGGCATGGGCATTTCGGGAATCAATGTGAAAGTATTCTCCGAGCATTTGACGCAGGCGCGCTGTATCAAGCACCGTTCCTGATCCAAATACGCGGGATTTCGGAAGACCAGAATATTTCCAGGCAAGATGCGCCATGATATCAACCGGATTAGAAGCCACGACGATGATACCATCAAAACCGGAATCCATGATTTGACGAATCATTTCTTTCATGATCAACGCATTCTTTGCAACGAGATCGAGTCTTGTCTCACCTGGTTTTTGTGGAGCGCCTGCCGTGATGACGACGACTTCCGCTTCGCGGCAGTCCGCGTAGTCTCCAGCCCATATTCGCATCGGTGAAGAGCTAAATGGTGTTCCGTGGTTTAAGTCCATTGCCTCGCCCTCTGCTTTGGCTTTGTTGACATCAATGATGACAAGTTCTTCACAAAGTCCAGCTGTTGACATCTGATAGGCAAAGCTTGAACCGACTGCACCAGCTCCAATGAGGGCTACTCGTGTCACTTTCGCATGTAATTCCATATCGTTATGTCCACCCTTCCATTCGTCCTAAGAGTTTGTTAACTATCTCACAAGTAAATTGTAACATCTTTCACATTATTTGTATCATGTGAAATTAATCACATTTGTCCATTTTGTGTCATTGATATCCTAACATAAGGAATTACATGCTCACATACTTTCCAGTTACCAAAATCGAACGATGATAAACCCGATTCCGCTTGCCAAACCACTCGTTAAGACATTGACAGCATCATTCCCTAAAAATCGAATGCCTGAAACGTAAGCTGTCGGTTGACCATGGTGCTCTCGCTTTTCCGTGTATTCCCCACAAACCGTACATCGATAAACGCGTTGCCCTACCGCTCCAAATAGTGTATCCAGTAGGCTCCCGAGTACACCGATGCTTGTTACGAGTAAGACGTGTCTTAAAGAAAGAGAAAATATCCAATGCGCTGCTACAGCGATGAACGCAGCTCCTGCGATCGTACCGATCGTTCCAATCAGCGACATCGCTCCACTCGTTCCTGCTGCTACCCGTCGTAACGTTTTGAGAGACCACGGATCACGTCTTGAGAGCGGTCCGATTTCAGATGCCCACGTGTCAGCATTCGATGCTGCGATGACGAATAGAAATAACAAGAGATACGCAAAATCCATCGTCATGGCATACGCTAAGGCAGCAACGAACGCTACCCCTCCATTCGCAAGGACTTGCCATCCGTCACGCGCGCCGTCTTTCTCAACGATGGAGTCGACCGATTGTTTTCTAGATCGTCCGACCTTCGATAACAGACTCGAGCTACCAAAGAAGAGTAAGAGTACTACTAATCCTTGCCAACCGAATCCGAATGAGACACCACTACCGACAAGCAGGGTCATGATAGCACCACTTGTCGTCAATAAACGAAAAGATCGTCCGGTCCAAGCAAGCAATAGACAAAACAAAATGGTCGCGCTCAACATCGGATGACCTCTAATTCAGTGACGATCAAGTCAACGGGGATATCAAAGGCTTCCACTTCGAAATCTGGAAGAAGTTGTTCAGAAAAGGCAATCGATACTTTACATCCTGTATATGGCACGAGTGCACGATCGTAATAGCCTCCTCCCCATCCTAAACGATAGCCGTCCCGACGATAGGCGCGACCCGGAACGAGGCAGAGCTCTGCTTGATCAAGTGAGGCGCGACGTGCTGAAGCGATCGGTTCAGCAATCCCCATCTGATTTGCTTGCAGTTGATCTTCTGGTCCATGTTCATAAAAGACCATCTCGTCTCCGACTACTTTTGGTATCAAGACCGTCTTGCCCTCTTGCCACGCTTGTTCAATCAGCATTCTTGTATCACATTCATTTCGAAAAGCTAACGTGATCGCGACACAGGTCGCTTGTTGCCATTCAGGTAGTAACAAGACATGTTCGTGAATCAATCGTTCCTTTTCCGCACGGTTCTCCATCACATCTAGTCGTTCTTTGATCAGACGGCGTACTTCTTGTTTGTTCATAGTTGTCTTCCTTTCCACAAAAAAAGCCATCACACGAAGTGACGGCTTCCATCTCAATTATTTCACTTCACGGTGAAGTGTGTGCTTACGGAGACGTGGGTTGTATTTCTTCAACTCAAGACGCTCTGGGTTGTTACGCTTGTTCTTTTTAGTGATATAAGTACGGTCACCAGTTTCAGTGCAAGCTAATGTGATTTTAACGCGCATGGGATTCCCTCCTATCTAGCTCTCGATGTATCAAGTGATTTTGCTTTACATAAGGTTAAGCATACTCAAGTATCGTACCAAGAAAGGAAAGGAATTGCAACTGTTCATCCGTTCTTTTTCGGATTCGTCACGTGTTGATATGGTTTTTCAAGGTTCTCTTCAAAACGCAACGGCTTCTTTTCGACGTGATACTCTTGTTCCACCCCGTGACGTGACTCTTCTCGTTCTAGATAAACGATCGCTGATTGGCGCAACGCGTCTCCTTCAAGTCGTTTTAAAGCAACGACTAGACCGCCTGAACGATCAGGCGAACGCTCACTTTCGATATCGTAGACGTTACTGACGAGTGGTAACTCTTTGATCTTAGCGATGGCTTGGGCAGCTGATGCGGTCTCCATGTTGAAATTGTGGATGACTGCGAAATCAACGATCTTACTCAAGGCTTGCGCTTGACGTAAGAAGGCTAAGTTTAGAGCCGCCAATTGGTTATAAGTTTGAACGAGCGGTAGACCCGTCACTTGCACTCCGTAAACATGAACGCCTTCTTCAAATCGATACGCCTCCTGATGTTCCGTGACGACATAGACATTCTCACCAGCAGCAGCGAGCCGTCGAGCGAGCTCCGAAGCTGGCCGATCTGACGCATCATATTGTCGGATGAACAATAAGATGGCGTCTGTATTCCAAGATTTCTCACGCTTCACTGTCACGTAGTAATCATGTGCCGTCAAGAAGACATCTGGTTCAATATCTGAATCTTGAAGGAAAGGATATTCGCGATATCGATCATCCAACCATTCCACCGTCAGCTCCTCAGCATCCAGTCGACGCTCGGTTTCTTCAAAACGTAAGATGTGCTCACGGAAACGGTTCGCAGCGTATTGCGCTGTCGTCTGTCCATCGAGGATGAACGGCCAGTCGCTCGAGACAGCGAGGAGGTATTCTCGAATGAGTTGACGCTTCGCTTTGACAGTCAACGCATCTTGATGACGATTTCGGGCTACGACACCTGCTAGTCTCTTTTCAAGCTGATGGAGATGACGAATCATCCAGTCATTCCGTTCATTGATCCAGACTTCCGCATAGCCTTTTCGTCCCCACGTTCCCATCGCGACATGTGCCGTGTCGATGTCTTGGAAGTGACGTTCGAGGAAGATCGCTGGTGAAATCGACTCAATTCCTTGGTCTTCTAAACGTTCCATCGCTTTACCGAGGAAGTCGGGACCTTCAAACCACCAGTGACCGAACAATTCGGCATCAAATGGTGCTGTGACAAGGAACGGTGGGAAGTCTTGTCCTTGATGCGCATCTAAATGTTCACCGAGTGCTTGTGCGAAGTCTGCTGCGTGCTCACTTGTCCGTTGCCATGCCCAATCACGGACGTAATAGTCTTTTTGATCCGTTTCTCCTGTTACACGATGCAATTTCAACCCTGTATCATAACGTAAGCCTTCCGGGTGCATGAACTCAGCGATTTGATCCCACTCTCGATCGTACGCAAGGTCACGATAAAACTCGCGGTAATCCGGATGACCCGGGTATCCGATGATAGAGCTCCAAATCTTCCCGGAAATGATTTGATCACGCGGGAAGAGTGCCACACCGTGTGGCGAATAAACAGGTGCTCCGATTCCGTGTTGCGGTGACGGATCCGCGTTTAAAATTGAATGTTCGTCGACAAATGTATAACGAATGCCCTCTTCGTACAAAATACGGTCAAGTCCTGGCGTATACGCACATTCTGGCATCCAAAGACCTGACGGACGGAATCCGTAATGACGTTCGAAACAGTTCAATCCCGTTTGAATTTCAGAACGTGCCGCTTGTTCAGACAACATGTGCGGACTGAAACCGTGTGTCGCCGTACACGTAATCAAATCGAGATACCCTTGCTCCTTGTAATGACGGAATGCCCGGTTCAAATCCTTTTCCCAGTGAAGGAACGTATTTAATAAATCTTGATAGCGGTCTTGATAGAATAGAAGCGCATCTCGTTCCTTTTGATCGAGCTCTCGCTCTAGTTCTTGATTGATCAATCGTAACGTATCCTCGATATGCTCAATATAACGCTCTTGAATCAATGGGTCGGCAAGCATCTCGATGACGGGTGGTGAAATGCTGACCGTCCATCCGAGCGGACGTGACAAACGATCGACTTCCCAAAGCAACGGGATGTAAGTTTCTGAAATCGCTTCATACATCCACCGTTCTTCTAAGCGATGTGCCTCTTCATGACGGATATATGGTAAATGTGCATGTAAGACGAGTGAAAAATATCCTTTTCGCATAGCTTCTCTTCCTTTCCCTCTCTCTAATTCCATTATCGGACGCGATCGAAATAGGAATACGGACGTAATACTTCGACCCATTCCGGTTGTTCGACCTCTCCGTATTGCCAATGTTGCACGACTTCCGCGAACCGTCCGTCCGTGACTGGTTCATCACGTGGCGTTTCGACTGGTTTTGAACGCAGTACTGGAACAAAGTCCCCGTCGATTGTTTGAATGCCCCATTCAATGATGTATGTAGTATTCGGGGTTACCGGTCGTACGAACCAAGCGTTCGTCATTTCCGGTAGTTCAAACTGATACGTTCGGTTCGCTTGTCCTTGTTCGTATTCAACAAGCGTGACATCAATGATGCGTAATTCTTTACGGAACGAATCAAACGTCGTGTGATAGTGCGTCTCAAGCAACTGTTTCGACAGTTCAGATAATTCCCAGTAGACGTATAACGCTGTCGGTGACTGAACGATGGCGTGGAGGATGTCATCCTCGTAATGCGTCGCCATTCCAAACGCGTCGCGTTCTAGCGAAGGTACCAAGTGCACAGACGGTACGACGTCTAAAACCGGTGCAGTCGACTTTTTCGTCTGCTTGACCGTTTTTGATTTTACTTTCGGCGCTGCTGCAGAAGGTTGTTCTGTTAACGATTTACGATATTTAGTCCAAGCATATTTGATTTTACCTTCAGTCGTATCCAATTGAGCTGCGATTTGTTTTGTTGTCAGCCCTTGTTCTTTCATTTTAATGATTTGCTCAAGCATTCCCAATCACCTCTCTGTCATTATTCACTTCTTTCCTATTCTACAAACGTGTTTCGAATCCCTTTACAAAAAAAGTAGGCAGAGGAAATTCCTCCTGCCTACTTGATTCATCCGTTTAAATCATAATGTTTTCCTTTTTCGAGATAGATCAGATGCTCCCCGACGTTCGTCAAGTGATCACCCATCCGCTCGATATAGCGACAAATATTCGTGAATTGCATGACTTCATCGACGACGATCGGCTGAAGCGACATATGACGCATGTACTGACGAAGTGCCTTATATGTCGTCTCATCAATGACGTTATCGAGATCAGACAAGGCTTTTGCTTTCTCGACATCTCCGTCACGATAGGCGACGATTGCAGTTTCCGTCATATCCAGTAATGTCTCGAATGCTTCCTTCAACAAAGAGATATCGATGACATACGGGAATGTTTCGACACGAAGAACCGCTTTTGAGATATTCCCCGCATAATCGGCAATCCGTTCGAGATCCGACGAAATTTTCATCGCCGTGATGATTCGTCTTAAATCTGTCGCAACGGGTTGTTGCTTCGCGATTAATAGGATCGCATCATCGTTGATTTCAAGCTCAAGATCATCGAGTTCATTATCGTTTTCGATGACACTCCGCGCGATGTCTTGATCATATTTTTCGAGTGCTTCTGCCGTCGTTGCGATCTGTTGCATCGTCTTACGAGCCAGTAAAAAAACCTTTTGATCGAGTATTGCAAGATTTTCTCCAAAAATCGTACGGTTCGCTGCCATTCGTCTCGTCTCCCCTTCTTATCCGAATCGTCCTGAAATGTAATCTTCCGTCCGCTTGTCACTCGGATTGCCAAAGATCCGGTCTGTTTGATCGAACTCGACGACTTCACCATTCAAGAAGAACGCTGTTTTATCCGAAACACGTGCCGCCTGTTGCATGTTGTGTGTCACGATGATGATCGAGTAGTCTGATTTTAACTCTTGGACGAGTTCTTCTACTTTTAATGTAGAAATCGGGTCAAGTGCCGATGTCGGCTCATCCATCAAGATGACATCTGGCTCGATTGCAAGGCAACGCGCGATACAAAGACGTTGTTGCTGACCACCAGAAAGACCATAGGCATTTTCGTTCAAGCGATCTTTGACTTCATCCCAGATCGCTGCACGGCGTAAACTGCGTTCAACGATCTCGTCGAGGATTTTTTTGTTTTTGACGCCATGGACACGGGGACCATAAGCGATGTTGTCATAAATTGATTTTGGGAATGGGTTCGGTTGCTGGAAGACCATTCCGACCGATGTCCGTAATTCTTCGACACCGTATTCTTTATCAAAGATATTACGGCCGTGATACTCGATTGCACCATTCGTCCGTACGATCGGAACGAGTTCGACCATTCGATTCAATGTTTTGATGAATGTCGATTTCCCGCAACCAGACGGTCCAATGATTGCCGTGACTTCATTTTTCTTAATATCGAGATTGACATCTTTCAGCGCATGATCGTCACCGTACCATAAGTTTAAGTCTTTGACGTTATAGACGCTCTCACGTGCTGCTACTGGTTGGTTCATACGCTCTGTCCCTTCTGTAACGACTGATTTCGCATTCAGCTTCGTATCCATCATCTGTCTTCCTCCTTAAAAGAAATCCCTTCTATCTATCTCGTTCGATTAATAGCGTTTTGAGAATCGGTTCCGAATCCAGATTGCAAGTGAATTCATCGTCAAGAGGATAACCATTAAGACGATGATGCCTGCCGCTGCAAGTCCTTGGAAGTCCGCTTGTGGACGACTTGTCCAGTTGTAGATTTGAATCGGTAATGCTGTGAACTCCGAGAAAATACTTTCTGGCGCACGAGCGATGAAAATCGCAGCTCCGACCATGATAAGTGGTGCTGTTTCACCAATTGCTCGGGATACAGCCAAGATGATCCCAGTAATGACACCCGGTAATGATGCCGGAAGAACGACTTTGAACGTCGTTTGCCATTTTGACGCACCGAGTGCAAGTGATGCATGACGCATTGCTTGTGGAACGGCACGGATTGCCTCTTGAGACGAGACGATGACGACCGGAAGACTCATCAATGCTAGTGTCAATGCTCCTGCAATCAATGTTGAACCGAAGCCCATGTTACGTACGAAGAACGTCAAACCAAGTAAACCGAAGACGATCGATGGTACACCTGCAAGGTTTGAGATGTTGACTTCGATGAATGAAGTCATCCGACTCTTTTTCGCATACTCTTCTAGATAAATCGCTGCTCCGACACCAATGATGAAAATCATTGGGATGATCAAAAGCATCAAGAAGATCGATCCCATTAAAGCTGGATAAATCCCAGCACGTTCCGAACGGCGTGATGGTGCATTTTGCAGAAACTCAAGTGATAACCATGAAGCACCGTCACGGATGACGCCGAACAGAAGAATACCTAAGACGACGAGACCAAAGAACAGTCCAGCAAGGAAAATGACTTTTGTGACGTTGTTGACGACGAGTCGCTGGCTAATCGATTTCTTCACCGCGACCGGATCAATGAATTTTTTCGAGACAGGTTGCTTTTCTGGTAAGGCCATCTTAGTACTCCTCTCTGAAGCGGCGTGTGATCCAGTTCGCAAGTAAGTTCATCACTAATGTGAAGACGAACAAGAGTGTACCAACCGCATAGATACTGTAATATTCGACAGTTCCAAATCCAGCATCACCTAAGGCGACCTGAACGATATACGCTGTCATCGTTTGGACTGGCTCGAGTGGATCGATCGCAGCTGTCGGATTCGAACCACCAGCGATTGTTACGATCATCGTCTCCCCGATTGCACGTGACATACCGAGTACGATCGATGCAATAATACCTGATAATGCAGCTGGAACAACGACTTTCAATGCAACTTCAAGACGAGTCGAACCGAGTGCAAGCGCACCATCACGAATTTTTTTCGGAACAGAGCTCATCGCATCCTCAGAAATCGAAGCAATCATTGGAATGATCATGATCCCGACGACGATCCCCGGACTGAGCGCATTGTAAATTTGAATACCTGGAATCAACTTGACAAGCAATGGTGTAACGAACGTCAATGCGAAGAATCCGAAGACGATCGTTGGAACACCTGCTAACACTTCAAGAATTGGTTTTAAGATACGGCGTGCGCGGTCTGACGCGTACTCACTTAAATAAATCGCTGATGTGAGACCGATCGGCACGGCAACTAGCATCGCAATCACGGTAATCTCAAGCGTACCGACGACAAGTGGCCAAATTCCATACTCTGGTTGTGAGTTGAGTGGATACCAGCTCGTACTGCCGAAGAATTCCTTGAACGGAACGACTTCGAAGAAGTGTTCTGTTTCAATGACTAACGTGAGAATGATGCCGATGGTCGTAACGACCGAGACAAACGCACAAAGGAATAACACGATCGGCATGACGCGTTCCATGACGTTTTTCATACTATATTTTTGCTGTCGGTTCTGTTGAATCAGCTCGCGAACCGATTTATTTTGTGGTGAACTCATCCTTCTTCACTCCCTACTCCTTCTTGACATGAGAACGGGACCCAACCGGTACAGACTTCCCCGGTTGGGCCATCCTCATGACTCGATGATTTATTTCATTGCATCTTCAATTGCTTTTGCGTTTTCATCGTAACGATCTTGCGGCATTTTGATATATCCAACTTCTTCAGCAAGATCACCAGCGTTTTCGTTCGTGAACTGAACGAAATCAGCGACTTGTTTTTTGTCTTTCATCGATTTGTTATTGATGTACGTGTAGATTTCACGTGACAGTGGATAAGAGAGATCTTTGATCGTTTCTGGTGTTGGATCAACTGCATCTTTGCCTTCAGCAGAAAGTGGTACTTCCTTCAACTTATCTTTATTCTCTGCGTAGTACGCATATCCGAAGTATCCGATTGCGCCTTTCGTTCCTTCAACACCTTTGACGAGAACGTTATCGTCTTCTGATAATTGAACATCTTTACGCATATCTTTTTTCTCAAGTACTTCCTCAGAGAAGAAGTCGAATGTTCCTGAGTCTTTACCTGGGCTGAAGAATTTCAATGGTTCAGCCGGATAAGAAGAATCGACATCTTTCCAAGTCTTGATGTTCGGATCGAGCCAGATTTTCTCGAGTTGCTCCATTGAGAGTTCTTTTACCCATGTATTTTCTTTGCTGACTGCGACAGTCAAACCGTCATATGCGAGTGCCATTTTTGTGAATTCAATGTTGTTCTTTTTCGCTTCAGCTTCTTCTTCTTCTTTAATTTCACGCGACGCGTTTGAAAGATCTGTTTCCCCAACGACGAAGCGTTTGAATCCGCCACCTGTACCAGAGACACCGACTGTGACATCTACGTCAGGTTGTTCCATCGAATATTCTTCACCGACAGCTTCCATGATCGGGAAGACAGTAGAAGAACCGTCGATTGCGATTTTTCCTTTTAAATCAGATGAACTAGCAGAACCGCCTTTATCGTTACCACATGCTGCCCCCACTACTGCGATTGATGCTACCGTTGTGATGAGTGCTGTTTTTTTCATCCAAGACATGATTAATTTTCCTCCTCGAAAGTATGTCGCTGACGATGCTACGACTTTTTATCCGTTTTCCTTACAAGACTTATACTACGGATGAACTATTAAAACGAAATGAATCCAACGTAAAAGAATTGTAAAGGCGTGTTTTTTAGTGTTTACAATTCGAAATCCATTAGAAAAAAAGGTCAATGCAAACAAAAAAACGAGAGTGATTGCTCACTCTCGTTTTCCATCTAGTTAATTTGGCTTAGTTTGCCACGGGATATCTTTGACATTAAAGTACGCTTTGACAAGATCGTGACCAATTTTCGAGTTGACGGTTTCTTGTTCCATATAAGGAAGGAACACGGCCCACGCCATCTCTGGATTATCATACGGCGCCCAGCCAACGAGGTTCGAGTTCAATGAACGAACCGGTTGACCGCTTCCGTCACGTAAGGCGATTCCATCGTCACCATAGACACTGACCTGCGCTGTACCTGTTTTAGCAGCTGCATCAATACCAGTTTGTGCGATGATTTTTGCTGTACCACGCTCTCCCTTGACAACACGATGCAATCCTTCTCGAACATGATCAATGTTATCTTGACTGACTTCAATCCGATTCAGGTAATTCGTCTTGAAGCTATAATCAACTTGTTTTGTCCCTTTTTCAATCGAATTCGACGCGAGCACTTCTTTTAAGAAGTGCGGCTGAACACGATAACCACCGTTGGCAAGCGTTGAAATATACTGTGCGACTTGTAGCGGTGTAAAGGCATCATACTGTCCGATGACTCGGTCCATGAGTAGCGTGACACGGTCAGGTGTCCCTTGAACACCTTTTGCTTCGTACGGTAAATCAACACCCGTTGTCACTCCAAGCCCGAACTGACTATAGTAATTCTGCATGATCGCAGCTGCTCCGTCTACACTTGCTCCGGCAATACCGTTACTTGGATACTTCGCCATCCGCATCGCAATGTTGAACATATAAACGTTTGATGAACGCTCAAGTGCCGTCAAATCCGTGATTGCTCCCATGTTGACGTACGATGCTTTTTTTGTACCCCCGATTGTAATCGGCGCATCATTGATGACTTCGTTTTGACGGATGACACCCTCTTCGAGTCCCATCGCAACTGTTGCACCTTTGATCGTCGAACCAATCTGAAGGGATGTCAACACGTTATTGATTGCGACATCTGAGAACTTACCGGTTGATGGATCCAACTTTTGACCAGACATCGCAAGAATCTCACCAGTCTGTGGGTTCATGACGACGGCGTAACCTTCTTTTAGATAACGACTACCCATGCCACGCCCCATTTTAATCGCTTGTTGCATGATTTGGTCGACTTGTTTGTTGTACTCTGCATCCACGGTCAGAACGAGATCTTTACCGGACTCGCCTTCTTCGCGTTTTGGATCACCGACCGGCTCTCCATTGAACGTCTCATACACATCGTACGCGGGTTTCCCGCGCAGAAGATCCTCATACTGTTGTTCAAGGAATGATGTTCCGACACGGTCATTCAAGCTGTAACCTTTTGCTTTGAACTCCGCTTGTTGTTCTGCTGGAATCTTCGAGTACTTCCCAAAGATGTTTCGAAGTGTTCCTTCATATGGATAAGAACGCTCATAGAACGGTTCCACCGATACACCTTTTAAATCTTCTAGATTTTCATCGATGATCGCCATCTCTTTTGCAGAAGCACCGAGTTTGACGAGTTGTGGATCAAGCGCATATCCGACTTCCATGTTGTGTTTGATCGCAATGACTTCCATCGTTTGATCGTCATAATCGATATCGTCTTTCGTAATCGCATCTAATCGGATTTGATCCTGTTCTGCGATTGATAGTTTACTTTGTGCTTCTGCTGAAGGATATTTCTGTTTGACGGCTTCTTGATAACGACGATCAGACTCTTTCGTGTTTGTCGCGATCCAGAAGTCCTTAATATCACGTTCTGTGACTTTCCAATCTTTTTTAGGCAAATCAATGATTGCCGCAAGGCGCTGTGCAATCTCAATGCGTTCATCGACTTTCGTCGTTTGTGCTCGACGGTAGACGATGGAGTATTTAGAAATCGTATCAACCAAAAGACGACCATCCCGGTCATAAATCTTTCCGCGTGGCACTTCATATTTTGATGCGATCATTTCTGTTTTTTGAACTTCCCGCGAAATTTTCTCACCATTGACGATTTGCACGACTCCTAAACGGAAAATCAAAATCGCAAACAATAAAAAAACGACGAAGAACATTAAATTCAGACGAAGCGGCAGATGATTACGCCGTCTTCCTCGTACGGTGATTCGTTTAGCCATGGCGTACTCCCCTATCGTTCAAAAGTCATCTTGTTTCATTATATAGAAGGAAACTTTCCATAACAACCTATCCCATCATTTTCCGCATTAAAAAAAGCGTATCGTTCACAATTGAACGATACGCTCATTTTCACGTTACTTCGCGTCAGCGTAAAGCTTCGCTACGTGATCCCAATCAACGACGTTGAAGAACGCATTGATGTAATCAGGACGACGGTTTTGATAGTTGAGATAGTATGCATGTTCCCAAACATCAAGACCGAGGATTGGTGTTTTGCCTTCCATGACTGGTGTATCTTGGTTTGGTGTCGAAACGACCGCCAATTTCCCACCATCAACGATTAACCAAGCCCAACCTGAACCAAAACGAGTTGTTGCTGCTTTCGCGAACGCATCTTTGAATGCATCAAATGATCCGAATGATTCATCGATTGCTGTCGCGAGTTCCCCTGTTGGAGCAGCTCCATCGTTCTTCTTCAGCAGTTTCCAGAAGAATGAGTGGTTCCAGTGACCGCCACCGTTGTTACGGACTGCAGTTTGAATGTTTGCTGGGAGAGCATCCAAGTTTTGAAGAAGTTCTTCAAGTGACTTTCCTTCATGTTCTGTACCCTCAAGCGCCGCATTCACGTTCGTGACATACGTGTTGTGGTGTTTCGTGTGGTGAATCTCCATCGTACGAGCATCGATATGTGGCTCAAGCGCATCATAAGCGTAGCCGAGTTCTGGTAATTCAAATTTTGACATGTTCATGTCCCCCTTTGTGCTATTTTCGAAAACTTCAATACCCTTTAAGACTAGCAAAAGAACCTGTGTTGACGCAAGTCAAGACCCTCGGATTTACTCGACTTCTCGTGGAGCAAAAACAGAGACACCTCCACCTGGAACTGGGAAGACACCGAATCCTTCATCGTCGATCACAACTGGGTGATCTTGGTGGTTCGTATAATCGAACCACTCTTGTCCCGCGCGCTCTTCACCAACGAACATGCGCTTCTCGCACATGTCAGCATTCGACAATAAGACAGCACAGCCAGAGTTCTCGATTTCTTCTACGCCTCGACGAACCCAACCGACGCAATGCGGATCATCGAGATAATCTTCTTGGTCACCATATGCTTTGTGATAACGTGCATACAGTAAAGCATCAATCATTTCTTTTTTACCCTCTACAGGATGAGGTCCTTGCACTCCATAATAGTCACCGTAGAAGACACATGGATAACCGTCTTTACGAAGTAAGATCGATGCATACGCATGCTGTTTGAACCAGTCATCTACCCATGATTCGAGTGATTCACCTGGTTGTGAATCATGATTATCGACGAACGTGACAGCATTCGTCGGGTGTGATTCGACGAGCGTATCTGTAAACAACGTTGTTAAATCAAACTCTTGTCCCTGGTTCGAAGCTTCATGGAATTTATAATGAAGGGGAACGTCGAACAAATCGATCGTGTAATCAACGCTATCAAGGAAATGACGGCAATCATCGAGATCTGATTTCCAGAACTCCCCGACCATATAGAAATCGCCATCATTTTTCTCGATCATCGATTTTGCAAATTCATGAACGAATTCATAATTGATATGTTTGATTGCGTCGAGTCGGAATCCTTGGCAGTCAATCGTCTCTTGGAACCAATGCCCCCAGCGGATCATCTCTTCACGTACTTCCGGATGGTTATAATCGATGTTCGCGAACATCAAATAATCATAGTTTCCGAATTCGTCATCGACTTGATCGTTCCAGTCTTTATTTTTACCGGATATCTTGAAGACACCGGTTTTTTCTTCACGAGCATCGAAATCCGTTCCATTAAAGAATTCATGTGTCCAGACAAAATCCGAATATTTTCCGTTTCGACCAGGGAACGTAAATTTCGTCCATGCTTCGATTTCGAATTCTTCTGAAATTTCTTTCGAACGGTCTTCTGGATGGACCTCAACGACATTGATTGTCTCAAGTTCATCGGCTGCTGCTTTATGGTTCATGACAACATCCGCATAAATGGCGATGTCATTCTCACGAGCGACTTGAATCGCTTCGACGAGTTCATCCTTTGTACCGTATTTCGTACGGACCGTTCCTTTTTGATCAAATTCGCCTAAATCATATACGTCATAAATTCCATATCCTGTATCTTCATCTGATTGACCTTTTGACGCCGGTGGAATCCACACGGACGTGATGCCGGCAGCACGTAATTCAGGCGCCCGCTCTTTCAAGCGTTGCCAGTGCTTCCCATCATTCTCTACATGCCACTCAAAAAACTGCATCATCGTATGGTTACGTTCCATCTCTCTTCGCTCTCCCTTAGTTACTATAGTATGAATATTATTACAATATCTTTACTATTCCCCGGAGGAACAAAAATAAACGCACCTCGTTTTTCAACGAGGTGCGTTCTACTGAATGGACCCTGCAGGGCTCGAACCTGCGACCGGACGGTTATGAGCCGTCAGCTCTAACCAGCTGAGCTAAGGGTCCTTAAGTAATAGTAGCGGCGGAGGGAGTCGAACCCACGACCTCACGGGTATGAACCGTACGCTCTAGCCAGCTGAGCTACACCGCCATGATGTATGTTGCTTTACTCTTACTAGATTACGAGATGTGGCGAAACTTGTCAATATGCTATTTCAAAAAAATAAACAGCTGATTTCATTTTTTGAAATCAGCTGACATAGACAAATCGTATTTCGCTTAGTTCGTTAATGCCGTCCGCTGTTCAAGGACGAGATCCGTGATGTTTACAGCATGATCGCCAATTCGTTCGAGGTTCGACAAGAGATCGACGAAGATCATCCCTGCTTGGCCCGTACATTCGCCAGCGTTAACACGAAGGACATGGTGTTTACGGAATGAACGTTCGAGTGCATCAAGTTTACCTTCGAGTTCTAGAACTTTGCGAGCTCGTGTAACATCGTCCTCTTCGACGGCGCGAACGGCACAGTCGACGATTTCTTGCGTCAAGGCATACATATCATCAAGCTCTTGTTTCGCTGATGATGTGAACTGAATCCGGTTGACGATTTGGAAATCGACCAATTCGACGATGTTTTCGACGTGGTCACCAATTCGTTCAAAGTCATTGACGGCATGCATCAGTAACGAGTGTTCATTTGATTCACGCTCTGATAAATCATGTGCCGCTACTTTAACGAGATAACTTGTGACTTCTGTATTTAAATGATTAATCGCATATTCGATCTGTTCTGATTCTGATACATCCTTTTTATCATGCGATTGCGTGTAACGGTGTGCTTTTGCAAGCGCATCTTTTGAGAATTCACCCATTCGTAACACTTCAAGCTTCGCTTGGTTTAATGCGAGTGCCGAAGATTGGTTCAAGATATTTTGATCGAGATGACGCGGTTTTGAATCAATCGTCGTATCCGTACCCGGTACGATTTTTTGTACAAGCCATGCGATTTGCGCAATGAACCAACATTGAATCAACGTATTGACGACGTTGAATGTTCCGTGTGCAAAGGCGATTTGCATTTTCGGACCTAATTCAAGCGTGCCTGTGATCCATGTGATGAAGCTTGAGAAGATTGGTAATGCAATCAGGAACAATACTGTTCCGATGATATTGAAGATGACGTGTGCTGCTGCTGTTCGTTTAGCTGCAATCGACGCACCAAGTGCTGCGAGTACTGCTGTGATCGTCGTTCCGATGTTATCACCGAACAAGACCGGAAGAGCTGCTTTGATATCGATCATGCCACCAGCGTACAACTCTTGTAAGATACCGATCGTTGCTGACGACGACTGAACAAGAACAGTAAAGATTGTTCCGACGAAGACACCCAGCAATGGGTTATCCGACATCGATACCGTCAACTCACGGAACCAGACGCTTGATTCAAGCGGAGCCATTCCGTCGCCCATCAAAGTGAGACCATAGAACAATGCACCAAAGCCAAAGAAAATCTGTCCGATGTATTGAACCCGTTCTTTATTGAAGAAGAAGATCAAGAAAGCACCAATTGCGATTGCTGGAAGCGCAGCTTCCTTGACGTTAAAGCCGATGATGAAAGCCGTAATCGTTGTTCCGATGTTAGCCCCCATGACGACTCCGATCGCCTGTCGTAAATTCATCAGACCTGCACTAACGAGTCCGACAACGATGACGGTCGTCCCTGACGACGACTGTATCAAAATCGTGACGACGATACCTGCTAGGATACCTAACAATGGATTTGTCGTATATTTATCAAGGATATAACGTAATCGGTCTCCTGCTGTTTTTTGGAGCCCATCTCCCATATACTTAATACCGAATAGGAAAATCCCGAGTCCACCGATGAAGGTGAAAATCATTTCCTGCAAATCATAGTTCATCTTGCCAGCTCCTTTATTTCATGTGGATTGATGTGTTTGTAAAGTTTATTTTCTCAACTTCCCCATTATGTAAAGGTCCGGTGAACTTGTAAATAGTTTTTGCGACATCCGTTTGTTAAGGTTTTATTAATCTGTACCATTACACATAAACCCTTTATTACCAATCAAAATTAAACAATTAAAACCTGTTTTAAAACAGTAGAAAGAGTGATTCACTTGTCATTTTTACGTCAACTGATTAATTACTTACAAACTTCCTTAATTCCAAATCGTCTGTTTTTACGTCTTCGTTTGGCAGATGTTTCCCTTTATTTTTGTGGATTAGCTTGGATTTCGCTTTGGACGACGATCATTGATTCCTTCTTTTTACAAAAAAGCATCCCGATCGTTGCTTGGTTCATCCTTCATTTCATCTTTATCGCAATTGCTGTATTACTTTACGTGTTGTTCATGGCGTATCTAACGAAGGGATTCGTTCGATTGTTACTTCCCCGTCCGTGGGCATATCGCCAAACGTTTCCTTATACGGTTGCAACGAATCTCTGGTCCTTCCCACTTGGTATGCTTCTATACCAACTCGATTATCCTCGCTTCGGAATCGGGGTGCTCGTAATTGGACACTTCGTCTACACATTAGTGCCATTATGGATTGCCCGTTCCTCAAAGCCACGCGCTTCACGTAAACCCCAATGAGTATTAAAATCAGGCGTCCGACGGATTGACGGACGCCCTTCTTTCATTAAACAATTGTAAATGTTCAATTTTCGTTCTTGTTTCTCGATTTTTAGGGAATAGTTCGATATGATAGAAAAGGTAAACATAAACAATATGGCGGTATGCCACAAAAGGAGATTTTCGATATGCCGAAAATGGTCCATCGCTCTAAGACTCGTCCCGTTCGTGTAGGGGACCTTGTCATTGGTGGAAATAATGAAGTCATCATCCAAAGTATGACGACAACTAAAACACACGACGTCGAAGCGACAGTCGCTGAAATCCTACGTCTTGAAGAAGCTGGTTGCCAAATCGTCCGCGTCGCTTGTCCGGAAGAACGTGATGCGCTCGCACTTGCAGAAATCAAAAGCCGAATCAACATTCCGCTTGTCGTAGACATCCACTTCAACTATAAACTTGCGCTTATGGCAATCGAAGCTGGCGTCGATAAAATCCGGATCAACCCGGGTAACATCGGTCGTCGCGAAAAGGTCGAAGCCGTCGTGACAGCAGCAAAAGCGAAAAACATCCCAATTCGTATTGGGGTAAACGCTGGTTCACTTGAAAAGCATATTCTTGAAAAATATGGCTATCCAACTGCTCGTGGTATGGTCGAAAGTGCTTTGCACCATATTAAGATCCTCGAAGACCTTGACTTCCATGACATCATCGTCTCGCTTAAAGCATCAGACGTACAGTTGGCGCTTGAAGCGTATCAACTCGCTTCTGAATCGTTCGACTACCCACTTCACGTCGGGATTACGGAATCCGGTCCACTTCGTTCTGGTTCATTAAAATCAGCAGCTGGACTTGGCGCGATTTTGTCACGCGGAATCGGAAACACAGTTCGTGTATCTCTCTCAGCGGACCCTGTCGAAGAAGTAAAGGTTGCAAAAGAAGTCTTGAAGTCATTCGGTCTCGCGGCGAACGCGGCGACATTGATCTCATGTCCTACATGTGGTCGGATCGAAATCGATTTGATGTCGATTGCCGCAGAAATCGAAGACTATATCGAAAACATCCAAGCGAACATCAAAGTCGCGGTTCTCGGATGTGCGGTCAACGGCCCTGGTGAAGCACGTGAAGCTGATATCGGTATCGCTGGTGCACGCAACGAAGGATTGTTGTTCCGTCACGGAGAAATCATCCGTAAAGTACCGGAAGCAACGATGGTCGAAGAATTGAAGAAAGAGATTGATGCGATCGTTCTCGAAAAACAGGCTGAAAAAGAAGCCGAAAAAGCGAACCACGCATAAGTTAAAGACTCCTCCCTCGCGAGGAGTCTTTTTTCGTATCTCGATTTCGACTATGTTATACTAAGTGAAGAAAAATTTTTAGAACGTGGGTGACTGTAAATGAAAATTGGAATCGACATCGATGGAACGATCACACATCCATCCTCTTGCTTCACTTACATGAATAAATATCTCGGAACGTCGATCGACTTCGACCAGGCGTCCGAGTATGAATTGCATACGTATACCAATATGAATCAAATCGAATTTTGGGACTACATGGTGAACTCTGGTCATGAGACCGGGATCTATCGTGAATCTATTCCTCAAGAACACGTCCGCCACCACTTATGGAATTTGCGGAAGCAATATGATCTCCATTACGTGACAGCACGATCGGAGCTCGTTCGTCCCGTAACAGAAGAGTGGATCAAACAACACGAACTTCCTCTTGATTCCTTGATCATGACGGGATCACACGACAAAGTACAAGTCGTCCGTGATTTATCACTCGATTTATTCATGGAAGACCGATTAGAGAATGCTGTGCAGATCGCAGAAGACACATCTATTCCTGTCATCTTGTTCGACGCACCTTATAACCGTAAAGCCGTACCGAATAATGTCATTCGTGTCGCTTCATGGAATGAGGCCGTTCAAGAGATTCAAAAATTTGCACCAATTCGTTAAAACAGCCGATTAGGCTGTTTTTTCCATTTTTATGTCATTACATGACTTGATATCGTACAATGACTATAGGATTGAAACTTTGATATAGGAAGGGCTTCATGATGCTTGCAACAGTGAATATCTTTTTTATGAATATTTGTATTATTTTTTTCGTTTCTACGTTCACCTTTTACTTACTTCGTGATCGTTTGCCAATTCAACCTGACTCTAAAATGTCTACTCGTCTCTATTTCGGACTGTCCAATGGTATAACTGGCATTCTACTTATGCATCATGCAATCGACTTAAATGGAGCATTGATTGATTTACGGTTATTACCTCTCGCTTTGTCTGCCTTGTTCGGTGGTAATATCAGTATTGCCGTGACAGGGCTGATGCTCTTGATTTATCGATTCGTGATTGATAGTGGAGATTCACTAAGCGCTCTGTTTAGTTCTGTCATCACACTACTTGGATTTCTAGTACTTTCTTTTATTTGTCGTCGATTCATCAAACGGCAAGGTTACTTCTTTTCTGCCATCGTCACGGTCGGTTCCCTACTCGTACTCTCGCGATTGATTATGAGTAACTCTCCAGCGGATGCCTGGGGAACGATTTATATTCCATATTTCATTTTAACGATTGGTGGAGCCTTTTTGTTTTATCGTTTGTCTTCACTTCTTCAGCAGCATTTTGTTCTTTATTCTTATCAATCCTACCTTGCTTCGACCGATCAATTGACGCGCCTCGCGAATCGCCATGTCATTTTAGAAAAAGTCACGGCGCTCGAAAAAAGTAAAGATTCTTGGGGCGTTATCTTGTTTGATTTGGATCACTTTAAGAATATAAACGATACACACGGTCATGCTGTCGGAGACGCTGTCTTGCGCCACTTTTCGATCTTATTGAACGAGCATTGTCCGGCACCGGTTACGGTCGGTCGATATGGTGGTGAAGAATTCATCGTCATCGTTCCAGACATTGAACTGCATTCTCCTGTCGTCCTAGCTGAAACAATCGTAACAGCCGTTCAGCAAACACCATTCGTCATGCAAGATCATGCCGTATCCATTACGGTGTCTGCAGGTATTGCTTACGCTCATCAACAACCAACTGAAACAGTATTTAAGCAAGCGGATAGCGCTTTATACGAAGCCAAAGCGCAAGGACGAAATCAGTATCGCCTGTATCGATCGGAATGAATACTAAAAAGCCACTTCTCCTCCGAGCGATTCGGACTGAAGTGGCTTTTGTTGGTCAACGGACCGTTCCTTCATTTGTTTTTTGCAGGAGACATATGATTTCTTCAAGTGGTACCGGTTTAGCAAAGAAATAACCTTGGAATAGATGAATGCCGATTTCCTTGGCAATACGTACTTCTTCTCCTGTCTCTACGCCCTCAACGATACATTCGACATGCATCGATTGACTCAATTGGAAAATTGACTCGAGGATGGATTGTCGTTTCTCCGATTCGCCGATTTGTTCGATGAATTGCTTCGGAATCTTTAATTGACGTAATGGCAATAAGCGTTCTAGGACGTGATATGAGGCATGTCCGGTTCCGAAATCATCAAGCGAAACCGGGAAATCGAGCGTTTTGATACGCTTAAGCGCTCGATGAATCGACTGACTCTCAAAATCAAGCGACTGACTTTCTGTGATCTCGATCTTAATTTGTTGCGGCTTTAATGCATACTTGAGTAGTGTTCGTTCAATGAATGGCATGAATGCCTCACTCGTCAACTGGCGTGGTGATACGTTGACCGACAGCGTAAACTCATCCGGAACCAGACCAATTAATGCTTTACGCGTCTTACACCCTTCCTCAAAGATCCACTCTCCTAAACGAATGATCAAGTCACTTTTTTCAGCAATCGGAATGAACACGGATGGTCGATCAGCTCCCTGCAATGGGGTCTTCCATCGAACCAATGCCTCAAGACCAATGAATTGCTCTGATTGGACATCATACTGCAATTGATAGACGAGATGAAAATCCGTTTCAATATTAGCCTGCGCTAGCGATTGTGCTGCTTTGACTCGCAATTCTTGATCCTTACGCCAGGCTTGGTCAATGCACATCACACGTTCATTTTGTTGCGCGGCTTCTTGTAACGCAGTCAATAACTGCTGTACCCGACGCTTCCGATTGTCCGTTGCCCCTTCTCCATTATCGATGACGATGGATATGTTGACGTAGACATGATGCCCCTCGATTTCGTATGGTACGGAGATTGCTTGACTCAATTCTTCCATCGCTTCCTTACATGCCACCTCGTCCGGCTTTTCCATGACGATCAATAATGTTCCTGCTTCAATCCGAGCAAACGCTTGGTAAGGAGGTAGTTGTCTCTTGAGTCGCTCGATACAGGCACGTAGTACTTGTGACTGAATATCTTCTCCGAAATACCGCGCCAACTCATAGTAGTTTTCTAAATGAATTCCGACGAAAATGAGCTGTTGTTCGGGTCTTGGAAAATCAATTTCGTTTAACCCTTGGCGATTCAAGACACCTGTTTCCTCATCACGTCGCGCTGTATCGTGTAATTGTATCGCAAGGTCATTTAACCGATTTAAATTACGGATATGCAAGTGATTGATGACAAGCGCAATCGATACGCTAATCACAATCATGCCAATCCGTCCATAATGGTCCGTCGGATCAATTTCTACCGTCACGGTATCGGCATTCCACATGACATACAAACTAGTTGCGACAGCAACCATGATGGCGTACCACATCATGATGCGTTGATACGAGATTAAAGCGATCATCAAAAACAAAAAGCAACTTGCCCAAACGGTAACTGCCGCGTAAGGTAAAAAGCTAATCGATGTAATCGGAACGACGAGCAACATCAAGGACAATAAGTGCGTTTGCAAAACGATTCCCATCTTGCGACGGCTAATATAAAAAATAAATAGACCCATGACGATTAAAAATGAAATGATGACAGAACGACTCAAATACGCATTCTTAATTGTCTCTTCTGTCGTCGTATAAATGATCAAAGCTCCAACGAACATCATGAATAAGGCAAAATTCCCGATCCACCATTGTTGTTTCCGAACGATATCCTCCATGCTTTTCCCCCTCCTTTCTGTCAGATTTTCCGTATAAAGGTTTCGACATCGCTTGATGATACTCCTGTTAAATGGAATGTGTCAATTCCTTCCTAAAAAGAAAAGTCTTCCCTCATACGTATCGTGGAAGACTTTCTTTCAAATTGATGTTTTTATAGTTCGACTCTACCTAACTCCTCGATGACATCCGTTGCTAGCAAGCTACTCGGATGTAAGCGTCGTTCAACTTGCCGAGAAGCACGTGCATACCACTCTGCTCCTTGCGCTAATGTTCTTTCGATGTCGCCTGTTGGATGTTGTGCAAGAAGGCTGGTTAATATGCCAAACAGAGTATCCCCACTTCCTCCTTTGGCGAGACCACTTGATGCACCAGAGATGACGAATCCGCCTCCATCCGGTTTCGCGATTAAGATGACATGGGACTTCAAGACGACAGTCACTTGATGCAAGATGGCATAGTCAGTTGCCTGACCAAAAAGATCATCTTGAATACTTACGACACTCTGGTTCGTCATCCGGGCGAATTCACCGATATGCGGTGTGACGATGATTGGTGCGGTTCGTTCTGGATAACTTTCTTTTACTAGAGCTGCAGCATCTAATACAACCGGCACATCACTCTCAAGTAGATGGTCCACCCATGTTTCGACTGCCTCTTGCGATAATCCAGGACCGATTCCAACTGCTGAGATGGAGGGGAGCATCTCCTGAATTGCTGGTAACGTCTGATCAATGACCATCGCTTCCGGCGCTTGGACGATGATTCCATGTTTCGCAAGTGCCGTCGTCGCAACTTGTAGTTTACCGACTCCTGTTCGTAAGGCTGCCCGTGTCGCGAGTTGGATGGAGCCCGGCATCGTCTCACTTCCACCAATCAATAGCGCCGTCCCGTACGTTCCTTTATGCCCGTATGGCTCCCGCTTGAATAAGGCGGTCACATCCTTAGGTGATACGCGCCATTCACCAAAAGTCGGTAATCCGATATCAATTGTTTCTGATTCGCCATAAAACGGGGCTGTTCGTGTTAAAAAGACAGATCGTTTCATTGCATGCAATTGGAATGTCACGTCTGCGCGAATCGCTGTCTCCTTAAATTCCGTTGCATGATCTGTCGGTACTCCGCTCGGAACATCTACTGCATAGATACGTGCCCCTTGTCGCTTTTGTTCCGATACGAATTCACACTGCGCTTCGAACACTTGATTCATCCGCTTTGGATCAAATCCCGTTCCATATAAGGCATCTAGAATGACATCATATTGACCACACGGTTGTTCGGTCACGAGTCCAAACGCTTCTGCATAATGGACATGAACGATAGATGTATCCGAACGATTCTCTCCAAATGGTGCATGTAGTGTGACATCAAATCCGTCGCGTATCAATTCGCGTCCAATGACATACCCATCCCCACCGTTATTGCCTGTCCCACATAAAATCAAGATTCGCTCCGTCTTCCTATGACGCTCTTTGATACGTGTTGCGATGTGACTTCCAGCTCGTTCCATCAGCACTTCAAGTGGCAGTCCGGATGTCCGTGCCCACTCATCGATTTGTCGCGCTTCTTGTGTATCATAAATCATCTTCTCATCACCTCTGTTCGACTATTCCCGTTTTGAACAGGACTAGTCTTTTAAAACGCAAAAAGAGGACGCCCGACCGGGCATCCTCTTTCATTTAAGATGTCATGCGTTGACAATTCGCACAGCGTCCATAAATTTCGAACTTATGATCCTCGACTTCAAAGCCAGTCTCTTGGACCGGAGAAACCCATTCCATCGGACAGACATTCAATGTTTCCGTCTTGCCGCAGATTCGGCATATCAAATGATGATGATGGTGTCCTGAAGCACAAGCTGCTCGGTATTTCATCTCACCGTCTAATTCCGTCACTTCTAATAAGTCGATTTCCGAAAAGTCATTCAAGTTTCGATAGATTGTATCATAACTTAACGAAGGATGAGACGTTCGAAGAGCTTCTGCTACTTCCCGCGCACTGACATAACGATTCACTTCAAACAGATACGATAGCAAATCGAGACGCTTCGGTGTCATTTTAAACCCGGAAGCCTTCATGCGTTCACGCGCTTGTTCGATGTTCGTCTTCATGTGTTTTCCCTCCTATCCAAAAACGTTCCAACAGCATCACGATGATCAGCTCAAGTACCGCAAGCAAGACGATCATTCCGCCGGGTGCCAAATCGAACTGATAGGCCAGGATGAGCCCAAGTACTGTCGCAACTTCACCAAATATGATGGCTAAAAAGATCGTCGCCTTAAAACTTTTCGCAATTCGAAGTGCTGCCGCAACCGGTAACGTGATTAAGCTTGAGACAAGCAAAATCCCAACGATTCGCATACTGATCGCAATGACAAGCGCAACGACGATCATAAAGAGAATATGCACTAAGCGAAGGCGAATCCCGGAAACGCGCGCCTGCTCCTCGTCAAAGGAGAGGAACAACAATTCCTTATAAAAAGCAAAGACGAAGATGACGACGACGACCGTCACGATAAGAATCGTGTACACATCCGTCAAGGCGACAGCCGAGACCGTTCCAAACAAGAAGGAGACGAGATCCATTGAAAAGCCGTTCGCGAGACTGATAAATGTTGCTCCAAGCCCCATCCCTGTCGCCATGATGATTGGGATTGCGAGTTCTTGGAAATGCTTGTATTTCGCACGCAACCAATCGATCGTCAGTGCCGCGATGACCGCCGTCACGATTCCTAAATATAGTGGATTCAAGTCCGCTAATTGTGCGACCATTCCAGAAATCAAGAGACTGAGCGCAATTCCGGCAAGGGTGACGTGTGATAGTGCATCTGCGATTAGACTCATCCGCCGGACGACGACGAACGAACCGATCAATGGTGCCGTGAATCCGATCAGAATGGCAGCCACTAAAGCGTACTGTAAAAACTTTAACGTCATGAACGCTTCAATCATTGGACACTCTTCCCTTCATGAACGAGAACACGTCCCGGAACCGGATAGAGGGAGCGGATCGTCTGTTCATCTAGTTCCCAGTATTCCTTGATGCCACAGTTACACCCTAAACGTCCATCGACCAGATGAATCACATCCGTGACAAGTTTACTGACGAAGTGAATATCATGCGTGACAAGAACGAATGTCCGGCGCTTATCTCGACGAAGTTCTTCTAAGATCTCATAAAATTCTTTCACGTATCGCTGATCGACACCAACGGTTGGTTCATCCAAGATCATTAAATCAGGATCGTTGACGAGCGCACGTGCGATGAAAACACGTTGTTGTTGACCACCGGATAGGTCGCCGACTTTTGAATCGCGTCGCTCCCACATTCCGACCGTTTCGAGGGCCGTTCGTACTTTGTCTCGATCGTCGCGAGATAAGCGACGAAAGAGTCCTTTTTTGGCGTACAGTCCCATCTCAACGACTTCTGCGACAGTCACCGGAAAACCGGAGTTGAACGCTGCCGCTTTTTGCGAAACATAGCTAATCCGCCACCATTCATTGAATTGTGATTGGGATTGTCCAAATAAACGAATCGTTCCTTTCGGTTGCAATAACCCTAATATACATTTGATCAGCGTCGATTTTCCGGATCCATTTTCCCCGACAATGGCTAAAAATTGTCCTTGCTCGACCTGAAACGAGACTTGATTCAACACCCGACGATCTGGGTAATCATAGCTGACTTGATCAATCTCGATGATTGGTGTTTCCATTTATTTTCACTCCTTCCGTTTTCGTAAAACGGAATAATTACGCCTTAATCAACTGTCTTATTAT
Source organism: Exiguobacterium sp. U13-1 (assembly GCF_001750115.1). Lineage (NCBI taxonomy): Bacteria > Bacillati > Bacillota > Bacilli > Caryophanales > Exiguobacterium > Exiguobacterium sp. U13-1. The sequence continues at coordinate 1,354,325 of NZ_CP015731.1, read as the reverse complement.
AGCGCCCGCCAATTATTGGTGCAACTCTAGCAACTTCCTATCCTCCTTAGAAAACATTCAAGGTACAATAAAGAAAGAAGCTAGCTGTTTCCGGCTTGTTCAGAGAGGGAATTCTTTTAGTGCACGCATCGCAGAGAGGAGTCGGAGTCATTTGAAACAAGAACTTGCAGTCATCGATATCGGTTCCAACTCGATTCGTTATGTTATCTTCCATCCGATCGCTTCTGGTCGCTATATCGAGAAGATTAATATTAAAGTCGTCGCCCGATTATCTGCTCACATCAACGAGGATGGAGCACTCGATGATGAAGGCATCGCCTTACTCGAAGAAACTTTACATCGTTTTTATGAAGTTGGTGTCACCCATGAAGTCGAAGAAACGATCTGTGTCGCGACAGCAGCCATCCGTAATGCAACGAACCGAGATGCCATCGTTGAATCCGTTACAGAAAACACGCCTTTTTCCATTCAGGTTCTGACAGATGAACAAGAAGCATACTATGGCTATTTTGCCATCATCAATTCGACCTTCCTGACTGATGGCTTTTCTGTCGATATCGGTGGTGGTTCCATGGAAGTCACCTTGATTGAAAATCGCGAAATGGTGGCGTATCACAGCTTTCCATTTGGTGCCGTCACCTTGACACGGCAATTCGTTTCGGACGAGACACTAAGTGCCAGCGATAAGAAGAAATTGGTGAAATTCCTACGGGAACAATTCGAATCGGTTCCATGGCTGAGTGATAAAAAGCTTCCTTTAATTGGTGTCGGTGGTTCAGCCCGAAATTTCGTTCGGATCCATCAGTCGAATCAGGACTATCCCCTTCGAAGTGTTCACCAATATCAAATCAAAGCGAAAGAACTCGCGAAGATGGTCGACGATCTCGAAGGAAGGTCGGCGAAACAACTATCGAAAATCGAAGGACTCTCAAAAGATCGAATTGATATCTTCCTGCCGGCATTGATTGCGATTCAAGAGTTAGCCCATCACATCGAAGCGGAAGAATTCGTAATGAGTAATCTCGGTCTTCGCGAAGGTCTTGTTTACGAGTTCGATGTGCAGGACGAAGCATACCGTCGGATTGAAAACGTACGTGAGCAAAGTCTCTATCAGCTCGAAAGCGACTATAAGGTCAATCGAGATCGTGCGTCATATATTGGAACACTCGCCAAATCGATGTACCGGCAGCTCGTCACGCTCGACTTGATTTCAGAACGCGCGTCTGAGCTACGACTGCTCGATTCAGCAAGTCGCTTATTTTATTGTGGACAATACATTAATCCACATACACGATCGGACCAGACGTTCTACCTGTTGACGAATACCGAATTGAATGGCATGACGCACAAGGATCGCGTTGCTCTCTCGCTCGTCAGTTCCTATTCTTCTGCCAAACGGATGAACCAGCTTGCGAAACCTTTCAAGGACTGGTTTACGGAAAAATCGCTGGATCGCTTCGACCTACTTGGATCTCTCCTCAAATTAAGTCATGCGCTCGACGTGACGGAGCGAAAAGCTGTCGATCATTTGGAACTGTTCCTTGAAAAGGATCAACTCCAATTCGTCCTCGATACAGGGGATCATGATTATGGATTCGAAGTCGAAAAAGCGGAAAAACAAAAGAAACATCTGGAACGAATCATTGATTGTACGATTACCTTCGAAACGAAAGGAGATCTTCCTTCATGAAGCTCGACACACCTGAACATTTCAATAATCGTGAGCTCAGCTGGCTCCAGTTCAACAAACGTGTGCTGGATGAAGCGTTTGACACACGCAATCCGCTAATGGAACGTTTTAAGTTTCTCGGTATCTTTAGTTCCAATCTAGACGAGTTCTATATGGTACGAGTCGGTGGTTTAAAGGATGAAGTACTCGCCGGGTTCAATAAACCAGAAAATAAACAACAGATGACACCCAAACAACAGTTACGTGCGATCGCAGCGAAAACAAAAGAGTTAGTCGATCGGCAATACGAAGCATTTCAAGCAATCAATCAGACGTTATCCGATGAAGGCATTACATTCTTGAAATACGACGCTCTGACTTCGGAACAAACGACCTATGTAAAATCCTTTTTCCGTGAACAAGTCTTTCCGGTACTCACGCCCGTTGCCGTCGATGCCTATCGTCCGTTCCCGATGCTCTCGTCAAAGTCACTCAACATTGCGACGGTGCTTGAGGCAGAAGACGGGACAAAACGAAATTTGGCGCTCGTACAAGTACCTGCTGTCTTGCCACGATTCGTCGATTTACCGGTAGAAGATGACGAGACGACGGCTGTCATCTTACTCGAAGACGTCATCATCGCCTTCATCGATAGTCTATTCAAAGGTTATCGTGTGTTGTCTGCCATGCCGTTTCGAATTACGCGTAATGCCGACCTTCCGTTTCATGAGGAAGGTACCCATGATTTATTAAAGCTGATTGAGAAAGAATTAAAAAAACGGCGTTGGGGAGTCGCCATTCGACTCGAAGTTCAAAAAGCTGCCATCAATACCGAACTGCTCAACATGTTACGCGATGTACTGGATTTACAGGAACGCGACATCTTTGCCGTGGATGGTCCGATTGATTTGACGTTCTCCTTTGCCTTCTACAGTCAAATCGGTATTGAATATGATCATTTGATTTATCAGACGATCATGCCGGTCGACCCACCAGCACTCGATAGTTCAAAAAATCTGTTTAATCAATTGCTGGAACGCGACTATCTCTTGCATCATCCGTATCATACGTTTGATCCTATCGTCCGGTTCATCGTCCAAGCGGCGAATGATCCGAACGTCCTTGCCATCAAACAAACGCTTTATCGCGTATCTGGTGATTCTCCGATCATCAAGGCCTTGAAAACGGCCGCCGAAAACGGGAAACAGGTCACCGTCCTCGTTGAACTTAAGGCTCGATTTGACGAGGCGAAGAACATTGAATGGGCGAAGCAACTAGAAAAGGTCGGCGCCCATGTCATTTACGGATATAGTGATTTAAAGACCCACTCGAAGATCACGCTCGTCGTCCGACTCCACGAAGGCAAGATTCAGCGTTTCGTCCATCTTGGTACTGGCAATTATAATGATTCGACCGCGAAGTTATATACGGATGTCGGATTGCTGACGGCTCGGGAAGAAATCGCCGAAGATGCGACGAACTTCTTCAATTGGTTATCCGGGTACGGGGAACAGCCGGAATGGAACGTCATCCAAACTTCACCAAATGCAATGCTTGAGAAGTTCCTGTCATTGATTGATGAAGAGATTCATCATCATAAAAAACACGGAAACGGTCGAATCGTTGCCAAGATGAATAGTTTAACGGAAAAAGACATCATTTTACGGCTCTACAAGGCATCGCGTGCCGGTGTCCAAGTCGAACTCATCGTTCGGGGCGTCTGTTGTCTGCGTCCTGGCATTCCAGATGTTTCGGAGAACATTCGCGTCATCTCGATCGTCGATCGTTACTTGGAGCATTCACGCATCTTCTACTTCCATCACAACGGACAGGATTTGATGTATGGGTCAAGCGCTGACTGGATGACGCGTAACATGCGAAAACGGATTGAAATCTTGTTCCCGATCATGGACGAAGAACATAAAGAGTATTTAAAGGATTGTCTCGCCCTCGCCCTTGCTGATAATGTGAAGTCGCGTGAACAGGCAGCCGATGGATCCTATCATTACGTCAAAGACGGAAAACAGAGCTGTGAATCCCAGTTACTGATTCAAGACTATACGAGTGGGAAACTAAAACAAAAACCTAGTTTTACAACTCCATTGACACAAAAGTGGATCACGATTGAAAAGAAAGATGACAAAGTCATTCTTGATCAAAATGCCACCTGACGTTTAATACGTACTTTACCTCAAAGGCTGATTTACAGCAGAAAGGACGAAATGTATGCTTCAGCAAATCTTATTATCCCTTCTCGCAGGTGTCATCTGCGGCGTCGTGTTCACCGCATTAAAACTACCGATTCCTGCTCCACCCGTTTTCCCAGCCGTCGTCGGAATCTTTGGTGTCTTCCTTGGGATGAAAATTTATCTATTTTTAGTAGAACGTTTTTTCTAATCTAAATGAAAACAGTTCTCTTTGCTGCCAGCGCAGAAAAGAGAACTGTTTTTTTGATTCTTTTTAAGATTTTAATGATTGAATGATTAGTCGTGCGAGCTCTGATTGAATAAAAAAAACCTTTTACTCACTTTCTTCCGTTGCCGCTGCCGTATCCACGGCATGAAGCATCTGTTGATGTAACCATCGATGACAGGTCGGGCAAACAGTCTGATATCCTTCTGGTGTCAAATGCCATTCAAGTAACGACTGCCTAGACTCCTCACAATGCATACATTGACGCGCGACTTGTTCCAGATGATTTCGCTCCTTGAAGCGCTCGATTCGACGTTGTTTAGATTGTTCGAGTGTCAGCACATCGGTTTCGAAATACCCATACTGCCATGAATCAAGCAGACGTGTGCGAAAAACACCTTCGACTGGTCCGGTTTTGATCCCAAGTTGAACGAGTGGTCGTCCAAGTAACGGATGACGTAAATCCACACTGATGAGATCAAGACACACGTACGCCCCTTCCGAATCGTCAGCAGCCGTCAACCAAAAAGGATCTTCTGGACGTGTCGTATACTCGGTGAACAAGGCTTCAGCATACGCAATGATACCATCAGTCGTCGCAAGAAACACTTCTTCTCCCTCTGCCAGTTCTGCCGGCAAATAAAATGGTTCCTTTGTTTCATAATAGTGGACAACAGCTTGTCGTATCGCAAAACTAGTCTCATCAACGACGAGTATATGACACATCACAGACACCCCTTTATGAGTTATTCGACCGGCGCTCCTAGAATCGGTAGACGCCAGTCTACATCAAACGCACCCGAACGTAACATATCGATTTCTTGTTTATACGGTGCCACTTTTTTCTTTGGATCGAGACCGATGTATGGCGTCTCTAAGATTTTCGGTAAATGTGCCAGGGCAGGATGATGCACGACACGATGTAAGGCATCAAATCCAATCTCACCGAAACCAATATTTTCATGACGGTCCTTTCTAGCACCACGGATATTCTTGGAGTCATTCACATGAATGACACCAAGACGATCCAGTCCGACGATTCGATCGAATTGTTCAAGAACACCATCTAAGTCATGTACGATATCGTATCCCGCATCATGCACGTGACATGTATCGAGACAGACGGACAGACGATCATGATGTGTGACGCCTTCGATGATTTGAGCAAGTTCCTCGAAGGTTTTTCCGATTTCCGATCCTTTTCCAGCCATCGTCTCAAGCGCGATCTTGACCTGTTCGTCACCTGTCAGTACTTCATTGAGTCCTTCGACGATCCGCTTGATTCCGACCTCTTCTCCAGCACCGACGTGCGCACCAGGATGTAATACGATGTGTTGCGCCTTTTCAAGCGCTTCTGCTCGTTTAATTTCTGCAGCTAAAAACGAAACGGCGAGTTCGAATGTCTCGGGTTTCGTCGTATTCCCCAAGTTGATGATATACGGCGCATGCACGACGATTTCCTCTATTCCATTAGCACTCATATGTTGCAATGCTTCTTGAATCCGTAACTCTTCCATCGGCTTACGGCGTGTATTTTGAGGTGCTCCTGTATAGACCATCATTGTCGTTGCACCATAAGATGCCGCTTCCTCACTTGCACCTAACAGCATTTTTTTCCCCGAAACGGAGACGTGTGAACCTATTTTCATGTTCTTTTCCACCTTTCTCTTTTTACAGTGTACCAAATCTTGAAAACGACAAGACACCCGAAAAATGTTTTTTCATTTCACGGGTGTCATCAATGGAGTTATTTTGATTTGCGTGCGTTTTCTTTACGTTGCGCGCGACCGACACCACGTTGTTCTTTGATGCGTTCACGTTTTGCTGTTTCTTTCAGCTTGTATTGATGTTTCTTCTTATAACCTGGTTTAACACGTTTTTTCGCTTTTGCTGCTTCACCCGAAAGGCGACTATGCGCTGTCTTCGAGACGGCAGTCTTCATGTGCGGCTTCGCACGGCGACGTTCTTTGACTTCGACGATTTGACTACCTTTGACATCGACGTTCGTGAATTGAATGCCACGGTCCTCTAAGCGATTGATCATACCGTTCTCGTGATCTTCAAACAATGTGTACGCCAATCCATCTTGATCGACACGACCTGTCCGACCTACACGGTGGATGTAGAAGTCTAAATCTTTTGGAATACCATGGTTGATGACGTGCGAGACACCTGAAATATCAATTCCACGTGCAGCAAGATCCGTCACGATGACGTATTGATACTTCGCATCGTTGATTTCTTTGATGGCTTGCTTACGACGACGAGCCGGAAGGTCTCCGTGAAGAGAACCAACGTTCAATCCTGCTTCTAAGAACAAAGCTTCGACTTCGATTGCTTCTGCTTTTGTATTCGTAAAGATCAAACAGATATACGGATTCAACGCTTTCGCGACTTTCAACGTCAATTGCGAGCGCTCACGGTGCTTTACCGGAATCGTATGGTGAACGATTTTCTTCGCTGTCTGTTGTTTTGGATCCACATGCGCATAACGCGGGTTATTCATATATTTTTTCAAGAACGGTTGCAATTTCTCAGGAATCGTTGCTGAGAAGACCATCATCTGAAGCTGTTCTGGAAGAGCTTGCGCAATCCGGTCAACTTCTGGCAAGAAGCCCATGTCGAGCATTTGATCCGCTTCATCGATGATATAATGCTTCACGAAATGTGGCTTCAATGCTTGTTCCTTGAATAAATCTAGAATACGTCCCGGTGTTCCGATGACGATTTGTGGTGAGACTTTCACACGACCGATTTGACGTTCGCGATCCATTCCACCTGTAATGAGACTCGTCTTGATGAAGTCTGGTTCCTTCACGAGTAACGATTTCAGTTCTTCATGAATTTGCCAAGCAAGTTCGCGCGTTGGAGCAACGATGATCGCTTGTAATTCTTGAAGCTTTGGATCGACGTTTTGAACGATCGGAAGAAGGAACGATAACGTTTTTCCTGTGCCGGTTTGTGATTGACCGATGATATCGCGTCCCTTTACTGCAGCGGGGATGATCCGCGACTGAATGTCGGTCGGTTTTGTGATGCGGGCGTCATCGAGTGCTTCGATGACGAACGGGTGTAATTGATAATGGCTGAATCCATTCATGAATTGACACCGTCCTTTCCTTATTTGCTGAGGCTTCTGCCTCTCGATTAGTTCAACATGGTTATGGGTCTACTACCGTCATACAGATAGGAGTACGTATAAAAACGAGTTGGAATCTTTTTGTTTTTCGTATGAAGCTTCAATGCACTGAAGGCGACTTTCATCATCTCATCAGCACTCTGGACGACCGTCGCATCCATCGATTTCATGTCAACAGCTTCTAATATAGCACGATTCCCGTCTATGCCGACAATTATTTTTCCTTTGATGCCTGCTTTTTTCAATGCTTCGAGGACACCTAGCGCGATATCGTCATTGTGACAATAGACGGCATCAAACGGAATTCCCGACTCAATCACCTGCGTCATGACCTGTTCTGAAGTGACGGGATCGTAATCTCCATTCACGGATTCGACGATTTGAAGTTTCGCCTCACGCTCAAGACCAGTCAAAAATCCCCGGTGTCGTTCATTCGTCGTGTTGACGTTTGCCGTACCTGCGACTTCAATGATATTAGCGGTGGCTCGTCCCGTCTGCTTGATGCGTTCATGTTTGATGAACGAGGCAAGTTGTTCCCCGATCAATTGGTTATTCGAGGTGATCGAACTGACGACTGCTTCGGAGCGAATCAATCGATCGATCGCGAAGACCGGAATCCCAGCACGGGCTGCCTCTTCTAACGTACTAGCGATATAGACATCATCCAGCGTCGTCACGAAGATTGCATCCACCTTCATTCGAATGAACTCTTGAATCTGCTCACGTTCATTGATGCGTGAGTTATGAGACGTCGCGACGACTGCTTCATATTTATTCAGTTTGGCTTGTGTCTTGAACGCATCGACAAGTCGTTGCGCAAATTCATGTTTATCATTGACGATCGTGAAGCCGACGAGATGACGACGTGGACTCGGATCCGGATTGACGAATAAATTGGAAATGAACAAAACGGATGAAATCCAAACAATTAGGACGAATAACCAGGCCTTATTGAATTTCATTCCGTTTGCTCCTTTCGAGGTAAGTGGACTTGAATCGTCGTACCGACCCCTGGCTTACTATCAAAGATCATCTTTCCTTTATGATCACGAACGATTTGTTTCGACATGAAAAGTCCAAGTCCATTGCCATCGACTTTTGATGTCTTAAACGCTTGACCGACATGATCAATTTGATTTCCATCCATCCCTACCCCATTATCCTGAACAATGAATACGACTTCTTCTGGATAAACGTGGACATGCAGATGACAGATTCCATCCGGTCCTTTAAACGCGACAGCTTGAAGAGCATTACGGACACAGTTTGCTAAAATCTGCAAAATCCCCTCTTCCGATGCATAAATCTTTGGCATGAAGGACGGTGTATAAATTTTGCAGTCCGCTTCGTAATGATGAGCTTCCGCTTCTAAGATATATGTCAGCTTCTTCATTAAATCATTCATATCGATCGTCGTTTTTTGAAGGGCATTGTTTTCGCCTTTCGATAAATCAAGCATCGTTTGAATCATGCCATTCGCTCGATCCAGTTCCGATAAGGCGAGAATCAGCATTTCTGGATCACGATCCTTTTCTGCTGCTAACAACTGTAACGTCATCTTGACTGGCGTTAGTGGATTGCGGATTTCGTGGGCAATTCCTGCTGCTAATTGACCCAATGAGGCTAGTTTTTCTTGATGTAACATCGTTTGTTGTTGACTCAACTGCTCAAGGCGCGCATTTTCCATCCGTTGAGCGTACTCGTTATAGGCTGCAACGAGTGTCTTGACTTCGTTTGATCCGGCACGCTCGAGAACAATCGGTTTGGGTGAGGTGCTTTTTTCGATTTTATGGACAAGTTCAAGCATCGGTGCCGTCAATTGTTTTGACATCAAATAGCCGACGATCAGACTGAGGACGAGCGTCAAGGCAGCGATGATCAAATACTGTTGTCGTGTCGTGTAGACCGGTTCATAAAAGACGCTTCGTGGCGTTCGAACGAGAATCTTCCAATCCGTCACCTTCAAATCTTTCGCAAAGTAATACATATCTTGGTTCGTACTAAAAATTTCGGAAGGTTCTACCGACTGAAAAGCACGATCAATGACACTTTTCGATAATAAGCGCTCTTCATCCGGTACCAGATTACTGGATGTGGCTAATAATTCTTTTTTGCTATTGAACAGGTAGGCGATCGTCTGATCGTCAAATGATTCAAGCGAATTCCGAAAGACGATCGAGTTCATGACACTTAATCCACCACCAAAGACACCGACGCGTTCATTGCCGTCTCGAACCGGAACGAACATATAGGTGACAGCATCTGATTCCATCGTATACAGCTTACTCATATGAAAGTCCGTACTCGTCAACGTTTGCAAGAATTCATCATCTTTCAGGATCGTACTGTTTTCTATACGTCGATCCTCACTTGAGAACCAAGTGACTTGCTTCGTCTGTCGATCAAAGTAGAAGAAACTCTTAAATCCTGTATCAATGTCTAATAGATTCGATTCTTCAATTTTTTGTTTCAGCTTTTCGGGGTTTTTGACATTCAACTGCAAGCTCATGATCTCTTCATGCAGATTCCCAATATTGTCGCGAATCGCATTTCCTGAGACCTCGACACTCTTCTCGCTTTGTTTCTCTGTTTGTTGCTCGACCCGGGAAATCGTGACCCGGTCCGCAGTGAAGGCAAGCGCTGAAATGACAAGACAAATCAGGATGAATAAGACAGCGGTGATTTGAAAAAAATACGACCGCATCATTTTCTTAGACTCCATCCCTTCGCCTCCCTTTTGAATAATTGACAACTTCATTAGTATAGCATGTTCTGTAGATGAAACAGACTCCTCTATTTTCATTCAGCTTCAATCAATGGTACACTCTAACTAATCATTCTTTTTCACAAAGGGAGAATCCATAACTATGCTAGTAAAAAAAATCAGCCCCCGCGGCTATTGTTACGGTGTCGTCGATGCAATGAAACTTGCACAACAAGCGGCATTGAATAAAGACTTGCCACGTCCGATCCATATTTTAGGAATGATCGTCCACAATGCTCACGTGACACGTGAGTTCGAAAATATGGGGGTCATCACTGTCGATGGTCCCGATCGCCTTGAAGCGTTAGAGACGATTCAAGAGGGCACTGTCATCTTTACTGCACACGGCATTTCACCTGCAGTTTATGCGCGTGCTGCTGAGAAGAACTTACACGTCGTCGATGCAACATGTCCTGACGTGACGCGTACGCACGATTTGATTCGACAAGTCGTCGCGGATGATTATGAAGTCATCTACGTCGGCAAACATGGACATCCGGAACCTGAAGGTGCAGTCGGTGTAGCACCAGAGCATGTGCACCTCATCGAAAAAGTCGAAGATATTGATGAACTTCCGCCTCAGCTTGCCCACAAAAAAATCATCGTCACGAATCAGACGACGATGAGCCAATGGGATGTCCAAGCTTTGATGGAACACGTTCGTAAAAAGTATCCGCATGTAGAAGTACACAATGAAATCTGTAACGCAACACAAGTCCGGCAAGAAGCGGTGGCTGATCAAGCAGGAGACTGCGATCTCGTCATCGTCGTCGGGGACCCGCGTTCGAACAACTCGAACCGTTTGGCACAAGTATCCTTCGATATCGCTGGCACTCCAGCGCATCGGATTGGTGATCTAACGGAACTTGACTTAACTTGGCTCGAAGGTGTCACGCAAGTTGGTGTCACATCAGGTGCATCAACGCCAACACCGATCACGAAAAAGGTCATCGATTTCCTACAACAATATGATCCTGCTGATATCAGTACGCATGACAAGACACCGTTCCTTGAATTACGACGCATCTTGCCTAAAGTCAAAGTACTTTAATCATTACAATCGATACAGCAAAACCGAGTCGCGATCGTCATTCGCGACTCGGTTTTTTTATTACTAAATACGACGGTAGCATCGACGGATTCCATTCGATTCATCATAAAAACTGAAACGGATTCGTATTCGCTGTTGAAATCAGCAGTTCGACGTCGATTTTTTTCTGTTCGAATCGACGCTTCAATTCGTTGACGACGCCTTCCTTCATGACCGACTCTACATGATGTCCTGGATCGACGACTGCTAGTCCAAGTGCCATCGCATCATGCGCAACATGAAAATAGAGATCGCCTGTCACAAGGACATCCGCTCCCGCAAATGCTGCAGTCGAGACGTACTTATTGCCGTCACCACCAAGGACCGCAACTTTTTGGATGTGGCGTGATTCGTCTCCTACGAAGCGTAAGTTTTGTACACCAAACGCATTGCGAACATGCTCTGCAAATTCACGCAACGTCATTGCTTCCGGCAACCGACCAATCCGCCCAAGACCAAGTGATGTTGCTGGACGTTCTTGACGAATGAGATCATAGGCGACTTCCTCATATGGATGAGCCTGTTTCATCGCTCGAATGACTTGTTTCTGATTCAGTTCCGTGACGATCGTCTCGATTCGGACTTCTGAAACGCGTTCGAGTCGCCCTGCTTCACCAATATACGGGGTAGCTTCCGTCAACGGTCGGAATTGACCCGTTCCATCGACGTGGAATTGACAATCACTATAGTCCCCTTCTTTTCCTGCTCCCGCTTGTGCAAGGGCTGTTGAAACGCGCTCTACAGCCTCAGTCGGTACGAAGACACTTAGTTTATATTGCGTGTTTTCAAACGTCGGTGCTAGTACTTCACAAGACTCAAGACCAAGCGCATCTGCCATCCAGTCATTGACCCCGCCTGGTGTCACGTCAAGGTTCGTATGCGCAGCATACACCGCAATATCGTGTTTGATACATTTTGTGACGATCCGTCCTGTTGCAGAACGATCCGTCACATTTGCTAACTTACTAAAAATCGGTGGATGATGCGCGATGATGAGATCGACCTTCTTTTCAATCGCTTCATCCACGACAGACTCCAAGACATCAAGTGTTACGAGAACACGTTTGACGTCCTTGTTCAATGTTCCGATTTGTAGACCAATCGGATCACCTTCGAGTGCGAATTTTTTCGGAGCAAATGCTTCAAACTGCTCAATGATATGGTTCCCATTCGCCATTAGTTTGTCACCTCTTCCATCTTTTGAATCAACCGTTCGATGGCTTCGATTTTTTCAGATAAAACCTCCGTTGCTTGTCCTTGTTTCATCTGAGCTAGGATATACTCCCGCTTTTGTTTTTCGATCTGCCATTTTTCGATGAATTCTGGTGCACGTTCCCGCATTAACTGTGGTCCAAAGAACAATTCCCACTGACGTGTTGTTTCGTCCTCTGAGTACAGTGTTTCATCTCCACGTTCTGCAACAAGAATTTCATAGATCTTCCCGTTCTCCTCGACGATGGCTTCAGACAATAACGCATATGAATTCGTCAACAACCACTTCCGGACATCGACTGCATCGACATTCGGTTGAAGAATCAAGCGTTCCGCTCCCGACAACCGATCTTTCCCTTCTTCAAGGATTGAGGCAATCAGAGTTCCTCCCATTCCCGCAATCGTGATCGCCGTTGCTTCGCCCGGCTTTAAAACCGATAGACCACTTCCAAGGCGAACATCGATTTGGGACTCGAGCCCAACCAGTGCAACTTGTCCTTTTGCTGCTTCCATCGGTCCTTCGTTTACCTCTCCCGCAATCGCGCGTTCGATTTTATGTTGCTGGATACAAAAACATGGTACGAATGCATGATCTGATCCAATATCTGCGAGGATTGCTCCTTGTGGAATATACGACACGACTTTTTGGAGTCGTTGATCCAATACGACGTTCATTTGCATCATCTTCATCCTTCCTATTTTCCGAAAAACTCTCTTTTAAAAATAGCGGATTTACGCTAAAAAAGATACCATACACCACAAAAAAACATCCATCTCGTGACGAGATAGATGCCCTTGTTCTTATTTCTTAGCAGCTAACCATTTGGCTAGAACAGCTGCTTCTTCGTCATTCGCAAGACCGCCAGGCATTTGCCCTTTACCGTTCATTGCGATGTCTTTAATTTCATCTTCTTTCAGCTTCGCGCCGATCTTTGTTAAGTTCGGACCTGTTCCGCCTTCTAAGTTTCCACCGTGACATCCTGTACATCCTTTAGATGCAAACAAGTCTTCTGGCTTCATTTCTGCAGTTGACGGCCCTTTGCGAGCTTCCTTCACCTGATCGACCCCAAAGTAAGACAATGAAATCATAGCGATGATGGCGATGACTGCGATCGCCGCGAACGGTACTAATGGATTACGCATTTGGATTCCCCCCATATTCTATACCCAACCAAGTTGGTGACTGAATGGTATTCCCCGTTACTATTCTACTGTAAAAAAAACAGGGAAGGAAGAAAAAAACGAAACTTTTTTCTTCCTTCCCACTAAAATTTCATATATTCTTCACACTTTGAATTAATCGAGGAAATCTTTCAAGCGTTTTGAACGACTCGGATGACGTAACTTCCGAAGTGCTTTTGCTTCGATTTGACGAATCCGCTCACGTGTAACGCCAAATACTTTTCCGACTTCTTCAAGTGTCCGTGTCCGACCATCGTCAAGACCAAAACGAAGACGGAGGACGTTTTCTTCACGATCCGTCAGTGTATCTAACACATCTTCGAGTTGTTCTTTCAAGAGTTCGTATGCCGCAGCATCTTGTGGTGCTGTCGCATCTTGGTCCTCGATGAAATCTCCGAGATGTGAATCATCCTCTTCCCCGATTGGTGTTTCCAGAGAAACCGGTTCTTGCGCAATTTTCAGGATTTCACGGACTTTTTCCGGCGTGATTTCCATCTCTTTCGAAATTTCTTCCGGTGATGGTTCACGTCCAAGATCTTGCAAGAGTTGACGCTGGACACGAATCAATTTATTGATCGTTTCAACCATGTGAACCGGAATTCGGATTGTCCGCGCTTGGTCAGCAATCGCACGTGTGATTGCTTGGCGAATCCACCATGTTGCATACGTCGAGAATTTGTATCCCTTCGTATAGTCGAATTTCTCGACCGCCTTGATCAGACCCATGTTTCCTTCTTGAATCAAATCAAGGAACAACATGCCACGTCCGACATACCGTTTAGCAATCGAAACGACGAGACGTAAGTTTGCTTCCGCCAATCGTTTTTTTGCTTCTTCATCGTTTTGCTCGATTCGTTTTGCGAGTTCGACTTCGTCTTCCGCATTCAACAAATCGACACGACCGATTTCTTTTAGATACATCCGGACAGGGTCATTGATCTTGACACCAGGAGGAACAGACAAATCGTTTAGATCCGCCTCTTCTTTTTCGTCCCCTGTACCGTCATTGTTGACCTTGATACCTTCTGTTTCAAGCAATTGAAGGAATTCCTCGAATTGCTGAGCATCCATTGATTCGAACGAACTTAGTTTGTCTTCGATCTTTTGGTGTGACAATTCACCATTTTTATGTCCGAGCGCGATGAGTTCCTCTTTCGCGAGACGGAGTAATTCAGCTTCTGATCTTGCTTTTTCTGCCATCGAACCATACACTCCTTCCACATCATGCAGCAGGTCATCGATCTTTTAAACGACGCTTCCGTTCTATGATCGCCTGCATCAGCTCCGCTTGAGCACGGATATCTGTTTGTTGATTCAATCGTGACTTTTCTTCTTCTAACAACCGACGTTGCTGTTCATTTTGGACGGCACGAATGTAGTGACTGAGCAAATCAGGATCATACTCAGGCATCAGCATGAACTCTAAATCCGCTACAATTCGTTGCAAAGAGGCGTCGTGCAACATCGTCAAAAAACGATCAGGACTTCCCTGCGTACCTGCTCCGTAAAATTCATATAGCTTGCCGGCAATCAATTGGTGTGCCGGATCATTGAATTGGACACCTAGTTGCTCTCGCACTTCAAGACATACTTCTTCTGAACGGATCATGTAGGCAAGCAAGAAGCGTTCTGCCTTCTTCCAGTTCGCGAACGTTCGGTCAGGAGGTGCTGTCGGTAGAGCAGCTGGGCGATCGGAAACGATTTGTTCTCTCTTCGGTTGTTGCACGGTTGGACGCACTTGTGCGATCAAGGAGTCTTTCGAGAGTTTGAATTCCTCAGAAAGTTTTCCTAAATAAATGTCCCGTAACAACGGATTGGATGTTCGACCAATCTCTTCAAGCATAGTTTCAATATATCGAACGCGTTCTCCTTCTAATCGCAAGTTTTTTCCTTGTCGAAAATAAAAAGATTTGAATTCAAGACTTGAAACCCGTTCTTGTTCGATCCAGTGTAAAAACGTCTCTTCGCCCTGAGTCCCAATGAAGGAATCCGGGTCTTCGCCATCCGGTAAACGGATGACGGAACAGTCGACGGCAACGGCTTCAAGCAACTGTAGGGCTTTTAACGTCGCAGCGCGTCCTGCCTTGTCTCCGTCATAACAAATAATGACTTCATCGACGATACGTGCTAGGTTTTGGGCATGAACCGGTGTTAAGGCTGTTCCTAAAGAAGCTACCGTATAAGGTATACCCGCTTGAGCGACACGCACAACATCAAGATTCCCTTCAACGAGGACGACTTGTTTGATTTTGCGCATCGCCCCTCGTGCTTGAGCGAATCCGAATAACAGTTCACTTTTATTGAACAAAGGTGTTTCCGCTGTATTGACATACTTCGGATCACGACCATCAATCGAACGTCCACTAAATCCGACGATCGTGCCATCACGATCGGAGATAGGGAATACGACTCGACCGTTGAATCGATCTCGATAATCGCCATCGCGTCCGATTGAAATCAATCCCGCTTCGACCATCTCATCTAAATCAAACCCACGTCGTGCCAAGGAATCCACTGTAAAACGATCTTGATCCGGCGCATACCCGAGTCGGAACTCACGCATCGCACCTTCACGGATACCGCGATTCTCTAAATAGATTCGTCCTGCGTCGCCTGCTTCCGTTTGAATCAACACCTCATGATACAACTCGGTGACGATCCGATGTGCTTCGCGCATCCGGAACTTCTTTTCCTGTTCGGGTGTCGATTCTGATTGTTCGAATCGGTCCGGCTCCAGTTCCGGAAGTGTGACATCACTTCGATCAGCTAATTTAGAGACGGCTTCCTTGAAACTCATTCCTTCTGTTTCCATGACGAAAGTGATCGCGTTTCCACCTGCACCACATCCAAAACAGTAGTACATCCCTTTATCAGGAGAAACAGAAAAGGAAGGTGATTTCTCAGAATGAAACGGGCAAAGCCCTGAATATCGATTCCCTTGTTTTTTTAATTCTACACGTTCTGAAATCAATTCGACGATGTCCGTTGCTTGGCGGACCTGATCGACGATTTCATCAGGAATTCGCTTCATTCCGTCCTCTCCCCTTTCCTTGAGAACTTATCCTTACATGACCATACCCGCAATGAAACGGAACGATGACTCGTTCCGTTTCATTAGAAAAAGGGCATTATCTCATTTATCAGCTAAACAAGTATACTATGTTCCTGACTGCTTGACTAGTCATGCGCCTTCCCGGAAATTCCGGTCAAAATCAGGTTCGCCGTTTCCTCGACTGCTTTATTCGTCACGTCGATGACTTGGCAACCGATTCGTTCGTATAAATTCCGTGCGTATTCGAGTTCCCGGTTGATTCGGTCCATCTGCGCGTACGCTGCTTCTGGTTTGAGTCCTAATGAACGCAGGCGTTCCATTCGGATGTCGATCAACTTTTCCGGTGAGATGAGTAGTCCAAAACATTTTTCTTTTGGAATATCGAATAGCTCTGTCGGCGGGATCGATTCAGGTACGAGTGGTACGTTCGCTACTTTATATCGTTTCAAGGCCAGATACTGCGAAAGCGGTGTCTTAGATGTACGCGACACCCCAATCAAGACGATGTCCGCACGTTTAATTCCTTTTGGATCACGTCCATCGTCATACTTAACAGCAAATTCGACCGCTTCGATTTTTCGGAAATATTCCTCATCTAAGCGATAGATTAATCCTGGCTCTTCCTTCGGTTGCATCTGCAAGCGATCTTCCATCGTATCAAGCAATGGACCAAGTAGATC
This sequence comes from Exiguobacterium sp. U13-1, assembly GCF_001750115.1. Classification (NCBI taxonomy): domain Bacteria; kingdom Bacillati; phylum Bacillota; class Bacilli; order Caryophanales; genus Exiguobacterium; species Exiguobacterium sp. U13-1. The sequence continues at coordinate 1,337,125 of NZ_CP015731.1, read as the reverse complement.
AATCGCTTTTACACCGTGGGCACGCGCTGTGTCTGCAAGCAGACGACGATGGGTCGCATGAACGATCGTAAAAGCGATCGTCGCTTGTTCTTCTTTCGCATGAAGAACCAAGTCATAAATGACTTGATCATCATCGACGAACGGAATGCGGACCGTTTCGATGGCTTGTTCCGGGAATTGGATTGCAGCTGCGCGGACGACGAGTTCACACGTCTCTCCGACAGAGTCACTCACGACATAAATCCGTTGACGCATCAGGAACCCTCCTTAAATTTCTTCATCACGTGCTAAAGCGACCAACACTTTCGTCATGTTCGTCTTCGTCATTCGACCAACGACTTTCAAGACGCCGTTCTCCTCTTCGACGACTGGCATTGAATCAATCTGTTTTTCGATCAGTTTCATACCGGCACCAATCAACGTCTCCGATTTTTCACAGACCGTCAAATTCGGCATCCGTGTCATGATGATGTTGACCGGTAACGAGTCTAATTCTTGATTACCGATTGCCGCACGTAGAAAATCCTTACGTGACAACACACCGACTAACGCATGGTCCTTACTGACGACGAACAGCGAACCAACATCTTCAAGGAATAAGTGAACGATCGCATCGTATACGGTCATCCCTTCATGAATGACCTTTGCCGAAGACATGAATTCGCCGACGGTCAAGGTGTCGAGTTTCTCATGAAGCATGGACGCATTTTTCTTTCCAACGTACATATAGCCGACACGTGGACGCGCTTCTAGCATGCCGGTCATCGTTAAAATCGACAAATCGGGTCGTAATGTCGCCCGTGTCAGGGAGAGCGCTGCAGCAATCTGCTCTCCCGTGATCGGACCATTCTCTTTGACGATTTGGAGTATCTTTTTTTGCCGTTCATTTAACTTCATCGGCTCATCCGTCCTTTTTCTTTACGCTAAAGTAAGTGCATTGAACCGGGCGACTGATTCGATGGCTTGCGCAAATCGTTTCATTTCGCTAAGACGGTTCGTACGGACCGTTTCGTCGTCCGTCATGATCATCGTACCGTCGAAGTATGCTGTAATCGACGGAACGGTTGCCTCAAGTGCCTCAAGCGCTCGCTCATAATCAAGTGACGCGATAGCTTGATCGACCTCTGGTAAGGTTTTCTCAATCGCCTCATGCAGCGCGCGTTCCGCATCATTTTCAAAGAGCGCTGGATTAACAGTTGTGACGTCTTCTGCTTTTTTCGAGATGTTTAAGACACGACTGAGTTGTTCGACTGTTTTCTTGAACGATTCTTTTTTCGTCGCACTTTCAAGCATCGCAGCACGCTGCTCATTCGCTTCGACTGTCAACGTATGATCAAGAGCGGCTTCGACGACATCATGACGGAAGTTCATTTCCGATAGACGGTATTTCAAGCGTTGTGCAAAGAAGTCTTGTAATGCAGCTTGAACTTCTTCGGCATCCTTCGCATAAAGACCTGCTGCCACCTGTTCTGAAACGACGAAGGCAATCAGTTCAGTCAATGTCAGATTCAACTTACGATCTGATAAGATTTGAACAATCCCTTGTGCTTGACGACGCAATGCGTACGGATCCGCTGATCCACTCGGAATCATACCGACGCCAAAGAATCCAGCGACGCTGTCCATCTTATCAAGAATCGCATAGAGTGTTCCTGTCGGTGTCTCCGGACTTGCATCACCCGCGAAGCGTGGCATGTAATGTTCACGAATCGCAGCCGCAACTTCCGGATCCTCATTCTTCATGTTCGCATAACGCTCACCCATCAGACCTTGTAATTCTGTGAATTCATAGACCATTTGACTGACCAGATCGAATTTATAGATTTGTCCTGCACGTTCAACACGTGTTTTGTCCGCACCGACACGATCTGCAAGTGCGAGCGCCATCTGACGGACGCGACGGACTTTTTCGCCTGTCGTTCCTAATTTTTCATGGAAGACGATTTTATCAAGACGTTTCGCCTGTTCATCGATATCTGCTTTTTTATCTTCTTCATAGAAGAACTGCGCATCGGCTAAACGAGCACGGATGACTTTTTCGTTTCCGCGTGCGACGTTTTCAAGATGTGTTGTGTTTCCGTTTCGTACCGTGACGAAATAGTGGAGCAACGCACCGTCACGTTTGACCGGGAAGTAACGTTGGTGTTCTTTCATCGTCGTGATCAAGACTTCTTCTGGTAACTCAAGATACGCTTCATCGAATGCACCGAACAAGGCTGTCGGATACTCGACGAGGTTCGTGACTTCTTCAAGTAAAGACGCATCAATCGGCACTTCGAATTGTTCGCGTGCCGCAAGCGCTGCGATTTGTTCTTCGATCAATTGACGACGTGCTTCATAACTGACGATGACGTTTTCTCCTGCGAGCGCTTCGACATACGCGTTCGGACGCAGGATTGTGATGTCCTGCCCGAGGAAACGATGTCCACGCGATGTCCGACCTGTTTCGACGGATGCGACTTCAAACGGGATGACTTGATCGTCAAGCAGGGCAATCAACCAGCGAATCGGACGCATGTAACGTAACGATTGTGTGCTCCAACGCATGTTTTTCGGGAATGTCATCGCTTCGACGACTTGTTTTAGTCCAGGAAGTAGATCAGCTGTCGCTTGTCCGACTTCCTTACGTGTCGCATAAAGGTATTCGACTCCTTTTTCTTCTCCAAGGAAAAGATCATCCGTCGTTAACCCTTTACCACGCGCGAATCCTTCGGCTGCTTTCGTCCAGTTACCGTCTTCATCCATCGCGATGCGTTTTGCTGGTCCTTTTAATGTCTCTTCGAGGTCGCTTTGACGTGCTGCGAGACCTTTGACATACACTGCAAGACGGCGTGGTGTCGAGAAGGATTCAACGCTCGCGAACTCAATCCGTGCTTCTTCAAGAAAACGCGTCACGCGTTCCTTGAGTTGTGTTTCCGATTGAAGGACGAATCGAGCCGGCATTTCTTCTAAACCGATTTCAAGTAATAATTCATGCATGTGACTCACCTGCTTTCGACTTGATCAATGGGAAGCCAAGACGTTCCCGTTCTTCGATGAAACTTTGCGCACAACGGCGCGACATGTTCCGGACACGATGGATGAATCCTGTGCGTTCCGTAACAGAGATTGCTCCCTTCGCGTCGAGAAGGTTAAAGGTATGCGAACATTTCAAGATGTAATCATATGCCGGGAAAACGAGGTTCTCGTCCAAGGCACGATTTGCTTCTTTTTCATATTGATCGAACAACGTGAAGAGTAACGCGACATCAGATGTTTCAAACGTATACTTCGAATGTTCGAACTCTGGTTGATAGAAAATATCACCGTATTTGAAGCCATCCGTCCAAACGAGATCAAAGACACTCTCGACGTCTTGAATATACGACGCGAGACGCTCAATTCCGTAAGTGATCTCTACTGCGATTGGATTACACTCGATTCCACCGACTTGTTGGAAGTACGTGAACTGCGTGATTTCCATTCCGTTCAGCCACACTTCCCAGCCGAGACCTGCAGCACCGAACGTTGGGTTCTCCCAGTTATCCTCTACGAAACGGATATCATGTTCGAGTGGGTTGATACCGAGCAACTCGAGACTTTGTAAGTACAATTCCTGAATGTTGTCAGGTGATGGTTTCATGATGACTTGGAATTGATGATGTTGATACAGACGGTTCGGGTTCTCCCCGTAACGACCGTCAGCTGGACGGCGTGATGGTTCTGTATAACAAACGTTCCATGGTTCTGGTCCGAGACTCCGTAAGAATGTCATCGGATTCATCGTACCGGCTCCTTTTTCTACGTCGTATGCTTGCATCGTCAAGCAGCCTTGTTCTGCCCAAAATTTTTGTAATGTCAAGATCATGTCTTGTACTGTCATCTTCACGACTTTCACCTCCGAAATGATTAAGGAACGCAAAAAACGCCCCTATGTACAACAATCGTTGCACATAGGGACGAGACGAGCCCGCGGTTCCACCCTACTTGCATGCATCGCATGCCACTCTTTTTGACAAAGAACACTCCGAAACGCCATTCGCGCCCCTCTCACTCCCAGCTCACACCACCCTGGAATCGCTTGATTGAGAAAAAGACGGTACTCCTTTTCGTCATCGTGTTCATTTAGTTACTTCTACCGCATTTATTCTACCGAACCCGCTTGTTGCTGTCAATCGTTGCCGAAATCAATCAACTGGTCGAGGACACGTTTTGAACGCAGGCGTAACCCGCTGTAACGTTCCATATAAGCATCCATGATTTGACGTAGTAGACGCTTCGTTTCCGGTTTCACCGTCACGGTCCCGATCCGTGAAAAATCGTAGACAGAAAATACGTAAAGCATCTTCGCGACTGCCTCTGACATGAAGACAGCATGTTCATCCTCATGGCGATGCCGGCGACAGAGTAGACCGCCATGGTGTAACGAAAAAGCAAACGGTGCTTCAGCACTCCCGCAAATCGTACAACCATTCAAATGAGGCGCAATCCCTAGATGACGCAACAGACGCAATTCGATGATGAAAGAGACGACGTCAGGATCGAGTCCTTCATCCATCGCCTCCAGTCCTTCGACGAATAAATCATACAGTGCCGGTTGTGGCACCCGTTCATCAAGCGCTTTATCTGCAAGCTCCAGTAGATACATCGCATACGCCATCAAGACGACATCTTGCCGGATATGCGCGTGGCTCGTGATGACGTCTGCTGATTTCAACTGACCGAGACCACGTGACCTTGGATAGATATAGACGGCTCGAACGAAAGGCTGGCTTGCCGCGTTAAAACGACTACCCGGCTTCTTCGCTCCTCGCGCCATGACGGCGAGCTTGCCGTATTCACGTGTCAGTAGCGTGACGATTTTATTCGATTCACCGTATACGACCGTTCGTAGTACAAGCCCTTCCGCCTTATCGATCATCGCTTAGTACTCGTCATCGCGGAAGCCAAGTTCACGCAATTGACCGGCCTTGTTACGCCAATCCTTTTGGACTTTGACCCACAAGTTCAGGTAAACTTTCGTTCCGAGTAACATCTCGATGTCCGTTCGTGCTTCAGAGCCGATTTCTTTTAGAAGTGCTCCGCGTTTACCGATGATGATTCCTTTTTGGGAATCGCGCTCGATCAAGATCGTCGCATGGACATCGACCATGTTTCCATTCTCACGCGTCTTGATTTGATCAATCGCGACTGCGATCGAGTGTGGTACTTCGTCGCGTGTCTTCTGCAAGACTTTCTCACGAATCATCTCTGAGATGATAAAACGCTCCGGGTGGTCAGTGACTTGATCCGCCGGGTAATACATCGGTCCTTCTGGTAAGATCTTCGCGATTTCTTCAAGTAACGGTCCGACGTTGTTACCTTGAAGCGCAGAGATCGGAACGACTGCCGCAAACTCGAGCTCATTTTTATATGACTCGATGATTGGCGGAATATCATTCGGATGAATCAAATCGACCTTATTCATGACGAGAATGATGGGTGTATCGAGTTCCTTCAATTTTTCAATGATGAAATCGTCACCTTTTCCTTTTGGTTCTGTCACGTTGACCATGAACAAAATCGCATCAACTTCACGCAATGCGTTCGTTGCGACCTTCATCATGAAGTCACCGAGTTTATGTTTTGGTTTATGAATCCCTGGTGTATCAATGAAAATCGTCTGAACGTCTTCTGTCGTATAGACACCTTGGATCTTATTTCGCGTCGTTTGTGGCTTATCAGACATGATGGCAATCTTTTGTCCGATGACACGGTTGAGGAATGTCGATTTTCCGACGTTCGGGCGTCCGATGATCGAGACAAAGCCCGATTTGAATCCTTCTTTAAACATGTAAATCCCCTTTCGTGAATGCTCCTGGTAAGAGGGCGCCCACTGTTGTTTCTGTGACATCCCCTTTAAGGTTCGTCAAATAGATTGGCATATCTGCGTCACACATCTCTGATAGCACTTGGCGGCATTGTCCACATGGTGCGACCGGTCCTTCTGTGTCCGCAACGACAGCCATCGCTGCATACTCGCGTGCATCCTGTGCCCACGCAGAGAAGATCGCTGTCCGTTCTGCACAGTTACAAAGACCATATGCAGCGTTTTCAATATTGCAGCCGTGGAATACTTGTCCGTCTTTTGTCAGTAGAGCAGCACCGACTTGGAATTTCGAATATGGAACATACGCTTTTTCGCGTGCACGTTTGGCTTGTTCGAGTAATTGTTCTGTTTTCATGTGAATATCCCCTTCTTAGGAACGGTATTGGCCAAAAAGGCCGGATTCTTATTGTACCAAATATGGGATGAAGATGCATAGTGCAATTGCAACAGATGTAAGCGCCAACACAAGAACTGCTCCACTTGCGATATCCTTGACTGCTTTTGCCAGTGGATGCCACTCCTGTGTCACGAGATCTACGATACGTTCAAACGCCGTATTGAACATCTCGGCGCTAATGACGATTCCGACCGTCAAGAAGAGGATCGCCCGCTCGACAGACGTCAATGGTAATAAAAAGGCGACAAGTAACACGATGGCGCCAACTGTCACGTGAACTTTCATATGCCGTTCTTCTCGAATCGATTGGCACAATCCGTTCATGGCATGTCGAAAGGGTTGCCACCAGCTTTTCACAATGTGCCCCGGTATAACTCGAAGTGATGCAGGATTTCCTCCTGTCGCTTCGTCATGACTTCCTCATCTGCTTTTTCAATGTGATCGTATCCGAGTAAATGGAGGAAACCATGGACAGCGAGGAAACCGAGCTCTCGCTCAAAATGATTGCCATACTCTGCCGCTTGTTCACGACACCGTTCTACGGAAATGATCAAATCTCCGAGGACGATTGGTTCATCTTCGAGTAATCCAAAATCGATTTCATCTTCTCCGAGTTCTTCCATCGCAAAGGAAATGACGTCTGTCGCCTGATCCTTTCCACGCCATTCACGATTGATTTCTTGAATCTCATCGTTTGAGACGAAAGTCACGGACAACTCACTATTTGAATCGACTTCTTCTTGTTCCGCCGTGTAAATCAAAATCGATTCGACAAGCTGTCGTTGTTCTTCCGTTAGACGATTATTCTCGTCTGTCATATAAATATTCATGTCGTTGCCTCTTTCTTTAGTTCTGGATACTCGATTCGTTCATGGAACAAACCGGATAAGGTATGACACGCACTTTCACCGACGCGATAAATCTCACGTGTCGTAATGTCACATTCCGCAAATTGGTCATCCATCATCTTTTCACGAATGATTTTCGAGACCAAGTCCCGAATTCCTTCTTCTGAAGGAGCTTTCATCGAACGAACTGCCGCTTCAATCGAGTCAACGATCATGATGACCGCCGCTTCACGGGTTTGTGGTTTCGGACCCGTGTAACGGAACGTCTCCTCGTCGACCTCACCTTGTTCTGCTGCCTTGACATAAAAGTATCGTAGCAGAGAGGTTCCATGATGCTGGCGGCAAATATCGATGATCGCTGCAGGCAGTTTTGCGTCTTCGAGTAATTCAACACCATCCTCAGTATGTGCCAAGATGACACGTGCCGACTCTTCCGGTGTCAATCGATCATGGGGATTGCGTCCATGCTGGTTTTCAATGAAATAAAGTGGTCGTCGCGTTTTCCCTAAATCATGATAGTAGGCTCCGACTCGTGCAAGCAATCCATCTGCTCCGATTGCTTCACAGGCTGTTTCTGCTAGGTTCGCGACCATCATACTATGATGGTACGTTCCCGGTGCTTCAACTAATAGTTTTTTGAGTAACGGATGCGTCGGGTTCAACAGTTCGAGTAGGCGGGTCGGTGCTAAAATACCGAATGTCATCTCAAGAAACGGCAATAGTCCAATTGCTAGGACGGCACTCAAGATACCACTCGCAATCGCAAAACCGATTAAAATCAGCGTTTCTCGTAGTTCGAACGTACCACTTCGTAACAGGACGAATGCTAAGAAAATCGCGATGTTTGCTCCGGCAATCGAAATACTGCTCATGAAAATACGACGACGCGACAAACTAGATTGTAGGAAAAACGTTGCAACTAACCCACCGGCCAATAAATAGATCGCGATATTGAAGCTGAAGTTTTGATTTGCACTATAGAAGAACGTTCCAGCAAGCGCCGTAAAAAGAGAACTCGATAATGCAATCCGTTCGTTCAATAAATTGCGCAGGACAAGCGCAGCAAAAGCGGTCGGTGTGAGTAAGTAAAGTGCAGGATTGATGTCGTCTGCTAAGAACGCCATACCATACATGACGAGTAATTGTAGACTGACGACGAGATAGACAAGACCGAATAAACGAATCCGCCCCATTTGAGCGTATCGCAATTTCGAACGATGAATGAATCCAAATAAAAAGGCAGTCATCAACGCACTGACAAGCATCGCACCGAGTAACGGTTTCAACGACTGTCGATCAGAAATCAAACCGACCAGTTGTAGCTGACGATAGGCATCTTGTGAAATCACTTCGCCTCGTTTGACGATCACTTCACCTTCTGAAATGATAACCGGTTCGACTTTATCACTCGTCTGCTTACGAAGCTGTTCCGTCTTTTCCGGATCATAGACGTAATTCGTCACGATCAGTTGATCGGTCAGCGCTTTAGCGACTGCTTTTAATGAGAAGGAGAGCGGCGAACGTTCGATATCAGTCCGCGCATTCTCACGTGCTTCTGCTACTTCACCACCATCGGACGAGATACGTTGACGCATCGCTTCTTCAATCGCTGTAATGACGACGTCACGTGTCGTATTCCGAAGTGCTGTCGTCGACGTCACAAGCAAGCGTAACTCATCATCCTTCAACAGTGTCGCCGCCTCCGTTCCACGCAGACGCTGTTTGATTTTACCGATCTCATTTGCTTTTTTAATACCGGACAAACTAGCAAAAAGTTGTTCTACTTTATCAATTTGCTGTGCTGCATACTCTTGTTTGATCGTATACTGACTCTCGATTGCAGCAACCGAATTTTCCTTGATTTGATTTGTTGCGACCCGGTCCTCCATCGTCAAGGGTGACCGGATATCTTCTTCTGCAATTGAGAATGGTTCTGCGGACAAGGCTTCTGGTCGAACGCTGACATACATCATCGTCGATACGATGAGATAGAATATTACTGTCAAAAGACCGACCCAGACCCCAACCTTGCGCATATCATCTCCCCCTTTTTCCTCTATTTCCGTAACGGCTTAGGTCAAATCCTGACTATAAGCATCAACGATTTTACGGACAAGTGGGTGACGTACGACATCAGCTGAGCCAAAGTGCTCAAAATGAATCCCTTTGACATTGCCGAGCAAATGTAACGCTTCTTGTAGACCAGACGTTTTTCCACGCGGAAGATCGACTTGTGTTAAATCGCCCGTAACAATCATCTTCGAATGGAATCCGAGACGCGTCAGGAACATCTTCATTTGTTCCCGTGTCGTATTTTGCGCTTCATCGAGAATGACAAAAGCATGTTCAAGCGTCCGTCCTCGCATGTAAGCAAGCGGTGCGATTTCGATGACACCACGTTCAAGCAGACGAGCCGTATGCTCGACACCAAGCACGTCATGTAGCGCATCGTACAGAGGACGTAGATAGGGATCGACCTTTTCTTTAAGATCCCCTGGAAGAAATCCTAGATTTTCTCCTGCTTCTACTGCCGGACGCGTCAGGACGAGTCGTTTGACGTGACCTTCTTTTAACGCTTTTGCTGCCATCACGACAGCAAGATACGTTTTTCCGGTTCCCGCTGGACCAATACCGAATGTCAAATCACAGCGGTCGATTCCCCGAACGTAACGTGCTTGACCGAGTGTCTTTGCACGAAGTGGTTTTCCTTTATGATTCGTATGAATGACCGTATCGTAAAGTTCTAGCAGTTCATCCACACGATCTTGACGTGCAAGTTGAATGGCGCTCGTCGCGTCACGTTCCGTTAAAACAGCTCCGCGATTCACAAGTTGTTTCAAGACGCCTACGACCTGTCCTGCTAAGATCACAGACTGCTCCTGTTCGGATTGTGCCAACAGCTCATCTCCTCGATGGGTCAGCTGAACGTCAAGTTCTGCTTCCATCGTACGTAAGACTGCATCATTCGGACCGACGAATGCTTGAATCTGTTCTGAATTCGAAAATGCAAATGGGATTCTTTCGTTGAATATCACGTTGTGAATGGCCTCCTAGTCATGGATAACAAGTTGTCATCGCTTCATATCTAATCTCTTCCACTTTAGCACTTCCGCCGAAAAGATGGAAAGAAAAACCCGTTCCCACCTTTTAGGAAATAAAAAGAGTCGATCCTACGCGTTTCGTAGAATCGACTCACTAGACAAATATTAGCGTTTGCGCTTGGAAACAGGCGCACCAAGAACTTCACTCCAAACGATGGCACGTCGCATTTCATCTTGTGAAATCGTCGTTGCTGATGCTGAACGACTAGACGATCCAATGGCACCATCTGCTACGCTATCTTTGATTTCGCCAATCGTCGATGAGGACATCCCTTTTTTCGAATGTTGCTTTTGACGTTGGTCCAAACGTTGTTGCAATTCCGTTCGTTCATGAACTGGTCGCGCTTTCGTTTGCGTTACCCCCGGTTGTTTCTTCGCGGGTGCTTTTTTACGAACGACAGGTGGAGGTACCGTCTCTTGTCGCATCGTATCGACCTGTTCGGTCATTTGCTTCACATATTCACCGAACTCCTTTGAAGGAGTTCGGTTCGTCTGCTTCGGTTTTTTATCTGCTGCTTTTGAGATGACGGAGATGACACCGAATGCGATCATCAATCCGACCCATATGATATCCATACCGTCTCACCCTTTATTGTGAGTCATTTGGTGATGATTGCCCACCGATTGCTTGGCGCATTTTCGTATCTGCTGTCACGTTCAAGTAGTTCGCATAATCCATGACACCAAAGTTACCGTCACGCATCGCTTCAGCGATAGCAAGCGGCACTTCCGCTTCAGCAGCGACAACCTTCGCACGCATCTCTTCAACACGTGATTTCATCTCTTGTTCACTTGCGATCGCCATTGCGCGACGTTCTTCGGCTTTCGCTTGCGCAATGTTCTTATCCGCTTCTGCTTGATCCGTCTGCAGAACCGCACCGATATTCTTACCGATATCAATATCTGCAATATCAATCGAGAGAATCTCGAACGCCGTACCCGAATCGAGTCCTTTTGCAAGAACCGTCCGTGAGATCATCTCTGGATTCTCAAGTACTTCTTTTTGGTCATTACACGAACCAATTGTTGAGATGACACCCTCACCAACACGTGCGATGACCGTTTCTTCCCCAGCACCACCGACGAGACGATCGATGTTCGCACGTACCGTGATCCGGGCTTTCGCTTTCACTTCAATCCCGTTCATCGCCACACCGGCAATGAATGGTGTTTCGATGACTTTCGGGTTAACCGACATTTGAACAGCTTCCAAAACGTTACGACCAGCAAGATCAATCGCCGCTGCGCGTTCGAAGCTCAACTCGATATTCGCACGGTGTGCTGCAATCAAGGCATTGACGACGCGGTCAACGTTACCACCAGCAAGGAAGTGACTTTCCAGTTGGTTCGTATTCAAGTTCAATCCCGCTTTAACCGCCTTGATCAACGGATTGACGATCTTAGACGGTGTTACTCGACGAAGACGCATCCCGACTAATGTAAAGATCGATACGCGCACTCCCGCTGCGAGCGAGCTAATCCAAAGTGGAATCGGAACGAGCGTGAAGAAGATGGCGAGGAAAATTAAAATTCCTCCGGATATGAGTAATACAGTCAATAATTCAGGTGTCATGTGTGGGACTCCTCCTTCGTATGTTGGACTCTAACAATGACGCGTCCATGCGTCACTTCTTTTACGACGATCGTTTCCCCCGCTTGAATGAAGGTCCCTTCCGTAACCGCATCGATTCGATTTCCGTCGATTTCAATTGTTCCTGACGGACGGAGAGGTGTCAGACTGACTCCTTCTTGTCCCAACAGTTGCACTTTGTCTTGATGAGAAAGATAGCCTTTTTCAGACGATGTGGAATCTGTCAAAATCAAACCTCTCCATAATAAGGATTGATTCGATTTAATTCTGCGATATGCCCAGTATCCGGCCGCAAGTGATAGAAATACAGCAAGTCCAACCGCTATGCCTACTTGACCAACTGTAGCACCTGCCATGATCAGACTAGCAAGGACAGCCCCGATTCCGAGGACTCCAAAGATTCCGAACCCTGTGACGAATATTTCGACCAGTAACATGAGGACCCCGATCATGAAGACCGCCAAAATCATCCCTAAGCTAAACGTCATGCGTACGTTCACCCCTTTTCATTCGTGTCAGAAGTTGCTTCTTTTGCACTTTGATTCGTTACTATAATTATATACGCTTTCAAAACAAAAAGGTTTCATGACTATTCTGAATTCATTAAGAAACTTTTAATTGTGACAGGAACGACAAAAAAGGTGCCCCGAAGGACACCTTTTTCATGTATTAAGCGAGCCGTTGTTTGACGAGTCGATTAATTAACGCACCGTCTGCCTTGCCTTTAAGCTGTGGCATGACGATACCCATTACTTTCCCCATATCTGAAGGAGCAGAGGCATCCGTCTGCGCAATAGCTGCGTCGACGATTTCCTGTACTTCTTCCTCGGAAAGCTGTTTTGGCATATAAGCTTCGAGCACGACAATCTCTGCTTGAATTTTCTCGACGAGATCGTGACGACCAGCGCTTTCGAATTCTCGGAGGGAGTCGTTGCGCTGCTTCATTTCACGTGAAAGAATCGTTAATTCTTCCTCGTCTGTCAATTCTTGCTTACCGAGTTTGATCGTTTCATTTTGCAACGATGATTTCACCATCCGAATCGTCGTAAGACGATCTTTTTCACGTAGACGCATGGCTTCTTTCATATCCGCTGTCAAACGCTCCTGAAGACTCATGAGGATACACCCTCTCTAACGTTAGAACTTCTTACGCTTACGCGCAGCCTCCGATTTAAGCTTACGTTTTACACTTGGCTTTTCGTAGTGTTTACGTTTACGAACTTCTGCAAGCGTACCATCTTTTGAAACACCACGTTTGAAGCGACGAAGTGCGTCTTCAAGTGATTCATTTTTACGTACACGAGTTTCCACTAGTTTTCCCTCCCTCCGATATTACCGACTAAAGGAAACGTGTCAGACACGTCATACAACATTATAGTAGGAATATACAATTTGGTCAACAGTTGATTCTAGCGACTTTTCTGTACCCTACGCTGTTCCTTTTTGTTCTTATCTATCCTCTCATGGTTGCATCCGTTTGACAACAAAATCTAGTCATTCCTGCATCAAAATCCAGAAACTTTTTTGTAAGCGTTATCATGTATTTTTTAAAATGTTTTGTCAAAAAGGGTGATGATGTGTCAAAATATAGACAATTATCAAATAAAGGAGTGTGACATCACTTATGAAAGAAGCAAAGCGCATCATTTGGGGATTGATTCTCGGGGTGATTCTCGGAATCGTCCTCGCTTCCTTACCGGACAAGTCGATTTATGAGGGATTGAATAAATATGCTTTACAACCCATCGGAACGATCTTCCTGAACTTAATTAAGATGCTCGTCGTACCGATCGTCTTCTTCTCAATCGCCCTTGGCGTCATGGGACTTGGAAATCCAAAAGAGCTTGGTCGTGTTGGTGGTAAAGCCATCACTTACTTCATGACGACGACAGCTGTCGCAATTGTCATTGCTCTCGGTTTGTCATTACTGATCAAACCGGGTACGTTTGGTAACTTCGAGACGCAAGGTCTTGAATATGATAACGGAAATCTACCAGATACGAGCATAATCAACACAATCGTTGGTATGTTCCCGACGAACCCGATCACGTCGATGGCGGAAGGAAATATGCTACAAATCATCGTCTTCAGTGTCTTTATCGGTTTTGGGATCACGTTCCTCGGTCAAAAAGTCTCGACACTACGGACGTTCATCGAGCAGGGTAATGATTTAATGACGTACTTGATCACGCTCGTCATGAAAATGGCACCGCTCGGAGCATTTGCTTTGATCGCATCAGCCGTCGGTTCTCAAGGGTGGGATTCGCTAAAAGCAATGGGACTTTATATGGGTGTCGTCATCTTGTCACTATTCGTCCATTCCGTATTGACGTATGGTTCGACTGTTTCACTTCTTGGGAAGATGAACCCGTTCTTCTTCTTTAAGAAGTTCGCACCTGTCATGCTGTTCGCTTTCTCGACGTCTTCGTCGAACGCAACACTCCCTGTTGCGATGCAAACGGCTCAAAAAGAGTTGAAGGTTCCGCGTTCCGTCTCAAGTTTCGTCCAGCCTCTTGGTGCGACGATCAACATGGATGGAACAGCAATCATGCAAGGTGTCGCGACTGTCTTCATCGCGCAAGTCTACGCTGTTGACTTGACGGCAGGTCAACTTGCGACTGTCGTCCTGACAGCTGTTCTTGCATCGGTCGGAACAGCCGGTGTACCGGGTGTCGGTCTCGTCATGTTGACGATGGTTCTTCAATCGGTCAATCTACCGGTCGAAGGGATCGCTTTAATCATCGGTGTCGATCGTCTTCTTGATATGATGCGGACAGCCGTCAACATCACTGGTGACGCAGCATGTGCCGTCATCGTCTCGAAATCGGAAGAAGGTAATCTGAAAGAAGAAGAGAACGAAGAAACGGATGAGCGTTACGCTTGATTGCACGTTTCTCGACTGACGAAAAGGACATTCCGCCAACTGCGGAACGTCCTTTTTTATCTGTTCACTTATTTTGATAAGACGAATGAGCTAAGTCCTTCGACACGAACCGTACCTGATACGTTACGGATTGCTTTGGTTCCTGCTTGTTTACCGTCTACAAGCAACTTCCATTTCCCTGTAGGTAGCTTCATGTCGACTGCTGTTCGATTCGCATTATGAATGACGTAGAGATCATCCTTTTGTTGTGGCGCAGCATCATCTAATCGATAGGCGATGACTTGTGCCGGTGCTGCTTCAAACGTCAGGTAACGACGAATGTCTTTTGCTGTTGCTAAATGAAGTACTGGATTCTTTTTGCGTAACTCGATCAATCCTGTCATATAATCAACGTCTTGTTGACGGTCCATCTTCCGTTTCCAGTCGAGCTGGTTGACAGAATCCGGTGATTTATATGAGTTATGGTCGCCGCCCTTCGTCCGCATGAAGTCCTGTCCTGCATGGATGAACGTCGTTCCTTGTGACGTCAACAAGATGCTTGAAGCCAAACGATGCATCTTTGTCTTCGTTGCGTCATTGTCTTGCGGATTCGTCAGGTTCAACTTATCCCAGAGCGTATGGTTGTCATGTGCTTCAACGTAAGTGATGGCTTGATCTGGTTCTTGCGTAAATCCTTGAATCTCTTTGTCATAAGCAATTTCTCCGACGATTCCGCGTTTGATGCGCGTTTCAAGACCCGTTGTTCCGTTAATGAAACCAGCATCTGAATCGATGAAGACACTACCTTTGAGCGCATCGCGTAGATTGTCATTGAAATGTCCGATTCCTGGCATTTGTTTTGTATTCGTTTGGTTTGCCTTATCCGTCTCCGGAAGCGGTGTTCCAAGGCTCCACCCTTCTCCGAATACGAGAATCGACGAATCAATTCGTTTTGTCGCCTGTTTGACAGCATTCATCGTCTTGACGTCGTGAATGCCCATTAAGTCAAAGCGGAATCCGTCCCAATGGTATTCTTTCGCCCAGTATGAGACAGAGTCAACGATCAATTTGTGCATCATTTGACGCTCAGATGCTGTATCGTTTCCGACACCAGTTCCGTTCGCTAAATCGCCACCTTCTGTATAACGGTAGTAATAACCAGGGACGATTTTATCAAGGTTTGATGCCTTTGCGTCAAACATGTGGTTGTAAACGACGTCCATGACAGCACGAAGTCCATTGTCATGTAGTCCTTGAATCATCTGCTTCATTTCTGTGATTCGGACTTTTGGATCATAGGGGTTTGTCGCATACGATCCTTCTGGTGCGTTATAGTTCTTCGGATCATAACCCCAGTTATACGATTTAAGCGGGTTCGTCTCATCGACGGACGCTGTGTTGAAATCATAGACTGGAATGAACTGAACGTGCGTGATGCCAAGTTCCTTCAGATGATCAAGCCCCGTCTTCGTCTTCGTTTTCTTACCATTCTTCGTCAAACGCGTACCTGGCTCGATGACGCCAAGGTACTTCCCTTTTTGTTTGATGCCTGAATCGTAACCTGAATTCGTCACATCAAACATCGATAAATCACGGACGTGTGATTCATAGATGATCGCGTCTGTCGCATGGCGAAGTGGCATTTTCCCATTCGTCCAGCGTTTTGGATCCGTCTCGCGTAAGTCGACGACGACACCTTGGTCGCCATTGACGGCGACTGCTGTCGCATACGGATCAACAGCACGCGTTGATTCTTTGGCGTGTTTGACTTCGTATGTGTATCCGACACCGTCAAGATCGCCCTTGACTGTTACTTGATACACACCACGATCCGTTCGTTCCATCTTGATTTCGCGCGTGATATCTTTTGTCGTAGCAGCTTCTTGTTTTGGTAAGCGATACAATTCGAGCTCGACGGCTTGTGCTGTCGGTGCCCAGACTTTAAACGTCGTCTTCGATTTTTGATAGTCGACACCGAGTTTTCCATCGTAGGCATACTTTTGGTCGAATGCTTTCGAACGGAGCACTTTACCTGCTTCAAGAATTGCTTCTCCAAAAACAGGATGAGATGCTCGGACGACTTTTGCTAAATCGATATCTAAAGTGACTTCGACTTTTACCGTTTTGGCATCGATTGCTGACACGACTGGATTCGTCACGCCTTCAAACGTAAATGCCTTTAAGTCTTCTTCCGTCAGCGGTGCATTCGTTTTTAATGTCATCATCCGGAAGTCATCTGCTAAAAAGCTTGTGATTTTCGGTGTGCGATCAATTTCCGGTTTGCTGTAGTATACCGTCTGATCCCCTTCAATCAACCAGATGTCTTTCGCCCCTGCATAAAAGAAACGATCAGCTCCGTCTTTTTCCGACCAACCCTCAAGATGAGGAATGACGCCTGCAAGACGTGCTTTCGTTGGGTTATCGAGCGTTACCTTGGCAATGGTACCGAACTCATCCTGCTGATCGAACTCGAAACGCTTGCCATCTTGCTCTTCCGGCCAAGACCAGACACCGTACTTTTCGTAATCATTGTCATACCGGTAATAGTGGATGTTCGTATCAATTTTTTCGACATCTGCTCCATTGCTTGGATTGACTGTCGAGATGTCCTTGCTTCCCGACTCGATCCAAATTTCAGCAACACCATTTTTAATCATGTCTTTCGTAATGAAGCGATCATTCTCAGATCCCCCATCCTTGTTCCAGTTGTCATCTCGAACGATGAAGCCGATTTTTTCCGGCTGATCAACTGGAAATTCATAAGCTGCGATTTTTCCGTAAGCATCCTCACCGTTAAAAGCGTGGGCTTTATTCGGAAAATAATCCGGCCCATTTGCCCATAACCATAGATTCCAATCTTTTGTGGCATTCGGGTCTTCCTTGTAGTGAATGATGACTAATGTCGACTTCCCTTTTTCCAGTGCTTGACCGGATAAAGAGAGTCCACTAAATATCAGTGCAAACGTTAGCGCAACGATACAAACGAATCTCATGCGTTTCATACGGTAGCCATCTCCTTTTGGTATGTAATCGTTTTCATTTTGCATCCGTTTACAAGTCCTGTCAAAGCCTATTTCATCGATTTGATCGAAAATAAGACTTTTGAACCAAGCACTTTTTTCAAAAAGAATGATGCGTTACTTAAGAGAAAGATAGGAAAAAGCGCCTCCACAATCATTTGCTAGAGACGCTCAACCTTGTTTATTTGATGGTAATACTAATTATGACTTACGATCGTGCGAGAAGTTTAGCGATCGTCTGCTTCGTCTGTTCCATTGATTCGTCCGATGCAAAGAAATACCAGACACCATCACTTGCGATATATCCTTCTCCCTCGATTTTCAGCGGCTTCAATTGTTCGAACCCACGCTGATTCTCCTGTGCTAGCTGCGCTGCGACATCAAGTCCGATATTCGTCGTAAAGTTGTTTTTCATGACATCCGTGATCTTTTCGAGTTGCGTCAACAACTGTGG
Source organism: Exiguobacterium sp. U13-1 (assembly GCF_001750115.1). Taxonomy (NCBI): domain Bacteria; kingdom Bacillati; phylum Bacillota; class Bacilli; order Caryophanales; genus Exiguobacterium; species Exiguobacterium sp. U13-1. The sequence goes on along the minus strand of NZ_CP015731.1, from coordinate 1,319,003 downwards.
TCCAGCAAGCTTCATTCCGACTGCTTCTAGCACTTGACGCTGACGAATTTGTCGACCCATATCGCCGAGTGGATCTTGCTTTCGCATCCGAGCATAACCACTCGCTTCAAGACCCGTCAGATGAATTTTCCCTTTATCATACTCCTTTTGAAGACGACGGTCGTTCCAACTAAAGGCAGATGGATTGTCGACCGTGACACCCCCAACAGCATCGACCAACTCAATCAATCCATCCATGTTGATTTTCGCATAATAAGGAATATCGGTCTCAAACGTCTGCTCCACCGTTTCGACTGTCTCTTTCACCCCCCCATAGGCATAGGTATGATTGATTTTAGTCTTTTCGCCAGACGGCACGGTTACCTGCATATCTCTTGGAATGGACAGGGAAGTCGCTTGTTTTGTTTTTGGATTGAATGAAAGAAGCATGATGGCATCGGCACGTCCCTTATCATTTTTCCGTTCATCCACGCCCAGTAACAAGACATTAACCGGCTTCATCGATTCGAGTGGCTTAGGTTGCTCTCCATCTAACGGTGTTAAGAACGCGTCTGCCGTTTGCTTCACTTTTAAAAAAGCTAAACCAGCTGATGCACTAGCAATCAGAACGAACCCTAGTAGGAGCGCACTCAATACGCGCCAAACAAGGCGTGGTTTTCTTTTCGCCATTCGGGATCTCATGTCATGAACTCCTTCATAGTGTGTTTTCATACGTCTTCATCAATCCAGCAATGTTCGAGTTATGCAGGAACAACACGGAGTCGACTTGTTTTTGTTTAGCGAACTGCGACACATCGAATGATTTTGGGACGTAACGAACGTCGACGACTTCGAGATTGGCACTTTTAGCAAGGAACGGTAAGACTGGATTCGCGAATGAATCCTTTAAGACGAGAATCGTTGGTCGATCATTCTTCGTCTGCTCCTTCATCGACATGATGCCATGATTCCCGCGCAAGAATACTTCATACCGATCGACGTAATCTCCCTCTTGCTGAACGAAGGATTCATCAATGACTGGGCGATCGCATGCACCGTCGTAACAGACATTGATTCCTTTGAAAAATGCTGGTTCATAATAGGCTAACTGATCACCAGACGTCGCATACGCAAGCGTCGTCTTTCGCGCTAATGAACCATAATAGGCATGCTCATCTTCTTTACGATTTGCTTTTGATGGCATGACTGGTCGTAAGTCCATCCCCTTCGTAATCGTCTGATATGCTGACGCTGCTCCGTCGATATTCCAGTGATGGTCCGTCTTGAAGTAGTCCGTTAGTTTTAATTGATCAAGTGACAAATTCGTCATCCCCGCAGCCTTGAAGTCACGAATCATTCCTGCGTAACGTGTCCGTGCATTCGAAGCAACATACGATGGGATCAACTGATCGCGTTCAGCAATGACCGTCTTCGATGGAGCTAGCGCCATATAGACGGGTCGATCGACTTCTTGCACGAATTGCTGAAACGCGTTTGGAATCTGGACTTGAGTCGAGGCACTCGGTTCGATCATATAGCCATTTTTAGCTGTATAGATTCCATTACGAAAAGGCTGTCTGAAGACATCCTTCGATAGTAGCGCCTGCATCTCAACGAACGTCCCTCGCAAAAGTAGTTGGTCCGTGAAATACGTCTCCATCTTCAGCATGTCTTTTCCAGTCGCGATTCCTTCGATCGTCGGATCGACCGATTGTGCGAGTGTACGATTTTCTAGCTGAGAACGCACACGGTCTTCTCGGACGATCGTACCAATACCAATCGTTAACAAGATGAGTAAAAAACTGATCGTCGTCACCCACATCATGATCCGTTCAAAAGAAGTCGTCCGTTTTTGTCCCTGCTTATTTTCTGTTTCAAGTGGCTGTGCCATCAGTAGACCTCCTTTTTAGAAGCGGAAATAGATGAATGGATTAAACGTACTTGCAACAAGTGCTGATGTCGCCAAAAATAGTAGCAACATCGCATATCCATACTGCATCGTCGTACCAATTCTTCCGAGTGACACAACTAATCGCTCTCCGATGATTTTCGGAATCGGTGTCGCTGCGATACACGCGACAAGCAGTAGAACACCATTTTGGACAAGCTGGTAGCTCGCGCGTTCATCCCAGATCACATCTGGTACGAACATCGCTTGAATGTACGTAACGGCTTCCGGGAACGTCTCGGAACGGAAGAATACCCAACCGACCAACACGAGTACGAGTGTCCAAACGGTCGAGAAGACTGGCGTTTTCGCCAACCATTTCCCGAGAAATGCTTTCTCGAGCATGATCCAGATTCCGTAATACGCTCCCCACGCGACGAACGTCCAACTAGCACCATGCCAAAGACCCGTCAGCATCCAGACAATTGCTAAGTTGCGATACTGTAACCACGGTGAGACACGATTTCCACCAAGCGGGATGTAGACATAATCCCGGAACCACGATCCGAGCGAAATATGCCAACGACGCCAAAATTCAGAAACGGACTTTGAAATGTAGGGATAGTTAAAATTCTCAAGAAAATGAAATCCAAACATCAAAGCTAGTCCAATCGCCATATCACTATATCCTGAAAAATCGAAATAGATTTGTAAGGCGTAGGCGATAATGCCAATCCAAGCAAGCCCCATCGAGAGATCTTTCATATTGAAGATGGCATCCGCGACCTGACCACATCCATTGGCAAGAATCAGTTTTTTAGCTAAGCCGATCGTAAACCGACGAACCCCTCGGGCAAAATCGGAAACTGTCTCTTCTCGTGATTCGATTTGACTCGCAATCGTGTTATAACGAACGATCGGACCCGCGACGAGTTGGGGGAAGAACGCGATATAAAGGGCGAGGTCAAGCGGATTCTTTTGCACCGCTTCCTTCCCTTTATAGATGTCGATGACATAACTCATCGCATGAAACGTATAGAACGAGATACCGAGTGGCAAGACGACTTCTGGTACGAACCATCCTAATCCGAATGTCTCGTTGACCGAACGAACGAAAAATCCGATGTACTTGAACCAGCCGAGTAATCCTAAATTGACTGCAATCATACTAAACATGATCCATTTGACGCCGATTCGCTGTCGATACAGATCGACGAACAAGGCGAAGAAATAGTTGATCGTAACGCTCAGTAACATCAGCAGTGCAAAGCGTGGTTCCCCGAATGCATAAAAGAATAGACTCGTCACTAGCAGCCAACCATTTCGGAAGCTACGTGGTAGTAGGTAATAGACGATCAAGACAGTCGGTAAGAACAGAAATAAGAATATCGTCGAACTAAATAGCATACGTCGCTTCCTCCCCTGCCGTGACATGCTGCACAATCTGAATGTCCCGGAGATGGACCCGGAAGCTCCCCTCTTGCAAGAACTTCCATGCCACTTTGAAATACTTCGCTCCTGGTACTCGTTTCATCTGTACCTGAACGACTGTTTCATTCATCAGTGTGACGGTTTCCGTTTCCGACCCCATCCGTTTCTTCTGTCCATACTGCATCTTGAATAACTGAACGACACACGGTGCATCGACTTCGAAATGACAGGTCACCTCGATGAGATCTCCTGTAATCGTGGCGTCTGTTCGGTATAACTTTGAAGGCGGATGTTGAAATCCTTGATCAAACAACTGAATGTACAATTTGTCGTCTGCCGTCGCTTCTTGAAAATCAAAATAGACACCATCTGTAGCATCCTCAAGCAAGATTTTTTCCTGCGTTCCGAATGGAAAGAATTGATAAATCGCTGGAGGAATACGTTGACTCATACGGGTACCTCACTCATGATCGCATCGACGATTCGCTCTGCTGCCTGTCCATCGCCATAAGGATTCGCCGCTTGTGCCATCGATTGATAGAACACTTCGTCCGTCAATAATTGATGGCTCATCGCATAGATGCGCTCTGGATTCGTACCAACCAGTTTCAAGGTTCCTGCTTCGACGCCTTCAGGTCGTTCCGTCGTCTCCCGTAAGACAAGAACGGGAACACCGAGTGAAGGTGCTTCTTCTTGAATCCCGCCTGAATCTGTCAGGATGAAGGAAGCGCGCGCTGCAAGGTTATGGAAATCAAAGACATCAAGTGGTTCGATCAATTGAATCCGCGGATGATGTTTCAGGCGAGCTGCCGCTTCTAGTACGACCGGATTTGGATGAACCGGATAGACGATTTCGATTTCCGGATGATCATTTGCTAACCGTTCAATCGCATCAAAAATCGTTGCCAGTTGTAAATGATTCTCACGGCGATGAACCGTAAGCAAGACAAGTTTTCGTCCCGACTTCTCGAGGCGTGTTAGGACAGGATGCGTATATGTCGATGATACAGTCGTCTTCAACGCATCGATGACCGTATTGCCGGTTACGATGATCGGTGTCTGCTTGTTCTCAGCACGTAAGTTCATGGCAGCCTGTTCAGTCGGTGCAAAATGATAATCCGCCAGCACACCTGTCAATTGACGATTCATCTCTTCTGGGAACGGCGCATACTTTTCAAATGTCCGTAGTCCTGCTTCCACATGACCGACTGGAATCTGTTGATAGAACGCCGCTAAAGAAGCAGCGAACGTCGTCGTCGTATCCCCATGGACAAGGACGAGATCCGGCTGTTCCTTTTCGAGGACACGACGCATCGCGTTTAGGATACGCGCTGTCATTTCCTCTAACGTTTGACGCGGACGCATCAAATCCAAGTCATGGTCCGGAGTGATTTCGAATAGTTCAAGGACCTGATCGAGCATCTCTCGGTGTTGTGCTGTAACGACGACGATTGGTTCGACGTCCTGACGATTTTCAAGTGCTTTGACGACCGGCGCCATTTTGATCGCCTCTGGTCGTGTTCCGAATACAAGCATGACACGTTTCATTTACTTCATCCCCTATCTCATTTCATGACGATCGTTCAATCGTCTCGCCCATCATCTGCTGATCCACGGAACCAATCCGTTCCGTTCGTTTTTTAGCTACGTAATGGGAGGCTTGCTTTTTTGATAACTGTTTGTACCAATATAAATATTTATTGTATTCAGCCAACGTTTCATTCGTCGGACCAAATAGACGGACTTCCCCGTATTCCAACCAAAGGATTTTTGTACAGAAACTCTTTACCTGACTGAGCGAATGACTGACGAAAAAAATCGTTTTCCCTTGATCGCGGAATTCACGCATCTTATCGAGGCACTTTTCAGTAAACGTTTGGTCTCCGACTGAGAGTGCTTCGTCGATGATCAAGATGTCTGGATTGATATGAATCGAGATGGCAAAACCAATCCGAGCTCGCATGCCACTCGAATATGTTTTGACCGGCTGATCGATGAACTCCCCGATATCAGCAAACTCTAGGATTTCTGGAGTAATCGACTCGATTTGTCGCTTCGTTAAGCCCATCATCAGCCCTTTTAATTCAATGTTATCTCGCCCTGTCAGTTGACTGTTCAATCCGCTAGAGATGGCAATCAATGCTGACTTTCCACCCAATGTGACTCGACCGTACGTCGGTGGTGTTACGTTAGCAAGCAGATGCGATAGTGTCGATTTCCCACTTCCGTTGATGCCAACGACACCGACGATTTCTCCCTCTTCCACAGAAAAAGAGACGTTCTTTAGAGCATAGAACGATTTTCCATTCACCTTACCGAACAACACTTCCTTTAGCTTGTCGATCGGTCGGGCATAGAGCATGTACCGTTTCGATACATTCTCAAACACGACATGACCCATCGTTCTCCCTCCTATACGTAATCGATGAAATAGCGTCGGAATCGAATGTGAATCGATGCTCCAACAAGTAAGATTGCGAGCGTCATACACCAGAAGTACACGCCATACCACATATGATCGAGCAGATAGCCCGTTCCGATGAGTGCTGAACGATACCCCTCAATCAAATAAACGAGTGGGTTTAGCATCAACAACATCTTGAATAACGAGTGATCTGGCGGAATCCACATGATTGGCGTTAAATACATCAACATCCGAATGGCAGATGTCACCATGTTTTGCACGTCTCGAATCATCGTTGCAAGCGCGGACAACAATAAGGAGACCGCATAGAGGAACACGACACCCGCCGGTACGATATACAAGAGTTCAAGCGTATGCCATCCCGGAAAGTAACCGAAGGCACATCCTAAAATGATCGTTAAGGCAATCATCGCTAAGTGGCGATAGAATTGCGCCAAGATGACGTACGCTGGAATCGTACTCAATGGAAAATGCATCTTTGAGACGAGCGCGACTCGACCATAAATCGACCGGGAACCACTTGGAATCGTACTGCCGATAAAGAACCAAGCAATCAATCCGCTGACGAGCCAAAAGACGAACGGAATTCCATCGACTGGATGCCCACCACGAATCCCGAAGCCGAATACGACCCAGTAGACACCGATTTGGAGAAGCGGCGTCATGATCTCCCAAAACCAACCAAGGTATTGCATGCTATATTGACTCTTTGTTTCATAAAGCGAGAGTCGAAAGATCAGATATAGATGATCCTTCAACTCTCCCCCAATCGTTCGTAACGCGTTCATATCGCTTTCGCATCCACTTCCGTCACGCGGTGCGTATGCAAATTACCGAAGTTCAGGACTTTGACAGCGTCGAGCTCATTGACGATCCCTTTCGTATCAAAGAGTAACGGTGTCCGCATGTAGTTTGCGAGACGACGTGAATCGAATTGTTTGAATTCATCGTGGTCGACTAGGACGAGTGCGAGATCAGCGCCTTGAATCGCTTCCAGCTCATCGACGAGTTCGAAACGTGTCGAAATCGAGCGTTCGACGTGCGGATCACAGACAGCGACGTCAAGTCCACGGTCGAGTAATTGTTCAATGACTTCGACAGCTGGACTCTCGCGCATGTCGTCGACGTTTCCTTTATACGTGACACCAAAGACGGCGATCTTCGGACGGACACGTGAACCAACAAGACGCGCTGCTTGTTCAGCGACGAATTGTGGCATCTGAACGTTCGTTTGTCGTGCTGTATGAATGATGCGTGCAAGCGATGGAGCTTTTGCGACGATGAAGTAAGGGTCAACCGCAAGACAATGACCACCAACGCCCGGTCCTGGATGATGTAAGTTCACCCGTGGATGCATGTTCGCCATCTCGATAACATCTAAGACGTTGATCTCTAGCTGATGACATACCTGCGTCAATTCATTTGCGAGAGCAATGTTGACATCGCGGAACGTATTCTCCATCAACTTCGACATTTCGGCTGTCTTCGCGTCTGTCCGAACGATTTCACCTTGAACGAATGTTTCATAGACGGCTGCGCCCGCCTCTGCACACGCTGGCGTCAATCCACCGACGATGCGGTTATTATGAATAAGTTCATGTAAGATTTGTCCTGGCAAGACACGTTCTGGGCAATGGACGACATAGACGTCTTCACCGATCGTAAAGCCGGCTTCTTCAATCAATGGACGAACATGGTCATCCATCGTACGTGGCGCAATCGTCGATTCGACGATGACGACATTCCCTTTTTCAAGGAATGGTAGCATATTGTTAACCGCTGAAATAACATATTTCAAATCACATGATTTATACGTATCGTTTAAGTTCGGTGTCGGAACGGCGATTAGGAAAACATCTGCCCGTTCTGGTGTAAGTGTCGCCCGGAATTTTCCGTTTGCGACGACCCGTTTGATGACATCCTCGAGTCCTGGTTCTTCAATATGAATCGTTCCCGTGTTCAGAAGATTGACGATTTGTGGATCGATGTCGACACCTACGACTTCCGTGCCATGATCCGCGAACATCGCAGAAGAAGGTAATCCAATATATCCTAGTCCGATTGTGCAAAGTTTCATTTTGTCATTCCTCCATCGAGTTAGTCATACTAGCCAACGAACGGTCTGTGGCTTGGCTGTAACTAGACCATAACGACATTTCCTTTGCTTTCCAATGCTTCTAACCATCTCTTAAACCATTCTTCACAGACCTTACATTTCCAGCGTTTTCTATTGTTTTTGTAAATCTTATGAAGCTTTCGCGAATCCTTCGTATCTATTTGAATGAAACAAAACGACTCGTCAGGAATCCACCTTCATTGCACGTGGATTTCCCTTCGAGTCGTTGACTATTTCTCTTATTTTGCGTCAGATTCCATGAAAATCGAGTCATAGACAGCAAGAAGTCGACCTTTTTCTTGCTCCCAGTTGTATTGTGTCCTTGCTACGCTTGCTCGTTCCTGCATCGCCCGTCGCAAGCTCTCATCCTTCACTAGACGGTTGACTGCTGTAGCAATACTCTGCGGCGATTCGACATCAACGATTAATCCAACTCCTTCTGTTTCGACGACACGACGGATTTCTGGTAAGTCAGCTGCGATGACAGGAATCAACGCCGCCATGTATTCGAATAGTTTGTTCGAAGAAGCAGAATAATGATTGAAACAGACGTTCTGAAGGACTTGAAAGCCGACCGTTGCCGCTGCCGTGTAACTTGGTAGTTCAGCAAGCGGAACCTTCTCAATGAAGCGAATGCGAGACTTTTCCGATGATTGGGCAGCCAGTTGCATCAGTTTTCCTTTTAATTTTCCGTCCCCGACGAAAATCAATGTTCCTCGATCGATGAACGGCATCGCTTCAATGAGTCGCTCCAGTCCGCGTCCTTCTTGGATTCCGCCTTGATACAACAAAATCGGCTCATCTTGAGCAAGTGCTAACTCTTCGCGTAACGGTCGCGGTTGCGGAACAATCGGTTCGTAAAACGGATAATTGTGCAAGACAGACGGTCGTGTTCCGTATAACTTCTGGTGGTAATCCGCACGCGTGTCATTTTCAACGATTGTCTGGTCGACGAAGTGAAGCAACCAGCGTTCTAATTTCCCTTGCATGCTGCCGTATCCTGTCCGATCGGTCTGGACTTCATGCGAATCATAGACGATTTTCGTCCCACGGGCCGCCCCAATCGCTTGTGGTAACGTATTGACATCGTTCGCATGCATGACGTCATAATCGTGCTTCCTAGCAGCTCGTGTCATACGCAGAATGCCGAAACTGTTGTAAAGGGCGTACCGGATGAACCGACTTCGCATGAGGAAAAAGAGCACAAGCATCACGGGAATGAGCCATGGCGCAAGAAGCGCACCCATCAAACCGACAGCAAGTGTCCGTTTTTTCCGTTTACGAAAGAACGGGAGCCACCTCGCAAAAGGTGGCGTCCGGTCAATTCGAATGACGCGAAACCCTGACATCGGGTATTCGACTTCTGGAAGTGTGCCGTCATTTAGGCAGTATAGGTCCACGCGGTGCCCTGCTTCGACGAGTGCCGTACATTCACGTAAGACTCGGGCGTCATTCGTAAAGGGATTCCAAACAAACATTCCAATGCGCTTCATTCTGCGACCGCCTTTCGCGCCTGTGTTCGTTCGATGGCGTCGAACAAGCGCTGTTCATTTTGTTCCCAATCAAAATGGTGTTGGACGTATGCCACACCTGCGCGTCCCATCGCTGCACGTTTTTCTGGATTTCGTGATAACTCGAGAATATGATCGACGATCTCCTCTTTTTTCCGCTGGACAGACACATAACCAGCTCCTGCCTCTTCAATGACATGCGCTGCGTGTCCGGATACCGCTCCGACGATGGCACACCCCATCGCCATGTAGTCAATGATTTTACCGGGTGTCACCGTATCGAATGCTGTACTTTCGACGAGTGTCGCAAAGGCGATGTCACTCTTTGCCAGTTGTTTCAACGCATCCCAACGCGGCATCGCGTCAAGAAACTCGATGTTCGTCAATCCACGTTCCTTGACGAGTCGTTCGAACGTTTGCTTGTGATAACCATAACCGACGACTTGAAAGCAGATATCCTGCTCTTGTTGAAGTTCCTGTGCGACGTCAAGCAACAAAAACACATCTTGCGCGAGTCCGATATTCCCCGTATATACGACACGTACTTGTTCCGACACTTTTCGCCGTTTGATTAACCACTCGTTTTCCTCGATCGAGTTCGGAATGTAATGAATTTTTTCCGGTGCGATACCACGCCCTTCAATGTACGATCGAAACCCTTCACTATTAATGACCAATTGATCCGCCTGACGATACATCCACTTTTCAAGCCAGTAGAGCGGAGTCAATAACAAACGCGAATTCGTGATGCCGACGCCAATCAGCGACTCCGGCCATAAATCGCGTACATCGAGAATCAATGGCGCTTTTTTGACATGTTTCGCGACGACCCCGACGAGTCCCATGAAGATGGATGGTGTCGTCGCATAGATGTAAGCGTAGGATTTCGGGTCATGTCGCACCTCTTTTACTGCGAGCACGAATTGTTCTACAAACAAGCGAAGGCGCCGCCATAAATTGTTCGTCGCCCTGACGTCACGTGGTTGGATACGGGTTACATGTGCCGTATCCAAGCTCGGCTCATCCCAGAACATTGAATCCGTATAAAGTTCTGCCGTCGGATAGAGCGGTTCTGACGTCAGCACATGGACGTCACTTCCCGCTTGTTCCATCCGCTTGAAAATATTCTTCATTCGGTTTGCCGCACTTCCGATTTCCGGATAAAAATTTTGACAAATCATCAAGACGTTCATCGACGACTCCGGCGCTGCTTGAGTTGACGTCGGAACTTCCAGTAGCGGACGACGATTTTTCCGAGCTTTGATCGCGCGAGTGAGCGGTATTTTGATTTCCATGATGCATTCGCCTCCAGCAGTTCCAGATTTGCCACCAATGCCCCTTCGAATCGATCAAGCAGTGCGGCATATTGTTCTTCAAGCACCTTGTATTGTTCACGCTGTTCCTGTAGTTGCTGTTCCTGACGTAACGATTCTGCTTGTGCCTGCTCTAATACATCTGTTTGTTCCCCTAACCGCTGAACTTTTCGTTCTAGAGTCTGTTGCTTGCGTTTTAAGTCAATGATCGTTGCGAGATGCAATCGCTCCACCTCTTCAAAGGCGTCTTCTAGCCATTCAACTTCCTCCGGTAAAATCGATCGACCAGATTGAAGTTCCGGATAGACTTGAATCGTAATTCCAAGCCACTTATCGATCCGCTCGACCGTTTCGATTTTACCGAAAGGTGTCAATTGCTCAAGCAGTCGATTTAAATAATACGTCCGTTTATGATCCGCATAATCGTTCACTCCGAATGGGACTGTGATGACAAGTCGTCCTTTTGGTGCGATGAACGAGACGGCACGAGCGATGAAGCGTTCCGGCTCCCCGATATGTTCCAGTACTTCCGTCATCAAGACTGTATCGAATTGAATATCAGGTGTGTATGTCATGACATTCGCTTCATGTAATTCCACTTTTTCTTTAACGGATGTCGGTTCCTCGAGCAACGCTTGTTTGGCTTCGATGATCGCTTCTGGTAATACATCGATTCCAACGACATGTTTCCCTTCGCGTCCAAGCAAAATTGGAACGACTCCGCCTGAACAACCGATATCTAAAATGTGCTCCCCTTTTGCTTGTCGTACGATCCAGTGAACACGCGCGCGGACTTTTTTACCGAATCCACCGCCTAACTGATCGTAGTAGGCCGCCCGGATTTGATCTTTTGGTCGTGCTGTTTTCATCGATGCCGTCATTTCTGCACCTCCTCAAGTAATAGATGTTGAAGACGATCTGTCTCCTGTCGATCCGCAAGCTCCATGAATTGACGGATCAACGGATTCGTCAACGTGATCGGTTCATAGAAACTGATGATCGTACGTAGCAATGCGACACTCGGTGTAAAATCCTTATCACTGCAGTAGCGTAATTTAACGAGATACCAATGCTCGAAGAAATGCTCGAATCGTGTTTGCTTATATTCCTCTAGCACTCCATAACGGGCGAACTTTTCTGCTCGTGCCCGCTCTCGGACGACACTTCGTTCAAAGAATTTCACCGTCAAGGCATTCACGGTCGATCCGGCAACCGCTGCATAATAATAATGAATGACCCGATTGACGAGTAAGACACGGTTCGCACGGAGCATCAATTCTTGGAAGAACAAGGAGTCCTGTCCGACTGCACCGACTACCTGCTCCAATTGATGTTCGAGCAGGAAAGTACGACGGACGACGAGTGCTTGAATGCTTTGTACCGCAAACCGATGTTTCAATAGAAAAGCTTTCGGATCCTCACAAACGGTTCGTCCCTGTTTACGAATCGTCGGTAAGGCGATGATACTCGTCTTCTCGGCCAGCTTTTTCATATGCCCTGCCACAAAATCAAGTGATGGATCTTTTTCTAGTTCCTGAAGCAAAAAGGCATAGCGATCACTGAGTACCTCGTTATCCGGATCAAGGAACGTCACGTAGTCAGCGCGTGCCATCTCGACACCTTTGTTGCGCGGACGTGAAGCACTACCGCTTCCACCTGTCTCGAAGAAATAGGTTCTGACATTTCCGTGGCGTCGTGCGAGACGCTCTACCGCTTGACGTGTCGCAACATCCGTTGATCCATCATCTACGAGTAAAATCTCTGATTCCATGAATCGATCCATCCGTGTAAGACTAGCGAAACATTTATACGTGAGATGTTTTCCATTGTTATAGATCGGAACGACGACCGATAGTTGCGGGGTCTGATTCGTCGGAACTACCGCCTGCTCGTTCCACTCAAATTGATCGAGCAACAGTGTTTTTCCGTTCAGTTCATCTGCCTGGAACATGTCATATCCGATAGCTGACCGCCAAACGATCGCACCGTTTCGACTACTACTCATCTCTTGTAGATGATACGGATACTCGCTTCCTTTTCGGACGATGCTCGCATCACTGTATTTAAAACCATTCACGAGATCCTCTAGATAATATTCGCCGTAAGATTCCTTTCCATCCATCCAAGCCACGAGATCGGCTTTATCGTAAGTTTGCTCCGTCAGCGCATCCGCAGAGACGATTTCGTCCGGTGTGAGACTTTGTCGATTGATCATGTCACGGATCGCTTCCCCGTCTTGGGCAACGACGATCAATAAGCGATGTTTCCGTGTCTCAGGTACTCGTCCAATGAACGCTAGAATCTGATCCATCCGTTCGAAGACCGTGTGTTCCGTCATGACGGCACGAAGCCCTTCTGCTCGTAACCGTTCGATTTCTTCTTGCGACGTACGTTCCACGATTGCCGTCGCCTCCTGTGCGTCATGCACGGTGAAGATGTTCGGAAACTCATTGTTGACGGCGATACTGTAATTCGACAGGATTAGATTCCCGAGTGCTTGCGATTCATAGACGCGACGGGCACACATCGTTTTGCTGTATTTGATGCTATTCAGGTTCAAGACCCAGTCATAACATTTACTGACTTGTTGTAAGGCATCATAAGGAATCGCTGGTGCGACCCGTGATTGATAACGTTCCGGAAACTGATAAGCCGGTAAGTCGAGATGATAATTCCGGTCCACGATATCGAGTTCGTGCGAAGACTGCATCACCCCATCAAACAACATCTCCGTATCTTTAACGCGCTCCGGATATTTCGCCATCCAGCTACCGGCAAATAAAACGCCCTTCTTTCGGCTACGCGTTGCTCCGATCGGATTGTGAATCAATGGATTGACACCAAACGGCATCGCCATGATCCGATCATGACCACATAAGACGCGGTATTCAGGAATCATTGCCTCATCTGAAGTCAGGACATAATCGGCAGCTTGAGCCACGTCTTGAAACCGTTCATGATTGCTCGGATCTTCCGTCGATTGAAAGACGACTGGAATTCCTTTAGCTTTGACTTCCTGCATCATTGAAAGCAACCGTTGGCGTTTTTTTGAATTCGGTGTGGCGACACCTTTCCAATCGTCTCCTCGTAACCCCTTCCATGAAGAGACGACTAAAAAGAGATCAATCTCGCGCTCGAAAACTTCTTCGAATGTGTGCGCATTGACGTAGTGGAGATGAACGGCATCTTCATAATAGGCGTACATGAATTCCGAGCAGACGATTGCCATCTCGATTGGTCGCTTTTCATAATAACGCGTCGTCGTCCGGACCGGAATCTCCGAGACATCCAATTGATTCAGCAGTGATGCTTGGCTATTTTGTCGGTAACGTGTCGTCGTTTTATTAGAAGTTCGAACCGTTGGCAGTCGCAAGACCTCTAACTGACGGAGTTTTTCGAGTGCCTCTTTACTTGCGGTCGTCGCGCTTGTTAGTCGTTTTTTCTCTTCGCGGACCCAGTTCAGTTGTTGCATGATTTGTCGTTTCCATTTTTGATCACTCACACGTAAACACCCTTCCTCTTTTCAACTCTTTCTTAGTCTACGGAAGCAGTTCAAAGGCTACTTGAAGGACTTGCAAGGTTTTTGTAAAGACTTCATGAAGCTTTTTTGGATTTTCCTTACATTCCATTTCAGTCAACCTGTATTTCCTAGGAAATCGACCACTTTCGCTTTCTTGTCCGTGGAAGTCATTCACATGTTTTCAAAAACGAATCCTATGCACTCTCATTGTTTTGGATTTAAAAAACGGGGAAACATTACTACGTACTGATAAAAGGAGATGACTGGACATGTTAAACGAAAAAAATCATGATTTACCAGATGAAAAGGCAGACGTTGGTCTTCACCCGGATCCTGATCCAGCTGAGACATCAGATCCCGGAATCAAGCCTGCGGAAACACAACATCCGGATCCTGATCCAGAAGAGCTCGAGCGCGATCGAAAAGATTCATGAATCTCACGCCATAGAAAAAGAGGTTGCGGAAATAATTCCGCAACCTCTTTTGGCATATTTACTTCACTTTTACTAATAGTTTCCCTGTGTTCGAACCATCAAATAATCCGAGGAAGGCATCTGGTACACGATCGAATCCTTCAAAAATCGTCTCTTCGTATTGTAACTTCCCTTCACTAACCCATTGACCAAGTTGCTCAGCTGCTTCCTTGAATCGTTTGCCATAGTCACCTACTAGGAAACCTTGCATGCGCGCACGCGCGATGATTAATTTCGATTGAACACGTGGACCAATGTCCTGTTGTGCGTTATAACCGGAAATGGCACCACAAACCGGTACCCGCGCGAATGGATTGAGTCGATCAAGGACTGCATCACCGATTTCACCACCGACGTTTTCAAAATAGACATCGATGCCGTTTGGACATGTCCGGTCTAACGCTTCCCCGATGTCTTCCGTTTTATAATTGATGACTTCATCAAAACCAAGATCTGCTTTTAAGTGTTGTAGCTTTTCGTCACTTCCTGCGATTCCGACGACACGAGCACCTTTGATTTTAGCAATTTGACCAACGATCGATCCAACAGCCCCTGCTGCTGCCGATACGACGACCGTTTCCCCTGATTGTGGATTCCCGATATCAAGCAATCCGAAATACGCCGTCATCCCTGTCATTCCGAGAACACCGAGTGCTGTTGAAATCGGTGCAATCTGCTCATCGATTTTACGGACACTTTTCGCATCGACGACTGCCTTTGTTGCCCAATCGAGCATCCCGACGACGACATCGCCTGACTTGAGTGCCTCACTTTTAGACTCAATGACTCGCGCCACGACACCACCGTGAATCGGTTCATCAATCTCAAACGGTTGCGAGTAAGAGCGCGCATCGTTCATACGTCCCCGCATGTATGGATCGACCGAGATATAGAGTGACTCCAGTGCGACTTGCCCTTCCTTCAACTCTGCTAACTCAAATGATTCATAACGGAATGTTTCCCCTGTTGGTTTTCCGTTTGGTCGTGCCGCTAATACGATACGTTGTTCTGACATGATTCATGACCTCCTCTTTCAATGTACTTCCTCACTGTAACAATTCCGTTTCTGAAAGACGAATCCTTTGCTTGTTTGGAATTTTCTAACTTTTTCTTGACGCCTGCCTTTGCTTGCCGTAAGATAAAACACAATTCATAACTTTTATACTGTTATGCATAAAAGCATTACATAAGGAGAGGACTTGTATGGATTCATCTATTTTGCGTCAGCCGCGTCAATTTGCCGTTCATGTTTTAAACGGACTCAGTATCGGAATTCTCGTTGCCCTTATTCCAGGAGCACTACTCGGTGAACTCGCTAAGGCATTGTTGCCATACGTCTCTGGTGCCCAACATGTTTTAGATGCCACAACACTCGCGATGCGCCTCTTGCCGATGGTGATTGGTGTTGCCGTAGCCATGCAATTTAAAGTGACACCGATTGCGACCACGTCGATTGGACTCGCGACAGTCGTTGGATCAGGTGTTGCGACTCGTGCAGATGCAACCTTCGTCTTCGTCGGTACAGGAGACGTCATCAATGCTGGTCTGACGGCAGCTGTTGCGACGGCAATCGTCTTATTGATCGGTGAACGTTTCAAAACGTACACGGTGCTTGTCATGCCAACGATTTTGATTGTTGGAGCCGGTGGAATCGGTGTTTTGACGTATCCGTTCGTGACACGGATCACGACAGCGATCGGACATGTCATCTCAGACTTTACGGCACTTCAACCCGTCTTAATGGGTATTCTGATTGCCGTCGCCTTTTCCGTGCTCATCGTCTCTCCACTTTCAACGGTCGGCATTGCGACAGCAATCAGTTTATCGGGTGTTGCTGCCGGAGCTGCGAACCTAGGCGTCTGTGCCGCTGGATTTGGTCTTGCGATCGCCGGATGGCAAGCGAATTCACGTGGAACGTCGATTGCTCACTTTCTTGGTTCTCCTAAAATTCAGATGGCGAACTTTATCCGTAATCCCTTGATGATTCTTCCTGTCATGTGTAGTGCCGCAATACTTGGTGCACTAGCAGGAATGCTCGGTGTCCAAGGTACGCCGTTCAGTGCCGGATTCGGAATGTCTGGGTTAATCGGTCCGATCAACGCGTTACATCTGATGTCAGGAGGCTGGACATTGTTTAACATGACATTTGTTCTCGGGCTGTTCATCGTCTTGCCGGTCATCCTTTGTCTGTTGTTCCACCTACTCTTCCGGAGATTCCGTCCATGGATGAGTGCAGAACCATACCGACTGGATTTTGAGTAAGCTCATCTTTATTCGTTCTTTCATCACAAAAAAAGCCAAGCCGACCGTCTAAAAGATCGACGGATTGAGCTTGGCTTTTTGATGCACTTATTTGATTACTGCCAGTAAATCAAGCGGTGTCTCGATGACATGGTCCGCCGAATCCCACTCGGATTGTGTACCAAAACCGTATTGGCATAAGACGACTGGCATGTTTTCCTTACGAGCCGCTTCGACATCGGAAGACCGATCCCCGATCATCCAGTAAGTCGCTTCTCCAAACTCCTCACGGTGCGCTCGCAAGATATCCGCTTTTTCTTTCCCGTTGACGGATTCTAAGCATTTCGGACTCGTGAAGAACGAACGAATATCCTGGCTATCCAGCACAAGGTTTAGATAGTGGTTGCCACAATTACTCGCTGTTGAAATAGTGTGTCCCTCTGAAACTAGCGCTTCTAACAAGTCTCGAATTCCGTCGAACAAGACGTTCTGTTCCACCATCGTCGCTTCTAGATGACCATGTCTTTTTTTGCGGATTAACCGAATATCCTCTTCTGAAGCCTCTGGAATCGCCTTACGCCAAAAAGCACTTCCCGCCAACCCATAACTTGCTTGTACACTAGCTTGAGAAGGTTTTGGAAGATGCGGCATGTCCTCCATCGCCCGATGGATTGCTTCTGTCATCTGTTCCGTTGAATCAATCAATGTACCGTCAATATCGAATAAGATAATTGCCATGTTCCCACTCCTTTTAGATCTCTTTTTTTGCTTTTCTCTTTTTTTGTATCAAGTAGCCAATCGTAATCAGCATGCCTAAACCAATCCAAACGATTGGATGATTAAGATGATGCAATCTTCGCCATTCATGGCCGACGGCTTTCCCGCCCCAAATAAAGATGGTCGACCACAGCAAGAAAGAAATCGTCGTCACGACGGTAAACGTCCAGCGCGAGACGCCAGTCAACCCCGCACCAATGGCAAATCCGATCCGCCACATCGGAGACAGAAGAAGGATATAGCGTCCCTTTGTCTCCATTTGTGTCTGAAACTGGAGCATTTTCGTTTCCGAAATCCGAAACCATTTGAATAAACGATTCAATAACCGTTCACTCCCGAACTGACCAATCGTAAAGAAGAGGTTTTGACTGATGACGAAGCTCACTACAGCGAGGAACAACATGAATAGTAGATTCGCCTGTGCGGTATGCACGAGATATCCGGCATACGCGAGCGGTACTTCGCTCGGTATGAATGGAAACATGAGCGTCATCATGATTCCAATATAACCGTATGATTCCATCCAGTGATGTCCCATCTTCGTCCCTCCTCTCTCTTTACCAACTATTTCTAGTGTATCGAAATTTCAAGAAGGCGTACAGGAAACGGCTCTTTGTGGACAAAGAAGAGCGACTTCTGGTGTGAAGTCGCTCGGATCATCAAATTTAATTAATACGCGTCCTCACTTTGTACTGGTTGTGTACGACGCTTTTGTTGTTCATCCTGCCAGTCGCTGAAACGTGTCAATTCTTCGAAGACTGTTTTTGTGACGAAGAGGATGACCGCGATATCGTCTGCGAAACCGAATCCGAGTACAAAATCAGGTACGAGGTCAATCGGTGACACGAGGTAAATCAACGCGCCGATTACTTTTAAGATCGTTGTACGACGAATGTTACGGTATTCACCTGATTGGTACGCGCGAATCATGTCGACGAACAACGTCAACGGCGAGAAGACGACGGACAAACGAGAGTTACTGTTCACCTTCGCAGTTGCGCGTTGTAACAGCGAGTTCGTCTTTTCCGGACGATCGATATAATCTTTTGCATCTTCGGCATATTGATGTTCTTGTTTTTCTAATTGTTGATTTGAGAATTTCATTCCTATTTTCCCCCATTCTAAAGTAACTTCAACGCTTTTCTATTTCCCTGTTCCTACGGATGATAATCCTGTCAGGTTTCAGGATATGATGGAACGGTAAAAAAGGGAGAGAAGCGTTACAGAAAGGATGATTTTTTATGAATCATGTTAATCAAACCGTCATCATTACAGGAGCCGCGAATGGAATTGGTGCAGAACTCGCCCGCACCTACGCTGCGCAAGGCGCAAATGTCGTTCTTGCTGACATCGATCAGATGACAGGAGACGAACTGGTCCAACAAATCGAAGAAGATGGAGGGACGGCTTACTTCTATCACTTGGATATCCAACATGAAAAAGACGTTCAACTATTAATCGAAAAGGCGATTGAACATACTGGTCGCATCGATATTGTTATCAACAACGCCGGTATCATGATCCGAAAACCGCTCCTTGAATTGTCACTTGAGGAATGGGATCGGGTTCACCATACGAACCTGCGCAGCATCTTCCTAACGACCAAGGCGGCTACACCCTATTTAAAACAAAGTAAAAGTGGAGGTCGGATCGTCAACCTTGCTTCGACCCGCGCCTTCATGTCGGAACCGCATACAGAATCTTATGCGTCGACGAAAGGTGGTATTTTTGCACTCACACATGCACTTGCTGTCTCACTTGGAGAAGACGGTATTCTCGTCAACGCGATTGCCCCGGGTTGGATTGAAACTGGTGACTATCAAGAATTATCACCTGAAGATCATAGTCAACATCCAGCTGGTCGCGTCGGAAAACCAAGTGATGTTGCTCGTGCGGCTCTCTATCTAACACACCCAGATAACGATTTCTTGACGGGCGAAACACTGGTCCTAGACGGTGGAATGACACGAAAGATGATTTATGAGGAATGATTCGGATGGAGTGCCTTTCGGGGCACTTTTTCATTTCAAAAACTATACTTATACCTTTTTCAAACATTAATAAACCTTCTATTTATACGATGTTACAAAAATATATCTCCTGACATCATTCAGAAATCAATCTACTACACATTAATTTTTCCTTTTATATCAACATTTTCTGTTTATACTTCTGTTCATGCATCATTATTTTCATAAATTCTTCATTCTTTTCGCTAGCTTCTCTTGCATTTTTTTAAAAGAATTGTAAAGTGGATTTTCCGATTTTCTTGTTAGAGTGGGAAAGGTAACACTTCACACGGGAAAGGAATGACGCTTAGTTTATGAAACGACCTTTCGGAAAGTCACTTGGGCTATCGCTCATGACACTCACTCTACTCGCAAGTCCGCTCATGACGACAACTCCGGTCGACGCGGCAAGTTCATATAAAGAGAAGCAACAACAAAATCAGCAACAACAATCGAAGCAACGCGAGGCGTTGTCTCAAAAAAATAATCAATTATCTAAAGCACAGCAACAAGTCTACGCCCTGGATCAACAAATCAATGGGCTGACATTACAAGTCGTCGAGAATCAAAAGAAGATCGACGAAAACACGAAACAGATCGCTCGATTAGAAGATAAGATCGAGAAGTTACAAAAGAAAATCAAGAAGCAAGAAAAAATGCTCGGTGATCGCTTGGCAGTTCGCCAGTCTAAAGCTGATAACGCCCCGCTCCTTGAAGCCGTCTTCGGCGCAAAAGATGTCGGTGATATGATCAGCCGTTTCAATGCCTTTAATACAATTGCGGAAAGCGATGCTTCTTTGTTAAAAGATTACGAATCAAACAAAAAAGAACTGGCAGCTGCGAAAGAAGAACTAAAGCAGACACGCCAAGACTTGATTGAAGATCGTAATGTTTTAAAAAAGAAACAACGTGAACTGAAACAAGAAAAACAAAAGCGCACAGCACTTTTGAAGCGTCTGACGTCGCAAAAGAAAAAAATCGAATCTAACATCCTCAGCCTGAAAGAGGCATCGGCCCAACTGAAGGCACAGGAAGCAGCTGAAAAAGCAGCAGCCCGAGCAGCAAAGGCTGCTGCCGCAAAAGCTGCGAAACAATCAGCAGCTCCAGCATCTGTTAGTAAGGCTAGTACGAAAGTCATCTCAAAAGCAAAAGGTAAATTCATCAAACCTGCTCAAGGCTCTGTTTCGCAAGGAATGGGTGCAGCAAGCGGAAGTAATGGTTATGCGTACCACAATGGAACCGACTTCGCTGGTCCACTCAACTCGCCAATCGTCGCGTCTGCAAGTGGAACAGTCATTTTAGCAAGTTCAGGTGGTCCTTACGGCAACCACGTCTATATCTCTCATAATATCGACGGAAAAACGTATACGACCGTTTATGCCCATATGAATGCCTTGAACGTCAAACAGGGACAACAAGTCAAACAAGGACAGCAAATCGGTGTTCTCGGAAGCACCGGTAACTCGACTGGTCCACACTTGCATTTTGAAATCCACGATGGTGGGTACCAGTATGATGCGAATGGACGGACGAATGAGCTCGATCCAGAAAGCTTCTTCTAAGTCGATTCAAGAAAAAGTGCACTTCTTCTCTTCCGAGAAGAAGTGCACTTTTTGCTGTGTTCATTAAATTTTGAATTGATGTGTCTGACTATCAAGCGACGTCGTCGTTGACTCAAGTTCTTGCATCAATTGATGAATCTGTTCGAACGATGCCTGTTGATCGCGCATCGATGCAGCAATCTCTTCATTTCCAGCTGCAAGTTCTTCCATGACGCCACTGACTGTGCTGACTTGACCAACGACATGGCGGGCTTGTTCTTTCGAATGAACGAGTTGTTTCGTTACATAATCAAGTGTTTCTGTCACGTTTGCTACCTTTTGACGCGTCTCGCCGAATGCTTGTTGAACGTGTGTGAAGTTCTCGACCTGGTTTGTCTGCTCCCGCTCTGCTTGCACGAGTGCTTCTTGTAAGACAGCACCGTCCTGACGAATTGAACGGACGAGTGAGAAGATTGAGCGCGTCGCCTCGTGTGTCTCGTCGGCTAACTTTTTGACTTCACTTGCTACGACGGCAAATCCACGACCGGCTTCCCCTGCCCGCGCCGCTTCGATGGCCGCGTTGAGTGACAATAAGTTCGTCTGTGCGGAGACTCCGGCGACGAGTTGTGCCATCTGTTCGATTTGTTGCGTCTGCTCTAGGAAACCTTCCAGTTTCTGACCGAGTTCGCGATTTTGTTCTGTTGACGCGCGAAGTGACCGTGCTTGCTGTTCCATGACGGAACTACTTTGAACCATCACGTGATCGGCCGCCTGTCCTTCTGCATAAGCGGTTTGCGCGCGTTGTTCACTCTCTTCAAAGAGCTGTTGCATATCGGACATCGTACTGACTGTCGTCTGGATATCGTCCGACACCGTTTGAGTACCACTTGCCATTTCATTGATCGCATGGGTCATGTTGCCAGAAACTTCAACGATGTTTGCGTTCTCTGTCGTTGCTTCCGTACTCATCTGACGAATCGTATTCGACGAACGACTGATCGTTCCGATGACCTCATGCAAAGTTCCTTGCATCTGCGCAACCGCTGTCTCGAGTCGACCAATCTCATCTTTTCGACCGGATACGACTAATTCCTGCGATAAGTCTCCGTCCGAAATCTGTTCTGCTGTCCGGACGACACGGCTGATCGGTCGTGTGATGCTACGTGCGAAGTACCAGTTGTATAACGCAAGACCAATCAGGAGAATGAATGTCGCGATCAATACGGTCCGCGTCAGGTTCAATGTCTCGTCTTTTGCTTCACGTTGTAAGACATCATAAAACTCTCCATTTTTCGTATGTAACGTGTATAGATCACTGAGGACACCTTCGATTCGTGCGGCATGGGAGCGAATCTCAATCGGATTCATTGCGTCCGTCAGTTCCATCCGTTTCGCAGAAAGCGTCTTATATTTCATATCCGCCCGGTTCAACTCTTCTTGGAATGCCGGAATCAAATATGTCTTTTGTAGCTGATTCAATGCTTGTTCGTTCTTTTTACTAAGAGCCTGTACTTGCTCCGCCTGACTTTCAGACGGTTGGCTTGCTAGTCGGTTCCATGCTGCCTGTTCATATAAGAGCTTCGTTTCAAGCTCTGAAATCTCAACGAGCTGTTTCCCGTAATCTTCGTTATAGGACTGAATTTGACGGAGTTGGAACAATGTCCATCCCATCAAGATGACGACACTCAAAATCGTCACTAACGTTGAGAGTAAAAATCGTTTCCGTAACGTCATTGAATCGTCACCTTACCTTCGAGCACGTCTTGTTGTAGCTGCTCTAATTTTTTTCGTTCCCCGTCCGTAAAGTTCGTGTTTCGGATTGGAGCCAATTGGATTGCCCCTTCTTTGACACCCAGGACGACTTGTCCGGACTGTAGACCTTTCGCAGCCACATCTTGTCCGATTTTCGTAATCGCAAGATCAACTTGTTTTAGCATTGACGTCATGACAGCGTCAGGCGCGATCGGAGTTTGATCGCTATCGACACCGATCGCTTTTTTCCCCTTCGTTTGCGCTGCCTCCAGGACACCGCTTCCCGTCAATCCAGCAGCTGCGTATAATACGTCTGCCTTTTTCTGCATCATTTCGTTTGCGAGCGTCCGTCCCTTTTCCGGGGCTGCAAAGTCCTCTGCGTACTCGACGAGTACTTTCGTTTTTGGATTGACTGCTTTAGCGCCAGCTATGTATCCTTTTTCAAATTTCTCGATCAGAGGCGACTTCATCCCACCGATGAAACCAATCGTGTTCGTCTTCGTTTGAATCCCTGCAGCCGCACCCGCTAAGTAACTTCCTTCGTCCTCTTTGAACGTAACCGAGAGTACGTTCGGTAACGTCGATACAGCATCAATCAAAGCGAATTGTTGTTTTGGATATTTTTTAGCAACGGTTTCAAGATCCGTCTGCCCCATAAAGCCAAGCCCGACGATGACGGTCGGTTTCTTTTTCGCTAACGCTTCGAATGCTGCTTTATAAGTCTTTGTTTCATTCAACTCTCGGTAATCGATCGACCAGCCTTCCTTCTCCCGTAACAACGCCATACCACTCATCGCCGCATCGCTGAATGATTGATCGCCAAGACCCACATCCGACAAGACGACTGCCATTTCCTTCCGCTCCTTGACTGCCCGTTCTGGATCATCGATGACACTGCCGCACCCTGCGAGGCTAAGTGTCGATGCCAGTATGATTCCACTCCATCGTTTCATTCATTCCACATCCTTCCGACATTCTACATCTGATTATCGGAAGCGATGTCCGACTTCTTAATACAAAATTTAAATTCAGAATAGTCCCATAAAAAAACATGCCCCTCTAAACAAGAGGGGCATGCCAGATATTCTTAGTAGTCGCTGTCAGACGAACCGCCTGTAACGATTGCGATTCCTGCTGATGCACCAATGCGCGATGCACCTGCATCGATCATTGCTTTTGCACCTTCGAAGTCGCGAACACCACCAGATGCTTTAACACCGATGTCAGGACCAACTGTCTCACGCATGAGACGGATGTCTTCAACTGTTGCACCACCCGTTGAGAAACCAGTCGATGTCTTCACGAAGTTAGCACCTGCTTTAACTGAAAGTTCAGCAGCTGTTTTGATTTCTTCTTTTGTAAGAAGGCAGTTTTCGAAGATGACTTTAACGAGTGTACCGTTTGCCGCTTCGACAACCGCACGAATGTCACGTTCTACTAACTCAAGATCACCATCTTTTAATGCGCCGATGTTCAAAACCATATCGATTTCTGTAGCACCGTTTTGGATCGCATCCTTTGTTTCGAATGCTTTCACTTCTGGAGTGTTTGCTCCAAGCGGGAAGCCGATGACTGTACAGACTTTGACGTCATCATCTGATTTTAAGAGTTCTGCTGCTAACGCGACGTAAGTTGGGTTAACACAGACGCTTGCGAATTTGTATTCTAATGCTTCTTTACAGAGTGTTTCGATTTGAGCACGTGATGTTTCTGGCTTCAGTGCCGTGTGGTCGATCATTCCTGCTAAATTCATGTTTGTTGTCCTCCTTAAGGGTATCCCTTAGACTCTGTTTTTATTCTATCACGCAAGAGGTCAGACTTCTATCTTTTTACGCGACTTTTCGGAGCTGTTTTTTCCGAATCCAGACACCATTGAGCGTAAAGACGATCGCTGCTGTCCAAATACATGTAAACGCCACCATGTGCGTTTTAGTAAACGGCTCGTGATAGAGCAATACACCGAGTCCAAGTGACAAGGTCGGTGCGACGAATTGAAGGAATCCGACCCATGTGAACGGAATTCGTTGTGCCCCGAATCCAAATAACAAAAGTGGAACGGCGGTGACGATCCCGGTCAAGATGAGTCCGGTCATCGTACCGACGGATTCGGTCATCGAAGACGACCCTTGTACTTGCCAATACCCGAGGAAGATCAAAGCCAGCGGAAGCGGCGCCATCGTTTCTAGCGTCAAACTGACCGTTGATTCCAGCGGTCGCCGCTTTTTGACGACGCCGTAAAAGCCGAAGCTTAAGGCAAGAGCGATCGAGATCCATGGAAACTCACCGTAACCAATCGTCAAAATCAAAACGCCGATTGTCGCAAGGACAATCGAGATCCATTCAATCCGTGAGAGCTTTTCTTGAAAGAAAAAGACACCGAAGACGATACTGACGAGTGGATTGATGTAATAGCCAAGCGATGCCTCAACGATGAATTGATGATTGACGGCCCAAATATAGATGAACCAATTTAGACTGATGATCAGTCCGTTCAAGAAAAAGAGTCGACGTGTGAACGGATCGCGTAACGCCGTCTTCCATTTCCCAAGAGCTTTTTGAAACGACAATAAGATGAGCAGAAATAAGAACGACCAGATAATCCGGTGTGCCAGTATCTCTTCACTCGGTACATTGGCGAGCATCTTCCAGTAGAGCGGTAAGAGTCCCCAAATGATATACGCGACAAGTGTCGCGAAGAATCCAGGTAGATTCATGTATTCCCTTCTTTCGTTATGACACTTTCTTCATTCGCATCTTTCCTGCCGATAAACCGCTGATCGTAAATAAAGCAACGGCAATCCAAATGAACAGGAAGGCGATGAAGTGAATCGTCGTAAAGACGTCATTAAATAGATAAATTCCAAGTAGTAGCGTCAACGTCGGAGCAATGTATTGGAGAATCCCGACGTAGACGAACGGGATTTTCGGCATCCCGTATCCGAATAACATCAATTGGACTGCTGTTGCGATCCCGAGCATGATGATCGCAA
Organism: Exiguobacterium sp. U13-1; assembly: GCF_001750115.1. Classification (NCBI taxonomy): domain Bacteria; kingdom Bacillati; phylum Bacillota; class Bacilli; order Caryophanales; genus Exiguobacterium; species Exiguobacterium sp. U13-1. The sequence goes on along the minus strand of NZ_CP015731.1, from coordinate 1,293,037 downwards.
CCAGCGCACTCATTGGCATCGCAAGCGGTTGACTATCTGTCACACCAAGCGTCAAGAGAGCGAACGGGAGCGTGACCAGTGTCTCTAGAAATAATCCGGATAATGGTTCCGCTGCCGCCTTTTTCTTCAGTACACCGTAAAAAGCAAACGAGACGGCAAGTGAGAAGGCGATGATCGGAAATTGACCATAACCGAGCGTTAGAATCATCACACCGATGATCGCTGATAAGATGGCGATGATTTGCGGACGCGTCAGACGTTCCTTAAAAAAGATCAAACCGAACAAGACGCTGACGAGCGGATTGATGTAATACCCGAGTGACGACTCAACGATATAGCCTTCCCCGATGGCGTACAGATAGAGCGACCAATTTCCACCTAGTACAAGCCCTGCTGCAAGCACGGTATAGCGCTGGCGTTTGTTTTGCCACAGTTGACGAACGAATCGGAATTTCTTCGTCAGTCGCAGTAATAACGTCACGAAGATGAACGCACTCAATATCCGAATTGAAACGACCGTCCATGCTGGAATACCAGTTGCAAATACTTTGTAGATCGGTAATAGTCCACCAATTACGTAGGCGACGAATGTCGCACTCATACCCCGTTTATCCACGGTCATCCCCCTTATGTATGAAGAAAGCCGCCAATGGCGACTTTCATTGAACCTTATTGCCCGTCAAGCGTCGTAAACAATTCGCGTAATTCCGCTTCCGTCAAATCACGCCAAGAACCGATCGGTAAATCACCGAGCTCGATGTTCATAATTCGGACGCGTTGCAGGCGTTTGACCCGATAGCCGAACTCTTTACACATACGGCGAATCTGACGATTTAACCCTTGTGTCAAAATGATCCGGAACGTCCGTGTCTCGAGCGGCTCAACGATACATTCTTTCGTCGTCGTACCGAGAATGTCGACTCCACTCGCCATGCCTTGAATGAACGTATCCGTAATCGGTGCGTCGACGGTCACGATATATTCCTTGTCGTGATTGTTTTCCGCTCGTAAGATCCGGTTGACAACATCACCGTCATTCGTCAACAGAATCAAACCGTCTGAATCCTTATCGAGACGACCAATCGGGAAAATCCGCTTCGGATGGTTGACGAAATCGATGATGTTTCCTTCGATATCAAGCTCCGTCGTACATGTGATGCCGACTGGTTTATTTAAGACGATGTAGACAGGTTTTGGTTTCGTTTGGAGTGGTTGACCGTCGATTTCGACGACGTCCGTCTCTTCAGCTTGCGAGCCGAGTTCTGCCGTCAGACCGTTGATTGTCACACGACCTGCGTCGACTAATTTATCGGCAGCACGCCTTGAGCAAAAGCCCGTTTCACTAATGAATTTGTTGATTCGCATGAATGATATCCTCTTTCCTTAATTGAACTGTATTCAGTGTAGCGCATTCCTGAAATGAAAACAAAATAACATGCGATGCTTCTCTAAGTAAGAAAAGCAATGCATGTCGTCCTTAGTCTTCAATGCAATGATTGATTCATTGTTTTTTCTTATCTATGTTTAAAAACGTCAAACAAGTAATACTTATTATTAGCACGACCAGAATGATTGAACTATGCGCAACTGCATCTTGATTAAATAAAACGATGAACATCAATACTGTTAAGGTGACTGATAGAACTGATAATCCGTTTGTTTTCATTTTGGAAAATTCCTTTGTATGTGAAGTAATATGCCACTGTTACAAGGCTTTATTTCTGGTAATCATCTACTTATAAAAACCATAACATAAAATCATTTTCTAAAATGAATCGATTACAAGTTGTTTTAAAAATCTAAAGCACCTTATATAGTAACGTAAGAAAACAGCCCCTATTTCGAGGCTGTTTTCTTATATGCGTATATCAAGATCGCTTTTACGAATCATTAGACCGCAGCGCCTTTTAATGTCTGCATGATTCGAACGAATTGACCGTGATTCATCGGATAACCGGCTTTCGTGATTTTGACACGAACGAGTTGACCGATCATTGACTCATCGCCTTCGATTGCGACACGCAAATAGTTATCCGTATAACCGACGAGACGACCGCCTGCTTCCTCCGAGAATTCTTCCGGAATGATCTCAAGCAGTTCTCCTTCGTATTTCGAAGCATATTCCTTCGCGAGTTGATCCGATAAAGCGATCAAACGCGCGACGCGTTCTTCTTTGATCGATTCCTCGACTTGATCCTCCATCATCGCAGCTGGTGTTCCCGTCCGTTTCGAGTACGGGAAGACATGCAACTCACTGAACTTATGGTCATTGATGAAGTTGAACGTTTCCATGAACTCTTCTTCCGTCTCACCTGGGAAACCAACGATGACATCCGATGTGATCGCACAGTCAGGAAGGACTTCCTTCAGACGCGTGATCCGTTCTCCGAATTCTGCCATCGTATACTTCCGGCGCATCCGGCGAAGGACCGTATCCGATGCCGACTGGATCGGAACGTGCAAGTGACGAACGACGATCGGCGAATCCTTCAGGACATCAAGTACCTCGTCCGTGATTTGACTCGCTTCAATCGACGAAATGCGTAAGCGTTCAAGTCCATTGACAGATTCGAGTGCTTTAAGTAATTTTGCTAAGTTGTAGTCTTTCAAGTCTTCTCCGTATCCACCTGTATGGATTCCCGTCAAGACGATTTCTTTGTAACCCGCATCAACGAGCTGTTGTGCTTGCTTCAAGACATCTTCTGGTTGACGAGACCGCATGAGACCACGCGCCCATGGGATGATACAGAACGTACAGAAGTTGTTACAACCTTCCTGAATTTTCAGCGAAGCCCGTGTCCGGTCCGTAAAGGCCGGTACATCTAGTTCTTCATAGACTTTTGCTTTCATGATGTTTCCGACCGCATTGATTGGCATGCGCTCTTCTCGGAATTGTTCGATGTATCCAATCATTTTATGCCGATCTTGCGTTCCGACGACGACATCGACGCCAGGAATCGCCATGATCTCAGCAGGAGACGTTTGGGCATAACAGCCCGTTACGCAGATGACACTATCCGGATTTTGGCGAATCGCCCGTCGGATGACTTGGCGACTTTTCTTATCTCCGGTATTCGTGACCGTACATGTATTGACGACATACACGTCCGCATGATCAGCAAAATCAACGCGTGCGTAGCCAGCGTCCTTAAACAGTTGCCAGACAGCTTCTGTTTCGTAATGGTTGACTTTACAGCCAAGCGTTTGAAAGGCAACAGTTGCCATTTCGTTCACCCTTTCAATTCAAAATGATACGAGACGGCGGAAAGGACATAAAATGGTGCCGTTTCCGTCCGTAAGATGCGGCGCCCTAGAGCGGCTTTTTTAAAACCAGCCTCCGTCAAACGTGCGATTTCTGCTTCAGCGAACCCACCTTCAGGTCCGATGACGACAAGAAGGGAATCGCCCTCTTGCAATCCAGCAAGCGTCGTAGCGAGGACGGAGGCCTCCCCTTGTTTCGCTGATTCTTCATAGGCAACCAGACAAGCCGTGTAGTTCGATGCATCCTGTAAGACTTCATCATACGCCACGAAGTCGACTATCGGCAAGTGGGCACGGTACGATTGTTCCGCTGCTTCCTTGACGATTTTTTCGAGTCGTTCAATCTTTTTCGGAACCTTCTTTTGATCCCATTTCGAGACGGAACGGTCGGCTTCGAAAATCCGTAGATGATGGATCCCGAGTTCCGTTGCTTTTTGGGCAACGAGTTCGATTTTATCGCCTTTTGGCAATCCATGGGCGATCGTCACACGAATCGGTAACTCCGTCTCAATCGGTAGCGTCTCTTCGATCCGGGCAGAAGCCACTTGTTTATCGAGTGCTTCCAGGCGGCACCGGTAAAGACCTGTCCCGTCGAGTACGAGAATCTCTCCGCCGACTTCCATCCGCATGACGTTTTTCATATGGTGTGCGTCGTCTTTCGGGAGATGAAACACATCTCCCTGACGCATCGAGGGCTCGACGAAATACCGTTGCATGCGTTTACGCCTCCCGTTTCGCGATGATCGCGACCCAGTCCTCAAGCTTCGTCGTCTCGACGATTGTGAAACCTGCTTCTTGCATCGCTTGTACGACCATATCCTTCTTCTGACTGATGATACCGGAAGCGATGAAATGACCGCCTGGTAACGTCAATGTATAAGCATCCTTGACGAAGAGAAGGATGACTTCCGCTAAGATGTTCGCGACGATCAACTCGACCGGCTCACTCAATTCCTTCATCAAGTCGCCTTGACGGACCGTGATCTGCTCACTGACTTCGTTCAAAGCGACGTTTTCCGTCGCTGATTTGACAGCGACTTCGTCTAAATCGAGTGCAAAGACATCCTTTGCCCCAAGCTTCGCAGCTGCAATCGCTAGGACACCGGATCCCGTTCCGACATCGACGACACGGTCTTGCTCTTGCAAGTAGTTCTCAATCGCTTGAATACAGAGGACCGTCGTCGGGTGTGTTCCCGTTCCGAATGCCATACCTGGATCGAGCTCGATGATTTTTTCATCCGGTTGTGGTGTATAATCTTCCCACATTGGGACGACGGTCAGATGGCGACTAATTTTGACCGGCTTATAGAATTGTTTCCATGAATGAGCCCAATCTTCTTCATCTACTTGAGTCAGCGTGACAGCACCCGTGCCAATCGACAAACCGAAGTTCGTCAACTGCTGGATATCATGTTCGATGCCTTTGATCGTGTCCGTCAAATCGCTGCTTTCTGCAAGATACGCCTTCACGAGTACACCTTGTGTCGGATACTCGTCTCGTTTCGTCTCATCCCAAATTTCACCGAAGTTATCTTCGCGGTGGGACATCATCTCGAAATCTTCGACGTCCTCGATGACGACTCCGCTTGCTCCCGCTTCATGTAAGATGTTTGAAACTGCTTCGATGGCTTCTTGTGTCGTATGGACACAGATCTCTGACCATTTCATTTCTTGTCACGCTCCTCTGTAGTGATCACCCTGTAAAGAATGTCTTGATCCGGCTGAAGACACCTTCGTGTTGCTCTTCGACACCTTTTTCATCGCTAATTTCATTGAATTCCCGTAAGAGTTCTTTTTGACGTTCCGTCAGATTCTTCGGTGTAATGACGACGACATTGACGTACTGGTCGCCATGGTGACCGGACCGAACGTTCGGCATCCCTTTTCCGCGGAGACGGAATCGTGATCCTGTCTGTGTTCCGGCTGGAATCTTCAGACTGACCTTACCGTGAACAGTTGGCACTTCGATCTCATCGCCAAGTGTTGCTTGCGCGAATGTCAGTGGCATATCCATGACGATATGATCGTCGACACGTTCGAACAATTCATGTGCTGCGACACGAACGACGACATACAAGTCACCCGCTGGTCCACCGTTGACACCGGCTTCCCCTTTTCCTGCTAAGCGGATTTGTTGCCCATTGTCGATCCCTGCTGGAATTTTGACACGGACATCTTTGTTTTTACGAACGCGACCGGCTCCACGACATGTTTCACATGGCTCCTTGACGATTTGTCCACGGCCATGACATGTCGAACATGTCGTTTGGTTGACGACACGACCGAACATCGTGTTTTGTTCGACGTTGATATGCCCCGAACCACCGCATCGTTTACATGTTTCCGGATGTGTTCCTGGTTTAGCACCTGAACCATGACAAGTACCGCAATCTTCTTCGACTGGAATCGTGATCGTCTTCTCGACGCCTGTGACCGATTCCATGAAGTCGATTTCCTCGACGTATTGTAAATCCTGTCCTTTACGTGGTGCGTTTGGATCTTGACGACGTCCGCCACCGAAGAACATGTCAAAGATATCGCCGAATCCTTCTGCTCCACTGAATCCACCGCCACCTTGTGATGGATCTTGGTGACCGAATTGATCGTAACGTGCTCGTTTATTGTCATCGGATAACACTTCATACGCTTCCGATAGTTCCTTAAATTTTGCATCCGCATCGGCTTCCTTATTGACGTCTGGGTGGTACGTCCGGGCAAGCTTACGGTACGCGCGTTTGATTTCCGCTGATGAGGCATCGCGCGCGACGCCTAGTACTTCATAATAATCGCGTTTTTCCACGTGCAGTCTTCCTCTCTCTATTCCGATTCATTTCATACTGTTTGATTTTACCGAACTTCGTGCGACATGGAAAGAGCCAAAGCGCGGATACGCTTTGGCTCTCTCTAGCGCCCGAAAAATCGGTCGGATGAATTACTTGTTGTCTTTCTCGTCGACTTCTTCGAACTCAGCGTCCATGACGTTATCGTCTTGGCTACCAGCTTGTGCGCCTTCAGCGCCAGCTTGTTGCTGTGCCATGTTCTCGTAGACTTTTTGTGTCAACTCTTGAACAACTGTCGACAATTCGTCTTTTGCAGAACGGATTGCTTCGATGTCTGTTCCTTCGAGAGCTTTTGTTACTTTTTCTTTTGCAGCTTCTGCTTTTTCTTTATCAGCGTCAGCGACTTGCTCACCGAGGTCTTTGATTGCTTTATCTGTCGCGAAGACGAGTTGGTCTGCTTCGTTGCGTAATTCGACTTCTTCTTTACGCTTGTTATCAGCATCCGCGTTTGCTTCTGCATCTTTGACCATTTGCTCGATGTCCGCTTCAGTCAAACCGCTTGATGATTGGATCGTGATCGACTGTTCTTTGTTCGTTCCGAGATCTTTCGCAGAAACGTTAACGATACCGTTCGCATCGATGTCGAATTTAACTTCGATTTGTGGCACGCCACGTGGTGCTGGTGGAATGTCCGTCAATTGGAAGCGACCAAGTGTTTTGTTATCTGCTGCCATCGGACGTTCCCCTTGGAGGACGTGGATGTCAACAGCTGGTTGGCTGTCTGCTGCAGTTGAGAAGACTTGTGATTTTGAAGTCGGGATCGTTGTGTTACGATCGATCAATTTCGTCATCACGCCACCCATTGTCTCGATACCGAGTGAGAGTGGAGTTACGTCGAGAAGAACGACGTCTTTGACGTCTCCTGTCAATACGCCACCTTGAACCGCTGCACCGAGGGCAACGACTTCATCCGGGTTAACCCCTTTGAACGATTCTTTACCAGTGAAGTCTTGGATTGCTTTTTGAACTGCAGGAATACGAGTCGAACCACCAACGAGGATGATTTTGTCGATTTTGTCTGGTGTCAGACCTGCATCGTTCATAGCACGGCGTGTTGGTTCCATCGTACGTTCAACGAGATCTGCTGTGAGATCGTCGAATTTCGCGCGTGAAAGCGTCATTTCCAAGTGAAGTGGACCTGATGCGCCAGCTGTGATGAACGGAAGGCTGATTTGTGTTGAAGAAACACCTGAAAGGTCTTTTTTCGCTTTTTCAGCTGCATCTTTTAAACGTTGAAGCGCCATCTTATCTTGAGCAAGATCGATGCCGTTTTCTTTTTTGAATTCTGCTACGAGATGATCGATGATTTTTTGGTCGAAATCATCTCCACCGAGACGGCTATCACCAGCAGTTGAAACAACTTCAAAGACACCGTCACCGAGTTCAAGGATCGACACGTCGAACGTACCGCCACCAAGGTCATAGATGAGGATCGTGTGGTCTTCGCCTTTTTCGAGACCGTATGCGAGTGCTGCCGCTGTAGGCTCGTTGATGATCCGTTTTACGTCAAGACCAGCAATCGTACCAGCGTCTTTTGTCGCTTGGCGTTCTGCATCGTTGAAGTAAGCTGGTACTGTGATGACAGCTTCTGTGACTTTTTCACCGAGGTAGTCTTCTGCTTGTGCTTTTAATTTTTGAAGAATGATTGCAGAGACTTCTTGTGGTGTGTAGTCTTTGCCTTCGACTTCTACTTTATAGTCCGTACCCATATGACGCTTGATCGACATGATCGTGTTCGGGTTCGTGATCGCTTGACGTTTTGCGACTTCCCCTACTTGGCGCTCACCGTTTTTGAATGCGACGACAGATGGTGTCGTACGGTTTCCTTCTGCGTTAGCGATGACGACCGGTTCGCCACCTTCCATTACTGCGACACATGAGTTCGTTGTACCTAAGTCAATACCAATGATTTTTGCCATGATCTATTTCCTCGCTTTCAATGATTGGAATAATAAAGTGCAAGCTGATTACTCAGCTACTTTGACCATACTCGGACGAATCACACGATCGTGCAATTTGTACCCTTTTTGGAATTCAGCGATGACGATACCTGATTCGTGTTCTTCGCTCGCTTCTTGAACGACTGCTTGGTGTAAGTTCGGATCGAACGCTTCACCGACAGCTGGAATCTCGACGACGCCTTCATTTTGAAGCGTTTCAACGAGTTGACGTTTTACCATCTCGACACCCGTCAAGACGGATTTCGTCTCATCGTTTTCTGTCTCGATTTGGAGCGCACGGTCCAAGTTATCGACGAGCGGCAATAGCTTTTCGACGATCGCTTGTGAAGAATACTTCGCGCGGTTCTCCGCTTCGACACGGTTGCGACGTTTGAAGTTCTCAAAGTCCGCACGGAGGCGTAACTCTGAAGCTTTTGCTTCTGCGAGTTGTGCTTCGAAGTCTGGTTTCTCGTCTTCGACGAGATCCGCTTGGATGACTTCTTCTTCTGTGACTTCGACGGTTTCAGTCGGCTCTGTCACGTTTTCTTCTTGTTGGAGGTTTTGATTCTGTTCTTTTTCTTCCACTCTGAATCGAGCCCCTTTCTATATTCAATCCAAATTGTTCTTATGCAATTCGGTTTGGAATGCTTGAAGTAGATGGATGATCGAGTTGATTCCCCGGTTGTAATCCATCCGTTTCGGTCCGATCAAGGCGAGTGTCCCGATCGAGACACCGTCGACCGAATAATGGGCCCGGATGACGCTACAATCTTTTAATGCATCCACATTGTTCTCACTCCCGATCGTGATCAAGATTTGATTATCGAGATTCGGTCGGAGGAAATCGAGAACGGCTTCTTGCTGTTCGATCAACTCGAGAACAGGTCGTAGTTTGGCAACGTCCTGAAATTCGGGCTGATCGAACATGTTGGCTTTCCCGCCCAGATAGATGAACGGGCGCTCCTCTTGATCCGTCAAGACGAGATCAAGTGCCTTCGAGAGCAATACCGTCTGTTCAGAATGCTCTGAACGGAAGCGACGGATTTCCTCAAGCAGGCGACTGCGTAAGGCTGAGAGCGGCGTACCGCGTAACGTCTGATTCAGACGTTCCATCAGGCGGCTCGCTGCTTCTTGGGACAACGCTTGATTCAATTGCAATGTCTTGTGTTCGACATGCCCCGTCTCCGTGACGAGAACGATGACGACACGACCCTCGGCAAGTGGAATCAATTCTAAATGATGCAGGCGTTGTCCGTCTTCTTTTGGTCCAAGTACAAGCGTCGTGTAATGGGTTAAATCGCTCAACAGGTCTGCTGTGTGCCGAATCAACCGATCATTCTCATTCACGGAATGGGCAAAGAGTGATTTCAATGCCTGTGCTTCTTTTGGTGTGATGCTTTCCGGACGAATCAGATGGTCGACATAAAAACGATATCCGAGTTCGGAAGGAATCCGTCCTGCGGAAGTGTGTGGCTTTTCAATCAGACCCATCTCTTCGAGGTCCGCCATCTCGTTACGAATGGTCGCGGAACTGAACGTCACGTCGTCTCGCTTGGAGAGCGTCCGTGAGCCGACGGGTTGAGCAGTCTTGATGTAATCATCGACGATTGCACGTAAAATCAACAATTGACGATCCGTCAGCACCTTCTTCACCACCTTATTTTGTTAGCACTCACTTTTAACGAGTGCTAATTACATCTTTTACTATAAGGAATTGTCCGTCCGATGTCAACCGAATTGCGTGACCCTTTGAACAGTTTCCCATTCTGCGATACAGTGAAACAAAGAACGGAAAGGATGAATCGGATGATTGAATTATTGGCAATGGCAGGAGTCTTTGTCTGGCTGTTCATCGCGGTCATCGGAACGACTGCCTATTTTTTAAGGAAATCAAAAAAATGAAAAGAAGCGGTATTCCTCTTTTAAGGAAACACCGCTTCTTTTCATTTATTTAAAACTCATTGAACCTGCGCTTCACCGATGAACTCTGCGAAGACTTCGTTCGCTAGCGGAACCCCGGCTGGCGTCAAACGGATATGTGTCTCCGTTTGTTCGACGAGACCGTTTGGTAACAACCGTTTCATGACGTCACCAAACACATCTTCAAACGCTACTCCATATTTCGTCCGGAATCGTTCGAGTGATACGCCATCCTTCATTCGAAGTCCAAGGAACATCTCTTCTTCCATCCGCTCGACGTTCGTCAGTGGTGTCTCTTTGCGAACCGGTAACCCTTCCGCCTTGATATAGTGCGGAATCGGTGCGATATTCGCACGACGTGTCTGATTGATGTAGCTGTGTGAGCCTGCACCGAATCCGTAGTACTCATCGTTTTCCCAATAGACACGATTATGCCGGCTCTCTTTTCCAGCTTCCGCGAAGTTCGAGATCTCATACTGCGCATATCCGTCTGCTTCAATCGTGTCGATCATCACTTGATACATCTCCGCCTCGAGATCTTGCGTCGGAAGTGGTAATTTTCCTTTTCGCTCCTGAATCGCAAAGACCGTGTGCGGTTCCAAAATCAATGAATAGGATGAGATATGCGTGATCGGCAATTGAAGTGCCCGCGTGACGTCGTAGCGGACCTGATCGAGCGTTTGGTTCGGTAATCCGAACATCAAGTCGACCGAGATATTGTCAAACCGTTTCGCTGCGGCATCGAGCGTCTGCGCGACTTTCGCTTCGCGGTGCGTCCGACCGATGCGTTCGAGCAACCCGTCGTCAAACGACTGGACACCGAAACTGACGCGATTGACACCACCCGCCTTCATGATATCGAGCTTCTCTTCCGATACACCGTCCGGGTTCGACTCGACCGTATACTCTAAATCATCACCTGTCAGTGGCAACAAGTGCTTCTGGACGATTTCCATCAGCCGTTGCATCTGTGGTTCATTCAAAGCGGTCGGTGTGCCGCCCCCGATGAAGATCGTCTCGAGATGATCCGTCGGATATTGTTTCAGCGTCAGTTCGATTTCTCGTTCGAGTGCATCGAGGTATTCATCGACGGGCTGATTCTTTAAAAAGACTTTATTGAAATCACAGTAATAACAAATATGTTCACAAAAAGGGATGTGGACATATGCGGCGCGTATTCCCATTTCGCCTCATCCTTTCTCTATAAAAACCAAAAAGGGGACGCAAGCGCCCCCCACCTGTTTAATCTTCGTCCATGGATAGAACGGACATGAAGGCTTCTTGCGGTACCTCTACTGAGCCTACCATCTTCATGCGTTTCTTACCTTCTTTTTGCTTCTCGAGCAACTTACGTTTCCGAGAGATATCTCCCCCGTAACATTTCGCAAGAACGTTCTTCCGTAATGCCTTGATCGTCGAACGCGCGACAATCTTCGTTCCGACAGCAGCCTGAATCGGTACTTCGAACTGCATCCGTGGAATCAATTCCTTCAACTTATCAACGATGACTTTCCCGCGTTCGTATGCAAAGTCACGGTGAACGATGAAGCTGAGCGCATCGACGTTTTCGTTATTGAGGAGGATGTCCATCTTGACGAGACGCGACTGTTGGTAGCCGATCAATTCATAATCAAGTGACGCATACCCTTTCGTACTCGATTTCAACTGATCGAAGAAGTCGTAGACGATCTCAGATAACGGCAACTCATACGTGATTTTGACACGTGTCGTATCGATGTATTGCATATCGACGAATGTTCCGCGCTTCTTCTGGCACAACTCCATGATGGCACCAACGTAATCATTCGGTGTCATGACAGCAGCCTTAACGAACGGCTCTTCGATGAATTCGACTTTTTGCTGATCCGGCATCTTCGATGGATTATCGACGTGCAAGACTTCACCCGCTGTCGTCGTCACGTGGTAGATAACCGACGGTGCCGTCGTGATCATATCGATGTTGAACTCTCGTTCGATCCGCTCCTGGATGATCTCCATGTGGAGCATTCCGAGGAATCCACAACGGAATCCGAATCCGAGTGCTTGTGATGTCTCTGGTTCGAACTCAAGCGCCGCGTCACTGAGTTGTAATTTTTCAAGCGCTTCTCGTAAATCGTTGTATTTCGCAGCATCGATTGGATAGAGTCCACAGTACACCATCGGATTCATCTTCCGGTATCCTGGTAGTGCTTCAGCAGCCGGCTGTTTTGCGAGCGTGATCGTATCCCCGACACGTACATCGCCGACCGTTTTGATCGACGCAGACAACGTCCCAACATCACCGACCGTCAATTCTTGCTGACGTAATGGTTTTGGCGTCGCGACGGCAAGTTCCAGAACTTCAAAATCCTTACCTGTCGACATCATCCGAATCTTATCGCCAACCTTAACTGTTCCGTTGACGACTCGGATTGATGCAACGACACCACGATAAGCATCATAGTACGAGTCGAAAATCAATGCTTCAAGCGGTGCAGACGGATCACCCGTCGGCGCTGGTACTTTCTCGACGATTTGTTCGAGAATTTCTTCAATGCCGATCCCTGCCTTCGCAGAAGTCGGAACGGCTTCAGACGCATCAAGTCCGATGACATCTTCGATTTCTTGACGGACGCGCTCGACGTCCGCAGAAGGTAAATCGATTTTGTTGATGATCGGAAGGATTTCGAGATCGTTGTCGAGTGCTAAGTAAACGTTCGCAAGCGTCTGCGCTTCGATTCCTTGCGCCGCATCGACGACGAGGACAGCTCCTTCACAAGCTGCAAGTGAACGCGAGACTTCATATGTGAAGTCGACGTGTCCCGGTGTATCAATGAGATGAAGAATGTAGTCTTCCCCATCTTTTGCTGTATACTTCAATTGAACAGCATTCAGTTTAATCGTGATTCCACGCTCACGTTCGAGATCCATGGCATCAAGTGTCTGGTCTTTCATTTCGCGCGATGTCAGCGCGCCAGTTTTTTCTAAAATCCGGTCAGCGAGTGTCGACTTCCCGTGATCGATATGGGCAATGATCGAGAAGTTACGAATACTCTTCTGCCGCTTTAAACGGTCTTCATTCGTCATGTTTAGAGTCACCTTACCTTATTTTCAAACGTACATACGGTTCATTATACCAAAAAGCGCTTCACTGTACTATCTCGTTTTGTTTTACCCGAAAAACAAAATGTGAAGATTCCCTAGACGTCGTATTGCTTTTAAGAAAAACGTTTGCTACAATTGTGTTTGTTCTGTTGAACGATAACTGCAGATATGCGAATATAAATCTCGAATGAGTTTTATTGGAGGTGAATCATCCATGGCTAACATTAAATCAGCAATCAAACGCGTTAAAACAGCTGAAAAACGCCGCGTCGCTAACGTACAACGTAAATCGGCAATGCGTTCAGCGATTAAAGCAGTCGAAACTTTCGCAGCTGAAGGTAACAAAGACCAAGCGGTCCTTGCTTTCGCTACAGCTTCTAAAAAAATCGACAAAGCTGCTGCTAAAGGTCTCATCCACAGCAACAAAGCTGGTCGTGACAAATCACGTCTCGCTAAACTCGTAAACGCACTTTAATTCTTTCCGAAGAATACGGTGATGGGTCGCCACTAGGAGTTATCTCCAGTGGCGATTTTTTATATGATCTAAAATGGCGGACGAAGGACTCGTGTGAAACGATTCCTTCGTCCGCCATTTGTTGTTTCATTTGTCGTCTAGACGGTCGATCATGACATAGTGAAGACCGATCCCTTCAATAAGGAAGGGTTCTCCGACACGTTCAAGTCCGAGACGCTCATAAAAAGGAAGTGCCGTGACGCGGGCGTTACACCACCAAGCTGTCACTTGTCGTTCTTTCAAGAGACGACGGGCTTCTTCAATCAGCGCCCGACCATAGCCTTCACCACGCACATCTTCACTCGATGCCATGCCGCGAAGCTGATATGTCGCTCCTGGCGCTTGTACATGCGATTGTTCCGAAAAGCTACCGATTGCGACGATTTGTTGTCCTTTTATCCCGCCGAGATGAAACGTCGATGGCAAGGCATCGTCTGGGTAGATACACGCTTCGCGTGGTTGATGCGGGCGCAATACGTCATGCCGTAATGGGATGACTTCTTCTGCTGTAATGATTTGGACTTCCATCATCATTTTCCTCCTCTTATAGCGTCGCTAAGCGAACGATCAACGCATCGAATAGAATCTTCTTATCGCCGCGCCCCGTCTTCATGCCTTCATCTGTCGTCGTGATGGCGATGAGTGCTTGTTCGAGCTGTGCAAACGTAAACCGTTTGGCAGACTGTAATGCCAATTTGATCGCATATGGATGAGCCCCGACTTTTGATGCGATTTGTCGTTCTCCGTATCCTTGTTCTGCTAATCGTTTCGACAGCAGCATCATCCGGTATTGGCGTGCCATCAGTCCAAGAAGGGCCAACACTTCTTGTCCTTGTTTTTCAAGGTCGCGAATCAAGCGAATTGCTGGTTCGAGTTGACGCTTCATCAAGTAGTCCGTTAATTGAAAGACGTTGTCCTCTAATGTCCGCGGAACAAGCAAATCGACATCCTCGATTTCGATCGTTGGTCGATCTCCTGCAAACAACATCAACTTCTCAAGTTCGTGCGCTAATGTCCCCCACATCTCAGCAGTCAAGAAAATAAGCCGCTCGATTGCCGGGCGTTCCATCCGGTAGCCTTTATCATTGACGGCATCCAGGACGAAGCGGAACAACTCTTCAGTCGTCGGTTTCTTCGCTTCTAACACCGTCGCGCGCTCCTTCAATCGTTTGACGACGGTTTTTCGTTCATCGAGCTTTTCTGCTTCGACAATCAAGACAACGACTGCGTAGTCCGCCGGTTGTAGGATATAATCTGCTAACCGTTCGAGGTTATGTTGTTTTTTATCTTTTGCCCCTGTCAGAAACGTTGCAGGTTTTGCAACGACGACGCGATAGTCACTTAAAAAGGGTACTGTCTCCGCCTCATCGAGTACTGCATCAAGCGGTTGGTCGTTCAAATCGATTTTCATATAATCAAAGCGTTCTCCGTCCGGAAGAGCCGCTTTTACGATTTCCCGTTCCCATTCTTCTAACAGGTGTCGTTCTGTTCCATATAATAAGTATAAATTCGCTAATTTTCCGTTGACGAGCCAAGGAGTTTTCATCATTCCCACCACATTTCACAGTTTGTTCTTAACTTCATCATAGATAATCCTCTTTTATTCCGCTATACTAGAAGCGGAATCTATTAAGGGGGAATGCAGCATGGCACATTCAGTACGCCCACCAAGTGAAAACGCGTTCGAGAACGATATTCAATCAAAACGCAACGATGCGCTCGACTCTGCCGTTGGTTTTGGTGCATCATTCGGCTTCTTCGCAGTCTTGTTCATCATCGGTGTCGCAATTAAGTTCTTAAGTCTATAATCAGTAAAACAGCAACCTTGGGGGGTTGCTGTTTTTTTATTTTATCATAGGTTCACAGCCCGCTGAAGAACAAGTTACACTCCCGTCCTCATCCGTTCGAAAGACGATTCGATCTGTTCCGATTCGCTCAAGCACGTCCGGATGCGGATGCCCGTATCGATTTTTCCGTCCGACTGACAAGATGACAATTTTCGGATTCGTCTTCCGCAAGAGTTCTTCACCGGTCGACGTATTCGAACCATGATGACCTGCTTTTAGAATATCGATCGGATCAATCGTTAACTCGTCCTCGATTGCTAAACCAGCGTCGCCCGTCAACAAAACACGTTGCTTGGCGATCTGTGCAAGTAATATGATAGACCGATCGTTCTCTTCTTCCTCTCGTCCAGTCGGTGCAAGGACCTGCAACCAAGGACGAATCGTTTGTCCCTTTTGAACGAACTCAACACGCGTCCCAGTTGCTTCGATGGAACGAATCAAATCGTTTCGTTTCTCATCCGTGTTGTCATACGCACCTAAATAAATGGTTTTCACGCGAACTTGACGCAGTACACCTAGAAGTCCACCGACGTGATCGTGATCAGCATGTGTCACGATGAGACCGTCGATTTCTGCTTCTCCTCGTGTGAATAAAAAGGGCGCGACGATATGACTACCTGGATCAAACGGACGAAGCAGTGGATGCGTCGTTTGTTGATAAACGCCACCCGTATCCACGACGAATGTCTCTCCTGCTTTCTCAAGCACGATACTATCGCCTTGCCCGACATCTAAAAAAGTGATTTGTTCGGGTGCGCGCCACTCCGTGTAGCCCCATGCCGCAAGTAAAAGGATCAACGGGAGAGCATGCCCCCACCATCTCCGCTCAGCAATGAACCAAGCGATCCCCGTTCCGACAATGACGATCGTCAAGACGATAGGAGAAAATGCTGGAACGGCAACCATCGCCAATGGTAGATCCTCCGCCAGTCGTAACGCTTGATCCATCCATTGAATCGCGTACTGATGCGCGATCTGAAACGTTGAACGAATCGGTAAGAACGGAAGTGTCGCAAGAATGAACGATCCCGGAAGAATCACCCATTCAATCCAGCTACCAATCAATAGGTTCAATAACGGCGACCAAATTGAAACAGTCGTCTGTTCAATACCTTGCAAAAAGAGGAGTGTTCCAAACTGTGCCCAAGCACTGATGAGCAGCCAGTTCCAAGGACGACGAACCGAACCCATGAGTCGTCTCGACAGCACAAGAAACAGCGTCAGTCCGACCGTCAATTGGAATCCGATATCGTAAATGACAGTTGGTTGAATCGCCAATTGAAAAGCTGCGACCCCCGCAATGACCTCCACCGGATCTAACGGTTTATGGAAACGACGACCGAGCAACAGAATGATCGCGACAAGAACAGCTCGTGTGACTGGTGGACTCCACTCCGTCAACCATCCGTAAATCGGCAGTAAGATAAGAACGATATCAAGTCGTTTTTCTTTGGTCATTCTGATTTTTCGTAAGACATACAGCAGACTAAATACTAAAAAAGCGATATGTGATCCTGAGATGACGATTGCATGTAATAAGCCGAATTTCTTAAACCGTTCGAGCGTCACTTGATCCATTAGTCGATCCTCACCAAACACGAGCGCTTCGACGTAGAAGGCTTGCTTTTCTGGTAGCAATTCTTCAATCCGTTTCAACCATGCTTCACGTACCCGTCTTCCTTCTGCCGCATACCCAGGTGTCGGATGACAGGAATCAAATGAACGGACTTCCCACTTTCCAGCGTAACGATGTGTATGCATGAATTGCTGTTCGTCAAAACCTCCCGCATTCGATTGTTGCCGGACGTCGAGCGGCTCCGTATTGACACGACAGGAGTACCCGATTCGTTCGTATCCTGTCTCTTCTTCTGCAATCGTCGCCGTCAACAGAACCGATTGATCGTTGCTCTCTGCCTCATAGCGAATTCGATCCCCATTACGCTTACCTGATAAAATGTCAACAGACGAGACGTCATGCGGTTCAGGTGACAGATGACCCATTCCGATGAAAAGGCAACTCAGAATGAGCAAACAGAAGAGACGACCGATTGAAAAAGACCATGATTTCATGACAGCAAACAACATCAACGTTACTAACCACCAGATTGATTCTTTAATGGCAACAACGAGTAAGAGCACAAACAGGGCATATAGCGGCATCAGTAGACGATCAGGTAGGATTTAAGCGACTCTAACGTCTTTTCCCCAAAACCCTTCACATCTCCGAGTGATTCATACGTCGCAAATCCTCCCTTCTCCTCCCGATAGGTCAAGATCGCTTCTGCTTTGGCAGGACCGATTCCCGGAACCTCCATCAACTGTTCCGCTGTTGCCGCATTGAGATCAATCAATCCTTTTGGTATCTCTGCTTTTGAGCGTTTCGTTGATTTCGGCTGATCTTTCGTCTTTTTTACCGGCACGATGACTTCCTGTCCATCAATGAGACGTGCCGCAAGATTCATTTGTCGAATGTCCGCTTTCGCAGTCGTCTTTGCTTTTTCGATTGCATCCTTCACTCGATCACCGAGGTGGAATTGATAGGGTCCAGGTGCTTCTACCGCCCCTTTCACATCGACCATGATGAGTTTGTCACGAATCGAGGGCTCCTTTTCTGCTGGCTCTGCTTTTGCCTCTTGTTGTTTATCCGTTAAGGACGGTTGATCGACCATCGCTTCATTCGAACAAGAGGGTAATGGTACGAACAATAAAACGATGAGTAGCAGGACGACGACGAGACCTGCGATCTGTTGCAAACGTGGAACGGTCAAGACGAATCCCTCCTTTTCCCACGACTCTAACAGGTCGCTACGGACTTCAGGAAACGAAGGAATACGCACTAACCACTCTTTTACAACACGATACTATGTGTTATGTCGGATGAATGTCATAACATCCATACCGTTACTTTGAATTAGCATCTGTTTGACGAACAAAAAATCCGTCTCCTTCAAGCAACACGAACGTGTATCGCTTAAAGAAGACGGATGGGATCACTTTTACATTTTTTCAGCAACGAAGAAAATCCGCTCAGCTGTCTCGGAAGGAGCTTCCGGTCCAAAATCGCCTGTGACGGCAAGGACACGGAATCCTGCTTCGCGTAACCACGTCACGTATTGTGCCGGAGGATATGTCCGTTGGTGATGCGTTTCATCGACACGCTCATAGCGACCGTCCTCTTCCTCGATGAAGAAAGTCAGTTCATGGACGACAGAAAGCGGTGCTTCACCAGGATCCGCGAACCAGATATACGAACTTTGCTCGGCATGTGTCGCGTATGTCTTTCCATTGAACAACGTTTCCATCTTGTAAGGAGAATGTGTATCGAATAAGAGACGTCCACCCTCTTTGAGGATTGCTGCTACATGTGTAAACGTCTGTTTGACATCCTCTTCCGTCCGGAGATAGTTCAAGGAGTCGCATAGTATTGTCACAGCATCGACAGGTGTCGGCAATTCGATTTCGCGCATGTCTTGCGCCCAGAATTGAATGCGTAATCCCTCTTCCATCGCCTTCTCTTGCGCGACTTCTAGCATCTCTTCCGATAAATCGATCCCGAGCATTTCATAGTGTGCCGCTAATGCAAGCGTCGCCGTACCCGTTCCACATCCGATATCAGCAATCGTACTTCCAGTCGGAACATATGCTTTGACCCAGTCGACCCATTGATCGTACGGGACGTCTTGCATCAATTCATCATAGATGTAGGCGAACTGTTCGTATGCCATTAGTTGACCTCGACTTCAACCTTTGGAGCATCTGCCCAGAGTTTTTCGAGGTTATAGTAATCACGATCGTCACGGTGGAAGACATGAACGACGACATTTTCAAGATCCGCTAACACCCAACGTGCCGCATCGAATCCTTCGAGACGTTTGATCGGCAGGTTATGTTCGTGCGCGATTTCTTTGAGTTCACGTGCAATCGCCTGTACTTGTTTTTCTGAATTCCCTTCACAGATGACGAAATAATCGGCAACTGGTGAGATGCTAGACATATTCAGGACGACGATATCTTCAGCGCGTTTATCGTCGATGGCATTTACGATTAATTGTAATTCTTGTTCGACTGTCATAGGACGGTCCCCTTTCGTTTGGCCGCGACGAAGGCATTATAAGTCTCAATCGTTCGCGGAAAGATGATGGCTTGTTTCTTACATAAAAAATGAATCGTTTGACTGAGTGTTGCGATGACGGCGTCCGTCAAATCCTGCTCCGCTACTTCACGAAGCGCTTCGACACCTGGATAACTGCGATTCGGTTCAATCGCATCCGCGACGAAGATGATTTGATCAAGCAACGGCATACCGGGTGCCCCCGTCGTGTGATTTGCGATGGCCTGATAAATCACGTCTGAATCAAGACCAAGTTCTCGACGGACAAGCTCCGCACCCACTGGCGCATGAAGCAGTTCGTCATCATAATCGAGTAAAACACGTTGATTCAACTCAACGGCAATCGAACGCATCTCATTCGTATCGCGGTATTTCGCATAATCATGGAGCATGGCAGCGAGCGCTGCCTCTTCTTCGTTGACTCCATACTTGAGAGCCAAGTGTCGCGCTGTCTCGACGACACCTAATGTATGCACATAGCGTCGTTCAGGCAACGTGTTCTCAATGATTTGACGTGCTTCTTCAAGGCGCATATAGATCCCACTCCTCAATCCGTTGTCGAACGGCTTCCGGTACAAGGTAGCGAATGCTCTGTCCGCGCGCGACCCGTTGCCGGATATCCGTCGAAGAAATTTCTAGCAATGGCATATCGACTGCTTTCACACGGGCGCCACGCGGAATCAGATACCGACTGCCCGGTCGAGCGACGGCACCAAAGACGACTTCCTCGTATAACTGTTCGGCTTGATACCACGTATCGAGACTAACGAGTGAATCCGCTCCAATGAGAAACAGAAACTCATGCTCTGGGTACCGGTGCTTGAGTGTACGAATCGTATCATACGTATAGGAAGGTTCTTCGCGCTCAAACTCGATCGCTGAGACGGAGAAGGAAGGATTCAATGCAATCGCTTCTTCAACAAGACGTAGACGTTTGGTTGCGTCTGTGACAGTACGTTGTTTATGCGGTGGCACATTCGCCGGTAAAAACCAGACCGCATCGAGTTCGAGTTGTTCCTGCGCTTGTTCGGCAATCAGGAGATGACCGATATGCGGAGGATCGAACGTTCCGCCCATCAGTCCGATTTTCATCGTGGTAATTCGAGCGTCTTGTTCTCTTTTGATTCTTTATAAAGAACGATGACTTTTCCGATGACTTGAACGAGTTCAGCATTCGTTCCTGCGACGAGTTCTTGTGCAACATCCTTCGGTGCGTCCGCACAGTTTTGTAATACTTGTACTTTTAAGAGTTCCCGTTTTTCGAGCGCATCCATCAAATCAGCACACATCGCTTCGCCGACTCCATTTTTACCGACTTGGAAAATCGGGTTTAAATCGTGAGCTGTCGCGCGTAAAAAACGTTTTTGTTTACCTGTTAACATGATTAAAATTCCTCCAATTGCTTTCGTATCACCTGCTCGCCAAGTGCGAGGTCAGGTGCTTGTCCGGTGAAGCGTTCAAATGCTTCAGCCGCTTGTAAGACGAACATCGGGACGCCGTCAAGTGTGTCGAGACCTTTTTCAGTCGCTTCACGCAATAGACGGGTCGGCGTCGGTCGATAAATAATATCACAAATCAAGGCGTGCGTCTCTGTCAATTCGATTGGACGTGCCTCGATATGTGGAGCCATCCCGACAGAAGTCGTATTGATGATGACGTCGTAACTCGTTAAATCAAATGTTTCTTGCCACGGTAGAACGTTTGCTCCAAATTCATCGGCAACTGCCTTAGAACGTTCTTCTGTACGATTCGTGATTGTCACATCTCCGGGTAACGCAGCAATAATACCTCGCGCCGCACCGCCCGCACCAAGAACGAGCGTTTTTTGAAATGAAGGACGACGTTCTGTCAACGCGCGGACGAATCCGATTCCATCTGTATTCGCACCAATCAACTGCCCATCCTGCCGGTACACTGTGTTCACGGCGCCTGCTTTTTGAGCTGCCGGCTCTAGCCGATCCAGATACGGAATGATTGCTGTTTTATGCGGAATCGTCACATTGATTCCGTCTAGCTGATGTATGCGTAATTTCGTAATGATTTGCGGCAATTGCTGCTCCGTTACATCGATGAGGTCATAACAGCCGAAAAGCCCAGCCGCTTCCAGCCAAGCTGTATGCAGCTCAGGTGAAAGTGAATGGGCAATCGGATGACCGATGACGGCAAAGCGCATCAGACGAGCGCCTCACGTAAGGATACAGCGACACCTTTCGGGGCGTAAGCAGCGACACGTCCACCTTTTCCGTGAACCGCAACCCACCCGAGTCCACTGAAGACGATATCCGTCTTCATGTTGTCGCGGAGGCTGAATTCATGACGGACAAGCGGCGGTAGCATCTCACGCGTCTTTTCGTTTGGCGGAGACAACAGCTCACCGTTGTGGTTCGCATATAGATCGTCTGCCTTTTCAAGCTTCGTCCGGTGAACTTTCAATTCGTTCGACATGTAGATGACGAATGAACGCTTGTTCCCTTCCATATAGTCCAATCGCGCAAGACCTCCAAAGAAAAGCGTCTGTTGCGGATGGATTTGGAAGACTTGTGGCTTGATCTCTTTTTTCGGTGTGATCAGCTTCAAGTCTTTTGCATCCACATAGTGAGCCATTTGGTGGTGATTGATGATCCCTGGTGTATCATACAGGTTACAGTTATCATCGAGTGGAATATCGATCAAATCAAGTGTCGTACCTGGGAAGTGACTGACCGTAATGACGGCCTCATCTTCTTCACCGAAGCGTTTGATGACTTGGTTGATCAGCGTCGATTTCCCGACGTTCGTACAACCAACGACATAGACGTCGCGGCCTTTTCGATAATAATCGATTTTTTCAGCAAGTTCATCAACTCCGTGCCCTTTTTTCGCACTGATCAGATGAACGTCGACTGGACGTAATCCGAGTTCTTTCGATGCTTGACGCATCCAGTTCATGAGACGATTCGGGTTTAGTGACTTCGGTAATAAATCGGCTTTGTTCCCAACGAGTAAGACGTCGTTTTTACCGACGAACCGATGTAATCCCGGTAACCAGCTTCCATTAAAATCGAAGATATCAACGATTTTAACGACAAGTGCATCTTTTTGACCGATTCCGTCTAAGATTTTAACGAAATCATCGTCCGATAACGATACATCTTGAATTTGATTGTAGTGCTTTAATTTAAAGCAACGTTGGCAAATGACCATTTCACGATCAAGTGCAGATTTAGGTGCGTATCCTGGTGCTTTTGTGTCTTCCGTTTGAATGGCGACACCACAACCAGCGCAGTGGATTTCTTCGATCATATTATGTTGAGCCGCATGCGGGAACGATATCCCTTCTCTTTTCACCGTAGCGCCCTGCTCGCTACTCCAAGAGCGTAACTTCCGACCTCTCGCCGTACATGTTGCGACTGCTGCCTTCCCTTTCATCTACCGATCTGACAGGGTTATTGTTGCTTATCCTGACGAAGTGTTTCGATCGGATGTTCCAGCACAGAAGGATCTTCTTTGACGCGTTGTGTCAATTTATAGATTCCTTTGCGTTTCATCCGGCGGAAAATGACACGTTCCATCAGGCGATTGAATTTCGTGACGACACCGTCCGTCTTAACGACGGGTTGAACATGGATGACTTCGATTCCAACGGAGTTTGCACCGAGTACATCCGTAAAGAGTTGATCTCCTAAAAAGACAACTTCCTTCGCGTGATAACCGAATTCCGTCAATGCCCGTTTAAACCCGATAGGAAGCGGTTTTCGAGCAGGCGCAATGTAGTGCAATCCGAGCGGATCCGCGAACTTCTTGACGCGATCTCCATTGTTGTTCGATACGATGATGACGTCGAAACCATATTGATTATTCACCATATCCAGCCAAGCAACCAATTCGTCTGGAGCATCTGCGATATTCCATGCGACGAGTGTATTATCAAGATCGGTCAAAATAGCTTTGACACCGTTTCGTTTGAGCATTTCAAGGTCGATATCGTAGATCGAAGCCACGAAATGTTTCGGATAAAGTCGTTTGAACAAGAATAAAACCTCCAGATAATGGTCTAGCTCTATAGTTAAGTTTAAGAAACAGTTATGCTCTTATCGTTCGATTATAGCACAATCAGGTAGTAAGAGCGACGCACAAAAGAAAACGGAAGGCGGACCTTCCGTTTTCTTAATAATACCGAATCCACAGATAGAGTTGGGATAGAATCAACGTTACGATCGTGATCGGTGCTCCGTAAATCAAAAAGCGCATATAGGTGAATTTTTCACCTTGTCGTGTCGCAAGACCCGCGACGATGACGTTCGCCGACGCACCAATCAATGTTCCGTTACCACCGAGACAGGCACCGAGTGCGAGGGACCACCATAACACGTCCACTTTCGCATCTGCTGGTGACAATCCGATCCCAGCAGCCACATCGTTGATGAGTGGAATCATCGTCGCGACGAACGGGATGTTATCGATCGTCGCACTGGCGATACCGGACAACCAAAGCACAGCAGTTGCTGTCGTCTTGATATCACCGCCTGTCAGATCAATCGTCTTTTCCGCAAGGTAGCGAATGATACCCGCCTCCTGAATCCCGCCGACGAGCACGAACAGTCCGGCGAAGAAAAAGATCGTCGTCCATTCGATGCGGGCAAAAATTCCTTCGAGCTGATGATCGTTTTCGATCGTCAGCAACATTAGGACCGTCGCTCCAAGGATCGCGATGGCCGGTGCTTCGAGATGGAGTCCGATTCGATCAAGCACCGGATGCAACACGAACAACGCAATCGTACTGACGAGGACGATACTACTCCGTGTGACCAATTTGCGACTGACAATATAACTCTTTTCATCGATTTCCATCAGTTTCTGTCGATCTTCCGCTTCGACATGCAGTTGTTTGCGGAAGATGAAGTACAGAATGCCAATCGTTACAACCGTGATGACGAGAATAATCGGTGCGAGATTCACTAAAAAGGCGTTAAACGTTAAGTGTGGATTCGCAGCACCAATCATGATGTTCGGTGGATCGCCGATCAAGGTCGCCGTCCCACCGATGTTTGCAAACAATACTTCTGCGAGCAAGAACGGAAACGGCGCAATCTTAAGTATCTTCGTAATCGAAAACGTGATTGGAACGATCAATAGAACCGTCGTGACGTTATCAAGAAAGGCAGATCCAAGTGCCGTCAATGCAGACAGTAGAATCAACACCTTGATCGGATCACCTTTCGTCGTCTTCGCCGCACGGATTGCGATGTATTCGAACAAGCCAGATTGGTTGGCAATCGTGACGAGAATCATCATGCCAATCAATAAGACGATCGTTCCCCACTCGATGTATTCAAATAATGCAGTCTCGAGATCCACGATGCCGATGATGACCATCGCGAGCGCTCCAAGCAAGGCGACGATCGCCCGACTTACTTTTTCACTGATGATGAAGCCATAGGTCACTAAAAAAATGATGAGTGCGATATAGGTTTGGACCTGTGTACTTCCGATTTCTGCTAATGCCAGTGCCGGCATGATTCATTCCTCCTAAACGTAAGGAGACGCCCAAAACGGGCGTCTCGCTTTCATGAATGCCATTGTCCGAGGCGTTGCCCCATTAAAACTGGTCCGATTGCTTGACTGTCTAACGTCAATGCATCTTTCGGACAAATCAGGACGACCGTCGAACCGAATGAGAAGTATCCGAACTCATCCCCGCGACGAAGGTCCTTCGACTCGTTCGTCCGAACGATCGAGTTGACGTTGAGTGCACCGACCATGACATGTTCAAGAGCATGTTTCCCTTGGACGATGCGTGTCACACGACGGTAGTTCCGAGTCAATGGGCGAAGCGCATGTGTGAGACCAATCTCATTTACTGGTGCCGAATCGCGACCGAGCGTATAACTCGTCCGGACCGTTCCATCCATCGGTACATGAACACGATGGTAGTTTTGCGGACTTAAGTAAAAGATCATTACACGTCCACCGACATATTGCTGTGCTTCATGATGGGAACCGAGTAACTCGGATACCGTATACGATTGTCCTTTGACGGTAAAGCGGCTATCAGCCGTCAAATCGTCAACGACGGATAGCACACCGTCACACGGACTGACGAATGCGCCTTCTGCTTGATCGATCGGTCGCATTTCCCGTTTGACATGACGAACGAAGACGTCATGTAAACTCGAATACTCTTCAAGGCTCCGAGTCGCTTCTGTCATATTTAAATCGTATGCCTGAACGAACGGACGGATAAACGGACGACTGATACGGCTCATCGCAAAACGTTTCAGTTGTTTGGCAACAAGCGGGTGTCCATTTAATTCGAACACACGAGAGTAAAACCATTTTTTAATCATTGAGATCACCAGATGATTCTTCTTTTGAGTCCTCTACGTCTTTTCCAGCGAAGAACTCTTTATAGCTGTCTTCCGTTTGCTCACCTGCGACACGTCCAACTTCCTTACCGTCCTTAAAGTGAACGACAGTCGGTGTACCCTCGATACCAAACGTATCCCAAGCCGACTGTTCGACAGCAAGGTCAATCTGTTCGAATGGGATATCTTGTTTTTCACCAAGCGGGACGAGATATGGTTTTACTTTTTCACAGTGGGAACAACCCGTTTGATAGAAATACGTATAGAATTCATCACCGGATTTTACTTTATCTGCGACTTGTGTAGCCGTTAGATTGCCGTTCTTCGATGCAGAATCTTCTCGATCCGTGAAGACAAGAAGTAATCCTCCCACCAATACGATCAAGGCGATGACTCCCGCTGTAATCCAATTCGCCTTGGATTGCGGTTTTTTCGTGTTTTTTCGTTTCGACTTCTTTGACACGTCTATCCCTCCGTCATTCTGGTATTAGCCATTTTTTCTGAATCATTATAGCATGACCATTCGCAAGAATCGTATCGATTTGCAAAGCGTCATCAATCAGTAACAGATCCGCTCGTTCTCCGACCGCGATTCGCCCGCCCGGTATACCATATGCATCCGCGACATGTCGCGTGATCGTCGCGATTGCCTGATCAAAAGCAACACCATGCTCCACTGCATCGCGCACGGCTTGCATCAGAGAAGTAGGCTTTCCTGTATCAATCCGCACTAAGCGACCTGCATCATCAAACGCCGGAAGACTGGCACCAGCGTCGCTCGACATCGTGATCTGTTCAGGTGGGATTCCCGCTGCTAAAGCACGGGCGACAGCCTGTCCTGCCGGAATTTCGCCTTCCGCAATGAAGCTTTCCGTCGTACACGTCGTGAAATCGATTCGTCCGCCCTGTTTCGCCCAGGCGAGTCCCGCTTCAAAAATCCGTTCACTCCGGTTGATATGCGTCGGAAGGAATTGTCCGATGGGGATATCAGTCGTGTCAATCACTTCATGTAATAGATTGAGTCCTTGTTTCCCGTCTCCGATATGGACGTTCATCGTTCCCGACACGCCTTTGACCATGCCGGCAATTCGGGCTTCTGACGCTAATCGTGCGAGTTCATGGGCTGTCGGTTGTGTCGACCGATGATCGTTGATGGCAATTTCCCCGATACCGATCACTTCATTGATGAGGACGATATCATGTCCTGTCGATTGCGTCAGGAAGACCGGTGGAACCATATAACTTCCGCTTAATAGAAAGGGGCGGATACCAGATGCAGCATATCCTCGTATATGTGCCAGTAGATCGATTCCCGTTCGTGTCCAACCATCCGTTCCGAGTAATCCAACGACCGTCGTGACACCACCTTCGAATATGTCTCGAACGGTCAGCGATGCTGTTCTCGTCGCAAATCCGCCTTCTCCTCCCCCACCGATTGGATGTAAGTGTCCATCGATGAATCCAGGAACTAGCTGTTTGCCGCGACCATCGATCCGATGCGTAATCATTGCTTCATCTATGGTATAGGAACCGATTCCGATGATCTGATTTCCTGCTATGTAGATATTTTGCGGCATCTGTTGCCACAGAACCTGTTCGATGACGATCATCGATCATTCCTCCTTAAGACAAAAAGCGAGCCTATCGCCCATGTGACGACATCTCGCTTTTCCTTATTCTGCCTTAGTCCCTTGACCAAGACCTAAATCTTCATTGACGGCATCGAGTGCGAAGACGACAAGTGAAGTGACGACAGACATAGCTGTCGCGAATCCGAAGCTATACGTTACTGCATCAACTGCCGATACGATGAACACAGCTGTGTTCACGAGTAAGAATGACCAAAAGAATGTAACGAGAAAACGCATGATTTCCCCTCCGTTTCCATAACGTACTATAGAGTTATCCTACGATTTGTAGTATACCATTTTTTAAACCAAGCAACAGCTTTTCTCTAATTTTTTCAAGCGCTTTCTTTTCCTTGAAAAACTTAATCGTTTCATAAGAAGGACAATCGCTTCATATGCTACAGTAGAATTAACGAAAAGAAAGCGGAGGATTCCATCATGACCCGTCACTTAATCGCTGTCGATCTCGACGGCACTCTTTTAAAAGATGATAAGACAATCAGCGCTGCGAACATCAATGCGCTGCAACGTGCGCGTGCGAATGGTCACGAAGTCGTCATCGCAACCGGACGACCGTTTCGTCACGCCAGGAAATATTACGAACAGCTCGGTTTAACGACACCAATCGTTAACTTTAACGGTGGTCTCGTCCATCACCCACAAGACACCCACTTTGAAGTCCAGCATCATCCAATTCCATTAAAAACCGTTCAACATATTTTAGAGTCCGTCGCTGAGACGAAGACACAGAACATCGTCTGTGAAGTCACGGATCATGTCTATTTTCAATATGATCCGGTTGGCATCTACGAATTCTATACTGACCATGCCTTATCCGTCACGACCGGAGATTTACGAAAGGTGCTTATGCATGAACCAACCTCTCTTTTGATTCATGCCAAAGGAGAACACGTCGATGAGATCCGCTCCGAATTATCTGGTATTCATGCCGAGACGGTACTCAATCGTCAATGGGTGAAGCCTGAATTCATGGTCGAAGTGATGCGAAAAGGTACAAGTAAAGCGGTCGGTCTTGCCCATATCGCGCATCACCTTGGTATTGACTCTAAACAAATCATTGCTTTCGGTGATGAGGAAAACGATTTAGAGATGATCGAGTATGCTGGACATGGTGTAGCGATGGGAAATGCCATCCCCGCGCTGAAGCACCTGGCAAACGGCACGACGAAGCGAAATGAAGATGACGGGATCGCCTATTACTTGAGACACGTCCTCGGGCTCGCATGAAAACAGATAAAAGGCACTTGCTGCATGTTGCAGAGCAAGTGCCTTTTTCATTATCCTTTTCGGAAGTATCCGACGACCGAGTCCGTTGCGACGACGTTGATGAAGACCGTCTCGTCCGCTTCCCGGCAAATCCGTTCAATGTCCCGCAATTCGTGACGCTCGATGACCATCATCAACGTCGCTTTTTCAGCTCGTGAATACGTACCGATCGAAGGAATCTGCGTGATTCCTCGAATGATATGCTGATGCAGAGCCGTCGTGATGTCATCCGCATGATTCGTGACGATGAATATCGTCAAGCGCTGGTTGCTTGTATGAATCTCATCGACGACCTTCGATGTCACGTAAATGAAGACAATCGTGTATAAGGCAGTCGACCATCCGAACAATGCCCCTGCCAATAAGGCGATCAAGAAATTCAAGACGAACAGATACAAGCCAACACTGCGATCGGAGAAACGGGCGAAGATGAGGGCAACGATATCGAAACCACCCGTCGAAGCACCGAACTTAATCGTGATACCGGTACCGATCGCAAGCAAGACCCCTCCAAACACTGCATTCAGTGTTTGATCACCTGGTATGACAGCATATTGAGGAATAAGACCAATGAAAATCGTCGTTGCCAAAACTGAAATCAAGGTGATGATTGTAAAGCTCCGACCTAACATGATCCATGCGAGCACGATCAGAGGTATGTTCAACGCCAAGAACCAGACGTTTTCACCAAACGCAAATGCTGTATTTTGAAGGACTTGCGTCAAGATTTGGGCAAGTCCTGTAAATCCAGTCGAATATACACCACTAGGAATCAAAAACCAGTTCATGGCAACGGCGATGACGAATCCCCCAATCGAAGCCACGATCACTTTTAACATACTTTCCTTTACTACTGCTGTCACACGCCGTTCTCCTCTCATTCATAACTATCTTGAAACACTTTAGCACATTCAAATGTCGCCGGATAGTCAAGATTTCCAAAGATTGATGTTCTTTTTCATGATGGCGTTTTCATTTGTGACAAAGGTGTCCTGATTCTTGTTACACAAAAAAGAACCGACTAAAAAATCGGTTCTTTTTTTCTCTTATACTGTCATCGAAGCAGGAACTGTAATCTGTCCGCTTGCTGGAACTTCCACAGTCGTTCCATGGACATTCAAGCTGAATGCTTCGCCTTCCGTTTGAGCGATTTCGACAGCATTCGGCTGTACATGGATATGGATATGATGACCGCGCCATTGCATCCGGAATGTATAACTCGTCCATCCTTTTGGCAACATCGGCTTAAAGGACAACGTATCATTTGCTACTCGTAATCCAGCAAACCCATGAACGATCGACATCCAAGATCCAACCATCGACGTGATATGCAATCCGTCTTCCGTGTCGTTGTTGTAGTTATCAAGATCAAGTCGAGCCGAACGTTGATACAATTCAACCGCTTTTTCCTCATACCCGACTTCTGCTGCAATGATTGAATAGATACATGGTGATAGTGACGATTCATGGACCGTACGTGGTTCATAGAAATCGAAGTTTGCTTTTTTCTCTTCTAAACTGAAGCGATCCGTCAAGAAGTAGAGACCTTGTAAGACATCTGCCTGTTTAATGAAAACAGAGCGCAGGATCCGGTCCCATGACCAATTCTGGTTCAGCGGGAGATGTTTCGGATCGAGTTCAGCGACCAAGATTTGCTCCTTATCCATGAAACCATCTTGTTGCATGAAGATCCCAGGTGCTGCTTCATCTTTCGGATAATACATCTTCGCGTCGATATCTGCCCACTTCGCCAACTCCTCATCCGTCAATGCTAATTGATGCATGAGTTCTTGCAGACGTTCTGGCTCTTCTTGTGCCAAATGACGGTGAACGGTCTGTGTATATTCGAGACACCATGCCGCAATCAGATTCGTATACCAGTTGTTGTTGACGTTGTTCTCATATTCGTTTGGTCCCGTCACACCAAGAATCATGTAGACATCCTTATGCGGCACGTAATTGACGCGACTTGCCCAGTAACGAGCAATCTCGACTAACACTTCAAACCCGTATTGTCCAAGGTACGACGTGTCTCCCGTGTAGTTCGTGTAATTATAAATCGCATGTGCGATCGCACCATTCCGGTGAATTTCCTCATGCGTGATTTCCCACTCGTTGTGGCACTCTTCTCCGTTCATCGTTACCATCGGATAAAGCGCCCCCTTCATGCCGACATTCTTATCCGCATTTTCTTTCGCTTGCGGCAATTGGTTGTGGCGATACTTGAGTAAATTCCAAGCAACTTCCGGTTTCGACGTCGCAAGGTAGAAGTTCAAGCAGTACGCTTCCGTATCCCAATACGTCGCACCACCATACTTCTCGCCCGTGAATCCTTTTGGTCCGATGTTCAGGCGTGAATCTTCACCTGTGTAAGTTTGGAACATATGGAAGATGTTGAATCGAATCCCTTGCTGTGCCTCGACATCACCTTCAATCTTCACATCCGCTTCTTCCCAGTGGTGCAACCAAGCGGCTTCATGTGTCGCAAGCAATGGTTCAAAGCCTGATTCGAATGCGACGTGAACACGTTTCATCGCTTGCTCCAGTAACGCATCGATTTCATGGTCGCGATTCGTTACGAGTGCGACGAATTTTTCGACTGTGACACCTTCACCTACTGCGGCTTGTTTCGTAAAACGATTCGCGACGTACTGCGTATTGCCATCGACGACTTCACATCGTGCGCCTTCGACATCCGTGATCATCGCTGCCGTCACATGCCAATCGAGCTTTTTCGTTTTTGATGTCACATAACCGAACCGTTCTTCAATTCCGTGTTCGACAGGAAGCCAGAACTTCTCATCATAGTTCGAGTCTTCATTTTCAACATCCGCATCGAGATACGATTCAATGACGATTTCTGCTTCGAGATTGACAGGTGTCACCGTATATTGCAAGGCAGCGATTTCTTTATCGACGATCGAGAAGAAGCGCTTGGATTCGACTTTTATCTCTTCTTCTCCATGCTTCAACAACATCGCCCGCGTCAATACACCATGTTGCATATCAAGTTCACGTTTGAAGTCAACGACTTCCCACGTATTCAAATCAACAGCTTTTCCGTTGACAGATACTTTCAAACCCATGATGTTGACAGCATTGAGTACTTTCGCGAAGTACTCCGGATAACCGTTTTTCCACCAG
This sequence comes from Exiguobacterium sp. U13-1, assembly GCF_001750115.1. NCBI lineage: Bacteria > Bacillati > Bacillota > Bacilli > Caryophanales > Exiguobacterium > Exiguobacterium sp. U13-1. The sequence goes on along the minus strand of NZ_CP015731.1, from coordinate 1,261,117 downwards.
CCGACACGTGTCTTATCGGGATAATAAACACCTGCGACATACATGCCTTGATGCGTGTCACCAGTATATTCTTCTTCAAATGTACCGCGCATTCCCATATGACCGTTTCCGATCGATGTCATCGATTCTGCTAGTCGATTATCTTCTGGATTAAAACCAAGCTCTGTAATTTTCCACTCATTGACCTCAAAAAGTCGTTTCATCGTCAAGTCGCTCCTTTTTATGCTACGCATGTCAGTCAATCTGATCATGTAAGCGTTTCATCTATACTCTACATTCTTTATTGTACACATAAAAAGCATCAATGCAATCGTTTGCACGAAAATAAATTTCTTTTTCTGCAACCGCTTCCTTTTACTAGAAATCGACATCCTTTTGAATCAAAAAAAGTCTATTTTCAAACCAATCGGCTTAAAAATAGACTTCTGTTTCATGCTTCAGATTTTCCGCCACATGACTGACGGACAACGAGATAATGCGGAACGATGACGCGCTTCCCATAAGGTGTCGCATCTTCATTGATTTGTTCAATCAAACAATTCGTCGCTTCAAAACCAAGTCCAAAGATATTGATTTCAACAGAAGTCAACGGTGGGCTTGAGAATTCTGCGATGAACAAGTTATTGAAACTGACGACGGCCATTTGATCCGGCACACTGATACCCATCTCATTCAGTGTACTCATGACACCAAGTGCCATCATATCGTCACTAACAACGACGGCAGTCGGTGGATGTTCAAGTGACATCAGTCGTTTGACTGCCTCGGCACCACCCGTCGTCATAAATGGGGCGCTGACGATATAAGAATCGTGAATCGGAATTCCCTCTTCCATGAGAGCTGTCTTATAACCACCGACACGTTCTTGTGTCACAGCTAAATCCTGTGCCCCACCGACGAATGCAATACACTCATGCCCGAGTTGATGTAAATACTTCGTTACTTCGCGACCCGCTAAGTAATTATCCGTATCGACATACGTGACGTGTGATGAATCACTGAATGGTTTACCGACGACGACGAACGGAAACTTCGAGTCCTGCAGAAATTGAACGACTTTGTCATCCGTACGAGAATACAATACGACGACGCCATCGACGCGACGGCCCTGAACCATCGAGACGACACCTTCATATACCTCTTCTTCCGAGACACCTGTCGTCATATATAACGAATAGCCATTTTGATGCGCTTTTGTACTAATTCCTCGAATGACCTCCGAAAAGAATGGGTTTTGTAGCGTTTTTGTTGCAGCACTTGGCATGACGAGACCGATCGCTTGTGTCGTTCGATTCGCTAGACTGCGTGCATGAACGTTTGGATAATATCCGAGCTCATCCATCGCCTGTCGCACCCGTTCCTTCGTCTTTTGGCTGATACGTGAACTATTCGCAATGACGCGTGATACCGTCGAGGGTGCGACATTCGCTTCCCGTGCTACATCCTTGATTGTTACCTGCATCCCCTTCACCTCACATTTCCCCTAGTTAAGTATTTTATTTTGTTTGACGTTGCATGCGTTTACGGTGAACGAGAAGAAGTATGAGCGCTAAAATCGGAGCAATCGCACCAATTGCGACGATCGACCACCAGTTGACTTGTGACTTTTCGATGACATAGCTGTTCGCACTATTTGCATCAAGCGTGATCTCATAGGCGTCACCATCCTGACGCACCAAATCTGAGAATAAAAGTCCTCTTAGACGCTGGTCATCACCAATTTCTTTCGCAGACACGCGTAAGCTCGTCTTTTTTTCTCCAAGATTGATCGCGTAAACGACTTGTTGTTGTTTCGTCTCCCGGGAGTAGACTGCCATATGATCGGTTTTTGCGATCAAGCGTTGCTTCCCTGTTGCAAACGCTGGGTAGTCCTGACGCATCTCGTTCAACGTTTTTACGTACTGTTGCATCTTCTTGTTCTGATCAAATGTCATCATCATCCGGTTTCCGGGATCCTCACCACCTGGCATCGCCACCTCTGTTCCTTGGTAGACGATCGGCATCCCTGGTGCAGCATAGAGTGCGAACAATGCTAGTCGAAGTTGCCGCTCCTCTTCGTCTGCTCCACCAATCTTTGCTTCCGTGATGAAGCGTTTGATATCATGATTATCAATGAAGGTTGCAAGTCCCTTGGCATTCGGATTAAACGTAGTATCTCGATTATAAACTGAATCGAGCTCTTCCGCTGAACCATTTTTGCGAGCAAACTGATCCTTGACTCCATAATAAAACGGGAAGTTCGTCACGGAATCAAAACCTAATTTCGAATAGGACGCAATTTTTCGCGGATCTCCATCGAATACTTCAGCCAATAAGAATAAGTCTGGATGCTTTTCTTTTACTGCTGGGATGAACGTTTCCCAAAATGTGGCAGGTACATGGCGAACCGTATCGATCCGGTATCCGTCTATACCCGTTTCATCGACCCAGTAGTTCGCGACATCAATTAAATAATCGACGACTTCCGGATTTTCTGTATTGAAGTCCGGTAAATCGAACAGCCAGTTATTCTCGACTTCCGACGGGTTATTCCAATTCATGATCGGTTGATTTTTATGAAACCACTCCGGTTTTTCTTTCACCATTGGATGATTTGGTCCTAAATGATTGACGACAAGATCAAGGACGACCTTGATATCCCGGTCATGCGCTTCTTTGACGAGACGTTTAAACTCTTCCTTTGTTCCGAAGTGCGGATCAATTTCGTAATAATCATCTGTCCAGTATCCATGATAACCATTCGGACGATTCTTAAAGATCGGCGTCAACCAAATCGAAGTGAAGCCCTTTTCCTTGATGTAATCGAGACGTTTCGTAACGCCTGCTAAATCGCCGCCTTGGAACGCTTTTGGATTTTCAGGATCCGCCTCTCGGTCATTACTCGGATCGCCATTCTCGAACCGGTCCACCATGATGAAATACATTCGTTCTTTTTCCCAACCTGCTGCTTCACCCGCCATCGGTTGAAGCCCGATAGACAAGAGAAGCGGCAAGAGGAGAAGCATTATGCCTCGTCTCATGCCGCTGATTTCCCCCTTATGATTATCCTTTTGTTCCACCAGCCGTCAATCCAGACACGAAGAAGCGCTGGAATGCGAAGAAGAGAAGAACGATTGGAACTGCTGATAATACGGCACCTGCCGCAAATAACGTGAAGTTATTGTCGAACTGCTCCGACACCATGTTGTACAACCCGACCGCAAGTGTCTGTTTCTCAGGAGAACGCAGGACGAGCGATGCTAAAATGAAGTCGTTGAATGGTGCCATGAAGTTGAACAACGCGATGACGGCGACCATCGGTTTTGCAAGCGGTAAGATGATTTGCCAGAAGATTCGTAAGTGACCGGCACCATCCATTCGTGCCGCCTCATCGAGTTCTTTTGGAATCGTATCGAAATATCCTTTTGCAAGATACGTATTCATTGGAATCGCACCACCCGAATAGAGGAGGATGAGCGCCAGATGCGTATCAAACAATTCTAACATATTAAGCAAGACATAAATCGCAATAATGGCAACGAATTGCGGTACCATCTGCAACACGAGGAACAAGATGAGTGAATTTTTCCGACCGACGAAGCGATAGCGCGAAAAAATGTATCCTGTTAACGTGATTAGAGCGACTGAGACGACCATCGTGATGACGGCAATCTTGATTGTGTTTAGATACCACATGCCATAATCCGTTTTTGCTGGATCAAACAAATCAAAGTAGTGGATCAAGGTCGGATTACTTGGGAAGATATCCGATGTAATGCTTTTCCCTGGGTTGAGTGAAGTACCAACGACCCAAAGGAGTGGATAGACGATAATGATGGAGGCGATCGTCAAAATGAGATATGACAACGCCATATTGATTCGGTTTTGTTTTCTCATATTAGATCATATCCTCATCTTTGAATGATTTTGAACGCTTGAACTGAATGACGGCAATCGTCATGATGAAGAACGACAACACAAGCGTGATCGCTGCTGCAAATCCATACTGTGGGTTCGCGCCTAGTGATAATTTGTAAATCCACGAAATCAAGATATCCGTTCCACCAGCCGATTGACCCGGTACTGCCGGTCCACCGTTGTTGAAGAGATAAATGATGTTGAAGTTATTAAAGTTAAACGTATACTGCGTGATTAAAATTGGTGCTGTTGCGAAAAGAATCATCGGCAACGTAATCAAGCGGAATTTCTCACCTGCTGTCGCTCCATCAATTGTCGCTGCCTCATAAAGATCTTCTGGTATCGACTGCAAGATCCCCGTCGTCAGTGTCATGATGTATGGGAAACCTAACCACCACTGGATCCCGATCAAGGCAAGCTTCGTATACGTCGGATCTGTCATCCAGTCGACACCGTCAGTAAGACCAATCGCTGGTAATAACGTCGTATTGAAAACACCGAATGTCTCATTGAACATCGAGCGGAAGATCAAGATCGTAATGAAGGCTGGTACTGCCCATGACAGGATCAAGATGGAACGGAAGAATCGTTTTCCTTTGAGTCCTTTTTGGTTCAGCAAGACTGCAAGTCCGATACCGATCGCGATGACACCCGTCGTCGAAGCGACGGTCCAGACAAGCGTCCAGCCGAGAACGCTGACGAATGTATCACGGAAAATATCGACCGTGAAGATATTCAAGAAGTTTTGGATACCGATCCAGTCAACTAACTTCGCTGGAGGCGAGTTGTTGAATTTGTAGTTCGTAAAGGCAATCAAGAAAGTAAAGATCAACGGTAAGACGACCGTGAACACCAGAAGTACTAATGAAGGAATCAACATCGCGTACGGGAACCCGTTATCGCGGAAGTTCCGTAGTTGCATCTTCAAAGATGGCACTTCAAGGTTCATGTCACGTAACTTACCGATTCGATACGCATCGATAAAGTTCCAGACGTAAATGGCGATACCAAAGACAAGTAAAATCAAGGCAATGATGCCCTCGACCATCAGAAAGATCGAGTGATCCCCTCTTACGCCTGGTACCTCACCGAGTGTAATCAAGCCCCAGATCGCTCCGCGATCGCCAGGACCATTTCCTGCTCCTTTAAAGAACAGTTCAAAGTTGACGAGAAAATATGATAGTACGACGACAAAAAATGTCGCGCCTTTAAGGAATTGTTTATTATATAGTTGTCCTACTCCTGGAATGATCGACATCAGCGCCGCAATCGTGCGGTGGTTCGTCTTTTTTTCAGGCGTTGGATTCGTCGGGTGTGGTGTTGCAATCGCAGCCATCGTCCGTTCTCCTTTCCAAAGGTCATGTCTGACCTCAGGCTTCTCTTCCAACCATAAAGATGAGGGGGAATCCAAGATCCCCCTCTCTTTATCTCTTTTTCATGGATTCACGCGTTCCATTTACGCTTATTGATTGTTTGCTTCGATTTGTTGCTTAATTTGTTTGACAGCATCATCAGCTGATTTTTGTGCATCTTGTTTGTTTGTTGCAACAAGCTGAAGTGCTGCTGCCATTGGTTCCCAAACTTGACCCATCTCAGCGATGTTTGGCATTGGCACACCGTTTTGTGATTGTGCGAAGACTGCTGCTGCGACTTCGTTATCCTTGATTGCTGCATCTTCTTGAAGAGCAGTGACTGGTGGGATCTCATTGTATTTTTCGAACATTGCTTTAGCGTTTTCTTCACCTGTGAGTGATGCCAAGAACTTCTCAGCCCACTCTGCATTTTCCGAGTATGCTGAAATCGCGTATGTTTTTACACCAACGAATGTTTTGATTGGCTCACCGTTTGGAAGTTTCGGAAGTGCTGAAGCTCCAAGATTGATGCCTTTTTCTTTATAGCTCGCAACTGCCCATGGACCGTTCATGACAGCAACAGCTTTTTTATCACCGAAGAGTTGATCAAGTGCTTGACCACCGCCACCACCGATGAGACCTTTCGGGAAGAGACCTTCTTTGTACCACTTGCCGATGTAATCCATACCTTCGACAGCACCTTCGTTGTTCAAGCCGATATCTGCTGGATCCAATTTGCCGCCGTTGTCTTTGAAGACATAACCACCGTATCCACCGATTGGACCGTGTGCGAAGTAGAAGTTATCCCAAAGCGCGAGGAATCCGTATTTCCCGTCTTTCTTTTGCTCTGTTGAGATCTTGTATAGATCATCCATTGAAGCTGGTGCTTCTTTTAATTCATCTTTATTGAAAAGGAGGATTGGTGTTTCAACTGCTTTCGGATATCCGTAGACTTTACCATCAAACGTTACTGCCGATTTCGCTGTATCGATGAATGGCTCAAGTGCTTTTTCGCCATCCTTGAGTTCCGCGATCAAACCTTGGTCAACGACTGTACCGATTTGGTCGTGTGGAAGAAGCATGATGTCCGGTCCTTTACCTGCTGGTCCGTCAAGTGCTACTTTCTTCTGTTGATCCGTCATCTTGACTTCTTTAACTTCAACTTTGACGCCTTCTTTTTCTTCGAACGCTTTAGCTGCAGCTTTAGTTGTTTCAGCTTTTTCAGTGTCTTCCCAGATGACGATCTTGCTTGGTTTTTTACTGCCTGAATCTGAAGATGATGATTCAGAATCCGATCCACCGCCACATGCTGCAAGAGCACCGATTGCCATGACAGATACAGAAAGACCTGCTACGAATTTTTTCATTTCCATGATTGAAATTTCCTCCCCAAGTTAACTTATGAATGATAAGTTTTAATGCACAACGTTTGCATAAAGGCACAACCATTTTCTCATGATAACAACCGAGTGGTTGTAAGTGTTTTATGAAAACGTTTGCATCACCTTTACATTTTTATTATACAATCTAAAATCCTTTTGACAAGTCCTTTTATTCAATTATTTTCTTACATTTCAAAAACTTTTTATTTCTATTTTCATTATTTGAATCAAATACCAGTTCAGAGAAGCAGTAAAAAAGAAAACGTTTTCATTTTTATATTTTGCACAATATGATGCAAACGATTGCATTAGACTCTCGACTTTTATCAGGAATCCTTGATTTCACGGGATTGCAATTGACTTTAAGAAAGCGCTTTACTATTCTTAGGTCGAAGACATAATCAATACGATGCAAGCGATTGCGTTAAGGAGTGACTGCCATGTTCAAAGAAGCTGTGTTCCACCGTGCGATGTCTCCATTCGTCTATAAGTACGATGAGCGAACAATCCACATCCGTTTACAAACGAAAAAAAATGACGTTGATCGCGTCGATCTGATTTGGGGCGACCCATACGATTGGCATACTGAAAACCCAGATGCTGCCGATTGGAACTTCGATCCCTCAAAATCAAACTACTGGAATACATTTGAAACACCGATGAAGCGAAGTGGATCAGATGAGTTATACGATTACTGGTTCATCGATGTTGTTCCTCCCTTCCGTCGTCTACGATATGGTTTCCGTCTCCATGACGGTGCAACAAGTCATGTATTCACGGAACGTGGCTGGTTCGATGAAAAACCGCTCGATGATACAGGCTACTATTTCTGTGTTCCTTTCCTTAATGCAGTCGACGTATTCACTGCACCAGATTGGGTCCAGGATACAGTTTGGTATCAAATCTTCCCAGATCGCTTTGCAAACGGCGATGCGACGAATGATCCAGCTGGTACACTTCCATGGAATAGTACAGCACCGACAACGACGAATCTTTTCGGTGGAGATTTCCAAGGAGTCATCGACCACATCGATTATCTCGTTGAACTTGGTATCACTGGTATTTACTTCTGCCCGATCTTCTTGGCGAAATCGAATCATAAATATGACACAATCGATTACTTAGAAATTGATCCACAATTCGGTACGAAAGAGAAATTCAAGGAAATGGTCGATCTGTTACACGCACACGGGATTCGCATCATGTTAGATGCCGTTTTCAATCATGCCGGCTTCCACCATAAAGCATTCGCTGACATCCGTGAACATGGTAGTCACTCCACCTATAAAGAGTGGTTCCACCTGCGTGATTTCCCGCTCGTGACAGAACCATTGCCGAACTACGATACGTTTGCTTTCGTACCTGAGATGCCGAAATTCAATACCGAGAATGATGAAGTAAAGTCTTACTTGCTCCACGTCGCTCGTTACTGGGTCGAAGAATTCGGAATCGATGGCTGGCGACTCGACGTCGCCAACGAAGTCGATCACGCATTTTGGCGTGATTTCCGTCAAGTCGTCAAGGAGGTCAACCCTGACACGTATATCCTTGGTGAAATTTGGCATGACTCACAGGAATGGTTGCTCGGTGACCAGTTTGACGCCGTCATGAACTATCCATTTACGAATGCCGCCTTGAACTTCTTTGCCTTAGATAAGACTAAAGCAACTTCGTATGCGAACGATATGTCGCATGTATTGTTCTCAAACACGATGAATGTCAATGAAGTAACCTTTAATTTGATCGGTTCTCACGATACACCGCGTGCATTGACGCGTGCAGGGAATAATAAGAGTAAGTTACGTCTCTTGTTACTTTCGATGCTGACGTTCTCGGGCAGTCCTGTCATTTATTATGGAGATGAAATCGGTCTTGATGGGGATCAAGATCCAGGCTGCCGGAAATGTATGCCGTGGGATCCAGAGGAGCAGGATCAGGAGTTATTCGCCTATACGCGACACTTGTTGCAGCTTCGAAAACAACATAAGACACTTGCGAACAAAGGACATATCTCTTTCGTTCACGCGAATGATGAGACAAATACGATCATCATGCGTCGCATGAGTCCGGAAGGATTGTATTATATCTATTTCAACAACTCAGATGTTTCTGTTTCGTTGACCGCTCCACAAGCTGGTCGGGGGCTTGATTTATTGACGAACACGCACCAGCAGACGCTTGATGTCTCTCTCCCTGCGTATTCGGGAACGATCGTTCAAGTCTTATAACCATCTAAAAGCCTGGACACTTACCTTCTATAAAGAAGTTTTGTGTCCAGGCTTTTTTCTTCTGTATCCGTTCTCCAGGATAGAAACGAGTTAATGAATGCTTGCGAATTAGGGTATAGGGTACAGAAAGGAGGATATCCTCCATGGAAATTTTCTTTTACGCCGGTCTCATCCTCATCGGCTTGTTTACGATCAGTTACTTGAGTGAACGATTCCACGTCCCAAGTATTCTGGCCTTCATCTTGATCGGAATCGTCCTTGGCTTCTATTACGACCCTCCCGAAGAGCTGAAACTCGGAGGAGAAGCGGGCATCATCGTCTTATTCTTTTTACTCGGTCTAAAATTTTCAGTGGCGGACTTGCTGATTCAGCTCCGTTCCATTTGGAAAGCAGGAGTCATCGATATTCTACTTTCGTTCGGTGGAACAATCCTGTTGACCCTATCGTTTGGCTTTTCAGTCGCCGAATCGTTTTTGATCGGCTGTGTCTTGTATGCGACGAGTTCTTCGATTTCTGCTCGGCTACTCGACCGTGAACCAGATAAACACCAAGACGTGAATCGCTTCGTGCTGTCCTTACTCGTCTTCGAAGATTTGATGGCACCAATCTTACTGACGACGGCTCCGTTCGTTTTAGGGACTGAGACGTTCTCGGTTGCCAAAATCAGCATCATCTTTCTCGGGTTCGCCTTCTTCTTCATTGCTCTGATGATCATGACGTTGTTTATTCGAAGACGTGGACGGTTAGTCGATTCCCTCTATCGACACCCGGATGCTGGAATCGGGATCATCGGCTTAATCTTATTGTTTTCTGGAATTGGAATCTTATTTGGTCTATCCGAAGTACTCGGTGCCTTCATCATCGGTATTCTGTTAACCGAACTGGATGAGACGCGTTATCTTAAACGGCTAGTCACTCCGTTCCAAGACTTATTATTACCCTTGTTCTTTATCACGTTCGGAATGTCGTTCGAGTTGACTGAGGGGTTACCCATTGATCTATTTTTCTTCGCTCTTGTCATTTGGGGAGTCGTCTCGAAATTCTTAGTCGGTTATCTCGGTGGAAAATCGTTCGGTCTATCCAATTATCATGCGATCGAATCAGGCTTTTGTCTTGGACCACGCGGTGAATTTTCGATTCTATTCATCACGCTCGCTAGTGGCGCATTCGTGACGTTGACCGGAATTTATATTTTTGTTTCCGCTTTTCTTGGAATCCTATTGTTCCGTATCTCTACTGCCTTAACGGATCGTACACATGCGACCGCACGAAAAATCAAAAAGAAATTGAAGTGAAAAAGACGTCGGCGCATCGTGCGATTCCGACGTCTTTCTTCTATATATGTCTTCGATTCATCGTCCGACAAAAACAGGGCGTTTTTTTTCGATGAAGGATTCAACAGCATGAAGATGGTCTTCCGTTTTCCCAGCGCGTGACTGGTAGATGATTTCTTGAGCAAGCATTTCCTCCAAGTTATTTTCATAACTCGCTGCCTGTAGCTGCTTGATATATCCGATTACTTTCGTCGGACGATCCGCCAGTTGACGAGCAAACGCTGTGACCTCTTCTACAAATTGCTCTGATTCGATGCTTCGTGTCGCAAGGTTGAGCGAAACAGCTTCGTCTGCTGAAATCGTGTCACCGAGTAACGCAAGCTCTGTTGCTTTTGCTGCACCAATTAGCCGAGGCAAGAAATACGGAGCACCCGCATCTGGGACAAGTCCGATATTAATGAACCCAAGCGATAATTTCGCTTCCTTGTCGACTAGTCGAAAATCACAAGCGAGCGTGAGTGATAACCCAGCCCCTGCCGCTACACCATTGATGGCAGCAATCGTCGGTTTCTTCGATTTAGCGAGTGCACGAACGACAGGATGATAATACTGTTGTAAATATTCACCATGATCGAGCTCAGGTGAGACAGTTTTCAAGTCTTGACCTGCACAAAACCCACGTCCCTCGCCTGTCAAGACGATGACACGTACTTCCTCATCCTGATTCGCTTCTTCTAGAGCGTCTGCTAACTCCTCCAATAAATTCGAAGTTAATGCATTCAGTTGTTTCGGTCGAGCAAGGGTTAACGTCGCAACCTGATCCTTGACGGCATAATTCATTTCTCGTTTCATCGGATTCCCCTACCTTTTAAAAATGAATGATTGTTCATTATGATGTATTCGTGATATTTTATGAAAATCCTTTTAAATCTCTTTTTTTTTAATGAAACACAAAAAACCCTCTTTCATTATGAAAATCGAAGGCGTATAGTTTCAAAAAGATAAAGAAACACTATTCGTTTTATGAAACAAAGGGGATTTATTTTATGAAAACAGTCAAGCAACCAAGCTTATTCCACATCACGTGGCCATTATTCATCGAGATTGCATTGCATATGAGCCTTGGGATCATTGCAACGTTGATTTTAAGTTATTACTCAGATAGCGCTGCTGCGGCAGTCGGTGTATCCAATCAAATTTTGAACATCTTCATTATTCTCTTTAACATTACCTCGGTCGGTGCAACGATCATCATTGGTCAGTACCTCGGTGCAAGAAAAACACAAAACGCTCGTCAAACTGCTCGTTCTGCTTTTGCGATTAACTTGTATACCGGTCTCATCGTTTCTCTGACCGTCGTATTGTTCGGAAGACAACTCCTTGGATTTTTCTCATTAGAAGGAGAGACGCTCGTCTATGGCGAAACGTTCATTAAGATCGTTGGTCTATTCCTTTTCTTAGAAGCCATCTCTCTGACACTCGGTGCGATTCTCCGGAGTCATGGATTCACGAAAAATGCTATGTATGTCACGCTACTCATGAATTTCGTTAGTGCTTTTGGTAACGTCATCGCTGTTCTTGGACTCTTCGGCATTCCCGTTCTCGGTGTTGCCGGTGTCGCCTGGTCGATCGTCATCGCTCGGACAATCGCTGTCCTTGTCTTATTCTTCGTCGTTTACCGGAAACTCTCATTACGTTTTAAAGTAAAAGACTTGATTCATTTCGACCGGGAAGATGTGAAACGGATCATGAACATCGGAATCCCATCTGCCGGTGAAGGAATCTCATATCAATTTTCACAACTCATCATCACAGGATTCATCGCAACGATTGGTGAAGCAGCATTGTCCGCTCGTGTGTATGTATCGAACATCACAATGCTTTGTTTCCTATTTACACTTGCGATCGCGCAAGGGACGCAACTTCTCGTCGCACGCCAAGTTGGCGCTCAACAATTTGAACAAGCATATGGACGTGCTGTGAAAACATTGAAAATTGCCGTCTTCGCAAGCTTCATCTCAGCTGTCGCTCTCGCTTCATTCGGTTCATCGATTCTATCAGTGTTCACATCGAGTCCTGAAATCATTGCAATCGGTATCCCACTACTCTGGGCAAGCGTCATTCTTGAACCAGGTCGCGCGATGAACATCGTACTCATGGGAACTCTTAAATCGGCAGGAGATGTCCGTTTCCCTGTCGCCATCGGTATTCTATCGATGTGGGGAATTGCGGTCGTCCTCAGTTATACACTTGGTCTTGGTTTCGGTCTTGGTTTACTTGGAATCTGGATTGCCTTCTCTGCTGACGAATGGTTCCGTGGCATTTTCGCCATGAAACGTTGGCACGGACGGAAATGGGTCCAATACTCACTCGTCAAAGGAGAAACACATGAGCAAAACGAACGTCGAGAGGCTTCTGAAGCAGTCTAAGATTGACTTCGAATCCCTCACTTATCCTGTTGATCTTGATGATTTATCTGCTGAAGCCGTCGGTAGAAAGATTAATTACCCCCTTTCGACCATTTTTAAAACCCTTGTTTTGAAAATGGTCGAAAATAAATATGTCTTTGTCGTCATTTCGGGGGAAGAAGAACTCTCTCTTAAGGCAGCAGCTAAAGCATTGCATTCGAAAAAAGTCGCGCTTGTTCCGATGAAGGAGTTAGAAGACCTGACTGGCTATATTCGAGGTGGTGTCTCTGCCATCGGTGCTAAGAAGAACTTTCCGGTTCTTTTATCGGATCGTGCTATCCATGAACCATTCATCATCGTATCCGCCGGAAAACGTGGACATCAAGTTCGGTTGAATCCTCATGATTTTTTATCTTTCACTCAGGGGATTCTCTTTACGAACGGCTGAATTCCATCTCCTAATTATGGTATGATGAGTAGTATCGATTAAGTGGCAGGAGGAATCATTTTGTGGAAAGATCGTGTTCGTAATTCAATACCCAACCTATTTACGTTCGGAAATCTGTATTGTGGTTTTTTAGCCATCGTCATGGCGGCAAAAGGTGATTTTCAAAATGCCACCTTACTAATCGTCATCGCGATGATGCTTGATAGTCTGGACGGACGTCTTGCTCGGATGCTTGGTGTAGCAGGCGACTTCGGAAAAGAACTGGACTCATTAGCAGATATCGTGACATTCGGTGTCGCACCTGCAATGATGGCCTACTATACGTATTTCTATGAATTCGGAGAAGTTGGTTTACTAATTTCTGCTCTGTTCCCGTTGTTCGGCGCATTCCGTCTTGCCCGGTTTAATTTATCGGCAACGAATGTGGCATCTGCTTATTTTTCAGGTGTACCGATTACGGCGGCAGGTGGTATTTTGGCCGTTGTTACGTTGTTTAGTGGACGAATGAACGACTTGATGGTTCCACTTGTCTTCACAGGTCTTGCCTTCTTGATGGTCAGTCGTGTCAAGATTCCAAGTTTTAAAGACATTCCCGTTCCGCGCCATACGTTCGTCATCACCTTTACATTGCTATACGTGACGTATGTCATGATTGCTCGTAGCAATGAATGGTCGACGTTTTGGTTCGTTGCTGTTCCGTTGTATATCGCGTTTCTCCTTTTCTCGTTCATCAAAAAGAAGAAGCAAAAGCAACATTCAAACGGATGATGGTAGGAAGTGGTCCGGTTTCTCTTGCGAGAAGCCGGACCACTTTTTTTATAGGACCGCTTCTCCCTCGCTCGTTTTCAAGATATATGGGTATACTTATGACAGAAGCTATTTTGGAAATGGAGGAATGTCACGCATGGAGCAGTTTCATAAACGTCTTTGGATTTTCTTTTCAATTTGGTTCACCATCGGCTTGATCTTAGTTGGTTTTTCGTTACTCCCCCCTTGGCTCGAGTGGGCCAATGCCGTCTTTTTATTCGCTTCCGGCTTATACGCAGCACTCTATTTTTGGCATATCTTACCGAAGGGTCGTCTTGTCATCCCCTTCATCTTCTTTGGTTCGATCATCATCGAGTCGATTGGGGTCCATACCGGTTGGCCGTTTGGAACATATCGTTATGAGTCGGATTTCGGTGTTCAATTATTAGGTGTGCCGATTACGATCGGGGCTGCATGGCTGTCGGTCATGGGGGCGAGTCTCGCTTTCTCCCGTTTGTTTTCGTTTCGCTATAGTACATTGATCCTCGTTCCATTGTTTGCCGTCTGGCTCGATTTAGCGATTGATCCTGTTGCTGCTAACGTGAAATCGTATTGGCTTTGGCAAGACGGTGGCTGGTATTACGATATTCCGACACAGAACTTCTTCGGCTGGTATGGAACGGCGCTCGTCTTTTCCTTTTTCATCAATCGCTATCAAGTCAAAGCGACGGATGCCGCACTCGAACAAAACAATCAGTATCTCTTTTTGATGTTGCACACTTTATTCGGTGTAACAGCAGGAGTTGCTGGTCTCTATGGCGTCACTTTGGTCAGCTTAAGTGCATTCATCGTCTATTTCATTGTGAAACGAGGGGTTATCGTTGAAAGAAGCAAACAAAAGCAAATTAGCTGAATCCGTATTTCATACGTATGTTGATCATGCTTTGATCCGACGTCATTTCCACCGTGTCTTATATCGAGCAGACGATCTACCTGTCCCTGGTCTCATGCTTGCTACGCACAGTTCTTGGTGGGATGGTATGATTCTTTTTCATTTGGATCAGACCTGTTTCCATCACGATCCTTACGTCATGATTGACCAAGCAGGGCTTGCTCGCTTCCCGTTCTTCTCTCGTCTTGGAGCTTTCTCTGTTGATCGGACATCATTCGCGGATATCAAGACAAGTCTTCATTATGCCAAAGAACGACTTCAAAATGGCAGCAGCGTCTGGATGTTTCCTCAAGGCGAGGAACGTCATCAAGAGGACCGTCCGCTTCGCTTAGCAAGTGGTGCCACACATTTGACGCGTCATACGGATCACGTGTCTCTCGTCGCCTTTTATTATTCATATGGCCATGAACAGCAACCGGACATCTATATCCGGACGCGTCGCTTTCATCCATTACCTGAGGAACGTTCAAGTGCCCAGGCAAAACGACTGACGGCAGAACTAACCGCCTTATACGACGACATTCGAGCAGATGCAATTGCGGAACGTATTGATTTATATCGTTGTATCTCTACACGAAGGGAACCACTTCCTGCGCGAACGGAGCGCTGGTTACGGGCATTTCGGTCATGAGTTGGTTCTTTCTCTTCTTCGCTCTAGCTGTCTGTCTCTATACATGGATCAATTTAGCTTTTTTACCACGATTAACGGATCCCGTTCAACCAGATAGTCTAGCAATCTGCATCCCTTTACGTAATGAGGAGCGTAATGTACGAAAATTATTAGACGCACTAGAACATGCTCTGACACCTGGGATGCACGTTTACTTATATGAAGACCGCTCGACCGATCGGACGCGCGAGTTATTGCTCGATCGGATTGGTCAAGACGACCGTTTTACAGTGATTGATGGTCTTCCCTTACCAACAGGCTGGGCAGGAAAGGTCCATGCGTGTCATCAACTCGCGAAACGAACGACAGAGGACTACTTGTTATTTCTCGACGCTGATGTGACACTGACACCTGATGCAATTTGTCGCTTATACGGAACGTTACGAACAGAACGAGCCGTTTTCCTTTCCGGTTTCCCGTCCTTTCCTGTACCGACGTTTCTTGGAAAGTGTTTGATTCCAATGCAACATGTTCTTATTGCACAACATCTTCCGATTCCTTTTCGCAAGGTGAAGCATCCAGCGTTTGCTGCAGCCAACGGAATGGTCGTTCTCGTCGAACGACGTGCGTATGATCAAGTCGGTGGACATGAAAGTATTCAATCGGCTCTCGTTGACGATTTAGAACTTTGTCGCACATTTAAAAAATACGGATGGACGACGACGCTCGTCGAAGTCGCTCCAGCAGTCTCTTGTGATATGTACGCCACGAATGAAGAGGTCTGGCAAGGTTTTCTAAAGAATGTCTTTCGTGGGATGAACGATTCTTATGTTGTCGGATCATACTTTCTACTCTTTTACTTGGTTCAAGCAAGTGTCCTACCTTATCTCATCCTTCACCCATCCTGGCAGATGGGTGGTGCACTGATTCTTCTTTACTTAGCACGATTCCGGATTGATCGTGCGGCACGAATCCGACATGTTTGGTGGCTCCATCCACTAGCTGTATTCTTTTATGTCATCTTGCTAGCAAGTGCGATGATTCGAAGCTTTAGGAAACGGGAAATCACATGGAAGGGTAGGACCTATTCATAAGGAGGAATCAGTATCATGAAACATATAGCTGTCATCGGAGCTGGTCTTGGAGGACTAAGCGCTGCCATCTCATTAGCTGCAAAAGGATTTCGTGTCACGGTCATCGAGCGCAATACACATATCGGTGGCAAAATGATGCCGATCATCACAGAAGGACATCGCTTCGACTTTGGTCCGAACACGATCACGATGCCGGAAGTTTTTCAATCTGTCATTCTTGAATCTGGTGCGGATCCTGATGAATACTTTACATTCACGAAACTTGAGCGTCACACGGTCAATCACTTTTCTGACGGACGCACCTTAACGTTCTCGTCTGGACGTGAAGCGATGCGGACAGAAGTAGATCGTTTCACGAACGGTCAGTTGGCAAAAAACGATATTACAGGTTATCAAGAAGAAGTGGCGAAGTTGCATACGATTGCAAAACAACAATTCTTTACGAATATAGATTCATTCATCCGCCCTTCCCTCTGGCGAGACATGTTGAAAGTGCATCCCTTCCAAAACCTTCATGGGCTGCATAAGCACTACTTTAAGGATAAAGGGTTGATTCAGGCACTCGATCGTTATGCGACCTATATCGGGAGTAGTCCTTATCAAACACCCGCTACCTTCAGTCTCATCGCTCATTTAGAACTAAATGACGGCGTCTACTTCACGAATGGCGGCAATACAGCAATCGCAGAAGGATTCGCTCGACGTGCAAAAGAACTAGGTGTCGTCTTCCGTCTTGGCGATGAGGTGACACAGATCGAAGTCGTAGATGGACAAGCAACGGAAATCGAATTGAATCATTTGGAATATCTACCGGTCGACTTCGTCGTCATGAACGGCGATTTATTGACACAATATCCACGCCTGATCTCAGAAACGGCACGACCTGATTTTAAAAATCCGACACCTGCTCAAGTCGAACCATCAATTTCTGCCTACGTCCGATGTATCGGTCTCTCACGTCGGATCGAAGGACTAGCTCATCATAACGTCTTCTTCTCTTCGGATTACGAAGCTGAGTTCAAGGCACTCTTTGATGAAAAACGTTACGCTGAGGAGCCGACGATCTATATCTCGAATTCTTCCGTCACAGCACCAGAAATGGGACAAGCGGGTGACAACTTATTCGTGCTCGTCAATGCACCCGCAACGGATACTGGACATGCGATTGATTTTGATACGTATGATCAACTGATCAATCAACGATTGCAGTCATTTGGAATTGATATTTCATCTGATGTCGTCTTCGAACAACGGATCACACCACAGGATATCGAACAAACCTTCTTTGCTTATCACGGCTCGTTATATGGCTTGTCATCCAATGGCATCCGGTCGTCTTTCCTCCGTCCGAGCAACCGTTCAAAGAATGTTCACAATTTGTTTTTTGCCGGTGGATCAACGCATCCTGGTGGCGGTAGTCCAATGGTGACGCTTTCAGGAAAACTAGCAAGTGAACGAATCGTCTCTGCTGTCGCCGCTACCCTGTGAACGTTATGTGAATTGCATATCAATCACTTGTACGGACAACTAAGATTTGATACGATTACTTCGAGTTCAAGAGGTAGTGATTGACCCCACATCCTCAATCAAGCGCAAGGTGACTTCCCCGAGTCAAGAGCGTTGAAGAACTTACTTTTTCTAACCAGCGAAATCAAATGGGACCCACCCATTTCATCACGTGACTCATCGTGTGTCCATTCGCATGACTTACGACGTTCCCCCTTAGATCGTCTCATCCGAATGGTCCACAGATAGCTCGATAAAGAAAAGACCATCCCCGTGGTCGAAACAGACCTATCTCGTAGTCCAGATGTTCGCTCTGGTGTAGAAGTAATCTGAGACTCCCCGGTCTCAGACCATAGAAAAAAGACCTTGGTCCCCGCCAAGGTCTTTTTTCTATGGTCATGTATTAAATCGTAGCAAGTAACTTCATTTTTTGCCAACGGCTGACGTACGCGCGTTTCGTAAAGACGTCATAGTGATTATCCCGCGCTGCATCAAGAATACCGCGGTATAGGAAGGCAGCAGCTTTTAGAGCACGCCGACTCTCACGTGGATATCGTTCAAACGATGGAATCGCCGCGTCATATAGATGCTCTGCTCGAAGGGCAACCTCTTCCCAGAGACCGATGAAGTCTCCTGAAGGACGACCAGCGAGTAACGACTCCGCTGTGACACCGTATGTCTCCATCCATGAATGGGGCAAGTAGATGCGGCCGCGTTTTGCATCTTCACCGACATCGCGCAAAATGTTCGTCAGTTGCATCGCGATTCCAAGATCGATAGCTGATTTACGGAGATCAGGCTGTTGCGGTGCAAGGATGGGTAACAGCATCAAACCGACAGTACTCGCTACGTAGTAGCTGTATTGCTCTGTCTCCTCAAGCGTTTGATAACGATTTTTCTCGATATCCCAACGCATCCCTTCTGCGAGCTCAAGAAATGGTGTCTCATCCATTTCATAACGTTCAAATACATCTGCTAAAGCAATCCATAACGGTTTATCTAGTACTTCGCCATCACGGAATCGTTTGAATTCATTCAAGAAAGCCATTAAGCTCTCTTTTGGTGTCTCTGATTCATCGACGGTATCATCGAGGAATCGGCAAAATGTATAGATGGCATAAACAGCTTGTCGATCTGCTTTTGGTAAGAGTGAGAAGGCTTTATAGAACGTTTTAGATCCGGACTGAATGACTTCCTCACATTTGATATACGCGTTCTGGATCGTCACTGAATTCATGTTTCCACCCCATCTCTTGTTCCATTCGGTTTACGAGTATCGTTGCGCCCATCATGACGACTGGTACTCCTCCACACGGATGCACCGATGCACCGACGGCATATAATCGATCGATATCCGGATACGGTTTTGCCTGTGTCTTTAAGGCAGCGGATTGGCGAATCGTCGGCGCAATCCCAAAACTCCCTCCCTGATACAATCCAAAGGCCTGTGCATCATTCGGTGTACGAATCCTCATTTCTTGTATCTTTTCCCGGAATCCCGGATGATGATGCTCGATTTTTTCAAGTACGGTCTCAACGAACTCTACTTTTTCATAATCTTCTACACCATAGCCACGTGGAGAAGGAATTAATGAATAGACGACGCTATCGTCCGTTCCTGTCAAACTACGGTCAATCTGACTTGGATGGAACAGATAGACTGCCGGATGTTCAGGTAATCGTCCCTTTTTAAAGATATTCGTCATGAGCGGTTCCAAGTCGTTTGGCATCAAAAAGCGATGCACTGGTAAATCGACTTTCCCTTTCATTTTGAAATACAGCAGTAGCGTACCGCCTGAAGGCGTATAGGTTTTAGGTTGTTTACCTTCCACAAGACGTTCCATCAATGGAAACTCTCCATTTAGTACGATTTGATCGAAGGCTTCATGTGTTCCATCTTGTAAGATGATTTCTTTCGCCTGTCCTTGGTCGACAACGATTCGTTCAACGGGTGCCTCGAAGACGAATCGGACACCACGTTCGACTAATGTGTCATACATGCGTTCAGCAAGCGAGAAATAGCCACCTTTTACATACCAGACACCTTCTGCTTGTTCCCGGTACGGAATCAAACCGTAAATCGATGGTGTTGTATAAGGATTTCCGCCGATATAAAATGTCGGGAAACTGTATGCCATGCGCAAATATTTACTCTTGAAGTATCGCTTCAAATGGTCATGTGCAGTTTCTAGAGCATGCATCTGTAATAATGGACGCATCATGTCTGGGTGCAACAACTCTGTCTTTCGACGATAACCACGTTCTAAAAATTTCGATACACTCGTCTCATAATCCTTTTCTTTTTGATGCATGAATTCATAAAATCCACGCCCTTCACCGAATTGACGTTCGATTGCGATCGCTTGATCCACGACATCGGCTACTTTCGTGACGACGGTACCGTCGTCGAAGTGAAGGTCATACAATGGATCGACCCGTTCAAGTTCTACTCCCGTCACGCCGGCTTCTGCCAACTGCTCTTTTAACTTGCCTGGCATCAGGACGATCGTCGGACCTTCATCGATGCGGCCACCTGATTCAAAATCGACGGATCGTAATCGACCACCGACATGCGCTTCTTTTTCAAAAATCGTAATCTCGACTCCGGGATGTCTTGCTGTCAGCAAAAGCGCTGCATGCAGTGTACCGACACCGGCTCCTACGAATCCTATCTTCATGTCCGCACCCCTTCTTTTTTGAGCACAAGTTCTGCCGTGATACGCGCGGATTCGAAGATCGTTGGTAATCCGCTACCTGGATGTGTGCCACCTCCGACGAGATACAGATGATCGAGCTCTTCAAATTGATTATGCGGTCGGAAATACATCATCTGCGTCAACTGATGACCGAGATTGAACGTCGCGCCTTGATGGATCCCCATCGCTTCCCAGTCGTCTGGCGTGAACATCTCTTCGACTTCGATTGCTGCTTCAATCCCTTGATACGGCGAACGCGTTTCAAGGGCGTCAAGAACACGACGACGTAGTTTCGGTCCTTCGATCGACCAATCAAGTTCAGAGTAATTGTTCGGTACCGGCACTAGTACATACATAGCAGACTTGCCTTCAGGTGCTAGCGTTGGATCAATCACGGATGGATTTTGGACATAGAATGAAAAGTCATCAGATAGCTCAAGCGTCTGTGTCATCTCACGAACGTTTTTCTCATAGTCCTCCGCAAAATAAATCGTGTGGTGTGGTGCATCAAACGTCCGGTTGACACCAAAATATAACATGAACGTCGAACATGAGAATTTTTTACGGTCAATTTTTGGTCGGGACCATTTTTTCAAAACCCCTTCCGGCACCAAATGATTCATCGCATGTGCGAAATCGGCACCGATGATGACTTCATCGAATAACTCATGTTGACCTGACTCAAGGATGACTCCTTCGACAGTTTTTCCATTTAAGATCAATTGTTCGACGCCCGCACCTAACTGTACGGTTCCGCCCAGCTCCTCGATCGCACGTTGCATTGCTAGCGGTACTTGATGCATCCCGCCAATCGGATGGTGGACACCGTAAGCATGTTCCATATAAGACAAGATCGAAAAACCACCTGGACATTCCCAAGCTGACATGCCTAAATATTTCGCTTGGAATGTAAAAGAATACTTCAGTTCTTCGCTCGTGAAATAATCGGATAACACGTCATAGAGGGATCGACCGAGCGAAAGACGCGGAAGTGCTGTTAAGACACGTGGTGATAAGTAATCCGTCAGCCGATCGTGACGTGTCTGCAAGATGGGCATGAGTTTTCCAAGCTTAAGTGCTTGCTCTGCCATGAATCGATCGTATCCTTCTCCGTTTCCAGGGAAGTGTTGTTCAATCGTCTCTTTCATCCGGTCCCGATCCGTCGTCATCGTGAACTGCTCCGTTCCGCCTTTGAAATAGAGCGTGTACATTGGATCAAGTGCCTTTAAATCTAAATAGTCTTCTAACCGTAAACCGGCTTCGTGAAAGACGTTTTCTAAAATATGCGGCATATTAAGGAATGTTGGTCCTCGATCAAATGTATAGTCACCTAGCTTAACGGCAGAAGTTCGTCCACCGACTTGCGTTTGTTTTTCGTAAACGGTGACGTCTACTCCTTTTCCTGCTAATAACAAGGCACATGCAAGTCCCCCAGGTCCTGCTCCTATCACTGCTACGCGTCGCTTCACCCAAATCTCTCCTTTTATCTCTCATCGTTTCAACTATTATACTAAGCACATAGTAAAAGCGACAAATTTGAACTGTCTTCCAACTGTAAAAACGCCAGACTTCGCTTAGGAAGTGGCGTTTGCAGTGACGATATACCAGGCACCTTCTTTTAAGAATGGTGTGATCGAAATGTTTTCAAACCCAGCTTTTGATAGATCTTCTTTCAATTCTTCCTTACTCGGTAATGGATACAGATTCTCATGCAACGTCATAAAGGCATTGAATGCTGCTGAGAAAGGTGCGCCATGTGAACTATCACGTAATGGTGTGACGAGAATGACTGTTCCATCATCCTTGACGAAACGACGAACTCCTTCTAATAGTGCAAGTCGTTCCGGTTGCGGGAAGTAATACAAAATATTATTCATCATGACACCGTCATATGTCTCTTTGACATCAAACGTTTTGATATCCCCGACGACAAAATCAATCTCTCCGCTCGTATCTCGCCGTTTTGCTTCGGCGATGACTGATTCTTCAATATCAATTCCGGCGAGTCGTAAGTCCGGCAATGCCTCGTGAATTTTACGGAGATACCCGCCATAGGCACAACCAATATCAAGAAGTGAAGTTAGATTACGATTCCGAATGATGTGACGTACTGCTGGGAAAGCGACAGTCTCAACGAGAGCTGAAGTTTCGGCTACAACGTCTCCATGTTCCTCTCCATTAAAGGTCTTTTGTTGACCCTCTTCTAAGAATTGAGGATAAGAGAATAGTGCTGGTAAGTGCAGCTCCATCATTTCCGATAACATAAATCCGATACTGCGGTCGTCTGATTGAGAGAGTTCCGGAAGAACATGGCGAGTCGCTGTATAGCGTAAATCTTTTTTCTTCAAGTGACCGACTGCGACGCCGACTTCGAACCAGCGGGATAGCGCTTCCTGTGTCAGCGGACGCTGCATCCGTAGCTGTGCCTCTGCTTGCGTTGCTCCTGTTTGAAGAGCATCGAATAATCCATATTTATAACCGATATACCCATGCCAAAGTGGTAACACCGGTTCTGCGCGTTTCATCCATTTCCGTGCCCGGAAAACCTTCGTCCATTCCTTCAACTGTGCCACAAGCGTTCCCCTCTCTACTGTGTAATACATCCCTTTTCCCAAATAACAACCACTTGTAAACAAAAATTACTAACGGACATGACAAAAAGAGTCCTTTTCAACCTATAAGGTCGAAAAGGACTCTTTTGATTCTGTATGAACTTAGAAGAACTTCATACCGTATGGGAGTGAATAACCAAGGAATACTGTCACAAGGACGAGCACGGCGAATCCGATGACGAAACCGGAATAAGCTTTTCCTTTTTTAAGCCGAACAAGTGTCAACTCTCCGAAGATGAGCGTTAGTAATCCTGCTGTGATCTTCGCATGGTAGAGTGGATCTGGGTTTTCAGACATCCCCATGATTTTGATGTACAGATAAAGACCTGTCGCGAACGTCAATAAAAGTAGAAGACGGAACGCCATATGAATGCCTTTTGCGGCTTTCTTATTGTTCTTGTACATCGAAAAGGCGACGAAGAACGTGACCAATAAAAGTACCCAAAGTAAGACGTGTGTGTGAACGAATGCTGTGATTGGCATTTCATTTCCTCCTTTCTTTTCCTATCTCATCGTATCTGATTTCCGTACGAACACCTAGTGTTATTTTGTTGATATATGGTTTTTTCAGGAGATTGTCACATGTGTGGATTGGACGAGTGGGAATTTGACAGTGAAGAGACTTCCTTCCCTTACGACCGATTCCACGTGAATTTCTCCACCATGACCGGTGACGATTTCCTTACAGATAGCTAGACCGAGACCCGTACCACCAATTTTTCGACTATCTGAGTTGTCGACGCGGTAGAATTTTTCAAAGAGACGACTGAGCGATTGTTCTGGAATCCCAATTCCTTCATCCCGAACTTGAAGAATGACTTGATCAAGCGATGTCGTCAGTACGACATCGATCGCACCGCCAGATGGTGAATACTTCACCGCATTATTCAATAAATTATTGAGCAACTGTCTGATTTTTTCTTCATCTGCTTCAATGACGGGTAACTGATCTCCTTCGTGACGGAACGTAATCCGATGAGCTTGTGTCGAAGCTGCATAGAACTGTGTCGTCTCTTCGGCAATCGCATGAACGTTCACCGATGCTTTTTTATACGATTGTGTGCCCGACTCCATACGCTGGACATCTAAGAAATCATTGACGAGATTCGCAAGGCGTTCCGTTTCGGAATGGATCGTCCGTAAATATCGATCTTGGCGCGATTCTTCGATGTCCCGGTTGAGCATGAGCTCTGTAAAGCCGTAAATCGAAGAGAGTGGCGTCCGAAGTTCATGAGAGACGGTTGAAACGAGTTCCGATTTCAAACGATCCATTTCGGTCTCTTTCGTCACATCACGCATGACAAGCATCGTTCCTTTATGCACCTGATGAATCTGGATCACCTCGACATAAAATTGAATGAATACCGTCTCGTTTCGAATCGAGAATTGTAGACTATCCGTCGGTAATTCTCCACGGAGAACTGAATCGACGTATCTGCTGAAGACTTCTGGTTCATCGACGACAGATCGAATGACTTCAAGACATGTTTGAAGCGTTTCTTGCTCCGTGTGGACTCCATATCGTAATTCCGGGAACAGATCGTACAGCGGTCGATTGACGAAGACCTCTTCTTTCCCAGGTTCAAGATAGATGACCGCTTCTCGAATCGAATCGAGAATTCGCTCCGTTTTCGCTTTTTCTTTTGTCATCTCGTCAAATAAACGCATTCGCAAGAGTGATAGTGACAGTTGACGGGAGAAGGACATGACGTCTCGCATCTGTTCATTCGTGAACTGATCGCGGTAGCGGACAAGGTAAATATACGCGATGATATCATCTGCCGTTGGATCGAGAATCGGCACAGCCGTTTCATACATATAGTACGGATACGGTAATGGATGATTGCTTGCGACTTGTTTAGAAGAATGAACTGGGGTCTTAAGCGATTCTGCTCGTTTCAACAGTGACGCATCATTTTGGAGCAACTGTTCTGCCAGTTCATCCGTCATCCCATAAGTGACGACAGAATAACTATCTTCCTCATCCACGAACACCAATGCACCGATCTCCGAATCCGTGATTGTGACGAGCTTCTCGATGATTTCGGGATAAGCGGTCAACGACTCACGTGCCGCAAGTGTCTCGGTTAAATCATTCCGGTACTGGAGATGCTGTTCATTGCGCATCGTCAGCTCTAACGCTTCTTCAAGCTCTTGCTGTTGTGCTTGCAATTCTTCTTGTTGGGCTTGCAGTTCTTCCTGTTGCGCCTGTAATTCTTCATTTTTCGCTAATAAATGCTGCTTGTTCTCGGAAATCGAACTTGCCATCTGATTGAAGGATAACGCCAGAATTCCGATTTCATCTTTACGATTCGGTACTTTGACGCTCGAAACATCTTCACCGTTTGCAAGCCGTTGACTGTTCTTGACGAGAGATAATAATTCCATCGTGATGCGGCGAATAAACGGATAAATAAAGAAAATCAAGATGGCAAGTAAGACGACGATATTCGCTAACCAAATCAGCTGTGTCGTCCGGATTTCCCGTTCCAGCTGGGCGCTCGTCCGTTGTGCCCAATCCTCTAAAAATTCACGATAACCGCCGAGTGCTAGCTCGCTCTTATTGATCTCTGATAGTACATCAATGTTTCCTTGAGCATCTAATTGAATCTTACCTTCAGCTAACAATCGCTGACCAAGTGGCAGTTCAGCAAGTGTTGTTCCTTTTAAGAACGATTCCGTGACATCTCCGGATTCTTTCGCTTTGACATAAGATTGAATAAGCGGCAAAATGGCATCGAAATAATAACCATACAATTCTCTCGAGGACTGGGCGAATGCCTTTCCCTGATCATAAATCGCATTTTTTTCGAACCATTCTGTATCCTGATCAATCTTATCTTGCTGAGCCATGACTTGATTGTACAATTCTCCATTCCCCATCAAGGCATAACCACGCATATTGAACTGGACATCCTGCCACTCTTCCCATAAGGCACCCGCACGTGCACTCCGATCACGGATATCTTCTAATTTCGCCCGAGTCGCCTGCAGTTTCGTATCGGTATAGTTGTAGACGATCAATGATGAAATCATCAATGTAGCTAATACGACATAAAAGGAAGCCATGAGTTGGCGCCCGATTTTTCGATTAATCCACTTGGTGATCACTCAGTATTCCTCCCACGACATCAATCAGTTCTAACGGACTAAATGGCTTTGAGAAAAAGTAATTCGCACCAATCTCTTCCGCTCGTTCGCGGTCCGATTGTTGACTTTTAGCCGTCAACATCATGATTTTTAGATGTTGCTTATCCGGATGTTGTCGGACTTTTTCGATGACTTCAATCCCTGTCATTCCAGGCATCATGTAATCGAGTAAAACGAGATCATATTCAGCGTTCATGATTTTTTGATACGCTTCGTCTCCATCTGTCGCTTCGTCGATCGTATATCCTTCATCTTCTAGTGTATCGAGTACTAACATTCGTAAGACATCTTCGTCTTCTGCTAATAAAATACGTGCCATCTATTAAAACCTCCCAAAATTATCCATCGTCAAAGTGACATATCTTCTTTATTTTACACAGTTCCTTCACAATAAGAAACGGAAATCGCTTCAGAAACTGATTTTCCCTCCTTATTCCTCATCCCTCTTTCGTCCTATGCTAAAACCTCCCTCATCTCTACCTTAAGTAGGAGAACGAGGAAGGTCTCGATCGTATCAAAATTAAATTAAACTAAATCAATCGTTTCTTCTAAAGCAAACGCATAGATGACCTTCCGTGTAATCTGAATATGAAGAATCGCTTCTAGCGCTTCTTGATACAGATTCAATTGGGTCGCATATCGTTCACGTAACACGTCTGCAGGTGTTTGTCCGACTTCCGTCGTAACGATTTGATCCGATTTATAATCGAGCAAGATATATGATTCTCCATCCTGAATCAAACAGTCGACGATTCCTTGCATGACTGCGTCATCCACTGGACCTGTCCAATCTTTCCGGAAACGCGATGCCCCGATCTTATAAGTGAATGGCAACTCACGATAGACGTGGTTCGTCCGTAATCGTTCGCTGAACAATTGTCCGATTTCAGAGTCGAGGAACCCTTGTAACTGTGCTGTCGCTTCCCGCATCGTCGTCGCTTCAATCGGCGTAATGCGTTCCGTTGCTTCCCACTGATCAATTTGATGCGAAATCGATTCGTCCGGTTCATACAATTGCATCGCTAAGTGTAAGACCGTTCCTCGTTCCGCCCCACTGAGAACTGGTCCGAGGAATTGAGGCGTTCGGTAATAGGTCGTCTGGCGATATGTCGTTTCAAATGCTGCACGTTCCAGCTGTTCCGCTCGCTTCAGTTCCGTGACGGTCTGTTTTGCTGCCGTCTCTGTCGCAAGCGCATGCGGATACTGATACGAAAATGCCGCTTCGACGATTTCTTTGACTTGCGAATTAATCGGCACATCGATTTTTTCAAGCTTCTGGACGTGTTCGAGTTGCTCCACGAGTGTTGAGATTTCTTGATACGGTGCTAACTCCTCTAAAGACATCACGCGAATCGACCAATCCGTCTCATCCGGACGTAGTAAACTACTGCGTAAAACTGCCGGAACGACCCATTCTGCATAACTCTTCGCTTGGCGCCGGTCATTTTCAGGTAGTAAGACTTCATCTGGTGGCGTCATCTGCCAAGTCGCCATTTGATCTTCTAAATCCTTGACTGTGCCGACGAGAATCAACTTTTCCTTCGCTCGAGTCATCGCAACATACAAGACGCGCATCTCTTCCGCCTTCATCTCTCGATCCATTTCCCGGCGAATGACTTCTTTCAGAAGGGTCCCAGATCTTAAACGACGAATTGGATCAATCGCATCTAGGGCAATGCCATACGTCTTATGCAACTGAATCGCTTGCATCTGATCCTGTTTGTTGAATTGCTTCGTCAATTGGCTGACGATCGTCACAGGGAACTCGAGTCCTTTTGATTGGTGGATCGTCATGATGCGAACGACGTCCTCGTCTTCTCCAAGCGAACGGGCTTCTGCGAAGTCTTCTCCTCGTTCAATTAATCGATTGATCAGACGAAGGAAACGATATAATCCACGATAACCGGACGTCTCATATTGCTTCGCTCGCTCATATAAGGCGTTCAAGTTGGCTTGACGACTTTTTCCTCCGGCGAGACAGCCGACGTACTCAAAATAGCCGGTCTGATCAAAGAGCGATCGAATGAAAGCCGGAAGAGCACTCCCACGCGCTTCAGTTCGCCATGATTGAATCTGACGGATGATTTCAT
This sequence comes from Exiguobacterium sp. U13-1, assembly GCF_001750115.1. NCBI lineage: Bacteria > Bacillati > Bacillota > Bacilli > Caryophanales > Exiguobacterium > Exiguobacterium sp. U13-1. The sequence goes on along the minus strand of NZ_CP015731.1, from coordinate 1,232,671 downwards.
CTATTCGAATCCCGAATGATGATTCCTCTGCCGCCATCGCTAGCGCTGCCTCATAAAAGCTTCCTTCTTTTTGTTTTGCTCGAATCCGTCCTAAATCTCGATCTGCCACTCCAAAAATCGGCGATCGTAACAGACTCGCGAATGGAATATCTTGAAGTGGATTATCGATCGTCTTGAGCAATGCCATCATGATTTGAATTTCCGTCGCTTGGAAGTATCCGCCCGTCGTATCCGCATAGACCGGAATCTCATACTGTTCGAGCACTTCGACAAGCGCTTGGACACGCTTACCACGCGACCGTGCTAAGACGACGATGTCGCGGTATTCACAGGTCCGGAATCGGTTTGCTTTCGCATCGTAAATTAGATGTGGATGCATCGAATCAACGAGTTCTAAAATTCGTGTTGCAATCGCTCGTGCTTCAACCTCTTCTTTTTCACTATCAAGTGGATCAATCAAAAGTAATTCAGGCGCCACTTGCTCCGATTCGAGATAACTCAGATTCCCGAGTCGAAGGTGCGCGGCTTCATCGTAATCAATCTCCCCGACGGTCTCATCCATCACTTGGCGGAAGATTTGATTTGTTCCATCCAGCACCTCAAGACGACTCCGGAAGTTTTTTGTTAAATCGATCCGTGTTCCCACGTCGGTCTGTTGGAATCGTTTGAATTTCTCAAGGAACAATCCTGGCTCTGCATGACGAAATTTATAGATGGATTGTTTGACATCACCGACCATGAATAGATTTCCTGTCGCCTCATCCGTTTTCGAGACCAATTGGATGATGCGTTCCTGAACCTCATTCGTATCTTGATATTCGTCAACGAGTACTTCGACGAAGCGTTCCTTCAGAAGTTTTGCCACGTCTGACGGTTGTCCTTCGTCCGTCAAAATCTCTAATGCAAAATGTTCAAGATCCGAAAAATCGACGATACCACGTTGTTGTTTCGCTTCAAGATAATCACTTGCAAATTGACGTACGAGTGTTACGATCGTTTCCACATGTCGAAGCTGCGATCGTAAGTCTTCTAAATAATCAACACCAGTCTTTTGGACGAATAGCTCTTTCATTTTCTTGAACTCCGCTACGAGTCGCGTCCGCTCTGCTTGAAACGGCTTGATTCCTTCATCCCCGCGTGGACTCTTCCAGCGACCGAACTCTACTGCTTGAAAAGCAAGCGCAACCATCGACCATTGGCGTGCTGACGTCTCAAGTGAGGTAAAAGGAGCAATGTCCTGTCGCATCATTTTTCCCATTTCCGCATAACCAGACTGCTCCAGCTCAAAAGCAAGTTCTCGGTAACGTCCCAATACATTTGAGAGACTTTCCCACTCTAATTCGACTAGTCGTTGCATAAGTGGAGAATCATCCGGATCAATTGGCTGATCGTACTGACTGATTAAATGTGCATAAAAGGCTTCCGGATCCGGTAAGGAACGGGAAAACCGATAGAGATTCGAAATCAGTGTCAGCATCGCTTGATCATCCCGATCTGACGTATAACTATCAATCAAATCATAGAATCCCGGGTCCTCAGAAGCATAAAAGGACTCAAAGACCGCTTCTAAGACATCGTCTTGTAATAACAGTAATTCAGATTCATCGGCAATTCGAAACGCAGGATCCAGACCAATCCGGTAATAATTTTCGCGGAGAATCGACAAACAGAACGAATGAATCGTCGTAATTTGTGCCCGGTTCATCAATTGACGCTGTTTTTTCAAATACAAATCGTCCGGTGCCTCTTTGATGCGCTGATCCATGACCTCGATGACCCGCGTCTTCATCTCACGTGCTGCCGCATTCGTAAAGGTAGCAACTAGAATTCGATCTGCCGACAACTCATCTTTGGGATCAATCAATCGTTGCGTCAGCCGTTCGACGAGGACAGCTGTCTTCCCTGATCCGGCTGCCGCTGAGACTAGGATATGTCCACCTCTAGCTGAAATGGCTTGTTGTTGTTCTTCCGTCCAACGCACGCTCATTCTTCTTCCTCCTTCAACCGTTCCAGTACCTCTTTTTCAGACATCGTCTTTAATGGGCGATACTGATTCCCAAGCGATTCATCGAACTGACAGACTGAACGATACTCACAAAAACTACACGGAGTCCGCTCTTGATAATCAAATGGATTGATAGCGATATCCCCATCATAGATGTCTTGACTGCTGTCTTTTAGTGCCTCCCATGCATGATCCATCAGCGCTGATAAATCTTCCTCCTGTACGACACCTTTCGTCTGCGTCTTATGCAGTCCGTTTTTCGTGAATGTCACTTTGACAAGCGGTGATTTTTTTCGTTCATCGTACGCAATATGATCCATCGCTCGTAGTACTTCGTCATTCTCGAGGATGACGCCTTGCATTTGATAGGACTCGAGTAACAGTCGGTTGCGTTCTTCTTCGTCAGCCGATAAATCGCCCCGCAACATGGGGTTTTTGACGTGGAAATATAACGCACCAGCTGGTTTTGCCTGCTGTTGATAAAGCAGCTCCGACTGTTCCACGACCGTCTTCAAATACAACAACATCTGAATCGCAAGCCCATAATAGATTTCCGCAAAATCAAGTCCTCGAGCACTTGATTTATAATCAATGATTCGAACGTATAGCTGATCACCAATCGTCGCCTGATCAATCCGGTCGATGCGACCCGTGAATTCAATTTCTGTTCCATCCGGCAATGTAAAGCGTAATGGTGGGAACGTCGCGTTCCCAAAACTGATTTCAAATAAGTCAGGTTCAAAATCTGTTCGTTTTGCTTGTTCAACAAGCATTTTAGCTGTTTGTTCGACGACATCCGTCAATTTTTTCTTGATATACCCGAACCGACTCGAACTCATCAAAATCGCATTCTGAATTTCAGGTGTCACCTTTTCAACAGCTTCCTTCGCAAGTGTTCCGCACGTCTCGCCATCGAGCTCGCGCCAGTGTCGTCCAGAAGCTTTAATACTGAGCGACAGATCATTCAGTGCACCGTGGAACAGATTCCCAATGTCCGGTGCTTCGAATTTATACAGTTTTCGCTCGCGTAAACGAAGGCCGTATCGTGCAAAATGCTTATACGAACAGGCATTATAGGTCTCAAAACGCGAAACGCTTGCTTGCAGTGACTCACCATATAAACGATGCGCCAATCCTTCCGGCAAGGCTTCCGCTTGATTTTGATAGAACAAGGCATTCGAGAATAATCCCATCCGTTCACGTCCCTGTCCGTTTTCGAGAAGCGTATTATACACTTCGAACCAAATTGGCTGGATCGGATAACGTCGTTGCAGACGCCGGAGTTCAATCGCTGTCGCTGCTGCCGCGCGATCTGGGCTCGTCACGAAATCAAGTTGTTCTTGCGGTGCATGTTCTCCAGCTTCTGCAAAGTGTGTTTTGATCGGACGATCGAGCAACAGTTGTCGCTTTAATTGTTTTGTGATCGCTGCCGGCTGAAGCGCCTTTCCTTCTTCATCGACAAGTGCGTAACTAACATACAATGCTTCACTTGGAGCCATCATCCCTTGATACAGGTAAAACAGCTCATCATCAAACACGTCAAGAGACGCTTTTCCAACCGGAATACCATGTTCATGTAAGAAGTCATGATCATTTTCGGACAGTAACTTTGATTGATCTTGAACGAACGGAATCAGACCATCATTCGCTCCCAGTAAAAAGACGACTTTCACTCGTTGTAATCGTCCACGGACATAGTCCGTCGCGATAACTTGATCAAGCGATGGAGGAACAAGTGCAAAACGAAGGCTCTCAAGTCCTGTCTCGACCATCTGAACAAACAGTTCCGTTGACAAGGTATGCTCAGGCGCAGCAGCTTCTAGCTGTTCGAATAGATGGAGTATCGCTTCGTACACTTGATCGTGCTCTCGAGCAACAAGTAACTGATCCTGCTCTAGTGCCTGCTTACGCCATTCCATTAAACGTTCTGCAATTTTTTGTTCTTCAAGGAATTGATAAAGACCTTTCGTATACGCGCTCATTGTCTTTGCCTGCTTCAACCGACGGTGCAATGGTTCAATCAAGTCGACGACGAAGGTTCGTAAATCGTTCAGTTCTTCTTCTTGCGCAAGCTCTTCTTCCGTTAAGCGAACTTCCTCTGCTAGGCGTCGCTTTAATTGCCATGGTTGTTGCCACATCGATCCTTTGATGCCGCGTTCGAGCACGAACGTCTCGAAACGATCGAGCGCTAGACGCGCATCTTCTGCTGGAATCGGCAAGAGCTCCGTCTTCAGTAAACGAAAGACTGTTTCTTCCCGATAACCCGACGTCACGATGTCTAAAGCAGATTGAATCAAGTCAATGAGCGGATGATGAACCATCGACTCACGTTGATCCAAGAAATACGGAACATCGTACATGTGGAAGGCTCGTTCCAAGTGATCCGCATACGGCTCAAGATGTCGCACGACGAATGCCATTTCATGAAAACGATACCCTTTTTGTCGAACGAGTTGAATCGCTTTCCGCACGGCTGATTCTGCTTCGACTTGACGGTTAACTGCAGCTGTCATCTGAAAGCCGTCAACGTCATGATCGACAGCGGGATATCCCGGCTTCAACAAGGCCTGCTCCAAATGTCGTAGCCCTTCTGATTGAAACTTGATTGGTTGATCGTACAAGATTTCTTCGTATGGAATCGACAGCTCCTGCATCTGACCGATCAACTGCATGTAGCATCGCTGAGACACACCAAAAGAGGTTTGTTTCGCATAAGGATCCGTTGGGTCCATCGTAAAACTAATATGCATTTCAGCCACTTGTTGCATCAAGGCGAGCAGTACTTGTTGTTCCTGAAGCGAAAATTCATAAAATCCGTCGACGATGATCGTCGCTTGATCCAGTCGTGCTTTTGGAAGTAATTCAAGTAACGTCGTATAGTAATCGTCCGCATGGAGTGCTTTATCGACGATGCGTTCCGTAAAGCGCTCATAAATCAAAGCAAGATCGTTCAATTTCGGTGACCGTTCGAGAGAACGATCACTCACTTGACGCAACATATCTGGTTCAATCAGCGAGCGTTTAAACGACGCGATGAGCTCATCAAGTCCTTGGAAAAATCCTGGCATGTTTTTAGTTCGTTTAAAAATCTTCAGTTCGTCTTCTGATTCCTCGACGACCTGTCGCAGTAATAGCTGTGTCCCTGTCTCATCGAGAAATGGAATCGCTTGATTCCCGTAATCGCGTAAGATATGAAACGCAAAGCGCCGTAGACTCATGACCTCAAGACGAACAAGACCTGCTATCCGGTCATCTGTCGCAATCCGCCGCTCCATTTCAAATGACATCTGATCCGGAACGATGAAATACATCTTCTCCCCTAGCGGTCGTTGCTCGAGTTCTTGTACGACGCGCTCGATCAATTGTGTCGTTTTCCCACTACCGGCACGACCAATATGCATATGGTTCATCAAGAAAACCTCCTCCTCGTTTTTTCTTTACTATCAGTATCTCACAAACAAGAACAAATGTACTGTTTTTGGCGCATGTCTTCTAAGTATAAATTTGCTATAATCAGGACACATCCTATGTAAGGCAGGTGATGCTTCTTGTCACTTTACGAAACCATCGGAGGCGAGCATATACTCACATCCTTGGTTCGCTCGTTCTATCATCAAGTCTACCATGATTCACTGTTGCGACCGTTATTCCCTGAAGATCGACAACGTGTCGAACAGGCACAACTCGTCTTCTTGATCCAATTGACAGGAGGACCGCGCGACCCGGATCAACCGCCGGCGAGTTTAGCGATGATTCACCGGTTATTACCGATTCAAAAAGAACATGCCATCCGTTGGTTGGAACTGATGGAAGTAGCTTCTCTTGATACGATTCCAAATGAAGAAGCACGACTCCAACTACTCGAGCGATTACGAATTGGCGCGATGAATGTACTACGCGTTTGTGAAGCACACCAGATGGACTGAGGGATTTTTCTTTCTCATCTGTCCATTTCCATGTAAAATAATAATTGGAGGCGATAAAACATGACGGAAGAACAAGAACAACGACCTGAACTCGTAAAGAATGCGATCGAGCAAGCAGAAGCATCGACGAACGAGGATGACACGCTCGAGGAAGAGCAAACCGAAGAACAAAAAAAATTGGATCATATCAAAGGTCTCGTAACACTTGAACGTGGATCTGATTACTATCGTGTCGTTTTTTATGACGACCATAAACACTTGATTTTCAAGGAACTCGATTACGATCGTGTCGACTTCGTAGGTCGTTTCTACAATGATAGCTTTGATCCGACAAACTTGACGGAACTAGAAGAAATCGCAGACAAAGCACTCTCGACTTCTTTACGAAAACGATTCTTATAATGCATGAAATAAGCCATCCTCCGATTGGAGAACGGCTTATTTTTTATTGATCAGATTGTTTTTTCTTCCGACGAAGAACGTAAGCAAGAACGCCACCTGCGACAGCGATCCCTGTTGCCGCCAAAATCGGTAATAAGACCTTTTTGTTAGATGCTAGTTTTTGTTTGACTTGCTCAAGGCGCGACTCATTCGTCTCCTTCAAGGCGATAGATGTCCGACGGTTCATCGTGACGTGTTTCGCAGCATCCGTCACGACGATGCGTTTCGTGACCCAACGGCGATTTCCAGCATCATCGACGACCAATTGTCGTGCCCGTTTAATTCCTTTGATTCGTTTACCCGGTGTATTTTCCGGACGCACGATGCGAGAACTGATAAAGCGTCTGCCTCCAGTCGCACCAAATCCAGGCTGTAGTTTTCGGCGATTTAACCATTCGTATGATTCATTCATCGTGTCGCGGTAAAAGTTACCGCTTCACCTCCCTATGATTTCTCTCTCTACTGTTTCTCCTTACGTAAGTAAGATTCCTGTTATGTGTTTCCACTTTTCACCGATTCTTAAACTCCGGCAACTGAAAACGACGTTGCATTTCATACGCCAGTTCCAGCGTTTTAATCCGTTGTCGCTCGATGCTGTACGCAGATGCATCGGTATCGATACATTGCCCGGTCTGAAATTCGACTTGTACTTTACCCGATTTTTTCTGAACAGTCTTCATCTGTTTAAAATTAATCCAAATACATTCTGCCTTTTCTTTTGCGGTCGTTGGAAAGAAAATCGTCTGTGCTTGCCAATCCACTAAAACAGGTGTCTTTCGGTTCGGACCAAGAATATGCCGCGCTGCTTCAATTCTTCCACGCATCGACGAACCAAAATACAAACAGGATTCTTCAATCAACTTAATGGGATGACCATCTAAAATACTTTCAGAATGTTCCTTGATGACGAGTGTCTGCGGTTCACCGTATTGACCGTATCGCGGGATCAAGGCTAACGTTTCTTCCGTGATTGGGTATGACATCTCCTTCGCTCCCTTCCTGGATTATATTGGTTATATCAAACTTCCTTTTGCCTTGCATGAACGGAACGATTATTTCCTAACGAAAAAAACGAGATCCAAAGATCCCGTTTTTAAAATTCTTTTGGTTTTTTTTCCTCTTGCACAATAAAATGACGTGGGAAATTAAAAATCACACAAACTTTTCCAACTCCATTTCCCGCAGAACGGTTTTCGATTGCGACCGTTCCATCATGACGCTCAACGATCCGTTTGACGATATAGAGACCAAGCCCAAACTTTCCTTCCTTGCCACGTGAGAATTGATGGAACAGTGGCGAGGAGGCGTCAAGCGGTGGTCCGTCATTTTCGATTTCGATATGCACCTGATCCGCTGTTCCGGACAATCGGATATCGATTCGTGTTTCGGCATAACGAATCGCATTGTCCATGACATTTTCTAGCGCAACACGTAACTGCTCTCCTTCACCAAGAACAATTCCTGCTTCTCCGCTGACATGCCATTCCAGTGACTTCGTTCCAGAAAAGCGATTTTTCAACAGATGCACCATCCGGTCGATGTCAACATTGTCCCAGGTCGAACGATCGAGCTCGAAATAGTCGAGCTTCGTGACATAAAGTAGAGCCGCGACTTTTTTCTCTAACCGCTCCGCCTCTTCATCAATGACGGATACGGATCCGGTCAAATCACCATCTGGATAAATCCCGTCTGAGATGGACTGGGCATAACTTCGAATAACCATGATTGGCGTTTTCAAATCATGGGAGATGTTTTGAAGTAATGATTTTTGTGCCTTATCCTGCTTTTCAAGATCCATCCGCATCGCATCGACGGATCGTGCGAGTCGTCCGATTTCATCCCCGCGGTCAAGCGGAAGTGGTGTATCCCATTTTTGAGCCGCGATTTTACCGACCGCTCCCTCGATTTCAACGAGTGGTTGTGTCAAACGTCGTGCTAACCAAAACGCAATGAATAGCGTAAAGATACTTCCGATGATGACGACGAATCCGATTTTCGAGAATAACTGCGTAATCAGTTCTTGTCGATACGCATCCCAAACATAGGAGACACGATAGTACGTTTCACCACTATCCTCGATTTTTCGAATACTGTAGTAGACATCTTCTTTATCAAGACGCGTCGTATACTTTGCCGTAACTGTTTTTTGATCAATCGCATCACGGTACATCTGATTGATCAGCTGTTGTGGCGCTCCACCGTAATAGAGCTTTCCGTTTTTAGAAAGAAGTAGGATATTCACAGAACGGGACTCCTGTTTCCGGCGGTCAAATTCAATCGGATTATCTTGAAGCATCTCGATGACGGAAGCATCTTTCGAGAAGAAGACTTCGCTATTCTCAAGTGTCGCATAGACCTGTTCATCGATGAAATTTCCGATCGATGACCGGATGACCAGGAGAATGACCGCAGAAAGCGTGACGATGACGAGCAGAAACATCGCCCAAATCTGGAATCCAAGACTGCGGTTTTTCATGCAGACACCAAGCGATAACCGATACCGTAAATCGTTTCGAGCTCAAGCTTCGATAATTTTTTACGGACGCGACGAACGAGATCATCGACGACTCGGTCTGAACCGAAATAATCGTCACCCCAGACGCTGACGAGAATCTGCTCGCGTGACATCGGCGTCCCAATTTGTGTGGCGAATAAAATCAATAGATCGTATTCTTTCGACGTCAAATCGATTTCTTGACCATTCTCTTCGATGATTCGTTTCTCTGGATAAATCATATAATCACCGTATTGGATGACACCACTCTTTGGTGTCGCATACGTTCGTGCCAAAATCTTTTTGACGCGGATGACGAGTTCTCGCGGAAGGAACGGTTTTGCGATGTAATCGTCCGATCCCATCTCAAGACCAATGATTTTATCGATATCCTCATCCCGAGCCGAGATGAAAATGACAGGTGTCGTCTCATCATGTGCCTTGATCCGTTTAATCAATTGAAAACCATCCATATCCGGTAGCATGATGTCTAAAATCCATAAGTCAGGCTTTTCAACGATGGCAGAGGCTGCCGCCTCACCAGACGTAAACGATTTCACCTGCCATCCTTCTTGCTCCAAATATTTCACGAGTACACGATTCAAGTTCACTTCATCATCAACTAAATAGATTGTATGCATGGCTCTCACTCCTCGACTAATGTGCTTTGTTTCAGTGTATCAAAGGAATTCCGCAAAATTATGGGAGAGTGGATAATAATTCAAAAAAACCTTTCTTTTCAAAAGAAAAGAAAGGCGAAGTCGTAAATTTTCTATTATTTGACGAGACGGAGCGCTGGATACGCTACTTGCTCGTTCTTTGAAGTCACAGTTGTTGCCTGTTGACGACGTTCCATTTTTACGACGTGCGTCAAGAATCCAACGCCGCCTCCTAGCAATACCGTTACACCCGTCATTAATAGAATCTCCATTTTCTTCGCCACCTTTTCCATCGCAATTGATAATCAGTATCATCCTCAAACTGACTATAGCATGCTCAATCGAAAATGAGAAGCGTTCTCATGAAATTAATCGTCTAAAAACTTTTTTTGTTCCAGTTCATGACGTTTTCGGATGATTTCCTTCCAATCGAATTGTCCTTGTTCGAGTCCATTGATTAAAATTTCAGCAGTTCCAACATTCGTCGCAAGCGGCAGATCGTATACGTCGCATAATCGAATGAGTGCCGAGACGTCCGGTTCATGTGGTTGCGCCGTCAGTGGATCCCGTAAGAAGATTACGATATCGATTTTCCCTTGCGCCACGAGAGCGCCAATTTCCTGATCACCACCGAGTGGACCTGACTTACAGCGATGGACGTGCAAGTCGGTTGCTTCCATGATTCGTTGTCCGGTCGTTCCTGTCGCATACAATGTATTTTTCTTGAAGAATGCGGCGTAAGCTCGTGTAAAGCCCATCATCTCATCCTTTTTTTCATCGTGTGCAATCAATGCGATGTTCATCTGTATCCCCTCCTTCTTGTCTATGCACAGAAAAAGAACTTCAGAAACCTGAAGTTCTTGATTCCACTCATGAATTCGTCGGTTGTTTCTTCAATACGGTCCGTAAAATCTTTCCGGTCGTATTACGAGGTAATTGATCGATGAACTCAATCTGTGTCGGACATTTATATTTTGCGAGTGATGTAGCACAGAACGCCTGTGTTTCCTCTTTTGTCATCGTCTCACGGGCAACGACAAATGCTTTGACAGCCTCGCCCATCTCCTCGTCCGGTATGCCGATGACGGCTGCTTCGATGACATTTGGATGTTGATAAAGCACTTCTTCGACCTCACGTGGATAGACGTTGTAACCACCGACGATGATCATGTCCTTTTTGCGATCAACGATATAGAAGTATCCATCCTCATCTCGACGAGCTAAATCACCCGTAAACAGCCAGCCGTCGCGTAACGTCGCTTGCGACTCTTCCGGCATCTTGTAATAACCCGTCATGACGTTCGGTCCACGAACGATCAATTCTCCGACTTGACCATCTGGTAATTCCTGTCCGAGTTCATCGACGACTTTGTTTTCGACATCGACGATCGACGTACCAATCGATCCTGGTTTCTGAATACCATTGACCGGATTGAAACAAGTGACGGGTGATGCTTCCGATAAACCGTATCCTTCGAGGATATGACACTGGAACGTCCGATCAAACGCTTCAAGAAGCGGCACTGGAAGACTCGCTCCCCCTGAGACGAACAAACGTGTTGATTCAAAATAGGTCGCATATTCTGGATGGGCCTTCACGGTTTGAAGTAAGAAATTATACATCGTTGGCACTCCCGCGAAGATTGTCACCTGTTCTTTTTTCGCTAACTCGAACGTCTCCTGTGGTGAAAAACGTGAAGCAATGATGATTGACGCTCCATGTGCGAGTGAAGCATTGACGACGACCGTCAAACAAAAGACATGGAACATCGGTAACACAGCAAGTGTTCGATCGCTACTAGATACATGTAGATAATCTCCAATCGAGCGCGCATTTGATGTCAGATTACGGTGGGATAACATCGCACCTTTTGGTTTTCCTGTCGTTCCACTCGTATAGAGAATGACAGCGATGTCGTCCAGTTCATTCGTCACTTCTGTCAAGGGATGTTCGATTTCGAGCCAGCGATCGAGCGTGATGAACGTCACTTGTTGATGTGTTTCGTTTGGTCCTTCTTGATCCGCGTAAGGAACAGAGACAACAATCTTGAGATTCGGTAAATGCACGAGACGATCTTTTGCAGCTTCGACGAGCGGCGCAATGCCTAAAATCCCCTTCACATCACCGTTCATCAGGATATACCCGATCTCATCCGGTGTATATGTAGGGTTGATTGGAATCGCGATTGCCCCTTGTTTCATGATGGCGTAATATGCCACTAGGAATGCTGGGCTATTCCCTAAGATCAGCGCGACATGATCGCCTTTTCGGATTCCGTTCGCTTCAAGCGCACCGGCTGCCCGGTGAAACTTCTCGACGAACTCACGATAGCTGATTTGCGTGTCCTCAAACACATACGCGGTTGAGTCCGGATGTGTTCGAGCGGTTTCTTCGACGGATTGAATCAATCCAAGCATGAGCAAAATTCCCCTTTCGAATGAATGACTATTCATTTTTTGCGTAAAAAAAATCCATACGTAGTCAAAAGCGACCGTATGGATAGTGTAACACTTTTTGGAAACGTTTTCACCGAGTTTCTTTTTAACCGTTGACGATGACGCCACCGTTTAAATGAAGAACTTGTCCTGTCATATAACTTGAATCATTACACGCTAAGAAGACATATGCCGATGCCATTTCAGCTGGCTGTCCCGGACGATCCATCGGTGTATTCTTCCCGAATGTCTTGACCGATTCATGTGGGAACGTTTCTGTGATGAGCGGCGTCCAGATTGGGCCTGGTGCGACGGCATTAACACGAATTCCTTCTTTCGCTAAGTTCATTGAAAGACTCCGCGTGAAGCTGACGATGGCTCCCTTCGTCGCAGAATAGTCAATTAAAAGCGCGTTCCCTTCGTATGCCGTCGACGATGTCGTATTGATGATGGCAGAACCGAGTGAAAGGTGCGGTAGCGCAGCACGTGCAAGACGCATCATTCCGAAGATATTCGTCTTGAACGTCTTTTCCATCGACTCGTCTGTGATGTCCTTCAGACTATCTTCAGGTTTTTGCATGCTCGCATTATTGACGACGATATCTAAGCGACCAAAACGATCGATTGTTTTTTGGACGAGTGTTTCACAGTACTCCGCATCTCCGATATCCCCTTGAGAGAGCAGGACTTCGCCTCCTAGTTCCTCGAGACGTGCTTTTGTTTCTTCCGCGCCCTCTTGATCACCGTAGAAAGCGATGACGACTTTTGCACCTTCCCGGACATAAGCAATCGAGACAGCGCGTCCAATCCCAGAGTTTCCGCCTGTGACGATTGCTACTTTTCCTTCCAGTTTACCTGCTGCCTTATAATCATCACGCTCATAATATGGTAACGGTTGTTGATCCTCCGTTTTTGGTAACCCTTCTGAAATCCGTTCAAAATCAATAAAGTCCGTCAACGAACCTTCTAAAAAATTATCTTTATTATAGCCCATGAAAAAAACTCCCCCTATGCAGTTGATAGAAAGAGTTTTCCCATAAAGACTTACGCTAAAACGTCTAGGACCTCATCAAGTTCGACAGCCCCGAAATATTTTTTCAATTCATAGCGACCGAGCACTTCGCGAAGAGACGCACGGTCATAACGTGAACCTTCGAGCGCCCGTGCGATTTCTTCCGCATCTTCGACACCAAAGAAGTCGCCGTAGATCTTCGCTTCTTCAATGATGCCTTTTTTAACGTTTAATCGGAAATCAATCGTCCCGATCGGGAATCGTTTTTTATGGATGACATCGAATTTCGGCGATTTTCCGAAATTCCACTCCCAGTTGCCATAACGTTCTGCCGAGATGGCACGTACTTTATCCCAGTCCTCTTCTGTCAAAATATACCGTTCAATCTCTTTCCCTTCATAGATCGAAGCAAGGAGATGATCGACGAATTGTTCCATCGTCAATGGTTCTGACAGAAATTCCGAAATATTCGCGACACGGCTCCGGACTGATTTAATGCCTTTAGAGCGCATCTTCTCTTCACTGACGACAAGCGCATTGACGACTTCTTCAATGTTTGAATCGAGCATCAGTGTCCCGTGACTAAACATCCGGCCTTTAGTCGTGAACTGGGCATTCCCACTGATTTTCCGGCTTCCGACATGAATATCGTTTCGTCCGGATAACTCCGCTTCGACACCGAGTTTATGCAGCGCTTGTACAACCGGCTCCGTGAACTTTTTATAGTTGTTAAACGAATCTCCGTCATCTTTCGTCAAGAAACTGAAGTTCAAGTTTCCTTCGTCATGATACACAGCGCCACCACCGGAAAGACGACGGACGACGTGGATGCCGTTTTCCTCAACATACTTCAGATTGACTTCTTCGTTCGTGTTCTGATTTTTTCCGACGATGATCGACGGACCGTTGATATAAAACAAGAAATAGTCTTCTTCATTGACGTTCAGGTTGTTCAAGATGAATTCTTCAACAGCGAGATTGATTCGCGCATCGCGAATCTCAGGATGGAAGATGAATTTCATAAGGGTTTCGTGCTCCTTTGTGATGGAATCATAATTGATCAGTTACAGCCGTCAACACCACATGCGTCACCTTCAGCGATGACTTCAAGTGTTTGTTCTTGGCGAATTTTCGCGAAGACTTGTTCGAATGCCTCTACTGGTTGTGCGCCTGAAATGGCATATTTCCGGTCGAAGACGAAGAACGGTACACCACGAACACCGAGTTGTTGCGCCATTGCTTCTTCTTCTCGAACATCTGTCGCCAGTTCTTCTGAAGCGAGAAACGCTGTGACGTCTGCTTCAGCAAGTCCAGCATCTACTGCAATCCGTGTCAGAATGGTTGGGTCATTTAAATCTTCTCCATTCATGAAATACGCTGTGAACAAGGCTTCTGATACTGCATTCATCTTACCATGTTTTTTAGCGAATTGAGTCAGGCGATGAGCCTCGAATGTATTGGCTGGGATGACACGATCCATCTCATAGTGCAAGCCTTCCTGACGTGCCGTATCAACGACACCTTGCGACATATTCCGTGCTTGCTCGAGAGTCGTTCCATATTTTGAAGCAAGAATTTCGTATAATCCTTGCGTTGGTACTGCTGGTGCATCTGGATCGAGTTCAAAGCTTTTAAATTCGACCTCGACATCCAACTTTTCATTCGCAATCGCTTGTTCTAGGCGACGCTTCCCAATATAACAAAACGGACATGCATAATCCGACCATACTTCTACTTTCATCTGTGTTCTCTCCTTTTTGTGCGATATCATACTTTAAGCATAGTCGCCTCTAGGCAGAGTTGCAATCTTTCCGCCCAAGACCTCCTTGACTTCATACAAAAAAGAACCAAGACATTGCATCTTGGTTCTTTACCATTTTAAAACTTATTCTGTCACGAGTGCATGCGCTGCATCTTCGATTTCGATATCGAGTTCTTTCGTGTAAGCAGCTGTTTGTTCTGCAGTCCAGTTCAAGACAGATTTCATCTCTTTGATGACCGCGTCTTTGTGAGTACGAGCCCACGCGATGTCGAAGAAGACAGCGCCTGTACGACGGATGAAGAAGTCGATCGGACGAGCGACCATTTCATGTTCGATGCTGTAGTGGAGTTGTGCATAGACAGAACGTGGAAGAGCTGTCGTTGCCGCATCGTATGCTGCTGCATATTCAAGTACTTTCGGTAAGTTCGAACCGTAGCGTTTTGCAAGGAATTGAACTTCTTCTGTCGTTAGACCATTCGTTGCTGTTTGAGCTTTAAGGAATTCAGCAAATCCTTTTGCTCCGCCGACGTGTCCACCAGACATTGGCATGTTTTTCGTCGAACAACGTGCGTATGCGACGTTTTCTTCTTTTTTCAAAAGTTTAGCGACGAGATCAACGACGTGCTCGCCCATTTTACGGTATCCAGTCAATTTCCCACCAGCAATCGTGATGAGACCTGACTCAGATTGCCAAACTTCATCTTTACGAGAAATTTCAGAAGGATCTTTTCCTTCTTCATAAATCAATGGACGTACACCAGCCCAGCTTGATTCTACGTCTTCTGCTGTCACTTTAACCTCTGGGAACATATAGTGAATCGCGTCTAGGACGTAGTCTTGGTCTTCGACTGTGAACTTCGGATGTGCTGTATCTTTATCGAAGAACGTATCTGTCGTACCCACGTATGCTTTTCCATCACGTGGAATCGCGAAGATCATCCGACCGTCTGGTGTATCGAAGTAGACCGCTTGTTTGAGTGGGAATTTCGATTGATCGATGACGACGTGGACACCTTTTGTCAAACGAAGTTGTTTCCCGACTTTAGAGCCATCTTTTTCACGTAATTCATCGACCCATGGACCTGTCGCGTTGACGACTTTTTTCGCACGGATTTCATGCACGTCACCTGTCAAAAGATCCGTCACACGCATTCCGACGACTTTCCCAGCATCATAGATGATTTCTTCTGCTTTTGTATAGTTGACGACACGTGCACCGTGTTCAACCGCTTCTTTCATGACTTCGATCGTAAGACGAGCGTCATCCGTACGGTACTCGACGTAGTATCCGCCACCTTTAAGACCTTGTTGTTTGACGAGTGGTTCTTTTGCCAATGTTTCTTTCGCAGATAACATCGAACGCCACTCAGAACGTTTAACACCTGCTAAGAAGTCATAGACACGAAGACCGATCGACGTACTGAATGGTCCGAACGTACCGCCTTTATGCATCGGAAGCAACATCCACTCTGGTGTCGTGACATGTGGTCCGTTTTCGTAAACGATCGCACGTTCTTTACCGACTTCCGCGACCATTTGAACTTCGAATTGTTTTAAATAACGTAGACCACCATGGACTAATTTCGTTGAACGACTAGACGTACCGGACGCGAAATCCTGCATTTCGACGAGGCCAATCTTCATACCGCGTGACGCCGCATCGAGGGCGATCCCCGCACCTGTGATACCGCCACCTACGACGAGTAGATCGAGTTCTTCACGTGTTAATCGATTGTAGACATCTGCACGGTTTTTGCTTGAGAATGGTTGGTTAGCCATGAATAGTTCCTCCTGTTTAGGTTCGAAAAAAAAGAGACCACAACAAACACGCTGACTATGTCAACTGCTGCTGTGGTCTCTCCATATTCTCCGACCGATTTATTAACTTGACCTTACTATAACATATCTCACATCATTTGAACAACATCGTAGCTTGAACAGCTTTTTGCCATCCACCATAGAGCGCATCCGTCTCTTCTTTCGCCATGCTTGGCTCGAAGCGACGTTCTTTTTTCCATTGCGTCGCGATCTGTTCACGGTTCTCAAAGAATCCGACAGCAAGACCGGCCAAGTAGGCTGCTCCTAATGCCGTCGTCTCATTGATTTCCGGACGCTCAACTGGTGCTTGGATGATGTCACCTTGGAACTGCATCAAGAAGTCGTTTTTAACCGCTCCACCATCGACACGAAGTGTTTTCATCTCGATCCCTGAATCTTGCTCCATCGCAGATAGGACGTCGCGTGTCTGATAAGCGAGTGATTCAAGTGTCGCGCGGATGAAATGTTCTTTTTCCGTACCACGTGTCAAACCGAAGACGGCACCACGAACGTCTGAATCCCAGTAAGGTGTACCGAGACCAACGAATGCTGGTACAACGTAGACACCGTCTGAAGACGTGACGCGTGTTGCGTATCCTTCTGATTCTTTGGCATCATCAATGAGACGTAAGCCGTCACGTAACCATTGAATCGCAGATCCTGCGACGAAGATACTTCCTTCTAAAGCATACTCCACTTTTCCATCGACGCCCCACGCGATCGTCGTCAGCAATCCGTGATCTGATTTCACAGCCTCTTCCCCTGTGTTCATCAACATGAAGCAGCCTGTACCGTATGTGTTCTTCGCCATTCCTGTATCAAAACACGCTTGACCAAACAATGCGGCTTGCTGATCGCCCGCTGCTCCAGCAATCGGAACTGATTCTCCGAAGAAGTGATACCCTGCTGTCTCTGCGTACACTTCAGAAGATGGTCGTACTTCTGGAAGCATCGCTTTCGGGACATCTAAGATGCCGAGTAACTCGTCATCCCATTTTAATTCATGAATGTTATACATCAACGTACGACTTGCATTCGAATAGTCGGTCACATGTGCTTTTCCGCCGGATAATTTCCAGATGAGCCACGTATCGATCGTACCGAACAATAGTTCACCACGTTCAGCACGTTCCCGTGCTCCTTCGACATGATCTAAAATCCATTTGACTTTCGTACCAGAGAAATAAGCGTCAATCAATAGACCTGTCTTCTCACGGAAGAGCTCGGCATGACCGGCTGCTCGAAGCGCTTCACAGATTTCAGCCGTTTGTCTCGATTGCCACACGACTGCATTGTGAATCGGTTTCCCTGTTTCTTTTTCCCAGACGACAGCTGTTTCACGTTGGTTCGTGATTCCAATACCAGCAATCTGCGATGGCTTTACGTTCGCCTCCGTCAGACAAGTCGCCACGACAGCAAGGACACTTCCCCAAATCTCGTTTGCGTTGTGTTCGACCCAACCTGGTTTCGGAAAATACTGCGTGAATTCCTGTTGTGCTGAATGGACGATCTCGCCGGCACGATTAAACAGGATCGCACGTGTACTCGTCGTTCCCTGATCCAATGACAAAATGTAGTTCTCCATCTCTTCCCCATCCTTTTGTATCTAAATAAGTTAAGCTGACTTTGACTCCACTGACGTTGTTTTGTTCGGACGAACACCGAATCTATAGCATAAGCCTAATATGACGATTGTCACAAGTCCTACAACCCAAAAAGCCGGTGTATCTTTTCCTGTGAAGACCGAACGATAAAACAATCCGCCAAGACTTCCACCGAGAACTGGTCCGAGAACCGGAATCCATGAGTATCCCCAGTTCGAAGATCCTTTTCCATGAATCGGTAAGATGAAGTGAGCGATACGTGGACCAAGGTCCCGCGCCGGATTCATCGCATATCCTGTCGTGCCTCCGAATGACATACCGAGGCTGACGATCAAGAAACCGACGATCAATGGATTTAAACCATCTGAGAACTTATTCGCTCCGATCGATAACAACCCGATGACAAGTAAGAATGTCGCAATCATTTCACTCATTAGATTGGCAAATGTATGTGGAATCGCTGGTGACGTCGCAAAGACGCCGAGTTTCGTTGCTGGGTCTTTCGTCTCCGCCCAGTGTGGTAAGTAATGGACGAAAACAAGACTTGCACCAAGTATCCCGCCGGCAATTTGAGCGACGATATAGCCTGGTACGTCCGCCCATGCAAATGAACCGTCAAAGGCTAAACCAAGCGTTACTGCTGGATTAAGGTGTGCTCCACTGAATTGACCGACGGCATACGCTGCAATCGCCACAGCAAAACCCCAGGCAAACGTGATGACGATCCAGCCTGCATCCTTCGCAAACGATTTCGTCAAACTAACGCCTGCACCAACACCGTTTCCAAGCGCGACAAGCAAGGCTGTACCTAAAAATTCCGCTAGTAAGGGTGACATGTGTATTCCTCCTTTTTGTTATGTGAAAAAAGCAACATAAAAAGGAGATCCACGTCAGTTCATGCTTGAATTTTCTTCAAGCAGGACTCACACGTGAATCTCCCTTTTCTCCGTCACTTTGTATCAACTTGATATCACTATAACAACCAGTGAAAACGCTGTCAAATAATCCGAATGATTTTCCTCACACCCCGATTAGGAGCGTGGTTCAAAATGACGCCACAAATCCTTATTCGATGTCGTGATACTTGAGGCACCTGCTTCAATCGCTTGTTCAACTTCCTCGACCGTATCGATGAGTCCTCCTGCAAAAACGAGACGTCCCGTCTTTTCTTTCACTTCTTGAATGTACTTTGGCATTAACCCTGGTAACACTTCGATGTAATCAGGTTGCGTCCGTTCCATAAGTTGATAACTCTTTTCGAGTGAACTCGAATCGAGTAAGAACATGCGTTGCATCGTCTTGACCTTTTTTTGACGTGCTTTCAAGATGACGCTTGCCTTCGTCGAAATGACACCATACGGTTTCAATTCTTGGCAGACGTATTCCGTTGCGTATTCATCATTTTTTAATCCTTGAACGAGATCCATGTGCAAAAACATTTTTTTGTCGTAACGATGCGCCATCTCGTAGACTGCTTTTAAACGCGATACGTGCATTTCGAGTAAGACCCCATATTCATATGGACTCTTCAGCATCTTTTCAAAGTCTTCTAATTTTCTAACGGAAGGCAGGATCTTCTGTCCAAAATATGTCATACGTTCTCCCCCTGATTCGTAATGTGTCCTAAGTATGTCGTGAAACATAAGGAATAGGCAATGCTCTTTTCATGAAAATAAGTGAAAAGAGCGCTACGATTAGGGTATAGCTTAACGAAACGATTTATTTTCAGGAGGTGAACGCGCAGTCCTACCGTCTGTGCACGTCAATGAGTCAGCAAAAACGGATTGTCATCTATTTATTTTCTATTTTAATTAACGCCTTAGGAAACAGCTTCATGGTGACCGCCTCGATCGGGAGTGCACCTTGGACTTCAGCGAGTGAAGCCGTCGCGGCAATCTCACCGTTAACCGTTGGACTAGCGATCATCGTCCTACATGTACTCGCCTTGATTGCAACACTCTTTCTCGGAAGCCGCTTCAGTTGGTGGACGATCGTCCTTAGTTTTGCACTCGTCGTCCTTTTCGGCGCCGCGATTGATTTCTTCTTATCGATCCATCAATTGATTTATACACCACAAGGATTGTGGATGCGCGCCGTGTACATGTTGATCGGCATGCCGTTGATTTCACTTGGACTCGCCCTCTATCTCCAAATCGGATTCGTATTGATGCCACCGGATTACTTGATGAAGTCACTCATCAGTCGTTTTAAAAGTACATCGCTCGGAGCAACGATCAGCCTCGGCATTCCTTTTGTGATTGCTTGCCTCTTTTCACTAATTGAACGCGAACTGATCGGCATCGGAGTCGGAACTTTCATTTTCCTCTTATTGAACGGTCCACTAATCGAATGGTTCCAGCAATTGTTCCCGATTACAGCACGTCCGCCTAAACGAACAAGTTCTTGAATACTGAAAAAGAGCTTCTGCTGATAGACGAATTTATCTATCAGCAGGAGCTCTTTCATTTACGTATATGATTTTCTTTGGAAGACAAGAATCGATGCACCTAACAAGACGATGATGTGTGCCAATACGAACAAGACGGAGAATGTCAAAGATGTTCCCATCGCTTCACTCGTACCATAGGTCATAGAACCCTTGAAATACATTGACCAGTCTAAATGCATGAATATGATCCACTTAGCGATTGCTGGCTTGAAGCCAATCAGTAAGTTACCCGCAATGCTCGTAAAGAACTGAGCCAGTACGGTGAAGCCGATGATCATTCCGACAGAACGGAATAACAATGAGAAGAATAACGTCATGAATATTGTAAAAATCGGACTGACAACTTCGACGATCGTATCTCGGAACAGAATTGGATCTCCTGCTTCTGAAAACGCAAATGAGCCTGCGTAGACGATCGCAGCGATGAACACGAATTGAAATAACATGATCAAAATCGAGAAGATCAATTTCGAGAAGTAAATCGTCATTCTGGAATACGGACTCATTAATAAGTGTTTCATCGTGTCATAACGTACTTCATTCCCGATGGCTTCTGCCGTGAAGACAATCGTAATGATTCCTAATAGAGATGTCAGTAAAAGGAACGTTAATGAATAATAATCATAACGTGTGAACTCAAAATCATTCGTCTTTGCAATGATGATAATACCAACTGCAATAACGACATATAGCGCTAAAACGATTTTCGCTTTTTTAGTCGTCCACCATTTCATCCATTCATTTTGTATGAGCGAAAGCATGTGAATCCCCCTCTTTTTTCGTTACTTGCAGGAATTGTTCCTCGAGCGTCAAGCGTTTAACGGTCAGTTCATGTAAATCGGCAATCGGCACGACGAGTCGAGCGATAGCTGGACATTCACTTTCCGGTGCGGTGATAATGATTTTATTCTCGAGTACTTCTGATGGGTAGTTTGCGACGCGAAGGGCATCGAGTACATCTGTCATCGCTTCCGCATTGACACGTAGAGCGATTTTCGCTCCGGTTTCATTACGAACGGACTCGACCGACTTGATGACACCCTGATCGATGATCGCGTAACGATCACTGATTTGTTCCATCTCACTCAACATATGGCTTGAAATTAAAATCGCGATATCTTGTTCACGCGCCATTTGGCGTAAATATTCACGAAGCTCCGCAATCCCGGATGGATCCAGACCATTCGTCGGTTCATCTAAAATCAAGACGCGCGGGTTATGTAGCAAGGCACGAGCAATTCCCAGTCGTTGCTTCATTCCGAGTGAGTACTCTCCGACTTTTTTTGAAAGCTTTCCTTCGAGACCAACGAGTCGTGCTAGTGCATCATAATCAACTTGACCGAGTCCCGGAATGAGGTTTTTTGCATGAACCAAGTTTTGTTTGCCTGTCAGATAAGGATAAAACGCTGGATTCTCCACGATTGCTCCAATTTGCGTCAACGCTTTCGAACGCTCTTCTACGACATCAAATCCATTGACCGTGACTTTCCCTGCATCCTGCTCGAGTAGTCCCGTGATGATGCGAATCGTCGTCGTCTTCCCTGCTCCGTTCGGTCCGAGGAAGCCGAACACTTCTCCTGGGGATACCTCAAAACTGACGTCTTTTAAAATTTGCTCTTTCCCGAGACGCTTTGAGATATTTTCAATCTTTAACATCTGCTCTTCCTCCTCATTCATATTTTGTCTATGCTATTAGTGTACGTGATTTTAAAGGATAAGTTTCATTTCTTACAAATATGTAATCCGATTCCAATTAAAAAGGCGTAACAGCAGAAATTTTATACTAAAAATAAAAAATGGAGTCGCTAGATGATTCTTTTTGAACAAGTAACACATGATCACTTTCCGATCATCCAATCGTTGTACGCGAGCGTTCCTGAATATGCGCTCTTAGAAGAACGAGTGCTTCCGCTCTCTGATTCGACCTTACAGGAAGAGTTTTTAAATCCCGATACCGTATCGCTGATTGGATATGTGGACGGAGAACCCGTCTTACTGATTGACTACCTACCGAAGCATCCAAAAGACGGTACACCTTGGATCGGTTTATTCTTAATGGATGCTTCTCAACACGGTACGGGAATTAGCAGTCGGTTACTATCCGCTTTTTGTGATCGATTCCTAAGTCAGGAACCTCACATTCATCTCGCGGTCTTACCTGATAATTTAAGAGCCCGTCGTTTTTGGGAAAAACACGATTTCCGCTATGTGCGAACGAGTTTCTCGAACCGCGAACAACTCGTAGACGTCTACGTGTATGATGTAAGTAAAAACAAATGAAAACGTATGAATGGAGTATCACACAATGTCCAAACCCTCACTTCGCTTTGATATTTTGTTAGCGGGATTGATTTCCCTGCTATTTTTTAGCATGACGCTCGGATTAACTTTTTTCATTAGTCAACATGCAACAAACCGACTCCAATCGGAAGTCGGGATGAATCTGTCAACGACCGCTCACCAACTATCTGATAAGCTTGATCATTACATGTGGTCACGTTATGCCGAAGTAAAATTGCTGGGTTCCTTATCAACGATTCAACAAACAGAACAAAAAACAGAAACGCGACGGACACTCGAAGAGTTACAACGGCAGATTCCTGACTTTTCTTGGATTGGTCGATTAGATACGGAAGGTAACGTCGTTGCGTCAACGAACCAGATTCTTGAAGGAACGTCGATCAAGGAACGCCCTGTCTTCCAACAAGCCTTATCACAACCATTCATCGGGGATGTCCATGAAGCTGTCCTACTCGCAAAATTATTGCCGAACCCAAGCGGTGAGCCACTCCAATTCGTCGATATTAGTACACCTTTATATGATCAGGGTCGATTTTCTGGTGTCCTCGCAACACATCTCAGTTTCGAATGGGCAAAAGCGATTGAACAAAGCTTTCAGAGTGCTACTTCCTCTCTCCAACAAGTCGATGTCTTCATCATTAGTCAAGATCGAAAAACGATTTTACTTGGACCAAGCGGATGGAGCGGTAAAACATTACCCGATAGCGTAACGCTGACTTCGAATGCTTCTGCGACCGCTTCCTGGCAAGGGAAAGAATTTGTCTCTGGTCAAAGCACAAGCCGAGGTTACAAGGATTACGATGGCTTAGGTTGGACGGTTCTCGTACGTCAACCGACTTCGATTGCGTTCGCTGATGCCGATGCTTTACGTCAAACGATTTTCATCGCTGGTTTGATTGCCTCTTTCGTTACAGCCGTACTTGGCTGGATGTTAGCGAAGCTATTGACACGACCATTATTAAAAATCACACATGCCGCACAACAGATGCAGGATGATCCATCAAAATCACTCCCGAATCATCGTGGAATCCGAGAAATCGAGACACTGACGGATGCCTTACAACGACTGATTCATCGCTTGCTACATACCGAACAAGAGAAATTAACGTTTGAACGCTTGTCACAACGCGATAGCCTGACTGGTCTCGCGAACCGCAACGGTCTCGCTCAATACATCGAACAATTGCCTGCAGAAACGCATTCTATCTATCTTTGCCTTGATTTAGACGGCTTTAAATCAGTCAATGATACGTATGGTCACGCGCTAGGTGATCTCCTGCTGATCGAAGTCAGTCAACGTCTCGAACAATTGCTTCCACCGGGTGGATTCGTGGCTCGTCTGGGCGGCGATGAGTTCATCATCGTCTTGACGACTCAATCCTTAACAGAAGCACGATACTTAGGTGAACAATGGATCGCTCACGTCTCGATGCCGTATCACTTAGAAGAACAAACCGTCCACATCGGGATGAGTATCGGAGTCGCCGAACAGGTGACAGGAGAATCACTCGAACAAGTCATGCATCATGCTGATTTAGCGCTCTATCGTTCGAAGCAAAACGGTAGAGGATGTATGTCCGTTCATTGACCATTCAGGACGGAGGATTGACAAGCGCTGCTCTCCTCCGTAAGGTGAACGAGAAGCGTATA
Source organism: Exiguobacterium sp. U13-1 (assembly GCF_001750115.1). NCBI lineage: Bacteria > Bacillati > Bacillota > Bacilli > Caryophanales > Exiguobacterium > Exiguobacterium sp. U13-1. The sequence goes on along the minus strand of NZ_CP015731.1, from coordinate 1,208,114 downwards.
ATTTTTCAACGAGGAGCTGTCAACATGAATCAATGGACACGTGAAGCACGATACCGTCCCCTCTCGGATGTCGATCCGAGCGTCTACCAAGCGATGAAGGAAGAAGTTCGCACATCTCCTTGGCGATTTTCTTACCATATCCAACCTCCGACCGGACTTTTGAATGATCCGAACGGCTTCGTCTATCATGATGGTCTCTATCATTTGTTTTATCAATGGTTTCCACTCGGACCCGTACACGGGCTGAAGTACTGGTATCACATGACATCAAAAGACCTTGTACATTGGTTCGATGAAGGAGCCGCCTTGATCCCGAATGACGATCCTGATTCGCACGGTGCTTATTCCGGTAGTGGCTTCATTAAAGATGATCAAGTGCACATCATGTATACCGGCAATAAACGGGATGCGGATTGGAATCGCCATACGAGCCAGATCGTCGGTCATCTCCGCTCGGATGGACGAATCGAAAAACATTTACCACCTGCTATCCCAAACGTTCCTGCAGGATATACGGAACATTTCCGTGATCCGAAAGTCTTCCAAGATGCATCGGGTACCTGGTACTGCATCATTGGTGCACAGCGCATTGACTTGACGGGTTGTACTGTCATCTATCAGTCTCAAGATGCAGAGCACTGGACATTCCTCGGTGAATTACAGACGAACAATCCAACATTCGGTTATATGTGGGAATGTCCTGATTATTTTGAACTCGATGGAAAAGGTGTTTTCCTCTTTAGTCCTCAAGGGATTGAACCGGATGGTACGAACTATCAAAATATCTTCCAGTCCGGTTATTTCATCGGTGAACCGTTAGCTTTACCCGACTTAACATTCACACACGAATCGTTCCAAGAACTCGATTTCGGATTTGACTTCTACGCGCCACAAACAACTGAAGCGGCAGATGGTCGACGGATTCTTGTTGGTTGGATGGGGTTACCGGATATTAGTTATCCTTCTGACATCTATAACTGGGCACATGCTTTGACATTGCCACGTGAATTAACGATCGAACAGGGACAACTTCGTCAACGACCTGTCCGTGAACTGACACAGCTACGAAAAGAGACACTGTTTGACGAAACGATTCTTTTCGAGCAAGATGTGACGATTGCGGAAGCCGAGATTTTCGAACTCATGATGACAGACTTGAAGCTGTCGTCCGACTCGTTCCGCTTCTCGATTCGTCAAGACGCTACAGAAGAGACGGTATTCCACTACGATGCTGTATCACGTCAATTTACGATCGATCGAAGCCGTTCAGGCGCGGAAGTCCCTGCTGAAACATTTGGTACATCGCGGTCGACTGTCCTTACAAAAGACTTGCATACATTACGTTTGTTCGTAGATCGTTCTTCATTTGAACTTTTCCTGAACGATGGAGAAGCCGTTGCATCTGGACGCATCTTCCCGAAAGCATCCAGTCGTGGGATCGCCTTCTCTGGTGAAGCGACTGCCCATCTATCCATTTTTGATTTATCTTAAATGAACAAAAAGCATTTTCCTGAATAGAATCAGGAAAATGCTTTTTTAATTCAATGCTTCAATCGCAGTTCTTTTTCTAAATCAAATGCAAGGATGTGTTGCTCCCCAATCGGACCCATGACGGACTGTAACGTATCGACGTATCCCGTCTTGAAATACAATGATTTTGCAGCAATATTCTTCTTATTGACTGCCAGTGTGATCGCTGTGACTTCTGGAAAATGATGATGGACAAACTCTGGCAACTGCATCATTGCCTCTTTCGCGTATCCTTGGTGTTGATGGCGTACATCAATGGAAAAGGCACGTAACAGGACACTTTGTTCATGTGTTCGATGTGTTTTAGGGGGATTGAGATGGAGAATAAAAAATCCGACGACGAGATCGTCTTTTTTGATGACGACCGGGAATTTATCTGGATGGGCAACTGCATCTGTGACGACATCCGTCGGAAAAGAAGTAAACTGGACTTGTTCTTCTGGAAGAATGAACGCCTCACATTGTTCATAATGTTCATTCGTATACATGTGTAATTTCACTACAGACATTCTCATTCCGCCTTCCCTCTTTGTACAGGACAAGAGAGTACTCTCTTACATCTATTCCCATTTTAATGTTTTTGTGTCCATTTGCCTAGTCTTTTAGGGTACTCGTCTTACATAACATCCAATAGGTTCTTGTCTCTTTATTCCACGGTTCTTCTTTCCGTAATCCACTCCTGACACTAAAAATGATACACTAGGGAAAGTTCGATTATTGGACGCGAAATTAATACGCTCGAGGTGAACTGTATCATGCATGAAGATTTTTTCGAACAGATGGAGCGATTGACCGGCATTCAACTGAATCCTGTTCAACAACAGGCAATCGAACATGACCATGGTCCGTTGCTGTTACTCGCCTCACCCGGCTCTGGAAAAACAACGACGCTTAATTTTAAAATTGCCTATTTGATTTTACAAAAAAAGATCGAACCACATCGTATTCTAGGGCTGACCTTCAGTAAAGCGGCAGCGCGTGAGATGGCGGATCGATTTTATCACTTATTCCATGAGCTAATCGGAACAACGGCAGCTTTTTCAACGATCCATAGTTTTGCTTTTCAAGTCGTTCGGGATCATACATCCCAGCAACGTCTCTCCTATACGATCATCGAAGGACCGATGGATCAACAACATCCGAATGCGCCACATAAACGCATGTTACTCCGGCGTATTTTCCAGGAAATGAATCGGAGTGTCATTACTGATGATCAGATGGATGAGTTATTACGGATGATTTCCTTCGTCAAGAACCGTCTCCTGTCTTTAAAGGAAATCAAGGCAGTACCGACGACGATTAAACATTTTCCTGATATCTATGTGGCATATGAACAATTTAAGTCGCGTGATCCCTTACATCCGTTACTCGACTTTGACGATATGTTGACGTATGCAAATACGATTTTGGAGCAAGACCGTCGTCTGTTGCAACATTATCAGCGACGCTTTGACTATATTTTAACGGATGAGAGTCAGGATACGTCACTCGTCCAGCATCAATTGGTCGAGAAGTTAGCCTTACCACACAACCGTCTATGTGTCGTCGCGGATGATGACCAAACACTGTACAGTTGGCGTGGTGCAGATGCTTCGAAAATCCTTCATTTCAAGGATACGTATCCGAATGCGACGATTCTTTATATGGAGCAAAATTATCGTTCGTCTCAAGACATCGTATCCGTCGCGAACCAATTCATTCAGCGCAATAAAGCACGCTATCCGAAACAGATGTTCACGGAGAACGCTGCTGTTCGTCCAATCATCTTAGAGACGCTACCGACTTATGAAGATCAGACCCGCTATCTGTTGAATCAGTTACGGACAGAGACAAATTATCGTGAAGTAGCCATCTTATATCGCAACAACGCTTCTTCAATTAACGTCATGAATGCGTTAGATCAAGCAAATATCCCTTTCTACATTAAGGATGTTGATCATAAATTCTTCAGTCATTGGATTTTGAAGGATATTTTAAATTTCATGACATTCGCACAAGATCCAACAGATATCGAGATTCTAGCAACCATCCATACGAAATTCGCCGGGTATATCTCAAAAGCGCAACTGGCTCAATTGCAGCAGTTCGGTACGGGTGAGTCTTTGTTTGATCTGCTTATAAATAAAATCGAGATGAAGTTCTATCAAAAGAAACAACTCCAGCAAATGAAACGGACGTTTGCTTCCATTCAGACCGTTCGTCCGTCTGCTGCGCTTTCCCTCATTCGTCATGAATTAGGATACGAAAAGAATTTACGGAAAATGAGTGAGAGTCTTGGTTTTAGCCTCGATCATCTGCTCGAAACATTGAATACGATCGATAATATCGCAAGCGATGTACCGACGTTACTTGCCTTTCGCGAACGAATATCGCATCTTGAACAGTTAATGCGTGATGCGAAACAAAATAAAAATCAAAATGCGGTCACCCTCTCGACCTTCCACAGTGCGAAAGGACTCGAATTCGATCGTGTCTTCATGATCGATCTCGTCGCAGGGATTCTACCGTCAGCTGATACGATTAAAGCTTATAAGAATGGGCAACTCGATGATATGGAAGAAGCAGCGCGCTTGTTTTACGTCGGCATGACAAGGGCAAGACATGAACTACATCTCCTGTCCTATCGTTTTAAATCAAAATCATTTGATGTCTCGCCATTCGTCGAAGACGTCCATCGTCTTGTCACGCCTGACGCTGCAAAACGAAAAGTAGAGCGCCATCGCCCTGCTGTTACAGCGCGAGCTAGCATTCCTCCACTACCGATCACTGAGAACATGCGTGTCTCGCATACAGCATTTGGTCCTGGAACCGTCTTGCACCTGGTTGACGACGTGCTAGAAATTTCATTTGATCAAGGAATGAAAAAACAGCTTTCGTTACAAGTCTGCTCTGAAAATGCATTACTCGAAATTTTATGATTTAAAATGGACCTGACTCAAAAAAAGAATGACGCGTCTTTTCACGCTCTTTCCTCAGGCGAGACACAAGCCAGTTTTCCTGCTTCATTCAAGCAGGAAAGCGGGTCTTGTTTGTCTCTGACAGCGCATAATGCGCTTTTTCCTGTAGGAGTGACGTGTGACGCGTCATTCTTTTTGTTACGAGATAAAGGTGGCAGATTTTTATTCGGCCACCTTTATCTTTGTAGAGGCTGACTTTTGAGTCAGCCTTTGTTGTATCCGTTAATTTTTCGTCGATGACTCATTCTGACGAACCAAGGCGTCCCGAATTTCTGTCAGTAATTTTTCTTCTGTCGTTGGCGCTGCCTCTTCTTCGACGACTTCTTCTTTCTTTCGGAACGAAGTGATGCCCTTGACGAAGAGGAACAGAGCAAATGCGATCAACAAGAATTCAATACTTGCTTGAAGAAACTGACCATACTGTAACTCCGCGTTTCCGACCATGACTGACAAGCCTTTGACATCAATGCCACCGATGATGATTCCGATCAACGGCATGAAGACACTGTCGACAAGCGACTTGATGATCCCGCTAAAGGCAGCACCGAGAATGACCCCGACCGCTAAGTCAATCACATTTCCGCGAAAGGCGAACTCCTTGAATGCCTTAAACATGAAACGTCCCCCTTACCAAGCGCGGGACGCCAACTGCTGAATCGCATATCCGACGCCGTGCTCATTGTTTGTTTTCGTCACGTGATGGGCAATCGCTTTTGCTTCATCATGACCATTCCCCATCGCAATCGCCTTGCCGGCAACCTTGAACATCGGGATATCGTTCAAGTTATCACCGATGACAGCGACTTGTTCAATCGGAACACCAAGGTGGTCGGCAAGAATTTTAACTGCCGTTCCTTTATCGGCCCCAGCTGCCATGACTTCGATATTATCGTGTCCTGACGACGTGACATAGACACCGTCGACCTTCTGCTCGATTTCCTGCCAAATCTTTTTCATTAATTCTTGATCAAACGAGAACGAGATGAACTTGAACACTTGTCCTGCTTGGTTGCGAATGTACGATCGGAATCCATCAATCATCTTGACGTCTTCTTGGACATAATAGCGATCGTGGAAGAAATCGAGCACTTGTTTTGCCCGATCACTCTCTTCACTCAACTCTTTCAACGAATCGTAGGCTGCATCGATTGTCGCCCCTTGTGCTGTCACGAGTCCTTGATCACAGAACATCTCGAAGAAGACTTCATATTGACTGATGATGCCGTAAATTTGTTGCGCTTGCTCCGTCGTTAACGTCGTCGCACTCAACTCTTCTCCATCGACGGTCATCACACGTGCCCCGTTTGACGCGATGATCGGACAGTGGATTCCTGCTGCATCTGTTAATTCTTTTGCATTTAAGTAGTTACGTCCTGTCGCGATTGCAAACTCGACACCTTGTTCGCGTGCTGCTTCAATTGCCTGAATCGTTTCCGGTTCAATTCGTTGTTTACCCGAAAGAACGGTTCCATCCATGTCTGATACGAGTAGTTTGATTGGATTTGCCATCGTCTTCACTCTCCTCTTTTTCTATTTCCATACCACTATACCATTTTTCACATTTTGACTGGTCGTAAACGCGGTTTACAAGATCGGGGACAACAAACGCGAAATACTTTCCTTGAATTTAATCATTCTTGAACGCGCGGCATACGAATCGACCGTCATGAGCTTTGATACCTCACAATCGGCGAGGAAGAGCCGTTCTAGTTCAATCGTTACTTCCTGATCATAGACAATCGTATTCATTTCAAAATTCAACCGAAAACTTCGTGCATCGATATTCGTCGTTCCAACCGAAGCAACCTCGCCATCGACGACGATCGTCTTCGCATGTAAAAATCCAGGTTCATACGTGTAGATTTTAGCTCCGTAAGATAGTAGTTCCCCTACAGCAGCAGTCGTTGCCCAGTAAACAAATGGATGGTCCGGTTTGTTCGGGATCATAATTCGCACTTCCACTCCGGACAGAAGAGCTGCCTTACACGCATCTAAATAACTCGTGTCTGGAATGAAATAAGGCGATTGAATGTAAATCGTCCGTTTTGCTTCGTTAATCATCTTAATCAAGGCAAGCTTCAAATATTCTGAACGGGAATCCGGACCCGACGTGACGATTTGCATCGGTAATATATCCTGAATCCTGTGCGTTCCATAGTAAAACAAAGATTTTTCCGTATAGACGTCACTTGCTTGGTTCCAGTCGAGAATAAAGCGATCAAGCTGATCGTGAACGACGTCACCTTCCAAGCGAAAATGTGTATCTCGCCAGTAGCCAAACTTTTCATCGATCCCGAGATATTCCGTACCGACGTTGAACCCACCAATGTAACCGATTCGACCATCGATGATACAAGATTTACGGTGATTGCGGTTGTTCAATCGAAAATTAACGAATCCGATCGTCGATGGGAAAAAGGCAAACACTTCTCCGCCGTGTGCGAGTAAATCCTTGAAATCCGTCCGTTTGAGACTGCGTGATCCGACAGCATCATACAAGAGACGGACTTTGATTCCTCGACGGGCACAATCGGTTAATGTATCGATCAACGCTAACCCGAGGCGGTCTTTCTGAATGATGTAGTACTGGATATTCACTTCATGCTCAGCCTGGCGGATATCTTGAATCATCCGATTGAACTTCTGCTCGCCATCCGAAAGAATCTGCAGTTGATTGGAGAGACTGAGTAACGAACCGTTCGACATCAGGTTCATCCGAATCATATCCCGGTGCTTTTGAATCATCGGGTGCCGTCCCATCGTTACAAGTTCTTTTTTCTGTAAGGCAATCCGTCTATCCTGTTCCAGTTGTTCTTCATCCGTGACACGATAAAAATTCGTTTTTTTCAACAGTCTTCCGAAAAACAGATAGACGAGAAATCCTACGAGCGGAACGAAATACAAGATGAATACCCATGCCCACGTCGCACCAATATCGCGCCGTTCGAGAAAAATAACTGTCAGAACAGCCAAGATATTCATGATGAGCAATCCGTAGACGATGATGATCGTGAATGTACTCCATACTTCCACCATACGATTCCCTCCCGTTTTAACGGTATTCTTCGATTTTGATTCCTCTGTCTCTTATTCCCGTTTCTTTCCTCATCATTCTTCTGAAGACAAAAAAACCTTTTTGAAGCACTGCTAGCTTCAAAAAGGTTTAGGTGTGTCATGATTCTGGACATGGTTCTGGTTGTTGTAACGCCATTTGTTCAAGCGTCGCTTTGACACCTGCCACACAGTCTGGCAATCCAACACCATCATAAGCAAGTCCGGCTAAATGAATGTGTGGATAGTGAGAAGAGACGATTTCTCGCACTTCTTGAATCCGCTGTGCATGTCCTACCGTGTAGGCCGGTAAGCCGTCTAATAGACGACTGATGACGACACGTTCCGGTTGCAATGGACGACCACAGATGTTTTCAAGGTCTTCTAAGACGACGCGTTCAATCACTTCATCTGATTCACGAACGAGTGCATCTTTTCCGGGGCGTCCGATGAAGGCACGGAGCACGGTATGATTTGGTGCCGCATGATTCCACTTTTGATCAATCGCCGTGCATGCTGTAATCGAATACGGTGCCCGACGGTTGACGATGAATCCTGTTCCATCAATCGGTAACGCAGTTTCTTTATCGAAAATCAACGTAACCGTCGCCGTTGAGTGTGTCGAAAGGTTCGCAAGCCCTGGAAGCGTCGCTTCTGGTAACAGGGACACGACTTGGTGATGCGGAATCGTCAACAAAATATCATCGGCATACTCTGGACCATGATCCGTTTCGAGACGATACCGCCCATCTTCTTCCCGTTCAATGGAGCGAAGTGGTGTCTCAAGACGAATTTCTGTCCGTTCAAGCACCTCTTCTAGCCGCTCGACAAGGGATTCAAGTCCAGTAGCAAGTGACAAGAATTGACCTGTCGCTTTGAGCGTCGGACCTTGTTGTTGGTCAAGCGGACGCATGAGACGCATTCCTTCGAACAAACTTCCTGCTTTTTGTTCATTGGCAACAAATTGCGGATAGGTTGCAAACGTACTCATCCGGTCGATATCACCCGCATAGATGCCTGAAAGAAGCGGTTCGATCAACTTCTCAACGAGCGCATCTCCAAGACGCGGACGCAGGTATTCCCCTAATGGAATGTCCGTTTCCGGAATCGTCAAATCAGGAGCAGGGTGAAGCAAGCGTTCTGACACCTCTGCTTTTTCTTCTTCCGTCAATAGAGATGTCTCTGCGAATAACTCTAAATCGGTCGGGATACCCATGACTGCACCTTTTGGAATCGGGTGGAGACCGCGCACATCCAAGATATACGCTTGCGACGTGTTATTGCGAACGAGTTGTTCCCCTAATCCGATCTCTTCGATGAGATCCGTCAGCACGTGTTTCCGAGCGACGTATGAATCCGGTCCACGCTCGATCGTCAATCCTTCGTCCCGATATGTCGCCACCTTACCACCGAGACGACCTTCTGCCTCGAGTAACGTGATATTCATTTCCGGAAACTGTTTCTCTGCATAATAGGCGGCTGCAAGTCCTGATATACCACCGCCCACGATGACGAGACGTTTACTGGACATAACTACCCACCTGTTTCGCTACGGCTTCCGTGACAGCCTTCATGAAAGCTGGATTCGCATTTGGCATGACAGGTCGCGCATAATGGATTCCGAGTTCGTCACAGACGACTTTACACTCGTAATCATTATCAAACAGTACTTCTAAGTGATCGGCAACGAAACCAACGGGTACGTAGACGAATGCTTCGTATCCTTTTTCTTCGTAGACATCACGCGTCAAATCCTGAACATCTGGTCCAAGCCATGGTTCTGGCGTTTGTCCAGCCGATTGCCAGCCTGTGATCATGTGCGGTACACCTGCACGTTGTGCGATCAATTCGGCTGTTTCTTTCAATTGCTCTGGGTATGGATCACCGTTTGCGATGATTTTCTCAGGCAGACTGTGTGCTGAAACGACAAGGACAGCTTTCTCTTCAGGTACTGGTAAAGCGTCGAACGTCTTGCGGATTTCTTTACCCCACCAATCGAGGAACGCTTCTTCTTTGTACCACGATTCAACAGATGCTAAATGAATACCGTGCTTGTCCGCGACTTCCTTCGCACGACCATTGTATGAACGGATACTGAACGTCGAATAGTGCGGTGCTAAAACGACCGTGACCGCCTCCGTGATGCCGTCTTTTGCCATTTGCTCGACAGCATCCTCAACGAACGGCTCGATGTGTTTCAGACCAAGATAGAGCTTGAACTCAATTTCACCAGCATATTTCTCAGACAATTGACGGTGTAGCTCTTCAGCCTGATCAATCGTGACTTGTGCGAGTGGTGAGACACCACCGATGGCTTCGTAACGTTCCGTCAACTCTGCCAATGCTTCTGGAGACGGTTTGCGTCCGCGACGGATGTGCGTATAATAACGCTCGATATCTTCTGGTTTATATGGCGTACCGTACGCCATAACAAGTAGTCCTAACGTCTTCATTTTCCTACCTCCATTTTTTCTTTCGAATAATCATGGATAAATGCAGTCAAACGTTTCAATACTTCTGGATCGACTTCCGGGAAGATGCCGTGACCGAGATTAAAGATGAAGCCTGGTTGCTTCATTCCCATGTCGAGAATCTCCTTCGTTTTTGCTTCAAGGATATCCCATGGCGCTAACAGATAAGATGGGTCGAGGTTTCCTTGGACAGGTTTCGTCAGTCCACGCTCACGCGCTTCGTCGATCGACAAACGCCAATCAAGTCCGACGACGTCTAACGGTAAACTGTGCCATTCCTCCGCCAAGTGACTCGCTCCTACACCGAACATGATCATCGGCACGCCTGTGTCTTTTAATTCCGTGAAAATGCGTTCCATCGTCGGCTTGATGTAACGGACATAATCTTTCCGGCTTGTCGTTCCGACCCATGAATCAAAGATTTGGAACGCTTGGATTCCTGCATCTACTTGTGATTTGATGTAATCGATGACCATGTCACCTAGTTTCTCCATTAAGGCATGCCATACCTCAGGTTGTCCATACATCAATGCTTTCGTCTTATGGTATCCCTTCGAAGGACCACCTTCAATCATATAGCTCGCGAGCGTGAATGGTGCCCCGGAAAAACCAATCAACGGTACTTCGAGTCGCTCCCGTAACAAACGAATTGTTTCATAGATATACGGAATATCTTCACGGTTGAAAGGTTGCAGTGCTTCTACATCTGCCATCGTGCGAATCGGATTCGCAATGACTGGCCCGATGCCACTCTTGATTTCGACGTCAACACCCATCGATGGAAGTGGCGTCATGATGTCTTTATACAGAATCGCTGCATCGACCCCTAATTGTTTTACAGGTAGTTCTGTCACATATGCGCCTAGTTCCGAGTCATGTGTGATCTCGAAAAGCGTCCGCGTCTTCTTGATTTCACGATATTCCGCTTGATAACGACCTGCTTGTCGCATGTACCAGACGGGAACGTGATCAATCTGCTCGCCACGGATCGCCCGCAAAAACGTATCATTGAATTTCTTCATCATAACTACCCCTTTATACTCGTTCTAACGCCCCAAAAAAACGTACGATAAGTTTGTGAACACAGAAACATTATATCTGAAATTAAGAAGTCTGTGCCAATAAATCGTTTACAAAATGACAGTTCTGTTACCAGTTCATGAAATGTTCACTGTTTCTTGTAAAGACCGAATGCAGCATTCAACTGACCACGAATCAAGTCAGAACGTTGTTGTTCCGTTACCTTGCGTTCTTTTTCTCGAATTTCGTGCGTGCGCCAGCCATCCTCGATTTTTTCCGCGACTTCGACGAGTCGCTCGACATCCGTAAACGAATATTTTCGTGTCTTTCCATTTGTCCGTTCTGGAAAGATTAACTTCCGTTCCTCATAGTAACGAATCTGACGTTCTGACAAGCCGGTCAATTCACAGACGATTCCGATCGACATCACCTTTTTCTCACGGTAGTTCATCTTCGTCACTCCTTTCCACAAAAATACCATGTTAGATTTTCTGACACAACACGTTTCTTCGAAAGTATTTCCGTCTAAAGTAAACACATACTTTAAATGGATAAAGGAGGAACGACAATGAAACTGGAACAACTCGCTATCTCAGTCGATACGTTTTATGTCTTATTCGCAGCACTACTAGTCTTTACGATGCAAATCGGATTCTTACTTCTAGAAACAGGGATGTTACGAGCGAAGAACGCGGGTCACGTCGCAGTCAAACAAATCATCAGCTTCTCAGTTGCCGCTCTCGCCTTTTGGGCAATCGGATTCGGATTGACGTTCGGTGATGGCAATTCCATCATCGGAACGGAAGGATTTTTATTACAAGGAGGATTCAGCAGTCTTGATTGGTCAAACATCACGATTGATGTGAAGTTCCTCTTCCAACTCTCATTCGTCGCTGTCTCCCTCGCGATCGCTTGGGGCGGATTCGCAGAACGTGCTAAATTATCCGTCTACCTGTTGTTCGGAACGTTTTTCGTTGCTATCATTTATCCGATCATCGCACGTTCCGTTTGGGCAGGTGGATTCCTTGGTTCGCTCGGGATGCAAGACTTTGCTGGGTCAACGGTCGTCCACTTACAAGGTGGGATCGCTGCACTTGTTGCTGCTTTACTGCTTAAGAAACGAATCGGTGCTGAAAAAACACCGTTACTCGGACACAACGTCATCTATTCTGTCGTCGGTGCCTTCATCCTCTGGTTATGTTGGTTCGGCTTCAACGCTGGTTCGACACTAACGATTGCAGATGGATTCTTTAGTTACGTTGCCTTGACGACGTTACTGGCGACTGCAGCAGGTGCCCTCGGTGCTCTTGCCATCTCATTCTGGCACCGTCGTGTCGCAGATATCCCGTCGATCATCAACGGTGTATTAGCTGCACTCGTTGCCATCACAGCAGCCTGTGCCTTCGTTGAACCGTGGGCAGCTGTCGTCATCGGCTTCCTCGCTGGTGTGATCACGTATGGGACGAGTATTCTTCTCGCTAGCCGTGTAGATGATCCACTATGTGCCTTCTCCGTTCATGGCGTCGCTGGTATCTGGGGTACACTCGCAACTGGATTCTTCGCTTCACCACGACTCGTTGAAATCACAGGAATCGGACAAGCTGGTCTCTTCTATGGTGGCGGTTTTACGCAACTCGGTGTTCAAGCACTTGGTGTCGTCTTTGCCGTCGTCATCGTCAGCGTCTTAAGTTACGCATTCTTAAAAGTTCTCGACCTTACGATTGGTCTTCGGATCACACGCGAAGATGAACTACGTGGACTTGACGTCGCAGAACATGGTCAAGCTTCTTACGATCTCCCTGCTCCTGTCAGCAAAGAATTACGTATGGTCGAAGAAGAAGACCTCTCAAACGAACGTGTCAATTAATGATTGATAACGAACAAGAGCCTACGCGATGGATTCATCGCGTAGGCTCTTTCTTGTTTATTATTTTCGAGCGTAGTATTCACCAATTACAAGCGCCAAGGCTGCACCACCAACGACATAGAGGGATCCACTTAAAAAGAATCCGAGTAGCGTCAAGACGATACATTGACTGATTGCTGCGAAACGAATGATTTTCCGTTTCGCCTGTACAGCATTTCCAAACGGTAATAGACGAGTCAATAGATGTTGGTCTACTGCCTTCGTGAACGGTGCTAACTGAAAGCTTGTCAGTCCTGCAAACGCAGGGATTGCAAGCGCAACGAACAACTCGTTGCCATTTGCTAACCACATGAACACAGCCCCGATTAATGTCAAACGAACAATCAATCCGATCCCGTCTCCACTCCGGATGAACTGTTTGACATACAAGTAATCGAATGTCGTTTGCGCTCGATGTGGAATCCGCTCGACCATGCTACTTAAGAGACGACGCCGTTTATACGTTACTGTCAAATGGGGAACATCGACGAACCAATTCGCTAATCGATAAAATCGATCGCGCGATTCCTGCTCAAGTGCAATCCATTCGCGTAGAGGAAGATGGTCCTGACGCTTCAAATGGAGTACGACCATTAAGAGAAGTGCGACGACGATCGTCATCCACGCCATATCGATGATGACGAGTAGCGCCGCTCCAAACGCATACAGTAACACCGTCCGATGTGCGATACCTTCAAGCTTTGATAAATTCGCAGCCGCTCCGAACAAAGCAAGCGCTGCTCCAAGTAAAACAAGTTCAAGTGGTGTCGTCTGTTCCGTTCGGACATAAAGGACAACGACTGCTAAAAACGGAATTATGGCACGAATGATCCCAAAGACCGCATTGTACGCTCGTACTTGTTGCATGAAACTTGATAACTTCGCTAATACCGGTAATAGAAACACTTGATCCGCTTCGACGAGAAACGTCCGACTTGTCCGGTAGAGCGGTAAAATCAGAAATAAGGCTGCCATGAGATATCGACCAGGAAACGATGGATCGAGTTGATCGAGGAAACGACCGTAGACGACTAAACCGTACAAAATAACGAAGTAAACGGTGAATAACAGTCCGCCATTCGCCATGTACCTTGTATATTTCACGGTCTCCGTCATCGCCGCCTGATATCGTTCCTTCCATAAGGACTGGCTGTTCATCGTTCCGCCTCCTCGATCGCGGCAACGTAGAGATCATCCAGGGTTCCATCTTGCAGTCCATATCGGGCTCGTAAAGCAGCTGTCGTTCCTTCCGCTGCAATATGCCCCTCATGTAAGAGCACGAATCGATTACAGTGACGCTCGGCTGTCTCAAGGATATGCGTCGACATTAAAATCCCTTTACCGTCCTGCTTGAGTTCACTAAAAATCTGAAGTAATTCACGAATCGCGAGCGGATCTAATCCAACGAATGGTTCATCGACGATTAACAGCTCACTGCCTGTGACGAGTGCACATAAAATCATTGCTTTTTGCTTCATCCCTTTTGAGAAGACACTTGGAAACCATTCTAGTTGCTTCGTCATTCGGAGTCGTTCAGCGTAATGTTGCGCGCGTTCTGTCGCAATCGTCTCTTCGACGTCATATCCTTGCGCCATCAGACGAAGATGCTCACGTAACGTCAGTTGTTCATATAACATCGGCTGTTCCGGAATATACGCGACTTGACGACGATACTCGGTTTCATTCGTCGCTAAATCCAATCCATTGATTCGAACGGATCCCGTCTTGACTGGTAAAAGACCTAGTATGTGCTTGATTGTCGTCGATTTTCCGGCACCGTTCAAACCAATTAAACCAACAAGTTCCCCCTGATCGACTTCGATATTGATGTCATGCAGAACCGTTTTTGACCCGTATCCTCCTGACAAACCTTTAATGTCTAATAACATATTTGCCACTCCCTTTAGACTCATCGTAAAGTAGACTCGCTTCGTTTTTCTAGCGTAACGAGTAGTTTTTTAAAATATAATGTTTTAATACTTGTTTTTTCGGTAATTACTCTAAGTGTAATCGTTACATCAATATATGAAAACGATTTACATGCAAATCGAAAGTGAAATCGATGAATCGTTCATTTATTCTCTATCAAGTGGTCTAATCTTCTAGTCCTTTTTTAATGAACGAACGATTTCAGATTTTTTCACTTTCACACGTGTTTATAACTGCCTGAAAACAGGTAAAACTAATATGTAGAGGAGTTGTTTAAAAATGGGATTCTTATGGGCATTAATCGTTGGTGGTCTCATCGGTTGGATTGCAAGTTTAATCATTGGGAAGGATGTACCGGGTGGCATCATCGGTAACATCATCGCTGGTTTCATCGGTTCGATGATTGGTCAAGCTATCTTTGGTTCAATGGGACCAACAGTTGGTGGATTTGCAGTCATTCCGGCTATTCTCGGAGCAGTCATCTTGATCTTCATCGTCTCACTTATTCTCCGGGCAGTACGCAAGTAATCATATATTTCAAATTGAAAAGGAGTGTTTTAAATGGGATTCTTATGGGCATTAATCGTTGGTGGTATTATTGGTTGGTTAGCAAGTCTAATTTTAGGTAAAGACGTACCAGGCGGCATCATCGGTAATATCATCGCTGGTTTCGTTGGGGCATTAATTGGTCAAGCATTATTTGGAGATTGGGGTCCAATGGTTGCCGGATTCGCAATCGTTCCTGCTTTACTCGGAGCTATCATCCTTATTCTTATCGTATCGTTCATTCTCCGTGCGGTGAATAAACGATAAACAAGAATCCTCGGACATCCTGTCCGAGGATTTTTTTTAGTCTTTTAATTGTAACCACATGCCGTCCTCTCGCTCGACGACCCGCTTTTCCGTCCGTAAATTTAACCATTCGAACACACCTTCAAGAAAACTAGACGGATATTCCCAAATCGTACCGACTTGTTCTTGCTTCTTTCCTTCTGGTTTTCCAGCGATGGCTTCAAGTTCATCCGGAGTCTTATTCAATCGAATTAACAACTCTTCCACCTGCCCCGACTGATAGGTCACTTCATATCCATCGTATCGCGCTCGATTGGCAACCGTTGAATCAGGCGTTCCGAATGTATTCTCAAACGAATCACGCGAACGTCCAAGATAACCAGTCATCGTATCGATACTTTTTCCAGTCCGGGCTTTTACTTCCGTCTCAAGTAACGTTTTGATATCGACCGCATATTCGTTCGAAACGGTCGTATTGAACCGATCAGCCAATTTAAAGTCGGCTGTCGCGTTCGGTTCATCTCCGAGTTGTATAGTCTTTGATTCCTCGATGGTCTGTCCTGATTGTTCCGCGCTTACCTGAACATCATACTCTCCAGGAGAACGCTTGATTTCAAGGGATTTCTGATCAATCGTTCCGACTTCTTCTCCATCTAACGAAACCTTTGTTCCCGGTAGATCACTCGAAACGGTTAACCGCTGAGGATTCACATCAAGAGAGTACCGATCATACCAAAGCCATCCATCTTCTTCTTGTAACGAAAACAGATGTGTCTTCACTTGCTTACCTGCGTCTTGATCCTGTTTGACTTGTGCAATGACCCGGTCCGTCCGCTCTGCATCAGCCGTCAACCAACTAACGAGTCGCGTCGCTTCACTCATCGATAGTGACTTACCGCTCATCGTGACTAGCTTTTGGAACCCACGCTGATCCTTTTCCTTTAATAAGACAGCAAGACGCTCGTCTGTTTTCTCCATTTTCGCCGCTTCTTGTATGTTACGCCCAAACCAAAAGGCAACTAATAAGAAAAGACCAACGACGATAACGCTACCGACGAGCAGACGCTGTTTTCGTTTTTTTTGAGCCGTTGAGGCTACTCGTGATGCCATGCAGTTCGCTCCTTCCCTTCAGTAGCTGTATGTTTCTAAGTGTATCGGGTTCAATTTGACTGTCAATCGTGCGGAAGTCGGAAACTTTCCGTATACTAATATTATCTTACCCAAAGGAGTGAACGTTCCATGCAAAAAGAGTCATGTATTTTCTGTAAAATTGCTCGCAAAGAAGTCCCTGGTCATATCGTATTTGAGAACGAACAAGTTCTCGCTTTCCTAGACTTGTCACAAGTGACAAAAGGACATACGCTCGTCATCCCAAAACAACATGCCGATAATTTGTATGATCTCTCTCCTGAACAAGCACAAGACGTATTTGCGACGATCCCGCAAATCAGTCGTGCACTTCAACAAGAGACAGAGGCAGCTGGCATGAATCTCTTGTCGAATACAGGAAAAGTAGCGGGTCAATCGGTCTCCCACTTCCACCTGCATCTCATTCCGCGTCACGATAAACAAGATGGTTTCGGCGCGAAATGGGAAGTTCATAATGACGATTACACGGCAGAGGAATTGGCTGAACTCGCTAACTCGATCGCTTCACGCATCTAAGTCTGTTCTTTTTCTTCTATTCTTAGAAAAATATTGCCGAAATAGGTTTCTTTCATTCGATTTTCGGTAAAATAATATGAAACAAATATTTTAATATTAAAAAGGAGGTTCAATATGTCGAAGCGTCCCGCCCGTAACTGGGTCGCTTTTGGTGCTACGCTAACACTTGTGACTTTTTACGGTCTGAAGGCGCTTCGCCAAGGTACGAAAAGCGACTCTTCGAACGGTCATCAACGTCGAAATTCTTATTCTACAATCGTAACGAATGTGCAGGATTTGACCCAGGAGGGCAAGAACTTAGTAGAGACAGCAAAAGCGTCTGGTATGCACTTCAAAGAAGAAGTCATGCAGAGCGTCTCGGAATACCAAACGGAAGTCCAAGCATCGCTCACGAAGATCCAGTCTCTCGCTGATGAAGCGAAACAGGAAGCAGACCAGCTTTCTCCACAAAAGTAAGATCCGTTGCTTCGATTTGTTTTTGTATAGTTTGCATTTTGCGCGTTTGAGCCATTGTCACCTTTCGAAAGGATGAGTCAGATATGGAACACGAAAAGTTATATCCTGGACAAGAGGCTTTATTGTATAGCCACAAGATTGTCCAGTTAAGCAAAGCACTATGGAAAACGGTAGAAAAAGATTGGCAAAATTGGATCAAGCCCTTTGATCTGAACATCAATGAACATCATATCTTGTGGATTTCGCACGCGCTAGGTGGCGCCTCAATTTCAGAAATCGCGAAGTATGGTGTCATGCACGTCTCAACGGCATTTAACTTCTCGAAGAAGTTAGAAGACCGCGGACTGTTGACGTTCTCAAAAAAGGAAACAGATAAACGAAATACCTACGTCCAGTTGACACCAGAGGGCGAATCACTCTTACTTGAGACGATTCAAGCGTTCCGCCCTGAAGAAAACGGTGTCTTCCGTGCATCACTTCCTCTTCAGGAACTGTACGGGAAGTTCCCGGAATTAACGGACATTTCTGCGATCGTACGTCGCTTGTATGGCGACAGTTTCATGGACATATTCGCTGAGACATCGAAGATGATCACAGAAGAAGCAGATCGTCGCCCTCAAGATCCAGTCATGGACTCAATCAAAAAAGCATAACCTTACCAAAAGCGTTTTAGCCTCTAGCTAGAATGCTTTTTCTTAGGTCTTTTTTCCTCATGACAAGGACATTACTACTATGTCTCAAGAGCGTTATTTCCCTCACAATTTCCCATAAAAATTATCCTCAACCAACTACTTGGATGTGATAGCATGGAAAAGAGCAAGTATCTCTTGGCATGACAAGATACAGCTGTCAACCAGACGAGAATATGATATGATAAAACGGTTGAAATAAATGGTAAATTAGGGGTGTATGTATGAAAAAGAAATTGTTAGGCGCAGCAGCAGTCGCAAGTGTATTTACGTTAGCAGCATGTGGATCAAATGACGAAGCCGTCATCAATTACAAAGGAGGCGAAGTCAACAAGGCTGACGTCCAAGAAGAAGCATACGAAAAAGCTGGTGCTCAAATCGCCTTCCAGCAAACGATGAACAAATTGCTCGAGAAGAAATACGGCAAGGAAGTCACGGATAAAGAAGTCGAAGCAGAAGTCAAAAAGACAAAAGACCAGTTCCCGGATAAAGAGCAGTTCAGTACGACATTGAAATCTGCTGGAATCAAGAACGAAAAAGAATTCGAGAAAGTTCTTCGCACACAAATGCTCTTAACGGAAGCAAAATCTGCAAAATCAAAAGTAACAGATAAAGAAATCCAAGAGCGTTTTGACCAAGAAAAAGTCGAAGTTAAAGCAAGCCATATCCTCGTCGCGAAAGAGTCAGAAGCAAAAGACATCAAAAAGCAATTGGATGACGGCGCGGACTTCGCGAAACTTGCAAAAGAGAAATCAACAGATACAGGTAGCGGTACAAAAGGTGGAGACCTCGGATACTTCACAAAAGGTAAGATGGTCCAGGAATTCGAAGATTATGCGTTCAAGGATGGCGTTGAAGGTAAAATCTCCGATCCAATTAAAACACAGTTCGGTTACCACATCATCAAAGTAGTCGATCGTAAAGAAAAGAAAGACTTTACACTTGATAAAGAAAAATCACGCATCAAAAAAGCACTTGCTGAAGAAAAAGCAGCACAAGTCAACCCGAACGATATCTACCGTTCACTCATGAAAGAATACGATGTCAAAATCGAAAACAAAGACTTCAAGGATGCTTTTGATTTAGATAAACAAGAACAACAACAAATGCAACAACAAATGATGCAACAACAACAGCAGTAATCAAAAAAGGAAGCCGCGAAGGCTTCCTTTTTTCATATCTTGAATAGTTAGCGAACCGTCCGAATCGGAGCTCGTTCGTATTGTTTCGGCAAGGCGACCGTATCCCCAAGTTCGGCTGCCGCATGATAGACCCAGTACGGTTGGCGAAGTAGTTCACGTGCGAGCAGGACGATATCTGCTCGACCGTTACGGACGATTTCCTCTGCATGAGCAGCTGTCGTAATCAATCCAACCGCGCCTGTTGCAATACCCGCCTCTCGCTTCAACTCTTCTGCGTAGCTCACTTGATAGCCCGGATACACTTCAGGTACGGCATTAGCGACGACAGCACCTGAACTACAGTCGAGTAGATCAATGTTACGTGCTGCTAGTTCCTTCGCAAGTGGAATATAATCCGTTGCTGTCATTCCCCCCGTTGCATGATCGGCTGCTGAAATCCGGACCCAAATCGAGAGCTTCGAGACTTCCTGAATCCCATCAATGATCTCTAGCAACAAGCGCATCCGATTTTCAATCGATCCACCGTATTGGTCCTCACGAACGTTTGATAACGGAGAGAGGAACGTATTCAATAAATAACCATGAGCTCCATGAATTTCAATGAAATCATATCCTGCTCGTTCTGCTCGTAATGCTGCATCGATGAACTGTTGTTTGATCGTCGCGATTTCCTCAAGCGTTAATGCGCGTGGATCCGTATACGTATCATCAAACGGTAAAGCGCTCGGTGCGACGGGTGGTTCTGCCGTCGTGCTTTTGCGCCCGGCATGGGCCAGTTGAATGCCTGCTTTTGCACCCGCTACTTTGACTTGGTCGGCAATCCGTTGTAAGCCTTCAATATGCGCATCTGACCAAATTCCAAGGTCACCGGCTGAAATGCGACCGTCTGGCGTGACGGCACTCGCCTCTAAGATGACACCACCGACACCACCCATTGCACGTGTTGCATAGTGTGTGACATGCCAATCTGTCACTAGTCCATCTTCTTTTGCACTGTACATGCACATCGGCGCCATGATGACCCGATTTCGGAATGTCAACGCTCCGAGTTGAACCGTATCAAACAACTTCGTCTTCATCTTTCTTCCCCCTTATAGCTTCGGACGATAAAAAGCACGATTATCCAGTGCAAATGATCGTTCCGAGAACTGTCCTGGCTCGACATATTCCAGAAGGCGATCCATCATCGTCATCCGTGCATCAAGGTTATCGATCAAGAACAAAACTTCTGCTTCTCGCATCTGTGGTGCGACGGCAGAACCCCATTCTGGTCGTCCGTGATGACTTAAGACGAGATGTTGCAAGACCGTCAGTACTTCTGCGTCAATTTGTAATTCTGCTCCGACTTTTTCAAGTTCCGCTACCATCATCGTAATATGACCGACGAGTTTACCAGGCAACGTATATTCCGGTGCAACCGGATCGGATAACTCCTTGATTTTCGCATAATCGTGTAGAATGATGCCACTGATTAGCACGTCACGGTTTAACGTCGGATAGAGTTGAGCGATTTGATCCGCTAGACGCAACATCGAAAGGACGTGGTACGACAGCCCCGAGTAAAAG
Source organism: Exiguobacterium sp. U13-1 (assembly GCF_001750115.1). Lineage (NCBI taxonomy): Bacteria > Bacillati > Bacillota > Bacilli > Caryophanales > Exiguobacterium > Exiguobacterium sp. U13-1. The sequence goes on along the minus strand of NZ_CP015731.1, from coordinate 1,186,940 downwards.
GCATGATGGTTCTTGACCGCTGCCGGGTGCGTGAAGTAGGCGTCAAATCGTGAAGTAATCAAATGTTTGACGAGCTTTTTCATGTCACTGTTTTGAATCGATTCTACGAACGTGAGGACTTCCGTCTCGATCTGCTCTCGCGGAATTGGTGCCGATTGAACATAATCCTCGACATTCGTCTCTTCTAGTACTGTGATTTGTTTAAGCTTCAGCTGTGTCCGTCCTCGATAGTCCATGACTTCTCCAGCAGCATGGACGATCGACTTCGGCGCATATTTTTCAAGATCACTCGTATCCCACATCTTCGTCTCGATTTCGCCTGTCTTGTCCGTCAAGATGAGCGTTAAATACGGTTTCCCGTTTGCCGCAATTCCTTTGACAGCCTGCTTGATCATCGCTCGTTGATCGAGCGTTTCTCCAACTGCTAACTTACCGATTCCTTTCATACTTGAAACACGTCCTTTATCTGTAAAATAGGTGTCTTTTTTATATTCCATTGACTACACTTAAGGCATATACTATTTCATTCTACTATATGGGAGTCATGAACATGGAACTGGAACCTCAATTTAATTGGTCCCGCTATCTCGATTTAGCTGACTATGAACAAACATTTCCGGCGGCTACCGTCGACCAATCCGAAATGGACTGGCTCACGCAGCTACGATCAAAAGACATGAACTTTACCCGCTCGGAAAAAGGGGTTCTTTATGGTGCTGTCGTCACCTGGCAAAATCCTGTCGACAAAAGTGACCGTCGCTCGATTTGTTTTTATGTGACGAAAGAAAAACTGATCACGATCGGATTGTCGGAATCGATCGTGACACTCGTTGCCCCCTACTCGCCCGCGCATCCGTTCGCTGCTTTTTATACGATTCTTGCTTTACAGCTGAACACATATTTTGCCGGTATCGATCAGTTTGAGACGGAACTGTTCTCAAGACAAGATGAACTGCGTGGCAGCATTAATGAAGATTCGCTTGATAGCATCTTCGCGCTACGCGACACGATCGAGAACTGGTCCGATTTGATCGTTCCGTTTCAAGAGCTCGTCATGGCTGGTGAAGAATCATTTCTCGACGAGGACACGTATCTCGAGGATCTCTCGTTGAAGCTAGCTACGAAACGTGTCCGCCGTCTGTTAATGCTCATCGAACATTATCAAAAAGACATTGAGGTCCTGCTCGACTTATCGACGACCGTCTCGAACTTCCGTGGAAACGAAATCATGAAGGCGTTAACGATTTTTACTGCCGTCGCGACACCAACGATGGCCCTCGGTGCAATTTGGGGGATGAACTTTAAAATCATGCCGGAATTAGAATGGAAATACGGTTACGCCCTATCCCTAGGTCTAATCTTTCTCTCAACCGGTGGCATCTTCTACTGGATGCGCTGGCGTGGATGGTTAGGCGCTCTTGTTCGGATGCCAAAGAACAGTCGACCAAAAAAATAGATATCAGAACATAAGTTCGTTATACTAATTGTATCATATCTACTGAAAGGAGACGCTTGTACGATGGAACGAAAAATCATTCATATTGATATGGACGCCTTTTACGCTTCCGTCGAGCAACGCGATCGTCCTCGATTAAAAGGTGTTCCCGTCGTCGTCGGTGGACCGCCTCATGCACGCGGTGTCGTAGCGACCTGTTCCTATGAAGCACGGAAATACGGCATCCATAGCGCGATGCCGTCAAGACGTGCCTTCCAGCTTTGCCCTCGTGCCGTCTTCATTCGTCCTCGCTTTGACGTCTACCGGGCTGTCAGTGCGCAAATCATGGCACTTTTTCGAGAAGTGACACCGCTCGTCGAGCCCCTCTCACTGGATGAGGCGTACCTCGACGTCACCGAAAATTACTTTGATCAAAAAAGTGCGACCTATATTGCGCAATATGTTCTACAACAAATTAAAGAACGGACAGGTCTGACTGCCTCTGCTGGTGTTTCTAACTCTAAACTCGTCGCGAAGGTCGCTTCCGGATACGAGAAACCGAACGGATTGACGGTCGTTCCTCCAGAGGACGTCCTGAGTTTCTTATCTCCATTAAAAATTGGAGACTTACATGGCGTCGGAAAAGTCACGGAACAAGCGTTACGCAAACAAGGGATTGAAACCGTCGCAGATGTTCAAGCAATGCCGGTCGAACAATTACGAGCATTGCTTGGACGCGATCGGGGAACGGAACTACATGCGATGGCGTATGGGATCGACGAGCGTCCGGTTCGTCCGGAACGCGAGCGAAAATCAATCGGTTCTGAGACGACCTTCGAAGAAGATACGGAGGATATCGATACGATATTTGAGACGTTGATTCGAGAATCAAAATCCGTCATTGCGAGTCTTCAAAAAAAAGAACTCGTTTGCCGAACGATCACGATCAAGTGGAAGACTGATACATTCCAGTCACGTTCGAAACGGCATACATTTTCAGAAGAGACGGCGGACGAAGAACGATTACTTGAGGAAACAACGAAACTCTTCAATGGCATCACCTTCGACGGACCAATCCGTTTGATTGGTATGACGGTCAGTCACCTTACTACACCTCCTGCTGCGAGACAACTGACGTGGCAAGACTTAGACTTGCGCTTGTAAAATGAATAGCGATTCATTATACTGAATACAATACCGATTAGACAAGGGAGGAACAAGTATGCAGTATACGATGACAGTCTTTTCAGATCGTGGTGAAACGTTACTCGATGACGTTTTTGAAGCAGAAACAGATGGACAGGCACGAGAAGAAGGGATTCGACGTCTCAATGAGAGTGGATACGCCCATCATGCAGCTCGCGTCACACGTTCAGGTCGTTTGATTCATTTCGAGCGCGCTTACTTGCCACGGATCGTCCCTGCTTCATCTTGAGCCATACAAAAAAGGAAGACGTGCCATTATGGCCGTCTTCCTTTTTGATTACTTATTGGACGTCGTCTTGTTGCTCCATCATTGGCGCGTAGAGTTCTTCTAACGGCTTCATGATGATTTGTGTGACTTCCGTCAACATCGTGTGCATCCGTTGCTCTTCTTGCATCAGCTGACTGATTAATGGGTTGTTTTGTACTTCAAGCATCTTAGTTTGGGCAGACGCCATATCGTCTGGTGTGATTTCTTCACCTTGCATCTGTTTTTGTTGTAATTCAAGTTGGATGTTACGGAACGATGCGAACAATTCGTTTGATTCCGGATCCGCATTCACTTGCGTGTACAAATCTTTTAATGTCGTGTACTCCGAAGTTTCACGTAATGCACGCTCCAGAGTGTACGCGTGATCGTATAAGTTTGTTTCTGCCATGAGTAAAACCTCCAATTTGTTTAGACGAGATAAAGCCCCGCCTGTATCAATCCAATTAAACCACCTAACAACCCTCCAAGCCAAGTGATAGCCCGGAATTCTCGCTTAGAAATCGATAAGACGATTTCCTCGAGATACGCAGTATCCAGCAAACCGACCTCTTCTCGAACGATCGTTTCGAGATCAAGCGTTTGTAGAATTTGTCCGATTTGATTCGTCGTCCGTTCAAATAGATGATCGATGACAACAGGGACATGTTGCTCGAGCAATTGTGACTCGAGTGGATTCAACCAGACGCGTAATGGTGTAGCAAGCATCGATTCAATCGGTAAACGCGCCAAGACTTGTTCTTTGACGGTCTGTCGAATCCGTGACTCCGTCTCTTCCGTCATATAGGATGAGAGTGGACGATCCAGTCCCTTTTGCCATTCCTGACGTAATAAGGCAAGGATGAACTGAGACGTCGACTCTGATTGAAGTACCCGTTTCAGCTCCGGCTGAATCATATCAACGACGTTGACGTTCGCGAGCAACATCCCGAACATCCCACCTCCGAGACGCTGTTGGATGAAGCGAGCAACCGTTTCCTCAAGTTGTAAACGTCCTTCTGGTCCATCAAAATATTCCTCTGCTTGGTGTAATACGGATGTGATGAGTCTTGGCATGACTTCCTCGATTTTTTGTTCTCCGGCTTCCCCGATCAACTCGCGCACAGACTGCTCACGCCATTTGCCCATGAGGAGCGAAAACTCCTGCTCCAAGTGATAACTGATTTTCCCTTGGATCCGTTGTTTTGGTTCGTCGATGAATCGACCGATCCACGCTTCCGTCGTCTCTTCCGAGCGCGTCCATTTCATGACTTCTTGTTCGACGAGCCGAGTGACGGCTCCACGAACAGCTGGTGATGCGAGACGTTTCCCGATTCCTTCTGGCGTCAAGAGATGCTTGACGACCGTCCGTCCGAGATTCGCTGCCAGTTCATCCCGCCGTTTAGGAATCAGACCAGGTGTAAATGGTACGCGAAATTTTCCGATGTATTTCGGTTCAAGTGGTCGAAATAACATCCGAATCGCTAAATGATTCGTGACTGCCCCAATCAGAGCCCCAATGACAATGATTCCGACAAGTTTCAATACGAGTAAAAACGTATCTGACATAAGTTATCATTCCTTCCGATTTTCGACTTATGGTAAAGTCGAGATAGTTATGTACGATTTAGGAGTGATGCCGTGTGTTACGACAACTGATGACTGTATTCAATGACCAGCTTACGACCGATCCGAATGTTTATTGCCAGGAACAGTATAGCGTATATCGCCTTGAAGATGGACTTTGTTTTGGAATCAAGGCGACTGCCATCTCTGACCGTGAACAACAACTGCTTGATGTATTCGCTGAACGCATCATCACGACGTCACGGTCTGATATCGATCTATGGCGAGAGCGTATCCAATCTGCTCATGCCTTGGAAGATCAGTCGTTCCGACTTGTCCATTTTTTGTTCAATCCAACCGATGAACGGACAAGTGAAGAAATTCAACAATTGCTCTCCTCTTTCTTTTCGCAGACGAGCATCCTTATTCCTTTTAGCGCACATCGCTTCACGGTCGTTGAACGCGAAGAGTTTGTCATCGAGTCAGAACTATCCGATTTATTTTTAGCATTACAATCTGATTTTGTACTCGACGGTAAGGTATTGCTTGGTCAACAACGTGCTGCAGGTGATATCGCCGTTCAGTTCCAACTTGAACAAGCAGCGCTTGCTTTCGTTCCTTCGATGCACATCGAACGTTTCTTGCCTGCCATGCTCCGCCTTGCAAGTCTAGATGACCGGCATCGCGCGACACTCGTCGATCAGTTCATCCGTTCCCTCGAGCCAGAGTCTCGTGAGACGATCCTTGCTTTTTGTCGAGCTAATTTGAACGTCTCCCTGACAGCAAAACATCTATTCTTACATCGAAACAGCCTCCAGTATCGACTCGACCGGTTGACGGAGCAGACTGGAATCGATGTTCGCTCATTTGAAGGCGCTACTTTTCTCTATACCTTACTTCTTGTAGCATGATGCCTAATTGAAAACGTTTGCATTTAGTCAGGTTGTCCATAGGCAGACTCCCTGACTTCTTTTATACTAAATCTTGTAAGCGTTATTATTTCATCATTTACATTAGGGGGAACTACACATGGCTGAAATTCGTCTTGAACATATCGATAAAATCTACTCAGGTGATGCAAAAGCGGTTGATGACTTCAACCTTCACATTAAAGATAAAGAATTCATCGTCTTCGTCGGACCATCAGGTTGCGGGAAATCAACGACACTTCGGATGATCGCTGGACTTGAAGAAATCTCAGGTGGGGATTTCATCATCGATGGCAAACGCATGAACGATGTAGCACCAAAAGATCGCGATATCGCGATGGTCTTCCAAAACTATGCATTGTATCCGCATATGAACGTCTTCGATAACATGGCATTCGGATTAAAGCTTCGGAAGTTCCCTAAAGATGAAATCAAGCAACGCGTTGATAACGCAGCTCGTATCCTTGGTCTTGAAGAATACCTCGAGCGGAAGCCAAAAGCACTCTCTGGTGGTCAGCGCCAACGGGTAGCGATTGGTCGCGCCATCGTTCGTGATGCTAAAGTCTTCTTGATGGATGAGCCGCTCTCGAACTTAGATGCTAAATTGCGTGTACAAATGCGTAAGGAAATCATTCAGTTACACAAACGTCTTGAGACGACGACGATTTACGTCACGCACGATCAGACGGAAGCGATGACGCTTGCGACACGGATCGTCATCATGAAAGCGGGAATCATTCAACAAGTCGGTACGCCGAAAGAAGTCTATGATCACCCAGATAACATGTTCGTCGCTGGATTCATCGGTTCACCATCGATGAACTTCTTGACAGGTAAATTGGCAGAAGACGGTCTCTTCCATGTTTCAGGAACAGAAGAGAAATTCGAAGTACCAGAAGGAAAAATGAAAGTTCTCCGCGACCGCGGTTATACGAATAAAGATCTCGTCCTCGGAATTCGTCCAGAGGATATCCATGCGGAATTGATTTACCAAGACACGAAAACAGCACACCGCTTCCCAGCACATATCGAAGTATCTGAATTGATGGGTGCAGAGTCTTACCTCTACTCAAAAGTCGGACAACAAGCGTTCACGGCACGTGTTGATTCACGTTCACACGTCGAGATGGGATCGCAGCTTGATCTCTTCTTCGATATGACAAAAGCACACTTCTTCGATGCTTCAACAGAAGCAACGATCCGTTAATCGCATCATCGATCAGTTACGATGTTTCAGACTGTCCTATTAAGGGCAGTCTTTTTTATTGACAGACGTTCCTGTAACTTTGTATGATACTGCTTGTAGCTTAAAATTAATCCTATTCGAAAACTAGGAATTGAAATCATTTATTTATAAAGGAGAGAGCGCTATGAAACACGGTTTGAAATTAGCTGTAGCAGCATTATCGACAGCGGGGGTGCTTGCAGCATGCGGCGCTTCGAACGACAACGCAGGTTCTGATAAAGAGTCAAAAGTCATTACAGTCGGTACAGAAGCAACGTACCCACCTTTCACGTATAAAGAAAAAGGAAAATTGACAGGTTATGACGTAGACGTCATGAACGAAGTCGCAAAACGCGCCGGCTATAAAGTCGATTACAAAGCGATGGACTTCAAAGGACTCATCCCAGCACTTGATTCAAAACGGATCGATGTCATCGCGAACCAAATGGGAATCACGCCTGAGCGCCAAGAAAAATACGCTTTCTCTGATGCGTATACGGTCTCTGGTTCAACAATCATCGTCAACAATAAAACGAACGACATCAAAACACTCGACGACTTAAAAGGAAAGACAGTCGGTTCGACACAAGGTTCACTCTATGCCAAAACAGCTGAAGAAGCTGGCGCGAAAGTGAAATACTACAAAGGTGCGAACCAAGTCTTGAAAGATCTTGAAGCAGGTCGTGTTGATGCTGCCATGAACGATCGTCTCTTCGTCTTGACGGAGCTGAAGAAAGCAGGCTACAAAGTTAAAGCGGTCGGTGAAACGTTCGACAAGAACGAATCAGGCTTCATGATGGCGAAAAACAGCAAGTATACAGAAGACTTCAATAAAGCACTCGCTGAGATGCAAGAAGACGGCACTCTTGCAAAAATCGGTGAGAAGTACTTCAACGAGGATATCAGTAAGTGAGTGAATTACTGACGATCGTCCGGGATAACTCGGACGTCTACGCAAAGGCGATTGGTACGACCCTTCTTGCAAGTGGTCTCGCCATCGTCTTTGCGCTTATTCTTGGGTTGATTCTTGCCGTCATGCGTGATAGCCGTCTTGCCGTCTTTAGCGGTTTTGCACGTTTATATGTCTCGTTCTTCCGAGGAACACCATTACTGCTACAAATCCTGATTTTATACAATGGTCTCGTTGTCCTTCAGTTGACTGGATTCCAAGCCCTCGCCTTCGGCTTATCGCTTCACTTTTCTGCGTATATCTCAGAATCGTTCCGCGCTGCCATCTCCTCTGTCGATCGTGGACAATGGGAAGCAGCTGACTCGCTCGGTATTCCGCGTCGTAAGACATTCAAGGATGTCATCTTACCGCAAGCGCTATCTCGAGCGATTCCACCGCTTTCGAACTCTGTCATCGATATCATCAAATCGACATCACTCGGTACGATCGTTGCTGTTGAAGAATTGACGTATGTCTCTGACCAGATTTCAGCGACAACTTACCTCGTCATGCCGTTACTCTTGTTCTCGGCTGCGATTTACTGGATCATGTCGACAATCATTCAAAGTGTTCAACATCGCTTAGAAGCACGCTTCAGTATTCCAGAATGATTTTTCCCACACTTGGAACCGTATGGATTTCAAGTGTTTTTTTTTAGATTTTTTTAGGTTTAGCACTAGGCAATCCGGGAATAATCAAGTATACTAATAAAAATCAGAATTATCTGACAACTTACAAAGGAGCGTGGCCGAGATGAAACAAGTAATTGAAGCTTTCCGTAGACAAGATGCAGAGCAGCGAATTCCAGTGCTACGTCTCGAAATCGATTATGAGCTCAGTACGCTCTTCGATGCGATTCAAGCCAATGACCAAGCTGCCGTTTCAGCAAGTAAAGATCGTCTAGATAAATACCGTCAGGAGATGCTTCGTTTAGAAGCTTAACCTCATAGATCCCCCATCTCTCCTCCCCCTTGAGATGGGGCTTTTTTTTTGTCTACTTTTTGACGTACATTCTATGTGTAAGCGAAAGAGAGGATTGCTTCCGAATGATATATTGGAAACGATCCTCTCACTTTATTTCGCTAACGGACAACGTGCGCATTGAGCGTCTATCTCAAAACCAATTAATCGACGTCACGACCACGTGATGCCTTCAAAATCTCAAACCATTGCTCGCGTGTCAACGATACTTTCGTCGAACGAACCGCAGATTCAATGCGTTCAATCTTACCAGAACCAACGATTGGCATGATACGTGCTGGATGTTTGAGCAACCATGCATATGCGACCTCATCGATTTCTTCTGCCCCGATCGTCTCTGCGATCTCAGCTAATTTTTCGCGTAACGGTGCATATTGCTCGTCCTTGAAGAGACGCCCCCCCGCAAGCGGACTCCATGCCATCAACGGCATCTCATTTTCATGACAGAGATCAACGGATCCATCCTCGAAATGTTTCAATTCTGATACCGACAACTCGAGTTGGTTCGTCACGAGCATGAATGGTAAGCGAGACTGAATGAGACTTTGTTGGGCAGGTGTATGGTTCGAGAGACCGAATGTCCGTACCTTTCCTGCGTCCTTCAACTCTACGAACGCTTCAGCAATCTCGTTCGGGTCCATCAACGGATCTGGACGGTGAATCAACAACGTATCCACGTACTCGACACCGAGTTCTTGAAGAGAACGGTTGACTTGTTTGATGATGTGCTCTTTCGTCGTATCGTAGAATGATAAGGACTGATCCGAGAAATGATCCCCTTTCATCTTGATGCCCGTCTTCGTAACGATCTCCATCCGGTCACGTAACTCCGGTTTTAAAGCAAGAGCTTCTCCGAATAAGCGTTCATTCGTATAATCGCCATAGATATCCGCGTGATCAAACGTCGTAATCCCTAAAGCAAGGCATGCTTCGATCAATTCGAGACGCTCTTCTTTCGTCATCTCCCATTCATTCAATCGCCATAAGCCATGAATGATGCGTGAGAATGATAAATCTTCTGTTAGTTGAATCCGTTCCATCTGTCTTCCAACTCCTCTGTCGTATAAACTCTATCTCGTTTACTGTACCTCAAAATGGAACCGGTTGCACGAATTTCACTTTTCAATGCTCTCAGACAAAAAACAGGACCCCGTCGATGACGTGATCCTGCATGGGACTTATTGAATTTGTTCGACTTCTTGCATGACTTCATCTTCGATCTGCTGACGTTTGCGTGTCGTCTCAGCAGCATCTGGTGACGTGACGCTGAAGTAGAATTTGATTTTTGGTTCCGTGCCCGATGGACGAAGGCAGAACCACGATCCATCGCTGAGCGTAAACTTCAGAACGTTGGATTTTGGCAGGTTGATCGGTGAAGGTTGATGCGTCTTCAAATCGTGGGCGATGCTCGCATCATAGTCCTCGAACAAGACGACCTGTTCTCCCGCCACTTGTTTTGGCGGATTCTCACGGAACGTATCCATGATACGACCAATCTGTGCCACGCCATCCTTCCCTTTGAGCGTCAGAGAGCGGAGTGACTCTTCAAAGTACCCGAACTGCTCGTAAATCGCCTGTAATGCCTCATAGAGCGTCCGTCCTTCTTTCTTGTGGTACGCAGCCATCTCAGCAGCTAATAAGCACGCTTGGACGGCATCCTTGTCGCGGCAGAAGTCACCGATGAGGTAACCATAGCTCTCCTCATAGCCAAAGAGATACTCGTATTGACCCGATGCGTTATATTGTTTGATTTTCTCACCAATGAACTTAAATCCTGTCAATGTATTCTCGACATGAAGATCATAGTGACGCGCAATCAATGCCCCCAGTTCTGACGTAACGATCGTCTTCGCGACGAATCCGTTCGCTGGAAGTGTTCCCTGCGCCGCTTTTTGCGAAAGGATGTAGTCGAGCAATAAAGCGCCCGTCTGATTCCCTGTCAGGACTGTCCATTCTCCGTCTGCATCACGTGTCGCGACTCCGACACGGTCAGCATCGGGATCCGTCGCAATCAAGATGTCGGCATCTGCCCGGTCACCATATTCGATTGCCAGTTTAAAGGCAGCATGTTCTTCCGGGTTCGGTGACGTCACGGTCGGGAATGCACCGTCTGGCTCTGCTTGCTCCTTGACGACTGTCACGTGTTCGAAACCGTAACGTTTCAAGCCTTCTGTTACCGGCACAAGACCTGTTCCATGAAGTGGTGTGAAGACGATTTTAAGCGGATCCGCTAATTCCGATTGAATCGAAGGTAAGACACGAATCGTTTGTAATTTGTCTTGGTACGCTTCGTCGAGTTCTTCTCCGACACGGACGATCAATCCGTTCGCACGAAGGACTTCTTCTTTCTCAAGTTCAATCGACAGCTCATCTTCGATTTGGCTGACGTATGAAACGAGTTCATCCGCCTCTTTTGGCGGAAGTTGTCCACCGTCATCCCCATATACTTTGTAGCCATTGTACTCTGGTGGGTTGTGACTCGCTGTGATGACGATCCCGCCTGCTGCTTGTAAAGATCGCACCGCAAACGAAAGTTCTGGTGTCGGACGTAGACCGTCGAACAGATACGCCTTGATGCCGTTACTTGCGAGCGTCCGTGCCGCCTCCAGCGCAAATTCTGGTGAGAAGTGACGGGAATCGTGTGCGATGACGATTCCTTTTGCTGCCGCTTCTTCCCCCGACGCCTTAATGAATGCTGCGAACCCTTGTGATGCTTTTCGGACAGTGTATACGTTCATCCGGTTTGTCCCGACACCGATTTCCCCACGCATACCACCTGTTCCGAACTCGAGTTCTTTATAGAATGCTTCTTCAGCTGCTTTTTCATCCGTTGCTAACGTGACTAATTCTTCTTTTAATGTACTGTCTAAATCAGCGAACTGATCCCATTTTTGATAAGTTTCTTTCCATGACATGGTAAATCGACTCCTTTTTGAATGAGGGTAAGACTTGCGATGAAGCGATACCTTTCATATGATTAACACTAGAAAGGGTAAGGTGATGAGGCATGTTTCCTACGATTCAAATGGCAGATCTTCAACAGCTCGTCCGAACGGATCAGATTCGCTGGTTTGACTGCCGATATGACTTGCAACAACCTGAATATGGACGAAATGCTTTCTTAGAACAACACGTCGAAGGTGCACAGCACTTGAATTTAACGACTGAACTTTCCGGTCCAATCGATGAGGTCGGCGGTCGGCATCCGCTTCCTTCAAAAGAAGCGTGGCAACACACACTCGAACAGCATGGTGTGACACCAGAAGACTTCGTCGTCTTGTATGACGATGGCTTTCCGTATGCCGCTCGTGCGTGGTGGTTATTTAAATGGATCGGGCATGAGCGTGTCGTCGTCCTTGAGGGCGGATTCTCCTCTTACCTAGCGTTCGATCTTCCGGTCACGGAAGACGTTCCTACTTATGAACCTTCTCAGTACGCGCCTCGTTTTCAAGATGAGATGCTTGTCTCGTTCGAAGAACTGAAGGATCAGCTGACAGAAACGATGGTCATTGATTCCCGTGCGCCCGATCGATACCGTGGAGAAATCGAACCACTCGATCACGTCGCCGGTCACATTCCAGGTGCCGTGAATTGCTTCTTTGAACAAGCGCTCTCACCAGAGGGTCGCTTACGGGACGCAGAAGATTTGAAAGAATTGTACGCCGACATCCTACCAGTCACAGCACCTATCCTCTATTGTGGAAGTGGTGTGACAGCGTGTGTCAATGTCATCGCTCTCCATTCACTTGGGAAAACTGATGTCCGACTTTACGCCGGCTCTTATAGTGATTGGGTCAGCCGTGGTGAAGATGTCTCCCGTTCGTAAGCATCAGACACTGACAGAAACATCTGTCGGTGTCTTTTTGTTCAGAGTTGAATCGGTTTGATGTTCCAGATCGCATTCGCATACTCTTTAATCGTGCGGTCACTTGAGAACACACCTGACCGTGCAATATTAAGAATGACGCGTTTATACCATTCTTCTGGTTGCTGATACATCCGATCGATTCGTTCCTGCGCTTGTTGATACGACATGAAGTCTTTCAGGATCAGATACTCATCATTATACGTTAATAATGAATCGTAAATCGCTTGGAATTCACCTGGAGCAAATAATGTTCCGTCGACGAGACTATCGATGATCCGTCGCAACTCGGGTTGGGCACTGTATTGATCGTACGCACTGTAACCACCGTATTGTTTATAATTCATGACTTCCTGTGGTGTTAAGCCGAAGATGAAGATATTCGCATCCCCAACTTCGTCTCGAATTTCGATGTTCGCTCCGTCGAGCGTTCCAATTGTCAGTGCACCATTCATCATGAACTTCATGTTGCCGGTTCCGGAGGCTTCATAACTGGCAGTCGAAATCTGCTCGCTGACATCACTTGCCGGGAAAATCTTTTCAGCAAGCGATACACGGTAGTTTTCTAGGAAGACGACTTTCAAGTACGGACTGACGTCTGGATCCTGATTAATCAAGCGAGCTAACGCATTGATATAACGAATGACTTCTTTTGCATAATGATAGCCTGGTGCCGCCTTTGCACCAAAGATGAATGTCCGCGGTGTCATCGTGAAGGAACGGTCTTCCTTCAGACGATAGTAGAGCGAATGAATGTGTAACGCATTCAACAGTTGACGTTTGTACGCATGCAATCGCTTGACTTGAACATCAAATATCGAGGTCGGGTCCACGACGATACCGGTTTCTTTTTCAATGAGCAACGCTAATTCTTCTTTACGCTGAAGTTTGATTTCTGCGATGTCCTTCTGTAATGCTGAATCCTCTGCCCATTTCGTCAACTTTTGCAAATCGGACGGATGCTGAATCCAACTATCCCCGATTGCTTCTGTCACACGATTTGCCAGTGCTGGATTTGATGAGAGGAACCAGCGACGATGTGTAATCCCGTTCGTCTTATTATTGAAGCGAAGCGGAAACATCTCATAAAATAGTCGCATCTCGCGTTGCTTCAAAATCTCAGTATGAATCTGCGCGACACCATTCGTCGAATGCGTGCCGACGACAGCAAGATTCGCCATGTTGATTCGGTCATCCGCGATGATGGCGATATCTCGCATATGCGCTTCCATATGTGGATAGTTCGCAAGGACATCCTTACAGAAACGTCGGTTGATTTCTTCGATGATGAGGTAGATACGCGGTAACAAGCGACGGAACAAATCAATCGGCCAGCGTTCGAGTGCTTCTGATAGTAACGTGTGATTCGTAAACGACATGACACTCTTCGTGATGCGCCATGCTTCTTCCCATCCAAATCCTTCTTCATCGATTAGAATCCGCATCAACTCTGGAATCGCGACGACCGGATGCGTATCGTTGATATGGATAGCGATATGGTTCCCGAGTTGCTTCAATGAATGATTTCGCTTTTTAAAGGACGTCAAGATACTCCGTAATCCGGCAGAAACGAAGAAGTATTGTTGCTTCAGACGCAACTCTTTTCCTTCGTACGTCGTATCATCCGGATACAGGAACTCTGAAATCGTCTGAATCGATTGTTTATGTGCCAGTAAATCTTTATAGTTCCCACGGTATTGGCTAAGTAATTCATCATCATCAAGTGGAGACTCAGCACTCCAGAGTCGCAGGTTATTGACGACCTTGTTTTGATAGCCGACGATCGGCATATCGTACGGAACAGCACGGACGATTTCAGCCGGTTCATGATGGACACGATATCCACCATCACCGACTTCTTCAAGCCAGACATGACCACCAAATGGAACATCGACCGCTTTATCAGAACGTCTGATTTCCCACATGTTCCCGTTCTTCAGCCAGTTATCCGGTAACTCGACTTGATAGCCGTCGATGATTTTTTGCTTAAACAGACCATACTGATACCGGATCCCGTTCCCGTGTCCAGGAAGACCAAGCGCAGCCAGAGAATCGAGGAAACACGCCGCGAGACGACCGAGACCGCCGTTTCCAAGTCCTGGTTCCGGCTCTTCTTCTGTCAAATCACTGAGCTGATATCCGAGTTCGTCAAGTCCCCGTTCCACATCCTTTAAGACATCAAGACTCAATAGGTTGTTATGCAGGAAACGTCCGAGTAAAAACTCGAGTGAAAAGTAATAGACTTGCTTACTTTTTTTATGGATATATGTTTCCTTTGTCCGTAACCAATCAGTCGTGACCGTCTCGCGTACCAGATAGGCAAGTGTCTGATAGATATCGTTTTCTGTTGCTTCCGTTATTGCCTTGCCATGCATCGAAACGAATCGTTCCGTAAACCTCTCCTTGAACTTCTCTTTATCTTTGAACATGACGTAACCCCTTTTCCCAGTGATACGATCAAGTGGCGGACGGTGCAATCAAACGATATAACGCCAAGTATTCATCGGCTGAACGCAACCAACTGAAGTCTTCATTCATCGCTGTCTCAATCAAGTGCTCAAAGACCGGTCGATCATGATACACCTCGATCGTACGTTTAATCGCTTCTAAAAACTCATGTGCATTATAATTCGCGAACGAGAATCCATTTCCTTCTAACGTGAATTGATTGAACGGTTTGACCGTATCACGGAGCCCGCCTGTTTCCCGAACGACCGGTAAACAGCCATACTTCATCGAAATCAACTGACTGAGACCACACGGTTCAAAACGCGAAGGCATTAAGAAGGCATCACTTCCTGCATAGATTCGTTGTGCGAGACCAACGTCAAATCCGATATAAGAAGCGATTTTGTCTGGACGAATCGATGTCGCATGATGGAACAACCCTTCATATTCCGCTTCACCCGATCCGAGAATGATGAACTGCGCATCGAGTTCGAACAAGTCTGGCAAGATATGCGCGAGTAAATCGATTCCCTTTTGGTCGACAAGACGAGAAACGAAACCGAACAGTGGTACGTCCGGATTGATCGGGAGACCTAGTTCCTCTTGTAAGGCAGCCTTGTTTTTTGCTTTTCCTTCCGTGACGGTATCAACGGAATACGTCTCAACGAGATGCGTATCATGCGCAGGATCAAATTGACGATAGTCGATCCCGTTCAAGATGCCACGCACGTCGACAGCACGATGTTGTAAGACCGGCTCAAGCGTCTCACCGTAATACGGATCCATGATCTCATCACGATACGACGGACTGACTGTCGTGATTTGATTGGAGTGGACGAGTCCTGCCTTCATGTAATTGACGAGACCGTTATGAGCGATCCCATCTGCTGTGAAATGTTCATGACTCAAACCAAGTAAGTCACCGAGCACTTCCTCTGGGAAGACACCTTGGTATTGTAGATTGTGAATCGTAAAGACCGTTTTAATGTCTTGATAGCGCTCTAGGTGTTGATAATGGATTCGCAGGAACGCTGGAATCACACCTGTTTGCCAATCGTGACAATGGATGACGTCCGGTACTTCTTTCCGATCCAGATGTTGAATCATCTCAAGGACAGCACGTGAGAAATACGCAAACCGTTCCGCATCATCGTAATGTCCATAAATGACGCCATCTCGTTTAAAGTAGTACTCATTATCGATGAAATAGAACGTCACACCATCTTGTTTTAATCGGAGGACAGCACCAAATTGCTGGCGCCAACCGACTGGCACGATGAAGTCGAACAAGAACTCCATCTCTGATTTATATTGCTCCTTGATTTGACCGTAATTGGGTAAGACGACCGAAACGTCTGCCCCTTCCTCAGCAAGCGCTAAGGGGAGCGAGCCGACGACGTCAGCTAGCCCCCCTGTCTTGATGAAGGGTGTCGCTTCCGTGGCAGCAAACCATACCTTCATGAATGACATCTCCTTTAAACGATTGTTTGTTTTTTGATGACGATTGGTTCTTCTGCCGTTCCGCGGATGACTTGACCGCGTTTGACGGTGACTTCTTTATCGAGAATCGCGTACTCAACGACCGCGCCTTCTTCAATGACTGATTTTTGCATGATGATCGAGTTCTTGACACGAGCGTGTTTTCCGACTTTGACACCCCGGAACAAGATGCTGTCCGTCGTCGTTCCTTCTAATTTACAGCCGTTCGCGACAAGTGAGTTCTTGATGTCAGAACCCGGTAGATAACGTGTCGGTGGCTCATGCTTGATTTTCGTATAGACATGCTGGAAGTCATTGATTGCTCCCCATTGTTCAAGCAACAGCATGCTCTCACGATAGTATGAACGAAGCGAGTGAATGACTTGTGATGTACCACTGTACTCATAACCATGCACGTGTAGACGGTTCAACTGCGAACGAATGATACTCTGAAGTAAGTCGTACTCACCACGAGCAATCGCTTCATCAATTAAACGAACAAAGAGATTTTTCGACAGAACGACCGTTTCCATGTAGAATGTCTCATCCGTCGGCTGGAAACCCCGTGATCCGATTGCCGTTACGCGATTCTGTTCGCCAAAACGGATCGGACGGCAGTATTTACAAGGTAGTTCACGCTTCGTATAAACAACCGTGATATCCGCATTCGATTCTTTATGTTCGCGTAACACATCACGATAATCTACTGCAGATAAGATGTTTGAACCAGAGACAACGACGTAATTTTCTTTACTGCGAAGGAAAAAATCACGGTGCAGATGGAAGTTCGATAGATCCCCGCGGAACTCATTCGCATCTTGTGATAATGCGGGTGGGAAGATGTAAAGTCCGCCGTTTGAACGGTCAAGATCCCATTCCTTACCTGATCCAAGGTGATCCATCATTCCACGATATTTCTCGAGCGTAAAAATCCCGATGTTCGCGATATCGTTTTGTACCATGTTCGTCAATGTAAAATCGATCAACCGATAACGACCGGCAAATGGCACTGCTGCCAAGTTGCGATGTTCTGTCAATTCTTTAAAAAATCCTTCTTCACCACTCAGATTGATGACGCCTAATAGATCGACCTTCATTTCGTATATCCCCCTTATTGAATCGCTTCTTTGATGACTTCGTTCTTTTTGACGATACTGTCTGCTTCAATGACGAAGACTTCTCCGTCCGGAGACCCAATCGTCGCACCATCTTCAACAATCACGCCATCTGCTAAGATTGCCCGGTGAATCGTGACGTCTCGTCCGATTTTGACGTTCGGGAAAATGACCGAGTCCTTGACGAGTGATCCTTCTGCTACATCGACACCATAGAAGAGAACCGAATGATTGATTTCTCCTTCGATGTGGCATCCTTCGTTGATGATCGATGTCTCGACTGTCGCAGCATTCCCGATGTATTGTGGTTGCTGATTCGGGTTGACCGAATGTACTTTCCATGACGGTTCATACAAATCGAACTCAGGCTCTGCCGTCAATAGGTCCATGTTCGCTTCCCAAAGAGATTGAATCGTTCCGACGTCTTTCCAGTACCCTTTGAATTTATACGCACGGATATTGAGATTTTCAAAAAGCATGTTCGGGATGATATTTTTACCGAAGTCAAAGCTTGATTCCGCATCGCCGGCATCTTGAATCAAGTGGCGTTTTAAGATATCCCAGTTAAAGACATAAATCCCCATCGATGCAAGATTTGATTTCGGATTTTTTGGTTTTTCTTCGAATTCATTGATTCGTAAGTCATCGTCCGTATTGAGGATACCAAATCGCGGTGCCTCGTCCCATGGTACTTCACGTACGGAAATCGTGACATCAGAACCTGTCACACGGTGTTCCTCAATCATCTTTTCATAGTCCATTTTATAGATATGGTCACCTGATAGAACAAGAACATATTCAGGGTCAAATTGATTGATATAACTCATGTTTCGATAAATAGCATTTGCTGTGCCCTCATACCAGTTTTTGCCGTTCTGTGCTTGGTATGGTGGAAGAATCGTTAATCCGCCATTACGGCGATCCAGATCCCATGGACTCCCGATTCCGAGATAACGGTTTAATTCAAGTGGTTCATATTGCGTCAATACACCAACTGTATCGATTCCTGAGTTCGTACAGTTCGATAGCGGGAAATCAATGATCCGGTACTTTCCTCCAAATGCAACAGCTGGTTTTGCAGTATGTTTCGTTAAAGCTCCCAGACGTTTCCCTTCTCCGCCTGCAAGTAACATCGCAACGACATTCTTTTTAGCCATTTCGTCCCCTCCATTTATGCTCTTTTTTTCAGACAATTCGCGTTGTAAAATCCACAGATACTTTTATATACCCAATCTTTTCTCTTTTTAATATAACATTCCTGCAAAATAGGTTTATTAAAATACAAAAACCGAAAAAAAATCTATTGATTTCTCCATAAAAGACCGATAATAGGAATGAAATGGCTTTTTGAAAGGAGTTCTCATGCGAATTACTACAGGATATCTTGTCTTACTTGGTCTTGCGACGATGCTTCTATTTTCCTTATTTTCAATCAAAGATGAGCTGAAAACAGCACGTACACTTTTTTTCTGGGCCGATGAACAGACGACGCGACATCCACTGACCTCCTACCAACCAATCACTGTAACCTATGAAAACAAACGAGTCGAGCTCTATGACGGATTACGACGGGATGACCTAACTCCTCGAACATTGCCGCAAAAAGTTGAGCAAGCGTTTGTTGCCATTGAAGATCAGCGTTTCTATCAACATGACGGATATGACATCACAGGAATCTTACGCGCGTTTACAAAAAATCAGTCTGATTCTAAATCTCAAGGTGGCAGTACGATCACACAACAACTGGCAAGAATGACGTATCTGTCAAACGAAAAAACATATACTAGAAAAATAAAAGAGCTGTTAATTGCTGTGTCGTTGGAGCAAAAATATTCGAAAAAAGAACTGATGACAGCGTATGTCAATCAAGCCTATTTTGCGAATAATATTTATGGCATCGAACTTGCTGCGAAATCCTATTTCAATAAGCCAGCACGCGAGTTGAGTTGGTCTGAAATCAGTTTTCTGACAGCAATTCCGAACAATCCTTCTCTTTATGACCCGCTACGCTTTCCTGAAAACACAAAAAAACGTCAGCAACGAATCGTTCAAGCGTTAATACGCGATCGTGTCCTGACAAAAGATTTTGCTATTTCTCGTGTGTCGCCTCGATCCTACAAACCGAGTGTTCCTTATCCGGACTATATCGATGCGACCGTTCAAGCTGCCGTTCGGATGACGGCTCAAAAAAATGGTTGGAGTGAGAAGCATGCTGCAGAATATCTGCATCAACAAGGTGCGGTCATCTCGACATACCTCGACTCAGCAGAACAACGACGAGCTAAAGAAGCTCTTCGCAATCTACCCGACCCGATTGAGGGTGCTTATGTTGGCATCGACGGACAAACACACGGGGTCACGGCTCTTGTCGGCTACAAATCGAATTTGACAGGTCAGTTCAACCGAGCAGTGCAGTCGTACCGCCAACCTGGTTCAGCTATCAAACCGTTACTTGTCTATGGTCCTTACCTTGAAAAAACGAAAGCCCGCTTGTCGAGCACGTTAGACGGTAGTCCCGTCTGTATCGATGGATACTGTCCGTCAAATAGCGGAAATCGAATTCTCGGACAAGTAACGATTGCTGATGCGATCGCTTACTCCTATAACACACCAGCCATTCGAGCATTCGCGGTGTCTTTCCGGGAAGGATTGAAGTCCATCCGTCCGTTCCAGTTCAGCCAATGGACACGTGAGGATGACGCCTTTACGAGTGCTCTAGGTGGTTTACAGTACGGAATCAGTCCATATGAACTGACGAACGCTTATACCGTATTCGTTAATGATGGGCTCTATCGACCGGCATCGATGATTAGAAGTATTACGCTTAAGAATGGAACGGTCGAACGACCACAAGAAAAGGAACAACGCATTTGGTCCAGTCAGACGAATCGGGAATTACGGGCTGGTTTAAAAAATGTCATGACATATGGAACGGGACGCAAAGGATATGATTCCTCTGCGCGCTATATCGGAGGAAAAACAGGAACAACGAACGATAACAAGGACATGTGGTTCGTCGGTATTAAGAATCAACATATCGGAGGGATTTGGCTAGGGGCAGATCGCCCGCGTCCCTTCCCTGTTGAGGCGAATGCAACGTTACAGGTCCAGACATGGGCGAAGATTTTACGTCCTTAAGTCAACTCGGAAATAAAATCGCTTCCCCGAAGGAATTGAATAAAGTTAGACCGACCCATGATAGACCAGCAAGCAGAACACCCCAGGCTAAGAAAGAAAAGATGATCAAACCGACGGCTCCTGCTGCACTCGTCATTTTACTGATTTGAACCGTGTAAAAGATAAAATAGATGAAAAAGGACACAAGCAACACGATGCCGACATGCAAGAAGGACGTCATGAAGGCGAAGCTGACACAACCTCCGATAAGTAGCAGAATACTTCCCGGACGTAACATACCGAGTGTCGTTCCCTCTTGTTCCTTGATGAAAAAGGCAAAACCGAGCTGATTGATCGTATCCGATAATAGTTTAAGCGAACTAAAGATCATAAAGTAGACGATCAAAAAGCCAAGCCAAACGACGAGCTTCGTATCGCGTGCCGTCAAGAGTTGAAGTAGTTCATCGTACACGCCGACTTGATCGAGCCAATGTAATGCGAGTTCCGTCGTTGCAATCGCAAGGGACGTACTAAATAACAAAATGCTGATCAGCGGGGCATAACTTAATAGGTAAACGTTCGTACGCATGTGGAGTCTCCATTCATAGAAAATTCATATGTAGCACACAATTTCACTTACAGGTATACTATAATAGATTATATCGGTTCAAGAGACTGAAGGGGGAAACAAAAATGGCATTTATCTTAATGGTCGGCGTAAGTCTTGCGTTTTTGACAGCAATCTTCACTGCAGGCTACAACAAAAAACCTGAAGGTAACGAATAATTCATAAAAGCTCCATCCTGATTCAGGATGGAGCTTTTGCTTTACAGAAGACCTGCGTATCCTTGTTGACGTAATGCTTCATAGACGATGATCGCTGCCGTGTTTGAGACGTTCAGTGAACGAACGAGGTTCGATTGAGGTAGACGGATACACCGTTCTGCGTTCGCATCGATGACTTCAAGCGGCAATCCTTTTGTTTCCCGACCAAAGACGAAGAAATAGTCCTGTTCGATGTCCGATAAGTCAATCTGACTCGGGTACTGTTCCCCATATTTCGTAATATAGTAGAAAATACCTTCCGGATGTTTCTCCCACAGTTCTTCTAACGAATCATGATAACGAACATCGACGAATTCCCAGTAATCAAGACCCGCACGTTTAAGTTGCTTATCGTCCGTCGAGAAGCCGAGCGGTCGAATCAAGTGAAGGACGGAATGCGTCGCTGCACAGGTACGTGAAATATTTCCTGTATTTTGAGGAATCTCCGGTTGATACATAACGACATGAATAGCCATGATTCAATTCTCTCCTATCTCATGCGCTAAAAGCGCTTCTTTATGGGCAATCCCACTTGCAAAACCCGTCAGTTTACCCGTCGCCCCTATGACGCGGTGACATGGATAAATCAATGCGATCGGATTCCGATTCAAGGCACCGCCGACGGCTCGTGCTGCCTTTGGTTTGCCAATCATTCGAGCCAGTTCACCGTAACTGATCGTCTGACCAAACGGAACGGTTCGTAAAGCATGCAATACTTGCTCTGCAAATGGTGTGACACGTAACTGACAAGGAAGCGCGTCAAGCGCTTGTATGTCTCCTTGTGCGTAACGATCAAATGCCATGCGCCAAGCTTTCGGTAACTCACCTTCGTCGGTTTCTTCTTTTAAATAGGTCCGAGCACGCTCTTCATTCAATCCAAAATCGAGATACACGATTTGCTCTTTTTCCCATGCGACGAGCAATGTACCAAACTCATAAGTGAGCTGTTGAAATGGCATCTGATTCCCCCCACTCCTCAAGTAACCGTTGTCCTTCTGTTTGAACATCCACTGCAGTATCCGCTAAAAGACGTGATTTGATGTACGACTTCTCATCGACTCCACCAATTCGACCAACTGCCCAGAGTGCAAGCGCCCGCATGTCTTCGCGGGCATCGTTTTCCGTCATTAACCGTAGCGCCTCAATCGCGCTCTTGTCTCGATAATGAACGAGCGCACAAATCGCATTACGCTGAATCGGTTTCTTTCCACGCCATGCGCCGGATAATGTTCCGAACCGACTCTTGAACTCACGGTTACTCATGGATAAGAGTGGGACTAAGAGCGGTTTGACTTGTTCTGGATCCGGCTGTAGTTCAGCGTGATGTGTCGCATTCCTCTTCCGGTTATATGGACAGACTTGCTGACACGTATCACAACCGTATAGACGGTTCCCAAGCGCCATTCGAAATGGTTCTGGAAGCAGCGTTTTCGTCTGTGTCAAAAACGAGATACACCGTTTAGCATCGATGACGCCAGGTTCAACAAGCGCATCCGTCGGACAAGCGTCGATACACTTATTGCATGTTCCACACAATTCTTCGACTGGCTGATCAGGCGGTAGGACGATATCTGTAATTAGTTCACCAAGATAGAGATAGGATCCGTGCTCCTCACTGATGATCGAGCAGTTTTTCCCACTGAATCCGATACCTGCTCGTTCCGCCACAGCACGATCGACGAGTTCTCCCGTATCGACCATTGAGCGCGTCCGCGCACCCGGACTCAGCTCTTGAATTTTTTCTTCAAGCAACGTTAAACGTTGTCGTAACGCCTGATGATAATCGAGCCCCCAAGACGATCGACAAAAGATACCGCGCCGCTCTCCTTCCTTACCACGAGGTGCATTTTTGAGGGTACTTGGATACGCGACCGCAATCGCAATGATCGAAGCGGCATCTTCTACGAGTAACGAAGGAGTCGTTCGTAAATCGATATCCGGCTCTTCGAAACCAGAAGCAAATCCTTTCTCCTGCTGCACTTGCAGACGACGTTTTAAGACAAGAAACGGATCGGCTGTCGTCACCTTCAGCTCATCGATTCCGATTTCTGTTGCGTACTCTTGTAAAGCCAGTTTCAATTGTACACCATCCATCACGACTCACTCCTTTCCTGTTAAGATTCCTTCCTAAACAAAAAGAGCAAGGTGTCAGCGAAAACGACACATTGCTCTTTTTTGGTAAGCGGGTGAAGGGAATCGAACCCTCGTCATCAGCTTGGAAGGCTGAGGTTTTACCATTAAACTACACCCGCATAATCAGGTGAAACATCAGATTGTGTAAAAAGTATAAAGCGGGTGAAGGGAATCGAACCCTCGTCATCAGCTTGGAAGGCTGAGGTTTTACCATTAAACTACACCCGCAAGATACCGGTGGTCGGAATCGAACCGACACTCCAAAGGAACACGATTTTGAGTCGTGCGCGTCTACCAGTTCCGCCACACCGGCACAATCTCTTGCAAAACTATTTAATTGAGAAATAGTTGGAGGCGCCAGTCAGAATCGAACTGACGATAAAGGAGTTGCAGTCCTCTGCCTTACCACTTGGCTATGGCGCCACTCATTGGAGCGGAAGACGGGATTCGAACCCGCGACCCCGACCTTGGCAAGGTCGTATTCTACCACTGAACTACTTCCGCTTGAAAAGCTGGGCTGGAAGGGATCGAACCTTCGCGTGCTGGAATCAAAATCCAGTGCCTTACCACTTGGCTACAGCCCAATAATAAGAGGGCGACTGATGGGAATTGAACCCACGAATGCCGGAATCACAATCCGGTGCGTTAACCACTTCGCCACAATCGCCATGGTAAACAGGGGCAGCAGGAATCGAACCCGCGCTGACGGTTTTGGAGACCGTAGTTCTACCGCTAAACTATGCCCCTATGGTGGTGGGGGGGGGCGGATTCGAACCGCCGAACCCGAGGGAGCGGATTTACAGTCCGCCGCGTTTAGCCACTTCGCTACCCCCCCACAATTGGGAAAATCATGTTGTTTTTAAAGATGGTGGCTTTGGACGGAATCGAACCGCCGACACAAGGATTTTCAGTCCTTTGCTCTACCAACTGAGCTACAAAGCCTTAACAATGGCGGTCCTGACGGGATTCGAACCCGCGATCTCCTGCGTGACAGGCAGGCATGTTAACCGCTACACCACAGGACCGTATGTAATTGCGGGGGCCGGATTTGAACCGACGACCTTTGGGTTATGAGCCCAACGAGCTACCAGACTGCTCCACCCCGCGACGCTATAAATGGTGACCCGTACGGGATTCGAACCCGTGTTACCGCCGTGAAAGGGCGGTGTCTTAACCGCTTGACCAACGGGCCATTATGAATTGAAAGTGATGATGGCGGAGAGCAAGGGATTCGAACCCTTGAGACGCTTTTGACGCCTACACGATTTCCAATCGTGCTCCTTCGGCCACTCGGACAGCTCTCCATTGTACGTGGTGAAGAAGTAATAAATGGCTCCGCAAGTAGGATTTGAACCTACGACCTACCGGTTAACAGCCGGTTGCTCTACCGCTGAGCTATTGCGGAACGATCGCCTGGCAGCGTCCTATCCTCACAGGGGGAAGCCCCCAACTACTTTCGGCGTTCAAGTGCTTAACTTCCGTGTTCGGCATGGGAACGGGTGTGACCACTTGGCTATCGCCACCAGACATTTATTATCTTAACATTATGTTCACATAACGTCAAGACTTTTTTTCGTTTTTTTGAAAGGCTCGTGCCCTCAAAACTGAAGTCATCAACAATGCATCTGCTAGAACAAGGCCTCGACCGATTAGTATCACTCAGCTCCACATGTCGCCATGCTTCCACCCGTGACCTATCTACCTCATCGTCTCTGAGGGGTCTTTCTTGATTACTCAAAGGGAAATCTCATCTTGGAGGGGGCTTCATGCTTAGATGCTTTCAGCATTTATCCCGTCCGCACGTAGCTACCCAGCGATGCTCCTGGCGGAACAACTGGTACACCAGCGGTGCGTCCATCCCGGTCCTCTCGTACTAAGGACAGCTCTCCTCAAATTTCCTGCGCCCACGACGGATAGGGACCGAACTGTCTCACGACGTTCTGAACCCAGCTCGCGTACCGCTTTAATGGGCGAACAGCCCAACCCTTGGGACCTACTCCAGCCCCAGGATGCGATGAGCCGACATCGAGGTGCCAAACCTCCCCGTCGATGTGGACTCTTGGGGGAGATCAGCCTGTTATCCCCAGGGTAGCTTTTATCCGTTGAGCGATGGCCCTTCCATGCGGAACCACCGGATCACTAAGCCCGACTTTCGTCCCTGCTCGACTTGTAGGTCTCGCAGTCAAGCTCCCTTCTGCCTTTGCGCTCTACGAATGATTTCCAACCATTCTGAGGGAACCTTTGGGCGCCTCCGTTACTGTTTAGGAGGCGACCGCCCCAGTCAAACTACCCGCCTGACACGGTCCTCCAGCCGGATTACGGCTGCGAGTTAGAGACTCTATGCATGAAGGGCGGTATCCCAAGGGTGACTCCTCCGAAGCTGGCGCTCCGGGCTCGACGTCTCCCGCCTATCCTGTACATCATGCACAAAGCCTCAATATCAGGCTGTAGTAAAGCTCCATGGGGTCTTTCCGTCCTGTCGCGGGTAACCTGCATCTTCACAGGTACTATGATTTCACCGGGTCTCTCGTTGAGACAGTGCCCAAATCGTTACGCCTTTCGTGCGGGTCGGAACTTACCCGACAAGGAATTTCGCTACCTTAGGACCGTTATAGTTACGGCCGCCGTTTACTGGGGCTTCGGTTCAAAGCTTCGCTTGCGCTAACCCATCCCCTTAACCTTCCAGCACCGGGCAGGCGTCAGCCCCTATACGTCATCTTGCGATTTAGCAGAGACCTGTGTTTTTGCTAAACAGTCGTTTGGGCCTATTCACTGCGGCTCTACTCATGTAGAGCGTCCCTTCTCCCGAAGTTACGGGACCATTTTGCCGAGTTCCTTAACGAGAGTTATCCCGCGCGTCTTAGAATTCTCATCTCGCCTACCTGTGTCGGTTTACGGTACTGGCGCCTTCCCCCTCACTAGAGGCTTTTCTTGGCAGTGTGAAATCGTGACCTACGTCCCTACGGGACTCCGCATCGTTCCTTGACTTTGATGCCTGACGGATTTGCCAATCAGACGGTCTTGAAACTTGCACATGCACTTCCATCCGCATGCGTCACTATCCTCCTGCGTCCCCCCATTGTTCAAACGGTGGATCGGCGGTACAGGAATATCAACCTGTTATCCATCGCCTACGCCTTTCGGCCTCGGCTTAGGTCCAGACTAACCCTGAGCGGACGAGCCTTCCTCAGGAAACCTTGGGCTTTCGACGGAGGGGATTCTCACCCCTCTTTTCGCTACTCACACCGGCATTCTCACTTCCAAACGCTCCACTGCTCCTTCCGGTACAGCTTCACAGCGGTTTGGAACGCTCCCCTACCATTCCTTACGGAATCCGCAGCTTCGGTGGTATGTTTAGCCCCGTTACATTTTCGGCGCGGCGCCACTCGACTAGTGAGCTATTACGCACTCTTTGAATGGTGGCTGCTTCTAAGCCAACATCCTAGCTGTCTAGGCAGCGCCACATCCTTTTCCACTTAACATACACTTTGGGACCTTAGCTGGCGGTCTGGGCTGTTTCCCTCTTGACTACGGATCTTATCACTCGCAGTCTGACTCCCGAGTATAAGTTGCTGGCATTCGGAGTTTAACTGAATTCGGTAACCCTGTGGGGGCCCCTAGTCCAATCAGTGCTCTACCTCCAGAACTCTCAACCTCGAGGCTAGCCCTAAAGCTATTTCGGGGAGAACCAGCTATCTCCAGGTTCGATTGGCATTTCACCGCTACCCACACCTCATCCCCGCACTTTTCAACGTGCGTGGGTTCGGACCTCCAGTCAGTGTTACCTGACCTTCATCCTGGACATGGGTAGATCACCTGGTTTCGGGTCTACGACAACGCACTGAACGCCCTGTTCAGACTCGCTTTCGCTACGGCTCCGCCTCATCGGCTTAACCTCGCGCGTTATCGTAACTCGCCGGTTCATTCTACAAAAGGCACGCCATCACCCGTTAACGGGCTCTGACTACTTGTAGGCATACGGTTTCAGGATCTATTTCACTCCCCTTCCGGGGTGCTTTTCACCTTTCCCTCACGGTACTGGTTCACTATCGGTCACTAGGGAGTATTTAGCCTTGGGAGATGGTCCTCCCGGATTCCGACGGGGTTTCACGTGTCCCGCCGTACTCAGGATCCACTCTGGAGGGAAAACAGTTTCAGCTACAGGGCTGTCACCTTCTTCGGCCGACCTTTCCAGGTCCTTCACCTACTGTCTTCCTTTTTGACTCCGTATAGAGTGTCCTACAACCCCGAAGAGCATGCTCTTCGGTTTGGGCTGTTCCCGTTTCGCTCGCCGCTACTCAGGGAATCGCATTTGCTTTCTCTTCCTCCGGGTACTTAGATGTTTCAGTTCCCCGGGTCTGCCTCACGCTACACTATGTATTCATGTAACATGTCCCATCCCATTACAGATGGTGGGTTCCCCCATTCGGAAATCTTCGGATCAAAGCATACTTACTGCTCCCCGAAGCATATCGCTGTTCGTCGCGTCCTTCATCGGCTCCTAGTGCCAAGGCATCCACCGTACGCCCTTCATACCTTGATCTAGCGTTGGTATTCTAAGAACACACGTCTAATGACATGGTTATAAAAAGTTTGATGTCTTGTTGATGTCTTCAGTTTTCAAGGTGCGAGTGTCTCTTGCGAGACGTGAGAGACGAGCTCTCAAAACTGAACGATGGGCATGTCCCGTAAGGGACGTTTTCCTTAGAAAGGAGGTGATCCAGCCGCACCTTCCGATACGGCTACCTTGTTACGACTTCACCCCAATCATCTACCCCACCTTCGACGGCTGGCTCCTTGCGGTTACCTCACCGGCTTCGGGTGTTGCAAACTCTCGTGGTGTGACGGGCGGTGTGTACAAGACCCGGGAACGTATTCACCGCAGTATGCTGACCTGCGATTACTAGCGATTCCGACTTCATGCAGGCGAGTTGCAGCCTGCAATCCGAACTGGGAACGGCTTTATGGGATTGGCTCCACCTCGCGGTCTCGCTGCCCTTTGTACCGTCCATTGTAGCACGTGTGTAGCCCAACTCATAAGGGGCATGATGATTTGACGTCATCCCCACCTTCCTCCGGTTTGTCACCGGCAGTCTCCCTAGAGTGCCCAACTAAATGCTGGCAACTAAGGATAGGGGTTGCGCTCGTTGCGGGACTTAACCCAACATCTCACGACACGAGCTGACGACAACCATGCACCACCTGTCACCATTGTCCCCGAAGGGAAAACTTGATCTCTCAAGCGGTCAATGGGATGTCAAGAGTTGGTAAGGTTCTTCGCGTTGCTTCGAATTAAACCACATGCTCCACCGCTTGTGCGGGTCCCCGTCAATTCCTTTGAGTTTCAGCCTTGCGGCCGTACTCCCCAGGCGGAGTGCTTAATGCGTTAGCTTCAGCACTGAGGGGC
This sequence comes from Exiguobacterium sp. U13-1, assembly GCF_001750115.1. NCBI lineage: Bacteria > Bacillati > Bacillota > Bacilli > Caryophanales > Exiguobacterium > Exiguobacterium sp. U13-1. Next base: position 1,158,016 of record NZ_CP015731.1, on the reverse strand, counting down.
GGAAACCCCCCAACACCTAGCACTCATCGTTTACGGCGTGGACTACCAGGGTATCTAATCCTGTTTGCTCCCCACGCTTTCGCGCCTCAGCGTCAGTTACAGACCAAAGAGTCGCCTTCGCCACTGGTGTTCCTCCACATCTCTACGCATTTCACCGCTACACGTGGAATTCCACTCTTCTCTTCTGTACTCAAGCCTTCCAGTTTCCAATGGCCCTCCCCGGTTGAGCCGGGGGCTTTCACATCAGACTTAAAAGGCCGCCTGCGCGCGCTTTACGCCCAATAATTCCGGACAACGCTTGCCACCTACGTATTACCGCGGCTGCTGGCACGTAGTTAGCCGTGGCTTTCTCGTAAGGTACCGTCAAGGTACGAGCATTACCTCTCGTACGTGTTCTTCCCTTACAACAGAGTTTTACGATCCGAAAACCTTCATCACTCACGCGGCGTTGCTCCATCAGACTTTCGTCCATTGTGGAAGATTCCCTACTGCTGCCTCCCGTAGGAGTCTGGGCCGTGTCTCAGTCCCAGTGTGGCCGATCACCCTCTCAGGTCGGCTATGCATCGTCGCCTTGGTGGGCCGTTACCCCACCAACTAGCTAATGCACCGCAAGGCCATCTCAAGGTGACGCCGAAGCGCCTTTCATCAGCGGACCATGCGGTCCGTTGAACTATCCGGTATTAGCTCCGATTTCTCGGAGTTATCCCAATCCTTGAGGCAGGTTCCTTACGTGTTACTCACCCGTCCGCCGCTCATTCCACTGCCTTCCCTCCGAAGAGTTCCGTCAGTTTCCTGCGCTCGACTTGCATGTATTAGGCACGCCGCCAGCGTTCGTCCTGAGCCAGGATCAAACTCTCCATAAAGTGTTTGACTTGCTCGTTTTTGTGACCGAAGTCACGATTGACGAAGCTTGCGCTTCATTCGTTTTTGTATTCCGTAGAATACGATTTTTGCCTCATCGTTCAGTTTTCAAAGTTCGTCGTGTCGTTTTCAGCGACTTTAATAAGATATCATGGAATAACTTAAGCGTCAATCCCTTTTTGAAATCTTTTTTCTTTCTTGTCACCGTCCAGTGTGTGTTGCCCTGTCGACATGTATTAATATACTATCTCGGTATAACACCGTCAATAGTTTTTCTAAAAAAACTTTCGCAATCTTTTTCCTTCTATATATAGCCAAAACGATCATGAGAAAAAAATAAAGCCGATCGTCATACGACCGGCTCATACGTCACAAGTTCGACCCCTGCACCTTTAGTCGTTTGATACGAAATACGAATCAAACCTTTTCGCATGAAGAAGTCGATCAAACTACTTAAATCCACTTTAACTTCTTGCAGTCGTTCTTCTTCCATCAATTCATACATCGTCCAAGGTACCGTCCGTTCACGCATGATTTCGAATAGATAACGCCCTCCCGATAACACCTTGGACTGTAAAAGATGTTCAAGTCCAATCAATGCAAGATGAATACGTTGATCTAGCGTCTCTTCACTCATCAATAATTGTTCATATAGTTTATAAACATCCGGATCATCCAGTCGCGCTTGCTCCCAGACGACTGTCTCGGGATGTTTCCCTTTCTCGAGGACGGATAGTCGCGCGAGATGGTGCAATGCATGATGAACATGTGTATAGGCATCATAATGATGTCCGCGACTGAACAAGTTTCTTCCATCTTGAAAACGACGTAATAATTTAGCAAATGAAATCGTCATCTGTAAATGACGTTCCTCATCAGGAAAGTTGAGTAGTTGCCGTTTTAAATCAACTAAGTAATCATTTCGTTCGAACACGATTGTTCCCTCTGCAATCCAGTGGATCGCTCGTCGATTCGCATTTAACAAAATCCAGCGTGATAACACATCCTCGTGTACAAGATGTAAGGATACCTTCAGTGTGTTCAACCGGTAATGTTTGATCGTCCATTCGACTTCCGGATCTCTTGTGATGACAACAAGAAGCGTATCAAATTGATCCGTTAGGGAATCCCGTGGCTGTCGTTTCTCAACAGCAATGATTCCTTGCGTTTCACGATAAGCCGCGTATTCCGAATAAATCGTCCGTGTTGCTTGTTCCATTTACTTCTCACCCTTCTATACGAACTCGTCGTTACCATTTTCGACAAAAAAACAAGCTTTCCTTCTTCAGGCAGTCGCACATCTTATGCTAGACTGACAACAGGGGGAATTCACTTGAAAAAACAACGTAAAAATAAAATAAACCGCGCACGAAACCTTGCTATGTTTCTTGTATTCGGTGGGATGCTCGTCATGTATGGCGGCCTATTACTCAAACAATTTGAAATCATCATGGTCTTACTCATGCTTCTCGGCTTCGTCATGGTCCTCGCTAGTACGGCACTCTATTTCTTGATTGGTCTAACATCAACAAAAGCAGCTGTCGTCACTTGTCCAAACTGTGGAAAAGAAACAAAAGTCCTTGGTCGCGTCGACTTATGTATGCATTGCGATGAACCACTGACGATGGATCCGTCTCTTGAAGGAAAAGAATTCGATGAAAAATATAATAAACACAATAAACGAGCTCCCCGCTAAGGCAGCTCGTTTTTTTATTGGACATTCGATTGACAGTCCGGACAAGTTCCGTACACTTCTAATCGGTGACGATCGACTTTAAAGCCCGTTAAGTGCGCCGCAACCGTTTCGACATCATCGAGCACAGGATAGTTGAAATCAACGATCTTTCCACAGTTCTCACAGATCATGTGGTAATGGCGTGTCGTAACGAAGTCGAAGCGACTTGAAGCGTCTCCATAATTCATTTCCTCAACGATTCCCTTTTCTCGAAACACGCGTAAGTTATTATATACAGTAGCCACACTCATGTTTGGAAATCGATGCTCGAGTGCACGATAAATCTCATCCGCTGTCGGATGCGTGTGTCCCGTCGTTAAATATTCCAAAATCGCGTGACGTTGTGGTGTCATTCGAACGCCTGATTCCCGAAGTGACTTCACGGCGTCATCCAGCATTTCGTTAGCCACGTCCATCCCCTCATTTCTATCTTTCATTGATTATCAGATTGTAATCTTTATAATTAGTCTACCTACAAATAGGCATTCCGTCAACGGCTCTGCACCGGATTTGACGTCCATGATACAATCATATCGTGATATTTTTCACGAATTATCGATTGGAGGAATCCTCATGTCTACCCATACTACACGTCCTACTTCAGAGGCGTTATATGAAATCGCACAAGAGTGTATCGTTGGTGGCGTCAACAGCCCATCCCGTTCATTCAAAGCCGTCGGCGGCGGTGCACCTGTCTATATGGAACGCGGAGAAGGTGCTTACTTTTACGATGTCGATGGCAATCGCTATATCGATTACTTAGCAGCCTATGGTCCGATCATCACGGGACACGGTCATCCTCACATTACGGAAGCGATCACCCATGCTGCCCAAAACGGTCTTCTTTACGGCACACCACATCGTCTAGAAATCGACTTTGCACATAAACTACAAAAAGCAATCCCATCGCTTGAAAAGGTTCGTTTCACGAACTCTGGAACCGAAGCCGTCATGACGACGATTCGCGTCGCTCGTGCGTATACAGGTCGTGAGCTTGTCGTGAAGTTCAGTGGTTGTTACCACGGTCACTCGGATCTGATGCTGATCGCAGCAGGAAGCGGACCAGCAACACTTGGTTCCCCAGATTCAGCCGGTGTCACGAAAGCGACGGCAAAAGAAGTCATTACGACACCGTTCAATGATATCGAATCGTATCGTCAAATCATGGAACAATGGGGCGACCAAATCGCTTGTGTACTCGTCGAACCAATCGTCGGAAACTTCGGCATCGTCGAACCGCAACCTGGTTTCCTTGCTGCGGTCAACGAAATCACGCATGCTCACGGCGCACTCGTCATCTACGATGAAGTCATCACAGCCTTCCGCTTCACGTACGGCAGTGCACAAGAACTACTCGATATCCGTCCTGATATGACGGCACTCGGAAAAATCATCGGCGGTGGACTACCGATCGGTGCGTATGGCGGTCGTAAGGAAATCATGGAACATGTCGCGCCACTCGGTCCTGCTTACCAAGCGGGGACGATGGCAGGTAACCCAGCATCGATGGCTGCCGGTATCGCTTGCCTTGAATTACTCGAGCAGCCTGGCGTTTATGAACAACTCGATCATCTTGGTGCCTTACTCGAACAAGGTGTCCTTGATGCAGCAAAACGTCATGACGTGACGATTACGATCAACCGTCTCAAAGGCGCCATGACGGTTTACTTCACGGATGAAACGGTCATTGACTATGATGGTGCAGAACGTGCGGACAGTGAGATGTTCGGTCGCTTCTTCAAGTTGATGCTTGAAGAAGGCATTAACCTCGCTCCTTCGAAATACGAAGCGTGGTTCTTGACGACAGAACACACGGAATCCGACATCACAGAAACGATCGCAGCAGTCGATCGTGCCTTTGCTCGACTCTAAGTCTTTCTCCTAAAAAAAGCAGCGACCCTCACGAGGATCGCTGCTTTTGTGTTATTCGACGAGTTCCAGATTTTGAATCGCATACAGTTCGAAATAAGCGCCTCGTTTTTGCATGAGGACTTCGTGTGTGCCGATTTCCGTAATTTGACCATTTTCGATGACGACGATCTTATCGGCATCGGTGATCGTTGATAAACGATGCGCGACAGTAAACGTCGTCCGCCCTTTCGCGAGACGTGCTAACGAGTCTTGAATCATCGCTTCGCTCTCTAAATCAAGCGCACTCGTCGCCTCATCCAAAATTAGAATCGGTGGATTCTTCAAGAAGACCCGTGCAATCGCAAGACGTTGTTTTTGACCACCTGATAACTTGACGCCGCGTTCTCCGACCGGCGTATGATAACCGTTTGGTAACCGTTCGATGAATTCATGGGCATTTGCTGCTTTTGCTGCTGCGATGACTTCCTCGTCCGTCGCCTCCGGATTCCCCATCTTGATGTTCATCTGGACCGATTCACTGAAGAGAATCGATTCCTGCATGACCATCCCGATCTGATCGCGAAGACCACGCAACTTCAAGTCACGAATGTCAACGCCGTCCAGTGTGATCCGACCGGCAGACACATCATAGAAGCGCGGAATCAAACTGACGAGCGTTGATTTCCCACCACCTGACATCCCGACGAAAGCAATCCGTTCGCCTGCCTGAACGTCAAGCGTTAAACGATCAATCGCTAGCTCGCCGCCTTCTTCATAAGCGAAACTGATATTTTCAAACTGAACGTTTCCGCGGACGTCTTTTGGATCGCGTGCATTTGGTTTTTCTGTGATATCATACGGCTCATCTAAAAACTCGAACATCCGGTCCATCGAAGCAATCGACTGTGTCAACGTCGTTGAGGAGTTGACGAGACGACCGAGCGGCGCATACAGACGGTCGATATACCCAATGAATGCGACCATCGTTCCTAGCGACACTTGTCCGTTCAAGACGAAGAAGGCTGCCGTTCCGAAGATCAGGATCGGTGCGAAGTCCGTAATCGTCGAGACGACGACATACGTCCGTGCATTCCAGTTCGTTTGACGAAGCGCGGCTTTTAAGAATCCATCATTTTGATGTTTAAACGCTTTGTTCTCGTGTGGTTCGAGTGCAAAACTACGAATGACCGCCATCCCGTTGACCCGTTCTGTCAAATGACCTTGTAGTTCCGCAAGGGCTGCCGAGCGTTCCCGTGTCAATCCACGTAAGCGACCATAAAAGAACTTAACGGCAAGGGCATAGAATGGTAATGGAATGATGGCGACGAGCGTCAACTTCGGATCAATCGTCCACATGATCGCGATCGCAATGAAAATCGTGATCATATCAAGCCATAAATTCATTAATCCCGTGACGACGAAATCTTTCGTCTGCTCGACATCATTGATGATCCGCGAAATGACTTCTCCGGTTTTCGTATTCGAATAAAATCGAAGTGATAATTTCTGAACATGATCAAACAATCGATTCCGTACGTCAAATAAAATCTTCGACGCGGACCATTGCGCGAGGTACTGACGAACATATTCGAGCGGCGGTTTGACGATCAAGAAGATGAAGACACCCGCTCCGATTAAGTATGCCAGTTGTTTACTTTTTTCCGCCATCGGCATCGTGTTTCCGGTTAGGATATTATCGATGATGTACTTATACAACAACGGAAGTCCGAGTGGGATCGAGAACTTGATGATCCCGACGAAAACCGTCAGGAGAATCTGTTTTTGATACGGCTTGACGAATGCCATATAGCGGCGGATCGAGCCTTGTTTCTTACGTTTTGCTTGTGTTGCCACGTGTTTCACTTCCTTCAATTAAAAAAAGACGATGGCGAACCATCATCTCCGATATCTTGTTTCATATTCACGATACCACATATCCACGAAAGCCGGGTTAAATGGACCCTTCCGACTGCGGATCCATTGAATCAGGATTTGGACATTGTCTTTCAAAATACGATCAATCGCCTTCGGATAGTTCATCTCGCGGCGATGCTTCTCATACTCGTCCTCATCGAGGATCATGTAGGACATGTCCGGATATACTTTGATATCTAAATCGTAATCAATGTACTTGACTGCTCGATCTTTCTCATCGAACGTAGAAGGTGATCCAAGATTGCAGTAATAATAAATGCCGTCCTCCCGAATCATACAAATGACATTGAACCAGAGTTCTGTTGAAAAGTAACAGATTGCAGGCTCTCGTGTTCGCCACTGACGACCATCCGATTCACTGACCATAATGCGGTCATTGAACCCAATCAATTCTTCTTCCGTCGATTTCAGCACGAGCGTTTCTTCCCAAACTCTGTGTAAGCTCCCGTTATGTTTGAAACTTTGAATCTCAATCTTGCTACTTTCTTTTGGGAATCGACTCATGTGCTACTCCTTTCTAAAGCGTTTTTCTTCCATTCTGTTATACTCTCGTGCTTATTATACCCATTTTCAGAACGCATGAAAAACGAAAGGGTATTTTTTCAGAAAAATGACGGAATTCAGGCTTGAAAGTGATTCAAAATCGCATTTTTTCGTTGTTTGAACATCGGTTTCAAGATGAATGCTTCAATGATGAAAGCTGGCAAGAAGGATGCATACGTCACTTCATCCACGAAATAGACGCCAGATTCACGTTCTTCGACCCGATGCACATGGCACCATGCCCGGAATGGATACGGAACTTTTGTACCGACATCAACGAAGACATATTCTTCTACGAAAGGAATCCAAGACGTCCACGAGACAAATAGTGGAGGAACACCAACGCGCAGACGAATCGTATTTCCCGCTCGTGTCCGCGTATCGCCTGACGTCTTCACTTGCGGAAATACCGTCAATCGACTTAAGGCCTTGGCGTCACTTAAAAAATCCCACGCTTGCTCCTTTGATGTATCGACACGTGTCTCAAAACGAAAAGTATGCATTAGATCTCCCCCTTTAATAGTCGATCAATCTTCATTTGCGCGACAGATACCGGATGCTTCGCATACGTTTCCTGATCAACCAGTACCGTCTGGTCCGGCTGTTCCGTCACGCGATAAACGGCAATTTCCCAGATCCGGTGTGAAAAGATATGTCGGACGTGCCCGACAAGCGTTCCATTACGATCTTCTTCTGCTTCTCGAAGTGGGTATTGCCACATACCAGCAAGCAAACCGGTCTCCGCCCGTTGTTCAATTGCGATTTTTCCGTCTGCTTCATAAACAAGAGCATCATAAGGAATAATTTGCGTCTTCCCTTTCTTCGTCTTCACAGGTAGTTCTTCCTGTGCATTTCGATCATATGCAAAACAAACGTCTTGAACAGGACAGAGTCCACACATCGGAGACTTCGGCGTACAGACCATCGCACCAAGTTCCATCAAGCCTTGATTGAAGCTTGACGGATCAGCCGGATCAATCAACTGATAAACCGCAGCTTCAAACAACTTTCTCGTCTTCGGTGCAGCAATATCTTCATAGATTCCAAGTACACGCGAGAGAACCCGCATCACGTTTCCGTCTACTGCTGGTTCTGCCTGTCCATAAGCAATCGACAGTACCGCTCCCGTCGTGTACGGACCGACACCCTTCAGCTGACTGAATAATTCCTTCTCATCCGGAACGATTCCGTCATATTTTTCAACAACTTCCTGAACCGCGATTTGAAGATTCTTGACACGGGAATAGTACCCTAAGCCTTCCCAGTGTTTCAGGACTTCACTCTGATCCGCTTCTGCTAAATCATGTGGAGTCGGAAAACGTTTCGTGAAGCGTTCATAATATGGAATGACCGTATCGACACGTGTTTGTTGGAGCATGATCTCACTAATCCAGATATGATACGGGTTTTTGGTTCTTCGCCACGGGAGATCCCGCTGTTCACGAAGGAACCAGGCAATCAGTTCTGTGGTAAATTGTGTTTTATTAAAGTTTGTGAAATATTCTTGAACGACAGTCAAAAGGTTACCTCTTTTCTCTTGGATACGATATATTTATTAAAAATTACTCGGCAGAACCTCGATGGATTCACCATCACGATTTTATAGAAGGAGCGAATTCGCATTGGATACTGGTACGCATATCGGCATGGGACTTTGTCTCGCCGCCATCTCGACGCTACACCCTGACGTCGCAGCGAGCACGACGATGTTTGCTGCCGTGACGACGACGGCGCTCGTCGGCTCACACGCACCGGACTTCGATACTGTTTTTAAATTTAAAGGAAACAGCGCCTACTTGCGTCAACACCGCGGAAAATCGCACGGGTTGATTGCCTTGCTCGCCTGGCCGTTATTACTTTCAATCGTCATCGGCACGTTGTTCGGTATACCTCCGACTTCATTATGGCTGATGGCGCAGATCGCTGTCGCTCTTCATGTCTTTGTCGATCTGTTTAATGCTTACGGTACACAAGCCTTACACCCGTTCAAACAATCCTGGATCGGTTGGGGTGTCATCAATACGTTTGATCCATATCTGTTCACGATGTATTATGCCGCGTTCGGGATTTGGCTACTAACGAGAGCGACGATCGTCATCTTCCCGATTTTGATCGCTATCGTCATCATCTATTACGCTGTGCAGTTCAAGTTGCGAAACGATGCACTCGCGACCGCTGCACGCTATTATCGCGGCGCCCATAAACTGTTCATCTCACCTGGCATGAAATGGGATGAGTGGCATGTCGCGGCACGATTACGCGATGAGTATTCCGTCGTTAAGATCAACAGTGGAACCGTCGTCGAATGTGGAAACTTCCGCATCAAGGACGAACCACACGGTGACGCCTTGTACGAAATCGTCAAACAAAATGCTGACTTGCAAGCGTTTCTTGAGTTCTCGAAGATTCATACGTATACGGTCTCACGAAAGGATGGCATTGTCGAATACCGCTTCACCAACTTGCGTTACTTCACGAAGGAAGTCTATCCATTCGTTGCCGTCGTCAGAATCGACGCCGCCACACAAGAAATCGTCAGCTCCTATACCGGCTGGGTCTTCAGCGAACGGACCTTGCAGAAAAAACTGTTCATCCCTGCATTATAAAGACAAAGCTCCGCGCAACGGAAATCCCGATGTGCGGAGCTTTTTTCATTCGACGTTTCGACCTGTCATCAAATGCTTGAATTTTTCGTTCGTCGTATTAAACCGGTGCAACATTGCCCCGTGCTGTTTGATCTGCTGCTCGACGAAATGAACCGCGACGGCTTCACCTTGATATTTCTCACCTGCGCGTGCGAGTGTCGCTTCGAAATCTTCCCAAAGCACTTCGACCCACGTCAGTGCTTCTTCCGGGATTAATACTTCATTTACTTGCAATAATTCTTCAGCCAGTTGCTGAAGGGCTTGTTCTCGATTCGTCATGTCTGTTCTCCCTCTCCTGTGAATAACGCGAGCGGAATCGCGACTTCCTGAGCGGTTCCTTCAAAATGTCCCCAGCCCATGACGCCATTGACGAAGTGTAACTCAAATCGTGCCTCTTCTCCTTCGATTCGGTAAAAGGCCCCCCGTTCGAATCGTGCCGGATCAATCAAATAACTTTTCGCAATAGCGATTTTCCGCGTCACGACCTCCACTTCACTGACGTTCCCGTGTTGCTCCGCTTTTCGTTTTTGTTCACTTAATTTCGTGATCAACATCTCAAGCTCGTATTTCGATAATTGACTCATCCGTGTCTCCATTACAAAAACTCCCCCTCTTCGTTTTTCAGTATAAACGAAAAGGAGGAGAAACTGGATGGATTAGCTTGATTTCAATTCAAGATTCCGCTTACTTTGTAACGCATACATTTTCGCATAAATACCGGACGTTGCAAGGAGCACATCATGGGACCCTCGCTCGACGATTTGACCACGATCGAGAACAAGAATCTCATCCGCATCTTTGATCGTCGACAAGCGGTGGGCGATGATGAACGTCGTTCGTCCTTTCGTCAACGTCAGTAAAGCATCTTGAATGACCGCTTCCGTTTCCGAATCAACGCTCGCTGTCGCTTCGTCAAGAACTAGGATCGCAGGATCGAACGCTAACGCACGGGCAAAACTGATCAACTGTCGTTCACCCGCTGATAATGTGGCACCTTTTTCGATGACTGGTTCATCGAGCCCGTTCGGTAAACGATCAATGAACCGATCCGCGCCGACGGCTTCGATTGCTTGTCGTACCCGTTCTTCTGAAATATCAGGATTGCCGAGTGTGATGTTCGAGCGAATCGTTCCTGTGAAGAGGAACGGATCCTGTAAGACGATGCCCATATGCTCACGAACCGCTTGTTTCGGTAAAGTCGTCACGTCCTGTCCGTCAATCAACAACTGTCCTTTTGACGGATCATAGAAACGCATTAATAAATTCATGATTGAACTTTTCCCGCTACCCGTGTGACCGACGAGAGCAATCGTCGCGCCAGGACGAGCATCGATTTGAATCTCACGTAATACGGGATTCCCCGCTTCATAACTGAATTCAACGTCTTTGAAGGTCACCGCTCCTTTAAACCGAGCAACGCGACCTTGTTCGACCGGCTCTCCCTTTTCGTCAAGCAATTGGAACATCCGGTCCGCTGAAACGAGTGCTTGTTGTAGCGGTGACAGCTGATTCATGATTTGGGTGACGGGTTCGAATAAACGGGACACGTAATCGATATACGCATATAAAATCCCGAGCGATAAAAACGATCCGTTCGTCAGACTTTTTCCGCCGACGACCCAAATCAACAAGGCGAGCGTCAAGTTTTTCAAAAAGTAGGATAGGTTATGAGACATCAGGGCATCGAGTCGTAACAACTTTGCCCGCGTCTGATAGTTTTCTTCGTTTTTTTGTTCGAATTCGGCAAGGACTTCCTTCTCGCGTGCATAAGCCTGAATGATCGGCATCGTCTGGATGTTCTCATTCAGTTGACCATTCATGTCGGCAACGAGCGAGCGGACCTTGAAGTTGTTCTTCGTCGCAAGTTTCTGGAACAGCTGAATCCAAAAATAAACGATCGGAATGATGATCAGCGAGACGAGTCCTAAGCGATAATCGAGGAAGAACATCGCGACGAGAATCCCCGCCATCGTGATGATCCCTGAGAAGACTCGGGCGAGCACACCGAGATAAAGATCGCGAATCGTTTCCGTATCGTTCGTGACCCGACTGACAATTTTACCGATCGGTGTCTGATCGAAATAACGGACCGGTAACTGTTGCAGATGCGTAAAGACATCAAGCCGCATCCGTTTAATGATTTTATGGGCAGATCGCTGGAGCAAGATTTGTTGAATCCAGTTCAAACCAGCCGCTGCCAGCAGCAAAAGGACGTAGATCAAGGACAACCAGCCGATTGCTTTTAAGTCTTTTGAATAAAAATCATAGACCTGTCCTTGTGTCAGTTTTTGAATATTATCATACGTGTAGACGTCGTCTCCACGCGTGATCGTCATCGTATTTCCATTGATTTTCCGCTCTCCCCCACTGACGACTTGTTTCGGTACGAAAAAGTAGCCGTTGGTCGTTTGGACGATCGAGACGGATTGAACAATCTGACTTTTCGAGACGTCTTGTGCTTTGGCGAACTGACGGCCGTCATAGATGACCGCACCGTCTGATTTAACCTCGACCCAGTCCTTTTCAATTGCCACGATATGTTCATCGATGATGACTTTCGCAATATACGGACCTGTCAATTCCGCTCCGACTGCCAGTACGAGTAAAAATAATCCTAAAAAGATCGCTTGTTTCTCATGCATCGCATAGCGGATCAACGAACGGATCGTCGTCTTCCGACGTGCCGGATCGAGTTGGTATAAATCTAATTCATTCATGCAGAGGCACCTCCTTACATCTCTTCACTTTGTCGCTCGAATTGTTGAGCGTACCAGCCATTTTGTGCCATCAGGCTGTCATGTGTTCCTCGTTCAGAAATCATTCCATCTTGCAAGACGATGATTTCGTCCGCATGTGCCACTGCCGACAAACGATGGGCAACAATTAATGTCGTGGATTGGTGACGATTCGATCGAATCGAATCAATGATATGTGATTCCGTTTTCGCGTCTACCGCTGATAGTGAATCATCCAGCAACAGCAACTCTGGTTTTTTTAACATCGCCCGCGCGATCGATAGACGTTGCTTTTGTCCGCCTGACAACGTGACGCCACGTTCACCGACCATCGTCTCAAGTCCTTGTTCGAGCGTTTCAATGTCTTTTTCAAAGGATGCGAGACGAATCGCTTCCTGCAATTCTTCTTCTGTCGCTTCACCTGCACCGAACAAGATATTGTCCCGGACGGATTTCGAGAATAGTAAATGTTCTTGTGACACATAACCCGTCCAACCGCGAACCGTCTCTAGCGCAACATCTTCATACGGTATGCCATTGACCGTCAGCATGTCCCGTCCAATCGGATACTCACGTAGGAATTGACGCAAGAACGTCGTTTTACCGGATCCGGTTGGTCCGACGATCCCGATCGTTGTTCCTTGTTCGATCGTCATATTCAAATCTCGTAAGACCGGATGGGCTGTCTCTGGATACGTAAACGTCAAATCGTTCATCTCGATCCGTTCAGGGCGATCGACGTGTTCCCGCGGTGTCGAAGCAATCAACGGTTTGACTCGCATCGTTGCTTCTAAGCGGTCAAGACTTGCTGTTCCACGCTGGATGACGTTGATCAATTCGCCAAAGGCGTACATCGGCCAAATCAGCATCCCGAGATAGATGTTAAAGGCGACCAATTGTCCGAGCGTGATGTCGTTCGTAAAGACGAGATATGTCCCGAACGATAAGCCGATCAAATAACTGAAGCCGACGAGCAGCTTGATGATCGGTTCAAATAAGACATCGATTTTTGCGACGTGCATGTTTTTCTCAAAGACATCCGTCGTGACATCGTCGAAGCGTTTGACATCGACCGGTTCTTGGACGAACGAGCGAATGACACGCAGTCCGGAAATCGACTCGACAACTTGGTCATTCATCGTTCCGAATGAATCCTGGGCAGTGATGAAACGTCCGTGAATTTGACTTCCGAGCTTATTCATCGCGTAGGCGAGAAGTGGCATCGGTAACAAGGCAGCAAGTGTCAGCTTCCAATCGATCGCCACCCCCATGACGACGAGGGTGATTGCCGTCATGTTCAACGAGTCGACGAGCGTCAAGACACCAAATCCGGCTGTCCGCTCGACCGCCTTCAAGTCGTTCGTCGCGAGCGCCATCAAGTCTCCCGTCCGATTCTTTTGGTAGAACGTCGGCGTCAGTTTCAATAAGTGCGTAAAGAAGCGACTCCGAAGTGTCCGTTCTAATAAAAATGCCGTTCCGAATAATTTCGCTAACCACAGATACGTCAAGATGAAGGAAACGATGGAAATGACCGTTAATCCACCGACATACTGTAAGAGTGTCGTTCGGTCCATCGAACCTGAGCGTAAACCGTCGATCACTTTTCCGATCAACCACGGCGGCGTCAAATCGATGAAGCCCGTGATAATCAGTAAGACGACTGCTACGAGGTAAGATGATTTGTGTTCTTTTAGAAACCAACTCAATTGCCGAAATAAACGCATGAGGGTCCCCCCTTTACTGTGAAATGAAGTGTTTTTTCCGAGCACGCAAAAAGGCATACGGATTTCCGGATGCAGTCCGAGAATCAGTATGCCTTGAAATGGGCATGATGCATTCTTGTTCGTCTGCGCGCTCGGGAGACGAATCCCCTTGCTCGCACATGAAATGAATTACTTATACGTGCTCAAGAGTCTCCGTCATATTCAGCTGTTGGATGTGTGTGAAACCAATTGGCTTTTTCATAGGACGGTTCCTCCTTTTCTTAGTCTGTGCGTAGAATAGCACAATTGTCGGATAATTGTCAATTTTTCATCTTGCTTTTATTATTCCGCCTCTTCTTCTTTGATTTGTTCGAGGACTTGAGCTGCCAGACCGTACGGAAATCCCTTTCGGACGAGCGCTTGCTTCACCTTCTGTTCGCGTTCAAACGGTTCGAGTTGCCGGTACTTCGGATAATACTTGCGTGCTTGATAAAGTGCCGCCTGTTCTTCTTCGTCACCTTCTTCAGCTAAAAATACCTCTTCAATGCCCGCTTTAATCAAATCGGACGAGAACCCGCGCTGCATGAGTGTCATCTGTAGCTTTTGCGTCAATTCGCGTACAGAACGCCGTTGAAGCTCTTTTTGCTTTTGCCGCAAAAACTTCAGGACTTTTTCATATTCCTCTTCATCCGTAAACGTCGCGATTGCTTCATCAATTGCTGTCTTTGGGATCTTCAATACTTCTAGATCACGGCGAATCTTTCCTGGTCCTTGTGGTGTCGTTGCTTTTTTCGTCGCCGTATAAGCAAGCGCGAACTGTTGATCATCCAGATAGCGTTGCTCCGTCAATCGATCGATCGCATGTTTAATCGCATGCTCCGGTGTCTCTTTTTCCGTCAAATACGTGACGACCTCACTTGTTGCCCGCATCCGGTATGATAAATGATTCAATGAGAGACGATATGCCTTCTGCTGTTCCTCAGCCGTCAGTACTTCCTTGACGAAGTCGTCATCGAGCTCCTTATCGCGTTGCAGATTGTATTTGATTAAGATATCCACATCTACGGCAAAGGCGTATTCCTCTTTGCCCTCACGCTCGACATAGATGTTGAATCGTTCGCTGTTCTTCTTCTGTGTCGAGATCCGTTTGATCTTCATGTCGTTCCCTCCCCTAACCTGATTCGGTAGTTCTACGATATCATGAACAGGCAGGTCTATGTTTGAGTGAAACCATGGAACGGGAACAAATGGAAAGAAGCCACTTTTACTTATTTCAGGGGGGATGGATTACATGAACATTGCGATTACCGGCGGAACTGGTATGATTGGTCAAGCCTTGACGAAGCGTTTACTAGATCAAGGACATCACATCTTTATCTTAACGCGTCATCCGAAAGCGAATGACGCGCAGGTCACATATATCAAGTGGATGACAGAAGACGCAAAACCGGAACAGCACTTAGAGGGCGTCGATGCATTCATTCATCTGGCTGGCGCTTCGATCAACGACGGACGTTGGACGGATGAACGAAAACGTGTCATTCTCGACAGTCGCGTCAGCACGACGAAGGAGCTCGTTCGAATCGTTGAAGCACTCGATCAAAAGCCGAATGTCGTATTGTCTGCATCTGCGGTTGGCATTTACGGACAAGATCGGCATCAAACATTTTCCGAAGATCAACCCCTTCCACCGACCGCTGACTTCCTAAGTCATGTCTGTGTCGCCTGGGAAGACCTTGCCCGCCCGATTGCTGACGCTGGCATTCGACTTGTCCATCCACGAATCGGTGTCGTCCTAACGAAAGCCGGTGGCGCTTATCCGTTAATGCGCCTGCCCTATGTCTTGTTTGGCGGTGGAACGATGGGCGACGGAAAACAGTGGGTCTCCTGGGTCCACATCGACGATTTAGTCGATTTATTCATATTCGCACTTGAGACCCCGACAGTCGAAGGACCAATGAACATCACTGCTCCGCATCCGGAGACGATGCGGCGTTTCGGACAGACGATCGGAAAAGTCTTACATCGCCCACACTGGCTCCCGGCGCCACGCTTCGCGTTAGAACTCGCACTCGGTGAAAAGAGTACGATTGTACTAGAAGGAGCTCGTGTCGTTCCGAAAAAAGCGCTCGAAAACGGATACAAGTTTCGGTATGCTGAACTAAAGGATGCATTGCGAGCAATCGAGCATTCAAACTAGTACAGGGGTGGACGATACTTGGATATCTTAATTCGAAATGCACATATCTATCCGATTACTTCGGACAGTTTTTATGGGGACATCCGCATTCGTGATGGGAAAATCATTGAAATCGGTGAATTACTGGATCATTTAGAAAACGATCAAGTCATTGAAGCAGAAGGTCACTTTTTATTGCCCGGTTTCATCGATGCCCATACACATCTCGGATTATATGACGAAGGTACCGGAACCGTCGGAAATGATGCGAATGAGACGATTTTCGCGATGACTCCTCATCTACGTGCCATTGATGGCGTTTATCCGCTGGATGAAGGCTTTAAGGAAGCCGTCGAACACGGGATCACGACCGTTCAAGTCATGCCTGGTAGCATGAACATCATCGGTGGCGTCACGAGTGTCATCAAGACGCACGGACGGTTCATCGATGATATGATTCTTCGAAAGTATGCGGGTCTGAAGGTGGCACTCGGTGAAAACCCGAAGCGTGTCCATAGTGCTGGCCGCGCCGGTGAACTCACACGGATGGGCATCATGGGGATGTTGCGCGAAGCCTTTCTTGAAGTTCGGACACAACGAGTTTCCGAAACGTTCGCTCATCAGATGATCAAACGGGTCCTTGATCATAAGATGCCGCTTCGTGTACATGCGCACCGAGCAGATGATATCCTTTCCGCTATTCGCTTCGCGGAAGAGTTTGATCTTGATTTACGTATCGAACATTGTACGGAAGGTCATCTCGTCGCAAAAGAAATGGAGCAATTGCCGATCGAAAAAGTGACAGTTGGACCGACATTCACGCGGAAGTCTAAAATCGAACTGAAGAATAAAACATGGGAAACGTACCGGGTTCTCCATGAACACGGTCTCGAAATCTCCATCACGACCGATCATCCGTACACCCCTGTCCAATACTTGAACCTCTGCGCTGGTCTTGCCGCACGAGAAGGTCTACCGGTCGATATCGCCTTACGCGCGATCACGATTCATCCCGCCCGCTCGCTCGGTGTGGACGATCGTGTCGGATCGATCGAGACCGGAAAAGACGCGGATCTCGTCCTGTGGAGTCACTTCCCACTCGACTATTTAGCGAAGCCGCTCATGACGATGATTGATGGAAAAATCATTTTTGAACACGCTCAACTGAACTTGACTTAACTCCACCCCCGCCAGGTGTTTATTGCACCTTTCGGGGGTTTTAGACGCTTACGGAAAACATCTTGTTTTTGTATCTTTTTTCACAAAAATTATTTTCTTGCAATTTTAAAAAAAGAAGGTAATATTATCTTATCCGACAACTGAAGAAGGCATACCATGCGCGGTTCAAACGAGTCAGACAGGTAGCTTTCGACAATCATTCTTGCGGTCCTAAAAGGAGGAATGGAAGTATGCTCAAGCAACGGGAGCTGAGCGACTGCGCTGATTTGTTCGAACTGATGCAGCATCAAGACGTATATCCGTACGTCCGCCAAAAAACACGGTACTTTGATGAATTTCTGTTTACTACAAAGCAGGCAATCGAAGAGGAAGAACGTGGTGAAATCGTATCACGTACCATCCTAGATGAATTCGATCAACCGATTGGTACGATTAGTTTACTCGATATCGAAGGACAATATGGGTTTCTCGGTACATGGTTAGGTAAACCGTATCATGGTAAAGGATACAATCATTTAGCGAAAGAAGCCTTCTTCTCTGAGCTGTTCTTCGAGCTTGGATATGAAAGTGTCTTCATGAAAATTCGCAAAAGCAATATTCGGTCACAAAAAGCAGCTGAAAAATTGCCGTATGCGTTCTGCGCGGATGAGTTGCGCCCTGCGCTTCTTGAGCAATTGAATGCCGGCGAGACACAGTTCACGCTATATGAAGTCTCAAAATCTAGTTTCCACATGTACATTCATGGTCGGGAGCTCGAAACACTATACGATCACCAACAACTCGAAGCATGAGAGCCTTGTCTCTCATGCTTTTTTGTGTCCACACATGCGCTTCTAAAGTTTGAAATGGTATGATAAATAAGAAAACTCATCTTTATGGAAGAAACACTTTCTTCTACAGGAAATGGAGCGAAGACTAATGCCAGAATCGTTTAACATTCTCGTAGTAGATGATGAAGCACAAATGCGTGACCTTCTCGTCTCGAATCTTGAAAAAGAACACTACACGACGATGACAGCTTCTAACGGACAAGAAGCGATCCATCTCATTCAACAAAATACATTCCATCTCGTTCTACTCGATGTCATGATGCCGGAAATGGACGGCTTGACAGCATGTATGCGCATCCGTGAATTCTCAAACGTTCCGATCATCATGCTGACGGCACGTTCGGACGAGCTCGATCGTATTCACGGTCTGAAAATCGGAGCTGATGACTATATCACAAAACCATTCAGCCCTCGAGAATTGCTTGCTCGCATCGAAGCGACTCTTCGTCGTTCTCATCGCTTTACAGTTGATCAATCGGCTACCCTGACGCTCGGCATGCTTGAACTCGACACTGAAAGTCGGAGTGTCCACGTCAATGGCAAGCCGGTCAGTCTGACGCGTAAGGAATTTGATTTGTTGCACCTGTTCGCTCAAAACAATGATAAGGTCTTTTCTCGCGAACAGTTACTCGATCAAATCTGGGGTGCGGACTATATCGGGAACTTACGGACGGTCGATACACACATCAAAACACTTCGCTTAAAGCTCGGGGAAGCTGGTGGCTCGATTCAAACGGTCTGGGGCATCGGTTATAAATTCGAGGAAGTATGATTAAGCGCTATACGATCCGGCGCCGGATTTGGATCACGATTTGGTTCACAAGCGTTTTTTCCGCCATTTTATTCGTCTTGTTGACGTTCTACCTCTACGATCGATTCTATCTTCAAACGCAGGAAGATATCTTATTGAACCGAGGCGAAAAGCTGATCAACATTTATGAATCTGAAGGATTATCTGGTGCTTTTTACGATGGAATGACTTATACGAATGAGTTGACGGAATCGAAAGTCTTCTTTATCGATTTCCTGAAGAAAAATCCAGCTGGACTGCGCTTTTTGACGAATGCGGATATCGAAGAACTTCGAAACGGTGAAACCATCGTCTCCAGTCGGACCCATCCGATTGAAGGAACGGATATTTTGATGACCGGGTTTCCGATCATCGAAAACAATCGACTGGTTGGTACGCTGATCTTGTACCTGGAACTTGGGCAAATCAGTGAACCATTCCGCCCACTCCGCTTGATGATCTTCTTCATGATCGGACTGATTGTCTTGAATCTCGTCATCTTCGGACGACAAATCATCGATACGATCATCCGTCCGTTGATCGACATGAAGCGCGCCTCGACTGTTTATGCACAAGGTGACTTTGATTACCGGATTCCGATTCAATCGGACGATGAGATCGGAGAACTCGCAGAAACGTTAAACAAGATGGCGGAATCGCTCGGGGAAGTCGACGAGCAGCGGAAAGAGTTCCTCGCGAACGTCAGTCATGAATTGCGAACACCTCTCTCCTACATCCGTGGTTACACAGAGATGATGCAGGATGATTCGCTTGAGGAAGAAAAGCGTGCGCAGTATTACCAAATTATTGAGCGGGAAACGGAACGTCTGCAACGTCTCGTCAATGATCTGCTCGATCTCGCTCAACTCGAGCGCGATTCCTATCCGATGTCGAAGCAACCGCTTGTCTTCAGTCAAGTACTTGAAGATGTCATCTACCGGATGGAACCCATCGCCCAGTCAAAAGGAGTCACGTTCGTGATGAACCTCGATCCAGATCAAATTGTCTTAGGCGATACGGACCGCCTTGAGCAAGTCTTCGGCAATTTACTCGATAACGCCTTAAGGTACACACCGCCTGGCAAACAGATTTTCTTATCGACTGAAACGATCGGCGACCGGACGCATTGTCTTATCCAGGACGAAGGGGAAGGCATTCCGGAAGAACATCTTGATCGACTGACAAAACGTTTTTACCGTGTCGATAAATCACGGACGCGGAAAGATGGTGGCACTGGTCTCGGTCTTGCGATCACGAAACACATCATCGATCGTCATGATGGGACGATCCGGTTCGACTCCGTTCTTGGAGAAGGAACGACTGTCCACATCGAGTTACCGCTTCTTCCGGATGAAGAGGATGGATTCGAATGATGGAACAACATGTCATCCAAACCTTTGAACTCTTTGGACCGTTCGCTCCATTCGTTAGTGTCTTGGTCGGCGTCGTCGTCAGTGTACTTGGTGTCCTACCGAGTACGTTCGTCACCGCTGCGAATCTCGTCTATTTCGGATTATGGATGGGCACATTGCTCTCTTTCATCGGTGAAGTCTTAGGTGCGGTTTGTGCGTTTCTACTTTACCGAAAAGGACTGCGGTATGCCCTTCGTCGTCCGCTTCCCGATCGATTCGCTCGTTTGCAACAAAAACTGCAAGCACAACAAGGACGTGAAGCGTTTTGGACGATCATCTTGCTACGGCTGTTACCGTTCGTTCCGTCTGGCATCGTCAACATTGTCAGTGCCGCTAGTGGTATTTCGATTCTACTTTTCCTGACTGCGAGTACGATCGGAAAAATTCCAGCCATGTTAGTCGAAGTGCTCGCCGTCCATCAGTTCATGCAATCCTCATTCATCGTTCAATGGTCGATTGCAGGCGTGGCACTCGTTGGTTATCTGCTATACCGTATTCATCAAAAACGAACACCATCGATTTAAAACTACAGGTACCTGAAAGGAAGTATTGTTCGTGGAGTTAAGACGTTTTGGAACATCTGATTTATTCGTGTCCCCGCTTGGGTTCGGAGCCGGTCACATTGGTGCAGAACAGATGACGGACCGGGAAGCAGTTTATTTACTCGAACGAGCACGTGATCTCGGCATCAACCTGATCGATACGGCACGCGGCTACGGCTTATCGGAGCAACGCGTCGGACAATTTCTAAAGAATCGTCGGCACGACGTCATTCTGTCGACGAAAGTCGGCTATGATGTTCCCGGTGCGCAGGACTGGACCTTTGAAGCGGTCCATGGTGGCATCGATCAAGCCTTACAGACGATACAAACGGATTATCTCGACATCGTACACTTACATTCTTGTAGTCAAGAAATCCTCGCCCAAGGAGATGTCATCGAAGCGCTTGAACAAGCAAAACAAGCTGGAAAAGTTCGCGTCATTGCTTATTCCGGTGATCGGGAAGACTTGACATATGCTATCGAAACGAATCGCTTCGACAGTTTCCAAACATCGTTTAATCTGTTTGACCAACGTGTCGATCAAGTCCTACCTACGCTTTCGAATCACGGTGTCATCGCCAAACGTCCGATCGGAAATGCCCCGTGGCGCTTCACGGAGCGTCCGGTCGGACAGTATGTCGAACCTTACTGGGAACGTGCGCAACAACTCGCTTATCCCCTCGAAGAATCCAGTTGGCTTGAGACAGCGCTTCGTTTCACGGTTTTTGAGCCAGGAATCACGACGGCTATCATCGGCACGTCTCGACCAGAACACCTCGCATTGAATCAGCAACTGATCGAACGTGGTCCATTACCCGCTGACCGTGTTGCTCAATTAAAGGAACGCTTTGCTGAGTGTGACGCGACGTTCGGTTATCCCTCGCAAACATGATAAAAAGCCCGTATGTCCACTCGTTCAAGGAGTGCATACGGGCTTGTTATTTAGAACTTTTTCTTTTTCTTTTTTTCGAGCACGACGATTGCTTCAACGTGCGCTGTTTGTGGGAACATATCGTACGGCTGAATGTACGATACCTTGTATCCCGCTTTCATCAAGTGATCACAATCGCGGGCAAGCGTCTGCGGGTTACACGAAACATAGATGATTTTTTTCGCTTTAGACGAGATCATCGCGTTCAACAATTGTGTATCGCAACCTGAGCGTGGTGGGTCGACGATGAAGACATCTGGAATCCAGCCTTCCTTGACCCAACGTGGAATCCACGCTTCTGCCTTACCGACAACGTAGTGGGCATGGTCGAATCCGTATTGCTTCATGTGCGCATTGGCATCTTCAACGGCTTCTTCAATGATCTCCATACCGCGGACTTCTTTTGCTCCTTTAGCGATCCAGAGTCCAATTGAACCGACACCTGCGTATGCATCCACGACACGCTCTTCGCCTGTCAAAGCAGCGGCACGCGCAATCTCTTCATACATCCGCTCTGCCTGTTCTGGATTCAACTGGAAGAAAGCACGAGGAGACAATTGATACGTGAACTCGCCCATCTCTTCTTCGATCCGTTCAACGCCACGCAAGACTTCTGTCTCTTCTCCGAAGACACGTGACGTTAACTTATCATTAATGTTCAGCGCGACCGAAACGACCCCCGGGATATCCATGATATCGCGTGACAAACCTTCTAAATCACGGAAGCCGTCTTTAAAGGCAACCAGTACGACTTGAATTTCGCCCGTTTTGATTCCTGTCCGGACGACGATGTGTCGCATGACACCGTCTTGTTTTGCTGCATGGTAAACGGGTACTTTATAATCGTTGAGCAGTTTCGTGACAGCTTGGTTGACACGAAGCGTATCTTTGTTTTGAACGACACAATCATCGATCGCGACAAGACGATTCGAATTGGCCGAATAGAGACCGCTGACGATTTCATTCCCTTGTTTACCGACGACGAATTGTGACTTGTTGCGGTATTCCCATTCTTTCGAACCGATCGTCGGACGAATATCGGCTTTCTCGATATTCAATTTCGTTGATTTTAAGAAAGCATTGCGTAGCATCTCTTCCTTATAACGTAATTGTCCGTCGTAACTCATGTGTTGTAATTGGCAGCCGCCACAGACACTATAGACCGGGCAAAGCGGTGTCACGCGGTCCGGTGAACGATCGTCACGCTTCAAGATTTTCGCATTCGCATAGTTTGCATGAATTTCCGTGATCTCGATCTGTGCCGTTTCCCCGACGAGTAATCCTGGGATGAAGACGATTTGTCGCTCGAGCGTCGCAATCCCTTCACCGTTGATTCCCATCCGTAAACACGTGACCGAACGGATCTCACCTGTCTTTAATTTGATTTTTGTTGCCATTGATTTCATCCTTTCCGTTTGTGCAAATGAAAAAGCGGTCTCAATCTACCGCTTTTTTCGTTTCTTCTTGTTCTTTCATATCCTTCGCATATCGAACGACCTTCGCCTTGAGTTGATCTAGTGATACGATCAGTCGTTCCAAATCTTCGATATCTGATGATTCATCAAGTGAATCGATTGTATGACAGAGAAGCTGCATCCTTGATTTTAGCACATTCATTTGACCAAGTTTATCAGTTCTTGCTTTTCCCATTATTCAGACTTCCTTTCTTCCGCTGGATTCCGACGTTATTTTAGCATACGATACGAAGTGGAGCACTAAAAAGGAGGAGTACCTATGCCACAATCATCACCCATCACGATCGCAAACGATCCGTGGGAAGCTTATCGTGACATTGAACAATACGGCACCGTCCGTTTGACGAACATCGAAGTCACGACGACAAAACTGTGTAACATGCGCTGTGAACATTGCGCCGTCGGTTACATGTTATCCAGTAGCGAGTCACCTGAAATCCCAGTCGAACTACTCATTCAACGTCTGGATGAAATCGAACACCTGCGTGCCTTTTCCATCACAGGCGGAGAACCGATGCTTTCGATGAAATCCGTCAAGGAATATGTCGTCCCTTTACTTAAGTATGCCCACGAACGTGGCGCTAAAACCCAAATCAACTCAAATTTAACACTTCCGTTATCTCGTTATGAATTAATCATTCCTTATCTAGATGTCTTGCACATCTCACATAACTGGGGAACAGCCGATGACTTCATCGATGGTGGCTTTGCGATGATGGAACGAAAACCATCACGTGAAGCACGGACGAAGCTTTTCGAGACGATGAAAGAGAATGCTCGTGTTCTGAATGCACGAGGTGTCATCGTGTCTGCTGAGACGATGATCAACAAGCGGACATTGCCACACCTTGAAGCAATCCATAAGGAAATCGTCGATATGGGCTGTGTCCGTCATGAAGTGCATCCCATGTACCCCGCTGACTTCGCGTCAATGATCGAAGCAGCTAGTTTATCTGAAATCCGTGACGGAATTCATCGTTTGCTTGACGTCCGCGATCCGAACGTTTGGATGTTGTTCGGAACACTTCCTTTCTACGCATGTTCGATGGAAGAGGCAGATTTAGAATTGCACCGTCGCTTGCGTCAAGAAAAAAACGTATCGGTTCGCAATGACCCAGATGGTCGTTCTCGTCTTAACGTCAACATCTTTGATGGCGAGATCATCGTGACTGATTTCGGCGACGAACTCGCTTCGCTCGGTACGATTCATGAGACGTCCTTCAATGATGCGTATGCCCAGTGGCAAGAGACAGAACTGAATAAAAGCTTGTCGTGTCACTGTCCTGCTGTGCAATGCCTTGGACCAAATGCGCTTGTGAAAAACGCATATTACCCTGAGATTGATTTCACAAAACAATCCAGCCGGCTTTAAGAATGAAAAATAGGTTTTGAACGATGGCGTCCTGGGAAAAATGTCACAAAGTAGACACATTCTGTTTTCTAAAAAAAGGGGTGACCGGGATGGAATGGCTCGTAGGTATTGTCGCAATCATCGGTACGTTCAGCATGGTCTTATTCGTCATGATGGTTGGGATTCGTACTTCACACAGCATCGAACATGATGAAGTGTTCGATCAGACAGATTGGGATGAACATCTTCTGCATATGCCGCGTCCGACACGTTTTGAACAAGAAAATAAATGAAGCACGCCCCGGTCTTTCGTTTCAGAGACCGGGGCGTGTTATGCTAAAAGAAAAAAGAAAGGTCGTCGTTACTCGTGTCACGTCGTTTTGCTCTCATTTTATCAATCGTCTTCATTTCCGGATTCACGCAAGGATTGCTGATTCCATTGCTCTCTATTTTACTTGAACGTCAAGGGACTCCAGCCTTCATCAATGGTCTCAGCGCTGCCGTTCTATACATTGGTGTCATCGTCGCTGCCCCTCTCATGGAAGGTCCACTGCGACGACGTGGTTATATTCCGGTCATCTCGTTCGGACTCGCTCTTGTTGCAGTGGCCGTTTTCTTATTTCCACTCCTTCCGAGCGTCATTGCTTGGATGATTTTACGGTTCCTCGTCGGATTTGGTGATCAGACGTTACACTATGGATCACAGGTTTGGGTGACGTCCATTACTCCAAATGAACGGTTAGGACGAACGATGTCACTATACGGGATGGCATTCGGTCTTGGTTTTGCTCTTGGTCCTCTTGCAGCACCTCTCGTCGATGTCATCAACTGGCTACCGTTCGTGTTGACTGGTACATTAACGGTCATCGTCCTGATCTTGTTATCGCGTATGCCGAACGAAAAACCATCGTCTGTCATGCCGGAGGAATTGCAAAGCGCTGCCTCACGGTATAAACTTGTCCTATCGACCGCGTGGTTCACATTACTCCCTGGCTTTACATATGGTTTTCTCGAAGCCACACTGAATGCCAGTTTTCCCGTTTTTGCGACACGTAACGGGTACGGTCTATCTGAGACGAGTACCTTGATCACGACATTCGTCGTCAGCTCGTTGATCATGCAACTTCCACTTGGACGACTTGCTGATCACTTCGGAAAACGTCGGACGTTAGTAACCGTTCTTTCAATTGGCTCTGTCGCTTTCCTGATTGCTTGCTTCGTCTTCGAACGTTACGGCTGGTTGTTTGCGATTTTTGCTGTCAGCGGGATGGCACTTGGCTCGACGTACTCGCTTGGTGTCGCCTATATGACGGAACAGTTACCGCGACACCTTCTTCCGACGGGCAACTTGCTTGCAGGGATTGCCTTTAGTCTTGGTTCGATCCTTGGACCGATTGCTGGCAGCTTGTTCGTTCTGCTTCCAGCTATGCTTTATTTCAGTCTATTCGTTCTGGTCCTAGCGACACTTGCGTTTCTCTTACGATACGCGAAACGTCACGAATCATCCCGGATATAAAACAAAGGATCTTGCGCTAATCATGCGCAAGATCCTTTGTTTTATTTCACGATTCCTTCTTGCCGAAAACTCCGCCAGAGCTTATCGTCGATCGCATACGGCTGTTCTTTTGCACGCTTCAGCTCTTCTGTCTCGAGCAGCACGACGACCTCTCGACCGTTGATTGACCACACTGAATCGTAACCTCTCTCCGCCTCGATGATTTCCACATCCACATCTCCATGGGTTTCCTTCAACTGCTGACTGACGCACGTTACGACGAACCGGGCAAACTCATCACGTGGACGACGAGCGGCAATGATCTTTCGAACGATCTCATTCCGTTCCATTCGTTTTCATCTCCTTCCGTTTTATAGTCGCACTAGCCTTTCAGACAAGGCCGAATCGGTCTTCACTTGACCGTACAGAAAAAAGCCGAACAGGTCGGCTTAAGCAACGAACGATTGGGAGTTACTTTGATTGAAACTATTTTTGCACGATTCTGAATCTTCGTCAACCTCGCTTTTGAAACCAAACAGGAAGGTACGTCGATACTAAAATACCACTGACGACGAAGAGTAATCCAAGCAACGCTTGCGGTGGAATCGTCTCGCCCAAAATCAAGGCAGATAAACTGACACCATAAATCGGTACGAAGAACATGAACAATGATACTTTACTGACCGGATTATATTTCATCAGTAAGTTCCAAAGCGTAAATCCAGTTGCTGATAAGAAGGCAAGATACATGAGCATCCAAGCACTTGTCGTTGAAAAAGTGAACGGTGCGACGTGACCATCGAGAATGACTCCTGCGATGAAGAGACCGATTGATCCAATGACCATCGCCCATCCAGTCATCGGTGCCACAGGATAATGTGCCGAGTATTCTTTCGCGATTAAATTACCGAACGCTCCGGAAACCATTGCTGCAATCAACAATCCTTCCCCTACTCCAAACGAGACACCTTGCCCCCCTTGCGGCCAGTTGGCCAAGATAACACCTGTGAATCCAAGGAATAAGGCGAGTCCTTTAAACCGATTCAGTCGATCGTCTTCATATCGAAAATGAGCCAGCAACATCTGGAAGAACGAAGTCGATCCCGCAATGATTGATCCTTGTACGCCGGTTGATAACGACAAACCGATATAAAAGAAGACATACTGCAAGAACGTCAAAAAGAAGCCAAGACGACTATAGGCATAGGTCCGCTCCTTCAGCGTAATCGTCTGTTTGAAGACGAGGACACTGACGACAAGTAACAGCACACCTGCCAAAAAGAAACGATAGCTTGCGAACAGCAGTTGCTCTCCGTATTCCGAAGACGTGATCTGTAATAAGTCATAACTTTTTTTAATGAAGGGAAACGCACTTCCCCACAAAAAAGTCGTCAATAACGCAAAGACGACGAGTCCAATCCGATGGGTTAAAATTTTTTGCATCTTTCTAGTTCCTTTCCTGTTCCTTTTCACTGAAGCATGGTATAGTAATTCTACAGATAATAATAATTATAATCTAGAGACAATGAAACTCATTATCAATCAGTTAAACTCATTGATATATCACATTCTCATTCTCTTTCTATAATGATTTCATTTCTCATTTACATTTCGAAAGGAGTTTTAATATGACGACTTCCACTACTACCGATGTTCAACAGCGTTCCGTATTCCGTCATGCTTGGGATGAGCATCACGAATTGATTCTAGCATTGTTTAGCGGAATATTGATTTTAGTTGCTTACGGACTTGAAAAATTCAATGCGGCGTCTGCCGTTTATGTCACATTGTACTTATCCGCATATGTGATCGGAGGATATGCAAAAGCGAAGGAAGGATTGACGGAGACGTATCAAGAAAAAACGTTGAATGTCGAACTGCTGATGATTTTAGCAGCGATCGGTGCTGCTGCCATCGGCTACTGGATGGAAGGTGCGATCCTCATTTTCATCTTCGCGTTATCCGGTGCCCTTGAAACATATACGATGAATAAGAACGAACGTGCCTTACAAAGTTTAATGTCTTTACAACCTGAGGAAGCAACACGTCTGAATGCAAACGGACAACTCGAAGTCGTTGGAATCGAACAATTAGCGATTGGTAACCTTGTCTATGTTCGTCCGGGGGAACGAATTCCGGTCGATGGTGTCATCGTTCGTGGTCAAGCAGCGATCGAAGAAGCATCGATTACAGGTGAATCGATTCCGGTTGAAAAACAAACGGGCGATACCGTCTACAACTCAACTGTCAACATGAATGGGGTCTTGACGATTGAGATGACGAAAGCTGCTGACGAATCGTTGTTCCAAAAGATCATTCATATGGTCCAAAATGCACAAAGTGAGCAATCACCATCTGCTCAGTTCATCGAACGCTTTGAAAGCCGTTATGTCAAAATCGTCCTCCTCGTTGTCGCACTCATGATGGTCCTCCCTCATTACGTCGTCGGTTGGACGTTTGAGACAAGTATTTACCGCGCGATGATTCTTCTCGTCGTCGCCTCACCTTGTGCTCTTGTTGCATCGATTACGCCTGCTGCCTTATCTGCAATTGCCGCATCTGCGAAAAATGGCGTTCTCTTTAAAGGAGGCGCACACATCGAGACACTCGGACAAGTCGACACGATCGTCTTCGATAAAACGGGTACACTGACAACAGGGAAACCCGTCGTCACTGAAAGTCGTTATGCGGAAGGCATGGACGTTCGAACAGTTCAGCAAGCAGTTGCTTCCATCGAAGCACAGTCGAACCATCCGCTCGCACAAGCGATCGTCAATCACTTAAAAACCGATGTCCGCGAACCATCAACGTTTAAAGATGTAACAGGATACGGAATTGAAGCAACCGTCGATGGCATCACTTATCGTATCGGTAAACGGGCATTCCACGATGGTTTAGACGATCCATTCGTCGCGATGGAACAGTCACTGAAAGAACAAGGGCATACGATCGTTTATGTCAGTAATGGAGCACAGATTGTAGCGCTTTATGCGTTACGTGATACGATTCGCCCAGAGGCTAAAACAGCGATTGCTGCCTTAAATGATCTCGGCATCGCAACGATCATGTTAACAGGTGATAATCCAGTCACGGCAGCTGCCATCTCACGTGAAGCAGGATTAACGGATTTCGTTGCTGAATGTCTACCGGAAGATAAGGTCCGCTATATCAAGCAATACCAAACAGAAGGTCGGACCGTCGCGATGGTGGGTGACGGCATTAACGATGCCCCTGCCCTTGCACTAGCACATGTCGGTATCGCAATGGGTGAAGGAACAGATGCCGCGCTCGAGACCGCTGACGTCGTCTTGATGAAAAATGATTTAGGTCGCCTTGCCTATGCCGTGCATAAAGCGCGGAAGATGAACCGGATCGTCAAACAAAACATCACGCTAGCGATCGGTGTCATTCTCCTATTGATCGCATCGAATTTGTCCCAGTTCCTAATCATGCCATTCGCTGTCGTCGGACATGAAGGATCAACGATTCTTGTCATCCTGAACGGTTTACGCCTTCTTCAACAGGATGCTTTACCAAGTCTTCCACAGCGTTCATCTGAGAAACGATTAGCTGCTTAACACGAAAAAACGTCTGATTGCCGCAAGGCAGTCAGACGTTTTTTCGTATCTTCATCCGAACGTATTCGTCGGAATCGCATCAAGTTCCGCTTGTTCCTTCAAGCGCTTTTCTTCCATCTTTTTTGGATCCGCTTTTTTCATGAACCGTTCCCATGATGCGTTCAATTCAGAACCGAGCAAGATGATCAGCCCTGTGAAGTAGAGCCATAATAACAAGATGACGACACTACCGAGCGAACCGTAGGTCTGATTGTAGTTCGAGAAGTTCGAGACGTAAAATCCGAATCCAACCGATAATAATTGCCAGACGATGACACCAAAGACGGCTCCTGGAATTGCCTCTTTAAATGTAATCGGGCGCTTTGGTGCGACGCGGTAAAAAATCGACAGGATACCAATCAATAGAATCGTCGATACGACATATCGTAAGACCGTCAGTAGGATTTTTTGCCCCATATCGATCGGCAACACGAAGTTGGCAAGATACGTAATGATCGGACCACCGAGCACATTCAAGACGATCAGCAACAACATCCCGACTCCGAGCACGATCGTGAGTAACAAGGCAATCCCACGCGCTGCGACAAAACCACGGGGAGAGAAGTCACCATAGGCATGGTTTGCTGTCGTGATCAAACGATCGACTCCTTTGGAAGCGGACCAGACAGCAAGAATCGCACCGATCGATAACAGACCACCCTGCGGTTCTTTGATGGCTTGGAAAATTGTATCCGTGAACGTATTAACGGCTCCGCCTGGCGCTAGGTCCCGAATTTGTGACTCGAGTGTCTGACGATCGATATCAAAGAATGATAAGACCGAAATGACGAAAATGATTCCTGGGAAAATGGATAAAAACCAGTAATAGGCGAGTGTCCCTGCATAATCCGTGATATTATGATCGGACATTCGCTGCTTTAAGTTCAGGGCAAGCCCTTTTGGATCGCGTGAATGCGCCATCGTCATCTCTCCTTCATGAAAAAGAGGCAGTCGAAGACCACCTCATTGTTTTAATATACTTTTCCCATTTTATTTCAACTAAAACCTCATTCGTTTTCAGAAAGGATTAATTCATAGAATGGTTCTGTCATTTCTGCCAGTTGTTTGGCAAGTGACGGTGGACGAATTGGCAACGAAGGTAGCTCCGAACGCTTGATCCAGACCGGTGTATAACCCGATCCTTCCTCTTCGAATTCTTCACCCGTACCCGTGCCAAACTGACCACCAATTGTTTTCGCCCAAAAATAAGGATTATCGAATCCATTAAAACGGACGATGGCGGCAATACCGGTCAACTCCACGTCGATGCCAAGTTCTTCATGTGCTTCGCGAATCGCTGTTTCTTCTAACGATTCTCCGTCATCTTTCCCACCGCCTGGAAAGACATAATACGTTTCGTTCGGTTTATCCCGTCGGATCAACGCAATTTCATCCTGTTCGTTTCGTAAAATGATTGCACTTCGTTGAATCGGCATGACGCCACCTCCCTTTTATCATTTCTACTTATTGAAGAGCATCTAGCATTTCAGGAACGAGTCCATTCTCTGTTGAAGCGATGACTTCTGCTGCGACCTTCATACCAAGCTTCAAAGCCTCTTCTGCTGACTTTTCCTGTGTCAATTCGGACAAGACTGCGGAGAAGAAGGAATCGCCTGCTCCCGTTGAGTCGACAACCTTCACTTTTTTCGTTCCGACGTGACCTGATGTCGCCGTACGACGATCAACGTAGACCGCCCCCAGTTCACTCATCGTCACGACCGTAAACGGAGCGCCCTTTTTCGCTAGCTCATTTGCTACATGAATCGCATCTTCGACCGTCACGATCGATAGATCAGACAGAATTTCAGCCTCTTCTCGGCTACAAATGAATCCAGTGAACCCTTGTAGCAGATGACGATTTCGTTCGATGACGCTCAAGTGACCACAAACACCAAACAATGGCAACTCCATCTTACGACATAAATGAATCAAACGTTCTAAGACCGTGACGGACAAATCCAAATCGATTGCAACGGCATCGACTCCATCGAGTGCATAGATCGATTGACGTAAAATCGCCTCTTCGAGCAACTTGGCATCCGGTTGTTTCGAGATCGATGTTTGCAAGTCACCCTCGTTATCCATGACAGCTAGCCACATACCCATTCCATGATCTTCTAACATTTCGACGTGATCCACATTCGCACCGTAGGATTTCAGCTCATCGAGCACTCCCACGCCAATCTGATCATTCGTAACCGTCGAGATAAAGCGAACTTCATTCCCGAGGACGGCTAGATTTTGTGCTACGTTGCGTCCTGTTCCTCCATTTGAAAACGTGATGTCTCCTACGTTTTTCGCATCCTTATGCAAAGGAGCGAACGAAGTTCCTTTTATGTCGACGAATACTTTTCCGATTACCGCGATTTTATTCATTTCAGTTCCACCTCTAACCATATTTCCTGATTTCCGACCTTGTTTGATCTTTCAGGCACATTGCTTCAATTATAGTAAAATTTTAAATCAGTGACAACCGAAGTACTTTTTTTCTAACTGTTCCCTATCTTCACGTAAAAAAAGCAGCAAGCGAATCGCCTGCTACTTTAAATTAAGATTAGATATTCGCGATCACGAGACTGATTGCGAGTAAAAGTCCGAAAATCGTATTCACTTTACCAGTCTGTGCCATACCAGGCATCAGTTTTTCCGGTGGCAAGTCTTCCCAGAAGAGACGGACTGCTTTGATCATGAGTGGAATACTTAACAACGCGAGTAACGCAAACCATGAGACTTCGAATGCGAGTACAGCAATAATGAGAGACAGGACAGCTGCCGCAAAAAATCCGATCAAGACGTAAACAGCACGGCGATGTCCGACGAGACAGGCAATCGTTTTTCGTCCGTTGACCTTATCATTATCCAAGTCCCGAATGTTATTCGCAAGCAGGATCGAGCCGATCAAGATGGCGACTGGTACCGAAATCGCAACGGCTTCTGTCGGAACATAACCAATTTGCAAGTACGCAGAAATCGCGATGATGATATACCCCATGAAAAAGCCTGCAACGACCTCTCCAAACGGTGTATAGGCGATTGGCAGCGGTCCCCCTGTATAGATATATCCGACGAACATCGAGATGAGTCCGACGACAAGCAACCACCACGACGTCTCGATACACAGATACACACCAAGTAATGCCGAGATGCCATACAACGTAAGTGCGAACGCAAGGATCGTACCCGGTTTGAATCCATCACGCACGATCGATCCACCGATTCCGACCGACTCCTCCGTATCTAAACCACGTTTGTAATCGTAGTATTCATTGAACAGATTCGTTGCGATTTGAATCAGCATCGATGCGATCAACATCGCCACGAACAAATCCAAGCGTATCGATTCCACGCGTGGTGCGACAACTGCCGTACCGACGACGACTGGAACAAAACTTGCTGTTAACGTATGCGGTCGTGTCATTCGCCAATAGACAGCGATTGATTTATTCATATAATAACCCCTTTCCTGTCTAAGTGTATCGGGTTTCGTTTTTTGCTGTCAATGTTCAATCAGAGATAGCTTATTCCTTCTTTTTTGTCCGCAAAAAGTTTACACTTAGATTAAGTGAAACATATCACAGTATCTATAGACTAGGGGGCAATGAGCGGTATGGCTTACGCTCAACAAGAGCTAAAACAGTGTATCGAACAGGCCGTCAGTCAGGCGAACGCCTCACAACGACCTATACTCGCTTCGTATTCATGGGAAATCGAAGCAACTGACATGCGTTCCCTCGAACAGGGTATCGAGGAACGATTTTATTTCGCGACACCTGATCGCTCGATGCGGGCCATCGGGTTTGGCATCGTACAACAACTTCAGGCTTCAGGAACGGATCGTTTTTTACGGATTCAATCGCAATGGGCAAACTTGAATCGCGATCATGTCGGTCATGATTTATTTGCGTTCAGCGGATTTTCGTTTACCGAGCTCAAACAACCGGATTATCGTTGGTCTTCCTTCGGAGACGCTTCGATGACGATTCCGAAGTTTTTATTTCTAGAACAAGATGGCAAGACACGTGTGACGATTTTTGCTCGCGTCGAGCCTATGGATCAAGTCGATTCGATTTTAAATGAACTCGCACTCGATTTCGCCAAAGTCAATCAACCGCATGCATCGACTTCGACAGGCGTCACACGCTTACGACTATCGCGGGACGGAAATGAAGCCTTTGAAGCTTCGTTCCATCAAGCGATGCACTACTTGGAGACGACACTTGAAAAAATCGTC
Source organism: Exiguobacterium sp. U13-1 (assembly GCF_001750115.1). Lineage (NCBI taxonomy): Bacteria > Bacillati > Bacillota > Bacilli > Caryophanales > Exiguobacterium > Exiguobacterium sp. U13-1. Next base: position 1,123,976 of record NZ_CP015731.1, on the reverse strand, counting down.
CTGGCGCGCGAAGTCGTCTATGAGCTGGATCGTCCGCTCGACGTAGCCGCTGTCGTCGCTGAACTCGAAGATACGCAACCCGGCAGCTACGTCTTCTGTTTCCAACCGAATCCGGAAGAAGCCTTCATCGGCGCTACACCGGAACGACTCGTCTTAAAACGTGGACGTCGTCTTGAAACGGCAGCCGTCGCTGGTTCTGCACCACGCCACGCGATGGATGAGATGGACGAAGCACTCGGTCAATCGTTATTACAAGATCAAAAGAACCGGGTGGAGCACGGAATCGTCGCGGATTCGATCGAACGAACATTATCTGTCTTTTCAGAGGAACTGGATTGTCCGGATACACCGATTCTCTTGAAGAATCGCCATATCCAACATCTTTATACACCGATCACAGCTCATTTAAAAGAAGATGTGACGTTATTCCAATTAATCGAAAAACTGCATCCGACACCTGCGCTTGGGGGCGAACCAAAGCAGTTAGCAGTCGATGCCATCCAAGAAATCGAGACGTTCGAACGAGGATGGTACGGTTCACCTGTTGGTTGGATGAACGGACAGGATGACGGGGAATTCATCGTTGCTATTCGATCTGGATTATTTACAGAACGGGCGGTCATTCTTTATGCCGGTTGTGGTCTCGTCGAAGGCTCTCATCTCGATAGTGAACTGGCAGAGACGGAAACTAAACTATCACCGATGGTCCAAGCACTTGGACACGTCGGTTCGATTGAAAAGGATGATATTTATGTTGACTAAGTGGATGCATACGTTAATTGATACGCTCGTCGCTTCTGGTGTCCGGGACTTCGTCATCAGTCCCGGTTCCCGTTCGACACCACTTGCCATTGCTGCTTTTCTGCATCCTTCTAGCCGTACCCACGTCCTTGTTGACGAACGGTCGGCTAGTTTTTTTGCTTTAGGTCTAACACGGACGGAAGAACGCGTTCGTCCCGTTGCATTGATTTGTACGAGCGGTACCGCTGCGACGAACTATTATTCAGCAGTGACCGAAGCGAACATCTTTGAACTTCCGTTGATCGTCTTGACCGCCGATCGACCACACGAATTACGGAATGTCGGTGCGCCACAAGCCATTGATCAGGTCGGTCTGTACGGAAAGCAGGTTCGGCATGCGTTTGATCTTCCTTTAGCAGAAGAGGCAAGCCTTCCTTACGTCGCTCATGTCGCACAACGTGCAACCCTACTCTCCCTGACGGAACCAGCAGGACCGGTTCAAATCAATGTTCCGTTACGTGAACCCCTCGTACCGGAAGTAGATCTCTTACGGACAGGGCGCCCGGTCGGTGTTTTACCTGAACCAACACCGGGAGTAAACAGCGCTTTAGCGACCGTGCTTCAAGAAGAACGTCTTCTGTTTGTACTTGGGCCACAACTCACTGCGGCGGACAGTCAGATTGTCATCTCGTATGCGAAACAAGCAGGGATTCCAGTGTTAGCAGATCCACTCAGTCAAGGAAGACAATCGCATGATGCTCACGTTTTTGCCTATTACGATACATGGCTCAAACATCCAGCTACCGCTCAGCACGTCAGACCAGATCGAATCATTCGTTTTGGTGCCATGCCGACGTCAAAACCTTATCTGCTTTGGTCTCGGGATATTCCGACGACGGTCGTCGGTCATCCAGGAAACTGGCGCGACCCGCAACTTCATTCTGATTTCATAATTGGTCACGCGCGACAACTCGCGCATCATGAATCTGTTCCGCACGACCCTGCATATCTGACACTGTTGCAACAGGCGGAGCGATGCGTCGTCGGTGCTTTTGCGACGATCGATCAAGAAAAGATGACGGAATATAACGTCGTCCGTGCATTGGCGACGTTACAGGACGGAAGTCTCTTCGTTTCGAACAGCATGCCAATCCGGGATGTCGATACGTTCCTACCGACAGGAACACCGCTTCGTCTACTCGCGAACCGAGGAGCGAACGGGATTGACGGGATTCTCTCCAGTGCGCTAGGAGCAACGTTTGATGCCAAGCATCGCTACTTACTCGTCGGTGACTTGGCGTTCATTCATGATATCAACGGTCTGATGACAGCACGGACGCTTCCGCTAACGATCATTCTCGTCAACAATGCGGGTGGCGGCATCTTTAGCTTTTTACCGCAACAACAACTTGAGCAAGAAGTCTTCGAACCACTCTTCGGCACACCGCAGCATCTCGACTTCGCTTCTCTCGCCTCCGGCTACAGCGTAACTTATCAGGCTATCGATTCGATCGCCGCGTTACGTCAAGCACTTGCGGAAGAGACGAACGTCACTCGGATTCTTGAAGTCAAGACAACACGAACAGAGAACGTACAGATGCACCGTTCGATCTGGGACGTAACGAATCAAGCGCTAGCCGAGGTGTTCCAATGATTTTGCGTGGGCATACGTATCATGTGCAAATCGAGGGATCGGGTCCACCGCTTCTATTGCTTCATGGTTTTACAGGCTCCCTCTCGACGTGGAATCTGCTAAGTGAGCATTTATCGACCCACTTCACCGTCTACCGTCTGGATTTGATGGGACATGGAAAAACGACACCGGCATCTGAGCAACGAATGCGTTTGACGCAACAGGTCAAGGATCTCGAGGCACTGCTCGCTACGCGATCCGAGCCATGGATCGTCCTTGGATATTCGATGGGTGGACGAATTGCTTTAATGCTGAGCGTCGTCTCTGAGCAAATCGCTCGGACGATTGCTGTTAGTACGACACCCGGTATCCAGACGGCAAGCGAGCGAAAAGTACGTCGTGCATCCGATCGAAAGTTAGCGGAGCGACTTGAAAAAGACGGACTCAAAGCTTTCATCGATTACTGGGAGACACTTGGACTATTTAAACCCCAAGCCCTTCTCAAAGAACAGCAACGCACGCAACTGCGTCAGGAGCGCATGTCCCAAACGGTTGAAGGTCTGAGTGCTTCTTTACGTGCACAAGGTACAGGGAGCATGCCATCCCTTTGGTCATGCCTTCCGAAAGAGATTGATTGGATCGTCGGGGCAGAGGATAAAAAATTCCGTGCCATCGCTTCACGCGCGGCATCACCTGAAAAAATTCACGTGATTTTGCACGCTTCGCACGCCCCACATATCGACCAACCGCAAAAGTTTGTTACAATGGTAAAGAATCTACTTATTCATCACTAACATATTGGGGGAATTCAAATGAAATATGCTCCGGAATGGGTATCAGCCCGCAGCTATGAAGACATCAAATATGAACAATGGAACGGGATCGCAAAAATCACGATCAACCGTCCTGAAGTTCGCAATGCGTTCCGACCACACACGGTCCACGAACTCATCGACGCATTTTCACGTGCACGTGACGATCAAAATGTCGGCGTCATCATCTTAACAGGTGAAGGCGATCTCGCATTCTGTTCTGGTGGAGACCAAAAGGTACGCGGACATGGTGGATATGTCGGTGACGACGAAATTCCACGCTTGAACGTCCTTGATCTTCAACGTTTGATTCGTGTCATCCCAAAACCAGTCATCGCTATGGTCGCAGGTTATGCGATTGGCGGCGGACACGTCCTTCACCTCGTATGTGACTTGACGATTGCTGCAGACAACGCCCGCTTCGGACAAACTGGTCCAAAAGTTGGTTCATTCGATGCTGGATATGGCTCTGGTTACCTCGCACGCGTCGTTGGACACAAGAAAGCGCGCGAAATCTGGTACCTCTGCCGTCAATATGACGCACAGCAAGCACTTGATATGGGACTCGTCAACACGGTCGTTCCACTCGCAGATCTCGAGCAAGAAACGATTCAATGGTGTGCTGAAATCCTTCAACATTCACCAACGGCTCTTCGTTTCCTCAAAGCGGCATTCAACGCCGACTCAGATGGTCTTGCAGGGATTCAGCAACTCGCTGGAGACGCTACGTTGCTTTACTACACAACAGACGAAGCAAAAGAAGGACGCGATGCGTTCAAAGAAAAACGCAATCCGGACTTCGGACAGTTCCCGCGTTTCCCATAATGAAAAAAAGGTTCAATCGTCTTCTGACATTGAACCTTTTTCGTATATTCATCTCAAAAGGAAGTGACTATTTTGTATCCTTGGATCTATACACGGGCAAAAGAACAACCAGATGACGTCGCGCTCATTACGGAAACCGAGCGCTGGTCGTGGTCTGAACTGTATACACGTGCTCACCGCTTAGCAAGTACATGGGCGACGATCGTGACACGCGGAGACCGGATTGCTCTTTATGGTCCATCGAGTGCGCGCTACATCGTCGCACTTCACGCGGCTCAGTTGCTCGAATTGACCGTCGTTCCGATTAACACACGTTTGACACAGACAGAAGTGTTACGTCAATTCAAACAAGCAGATGTACGGCTCATCGTGACGGACCGAACACTCGATACAAGGATCCCGTGTGTGGCTTTCTCTTATGAAAAAGAAGCCCCTGACCTGTTGATCCGTCATATGCCCAAGCAATACGTCCAATCGATGCTCTTTACGAGTGGTACGACCGGACATCCGAAAGCCGTCGAACAAACAATGTTGAATCATTTCTCGAGTGCGACGAACGCCGCGCGTCATATCGGATCACTGCCAGAGGATCGTTTTTTGATCGTCACACCGCTATTTCATATGAGTGGGTTAGCCGTCGTCTACCGGGCGGTCATCTACGGAGTGCCGATCATCCTCGAGCCACATTTTTCCCCAGAACGCGCCTTGCACTGGATCACGACGGAAAAGATTACCCATGTCTCACTCGTCTCGGTCATGCTTGATCGGTTGCTCGAAGCCGGACTACGTTGCCACGCGCTTCGCGTCGTACTGACAGGAGGCGGTCCTGTTCCATTACCGATTCTGACGCGTGCCCTTGATCGTAATATCCCGGTCATGCAGACATACGGGATGACGGAAACAGCTTCTCAAATCGCGACTCTTTTGCCAGAGGATGCCTTACGAAAGATCGGATCGGCCGGACAAGCGATTCATCCGACGCAAATCCGAATTACGCGTCATCAAGAAATCGAAGTCAAAGGGCCAACAATCATGAAAGGCTATTTTCATGAGGAAGAGAAAACGGCAGACGCTTTTACAGCAGATGGTTTTTTTAAGACTGGTGACTTAGGACGTATGGACGCCGATGGATACCTCTATGTCCTCGATCGTCGAAGCGACCTCATCATCTCAGGTGGGGAAAACATTTATCCGGCTGAAGTCGAATCAGCACTTCTCTCGATTGATGGGATTCAAGAAGCAGGTGTCGTCGGACGATTTGATGCTAAATGGGGACAGGTTCCGGTCGCCTTCATCGTCAGTAGACTCGATGAAGCCACCGTCCGAACCGAGATCAGTCAATTGCTCGCTAAATATAAATGTCCGGTTGATTATATCTATCATAGCGCGCTGCCACGCAATGCGAACGGTAAACTATTGCGGAAGCAACTGAAGGAGTCATTATGAGCATCACGCTTCGTTCCGCCGAACTATTCGATGTTCCACTCGTCTTTCGTCGTCCGATGCAAACTGCCCTCTCGACGCTGACGGTACGCCGGACGACGATTTTGCGCCTGATCGATTCGGAAGGGCGAATCGGTTATGGAGAAGGCGTCGCGTTCGATACACCGTGGTATACATCGGAAACACAACACTCCCTCAAAGGAATCGCTCCGCTGCTATATCGGTTACTTGAACAACCGCTTCATCATCCAGCAGACGTTACGGATCGCTTCCGCATCGTGCAAGGTAATCCGATGGCAAAAGCGATGTTCGAAGGAGCAATCTATGAATTATTCGCAGCAGCTTCCAGGCAATCGCTCGCCACGTATCTCGGAGGTGATGAATCATCCCTCGTACCTTGCGGGAAAGCACTCGGACGGGCTTCTGCCGCACAAACCGTCGAAGCCGTAGGACAAGCCCTCACTTCCGGGTATGGACGGATCAAACTGAAGCTCGCTCCGACAGATACGGGCGTTCTCGAGCAGGTTCGCGCCGCTTTTCCTGATGCGCCTTTGATGTTTGACGCCAACGGTAGTTTTACTGAAGCGGACTTTCCCCTGTTACAACAGTGGGATTCATTTGGTCTCGTTATGATGGAACAACCGCTCGCAGCATCGGATTGGTCCGGGCATCAACGTCTCGCTAGCCTTTTACAGACACCGATTTGTCTCGATGAATCCATCGTCACTCCAGCAGATGCCGATTTGATGCAGGCGCTCCACGCCGGTCAGATACTGAATATTAAGCCGGCACGCGTCGGTGGACTGACGAATGCCTTATCCCTTCGAACAAAAGCGCCTTACTGGCTCGGTGGGATGTTCGAGAGCGGTATCGGTCGTCGTCAGACCCTTGCTTTTGCAACACTTCCTGGACTCGCTTATCCGATCGATATGGCAAGTACTGCCGATTATTTCGAAGAAGATTTGCTTGAGACCCCGTATCATGTCGAACACGGACACATTCGTTATTCCGCTCCAGCCGTATCCGAATCACAGTTAAACAAATTGGCAACGTCTCGAATCTCCTTGTAACAAGAACACTACGACAAAAAAGAGGCAATGGATTAATTTCCTTTGCCTCTTCTCGTGTTTTACTATATGAGCTTTTCTTAGAACGATTCTTTGCCATCGACTTTCGTCAAAATCTCATACCCGTCTTTTAAGACGACGACAGTGTGCTCGAATTGTGAGACGAGACTCCGGTTCGGTGTGTATAACGTCCAACCATCCCGCTCATCTTCGATACAGAACTCATCTCCCGTTGAAATGAACGTCTCGACAGCAATGACTTGCCCTTCCTTCAACAAATCGTTTTCTTCACGATTGAAATAGTTCGAGATAGATTCTGGCTCACCATGAAGTGTCTTCCCAAGACCATGTCCTGCTAAGTTACGGATGACCGTGAAACCACTTTTACGTGTCTCAGCGTAGATCGCTTTTCCAATCTGGTTGACCTTCGTTCCGGCTTTGACCTTCTCGAGTCCTTTCTCAAGCGCCGTCAATGATACTTCAACGAGTCGGACATCTTCCGGACGTTTTGCTTCTCCTGCGATAACCGTCTTCCCTGTATCCGAGTAATAGCCATTTTTCACAGCTGAGACATCGACATTGACGATATCGCCTTCTTGAATGACATACTTCCCTGGGATACCGTGTGCTGCGATATCGTTGACACTGATACATGTCGCTCCTGGGAAATCGTACATGACGATTGGAGCAGACTCTGCCCCCTGTTCCTTCAGGATACGTGCTCCGATGTCATCGAGTTCCTTCGTCGTGATTCCGGGTTTGACGGCATCCGCCATCTCATCGCGTGCCATGGCGACGATTCGTCCAATTTCTCGTAATGCCTCGTAATCATAATCTAACACTTTCATTTCCTCCTCATTCACTCAATCGTTCTTGATATAGATAATCTGCAGAAATATCCGCAAATAAGAACATCCCATTACCGAGCGGCATACTAAATGTCCGCGTTTGTTCGCTCGAGCTGAAGTCGACATATCGTTCGGACAAATATCCGCTATGTCGTCGTTCCATCGCTACCGTCGTCCGGATGAAGTAAGGACGAAAACTCCAGTTGTATCCTTTGTAGAAAGAATACAGTTTCCACTCCCCACTTTTTTTACTGACGTTTGAAGATTGTTGGAATCCATTCGCATCCGTGATATAAAACCGGATGAATTCCGGCTCCATCTTCCGGGCGAGCGTCAGCAACCATTGGTCGAGATCTTGCTCCGGCTTCAAGGACTGACAATCTTCCTTAAATCGGACTGTCCAGTCTTGCTCCAGTTGGAACAAGCGATTCATCTGTTCGCGATCATATTTGTAGAACATCGGAACTTCATGGATCAACACTTCCATACCAGGACAGGTCATGACCCATTCAGGTGATGCTTCTCCAAGTAAATTCCCCATGTAGTAACGCCCTCCGTGCTGCCACGCATACCGAAGTTGACCGAGATGACTGATATTCTTATACAAAAGTGGCGCTCCGAGCTGATCACAGAGGTGCTCCATCGTCTGTAAGAGATGCGGATATGACGCTGAGACAGTCTTTTTCTCAATCATGGAGGATAAATCGACGATCAACATATCCGGTGACATCGAAAAGACACGTTCGAGACTCGTTGCTTCCGCACGGTCCAGCGCTACCTTCAGTCCAGAGTTCTGGTAATATGCGACGATCCGACCTAGACGGTCAAAATCATCGACTTGGACGTCCGTCAATGTGACATACATCCGCTCTTTTGGAAACGATGAGTCGACCGTCCGTAAGACATGCAAGAAGTCCTCGCCACCGTTTTCAAACAGCCAAGCTGGACGGCAACGGATTAAGATGAACGCTTGTGCATCGGAGGGTACTTTTTGGAATGCTTGACGGACGACATGCCCCATGACTTCGAGTTGATACTCGATTGGAACATCATCTTCCTGAAAAAATGGTTTTAACGGTTCTCCACGAAAATGGGACTGGATTTCATACCCTTCCACCTTAAAAGGGGCAGCGCCTACGATCGGTTGAAACCACGCCTCTATCTCTTCGGGATGAACGATGACATCTAATGCATCCATTCTATTCCCCCCTTGTACTCTTGTTCTATCTTAACAAAAAAAGAGCCTCTCTGTAACGAGAGAGCCCCTGTTTTACGATAACGTCGTATCTTTCCGCAAAGCGATATACAAGTACACACCGAATGTCGCCGTCAAGTAGATGATACTCAGGACGCCGTATTGAATTCCGACGGCTCCTCCCTTACCGATGGCTAGCACAAGAAAGATGATGCCACCGAATAATAAGGTCGCCAACGGAATATAACGAAAATGTCCTTTTGTCGTCCGCTCACAAATCTTTTTCGTCGCGATAATCAGTGCAACGAGACAGACGGATGCTGCTACATAAATGGTATACACGAATGATTCAGCCCTCTCCCTATCGTTCATGGCTCATTTTATCATGACCGCTTAGATAAATCATAAAAAAGAACCGACTTGTCTGTGACAAATCGGTTCGAATCGTTTACTTTTCAAAACGTGGTTTACGTCCACCACGGTTACGATCGCTTTCGCTACGGTTGCTACGTCCAGCATAACCGCCTTCACGACGATCTGATGAAGAAGATGAACGACCACCTTCACGACGATCACTACCGCTACGTGGGTTGTTTCCACGGTATCCGCCACTGCGGTTGCCGCTTCCACTTCCACCTTTGTTTCCGTAAGGACGACGGTTTCCACCACCGTTGCTACCGAAACGTTTCACGCGGATTGGTTCGATTGAAGAGATTTGGACTGGTGTTGCATCCGGCTCTTTCGTCAATCCTTTAAGTGCTGCTGAAAGAAGTTCCACTGCTTCGTACTCTTCTAAGAGTTCTTGTGCAAGTGTCGTATATTCTTTTGAGTCTTTTGCTTCAACACGTTTGATGAGTTCTTGTGCAGCAAGCTTCAAGTTGCCTTCTAAGATTTCATCAAGTGTTGGTGCATGACGACGTGACATTTTTTTGTTCGTAACACGTTCGATTGTTTTGATTTGACCGAATTCACGCGGTGTAACGAATGTGACAGCCGATCCTGTTTTACCAGCACGACCCGTACGACCGATCCGGTGAACATAGCTCTCTGGATCTTGTGGGACATCGAAGTTGTAGACGTGTGTGACACCAGAGATGTCAAGACCACGTGCTGCAACGTCTGTCGCGACGAGGATATCAATCGTTCCTTTTTTGAAACGACGGATGACTTGGTCACGTTTTGCTTGCGTTAAGTCACCGTGTAAACCGTCAGCTGTGTATCCGCGTTGGATCAAGCCTTCAGTCATTTCGTCAACACGTTTTTTCGTACGACCGAAGATGATTGAGAGTTCCGGAGAATCCGTGTCGATCAAACGGCAAAGAACGTCGAATTTTTGGCTTTCTTTCAATTCGATGAATGACTGGTCGATGTTTTCAACTGTCATTTCTTTTGCTTTGACTTTGATGTGTGTCGGAGTCGTCATGAAACGATCTGCGATTTTACGAATTTGCGGTGGCATCGTTGCTGAGAATAAGAGTGTTTGACGTGTTTCAGGAAGTGCACCGAGGATTTTTTCGATGTCTTCGACGAATCCCATGTTCAACATCTCATCTGCTTCGTCAAGGATGACCGTTTGAACGTGATCGAGGTTCAACGTCTTACGGTTCATGTGGTCCATCAAACGTCCTGGTGTCGCAACGACGATTTGTGGATTTTTGCGAAGTGCGCGGATTTGACGATCGATTTGCTGACCGCCGTAAACAGGAAGTGCATGAACGCGTTTTACTTCACCGATCCGGTTCAATTCTTCTGCTACTTGGATTGCGAGTTCACGTGTTGGAGCAAGAATCAACGCTTGGATGTGGCGTGATTTTGCGTCAAGACGCTCAATTGTTGGGATACCGAATGCTGCAGTTTTACCAGTACCTGTTTGTGCTTGACCAATTAAGTCAACGCCGCTGAGTCCGACTGGAATTGTTTCTGCTTGGATTGGTGTTGCTTCTTCGAAGCCCATTTTTAGGACACCTTTGATAAGTGCCTCACTAAGATTTAATTCACGAAATGTTGTCAATGCTAAATACTCTCCTTTGTCATATGAAAAGCGTCTGCCACTAAACAGACGCTACCGTAACGAATACAATCGACTACCTATTATAACAGAATCTATCACATAAAGATAGAGTGGTTTCTCTTATAATAATGTTTAGGGAAGTCACCATCATAATCGTTGCCATAAGGGCGAGGGAAAGGCGTAATGCCCGGACCGTGCGATGAACGTCATCGCGTGCCCCCACTAGTGATGGGGTATATTCAGTAAATGGTCGCCGGTAATCAAACCAGCCGCAACCACCAAAATGATGAATTCCTTACTATCTATTCGAAACGCAGGCTTACTCGGTCCGATTATTTCGTCAACCGAATACCCGTTTCATTTTTTTCTATTTTTTTGTCTTTCAACAGGCGACCGAGCGCTCGTTTGAATGCTGCCTTACTGAGACCGAATACTTCATCGATCGTCTCGGGAGCTGTCTTATCACCATACGGCATCTGACCATCATGTTCAAGTAGATGGTTCAGAATCAACTCCGCGTCTGTATCAATGGCTTCAAAGGCACGTGGTCGTGCTGAAAGTAATACTGTACCATCTGGTTTTACATTTGTCACTCGTAATTTCAAGACTTCTCCAAGACGCGGCCAGCGTTCCATCTCACGTTCATGTAAGAATCCGATCGATTGATCGTTGACCCAGACGTTAACGCCTGGTTCGCGTTGTGAGAAGACGAGACCTTCAACGTCCATGTTGTTCCACTCTTCTGGAGCTGGCTTCGCACGTAAGTTGAAGTATGCATAAGGTGCAGGGTCTCCGAGTAACCGAAGCTTCTGATCATGTTTCAGACGAATGAAGAGTTGATCGCCTTCTTCTGGCCAGAACATCCGGCGCTGCGGCAAATCGTCGAGTGAGACGAGAACGTCTTTTTGAATGCCGATATTCGCGAACACTCCTGTGTTATAGCGTGTTCCATTAACCGTCGTCTTGACATAGTCTTCAAATGAAGCTTCTGGAATCGTCATTGATGATGCTAGACGCCCTTCATTATCTTGATACAAGAAGACTTCTACCTCTTCATCGAGGGCTACTTTCCGTGTTTGTTCATTGTTATGCAACAACACGTCTTCATTTCCATCTGTCAGAAACACTCCAAACTCTGCTTCGCGTTCTACTTTTAATGTGACAACCTGTCCTGCGCGTAATCCCATTTCGGGTCATCTCCTCTCTGTATTTGAATCGATTCCAGTCCTTGTGAATCGTTCTGCTGTTCTTTCCCTACCATACTATACTCTTTTTTCATTCATCTCTGATATCGACACAACGATGACATTTGTGACATATTTGTGAACGGAACACATTTGCGTGATTTTTTTGAAAAAAAGATATATGATTAAATAACAGGAAAAAGAAGGTTTAGTTTAGGTAAATATGGGGGATAAAAATGTTTCATAACATTCAATCGCGTTCGTTCGCACGACGCTTCACGAAAACATTGGTTTTTGCATTTTTTGCGTTCCTTGCTACGATTGGAATCGTCTTCGCAGAAGGATCGAACAGTACGGATATGACACCGAAGACACCAGCGCTTCAGCAAATCGATCGCCCTTAAAATCTACACCTTCCGTGTGGATTTTTTATTTTTTCCGGACATTTACAGGACGATAAAGGAAAATCACGACTTACCTCGAATTGTAATGGACATACCATTATTTTAATTTCGAGGAGGAAACGGACGTGCTCTTCTACTTATTCACGACGATTGCGGGTCTCATCACTACATATTTAAGTTTTGTTACCGGTTATTATACGAGTTCGATCGGTGTGTTCGTCTTTACGCTAGCGATTTGTCTGTCACTATCATCAATCCGCCAGCTGATACGTACGTCCTATCTGACTTATATTGAATACGTCCAACACCGTCGTGTCAAAAAACAATACGAACGGATGAAAAAGCGTGAACTTTCTTATCAAGTCTCCTATCCTCAACAAGATTCCAGCACACCACTTGCATTCTCCGCGACAGACCAGCATGATAAGTAAAGAACACGATTTCATCATCTAGGAGGAACAGATTCATTATGAACGAAATCCCTTTATCAAACGGTTGGACACTTCGCTACTCCCCTGTCATCGATTTATGGTTGAAGGAAGATGGCGTACTGCTCGTAGATCACGAAGATAAGGTCCGCTTGACTCTCATTTTGGATGAGGAAACGATGGAAATCAAACAGATCGACAATACGAACGCTACGTTCTCTGTTGATCCAACGACACGTCGCCTCACCTTTGAACTAGGAGAAAGCGAAGAGGAATCTGAACCTCGTTACTGGGAATAATCACGCAGACCGGGTGCGACGCCCGGTCTTTTTTTGTACAATAACATCAGTAATGAAAAAAGGAGCTGTCACTTCACCATGATACGTACTGTCATATGGTTCATTTATTTTGGACTTGTCTTACCCTGTACCTTACCGTTTTTACCTAGTGCAAAACGTCGAACGCACCTCGCGCGCTATGCATTCGTCCAGCGTGTAGCAAGTGCCTGGGCAAACTCTCTTCTCCGACTCGCTGGTGTTCGTGTCAACGTGACGGGTCGTGAACACATCCCGGCAAACGAACCCGTCGTTTTCATCTCGAATCACCAAGGGAACTTCGATGTCCCGATTCTACTTGGAACAATCGATAAACCGAAAGCATTCATCTCAAAAATCGAAGTGAATAAAATTCCAATCGTCAATGTTTGGATGAATCTGATGGGATGTGTCATGATTGATCGAAAAGATCGACGCCAATCGCTGAAAGCGATTCGTTCTGGTGTCGAGACGATCAAGGACGGACAATCGATGATCATCTTCCCGGAAGGAACACGCTCCAAAGGCGGTCCAATGGCGGAGTTCAAAGCGGGAAGCTTCACACTCGCGACCTCAAGTGGTGCTCGCGTCGTACCCGTCGCAATTTCAGGGAGTTATCGTGTCATGGAGGAGACGGGTAAGATTCGTCCCGCCACGGTCGACGTCACGATCTTACCGTCGATTGATCCGAGTACGATGACGCAGAAAGAACTCGTCCAGACAGTCGAACAGCAAATCAAACAGATTGTAGAAGGTGTCTAATATGTTAATGAAAGCAGAAAATCTCAAAAAAGAATTTGCCGATAAAATCGTCTTCGAAGATGTGACATTCTCCGTCTCACCCGGCGACCGGATTGGCATCATCGGCGTCAATGGTACCGGTAAGTCGACTCTCCTGCATATCTTGGCAGGTAAAGAGACGGCAGACGCTGGTACGATGCATCACCCGAATGATTATCGGATCCGCTTGCTATCGCAAACGACCGATTATCCGGAAGACCAAACGGTCATGGAAGTATTGTTGTCTGGTGATACACCAACGATTAACGCGTTACGTCACTATGAAACAGCGCGTCTAGCACTCGAACAAGATCCGACGAGTGAAACGTTACTCAACCGCTTCATCGTTGCTCAGACAGAAGTCGATGCTGCGCAAGCTTGGGACACGGAATCACGCTTAAAGATGATTTTAAACAAACTCGGCATCCTCGACTTGAACGCGTTGATCGGCTCTCTTTCTGGAGGGCAACGCAAGCGTGTCGGACTCGCTGAAGCTTTACTCGATGAAGCCGATCTTCTCCTTCTCGATGAGCCGACGAACGAACTCGATGCCGAGACGATCAGTTGGCTTGAAACTCAAATCAAGGAATACCGTGGTGCGATTCTACTGATCACCCACGACCGCTATTTCTTGAATCGTGTGACGAATCATATGATGGAGATCGCGAACGGTACGGCTTATTTCTATGTCGGAAACTATGAATCGTTTCTTGAGAAACGTGCCGAACGTCGTGAACGGACAGCATCTATGGAAGAAAAACGTCAAAACATCCTCCGTCGCGAACTCGCCTGGTTGCGTCGCGGAGCAAAGGCGCGGACGACGAAACAAAAAGCTCGGATCCAGCGCGTGGATGCTTTACAAGACCTCTCGTACGAGGAAGAAGAATCGACACTCGAAGTACAAGTCGGTTCGACCCGTCTTGGTAAAAAGGTCATCGAAGCGCATGATGTCTCGCATCGATTTGGTGAACGGACTCTTTTTGAATCGTTTAACGCTCTGATCGGACGGAAAGAACGGTATGGTATCGTCGGGCGAAACGGGAGCGGAAAATCAACACTTCTTTCAATCCTTGCGAAACGCTTAGAATCAACAACCGGTGAAATCATTCACGGCGAAACGGTGAAGATTGGCTTTTATGGGCAATTTGCCGAGTTCACGCATCCAGAACGCCGTGTCATCGATGAGGTCGAACGGATCGCAAAAGTCATCACGACACTTGCTGGTGAAGAAATCACGGCAAGTCAGATGCTCGAACAGTTTCTCTTTAAGCCAGAAGCACAATATAAACAAATCGGTAAACTATCTGGTGGAGAAAAGCGGAGATTGAAATTGTTGACGATTTTGATGGAGGAACCGAACGTCCTCTTCCTCGATGAGCCGACGAACGACTTGGATACCGAAACGTTATCCGTACTCGAAGATTATTTGGAATCATTCCCAGGCACCGTCATCACAGTCAGTCATGATCGGTATTTCCTCGATCGGGTCGTCGATCGTCTGATTGCTTTCGAAGATGCGAATATCGTTTTCTATTACGGACAATATACAGACTATCTCGAGCAAATCACGATACCTGCTCCTTCAGTCATCGTTGAAAAAACCACTTCAGTTAATCTACCTAAAGTAGAAGCACCGAAGAAATTGAGCTACCAGGAACAGCAAGATTGGGCTGTCATTGAACAACAAATCGAAGAGAGTGAGGCTGAATTGGAGCAATTAGAAGCCGAACTTGCTTCGGCAGGAAGCGATCTCGGTAAGGTCAATGAACTGTACCAATCCATCGAAAAAACGAAAGCGATGCTTGATGAACGGATGGAGTATTGGTCATACCTATCCGAGAAGATCGAAGCATTCGAGACCTATCGCCAATCCAATCAATGATTTCAAAGCGGAGTTCTTCACTGAGAAGAACTCCGCTTTTTTCATGAAATGGGAGCCATCTCTTTATTTCTTTTTTAATATGAAAATAAATGTGAATTCATGCTAGATATCGGGTAATGTTATAGCATATTTCATTTTCATGAAAGGCTTGCGAAAGGAGGAGTTCCGGTGAAACGGATTGTTCAAAACATCTACCCTACCGTCGCATTCTACTTAGTCGTCACGTACACTCTGCTCTGGCTATTGCCACAAGATCGCTCGTTACAATTTTCAGCGATCATTAGTCTGATCGGTTCTTTCGTCATTTTCCTACTTAGTCAATCGAAGGCTTTCAAACAACCTTCTATTCCATATAAATGGTTATCGGTCGCCTTTTTTTCGTATTTCCTTGGCGACTTCTTCAATATGATCGGCCGTCTTTTTCAATGGGACGCTGTTAACCTGAACGTCTTACTCGATCTGCCTTACACGGTTCATTTAACGATGATGGTCATCTTCTTATTTCGACAGTTGGATTTAACTTTGTTTCAAAAACAAAAATTATTGATTCTTGATTCTTTAACATTGTTCACTGTATCGATGATTGCTGGATACATCGCTATTTTCCGCTTTGTCCCCTCTTATACACGAACGGTGCTCGAGCAAATCAGTTGGACCTTCTATGCCTTCTTGACGATTCTATTGACGCTTTTCTTTTTCTTACTTTATGCTTCTGGTCTAAAGCGAAACGTATCGAGATTGGGTTTCCTCTTCCTAGTACTCGGAACGTTCGTGCTCGGTATGACGAACTTTATTTTTTATACGTTGTTATTGAACGGTGAACCACGAATAGCTGGTTTATTGCTTCCGTTATACCCACTCAGCGGACTCTTCATCCTTGCCTTTATGAATACTCGCGCTCTTCCCATCAGTCATGAACAACAAGCAACTCTTATTCGGATCGAAACACTTACGCGTTCCTTGATGTCTTACATCTTATTATCTGTACTGATTCTCTATATTACATTCTTCCCTGTCTCCCAAACCTTTTTCTTACTTTCCGTCGGCATTACGTTTTTATTATTTTTAACGCGACAGCTTTTTTCATATCAGGAAAATCTGCGGTTATTACAGGAAACAACAGCACTGCAAACGAATCTAGAAGACATCGTCCATCAAAAGACAGCACTCTTACAGTTACGCGAAAAAGAACTAACGTCGCTTTTTCTATCTTATCCAGAAGTTGTTCTTGAAATCGATGCTACGTATCAGATTCGATCTGTCAATCCAGCTGCTGTAGAAGCTGGGTGGAGCGATTTACCGCTCGGACCGAGTCAACGGCTACAACTCGATCGACTCATTCCATTGCTTCAACAAGCGCAGCTGATTTATCCCTCTCACTTGCTACATGTACCGGTTACGGAGGAACATCCGGAAAGCTTTTTGAATACGACAATCATCGATATCCCAGATCAACAACGCTATTTCGTCATCTTGGCGGATATCACGGAAGATTATCAACAGGAAGTATGGCTAGAACGTATGGGGTATCACGATTCGCTCACGCATTTGCCAAACCGGCGTTACTTCGAAGAACAACTTTATCTGACTCTTCCGATGTTAGAATACGGCTCCTTATTATTCATTGATTTGGACGGTTTCAAACACATCAATGACACTTATGGGCATGATGTTGGTGACCTAGTGTTACAAGAGACAGCGATCCGTCTTCAATCGATGACGACGTCAACTGATCTCGTTGCACGTCTTGGCGGAGATGAGTTTTTGATCTTCATTCAAGCATCTGCTTCGGAAACACGACAGTTTGCCGAACACGTTCTCGAAGTTCTGAATCATCCGTTCTATATCCAGACACATACGCTTCAAGTCACACCATCAATCGGAATTTCCTTATACCCTGAAAATGGTAAAAGCTCAGAACAATTATTGATTCGAGCAGACGAAGCCATGTACCATATTAAGAAGACCGAAAAAAACAATTTTTTGTTCGCTACTCAAATTAAACGTTAGGAGGGAGTCCATGCTTAAATCGAACTATTTCATCCGTTGGTTCCCTGCCATGCTCGTCATCTCTTTTACTCTAATGATCCTTGCCACATGGACCCCTTCCATCTCTAATCGGATCGTTGAACAAGTACTACAGTATGCCTCTCTTGGATTGATTGCTTATTTTATTCTTACTGCTTATCGTAAGGAACAAGCATTAGTCGTACCAAGACGAAAATTCTGGCTGATTGCTTTAGGATCACTGGTTTTATCCTGTATCGGTTCCGTTCTTGAGACATTACATTTCTTCAATCCAGACTTTCCAGTTCCATCTATTTATAGCCTAATTTTATTTTCAATATCCCATTACGTATTCTTATACGCGATTTTTTACCGAATCATCACAAAACGGACACTCGGACAACACGTACTCGCTTTCGTCGATGCCGCGATCATCGTCGTTTTCATTGGACTTGTCGCGTTTCACGTCCTCAATGAATTGACGAATCCTGGACTGCAAACTGTTCCTTATGCCATCATCGTCATCACGAATACATCACTCGGTTTATTCGTTTTCTTCTATTTCACGTTCATCCAAGAAACCCATTGGGTATCAAGGATGGCATTGTTCTTATTGTTTTTATCCATTTTTATTCGCGGTATCTACGAAGTCTCAAGTGTTTATTTCCCGGACTTCTCAGCGAATTATCTGCTATTTTTCCCGATCTTGATCCGTTTGGTGCAAAGTGCAGCTATTCTATGGCATATTGATCATATCGAAGAAGGAACCACTCGAACGACGGTCATTCCCCGTTCCTGGCTCCCTCTACTGGCCGTTCCTTTATTTATTCATTACATGGTGGAACGAGAAGGCGGAAAGCTCGATATCTTTATCATTTTAGTTTTACTAATCATTCGACAAATCTTGATTGCTCGTCAGCATGGGTTGATCGTCGCACAATTACACGAACGGAATGAACAACTCGCTTCACGCATCGAGCACCGAAAACAACAAATTAAAGATAGCGAACAGCAAGTCATCCCACTCTTTCTCGGTCACCCTGATCCGATGATTCGACTCGATCAATCCGGAACGGCACTATACGCAAATTTAGCTGCCCAACGTCTGTTTCATTTACCCGACATGACGATTGAACATATTCCTCGTACGATGCGTCACTTATTAGAAACACTTGAGACAGATATCGATGAGTATGAAGATGAACAACATAGACGATATGAGATCATTGATATTCCGATTCAAATTGCCACCACCTCGATGGGACGTTTCACGATTTTACATGACGTCACTGAACGAAAGCTCCGGCAAAAACGTATCGAATACCACGCCTACCATGACGCCTTGACAAGTATCGGAAACCGTCGTTCGTTAGAGCGAGATTTTTCGAACCATCTCCTCGAGATGAATTATCTTGCGGTAGTCGATTTAGACGGTTTTAAGCAAGTCAATGATACGTATGGTCATGAAGCAGGTGATTACGTATTGATCGAGGTCGCGAAACGATTGAGCGAGCATACGAATTCTTTAGAACAGGTGTATCGACTTGGTGGAGATGAGTTCGCGATCCTCTTACACGCCGATGATGAACTGTCCTTACGTCGAAAATGTAAATCCTCCTTACACTTTTTAAGACGTCCTTACGTCTATAAAGGACAATCCTTATTCGTTTCTGCAAGCATCGGTGTGACCGCGTGTCATAAGGCTGATCTTGAAACATGCTTAAAGCAAGCCGACCTTGCCATGTATCGCGTGAAACATCGGGATAAAAACGATGTCGCCCTATATCGAGCAGATTCTTGAAAAAAAACCTAGAACACATTGACCATAGTCGGTCATGTGTCCTAGGTTTTTCCGATTATTCTTCTGGTCTCGGCGCAATGTTGCCTTCTTCGATATCAAGGAGTAAGTCGATCAATTCCGCACAAAATTCAGGGTACTGGCGAAGCAACGCGTCTTCTCCTACTTCATCCACGAAATCTGTCAACAAGGCGAGGACTTCTGGTACCAGTGCGCGCGCTACTTTCATATAGGCAATCGCAAAGCGCCATTTCCCAGAAATGTAGAGCAGTTTTCCAATCAACAAATCACCTGGTTCGACTTCAATCTCAGACAAATCTGTTTGATACGTCTGTTTTGACATCAAATCAACGACACCATCCGCCTCGACTTGAAACAGTGAGGGCATCGGGTCCGCTAATCCACGCAAGGCACGATAGAGACTAGGCGATAACTCTTCTTTGACCTGCTCAAGAAAACGACCATGCGGCGTTTTTCCTTGATCATCCGTTTCATAGAAGATTGCCCAATCTACGAATAAGTCCCGGAACAATTCAGCATCTTTTAAATACCAACGTCCCTCCGTCGCAATCTCTTCAATGAAAGCGACCCAATCCGTACTACGTGCTGTCGCTGCTTCTTGATACATCTTCTTCAAGGCTGCATTCATTTCCGCTTCAGAAACCGTCGTCGGAAACGGAATTACTTTTCGATCGTTCTTCATTTCGATCGCCCTTTCCGGTGAGGAGTAGCCGGTCGTTTAATCGTCTGAGGTGCTGTGAATTCACGTTTTGGAATGACTTCCCCACGGTAAATTTCCATTGCTTCCATCTCGACGCCCATTTGCTTCGCAAGTGTTTTTAAGTGTTTTAAGTCTTGATCCGTAACAAGAGCAAGTACCATTCCATTCGCATTTCCACGTCCCGTCCGACCTGAACGGTGTACGAAATCGTCAAGCGACTCCGGTAAATCATAATGGACGACATGCGTGACTGCTTCGATATCTAAACCACGTGCCGCAAGACCTGTCGTAACGAGTAACGGAAACTCTCCTTTTTTATAAGAACGCAATGTCTCCATCCGCTCTCGTTTTCCTTTTTCAGCGTCTAAAATCCGGTATTTCAATGAAAATTTACTCAACTCGCCATTCAATGGTCCGAGGAAGGAGCGGTTATTAATGAATGTCAGCACTTTTGATCCTTGCATGTTCGCCAGACGACGTAACAATTCCGGCTTCTGACGACGTGAAGTCTCCAAATAACCAAATGTCACTTGTGTGCTGACGGCACGCTCAACCCGAATTGTCTCAGGATTATTCGCAAGCGTCCGTCCCCATTCTGCTGTCCGTTCCGGTAATGTAGCTGAGACGAATGCCAGTTGTCGATCGCGTAGTGCACTGTTTGCGATCCGCGTCGCCGAGTCACTCATACCACTCTCATAGATTTGATCCGCTTCGTCCAAGACGATCAATTTCACCTTATGCATCTTCAACTTCTTCGAATCAATCAACTCAACGAGACGCCCAGGTGTTCCGACGATGATTTGCGGTTTTTTCTTCAATCGTTCATATTGCCGTTTTAATTCAACTCCACCAATGAATGCACCGGATTTGATCCCACTTCCTTGAGCAAACAATTGAATGACTTGATGAATTTGCATGACGAGTTCCCGTGTTGGTGCCGTGATCACGACTTGCACGTGTGGTTCTTCTACTTCAATCTTTTCTAAAGCTGGAATGACATAGGCAAGCGTCTTCCCTGTTCCTGTCGGCGCTTCCGCCAGGACATCTTTTCCTTCGCGCAACAACGGAATCGCTTGTTCTTGAACAGGCATCAACTCCGTAAAGCGTGCGCGTTCCCATGCTTCCTGTAAAAATGGTTTTGTAAAATTCATAACGATTTCTCCTACTCTCTTAATTCCATCATGCCGTTACGTATTCGACATGATCTCCTGATGCATCACGGTATCCCCGTAATGTCTGTGTATATTCATTTCCTGCGTCGAGCAATCGAATGTGGAATCGAATCTCGCTTTCACCGGCTTCTTCTTCTAAAATTTCGAACCCTTGGATGACACGATCCTGTAATTCTGCAGCGAGTGCCGGGTACTCCGCAAGACTCGCATACGTCGCTTTTACGTCAACCGGACGACGAACAAACGCAATCCAATACGATTCATCATAGCCGATAAAGTCTTCATAATCAAAATCGTCTTCAAACCGAATCCAGAATCCATCATTTTCGAATTCCGTGATCATTCCCGTTCGCGTTGAACCGTCCGATCCGATTTTCAGCGAGACCCAGTCTCCTGACTGATACTCTCCTTGTTGTGTTAATGATACATACTCCATTTGGCACACCTCCACGTTCTATATTCCCTTTTTCATTGTCAACGATACGTCTTAAAAATACAAGGCACCGTAGCGTGACATTCCTCACAGTTTCAACTGTTCTAGTGAATCTTTTTCAAAACAACTCATACAGTTTCCAAAAAACCTTGAATTAGCAATCTAAAACTGTTTTTTTAAAACTATTTTCATATGAATACAGAAATAAAGAAAGCCCGTCATATCAACGTTTGTTCACTTGTTAAAACATTCACATGAACGTAAAGGGAATCAGCCCTTCCTTTTGTTACACTATTCACATAAGGAACTGATGATTAGCTCAATATTAAAGGAGTGGTATCCATGTTATTAGAAAAAACGAGTGCTTGGACGAACTTTACGTCTGGTGAATGGGTAAAGACGATCGATGTCGCAGACTTCATCCGACTCAATCGCACGGAATATACAGGAGATGATCACTTTTTAGTCGGTCCGACGCAAGCAACGGAACGGCTTTGGCAACAAATTCTACAGCTGACGAATGAAGAACGACAACGTGGTGGTGTGTATGCCGTCGATGCTAAAACACCATCAACGATCCTCTCGCATGATGCAGGGTATCTGAATCGCTCACTTGAAAAAATCGTTGGCTTACAGACTGACGAACCGTTTAAACGTTCGATTCATCCGAACGGTGGGATTCGGATGGTGAATGATGCCCTAGCTGCGTATGGCTTTGAAGCAGACGAGACCGTCACGAAAACTTTCAGCGAGTACCGGAAGACACATAACCAAGGGGTTTTCGATGCCTATACCCCTGAGATGCGCGCTGCACGTAAAGCCGGCATTATCACCGGATTACCTGATGCTTATGGTCGCGGACGGATCATCGGTGACTATCGTCGTGTTGCTTTGTACGGAACGGCACGCTTGATCGAAGAACGTAAGAAGGATTTAAAGGCACGTGGCGGATTCTTATCTGAATCGATGATTCGCGACCGTGAAGAGATGAATGAACAGTTGCGCGCATTAACGGAATTGACCGAGCTTGGAGCTCGTTATGGTTTCGATCTCTCCCGCCCTGCAGAAACAGCACAAGAAGCATTCCAGTGGGTCTATCTTGCCTATCTTGCTGCCATCAAGGAGCAAAACGGGGCAGCCATGTCACTCGGTCGAGTCTCGACGTTCCTTGATATTTATGTCGAACGTGATCTTGCGGCTGGTCGCTTGACGGAAGAGACTGCACAAGAACTCGTCGATCATTTCGTCATGAAGCTTCGGATCGTCAAATTCTTACGGACACCGGACTATAATGATCTCTTCTCGGGTGACCCGACGTGGGTAACGGAATCCATTGGTGGAATGAGTGAAGATGGGCGATCAAACGTCACGAAAAGTTCATTCCGCTTCTTACACACACTCTCGACACTTGGTCCGGCACCGGAACCGAATCTAACCGTTCTCTGGTCTACTCAGCTTCCACGCGGATTCAAGGAATTCTGTGCGAAGATGTCGATCGTTTCAAGCTCGATTCAATATGAAAACGATGATTTGATGTTACCGGTTTATGGAGATGATTACGGCATCGCTTGTTGTGTCTCCGCGATGAAGATTGGGAAACAGATGCAGTTCTTCGGTGCGCGAGCAAACCTGGCAAAAGCATTACTCTATACAATCAATGGCGGAATGGACGAGAAGCTCAAAATTCAAGTCGCCCCCGCAAGTCCATTGATGCTTGATGAAGTACTCGATTACGAAACCGTCATGGCGGCTTATGATCGTCAACTCGATTGGCTCGCAGAACTGTACGTTAACACACTGAATGTCATCCATTACATGCATGATAAATACAGTTACGAACGGATTGAGATGGCGTTACACGATCCGGAAATCTTACGGACGATGGCATGCGGTATCGCTGGTTTATCGGTCGTCGCTGACAGTCTATCCGCCATCCGTTACGCAACAGTCCGTCCGATCCGAGATGCGGATGGGATTGCAGTTGATTTCAAGATCGAAGGCGAGTTTCCGAAGTTCGGAAATAACGATGAACGGGTCGATCAGATGGCAGTTGATCTCGTGACGCTGTTCATGGAGAAAATCCGTAAACATCCAACGTATCGCAATGCGCTTCCGACACAGTCTGTCCTAACGATCACTTCAAACGTCGTCTACGGTAAAAAGACAGGAAATACGCCAGATGGACGCCGTGCGGGTGAACCATTTGCACCGGGTGCTAACCCGATGCACGGACGTGACACTAGAGGAGCTGTCGCCGCACTGACATCTGTCGGAAAATTACCATATGAGCATGCGCTCGACGGTATCTCCTACACGTTCTCGATCGTGCCAAAAGCACTTGGTAAGGATGAGACCACACGTATTCGCAATACGGTCGGATTACTTGACGGATATATGGGTGGTACGACTTCAAAAGGACACCATTTGAATGTCAACGTCTTTGACCGTGAGACGTTACTCGATGCTATGGAGCATCCAGAACAATATCCGCAGTTAACGATTCGGGTATCCGGTTATGCCGTGAACTTCATTAAACTGACGCGCGAACAACAGATCGATGTCATTAATCGAACGTTCCACGGTTCTCTCTAAAATGATGTGTAGTATGTGAAAGGAAGTGAGCAAGATGACCTATGGTATGATCCATTCCGTTGAATCATGTGGAACAGTCGATGGTCCTGGCATTCGATTCATCGTCTTTACGCAAGGATGTCCATTACGGTGTCAATACTGTCATAACGTGGATACATGGGAGTTCGGTTGCGGACGGCGTGTCTCAGCAGACGAAGTCGTAAAAGAAGCGATCAGCTATCGCTCCTTTTTCGAGGCAACGGGTGGCGGAATCACCTTCTCTGGAGGTGAACCGCTCGCTCAGCCAGAATTCTTGGAGGCTGCTTTAACAGAAGCAAAACGACATGGACTGCATACGGTCATCGATACCGCGGGATCCGTCGTCCCGAAAAACATCGACGCCATTCTCGATGCGACGGATCTGGTACTGCTCGATATCAAACATATCGACGATGCTGCTTGTCGTGTATTGACTGGACGGAGTAACGCCAATACACTCGCTTTCGCAAAACGCCTAGCCGAGCGAAACATTCCCGTCTGGATTCGTCACGTCCTCGTTCCAGGTATTACGATGTCGGAACATTTCCTCCGTCAGACCGGCGAGTTCATCCGGACGCTCGGAAACGTCGAACGCGTCGAAGTACTCCCGTATCATCAACTCGGTGTCTATAAGTGGGAAAACCTCGGTCTTGCATATCCGTTAACTGATGTGCTTCCCCCTTCACCAGAAGAAACGGATACTGCGCAAACCCTACTTGAATCGTACTTGTGTTAACGTTTCCATTTTGTTACAATGACGTCATAGACTATGAACAGGAGGTACAACACCGAAATGAAGCAATCACTCGTACACGTCGCTTGATGAATGAAATCATCTCTTTCGCAATGCAGTTGCGGATGTCTGACGCTACGAGTCTGCTCTTTTTCGGTGTGACCAACCTCTGGCCAGCACCTTCTTTGAGTTACACTCCGGCACACCATCCGCTCGCTTCGGATGGTGTGTTTTTCATTTCATCTTATCGGAAATGAACACTAAAGGAGCTGCTTTTATGCCTACTGAAACACTTACGATCCAACACCTATCGATGGACTACGACGAACGACGTCTTTTCTCGGACGTTTCTTTTCATATTCATACCGGTGAACATGTCGCCTTAATCGGTCCGAACGGCATCGGAAAAACGACACTGTTACACTTGATCGCTGACCAACTTCAGCCGACTGACGGTTCGATCAAGCGTCATTACAAAAAACTCGGTCTACTATCACAACACTTCGTAGCGGGCGATCACACCGTTCTTGATGTCGTCAAACGAGCGGATGCGGTTCGTTATCAACTTCGCGCTAATGCCATGAATGGTGACTTGACGATCTATCAACAAGCACTCGATCAGGACGCCTTCTCGCTTGAAGCAGATGCAGCACGCGTCTTAAAAGAAGTCAAATTAGAGGAAGCGCTCTGGACACATAATGCATCCAGTTTAAGCGGCGGTGAACAGACGCGCCTCCAACTTGCCTGTCTGCTTCTGTCACGACCTGATTTCATCATTCTCGATGAACCGACGAATCATCTGGATCAAGAGACACTCGAGTGGCTCACGGAA
Organism: Exiguobacterium sp. U13-1; assembly: GCF_001750115.1. Classification (NCBI taxonomy): domain Bacteria; kingdom Bacillati; phylum Bacillota; class Bacilli; order Caryophanales; genus Exiguobacterium; species Exiguobacterium sp. U13-1. The sequence continues at coordinate 1,098,103 of NZ_CP015731.1, read as the reverse complement.
TGGGTCAACATGTCACGGACCTCGATTCTCTACGTCTCACACGAACGATTCTTCATCGACGCAACGGCTGATGCCGTCATTGAATTATCCGAATCAGGGGCAACGCGATACAGCGGAAACTACCAGTCCTATAAAGAACAAAAAGAACATCAAGTTCTGTCGCAACAACGAGCGTATGAAAAACAAGAACGTACACGTAAAGAGCTGACACGCATGATTCAAGGATACCGGCAATGGCATCAAAAAGCCACGAATCAAGCGAGTGAACGGGATCCCTATGCGAAAAAGAAGGCTGCTAAACATGCGACGAAGGTCAAGGCAAAAGAGCAGCAACTCGAGCGTCTACTCGAGGATCGTGTACAAAAACCACAGGTTGTACCGACTGTTCACGTCGCATTCGAACATGAAGCGATTCGTGCGAAACGACTGATTTCGTTCGAACGTGTCTCATTCATGCATGAGACAACACTAATCCTAAACGATGTTTCGTTTACGGTAGAACGTGGCGACCGAATTGCTGTCATCGGACCGAATGGAAGCGGGAAATCGACCTTACTGCGTCTCATCGAGGGCGAGTATGTCCCTAATCAAGGGAATGTAATCCGTCATCCTCGATTGAAGACTGGCTATTTTTCACAAGCCCTTTCCCACTTACCGACATCTGGTACGTTGTTAGAGGCATTACTTGAGTATGGCACAATGAGTGAAACGGACGCTCGGACGTTGCTCGCCTGTTTTTTATTCCGTCGCGATGATGTTTACCGGTCGATTTCCGACGCTAGTATGGGCGAGAAATGTCGGATCGCTTTCTTACGCCTGTATTTTTCTGGTGCTCACTTGCTTATTCTCGACGAGCCAACGAACTATTTGGATCTTGCGACTCGTGAACAAATCGAAGCCGCTCTCGATGTCTTCCCTGGTGAGCTCCTCTTCGTCTCTCACGATCGCTATTTCACCGATCGGCTGTCGAATCGGACGTTTGATTTAACGACTGGATTCAACGATCATTCGGTCGGAACTGCCACGGTACGAAACGCTCGCCGAAGTGACCCTGAAGCGATTCAATCCGACTTACACCGTCTTGATGCTTTGACGGGTAACGTTCCGTTCAATACAGAAACGAATGAATCACTTTCAAAAGAATAACGAGAAAAAGCATCTGCATAGAAAAAGAGACTCCTTTTTCCGTTGCAGATGCTTTTCATATTTCAGTCGTATTATCGCTTTTGATACTTCACTTTCGTATGCGCTTGGGCCTGCTTGTGGATTTTTTTCCACTTTTCCTTCTCTGCCGCCTGCAACGCCACATTTTGCTTGCGTTCCGCATAAGCGATTTCTCGTTTTAGCTTGACGAAGCTGTTCCAGCGCTCAGCAGTTAGTGTACCATCTTCTAAAGCTGTCCGAACGGCACAGCCCGGTTCCTTTTCATGTTCACAGTCTCGGAAACGACAGTTTTCAGCAAGCTCCTCAATATCGGAAAAAGTCGACGATAAACCGTCACTTCCATCCCATAAGGCCAATTCTCTCATCCCCGGTGTATCAACAAGCAATAGACCGTTCGATAGTCGTTTCAGTTCGCGATGCGTCGTCGTGTGACGTCCGCGTTCATCGTCTTCTCGTACGCCCCCCGTCTCCATTAACTGTTCTCCAGCTAAAGCATTGACGAGTGTCGACTTCCCGACGCCGGACGATCCAACTAACACGATCGTTTGCTTGATTTGTAACTGTTCACGCAACACCTCTAATCCGTCACCCGTCAAGGAATCAACGGCAAGGATTGGTGTTCCGAACGCAATCGCTTCGACAGCCTGCAGTTCCGTTTCAATCGACGGCATCAAACTTTTTTTCGTCAGGACGATGATTGGTGTCACCCCTGCATCCCAAGCAACCGTTAAATAGCGTTCCAGTCGACGGACGTTGAAGTCATGTCCAAAAGCCATGACAAGCAAGGCGACGTCGACATTTGCGCAGATGATTTGTTCCTCGGTTTCCGTTCCTGCCGCTTTTCGGGAAAATTGAGAAGATCGTGGCAAGACACGTTCGATTCGTCCTTTGCCTGGCTCTCGCTCTGTTTGGATGATCCAGTCCCCGACCGCTGGCAATTCAGCTTTTGTTCCCGATTGGAAACGTAACTTACCAGACAGCTCGCTGAGCGACTCTCCTGTTTCCGTCATAACACGATAGTGTGTTTGATAGACAGCTATAATCCGTCCTAATCGTTCTGTTCCTGTCGTTTCGTAGACAGGTGGTGTACCCCATTCGTTCAAATGGTTTCCTCCTCTGATTTAAGGGAGGGAAACCCCTCCCTGGTTTCCGACACATGTTACTTGTTTTACGTTGATTGTTGCACTCATCAACATCACTCCTCTCAATTCGATTCCTTTATAGAATACCATATCAATCAATGGTTCTGACAGCGCTTCCCTCGAAGTCAGACCTTCTCTCCGCCTTAAGCCCGAGAGCAAATACGGTCCAAAGAGCGTCGTCGGAACAGAAGGACTCCCGTATCATAAAGGTATCAACACAAGGGAGGCTTCCTCATGAAGCAATCGAAAGGAAAACAACTGGTGATGATTCTCGCTGGACTGGCATTACTTGCCGTTGTCATCGGAACATTACCGCACATGATCGGACTTGGCTTAGGGGCGTTACTCGCGTTCTATTCGATCAGTAAGTTCATGCAATCGAACAAATGGCCAGCGAAACTCGGTTTCGGATTCCTAGCAGCCATCGGAATCGGACTTGCCCTCTCGAACATCTGGGCAGTTATCGGAATCGCAGCAGCCATCGCATTGTACGTCGGTTACATGCGTATGAAGCTACAACGTGTTAATGTCCAGGATCTCTTTAACCGTCGCCGTACATCAACGACACATTTCGAAGCAGACTGGAAAGACTTAGACGAAAAACGTTTCTAATCAAATCAAAAGGTATGACCCGATAGCATTCGCCACTTCTAAGGAGGAATTTTTCATGAAAAATGTATTTGATCAACTCAACGATTTTGCAACACAAATGATGACAGAAGTTAAAAAGGCAGCCGAACAGGGCGAAGTACCTGCTAAAAAGCTCGTTCGTCATATTCGATCTACAGAAGCTGATTTAAAAGAAATCGATCGACTACTCGAGCGTCAACGGACATTACTGCAAGAATTAACGCATAAACAAGAAGAAGCGAAGGATTTAGCCGATAAACGCTTCAAGCAAGTTGAGATCGCAAATGAAGCCGGTGAACAACAACTGGCTGAGCGCGCAGCCATCGAATCGAAACATTACGGGGAGCAATACCGGTTCTTCGAAGAACTCGTCGCTGAGACGAAACGCGAGTTGAACGAATTGGAACGTGAAGCTCTCGAGTTGAAGTTAAAGCTCGAAGATTTACAGAACAAACGGTACGAATGGATGATGCGCGAAAACGTCTCAAACTTAAAAAACAAGATGAACCAGGTGCTAGATCGCGAACCAAATGCTACTATAAAAGAAGAAGCACATCCGTTTACGGCAGAAGAGCCTGAGGCAAAACAACCAGCCGTTGATGAAGATGATATCGATGCGCGTATCGCTGAACTCGAGCGCCGCATTCACCAATAAGCAGTCAATGACGAAGGAGGCGTATGCCTCCCTTTGTCATGTTAGAAAGGAGATTGATCGTGCGACGATTAAGTACGAAACAACTGGTCGGTTACGTATCGATCCTGTTCGCCCTCGGTCTGTTCTATGACCTATTGTCCGGTGCAGGAAATGTATTGTTTGGTGTCTTATTTCCGTTCCTGCTGTACTATGTCGGGATTCATTTCCGACGACGCAATCATGAAAAATTAGCGATTCTCTTCTACATCGTCGGTACGATCATTCTTGCTGGCGTCGTCCTTAGTTCGGCTGCCATCGGTTTTGTCATTGCCGGAATTTTGCTCTATCTTGGGATTATTCTCGTAACACGGCATTCCGTCCGAGAATTTTTGTTTTCACGGATTGCCCCGCATCAATATGAAGAAGAAGGCATCAAGATTCAACCGGCTTACTCCTTCTCAACCCAAGCCGATGCACCATACGTCTTACAGGATTTAAGCGAACAGTTCATCGTCAAGGATTTAGAAATCGATTTGACACACGCTTACGTTCCGGAAGGTGAGACATTAATCGTCGTCAGTGGTGTCGTCGGAGACGTTCGGATTCTTTTACCGTCCGGCTATGACTATACGCTTGATACCTCAATCGGCTTCGGAAGCGTCAAGACGGACATCCGCCGGATTCCAACCTTCTTTAATCGACGTATTCAATTCCGAGCACCGGAATACGGTGAAGCGACACGGAAGGTTCGTATTCATGTCATGCTCGGTATTGGCAACGTGGAGGTGTCTTCGATATGAAGCGTGATCAATTCCCGCTTGGTGTCATTGCACTCCAAGTCATGACGGGCTTTTTGACAGCCGTCATGACGACGTTGTTATTCTTAAGTACGCGACAAGTCGATTGGCATGTCTTGTTCGTCCGTCAACAAGATTTCCCTGTCCTTCTACTCGTCATCGGACTCTCGTTATTACTACCCCTTGCCATCGGTAGCATGCATTACTTTTTCTTGCGACGTGACTTCAAACGTGTCACGACTGCCATCATTGAACTGGAACAAGGAAAAGATGTGACAATCGTTCCCGGTCCCTACTTCCATACGTTGACACGCTTATCGCGGATCGGAAAACGTATCGACGAACAAGTCGAAACCGTCCAAAAGATCAGCACGCGTCCGCAACATGTTGAACAAGTAAGAGTTCAAGCCGTTACGGAAGAACGAAAGCGACTCGCACGTGATTTACATGACTCCGTTTCGCAACAGCTTTATGCCATTTCCATGATGACAACAGCAGCCAAACAGACGATTCTGTCTCAACCTGAAGCTGCCGCCAAACAAATCGAGATGGTCGAGACGATGGCACAAACGGCACAGTCTGAAATGCGCTCACTCTTACTTCAACTTCGCCCCGTCGAACTTGAAGGGATGACGTTACAACAAGGACTTTCTCAATTGCTCGAAGAATTATCTAGAAAGCAGTCCACACAATTAAGTTGGAAGTTAGAAGAGATGTCACTGCCACGACAAATTGAAAACGAGTTATTCCGGATCGTTCAAGAAGGATTGACGAATGCATTACGTCACGCGAAAGCGTCTCATATGGATATTGAACTTCGACAATTCAACGAAACGATCATTCTGAGCATGAATGATGATGGTGTCGGATTCGTCGTTGATGAAAAGAAACTTGCCTCTTATGGCATTAATTCGATGCGGGAACGGACGGCTGAGATGGGCGGAACGATTCGTCTCGTCAGTGTTCCAGGACAAGGAACCCAAATCGAAGTCAAACTTAGAAAAGATCGGATGGTGCAAGTATGATACGCGTATTATTAGTAGATGATCATGAGATGGTCCGGGCCGGTGTGTCTGCTTTCCTTTCCACACAACCAGACATCGAGGTCGTCGCCGAAGCGTCGGATGGTCAAGCAGGAGCCTTTCTTGCGCTTGAACATCGACCGGATGTCATTTTGATGGATTTAGTGATGGAGCCAGTTGATGGCGTCGAAGGAACACGACTGATTCGCAAAGACTGGCCGGAAGCAAAAATTCTCGTCGTGACGAGTTTTCTTGATGACGAGAAAGTCTATCCTGTCATTGAAGCGGGTGCGATGAGTTATGTTTTAAAGACCGCTAGCGCCTTTGATATTGCAGAAGCGATTCGCAAAACGGCAAACGGTCAATCGGTCATGGCAGCACAAGTGACCGGTAAAATGATGGAACGTCTTCGTCGTCCTACGACACACTTGCATGATGATTTGACGGAACGTGAGCAGGAAGTTCTTCAATTGATGGCTCGTGGTATGGCGAACCAAGAAATCGCAGACGAATTATTCATTTCCTTAAAAACCGTTAAGACACACGTCTCGAACATCTTATCGAAACTCGATGTCGTAGACCGTACACAAGCTGTCGTCTATGCCTTCAAGCATAATCTCGTCAAATAAGATTTAGCCCTTCATTACTTATTCCTTAAGCTCACGCAAAGAACCCCGAATCGTCTCCTATTTAGAGACGATTCGGGGTTTTTCACTGTCTTACCAGAGTCTCCATCCGGGAGCTCCTGGAGGGGCATTTTCAATCATATGCCAAATCGGTACCGTATAGGCAAACGCAATCAAAGCGAACGTCACGAAAATCCATAGCTTCCAATTTTCAAAGAAGAGTGGTGTTGCCATCGCCTTTTCTTCTGTTTCAGCAATCGGAAATTCTTCTTTTCCCTTCGGTGCCCGGAAAGCAAGTTGGAACATCGCATAGAGGAATAGCAGAATCGAGATGAATAAAATCGTTCCACCGATCGCCATTGCAACATGATACGGAATCCAGTCGGCGACGATTGAATCTTTGAAATAAGTTGCCGGACCGGTCCGTCTTGGATTACCGAGTAGACCTGAGATATGCATCGCCGTCGACATGAAGAGCATTCCGATCGTCCAGGCAGCCGTTTGAACAAGTCCGAGACGATTCATTGCCGGCGTCAACGTCCGACCACGTAAGAGTGGAACAAGCCAGTACGCTGTTCCGAAGAACGTTAGTGCGACAGCCGCACCGACCGTGATGTGAAAGTGTCCAGTGACCCATAATGTATTGTGAACGATGATATTTAGTTGATGGGACGCATTAATGACACCACCTGCACCTGCTGGAATGAAGAATAACATCCCGATGAACGGTGCAAGAAAACGAACATCACGATACGGCATTTTCTTTACCCAACCAAATATGCCAGTTGCTCCCTTACGGCGTCCCGCTAACTCGAATGTCGCAAACATGGAGAAGGCTGTCATCAATGATGGGATGATGACGAGGAATGTCAAGACGACTTGGACATATTTCCAAAATGCTGAAATCCCTGGCTCTAACAATTGATGGTGAAAACCAACCGGGAAGGAAAAGAGTAGGAATAATAAAAATGACATACGTGCTAACGCGTCAGAAAAAATCTTGCCACCAACGATTTTCGGAATGACCGTATACCAGACGATGTAGGCAGGTAACAACCAGAAATAGACGAGTGGATGACCAAAGTACCAAAATAGCGTCCGGGATAGCTCGATTCCGACCTTATCTGTCCAACCGAGGGATAAGGGAAGTAACTGAAAGAGAATCGTTGCCGCTACGCCGAGTGTCGCAACGACCCATAACAAGGCAGTCATGATGCTCATGTACGCTTGAAGCGGTGGATGAACGCCAGGATGTTCCCGCTTGTAATCAGCATACATGCGGAACATGGCACCAGACGCGATCCATGTTCCGACGACGAAGATGACGAGTCCGATATAAAATACAGGGTGTGCCTTGAGTGGTGCATAGAATGTATAGAGGACGGAAGCTTCACCTGCAAGTACCATCCACGTGACGAGGACGACACCAAGGATCATGAACCAAAATCCGACCCATCCAAGACGTCGAGGAAACTCTTCGAAGCGTCCGAATGATTGACCTAAAAATGAAAACAATAATCCAAAAATGAATAATGTCGTAAAGACGATCGCAAGCATCAACCCATGTGCAGTCAGAAGCTCATAATATCCGATTCCAGCAATCTCTGGAATGGCACCTGTTCGTACCATCGTTTGTAGTAATCCACATAGACCACCGATCAATAAAGCGACAAGTGAAAAACTGACATGTGCGAAGGCCAGTTTTGCTTCCTTGATTCCGATGACGGTAGCCGGTAAACCACGTTCCATCTCGAACTGTCGTAGTTTTTTTGAAATGGCATTCATCTTATTCCACCACCTTGATTTTGGTTGTCATCATATGATGAGCATTTCCACAGTATTCATTACAGACGACGAGATACTCGCCAGCTTCCTTGAACGTATACTCAATCGAATTAATATGTCCGGGAACGACCATCATGTTGACGTTCGTCTTAACGATTTCAAATCCATGAACGACGTCCTTCGATGTCACGAGAAAATCGACTGTCGCTCCTTTAGGTATGACCATATCTTTTGGTGTAAACTGAAAAGCTTGTGAAACGATGACCGCTTCATATAGGTTGTCATCAATCTTCTTTAGTCCTGGCTTATCAAATGGCTTAGTTTGATCGACTTTCGTCGGATCAATCAATGTCGCATCGGATGGCGGTTGATTCCCGGATGCAAAAGCGGATACGCCGATGATGATCAAGAAAACCGCTAGCATCGCTGATCCAAAGACCAGCCAGATTTTTTCTAGACGATGAATATGCATCGTGACTCCCCCTTAACGTGATATGAATAATAGAAAGATTGAGCTCCACATCCCGATGATGACACCTGCCACGATCAGAACGGCAACGAATGTTCCTTTTAGGTTCGATTCTGTTTTTTGGCTCATGATGATTTCTCCTCTCCTGCTTTGAACTTGTCTTTATTGTAAGAATTCAGCAAGTCTGGAAACTGTGATAAATATCACTTTAAATATGAAAATTCCGCAGTTTTCTTTCTAAAAACACACAGAAAGTTCACATCTGAACAAGCGAGGAAAGTGCTACTTCTATACAAAAAAAAAACAATTCCAACATGAGACAGAAAAAACTGCTTCACGTTCGAATTGTTCGCATACTATCGATTAAATTCGACAAACACCTGCCGGGCACCCTTCACAATGACACAGATCCCGTAAATATTGCGGATTGTGAATGATGATTTCTTTTGCTGTCATCGAAATGACCCCTTCTTTTTTCCACTGAGAAAACATACGATTAACAGTTTCACGTGGTGCACCAATCAATTGACCAAATTCACCGTCGGATGGTCGCTTCGCAAGACGATAAGCTTCTCCCACCTGTTCCCCTTCCATCGCAATCAGGCGAAGTAACGTCGAAGCTAATGCCCCTGGTTTTCCAAACAGTAGTAAGTCACGTAATTTCGTTTCCGTTTGCTTCCGCATTAATGCTTGCCACCGCATGATTTCAAGCGCAAAGGCACCGTCTTTTTTCATGAGCTCTTCTAATTGATTTTTTGATAAGAATCCGATGATGCTATCTTCCATCGTTTCAATACTGTAGGAGCTCGGAAAAGCTTCTCCTACATCAAATTCACCAAACAAATCCCCTTTGAAGTATAAAAACATGAGTAATGGACTGCCCTTTTTCGTCAACTTCGATAGTTTGACGCCTCCTTGTTTCACATAAAACAACTTGTCGTTCAATTCCCCTTCCCAACAGACGATGGAATCCTTTTTGAACGTCGTTTCCGTCATGAAGCTCTCCAGTAACGTTCTTGTCTCAGGTGATAAGACGAACGTATTGGCTTCCGTCGTTCCACAAGTTAGCATATCCATTTCTCCTCTCCTCTTCTTCTGCTTTTAGTATAGAACATCACAGTCCAAAAGAATGGATTTTCAAAAGATTGTCAAACTTTGTTCAACATTTCACATTATTATTTTTAAAATTACCTGACGACTACTTTTAAGAATACAAAAGAAATCGTCAGGAGTGATGTCATGGATTTATACCATAGTAATGATGAACAATTCGATTGACTGCTTGACCGGGTGTCTGATCGTACCAGTTCTGTTGGAACTTCTGCATGTGTTGACGACATTCTTCAAGTATCACATCAGACATGATCCACTCCATCAACTGCTCCATCCGTTCAGTCTGTCGGACAGGTAGCGGTTTCGGATATTGATCAACGAGCCCTGGTAGTTGTCGGTATGTGTCAATGTCCGGTGTATACAAGAACGCCGGAATGTTGAGGAGACAGCTTTCAAATGGAATGGAAGAATAATCAGTTACGAGAACATCTGTGATCAGCAAGTAATCATTGATCTGATACGTATCGTCTAGAAGATGGATATGGCTAGAACGATAGGTAGAAAGAGCTCGAATCGTCGGATGTAATTTAACGAGAATCGTCCATCCCGCTTGAGCAAGTTGTTCGAACTGTTGAATCGTATGATCTTCTGTCCCTTTGTATTCCCGGTATGTCGGTGCATACAATAAGATCCGACGGTCAGTCTTTGCGTATTGTTTTCTTAATTCCAGTGTTTTCTGCTTTCGTTGCTCCTCATCAAACCAATAGTCCGTTCGTGGCATGCCGAATGGTTTAAAATGGGATCGTTTTAAGTCGTGTGGCGTCATGAACTGTGTCGCACAGCGCATTCCCGGTACGATGAAATCGCCATATTCCTGATAAACACGTCGAAATCGATTGCGTACTCGTTCCGATACGAACAGACTTTTTGAAGAGGTCAGTCCAAATTGCTTTAATGTTCCTGCCGCGTGCCATAGCTGGATACGTCGTGCTCCTCGTCGCGTTGTTGCGACACTGAACTCTGCGACATAATTATCGACGAAGACCGTCCGGGAGGTCGCAAGCAAATACGCCAGTCGAACGAATCGTAAACGACGAAATCGAAGAGTCCGATCTGACTTCCACAGATCCGGCTGCTTCATGAAATGATGATCATATACAAGATACCGTTTCTCACTTGGCAATTCCTGCGCTAAGCGATCATTAACAGGTTTTGCGTTATCACCATACGTCATCCAAAACAAAGTGACTGATCGAAGCGGTAACCATCGAAAGACACCATAACAAATACGAAACAACAATAAATAGACCCATACGATTCCTTCTCTAACCACTTTCATCCTGCCCTTCTACGAAGAAAGACCGCACTTCAATCGTGTGGTCTCCTCTTCAATCACTTCGAAGCTAATTCCGTTTTAATCTGGCTTGTAGAGATGCCTTCAGTCCGGCTGAGGTAAACGACTTCACAGTGCTCTTTCAAGAAGTCGAACTCACCTTTCCAGTCGTCACCCATGACGAAGAGATCAACATCATGTTTTTGCACATCTTCTACTTTTTGATCCCAACTGTTTTCTGGAATGACTTCATCCACGTAACGGATGGCTTCAAGGATCATCTTCCGATTCTCGAAGTTGTGGTAAGACTGTTTATGTTTCAAACGATTGAATTCGTCTGTCGAAATCGCGACGATGAGGTAATCGCCCATCTCTTTTGCACGTTTTAAGATGTTGATGTGACCCCAGTGCAATAAATCAAATGTTCCGTACGTAATAACCTTCTTCATGATTTTGCTCTCCCTTTTATCCGTAAATTCTCTTTATGATCGTCTTCATCGCCCGTTCTGAAGCCTGCCCATCATCCCATTGACAATACGTCTCTTGGAACGCTCGGAATGCTGATGCATACCGTGTGTGCCAATCATCCAACTGATTCAATTCTTCAAATAGTGCTGTTTCAGTGGATAATAATGGTCCCGGTGCCTCCTGTTCAAAATCGAAGTAAAATCCGCGCAACTGATCGCGATAATGTTCTAAGTCATACGTATAGAACAAAATCGGACGCGATAAATGCGCAAAATCGAACATGACAGAAGAATAATCCGTGATCAAAGCGTCTGACGCCATATATAGCTCCGCGATATCCGGGTAGTCCGATGTATTTCGAACGGATGGATAAGCAGTGACGTCGAGACGACTTCCGACTAAATAGTGCATTCGGATAAGCAGAACATATTCATCCCCAAATCGCTTTTCAAATTCCTCCAACGAAAAGGGCAGCTCAAATGAATATTTCCCTTGACCTTCGAACGCATTATCTCGCCAAGTAGGTGCATACAGCAAGACTTTTTTCGAAGAATCAATCTCATAGTGGCGATAAACCGTTTCTTTGATTTTAGCATGCCGTGCCTCTTGATAAAATATATCATTTCGAGGGTATCCAATTTCTAGCATCTCACCTTCAAAAGCAAATGCCCGTCGAAAGATTGAACTAGAATAGGCATTCGGAGAAATTAAGCCGGACCATTTTGCAGTCTCCTGCTTAAATCCTTGCTTGTACCGCTCAGTCGTCGTATTCGCCATTTGGACATCATCCATATCAAGCGCGAGCTTTTTGAGCGGTGTGCCGTGCCATGTTTGGAGATAATACGTTTTTTTCGGTTTGATCAACCAACCCGGTAACCGACTGTTTGATACCCAGACCCGTGATGTCGCGAGCAAATAAATCCAGCGAAATGTCAACCGATCTACTGTCTTGACGTCTGGTGGAAACGTAACACCTCGTTGTTTACTAAAAATCAACTCACACTCCGGATGCATCGTACTCATCAATTCGTAGATGGCGCGCGGACTGTCACTATATTGTTTTCCGAGAAAACTCTCGAAAAGGACTCGATTTCGTTTTTGTGGAAACCATGTAAAGACTTTCATGACGGTCTGTAGACCGTATTCAATAAAACCTGTTCGTTTGATCCACTGTTTTACTTGATCTTTCAAGTGAAGAGCTCCTTCTTAAGTCAATTAATCACAGCTCATCATAACAAAAAGCGCATCCATTTGGAATTGCTATTTGTTCGCATGTAGCGGAAAGGTAAATCAAACGCCGTCGTGTTTTTGACGATTCCTTTACGGTGGCTGAACGTCTCGAAACTATACTTGCCATGATATCCACCCATGCCACTCGCCCCGACTCCACCAAATGGTAAATGATGCTGTGCGACGTGCATCAATGTATCGTTGACACATCCGCCACCGAATGAAATCCGTTCAAGGATACGATGTTCGACGGCTTTGTTCTCTGTGAACAGATAAAGTGCAAGCGGTTTGTCACGCTCATTGACGAACGCGATGACTTCTTCGATTTCACGGTAGGTCAACACCGGCAGGATCGGTCCGAAGATTTCGTCTTGCATCAATGGAGCATCCACCGCTACATTCGTCATGACGGTCGGCGCCATCTTGCGCGTTTCCGGATCGACTTGTCCACCGAATTCAATCGTCCCTTGCGACAAGTAACTGCTGAGACGATTCAGATGATCGTCCGATACGATTTTGACGTAGGATAAGACACCGACGCCATTCCCATACTGTTTGAAGGCTTCTTCTTCAATCAACTGCAAGAAACGTTCTTTGACGTCTTCATGGATTAATACGTAATCCGGTGCAATACATGTCTGTCCGGCATTCAGCCATTTTCCCCATGCGATCCGCTTCGCCGCTAGACGAAGATCCGCATCCTTGTGAACGATCGTCGGTGATTTTCCACCCAGTTCAAGTGTGACCGGCGTCAAATGCTTCGCCGCAGCCTGATGCACGATTTTTCCGACGCGTGTGGAACCCGTAAAGAAGATATAATCAAAACGTTCGTTTAATAAGGCGCTACTGACTTCAGCATCTCCTTCTATAACGATTCCGAATCGTTCATGGAATGCCGTTTCAAAGACTTCTCGTAATACACGAGAGACATTCGGTGTCAGCTCGGATGGTTTAAGGACGACCGTATTCCCCGCCGCAATCGCACCAATGACCGGAGCAAGTGCCAGCTGGAAAGGATAGTTCCATGGTGCGATGACAAGAACGTTGCCATAGGGTTCGTACTGGATTTCACTTTTCGATCCGATATGCAGAAGCGGTGTTGCGACACGCTTCGGGCGTGCCAGTCGACGGAGTTGTCGCTCCATCCGTTGAATTTCTCCATAAACGAAACCGATTTCCGTCGTAAAAGCATCATGCTGTCCTTTATTAAGATCTTGTTTTAATGCCTCATAGATCGCAGCTTCATGCGTTTCAATCGCTTGGCGTAAGAACGTCAGCATACTTAAGCGAAAAGCTAGACTACGTGTTGCACCTGTTTGGAAAAAGTGGCGTTGCGTCTGAAGACGTTCTGAAAGCACTGTCTCTGTCATCGTTGTTTCCATCCGAGAATCTCCCCTTTAACTGATCTATAACACTGATTTCATCTTACCATATCTCTTTTTCGATATGAAAAAAGACGGAGAGGCTTCTCCGTCTTGCTTCTTATAATTGAATCGCTGTCTCAAGTGCAACTTTCATCATATCGTTGAATGTCGTTTGGCGCTCTTCCGATGTCGTTTCTTCTCCTGTCAACAGGTGATCTGAAATCGTCAAGATCGTCAATGCATTCACTTTATGTTTCGCAGCGAGAGTGTAGAGTCCTGCTGCTTCCATCTCGATCGCGAGGCATCCGAAATCTGCCCATTTTTTGAAGTGATGGAAATCATCTTGGTAGAACTGATCCGTCGTGAAGATTTGACCGACTTTTGCATCGATACCTTGTTCTTTTGCTGCTGTATACGCTTTATGCAACAGATCAAAAGAAGCAGTCGGTGCGTAGTCTAGTCCATTAAAACGAACACGGTTCTGTGCCATGTCATGCGAAGCACTCATCGCGATGACGACGTCACGGACTTTAACGTCTGGAGTGATCCCACCAGCAGTTCCGACACGAATCAAGTTTTTCGCACCGTATGACTGAACGAGTTCGTTCGCATAGATCGACATCGATGGTACACCCATACCTGTCCCTTGAACCGAAACCTTTTTCCCTTTATAAGTACCTGTGAAGCCATACATTCCTCGAACTTCGTTATAAAGAACGACATCCTCTAAAAATGTCTCAGCGATGTATTTAGCACGTAACGGATCTCCTGGAAGTAAGACCGTTTCGGCGATTTGTCCTTCAGCTGCGTTAATGTGTACACTCATGTACGATTCCTCCTCGATAGTCGTTTAAATCGACAACAATTCACGAAACTCATTCGGTGTCATACCGAATTGTTTTTTGAACACTTTCCGAAAATACTTATCATCCTGATATCCGACTTCAAGTGCGATTTCGTAAATACGCGCTTCCGTTTCACTTAGTAATTCCTTCGCCCGATTCAAGCGAATCGTTTGAATGTAATCAGATAAGTTAACGGAAAAACGCTGTTTGAAGCGTCGTGATATATACTCTCGGCTCAAGTAAAACCGTTCGCTCATGAATTGCAGTGTCAATTCTTCCGCATAATGCGTTTCGATGTATTTGGCGATTTGATCAATCGCTTCCCCTGATTCCACTACCGGATGGATACATTCCATCGCGCGGGACAAGGCATCATTGAGTACATCTGGATCAACCGGCTTCAATAAATAATCAAAGGATTGATGCAAAATGGCACGTCGCATATACGTATAATCATCATACCCTGTCAGCACGATCGTGACGACCTTTGGATGATGATTTTTTGTCCATTCTAGTAATGTTAGTCCGTCGAGTCCTGGCATTTCGACATCTGTCAGCATTAAATCAATCGTTCCAGTATCCAGTAATCGTTTCGCTTCTTCCCCATGTTCCGCCTCGTAAATATGTGAGACCTGCCAACTGTCCCATTCTCCGAGCAATTTGACCGCTTCCCGTACATGTCGTTCATCGTCTACGATCAACACGTTCATGCCAAGTCCCCCTTCTCATATGGAATCCGAATCACGATTTTGAATCCTCCCTCTACAGCTGAAGAAGAGAGCGTCATATTTGCTTGTTCCCCGTAAAAAATCAAGAGCCGTTCATAAATATTATGGAGACCAATGCCGCTCGTCTCGAGGTCTTCTGGGTTACGATGCATACGCATTTTTCGATCAATCTCTTCAAGTCGTCCTGTTTCAAGAATGGCGCCGCTATTCTCGATTTGAATGATGAGACGTCCACCATCCGTCCGTACTTTGTAGGCGAGATAGTTTTCCGTCGCTGCTAATTGCTGCTGAAAGCCGTGTTTAAAGTAGTTTTCAGCGAACGGTTGCAAGATCATCTTCGGCACTTCAATGTCATTGAGATGCCACGGGACGTCAACGATATAACGGAACCGTTCTGGAAAACGTTGCTGTTGCAAACGAATATACGCCTGGAGATGATCGACTTCTTGTTTTAGCGTCACGATCGTCTGCTCATTATTCATCGAATAACGCATCATTTGTGATAATCCGGTGATCGAGCGGTAAGCAATCTTCCGGTCTCCTTGTAACGTCGTCGTTCCGATCGATTGTAAGGCATTGAATAAGAAGTGCGGATTGAGCTGGGATTGTAATGCCCGTAGCTCATTCGTCCGATTTTCAAGTGCCAGTCGATACTCCCGTTTGATTAAACGATCAATCCGTTGAATCATGCGTTGGAACTGGCGATTGAGTAATCCAATCTCATCATTCGTCGTCGCAACGAACGGTGCTGATAAATCCCCTTGTTCGACTCGCCAGACATTTGCCGTCAACTGTTTGATTGGTTTCGTGATCTGCATGGCAACAAGACTTGCGGCAATGATCATGACGAATAGTGAGACTAGACCAATCAAAACAAGAATCAATGCCGTTTCGTTCGCCCCTTGGATGACCGATGCATATGGAATTCGTTTGACGAGTGTTAGTGGAACGCCGTTCGTCATCGTCTTCGAGTAGACGATGAACGATTTTCCAACACGTAAACTCCCACTTTGCCCAGTGAATTGATCGACTGGTAGTTCCATCTCTGCCCCAGTCTGTGCTAAGACGCGCTGTTCTGTCATCAACCATAACGACTCTTCTGGATCATTCTCGAACAGCTTCAACTGTTGCTCAAACACATGGACTGGAATATCGACTGAAAGGAAGCCGAGCGGCTCATCTGTCTCGACACGATCGATGCGATAACGAAAACTGACGACTTGTTTCTCATCCAGAATCA
Organism: Exiguobacterium sp. U13-1; assembly: GCF_001750115.1. NCBI lineage: Bacteria > Bacillati > Bacillota > Bacilli > Caryophanales > Exiguobacterium > Exiguobacterium sp. U13-1. Next base: position 1,081,573 of record NZ_CP015731.1, on the reverse strand, counting down.
TCGTGTGGACATTATAGGGTTCAATCGTGTGCGCCTCGTCAATCAACCAGCCACTTTTTTGTTTCATCAATCGAAAATAATCCGTTTCTTGCATCCAATCAAACGTTCCCCGACTCGTTGTTTTCATATTGTAGACCGAATACTCCGAATAACCATTTAAGATGACGAAATGTAACTGCTCGATATCTTGACGTGATAAAAACAGACCTAACATCGCCCGCGAAACGACTCCATCGGATTCGTCTAGTTCCTGATCTGCTCCGACGCGCATGATGTTCATCAACGAACGATTCGCATACAGACTCGTCGATAGACGGCGGATATCCTCTATGTAATGGGTCACCTGTGTATTTCCCCGTGTCAAAACATTCAGGCTAGAACGTTCTGCCTGTTCAATGTTTTGGTGCCGCACATACAAATAGGAAATCGATGTCGCGAGGGCTGTCGGAATCAAGATTGCCAGGACAACGAGACGAATCAAACGCGTCCGGATACTTTTCATGAAAGGCGCCCCCATCCTTTTTCTTGTAATCAATCGTATCATAACCTTGAATCCGCTTACATCATTTCCTGATATTCTCTTTCGCGATTCCGATAAAAAATTCTTTTTTGTTTCGACTTGATTCCGAATGAATTTTACTATAATATCATCAATGTTCGTTTTTTTAATCAATTTGTTATGAAGGTGGTCCTTTTATCCATGTTTAAACTTGCCGCACATCAAACAACCGTAAAACGTGAAATCCAAGCTGGATTCGTAACGTTCATTACGATGGCATATATTCTGCTCGTCAATCCGACGATTTTAGCAGATGCCGGTATTCCTCAAGCTCAAGCTTTTTCTGCGACGATCATCGCGACATTGATCGGTACGCTCTTGATGGGACTTTATGCGAATCTACCAATCGCAGTCGCACCCGGAATGGGACTTAATGCGTATTTTACTTATACACTTGTCGTTGGTGAGAAGATTCCATATCAGACAGCACTCTCAGTCGTCTTCGTCGCTGGTGTCATTTTCTTATTGTTATCACTCTCACCGATTCGTACGAAGCTGATTGAGATCATTCCGATGACATTAAAGCTTGCTATCACAGGTGGAATCGGTCTTTTCATTGCTTCACTCGGTCTTAAGATGTCAGGAATTCTCGTCGCTAGTGAAGATACAATCGTCACGATTGGCGCCTTGACGTCACCAGAAGCATTGATCACACTCATCGGCTTATTAGTTGCTGCGATCCTAACAATCAAACGGGTGCCAGGAGCCATCCTTTATGCCATGATTCTCTCTGGATTGATTGCATTCTTGACAGGTGAATTGAAGTTCTCGGATTCCTTCGTTGCGTTACCGACGTTACCAGAAGGATTGATCATCACGAATCCGTTCAACGCCATTCAAGACGTGTTCCAATACGGTCTGTTCAGCGGTGTCCTCTCCTTCGTTCTCGTGACGATGTTTGACACGACAGGTACGATGGTCGCTGTCGGAGAACAGGCTGGATTGATTGAAGAAGATGGGTCATTGAAAAACAGCGAACGTGCCCTATTATCTGATTCGACTGCGATGGTCGCTGGTTCATTGTTCGGAACAAGCCCCACAACCGCTTACGTAGAATCTGCAGCGGGTGTTGCTGCTGGTGGACGGACTGGACTTACGTCCGTGACGGTCGGGATTCTATTCGCATTATCTGCCGTCTTTGGACCGTTCGTTCAATCGATTTCGAGCGTTCCTGCGATTACTGCGCCAGCATTGATTTTAGTCGGTGCCTTCATGATTCAAAACATCAAACAGATTCCATGGGATGATTTCAGCGAAGCTTTCACGGCATTCCTCGTCATCTTGATCATGCCATTATCCGGTAGCATCGCAACCGGTATCGCATTTGGTTTCATCGTCTATCCGATCATGAAAGCTATCCAAAAAGAGCGTGTCCATCCACTCATCTATGTATTCGCGCTTCTCTTCTTCATCCAATTATTCTTCTTATAACAAAAAACATGCCTGTTCCGTCAGTTAATCGGAACAGGCATGTTTTTTGAATCACTTCTTATTTCTTCATTTTATCCCATGTCTTCGTGAAGTCCTGCAGCATCTCGTCAGCTGTTTTTTGCTTACCAACATACGCTTGCATGATCGCTCCGAACTCGTTTACAGCACCATCCGGATACTTGAACCAGTTCCATGAGATTGTTTTTCCGTCTTTCGAGTACGCTTGAATATCATCTGCAAGCGGTCCTAAATCCTTCGCTTCGATTGATTTGAAGGCAGGGATGAACTTGAATTTATTGACCATGTAGTCTTTTCCTGTATCAGACATCGCCATCCACTCGAGGAATTTTTTAGCTTCTGCTTTGTTCTTCGAGTTCTTGTTGACGACCCAGTTGTTTGGTACGCCGACAGGAAGACGATCCATTTTTTCTTTATCATCATTGATCGGCATCGGGATGAAGCCCATGTTGATGTCCGGATTGACGTCCGTAATCAATTGTTGTGCCCAGTTCCCTTGTTGAAGCATTGCTGTCTTACCTTCAGCAAATTGAGAGACTTGTGTGTTGTAATCCGTCGTTAACGGATTTTTATTACCGTACTCAATCGTTAAATCAAATAGATTCATGAAATCCTTGAACTGTTTGTTATCTTCGAACTTTCCTTTTCCAGAATTCAAGTCTGCGATGAACTGATCTGGATCATCCTGCTGTGCGACCGGAATGTTCAAAAGGTGATTACCGAGAATCCACCACTCGCCGTATCCAATCGAGAATGGCGTCACTCCGTCTGCTTTCAGCTTCTTAGAAGCTTCCGTCAATTCAGTTAATGTTTTCGGAAGTTCCGTGATACCGGCTTTTTTGAAGATATCTTTATTGTAGATAAAGCCATACCCCTCAAGGTTCATTGGCATACCATACAATTTACCATCAATCGTCATTGGTTCTTTTGATAGGTCCGTTAGATCACCGACCCACTTTTCATCTGACAAATCTTCTAACTTATCCTGCCATGTTTTTGCTTCCGTAAAGCCACCGTTGTTAAAGACATCCGGCTCATTACCTGAAGCGAACTGTGATTTCAGAGCCGCGCCATAGTCCGATCCACCACCGACTGTTTGCACGACGACTTTCGTCCCGGTTTCTTTTTCATACGCTTTTGCCATCTTTTCCATGTCTTTTGCGATTTCAGCCTTGAATTGGAATACGTTGAGCGTCTTACCGTCTTTTGAACCACTATCTTTCGAGTCATCGCTATTCAATGTACCGCCACCACATGCTGCCAAAGCGACGACCATCGCCGTCGTGACGACAGGTAATGCTGCCCATCTTCTTTTACGCATTCGGATTCCCTCCCTGATTTCGTTTCATTTCGTGCTACATCTTCACAATAAATGAAAACGCTTGCAATGAAGAGAGAGAAAGTTGTCCGGTGTGGTGGAAAATATTGAACAATCGTTATCCGAGTCTTTTTATCGGAATTGTTGTATCATGAAACTAGAGATTCTTTTATGAATAGGAGTTTGATGCCATGTCCTTGCAACTCACGATTTTATTGATTGGTATATTGCTGTTTGCCGCCGTCTGGACGACGAAGTTATCAAGCCGTCTGAATATTCCTGCTCTACTGATTTTTATCGCTCTTGGTATGATTGCCGGAAGCGACATTACGGGGTTCATTCGTTTTGACGATGCAGAACTGGCTCAGCTTCTCGGAACCGTTGCCCTCATCATCATCTTATTCGAAGGTGGTCTGCAAACGGTTTGGAAGGAAGTGCGTCATGAATTGGCCCCTTCCCTCTCGCTTGCGACGTTCGGAGTCTTCATCGCTACATCCATCGTTGCCGTTGCTTCCCATTATATTCTGGGCTTTAGTTGGGCGAATGCTTTTTTACTCGGCGCAATCGTTGGTTCGACGGATGCCGCTGCCATCTTTTCTGTCTTGAGTGGTCAGCCGATTCGACGGAAAGTCGGATCAACACTCGAAGTCGAGTCTGGTACGAATGACCCGATGGCCGTCTTTTTGACTGTCTTGTTTCTTGAATTCGTGACAAACCCTGAAGAAGCATCGCTCTTATCGGGACTTGGATCACTCGTTTGGGAAATGGCGATGGGACTTCTGATTGGTTTGTTGATTGGATGGGCAGCTTCGACCTTGATCAATCGGATCGATTTGTCCTCTTCTAGCTTTTATCCAATCATGCTCATGTCGTTTGCTTTCTTGTCTTTCGGTTTAGCTGATACGTTCCACGCCAGTGGATTTTTAGCAGTATATGTCACAGCGATCTACATCAGTAATCATGAACTCGTCTACCGACAGACACTCGTCCGTTTTACGATGAGTATGGCGCACCTTGCCCAAATCGGAATGTTCATCGTGCTCGGTCTGCTCGTCTTTCCGAAACAATTGCTCGATGTCCAGGTCATCCTGTCTTCCATTGCGCTGGCACTGATCTTAATTTTCATCGCTCGTCCTTTGTCAGTCTGGGTGAGTCTCCTTCCGTTTCGTTATTCGTGGCAAGAGAAGGTCTTCATTTCCTTTGCTGGTCTAAAAGGAGCGGTACCAATCATTCTCGCGACATACCCTCTCGTTGCCGATATCGAAAATGCATCGATGATCTTCAATATCGTGTTTTTCACAGTCTTATTATCAACGTTAATTCAAGGGAGTATGTTGACGTTCCTTTCCGAGCGGTTACGACTGAACGAAACACAGACTTCTGCTATCCATACCGTCATTGAATTCATGTCAATCGGTAAACCGAATGCGGAAATCATTGAATTGACGTTACCGATGTCCCATCCATTCATTGGAATGACGATCTCAGAGATTGATTTGCCTCAGGAATTTTTGATCACAGCTATCATCCGTGATGATCAAATCATTACTCCACGCGGAGACACTGCCCTAGAAGGCAATGATCAACTGTTATTGCTAACGCCAAAACATCGGATCAAGACACTGAAACGATTCTTGTTTCCTCCCGCTTGATCTGTTCATGAAACAACGCAGTGGATCCTGAAGATCCACTGCGTTGTTTTTTACATATTCATGAATCTGATTGTTTCGTTTGTGCGTCTTGCTTCTGTTCCTTACGTTTCGCTTTGGCACGACGGTAGAGAACGTATCCACCAAGAATCACGACGATTCCACCTAAGATCCACCATAACTCTTGTTCTAACCCTTTTAGCATGGATTCAGCACGTTCTACTCCGAATCGTTCACCGACCCAGATGTAAAAGAAGGAAACTGGAAAAAGTCCAATACTTGAAGCGAGTAAATAGCGTTTGAACGAAAGACCAAACAAACCACACGGAATCGAGACGACCGAGCGCACGACTGGGAAAAAACGTCCGAACAAAGCAGACCATGTTCCGTATTTCCCGACGATGCGCTCCCCTTGCTCAATTTCTTTTTCTTTAATCAGTAACCATTTGCCGTACCGGATAAGTATCGGACGACCTGCATAACGACCTAGAAGATAAAAGACCGTCGCCCCCATCAGACTTCCTAAAAAACCGACCAGAACAGCAGCTGTCCAACTGACCGTTCCGTTCGACACATATAGACCGAGCAACGGTAAGCCCACTTCTGCCGGAATCAATTCCGTTCCAAGACCAACAATCATAATTCCTAAAAACAGCCAGAGATTGGATTCTCCGGCTGAAAACAACCATTCCAACATACGAATAACCCTCCGTTCATCCTCTCGCTGGACGGAGGAGATAATAAATGATGACGACTAATGTCGTCCAAACACCTGTGAAAATTCCGATAATCCCGACAATGAAGAAACCGAGAGCAACGATTGAGCCTGTCCGTTTATAATCCCGCCACATCGTCCGTAATCCTTTAATGTTGAACCAAAGGAATACAAGGAATAATACAGGGATGAGTAATCCTACGATCAATAAAGAAGACATGTCTTCACCTCTTTCTTATTTATTGTTATCCCCATTCTACCAGGAATCGACACGTCTTTCCTCCGCCTGAGGTCTTACGAACCTAAAAAAAGAGCACGCTTCCGAATCGGAGCATGCCCTTTGCTTTATAAACATCCTATTTTGACGCTTTCTTACTATATATATGTCAGAGCAAGTGGACGCCTTCCGCTTGAAGACTTTTACGCGTCTCTTCCGACCAGACAGAAGCCTGGACTTCACCGATGTGACGTTTCTTCAATAAGAACATCGCCATACGGGATTGACCGATTCCTCCACCCATCGTTAACGGTAGACGCTCTTCGAGCACACCTTGATGGAACGGGAACGCCAATTTATCCTCTTCTTGAGCAATCGCCGTCTGTTTTAAAAGCGCTTCACGGTCAACGCGAATTCCCATTGAAGACAATTCGAATGCTCCGATTTCTGGGTGGTGTACTAAAATGTCACCGTTGAGTGTCCAGTCATCGTAGTCAGCCGCTCGACCATCATGCTTCTCACCTGAAGCCAATGCGCCACCGATTTGCATGAGGAAAACTGCACCATATGCTTTTGTGACTTCAGTTTCACGTTCTTTCGTCGAAAGTGTCGGATACGCATCCTCTAGCTCTTGTGTCGTCATGAAATGAATCGTTTCCGGTAAGATTGCTGAAATGCCGTACTCCGCTTCCACTTCTTGCTCAACTTGACGAATCGTTGCATAGATCGCTTGTACCGTTTCTTGTAAATAAGCACTCGTCCGTTGTTCTTTCGTAATGATACGTTCCCAATCCCACTGATCGACGTGAATGGAGTGTGTCGCATCCAGCATCTCATCGCGACGAATCGCATGCATCAACGTGTATAAGCCTTCTCCTGCTTCAAATCCATACGTATGAAGCGCTTGACGCTTCCATTTTGCAAGAGATTGTACGATTTCGAGGTCTGCTGTGTGATCCAAGGCATCGAAGCGAATGATGCGCTCTACGCCGTTGAGATGATCGTTGACACCGAGTGTGCTTTCTACGAACAATGGTGCTTCGACACGTGTCAATCCGAGTGTCGTCGAAAAGCGTTCTTCAAAGCGTTTCTTTACGAGTGTGATAGCTTCCTGTGTGTGTTTCATCGATACGAGTGTTGTCATGGTGGTGTTCCTCCTCAATTGTGTTTTGAAAAAGAAGCCATAAAAAAGAGCCCTTCTTTCCCAAGAATATGGGACGAAAGACTCGGTTCCGCGGTACCACCCATGTTAGCAACGATGTTGCTCACTCAAAAGACGAATCACTTCATCTTCGGCCTTATGATAACGGACAGGCAACTCCGGCTACGCCTACTGACATTCGGGTTCGGGTAGCGACTCCGGGAGGTTCTTCGCATCTTGCTTCCGACTGGGCTCTCACCATCCCCAGCTCGCTATACGGTCGTACAAGGTGTTACTCTTCCCTTCAACGTCGTTGTTACAATTGAATTGAGAACATCGTACAACAGGTCGCAAGTGTTTGAAAAGACTTTTTTTCAAAAAAAATAAAAGTTGTCAGATTAATCTGACGTGTGAATCATGAAAAAAGCGTTCTCGCAGAAGCGAGAACGCGCTTACAAAAATTATTTGATCGATCCACTCGTAATTCCTTGAATGATCTGTTTTTGCAAGGCAAAGAAGAACAACAATAACGGAATGATCCCGAGGACGAGTCCGGCAAGTGCTAAGTCCCACTGCTTCGTATACTGACCGAAGAAATAGAACGTCGCGAGTGGAATCGTTCGTAAATCGACGTCTCGTAACATGAGCGATGGCAGTAGGAAATCGTTCCAAATCCAAAGCGTGTTCAAGATGATGATCGTCACCGTGATGGGCTTGAGTAATGGGAACACGATGCGCCAGAACACACCCCATTGTGAACAACCATCAATGATGGCCGCCTCCTCGATTTCTTCTGGAATCGACTTCATAAATCCATGGTATAAGAAAATCGATAATCCTGACCCGAAGCCAAGATACATCAGAATCAATCCCCAATAACTGTTCTGCAATCCGAGATCACCAGACAGTTTCGATAAGGGAATCATGATCGATTGGAATGGAATGATCATCGCCGCAACGAATAAGAAAAAGATGATCGTCGACAAGCGTGTTTTCGTCCGGACGAGTTTCCAGGCCGCCATCGAACAAAAGATGATGATGACCGCGTTAGCGCCGACTGTAATGATGACGGAGTTTAAAAAGACTTTTCCGAAGTTCATGGCTTCCCATGCTTCTGAATAGTTGGACGTCATCCATTCCTTTGGTAGACCCGTTGTGTTCGTAAAGATATCGCCCTGCGTCTTGAAAGAATTCGAGACAACGTAATAAAACGGGATCATGTACAGTAGCCCCATCAATAAGGCTGCCAGTTCGACCGTTCCAAGACGGAGTGAATAACGACCTCTCGTCTTTTTAGAGCGCTTCGGTTTCTCCTCTTGCGGAGTGGGTAATGGTTGTGCTGTACTCATGCTTCCACCTCCCGTTTTTTCGTCAGATACACTTGAGTGACTGTAATCGCTGCAACAACAACGAAGAAGATGATTGCCTTCGCTGATCCGAGTCCAAGATTATTATTCGTAAACGATTCTTTGTAAATGTTTAAAGCAAGCATTTCGGTCGATTTGAATGGTCCACCATTCGTTAGGGATAAGTTCGTATCGAATAACTTGAAGGACCACGAAATCGTCAAGAACAGACAAATCGTGACCGACGGCATGATCAGCGGCAACGTAATGTTCCGTAACGTCGATAGACGATTGGCACCATCGATTTTTGCTGCTTCAATCAGCTCTTGTGGCACGTTTTGTAGAGCCGCGATATAGATGACCATGATGTAACCGCCACCTTGCCAAATCGAAACGATGACGATACCCCAGAATCCTGTCCGGGCATCTCCTAACCATGGAAGTTCAAATATACTCCATCCTGTCAATTCACCGATCGATGCGAAGCCTTTGACATAGATGAACTGCCAAACGAACCCGAGGATCAATCCACCGATTAAGTTCGGCATGAAGAAAATCGTTCGTAAGAAATTACGTGTGCGAATATTTTGTGTCAATAAGAACGCCAAGATGAAACCGACGACATTCGTTAAGATGACGGCGACGACCGTATATTTCGTCGTCAACCAAAATGACTGCTGGAACTGCTCGTCACTCGTAAAGAGACGGACATAGTTATCAAAGCCGATCCAATTTAATTCTCCGGTCACACCGTTCCAGTCCGTGAACGAATACATGACGCCATTGAAAAACGGTACAAGCACGATCACTGCGAATACAAGAAAGACCGGTCCGACGAAGAGCCAAAAATCAAGACCGCGTTTCCACTTCTTTTGTCCAGATGTCATTGTTTCATCCCTCCTCCACTCTACAGTACGTCTTTCTCTAACACTTGAACACGTCACCATTTGACCCATTGGGTGGAAAATATTGAACGTTTTCTTTTGGCGCACTCGCACTAGATAGGCTACTATTAGAAAAAAGAGAGATCCAATCAAAGAGGGAGTCGATACCATGGAAAAGACCATTCGTTCGGACTTAGAAATCGCACAACAAACCGTCTTACGCCCGATTCGAGAAATTGCGGACCGGATTGGTTTGCAAGAAGAGGATTTTGATACGTACGGAAAGTATAAAGCGAAGTTGACAGACGGACTGTTGAACCGATTGGCAACGAAATCTGACGGTAAACTGATTCTTGTCACTGCCATCAATCCGACAGCCGCCGGTGAAGGAAAATCAACCGTCACTGTCGGACTCGGACAAGCGTTGCATCGGGCAAAACATAAGACGATGATTTGTTTACGGGAACCCTCACTCGGTCCAACGATGGGCTTAAAAGGTGGCGCGTGTGGTGGTGGCTATAGCCAAGTCCTACCGATGGAAGAGATCAATCTGCATTTCACAGGCGATATGCATGCGATCACATCTGCTCATAATACAATCAGTGCCTTGCTCGACAATCACCTGCATCAAGGTAATATCCTTGGCATCGATCCGCGTCGTATCGTCTGGAAACGCGTTCTTGATTTGAATGACCGTGCCTTGCGCCAAGTCACGATTGGTCTCGGTGGTCCTGCTCATGGCGTACCGCGTCAAGATGGGTTCGATATCACGGTCGCTTCCGAGATCATGGCGGTCCTCTGTCTAGCAGACTCTATCACGGATCTCGAACGACGCTTGAGCCGCATCGTCGTCGCGTATACGTACGATCAACAGCCGGTTACGGTCAAAGATATTCAGGCGTCAGGAGCTGCGACGTTGCTTCTAAAAGATGCGTTTCGTCCGAACCTCGTTCAAACCGTCGAAGGAACACCGGCACTGATTCACGGTGGACCGTTCGCGAACATCGCACATGGTTGTAACTCTTTGATTGCAACGCAAACTGCACTGAAGCTAAGTGATTACGTTGTCACAGAAGCAGGATTCGGAGCTGATTTAGGTGCCGAAAAGTTCTTCAACATCAAATCACGGATTGGCGGACTCCACCCGGATGCCGTCGTCATCGTCGCTACGGTTCGTGCCTTGAAGATGCATGGTGGTGTCGACAAAACGCAACTCAGCGAAGAAAATCTCGCTGCCTTAACAGATGGTCTTGCGTTACTTGAAAAACACGTCGAGACGATGAGTCTGTTCGGCGTCCCTGCCGTCGTTGCCTTGAATCGTTTCTTCACTGACACGGAAGCAGAACGGAACATGATCCTAGAATGGTGTCAGGATCGTAATATTCGTGTCGCGGAAAGTGAGGTCTTCAGTAAAGGGGGGGCTGGCGGCGAAGCACTCGTCACGGAAGTCATGCAAGCTCTTGAGGAACCGAGCCAGTTCCGCCCACTGTATCCTGACGTCTTACCGCTTCGTCAAAAGATCGAGCGTATCGCAAAGCGTGTCTACGGTGCAGCCGACGTTCATTTTGAAGCCAAAGCGCTTCGCGAACTCGAACGGTGTACGGAGATGGGATTGAATGAGTTACCGATTTGTATGGCAAAAACACCATTTTCTTTAACCGATGACCCTGCTCGTTATGGTCGTGTCGAAGACTTCACGATCACGGTCCGCGAAATCCGACCATCGGTTGGTGCAGGGTTCATCGTTGCATTGACTGGGAATGTATTAACGATGCCAGGATTACCCGCAGTTCCTGCCGCCTTCCATATGGGCGTTTCGGAAGACGGACAGGTATTCGGACTTTCTTGATGAGAGGATGAGTTACATGACGATTGATCATTCACATTGGATAGCCTCTGACGGCTATACTACGACATTGCATAGCCTCGAAGCCCATGATCCTAAAGGAGTCGTGATCGTCTTTCACGGGATGATGGAGCATGGCGCACGGTATGAGGAATTCGCAGAATTCCTCTATGCGCATCATTACCACACGATCATCGCAGACTTACGCTGTTTCGGAACCCGAGCAGCACAACTCGGAACGCTCGGACACCTCGAGCCGAATCAGGGTTTTAAACAATTGATGCAGGATGCAGAAGAACTCGTCACTGACATCAAAGAGCGTTATCCGACGTTACCTGTTTTCATTTTCGGTCATAGTTTTGGTTCGTTGATCGCTCGCCGGATCGGTCAAACACTCGGCCATACAGTAGCCGGAATCATCGCGAGTGGACCCCCAACTAGTACAGGTTTACTCGGTAATGTCAGTCAAAAACTCGTCGAACGTCAAATCCATCAGCTGTCAGCGACACACCCCGCTGAACGTTTTGGACAACTCGTGTTCGGACGGTATAACTTACGCTTCTTCCCAGCGCTTTCTAAAAATGCTTGGCTCTCTTCGGATCCACAATCCGTCATGCGCTATGATGCAGATCCATTGTCCGGTCAAACGGTCACATTAGGGTTCTTCCACGAACTCTTGCATGCAACGAAACTCGTCAACGCACTTGCTTCCATCTATCAGCATCCACGTCATTTACCCCTCTTATTGCTTGCTGGTGGGGATGACGCGGTCGCGTTCGATGGAAAGGGTATTCATCATTTGTTTGATATGTATAATCGCGTCCGTGTCGATGCCGTACAGCTGACGATTTATCGAGGGTTACGTCACGAGCTCTTCCATGAGTTCGAACGTATCCGCGTTTTCGCAGATATCGCGAGCTGGTTGAATAAACAAGTCAATCCAGCAGCTAAACAGTCATCTTCCCGTTCTTCTTAAGCCACACCGATCGATATAAAAAAGGCAGCGGATCCTTGCGATCCGCTGCCTTTTGCACTTCTATCGTATCCTTCATTGAATCCAAGTCAGTGAAGAAATCATCGCTTCGATTTCCTCGATTTCAAGCGTCTCGCGTTCTGCAGAGTACGTCAACAAGACTAACCGTTCCCCGTCTGAATACGCGTAGATCCGTAAGAAGATATCTTCTTCTTTCCCGTCTACCGCAAGCAACGCTTCTTTTGTTGAATTACGACGGACTTCAAGTGCTCCTGTCAGTTCGATGCCGAACTCTTCTACCAACAAGTTGATTTCTTGTTCCGCCGCCTCATACGGTGTCAGTTCTTCTGAATCGGACTCGTAGATGGATAATTGGAGCGTACCCATTGCATTTTCATCCGTCGAATAAAAACTGACATATGTTTCTTCTTCTTGATATTCAAATACCTTTGGATATTCTAGCGTGATCCAATGATCGACTGTGTACTGTTTCATTTGAATTCCTCCATTCGTTGTATCTCTTCAAAGCGGATACCCGTCACAGCCATACGCTCGAATTGTCGAGCGAGTTGAGCAGAGACGAACATGCGATGTGTGCGTTCATCCCGCATCAAATGGTGCGGACAAATCGAATCGCTGATTCGTCGTTCTGTCAAAAAATAGACGCGTCGTCTCGGGATCGGACGGAATACATCCGTCGTATGTAGATGTTCGATCCGACTGACAGATAAGAGATTGAGAAGATAGTACGGAACCACTCCGTCCTTCGTCTCAAGATGTACCTTGAGACATTGTACAGAAAAAGGCGCGTATGCCGCAATCATGCGCTGCACACGTTCCGAGACGAGCGGCAGATCGAATGTGTTTGGAAGGACATCCGGTAGCAAATCCGCATCTTGATTGATGGAAAAAGCAAGTACACCTACGTTATGGAACCACTCTCCTATCAATAAGCGATGACGATCGAATTGGTGGTGACAGATCGCCTTCCACCCTTTTCCCATCGGCTGTTCGCTCCAAACTCGCACTTCATTCACCAGACACTCTCTCCTCTACCCAACTTTACCCATATTACAAATCAAGATTACCATTGTAAACGATTAACTAGTATTATTGTACACTGAATCTTAAAAGAAATTGCCTTTTTTCATAAAAGTTATGGAAATGCTCTCTTTGCTATGCTACTATATTTCATGTAGCCAATGTGCGGGTGTAGTTTAATGGTAAAACCTCAGCCTTCCAAGCTGATGACGAGAGTTCGATTCTCTTCACCCGCTCCAATTATGACATAACATAGGTCTAGGACCATTTCCCTCTAGAGGGCAGGCGACTCGCGACGTGCGAGTCGTCTTTTTTTATTTTTTCTGCTGATGATTCCAACGAATTTCTGGGTATACAACGATATAGATAGAGATTCGTAAAGGAGGATTCGTATGATTCAGATGAAAATGCCTGGCGTGACGATTTATCAAAGTACACTCATGAAAACGACCTCAACATTGATCGAGACGCCTGATTGTCTGATTGTCGTCGATCCTGGTTGGCTTCCCGATGAGATTGCAACGATTCGTCGAGACGTCGAAATCGTGCGTCGCGAACGACCGTTATACGTTGTCTATACGCACGCTCATTTCGATCATATTCTTGGTGCCTACGCCTTTACGGATGCCATCGTCATCGCTTCAAAACCGTTCATCGATGTCGACCGACAGGAAGCGCTACAAGCCGTTCAAGACTTTAACGATGAATTTTACATCGACTCCCCCGTGTTATTTCCAGATGTGACGCATGTCATCCATGAGTCTGAAACGATTTTGACGATTGGTCAGACGAAGCTGATCTTCTTTTTGACACCGGGTCATGAATCGACCCATCTTTCCTTCATCGTCATGCCACTCCACTTGTTAGTCTGTGGCGACTATGCTTCCGATGTTGAAATCCCCTTGATTGAACACGATTCCTCTGAGTATTTAACAACGCTCGAGCTACTCGAGTCATTCATTTACGAATATGAAGTCAAACTGTTGATACCCGGACACGGTCACATTTGTGATGTCCGAACGGAGATGATTGAACGACTTCATCAGAGCTATGATTACATCCTCGCACTCCGTGCCGGAAAAGAATCCGACTGGGCACCATCTTGGCAAACGACGCCATTCATGAAACGTCTGCACGAAAAAAATAAGCGGCAAGTTAAAAAAGAACAAGAGGAACGATTAGCTCGACGCCATTATGATTAAATAAAAGACTCAGTCGCCCAAGAGGCGACTGAGTCTTTATGATTATCCAAGCAATGTGACGAGCAACGCTTTTTGTGCGTGGAGGCGATTCTCGGCTTGATCGAAGATGACAGATTGCTTGCCGTCGATGACGTCTGCCGTGACTTCCTCTCCCCGATGCACCGGAAGGCAATGCAAGAAAATGGCTTTATCATTTGCTTGATTCATGATATCGGCATTGACCTGATATCCTTCAAATGCTTGCAGACGCATCGTCGCCTCTTCTTCTTGTCCCATACTTGCGAAGACATCCGTATACACGACGTCCGCACCACGCGCCGCTTCCTCGGGATCCGTCATGACGATGATGTTTCCACCCGTTTCCTTGGCGATGATTTGTGCTTCATGAACGACTTGTGGATCAGGAGCATACGCCGCCGGCGCACAGATGCGGACTTCCATTCCACTGAGCGCTCCACCAATCATCAGCGAATGCGCCATATTATTTCCGTCCCCGATATATGTCAAAATCTTACCAGACCGTGTTCCAAATGTCTCTTCGATCGTTAGCAAGTCAGCAAGGACTTGGCACGGATGGTGTAGATCCGTCAATCCATTGATGATTGGAATCGTACCGTGTGTCGCCAGCGTGTCGACGATCTCATGACCGAACGTCCGGATCATGAGGGCATCGACGTAACGGCTCATGACTTGAATCGTATCTGAGAGCGGCTCCCCCCGCCCGATTTGCATATCTGCTCCACTCAGTACGATTGGATGCCCACCGAGCTCGACGACACCCACCTCAAATGATAGACGTGTCCGTGTCGATGCCTTTTCAAACAATAAAGCAATTTTTTTATGACTTAATGCGTTTTGATAGACGCTTGGTTGATGTTTGATATCTTTCGCGAGTGCCAATAGCTCCGTCAATGCTTCCGGCGTCAGTTCCGCCATCGTCAAGAAATGTTTTAGTTGTTGTACCGTCTTCATTTTACTTCCTCCTTGATCGGCTCTGTCCATGTATGAAGTGGCTTCACAGCATAAGAGGACTTTTCTGTCGCTTGTAGATGATAATGCGCTAGTTCAGGTTCTGTCAGGACTTGTACCCCGGCAGCAAGCGCTGCTTCGCGACTCGCTTTTTCTTCTGTCACGTGTGAATAGAAAATCGCACATTGTGCCCAGTCAATCGTTTCATCCAACGCTACACCCGTTCCGAAAGCCTCTGTGTCTGCTCCTGACACGATAACGTCTCTTGTCGTCAAATGCCGTTTCGTCGTTTCGTCAAAGATAAAACGTTCCAGCGCCAGTCCGTCTGTCGTCCATTGCAGCGTTTCACCTGTCGAACGCATGACGGGACCTGTTTTCGGATCGACGCCTTGTAGTTTCAGCGTTGAAAAAACAGGAGTCTTAACAGCATGGAAATCAAGTTTCAACTGTTCTGCCGGAAGCGTGACCGCTTGACCGACCGCAGCTTGGACTGCCCACTGTAAGATCGGTTGCCCCGTTACTTTGGCGACGATTGGTAACGTGCGGGAGGCACGTGGATTGATTTCTAGCACGTAGACTTGATCGTCATGCAAGACGAATTGGATATTGTACGCTCCTTTATAATCCATTTGTTGCCCGATCATCTGTGCCATTCGCTCGATTTCGCTCTGAACGGTAGCGCTGAGCGATACAGGTGGCAGAATCATCGTCGAATCTCCAGAGTGAACTCCTGCCCGTTCCAATTGCTCCATCAAAATCGGAACGTACGTCGTTGTGCCGTCCGTAATACAGTCGACTTCAATTTCCTTTCCTTGGAGGTAGGCATCCACGAGGACAGGGAATGATAATTCGGAAACAATCGTCTCTAATTGCTCTTGATCGTGGATGATATGCATTCCCTTACCTCCGATGACATAGGAAGGGCGAATCATGACCGGATAACCGATCGTTGTTGCAACTTCTGTCATTTGTTCGTGCGTCGCCACTTCTTGTCCTGGAATACGATCGATACCGATATCATCTAAAAATTGATAGAACCGCTCACGGTCTTCCATTTGATCGATGACATCTGCCGTCGTTCCGAGAAGATGATAACCGGCGTTCTCCAAACCAGACGCCAGCGCAATCCCCGTTTGTCCTCCGAACTGGACTAGGACGTCTTGGCAATCCTCTGCTTCTAGCACATGTATGACGTCTTCAAGTGTCAATGGCTCGACATACAGGCGATCTGCGACTTCGAAGTCGGTCGAGACGGTCTCCGGGTTATTGTTGATCATGATTGTTTCATAACCGGATGCTTGTAATGCACGTACCGCGTGAACGGAACAATAATCAAATTCGATTCCTTGACCGATCCGAATGGGTCCCGCACCGATGACAGCAACTTTCTTTTTCGTCGATGCTGTGACTTCCGTTTGACCACTCCAGTTTCCGTAGAAATAAGGAGTCGTACTCTTGAACTCTCCCGCACATGTATCAATCATGTGATAGACAGGAAGGATGCCTTGCTCTTTACGTAACTTCTCGATGTCTACGGCATTGACACCCATCAGAAAGGCAATCTGTTCGTCCGTAAAGCCCATCAGCTTCGCAGTTTTGATAGAAGAGATGTCTGTCGTTTTAATTTTTATTTGCTGATCGACGAGGCGTTGAAGCACTTTGACGAATAAAGCTTGTACTTTCGTCTGTTCAACGAGTTCTTCGACGGTCGTCTCCTGACGATCCAGTAGTGCTAACATCGCGAGCAAGCGACGGTCCGTCGGAGCCTTTATTTCTTTCCACAATACGTCAGCCTCCGCTGTTTTCATCCATGTCGGATAAAGAGGCGATTGCTCGACTCCTGCACCGCGCCACGCCTTTTGTAACGCTTCTTCTAGTGTCTTCCCCATCGCCATGCTCTCACCCGTCGCCTTCATTTGTGTTCCAAGCGTCCGGTTACTGCCGGTAAATAGATCGAACGGGAAACACGGCACTTTTGCCGTGATATAATCCATCGTCGGTTCAAAACTCGCCATCGTCTCCTTCGTGACAGGATTGATGCAATCGTCGAGTCTCTCACCGAGCGCAAGACGTGTCGCTAATTTCGCGATCGGATATCCCGTCGCCTTGGAAGCAAGCGCCGAAGAACGACTGACACGCGGATTGACTTCAATGACGAAATAGCGTTCTTCCGTCGGATGGATCGCGAATTGAATGTTGCATCCACCGATGACACCGAGGTGCGACACGATTTTACGTGCTTCCGTCCGCAATTGCTGATTCATTCGATCCGAAATCGATTGAATCGGTGCAAAGACGACCGAGTCCCCGGTATGGACACCGACAGGATCGATGTTTTCCATGTTACAGACGATGATCGTCGTATCTGCGCTGTCACGCATGACTTCATATTCGACTTCTTTATAGCCAGCGATACTCACTTCAACCAAACACTGTGAAATCGGACTCGCTTGTAAGCCGTTCTGCGCTAACAGACGTGCCTCGTCCTTCGTCACTGCGATTCCGCCGCCCGTTCCACCGAGCGTAAAGGCTGGTCGGATGACGAGTGGTACTCCGTGTACTGCCATGAATTCCTCAAGCTCTGCTAACGACTCGATCGTTTGACTTTCCGGGAGCGGTTGCGCGAGTTCGATCATCTTTTGCTTGAATCGTTCACGATCTTCCCCGTCTCGGATCGTCTCAAGCGAAGTCCCTAGAAGTTCGACACCGTATTGTTCAAGTACGCCTGCTTCTTCGAGTGACATCGCAAGATTGAGTGCCGTTTGACCACCGACCGTCGCTAGGAGATGGGATGGTCGATCTTGTTCGATGATGGCCGTTGCTTTTTCAAGAGTCATCGCCTCAATATAGACATGATCTGCCGTGCTCGGATCCGTCATGATAGTAGCCGGATTCGAATTCATTAAGATGACCTCGCATCCCGCTTCTCGAAGCGCCTGACAGGCTTGTGTGCCGGAATAATCAAATTCTGCTGCTTGCCCGATGACGATCGGACCCGAACCGATGACGAGTACTTTCTGTTTATCCCACATATGCTACCTCCTGATGTAATACGCTATTTACGAATTGATCGAAGACGACCATCGCCTCTGTCGGTCCTGGACTCGCTTCTGGGTGAAATTGGACTGTCATGATCGGTAGTACCGGATGAATCAATCCTTCAACGGATCCATCATTGATGTGTTCGTACGCAAGTTCCATCTCAGACGCTTCGATACTTTTTACATCAACGGCATAACCATGATTTTGAGACGTCATGAACACTTGTCCGGATGCTAGATGACGTACAGGATGATTCGCTCCTCGGTGTCCGTGATGTTGTTTTAATAAGGTACAGCCGAAGGCATGAGCGAGAACCTGATGTCCCATACAAATACCAAGTGTCGGATAGCTCGTCGCCAGTTCACGGATTCCTGAAAGGAACGGGTCTAATTGTGTTGGATCACCAGGTCCATTGGAAAACAGCAGACCATCTGGAGCCAGCGCTTGAATCCGTTCCGGTGTCGTATTATATGGCACGACCGTTACACGCATATGGCGTTCAAGCAAAGCATCGATCATCGATTGTTTCACACCGTAATCGATACAGACGATGTGCCCCTGTTCGACTTCCGGTACGTATTCGATGTTTGAAGTCGTTGATACAGAAGCGATGTATGCTGTGTCGATTGACGCAGTGACAGTCATATCCACTTGCATCATGTCACCGAATTGATCGCCTTCCGTCCGTAATAGATGCACAAGAGAACGCGTATCGACTCCCGACAAAATCGGCACATTTGCTTCACCCAACCAACTCGCGAGCGATGTTCCTTCCCCGTCCTCAGCCAAAGTTTGAACGATGACACCAGCGACTTGAATCTGGTTGCTTTCTGACGCTTCCGCTTGAATACCGTATTGACCGATCAACGGGTATGTGAAGACAAGAATTTGTCCTTGATAAGACGGATCCGTCAAGACTTCCTGATATCCTGTCATTCCAGTGAAAAAGACGACTTCGCCTTTGACTGGAGCTGTTCCTTGCCACGAACCGGTAAACGTCGTTCCGTCCGCCAGCATTAGTTTTCCGGATTGTTTCATACGATGACCTCCTGTTGACAAACGAGTTGTATTTTTTCGATGGCGTGCATGAGTTCCTGTTCCGTCACGAACAACGATGGCAATAAGCGCATGACATGAGGACCAGCCGAGACGACGAGAAGACCATTCTCACGCAAAGCGTCAATCAGCGGTGCAACAGGCATCGTGCACTCGATACCAATCATCAAGCCACGTCCACGAATAGAACTCACGATCGACTTGGGTAATTTATTTTCTAGTTGTTGACGTAAATATTCGCCTTTTCCTTGAACGTCTGCCATGACAGTGTCACTTAACAAGAGGTCAAGTGTGGCTTCCGCAGCTGTCATCGCGAGTGGAT
The DNA here is from genome assembly GCF_001750115.1 of Exiguobacterium sp. U13-1. Lineage (NCBI taxonomy): Bacteria > Bacillati > Bacillota > Bacilli > Caryophanales > Exiguobacterium > Exiguobacterium sp. U13-1. Next base: position 1,061,844 of record NZ_CP015731.1, on the reverse strand, counting down.
TTCCACCAAAGGTCGAACCATGCGATCCAGGTGTGAATACTTCCGCCGCCTCCTCCGTCGCGAGTAACGCACCAACCGCGAGTCCACTCCCAAGCCCTTTCGCGAGGGTGATGATATCCGGTACGAGGGGTGTCTGTTCAAATGCAAAACGAGATCCCGTCCGACCGATGCCGGTCTGTACTTCGTCGACGATGATTTTGACATCGTATTGTTGCGCCTTCTTCATCAACGCTTCTAGCCACGCATCGTCGGCGACGACGACTCCGCCCTCTCCTTGAATGATTTCGAGCCATACGGCAGCAGTTTGCTCCGTAATCGCTGATAGGCTCTCCATCTCGTTAAACGGTAGATGTTTGAAGCCATTCACCATCTCCCCGTATCCCGCTTTGATTTTCTCCTGTCCTGTTGCGCCCATCATCGCAAAAGTTCGCCCGTGGAAGGACTGTTTAAACGTGACGACTTCCGTTTTCCCTGTCCATTTTCGAACGAGTTTGTACGCCGCCTCGTTTGCTTCCGCACCACTGTTACAAAAAAAAGCATGACTGAGATGACTGTCTTCCGTCAGTCGCTCGGCGACCCGCTCTTGTGCCGCGATTTGAAACAAATTCGACGTATGCCAAATTTGATTCAACTGTTCCTCTAGCCGTTGCTGAATATAAGGATGACGGTGTCCTGTGTTGCATACAGCGATTCCCATGATGAAATCCAGATACGTCTTGCCTGTCGCATCTTCTACGATCGACCCTTGTCCTTTGACCAATTCCACATCAGTACGTTGATAAGTGGGTAGTAGTGCACTCATGTAATTCCTCCTTGACTCGTGTCCCTGCAGCTAATGCATTTTTCCCAGACCGAATGACGACCTCTGGAATACCATGCTGAGTGGCTTGCATCATCGCTTCGACCTTCGGAATCATTCCCCCGTAGATTTCTCCCGACGCTATCGCAGCTTCGATGGCTGCAGACGTGATTTCTGATTGATAGTCACCGTTTACTTTTACACCCTCGACATCCGTCAACAATTCAAATCGGTCGACAGACCAAGCCTTCGCGACAGCAATCGCACACGCATCTCCATTACTGTTCAATACACCTTGCTCCCCTGTGACAAGGGACGTGACGACAGGCACATAACCATTCGTACTCAACACCGTGAACAATCGTGGATGAATGTGCGTGATTTGACCGACTGCCCCGAGTCCTTTGATCGTTTTACCATGGACGCTTGCGCCGTCTAACCCGCTCATTCCGACGGCAGGAATCCCCGCTTGATTCAACTGCTGGACGATACCGGATTGGACTTCCCCTGCTAAGATCCGTCGCGCCCCGAGTAAGACACCATCCGTCGTTACACGGACACCGTTTCGAAACACGGGTTTGATTCCCTCTTGTTCACAGTAACTCGATAGAAGAGGACCACCTCCATGGACGATCAATAGTTCGTTACCGGTTTCGACCCACGCTTTCCATTCCTCGAAATACCGCGCATCCAGTTGCTCCCACACACTACCACCTAGTTTGATGACTTTTCGTTTCGTCATGTCCGGTAACTCGCATTGATTTTGACGTAATCGTACGTCAGGTCACATCCATAGGCGTGCCCTCGCCCTGTGCCGTCATGTAAATCGATATGAATTTGGACATCCTGCTGTGCTAGATCCTGCGATGCAATCGTTTCATCGAATAAGACAGGCATACTCTGTTGCAATACCCACTGCGAACCAATTTTGATGTCAACGTTTGATACATCAAGCGGCTCCTTGATACTTCCGACAGCAGCGATGATTCGTCCCCAGTTCGCATCTTCCCCAAAGATTGCTGTTTTGACGAGAGACGATCCGACGACTTGTTTGGCGACCATCCGCGCTACTTCATCGGTTTGTGTTCCCTCTACCGTCACTTCGATCAACTTTGTCGCCCCTTCCCCGTCCCGCGCAATCTGTTTCGCTAAATCTTGGCAAACCGTTTCGATCGCTTGTTCGAATGCCAGCGCTTCGTCTGTGCCTTCAACGATTGTTGCTCCTCCTGCAGCTCCGCTCGCTAAAATCATGACCATGTCATTCGTCGAACTATCGCCATCTACCGTAATGCAGTTGAACGTCCGATGAATCGTCCGGCGCAACAGTGTCTGTAAGACATCTGGTTCAATCGTTGCATCGGTCGTCAAGAAACCAAGCATCGTTGCCATGTTCGGGTGAATCATCCCTGATCCTTTCGCCACGCCACATACTGAAATTTGGACATCGCCTTGCATGTATTGTTGACCAGCTGATTTCGTACCGGTATCGGTCGTCAGGATTGCATGGGCAAAATCACTCGCGGCATCCTTGTCATTTGTAGGCATCAGCTGTGGAATACCTGCCAGTAACGTATCAATGGCTAACGGTTGACCGATGATTCCTGTTGAAGCAATCGTGACTTGTTCTGGAGCAATCCCGAAGTGGGTCGCTAACGCTTGTTGTGATGTATACGCATGTGATAGACCAAGTTCTCCCGTGCAGGCATTCGCATTTCCGCTGTTGACGAGGACGGCATGAATGCGTCCTTGTGACTCCTGTAACGCTTGCTTTGTCACAGTGATCGGTGCTGCTTGCACCTGATTTGTCGTATAGACAGCTGCGGCACTTGCACCTTTCTCGCACCAAATCAGACCTAAATCCTTCCGCTTTCGTTTCAGACCCACGTGTACCCCTGAAGCTTGAAATCCCTTCGGTGTTGTTATCGTCAATGGGGTATCTACTTGTACTTGCCACACAGGCGTTCCTCCTCTATCTTTTTCTCTTGATTAAATGTAGATCGGCTGTTGCGTTAAACCGGATGTCTCATCAAAACCAGCTAGAATGTTGGCATTTTGAACAGCTTGTCCGGCAGCTCCTTTTTGCATGTTATCGATGACTGAAACGATGGTCACTCGCCCTGTCCGTTCATCCTTATAAACGGTTAAATCACAGTGATTACTCCCGACGACGGATTTGATTTCCGGATCAGCCTGTTGAATTCGGACGAATGGTTCCGTTGCATACTGGTCAGTCAACCAAGATCGCCACTCCGTTTCCGATAAATCGATCAACGGCTGAACCGTCATAATCGCCATGATGCCTCGATTGATCGGTAGTAGTTGGGTCGAGAACGTGATCGGATCCGATGATCCGGTCCATTCGAAAAGCGCCTGCTCAATTTCCGGAATATGCTGATGCTGATTCACTTTATACAAGCGAACGTTTTCGCTGGAATGAACATGATGCGTCTGTGCCGTTAACGTTTTGCCGGCCCCCGTCAGACCAGAAGCAGCTTGAATGATGATTTGAGATGGATCGATTTTTTTCTCTTTTAAGAATGGTGTTAGTCCAAGCAAAACTGCTGTCGCGTAACAGCCCGGATTCGCAATCCATTTGCTCGATGTAACAGCTTGACGATTCCATTCTGGCAATCCATAAGTTGCTCTTTGTTGTAACTGGAGATCAATTGGTTCCTTGTCATACCACGTTGCATATGCTTCAGATGGAAGTCTCAAATCGCCACTCAAATCAATGACGTAACCGGACCAATTTTGAAGTTGCTCTAAGTAATGCTTCGAAATCCCACTCGGTGTCGCTAAGAACACCATGTCCGTCTCGGTTTCCATCAAATGCTCGACCGAAAAGGAAGATAACGAAGAATATGTTTTTTTATTCATGAATGGGAATACGTCATGCATGGATTCCCCCGCCATCGAGTCACTCATCAAACAGATGATCTCAAATGAAGGATGTGATTCTAGTAGGCGAATCAGTTCAATTCCGGTGTATCCTGTTGCTCCGATGATGGTACATTTCATATCAGTACGCTCCCCTTCAAAGAATGTTATACCGATTTAAACATATGTATATTTATACTGTCAATTGAATTTTTATTAGTTTTTATACAAAAAAAGAAGCGTTGAAGCGATTGTCTTCTATAAGACAGTCCCTTCAACGCTTCTTTTACACGCATCTACTTAACGCTTTTCCGCACGTTGCGCTACGAGATGATCAATCCCAAATACGCCTGCACCCATGATCGCGACGACTACTACAAAAATCAATGTAAACATATGTATCCTCCTCATCGTTCACAAAAATGTCATTTGATACTTCTTATTGTGCAAGATTTGAACTAAAAAAGAAAGCGTTTACGACAAAAAATCGTCACATTTTTGTTTTTTTATATTTTTCATAGAAACTCTTATGGTTGACGCCATCCAGAATATTCGTTAATATTACGTTTGTTCAATGCTTTTGTGCATAAAAGCGTGTTAGTAACAGAGAGTTAACATACTTTCATATTCATATTAAGGAGGTGGAAGCATGCGCATGTCATTCCGTGAATCCGCAGCTATCCTAGGAATCAGTATCATCATCTTATTGTCCGCGTTATTCGGTGCTAAAGCCGAACCGCATCTTGCCATCTTATCTAGTCTTATTTTCGTCTCAGGATATGCCGTTTACCGCGGTTTTAAGTTCGAGGACGTCGAACACCACATGATTCAAGGTATTCGGGAAGCAATTAAACCGATCTTGATCATGTTGCTCGTCGGTATGACAATTGCGGTCTGGATGATGAGTGGCGCAGTGCCGACCCTTCTCCATTTTGGTTTATCTACACTTTCAGCGACTTGGTTCGCACCGAGCGCTCTTTTGATTGCGATGGTCGTCTCGACCTTTACAGGTAGCTCCTTTACGACGATTGGTACGGTTGGTGTTGCCTTGATGGGAATCGCAATCGCACTAGGCGTTAATCCAGCACTTGCAGCAGGTGCCATCATCAGCGGTGCCTGTTTCGGAGATAAGATGTCACCTTTATCAGATACGACGAATTTCGCTCCAGGAATCGTCAATGTGTCTGTGTTCGATCATATTCGTTTCATGATGGGAACAACGATTCCCGCTATCACGATCACGTTCATCTTGTTCTTCATCTTCGGACGTAGTAGTGGAAATGTCGATTCGTCTGCTGTTCAAACGACACAACAAGAGTTAGCTCGTTTATTTGACTTGTCACCTTGGACATTGCTTTCACCGTTGCTTGTCATGGTGTTAGCATTACGTAAGATGCCGGTCATCCCAACACTTGTTGCTGGTGTTTTAAGTGGATTGTTGTTAACAGGTCTTGTACAAGGAAACTGGAATATCTCGAACTGGATGGCAGTCATTCAGAACGGATTAAAACTAGAATCTTCCAGTGAGACGGTTACATCCATCATTAGTAAAGGTGGATTGCAATCCATGATGTGGTCGGTGTCGCTCGTTATGCTCGCACTCGCCTTCGGTGGCGTCTTACGTGGTATCGGTGTCATTGACGTGGTCATTGAACGGACCGTTTCTAAACTAAAACGTGATGGTAACATCATTTCATCCGTCGCCTTATCGTCGATCGGTGTTAACTTGATGGCTGGGGAACAATACTTGTCCATCTTGCTTCCGGGTCAAGCATTTAAGAAAATCTTTGAAGAGCGTCAGATTGATCCGCGATTCCTCTCTCGTTCACTCGAGGATGGAGGAACACTCGTCAATCCACTCATTCCATGGGGTGTTTCTGGGGCATTCTTTGCTTCGACACTCGGTGTCCCAGTAACAGCATACGTTCCGTTCGCATTCTTTTTACTCCTTTCACCATTGTTTACGTTCTTACTCGCATTTCTCCGTCCGACGAAAATCGAAACAAAACAGTCTCTCGCCTCTTGAGTCTATTTCATATTAAAGATCCGATATGTCCTATCGGGTCTTTTTTTCTGACCACTATCTCCTTTATTTCCTGTTAAATACGTCAGATTTAAGACGAAAACGGCTTGGAATCGCGTTTTTTTTAAGAATCATGTGTAAAGATGAAATGAACTGGGAATATACCAAACATAAGAATAAAAATTACAGAGAATGATAGAGAGAGAGTACATTCCTGATCGACCGAGGAATGACTTCGATGTAATTGTGGGAGGAGTTAATATGATCAAACGTGGTACGCTGGAGCGACTTGACGGCAAATATGCTGTCCTACTATGGGAAAATGGTTCAAGTTTCATTCCACGACGTTATTTACCACCTGAAGCAAGGTTAGGCGATACGATTATCTTTGACGGTACAACCTATACGTTAGATGTCAGTAATTCATCATCCTCTTCCTTTCAAACATTTTCGTTTCGGCAAATGGGTTGATGATCGATAAAAAGCCATTCCGTATCATGCATTGACTATGGAGAAAGAATTTCTCTCATCAGTCTTTCATGAAATGAATGGCTTTTTCGCTTTATCTACGCACATATAGGGAGTGACCATCACACGATGGACAGGGAAACTGATCAATATCGGATATTTCGATTCGTTCAAGTTCCGTCTGATCATGTGGGCATTCGTAAAGTGGTTGAACGACATCTAGTTGCAAAAATAGAGCACACCAAAATCGATTCGAAAATCGGTGACAGGTCGGACAATGATATAAATCCAATTGATGTGGTACCCACTCATCTGCTAATTGTTCTTGATGCAACTGATAATGCTGGATTAATCGAAAACGATTCCAGTCGTCTACATATGCCCGCTGTAAAATCGGTTCATGCATCGACGGTACGAACCAAAGCGGAAGTCCTGTCATGAATGCTTCGACCCCTTGCGTCAAAACAGCAGGAAACGATGGCCAGCCATCCAGTTGACCGAGTTGAAATGTTTGTTGAAAGGAGCAGTTGTCGCATAGGAGTTCCATAGTCATCCTCCTGTTCGTTTCACCATCTCTTTTAACATCTGTTCCGTCACAGGACCGACGTGTTTTGCAAGAATCGTCCCTTGGCGGTCTAATACATAAGTAGCTGGCATTGCTACGAGGCGATAGGCATCCTCTGATGTTCCTTGTCGATCATATAATACAGGATATTCAACAGGCGTTTTCTTCAGAAAATCAGCAACATCCGAAACACGTCGCTCTGAAGTCGTGACATTGATCCCGTAAACCGGTACATCTGTGTGTCTTGCAAAGGCATTTAGTTCTGGAATCTCTTGTTTACAAGGCGGACACCATGTTGCCCAAAAATTAATGACAAAGACATCATGATTGATTTCGTCTAGATTGATGGTTTTTCCTTCTTGACGTAAGGATAGATTCGGGGCTTTCATCCCGACTTCAAGACCACCTTGTGATACTTGTTTTTGTTGTTGCTCCACTTTTTTTTGTTTCGCATCATATGTTTGATAACTTTGATAGGCAATGCCGATAATAGCAATCGCTAGGATCAGATAGATCAACGGTTTTTTCACATCTAACCCCCTCCTTCTTTGTTCAGTGTAGCAGACTTCCTCTTTTCGACTATCTACTTTTATCAACAAAAAAGCGAACTCTTCCGCCTTATATGCAGAAAGAGTTCGCTTCATTTTAGAGAATTCACATTTTAACGAGACAAACAGTTAGTTAAAACGTGGTAATTGTTTTTTGACTTGACGGTTATCTTTAACGCTACCGACAGCTTCCGCTCCCCCTAGGGCCTCATTCAAGGAGGTCTTCCCTTCCTTGACTTCTAGACGTCGATTGAATACTGATCGATTATCGACAGAAGCAACGAGAATCGATGCGACATCCGTTTCCGAAATCGTCGCGTCCTTCGTGTCCTTCAAATCTTCATCGGCTTCAATCAAGCCACGCCCTTCACCTGTTGTGATGGCAACCGGACAAATGATCGTATACGTCAAACCACTATGTTCAATCTGCTCCTCTGCTGCATTCTTAGCAGCATAGAACGGATAGACATCTTTCTTGAATTGCTCGGGGCGATCTGCACCATAAGCGCTCAGTAGAACGAAATGACGTACGCGTGCCTTTTTAGCTGCATCAATTGTTTTCAAAGCGACTGTTCGATCCAGCAGTTCTATTTCGGTTGCTTCGCCGTCTACTCCTGCGGTAGCCGCACAAATGACTGCATCCTGCCCTGCGACTCCGTGCTCAATGACTTTTTCGAGTTCTGTTTCGATATCGACGTAATGCGCCTTGACACCGAGTTTTTCGAATCGTTCCACCAGATGTTCATGACGAACGATGACCGTGACCTGATGACCCTTGGCAAGCGATTTGACGACGCGCGCTCCAATCGTACCGGATGCACCTACGACTAGTACTTTCATATGGGGGGTCCCTCCTCGATAAGTTAGTCACCTTCGTGGAATGTCATGATATCATGTCCAAAATCATCATTTCAGAGATAACCTAAAACAATCCACCAAAGGAGCAACGTACATCAATTTATACCCGCAATGACCGGAAGGAAACCCCTCCCCCTTAGTTCTTCAATGTGCCATAAAACGTCGTATCAAGCTGATCACGTAATTCTTGCAGTGCCTTCTCATTTGGTAAATCATAGAAAATCCCGTTCAGTCGTTGGCTGACGGCTTCGATTTCATAATGTTTTCGTTCTGACATCAAGGCAATCGATAAACCTGCCGTCGCCATCTCGCGGACACTTAAATCAAGGTTCATCTCTTCTTTCATATACGTATGCGCTGCTGGAATTTTCGACCATCCAGTCGGCTTCATCAAATGTGTCGCGACGGCTTGGATGACTTCCGACTGACGATTCGCGCGCGCTCCGTCATTATCCGTTTTTCGATGTCTCGAATAGGCAAGTGCCATCGCACCATCCATATGGTATTCCTTCCCTTTTTGGAATGAATACTGATTTGCTTTCCCACTCGCATCCTGCTCGGAGAACGTTCCTGTCGAGACCAGGTCAATTCCGCCGATTTGATCCACTAATCCGATGAAACTATCGAAGGAGATGACAATTTTTCCATCGATTTCTTCATCGAGTAGACCCGAAACAGCATCTTGCGTACATTCTTCTCCACCGAAGGCAAAGGCATGTGTGATTTTATCCTTCTTTCCATTCTCACAGGAAATCGGTGTATACGTGTCTCGAGGAATCGACGTCAACTGAATCGTTCGAGAAAGTGGAACGAATTGCATGACCGACAGAGAGTCCGAACGTGATCCTCGCAACGATTCTCCAGGTCGTGCATCACTTCCGATCAATAAGAACGTGAACGGTTGTGAGGCAAAAAGAACGAATGCGATGAGCAACAATAAAAATAGTCCAAGAAGCTTTCGTTTAACACGATGTTTTTTCTTGATTTTTTTAGGATGAGCTTCTCGTGAAGAAACGTCAGGAGTCTGCTGTACCGATTGCTCTGATCGCCCCGCCTTCCTCGAGCGTCTCGAGCGATCCCGATTAGCAAACAACCGTGATCCGGCACCCCCGATCATCTGTGCGACCTGTTTAAGCATGCCGCTCCCGGAACGACGCGATGTACTTTTTCGATCTCGCGGTTGCTCTTCGACATATCGATGATACGTAGCCGGTTCTTGCTGCTTCTCAAAGGATTCTTGAGAAAATGATTCGTCCGGCGCGTATGCTTTCGAAAAAGCTTCTTCTCGCCTAGCCTGCTCTTCTTGTCTAGCTTGCTCTTCTAACTGCATACGTCGTCGCTCCAAGCGAGAGCGGTGTGGTTGATGTTCTGCCATTCAGATACCTCCGTATCAATCTTTTGCGATCTGTTTCTCTTTCAAGAATTCGCGGAGATACGTCCGTTTCGGTTCGTGCATCGAGGCAGCCATCTGTTTGACCCACCCTTCTGTCCGTTGACCACCGGTCCGTTCTCCGTAATACGATGACGTTGACTCTTCGTATCCTGTCAGTAACTCACGCATCGTATCGTCATCAGTATACGTATTCCGGTGGAAGACCGCATCCATCGGAAGGCGGGGTTTTTTACCGGGTTGTTGATCCGGAAGACCGACCGCGACTCCAAATAATGGTACGACGTGATCTGGAAGTTGTAAGAGTTCGCTGACACGACGGGCATCATTTCGTAGTGAACCGATGTAGACCGTTCCGTAGCCGAGCGACTCGGCAGCTACGACTAAATTTTGAGCAGCGAGTCCCGCATCGACAGCCCCTACAACAAGCGCTTCTGTCGTCTCGATCGTCCGGCTAACGTCGCCTCCTGCTAGTTCTGCCGCTAACGTATGTTTGTGGTAATCCATACAAAAGACAAAGAAGTAACTGTTTTCTGCCACATATTGTTGACCACTTGCAACGTCAACTAATTGTCGCTTCAATCCTTCGTCTTCGACACCGATAATGGCATAAGCTTGCTGATAAGAAGATGTCGAGGCAGCCTGTGCGGCTTTTATGAGTGCTTCAATCGTCTCTTCGTCTAATTGATGTTGTTTGAATTTCCGGATTGACCGGTGGTTGAGTAAATGTTCAATGGTTTCATTCATGTGTAATCGTCCCCTTCTGTAATGAGTCTTCTTATTTAAGATAGTCGTCTCTGACTAAAAAGCGCAAATGAAGAGGTTCGGTTTATGAAAAAAGCGGGAAATGAATAGTGTTGTACTGTGCTTTTCTTGCGAAGGAGGGCGATCATGAGAATACGGAAACTGCGACTCTTACTAGAACAATATGGCGATACGACCCTTCGCGATATCATCGTCGAAATCTATCGTCAACTCCCGAGACAAGTCATCGAAGAGAAAGAGTTTGACGCCATGTTGACACAGTTCATGAAGTATAAGGATTTGCAAAAAGAACAGGAACAACCGACCGTCGAACAGACGATTGCTCAGACGGAACGGTTTATTCAATTAGCATACGATCTCCAGTACCTTGAGCCGAATCCGATCGTACCGCTTCGCGAACAAAAGAATTGGTATATCACCGCAAAACGTCTGTTGAAGCATTTACGCCATTATGCTCATCGTAAAAACGGAACCCGGATTGCCTTTGAGGAATTTTTCTTTCTTCTTTCGTCGGCTGCCGGGGAAGAACCTTTATTTTTAAGTAATGATCCGTTTCGATTATTGAAAGTCTCGCAAGTCGACTTTTTTCAAGAATTAGTCGGCTATTATAAAAATGATAGTCATGGTGTCGAATGGATGGAACGCGCCCTCTATACAGCGTTGAAGGTTCCGATGGACGTCGATACTGAGCGCAGTGATCTTTTGCTTGCCGTACTTGCTCATTGCGAGAAACCAGAACATCAAGAAGCATACATCCATTGCTTGAATGCGCATGCAAAAAAACTACAATCGCATGTTCGGATTGATGCGGACGCTTTATCCACCTATCAAGAAATTCGTTTCGCAGAGCTACATTCCCTCATTTCCCTACGCGCGTTAGAACGAGCGGAAACGATGCTGTTCACAGAATATATCCCATATTTTTCGCATCGCTCGACTCCGTTTCGCTATTACCTTGATCTCCTCGAACGCGCTGGACTCGAACAAGAACACGAACGAATGGCACGCGTTGGTCGAAAAAAACGAATTCATTTCTAAGAGTAGATTCTTCTTGTTCACACGTAGTAGACAATAAAAGGCAAGTGACGAATCCATCGTCACTTGCCTTTTATTAGTCAGATTCATTTCAATCGGAGGCATTGACGATGCCAAGTCCGACTGTTGCGAGTAGTGCAATACAAGCGAATAGAAATGCCATGTCGTTCGGTGAATCGAATCCTTCATAAATCGGTTCCTTCCGATCAACGATGATATGATCCTCCGCGCCATAATTGCCATATGTCGTCGAACTGCTTACACCCGGTTCATCGTAATCACGTGCTTCGGCTACCAATGTATCCGCGCTGAGTAACCAGCCCGATAAACCGATGACGATCCAGAGATACTTCATGATAATTTTGCCTCGATTCTTTCTTATCTTCAGGAATCCATCTACTTTTTGTTTGAAATAGAAGATATAAATACCTTTTATTTCCTGTAATATAAAAGCAAGATATTTTCAACTTCACTTTGCTAAAGGAGGAACTTAATTTGCCTATTGTGTATTACAATCAATTGTCTCATGTTCAAAGGCGACACGTCCATCAACTTCTACAGCACCATCAAAAGGCATCTGATTTTTCATTTTTTCAGCCGCTTGAAGATTGTCAATGGGTCTACCTCGAATCCGGTCAGGTGAAAGCGACGCTTGGATATCATGTCGTGCATGACATCGTTCACTTTATAAACGGTGCCTTTCACGATATCAAAGCCTTTCGTCGTCTGGCTATTTTGCTACACTTACATGCCGTTCGACAAGGATGTCGGCATATTCATGTACAAGTGTCCCCGCCGCATGATCTTTCTCTAACTTCGATTTGGAAAGAGCTTGGTTATAGTTTATATGCCGAACAGTTTCGTTTAATTGGACTCTCAGAAGGACAGCCTGCTACGCTGCGTTTGAAAGCTGTTCATGCACAGAATCAAGATACTTATCTCGCACTTCGTAACGATGCCATTCGAGGAACACATCACTTTTTTCCTTATCAGGTATCTGATTTAGACAAGTTGATTCACCGAAAAGCGATTCCTTACCTAGTCTATGATAAGCAACTGATTGTCGGTACACTATTATTTCAAAAGCAGGGACAAAATATCCGTCTTCTTGAAATTACGTGCCTACCTGAGCTGAGACGTCAAGGATACGGTAGCCGTATCCTTCATACATTTCAAGAAAAATTACGACGCGCAAACATCCAAACGTTTGAAGTATCTTTTCTATCCACACAACAAGATGTACTACGCCTGTATCACCCCTCGATGTTTTGCGATATCCAGTTAACCTCTCATTGGCATACGTTCAGTACGGATCCACCTCCATTAATCATTTAGGCGATTGACGATTCCCTTGTATTCAGGCAACACATACTCCGCATCCATTTCCCGAAAATCAACATGACCCGTTTTACGAAGCACTAGCCCCATCTCGTATAACTGTTCGATATAGGCATCTCCCCATGTCAAGGCAAGTCCGGGTTGGTGATTATGAAAAGCAAGCAAGGCATCTTCAATAATTTCAGACGCAATGGATGCTTGCATCACGCGGTTCAATAAAGATTGGAACAGTATGGTTTGTCGTCCAATCAGCGCATAAAACGGGACATAATGTTTAGCATAAACAAACGTCGGCAAATAGGCATCCGCCTCAATCGTCTTTAGCAACAATGGTGAAGCGGGACGTTGTAATCGTTCTGCAAGTCCAACGGTCGCCTTGCATTCGCACAGCTGATCAAGCACTCGAATCGTCAACTCCTCTTCTATATCGAGCAATAAGACGAGATCAAGCAGATTCAATTCATGCGTCTCCATGAATTGATCACTGCGTTGAAGATGCATCGTATAAGTAACGTCCAGCTTTTCAGCAACAAGTGCCCATAACTCTGAATGGCGCGCCGCATATAGACCTACCGGAAAGTGAAGAGGTTGGCGGACGATCGAGCGATGCCCTTCAAGTGTATAGACTTGATTGACGTCCAGACCGTATGCTAGCAACATTTCGAGTAACTGCTGACGATTTTGACAAGTGACGAGTGTTTGAAACAGACGATCGACCTCGACGAGTGGTTGTTTCATTTCGAGCGCTATTTTTAAATGAGCAGGTGAATCCTGCTCTAGCGCACGCTTAATGAATTGTAAGGCCTGTTGTTCCGCATCGTTCAGTTGGGCAACATGTGTCCGAAACATTTCGATGTCAAGCTCCCGGAAGGCTTGTAACGCCGGTGCAATTGATTGATTTTTTATAAAGGGTTTCCACATGATTCCCTCGACCTCCTCATTCCAGTATCTCTTCGTAGTGTACGCAATATCCTATCGTCTTGAAAGTAAAAAATGGAGAATCTTCCGGCGTTTCAGGAAGATTCTCCATTTTTTATTTTTTACCGACTTTTAGATGAGTATTTCGAAAGACGGCATCTTGTTTTCCTGTCTTTTCAACACTTGTTCCGACAGACCCCAGATATTCGATTTCATCCTTTGGTTGAATGAACTCGTATGTGATGGCAGGTTCACCCCGAAGTCGAACGTGTATGATTTGTCGATGTCGTAAAGAGAATGATGCGCGTACTTCAAGAAAGGAGGAAGCTGACAAATCATGTTGCCGCTCTAAAATCGTCATCAATTCTTTTTCAGAGTCACGATAATTTCCCTGCAATTGAGCATACGAAATACCCACTCCTAAAGATAGGATACCGATTAGACTAAGAGCGAAAATGACCAGCACTTTCTTCATGACTGATCCACCTCCGAGAAAAGTTCATTCTACTTATTCATCGGTTCATCGATCGTCGACGTGAAGTCTTTTTTCGAATCCTTTACGTGAAACTGCATGTCCACATGTGGAATATCATCTTCTAAATAAGGTTCGGATACGGTTTCGAAACCAAACGACCCGTAAAACCCTTCTAGGTGTGCTTGTGCCTGTAAGTAGATCGCAGCTTCTTTCTGCAAATGAACCATCGCTTTCTCCATCATTTGTCTTGCTAACCCAACCGACCGGTGTGCATGGTGAACGGCTACCCGTCCAATCGCTATTCCTTTTGTCGGATGATCGTATATCCGAAGACATCCGACGATTTGACCGCTCTCACTCCGTACGATTAGGTGTGTCGCTTGTTGATCTTGATCATCTAGCTCCGGATACGCACACTCCTGCTCAACGACGAAGATATCCGTTCGTAATTTTAAAAGTGCATATAAGGTATCAGGTGTCATGTGATGAAAAGACTTGAATTCAAATTCGTACATAAAAAGCTCTCCTCTTTAGTTACGACAAAGTCGTGATAATTGTCCTGCGTAGATCGTGACGGGAATACCTCTAAAAATCGTATCTTTTTCCCAATTCAGCCCGTTTGCACGAGCAACATTTTGCGAAGCACGATTATCAGGATGAATGATTGAGATGATTCGATCATGCCCTCGATTGAACCCCTCCATCATTAGTTGTTTCGCTGCTTCACGACCATAACCGACTTTCCAGTGCTTCGGTTCGAGCCAATAACCGACTTCTAACTCTTCTTTTCCATCCACTTCCTGCATCAATAACCCAGCGAAACCAATCGGTTCATTCGTTTCTTTTTTGAATAACAGCAAAAAACCAGTTTGTCGTTCATCCGAGTATCGCTCCAATTGCCGTTCGAACCACTCTCGTGCTTCATCTTCACTCAGAGCCGTACCTCCATTGATATAACGCATAACTTGCTCATTTTGGACAAGCGACTTATAAAAACTGAAATCCTCTTCTTCGAACGGTCGCATCCATAAACGTTCACTTTCCATCGTCATCGCCTCCTTCTATACTTCTCTTTTCCCGAGTTCTTTTCGCTTCATTCCTCTTCCTGATCCTGCTTTCCCTGTGACATTTTTCATTACTAATCGATGACATTCACTCCCTAGTGCTTGCAATTCCCGGCATAAGTCGGTATTTTGGGAACAGTATGTTGAACAACGACCGCACGATTAATGTTAAAATATATTTTGAGCGCATGAGCGCTGGGTAGGAATTCACGAAAAGGACTGAGACCATAATGACTGAACAAGTAATGACGGGACTGTATGAAGGCATTTCAAAAGAGTCCGTACTAATCAATGAACCGTTAAAATATCATACGTATACTAAAATGGGAGGAATCGCGGATTTATTCATCATCCCAACTTCTTATGAAGAAACGGCTTTTGTCGTCCGATATGCTCACGAACAAGGTATTCCCTTGACGTTGCTTGGAAACGGATCGAATCTTGTCGTTCGTGATGGTGGCATCCGCGGCATTGTCCTCTCCTTTGAGAAGTTAACCGATATCTCGGTCGAAGGACATGAACTCGTCGCTCAAAGTGGCGCAGCAATCATCGAAGCTTCACGTGTAGCTTACGCGCATCAGCTCAGCGGTCTTGAATTCGCTTGTGGGATTCCAGGAACGATTGGTGGCGCATTGATCATGAATGCGGGAGCATACGGTGGTGAAGTTAAGGATTGTCTCCATAGCGCTACTGTATTGACACGACAAGGAGAACTGTTAAACATTTCGCATGATGAACTCGAACTGGGATACCGGACAAGTTGCTTCTCGAAGAAAGAATATATCATCCTCGAAGGTCGGTTTGCCTTAACAGAGGGTGACCCAGCACTAATCAAGGAAGTCATGGATGATTTGACGCATAAGCGAGAAACGAAACAACCACTCGAATATCCTTCTTGTGGTAGCGTCTTTAAACGTCCAGAAGGCTATTTTGCAGGGAAACTGATTCAAGATAGCAACTTACAGGGAACACGCATCGGTGGCGCTGAAGTGTCGAAGAAACACGCTGGCTTCATCGTCAACGTCGAGAATGCATCAGCATCCGACTATATCGCGCTCATTCGTCATGTCCAAGAAACCGTTCAAGAAAAATTCGGTATCTTACTTGAGACAGAAGTGAAAATCATCGGTGAAGAAGCATA
Organism: Exiguobacterium sp. U13-1; assembly: GCF_001750115.1. Taxonomy (NCBI): domain Bacteria; kingdom Bacillati; phylum Bacillota; class Bacilli; order Caryophanales; genus Exiguobacterium; species Exiguobacterium sp. U13-1. The sequence goes on along the minus strand of NZ_CP015731.1, from coordinate 1,045,580 downwards.
ATCAATCATTTTACGAAAAAGGTGAGCTCCGTATTCGGACTCACCTTTTTGTTCGTTTAGATCGACCAGTTTCCGTCACGCATGACTGATTCACGCGTTCCGTCTGCAAGTTCTCCTTCAATCGATAGATCCGCGGATCCAATCATGAAGTCGACATGCGTCATCGAGTCGTTTGCACCCTGTGCTTCTAGTTCTTCTGCTGAAAGGCTTGGACCATTTTCGAGACATGTCGAGTACGCACGACCAATCGCTAAGTGGCATGAAGCATTTTCATCGAACAATGTATTATAGAATAGGATACCCGAGTCAGAAATCGGCGAACGGTGTGGTACGAGCGCAACTTCTCCGAGATAACGTGCACCTTCATCAAGTGAAATCAAGTCATCTAATGCTTCTTGACCCTGTTTTGCTTCCGCTTTAACGATTTTTCCGTTCTCGAACCAGAGTGTGAACTCATCAATCAAGTTCCCACTATAGCTAAGTGGTTTTGTGCTCGAGACATGCCCGTTGACGCCTGTCTTTTTCGGTAACGTGAACACTTCTTCTGTCGGCAGATTCGCGATGAAATCAACACCATCTGCATTCGGACCACCGCCACCTAACCAAACGTGACGTTCTGGTAATTCGATTGATAATTCTGTTCCTGGGGCTGTGTAGTGCAATGTTTTGTATTTCTTCTCTGTCAGGAATTTTGCTTTTGAACGCAGATTTTGATCGTGATCCGCCCATGCAGTGACCGGATCCGCTTGATCGGCACGTGTTGCTTTTAAAATAGCTGACCAGAGCTCTTCAACTGGCTCACTTGAATCAGGGAATACTTTCTTCGCCCAGCTTTCAGAAGGTGCTGCTACGACACACCAGCTGACATTGTCACTCATGACGAACTTCCGCCAATTAGCGAGAGCGACACCGGCTGCTTTATTCGCACGTGCGATTCGACTTGAATCAACGCCATTCAATAAATCTGGATCTTCACTGACGACCGATAAGAACGCTGTCTTTTCCTCTGCCAGTTGGTCGTAACGTGCTTTTAACCAATCCGGGAACGTATCAAACGACTCTTCCGGTGCATCGAAATAACGGATTTTCGTCATCTCATCATCTGACCATTGTACGTATACTTGCGTAGCTCCTACTTCGTAGGCAACACGCGTGATTTCACGAACGAGCGGCAAATTTTCGATTCCTGCACGCACCTCGAGTTGTTGTCCTGGTTGTAGATTAATTCCAGTACGCACGGCTAAAGACGCGTATTGTTGTAATTCTGCTTGTGTCGGCATTATGTAATCCCCTTTCTTGTATCTTTATTTTCACGAAATAGTTGCAATTTTGCAAGAAATAAGGCGAAACTAGAAGGAGAATAGAAGGAGGCATCACCATGGAATTTACACCCGGAGATTTTAAATCGGCTTATACGTATTTTCACCGACAGGCACTCGACCTCGTTGGGGATGAAAAAGCACAACAAGAATTGTTAGTTCGAGCAGAAGTCGGACTTGCGCACTTGACGCAAGATATCGCGTCTACAGAAAGCTCGGACATCGAACGCGAGGCAGAACTTGTCCTTTATTTTCAATTAAAACAACTGCTTGAAATGCTTCGTGCTCTCTATCAGAAAAAATTTGAAATGCATGCGGAACAGGAACAATTGTTGTTGACGGCCGTTCTGTACTTCACGTCTCCTGTTGACGCCTTACCGGACGATAACGTCCTCGGGCTCTTTGATGACGCACAAATCGTCGAAACGATCTATGAAGAACTCGCAGCAGACGTCGATCGCTTTCAACATATGGAATAAAAATAGGCAGCTGTCGCATGAACTGCCCCATAAAAGTTGGACATAAAAATCCAACTTTTATGGGGTATTTTTTATGGTCAAATATACGAAGGCATTTAAGATCAAGGTTGTTGAACGTTATCTGACGGGACGAGACGGATACCAGATTATGGCGGAGGAATTCGGGATACGACCTGAACGAGTCCGTGAGTGGTCGCGTCTTTATGAACGTTGGGGAGAGACGATCTTCGATCCTTCCTATACAACACACTCGCCGGCATTTAAACTGGAGGTATTAAACGACATGGCGACCAACGGACTGTCCTACATAGAGGCAGCCGTAAAATATCGAATTTCCTCCCCGGGGATGATCTCGAACTGGCGATCGACGTATGAACGGGAAGGGACCGCAGGTCTGGTCGCTAGACCGAAAGGACGTGCCCCGATGGCGAGACACAAGAAGAAAGATTTTGAAGAGATGACAGAAGTCGAGAAGCTCAAGGAGCGGGTCGAGTATCTCGAGATGGAGAACGCTGCGCTAAAAAAATTGAGAGCCTTGGTTCAAGAAGAGAATGCGCGACGAACCGGATCAAGGCGCAAGTAATCGATGAGTTGCGGGCGGTCTATCCCGTCCCGGGACTCCTCCGCGTGCTCGAGATGGCTCGGAGTGTCTACTACTATTGGCGGACGCGCCTGACGGGCGAAGACAAGTACGCGGAGGTGAAGTCGGCCATCCATACCCTCTTCCACGAACACGAGGGACGATGTGGCTATCGTCGCATCCACGCACTTCTCGAACGCCAAGGCTTCCGGCACGATCCGAAGACCGTGCGCCGTCTCATGAACGAGCTCGGTCTCAAGTGTCTCGTCCGCATGAAGCGATACCGTTCCTATAAAGGACGGGTCGGAGAAGTCGCACCGAATCTTCTCCAACGTGACTTCAAGGCCACCGGTCTGAACCAGAAATAGGTGACTGACGTCACTGAATTTCATCTGTTCGGGGAGAAGCTCTACCTCTCGCCGATGATGGACTTGGGAAACCGTGAAATCATTGCCTATACCCTATCGGACCGACCTACATATCGATTCGTTGGCGAAATGTTGGACCAGGCAATCGGGAAGCTCGACGGAGAGGCGCGCCCAATCCTTCATTCCGATCAGGGGTGGCATTATCAATACAGAGCGTTCACTGGTACGCTCCACGAGCACGGCATTACGCAAAGTATGTCCCGTAAGGGCAACTGTCTCGACAACGCAGCCATCGAAAGCTTCTTCGCCGTGCTCAAGTCAGAGCTCCTGTATCTCAAGGAGTTTGATGACATGGATCACTTCAAATATGAGCTTGAGCGTTACATCGAGTACTATAACCATCGTCGTATCAAGAGACGACTAAAAAGCCTGAGCCCGGTGGAATACCGGACTCAGGTCCTCAAGGTCGCCTGACAAATTATTTATTGTCTAACTTTTTTGGTTCAGTTCACGCAACAGCTGCCCTTTTTTATGCGTTTTGCTTCGAAGCGATATGAACCGGTGCCGTAGATTGACGTGATTCATCCACCTCTAGTTTTTCTTTATTCAACCACGTATAAATCATTCCCATGAAGACTGCTCCACCAATGATGTTACCAGCTAAAGCCGGTAACAGATTGTGCATCGCTCCTGCAAATGTGATCGTATCCGGGTGTGGTACGACTAATGCAATAGAGAACAATGCCATATTGGCGATGACATGATCAAATCCCGATGCGAAGAATACTGCAACAAGTACCATCATCATCATGATTTGCGCCAACTCATTCTTCATATTCTTTGGAATGAAAATCGCTAAACAGACCATCCAGTTACAGAAGATTGCCCGCGTGAAAATTTCCCACGTCGTATGATGAATTTTCGTTTCCGATACCGCAAACAACCAATTGTTCATACCAAGCTCTTGTATGATTCCTGTTTGGGAAAAGAGTAGCGCAAACGCTAATCCTCCAAGTCCATTTCCGATTAGACAGATTAACCAGACCTTCATCGTATCCATCTTCGTCGTATAGCCGCGCATCGTCGCCGTCGTGAAATACATCGTATTTCCTGTGAACAGCTCTGCCCCACCGTAAACGATCAAGACAAGTGCCACTCCGAAGGTCAGTCCACCGACAAGTGTCGCAACAGGTGACTCCGCCATATATAAACCGTTAATTGCTTTTAAGGTAAAAATAATTGCAAATCCAATGAAAATCCCCGCTAGCATGGCACGAACTAAGTACTCGAGAGGACGCATTTGTAGCATGCGCGTCGACTTGATTGCTTTATTCCGTAATCCTTCTAATGCTTCTACCTCGTTCATCGTAGAAACCTCTCTTTCTTTTGTTCAACACTTCACAATGTTTGTTCATTTATTATCATACTTCCATCTTAAAAGATGTTCAAGTATTGAATAGACCTGTTTTATCGTTTTTATAAAAGAACGAGATGTAAACGATATCATTGTGTCGAGATTGTGAAAAATGCCTTTTCTTGCTTTATACAACTAATTAGTTTGAATTCGTAGTCGTGATGCGAAGCGTTCAAAGAAAGTATTTCGTCTTGATTCATCAAGCACATAGCCATCAATGACGACACGATTAAAGCGTCTAGAAGACGAAGTAGCTCGTTCGATATCGGTCGGAGTATAGGCGTCGAATGTTTTCCGGTCCATCGTAAAATCTGCACCTGAATACGGATCCGTGTAGTGAATTTCCAGGTCAGTTAAATCAGGAATCGTTGAAAATAAAACAAGCGTATGATGCATCAGAACTTTAGATAATCGAGCCTTTAAAAAATCCTGATTCACTTGTAGTGTCCCGGTATCGGTACCGATCCAAGCTTGTCGCTCTTTTCCTGTCACTTCATAGGCAAGACGTAACGATTCTCCTTCAACATCTACCTGTTTTAATTCTGATGAGAACGGAAGTTGTTCGGCTAGTTGACGAACCGCTACCGTATTCGTCATCGAGGCCCCCACTTGTCTCGCTACAAGATCACCATCATGCCAAATGGATGATTGATTTTTTTCGTTGGGTTGTTCAAAAAGACGAATTCCAACTAGTATTCCTAAGCAGATACAACCAAGAATCCATAACATTTTCTTCATTTTCATCACCTTCCTAAAAAAACGTACCCTTTTTCATCTTTTTTTCATAAGAAGGGTTGAAATTTTATGCATATGAGCGTACTCTTGCAGGCAGATACTCACAGAAGGAGGAGCATGAGGTCACTCATCATATTGCCATGACTACAACACACCCACAGAAAAAGAGAGTTGAAAAAATCAGTTTCTTAATCATTGGTACGTTGCTGTATTCCCTTTACATCAGCCTACTACTATCTCCAAATGATATCGGATCAGGTGGTATCATGGGGATCACGCTCATTATTCAAGAGCTCTTCCACACGCCAATCGGATTAACGCAGTTGCTCTTAAACATTCCCCTCTTCCTTTTAGGTTTCCGTTTCCTGCGCAAACGATTCATGTTCTTATCTGGAATTATCGTCATTGCTTCTTCCTTTTTAATTGACTGGATTCCGACTCAAATCGTTCCGGAATCTTTAAACGATCCACTCGTCGCTTCCATCTTTGCTGGTCTAGTCTCTGGTCTCGCAATGGCATTGATCTTCTTCGGTGGTGCTTCAACTGGAGGGCTTGATATTCTCGGAAAGTTTTTCTTTGCTCGTTTTCATAACTGGCCACTTCCTCGTATATTTCTGATGCAAGATCTTGTCATCTACATCCTAGTATGGTGGGTCTTTGATCTTAAACATGTTATGTACGCTCTCATCATGAGCTTTGTTCGCGCCAAAGCCCTTCAGACGGTTTACAGCTTCTATTCTGCTTCTAAGCAATGTATCATCATTTGTGAGAAAGCAGATGAAATCAATGAAGTCATCACAAAAGAACTCGGACGTGGCGTCACGATTCTCGATGCACGTGGGGGATACTCCAACCGAACGAAAAAAATGGTCTATGTCGTCGTTCAAAATAACGAAATCGTCCGTTTGCAAGAAATCGTCTCTTCTGTCGAACCGAATGCATTCGTTACATTCTCGGAAATCCACACTGTCTTCGGCAATTACAAGGAACATTCGTATTCGTTTTAACACCAAGCGCAGCTTAGCTGTGCTTTTTTTATCTTCTTAAAACAGCTTCTCGTATTGCATCATCTTTCCTGCTTTTTTATTAGTATTATTCACTTTTTCAGTCATTATCCCTATTCAAAAAATAGACATACTTCACTTTTTTTACGATAGTAGTTAAGCTTATGATAAGTCTTTTATTTAAAGGAATGATTGCATGCACTCTCTTTGGCGTCAGCGTATTCTGCTGATTTTCTTGGTCAGCTTATTCGCCTCTATCCCGATCATCTATGCGTTATCCGGTTATCGGACGATTGCAACGATGACCGAGCAAATGAAGGATCATGATATACCGTTAATCAATCAGGTAGATCAGTTGGTCGAACACAATCGAGATCGTGCCAATGCGGTTCGTGGTCTCTTATTGTATGAAGATAATCGTTATATCGAACAATATTACTTTTCAACGTCTAAAATTCATGATTTGCGCAATAGTCTGAACCAATCGTCGACTACCCCAGGGACGATTAAAGATCTCCTTCGCCGCAACAATGTCTGGGAGTCCGAGATTGAACGCGTGTTTGTTGTCTATGAACGTCAAAGTCCAACAGCCGCAAAACGTCTTGCTAGACAGTCGACTCAGACGACTCAAACGATTCTCGAAGACTTATCCCGTGTGAAAGATGATTTGTATAAAACGCTTCAAGCCAAATTACAACAATCAGATTCTTTAATCGCTACATATAAATGGATGTGTCTTGCTCTCTCCATCCTGTCCTTTTTATTAATTAGTGCCACGGTCTTTTTCTTCCACCGCTTCGCTCCTAAGGGATCAGAACAATCGTCTTTAGAATAAACGAAAAGCGCAGCTTCGGCTGCGCTTTTCGTTTATTCTAAAGATTTATTCAGGCATTGCTTTTCCCTCTTGTACATGTTCCATCACCATATGCACAAGCGATGATACATGATGATCATCTAAGGAATAATAGACGACTTTTCCTTCTTTTCGGAACTTGACGAGTCCTTGTTTCAACAAAGACCGAAGATGATGCGACGCTGTCGCGATCGAACAGTCGACAGAGGCTGAGACATCACAAACGCATAGTTCTTCTTCGATCGTCAACGCATAAACGATTCGCAGTCGTGTCGCATCCGAAAGAATCTTAAATAGCTTTCCGATTTCAAGCGTCGGAATCGTATCCACGATTCGTCCGATTTCAGACGCACGCTGTTCGTCAATCGCAATCGTTTCACAACGGGGAATGTCCATGTCTGTCACCTCGTTTCTACCTATATTGCACCACGAGAAACGGGACATTGCAAGTTCAGCGCATTCGTCTGCGAATGAGCCAAAACACGAACCATCCTCCTACGTAATCTCCGATATCCCAGACAATTCGATTTTGGTCGACAGCGCGTACGCCGATATCAATGATTTTCGTGCTTTCTAATCGGTTCGTATAACGTTGACGAAGTCGCGTCGGAATCGGTAGACGAAGAAGTGCCCGGTAATAAATATCTAAATGAGTATGACCCCAAATTTCCGTCGCAATCGAGCTCGTTTTAATATACAACGGACGTTTGTAGCGTCTTTCATACTTTTCTTTCAATAAAAGGGCCATTTCATAGGAAACACGATTAGGACGCGGAAATAAGACTTTTCCTAGATGGTAGATCCCCTGATTATCGACTCGAATGATTTGTGGTTCTAACCGATATCGAATCCAATAGCCGCGAAAACGGATCGTCTGCCATTTCAATACAATCACCTCTGAACGGATTATACCCTGTTCTGAAGTGATTGATGCCATTCTCGCACAGCATCTGTCATTTGCTGCGCAGCGAGTTGTCGATCTTCTTTAGCGAAAATCTCTGAGATGACGGCATACCCTTCCAGCGGGATGGGCAGAGAGGAGACATTCGTTGCTGTGATTCCACCAATACCGATTAGAGGTAATCGTACGGCTTCCCGAATCGCCTGAAGCATCGTATGCGACATGGAATCAGCGTCCGCTTTGGATGACGTCGCAAATAGAGAACCCACCCCTAAATAAGAGGCTCCGTCTCGTTCTGCTTCAATCGCTTGTGCAACGGTTGCTACTGATACGCCAATCACAGCATCTGGTAAAAGGCGACGTGCTGCGGTTAAAGGAATGTCTTCTTGTCCGATATGCAAACCAGCTCCGGTGAGTAACGCGATATCAATCCGATCATTGATGATCAAAGGAACATCATAGCGATCCGTGAGTGTTTTCAACCGAACTGCCTGATCAAAGAATTCCTTTCCTTGCGCTGTTTTTTCCCGTAATTGCACGATTGTTGCACCACCTAAAATGGCTTCCTCAACGACCGTATCGATCGCGACTCCAGGATGGTACCGACGATCCGTCACTGCATAGATGGAGTAATCAATTGACACGTTCTGTCACCTCCACCAGGTCTTGCTCCGTCATAAGGCTGATGGTATTGAACAACTCTCGTTTAAAATCACCAAGACCTTGTGCGGAGGCTGCTTGTTCCCCTGCTTTTCCCATGACAAATGTCCCGTGGACAGCCGCCTCAAATGCCGTATATCCTGCACCGAGGAAGCTCGCAATCAAGGAGGCCGTCATACAGCCCGTACCCGTGATGTCTCCTAGACGCGGTGTTCCTACATGTAATTCCATTTCGCGCGTTCCATCCGTAATGTAGTCGTTCGGACCTGTCACGACGAGGACAGATTTGTGTTTGCGAGCGAATACGTGAATACTTTCTCGATCCATAATTGCATCTCCCGCAGCATCGACTCCCTTAGTTCGTCCGTCTTCCCCAAGTAACGTCTTGATTTCAGAAGCATTTCCTTTAATGACCGTACACCCGAGATCAATGAGTTCTTTGGAAAAAGCAGTACGTAATGTCGTTGCTCCTGCTCCTACGGGATCAAGAACGATTGGGACATTCAAACGTCCCGCTTCACGGACTGCGAGTCGTTGAGCTGCTTGCATGTCTGCATCGATCGTACCAATGTTTAAGACAAGAGCTTGCGCGAGTCTAACCATCTCTTCTACTTCACGAATGTCTTCTGCCATGACGGGGGATGCTCCAACAGCGAGTGTGACGTTTGCGCAGTCGTTGATCGTAACCGTGTTCGTCAGATGGTGAATGAGTGGTTTGTGTTCAAGAATGGTCGTAAACATGTGTATCCCTCCAAAGTGAATGAAAATGATGTGTCGGTCCAATACCTTGTCCGAGAGCAAATCCATGACGAATTGCCTCCGTGACATAGTTTTTCGCCTGTCGTACACTATCTTGTAAATCTTCTCCAAGCGCCATCCGCGCTGCAATCGCTGCGGATAAGGTACAACCAGTACCATGAGTATGTTGATTGTCTAATCGTTCCGATGTGAAGTGGTGTTCCACTTCCCCATCAAACAACAAATCCGTCGCAGCTCCTGAGAGATGTCCACCTTTTAGCAATACTGCACCTGTCTGTGTAGCCAATTGATGCATCGCCAGTCGCATTTCCTCTAGATTGGTGACCGATCGTCCTGTTAAACGCTCTGCTTCCGGTAAATTCGGTGTGACGAGAGTCGCAAGTGGTAAAAGTTCTGAAATCAATGCTTGTTCAGCTTCCGTCCGCAATAGGGCATGACCGCCTTTAGCGACCATGACGGGATCTAATATAATAGGGACTGTTTGTTTACGGAGATGTGTAGCAATGACACGAATCGTCTGCGCATTCGAGACCATTCCGATTTTGATCGCATCGACACGAATGTCTGAAAAAATCGACGTTAACTGGGCATCTACGATTTCTGGGGATAACTCTTCCACCGCTTGAACTCCCAACGTATTTTGCGCTGTGACGGCTGTCAGTACGCTCATTCCATAAACGCCTAAAGCCGAAAATGTTTTTAAATCTGCTTGAATCCCAGCTCCACCACCGGAGTCGGATCCCGCAATCGTCAGTACATGTTTCATGTTCTTTTCACCTTCCCATCGAGCAATGTAAGGGAGTCGTGACCAACAAAAAAAGCGCCGACCGCTGTAAAAAAGCAGTCGACGCTATACGAAAGCGTTATACACGCATTCCGGTATCCGTTCGGCTCAACTTTCCTACGCTGGTATTATCCAGTTCAGGTAATAGGGTCGAAAACAGATTGGTTTTCCTCTCAGCCGGATTCCTCCAGCTCCCCTAGTTGCTCAAGTATTCGTTTCGCCTTAACTGTAGCATAGAGAAGAAAAAAAAACGAGCCGAAGCCCGTTTTGATTACAGATATGCCAATGGATTGACTGCATTTAGAGGAGAAGAAGCACTGTATTGATAGCCTCCGACATGTAGTTCGAAATGTAAGTGTGGTCCTGTTGAATTTCCTGTACTACCAAGTGTCCCGACTTGCTGACCTTGAGAGAGCGTTTGCCCTGCACGAACCGATAATGAACTCATATGTGCGTAGACGGTCGTGTACACTTGTCCATCTAGGAAGTGAGAGATCATGACATGATTGCCGTAAGGTCCACCACCTGAGGCTGTGATGACCGTTCCAGCTGCTGCCGCGACGATTGGAGACCCGACCGAACCACTGAAATCAACACCGTTGTGGAACGTGTAACCATTCGCACCGCTTGCTGGTCCGAATCCTTGTGATACTCCACCAGAAGACGGTCGAACGAATTTTCCTCCACTCGAAACAACGGGCGGGGCAACGGAACCAGTTGATTCCGAACTCTTACCTGTTTGTTTTGCTGCTTTAGCATTCGCTTTAGCGGCTTTTTCAGCTGCTGCTTTCTCCGCTGCTGCGTTTTCAGCCGCTGCTTTAGCGGCTGCCTTTGCTGCCGCAATTGCACGTTCTTGCGCTTCGAGAGTCGCTTGAAGTTCTTTTGCGTCTAACAGTTCTGTCGTGAACTTCGTCTTCCCTTTTCGTAATTTCTTCAGCGTAGCACTACGTTCTTTCATTTGAAGCTTTAACGCTTTCTTTTGTTCAATCAATACTTTCTTTTCCTGCATTTGCTCCGCTTTTTTCTCAACGAGCGCTTGTTTTGCTTCTGCTAATTTTTGTTGCGTAGCGATGTAATCCGAAATCATTTTATCGTCTTGCTCAGCGATTTTTTTCCCCGCCATGACACGGCTAAATAAATCACCTAAATCTTTCGATCCGAAAATGACTTCTTCCCATTTAATCGAGTTTCCATCGTTTTCTTGGAAAACACGCAAACGATCACCGAGTAGTTCTTCCTGTTTCTGTAACATTTCTTCGTAACGGACGATGTCTGCCTTTAACTCATCGATTCGAACGTTCAACTGTTCAATTTGTTTATTTTTTTCGGAGACTTGGAAAATCTTTTCATTGATTGCTGCGTCAATTTGATTGATTTGACGTTGCTCTTTTGAGATTTTGGCTTCTTGTTTTTTGATTGCTTTTTCAAGTTTACGTTGTTCAGCGGCATTTTCAGCCTTTTTTTCTTTAATTGTCGCTGCTGCAATCGGTTGCGTTCCTGTTATAAGTAATGCTCCTAAAACAATGGTAGAAATTAGTTTTTTTAGCATATATCGTTTTCCTCACTTATGTTTTTTCATATTTTATTATAGTATTCAAGTTTCTCTCATATCTGAAATAGATTATAGCACCGTAATCGTTTCAAAAAAATTTCATTTACATTTCAAATGAAAACGGTTTTTTGTAATATATGATTTGTTTTTTGAAAATGACAAAAAAAAGAACGTTGCATACGCAACGATTCTTTTACGATTAAAGCATTGATAATGGATTGACTGAGTTAGCTGGACCAGTTGCACTATAGCTATACCCACCGACATGGATTTCGAAGTGTAGGTGTGGTCCTGTTGAATTTCCTGTACTACCTAGCGCGCCAATTTGTTGACCTTGGCTGACACGTTGACCAGCACGGGCATTGAGTGAACTCATGTGAGCATATACTGTCGTATATGTCTTCCCGTTCAATTGGTGAGCGATCATGACATGATTTCCGTAAGGTCCGCCACCTGATGCTGTAATGACTGTACCTGTTGCAGCTGCCACGATCGGCGTACCGACTGGACCACCAAAGTCAATTCCGTTATGGAACGTATATCCGTTCTCTCCACCTGCAGAACCATACCCTTGTGTAACAGTTCCGGCAGTTGGATGAATGAACAGACCACCTGATGATGGTGCTGGTTTTGGTGCAGCTGGTGCTGACGGCGCTGGAGCAGGCGCAGCTGGTGCTGGTGTAGATGGTTTTGGTGCCGATTGCTTCGTCGAACCAGAAGGTTTTGCCGATTGTGCTGCTTTCTCTTGTGCTGCTTGCTGAGCTGCTGCTTCTTTAGCGGCTTGCTCTTCTGCTGCTTTTTGTGCTGCTGCTTGTGCTGCTTCAGCTTCTGCGCGTGCTTTCGCTTCACGTGCCGCTTGAGCTTGACGTTCTTTTTCAATTCGAGCTTCACGTTCACGCGCTGCTTTTTCAGCAGCAATCGCTTTTTCTTGCGCAATTAGAATTTGCTGGACTTCTTTTGCATCCATCAATTGTGTTTCGAACTTTTCTTTTTTCTTACGAAGTTCTTTTAAGCGTTTGTTCCGCTCTTTTAATTGCGATTCAAGATCTGCTTGTTGACGTTTTAATTCTTGTTTCTCAACGACCAACTGTGCTTTCTTTTCTTTTACTTTTTGTTGCGCATCTGCTAATTGCTTTTGCGTATTTTGATAATCCGTGATCATTTTATCATCTTGTTTTGAAATGGATTTCCCTGCCATGACACGGCTTACGAGGTCACCAACATTTTTAGAGCCAAAGATGACTTCTTCCCATTTAATTGAGTTTCCATCATTCTCTTGCATGACACGAAGACGATCACCAAGTAATTTTTCTTGGCGTTTTAGTTTCGCTTTATATTTCTCGATTTCTTTTCCAAGTTCAACGATTTCACGTTCCGTTGCTTTGATTTGACGATCTTTTGTTTCGACAGCAAAGATTTTTTCGTTCAAAGCTTCGTCTAGTCGATTGACTTCTTGTTGTGTTTTAGAGATTTTTTTACCTTCTTGATTAACAGAAGACTCTAAGTTTTTTTGCTTTTTAGCATTGTCTTGTTGTTGTTGTTCGTTTTTGGCTTTCTGTTCACTTAAATCGTCAGCTGCTGCAAAATGAGGTGCTGATGAAAGAACCAGTGCGGAAACGATGAGCGACGCGAACGTTTTTTTCATGTAGTATTCCCTCGTTTTCTGTAGTGTATGTTTTATGATTTATCGTAGAGTATTTAAGTTAAATTTAAATTCTGTAATAGTTTTTCTTTTTTATAAGAACGTTTTTGATTATAGCATTCATTCCTCTTCCATAATATTTCAGTGATATTTCATTTTAAATAAATCTTTCTTCTTCTATGTAATAGAAACATTTGGAAGGTAACTCATCGTTGCAACTTTGAAGTGTTTTTGGGAAACTGAAGCGAATAGAAGGAGGATATCATATGAAATTAGACCACACTGGAATTGCTGTTCGCGACATGCAGGAAGCCATTTCATTTTATACAAACGTGCTTGGAGGGACCTTAACAAGAGAGTACTCGAATCCCGCACCTGGTGTTGCTTCCAATATCGCGGTCATCGAGTTCGATGATGCACACATCGAGTTGTTGACGCCAACAAGTCCAGATAGTCCGATCGCACGTTTTTTAAAACAACGCGGAAAAGGTGTCCATCACATTGCTTATCGCGTAGAGGATTTGGATCGAGCGATTGAAGAAGCAAAACAACAAGGATTAACATTTTTAGAAGATACGTACCGAACGACGCCATTCGGGCGACGACTGATTTATATGAATCCTCGGCATTCACACGGCGTCATTACAGAACTCTGTGATTATCCGGAGAACCCATAAAAAATCAGCACTGCAACGTTGCAGTGCTGATTTTTTCGTTTCATGGTATTAGCCGAGTTTGGCTACGATTTCCCGATTGAATGCGGGAATATCATCCGGTTGACGGCTTGAGACGAAGTTATCGTCGACGACAACTTCTTCATCTGCAAAGTCCACACCAGCATTCTCTAAATCAATTCGAATCGATTTATAACCTGTCATTTTTCTTCCTTTGACGATTTTTGCGTTAATCATCAATTGTGGTCCATGGCAGATCGAAAAAATCGGTTTTTTCGACATATCGAATTCTTCAACGAATGAGACAAAACGCTCGTCTTCTCGAAGTAAATCCGGTGAAAATCCGCCTGGAATCAGGAGAGCATCATAGTCTGCTGCTGAAGTCTCATCAATCGAGAGATCAACATTTACTTTCGCCTCTTCCTGCTTCCCAACAAGTTCCGCACCTTTTTTGGCACCAATGACAGTAATCTCGTGCCCCGCTTCTTTTAACGCATCAACAGGTCCAGTGAATTCGACATCTTCAAAATGATCGGCGAGTACAACTGCTACTTTTTTAGACATGTAATTCATCCCCCAATTTGTTTGATTTAAATCTGATCTTCTCCACGATCACGAGGAGAGACCGGATCATCTGGCATCTCGTCTTTACCTTTTAGGATTTCCTTTTGTTGCTCCTCTGTCAGTTTCCGTTCTTTTTCAGACAGTCGATCCCGTTCATCTTCCAACTCTTCATTTGGACGATCGGTTTCTTTCGGTGCCATGGAAAACCCTCCTTATGATTCGTCGCTTATGCTCACAATGAATCGACGACTTTAACAGAAAGATCGACATCAATGTTGCCACGTGTCGCTTTCGAGTACGGGCAGAAGTTGTGCGTCTTCTCTAGTAAGTCTTCGGCTTCTTCTTGCGATACGCCAACGACCTCGACGACGAGTTTTGCTGCAATTTTTACACCGTTATCCGCTTCATCCTGTAAGAGGCTGACTTCTGAATTCGTCCGCGTCTCGACTCGTTTTTTTGCTTGGCGCGCCATTAAGTTGTAGGCACCATCAAAACAAGCGGCATATCCTGCTGCGAATAACTGTTCCGGGTTTGATGTCGGAATGTCTTCTTTGCCTTTTGTTCCTGGCATAACTAAATCGAGATTGATGACGTTATCGTCTGAAGCGACTTTCCCGTCGCGACCACCGACTGCAGATGCACGTGAAGTAAGAATGACGTTTGACATGATAAAAAACCCCTTTTCCTGTTGAATTAAAAAATGCTTTTTTTGCCACATAGACAGTAATACCCGTCACTGAAGGAGATAAACACAAGAGGTGTCTATCATCTTAGCTGATTCCTTCTTTTAGTAGACAAAAAAAGACGATGAACACGAGGTCCATCGTCTTGCACATTCTATTTCTTATCCGATCTCTTCTGTTGCGGTTTCTTCTGGATCAGGCAATTGAAGATAGATTGATTTCACTTGATGATTATCGACTTCCATGACTTTGATCGTGTATGCCTGATAACGGAATTCTTGACCGCTCGATACTTCCGTATCCTGTGCCATGACCCAACCACCAATCGTATCAATGTCTTCTTCTTCAATTCCTAGGTTAAAGCGCTCATTTAAATCATCAATCAAGACACGTCCTGAAATTCGGTATAACCGTTCATGAATTTGTTCGATGTCGGCTTTTTCATCCTTATCGAACTCATCTCGTATTTCTCCGACGATTTCTTCCAAGATGTCTTCCATCGTGATGACACCAGCCGTACCACCGTACTCATCGATGACGAGTGCCATCGGTGTCCGTTCGACCTGCATTTTCAGCATGGCATCTTGAAGCGGAGAATACTCGGATACAATTGGCAAGTTATGAATGTAATAGCTTAACGCTTTTCCTTTGTTAGCCATATGATCCGTAAATAATTGTTTCGCATTGATGAAGCCAAGGATTTTATCCTTATCTCCTTCTTCCGCTACTGGGTAACGTGTGAACTGATACTCTTCAACGAGACGAATGATGTCCTCCATCGATGCATCGTTCGAGATCGTTATTAAGTCCGTCCGCGGTAACATGATATCTTTCGCGATCCGCTCATCGAACGAGAAGATGTTCTGCATGTAGGAAAGCTCAGTCTGGTTGATTTCTCCACTCTTATAACTCTGTGTCATGATGATTTTAATCTCTTCTTCAGAATGGACTTCTTCGTGTCCCGCTGGCTCGACACCAAATAACCGAAGGATGATTCGTGCTGAACCGTTCAATGTCCAGATGAAAGGTTTCATGATTTTACCGAACCAATAAAGTGGTGGCGCGAGTAGCATCGTGATGGCTTCCGTTTTTTGAATCGCCAAAGATTTTGGAGCAAGCTCTCCAAGTACGACATGAAGAAACGTTACAATCGAGAATGCAAGAACGAACGAAATGATCGTCGAGACGGAGTTCGGAATATCAATTTCTTCGAACAACATACCGAGAATCGCACCTACCGTTGATTCTCCTAACCACCCGAGACCAAGCGCTGTCACGGTAATCCCGAGTTGACAGGCCGATAAATAATAATCCAAATTCTCAAGTAGCCGCTTCGCCACTTTCGCAGTCTTGCTTCCTTCTGTAATCAACTGATCGATTCGAGACATTCGCATTTTGACGACCGAAAATTCGGCAGCTACAAAAAAAGCGGTTAAGACGATGAGTAGTGCAATGACGAGTAGTCGAATGATGATCGTCGTCGTGTCGAATGTCTCCATTGAGTGTGTACTGTCCAATCGTTTCCCCGAAGAAAGGGGATTCACCTCCATTAATATAAAGCCAGATGCCGAGGCATCTAGTGGTTTACAGCAAAAAGAAGCTTCAAACTTTCAAAGCTTCCCTACTTTTTCATATTCATACTATAACGGAACTTTCATAAAATGTGTACTTGAAGACATCATTTCAAATCGTCAGACGACATAGAGAATAAAGATCACGATCATGAGTAACATCGCGATTCCCTTTAACAATGCACTTGATAAGATACCAAGGACTGTTCCGATCCCGACTGAAACCGAGGTTTGCCATGTCTTTTTACTAATGATTTTTTCCGTCAAGATGGCAAAGACGAACGGGAAAATTAATAATCCGATTCCTGGCAAAATAAATGGTCCCGCAATCAATCCGACTGTCGTCGCAATCTTAGCTGCTTGTGAGCCTCCCCGTCGATCGACGGTGTAGGCGCTAACGAGATAATCGAGTGTGAATAAGAGAATGATGAATATCGCTTGAATCACCCAAAAACTAATCGATAATTCAGAGAACCCGAATCCGAATCCATAAATCAAAAATCCCACTACTAAAATCGGTGCACTTGGGATGATCGGATAAACGAGACCTGCAAAAGCGACTAGAAAACAGACGACGATCAGACTCCATAACAAGATTGTCACTTTCTATCCCTCCCTTCTTTTGATTCTCTTGCCCTTATTACGATGAAGGAGAGACAAAAGTTTCATTCAACGCCCGATGTATTTGATTTTTTAAAAAATCTCGATCCCAGTCGTTCATTGTTTCAAAACGCACTTCCGAACAGATATATGGAATGAACCGTTGAATGGTTTCATAGTGAGCAGGTAAGGCTTGCCGCTTCATCGTTCCAAGCGATTCGAGCATCGTCGCGAGAACCGAAATATCCTCTGCTCCGTAATGTCGTAGTTGATAAAACGTCGTGTACAACAATTGTTGGTAAGTTTCCCGGACGATGACGTGCTGCTTGTCCTCGCCAACAACCAGCACACCATCTGGTATTACGGCATACTGTCGCATTAAGTCACCAATGATCCGAATCGCATGTCTTGCTGTATTTGGATCATTGATCCCTGGAGAAATCGCACGTAAAGCAACTTCACTTAATTTTTCAAGAACGAATGCAAAATCCTGTTCTGAAGATTTCGTCGGTCCAATCAAGATACTTTCATTGATATCCCGGCAAGTTGCCCGCCCGATGACTTCTCCCTCTGTTACGAATGAGCCGACGGTTCGATGAATATACACGCGTTCTTTCTGATCAAAAGCATCATAATCGACTACTTGAATATATCCGGTTCGAGTTGCCTGAATAATATAAGGATGATTTGTTATCCTCTTACTCTCAGTAATCTTTTGTTCTCCCGATTCTAGATGTCCGATTTGCCGTTTCAATAATTCGTTCCCTTCTTCGTGTAATCGATCGAGTAATGTCGTCACGCGAATCGACTGGCTGACGATATGAATGAATGCGACGAATGCGACGATCGATATCAACACGACGAGAACGGCTACTGTCGAAGCGACGACGCTCGTCTTCAAAGCCGGACGAAGGAAAAAGAGCATCGTCATCGAGTAACTGACCGCTCCAATGAATATGCCAAAGATGTGTTGCACCTGTCGATTCTCGATGAAATTAGGCAATGTCCGAGGTGAGAATTGTGATGAATAGGTCGTCAATACAACCAGGATGGTCGAGAACGTGAATGTCATCATGGCGAGCAGTCCGGTAAAGACCGAACTATGGATTGTCTGCGCTAAGCCAAGTGTCGTTTGCCACTCTTTTGGAAACCAGTCTGATATATACACATCTAACCACGTCACGATTCCCGTCAAACCAATCCCAATGAGACCATATAACAATGGCCACCACCAATTGATTTCTCGAGACAGGACTTTCAGCTTCTTCAAAATAAAATTCCTCCTTTTTATAGCACTATACTGATTGATTTCCTGATTTAGAGCGCTTTAAAACCCATCTGACTGACTGACTTTGAGCAATATGTTTGGTCGAAGTGCACGGATGTGTTTTACTTCTTTTCATAACGTGAATAACTTAATTGTTATGAAAACGAATGGGAGATGAAATGATATGGCTCAACAAAACGAAGCTACATTGCATACAGATTTCACGAAAATTTATATTGACGGTCAGTGGCGCACAGGCGCAAGTGACAGCAACATGACGAACACGAATCCTTTCACGGGTGAAGAGCTCTTCACGATCTCTGCCGCGAACCAACAAGATTTAGATGACGCATATGAAGCGGCTCAAGTCGCTCAAAAAGACTGGGCGAAAGTTCCTGCCTTAAAACGCCAAGGCTTGATCGAAAACTTCTTGAAAGTCTTGTACGAGGAGAAAGAAACGATCATCGAATGGTTGATTAAAGAGTCCGGAAGTACACGTATTAAAGCGGAAGGCGAATTCCTTGCTTCTGTCTTGATCGTCAAGGAAGCTGCGACATTCCCACTTCGGATGCACGGTGAAATTCGTCCATCGGTCGTACCAGGTAAAGAAAACCGGATCTACCGTAAAGCACTTGGCGTCATCGGTGTCATCAGTCCATGGAACTTCCCCTTCCACTTAGCTGTGCGGTCGATCGCTACTGCTATTGCCATCGGGAACGCAGTCGTTGTTAAACCAGCTACGGACACACCTGTTTCAGGCGGATTGATTTTTGCTAGTCTGTTTGAAAAAGCTGGATTGCCAAAAGGTGTCTTGAATGTCATCGTCGGTCGCGGTTCAGAAATCGGTGATGCTATCGTCGAACATCCTGTACCACGTTTAATTTCATTCACAGGATCAACTGAAGTAGGTCGTCATATCGGTGAACTTGCTGGTAAACATCTAAAGAAAACAGCGCTTGAACTTGGCGGAAACAACGTCTTCGTCGTACTTGATGATGCTGATCTCGATCGCGCGGTCGAATCTGCTGTCTACAGCAAGTTCTATCACCAAGGTCAAATTTGTATGTCGACGAACCGAATTCTCGTCGCTTCTTCGATTCATGATGAATTCGTCGAGAAATACGTTGCTCGTGTAAAAGAGCTACAATACGGTGATCCATCACATGAGCGGACACAAGTCGGACCGCTCATCAACCAATCACAAGTTGAACGAATTCTTGAAGATCTCGAGAAAACAAAAGCTGCGGGTGCAACCGTTCGTGTCGGCGGCGAAGCAAAAGATAACGTCATCGCACCTACTGTCGTGACTGGTGTTACGAATGATATGCCACTCGCTAAAAATGAAATCTTCGGACCGGTTGCTGTCATCATCCCGTTCGATACGGATGAAGAGGCACTCGAAATCGCGAACTCACTTCCATACGGATTGAGTGGCGCTGTCCATGGTTCTTCTATTGAACGCGCGACTGCCTTTGCGCTTGAAGTCGAGACAGGTATGATTCACATCAACGATCAATCGGTCAACGATGAGCCACATATGCCATTTGGTGGTGAAAAAGATTCAGGACTCGGTCGCTTCAACGGTGAGTGGGTACTTGAAGAATTCTCGACTGTCCAATGGTTGTCTGTCATGCACGATCGTCGTCAATACAAACCATTCTTCGAGTAATATATGAGTAGGGTTTTCCCCCTACTCTACATAATTTTGTGAAGGAGTGATTTCACATGCCGTTATTACGATTCGACGTCATTGAAGGACGTTCAGAAGAAGAGTTAAAAACGTTACTCGACACCGCACACGATGCGATGGTCGAAGCATTTGATGTGCCGGAGCGCGATCGTTATCAAATCGTGCACACGCATAAAGCGCATGAGATGGTCATTCAAGATACAGGACTTGGGTTTGAACGGAGTAAAGATATCGTCCTCATCAGTGTGACGAGTAAAACGCGGACGGAAGAGAAAAAACAACGTCTCTACCAATTACTCGCCGAACGCTTACAAGCAAACTGTGGACTCGCACCGACTGATTTGATGGTTTCGATCGTTGAAAATGATGCAGCCGACTGGAGCTTCGGTCTTGGCGAAGCACAGTTTTTAACGGGTAAACTATGATCGTCTGTAAGTAGAACAAAAAGGGAAGTATGTTATCGGAAATTACCGATAACATACTTCCCTTTTTTTGTTCTTACTTCATTAAACAAGAGAGAACCTTCACATGACTTACTCCTTCGTTTCTTCCGCCTTCTCCCGTGGATTTTCCCGTTGCAGCGGTGCTTTCCAACTAAATTGATCGGGTTCTGGAACGAAGTCAAGGCCTCCTGGATGGAACGGTTGGCACCGTAACAATCGACGCGTCGTCAAATAACTACCTTTTACCGCACCATGACGTTCAATCGCCTCCATCCCGTAATGGGAGCATGTTGGATAGAATCGACATGTGGCTGGTTTCATGGGAGAGATGACTTTTTGATAAAAACGAATTCCTCCCATTAAGACACGTTTCATAACGTCCCTTCTTTCCTCTTTTTTTCTAGTGTAACGCATCTGTCCATCATTTTCAGATGTTCTGCCTTATACTAAAAGCAGATTTAAAAGAAGGATGTGTTGAGATGAAGGCATTAACTTTCCACGAATTCGGGAGTTCTGATGTATTACGCTTCGAAGACGTGCCAACGCCAACAATTACTGAACAGGAAGTTCTAATTGAAATGAAAGCGATCGGTCTGAATTTTGCAGACATCTATCGCCGAAAAGGAAACTACCATTTGGAAGGACAACCCCCCTATATTTTAGGTTACGAAGGTTCAGGCATCATCACAGCGGTTGGTTCAGCTGTTTCAACGTTCCACGTAGGTCAACGAGTTGCTTTTGCGGACGTTCCGCTTGCGAACGCTGAGTACGTCGTAGCACCCGTCGATAAATTGATTCCGCTTCCTGACGATATCTCATACGAAACAGCAGCTTCTATCTTATTACAAGGGTTAACAGCGCATTACTTAACTCGTGATAGCTACCATGTCCAACCGGGAGATGTCGTCTTAGTGCACGCAGCCGCCGGTGGCGTTGGTCAGCTTTTGACACAGCTCATTCGTTTGCTTGGGGCAACTCCGATTGGATTGACGTCTTCTCCTGAGAAAGCACAGATCGCTAAAACTGCTGGCTGTGAATCTGTCTATTTATATTCCGAGAACTGGGTCGAGCACGTGCTCGCGCAAACTTCTGGTAAAGGGGTTGATGTGGTCTACGAATCCATTGGTTCTACCTTAATGGATAGTTTCCATGTGACAAAAGTCCATGGAACTGTTGTCTTCTATGGTATGGCAGGCGGCGATCCCGTATCTGTCGATCCTCGCTTCTTGATGGATACGTCCAAAACATTGACGGGTGGTGACCTTTGGAACGTATTAACATCTTCTGAAGAACGAATCCGTAGATCTGGTGAATTATTTGATTGGATTCTATCCAATCATCTCACCCTGTCTTCTCCTACAACATTCAGATTATCTGATGGCAAAGCAGCACATGACTTTTTAGAAAGTCGACGCAGCACAGGAAAACTACTTTTGCTTCCTTAACTCGTTTTTCTAAGACGACTCCCCGTGAGTCGTCTTTTTTATGTGAAATCGAGATTATAGATTGCTTTTTTTTAATGAAGAGAGTAAAGTAAACCTCATCAAAACCTAAAACCCAAATAAGTTTTGAGTTTTAGAAAGGGGATTTGTATTTATGTTTCGCTCAGAATGGAAGAAATTGAAGAGTCCGATGATGATTGTCGTCATTCTCGCCCTCATCCTCGTACCGTTTCTCTACAACTCCATCTTCTTATCTGCATTCTGGGACCCATACGGTCAAACAGAAGACATCAAGGTCGCTATCGTCAACGAGGACAAGGCGACGAAGTTTAAAGGAGAGAAAGTCGACATCGGGGATCAATTCGTCGACAAACTCAAAAAAAATGATGATTTTGATTGGCAGTTCTTATCTAAGGACAAAGCCGAAAAAGAATTACGTGACGGCAAAATCTATATGACGGTCGTCATCCCGAAGAACTTCTCTAAAAATGCAACAACACTACTCGATGATCATCCGAAGAAGATTGAGTTGGAGTATTACTTGAATCCAGCCAAAAACTACTCGGGGACACAAATTTCGAGTACGGCTGCAAAACAATTAAACGAAAAGATCCGAAAATCCGTGACGAAACAATACAGTAGTGCGATCTTCGGTGCGTTGAAGAAAATCGCAAACGGTATGGAAAAGGCATCGGACGGTTCTTCTAAACTAGAAGATGGCAACCATAAAACAGCGGATGGTGCCAAAACACTGGCAACGAATCTTGGAAAGCTCGCAGATGGCAGTCTGACACTGTCCGAAAAACTCGGAGAAGCCAATCAAGGTTCTAAAAAACTCAGTGACGGCGTCACGACACTCGACGAAAAGACTGCCCTCTTCGCCCAAAAAACGGGTGAGTTGTCTTCTGGGTTGAACACGCTAGACGAAAATGGTGGCAAATTACAAGCCGGTGCTGCACAACTAGAAGACGGAGCAACGAAACTCAGCGGTGGCTCGACACAAGTCCGTCAAGGGGCAGAGCAACTGGCTGCAGGTACGGCTCAGCTTAATGAAAAAATTCCTCAATTGACGGATGGATTAAATCAATTGGATGAAAAAGCACAAGCTGCCAACGCCTTTTTAACGCAACTTAATCAAGATGCTGAAAAAGCGAAACAAGATTTACGAGCACGTCGTGAAGCCCTTGAAGCAAACGTCGCGCAACTAAAAGAAGTCATTTCTGCTTCTGAACAGTTATCGGATGAAGAAAAACAAACGTTACTCGGTTCTATCGGTTCATTAGAAGAAAACATCCAAAATCTCGCCGCCCAAGAAGGCGCGATTGATCAGAGTCTTGCTCAAGCAACGGACGCGACGAAGAAGATTGGTCAACTGGCTGCAGGTGGTCAACAAGTCGAGTCAGCTGTCTCGCAACTAAACGCTGGACAATTGAAGCTCGTTGATGGTGCGAAACAAGTCGAGTCAGGTGCACAACAATTAGCAAGCGGTCAGCAAATATTCAATGAAAAACTCGGTCAATATACTGCAGGTGTGCATAAAGCTGCAACAGGTGGCGCCCAACTAGCTGACGGGGCAAATCAGCTTTCAGATGGTACACACCAACTTCAAACTGGGGCTAGCGCGTTGACTAGCGGGTTAGGACAATTGGCATCTGGTTCAACTACGATTACAGACGGAATCGGCAAAACGACCGATGGGGCTTCAAAAATCGCGGATGCCAATACCAAACTTGAAGATGGGGCTAAAACATTGAAGGACGAGCTCAGCAAAGGGGCTAAGGATGCAACCGTCAAGCCGACGAAAGAGCGGGATAATATGCTAGCAGAACCCGTTGTCTTAAAAGAACATGACTATTCGACGGTCAACAACTACGGTTCTGGTTTATCAGCCTATATCCTTAGTATCGCCTTATTCGCAGGCGCCTTGATGTTCTCGTCTGTCTATCAGATTCGTCCGGAACATGGTGAAAGTCTGACATGGCGTTTCCTTGTCGGTAAATTATCACTCATCTTACCGATTGGAGCATTACAAGGTGTCGCAGCGGCTACAGCCATCGTTTATGTCCTGGATGCTGATGTCGCGAGTGTTCCTGCGCTCTATGGATTTGCTGCCTTAACAGGTATGACGTTCATTACGATTCTGTTCACGCTCGCGATGCTACTCGGTCGCGTCGGACAGTTCCTTGCCTTCCTACTACTTCTGCTTCAAATCGGCGGTAGTGGTGGTACGTTCCCAGTCGAGATGACGCCAAGCTTCTTCCAAGCCATCCATACGTTCTTACCAATGACGTATTCAGTCGGTGGATTCCGTGAAGCTCTTGGACTTGGTGTGACAGACGCTCTCATCTCAAACAGTCAAGTCCTTGCGACCATCTTAGTCGTCGCGTTGATCATCAGCTTCGTTGGAGGGCTCGGAGCCAAACGGATTCTACTCTCAACGAAAGTGAGACGAAAACAACATGACACAGTCTGATAAAGAAACACTGATACTAGACTCAGCGATGGCTTGCTTTTCTGAACTTGGTTATAAAGGTACGACGATTGAGCGTGTCGCCCGACGCGCTCACGTCGGAAAACCGACTGTCTACCAACTGTTTGAAAGTAAGCTCAACCTGTTCGAATCGCTCGTAACACGTGTGCTGCAAGAAATGAAAGAAGAAGCAGAACGCGCTTACGTCGAACATGCGACGGTAGAAGAAAATAAACAAGCAATGATCGACGCCATCGTCTATCATCAGCAACAACATTTGTTCATTCTTCAAATCATCGAAGAAACACGTAATCTCAAATTACAAGAGATGCAGGAACTACGGACACGTATCGAACGACATGTCGTCGAATATCTTAAAACGCTACTTGAGACTCGCCTTGGACAAGATGATCGTGATGTACCAGTCGATGTCACCGCCTTTCTGATTTTCCGGACGTACATTGCGCTAATTGCCGAATGGCCATTGATTGCTCGACCGTTAGAATTAGATACGATTCGTCGTGCCATGCTACGCATTTTATGAATTGAAAAACCGCCGGTCAGCTGATCGGCGGTTTTTCATATTCTCGATTCTTTTCTAAATTTCGTGCTGTTTGACTAGAAGTAACTGTTTTTTCATCCTTCAAAGTGCCAAACAACCAATCTCCCACCGGATTGGATACACCAAACCAATAGTGTTCATTTTTGAAATGATGTAATAGATGCGTCTTTTTCATCCATTTTCCAAAACGTGTTCTCGGTTTCAGTGGAACGTGTGCCACGTAATGTTTCCACTCGTAAACGAGTAACATGACGATCAATCCACTTGCAGCTGCGGCTGTCGAGACGACCGATTGCGTCAGAAGATAGGTCAGAGCCGCAAAGAAACTAAGATTCGGCAAGGAATACCAGACGGGCAAAAACAACAGATGCAGTTCATTCGGATGCGCATGATGATCGTAGTGAAGTCGCTTCAACAGCTTTCGTCCAAACGCATTCTTAGGTGGTGGCAAATGAAACAAAAAGCGATGGATCAGGTATTCACTGAAACTAAAGATGATCAGTCCAAGACAAAAGAACAGTAAAATCGACCAATGAAATGGCTGAGCAAAGACATAACTACTGATCGCAATCAGTAATACGAGCATGATCAAAATATCCGGAAACAGAAAAAAACGACGATAGATATTTGACATAGGTGCCTTCCCCTTTCTCTTTCGTTACAGCATATCATCGTACGTTCATCGATTCGTCACGTTTTTTACTTCAAGTCGTATAATCATTCTCGCTCCCTCCTTTATACTAAATAGAGAATGGAGTGATGATTACTTTGAGTTTATCGACCGGAATCATCTTTGTGTTGCTCGCTTATACACTCATGTCGCTTTACGACATGTGGCAGGTATACCGGATAACGAGCAAACTTTGGATATTTGTATTATTTCTTGCAACATTAATTAGTCTCATCGTTGCCTTTTTTGTGGCCCCTGTCCTTGCGCTATTCTTTTACTGGTCACGCCATCCATTAAAACGAAACATTGGTATCGTGTTACTGATTGTCGTGTGTCTTATCTCGGTCATGACAAAACTATCGTCTTGATTGAATTCCTTCATGAACATTTCATGAAGGTTTTTTCATGTCCTACTACCGAAGAAGAGACGGCGCATCAACTCACGTTCCGGCATTTCCGTCGTATTGAGCACATCTAGAAATGGTCGATCATCATATGAAATCTTCAGGATTTCTGAACGGACTTGGTCCTTCTCCCAATCGATAATTGCTACTGGAGCAACAGCTGTTTCCTGACATCCAAGTGCACCTGGATTAATAAAGAGCGTTTGCTCTGTCTCGACTTGTTGCGCTGGATGATGATGACCGAAACCAATGATCCGTGCCTCACTTCCAGCAAACAGGACGAATAAGCTTTCTTTCGTTCCATCCACTGCTTGCTTTAATGGCTCTTCACCAATCTTCTTCGTCTGGTCGGCGTAAGCATAGTGCGTCAGGTGCATCGTTTGTTCCTGATGCGTAACATTTAAGATACGTGGTAAGTGCTCCAAATACTTTTGATTCTCTTGCGTCAACGTATCCGCGATCCATTGATGGTGCTCTTTAGCATGTCGGTAACTATCGGGATAGGTCTCCCCATGGATTAAAGCAAGGACACATTCATCATGATTTCCAGAAATCGTCTGGATATCAGACCGTTGTCTTAATAAATCGATGACCTCATTATGCTCTGGTCCAATACCGACAAGATCACCGAGACAATAAGCGGCATCGATATCTGTTTGTTGATCAAGATGGGACAATACAGCACGCAAAGCTGATGCATTGCCGTGAATATCTGTAAAAAGCATAACTTTCATGTAAACGCCTCCATTGTTGGTACATTAGGATTTCCCGATGATATCGTGAATTCCTGTCAGATTTCAGGAAAAATAAATTGTCAGAAAATATTGATTATTGATCAAGAGCATGTTAGGCTTAGAAAAATTCACAGAGAGGGGCACGATCGAATGATTCCGACGCAACAGCCATTTAACCAAGCCGGACGACTGATTATTCTATGCATGAGGGACTGAAAACTTTTCCGATGATGAAGCGGAAATGATTTTTGGGCCCTTCTTTCGATGCATCGAATGAGGCGCCCGCACAGAATGAGTGGCGCCTATCCCAAAAACGGATAGGCTTTTTTCATGGCAAAAAATAGAGATAGATAGAGAGGATGACAACGTTGAAAGAATATGCGATGGATCGAATGGTAAAAGTATCAGCTGGAATGGCAAATGCCGTTCTTGTAACACTTGGTGTCGGACTTCTGATTGAGACACTCGGAAATCTTCTACATATCCAAATGTTACTGACGATTGGTGGTGTCGCAAAAGTACTACTCGCTCCCGCGCTTGGTGCCGGTATTGCCTTTCAGCTCGGAGGAAACACACTTGTGCTGTTCAGCGCGATGATCGCAGCGACGATCGGTGGTGCCGCCCTTCAATCGACTGCTTCTGGACTCGTTCTTGTACCCGGTCAGCCGATCAGTGCATTACTCGCGGCTGCTGTCGCTGTATACGTCGGAAAACGCATGACTGGAAAAACGAAATTTGACATGATGGTCATCCCAATGAGCGCTGTCCTTGCTGGCGGTGTGACCGGAATCGGTGCTGCTGCCGTCACGACACCACTCCTCACAAAATTCAGTGCCATGATCACAGCTTCAGTCGAGTCTTCTCCTATTGCTACATCTCTTGTTATTGCACTCATCTTTAGTGTCTTATTGATGTCTCCTGCTTCGTCCGCTGCACTCGCTATCGCTTTGCAACTTGATCCTGTAGCGAGTGCCGCTGCACTCATTGGCTGTTCCGCTCAATTCGTCGGCTTTACGTTGATGGCATATCGTCAGACGGATCCAGGTGGCTTGATTGCTTCATTCTTTGTAACACCTAAAGTACAATTCCCGAATATCGTTAAAAATCCACGTCTTGTCGTTGCACCGTTTCTCGCAGCGATGATTTCAGCTCCTGTCGCGACGCTTCTTCTCTCTTTGAAAGTACCGTATGAACTCGCAGGACTTGGACTCAATTCGATGATTGCCCCACTCAATATCTTCGTCAATCAAGGTCCTCAAGCGTTCCTTGTCTTCTTCTTGACTGGTGTCGTTCTACCTGGTGTCTTGACGCTCGTCTTCTATCGATTGACGACTGTCGCAGGGTGGACGAAGCGCGGCGATCTTCATCTCGAAATTCAATAAAACATTTTACCACCCTTCCAACTATTCCTGATTGATTTCGGGAATAGTTTTTTTAACGCAAAAAAATCGTTCCTTCGAAAAGGAACGATTTCGGTATGATTCTGACTGGGCTCGAACCAGCGACCTCTACCCTGTCAAGGTAGCGCTCTCCCAGCTGAGCTACAGAATCATGCTGTGTTGTTACTGGGTATGTTTTTATTATAGCAGCATATTGAAAAGTGTAAAGCCTTTTTAACAAAAAAAATTATCTTTTTTCAAAATGATCTTTTTAAATAAAAACAGTTTTAAAGTTGCGGGTTCTATGAGTGTCCTCTACTATGTAAATAAGCACATATAAAAAGAAAGGAGCGTTCATATGAACTTCTTAACCCGATTTAGTTTGAAGAACTCGGTTGCTGTCTTCATCATTGCAATCCTATTGATTTTAGGAGGCGTGTATTCCTTCTCACAATTAAAAGTCGATCAGTTCCCGGAAATCGAGTTTCCTCAGATTTCAATCGAAGCGGTTTACCCTGGTGCATCACCTGACGATGTCGATAAACAAGTCGTCTCAAAGCTTGAAACTTCCCTTAAAGGAATTGAAGGGGCTACCAAGCTAACGAGTTCTTCTTATGAAAGTATCGGTATCTTAAACATCGAATTCCCGTTCGATACTGATATGGATAAGGTCGAACAACAAATCGATGCTGCCATCCAAGATGCGAATCTACCGGAGGAAGCAACGACGAAATTAAATCGTCTGTCCTTTGGATCGTTCCCGATCTATAATATCTCCTTCTTTAGCAAGGATGGTAAAGACATCGAGAAAATTCTAAAGGAAGATATCGAACCTGAACTTAATAAGATTCCAGGCATCAACAGCGTGTCGGTTGGTGGCTATAAGGATGATCTCGTTCAAATCACCGTCGATAAGGAAAAAGCGACGGAAGCGGGTCTCTCGCTCTCAAGCATCAAGGAACAAATTAATGGAAAGTATGTCTCGTTCCCATCAGGTCAGCTATCAGAAAACGATTCGAAAATTCCGATTCGCGTTGAAGAAAAACTAGAAAATCTAGATAAACTAAAAAATCTCCAATTGACACCTGCTACAGGTGCGGCTAGTTCATCAAGTAACGGTCAGTCATCTGCAGGCGGTCCACCACAAGGTGCAACGCAAGGACCACCAAGTACAACAGGTGGTGCAGCTGCAGATCAGGCTTCTGAACCTGCAGAACCGATTCGCCTAGAGGATATCGCAAAAATCGAAGCCGTCTCACAACAAAGTGAAAAAACGCGTTACGATTTAAAAGATTCCTTATCGATGGCAATCACGAAAAAACAAGATGCCAATACAGTCGAAATCGCAGATGAAGTCACGAAGATCCTCAATAAATATGACGATCAAGTCGACTATACGATTGGGATTGATTCAGCGAAGGATATCGAGGAGTCCGTTGCGACACTCGTCAAAGAAGGATTACTTGGTGCCCTCTTCGCATCACTCGCTGTACTCTTGTTCTTGCGGAATATCCGCGCGACGATCATCGCCATCGTCTCGATTCCATTATCATTACTCATCGCCGCTATCTTCTTGAACTGGCAAGATATCTCCCTGAACATCATGACACTTGGTGGGATGGCTGTTGCAGTCGGTCGTGTCGTCGATGATAGTATCGTTGTCATCGAGAACATCTTCCGGCGCGTCCGAAAATCCGAATCCGGTATGACGGATGAGATCATCGAACAATCGACAAAAGAGATTCTAAAAGCAATCACGTCATCGACGCTGACGACCGTCGTCGTCTTCCTACCGATTGGATTTGTCGGTGGGATTACTGGTAAGTTCTTCTTACCGTTCGCTTTGACGATTATTTTCTCATTACTTGCTTCACTACTCGTTGCGATTACGATCGTACCGATTCTCGCGAAGTTTGCATTCAAGAAGGTACCAGCGGAAGAAAAAGAAGGCGCTCTTCAACGTTGGTATGGCAAGCTGATTGAAAAATCACTCTCGCACAAGGCAATCATCTTGGTCGTATCGTTCATCCTTCTCGGTGGTTCTTTGGCGATCGTACCGCGTCTCGGCTTTACGTTCATTCCGAACGAGGCATCGAAGACCTTGACGGCATCGCTTGAACTTCCGGCTGCCACATCACTTGAAAAAACAAGTGACGTCTCGTTTGAGATGGAAAAAATGTTTGATAAAGAAAAAGCCATTGCTGACGTAACGACTTCTGTCGGAGCGCGTGACTTTACGATAGGTTTACGTCTCGATAATAAAGCAAGTTACTTCTTGAATCTAAAAGACGGCGTAAACGTCGAGAAAACGATCAAATCACTTGAGACACAGATGGAAGACATCGCTCAAGATGAAAACGTCGATGTCAAAATCAGTGTGGCTGAACTATCGACAGGTGGTCCTCCATCGAATAACAACGTCGATGTCGACTTGTTCTCGAACGACCTCGAAGCTCTTCAAGAGGCGGCAAAACTCGTCGAAGATAACATGTCGAAAAATAATGATTTGAAATATATCACGAACAACTTCAGCGAAAAACAAAAGCAGTATCTCGTAGAAATCGATCCTGAGAAAGCAAGTGATCGCGGACTATCTGGTTTCCAGATTCTCGGTACCGTTAACGATCAAACGAAGCCAGTTACGGTCGGAACGCTCAATCTCGACAACAAGGATCAAGACGTACAATTATCTTATGAAGAAGGACTCGTCTCGAAAGAAGATCTCGAAGACGTCCAACTCTTCTCAGCAAACGGTCCTGTCGCTTTGAAAGATGTCGCGAACGTCAATGAAGTCGAGACCTTCACATCGATTCAGAAACTCGACGGAAAAGTATATGCTCGCGTATCTGGACAAGTCAAAGGAGACGACGTTCAAAACGTATCGAATGCCGTAAAAGCTGACGTCGAAAAAATCGATTTACCAGACGGTGTCTCACTGACAAGTGGTGGCGGAAATGACGATACGGTCGAAATCTTCCAATCACTCGGAATCGCAATCGTCGTTGCAATCGGACTTGTTTACCTGACAATGTTGATTACGTTCGGAAAAGCTCGGATTCCGTTCATCATCTTGTCCTCTCTGATCTTTGTTCCGATTGGTTCACTCGTCACGCTCTTCCTTGCGAATGAACCATTGTCTGTCAGTGTCATGATCGGCTTCCTGATGTTGATCGGAATCGTCACCACGAACGCAATCGTTCTCGTAGACCGCATCGGTCAAAACGTCGGACGTGGTATGCCGATTCGCGAATCATTGATTGAAGCTGGTAAAACGCGATTACGCCCAATCCTGATGACCGCATTTGCAACAATCATGGCATTGGTACCACTCGCATTAACCACTTCTTCAGGAACATTGATCTCAAAAGGTCTTGCCTTGACGGTCATCGGTGGATTAACGACCTCTACGTTGTTAACACTTATCATCGTTCCTGTCGTCTATGAATTGTTCTTCTTCAAAAAAGCAAAAAAAGAACGTACGACTAAGTAAATGCACATGAAAAGGAGCCTATCGCGATCCAAGCGATAGGCTCCTTTTCATTCTATAAGACCTTAC
This sequence comes from Exiguobacterium sp. U13-1, assembly GCF_001750115.1. Classification (NCBI taxonomy): domain Bacteria; kingdom Bacillati; phylum Bacillota; class Bacilli; order Caryophanales; genus Exiguobacterium; species Exiguobacterium sp. U13-1. Next base: position 1,013,821 of record NZ_CP015731.1, on the reverse strand, counting down.
AATTCTAACTGTTCATCCGTTCGTTCCAACGTACCATCATGTTGCGCCACTAATCCGTCGAGGACGGATGGCTCAAACTCTTCACCAATCGCGATGATCCCTGTTTGTCCAGGCGGAATGACACCGAGTGTTCGTTTGAATATTTCTTGGATTTCTTGATTTTCCTTCATGTCTTTCGATCCACCAATTAGCATACCCGTCATCGAACCAAGTAAGATGCCGAATGGGCCTCCTAAAATACCAACCGCCATTCCAATTAGCGACCCTTTGACGGCGCGATTCGATCCACTTAGGTCTACAGCATCTTCAAACGAAAAAGCACCATTCTCATTTCGCTTGATGACGGCAATCTGTTCGAAATCGACTTGACCTCGCGCATGATATTTCTTCAATTCACTGAACACTTGATAGGATGTCGCTTCTTCTTTGAACGTAAACGTCATGATGTGATGTTTCGCATCTTTTTTTGCCATTCGTTCCACCTCTTTCACCTGAGACGAATAACCGACTAAGTCAACATCCTCTATTTACCATATTTTTAAGAAGTCGAAACCTTTACTGGTTTCCATGGTGCGAGATGGAAATACTCTTCCATTGTTAGTCCACTGACTTTTAGGCGAGCGGCAAGCGTTGCTCCGACATACCGATAGTGCCAGCTCTCATACGTATAACCCGTCCAAGATTCTTTACCAGATGGATAGCGGAGATGGAAGCCATAGCGGTGAGCATTCGCAAACAACCATTTTGCCTCTTTTGTTTTTGAAAAGCTAAACGTGGCGTATTTTGTTGAATCAGCGCCTCCGATATCAAACGCAAGACCAGTCTGGTGTTCACTTTTTCCAGGTTCCGCACTATACGTACTCGCCTTCTCGTACCCATCACGCGCAACATATTTATCAAATAACGTTTTTTGATAGGCATAAGAGCGATATGTACTAAACGCAACGAGCGTAATTCCCTCTTTTTTAGCCGCTATACGCATTTTCTCAAACGCTGCTCTTGCTTGTTGATTCTCACCAGGAGCGTACGTCGAGCGGAGCGCTAAGTTCTTATTCGCGATGAGGGTCTTACCGATCCGTTTTCCACCGATTTGTTCATCCGTCAATAGATACTTCGTACTCGCATACCCAATCTTCGTACCATATTGTACTTTTGACCATGTACCGACTTTCGACAGTTCCGTCACATAGATCCCTGTCGGAATAACCGCAAGACTCGGTTGATCAATCGATGCTCCTTTACGCAAATGAAGGGATGTCTTTGCTTGCCGATAAGTAGAAGTCGATGCTTCGACCGTTGGTATATACACTGATGTACAGACCGCTGTTAATGTCAACGTCGTGATGAGTGTCGTGATGTATTTCATGAATCGTATATCTCCTTTATGCATGTTCTAATCTGCATCCATATTTTAGATTAGAATACCATTCTTTTTTTCAAACAGGGTTCTTTCGGAATGCTTGTCATGAAAATGAAGTATTTCTGAAGTTTTCTAAATGTAGCTTAAGGACGAATTACAATGGGTAAATAACGATGTATGCGTTTTCGAAACATGATTCTGATGTAGAAAGGAGTAGCGTACGTGTCACTTTGGGAATGGATTTTCAGTATTGGTAGCATCTGCTGGATTGGTGAGATAATTCGTTTCCGGAATCGCTCCGAGTCTAAGTCAGGCGCAGCAGAACAAGTGAGTTTTTATTTGATTTTCCTTGTCCTAAGCGGAACGATCGTCTGCGCTTTCCTCTTTGCGAATGAAACCGTTTCTTCTGTCATGCGCATCTCTTCATGCATTTTGTTATGGTGTGGTGTTTCCTTACGTCTATGGGGAATTCTTCACTTAAAGCAACAGTTCACTCGTCATGTCGTCGTGGCGTCGGGTGATCAGCTCGTCAGTAGCGGTCCCTATCGCTTTTTACGTCACCCGTTATATAGTGGATTGTTGTTGATTACGATGAGCTTCCCCTTGTTCACCGGTCAGTTCGGACTTTTCATTCTCTCTGGACTTCTGATGTTCATTTTCTTGCTCTACCGGATTCGAATCGAGGAAGCGATGTTAACGAAAGGTTTTGGACCTGCCTATACGGTATGGGCTGCGAAACGAAAACGATTGATTCCATTCATCTACTAAAGGAGAAGTGATTCATTTGAAGAAACGCGCAATTGTCATTGGAGCAGGTCTTGCTGGTATGTCTGCTGCCATTCGTTTGGCTGGAGATGGTTATGCAGTCACGATGCTTGAAAAGAATGCGAACGTCGGCGGGAAACTGAATCAACGTAGTGGGAAGGGATTTACTTTCGATACCGGTCCTTCCATCTTAACGATGCCTTGGGTACTCGAACAACTCTTCTCAAGCGTTCATCGTAACTTGGATGATTACTTAGAAATCGAGCGCATTGAACCACAATGGCGTACATTCTTTGAGGATGGAACAAAAATCGATGTCAAAGGTGACTTACCTGGAATGCTTGAAGAAGTCGAACAAGTCTCGTCACGAGCTGATTTCGTCGAATTGTTCCGGTACTCCAAACAAATGTACGACTTATGCCTCGACAGTTTTTATAAATACAGTCTCGAAGATTTAAAGGACTTAAAAAAATACCATACGATGTCTGATTTATTAAAGATGGATCCGATGAATACGGTCGCGACCGGAACAAAGAAACATCTCAATGATCCGTATCTCGAACAGCTGTTCAACTATATGGTCATGTATGTTGGTTCCAATCCTTATCAGGCACCTGCTGTCTTCAATCAGATGATTTACGTTCAAATGGGACTCGGCATCTATTATGTCAAAGGTGGTATGTACCAAATCGCGCGTGCCATGAAACGGTTGCTTGATGAGCTCCGCGTTACGGTTCATCTCAACTCACCCGTTGAACAAATCGTCCTTGAAAATAAAAAAGCGGTCGGCGTCTTATCAAACGGAACGTTTCATGCAGCCGACATCGTCGTCTCAAATCTCGAGGTCATCCCGACTTACGAACGGATCGTACCGGAGAAAAAAGCCCGGAAACAGGCTAAAAAATTACAGGCGTCGTTCGCCCCTTCCGTTTCAGGTCTTGTCCTACTGCTCGGTGTAAATCGTGAGTATCGCGGGCTAGCGCATCATAATTTCTTTTTCTCGGAAAATCCAGAGCGTGAATTCGCCCAAATGTTTAAAGAAGGAACACCTCCTGAGGATCCGACGATCTATGTCGGTGTCTCATCAAAATCCGACGCTTCCCAAGCTCCTGAAGGGAAGGATAACTTATTCGTCTTGACACACGTTCCACCGCTCACACTTCAAAAAGGTGAGGTCGACTGGGATGCGTATCGTGAAGTCGTTCTCGATAAATTGGAGCGGATGGGACTTCACGGTTTGCGTGAATCGATCGAGTTCGAATATCGCTTCACTCCAGAAGATTTAAAAGAATTATACGGTCCAAACGGCGGATCCATTTATGGTGTCGCAGCCGATCGGAAGAAAAATGGTGGATTCAAGATTCCATCGAAGAGCGACTTGTACGAAGGACTTTATTTCGTTGGTGGTTCGACACACCCAGGCGGCGGTGTACCAATGGTCACCTTGTCCGGTCAATTAACAGCAGACTTGATTCGAAAACATGAAGGTGCTGTTCCTACGCCTTAAGATTTCTTTAATTACAAAAGAGACGGAAGCTGATGCACGCATCAGTTCCGTCTCTTTTTTACTTTGTATTCGTTAAAAGTGGTACGACATGAATGTCCGCCTGTTCTCCTGCTCTCACATCCATTCGACACACGGCTGGCATCGGTAAGGATTTCCAAAATGCGTGATTAAACGTCGGATCAAATGTTTCTAAGAGTAACACCATGATGTTTCCGTGTGTTCCAAGAACGACTGTTTCGTCAGGATGCTTCTCCACTAGTTCGTCGATGAATTGCCGAATGCGTTGCGACGCTTCTTTGTTCGTTTCGCCTCCGTACGGATTTTCGTTCGGATGTTGCCATACATACGTGACAGCTGCTTGAAAATCGTCAAGCGCTTCCGGTGCTAATAATCGCTCTCGTAGTTCCTCTACCTCAATGATTGGGTGTTGACGTGCCTTCGCGAGCGGTGCAACCGTCTCAATCGCCCGTCGATACGGGCTACTGTAGAATCTGTCGATTGGAATTCCTTGAAATGTTTCAAGTAAACGTCTCGCATCTGCCTGTCCTGCACCGGAGAGTGGACGTGCTCGTTCATCTGGCGAGTATGTCGAATGTGCGTGCCGTACGAAATAGAGTGTCGTCATGGCTTGAATTTCCCCTTTATTGGTGTGTCCAGCGGTATCCGATTCCGCGAACTGTTTCCAAATGCTGTTCAATCGGAAAACCGCAAACACGTAGTTTTTCTCTTAAATGTCTGATATGCGAGTCGATCGTCCGCTCGTCTACAGCCGCTTCCGCTCCCCATAACATCGTCGTTAGCTGATCACGCGTCCAAACACGTCGTGGAGAATCTAAAAATACACCTAACAACTCAAACTCCGTCTTCGTTAACGAAATCTTTTGTTGGAGGTAACTACAACGATAGCTTTCCCGGTCATAGGATAGACCATCATACTGTTGCTGTAATAAAACTTCCATTCGCCCGATCAGTTCCCCTTCTTGAATCGGTTTTGATATGTAATCATTCGCTCCCACTTCCCGTGTCCGAATGATGTCTTCCCGCTGATTCCGAGCCGTAACCATCAAGATTGGGGTATTAGAGTGTTCTCGAATGAGACGACAACATGTCCAGCCATCCATATCCGGCATCATGACATCTAGTAAAATCAGGTCGAATACGTGCTGACGGCAGAGATCAAGAGCTTGCTGCGCAGAATCCACAAGCTGACACGTGTACCCATACGGCTGAATATACAGTTTGAGCAGTTCAAGCATTCTCGGTTCATCATCTACGATCAATACATGCGGCATTTTATTTCTCCTTCCACTGCAGTGTCACTTGTGTTCCATGTCCAAGTTGACTCTTGATGTTCAATTCTGCTCCATGTGTCCGTGCAATTGCTTCAACGATGGAGAGTCCGATTCCAGTTCCTCCATGTTTTCGAGAACGAGATGCTTCCGTTCGGTAGAGCCGTTTCGTTACATGAGGTAAAGATTCTGCAGCGATCCCTTCTCCTGTATCTTCGATTTGAATGAAAGCCCCTACTGCGTTGACACCATAACGAACGATGATTTTTCCCGACGTCGTATGTCGACGTGCATTTTCAATGATATTCACGATCATCTGACGGAGCTGCTGAGCGTCACCCATCACTTCTAATCGCTCACCTTCTATCTCGAACGAAACATTTTCTTGTTCGATGTCTGGACGCATCAATCGTATCACTTGATGAATCAAGTCTTCGACATCAACAGGTTTTCGTTCCATCATAAAAGCATTGGCATCAATACGTGCTAGCCAAAATAATTGCTCAATCCATTCATTCATTTGCTGACTTTCTTCTCGAATGATCGTAATGTAGCGTTGTTGCTCATCCGGCGTCAACGTTTGGCGTTCGAGAATATCCGCGTATCCCTTTATATATGTCAATGGTGTGCGTAGTTCATGAGATACGCTTGCTAAAAATTCAGATCGATCCCGATTCAAAAAATCGAGATCCTGTTTTAATTGCTGAATTGAACGCGCCAATTGTCCCAGTTCGTCTTGTCGATCAATCGGCAACTCTCCACCTTCCCCATCCAATAGACGTGCCGTCGCTTTTTCCATTTGAATCAACGGACGAGAGATGAGTCGGGTCGCCCAAATGCTTGCCGCACCTGCCAATAAAAGTGCGAGCAGACCCACTTGAAAAAATTGCTGTTTCAACGGATCAAGTACGTGATCCACAATTGCTTTAGAAGCGAACATGAAGACATGACCACGATGTTCCCCATCGATGGTGATGGGGCTGTCCGTCATTAAAAAGTCACGCATCGTCACGATTTTTCCTTGTTGACGGTAATCAAAATCCGTATGCTCTAGCACACTTTTCATCTCATTCGACAAAGGTCGTGACGCTTCGAGTTGTTTTCCATCTGCATCAGTGATCACCACAGTAAACGATGAATCTGCTTCCATCATGCTGACATGGCGCATCGTCGTTTGGTCATAGGAATCGACAAGGACATCACGATGGGTATTTCCTCGGTTCAGTAAACCGTCCACTACTTCCTGCGTTCGTGTTTGAGACAACTGATAATACAACGTCGCAAACAACACACTGCCACAAATTAAAAATGCCGCAAGCACGATTCCTCCGACCGAGTATGAAATACGACGCATGACGTTTCCTCCTTTTCTCTCCACTTTAGTATAGCGAAAAAAAACGCGATAGACGCAGGCAAACGAAACTGTCACCTCATCTGCACACGATTTGCACATACGCTGGGTATAGTAAAGAAGACTAGCGACTTCAGGAGGGATTTAATATGAAAAAATCATTGACGTTAACCGTACTTGCTCTTAGTTCTACGCTTTGGCTCGGTGCATGTGGATCCGCCAATAACGCCAATAACGATGGAAGTAATAGTGACTCACATGATATGTCTCATGGAGATATGATGCATTCGAGCGACGGAAAGCTACCATCCGGTTTAAAGGAAGCCAGTGATCCGACTTATCCGAAAGGAAGCAACGTCACGTTGACGACGGATCATATGGACGGTATGGACGGAGCTAAAGCAACGATTGCGGGTGCTTATGATACCGTCGTCTATGCGATCAGTTACAAACCGACTACTGGTGGAAAGATGGTGAAAAATCATAAATGGGTCATTCAAGAAGAACTCGATCCAGTTCCAACTAAGCCACTGCAAGTTGGTGATGAAACGACTGTCAAAGCGGATCATATGAAAGGTATGGATGGAGCTAAAGCGACGATTGATGAAGTAAAAGAAACGACTGTCTATATGGTGAACTATGAACCAACGGACGGTGGAGAGATGGTGAAAAATCATAAATGGGTCACAGAGGATGAGATAAAGAAATAATAAAAAAAGCCCGCTTTTTAGACTGACCTAGCAATATGAGACACATATAAAACACCTTGATTAGGCTGCCTGTACACCGTATTTTTTCGGTGTCAGGTAGCCTAATTTTTCTTGGATTCGTTCTTCGTTATAGTAATTTAAGTAATTAGTAACGCGTTCAGAGACCTCATGGTCTCTTAGTGAATTAAATTTGACGTACTGGAATTCCTCGGACTTTAAATTAGAGTGGAACGATTCGATAACTGCGTTGTCCCAACAGTTTCCTCTACGAGACATGCTGCTTGTTAGGTGATTCCTTTTAACGAATTCTTGAAAGGCGTATGACGTATAGACACTTCCTTGGTCCGAATGAAGGATGACCCCTTCGGGATACTTTCGATTCTCAAGCGCTATCTTCAACGTATCAATCACAAGAGACGTTTGTTGATGCTCGTATAACTTGTATGCGACGATTTCGTTATTAAAAAGATCCATAATGGTGGAAAGATATTTCGTCGTGCTGCCGTATTGGATATAGGTGATATCCGTCACCCACTTTTGATTCGGTTTACTTGCTGTGAAATCGCGCTTGATGAGATCCGGTGCCGTTATGATGCGCTCACCTTGAGACTTCCATCTTCGCTTCGGCTTGATCCGACATTGGAGATGGTGTTTTTGCATGATTTTCTGTACGGTATTCCGATTGGCTTTTAACTGATAGATTTGCTGTAATAATGCCTTTATTTTTCGATGTCCATTCCGATACTTCGTCTGTTTACTTAGTTCAATGACGGTTTTTTCGAGCACCGAAGGTGCTTTCACAGATTCCTTAATCCAACGGTAATAGCTTGCTCTTGGTACATTCAAAGCGCTAAGAATGGCGGTGATTGTATACTTTCTCCGAAGAAACTCTACAATTTTTATGACTACTTCTTTCTCAACTCTCTTTCGATTTCCATGTACTTTTTTAAGATCTCATTTTCCATCTTCAGATGTGACATTTGTCGTTCTCTCTTGTCATCCTCACTCGCAGAATCTGGACCATGTCCATAGGTATATTGTTTACCGATTGGCTGATCAAATCGATAATGTTCGTTAGAGCGATACCATCTCATCCATGTTTTGATTTGAGATTCATTTTTGATTCCGTACTTCTCCATGATTTCTCTCGTCGTTAACTTACCACTCAGCTTTTCTTTGACTACTGCCCATTTTACTTCACTTGAATATACGTTTTTGCCCATGCAAAAACACCTCCGATGTTAGTACTTTTTAAAAGTGTACCACTCCGAAGGTGTTTTATATTGTCTCAAAATTTTAGGTTAGCCCAGTTCCTATAAAGGAGAAGCGGGCTTTCGGTATGATTCTGACTGGGCTCGAACCAGCGACCTCTACCCTGTCAAGGTAGCGCTCTCCCAGCTGAGCTACAGAATCATGTTTGCAGTACGTTATGTACTTGCTAGGACATGTATTAATATATCAAGAAACTAAAAGGCTGACAAGTCTTTTTCCGAAAAAAATAAAAAAAAATTAAAATGGAGGAATTGAACCCCACTTCCTCCATTTTGAATGACTTACAGGAATGTTGATACTTGATCGATCGGTAAACGTAGTGCGGGACGTTTTTTCGCATCTTCGACCGCTTTACCAACAGCAATTAACATGACCGGTACATACCGTGACTCGGTGATGAACGTTTCCGCAAAACGTTGATGATCAAATCCGCCCATTGCGAGTGTTGATAATCCACGTGCTTCTGCCGCAAGCATCAATTGCATCGCAGCAAGACTCGCATTCGACATTGCCGCGTCGCGACCGTATGCTTCACTTTGATAAGCGCCCTCTACTTGTGCCTTGATCGAATCGAACAAATCCTCTGTCATGCCACCTGCTTCTACTGCCGGACCATAAACCGGATTGTAGTTTCGATTAGCTTGAACATCACCTAAGATTGCAATGACTGCTGAAGCCGAAGTGATAGCCGGCTGATTATAAGCAATCGGTGCAAGTTGCTGCTTCGCTTCTTCCGAATGAAAGACCGTGAAATGCCAGTGTTGCAAATTCCAAGCACTCGGCGCCGCTGTCGTCCATTCTAATAGTTCTTCCACTTCCTGTTTTGAAAGCTTGAACGTTTCGTCGTAATGGCGAACGGAACGTCTTTCTGTTAAGACACGCATTGTATCAAGTGTTGCCTGTGTCATGTATAAATCCCCCTTATCATTATCAGATTACTTAGATATCGTAGCATGTCTCTTTTTCATTGTCCTCTATCAGTACTTCAAACGCCTTTACTGTTATAAAACAATTGTTGACTTTATACTTCTGTACTAATACAATAAAACCAAGATAAAAATCATTGCGTTTACTTTGAAGGAGGAAAAACACATGGAACAACCCCTTTACCAAGAAGCATCTGCTGCATTCTATCGTGAACTTCCCGTCAAGACGTGTGCCCATTGCGGAAAAGAGATGGATGAACAATGTGAATCCTATCAAACGGAATGCGATGAGTGTGCTGTAACAGAACACTAATAACACATGAAACAATCACTTAATTAGTGGTTGTTTTTTTATTTCTTGCAAACTCTTTCTAAATAAACCGATATTTTTTAGAAAAATCGATTTATCGTCATCTTTTTGTCATCTGTTTGTTACAAAAGAAACAGTCAGAATGTTACATTATCTGTATATGATATTTTTTGACAAAAGGAGCGACAGACAACGATGGATCCATTTACCTCAAGCCACGCTAGCGAACTCGGTCCACGACCGCGTACAAAAAAAAGAAAGTTTTTCCCACGTTTTTTCTTACTTCTCACACTTGTCTTTCTCGGAGTTGGAGGATATGTCGCTTACCGATACGTTTTTACTCCTGAGCAACAATCCATTACGACAGGTAAATCCATTACTGAAGTACCTGTCGTCAATATGGAAAAAGCACGCGTGGAAAAATGGAATGGTGTAACAAAAAAAGTCGCCTATTTAACATTCGAAGATGGTCCATCTGCATTAACACCGGACTTACTTCGAACATTGGATCAACTTCAGACTCGTGCCACTTTCTTTTATCTCGGATCACAAGTAGAGGCTTTTCCGCAAGAAGTCAAAGCTGCTGCTAAAGCTGGACACTATATCGGATTACACGGGGAAACGCATGATTACGATACATTGTACGAAAAAGGAAAGTATGTCTCAGAGATGCAAAGTGTTCAGAAGAAAATCCATGAGTTGACGAAGCTAACACCACATTTGACACGACCACCTTATGGCTCTGATCCAGGCATCACGAAAAAAATGGCATCTGCCATTCATTCAGCAGACTTTCGTGTGTGGGACTGGTCGATCGATTCAATGGACTGGTATTACAAAGATAGTGCAAAAGAAGTAGCAAATACGGTCATTCGACGATCAGAACGTCCGTTTGAAATCATACTCTTACATGAACAACCACAAGCCATCAAAGCACTTCCAGCCATTGTTGCCGGACTTCAGAAAAAAGGCTATCAATTCGCGATTTATGATGAAGATTTCCATATTCCGTACAATTTCGCGCAATACTCAAATTTATAAGGAGTTACTATTCAGATGAAAAAATCATTCGTAGCAGTATTGTTCCTGTCGAGCTTCGGACTCGCTGCCTGCTCCAACGATTCACCAGCTTCTCTTCATGAACAGCTAGAGCAACAAGTCGAAGGTGAAGAGAAGGCATTCACGCTAGCTGATCAACGTGCTCGTCAAGACGAAATTTCAGTTAATACGTACCAAGCCGTTCTTGATGCAGGTGCTGAAGAAATCAAACGCTCTCAAAATGAACGAGAGGAATTAGAAGCCTTAAATGACGAACGGCTTGCTCTATTAAAACAAGAAGACACGTTACGTAAAGAAATGTACGCTACACTCGATCTTGAAGAATTGAAGGATGCTGTCAACAAGCTTGATGGTAAAGCAAAAACAGAAGGAACTGCCTTAGTGGCAATCATCAAGGAACGCCAGCAGACGTTTCAAACGTTCTCGAAAACGTATCGACAAGCGATGGACGCTGAAAAGAAAGTGCTTTCACGCTTGACGAAAAAACCGGATTTCGTTAAGATTGATGAGTCAACAGCGGATTTAAATCGTTTAACACGGAAAGCTACCGCGTCATTAAAGAAGTGGAATGCGCTGACCGTTCAATATAATCAAACGAAAACCCGGCTGTATCGTTTGCTCGACACATCAACTCAATAAATCACACAGGTTGCAACCAAACCCTGTCCAAAAAACCTGGACAAGGCCCCGTTGCAACCTTTTTTTGCGTGGTTTTTACTAAAAATGGAGGGAATTTATTCATGCATCGTTCAAAAGCAACTTTATTCGTTCTCATCGGCGCTATCAGTTATGGTGTCCTCTCAACGATCGTCAAACTCGCTTATGCCGCTGGATTCAACTCAGCAGCCGTTTCAGGTAGTCAATTTTTCTTCGGCTGGCTCATGATTTTCGGACTTGCCTTATTTACGAAAAACCTTCGTCTCGATCTCAAAACAGCTGGTCTTCTCATGCTGATTGGTATTTCAAGCGGTACAACCGGTTATCTCTATTACCAAAGTCTTCAGACCGTATCGGCATCCGTTGCGATCATTCTCTTATTCCAATTCACTTGGATTGGTGTCATCATTGATGCTCTCGCATTCAAACGTTTACCATCTCGCGCGCACTTCCTGTCTGCGATTCTACTGATTGGTGGAGCCATTCTCGCGAGTGCTGCTTACTCGAGCCCACTCGACCTGCGTGGAACATTATTCGGTCTTGGAGCGGCTGTTAGTTTCTCGATTTTCCTACTGGCTAGTGGACGCGTTGCCAATCATCTACCCGTCATAAAGAAAAGCTTCTATATGATGACAGGTGGTCTTGCTTTTGTCATGATCATGTATCCACCGACGACGTTCTTGTCTTCTGCGAATTTCGAAAACGGTCTTCTTCTGTATGCAATTCCACTCGGTCTATTCGCGTTGATTTTGCCACCACTCTTATTTGCTGCGGGTGCGCCTCATTTGTCTCCAGCCAGCGTCTCTTTACTGGGTGCGGCAGAATTACCGACAGCAGTCATCTGTTCTGTATTGATTTTAGGTGAACATCTGATGAGCTCTCAATGGATTGGAATCGTCATCATCTTGATTGGAATCTTTTATCCGATCTATCGGTCAAGCAAAACAGCACCTGTTGCGAACGTACAGCAAAACGACCTTTCCTAAGCTCAGGAAAGGTCGTTTTTTCTTTACTTCTGTCGCTTCATCGCATCCGCAACGAATTCAACATCTGTGCCAATGATGATTTGAACACTTGTCGCACCCATCTTCATGACACCTTTTGCTCCAGCCGCTTTAATCGCTGCTTCATCAATGATACTTGGATCCTTGACTTGGAGACGTAAGCGTGTCGCACAGTTATCAATCGACGTGACGTTGTCTGTTCCTTTCAATCCGGCAAAAATTTGAGCTGCTTGTTGTTCATATTTATCGTCTGAGTCTGTCAGAACGACTCCCGTGTCTGTGACGAGCGATTCATCTTCGCGACCTGGTGTCTTCAGATCAAATTTCGTGATCATGAAGTAGAATAGGAAGTAATAGACGACCGCGAACGCGAGACCAACCGGGATGAGAAGTAATGGTTTTGTGGCAATCCCGAAGTTCAAGGCATAATCAATGAAACCAGCCGAGAAGGAGAAGCCATGTAAAATACCGAGTAAGTTAACGATGGCCATCGATAGACCTGTTAAAACTGCATGAATGACATATAAAACAGGTGATAAGAACATGAACGAGAACTCGATTGGTTCCGTGATCCCTGTCAAGAAGGACGTCAGTCCAAGACCAATCATCGCTCCAGCAACTGCTTTTCGATTTTCTTTACGCGCAGCCATGACAATCGCAAAAGCTGCAGCCGGTAAGGCAAACATCATAATTGGGAAGAAGCCCGCTTGATAAATCCCAGCTGTCGGATCTCCAGCGAAGAAGCGTGCGATGTCGCCATTCGCGACTGTACCATCTGCTTTTTCATATGAACCGAAGACGAACCAGAAAATATTATTCAAGACGTGGTGTAAGCCGACAGGAATCAAGAGACGGTTAAAGAATCCAAACAGAGCAGCGCCTCCTGCACCAAGACCAACCATCCATTCACCAGCACCGTTGATGCCTTGCTCGATGAACGGCCAGACATAACCAAAGATGAAAGCAAGTACGAGCATGACCGCTGATGTAATGATTGGAACGAAACGACGACCACCGAAGAATGCTAACCAATCCGGTAACTTAATGTTGTAGAACCGATTGTATAGAAGTCCTGCGACGATACCCGCGATGATTCCACCGAATACCGCCATATTAACGGTCGATCCGAGTGTCGCCTGATTCGCGATCGAACCAAGTGTCGCTCCGTCGACCTTGGTCGAGGAATCATTGACGATTGCGGCAATCGCATCATATTTTGCTTGAATCTGTGCACTGGAATACTCCTTGTTCATCGAGTCAACGCCGTTCTTTAAGACGAGATACCCAATGGCTCCGGCAAGACCCGCTGCCCCACTTGCATCGATCGATAGACCAATGGCGACACCGATGGCAAATATTAATGGAAGGTTATCAAAAATAGCCCCTCCTGCTGCTACCATCAACGGAATATCTAGCATATCCGCCGAACCTAATCGGAGCACGATTCCGGCAGCTGGTAATACTGCGATTGGTAACATCAAAGCTTTACCAATGCGTTGTAGAAACTGCAACATACCTTTCACCCTTTCTTGAATAAACGATAATGACAGAACAATGTAAACGCTTTTACGTTTTTTATTATTCCATATAAACATCTAAATGACTAGACCTTTATACAAATTACTCATTATCTTTTTTAGTGATATAAAAATTTATTATAGCAGACACTAAAAACCGGACTAGAGTTACCCTCCAGTCCGGTTTTTCTATTAAGTTGCAACCGTCTTAGCGACGATTCGTATCTTCGAAATTTTGTTGGACGTTTCCGACCGTTTTCTTCGCGTCACCTTTAACTTGATCTTTTTTACCTTCGCGTTCTGTTGATTTATCGCCTGTTGCTTTCCCAAGCGCTTCTTTCGCTTTACCTGCTACTTTATCGACGAGACCATCTGCTTTTTTATTGAGACCACTGTTGTTTGACATAACCATTACCCCCATTTAAAAGTTTTTTTTGCGATAGTTGTCTGTTCCCTTGTCACTGATTTTCAAACTTTTCTTTAATCAAAATCGACACTTTCCTAAACAAAAACAACAGTGAACGTCCTGTCCACTGTTGTTTAATCTGAAGCTATTCTTTTTATTGGGCGACGGAAACACCTAACACTTGTTCAATCCGTTCGAACGCCCAATCCAACTCTTCTTTTGTAATGACGAGCGGTGGTGCAAAGCGAATGACTGTCTCATGCGTTTCTTTACAGAGCAAGCCTTTTTCTTTCAACGCTTCGCAATATGGTCGTGCTGCTTCTGTGAGTTCAACACCAATGAACAATCCACGACCACGTACTTCTTTAATCATCGGGTTGTTGATTTGTTTTAACTTCTCCATGAAATACGTACCGAGTTCGAGTGAACGTTCCGGTAACTTTTCGTCTTCTAATACTTCAAGTGAAGCAATCGAGACGGCACAAGCGAGTGGATTGCCACCAAACGTCGAGCCGTGTGAGCCTGGATTGAAGACGGAAAGGACATCTTTATTCGCAGCCACACATGAGATTGGGAATACACCACCACCCAGTGCTTTACCAAGAATGTACATGTCTGGTGTTACCTCGTCCCAATCAGAAGCAAACCATTTACCGGAACGACCGAGTCCAGACTGAATCTCATCCGATACGAGCAGGACATTCTGCGCACGACAAACTTCTTGCGCGTCTTTTAAGAAACCATCGTAAGGAATTAAGATGCCTGCTTCGCCTTGAATCGGTTCCAAGATGAATGCCGCTGTATTTTCAGTGATCGCCTGTTTTAATGCCTCAAGATCGCCGTAAGGAATCGTCTTGATTCCAGGAAGAAGCGGTCCAAATCCCCGCTGGTATTCTGCTTCCGTCGACATCGAGACGGCTGTCATCGTCCGACCATGGAAGTTTCCTTCACAAACGATGATTTCAGCGTCACCTGGGATTTGTTTGACTTCATATGCCCAACGTCGTGCTGCTTTCACTGCTGTCTCGACAGCTTCCGCACCCGTGTTCATCGGTAATACCATATCTTTTCCCGTCAATTGTGCGACTTTTTCATAAAAGAAGCCCAGTTGATCATTATGGAAGGCGCGTGACGTCAAAGTAATCTTATCTGCCTGACGTTTGAGAGCGTCAATGATTTTGGGATGACGATGTCCTTGGTTGACTGCTGAATAGGCACTCAGCATATCCATATACCGACGTCCTTCAGGATCCGTAACGAAGACACCCTCCGCCTCTGAGATGACGATTGGGAGTGGATGGTAGTTATGTGCTCCGAACTGTTCTGTCTGTTGAATGATTTTCTCTGTTTGATTCATCGAAATTCCCCCTCATAACTCTTTAGAAAACGCTTTCAATGTTATTATAGCAGATTTTTTCATAGAATCTTCACTTAAAAAGTATCCAAGCGAAAGGATTCTAATGCGTAAGAATTGAATATATTGGGAAAAGACAAGACAAGTGAACCGTCATCTCTTTTCATTATAAAGGAGCGTGCGCACGTAATGGACCGTTCGACCATTGATTCCTATGAAGTCGTCATTCAAGAATTCCCTTTACCCGCTTTCATATTGAATACTGATTTGACCATCCGCTCTTGGAATAATCTAGCCGAACAGCAATGGGGCTGGACACAACAGGAAGTCGTGGGTCAGACTGTTCCACTTCTTGAACGGGAAGACATGGCATTCAGTCAACAGATTTGGCATGCCTTCTTGGAGCGCCGTCAATCCGTCCAATTACCGAATGCCTCCTTGTTGCATAAGACGGGCACTTCTGTAACATCAACTCTCCTTCTGTCTCCTTTACTTGATCATACAGGAACCGTTATTGCCGCTTTTGCTTGCTGTATCCCTTCAGCTGAGCAACAAACGAAAATGAAACCACTCTTCCAAGGATTGATGGATTTGCGTCATGCATTCGATCAGATTGCTTCTGTCGCCGTCTTCGATGCACGGGGAACGATCACGTACGTGAATGATCAACTCATCGATGTGACAGGATATTGCTCTGAGATGCTTCTCAACCAGCCTTGGTCACTCATCTTAGATCCATCCAGTTCTGTCGTTTCGGAGATTCGTGCACAACTTCGTGAACGAAAAGCCTGGTCTGGTCGCCTTAGCCTCACTTCGCAAACGGGTGAACGAAAACATCTCCAAGCGACGCTCATTCCAACCTATGATGCGAACGGCGTTCGTTTTCAGCACCTGTTCATCGGGAACGACATCACGGAAACAACAGCACTTGAAGAAGAACTCGATTTTTTAGTGCATCATCATGAGATGACGCATTTATTAAATAAACGTGGATTTTTACGCGAAGGTGAAGCATTATTCCGCTCTGCTGCGTCGCATGATCCGATTGCCCTCATCTTGTTCGATATCGATCGTTTCAAAGTGATCAACGACTCGTTTGGAACACACGTCGGTGATCAACTACTTCAAGCAATGGCAACGCGCCTTTTGCAACATACGACAGGTATACTCGCTTTTCATCCGACGAGTGATCTATTCGGCGTCTTGTTACCTGCACCGTCGAGCAATCTGCTTTTCCAATATGCTCGGAAATTACAACAAGCACTGCAGTGCCCTTATTACATCAATGGTCACTCACTGATCGTTTCTTGTACGTTCGGGATCACCGTCTATCCGTCCGAAGCCAAAACACTGGAGGATTTATATCGCCGATCGGAAACAGCTCTATACGCAGGAAAATCAATTGGTACCGGAACGATTCAGTACTTAACACACGAGATGGACACACAATTCACACGTAAAATCCAACTCGAACGATCCCTCTTCACGGCACTCGAAGATCAATCCCTATATCTTGCTTATCAACCAATCATTGAACTTCAGACACAAGCCGTTAAAGGCTTCGAAGCGTTATTACGCTGGAATCACACGGCACTCGGGAGTATTCCACCAGATGAATTCATTCCACTCGCTGAAGAAGCTTCACTGATCACACCAATCAACAACTGGGTCATCATTGAAGCATGTGAACAGCTCGCGAAGTGGCAACAGACAATTGACCCTAAACTGACGATGGCAATCAACATTTCACCGCATCAGTTCCAAAGCGACTCCTTTATTCGAACGCTGCAACATATCGTAACGGATCAACTCGTTTCACCATCTTCCGTTACGTTGGAGATGACAGAGAATATTGCGATCTTACAGACACAACGAACGGTCGAACGCATGCACCTCATCAAGTCGCTCGGCTTCCGTTTATCAATCGATGATTTCGGTACCGGTTATTCTTCTTTGCAGTATCTCAGTGCTTTTCCAATCGACGAATTAAAAATCGATAAAGTATTCATTGATGGTCTGGCGACAAATGAACACGCCTTGCTCGATTCCATCATTCAACTTGGTCACAACTTAGAGTTGAATCTTGTCGCTGAAGGTGTTGAGACAGAACACGCGTTAGATTATCTAAAAACGACATCGTGTCAGCATATGCAAGGGTTCATTTTCTCTGAACCTCTATCTGTACAGGATGTCGAAAAACGATTCTTAGCACCTTAATCAAAAAAGAAGTCACGGTGTATGAAAATCACCGTGACTTCTTTTGCATATCGTTTCTTACAATTGAATTTCTCCTACAACCATTCCGTAAACGGCTACTCCTGCTAAGACAACAAGAACCATACTGGCAATCCACTCATAACGTGACATGCCCGTCCGTTGCTGTTCTCGCTCTGCTAAAGCATATGCGAGAATCCCTGGAGCATAGACTAATGCCGCGATGACGATGTACCAGATACCCGACGCATAGACGAGCCAAATCGAATACGCTGATGCGATGATGGAGAAAAGTAACATTTTCTGATTGCGCTCTTCTCGCGATGTCCGAATGCTATACAATGCTGATAACAAATACGGTAATAACGCACAAATCCCAGCGATACTCGACAGGACAAGATAGGTTTGCGCTGAGAAAAGCGCGATTCCTGCGACAACTTGTGTCGCGATTTGTGTAATCAACAGCGCGCCGACTGGAGCACCTTTCCGATTCGTTTTTGCGAATGCTTTCGGAAATGCACCGTCTTTTGCCACAAGATACGAAATCTCCGATGCGAGAATCGTCCATCCGAGAAGTGCACCGGATAGTGAGATAATCAAACCGATCATGATGATCGTCGCACCGATTGGTCCAATCGCTGCCTCTAATACATATGCCATCGTCGGTTCTTTTAATCCAGCTAGTTGTTCTTGACTGAGCACTCCTAGTGATAGAACGGAAATTAAGATATAGATGACTAGAACGCCAACAAGTCCCGTCACTGTCGCTTTCCCGACATCACTTCGATTTTTAGCACGACTTGATAAAACGACCGCCCCTTCAATTCCAACGAACGCCCAAAGTGTGACGAGCATCGTTCCTTTTACTTGATCGAAGATCGAACCGAGTTCTGTTCCCTCTCCCCAAATATCCAAATTAAACGTTTTGATATTAAAGGCGATTCCTACTAGAAGAATGAAAATCAAGATCGGAACGAGCTTTGCGATCGTCGTAATCAGATTGACGAGTGTCGCTTCCTTAATTCCGCTCGAGACGAGCCAGAACAATCCCCAAATGACGACCATACTCATCAAAAGAAGGAATATTCGATTTTCTGCTGCGAAAATCGGGAAGAAATAACTAATCGCATTAAACACGAGCGTGATATTCGCAACTGTTCCGATCCACGCCGATACCCAGTATCCCCAAGCACTGTTAAAGCCGACGAAACGTCCGAACCCTTCACGCGCATAGGCATAGATACCGCCTTCGAGCTCTGGTTTACTATTGGCGAGATGTTGGAATACTAACGCGAGCATGATCATCCCAATCCCCGTAATACTCCAGCCGATGAGGATAGGTCCTGCACTTGCACTTTGAGCCATTGCACCAGGAAGGTTAAAAGCTCCTCCACCGACCATGGAACCGATGACCATTGCAGCGAGAGCAAAGAACCCGATTTTTTGTTGATTCATGATGAGACACTTCCTTTTTCGTATATCTATTACATCTTACGTATATTCATTCGAAAGACACAAAAGTCATTATAACAAATCACCTTTTAAAGTAAAGAAAGGATTTGAGACGAATGAACTGGATTCATGTATTTCAGCTCGAAGACCTTCTAAAACTCCTATTAGCCGCTACACTTGGAATTTTCATCGGATTCGAGCGTGAAATCAAAAATAAACCGGTTGGTATACGCACTAGCCTCGTAATTACCCTGATCAGTTGCCTGTTAACCATCGTTTCCATCAAATCGGTCTTACTCTACCATGACATGGCGACGAATGTTCAGATGGATCCGATGCGTCTCGTCGCCCAAATCATTACCGGAATTGGTTTTATCGGCGCTGGTGTCATCTTACGTCGACCGCATGATATCGTCAGCGGATTAACGACTGCCGCTATTATTTGGAGTGCAAGCGGGATTGGAATCGCTGTCGGTGCAGGTTTCATCTGGGAGTCGATTTTTCTCGTTCTCTTTCTCTTCCTCTTACTGGAAGGCTTAACTCGGATGATGGGGCGTATCAACAATAGTCGGTTCGAAGCAAATGTCCTCGTTGCGCATCTCTTACTTCCTTCCGGACTTGATCCGACAGACATCGTTCTTGCTCTAGAGCGTAAAGGTGTACGTATTACGAATATGCGATTACGTGGTAATCCCGTTCGATTGACGTTACGAATGTATTCCCCGCATAAGCTGACCTTATTCCTACTTTATGACTATTTAAAATCGCTTGGAATTGAGGAGATAGACCTTGATCAGTGAGAATTATCTGAAAATTTATGTTGCATTTTTAATCACTTTCACTTAAATTAACAATATGTTCACATTTTTCTGAAATATTTAACACTAACTCTCGGGGGGTCATCGTTCCATGAATAAACCATCGAAAATCGCTTTTGCTGGACTTTCCAGCATCGCGCTTCTTGCTGTCGCTGCATGCGGGCAAGGAAATGACGAAAACACAAGCGGATCTGATTCGAAAAACAAAAAAAAGGAAGTCACACTCGTTTCGACGACGGATGTACCTCAGCTAGATCCGACGAAAACGACGGACTCGACTTCCATCATCGTCACGAACAACGTCTTCGAAGGGCTATATCGTCTTGATGGTGATAACAAACCAACACCTGGAATCGCGGAAAGCGTCGAAGTGTCGGAAGATAAAAAAACATATACATTCAAACTGCGTAAAGATGCGAAGTGGTCAGATGGATCAGCCGTCACAGCAGATGATTTCATCTATGCTTGGAAACGCGCACTTGATCCGAAGACAGCAGCAGAATACGCGTACATTCTACAAGATTTAAAGAACGCCAACAAAATCATGGCTGGCGACGCTGAACTTGATGAACTGGGTGTCAAGAAAGTTGACGATCAGACACTTGAAGTCCAACTTGAAGCTCCAGCACCTTACTTCCTTGGTTTGACGAGTTTCCCGACGTACTTACCATTAAAACAATCATTCGTCGAAGATAAAGGCGATAAGTTCGCGACAAGTGTTGATACAATGGTCTTCAACGGACCTTTCGTCCTCGATAAGTGGCAAGCAAATGCTGGTTGGACATACAAGAAAAATCCAGATTACTGGGATAAAGCGAATGTCAAGATGGATAAAATCGATGTCAAGGTCGTCAAAGAAATCTCAACTGGCGTCAACCTGTTCGAAGCGAAAGAAGTCGATTTTGCACCAATTACGTCTGAATTCGTTTCGCAGTATGAAAAATCAGATGATTACAAGACGCGTCCAGATGCTCGGATCAACTTCCTTCGCTTTAACCAAAAGAATAAAGCATTGAAGAATAAAAACATTCGAAAAGCACTCGCGCTTGGCTTTGAGAAACAAGGGATTACAGATGTCATCCTAAATGATGGATCAAAACCTGCAAACTTCATCGTCGCGAAAGACTTCACGTTTACACCAGATGGAGAAGACTTCCGCGCGAAGTATCCTGATCTACAAAGCTACGATGCTGACGCTGCGAAAAAAGCTTGGGATGCTGGCTTGAAGGAACTTGGTGTGAAGACAGTCGAACTCAGCATGCTCTCACGAGATGAAGATGCCTTCAAGAAGGTTTCTGAGTACTTAAAAGGAGATCTTGAGAAACACCTACCTGGTTTGACGATCAAAATCAAACAACAACCATTCAAAAACTTCCTCGAACTCGAATCGAAGGGAGATTACGATATCTCTGCGGCTGGTTGGGGACCTGACTACCAGGATCCAATGACGTTCCTTGATATGTGGTTAACGGATGGAAGCTTCAACCGGATGGAATACTCGAACAAAAAGTTCGATGATCTCATCAAGGGAGCAAAACAACAAGCAGATGAAGCGAAACGTTGGTCGGACATGCAAGAAGCTGAAAAAATGCTGTTGACAGAAGACTACGCCATCGCACCAATCTACCAAAAAGGGGAAGCTTACTTACAACGGACAAACATTGATAAATTGTACCGTCACCCATTCGGTGCCGATATGAGCTTTAAATGGATGGAAGTAAAATAACCCTTTAAAACATTGATGAACAAGTAGCGGACCTCGTTCCCTACTTGTTTTTTTATTTCCGAACGCGATTCTCAAAAAACAACAAAGACCCCTTCTGACGGAGCCATCGGGGGTCTTTACTGTGCAATTTGTTTGTAAAAAGCAATCTCTTCATCCTGTCCTTCCTCAACTGCTCGGAAGAATTCAGCGAAGTAAGCATAAAGAACGGTGCGTTCCTCATACGTCGGTCGAGCTTGACGAATGACGGAGAATGCAAGATTTCGCAACTGACGTTTCGTTCGTCGATGTGTCGGTAGGGCATGGAACTGACGCGTGAATGAACGATAGACATCCGCAATCAAAGCTTCATGTCCTTCAAAATAGGTCTTATCCATAATGATGATCTCCTTTCTAATCTTGTTGTCCTACTGTTTTCTACGACCCTTCTAGATAAAAGTTTCATAGAAAGTGAGATTTCTCACAAACGATATAGAACTTACTATAACAAGCTTTCCAAAATGATTCAACATCCAAACTATTAAGTTTCATTAAGGATTTTTAGCCGTTTTGTAAAGTGGCTTTTTTTTGATTTTATCGTACCTCGATTGATAGAAAAACGGTCTGAGTCCCGGAATGAGACTCAGACTCGCGACGGACATCAGTCTGCTTGTACTGAAATATGCTGAAAGTGTTTTACGTCGAATAATCCACTGTCGGTCAGCTTTAACTCCGGAATGACCGGTAAGCAAAGAAATGACATCGTTAAATAGGGATTAAAGGACCGATCCGCCTCTAATACATCGAGTGCATCATTCAATGCTTCGAGTGTATCTCCAACTTCTTGGAAGGGACGATTCGTCATCAGTCCAGCGATTTCAAGCGGTAACTCGGCAAGCACTTCTTGACCATTGACAGCAATGACTCCCCCACCCGCTTGGACGAGACGTTCTGCGGCCAGTTGCATCTCTTCGTCTGACGCGCCTACGATGACGAGGTTGTGTGAATCATGGGCAACAGTCGCTGCAATCGCTCCGCGTTTCATCTTAAAGCCTTTGACGATACCGACTGCCGAGAAGGCTGTCCCGTGATGACGTTCAATGACAGCAATCTTTAAGAGATCCTGTTCCGGCACAGGCACGAAATGTCCATCTTGAAGTGGAACGTCGAGAATCAAGTGCTCGGTGACGATGCTTTTCGGAATGACTCCAATGACATGCGCACGCGCTGATTCAAGTGGAAGGGCGAATACTTCCGGTGTAATCGGTTTTGTATTCAAGGTTCCGCGTAATGACTCTGGCACATGCGCGCGGCGAACCGGACGAATCGTTTTCCCTGCTCGCGCAACACAATCACCTTGAATATAGACCTCGTCAATCACGACGTTATCAGCATCGGATAACAAGACGAAGTCCGCCCGACGTCCTGGTACGATGGCTCCCCGATCGTCTAAACGATACGCGTTCGTCGCGTGCAACGATGCCATCGCATACGCTGTCTCACGTTTAATCCCATGACGGATCGCATAGCGGATATTATAGTCGATCGTTCCCTCTCGTAACGTATCATCCAAATGTTTATCATCCGTACAGAAGAGGAAACGGCTCGCATTGCTTTCCGTTACAGCATCGAGTACTTCTTTTAAGTTTCGAGCTGCCGAACCTTCACGTATTTCAACATACAGACCACGACGCGCTCGGGCGATGGCATCTTCCTTACTGACGGATTCATGATCCGTTCGAATTCCAGCGACACCATAAATGTTGATTTCGCGTGGTCCGAGTCCTGCAGCATGACCATCGATTAGTTTTCCTGCGTCTTCGATCTGTTTAATTTTTTGGAGCATATCGTGATCGGCTCGTTCGACCGCTGGATAATCCATGACTTCTCCTAAACCATGGACACCAGGATGATCGACGAACGGTGCAAGTGCCGCGGCGTCAAGAGATGCTCCCGCGTGTTCAAACGAAGTCGCTGGTACACAACTCGGTAACATCATGCGTACATCAAGGGCAAGACCTTCAGCATCGTCTAGCATGAAGGATAATCCTTCCGCTCCTTTGACATTCGCGATCTCATGCGGATCGGCAATGATCGTCGTGACCCCTAATGGTAGAATCGCTTGCTCATACTCACTCGGTGGGACCATCGATGATTCAATATGGACGTGGGCATCGACGAAACTTGGTGCGATGAAGAGCCCCTCTCCCGGACGATTATCGATTCCTTCGTATCCTTCCCCGACAGCCGCGATATAGCCTGAATCAATCGCTACATCTGCTGTATAGGTTTCTCGTGTCATGACATCAATGACTGAAATATTCTGATAGACGACGGCTGCTTTCTCTTTTTTTGCAGCAATCGCGATCAATCGTTCACGCACTGTTTGTTCCATCCTGTCTCCTCCTGTTGTAAGCGTATTTTTACCATCTTACAATTAGTTTGGAAGCTGTTGCAATTTATTTTTTGTAACGTCAAGATGAAAGAGTATCGATTTAATGTCTGAGGGGGAAAAACGCATGAAATATCGTGTTGGTTCACTTGTTCCAAACATCGATCCATCCGTTTATTTAGCGGACGGATCTAAAGTCATCGGAGAGGTCACAATCGGAAAAGACTCATCCGTCTGGTTCAATACGGTCATCCGGGGAGATGAAGGTCCGATTCACATTGGGGAACGTGTCAACATTCAAGATGGTTCGATGATTCATCAGTATGAAGGGTATCCGACCATCATTGAAGATGAGGTGACAATTGGTCATATGGTGATGATTCATGGTGGAATCATCCGAAAAGGAGCACTGATTGGGATGTCAGCGACAATTCTCGATGAAGCCGAGATCGGAGAAGGTGCATTTGTCGCTGCAGGAAGTCTTGTTCCGCCAAAAATGAAGGTGCCTGCAGGCGCGATGGTCATGGGTGTCCCCGCCAAAATCGTCCGGGATATCAGTGACCATGATCGATTCATCATGGAACGAACAGTACGAAAATATGTCAAACGGGGTCAACAATACACGGCAAGTTGCGAAGCCATTGAAGATGATTTGACAAGTTTGTGAAAACGTTTACAAAGTTCACGACTTCTTAACACCTCCCCTCTTCCGTCTTTACAATCCTTTCGTACACTAGAGGTGTAAGAGATGAATCAAGACACAGAGAGGGGATTTTACATGATTCCAGTATACGAAGAACGCATCATGTCTGATTTATTTTCATCTACGAATAACCCAAGTTACGGTTTGCCGACGTTACCTGAAACGGAAACAGATTGGTTGACAGTCGAGATTCAAGCACGTATCGTTAAGGATGCCGAGCACCGCCTTGGAACATTAAACCGAGAGGAAGAACGTGTATGATTCAGCAACGCACTGTTCGCGCTTGGCTCGCTAGTCGCATCAAAAAATAATTTAATCACTTGATTACGTATTTTCCAAAACGATATAGCGCGTCAGCGCGCATAAAAAAGAGCCGAAGCGGATTCCCGCCTCGGCTCTACCTGTTTATTTGGAGATCAATCCTTCTTCAATCAAGAAATCACGCGCGACTTTTTCAGGACGCTGTTTCTCGACATCTGCTTTGTAGTTCAATTCTTGCATCTTTTCATCCGTGATTTTATCCTTCAATGTGTTGAGGACTTTTTTCAGTTCTGGATGTTCTTCGAGTGTTTCTTGACGAACAAGCGGTACTGCATAGTATGGTGGGAAGAATTTCTTATCGTCCTCTAGTACCGTCAAATCGAATTTTTGTAACAAACCGTCTGTCGAGAAGCTGTCGATGACGTTCGTCCGACCATTCGTCAGCGCTGTATAACGGAGTCCTCCATCGACGGGTTGTACATCTTGGAATTTCATGTCCGGATACTTTTTCTTCAAACCAAGATAACCATCTTCCCGATTCGCGAATTCGATTGTTGATCCGAGAATCAAACGATCACTGACTTTTGACATATCGGATACCGTCTTCAAGTCATATTTTTCGATATCTTCTTTCGTCATGGCAAGCGCATACGTATTGTTGAAACCGATTGGATCAAGGACATCGACTTGACTTTTCTCAGGAATCATCTTCCCGACTTTGGCATAAACTGTTTCTGGATCCGTCTCGACGTCTTGCTTGAGCACGTCGATCAACAAAGTACCTGTGTACTCAACATACGCGTCGATTTCCCCTTTTTCAAGCGCCCCGTAAGCGACTTTCGTTCCACCGAGGTTCAATTGACGTTCGACTTCTAAATCTGTCTTATCTTCGATTAAATCCGCTAACATATTTCCGAGAATCAATTGTTCCGTAAAGTTCTTCGATCCGATGACGATCTTATCTTCCTTGAGGAAAGAGTAAGCGACCGTTCCACCGATTAATAAGAAGACGATACTTGCGATTGCAATCTTACGTCCGGCTGGCATCGCCTTACGACGCTTCCGCGCCTTATTCTTGATTCGACCATCTGCAAGTGGAATCCCGTTCGGCGCTACCGAATATTCAATCCGACTAACGACGAAGTCGATGACAAGGGCTAAAATCCCGGCTGGAATTGCTCCGGCAAGAATCTGGTTATTATCAACTGTTTGAATACCTGAGAAGACGAGGTAACCAAGACCACCGGCACCGATGAATGCTGAGATCGTCATTAAACCAACAGCTGTAACGGCTGAAATTCGAATCCCTGCCATCATGATCGGCAAGGCAAGTGGAATCTGAACCTTACTGAGGATTTGCCGATCCGTTAAACCAATTCCTTTAGCTGCTTCGAGCGTGTCCCCGGGAATGCTCGACAGACCTGTGTAGGTATTTTTAACGATTGGCAAGAGTGAATAAAGCACGACCATGATGATCGCTGGTGTCGACCCGATACCAATGAACGGAATCAAGAAACCGAGTAAAGCAAGACTCGGAACGGCTTGCACGACACTCGTCAGCGCAAGGACAGGTTTCGCGAACTTTTGGTAACGGGTGATCAGAATTCCGATCGGAATCCCGAGAACGACCGCGATGACGACGGCAAAGACCGTCAGCTGTAAGTGCTCTAGCAATAAATCACCGATCTGATCGGTATTATTTTTTACATAATCAAAGAATCCGTTCATTGGACTTCCTCCTCATGAATGAATTGCTCACTCAAGACGGAAAGTAAGCTACTACGTGTGATCAATCCTCTGAGTTTTCCAGTTGCATCCGTTACTGGTAGATAACCAGTCTCTTCCTGATTCATGACCTCAAGAACATCGAGTAACGAATCATGTTCATTGACGGCGATGATTTCACCTTCCATCACTTCTTCGATCCGTTGGCTCTTATCCGGGATCGTCTGGATGTTCTTCAACTTAATCAGCCCTTGTAAGACACGGTCACGATCGGTAATCAACAGGCTGTCGACTTTTCGTCCCCGCATGATTTCAATTCCCTGCAGCAACGTCCGTTTGCCACTGATTGAAACTGGGTCCTCAATCATGATATCTTCTGCTTTGATGAATTCTGGACTACTCCAGATTTTATTTTTTCCGATGAACGATTCGACATATTCATCTTTTGGATGACGGAGGATCTCTTCTGGAGTATCGAACTGAACGATTTCTCCATCACGCATGATACATATCCGATCCGCTAACTTGATCGCTTCATCCATATCATGGGTGACGAAAACGATAGTCTTTTTCACTTCCTCTTGCAAGTTAAACAACTCTTCCTGTAGATCGTTACGGGTAACGGGATCGAGTGCACTGAATGGCTCATCCATCAAGATGACATCAGGATCATTCATCAGAGCACGTGCGAAACCGACACGCTGTTGCTGCCCACCACTGAGTTCGCTTGGATAACGATCGATGAATTGTTTTGGATCAAGCCCGACCATCGTCAACAATTGTTCTGTCCGTTGATCCATTTCATCGTGATCTTTCCCCTCAAGCCCCGCAATCAATTGAATGTTTTCCCGGACCGTCATGTGAGGGAACAAGCCGGTTTGCTGGATGACATATCCCATATGACGTCTTAATTCAATCGTATCCGTCTTCATGATGTCCTTCCCGTTGACTAAAATCGTACCTGAAGAAGGTTCAATCAATCGATTGATCATCTTAAGTGATGTCGTCTTCCCACAACCACTTGGTCCGATGAAGACAACGAGTTCACCCTTTTGAATCTCGAGCGATAAGCCTTTCAAGACGACATTGTCCTTAAACTGCTTACCGACGTTTTTGAATTCGATCATTCCTTCTCACTCCTTTTTACTATTTCCATATATTATGGTTTCCCAAAAAGATTACGGTTTAAACAAATTTTCTGTAATTTAGTTTTATTTCTTTGCAAAACGGGAATTTCTTAGTTCTTTTTTTAAAATAAAGGGAATACCTTAATAAAGAGTACTTGTAAAGCATGTTTTTGATGAAGGAGGTACTAGACGATGAACATCAAGAAACCCACCATCATGATGATCGGACTGCTTCTCCTGACTCCACTTTCAATCCCCTCACAGGTCGATGCAGCGAGCTCTACGTTCGTTACGAAAGGAACGACGACGCAAAAAGTCGTCGCATTGACGTTTGATGACGGTTCAGATGGAACGAACATTGCCAAAATCTTAAGTATCTTAAAAAGTAACCAAGTGAAAGCGACTTTCTTTTTGACAGGCAGTGGTGCAACCAACCATCCCCAATCGATCAAAAACATCGCAACCGCTTCTCCGACACATCAAATCGGCAATCACTCATATTCGCATCCGGATTTTACGACCTTAACAGCAAGTCAGATGACGAGTGAATTATCCCGAACAGAATCCCTCATCCGGTCCTTGACCGGAAAAACGACGAAACCAATTTTTCGGGCGCCGTTTGGTGCAAGTAACAGTAACGTGTTGAGTGCAGTTGGGGCTGCAGGTTACACGAAAACGATTCAATGGAATATTGATACGACGGATTGGAAAGGCATCTCTTCAACAGCCATCTTGGATCGTGTAATACCAAAAGTCGTTCCCGGATCAATCATCCTGATGCACACTGGGGCTGGTGCGAAAGGAACACCAACCGCTTTGCCAACGATGATTTCAAAACTAAAAGCAAAAGGCTATTCGTTCGTCACGATTTCAGAACTGTTACGGTCACCGACTTCAACCGGTACGACGTATACCGTCAAAGCTGGCGATACACTCTATTCCATCGCCCGCAAATACAACATCTCGGTCTCTGCCCTCGCGAGTGCGAATAACATCACGAATTGGAATCTGTTGAATGTCGGTCAAGTCTTGAAAATTCCAACAACGACGTATACCGTCAAAGCCGGTGATACACTTTACTCGATTGCGACACGTTATGGTGTCACCGTCACAGCATTGATGCAGGCAAATAACATTACGAATCCGAACCTCCTGCTCGTTGGACAAGTCTTAAAAATCCCAAACTGAATATGCTGATCGCAACAAAAAAACGATCCCTCCCTATTCAAGAGAAGAATCGCCATATATCACATGCATGAAACCGGCGCGATAGCGTCGGTTTTTTTGTCCTCTCGTTTGACCCCGTACCTCTTACGACTCTGATCGGACCCCATTGATTCCAAGATCACACTGAATCAAATCCGCATACGTTTGTCGACGGACGACTTCACGGGATTCCCCGTCCCGAACGAAAACAAGTGCCGGACGTAAGAACTGGTTGTAGTTGCTTGCCATCGAGAAGTTATATGCCCCTGTTCCAAAGACAGCAAGTGTATCGCCACCGTTCGGTGTAACCAACTGTGCTTTTTCGGCGACGAGATCCCCTGATTCACAAGCTGCTCCAACGACCGTCACTTCGGTCGTTTCGCCACTCATCCGGTTAGCGATGACCGTTTCATACACCGCACCGTAAAGTGCTGGGCGAATGTTATCTGTCATTCCGCCATCGACCGAAAGATAGGTGCGGACGCCTTCGATCTCTTTGATTGCCCCGACCGTATACAGTGTCGTTCCTGCATTCGCAACGACCCAGCGCCCTGGCTCGATCCCGATTCGTGGACGTTCGATGCCGAGTCGCTCCGTTTCCGTCTCGATGACATCCATGACGCGTGCAATCGTCGCTTCAAAATCAAGCGGATGATCGTCCTGTGTATAGGCAATACCGAAGCCACCGCCAACATTAACTTCGCTGACTGTGAAGCCATGATGCGCACGAATCGTTTCGACGAAGCCCATCATCGTCCGAGCCGTCTGTTCGAACAGTGACGGATCTTGGATTTGCGAACCGACATGACAATGGATGCCGAGTAACGACAGATGTTCCGATGCTAAAATCGCTTCGATTGCGTCCAAGTAATCTGACGCATGCGTCGAGAAACCGAATTTCGTATCGACACCACCCGTCTGGATTTTCGCATGCGCTCCCCCGATGACTTGTGGGACGATCCGAATCAAGACATGAACCGTTTGACCGGCTTGTGCCGCAATCGATTCCAGTTGTGCAATCTCTGCAAAGTGATCGATGACAATCCGTCCGACTCCTTCCTCAACGGCATACTGAAGATCAGCCGTTGATTTATTCGAACCATGGAAATAGATTCGTTCTGCTGGAACCCCGGATTGACGGGCGATGAAGAGTTCCCCGCCTGTGACGACATCGATTCCAAGACCATGACGAACGACTTGTTCATATACGGCACTGACAGTCAGTGCTTTTGAGGCGAAGGAAGCATACGTGTTCGGATACTTATCAAGGAAGTGTTCCCGGACGGTCGCTAATCGATCCGTCAGCTCCCGCTCTGCCATCACATACAACGGTGTTCCGTACTGTGCTGCAAGATCGGTCGCTGCGACACCATCGATGTGCAACGTATTGTTTTCTTCTGTCAGGTATTGACTTCCATACATAATAAGTTCCTCCTTATAGATACTGATGCGTCAAACGCCAAGACCGGGCACACATCTGCTCTGAATTGTTCGCTGCTCCTGTCCGAGTAATATCGTCAATTTCAACGCCATCCCCGTATAGCACGACCTCGTCTCCGACCTCAACCGTCCCATCGACAGCGACGAACGTATGACTCATGAATAATTTATTGATGACCGGATAAGGTTTTTCTTTAATATGAACAGGCAGAGCGGCACGCCCACGGACGACACCGTCTCCATAGCCGACTGGTAAGATGGCAATCCGCATCGGTTCTGTACTCGTAAAGTTCGTCCCGTACCCAACGTGTTCACCCGGTCCGATTTCGCGAATTTCAACGACCTCCGTCGTCATCCGTAGCGAAGGAACGAGCCAGTCCATCTTTTCAATCGGTGAATAGCCGAATAAGAAGATTCCAGGGCGGACATAATTACAAAATGCGAGACGCGGATCGTGTTTGACGATCGTCGCACTGTTTTCCGAGTGCATATACGTAAACGTATGGCGCTTTCGTAACACATCGGCAATGGCGACGAAACGTTCGACTTGTCCATCGTGATCCGCATCCGGCTCATCGGCAAGCGGAAAATGTGTATATAAACCTGTTAAAGCGAGCGAATCTGCTTGCGCAAGCGCAAGAACAGCTTCCGCCTCTTGAAGCGAACTGACACCAAAACGATTCATCCCGACGTTGATCTTCAAATGTAACTCGATTCCTTGCAGCTGTTTACTGTTTAGGGCGAGCCATTCTAGCGATGAGACACCGAGTGCAATTCCGAAACGTCGTGCTGTTTCAAAATCCTCCGTCGGATTCATCACCAGTACATAACTGTCTGGAAAATTCGTTTTGATTTCAATGGCTTCATACAATTCGGCGACAGCAAAGTGATGCACATCAGACGCCGTCAGCGTTTCGACCATCTCGAGCATGCCTAAGTTGTACGCATTGTTCTTGACCACGGCAAAAATACGTTTACGTGATCGAGCGAAGACCGATGCGACGTTCTGTCGCACCGCCTTCCGATCGATCGTGACGAGTGTACGCGTCGTCATTCTGCGACAGCTGGTGTCACATACGTCAACCAATCCGCATATTGCGGCAATTGACCTGTGACGGCTTGACGGTAAAGATCGAGCAACTCATCTGCGACGTTCCGTGTTCCGCCGTTGATGGAGATATGATCGATTTCACCGACACTCGTGATTTCAGCAGCTGTTCCTGTTAAGAAGATCTCATCTGCGACATATAACTCATCGCGTCCGATGTGACGTTCGACGACAGGATAGCCTTGATCTTGTGCCAAACGGATGATGACTTGGCGTGTGATACCGTCGAGTACTGAACAATCAAGTGACGGTGTATGAATCGTTCCGTTTTTAAGAAGGAAAAGATTCGCAACACTCGCTTCACTAACGTTTCCGTTCATGTCGAGCGCGATTGCTTCGTCAAATCCATCACGAATCGCTTCACCTTTTAAGAGTTGTGAGTTCATATAGTTCGCAGCCGCTTTCGCTTGCATCGGCATCATCGTTGATGAGACGCGGCGGTATGATGCGACTTTGGCACGGATGCCAGCACCTTTATCGAAGTATTCCCCAAGCTCCCAGCAAGAGATGCCGACATGAACCGTCGTATCTTTCGCCATCAATGCTTGCCATGGCGTACCGAGGAACACGAATGGACGGATATAACACGATTCAAATCCGTTTTTCGCAACTAAATCGATCGTTGCTTGAACAAGTTCGTCGACAGTATACGGAATCGTGACATGGTAGTACGCACAACTGCGGAAGAGACGCTCGATATGTTCCTTCAATTGGAAAATCGCCGGTCCGTCCGGTGTCGCGTATGCACGAATTCCTTCAAAGAATCCACTACCGTAATGAATCGCATGTGACATGACGCTCGTGTTCGCATCTTTCGGATCATGAAAGACTCCATCTAACCAAATTGCTTCTCCATACTGTGTATCCACTGCCATGTGTTTTCCTCCTCTTCGACGTCAATCAGAGTGAACGTAAATCATCCACCAATTGCGTCTTCTCTTCTGTTTTCGCATCTTTCTGTTTGATGACACGTGCAGGTGTTCCAGCAACGACGCTTCCAGCAGGTACGTCTTCTGTGACGACACTACCAGCAGCGACGACGGCATCTTTGCCGACTTTGACGCCTTCAAGAATGACTGCATTTGCACCAATCAAGACACCGTCTTCAATGATGACAGGTGTTTTTGAAGGTGGTTCGAGGACACCCGCGACCACGGCACCTGCGCCGACATGAACGTTTTTCCCGATCGTCCCACGTGCACCGACGACAGCGTTCATATCAATCATTGTACCATTTCCGATTGATGCACCGATATTGATGATGGCACCCATCATGACGACCGCGTTATCACCGATGACAACATGATCACGAATCCATGAACCTGGTTCGATGCGCGCATTCAAGTGACGTGTATCAAGCATTGGTACCGCACTGTTGCGACGGTCATACTCCACGTGAACATCCGTGATGCGATCTGAATACTTTTCTAAGAAAGTAGCCGCAAGTCCTGCATCCGCGAAGAAAATCTTTGATTCATCTGATCCGAATGCTGTAGCGCCTTCGATCGTCAAGCCCGCCAAATCGCCGTTGACGTAAAGTTTTACCGGTGTTTGTTTTTTAGCATCTTTAATGAATTTAGCAATTTCGTAAGCATCAGTGAGTAACATGTGAATCCTCCTGTGTGTAGAGCGTCTCTAATGTATAGAGTCCCGCTGTTTTTTGAATGAGTGCCTCAGCTGCTTGGATCGCACCAGAAGCAAATACTTTTTTCGATAGCGCTGTATGTTTGATTTCAATCAATTCGTCGACACCTGCGAATAAGACTTCGTGTTCTCCGAAGATCGTTCCACCGCGCATCGCGTGCATTCCGATCTCGTTCGTCTCCCGCTTTTGCCGCGTCTGTGACCGGTCATATACCGGTGTGACGTCACGTGCCGTCTGAATCGTTTGCAATAACAACTCAGCCGTTCCGCTTGGCGCATCGACTTTTTGGTTATGATGTTTCTCGAGCAATTCGATGTCATACGCTCCTGCTAGTGGCACAAGTGTCTTCAGCAGTTGCTGCACCATCGCGATACCGTACGACATGTTGTACGACTGGAAGATCGGAATTTCTTTTGCGGCGTCCTTAATCGATGCCAGTTCCGCCTCAGAAAAACCAGTCGTTGCGATAACGAGTGGTGTTTTTGTCGCCAGCCCGTATGCGAGCAGATCAGGTAGCAAACTCGGATGCGAGAAGTCGATGATCGCATCGACCGTTTCTGACATCTCTGTTAGCTCGGCATATGAAGCGATCGTATCGGATGACTTCGTCCGGTCAACGATCGCCACGACACTTTGTGGTGCGAGTTCGACGACGTATTGTCCTGTCGCCCCATAACCGTGTAACGCGAGTTTCATCGAACCACTCCTTTGTAAGCCCGCATCGTTTCGAGTAAGTGGGCATGTCCCGCTTCCGATTGACGGACGAGCGGCAAGCGCGGCGCACCGACAGCAAAGCCAAGTTCTTCAAGCGATGCTTTGACTGGAATCGGATTAACGTCACTGAACAAGGCACCGATGACCGGTAACAAGTCTGCCTGAATCCGGCGAGCCGTGATGAGATCTTGTGCGAGTAACGCCTCAGCAAGTGCTTGTGTCTCTGCTGGGTACGGGTTCGAAAGAACTGAGATGACGCCTTGTGCCCCCCATGCCATGTACGGCAGGATTTGATCATCATTTCCACAGAAGACCGCGAAATCTTCCGGAATCGCCGCCATCAGTTCACCCATGAAGCTGACGTCTCCACTCGCCTCCTTAAACGCTTGGATTCGTGGATGACGTGCTAACGTCACTGCTGTTTCGACTGCGATCGCAACTCCTGTCCGCGACGGAACGTTGTACAGCATGATTGGTAATTCGGTTGCATCAGCGACCGCCGTGAAATGTGCGACGAGACCCGCTTGCGATGTTTTATTGTAGTACGGTGTGACGAGCATCGCTGCGTCCGCACCGAGGCGCTCTGCGAGTAACGTCTTCTCGATTGTTGCTGCCGTGTTGTTCGAACCCGTTCCGGCAATGACTGGTACTCGTCCTGCCGTGATTTGAACGGCAGTCGCCAGTAGTTGTTCGAATTCCGTGTTCGTCAGTGTCGATCCTTCTCCTGTCGTTCCTCCGACGACAAGCGCCTGAATTCCTGCTGCGAGTTGTTGCTCGATCAAGCGTTCGAATACGTGTAGATCCAACTCGCCTGCTTCATTAAATGGTGTGACGAGCGCTGTACCTGCTCCTTTGAACATGAAGAACTCCTCCTTTTTTATGAATGAATCGACTGTTCGATTGCTTGGCGTGCGACTTGTACGGCATTCGAGGCGGCACCTTTTCGAATGTTGTCGGCTACACACCAGAGATGGAACGTGTTCGCGAGACTATCATCTTGTCGAATCCGACCGACGTAGACGTCGTCCGTACCACTTGCATCGAGTGGCATCGGATAACGCGTATTCGCGACATCATCGATGAGGACGACGCCCGGTGCGCCTTCAAGTGCTTCACGGATCGCTGCAACCGTCGTCGGCTGCGTAAACGTGACGTTGATCGCAACCGAGTGAGAATTCGTGACTGGAACACGCACACATGTCGCACTGACTGGTAGTGCTGGAAGATTGAAGATTTTCCGTGTTTCGTCAATCATCTTCTGCTCTTCTTTCGTATAGCCGTTCTCAAGGAACACATCGATATGTGGCAAGATGTTATCGTGAATCGGATGCGGATAATTGACGGGCTCTTCTCCCCGTGCTCCACGTGCCAGATCCTCGATTCCTTTTTGACCAGAACCGGATACGGCCTGATACGTCGTATAGTTGACACGCTCGAATCCCAGTGACTGGAGCGGTGCTAAGGCGACGACGGATTGAATCGTCGAACAGTTCGGATTTGCGATCAAGCGGTCCGTCGCTTGAATCGCTTGTGGATTGACTTCTGGCACGACAAGCGGAATCGTCTCCTGCATCCGGAAAGCACTTGAATTATCAACGACGAGTGTTCCGTTTTCAGCTAGTAACGGGGCATATTGTTCACTGATCGTTCCGCCCGCTGCGAACAACGCGACATCGATCCCGTCTTCCGTGATATTTGGTGTCAGCGCTTGGATCGTGATGGCTTCTCCCTTGAACTGTACCGTGTTCCCTGCTGAACGAGCAGAAGCGTAAGCGGACAGGCGGCTGACCGGGAAGTCCAGTTCGGCTAGTACTTGTAACATTTTTTGACCGACGGCGCCGGTTGCTCCAATGACTGCTACATGATACATCCTGTTTTCCTCCT
The DNA here is from genome assembly GCF_001750115.1 of Exiguobacterium sp. U13-1. Classification (NCBI taxonomy): domain Bacteria; kingdom Bacillati; phylum Bacillota; class Bacilli; order Caryophanales; genus Exiguobacterium; species Exiguobacterium sp. U13-1. The sequence goes on along the minus strand of NZ_CP015731.1, from coordinate 977,943 downwards.
TATAACTCGAACGCGTTTGCAATCGCTGCAACCGTCCGTTCAATATCTGCTTGTGCAATCGTGTATGAGATGCTGATTTCTGAAGTCGTAACTTGATAGAACGGAATGTTCTCTGCTCGGAAGATTGCGAACAATTTCGAAGCGACACCTGTTGCATCCCGCATCCCGATTCCGACGACAGATAATTTCGCATGTTGATTATGGCGATCGACCTTGACTGTCGTGAAGCGATCCATGATGTCTTTCAATGCTTCATCGAGGAACTCTTCCTCATCGAGTGGACATGAGAACGATAAGAAAATGTCACTGTCGAACGTCGTTTGACTGATCATGTCGATGTTGACGTGGCGATTGGATAACAGTTCGAAGATATCGGCTACTGCTGCATTCGTTTGCGGTACGTGTTTGATTGATACCGTCAAGACGTTCTTCGTCACACTAACACTCGTCACCGCTTTTTGTTCCATTGTTTCCGTCGCTCCCATGATCCATGTTCCCCTTTTCGATTCAAGTGTTTTCCCGACGAAGATGTGTACGCCGTATTTTTTTCCTAGTTCGACACTTCGCATTTCCATGACCTTCGACCCGAGGGCGCTCATTTCCATCATCTCATCATACGAGATATGTGGAATCGGTTGAGCGGCGGCATGGATTCGCGGATCAGCTGTATAGACACCGTCGACATCGGTATAGATTTCGCACCGTTTATCAAGGACTGCCGCAAGGGCAACTGCCGTTGTATCCGACCCACCCCGTCCAAGCGTCGTGACATCACCGAGTTCGTTGACACCTTGGAATCCGGCGACGATGACGACATCGTACGTTTCGAGTTTTTGTCGTAACAGATCTCCATCGATCTGTTTGATCTTACTTTTCGTATGCACACCCATCGTGCTGATCCCTGCTTGTGCGCCAGTTTGCGATAACGCTTTGACGCCGAGTGAGTTGAGGGCGATGCTGAGTAATGAAATCGTCTGTTCTTCTCCGATGGCAAGCAGCCGATCGAGTTCTCGCCGCTCGGGGCGATCCGTGATGGCTTGCGCCTGAGCGATCAAAGAATCTGTCATCTTGCCCATCGCCGAAACGACGACGACGAGTTTTTCACCTTCGGCTGCGCGACTCTTCAAATAATTCGCAATAGACTGAATCTGTTCGACAGTCGCAACCGAGCTTCCACCAAATTTAAGTACAGTTGTCACAATCCTATCTCCTTTGTCCCGATACAGAAAAAAACGACGGGCCGGTAGGAGCGTTCCTACGGCCCGTCGTTATCACGATCGGACAAACGAAGACGAAGTCATTCGTTCTTTTACGTAAGATAGCGCTCCGAAACATCGGTTTCGGCAGTACAACGGATCTTAACCGTTGTACCAGCAAACAAGAGTAAGCATCTTCTCGTTCACTTCGGCGGACTTCCCCTTTCACATCATTCGGCATGCTTGCCTTCAAGAATGATGCTACTCATGTCATCCGCGCCTCTATCTGTCGGTTGTTAGTTACAGTTATAGCAGACATCTTTTGTTAAATCCAGTCATTTGACTGATTTTTTTCAAAATTCGTCAATTCGCAAGATGCTGTTTCGCAAGTTCGAGTTGCTCTGAAACGGCAGCAAACCCTGTACCGCCGTAACTTGTCCGGCGTGCCACTGCTTGAACCGGATCGAGGAGCGGATAGACTTCTTCTGTGATATCAGGATGGAATGTTTGATACGTCTCAAGGTTCAAATCTTTCAAGAAACAGCCATTCTGTACACAGTAAAGGACAGCCTTCCCAACGATTTCATGTGCTTCTCGGAATGGTATGCCTTTCGTCACGAGGTAGTCGGCGAGTTCCGTTGCGTTCGAGAAGTCTTGCATTGTCGCCTTCTTGAGCGCTTCGGTCTTAAACGTCGCGGATTCAATCATTCCGGTGAAGATTTGAACGGACTGGAGGACGGTATCCGCTGTATCGAAGACCCCTTCTTTATCCTCTTGCATGTCTTTATTGTAAGCGAGCGGTAATGCTTTCATCGTCGTTAAGAAGCCCATTAGATTGCCGTAGACACGTCCTGTTTTCCCACGAATCAATTCCGCGAAATCAGGATTTTTCTTTTGTGGCATCATGCTCGATCCTGTCGAGAAGGCATCGGACAACTCGATGAAGCCAAATTCTTGCGACGCCCAGATGATGATTTCTTCACAAAAACGTGATAGATGCATCATGACGGTCGAGGCGATCCCGAGGTATTCGATGACAAAGTCCCGGTCGGAGACGGCGTCGAGGCTGTTCGGATAGATCGATTCAAATCCGAGCAACTCGGCAGAACGGAAACGATCAATCGGGAATGTCGTACCGGCGAGCGCGCCTGCCCCGAGCGGTGATTTCCGGATTCGTTTTTGGTTGTCCGTCAACCGTTCAACGTCCCGTTCAAACATCCAGAAGTACGCAAGCAAGTGATGCGCAAGCGAGATCGGTTGCGCCCGTTGCAAATGTGTATAGCCCGGCATGACCGTCTCGATATGTTGCTCGGCTTGTTCCGTGATGACCGATTGGAGCTCACGTAATGCCGTCGTCAACGCTTCGACATGTTGCTCCATCCATAGATGCAAGTCGGTTGCGACCTGGTCGTTTCGACTCCGTGCCGTGTGCAGTTTCCCTGCGACTGGACCAATCTGTTCCGTCAACAACCGCTCAAGGTTCATATGAATGTCTTCATCCGCTAGCGTATACACATGATCCGCTACTGTCGCTTCTAGTTGCTTTAGTCCTTGCTCGATTTGTGTCCACTCGTCTTGAGCGAGGATTCCTTGTTCAAATAACATCTGCGCGTGCGCAAGACTTCCTTTCAAATCGACACTTGCTAACTTTTGATCGAACGTGATCGATGCTCCGAAGGCTTCCGCTTGAGCGGAAGCACTTTCCGTAAAACGTCCACCCCAGAGTTTGGTCATTTCGTCACACCCGCCTGACGATGAACACTTGCATGCGTCGAAACAGCAAGACCGTGTAATTTGATGAATCCTTTTGCTGCTTCATGATCAAACGCATCTTCTTTCGTATACGTCGCAAGCTTTTCATCGTAGAGCGAGACAGCAGACTGACGACCTGTCACGGTTGCGTTTCCTTTGAACAGTTTGACGCGAACTTCTCCTGTGACGTCCTGTTGCGTCGCCATCAAGAAAGCTTTCAGACCTTTCGTCAATGGTGCGTGGAAGAGACCGTTATAGATTGTTTCTGCATATTGTTTGCTGAGTAACGGTTTAAAATGAGCGACGTCTTTCGTCAATGTGATCGTCTCAAGTGCGGCGTGTGCTTTCAATAGAACAGTCGCGCCAGGGCACTCGTACACTTCCCGTGATTTGATTCCGACGAGACGGTTCTCGACGTGGTCAATCCGTCCGACGCCGTGCGCTCCAGCGATGATATTCAGTTCCGTGATCAGTTTTGCGAGTGGATACGTCGTGCCGTTAATGGAAACCGGAACGCCTGCTTCAAAGCCGATGATGACTTCTTCCGCCTGATCTGGAGCGTCTTCAGGTGCTACCGTCAACGCGTAAGCGTCTTGCGGTGGTTCTGTCCACGGGTTTTCTAGGACGCCACACTCATTACTCCGTCCCCAAAGGTTCATATCGATCGAGTAAGGGCTGTCGAGGTTGATCGGGATCGGCACATTGTTTTCTTTCGCATAGGCGATCTCTTCTTCCCGTGACCACTTCCACTCCCGAACTGGTGCGATGACTTCAAGTGATGGATCAAGTGCTGCGACCGAAACTTCGAACCGGACTTGGTCGTTTCCTTTTCCGGTACAGCCGTGTGCGACAGCCGTTGCACCATATTCATGCGCGACTTCGACGAGCTTTTCTGCGATCAACGGACGCGAAAGCGCTGAAATCAACGGATAGGCATTTTCGTAATGTGCACCATATTGAAGGGCTGGTAAGACGAACTCTTGGGCGAATTCTTCTTTGACATCGAGAACGATTGATTCGATTGCACCGACGAGAAGTGCCTTTTCCTTGATGACGCTTAAATCTTTTCCTTCACCGACGTCCATACATAATGCAATGACGTCGTAGTCCTTGCTCAACCATTTGATGGCTACCGATGTATCGAGTCCCCCAGAGTACGCTAAGATTAATTTTTGTTTCGACATGTATAATTCCCTCCTGGTTTTAAATTCATCTGTCTGTATAAAAATTCATTATGAATTATATATATACATAGAAAACAAAAAAAAGAAACCCTTTTTGTAGGATTTCTTTCAAATTTGATTACATTTTCTTCTCCATCGTCCGGTGTGGGATGCCTGCATCGTCGAATTCATCAGAGACGATCGTATAGCCAAGCCCTTGATAAAACGGGATCGCTTGGACTTGTGCACCGAGCGTTAGCAATTGTTTGCCTTCGCGACGTGCGACACGTTCCATCGCCTGCATCAACTCGCCACCGTATCCTTTTCCTCGCGCTGTCGACAGCGTCGCAACACGCTCTACCTTCATCCGTTGGTCGTCATATGGGCGGGTACGTCCCGTCGCGACTGGGCGGCTTTGCTCATCGAGGACAAGCAGATGAATCGCTGTCTCATCGTGTGTATCGTATTCAAGATGGCGTGGTACGCCTTGTTCCTCAACGAAGACCCGTTCCCGGATCATCCGAACGGCTTGATGTTGTTCTGCTGTACGTACTTGAATCACTGTCATAACTGATATTCCTCCCGTAATCGATCGACATATGCCATCGCATCATCCCGATTCGTAAATTGTGCTTGTGCTTGGATTGCACTTCCACCACCACGTCCATTAAATGATTGGACATGTGCTTTGGCGAATTTTCCGAGATGTGGTTCACCTGGACTACTCATCAGTAGCTTGTTCGTCGTCGCATTCCAGACGACGCCGACGCGTCCCGCTTCTTGAATCGCTTTAGCAAGTTGCTCGGATATTTTGATTTCTTCATCCAGATGTTCAAACACAAGAATGCCTTCTTGTTGTTCTAAAGCGTGAGCGAGTGTGAACGTTGCGAGTTGTTCCTGGGCGTGTTCGACCTGTTTCGTTAAGCGTTTCTGCTCTTCTTGTAACGCTTGGACGGCTTCTAGCATTTGAACTGGTTTGACCGACAAGGCTTGCGCCGCTTCCCGTAAGGCTCGTCGTTCTGCCTGAACGAGTTGGTATGCCCGTTCCTTCGCGACATAGGACAGACGAATATTTCCACGAATCCGCTCGACTCCGGTAAAGAGAATCGACTCGAGCTGTACCGTCGAATCAAGATGCGTCCCGCCACAGGCACTATAATCGAGTGTGCCGATTTGAACGACACGAATTCGTCCTTCAACTTGTGGTGTTTTTCGTAATGGTAAGCGTAGCGCTTCCGCCTCGTCATACTCTGTCGCCGTGATCGGTAATCCTTGTTCAATCACATGCCGTAATCGTCGATCCAACTGTTCTTGTTGCATAGTTGTCCATTCAGGTGTCTCGATATCAAGCGTCGAGACCTCACTTCCCGTTCGAAAACTGAGTGTCTTGATATTTGATTCATCTTGTAGGATCGCAGAGATGACATGTTGTGCCGTATGCTGCGCCGCATGATCGATCCGGACTGCGTCATCTACGATACCGGTGACGTCATCTATGAGCGGCGTCGCCAGTTGGTGCCAGACGACACCGTCTTCGATTTGAACGTCAAGGACCGGTTGGTCGTTCAATGTTCCACGATCCGCCGGCTGTCCACCGCTCTCCGGATAGAAGTAACTTTTCTCTAAAGCAACCCAATAGCCATCTATTTGTTTTGTCGTGCGAATGGATGTCTGAAAGGTTCGGACATCGGATTCTATTTGTTCGGGGCGCATGCCTCGACCACCTTTCTCTGTCAGTTTCACTCTGTATTATGCCATATTTCATCCAGAATCGTTTGTCGGCTTGCCTTTTTCCTAGTACACTAGACGAAAGACTACCGATCGCGAAGGGACGAAATGCCGTGATTCAGCATATCAATAAAAATTCACCACTCCCCATCTACTATCAAATCGAAGCTGCCTTAAAACAACAAATTGAAAGCGGTGTTCTTCAACCTGGCGATTTGATCCCGTCCGAGCGCGAATTTGCCGAAGCGCACCAAATCAGCCGAATGACGGTCCGACAAGCCATTTCAAACTTGGTCAACGCCGGTTACTTGATTCGTCAAAAAGGACGTGGAACATTCGTCGCGAATAAAAAAATCGTCATGCAACTGTCTGGATTGACGAGTTTCTCGGAAGAGATGGAGCACTTAGGTTTAGAACCGACGAGTGCGCTACTTTCCTATCAAATCATCGACGCCTCGATGACGATTGCCAATAAGCTACGGATTCGCGAAGGGGCATCGGTGTATGAACTGAAACGTTTACGAATTGCTGATGAGCAAGCGCTTGCCCTTGAGACCGTCTATATCCCGGAACAGCTCTTACCTGGACTCGATCAAGACGTTGCGACAGCATCGCTCTATGCATTTGCAGAAGCGAGCGGATTAAATCTTGGACGTGCAAGTCAAACGTTCGAATCACGTCTTGCAACGAAGGAAGAGGCGAGTCATCTTGGTCTATCGACCGCTTCGCCCGTCCTATCCGTCGAGCAACTGACATATCTCGCGACGGAGCAACCGTTTGAATATGTCATCTCCGCTTACCGGGGAGACCGCTATACCTTCACCGTCGAAATGGAACGCCAACGCTAAAAATCCCCTTGTATCGTCGTACAGTGACGATGATACAAGGGGATTTTTAGCATATATTACTGAGCAGGAACGGCTTCTGTCTCCGTCACTGGTTCTTCTGTCGTGCTTTGTGCCGGGTCTGTCTCTTCCTTGATCGGTTCGACTTCTTGACCTTGCATCGCTTTTGCTAAGTTACTTTTCACTTGCTCCAGTTGATTCGGATCGAGATGGTATTCCCATTTCCCGCTAATACCGATGTAGCCTTCTCCAGCGAGTTGGTACTCCGTCGTGTTACGTAACGCTGCTGTGAAATCTGCTAAGCGTGTATAATCGTTCGGACCTAAATTCGTTTCGACGTTATCACCGACAGCATCCAAAATATCACGGTATGCACTGAGGGAACGGAAACTTGCCGCTTCTTTGGCGACCGCTTGAATGACTTGCATCTGTTTTTGACCGCGTCCGATATCACCGAGCGGATCATCATGACGGTTCCGGACGTAAGCAAGTGCTTGCTCTCCTGTTAAATGTTGCATACCTTTATCAACAGTGACAGTACCGGCTTTACGTTTTGAATCTTGCTCTTTGAACGCATATCGTACATCGATGTCTACGCCGTCCAATGCATCGATCAATTGAACGAATCCTTGGAAATTAACTTTAACGACGTGATCGATTTGAATACCGAGCAGGTTTTCTGTCGTTTCACGCGCTAATTTAATCCCATTATAGGAATTCGATTTATCCATCGAACCGAAGTAATGGGCATGGGTGATTTTATCTTGCTCAACACCTGTCTTACCATAAGGTACATCGTATTTCGAATAATCGATGTTCACGAGTGAATCACGCGGAATACTCGTCAACACTAATTGTTCCGTTTTTTTATTTAAGATTCCGACGATCATGACATCTGATCGCGCCGGTTCATTTCGTTCTTTACTTTTTTTCGTTTCATCCGTCCCAAGAATCAAGAACGATTCAGACGGAACATCATCATATTTAGAGCTCACCTTCGAGCCGGGAATGTTAATCTGCGTCTTTGCCAATGTTTCTTGCGTTTTAATAAAAATAGCTCCAGCATATCCAGAACCGATGATTGTGACAAGCAGGACGAGTGCAGCGATGACTTTCATGAACATCTTGCCAGCACTTGGCTGTCTCTTTCGTGCGGATCGCGTTTCCATCATGTAAACCCTCATTTTCATGTAAATTTTCCGTAAAGTTCGCTAATCTCCATTATCCGTACATTTAATGAAATGTCAATTTACGTTTCGATTAAAGAAATCGTATGGAATCGTTGCACTGAAAAAATCATGGATCCTTAGTACGATTTATCATGAGATTGAATGATCTTGGTATATGTCCTGGAGATACCTTTCTATCAAAATAACAAATCGCTTAAGACTAGGCTCAACAGAATCAAAAAAGGAATAGAGTCAATCCAATGATTGTCTCTATCCCTGTTGATTCATCGCTTTTTCATCGTCATACTTTCATGAAATTCAGATATGCCGCTCGTCCTGTACGTTTAGCGTCATCTGACAATAAAGAGGCCGCTTCTTCGTCCAAAATTACCATGACATCAGCATGACGCTTGAGTACAGTCGCTGGACAATCCGTTGTTGCGACACCTTCCATCATGTCGCGAACCGCTTCTGCCTTTCGTTCACTAGAAGCAACGAGAAGGATTTTCTTCGCTTCCATGATCGTACCGATTCCCATCGTGATCGCCTTCGTCGGTACTTCTTCTAATCGATCAAAGAATCGTTGGTTCGCTTCTCGTGTCGACTCTGTCAATTCCGTTACGTGTGTCTTAGCATCGAACGGTGTACCTGGTTCATTGAAGGCGATGTGTCCATTCGCTCCGATTCCAAGTAATTGAATGTCGATTCCTCGATTGCGGACGAGCGCTTCATATCGTTCACTTTCGCGCACGGGATCTTCTGTGTCCCCGATTGGAACGAATGATTCCTTAAACGCGACATCTTTGAATAGATGCTCTTGCATGAACGTATGATAACTTTGTGGATGCTCTGGGCTGAGACCGACATATTCGTCTAGATTAACCGTCGTCACATGTCGACAATCGAGCGAATCCTTCCGCCATTCTTCATAGACGCCGACCGGTGAACTTCCCGTTGCCAGTCCTACCGTCAAACCTTCCGGGTGACGCTCAATTTCCTGTTTCAAAAATTGATAGGCCACCTGTGCTAATTCTTCTCCTTTTTCTACGATCATCCATTTCATGAGGTAGACTCCTTTCCGTTCGTGATCCGGTGTCGCGTACCACGATGAATCGTTTCTTGAATGTGTAGCGCTTCGTCGAGCAGGACGATGTCCGCATCCTTGCCGACCGAGAGGCTTCCCTTTTGAGTCAATTGAAGTTCTTTTGCCGCATTGACCGATGTCATGCGGACCGCTTCTTCGAGCGAACAGCCTGTATAGGCGATGATATTCCGTAAGGCGGTGTCCATCGTTAAGACACTTCCAGCTAAGCTACCGTTTTCAAGACGTGCCGCACCGTCTCGAACGAATACAGCCTGACCACCTAACTCATATTCACCATCAGCTAATCCTTTTGCACGCATCGCATCCGTGATGACGATCAGTCGATCTGCGCCTTTCATTCGGTAGGCGAAGTCGACCATTTCTGGCGCACTGTGAATCCCATCCGGAATGATCTCCGCATAGACGTCTGGTGTCAGGAGGCAATATCCGACCGTGCCTGGTTCCCGGTGATGAAGTGCCCGCATTTGATTGTAGAGGTGGGTACCATGCGTGACGTGACCGGCTTGGTTTTGGGCATACGTCGCGTCTGTATGTCCGGCTGACGGAATCGCACCCGTCAAGCGCACCGCTTCTTCGAACGCCCGTGCTCCCGGGCGTTCCGGAGCGTATGTGACGAGCTTGATCGTGTTCCCTGCTGCTTTTTGCCATTTCAAGAACTGCTCGACATCCGGTTCGACGATATGTTCGTGAGGCTGTGCACCCGCATAATCCGGATTGATGAATGGTCCTTCAAGATGAACGCCGACGATCGTTGTATCGTCTTGCGCTACGACCTCTCGGACCGTCTCAAGCGCGCGTGTGATATTTCCCCAGTCCTGAGTAATCGTCGTCGCTAAAAATGATGTCACACCTTCTTGTAACATCTGTCGGCTGAAATGACGCAACCTCTCGACATCTCCATCCATGACATCGACATCATATCCCCCATGAATATGCACATCGATCATTCCCGGAATGAGTGATTGATGCTGCGCATCGATCATCTCTTCTCCTGCGATTTCCTCGAATTTCGACATGGGTCCAATCGCCTCGATTGTTCGGTCAAAACGAATGAAGCCGTCTTCAATCGTCTGCTCTCCCGTGTAAATCCGAGCATTGATGATCACTGTCATCTGGCATCTTCCTTTCTCTATCCGTTCCATGACTTGCTTCCGTATCTAGTATAACGCGATTAATTCTAGTTGTATAGACCTTTGTACATTTAAACGAAATTATAAAAGGACGATCCCGCATATCCGTAGATATAGGGTCGCCCTTTGTATACCCGTCGATTGCCGACTTCATGCGTCAGTCGATCATGGTAATAAAATCCGGTCTTTCTTTCGAGAAATCAGACGCGTTGCTTTTAAGATTGCCATCGGTAACGATTGACGCTTTCGGTAAGCAAGATATCGTCCTTCCCATTTTGGATCGTACTTTTCTTTGTATCGTCGTAGACCGGTGAAACTATACATGTAGCGAATATTATTGAAGACATCCGCTGCCACACGTTCTTGCCAGAAGGACGTCTCGTCCTCTCCGACAGACGAAAGCGGAGCCATTCCCATGTTGAACGTGTGGTAGCCTTCATCTTTCGCATACTCGAATAGTCGGATGAACATCGCATCCATGATTCCATTCGGTCCATCTGGTCGAAAACGCATCAAGTCAATCGATAGGACCCCTTCTTGGTAAGCAGGCATGAATGTCATGAACCCGATCAATCGTCCTTCCGCTTCACGCATGATGCCAATCGGCGCTCGATTTAAATAAGGTTCGTGGAAGTAACCGAGCGAAAAGCCTTTCTCGGACTTACCGCCTAACCATTCGTCGGAGACCTCTTGTAGTTCTGCTAATAGAGTTCCTGAAATAGGTGGCTCGACTACTTCGAACGTCATGCCCTCTCGTTCAAAGCGATTTTTAATCGACCGAAGTCCAGCTCGTTTTTTTCCTGATACAGTGAAAGATGGAATATCAACGATCGCTTCTTCACCAAGTTTGAAGAAGTTGAAGCCAAAATCATGATAGAGAGACATATTTTGCGCTTGAATTTGATAGATGTTCGGAATATATCCAAGATCTTCGACGCGACGCAAGAAAGACGCGATGACTTGTGAATGTTCCTTTGGATCTCCACTGGGGTCGCCAAGGACCATGATCCGATTGCCGGTCTGACTGAACTGGATGAATGAACGTCCTGTTTCGGAGAAGAAGAAACGTTTATCACCTAGAAATGCGAGATGGCTTAAATAATTCCCACCCTGCTCACGCAACACCAACTCGATCTTTTCAGCATCGAATCGCTCACCGAGAACCGGTTGATTGAATGTATTGAATAAGCGGATGAAGACGAGAACATACACGAGCGCAAAGATAGAGGCACTCGCTGCAAACATGAAAATTTCATGTGCCGGATACACTTTTGTTCCGTCTGCTGATCCGAGTGTATAGAAGGCGTATCCAAAAAAGACGAATCCTCCAATGTACAATAGACCAGCGAAGGCAACCCGGATGAACCGTGTCGTCGTAATGAGCGTTCGTTCTCGGTGAAATGCTTTTCGCGACATCAGTAGCAAGACGAGGACGATGATGACGGCAAGGAAGGAAATCAAGTTAAAACCACGAAGTGCCATTCCAATCAACGCGAAAAAAGATGCCCCGTACATCATATATAACGACCGTTTTGTTCGACGATACAGTGCTGTCGATAAGAGGACGAACAATAAGCCGCCCATCAAGAAGAAACTATTCGCGAGTAACAGCGCTTCATGCGGTAATTTCGATTCCAAATATTCATATTGCGTCGAGACAGGTGGTAAAATCGCCAATCCCCAGATCGTGATCCCGGCAACGAGTGTGATCAATGCGAGTGTGAAATGACGAATTTTACTGAGGAATCGCAGTTGTAAGCGCCAAATGACGCCCCCGACCTCCATCGATGGACCAACGATCGGTTTGTCTTCGATCATCTTGACGACCGGACCGCTGAACTCCCGAGCTGAGAAAATGACACCGATCAGGAACGGAATCAAGTAGTAGACAAGACGGTAGATCAATAATCCTGTCAAAACGATGCCTTCCTCGACACCGGCACGCTGCATGCCGATCAAAAACACTAAGTCAAACGAACCAAACCCACCCGGTACCATCGAGATCAAACCGGCTGTCGCAGCGATGATGAAAACACCGATGACTTTTGAGAAACTGACATCCGTTCCGAGCGCTGCCAAGATCAGATAGACGACAACGCCAGCACTGAACCATTCTGCGAGTGAGACGAGTGAATATAACGCAATCGATTTCGGATGGATGCTACTATTGCCTCGTCGAAACGAGAACAGCAGATAGAGTGGGAAGAAGAATGCGACACCAATGATGACGGGCCACAGCCATTTTTTTAAATCGAGTACTTCGAACGCCGGAAAAACGTGTAGAAGCGATAAGGCAGATAAGATGGACAATCCACTGATCAACGTCGGTGCCATCCAGCCGATCGCCTTCAACAAACGACCGCCTTCAACGAATGGTCGATAAAGAGCGGATCGGATCGCCATCCCAGCGAGACCACCGAATCCGATGATGCCGTTAAAGGAGTTCGCAATCCAGGATGCTCGAAAAATCAGACCGATTGGTGCTTTCGCCTTCAATGAACGTAATAAGAAGAAATCATAAAAGAACATCGTCGAGACTGCCGCAAGACCTGCGAGAATCAACAGGATGAATTGCCAAGATGGGACTTGACGAATCGCTTGAATCGACTCTTGTAGCGACAAACTACGCAATTCGTTTTGTCCTTGATAAAAAATGAATCCAATCAAGACGATCGGCAAGATGATCTTCGCAATCGTCATGATGCGTTGTTTTGAGAATTTCAAGCTGCCAGCCTCCTTGATTTACGGATTAAATGCATAAGACGAACAAGCAGTAGCGTTGCTCCGACCGCAAGACCGATGATCAATCCCCACCAGTAACCATCTGGTCCGAGTGTCGTATAGCGTTCGAGATAAAAACCTAATGGTAGTCCAATGACCCAGTAGGCAGCAATCGTCAACAAGAAGGTGACGTTGACATCCTTGAATCCACGTAATGCACCTTGCGTCGGTGCAGCAACTGCATCCGACAGTTGAAAGAAAATCGCTAAAATCATGAAGTGTGCGGCTGCTTCGATGACTTGAGGATCACGACTATATAAAGCGGCAAGTTCTTCATTCTTTAAGTACAACAAGATCCCGGAGAACAAGGAGACGGCAACACACATCGTCAATCCAATGACGACGTACTGGACAGCGTCCTTGATTCGTTTGGCACCGACCTCAAAACCGACTGTGATCGTCAAAGCGGACGCAGCAGATAATGGGATCATATAGACGAACGAAGCGAAGTTGATGGCCGCTTGATAGGCACCGATGATGACATCGCCGTACGCTCCGAGCAGCAACGTGACCGCCGAGAAAATACTGACTTCAGAAAAAATCGCTAGACCAATCGGAGCACCGAGTAGAATCAATTCCTTGATTCGCTTCATATCTGGACGGTAAAAGCGCCGCAGAATCCCAAGGCGTTGAAATAATTCTCCTTTGAAGACGACAGCGATGATCGCTAGACAGAGAATCCAGTAGGTGATGGCAGTCGCAACTCCCGCGCCCACTCCACCAAGTTCCGGAAAACCGAAGTTTCCGAAGATGAATAGATAATTGAAAAGGACGTTAATGGGTAAAGAGATTAGTAGTAAGACCATCGTGATATTTGATTTACCTAATGAATCGACGAGTGTTCGTAAAACGAAGAAAACGAACATCGGTACGATCCCAAGTGCTAACATCACGAGATAATTTCGCGCGACTTCACGCGCCTCTGCTGATAACTCCATCCGTTCGAGAATCGGATTGACAGCAATAAGTCCGATGACTACGGTCAAACCAATGATCACGACAGCAACGTACAACGCCTGCATGACAATCCGTTTGACTTCCCGCTCGCGTTTCGCTCCCATCGCTTGGGAAACGAGCGGTGCGACGGCAAGTAGAATACCGGTCAGTCCTGTGTAAACGGGTGCCCAGAGACTTGCTCCGACACCGACTCCTGCTAAATCAGCAGAGCCGTATCGACCGGCCATGACCGTATCGAAAAAACTAATTAAGTAAAACGCGACTTGCGTTACGAGGATGGGAAAGAAAATTTTCATGAATTGCTTCATCTTTCCTGAGAACGTAACTGTTTCTAACATGTTTCCACCACATTTCAGGAGGAGTCCTCCTTAATTTTAAAACCTAGCACTCTTGAACTCTTACGAAAATAATCCGAGGAGGGATTCATCCCATGAACCATCGAGATACTGAAAAGCTGACTTTCGAACTGCTTGAGACATGGTCTACCTTCAATCATTATGCCAAAGAGGCTCAAACGTTTGAAAATCCGGAAGATGTCCATCAAGCGCGGATTCGGTTACGGAAACTGATCACATTCGCCCGATTGGTCGATTTAACGGAGGAACCCGTTTATTTGATTTGGAAGCGACTGATGCATGCTTTCGGCGAAGTCCGTGACCTCGACGTACAACTCGAAGCAACCTCAAACAAAACAGAAATCGATCAGTTGTTCGCGAACCATGTCGCTCTGCAACTTCAAGGGAAACGTTCGACTTTAATCGAGACGATGCACCTCTTGATCTCAAATGAACTGGATCGATCCGTTCGTCGCTTTTTAGCCGGTCCGATGACAAAGCGCCTCAAGCGGATGTCAGAAAAAGAGCTGATTCACGCCGCCGAGAAACGCTATGAAAAAAAACGTGAACAATTTGAAAAAGTGCAACGAAAGGATGGAACGAAGCGTGTCGAACGGATGCATGAATTACGGCTTGCTACAAAAGCATACCGTTATACGGTCGAGTACCTTCGTCCCTACACGCATCAACCGAAGTCTGCTGTTGATCGCCTAAAGACAACCCAGACACGACTCGGACACATCAATGATACGTATCAGCGATTAGAAAGATGGCGCTCTTTCGAGGTTCCATCTGCTTATCAAGAAGAGCGTTTACGTCAGATCAAGCGTTTAGAGGACGAACTACGTTCTGCGCTTGATCAGATTGAAATCGCTCATGGATGACGTTGAACGAGTAATTCCAGCATCTTTGTTCCGGCAATCGAATTCCCTTTTGCGTCAAGCGATGGTCCAAAGACACCGATTCCGAGATCAGCCATATCGAAATCACTTCGACCACAAGCAACGACTGCACCGGAAACACCACTTTTTCCTGGTAGCCCGACTTGGACCGAAAATTCTCCAGATGCATCGTACATGCCACACGTCGTCATGATCGCTCGAATGATTCGTGCGTTCCGACGTGAAATGACTTGGCGTCCTGATGGTGTTTTTCCAGATGTACTCAAAATTTTTCCCATCATGGCAAGTCCTTTACAGTTCGTCAAAATCGCACACTGCTTCGTGTAGACGTCGATGATCTCTTCGACATTTCCTTCGATGACACCGTGATAGCGCATGAAGTACAACAATGCACGGTTTAAATCCGTCGTTTCGAATTCTGATTCAGCAACATCTGCGTCATATTTTACCATTTCTACTTCAATATCCAATAGTTTTGCGATGAATTGACGCAATTGAAGTAATTTATCGGCAGCATCTGTTCCCGGTAACATGCTCGTCACGGCTAGTGCTCCTGCATTGATCATTGGATTAAGCGGTTTTGTTGGAATCGTCTCTTCAAGTTTTGCGATCGAATTGAACGCATCGCCCGTCGGTTCCATCCCGACTTTTGAAAAGACATAGTCTTCTCCGAATGTCTCGAGGACGAATGCGAGCGTGATGATCTTCGATACACTCTGTAGTGTAAACATCGTATCCGCATCACCTGCCGAAACGAACGTCCCGTCGGCATTACAGACGGCGATTCCGAGTTGTGTCGGATCAACCTTCGCAAGTTCTGGGATGTAACTGGCGACTTGTCCAAGCACCGTATACGGACGGCATTCTTCAATCAACTCCTCGAGTTGGGCTTGTGTAACATTCATGGCGTTCCCTCTTTCTCTTTTTTTTCTAGCTTATCACGCATCTAACGGATACGGATATGGTTCTTCCGTAAACGCTAAAAGGAGTCGACTCGTTTCAGCCGAGTCGACTCCTTTTTCTAGCATCTGCTTCATCCGTGGACGACGAGTTCACCGTCTTCTACGTCAATCGAAATCCGAGCACCATCTTGAATCGCTCCACTGATTAAGGCACGGGCAAGTTTCGTCTCAATCGTTCGTTGCATATAACGATTGATTGGACGGGCGCCGTATTGTGGTTCAAATGCTTCTTCGAAAATCAACGTCTTCGCAGCATTCGTGACATCAATCGTAATGCCACGTCCAGATAAACGTGAGCTCATTTTCTCGACCGCTTTGTCAATGATTCGTTCGATTTCCGTCCGGTGGAGTGGATGGAATAAAATCGTATCATCAATCCGATTCAAGAACTCCGGTCGGAAGTGACGTTTCAGTTCTTGGCGAACGGCTTCCTCTTCCGCTGCATCGATGACACCATCTTTAGCGGCTTCAAGCAGGATCGGTGCCCCGATGTTTGACGTCATGATGACGATCGTGTTCTTGAAGTCGACGACACGTCCTTGTGCGTCTGTTAATCGACCATCGTCGAGCAACTGAAGCAAAATATTAAAGACGTCCCCGTGCGCTTTTTCGATCTCATCGAACAACAGCACCGAATACGGGCTCCGTCGGACGGCTTCCGTCAATTGACCGCCTTCTTCATAACCGACATATCCCGGAGGCGCACCAACAAGACGGGAGACATTGTGTTTTTCCATATACTCCGACATATCGATGCGGACGATATGATCTTCACTATCGAACATCGCTGCCGCTAAAGCTTTTGCAAGTTCTGTCTTCCCGACTCCTGTCGGACCG
This sequence comes from Exiguobacterium sp. U13-1, assembly GCF_001750115.1. NCBI lineage: Bacteria > Bacillati > Bacillota > Bacilli > Caryophanales > Exiguobacterium > Exiguobacterium sp. U13-1. The sequence goes on along the minus strand of NZ_CP015731.1, from coordinate 961,081 downwards.
AGGAATAAGAACGAGCCGATTGGGCGGTTCGGATCCTTGATGCCTGCGCGCGCTCGAATGACAGCGTCCGCGACGAGACGGACTGCTTCGTCTTGACCGAAGACGCGCTCATGGAGTGTATCCTCGAGATAGAGTAATTTTTCGCGTTCACCCTGCGCAAGCCGTGTCACCGGAATGCCGGTCCATTTCGAAACGATATCGGATATCTCTTCTTCCGTCACCGCTTCTCGAACGAGTTCGTGTGAGACGTGTTCAGATGACTCTTCCGCAACTTTCAGACGTGCCTCAAGATCCGGAATTTGACCGTACTTGATTTCCGATGCTCGGTTCAAATCATAGCGCCCTTCCGCTTCTTGTAACGCCAGTTTTGCCTTCTCAAGATCCGCACGTAACTGCTGGACACTTTGCGAACTCTCTTTTTCCCGTTCCCATCGCGTCCGCAACGCACTCTCGTCTTCTCGAACAGAGCTGAGCTCTTGCTGTAAGACGGCAAGTCGTTTCCGAGATGCTTCATCCGTTTCTTTCTTTAATGCCGCTTCCTCGATTTCGAGCTGCATGACCCGACGAACGAGTGAATCGAGTTCAGCTGGCATCGACTCCATATCGGTCCGAATCATTGCACATGCTTCATCAACGAGATCGATCGCCTTATCCGGCATGAACCGATCCGTAATATACCGATCGGATAACATCGCCGCCGCAACGAGCGCATTATCATGAATCCGTACACCGTGGTGAATCTCGAATCGTTCTTTTAATCCACGCAGAATGGAAATCGTATCCTCGACATCCGGTTCCGCGACAAGGACTTGTTGGAAGCGACGTTCGAGCGCTGGATCTTTCTCGATATACTTCCGGTACTCGTCAAGCGTCGTCGCCCCGATACAGTGCAGTTCTCCTCGCGCAAGCATCGGCTTGAGCATGTTTCCGGCATCCATTGCGCCGTCTGTCTTCCCGGCACCAACGATCGTATGCAACTCATCGATGAATAAGAGAATCTGACCTTCGGCTTCCTTGACTTCATTCAAGACCGCCTGCAGGCGCTCTTCGAACTCACCCCGATATTTCGCACCAGCGACGAGCGCACTCATATCTAAACTGAACAACTGCTTGTTCTTCAGACTCTCTGGTACATCCCCACGGACGATCCGTTGCGCGAGTCCTTCAACGATTGCCGTTTTCCCGACGCCGGGTTCTCCGATCAAGACGGGATTATTTTTTGTCTTCCGACTCAAAATCCGGATGACACGTCGAATCTCATCATCACGACCGATGACCGGGTCCGTTTTCCCAGACCGGAAATCCGCTACAAGATCACGTCCATATTTTTTTAGTACATCGAACGTCTCTTCAGGATTTTTCGTCGTGACCTTCCGATTGCCTCGCATACTGACGATTGCTTCCCGGAGTGTCTCTTCCGTAATGCCTTGACGACGTAAATATTGAGCTGCTGGACTTGATTGTTTGATCAATGCCAACAATAAGTGTTCGACGGAGACGTAGTCATCCTGCATGAGACGCGCTTCCGTCTCTGCTTCCGTTAATACGTTCAGCAACGAGCCACCGATCCGAGGCGTCGTCGCCTGTGACAAGGCCGGAAGTTTACTAATTGCCTCGTCAATCGCTCCATTCAATGTCTCAATCCGTTGATTCAGCTTTTCAAAAATGACCCGTGCAATTCCCTCTTCTTGCGCAAGTAAGGCAAGTAACAAATGCCACTCTGTGATTTCACTATGACGACGTTGTTTCGCGATCGCTTGGGCAGAGACGATTCCCTCGTGTGCCCGATCCGTTAAACGTTCAAAATCCATCCTTGATCACTCCTTCACTGCAAGTTGACGTTCCCACTCTTCATAAAAGGCACGGTCCATCTCAGGTAACTTGACTTCAAGTTGGACAAGTAACGCTCCCCGATGGCCATTCGCTTGACTGAGACCACGATTCGGAATCCGGAGTCGTGCTCCTGGTTTCGTGCCCGGTTTGACTTTCAGTTTGATTCGTTTCCCTTCAAGCGTATCCGCGACGACTTCGCCTCCGAGCACAAGCGTCGTCGGATGAACACGGACGGTGGAGATGACGTCCTGGTCGACGCGTCGGAACTGATCATCATCCTTCAGATGAATCGTCACGTAAACATCTCCCGCGACACCTTGTCGGTTACGCATCGAACTTTTTCCACGTAAGCGGACTTTTTTACCGTCATAGACGTCTTTCGGTAGCGTCAATTGAATTGATCCGGTCGCGAGACGCACCGTGACTTTTTCGTTCGTACTGAGGTGTCCGAGCGGTACCGTCAATTCAAGCTCTTCATCGGTCGACGCCTCTTCTTGACTAAAGAACGAACCGAACATATCTTCAAATCCGAACGATTGTCCAGGTCGTGTCCGTCCACCACCTCCGAACTGTCGGAACAAATCTTCATAATCTCCAGCGCCACCAGCTCCAGCACCTGCCATCTGATCGAAGTTACTGCCATATCGATCGTACTTCGCTCGTTTTTCCTCATCCCCAAGCACATCGAACGCTTCTTGGATATCCTTGAAACGCTGGTCCGCACTCGCCTCTTTATTGACGTCTGGGTGATACTGCTTCGCCAATTTGCGGTACGCGCGCTTAATATCTTGATTCGATGCATCCTTCGTGACACCGAGTGTTTGATAGTAGTCTTTTGCCATTCGAATTCACTTCCTTTTCCTATACTTCATTACCTTAATTATAAAAGTCGTCTTCTAATTGGTCAAATATAGTCAAACTTTTTTCTGACATTCTGTTCTCTTTTCACTTTACGTCCTTGCGACAAACAAGTTTCACTGACTGAACCATGTTATACTGATAGCCAAACAGGAAATGAACGATTGGAGGATTTACAGATGGATGGTAAAACACGTAAAAATATTACGCCTGGTCTAAAAGTCAGCATCGTGCTGAAGCAAGATCAACGAACTGGTAAACGAACAGAAGGAATCGTTAAAGACCTTCTCACGAAATCGCCGCAACATCCGCACGGGATCAAAGTGCGTTTAGAAGACGGACAAGTCGGTCGTGTTCAAGAAATTTTAGGTTAAGAAGACAACAATCGCTCGCCCTGATTCCTTTTCGGAGTCACGACGAGCGATTGTTTTATGCTTCAATAGCTTGTTCTAAATACCGCCACGTTGCTTCAACTAGAATACGTGCTGCATCGAGCATCGCTGGCTCCTTAAAATCAAACTGCGGATGATGATGCGGTGGATACGAAGCATCTCCCGCTCCTGTAAAGAAGAACGCGCCAGGTACGTGTTGCAGATAATAAGCAAAATCCTCGCCACCCATCGTCGGTTCAATCTCAAATACACGCTCGTCTCCTAGAACTTCTCGTGCGACAGATTCAATCAATGCGGTGGGTGCAGCATGGTTGATGACAGCCGGATAGCCTTTTTCGTATGTAAAGTGATACGTTGCTCCGACTGCTTCACAGATTCCTTTGATCGTTCGCTCCATCCGCTCGATGATATCGTCCGCTGTCGCTTCATCAAACGTCCGGACCGTTCCTGTCAACGTCGCTTGATCCGCGATGACATTAAACGTATTCCCCGCATGTAATGTTCCGACAGTCACGACTGCCGGCTCCAGTGGATTGAGTTGACGACTGACGATCGATTGCAATTCCTTAACGATCGTTGCCCCGAGTAAGACAGCATCAATCGTCTCATGTGGTTTCGCACCGTGTCCGCCTTTTCCATATAAGGTCAGCTCGAACTTATCAGCCGCTGCCATGATCGGACCAATCCGAACACCGATGCGTCCTAGATCAATCGTTGACCAAAGATGCGTTCCGAAGATGACATCGACTCCTTCGAGACAACCGTCCGCAATCATATCGCGTGCACCACCCGGAACAACTTCTTCCGCATGTTGATGAATCAAGACGACATTCCCTGGTAACGATTCCCGCTGTTGCATGAGCGTCTCTGCGACGGCCAGCAACGTCGCCGTATGACCATCGTGGCCGCATGCATGCATCACACCCGGAACTGTCGACCGATACGCGACCTCTTTGGCGTCAGCAATCGGCAAGGCATCAAAGTCGGCGCGTAACGCGACGGTCTTCCCCGGTTTTCCTCCACGAATATACCCGACGACACCACGTCCGCCGACTCCGGTCCTGACTTCGATTCCAAGCGCTTTTAAATGTTGCGCGATGTAACCCGGGGTCTCTACTTCGTGAAACGACAACTCTGGATGTTGATGTAAATAGCGACGGCGCTCGACCATTTCTGGATACAACGCGTCTAGTCCGGCAGTTCGTTCTGACATATATGTATCCCCCTTATTTCTTTTGATGCAATGTCTTAACGCTTTCTCGTGTGTATTGGAGACGTTCGAGTGTGTCTTCATAATGTCCCGCAGCATACGATAAGAACAAGACATCGATCGCAAATAGTTGGGCGAGACGCGAACTGAGTGCCGCACTACGAAGCGGCGCTTCCGGTGCGCGTGATGTCCAAAGCGCGATATCCGCGAGTTGGCTGATCCGGTTGTCCCCGAAACGTGTCAGACTGATGACCTTTAGTCCTTGGATTTTCGCCAAACGGATCAACTCGACGACTTCTTCCGTTTCTCCGCTGTAGGAAATCGCAAAAAAGACATCTTCTGGGCGTGCGTTCGCTAAGATTGTCGCAAGTAAGTGCTGGTCCGTTTCTTGAATCGCCAGTTTCCCGACACGCGTCCATTTTTGAGCAGCGTCTTCAGCTACGACATGTGATGCTCCAATCCCGTAAAAATAAATCGCGCGTGCTTGATCAATCACATCAATCGCATCCGCAATCCGTTCATCATTCAACTGTTTCGCAGTATCCTGTAACGCTTGAATGCTGTTACTAAGCGTTTTTTCAATCAAGTCGACTGGACGTTCATCTTTTTCGATATCGTGATACCCTTTTAAATCCGTCCGTGCTGTATCGGCAGAAATGCGCATTCGCAACTCCGGGTATCCTTTTAGTCCAAGCGCGCGGCAGAAGCGGACGACTGCAGCGGCACTTGTATCTGATTCCTCTGCAAGTTGGTGGATCGTCATGCGCGCAATCTGGTTCATATGCGTCAATACATAGTCTGCGACTTTTCGTGAGGACGATGGTAGTTCCTCTCGAACTGCACCGATTTGTGAATAGATACCGCCTTTCATCTACATCTCTCCTTTATCCTCTTCTTTTAAAAAGAACTAACGATTCATCACTTACCGCGTCGTTCCTGTGTGTAGAACTGTTCTTCTTTCATTATGCTCTCTCCTACTGGCTTTCGTAAATCTAAAAAATGGGAAAGTGAAACAAAATACCATTCTTCTTCCATACCCTTCCTTTCTTATTCATATGCTTCTCTCTTCCAGCGTCCGTTGTACAAAAAAAGCGACATTCCGTCCATTGGAGGAATGTCGCTTCATAAAGTGAATGGAGAAATCAGCGAATCTTGACAATCGGTTTCTTTGTATCTGGATCGAGGAACAGCATCGCTTCTGTATCCCCATTCAAGTTCGTCACAGTGATCGTCGTTGGAATGTTTCGATTATACTCCCAACGATTCTCAAGCAGGTACGTCACGTACTGAACGAATGCGACGAGTTCTGCTTTTCCGTAAAATTGAACAGGAATTTTCATCTCAAGCTTTTTAAGTTCGTCTTCTTGATAGAAGCCTTCCCCCATCATACCTGTGTAGTTCGGGAAGTAGTCTTCTAAACGGTCTTTGAATAAATCGAACTTCGCCGCATCATCACGCACGTCATTCGTCGCGCGTGCTGACGGATAGTAGTAATAGCGCTCATTGTAGTTTTTCCAGTCGTTCGCACTGATTTGATTCCCGCGACCGATGAAGGCAGACGAGAGATAGTGACCAGAAACCGGTGACCCTTCTTTTTCCTGGAGATAGAGGGCGACGTGAATCGGTGTCGTCTTCATCCCTTGCGTCTTACGCATCTTCTTGACTAAATCGTTCGCCATCCGCTTGCCTTCAGCAACGACTTTCTTTTCATCAAGTTTAACGGTATAAGTAGGTCCATAGTTTTCATCTTGGAATACATACTCACTATTTAAGACAAGCGCAATCGACGTACCACCGAGTTCAAGCTTCTTATCTTCTTCAAGCATGTAGTCTTGCTCTAAGATATGCGATAGAATCATAGGTGACTTTTGGTTTTTTTCTTTATACGACTTACCAGACGTATAGGCTGGGTTCAGACCTTCAGGATCGCTGACGCCATCGCCTGCTTTTCCTTTTCTCAACAACCATTTTGCGATTTGGTCGGCTTCGAGTAACTGACCTTCTTGGTAATAGTATTTTTCCGGATCAAAAAACTGTGTCGAGTGACGCATTAAACCCGTCTCGATTTCATCGAGCTCAAGACGTGAACTGACACGTTTTTGTGTCATTCCACGTGCGACGCTTGGACGAAATGGCAAGACCGTCCGGTAGTACGAATCTGTCGTATCAATGGCTGGACTGACGACGGCCTGGACTTCCTTACCTTGTTCACTTTCAGTAATGACTTCTTTTGTATCGCTACTTGGCGAAAGGTCGAACGAACAAGCACCTAAAAATAACGTGCTCGATAACGTCAACGCTACTGCTGTTTTATAGTTCATCTCTATTTGCACCCCATGTTTTTAAATCGTTCTCTTTATCATAACAGAATCGTTTTCCATCGGGGAAGGACAAGTTTTCCCCTGATTTTCAAAAAAGATGATGCGCCTTAGCGTATCCGAAAGGACTTTTTCTCATGACACGTCGTAAATTCATAGGTCTGCTTTTTTTACTGGCAGGCATCGCCCTTATTGCTTGGCCCTTCATCAGTGACTATCAGCGTGAACAAGAGGCAGCCAATTTAAAAGAACAATGGACAAAAAGTCTAAAGACCGTCGATGCAAAAGAGACGAAACAACCGCTCGCGAAATCAGGTGTTGGACTGCTCTCGATTCCAAGCATTGATTTCGAGCAAGTCATCTTAGAAGGCTCGACGACAGCAGTCCTCGACCGAAGTATCGGTCATATTCCAGAAACCGGATCACCCGGGAAAGGCAATTATGCGCTCGCCGGACACCGCAGTTTCACGGAAGGGCTTCACTTCAATCGTCTACCTGACGTCAAAAAAGGCGATACCGTCGTCGTCACAACAAAAACGCATCGGTATACGTACCGCATCACATCCAGTCGTCTTGTCACACCGACGACATTGTCCGTCCTCGACCAATCTGTCGCTTCTCCAACCATCACATTAATCACATGTGATCCTCCGGAAACGGCAACGAATCGTCTCATCAAACAAGGTACTTTGATTCGGAGCGAGACGATTGCTTCGTGAGAAAGATGAACATGAATAAAGGAAGGCGGAATTCCGCCTTCCTTTTTATTTGATCGTTCTCATTCATTCTCTTCACGCCTCGTGTTTAGCTAGTTCTTCTAACAGACGCGCTTCATCCCAAATTTCGATGCCCAGCGATTCCGCTTTCGTCAGTTTAGAGCCCGCCTTTTCCCCTGCGACAAGTACGTCCGTCTTTTTACTGACGCTTCCTGTCACATCGGCACCAAGTGCTTCGAGTCGTTTACCGGCCTCTGACCGTTTTAAACTCTCGAGCGTTCCCGTCAAGACAATCGTTTTGCCCCCGAGTGGTGCATTCGTCTGATCAACCCGTTCACCAAGGAAACGTTGATTGACGCCAAGTTGTTCCAAATCACGAATCAATGCCTGTGCTTCCGGATGTTCGAAGTACTTCACGATTGAATCTGCGATTTTCCCACCGATGCCGTCAATCGCGACGATTTCGTCGTAGCTCGCTGCTGCAATCCCCGCTAACGAATCAAAACGTTCCGCTAAGAGATATGCCGCTTTTTGACCAACGAGTCGGATTCCGAGACCAAACAACAGACGCTCGACCGAGTTCTGTTTCGAGGCTTCGATCGCTGCAAGCAATTTATCAACGGACGTCTCACCCATCCGGTCGAACGTCAACAACTCCTCACGATCGAGTCGATATAAATCGGCAATCGTCCGGATCGCTTCATGGTCATACAATTGACGGACGACTTTTTCACCGAGACCATCGATGTTCATCGCCTGACGTGAAACAAAGTGAATGATGCCTTCCATCAATTGCGCTGGGCATTCCGGACTGACACAGCGGATGTCGACTTCACCTTCGAGACGGACAAGTTCCGACTGACAAGCCGGACAATGCGTTGGGAAGACGATTGGTGTCTCTTCCCCTGTCCGTTCTGCCGTGACAACTTGTACGACTGCCGGGATGACATCGCCCGCTTTTTTAATGATGACCGAGTCCTGAAGGCGAATATCTTTTTCAGCGATGAAGTCGGCGTTGTGCAGTGTCGCATACGTCACTGTCGATCCTGCAACGACAACCGGTGCAAAACGGGCACGCGGTGTGACTTTCCCGGTCCGACCGACACTGAAATCAACGTCTTCGACTGTCGTCATGACTTCTTCCGCCGCGAACTTATAGGCTGTCGCGAAGCGAGGACTTTTTGCTGTGAAGCCGAGCTCTTCCTGATCATCATACCGATCGACTTTCAAGACGATTCCGTCGATCTCATATGGCAGGCTCGCGCGTGCTTCCGTCCAATGTGCGATGTAGGCAAGAATCTCTTCCACCGTCTCACACGTCTGCATATGTTGATTGGTCGGTAACCCAAGTGAAGCGAGTTGTGCCATTGCTTCGCTATGTGAACGGGCCGTCAACGTATTGACGCCGACGCCATACACGAATAACGACAGATTGCGCGACGCCGTGATCGAGGAATCGAGCTGACGCAGACTACCTGCTGCCGCGTTACGCGGATTTGCGAACAATGTCTCTTCTCGGCTAGCCCGATCTTCATTCAAGCGTTCGAACGATTGTTTCGGCATGTAAGCCTCACCGCGGACTTCGACCGTCTCTTCTGCCTGCAAACGAAGCGGTAACGCTTTGATTGTCCGTAGATTCTGCGTGATGTTCTCACCGACTGTTCCATCGCCACGCGTTGCCCCACGGACGAATCGACCATCTTCGTATTTTAGCGAGATGGCAAGTCCATCGAATTTCAGTTCGGCGACGTACGTCGTCGAACGTCCGAGCGATCGCTCAATCCGAGCGACCCATTCGCGGATTTCTGTCTCATCAAAGACGTTTCCGAGCGACAGCATCGGTAGATCATGCGTCACCTTCTCGAACGCTTCGAGCGGTGCTGCGCCGACCCGTTGCGTCGGCGAATCCGGTGTGATCAGTTCTGGATGCTCTGTTTCTAACTCCGTCAGTTCACGAAGCAATTGATCGTACGTCGCATCCGGTACCGTTGGTTGATCCAGTACGTAGTATTCGTAGCTGTATCGGTTCAATGTTTGACGAATCTCATCTATACGCTGGCTTGCGTCCATCTGTGGACCTCCCGTCATACCTTTTTAATCGGTGCGAATTTCGCGAGCAATCGTTTGATTCCGACTGCTGGGAATGCGATATCGATTTCAAGATTATCCCCTTCACCACGAGTCTGGACGACTGTACCGAGTCCCCATTTCCCGTGCTCTGCCTTATCTCCGACCGACCAACCGAGCGTTTCCGCACCTGACGTCTTCATCGCTGTCGGTTTGCTGATCGAGCGACCGATGACGGCTTTGCCTTGCGGAACAGGGCGGTCTTCCCATGGAAGTGGCTTCGCTTTTTTACCAGTCCGCTCGATGACGACTTCCGGCAGCTCCGCTAGGAACCGTGATTCTTGGTTCGCATTCGTCCGACCATAAAGCGAGCGCATCCGCGCATGTGACAAGTAAAGGCGTTTCTCAGCACGTGTGATCCCGACATACGCGAGGCGACGTTCTTCTTCCATCTCGTCTTCATCCTGAAGCGAGCGGCTATGTGGGAACAAGCCTTCCTCCATCCCAATCAAGAAGACGACTGGGAACTCGAGTCCTTTTGCTGAGTGGAGCGTCATCAACGTGACTTGTTCTTCCGGATCCGTCTCGTCGAGTGAATCGACATCGGCAACGAGTGTCAAATCGGTCAAGAAGGCGATGATCGTCCGGTCTTCCGGATCGGCTTTCGCGGTCTCCTTCTCGAAGTTTTGCGCAACGGTAATAAACTCATTGATGTTCTCGAGACGACTTTGCGCTTCAAGCGTCTTATCTTCCTTCAGTACTTGACGATAACCCGATTTCTCGAGCACTTCTTCGACCAGTTCCGAAAGGCTGATGAATTCTTGCATTTGACTGAGTCCGAGAATCATCGTCCGGAAATCTGTCAATTTCGCTGCTGTCTTTGGTGCGATACTCGACAATTCGATATCGCGGATTGCTTCCATCAGCGAAACGCCTTGTAAGTCAGCGAAATCACGCAGCTTATCAATCGTTGTTGCGCCGATGCCACGTTTTGGTTCGTTGACAATCCGTGCGAAGGACAGATCTTCGTCCGGATTCGAGATTAAACGAAGATAAGCGAGCACGTCCTTGATTTCTTTACGATCGTAGAACTTCGTACCGCCGATCATTTTGTAAGGAACGTTCGACTTAAGAAGCGTTTCCTCAATCGCACGCGATTGTGCGTTCGTCCGGTACAGAATCGCGATATCGTTCAGTTTCATCCCGTAACGAAGCGAGTTCCGAATTTCCTGGACGATATAAAAGGCTTCTTCCCGCTCATTCTCTGCCGTATGGACGATCAGCTTCTCGCCTTCGTCATTATCTGTCCAAAGTTTCTTGTCTTTACGGGTCGAGTTGTTTTGGATGACATGGTTGGCCGCTTCCAAGATCCGTTTCGAAGAACGATAGTTTTGCTCGAGTAAGATGACAGCGGCATTCGGATAGTCCTCTTCGAACGAGAGGATGTTCGCGATATCAGCACCACGCCAGCGATAGATCGACTGATCCGAGTCCCCAACGACACAGAGATTCTGATGTCCCGATGCTAACAGGTTAACGAGATCATACTGGGCTTTGTTCGTATCTTGATACTCATCGACATGGATGTAGCGGAACTTCTTCTGATAGTAGGCAAGGACATCCGGACTCTTCTTGAACAATTCCGTCGTTTTTCCGATCAAATCATCAAAGTCGAGCGCGTTGTTTCGGCGTAAGACCGCTTCGTATCCTTTATAGATTTCAGCAACGGTCTTCTCATACGGGCTCGTCACGATCGAAGCGTAAAATTCAGCACTGCGTAATTCATTTTTCTGTGACGAGATGATCGTCAGCATCGAACGTGGATCCCATTTTTTCGGATCCAAGTTTTGTTCCTTCAAGACGAGCTTGATCGCCGATTGCTGATCACTTGAATCAAGAATCGTGAAGTTACGATCGTACCCAAGCTGATCGATGTCACGACGTAACATCCGGACACACATCGAGTGGAAGGTCGAGACCCAAATATCGTTCGCGACGCCACCGACCAACCGACCAATCCGGTCCCGCATTTCCCGCGCTGCCTTGTTCGTGAAGGTAATCGCGAGGATGTTCCACGGTGCGACTTGTTTAGCCGCCATCAAATAAGCGACCCGATGTGTCAGGACGCGTGTCTTCCCGGAACCGGCTCCTGCCATGATTAGCAGTGGACCGTCCGTATGTTTGACTGCTCTCGCTTGCTCAGGGTTTAGTCCACTGACGAGCTGTTCACTCAAATTAAACATATCAATAGCCTCATTTCTTATATTCCGAACTTTTGTTCCTATATTTTATCGTGTCGCCGCGACTGTCGCAAGCGCTGCTTTTAAATCCTCATAAATGACGTTTCCAACGACGATCGTATCCGCATACTGCAGCATCTCACGCGCTTGCTCCTCAGAGTCGATGCCACCACCGTAAAACAGGCGTGCCTGCTTCAAGACGTCGCGAACGGCTGCGACTCGTTCCGCTTCCCCGTAAACGCCGCTGTATTCGAGATACACGACCGGTAGACGGAAGACACTATCCGCTAACTGCGCATAAGCGACGGTCTCATCTAACGTTAACGGTTTTGCTTGTGTCACGTGCGCGACCTTCGCATCAGGATTCAGGACGATATACCCTTCCCCGACAAGATCAGCGTGCGCCAGCATATGACCGACTTGTTCTAACGCCTCGACTTGTTTTTCAACGACGTACTCTAACGTCCCGGCATTCAGGACCGTCGGTGTCAAATATGTATCGAATCCCATCGTCGCGGCTTCGAGTTCTGAAATCTCAAGTGCCACTGCAACGGGATACCGTCGCAAGCGCATCAAGAGATCAAGCGTCGCATCGAGTGTGATGTCATCCGTTCCACCGACGAGGATCGCATCCGTTCCGGACGTCGCAATCGCCTGTAGGCTAGCATCATCGATTGTTTTTGCTGGATCTAGTTTAAAGACATGTCGCCATTCATTAAAAGGTAATAACACGGTTCGTCCCATCCTCTCTTTCTCATTCCACATTCAGTATAAAACAAAAAACCATCTCGCGCAGGGCGAGATGGTTAGACGCGTGTCCGTCGTTTCGTCAAGAGTGACGCCAGTAACAACGCAAAAACGGCATATACCGGCACGAACGCCCACGGTTCTGCTAAAAAGAAGCCGAGTACCGGGACGTCCAGTAACGGTGAATCCGGTGAACAGAGTGCTCGACCATTGACGAGCGCCAAAAACGGTAAGACAGGCACAGCAAAGATATAGGCAAAGTTGATCCAAAAGGCACGTTTCATAAAAGAGCCTCCTTATCCGATAATGACGGATTCCTTCGGATAATTGTAGTTACGTTTCGGTTGGTTCGCTTTCAACAGAAGAACGAACGAGATGACACCGATTCGACCAATGAACATCAGCACAGACAACGTCCATTTTCCGATATCCGATAATTGATCCGTGATGCCGAGCGATAGACCGGTCGTTCCGAACGCTGAACAAGCTTCAAAAAACAGCACGAGGAACGGTGCGTCTTCGACAAGTAACAAGACGATTAATCCGACCATCGTCACACCCGTTGAGACGACAATGACGACGAATGCTTTCCAGATGTCCGACTGACCGATCTCACGACCAAAGATTTTAATCCCGTATTCGCCTCGGATGAAGGCGATGACACTCAAAACGGCGACAGCGAACGTCGTCGTTCGAATCCCCCCACCAACGGAAGACGGTGACGCTCCGATGAACATCAAGAGCGACAAGACGAAAATCGATGCCTGCGAGAAGGACGTGATGTCGACCGTCGTCAATCCCCCGTTTCGGGTCGTGACGGATTGGAACAAGGCGTCGACAAGCTTCTCATCGATCGGTAGACCTTTGAAGGATTGGTTCCATTCAAATAGCAGCAATGCTACCGTTCCGAATAGGACGAGAATGAAGAACGTTGACGCTGTCAATTTCGTAAAGAGTGAAAAATGATACGGTTGACGTGTCGCTTGACGTGTCGCCCGGTACGAGATGTAGCGCCGGACTTCGACGAGTACTGGAAACCCAATTGCACCAAGTGTCAGTAACAAGATTTGCATGAAGACGACGAACAAATCACCGCGAAACGGTAGTAACGATTCGCCCGTGATGTCAAAACCAGCGTTCGTCGTCGCACTGACCGATCCGAACAGTCCTTGGAGCATCGCTTCACCGAGTGTCGGAAAGTATTTCGTATAGTACAGCCCGAGAATCAATGCCCCGATCAATTCAATCGAGACGATGATCAAGATGACTTCGCGAATGTATTTGACGACCCCTTGCATCGTCGTCTGGTTCTGATCTCGAACGACGAGTTGACGTTCTCGAAAGCCGATTCGTTTTCCGAGAATGACCCACATCGCGATATGAAGCGACATCAAGCCGATCCCGCTGACTTGCACTAGAATCATGATCATGAAGTAGCCGAACGTCGTGAAGGTTTCTGAGACCGAGACCGTCGTCAAACCAGTGACACTGACACAACTGACCGCCATGAAGACGAGGTCCGTGAAATCCCAGTTATAGTCTCCCTTGGTCGACCACGGCAGACCGAGCATGATGATTCCGATGATGACCGCAACGAAGTAGATGATGACGAGCGACTGGATGGGCGTCAGCCTTCGAATGAAATGTTGAATTTTATGTTGTAACGCAAAATCCATATCGGTGCGCCCTCCTTCATAGAAGTAGCGGATAACATTAGTTATCCGCTACTTCTTGCTCGATAAGACCTAGGCGGGCAAGCGCCAGATCATAACCGCCCGAACCGTAGTTCAAGCAACGTTTGACACGCGAGATCGTTGCTGTTGAAGCACCGGTCGCCTTTTCGATTTTGTGATACGTATTGCCTTCACGTAATTGACGTGCGACTTCAAGACGTTGGGCGAGCGCCTGGATTTCGTTGACGGTCGCTAAGTCTTCGAACAACGTATAACAATCTTCTAATGAATCCATCTTCATGATGGCTGTAAATAACTGATCCAATTCTTTTCCACGCAATTTATCGAGTTGCATCTTGTGACTCCCTTTCCCATTCAATTGCTCTTTAATAGTTTAAAGCGCGACGTTTTAAAATTCAAGCGTCATCGCAAAATCGCTGGGAAAAGGACTTTTTTCCGAAGGACTTCGTAAATACCTTGTGGTGTGATCCGTACATATGGCAAGTGTGTCGATGCTAGGAATAGCAACGTATAGACAGGATCTTCAAACGCATAACCGCGTTCGAACAAGGCTTCCCGGAGAGCCGTTTCTTGAACGATCAAATCTTCGAGTGGCAGGTCGGACGTCTGCCCCATCAAGGTCAACGGAACTTCAGCGATGACTTCACCATTCTCAACGAGAACGATTCCGCCGCCGAACGCTTTCATTCGATCAAACGCGACTTGCATGTCTCGTTTCGATTTACCGATCATCAAAATATCACCGCTGATCGAGTACGAACTGACGAGACCTCCGACTTGTGTCGCAAAGTTTTTCAGAACGGTATTCAGTCGCCACTTCCCTTCCCGGTCGAGTAGCATCAGGAAGGATTCATCACATCCTGCCGGTAGAACAGGTACACTTGTATCGTGTTCGACTTGATAGAGTTTCATGATGACGGAATTGACCATTTCAAGACCAACCGGCATGCTAAACGAAAAATCCTGTTCCGTTAAGGAAACCTGGACTTCCGAGCGTGGCATGAGCGCATAGACTGCATCAAGCGCTTCTGCCGGGTAACATGGGATGTCTGCTTGACGGACCCATGTGCCGCGCGCAAGTACAGCGACAGGTGTCGGGGCATCTTTTGCCTCAAGGAAATTAAGATGCGCGATTCGTCCTGGTGCGATACTCCCAAGTAGATGATCGAGATTAAAGTGACGCGCTGCATTGTACGATGCAATCCGGTACGCTTCTTCGACCGGAATGCCCGCCTCAAGCATCAATCGGATCGTCTCATCCATCATGCCCGCTTTATAGAAGGACGGCGTTGAACCATCCGTCGTCACTAGCACCTTATCGAACTGCGTCAACCCTGCTTCGACGAGACCTTTAAAGATATCCGGTAGATCCGGACGAATCGATGAATAACGAATCGTCGTCGTGTAGCCGAGTTCAAGACGTGTCATCGCCTCTTCGACCGTCATCGCTTCGTGATCACTCGTCACGCCGTACAGCGCCATCTTCGTCAACGTCTTCGCTGAAGCCCCAGGGAAATGACCTTCGATTGGTTTTCCGAGTTTGATCGCATCCTGCATCCAGTGAAGCAGTTCATCATCCCCTTGCGAGAGACGTGGCCATCCCGTCAACTCTCCCGCTTGGATGACTTGTGGATGCTTGAGCCACGCTTGAATCCGGCGATTATCGATCGAGATACTGTCGGCATCAAGCTCGGTTTGTGCGTCGAGTCGTGCCCACCAGTACATTGAGGTCGGTAAGTCTGCTAGCGCCTCGACCTGAGCAAACGCTTGCTCCGTCGGCTCTAATAATAACAACATGTTGTCGTTTACGAGCGTCGATGTTCCCCGCTCTGCTGCGAATTTTGCAAGACTCGCTGGATTGTAAAGTTGGAACGGATGGGCATGGGGTTCAATGTAACCGGGTACGATATATTGACCTGTCGCATCATGATACGCATCGGCTTGTTCCGGCATCTCTGGACCGACATAGACGATCCGGTCGCCACTAATCCAGATGTTCGCCGTCCGCCATGCTTTGACACCATGATTCAGGTAAGTGGCATTCTGTATGACAAGTGTCGGTGCAAGCTTTCCACTGATGACCGCTTGGTGTGTTCGTACTTCAGATTTCGTCCAAGGGGATCTTCCACAATTTTTTTTCACGAAAGCTCGACCTCCTTTGTTTTATTGAAAACGCTTTCTTATAGTTCTTATACTAAAATGTTGCTAAGTAAGTTTCAAGAAGTTTTGCCCCGTTCCGGATTCATTTGGTCAAAATAACACAAATTCGCCATGGAAGACAAATCTTTTCGTGCACTTCGCCAAGAAACAAAAAACCAGACGAGGCTCCTTCGAGCACGTCTGGTTCAGATATCATGATTCATGCGAGGCACGAAAGGCTTTTTGAGCGATATCAGTTCGGTAAAAGAATGGCTGATCCGTCACGTCTGGTAAGTTTGCATAGACCTGTTCGACAGCCTGCTCGATTGTCTCGGCACGGCTGACACACACGAGGACACGTCCACCAGCTGAGACAAGTTGATCGTTTCGTTCTGCCGTTCCGGCATGAAAGACGAGAAGATCATCCCCGATCTGGTCAAGTGGAATCACTTGTCCCGTTTTTGGCGCTTCCGGATATCCTTCTGCTGCGACGACGACACCGACAGCTGCTTGATCCGTCCAAACGACTTCTGGTGTCTGTCCGTCCATCAGCGGCATGATGACATCAAGCAACGGCGTCTCTAAGCGCGGGAGAATGACTTCTGTCTCCGGATCACCGAACCGAGCATTGAACTCGATGACGAATGGTCCTTGTTTCGTTATCATCAGACCGGCATAGAGGAAGCCAGTGAACGGAATCCCTTCGCTTGCCATCTGATCGACAAGCGGCTGAATGATGCGATCAACAGCTTCTGTCGTCAACGCCGCTTCGTCCCACTGAGGTAGCGGAGAATACGCGCCCATTCCTCCTGTGTTCGGACCTAAGTCACCGTCAAACGCCCGTTTATGATCTTGCGACAATACCATTGGAATGACCGTCTCTTCGTGCACGAATGCCATCAACGAACACTCTTCCCCGATCAGGCATTCTTCGATGACGACGCGGCTTTGTTGACCGTATTCCCCGGCAAACGTATCGTAGATTGCTGCAAGCGCTTGGTCCACAGTTTCTGCGACTGTGACTCCTTTTCCGGCAGCGAGTCCGTCGGCTTTGATGACGATCGGTGCACCCGCTTCGCGAACATACGCTTCTGCTTCTGCTGCTGAAGTAAAGACAGCGTGAGCAGCGGTCGGAATACCGGCACGCGCCATCAATTCTTTCGCGAACTGCTTACTTCCTTCGATCGCCGCCGCTTCCCGTGTCGGTCCGAAGATTTGCAGTCCCGCTGCCTGAAAGGCGTTAACGACTCCGAGAACGAGTGGTCCTTCTGGTCCGACGATCGTCCAATCGATCTGTTCGTCTTGTGCGAACGTCACGAGTTCATCGGTGGCATCTTCGGCGATCGGAACACATGTGGCTTGTGTCATCCCGGCATTCCCAGGCGCAGCATACACTGTCTCGATCCGTTCATCCTGTGCCAGCTTCCAGACGAGCGCGTGTTCACGCCCTCCTTTACCAATCACCAATACCTTCATTCAAATCGCCTCCGCTTAGTGTTTGAAATGTCGAACGTTCGTAAAGACCATCGTAATGCCATGTTTGTTACACGCATCGATTGACTCTTGGTCGCGAATCGAGCCGCCTGGTTGGATAATTGCCGTAATGCCAGCTGCTGCTGCCGCTTCGACCGTATCGCCCATTGGGAAGAAGGCATCGGAAGCAAGGGACGCGCCAACTGCTTTTTCTCCGGCTTGCGTAATCGCGATGTTCGCTGAACCAACACGGTTCATCTGTCCTGCACCAACGCCGACCGTTACTTCGTCTTTCGCGAGAACGATCGCATTCGACTTGACGTGTTTGACGGCGCGCCATGCGAGTTTCAAGTCCTCCCATTCCGCTGCTGTCGGTTTGCGGTCTGTCACGACACGTGCTGCTGCATCATCGAGCGTCTCATCGTCACTGTCTTGGACGAGCATGCCGCCAGCGACTGCCGTATAACGGATTGCTTGGACACGTTTGACGTCGAGTTCAAGTAGACGGATGTTCTTTTTCGCTGACAACAAGGCGAATGCTTCTTCCGTGAAGGATGGGGCGATGATGATTTCAAGGAAGATACCGCTTAACTGTTCTGCTGTCTCTAAGTCAACTTCACGGTTCAAGGCGACGATGCCACCGAAGATCGACACCGGATCGGCTGCATGAGCGCGGCGGAATGCCTCTCCGATCGTTGGACCGACGGCAACACCACACGGGTTCATGTGTTTAACAACGACGGCTGCTGCTTCGCGGAACTCGTCGAGAATTTCGAGTGCAGCGTTCGCATCTTGAATGTTGTTATACGACAACTCTTTACCATGCAACTGTTTCGCTGAAGCGAGAGATGCTCCACGGTAAATTGGTGTTTTATAAAAGGCTGCTTCTTGGTGTGGATTTTCTCCATAACGAAGATCCTGGACTTTCTCAAGCGTGATTGTCAACTGATCCGGGAACTTCTCGCCTGTTTGTGTCAAGAAATAATCCGCGATCAACGCATCGTACGCCGCTGTATGACGGAAGGCTTTCGCCGCAAGACGTTGACGTGTCTCAAACGTCGTACCGCCTTCACGAATCTCGGCAACGACCGTTTCGTAATCAGCTGGGTCGACGACGACCGTGACAGCTGCGTGGTTTTTCGCCGCTGAACGCAACATGCTTGGTCCACCGATATCGATGTTCTCGATCGCATCGGCATAGGCGACGTCTTCTTGTAAGACCGTCTGCTTGAACGGATACAGATTGACGACGACGAAATCAATCGGTTGAATCTGTTGCGCAGCCATCTGCTCACGATGGGATTCAAGATCACGACGACCGAGTAATCCACCATGAACCATTGGATGGAGCGTTTTGACACGCCCATCGAGCATTTCTGGGAATTGTGTGACTTCACTGATACCAATGACCGGAAGCCCGGCTTCCTCTAACGCTTGATGTGTTCCGCCTGTCGAGACGAGCTCGATACCTGCTTCATGGAACGCTCGTCCTAATTCGACGATTCCTGTTTTATCCGACACACTAATTAACGCTCTCATACGTTTGCCTCCTCTTTCATCCACTCTTCGATGACTTGCGGATACAGTCTATGTTCGACGCGCTGAATCGCTTGTTGCAATGTTTCACGCGTCATCTCTTCTGTAATCCGAACGGCTTCTTGAGCCATGATCGGTCCTGTGTCCATGCCTTCATCGACTATATGAATTGTAACACCTGTGATTTTAACTCCGCCACGAAATGCTTGTCCGATCGCATCTTTTCCCGGGAACGCCGGAAGCAGCGACGGGTGGATGTTGACGATTCGCCCTGCGTATCGTCCAAGCAACTCTTCCCCGATTAATCGCATGTAGCCGGCAAGAATGATCCGTTCGACACCTTTCGCTTCAAGACGGGCAATGATTTCCCGCTCAAAACTCGGTTTATCCGGATAGTCCTTCGCCCGAAAGACGAAGACGTCACATCCGCGTCGTTTTGCCCGTTCAATGACCTTTGCGTTCTGTTGATCGCAGACGATCAGTTCGATCGAGGCATGTAACGTTCCTGCCTCGATCGCTTCAAAAAGTGCTTCGACATTACTACCGCTTCCTGATGCAAAACAGGCGATCTTCATGCGTCGACTCCTTGAATCCGAACACCTTCTTGATCTGTCACTTGACCAATCACGTACGCCGTCTCATTTTCACGAGCGAGGCGTGCTGTCACTTCCGCGACATCTTCCGGTTTGACGATCAACATGAAACCGATGCCCATGTTAAAGACGTTGTACATATCATGTCGTGGCAGGTCACCCGCTTGCTCGAGCCAGTCAAAGACTGGTAACGTCGGCCACTTTTTCGGATCGAACGATGCGCCAAGACCTTCTGGCAAGACACGTGGTACGTTCTCGTAGAATCCACCACCCGTAATATGGACCATCGCTTGAATCTTTTCCGTCTCAAGGGCTGCTTTGACCGCTTCGACGTAGATGCGTGTTGGCATGAGGAGCGCATTTCCGAGCGTATGACCGAGCATCATGACTTCATCTTCGTAGCGGAGGCCACTGTCGGCGACGATTTTACGGACGAGTGAGAACCCGTTCGAATGGACGCCGGACGAAGCGAGACCGAGAATGACATCTCCTGCCGCGACGTTATCACCCGTGATCAATTTTTGCTTCTCGACGGCACCGACGGCGAACCCGGCGATATCATATTCGCCGTCCGCATACATCCCTGGCATTTCCGCTGTCTCACCGCCGATTAACGTACATCCCGCCTGGACGCAACCTTCTGCGACACCTGCGACGATCCGTTCGATCTTAGCTGGAATCGCCTGACCAAGCGCGATGTAGTCAAGGAAATAAAGTGGTTCCGCGCCTTGGACGATGATATCGTTCACACACATTGCCACACAGTCGATTCCGATCGTATCGTGTTGTTCCAGTGCGAAAGCGAGTTTCAGCTTCGTACCGACACCGTCTGTCCCACTGACAAGGACTGGTTCTTTCAACTGCAATTGGCTGAGGTCGAACATCGCACCAAAGCTACCGAGTCCCGTCAATACTTCTTTGCGCATCGAACGGGCGACGTGTTTTTTCATTCGCGTGACTGACTCATACCCTGCTGTCAGACTCACACCTGCTGCTTCGTAATGTTTGCTCATGTTCTTCCCCCATCTATCAAAGTTTAGCTTCTAACTCGAGCGAACCGAGCGGTGTCGGATACTCTCCTGTGAAACAAGCGGTACATTGTCCTTTTAACGGTCCATCGAACGGGCGATCGATTGCGTCGACCATGCCCGGTACCGTTAAGAATTCAAGTGAATCCGCACCAATTTCCTGCCGGATTTCTTTCGGCATCAATCGAGCAGAGATCAGTTCTTCCTTCGATGAAGTATCAATCCCGTAATAACATGGATTCGTGATCGGTGGTGCCGTGATGCGGACATGGACTTCCGTCGCACCCGCTTCCCGTAACAAACCGACGATGCGGCGACTCGTCGTTCCCCGGACGATTGAATCATCGACCATGATGATACGTTTTCCTTGCACGACGCCGCGTAGCGCGGACAATTTCATTTTGACCCCACGTTCCCGTAACTCTTGTGACGGCTGGATGAACGTCCGTCCGACATACCGGTTCTTGATCAATCCCATCTCATATGGAATACCACTCGCTTCCGCGTAACCGATCGCTGCCGAGATACTTGAATCCGGTACTCCAGTGACGACGTCCGCTTCAACCGGCGCTTCTTCATACATCTTTTTCCCGAGTGCTTTGCGAGCCGTATGGACGTTGACGCCATCAATGATCGAATCCGGACGTGAGAAGTAGATATATTCCATCGAACACATTGCCCGTTCACGTGGTTCCATGTATTGACGGGACGACATGCCCTGTTCTGTGATCGTCACGAGCTCCCCTGGCTCGATATCACGAATGAATTCCGCGCCGACGATATCAAAGGCACATGTCTCTGACGCGAATACGATGCCGCCGTCCGGTGTCTTCCCGAGTGACAGTGGACGCAGTCCGTGCGGATCAACCGCCACGAATAACGTATCTTCCGTTAAGAAAAGGAAGGCGAACGCCCCGACGAGACGGGCGAGACTATCGGCAATCCGGTCTTCGAGTGTGTCGAGCTTACTGCGTTTGACGAGATGGGCGACGACTTCCGTATCACTCGTCGTCTGAAAGATGGCACCTTCTGCTTCTAACAGGTGCTTTAGTGAATCGGCGTTGACGAGATTTCCGTTATGCGCGAGTGCGAGATCTCCCGTCCGCGATTTGAAGTGAAGCGGTTGGGTGTTCTCAAGCGTGTTTCCCCCTGCTGTCGAATACCGGACATGTCCAATCGCGTGATGTCCGTTAAGGTTCGTCAGTGTTTCTTCCGAAAAGACTTCCGTTACGAGTCCTTGCCCGCGGTGCGGGAAGAGGTCGTCACCGTCACTCGTGACGATGCCTGCCCCTTCCTGTCCCCGGTGTTGCAAGCTATGCAAGCCGTAATAAGCGAGTTGCGCTGCATTCGGTTGTCCGAAGATCCCGAAGACGCCACACTCCTCATTTAGTCCTTTGATGTCATATAACACGCGATTGCTCCTTCCCAGTCTCCCTGTAAGGTCGAACGGTCTGCTTCAATTCGTGTGTCTGCCGTTTCGATGACGAGAAGCTCATCGTTCGTGACGACACCGATTGCTTGAGCACCGGTCCGTTGTTCGAATGCTGCGACGTGCGCTTGTGGCACAGTGACGATGAAGCGTGATTGCGATTCGCTGAACAGGTGTAAGGTTGGTCCGTCGAACTGAACCGTCAATCCGAGGTTCGTCCCAAACGTCATCTCAGCGAGAGCGATGGCAAGACCGCCTTCTGACACATCATGCATCGCATTGACTTCACCTGCTTGTACTGCCTGCTGTAACAATTGTAAGCGTGCGTGTTCGATTGCTAAATCAATCTGTGGTGCGCGACCGAATGATTTACCGAATTGCATATATTGAAGCTCACTACCACCAAACTCGGCTGTTGTTTCTCCTAATAGATAAATTTGATCACCTGCTTGTTTGACGTGTTGCGTTGTGATCCATTCAGTTTGCTCGTGTAATCCAACCATTCCGACGACCGGTGTCGGGTGAACCGCTTGACCGGCTGACTCATTGTAGAGTGAGACGTTTCCACCGATGACAGGTGTCTCAAGGACACGACATGCTTCTGCCATACCGGCTGTTGCTTGCTGCAACTGCCAGAAGCCTTCTGGTTTATCCGGATTTCCGAAGTTCAGGCAATCCGTGATAGCAAGGGGTGTCGCCCCACTCGCGACGATATTACGAGCTGCTTCCGCTACCGCAATCTGTCCACCGACATATGGATCCAAGTAGACGAAGCGGCTGTTACAGTCGGTCGTCATCGCAAGCGCTTTGTTCGTGCCGCGGACACGGATGACGGCTGCATCGGATCCTGGTGCGACGACGGTCGATGTCTGGACCATATGATCGTACTGATCGTAGACCCAACGTTTTGAAGCAATCGTCGGCTGACGCAGTAACGCCCGCCATGTCTCAACGACGTCTTCAACGACTGGAAGCGTCTCTTCCATCGCTTGGAATTCTTCATAATACGCAGGAACACGAGATGGTTTTTCATAGACTGGCGCTTCTTCGGCTAACGCATCGACTGGAACTTCCGCTACGATGTCCCCGTGATGGATCAACCGTAAGACTTTCTCTTCAATGACTTCTCCGACGTGAACGGCATGGAGTCCCCATTTGCTGACGATTGCTTCGATCTCTGCTTCGCGACCCCGCTTGACGACGAGTAACATCCGCTCTTGTGATTCCGAGAGCATCATTTCGTAAGCGGTCATCCCTGTCTCTCGTTGCGGAACATCATCGAGGTGCATCTCGATGCCCATACCTGCTTTTGAAGCCATCTCCGCTGAAGACGATGTCAGTCCGGCAGCACCCATGTCCTGCATCCCGACCAGTGCCGGGTGACCGACGATTTCAAGACAAGCTTCAATCAATAACTTCTCCATGAATGGGTCGCCGACTTGAACAGCCGGACGTTTTGCTTCTGTATCCTCTCCGAGATCCTCCGAGGCAAACGTCGCACCATGGATCCCGTCACGCCCAGTAGCTGCACCGACGTACATGACCGAGTTCCCGACACCTTTTGCCTGACCCTTTTGAATATCCGCATGGTTGATTAGACCGATACACATCGCGTTGACGAGTGGATTGCCTTCATATGAGCGATCAAATCCGATTTCGCCACCGATCGTCGGGATCCCGACACAGTTGCCGTAACCGGCGATTCCGGCGACGACTTGTTCGAACAGTTGATTGACACGTGGTGTACCGAGATGCCCGAAGCGGAGCGAGTTCATGAGCGCGACCGGTCGTGCGCCCATCGAGAAGATGTCACGAATGATTCCGCCGACGCCTGTCGCAGCCCCTTGATACGGTTCAACAGCGGATGGATGGTTGTGGCTTTCGATTTTAAAGACGACTGCTTGCTCATCTCCGATATCAACGACACCTGCCCCTTCCCCTGGTCCTTGTAAGACACGTGGTCCAGTCGTCGGGAATTGACGGAGGACGGGTTTAGAGGTCTTGTATGAACAATGTTCGGACCACATGACCGAGAACAATCCTGTTTCCGTATAGTTCGGTTGGCGTCCGAGTAAATCGACAACCATCTGGTATTCCGTATCACTTAAGCCCATCGTGGCATAGACGCGTTGCTCTTGAATCAATTCTGGTGTTGGTTCAGACTGTTGTTTTAGCATGGTGTGCCCCCTGTTTGACGAGTGAAGTAAAGAGTTTTAGTCCATCTGTTCCGCCAGTCAATAACTCGACCGCTCGTTCCGGGTGTGGCATCATCCCGAGAACGTTGCCGGCTTTGTTCGTGATTCCGGCGATATCACCGCGTGAGCCGTTCGGGTTATCGACATACGTGAAGGCGATTTGTCCGTTCGTTTGGAGTATTGCGTAAGTCGCATCATCGCAGTAGTAGTTCCCTTCGCCGTGCGCGATCGGAATCGAAATCGTCTCGCCTGGCAGATAATCCGATGTAAACCGTGTCTTCGTGTTTTCAACCTTCAGTTCGACCGTCCGGCACATGAACTTCAAACCGTTGTTGCGGTGCAAGACACCTGGTAAGAGTCCCGCTTCGACAAGAATCTGGAATCCGTTACATACCCCAAGGACCGTTTTCCCTTCTGCCGCAAAACGTTTGACTTCTTCCATGATCGGTGAGAAACGTGCGATCGCGCCGCAACGAAGGTAGTCTCCGTAGGAGAATCCGCCCGGCAGTAGGACGCCGTCGTAGCCTTCAAGTGATGTTTCGGTATGGAAGACGTATTCAGCTTCTTCTCCGAGGGCATCCTTGACCGCATGGTACATATCTAAATCACAGTTCGATCCGGGAAAGACGATGACCGCAAACTTCATGCTGGCGTCACCTCTTCGATCGTAATCTGGTAATCTTCCATCACCGTGTTGACGAGTAGTTTTTGACACATCTCATGAATCATCGCTTCTGTCGTTTCCGTCTCAACGAGCAGTTCAATCTGTTTTCCGATTCGGACACTCTCGACACCTGTAAAACCAAGCTGTTGCAATCCACCTTTTACAGCAACTCCTTGTGGATCTAAAATGCTTTCCCGTAATGCGATCGATACGATGACTTTTTTCATTGTGTGTTTCCCCCTAGGCGATTGAATAGTGTTTGGTAAGTCTCTGTCAGTGAACCGATATTGCGGCGGAAGACATCTTTATCGAGATGTTCTCCTGTCGCCTGATCCCACAGGCGGCATGTATCAGGTGAAATCTCATCTGCCAGTAAAATCGTTCCGTCTGCCGTCTTTCCGTACTCCAATTTAAAATCAATCAACGTGATTCCGTTTTGACGGAAGTAAGGTTGTAATACTTCGTTTACGCGAAGCGCTTCAGCAGATAACTGTTTCAACTCTTCAGAAGTCGCAATCTTCAGTAAATTGATGTGTGACGAGGTGACGAGTGGATCGCCTAACGTATCATCTTTATAGTAGAACTCAACGATTGGTGTTTCGAGCACCGTACCTTCTTCGATACCGAGCCGTTTACTCAAGCTCCCCGCGACGACGTTTCGGACGACGACTTCGAGTGGGATGATGGTGACACGACGTACGAGCTGTTCGCGCTCCGAGACACGCTCAATAAAATGTGTCGGAATGCCCGCTTGTTCGAGGATTTCAAAGAAATGACTCGTCAATCGGTTGTTCAATTCGCCTTTTCCAGCAAAGGTTTCTTTTTTCTCGCCGTTGAATGCCGTGGCCTCGTCTTTATAGACGATCCGGAGCACATCCTGCTCCTGCGTCGTGTACAATCGTTTTGCTTTTCCTTCATAAAGTGGTTGCATCGCTTTCGTCCCCCATGATCCTAAGATGTAGACGGGGCAAGTGCCCCGTCTCAGGTTGATTAGTTCAAGCCACACCGTTCAAAGATTTCATCGACGCGACTCGTATGGTACGTCGGATCGAAACACGCATCGAGCTCTTCTTCTGTGAAAAGCTGTTGAATCTCTTCTTCTTGCCACAACAAGTCACGGAACATGATTTGTTCTTCCCACGCCTGCATCGCACGCGGTTGAACGAAATCATAGGCGGCTTCACGCGACCAGCCTTTTTCGATTAAAGCGAGTAAGACATGTCCAGAGAAAATGACACCAAACGTCCGGTCCATGTTCCGCTTCATGTTGTCCGGGAAGACCGTCAAGTTCTTCACGATGTTTCCGAAACGGTTCAACATGTAGTTAAGCAATCCTGTTGCGTCCGGAAGAATGATACGTTCTGCCGAAGAATGCGAGATATCCCGTTCGTGCCAGAGTGAGACGTTCTCGTACGCTGTCACCATGTGTCCACGGATGACTCGGGCAAGACCTGTCATGTTCTCTGAACCGATCGGATTCCGCTTATGCGGCATCGCCGATGATCCTTTTTGACCTTTAGCGAAGAATTCTTCGACTTCACGTGTTTCCGTCTTTTGCAGACCCCGGATTTCCGTTGCCATCTTTTCGATTGATGTTGCAATCAGAGCAAGTGTCGACATGTAGTGTGCATGACGATCACGTTGTAACGTTTGCGTTGAGACCGGAGCCGGTTTTGTTCCTAACTTTTCGCAGACATACTTTTCAATGAATGGATCGATGTTTGCGAATGTTCCGACGGCACCTGACATCTTGCCGTATTCGACCGTCTCACGTGCTGCTTCAAAACGGACTTTGTTTCGTTTCATCTCTTCATACCAAAGCGCTAGTTTCAGACCGAACGTCGTCGGTTCTGCATGTACGCCATGCGTTCGTCCCATCATGACCGTATATTTATGTTCGTTCGCTTTGACTTTTAAGATGTCGATGAACCGATCGAGATCCGCAGCAAGAATGTCGTTTGCTTGCTTCAACAGATACGAGAGTGCTGTATCGACGACGTCCGTTGACGTGAGTCCGTAATGCACCCACTTGCGTTCTTCTCCGAGTGTTTCAGAGACGGCACGCGTGAAGGCGATGACATCATGACGTGTCTCTTGCTCGATCTCAAGGATGCGGTTGACATCAAATGAGGCATTGTCCCAAAGCAACTGGACGTCCTCTTTCGGGATGACCCCTAGTTCACTCCATGCTTCACACGCAAGAATCTCGACTTTTAACCAAGCCTCGAATTTGTTTTGTTCGGTCCAGATCGCTTTCATCTCAGGACGTGTATACCGTTCGATCATTGAACTGTCTCCTTCCATATCGACAGGCGTTCGACTTCTGCCAAAGCATCGTCGACGGTGTCCGCAAGAATGTTTAAATGGCCCATCTTGCGCCCTGTCTTGGCTTCTGCTTTTCCATATAAGTGAACTTTCGTCCGAGCGTCTAATCTCGGTAGTTCCTCGTATAATGCTGTGACATGCTGACCCAGGATGTTCGCCATGACGACCGGTGTCGTCAGACGGGTATCACCGAGTGGGAGACCACTGATGGCACGGATATGTTGCTCGAATTGGGATGTTTCACAAGCATCGATTGAATAGTGACCCGAATTGTGTGGTCGGGGTGCTAGTTCATTGACGATCAGTCGAGAACCGACGACGAACAACTCGATGGCCAGTGTACCGATCAGACCGACGGCATCCGCGATGGATTCGGCGAGCGCAATCGCTTCTTGTTCGAGCGATTCAGAAATCCGTGCCGGTACGATCGATAGATGCAAAATGTTTTCTCGATGTATGTTCTCACTGACCGGGAAGACGCGTGTCTCTGTTGCGCTTCGAGTGACGATGACGGAAATTTCTTGATCAAACGGTAACCACTGCTCCGCGACATACTCTGTCGGTTCAAATCCTTCGATTGCCGCTTGGAACTGTTCTTCCGTCCGAATGACGGTCTGTCCCTTTCCGTCATATCCGAATCGTGCTGTCTTCAAGACGAATGGTAACCCGAGTCGCTGTTTTGCTTCCTCTAAGTCAGAAGGATGCGTCACCGGATAATACGGAGCGACGGAGCGCCCAATGCGTTCAATCATCTCTTTTTCCCGTACCCGATGTTGCGTTTGAAAAAGAAGATCGGTGCCGTGAATCAGTTTCGTTCCGATTGCTTCAGCGACTTCCGTCGAGATGTTCTCGAATTCGTAGGTGACGACATCCGATTCAGCTGCGAGTTGTTTTGCTGCCTCGACATCCGAAAAATCAGCTTGGATGTGTTGATCCGCCACTTGCGCACACGGTGCGTTGTCCGTTGGATCGAGTGTCAAAATCTCAAAGCCCATCTCACGCGCTGACAGAGCCATCATTCGACCGAGTTGACCGCCGCCTAGTATCCCAATTCGTTTCATAGCAGGTTCCCTCCAGATGCAATGACGTCTCCTTCTAGTTCGACACGCATATGATCGAGCTTGCGGGCAAGTCGTTCATTTTGAATCGAAAGAATTTGAGCAGCTAGCAATCCGGCGTTTTTTGCGCCTGCTTCTCCGATCGCGACCGTTGCGACCGGTACACCACCTGGCATTTGAACGATCGAGAGCAAGGAATCAATTCCTTGGAGCGCTCTACTTTTCACAGGAACACCGATGACGGGTAATGTCGTTTTAGCGGCAACCATGCCCGGTAGATGAGCAGCACCGCCTGCACCGGCAATGATGACCTTCAGTCCTCGTTCACGTGCTGATTCAGCATAACGAAACATCAGATCCGGTGTCCGGTGTGCGGAAACGACTTTCTTTTCGTACGGAATCTCAAGTTGCTCCAACACATCGCATGTATGCTTCATCGTTTCCCAATCCGATTGACTTCCCATGATGACGCCGACTTCTACATTTCCCATCGCTGTTTCCTCCTTTGTGCATAAAAAAAGCCCAAACCACGGCTAAAAGGGTGGCTTAGGGTATAAAAAGGTACGCCAAAGAAATATCGACGAACATCCATATACCCCATAGTCCAACGATTTAGGGTCGTTGGGTAGAAACTTGCAAGCCATATCCCTGCTATTATACGAGGTGTTTATATTCAATCATCCTGTCACGACTTCATCTTAACAAGTCCATCCCAAGGCGTCAACTAAAGGCGAACAATTTAATTGTCTGAAAATTTATCGTTCGGTTTTAAAAGGTGTTTTTTTAATTTCATCTAGTGTCCATTCGGAGTTTATTTTCTCTGGAGACATCAAATGAAATAAAGTATAAAAAAAGCATCGTCCGATTCATTCGGACGATGCTTGAAGTAGTTATTCGCTCTCTTTCACTTTGCAATCGAAGACGATTTGCTGACGAATTGGATACGGTTCGCCATTAGCGTCTAATCCAAAGATCGGCTCTTCTCGTCGGACCGTCGGGCGGTATCCCATGGCATCGATACGATCCAAACAAGCACCAATCGTCTCGTTCTCTTCGACGGCTACGCGTAGTTTCGTTTTTTTCGCCATATCCCTGTTCAGTCCCTTCATTAAAATAGATGCATGCCTTTCTACAAAAAGACACAAAAAAGCGGCGGCCCTTGAGCGTATGCTCCAGAACCACCGTTTGCCTGGCAACGTCCTATCCTCACAGGGGGAAGCCCCCAACTACTTTCGGCGTTCAAGTGCTTAACTTCCGTGTTCGGCATGGGAACGGGTGTGACCACTTGGCTATCGTCACCAGACGACGGGCTCGCGCCCTCAAAACTGAAGTCATCAACAAGCATCTGCTAGAACAAGACCTCGACCGATTAGTATCACTCAGCTCCACATGTCGCCATGCTTCCACCCGTGACCTATCTACCTCATCGTCTCTGAGGGGTCTTTCTTGATTACTCAAAGGGAAATCTCATCTTGGAGGGGGCTTCATGCTTAGATGCTTTCAGCATTTATCCCGTCCGCACGTAGCTACCCAGCGATGCTCCTGGCGGAACAACTGGTACACCAGCGGTGCGTCCATCCCGGTCCTCTCGTACTAAGGACAGCTCTCCTCAAATTTCCTGCGCCCACGACGGATAGGGACCGAACTGTCTCACGACGTTCTGAACCCAGCTCGCGTACCGCTTTAATGGGCGAACAGCCCAACCCTTGGGACCTACTCCAGCCCCAGGATGCGATGAGCCGACATCGAGGTGCCAAACCTCCCCGTCGATGTGGACTCTTGGGGGAGATCAGCCTGTTATCCCCAGGGTAGCTTTTATCCGTTGAGCGATGGCCCTTCCATGCGGAACCACCGGATCACTAAGCCCGACTTTCGTCCCTGCTCGACTTGTAGGTCTCGCAGTCAAGCTCCCTTCTGCCTTTGCGCTCTACGAATGATTTCCAACCATTCTGAGGGA
Source organism: Exiguobacterium sp. U13-1 (assembly GCF_001750115.1). Lineage (NCBI taxonomy): Bacteria > Bacillati > Bacillota > Bacilli > Caryophanales > Exiguobacterium > Exiguobacterium sp. U13-1. The sequence goes on along the minus strand of NZ_CP015731.1, from coordinate 930,609 downwards.
ACCTTTGGGCGCCTCCGTTACTGTTTAGGAGGCGACCGCCCCAGTCAAACTACCCGCCTGACACGGTCCTCCAGCCGGATGACGGCTGCGAGTTAGAGACTCTATGCATGAAGGGCGGTATCCCAAGGGTGACTCCTCCGAAGCTGGCGCTCCGGGCTCGACGTCTCCCGCCTATCCTGTACATCATGCACAAAGCCTCAATATCAGGCTGTAGTAAAGCTCCATGGGGTCTTTCCGTCCTGTCGCGGGTAACCTGCATCTTCACAGGTACTATGATTTCACCGGGTCTCTCGTTGAGACAGTGCCCAAATCGTTACGCCTTTCGTGCGGGTCGGAACTTACCCGACAAGGAATTTCGCTACCTTAGGACCGTTATAGTTACGGCCGCCGTTTACTGGGGCTTCGGTTCAAAGCTTCGCTTGCGCTAACCCATCCCCTTAACCTTCCAGCACCGGGCAGGCGTCAGCCCCTATACGTCATCTTGCGATTTAGCAGAGACCTGTGTTTTTGCTAAACAGTCGTTTGGGCCTATTCACTGCGGCTCTACTCATGTAGAGCGTCCCTTCTCCCGAAGTTACGGGACCATTTTGCCGAGTTCCTTAACGAGAGTTATCCCGCGCGTCTTAGAATTCTCATCTCGCCTACCTGTGTCGGTTTACGGTACTGGCGCCTTCCCCCTCACTAGAGGCTTTTCTTGGCAGTGTGAAATCGTGACCTACGTCCCTACGGGACTCCGCATCGTTCCTTGACTTTGATGCCTGACGGATTTGCCAATCAGACGGTCTTGAAACTTGCACATGCACTTCCATCCGCATGCGTCACTATCCTCCTGCGTCCCCCCATTGTTCAAACGGTGGATCGGCGGTACAGGAATATCAACCTGTTATCCATCGCCTACGCCTTTCGGCCTCGGCTTAGGTCCAGACTAACCCTGAGCGGACGAGCCTTCCTCAGGAAACCTTGGGCTTTCGACGGAGGGGATTCTCACCCCTCTTTTCGCTACTCACACCGGCATTCTCACTTCCAAACGCTCCACTGCTCCTTCCGGTACAGCTTCGCAGCGGTTTGGAACGCTCCCCTACCATTCCTTACGGAATCCGCAGCTTCGGTGGTATGTTTAGCCCCGTTACATTTTCGGCGCGGCGCCACTCGACTAGTGAGCTATTACGCACTCTTTGAATGGTGGCTGCTTCTAAGCCAACATCCTAGCTGTCTAGGCAGCGCCACATCCTTTTCCACTTAACATACACTTTGGGACCTTAGCTGGCGGTCTGGGCTGTTTCCCTCTTGACTACGGATCTTATCACTCGCAGTCTGACTCCCGAGTATAAGTTGCTGGCATTCGGAGTTTAACTGAATTCGGTAACCCTGTGGGGGCCCCTAGTCCAATCAGTGCTCTACCTCCAGAACTCTCAACCTCGAGGCTAGCCCTAAAGCTATTTCGGGGAGAACCAGCTATCTCCAGGTTCGATTGGCATTTCACCGCTACCCACACCTCATCCCCGCACTTTTCAACGTGCGTGGGTTCGGACCTCCAGTCAGTGTTACCTGACCTTCATCCTGGACATGGGTAGATCACCTGGTTTCGGGTCTACGACAACGCACTGAACGCCCTGTTCAGACTCGCTTTCGCTACGGCTCCGCCTCATCGGCTTAACCTCGCGCGTTATCGTAACTCGCCGGTTCATTCTACAAAAGGCACGCCATCACCCGTTAACGGGCTCTGACTACTTGTAGGCATACGGTTTCAGGATCTATTTCACTCCCCTTCCGGGGTGCTTTTCACCTTTCCCTCACGGTACTGGTTCACTATCGGTCACTAGGGAGTATTTAGCCTTGGGAGATGGTCCTCCCGGATTCCGACGGGGTTTCACGTGTCCCGCCGTACTCAGGATCCACTCTGGAGGGAAAACAGTTTCAGCTACAGGGCTGTCACCTTCTTCGGCCGACCTTTCCAGGTCCTTCACCTACTGTCTTCCTTTTTGACTCCGTATAGAGTGTCCTACAACCCCGAAGAGCATGCTCTTCGGTTTGGGCTGTTCCCGTTTCGCTCGCCGCTACTCAGGGAATCGCATTTGCTTTCTCTTCCTCCGGGTACTTAGATGTTTCAGTTCCCCGGGTCTGCCTCACGTTACACTATGTATTCATGTAACATGTCCCATCTCATTACGGATGGTGGGTTCCCCCATTCGGAAATCTTCGGATCAAAGCATACTTACTGCTCCCCGAAGCATATCGCTGTTCGTCGCGTCCTTCATCGGCTCCTAGTGCCAAGGCATCCACCGTACGCCCTTCATACCTTGATCTAGCGTTGGTATTCTAAGAACACACGTCTTAAATGACATGGTTAATTAAAAGTTTGATGTCTTGTTGATGTCTTCAGTTTTCAAGGTGCGAGTGTCTCTTGCGAGACGTGAGAGACGAGCTCTCAAAACTGAACGATGGGCATGTCCCGTAAGGGACGTTTTCCTTAGAAAGGAGGTGATCCAGCCGCACCTTCCGATACGGCTACCTTGTTACGACTTCACCCCAATCATCTACCCCACCTTCGACGGCTGGCTCCTTGCGGTTACCTCACCGGCTTCGGGTGTTGCAAACTCTCGTGGTGTGACGGGCGGTGTGTACAAGACCCGGGAACGTATTCACCGCAGTATGCTGACCTGCGATTACTAGCGATTCCGACTTCATGCAGGCGAGTTGCAGCCTGCAATCCGAACTGGGAACGGCTTTATGGGATTGGCTCCACCTCGCGGTCTCGCTGCCCTTTGTACCGTCCATTGTAGCACGTGTGTAGCCCAACTCATAAGGGGCATGATGATTTGACGTCATCCCCACCTTCCTCCGGTTTGTCACCGGCAGTCTCCCTAGAGTGCCCAACTAAATGCTGGCAACTAAGGATAGGGGTTGCGCTCGTTGCGGGACTTAACCCAACATCTCACGACACGAGCTGACGACAACCATGCACCACCTGTCACCATTGTCCCCGAAGGGAAAACTTGATCTCTCAAGCGGTCAATGGGATGTCAAGAGTTGGTAAGGTTCTTCGCGTTGCTTCGAATTAAACCACATGCTCCACCGCTTGTGCGGGTCCCCGTCAATTCCTTTGAGTTTCAGCCTTGCGGCCGTACTCCCCAGGCGGAGTGCTTAATGCGTTAGCTTCAGCACTGAGGGGCGGAAACCCCCCAACACCTAGCACTCATCGTTTACGGCGTGGACTACCAGGGTATCTAATCCTGTTTGCTCCCCACGCTTTCGCGCCTCAGCGTCAGTTACAGACCAAAGAGTCGCCTTCGCCACTGGTGTTCCTCCACATCTCTACGCATTTCACCGCTACACGTGGAATTCCACTCTTCTCTTCTGTACTCAAGCCTTCCAGTTTCCAATGGCCCTCCCCGGTTGAGCCGGGGGCTTTCACATCAGACTTAAAAGGCCGCCTGCGCGCGCTTTACGCCCAATAATTCCGGACAACGCTTGCCACCTACGTATTACCGCGGCTGCTGGCACGTAGTTAGCCGTGGCTTTCTCGTAAGGTACCGTCAAGGTACGAGCATTACCTCTCGTACGTGTTCTTCCCTTACAACAGAGTTTTACGATCCGAAAACCTTCATCACTCACGCGGCGTTGCTCCATCAGACTTTCGTCCATTGTGGAAGATTCCCTACTGCTGCCTCCCGTAGGAGTCTGGGCCGTGTCTCAGTCCCAGTGTGGCCGATCACCCTCTCAGGTCGGCTATGCATCGTCGCCTTGGTGGGCCGTTACCTCACCAACTAGCTAATGCACCGCAAGGCCATCTCAAGGTGACGCCGAAGCGCCTTTCATCAGCGGACCATGCGGTCCGTTGAACTATCCGGTATTAGCTCCGATTTCTCGGAGTTATCCCAATCCTTGAGGCAGGTTCCTTACGTGTTACTCACCCGTCCGCCGCTCATTCCGCTGTCTTCCCTCCGAAGAGTTCCGTCAGTTTCCTGCGCTCGACTTGCATGTATTAGGCACGCCGCCAGCGTTCGTCCTGAGCCAGGATCAAACTCTCCATAAAGTGTTTGACTTGCTCGTTGTGTGACCGAAGTCACGATTGACGAAGCTTGCGCTTCATTCATGTTTGTATTCCGTAGAATACGATTTTTGCCTCATCGTTCAGTTTTCAAAGTTCGTCCGCCGCCTTAGCGACTTTAATAGATTAACAGGTTGTTTTGTTTATGTCAACCATGCTTTTTAAAAAACTTTTCAGCCCCAACGAACCGTTTATAAAAGGCGTCTCGCTGGAACATTTATTAATATAACAACAAAATTCGACAAACACAAGCATTATTTCAAAAAAACTTTGCAAAGAGTTTAAATCCTCTTTGCAAAGTCTTTACCTTCTTAACATGGCACCTACTGTAAACGCGATATTTGCCGGGCGTTCTGCTAACCGTCTCATCAAATACGTATACCAGTCGACACCATGCGGCACGTAGATGACAACACGATAACCTTGTCGAACTAACTCTTGTTGTCGTTTCGGTCGCATGCCTTGAAGCATTTGAAATTCAAACTGTGATCGATCAATCTGTTTCATTTGAGTAAAGTCAATGATTTGTCGAATGATCTGTTCATCGTGTGTCGCGATTTGCGTGTAGTTCCCATTTAGCAAATTCACTTTTACTAATTGAAGGTATGTCTCATCTACTGTCTTCTTTGGTTGAATATAAGTTTCATCGTCTCCGTCATATGCCCCTTTGACGACACGCACTGTTGCCTGAAGATACTCTAAATCAAATCGACTTCGATAGACGTTTGCCTGTAGCGCAATCCCGACGTTCGGATAATGTTCATGTACACGCTCGAATACTCGGACGATCGACTCGATCATCACCGCCTCTTCCATATTGACTGTCACACGCATGTTTTGTTGATCTGCAACTTCCGCGATGCGACTCAACTGTTGATAGGCGATATCCGGATCAATTCTTAATCCGATCGATGTCAGCTTTAAAGATACTTGCGCGTCTAGATCATATGCTTTGATCTGTCCGATGACTTTGATGCATTCATCCGCGATATCTACCGCGTCCTGTTCTGTCTCGACGAACTCGCCTAAACAATCTATTGTGGCGGCTCGTCCATCTTGATTGAATTGTTTGACCGTGTCGAGTGTCTCTTCAGCGCCCTGCCCTCCGACGAATAACGTCCCACCAAGTGGTAATCCGACTTTTCTAGCTAGTTGAATCAACAGTCTGTTCTCAGCCAAGTATTCAAATACAGGTCCAGTAATCTGCTGTAACATCTGAATCACCCTCTCTCTTCTTCCTTACCCTCTCCTAACAAAAAAACGTCTTTCTTCTATATAGAAGAAAGACGCAGTTTGGATTAGTGCAACCAGATGAAGTAACCGAGGAAGCCGAGTGACAACACGTACATGATTGGGTGCACTTCTTTTGCTCGTCCTTTCGCAATCATCGTGACCGGATAGAAGAGGAAGCCGAATGCAATCCCTGTTGCGATTGAATACGTCAACGGCATCATGATGACGGTCAAGAAAGCTGGAACAGCGTACTCAAATTTTTTCCAATCAATCTGAAGCAGTGAAGCTGCCATCAACACACCGACGATGATCAATGCGGGTGCTGTGACCGGTGCTGTAATGATTGCGAGCAATGGTGAGAAGAATAAAGCGAGACCAAAGAATAACGCTGTGACGATTGCCGTCATTCCTGAACGACCGCCCGCTGCGACCCCTGCACTTGACTCGATGTAGGAAACCGTCGTCGACGTTCCGAGAATCGAACCCGCTACGGTTGCTGTTGAGTCAGCGATTAATGCGCGACCTGCACGTGGTACTTTATTTTCTTTGATCAGACCGGCTTGGTTTGCTACTGCAACCAGTGTACCTGCTGTATCGAAGAAATCAACGAAGAAGAAAGTTAGGATGACGATCATCATTTGAACCGTGAAGATTTCATCAAAGTGAAGGAATGCCTGTCCAAACGTCGGTGCGATGCTCGGTGGTGCTGAAATGACTTCACCAAGACTTGTTGGAACTGGAATCAAACCGAAAATCATTCCGGCAACTGCCGTTAGGATCATTCCGAAGAAGATTGCCCCTTTAACACCACGCGTCATTAGGACCGCAGATACGACAAGACCAAATACCGCGAGAAGCGTTGTTCCTTTACTTAAATCACCGAGCGAGACGAGCGTCGCTTCATTCGCGACGACTAAGCCACCTGTTTTTAATCCGATGAATGCGATGAATAATCCGATTCCCGCTGCAACTGCCATTTTCAATGGTTCTGGAATCGCATTGATGATCATCTCGCGAATACCTGAAGCCGTTAATACCATGAACACAAGACCTGAGACGAGAACACCTGAAAGTGCGGTTTGCCATGGAATGCCCATTCCGATGACGACGCTGTAGGCGAAGAAAGCATTTAGTCCCATTCCTGGTGCAAGCGCGATTGGATAGTTCGCGAGTAATCCCATCGTGACGGAACCGATGATTGCGACAAGTGCTGTAGCACCGAAGACCGCTCCTGCATCCATGCCTGCTTCGGCTAATGTATTCGGGTTAACGAATAAGATGTACGCCATGGCGAAGAATGTCGTCATGCCGGCGATGAACTCTGTACGCATGTTCGTACCAAGCCCATTGAAATCAAAGAAACGCGCAATCGCATTTTCTTTTGCTTTCGGTTGGTGTGGCTGTTTCAATTGTGTGCTCATGATTGCCTTCCTTCCAAATAAGCCGTCTCCTTGAAAACAAAAAACGGCCCTTACCTAAGCGGTAAAAGCCGTTTCAATAAGCGCACGATGCTGCGTGTGCGCCGTAGTAGGAACCTTTACGGTGTTCCTGTAGAGACTTCCGGGCCCTATCCCCAGAATTATACGGCATTATTTATGTTTTTTTAGTGGTATGAAAAATAAGAACAGACACATCGTAGCATGCTCAAATTCACGGGTCAACCATAAAAACGAAATTTAACCACTTATTTTATCCGAACGTTCGGTTTTGTAAGCGTTATTTTTGAGTTATCTTTAATTTGCAGTAAAAAGACGTAATGAATGAGGCATCCATTATTCTTTTTAATTTCCTTAAAAAAGGAGATAGCTGATCGCTATCTCCCCTCTTAGTTTGATCTATTACAGTCGTTTACGATCGTCACGTTCTACGTCCGTTCTCGTATCCGTACCTTCATCAATATCTGCTTCCTCGCGTCGTACCGTTTCAGATACAGTTTCTGTATCTCGCACTTTACGTTTTCCAACAACAATTTCTTCAGAGACTACATCTTCTTTTGATACTACTACCTTTTCTTCTGAAAGCGGTACGTGGATGGAGTCGTTCTCATCTACAAAAGCATCTGTTCCCGACGCATTATGATCCACTTTACGCCGTTCCACATAAACTTCTTCCCGCTCTACCGGCACCTCGATCGATTGTTGATCTTCGACTACGTGTTTACTGACGTTTACTTCCCCTGTTTGCACTCTTTCTTTATCTACATTTAACCGCTCTTCATGCAGGCGAAGGCGTTCTTCTTCTGTATCACTGTTCATTTCAGTAACGCCAGTCCGATCTATATCAGACCGATCGACGCCTGAAGTATCGTCATATTCTCGGCTTCGATCTGCACCTAGAGTGTTATCGTAGCCTGGGTCTCGATTTATACCGGAAAGAGAACCATTATCAGAAAGATGGTCGTTGTGATTCCGATTTGCTTCGACTCCCGTGCGATCATATTGATTATCGTTTACTCCAGAAGTTTGGTTGTAGCTTTGATTATACTTTTCGTAAGAATCGCCATAGTCGCTGTCTACATATAAAACCAACTTGCCGCTTTCTACCTGACGACGGTATTCTTCTGATTCATCATGCGATAAGCCCATTCCCCGGAATGCTTCCGTAGAAGAGTCGTCGGAAAAGGCAGCCATGAATTTCCCCATAAATCCTTGGTGCTCTTGTTCACCGGCAGTATCTACATTGACGTTTGTCTGATTCTCTACCATAGAGAAGGAATGTTTATCTTGAGCCACGACATACATATCTCTTTCGTCATATCCCTGCGCTTTTAATTCGTTTACTTTACTCAGTACTTCCGCTTGGGTATTAAATACTTGGATAAATGTACCTTCTTTTCTCGTCATGATCTCTTCCTCCTTTTTAATAAATGCCACAAAAAATAATAATTAGCTCTTGAAAATCAATCTTATATGCCAACAGTTTGGATTTCCCCTACTTTTTTTCTGATTAAACCTGATTTTTTTGTACATCTTTTTTAGTTACGGGTGTCTTTTTAAAATGTATTGGTCCTGTTTACTAGAGCATGCTCATTATTAAAATTCGTCCTGTTTAAAACGTTTAAGTCATGCTACGCAACAAGAAAAGACCCTTACCTAAGAAGTAAAAGCCGTTTCAATAAACGTACGATGTTGTATGTGCGCCATAATAGCAATCATTACGGTGTTCCTGTAAAGTCTCTCAAACCTTGTACCCGGAATTATACGATAATATTTTTATTGATATGAAAAACAAAGACAGCCACATCATAGCATGGTCAAATTTATGATTGAACCATAAAAACGAAACTTAACTACTTACTTTATCTGAAGGTTCGGAATTAAAAACTTTTTTGATGACTATTCGTTACTATTTCAAATCAAGTCTAATGTTAAATACCGTACTTTTAAAGTAATCGGATAATAATCCCTCTCCTTTAAAACGATTCTCTAATACGTTTTGTATCTGTTGTAATTCGTTTTCACGTGTTCCGTAAGTATTTGAGAATGACCTGAGATAAGAATAAGCATAAATCGGTTCATCTGGACATAATTCATGAGCACGTCGTAACATGGATGTCCCTTTTTCTTCCCACTCGTTGTACTCTCCAAAATAATAAGGAGTCATCGAAATCATATAACCAAAACACCATAGAAAATCCTCATAGTTCATAAAATGACGTAAACCATCATGTGTAACTTCCTTTAGTAAAGATTCTAATTCCTTAATATCTATGTCGTTCTCTGTAATTTCTAATGGTCCATGTTCAAAGGTGACGTACCAACAAAAAAAGCCCAGTCGAATGACTGTTTTGAGATCATCAGGATGTTGTCTCCAAGATTTTAAAAGATATACTTTGGCTTCATTCCATTTCTCTTGTTTTTCTAGTCGATCGACTTCAGTCCATGTCCAATCTATCATGAGAGTGCGCCTCCTGTTTCTTTTAATGATGTATTCAAAAGTTGAAGAAACAGCTCCATACTATTGGTCACAAAAAAACTCACTCTCATTCATAAATCATCCGAATAAAAGAGAGTTTCATTTTAAAATCGAATTTTGAGATTAATTAACACAGCATTAGATAGTAAAACATAAGTAAAGTAAGTAGAAAAAAGACTAAAAGTAGTGAATCCCTTTTATTAAACTAGATAGTTACTCCTTTAATTAAGTGAGCAAAATCCGTCACAATTAGAAAGGAATTAAATGAATTTTAATTTATCTACAGGTAAAAATCCTTTCGTCTTCTTAAAATCCATGTTATGAACAAAGTTCATCATTGAATCTGAGCAGTCGAGTGCTTCAAAATTAAGAGCATTGAGTGTTCCTCTAATAAATTTTACAGAAAGAATTGTAATTATTGATTCCTTACCTGTAGTTGTATCAAGTCGTTCATCCACGGCATGCACAACTATAGTTTCGAAAGGTAAAACAGCGAACATATCTCTAGCAATACGAATTGCACAACTGCAAACATAGTCTTGATAAATATCATAATACTTTGATTTAGTCATGTCTTTCATAGAAAGCTTACCAGTTTTAGTTAAAGATTTAACTTGTATTGGTACTACATTTTTCGAATGGACGTTAAATTCCACCTCTAGTACCTCTGGGTCATCAATGAAGAATTCAAAACCACTACCAAATTCTAAAAGATCTTCCAAAGGTGAAAGTTCTTCAATAACATTAAGATAGGTTTCAACATCTTTATCTAATACTCTCTTAGCAATGTCTATAGTTCTTTGTAGCTCTTGAAATTCTTTGTGGTCTTCTTCTTTAGCAGCTTTTAACTCTTCACGTAGTTTTTGTTCAGCTTTATTACTAGATTTCATAATTTTTTGCAATAGACTAGGTTTAAAAGAATCTAGCTTATGCTGTGCTTCTATTTCATATCTACCCATTTGATTATTGTGATGCGGATGTTTAGAACGACTTATATCTAACCAGTCGAAAGTATCATCACATTCTTTATGAATTGAATGTATTAATTCGATTTTATTTTCATACATTTCTACCTCATATTTTGCTCTCTGTATTTCCTCTTGTTTTGCAATTTCTTTCTGTTGACGAATTAATTGCTGTCTATTATTCATCGCAGCACTTTTATACCTTCTTCCAGAGCTTGATGTACTGGTATAAGAAATACCTGTTCCAGGAATACTTGCAGTTGTTCTACGCTGTCCTCTTGAATTTACAGAATACCTTAACCCTTTAATGCCTCCACTGATTCCAATACTCTTATTCGAAACATTAACTCTTACACCAGGTGCAATCTTGAAACTCTTTCTAAATCCTAATCCCAATTCGACCCTCTCCTCACTATATTAAATATACATGTATTAATTATTAATGTAAATTTTATCCATTATCTATTTATTAAGTACTTTCCCTTTTCTACTTTTCCACGTTTAACTCATGCTGCATAAAATCTTCAAGCCTTACTAAACGCCAGATACATATCTCGATATACTTTGCTCTCCGTCCTTAAACTTTTTTATTCAGTTTAAAGTTGTCTAACAGTTTCATAAATTTGACCACAAAAAAAGCCCCTCCCATTCACAAATCATGTGAATGGGAGGGAGCTTCATTTTGAAATCGAATTGTTGAAGGTGAAACAGACTTCATTTCACCTATCCCCTTTAACACATTGGTAGGACAGGTTTCATGAGACGAATTTTCTCAGCAAGTCTAGTTCTTACTCCCACTCAATCGTTGACGGTGGTTTCGACGTCACATCGTACAGGACGCGGTTAACGTTCTGGACTTCGTTGACGAAAATGTTGGTTTATCAACGTTTTATCGATATGATCATTAAACTTCTATATAAATACAGGCTTCAATTATTCGTGTTATTTTGTATTTCAATAGTATCAGGTCAATTCTATGAAAATCAACAAATTACCATATCTCTTTGAGAATTTATTAGTTCTATACCATTCTTGTAGTTTATCTTCATTCGCTAAATTATAATGAAAAAAAAGGGGAGGAATAATTTTTATGAGCGAAGTATTAGCAAATGGTTTGTTCGCTTTATTAGGTGCTATAGTTGGTGGTTTTATTGCTGCTGGCACATCAGTATGGGCAACTAGAGCACAAATAAAGAAACAAGACGAACATAATGAATTAAATAATAAGAGACAAGACGAACAAAACGAATTAAATAATAAGAGACAAGACGAACAAAACGAATTAAATAATAAGAGACAAGACGAACAAAACGAATTAAATAATAAGAGACAAAAAGAATTAGATGAAAATTTAAGACAAGAAAAAAGAAGAATTACTAAAAATATAGTCGAAACGTTTTTAATAAATGAAATTAAGTATAATTTAAATCAATTAGATAGTATAAAACCATCTCTTTTTGAGAAGCATGGTAGTAATTCTCATAATAGTATTCATACTGATTTCAATTTCAAAATAGATGAGTATGAAAAATGTAAATTTAAATTAATGGAAATTACCACACTCGAAACCTTAAACGTAGTAGAAATTTATCAAATGTTCTATATGTTAAATGAGATACATAAAGGAAGTCGCTTAAGTAGATTCAATGAAAATGAGTTTGGTTTTATAAAAAATAGATATAAATTAGCTGATGATTTTGTAACTACCTACTACAAAGAAAAATTAAAAAATTTCTCATAGGAAACATGAGAAAAATAGATAATCTCTTTACTTGTTATTTAGTTTTCTTAATCCATTAATATTAGTTACCCCCCCCCCTGTATTTGCAGTATCTCGTAAATAACAAAGGGGGGATTTAATAGAAATAAGCAATTGAATCATTGAGTAACTCATTACTATTTTTTATTTAAAATCCAATTTTTCACTTTCCTAAAATCATAATTAATTCATTAAGCGTTAATATCTTATCTTTTCTTCTGTGAATCATTCTATGGCAATTGGAACATAATGGGATTAAATCTGTTTTAGGATTTATCTTCATTGCTTTTGTTAGTGTATTTAATGGTTTTACATGATGAACTTCTATGAAATCTTTCCCACGTTCTCCATACACTGTTTCAAAATTAAATTCACATGCTTTACAACTCAAACCATGTTCTTGAATAGCAAGTAGTCTGTTTCTTGCGTTTCGCTCATAGCGTTTTCCATAATAATCTCGAGATCCACCTTCAATACCATAACCGTCTTCTGTTTTTTCTGCTTCGATATCAAGATCAATAGCGTTACTCAATTCTTCACACTTAAGTGTTTTCAATAGTTTTATGGCAATTTCATAATTTTGTTCACTTTTTTCTAATCTTTCAATAACACTATTAATATCCTGCCTTTTAAAAATACCTCTATAATCAGCTTTCATACCTAAATAGTAAAGAATATTTGCCGAGTCTCTTCCTTTTGTATTTCCACTCGTTATACCTAATATGTTTATATCTAACCATCTATGCGTTCTATCATTAATTAAATGTTCATACAATACTTTGGCTTTTAGATCGTTACTATACTTTTTAAATTCCCTATCTCTATTATTAGACTTTAGTTTAGGAAGTTCGATATTTTTTTCATTGATTACTTCATAGTTCCACTCAATTAATCTATCCGAGCAAACTTTTAGTTCCTCGTCAGTAAAAAGACTCTTAAACTTCGGATTCAAACATAATGCTTCTATGGTTAGATCTAAGCGTTTTTTTTCTATCAAAATGATAAAACCATCAGATAACTTTGAGCTATTAATTAATTGTCGAGCAGTTTTGAGTCCACCTTGTTCAGAAATTAATCGTCTAGTTTTATGCGGATTGTATCCAATTTTTTTAGACTCGTCACATAGTTCCAACATAGATTTATAAAATATATTTTCTAGTTTCCCAACAGATGTAATATTGTCTCCCCCTTACTAATTATTATTTATTCATCTATAAGGAGCATGCGTATACTGTAATGTTTTTATTTCTTTTTTATCCACTTTAGAACATTTTAAAAAATCAGGATCAAATATCATTACATTATGCCCACTTGTACTGACAGTACTTTCAAACATTATGCCGTGATAACCAGCTTTTTCTGTATCGTTTAAACTTTTAATAAAGTCAACAATAAATTGTGTAGGCAAATAATCTAATTTACTATCCCCGCTTCTAACAGGTTTAGAAATAGCTGCTCCCATTTCCTTAAAAGTCTTTAGATTGACGGAAAAACGAGTTGGATCTTCAAACTCAAACACATCTAGTTCTGAGAGTTTAGTAAAGTCTATAACTTTTAAGTTCGAATCATTCGGCACAGGAAACGTTCCTATATAAATCACATCACCTAAACTAGGTCGAATTTCGTTAATTACTGTCCCAATATCATTAGCCAAATATAAATGGCTGATCCCTTGAGAATTAGCTCTTCCAGCACTCGCAAACTCAGGGTCAGGAGCGCCCATTGAATCGATATCTAATTCTTCATCATTTGATATCCTACCTCTATAAAGAACTCTTTCATCTACAATAGTTTCTAATCTTTCTAAATATACTTTCAAAACTTCATAGTTAACATAGTTATTATGAAACCTATTATTATGTTTTATATGCGTAACAAATTCTTCCCACTTGTAACCTTTTAGTACAGAGTTTTCTTCCAAATATCTTTTAACCATCCACTGAGGTATCCCGACTTGATTAGTCAATAATGAAATTTTATCTGAATATCTCTTTTGCAAAAGGTTACTCAAAAAACGATGAATCATATTTGAATCAAAATCTTCATTAAAAATATTCCAGTGTTTTTCAAAGTTATCTTTTATACTAATTAACTCTAATTCAGGAAAGTTGTCTTCTTCTAATTCTTCACTCTTTCGGAATATACCTAATAAACCATTGAATTTTTCATCAAGACCTTCGTTTTCATTCAGATCATAGATATAAACGTTAGTACTGTTACAAAAATCACAACTGCCTTTAATTTGATAGCTTTTCACAATATCTTTAAGGACTTTAGAAAGGAAACATTTTTCGCAACAAATCATACTGTTCCCTCCAAATTTAGTAATTTGTCTACAAGCTCAAGATGATGCATAATTGATAATTTTTTAAGAGTTGGTAACCCTGGGTATGTCCCTTCTTCATGGTGCTTTAAAAGTGTACGCATTGCATAAGTATCCATTAATTCATTCATTAAGAAACCGTTGTTATACCACCGAATCAATTTATTCAAAGCTTCCGAAAATTTCCCTGCGGCATCGCTAGTATCATTATTTGAATCTGAAACAAAATGGACTATATCAATTTCATTATTTTCATTAGGATACACAATATGCATCGCTACGGCATAAGGAGCAAATCCACCTTCTACATAAGCCGCACCTATAACAGAGTAATCTGAAAAGCCTATATATCCTTCTTCTTCGAAAAATAAATGATCTTCCGAAAATTCTTCATTTTGCTTTTCAATATAATCCAAATTTCTAGACATTTTATTGAATTTATCACTTAATGCTACTAAATTTTGATTCCTTAATTTTCTCCTTAAAGACATACTATAAGGCATTACATTAATATATGGAATTTTGTCTTTAAAAATTTCACTATAGCTTTGGTCTAAAACTTCTCCTGTATGAATAATTGCTAAATCTTCATGATCAAAACCATATTCATTAAATAGATTCTCTATTTCAGTTTTAGAATTTTTATTCAAGTAGTGTCCAATCATTATAAATTCATTTTCTGATATCATTTTTCGATACTCTTTTTTTATACTTGGCATTTCAATTTCATCTTTGAATGAACCCACTTTAGGATTAGTAATAAAAATGATATTACTTTGTTTATTAAAGAATACTGATAATAAAGAATTGAGTGTAGAACTAAATTTTATTGGTTCTATTATAGGAACAACTTTTTCACTAATTAAATCTCTTTCTTTTAATTCTCTTAAAGCTAACAAATCATATTGTCTGCCACGAATAATCGGGAAATACATATTTTTTCCTCCATTACTTTTTTAAAATTTTCGAAAAGTCAGCATTACTAAAATTTGATAAATAGACCAACCATCTAATTGGAATAGGAATACTTTTAAATACTGCGTTATCACTCAAGGGAATACGCTTTCTTAACTGTTCAAAAACTAATTCTTGAGCTTTTAAAATTTCAATAGTCTCAAACCACTTCATCGATTCTCTAAAATATTCAACTTGCGTGACATTCGGTAGTTTATGAAAGACTTCAAATAATATATTTTCATACTCTTTCTTTCTAAGAATTTTAAATAAATTTTCGTGATTTAAATTGTCTATGAATATTGAAGCTTTTTTACGCACACTTAAAGTTTCATTAGAGGTTAATACAATAATACCAATATAAGGAATGATTTCTTTTAAATTTTTATAAACTGGGTAATAATTTTTGTCAGTTGTAACGACATATAATTCACTAAAAACAGTTGAATAATCTAATAACTGTTGTGATAATCTATCTAAATTATCAAGATCAGTTTTTATCTCGTAAACTATACATTTTTTTTTATTCACTACAACAAAATCTGCTTTCGATGTTTTAATAGGTACTTCCTCAAATGCACCAGTAGTGTTCAAACTATATTTACCCATTACTATTTTGTTAAATAAAATATTTTTAAAAAAGTATTCATTTCTATATTCTTGCTTTAAAATCTTATAATTAATGTTTATCTCTCTCTCAAATAAATCATACTCAAAATACTCATTATCTATTTGTTGTCTTAAGTTTTTTTTAGTGAAATATTTCTTTGCTTCATTAATGCCCATTCTCATACTCACACTTTCTATAATTCTTACTTATTCTTTTGAAACGTTTATTTAGGTTTTTGCCGGGATATATCAGTTATACAATCATATGTCCCGGAAAAAAGTTTTTTCAGTAAGTAATACTTGTTATAAAACTTTAATTTTATCCTCTAATTTCTGCTCACGAGCATATCTAGTAATTCAGTTAAAATCATCTCTATAAAGCGGACTCTAAGCACTTTGCGCACGTGAACGATATTAATAAAAGAATGCGGGGGTAAGAGTACTATTACGTATAATCACACTCGAAGTAAACAAATTGGTCAGAATTACCCCCACTAAGGTATCAGCAAAATAATTTAATTTTTAAGTCCTTCTCTCTCAAGCAATCTATAAATAGTACCTGTACCTACCCTGAACGTCATGCGAATGTCGTTTATTGATTTTCCTTGTTTATAGGCTGCAAGAATAGCTTTCATTCTCTGTTCTTCTTTACCACCTTCGACTAATTTAGTCTTTTTACCTCTGTACTTACCTTCACTTTTAGCTATCTCTATCCCTTCCTTTTGACGTTGCTTGATCATCTTCCGTTCAAATTGTGCCAAACCCGAAAAAATAGTAAACAGTAGTTCACTCATCGGATTATCATCGGATAAATCTAACCAACTATCTGTAATTGATTTAAGTTTCGCTCCCTTGTCCTTTATTATTTCCACTATGGTTAAAAGATCTTTAGTTGAGCGGGACAATCGACTTATTTCATGAACAATTATCATGTCGCCCATACTAAGGCTATCTAGCATTTCATTCAGTTTCGGACGTTCCATTGAAGCCCCGCTAATTTTTTCAATGTAAAATTCAGTACAACCATTATCCTTTAAAGATTTCTGTTGCCTAGCTATATTCTGCCCTTCACTACTGACTCTGATATAACCAATAATCCTCATAAGCTTAACCTCCAAAATAATAGTTATTAACTTGATTTTACCCAGACAAATCGGTAACAGTCAAACGGTAATGAAAAATATAAAGAAAACCCTTGGTACTAAAGGGTTTCTGTTTCCTCGTATTTATTACCGTTTAGGTGTAGTCAATCGGTAACAACATCTCTTAATTTGCATTATAAATAGTATAGGATATACGATTTAATAAGGTTCTCAAAAACTAGGAGGTATATGAATGAACATAAAAATCGAAGAAGCATTAACATTATCCGAAGAAATATTGAAACATATTGAATTGAGTGAGGTTCCTTTGCAAACATCAATTCAAAAGACTCTTAGATTAGCTCGTCTAATGAATGATATGGAAGCATTAGAATGGATCAGAGAGGAAATGAAGGGATTTTCTAGAAACGATAAAGGTAAATTAACTTCTATCGCTTGGGAATCAGCAATACGATCAAATAGGAGTGTTTACGTACAAGATAAAAGCAATAATTACAATAAGCGCGTTAACACAATACATGTTAACGTACTAGAAACTACAATAGAAACTTTAAAAGAAAGAATGAAAGTTTCAAATGACCCAAATATTTCAATTTCATCAGCTGCTACTTTTCAACCTCTACCTCAAGGAAACGCCGTCGAAAGAAAAGGTATCGCTCAAAGCATAGGAGACTTATCTGAAATACTAGCAAAAGTTCAATCTAGTTTTTACGACTATGTTTATAATATAAATTACGAATTAAAGTTCAGTAATATTAATGAAAGTATATTCAACAGAACTCGTTTAGAAGTTGATAAAAGGCTTCCGGAAATTTCACCACAAGCCGTTTCAAAGTTTGTCTCTGTTCACGAAAATTTAAGATCAACAAACTCTGAAGACTGGGCTAACGCAGTTCATTCATGCAGAAGAATATTAAAAGATATTGCTGATTCATTGTATCCACCTCAGTCTACCCCTATTCAAGTTGGTGATAAAAGTATAAAAGTTGGAGAAGATCATGTTATAAATCGTTTAATGCAATACGTTTCTTCTAACTCAGAGAGCAAACGATATGAAGAACTTGTGGGATCTCATTTGAAGTATATGGGTGAGAGACTAGATACCATTTATGGAGCAGCTAATAAAGGCACTCATACAGAAGTATCTCTAGAAGAAGCAGAAAGATATATTATTTACACTTATTTATTGATCGGAGATTTACTTGCTTTATAATTTATTCTCTACAAGTAAGTAACAGATCACATTTTTTATTTTACAATAAGTTAAGCCACTCATTACTTTAATAAATAAGCGGCTTAACTATTTTTTTAAAATTCTCGATTAACTTTATGTTTTGATAAATCTTGAGTTAATCTTTGTGTTTCACCTAAAGTTAATCCAGAATTTTATAATTCGTATTACTTGTTGGTGTCATGTGTTTGTGTTTGTGTTTGTGTTTGTGTTTGTGTTTGTGTTTGTGTTTATGTTAACTTACGTATTATGTTACCGAAGCCATTGCTTTCGATTTCCAATTCCTCCTTTAAAATTTTGTTTAAACGAATGCGTTCCAGACCGTACTTATCCATAGTATCTGATATACATTTTTTAAACTGTATTTCCTTGAATTTTTTTTGTCCTCTAAAATACAGCTTTACTTCCTCTAAAACCCTAGCCTCAGTAGTCCAGTTATTTTTTTCAATTAATATTAGAACTTTTTCTTCAATACACTTGGTAACAATCTCGTTAAGTTCCGGAACTTCTCTATTTTTGTCTTGGGGATATACTCTATTAGCTTCTTCTGCTCCATAATTTCTGTACATACTTTCATAATTAACGTTATCGAGAGTAAAGCCTTTCTCGATCCATATTGTACTCATTTTTTCTACTTCTTCAAAAAAAGCTTTTTTATTAGGTAACACAAGTTCATATGTAGAACTATAATATTTATATTGTTTATCTGCTTTTGTCTTTTTATGTAATGATAATAATTCTGGTGGAGTTTCTAAATCGTCAAGTTTTTTAATCATTTTGAGGATAACAAATAAGTTAATGTACCTATGAGTCGCACTTTTACTTTTGTCCATCCTCTTAGCAAGTGTTTCAAGAGAATGATAAAACAACACTCCACTCTTCTCGTCTTGAGGAAGATGTAATTTCGAAATATCTAACAAAATCAGAAAGTTTTTTAACATATTTCGTTTCCGCAGTATCTTATGACTGTTTGGATTTTCATGCTTAAATTCATCTGATAATAAGTATCTTTCATAATCTTCAATCTTACAGAGCAGTTCTTTCTGGTAAGGACTTTCTATAAGTTCAATTAAGTATACCTTTTTTAAAAATTCTAGAATTTCATCATTTTTTCCACCACATATTTTTTTAGTAACGTTAAAGATAGTACCTGAAAATGAATTTTTTTCTGAATGACATGTATACATTTGATGTCCATTTTCTTCATGAGACAAATGTATACCCGCACTTGGATTTTTATCGTTTGAAAAGATATCCTTAAAAGCACCAGTAGTTTCGATTCCTAAATATTTTCTTAAATCTTGTTTTTTAAGATAATCAACTATATCTGCTTCACTATAAAATTGTTTTTTACTAGGTACTATTCGATTATGTAGTTCATGAATATTTTGAGACCTAATCAAATCTATATTTCGTGCTTCTGAACTTGAAATTTTTTCATTAGGCTTATTATGTATGTATTTGTGAGACGTTTGTTTAGGTTTTTTCCGGGATATATTAGTTATACAATCATATGTCCCGGAAAAAACCTTCTGATTATGTGTTTTAAAGCTATCAATATTTATTCTATTGTTGTAGTTCAGTTCAATCAGTTGTTTTCCACCATAGAAGAATCGTGTACAATCTTTACACTTTTGATCCGCAGCTGGATACAATGTAAGTAGTCTTCCTAATAAGTTTTCTATTTCATAAAAGTCAAAACAAGGCTTATTTAAAATGAACACTACTCTAAACTTCGGCTTAGAAACCGTATGTGAATGAGTGAGATATATGAAAGCAGCAGTATCTGAAAACTTTTCTATCGCTTCTTTCAAGCTCATTCCATTATCAAAATCTAGTGCAACAACTTGTTGAGATTTCCAATACTCTTTTCTGCGGTTAATTACACCTGCTTTTTTTTCAAAAAAAGCAGGTGTAAAATTTTTACCGTAAGAAACGCATTCCGCAAAATCCTCGATATTTATAGATACTTGATTTTCTAGTAAACGTCTATTAATTTTCGGGACTTCATGTCCACAAGGCTTAGATTTAAATACCATTGTATCCATCATAAGTTTTATCTTCATAATAAGCCCTCGCTGTCTTGAAGATAGAACTTATCAAAAATTAACTTTTCTTCTTTCACTCCAAGCGGGTACTCTTTTCCAGTGTAATAATCAACTAGAAATAGAGTTTTATAAATTCTAGCTTCATACTTACCAACAATACGATTTCCAACAAAATTATCAATTTTATTTTTATCAAATGATTGAAGTAACACAGAGTATTCATTACCTATATCTAAAAATTTTCCTGTATTTCGTTTTAGATTATGTATGTTGCCTTTCGTTAGCACCTTTAGTTTAGAATGCGTATCGCTCAGAGAATCTGATTGAATCAATAATGTAGGCTTATTATTTTTTATCAAAAGCGCTTGGTTCGAAATCGCTCTTCCTAACTTTGAATTTTCGCTTTTGGTAAGTGGACGTATGTTTTGTTCAAAATAGTGACCACCAATTGATGCATTTGATTCTATTCTGTCTAAAGTTGGTCTTAATCCTGCTCTTTTTCCACTTTCTATGTAAGTTTTAGTTAAGTGAGTCCACGTTTTCCAAAACTCAATATTATTCATCAGTGCTTCTTTCATTTCTTTAGCAGAATCCCATTGAATTTTTACTCCAATATAAGCCTTCTCTGTTTGACTTTGGACTCTCGAAAAAGCACTTCTACAAGAGGCATACAGCAATTGCTCTGAAACAGTTGTTACCCCTTTAATTTTTTGTTCGTGATCATTTTGTTTCATCTTATTTTCCCTTTCGATTAACCTTCCTAATAATTTTTTCCACACCAAAAAGTCTCTTGACAAAAGAATTGATTTGAAATAGTATAGTGTTAGGTATATTTATTTTTGTTTACCTCTCGGTACAAAATAATTTATCATACTGTACTTTAAAGGTCAACAATTATTTTTTCTATAAAAAATATTCAGAATATTCAAAACTTTTAAAATAAAAAAACGCCCTTTTCTTACAGGCGTTTTTTTATTTTTATATTATTTAATGGACTGCTCATGTTTCCTATTTTAAGAACCTCTTCTTGTTCCAATCCCCTTAAATACTTCGACGTGATCTGGGTATCAAAATGCCCCATTAACCTACTTAGGCTATACAAATCAATTCCGTTTCTTAATTGTTTTTGTGCATAATAGTGTCTACAATCATGTGGGCTACAACGCACTTCTTTTCGTACTCCTGCTCTTCTACAATGCTCTTTTAGTATTTGGTTAATCCTCGATCTCGATAACCGCTCTGCGCTTTGATCTAGAAAATAATGTTCTCCTACCTCATCATCAGGTCTATGGGTAAATCGTTCTTTCTTAATTGCTTCAAACTTGCGCATGTATTTTCGCATGAGCTTCGAAATATAGATAAGACGTTGTTTTGAACCTTTTCCGTGAATCAGAATATGCTTTCTAGAAACATCGTTTATTTTAATATCACAAAGTTCACTCACTCGTATTCCACTATCAAATAGAAAAATTAAAATGAGCTTATCTCTGATATTTGAGTAGGTGTTTTCTTTTACATCATTTAATATTCGACTTACCTCTTCATCGTTGAATGTCACGATCACTTTCTTATCTTCTTTTAAGTTTTTTATTCTACGCATTGGATTTTCATGCTCACTCAAATACTCTTCTTCAACTAATAAATTAAAGAATACCCTTAGAGTGGCTATACTACCGTTTATCGTGCTGTTGATTTCTTTCCCAGTACCTTGACATGCTTGAATGTAGCTTTTGATGTGAGCGGGTCTCACGCCCTCTAAATCAACTATTTGAAATTCTGTTTCTACATATGTTCTCCATCGTGTCAGTCTTGTGGTACAAAGACTAATATAAAAATGCTTTTTCCCTTCGATTCTTTGATTTAGCTGAAAATCATCAATCAGTTCAATTAGTTTGACCATCAAAAAAACTCCCTTCTATTTGCGAAATAACACAAATAAAAGAGAGTATTTTTAGAAGTCAATAGTCGTAGGTGATAGGAAGTAAAATCAGCTTACAGCTTCAAAACCATTGGTATAAAAGGGTTTATAGTCAGTTACTAATTTTAAATTCCAATTTCATTCCCACTCAATCGTTGAAGGTGGTTTCGACGTCACATCGTACAGGACGCGGTTAACGTTCTGGACTTCGTTGACGATTCGAACCGAGATCTTCTCAAGCACGTCCCATGGGATACGTGCCCAGTCTGAAGTCATCCCGTCAATTGACGTAACAGCGCGGATTCCGACAGCATAGTCGTATGTCCGCTCATCGCCCATGACACCAACCGAACGGATTGGAGGAAGGACTGTGAAGTACTGCCAGATTTCGCGCTCGAGTCCTGCTTTTTTAATCTCATCCCGAAGAATGAAATCAGATTCACGGACGATTTCGAGTTTTTCATCTGTGATTTCACCAAGGACACGAATTCCGAGACCTGGTCCTGGGAACGGCTGACGCCATACGATTTCATCTGACAGACCGAGTTCTTTCCCAAGTTCACGGACTTCATCCTTGAACAAGGTGTTGATCGGTTCGATCAATTCAAACTGCATGTCTTCCGGCAATCCACCGACGTTGTGGTGTGATTTGATCGTTTGTGCCGTATCCGTACCACTCTCGATGATATCCGTGTAGAGCGTGCCTTGGGCAAGGAAGTCCATATCCGTCAGTTTTGAAGCTTCTTCATCAAAGACGTAGACGAATTCGTTGCCGATGATTTTACGTTTCTGCTCTGGATCTGAGATACCACGGAGTTTATCGAGGAAACGGTCCTGGGCATCAATCTTGATGACGTTCATGTGGAAGTGATCCGCGAATGTCTTCATGACGCTTTCCGCTTCACCTTTGCGCAGTAAACCATGATCAACGAACATACATGTCAATTGATCACCGATTGCTTTGTGAATCAAGGCTGCGACGACAGACGAGTCGACACCACCAGAAAGTGCACAGAGGACTTTTTTATCGCCGACTTGTTCCTGAATCTTCGCTACTTCGATTTCGATGAAGTTCTCCATCGACCAGTCGCCCGTACATTTACAGACTTCAAAGAGGAAGTTCTTGAGCAATTCTTTCCCGAAGACCGTATGGTTGACTTCCGGGTGATACTGCACACCGTACATTTTCAATTCTTCATTCTTGATCGAAGCGATCGGACATGACACGTTCGTTCCATCGACGACGAAACCGTTTGGTACAGATGTGACGAGGTCACTGTGGCTCATCCAGACCGTTTGTTCAAGCGGTAGGTTCGCATACATCGGTGACGGGTCTTGTAACGTCAATGTGGCTTTTCCATATTCACGATGTCCCGCACGTTCTACCGTTCCGCCGAAATGTTGTGACATGAGCTGCATGCCGTAACAGATCCCGAAGATTGGAATACCGAGGTCGAAGATTCCTGGGTCACACCGGTACGCATCCTCCGCGTAGACGCTACGTGGACCACCCGAGAAGATGATACCAGCAGGTGCGATTTCTTTTACTTCAACTGCAGTGATTTTATGCGAATGCAATTCACTGTAGACACCAAGGTCCCGAATACGACGTGTGATCAATTGATTGTACTGTCCTCCAAAATCGAGGACGAGAATCATTTCCTGGTCCAAATGTGCTTCCAAATCTGTTCCCGCCTTTCTGATTTCATGCGTACCCTATGAAAAAAGCCCACTCTTCGCCCATGGATAAAATGGAAAAAGAGCAGGCCGCTTCACAAAAAAATGTATACGAAGGGTCTGCTCCTTCATAGTCAGGTCGTTTAAGGTGACCCGGTAGAGACTCTCGCGCCATATTCGCGAGTATATACAAAGGAGATTGCATGTGTGTGATTTACGTTGTTCCCATTGTAACTGTATCGTTTCGTAAATATCAACCCTCTACATGACGAATGATATTTTCGAAATATTCACGTTTTTTCTCAGCTGACAGTGATTCTCCACCATAGACCATCCGTTCGTAAGCATCCGTCAACGGTCGCATTGCGTACGTTTCGTAATATCCATCGACTTCGTGAGCGAGTTCCGCAAGCGTCCGTCCATCTTTGTAATGGAACCCTTTTTTATCAAGACGTCGTAAGAGATACCGGTACATCCGGCGGAATCCTTCCGGTCGCTCAATTTGTCTCCGGAAGAAGAGAATCGCGAGTGTTCGAATGATTGGTTTTCGGAACAAGTAAAGGAACAAGAGAGCGAGTGCCGTCAGGAAAATCGGCCAGAATGGAATCGATTTCTGCTCCGTCTGTCCGGCGCTAGTCGTCTGTTCTTCATCGAGAAGATTTTCTTGAGGACGATTTGGCGTCGTTGTCTCCGTGTTATCTTCTGTCTCACGTTGCGGATTTGCTTGTTCCGTCTCGTTATCTGTTTCCCGATCGATCGTGTATTGTCCTGCTCCATCGAAGCTGACTGTTGGCTCAAGCGGTACCCAGCCTGGTCCTTCGATATACACTTCGACCCACGAGTGCGCATTTTTATTCCGTACTGTATAACTCGTCACGGCAGCTCCGATGACGTCGGATTCGCCTCCCGTGAACCCTTTCACCCAGCGTGCTGGTAACCCGGCTGCTCGTAGCAAAACAGCAGCCGACGTCGAGAAGTTGTCACAGTATCCGAGTTTGGTCTCGAACAAGAATTGATCGACGTAATCTTGATTTTCTCCTGGTACGGCTACTTCCTCCGTATTGTATTCAAAGTTCTCTTCTTCGAAATAATTTTCAATCGCCCGTGCCTTGTCCCACGGTGTCTCCTCACCTTCAACGATTTGTTCCGCTAAATCACGGACACGTTGTGGTAAGCCATCCGGCAGTTGGAGATACCGCTCTGTTTCATTCTCCGATAAATTGACAGGTTCATCTGTCTGAAGTTGTTCTTCGGTAAAGAGCGGATATGAATAGGCAATTTGGTAATTACGTTGACGATCCGCCTCGTCCAGATACGATATTTTTTGATTTTCTGGATCAACTAATACATTTTGTCGTTGTTGATCGACCGAGACCCGGACGTTATCTCCGTTATATGGCACGAACGGTAATTCACGTGCCATCTCAAACGTCGCTGTTTCCTCACGTGTCTTGACTTCTCTCCCAAAGTGCGAGAAGAAACCACGTCCATCGATTTCCGGGTTCGATTCCGACAGCACCCAGCCTTTGCCGGTATAAATATCTTTTGTCTCGACTCGCCAGTATCGATTTCCTTCACTTTCGACTTGGAAAACTTCCCGGTCGTCCATTTGGAATGGTCCTCCGAGTTGCTCGTCATTGTTACCGTAACCGACCTTTTGAATCGCATTTGTCGGCTCCCCTTCCCCTTCAAGACCAGACGTCAAATCGTACCAACTGTCTTGCCATGTCGCATTGATGACAGGACTTTGGACAGCAGCGACGATGACGGCTCCCATGATGAATAAGGCGCTTAGCGGACGAACATAAGAAGCGCGCGGTCGTTCATTAACTTCCGTCGCATAGAGCAATAACAAGGATAAGATGATCGGATAGAGAATGAACGTCTCTCCCGAGTAATCCGTCCATGTATCACAATACGCGATGAACCCGATGACTCCGAAGGCAAGTCCGAAAACGAACCCACGATTCGGGAATGTCCGACGCGCCAGATACGCGATCAAGAAACTAATCAATCCGATCGAGAGCGCGAAAGCGGGTCGTCCTGGTAATTCACCATTGATGACGCTCTGAATATCTGAACTGATTTCTGTAAAGATGCCCCATGGTGCTGCTCCCGGCGTCAAAATCAGATAGAACGATAGGAGTAATCCACCGAGACTTCCGAGTAAAAAGTAACGCCGCGATAGATGCGATAACAGCAACGGCAAAAACAGCATCGGTAAGAATGACCAGAGATGCTCGAACGTCGTCAGTTCGAGAAGTGGTGGCATGAAACACGTCAGGACGGATGCCGCGATGGCATTCCAAATCAAGCGTCGCATCATCGCACTCCCCTCCGTTCTGGTGTATAGACATGAACGGTGGCTTCTTGATTAATCTTCGAGATCCATAGTTCATTGTTCGATTCAAGATCCGGTGTGATGAAAAGGACGTTCCCACTCAATCGAAGTGCTTTTGACGAGTACTCCCATGACTCGATGAACGTCCGCGTCCGACTCGGTTGCGCCGTCATCAGGTAATGCGTCAGTTTCGCTCCTTCGAGTGGTAACGATAACGATTGAACGGCATGTCCGACGAGGTGAATGCGGTAGCTCAGCCGTCGCTTGTTCAGCTGATCCGTCGCTTCTGCCAGCATTGAGATGACGCGCTCGAAGGCTTCACCCGCTTCCGTTCCTTCATCGAAGACGATTGTCGTCTCCCGTTCCTGCTCTCGCTCAAACGTCTTCGTCATCAAGCCTTGACGTTTCGCCGTCGCTTTCCAGTCGATCTGATTCATCCGGTCACCACTGACGTATTCTCGAACCCCGACGACAGTAAAGGACGACTGACGAAGATCAAGTGATACAGGGGATATTCCCCCATCTCCGCGGTCCTCCTCGTGCGGAAGTTGCACGGCAAGGCGCGCGGGTTCAATCGCAAGATACGTCTCGACCGGAAACATCCGCTTGCGCTTGAACAGCCCGAACGGATCCGTGATTTCGACGATACAGCCTGGAATCTGGTAGACTCCCCGGCGAATCGATGGGATCGTATAATCGATGTGCTCTGTCTTCCGGTAATGGGCACGGAGTGGACGGGTGATATCGAGTTTTTCTTCGCTAAGCTCATTCGGAATCGCCTCTGTCACTTCGACGGCTCCGACAAGAAATGGGAAACGTCGACGAACCCGTAAAGAGACAGGGATATCGGTTCCGGCAACGAGCATCTTGTTCGATACTTCGCGTGTCGCAAGTGCCTGCGTAACGGGCCAAACGAGGAAGAGCGTCCAGTAGACGGTCAGACCAGCCATGACGTAAAACAGCAAGGAAGCGACATTTCCGCCATCGACGCGCGCATATGTCCATAAAGCAGCCGTCGTCAAAAGGAGTACAGCGTAACGCCAACCAATTTGCCACTTCGTCATAGGGACTCCACGTCTTGTTGGATTGGTACAGCAACCTCTTTTTTGATTTGTTCTAAAATCCGTTCCGACGATTGACCGTGATAGCGGGCGTCTGCTGTCAAAATCAAGCGGTGTGACAGGACAGGAATCAAGAGATGTTTGACATCATCCGGTAAAACGAAACTGCGTCCTTCCATGTACGCCCACGCTTGCGCGACCTTCATCAAGGCGATCGAAGAACGAGGACTCGCGCCGAGGTAGAGTGACCCATTCGTCCGTGTCGCTTGGACGAGATGGACGATATACTTTTTGACGGGCTGTGAGACATGGACATTCTTGACTTCTTCTTTCATCTGGAGCAATTGCTCGCGACCAATCACCGCTTCGAGTGTCTCGATCGGTTCATCCCGTTCAAAACGCGTGAGCAACTTCATTTCTTGGTGGAAATCAGGATAACCCATTTTGACTTTGACGAGGAAACGGTCAAGTTGTGCTTCTGGTAACGGATACGTTCCTTCATGTTCAATCGGGTTTTGTGTCGCCATGACGAAAAAGGGATTCGGAAGCGTATGGATCTCACCATCGACGGTGACGTTCGCTTCCGCCATTCCCTCGAGTAAGGCAGATTGAGTTTTTGGTGACGTTCGGTTGATCTCATCGGCTAAGACGATGTTCCCCATTAGAGGACCCGGTCTATATTCGAATTGGCTTGTTTTCTGATTATACATCGATACACCCGTCAAATCTGACGGAAGTAGGTCTGGCGTGAACTGAACACGTTTGAAGGTCAACCCGATCGATCGGCTGAACGCACGGACGAGCATCGTCTTCCCGACTCCCGGTACGTCTTCTAATAGGACGTGACCGCCCGCTAGTAGTGCTGCCAATGATTGTGTGATGACATCTTCCTTACCGATGATGACTTTCTCTACGTTGTCGATAATCGCTTGAATCTCCTTAGTGTATGTTCGCATTGTCAGGCCCCTTGCTCTCGTAGTAGTTGAATTTTCTGACTTTTTATATCATCTCATATTCCGCTACGCTTTTAAAGAAATACGAGCAGTTTCTAGCACATGAAAAAGGGGGAACGCCGTAGCGTTTCCCCCTTATTTGTTTCAGGAACGAACACATGCCGTGATCCGTTCTTGAACCGTGCGGTTGCACGTAAAACACGAATACATCCGTGTCAATGGACAACGTTCGTCAAGTCCGGTGATCCTCTTCTTTCAGAAGCGACATGCGATCGTTCCCTCTACATTGGTAATCATTCATGTGCATCACCATCCTTTCATATATTGAATATTACCGAATATGTTATAAACGAAACGTCGAATTTTAATTATTTTTTACGATATCGCGCATAGGTCGTCGCGAGTGCAGCCGCAAGGACGAGCCCTTTGATGATATTCAACGAATAGTATGGAACAGACAACATGACGAGACCATTTTCAAGAATCCCGACGAGACAAGCCCCAACGAGTGTGCCGAGTGCATTGGGTTTCCCTTGTCCTGCGAACGACGAGCCGATGAATGCCGCTGCGACTGCCGGCATCAAGTAACCCGAACCAGCATTGATTTGCGATGAGCCGACTTGTGACGCAAGTAAAATTCCACCGATTGCCGCAAGTAATCCAGCAATCAGATACGCGAGTGCCCGGTAGCGGTTGACACGAATTCCTGTGAGCCGTGCGGCTTCCGGATTCCCACCGATGATATAGAGAAAACGACCGTGTCGCGTATGACTTAAGAAGACGTGTGTCACAGCGACGACGACGAGCATGATGACGATGATCCAAGGCGCCTGACTGATTTTCGCGAATGCCTCCGGAATCGTGCCAACTGTTGGTGTACCGTCCAGGCGCGGCATTCCGGCACTGATTGAACCACCACCGGTATACGTCATCGCGACACCTTCGACGATGAACATCGTCGCTAACGTCGCAAACAAATCCGGAATCTTAAACCAGACGATAAGTAAGATGTTCACCAGAGCAACGCTAAGAGATAAGAGAAGTGCTAAACCAATCGAGACACCGAGCGGCAGACTGTACCAGACGAAAAATGAAACGACGAAAGAACTCGCAAGCGTCGCGGTCGACCCGACCGATAAATCAAATCCATTGACCGTCAAAGAAACGGTCAAGCCGATCGCGATGATCGTCACGATTGAGATACTGCGTAAAATATTGATCAAATTCGTTCCTTGTAGGAATGTCGGAGCCGTCGTCGCAAAAAACAGGACGAGGGCAAGGATCGCGAGGACGATCCCCCAGTCGTTCAAGAATCCGAGGACGGGACGTAAACCCTTCCCTCGGTTCGTTTGTTTTGATACTACCTCATTCATCGTTGCCCTCCTCCTGTCGCATACCACAACAAGGTTTCTTCTGATGTATCCGCCGTCTTCGTTTCATGGACGATCCGTCCATCGAACATGACGTAGATTCGGTCCGTGACGGTCAAAAGTTCATCCCATTCACTCGTCGCGTAAAGGATCCCTTTTTGTTGTTGCGCGAGTCCGTCAATCAGACGATAGATGTCTTGTTTGGCTCCGACGTCGACACCTTTTGTCGGTTCGTCCAAGACGAGTACAGAAACATCGGTCAGTAACCATTTTCCGATGGCGACTTTTTGTTGATTCCCACCGGATAGTTGACCTACTTCCTGTTTCACGTCTGCCACTTTGATACCGAGCTCCTTGACCCATTTCGATGCCTGATCTGCTTCTTTGCGACGATCCATCAGCCCCCAGCGGTTGACGAAATCATGAGCTGCCGCTGCTGTCAGGTTTTCTGCGACAGAATCGGCAACAAGAATTCCTTCTTTTCGCCGTTCTTCAGGAACGAGACCGATGCCCGCTTGAATCGCAGCTTGTGGATCGCGAAGGCGATGGGCTTTTCCACCTATACGAACCTCCCCTTCCTGAAACGGGCGATCACCGAACAATGCTTTGCATAATTCCGTTTTACCGGCACCGACAAGCCCCGCGATACCAACGACTTCACCTGCTTGAACCGTCAAGGAAATATCGTGGACGTCCGCATTCGTGGCACTCTCGACCGTCAGTACGTTCGTCGCGTTTACCCGTGACGTTTTCGCAACAGACGTAAGCTGACGCCCGAGCATTTGCTCAACGACAGCTTCCTTCGTGATGTCTGTCAAAAGATGTCGCGAGATGAGTTGACCGTCGCGCATGACCGAGATGGAGTCGCAAATCTCATATAGTTCCTGTAAACGATGCGAGATGAAGATGATCCCAAGCCCTCGTTCGGCTAAACGACGCACGACTGAAAAGAGATGGCTTGTTTCCGCCTGACTGAGCGGTGCCGTTGGTTCATCCAAAATCAAAAAACGGCGTTCTTGGACGAGGGCGCGGGCAATCAATACGAGTTGCTTTTCAGCAAGCCGCAACTCCTCGACGCGTGTCTTGACGGAAATATCCGCCTGTAATGTCGCTAACGCTTCCTTGGCACGCTGTATGTAACGGCGCTGGGATACGAAGCCAGTCATCGTTCCGTCCGTCAACAGATCGAGACAGATATTCTCAGCGACCGTCAAATACGGGACAAGCGCCACATCGACCTCTTGTTGGACGAGGTCGATCCCAATCTGTTTCGCATCACGCGGTGACGTGATGGACAACTCCTTCCCGTCGAGACGGATCGTTCCTTCGTCCGCCGTTTCCGCTCCGGATAAGACTTTCATCAATGTCGACTTACCGGCACCATTCGCACCGACAAGCGCGTGGATTTCACCGGATTTCACTTCAAACGAGACTTGTTTTAAGGCTTGCACTCCTGGAAACGCCAATGAAATCCCAGTCATCTTCAAGTGATGATTGGTAGACGTCATTGTTTTTTATGGACGTCACGCAACCGGTCCATCCACGGCTCATTGAATTTATCCGACGTACTCCAACCTTTGATGATCGTATCGAGATTGTACATCGTCGTATCCTGCTTCAACGCCTTCTGCTCCACGAGTTTTGCGTCGAGATCAAAGCTATCCGGCGTCTTCTCGCCGGCAATTTTCTTAGCCAGTAATCGCATGTCCGTTTGTCCAATCAAGAATGGATCTACCGCACTCGTCGAGACCCAGTTACTGCCCTTTTCACGCATCAAGTTGATGTCCTGATTCGAGACATCGATCGAGATCAACGGAATTTCTTGACGTTTATTATCCTTAAGCGATTTGTATGCCCCTTTTGCGACTTCGTCCCATGCTCCCCAAACCGCATCAATGCTTCCTTTCGGGTATTTCGCGAGAATCGCATTCATCTTCGTTGCGATATCCCCTTGGACGTCTTGGAAGTTTGTCGGTCCAACCGTCTCAAGCGTTTTGATTTTGCCATCTGCTTCGTACGTCTTATAGATTTCCTGACGACGATCGAGTGGGGCAAAACCTGGTCCGAACCACAGTTTGATGACACGGACCGGCTTTTTGTCCGTCACCTTCGTCACTTCATCGAGCGATAGCTTCGCGAGTTGATGATCGTTTTGGAACGTTTCCGTCACACCTTTTAGCGCCGTTCCTTTTTTCTTCGTGACCGTATCGAACGTCACGACCTTCAGTCCTTTATCGACCGCCGGTTTGATCATGTCATAGGCGTAGTCTTCCTTGCCGTGCGAGATGATGAGCCCATCATAATCTTGCTGAATCGCTTGCGCGACAAGCTCCTTGAACTTGACGTCGTTCCCTTCTGAAATGAACGTGCTGACTTTAAAGCCGAGTGCTTCCCCTTCACTTCGTGCGCCATCAAGGAATTGTTTCGTATGGTCGTCCGATGCCAGGTTGCGGATGACGGCGATCTTGACGTCCGATTGAACCCCTTTTGGTACATCCTTGACGACCTTCGTCGTCGTCGCTTCTCCATTCGCACAAGCCGCTAGTAACAGTGCCGGTGCTAGGACGGCGTAAGCTAATTTTTTCATGACATATCTCCTTATCCGAGGGGTTGAAGCCCTGTTAATTGTTCAATCGTTTCTTCATTTGGTTGCGTGATGACACCGAGTTCCGTGATGATGCCCGTGATTAATGTGTGTGGTGTGACATCAAACGCTGGGTTGAAGACAGCGACTCCCGCTGGTGCTGTCGCGACACCTTGGATTGCCGTCACTTCCTGCGGATCACGCTCTTCGATTTCAATCGCTTCACCGGAAACGAGCGAGAAGTCGAACGTCGAGAGTGGTGCCGCGACGTAAAACGGAATATCGAAGGCTTGCGCGAGCAATGCCAATTGGAATGTTCCGATTTTATTCGCTGTATCCCCATTTCGTGTAATCCGGTCAGCACCGACGATGATCGCGTCGATTTGTTTTTCTTTCAACGTATGAGCGACCATGTTGTCCGTGATCAATGTGACATCGATGCCGGCACGTTGCAGCTCCCATGTTGTCAGCCGTGCCCCCTGCAGTAACGGTCGCGTCTCACTCGCAAAAACGGATAATTCAATGCCACGTTCTTTTGCGATATAGAACGGCGCAAGTGCCGTTCCGTAAGCAGCAGTCGCAATCGATCCAGCATTACAAATCGTTAGGATCCGGTCGCCTGACTGGAACAACTCCAACGCATGAATCCCGATTTGACGTGACGTCTGCGCATCCTGGTCATATAAGGCGACTGTTCGTTTTTCCAACCGTTCACGGATCTCTTCTACCGACGTTCCGTCTTGAATGATTGGATTCAATTGATCGAGGACATTTCGTAAGTTGACGGCCGTCGGTCGTGTCGCGAGTAACGTCGCTGATGTCTCAAGCAAAGCTTGCTTATAGATCGACAGTTCTGCTTCAAACCGGTACGCTTCCTGAACGAGTACGAATCCACCGAATAGGCTGATCGCAGGTGCGCCCCGGACACGCAATTGTTTGATTGCCTCAACTGCTTGCGCAAGATCAGTAATGACTTCATAGTGTTCTTCCTGCGGTAGACGTGTCTGATCAAGAATCGTCAAGACACGGTCTTCGTAACGGATACTTTGAACAAATGCACTCATCGGCTTAACTCCTCCGTTACGTCAAAGTTTCGTAAATCATCAAATGTCCGGCATTCTGTCCGACGTTTGATTAACGCTGCTCCTAGACGGAGGGCGTGACGTTTTCGCTCTAAGCGTTCCGTCGTTGAATCGATTGATTCTAAATCAGCGACTGGTGCGAGACCGATCGTCCGCCGAATCAATTCGCAACCGGCAAAGCCAAGGGCATCCTGTAAAATCGTACTCAGTACATCATCAACAAGTCCCGATGCCTGGAATGGTTCGACGGCTTCCCGTTCCCATAAGGCACGGAACGTTGAAGCAAACGTCAGCCAGAACGTATCGATGTCCTTGATTCTTGCGTCACGTCGTGTAGGGTAATCTGGATATGCCGCGAAGAAAAGATGGGCGATGAATTGCCCGACATCGAATCCGAATGGACCATAGAAGGCGAATTCTGGATCGATGACTTTCGTTTCCGTCGCCGAAGCGAAGATGCTTCCTGTATGTAGATCGCCGTGTAGCAACGCATCCCCTTTCGTGATGAAGAGTGCTTCGAGTTTTGCGACTTCGCGTTTTAACTCATCGTCTGCCCAAAGACGTGCCACTTCTTCCTCCAGTCCGGCTTCAATCTCGTTCGTCTCCGCGTCATGAAACGGATCTGTGAAGATCAGTTTTTCTGTGATATCGCACAAATCTGGATTGTAGTACGTTCGAGCAACACGTTTCTTTTCAACCGGACCAAGCGCAAAGTCCGATGTATGGAATAAAGTCCGAGCGAGATAAGAACCGATATGTTCCGCAAGCAACGGATACTGTTCACCCGCGAGCAGTCCAGTCCGAACGATCGTCAGATGTGAAAGATCTTCCATGACCGTATACGCCTCTTCGTGACTAGCATGAAAAACACGTGGTACGAACGGCACGGCATGCCGGGCGAATTCACGGAGTGCGGATTGCTCAATCCACGCCCGCTCGAGCGATAATGGCCAGCTCTCACCGACGACTTTTGCGTACGGGAGTGCTTGTTTTAGAATCAATCGATGTTCACCTTCTCGAATTCGGAAGACGAGGTTAAGATTCCCATCGCCAATCTCTTCTGCTTCGACGGCTCCGTCGCCGATCAGTCCTAATGAGCGGACCCGTTCAATCGCGTCCTGTTCTGTGAATGCTTTGTATGTCATCTCAGTTTCCCCCTAATGTAATACACGAAAAAGCGCCTCTTTTCGTCATCGAAAAGAGGCGCAGGAAAGTCACTGCGTCCTCTTATCTCTCAGACGAAACGTCTGTTGGATGTAGCACCGTGCCTAGTGGTCGGTTGCTGCGGCGTCATCGGGCCAATTCCCTCTGCCAACTCGCGATAAGAGTCGTATGTAGTTGTCGTGTGTGATATTGATTTGAATCTTACGCAATCGACTTCCTCGCTGTCAAATCGAAATCAAGCAGAAATCGATATCGTTTTCATGCCATATATAGAAAGAGTATTTTCAAAAAAATAAATTTTCTAAAAATAATTTGACAAGTGACGATTCTCATGTAAAAATTGCAATTAGATTTCACAATTTCATCCAATTCTTATCAAGAGCAGACGGAGGGACAAGCCCTACGATGTCGCAGCAACCGACCTTTTGGCACGGTGCTAATTCTTGCAGCTACTAAGCTGACAGATAAGAGTCCACGTTCGAATTATTCATGGTCTCTTGTCACTGACGAGAGACCATTTTTTTGTTGAAGGAGGAAAGACATGGCTTATATCACTGCTACTTATCAATTGACTGCCCGTGATCGACTCGAGCAACGCGCTGAACAACTCGCGCTTGGTCTGACAGTCGGTTCTTGGACGGAACTGAATCATCTCGAACAACAACAACTCGCCTCGTTCAAAGGGGAAGTCGTACATACCGAAGAGCGCGATGGCAAAGGATATATCACGATTCGTTATCCGGAACATAACGTGTCGCGCGACTTTTCTGCGATTCTGACGACCGTCTTCGGGAAACTCTCACTCGACGGTGAAATCAAACTAACGGAATTGCTATTACCCGATACATTTACGTCGGACTTTCCAGGTGCGAAATTCGGGATCGAAGGGGTCCGCTCCTTGATCGGTGTCGAAGATCGCCCATTATTAATGAGCATCTTCAAAGGAGTCATCGGACGGGATTTATCGTTCCTTCGTGATCAACTCGAAGGACAACTCGCTGGTGGGATTGACCTCGTCAAAGACGATGAGATCCTATACGACAATCCGTTGACACCGACGATTGACCGGGCACGAATCGGACGTGAGGTCATCGATGCTCACTTCCACCGGACCGGTAAACGTGCGTTATATGCGATCACACTCAGTGGTCCCGTCTTTACGCTCAAGGATCAAGCCAAGCGATTGATTGATGCTGGAGCGACCGCATTCTTGCTGAATACCTTCACATACGGACTCGACGTCTTACGCGAACTGGCGAGTGATCCGGAAATCAACGTTCCGATCTTCAATCATCCAGCATATAGCGGTGCGTTGATCGCTAGCCCGAATCACGGAGTCGCAGCTCCTGTCTTACTCGGCACATTACCGCGTGCTGCTGGAGCAGACTTGACGCTATTCCCGTCTCCTTACGGCAATGTCGCTTTGCCAAAGGATGTCGCTCGTGGCATCGCGGTCGAAGCGACCCGTCTCGGTCAGACGAAATCGATCTTCCCGGTTCCTTCAGCTGGTATTCATCCTGGACTCGTCGCTCAACTCGTACGGGACTTCGGTATCGATTCCGTCATCAACGCCGGCGGCGGCGTACATGGTCATCCGCAAGGTGCTGCGGCTGGTGTCATTGCTTTCCGTCAGGCACTCGATGCGGCACTCGCAAATGAATCCCTATCGGCGGCAGCATCGCGTCATGAAGAATTACGGATCGCCCTCGACGCTTGGGGGATCAAGTCATGACCGTACGGATTCTTTGTGACTTCGACGGTACGGTGACGACGCAGGATAACATCATCGCACTCATGCAGGCATTTGCGCCAGCGAGTGACTTCGAACCGTTGAAACGCGGCGTACTCGACCGGACGCTATCGATTCAGAGTGGCGTCGGGCAAATGTTCGCACTTCTGTCATCTGATGGGAAAACGTCTTATCTTGACTTTTTATTGGAGCGCGCCGTTATTCGCGACGGATTTTCGGAGTTACTTCAGTACAGTCGTCGTCAAGGAATCGATTTTTCGATCGTCAGCGGTGGAATGGACTTTTTCGTCGAACCAATCTTAGCGCCATTCCTTGAACAAGAACAGATTTACTGTAACGTCGCCGATTTCAGTGGTCCATTCGTCCATATCGATTGGCCAAACGCCTGCGATGCCCATTGCACGAACGGGTGCGGCTGTTGTAAAACATCCGTTGCCCGGACATTGCGTAAAGACGGTGACATCATCATCGTCATCGGCGACTCGGTGACGGACTTCGAACTCGCGAAACAAGCAGATCGTGTCTATGCCCGTGATTATCTGATCACGTTGTGTGAAGAAAACGATATCGCCTATACACCGTTTGAGACGTTCCACGATATCGTTCATGATTTAACACGAACGGAGGTGACAACATGACATTCATGCGACGGTATGAAGAGCTACGCGCCATCAAACAAGAGCTTGCGGCGCGCGATTGGTTCCCTGGTACGAGTGGCAATCTCGCCATTCGGACGTCCGGTGTTCCGGTTGAATTCCTTGTGACGGCAAGCGGAAAAGATAAACGGCAGACGACTCCTGACGACTTCGTTCATGTCGATGCGACCGGTCAATTAATCGGTGAGCAATCCGGGCGTCCTTCCGCTGAGACATTGCTCCATGTCGAGGTGTTCAATCGAACGGACGCTGGTTGTTCCCTGCATGTCCATACGATTGCGAACAATGTGATTTCGGAACTCTATGGCGATCAAGGCAGTATCACCTTTTCCGGACAGGAAATCATCAAGGCACTCGGTAAGTGGGAAGAAGATGCAACGGTCACGGTGCCGATCATTCCAAATCATGCGGACATCCCGACACTTGCCGCTGCTTTTGCACCGCATGTCACAGCAGACAGTGGTGCCGTCCTGATCCGCAATCACGGGATCACAGTCTGGGCACCGACCGCCTTTGAAGCAAAGAAACACCTCGAAGCCTTCGAGTTTTTATTCAATTACACGTTGACGTTGCAATCATGCCGTCAATCCATTCATTAAAAGGAGGAATTATCTCATGGCAACAGTCTTATTCCAAGAAACAAACACACGGTATACGGATCAAACGGAAGTCGCTGACTTCCTTGCGTCACGCGGCGTTCTTTACGAACAGTGGGACGTTTCGAAACTTCCAGCGCCTCTCGTTGAGAACTTCACACTGACGGATGCAGACAAACAAACGATTCTCGATACGTTCGCTCCCGAAATCAAAGACGTATCAGAACGTCGTGGGTATCAGACAGCTGATATCATCTCACTTTCGGATACGACACCGAACCTTGATGAGTTGCTCGTCAACTTCCAGAAAGAACATCATCACACGGATGATGAAGTTCGTTTCATCGTCAGCGGTCATGGCGTCTTCGCGATCAAAGACGAAGAAGTCGGCTACTATAACATCGAACTCAATCCTGGTGATTTAATCTCCGTTCCTGTTAACACACGCCACTACTTTACGCTTCAAGACGATCGTAAAGTCGTCGCTGTTCGGATCTTCGTCACGACAGACGGCTGGGTTCCGATTTACGAGAATGAGACGTCAACGGTCTCTTAAGATCGATAAAAGCGCTGTTTTCCTTCATATGAAGGGAATCAGTGCTTTTCTTATCGCACAAACATATCACTACATTGATACGTAACCGATATAATGAAGGAAAAGCGATGAGGAAGTGAGCGTCATGCATATTCGTCCCGTAACGGAACACGACTTACCAGCGATTCTTGCCATCTATAACGAAGGCATTGAAGATCGGATCGCAACGCTTGAAACCGACCAAAAGGACTTATCCTTCATGACCCAATGGTATGCGGAACGCACCGATCGATATGCCGGATATGTCGCTGAAGATGACACAGGTGTCCTCGGCTTCATTTCCCTCGATCCGTATAATCCGCGTCCTGTCTACGCATCCGTCGGTGAGATTTCGGTTTATATCACCCGGACTCATCGTGGACAAGGGATTGGCACACGTTTGCTTGAAACGGCTGAGCAACACGCCCGTGATCATCAGATGCATAAACTCATTCTCTTCACCTTCCCATTCAATAAAATCGGACAAAAACTCTATATCCGCTCCGGGTTCCGGATCGTCGGAACGTTTAAGGAGCAAGGACAGTTGAACGGTGAATATGTCGACGTCATGGCGATGGAGAAACGCTTGCGATAGGATTCATTGAATGCCAGACGGGGAATAGTTAATCCGAGTCATTGAGAGAGGATGAACCTAATGGATATTCAACAAATTCGTAATGCAACACTCGTTGTCACGTATGCCAATCAAGTCTTATTGATTGATCCGTTCCTCGGCGAAAAAGGCAGCTTGCCTCCCTTCGGTCAAACACCAAATGCCGTCGCTAATCCACTCGTCGACTTACCGGTCGATGTCAACACACTGCTCGATCCTGACGCTGTCTTCGTCACGCATCTGCATGCCGATCATTTCGATGATGCTGCAAAACAACTTCTACCCAAGCATTTGCCACTCTATGCGCAGCAAGAAGAAGACGCGCAGCACATTCGAGAAGCCGGCTTCACGAACGTTTCTTCCTTCGATTCCGGTGTAACGATCGGTGATATCCAGGTCCATCGAACAGGTGGACAGCATGGTGTCGGTGAAATCGGCGAACGGATGGGACGTGTGTCTGGGCTCGTCCTCACCCATCCGGACGAACCAACACTTTATATCGCCGGTGATACGATCTGGTGCGACGAGGTCGCGCATGCAATCGAACAACATACACCCGATATCATCGTCGTCAACAGTGGCGCCGCCCAGTTCTTGACCGGAGAGCCGATCACGATGTCACAGCGTGATCTCCTTGCCGTACACGAAGCGGCGGCGGAAGCGACGATCATCGTCTCGCACCTCGAGTCCGTCAACCACTGTCTCTTGCGACGTGATATGATTGCTGACTTTTTAGCCGCCTTCCACCTTTCTGCCCATTTCCTGATTCCAGAGGATGGCGAAACGATGTCATTTTAAGAACAGTAACCTTCACTAAAAAAAAGTCCTGCTTTTCGAGTAAAAATCGAAAGCAGGACTTCTTTTTGTTATGGAATGACAAGACCTAACAAGCGAGCAAAGGCGACTGCTTGCTCTTCCGTAATGACGGCACCTGGTAAAAATCGCGGATCAATCGTAATACCAGAGAGTTCCGTCTGCCGGAGATCGAGACCTTTTAACGGTGTTTCAATCCACTGGCTATCGGTAAGCCGGACCGCTTCGAGTTTCCACTGGGTCGGTTTCACTTCGAAGAACTGCGCTTCTTTCATCGTCGTTTCGCTCCAGTGTTGGTGACGGACCGTACTGCGAATGAACTGTGCGTAATCCGCAAGTCCTTCCTGAATCGTCAAATGGTCCAGCGTACAATCTTCGAACTGAACACCCGTCATCCGGCATCCGACGAAGGATACACGGTGAAAACGAGTTTCTTGGAAGTGACATCCCGTTAAGTCACACTGCTCAAAATGGATATCTTCGAACGAGCCACGGTCAAAGGTGAGATTCGCGAACGAGACATTTTGAAAACACACTTGATAGGCATCGATACGTTCTGTCAGTTCACTTGGCATCGACTCTTTCTCATAACGCGCTCCTTTCAGATACGGGTCATCGATTTCGACTTGATCGAAGGTCTCTAGCTGAAGCGTTTTCGGTAATTCTGGTAAACGGATATTGGTCTCTTTCAATGAAGGTTCCCCCTTTTTTCTCACCCTTAGTGTATCAAACTTCTTTTATATGAGGGAAAATCGTTCGAATTCCCCTTTTTCCAACAGTTTTTATTTTGAGACACTTTGAGACCATGCTATAGTCAAGGAAACCAAAATAAGAACATACGTTCTTTTATGTAAAGGAGTGATTCAGATGTTTCCTTCCGTCGTTTTACCACAAGATAAACGGATTTTTTGCGTCGACAGTGTGTCCTTCTACGCCAGCTGTGAATGCCAGTATCGCAATCTCCCTCCCTTGACGACACGCCTAGCGGTCGTCTCCGATTTAAAACGAAGCGGATCCGTCATTCTCGCTGCCACCCCTGCCTTAAAAGCACTAGGAATCAAGACAGCCGGTCGACTATATGAAATCGAGCAATTGCCATACGCTGTTCGTCGCACGATTCAACTTGTCGAACCACGCATGCTCGCTTATATGAAGACGTCAATTCGTGTCCTTGATGTCCTGCACCAATTCGCCCCACCTGAAGCGATCCGCGTCTATTCGATTGACGAAAGCTTCATTGACATGACCGGAACCGATCGCCTATTTGGTTCCGACCTGCAAGCTGCCCTCAAAATTAAAGAAGCGATCCTGAAACAGACCGGCATCCACGTCCGGATCGGGATTGGTCCAAATAACGTCATCGCGAAACTGACCCTTGATTTAATCGGGAAAAAAGAAGGCATCGCGCGATGTGGATATGCCGACGTCGCACGACGTCTTCATGATTTTCCGATTCGGAAGATGTGGGGGGTCGGACACCGTATGGAACAACATCTGCAGATGATGGGGATTGAAACAATCGGTGATCTTGCCATGCGCCCTGTCGAAGAGTTGCACGAACGATTCGGTGTCATCGGTGCCGAACTATGGCACCACGCTTGGGGTCTTGACGCGTCACCGACACTTCTTGCGCCTCGTCATCTGTTCGAGAAAGCCCCTCAACGGACGATCGGACACGGTGTGACCTTAATGCAGGACTATTATCAGTTCGAAAGCATTCGGAATGTGCTCAATGAACTCGTGCAGGATGTTGCCGCACGTTGTCGCTTTTCGAATCAAGTCGGCTGGACCGTTCACATCGGCGTCCGCTATTCTCGAAACGTCGTCCGAAGTGGTTTCTCCCGTCAAGTGCGGTTGCCTTATCCGACATCCGATGAACGAATCATTCTGCGTCACGTCTTACAATTATTCGAACCGAATTGGCTCGACGGAGAACCTGTTCGTTTTTTATCCGTCGCAGTGGGACATTTGACTGCCGATCAAGGCACCTTACAGTTGTCTTTGTTCGAGGATAATACGCGACTCTGGAAACGGCGACGTTTATTAAAAGCAATGGATGTTGTCAATCTTCGCTATGGAAAAGGGACGATTCGCCTCGCTGTCTCGTTTCTTGATACGAGTGTCGCCAAACGTCGTCTTCGTTTCGTCGGCGGTCATCCAGGAGGTGATCTTCATGACAGCGTATCGTGATCGAGGAAATTTAAAATGGATTCCTTTTCTCATGCCGGAACATTTGCAACTGTTGCGGGAATATTATGTCCAGATGCATCAGCTCGACTTGCCTGAAATTGATGAACAGTTGCAAGAATCATGGCACTTTCTGCTTCAAGAAGCTTTAATAGAAGGAAACGAACTTGAAATCACGTATTATAAGGAAAGTAGCTACGTGACGGTCGTCGGTTTCGTGGAACGACTAGAACCCGAACGTTCCGTTCTCTTTCTGCGCGGACGTGAAGTCATTGAAATTCCCTTCACACGAATCGTCCGGATCGAAAACGGGTAAGCTCTCATACAGATGGATGCTTTAAATCGTGCCCGGAAAGAAGGAATAGTCATGTTGGATTGGTTTACTTCCCTCCCCGTCGTCGTGCAAGCATTGCTTGCCGGAATGATGACGTGGGGGTTAACCGCACTTGGTGCGGCACTCGTCTTCGTCTTTACGACGATTGAAAAACGCGTCATGAACATGATGCTCGGTTTTGCTGCTGGCGTCATGATTGCCGCATCATTTTGGTCGCTGCTTGCTCCTGCGATCGAGTTCACGGAGCAGGATGGTGGAATCGCTTGGATTCCTGCCGCCATCGGTTTTCTCGCCGGTGGATTTTTCGTCCGTCTCCTCGACTTCGTTACACCGCATTTGCACTTATCCGCACCACTCGAGACAGCGGAAGGTCCTTCGACAGGACTCAAGAAAACGACGTTGCTGTTTCTTGCGATCACGTTGCACAACATTCCCGAAGGTCTTGCGATTGGTGTCGCTTTCGGTGCCGCCGCCTTGAACATGGACGGGGCGACCGTCGCCGGTGCCTTGACCCTCGCACTCGGTATTGGCATTCAGAACATGCCGGAGGGAGCTGCCCTATCGATCCCATTACGCGGTGAAGGGATGTCGCGCCGGCGCGCCTTTCATTACGGTCAATTGTCAGCGATCGTCGAACCGATTGCCGCGATGGTTGGAGCGGCTGCCGTCTTCTTCGTTCAACCGCTTCTACCGTATGCGTTATCCTTCGCCGCTGGTGCGATGATTTTCGTCGTCGTCGAAGAATTGATTCCGGAATCACAAGCAGAGAACGGATCCGATTTAGCAACACTTGGTCTGATGGTCGGTTTTACTGTCATGATGATTCTTGACGTCGCTTTAGGATGAGCCTGTTGCAAAACGAGTAGTGGACGATACCGTCTCCTGCTCGTTTTTCTTTTTGTAGATCCAGGCATATTCCAGTGAAACCAATCGATTTGAAGTTTTTCTGACCTTGTGTCCTAACAGAAAGATTTCCTTTTCTTTCATACTGTTTTAGTATGAATGGAAATGATCGAATTTCCTGATCTATCCGATGAAATCTAAATCCATGTATTATCTTATCCAAACGAATTTAAATCGTACAACGCGTCTTACACATCCAATCGTCTCTCAGACCTGCGCCCGATATTCCAATTAGTTCTATCTCACAAGAATAAAACATGATATGTTTTTACATAGCACATCATATAGAAGGAGATTACCATGACAATCATTGAACTTTTAAAAGCGCTCTTGCTCGGTTTCGTCGAAGGGATGACGGAATTTGCACCAGTCTCTTCCACAGGTCATATGATCATCGTTGATGACATGTGGTTACAAACAACGGAATTTCTCGGTAAATATTCCGCAAACACCTTTAAGATCGTCATCCAGCTCGGATCGATTCTTGCGGTCATTGTCGTCTTTTGGAAACGCCTCTTTAGCCTGATCGGTTTATATAAAATCGAAGGAGAACACGACGCATCAGGGACACACAAGTTAAAGCTACGTCACGTCTTGATCGGTCTTCTACCAGCTGCGGTTCTCGGGTTGTTATTCGAAGACTTCATCGATGAGAACCTCTTCTCGATTGAAACGGTCATCATCGGTCTTGCTGTCGGTGCCCTCTTAATGATCGCAGCCGATAAACTCGGACCAAAGGAACCGAAAACAACATCGCTTGATCAGATTACATATCGCCAAGCAGCACTCGTCGGTCTGTTCCAATGTATTTCCCTTTGGCCTGGCTTCTCCCGCTCCG
This sequence comes from Exiguobacterium sp. U13-1, assembly GCF_001750115.1. Taxonomy (NCBI): domain Bacteria; kingdom Bacillati; phylum Bacillota; class Bacilli; order Caryophanales; genus Exiguobacterium; species Exiguobacterium sp. U13-1. The sequence goes on along the minus strand of NZ_CP015731.1, from coordinate 887,004 downwards.
GTTCAACGATTTCCGGAGGGGTCTTCCTCGGGATGAATCACCGGACGGCAGCTGACTTTACATTCATCATGGCTGTACCGATCATGTTCGGTGCTAGTTTCCTCTCGCTCGTTAAGAACTGGGATAATATTAATCCAGGCGACTTCGGTTTCTATGCCGTCGGTTTCGTTGCGTCGTTCGTGTTTGCCCTCTTATCGATTCGCTTCTTCCTGAAGCTGATCAACAAGATCAAACTCGTTCCGTTCGCGATCTATCGTCTCGTCTTGGCAGCCGTATTAGCTGTCATCGTCTACATGTAAGTCCTAACCGTTAGCTATTTTAGCTGACGGTTTTTTATTTTTTTGAAACTAATTCACTCGGTTAAGGGTATATAGGGATGAGACATACTTAAAGGAGTGAACGCCATATGGCACGCAGAAGTCGGAGTCGATCAAAACTCCCATTAATCATCGGAGTCGTTGTCGTCGTCGTGATTGCCTTTTTAGCAATCGGACAATACAACAGCCTCGTCAATGTAGAAGAAGATGTATCGAATAAATGGTCACAAGTCGATAACCAGATCAAGCGTCGTGCGGATTTAATTCCGAACCTCGTCGAAACCGTCAAAGGTGTCGCAGGTCAAGAAGAAAAAGTCTACGGAAAAGTCGCTGAAGCTCAAGCTGGTCTTGCGCGCGCTGCGTCAACCGAGCAGCGGATTGAAGCCGACCAACAAGTCACGTCTTCGCTTCGCGGATTGATTGCCTTGCAGACGACTTATCCAGAACTAAAATCAAGCGAACGATTCCAATCCTTGATGGACACGCTGGAAGGAACAGAAAATCGTCTTGGGATCGCTCGCAAGGATTACAACGATGCCGTGACGCTTTATAACAAAAAACGTCGGAGCTTCCCAACGGCACTCTACGCATCCGCCTTCGGATTCGAGAAAAAACCATATTACGAGATTTCAGACAGCGACCGAGAAAATCCGACTGTCGACTTTAACAGTGATTCGAAATGATTCGGCGGTGGACGCGACTTCTATTGAGCGCGTTCCTCGTCTTCTTCCTCTTCGTTCCGACAGCTAGTGCCGTTTCAGAACGAACGGGAGCAACGTTCTTCATTCAGGATGATGCTCAGCTGCTCACCCCTTCGGAAGAAGCCGAACTCGCGCAACTCGGTCAAGAACTCGAACAATATACGACGGCACAAGTCGTCCTCAAGACGGTTCCCGATCTAAAGGGACAGGATTTAAGCTCTTACGCCAATGAAACGTTTCGGCGCCAAGGCATCGGTCAAGAAGGAAAAGACAATGGTGTTCTTGTCGTCGTCGCTCCGAATGAAAAGGATCGCCAATTCCGGATCGAGGTCGGTTATAAACTTGAAGGGATTCTGACAGACATCACAGCCGGACGTATCCTCGATCAATATGCGGTTCCTTACAAGGAAAACGGTGAGTATGGAAAAGCAGCGTCCGAAACGTATAAAGCGGTCGTCAGTGTCATTTCAAAGGATCAGTCACTTGAATCACAGGATCCTCCGAAAACACAAAATGACGACGGACTTCCACTTTGGACGAAGATTCTGATCGGTGCTGGATTACTGATCTTATTGTTCCTCGATATGAAGTTCACCGGTGGTATGTTCTTCTTTGCAATTTTGAACATCTTCTCCGCGATCATGCGTGGTGGCGGTGGAAATGGTGGCAGTCGCGGTGGTGGCGGAAGTTCCGGCGGTGGTGGCGCCGAACGTTAGAAAAGGAGTCATTTTTCATGAGGATCATCTTAGGGTATTACCTCCTCCTGACACTCATCGGATTTGTCTCGATGTGGCAGGATAAACGTCGGGCGCGGCAACATGCTTACCGAACACCCGAAGCGACACTATTGACGATTGCTTTCCTCGGTGGTGCGCTCGGTTCTTGGATTGGTATGTACACAGTTCGGCACAAGACACGGAAAGCGAAGTTCCAATGGCTCGTTCCAATAGCCGCTATCTTGCATCTCGCTTTCTGGTTTGTTTACACTTCACAATAAAAGAATGTAACCGATAGAGAAGAGAACGTACGGAAATGTGTCCGTCGTCCCTTCTCTTTTTTGTATGAGGTCAATGATTATGAAGAATAGGTTTAATTTCTTTTTCTCTTAGGGTAAAGAATTTAACCAATTTAATAAATACATCTTTTTTCGATGTATTGAGAGGTGGACATCCCTTTATGTGGCATCCTTGCGCCGAATGTACGACATCAATCCGTTTTGTTGAAGCGGGAGCACTCCATATCCAATCACCAACGCCAGAAATCTATTCCTATCAATCGTTCGAACAGCTCGAACAGTTATTGACATCACTCTTACGTGTAGCGGATTATCCGGTCTCGTGTCGCGCCACACAATCACGTTACGTGACAGCACCCATCCTAGCTTCAGCACTTCTAGAACAACTGAAGCATCGGTCAGCGATCGATTTCATCCAGCATGGGGTCATGACGAGCCATCTACAACCGATTTATGATATCCAGCGCAACGTGCTCGTCGCGAACGAAGCCTTATTGCGAGCAGCAGATGATAACACGCCTATCTCGCCTGGTGTCTTGTTTTCGACGGCCTCGAAGATGGGACTTCATTCCCGTCTTGATCAGCGGGCGCGTGAAGAAGCCATCCGTGCGACGCATCATATCGGTGGCACAACAAAAACGTTCATCAACTTTCTCCCTTCGACGATCTATAATCCGGAGTACTGCCTGCGCCATACGTTTGAGATTGTCGAACGTTATCAAGTCGATCCGAGTCGGCTCGTCTTCGAAGTCGTCGAAACGGAAAAAATTGAAGACGTCAACCATTTGAAACACGTCTTCGAACAGTATAAGAAGCAAGGCATTCAAGTAGCACTGGACGATGTCGGCGCTGGTTTCTCGACACTCGATATGTTGTCCTTGCTTCAACCGGATTATATTAAAATTGATCGTTCCTTCATCGATCACTGCGATACGAACTCAGAAAACGAAGCCTTTTTACGAAAAGCCCGTCATCTGACACGAGAAATGGGAATTCAAATCTTAGCGGAAGGCATCGAACGGCAAGAAGAACTCGATCTTTGCCGCGAACTCGGCTTTGATCTTGGTCAAGGATACTTACTCGGTCGCCCTGCTCCTTATGCTCGCTTTGCAAAAGCACAATAAAATACGCACATGGACCGTCTGATGATTCGGTCCATGTGCGTATTTTTATGTTAAGTCGTCGAAACAGAAACCGTCTCGTTACGTGTGATAGCATCCACTAGTTGTTCTGCTGACACGATCGGACGCAACAGACGGCATAGTTCCTCTTGCGCTGTCCGTAAAGCAAGTGTTTCGACGACATCGAGCGATAATTCGAAATCTGCGAGTGCCGTCGGCTGCTCTTGTGCAAGAAGATAGTCACGCAACTCTACATAATCATCATCATGTCCGAGTAGCTTTTCCTGAACAAGTAGTCCGTAACCGACCTTACTCCCATGTAAAAACGCATGCGTTTCTGGATGAGGAGACAACGCGTTATGCACTGCGTGTCCGATTGCACCACGCGTCGCCGCGTCACCAAAACCGCCAATGCTCCCGGCTAACGGAATGACAGTTTCGACGAGATGTTGGATTTCAACAGGATACTCACGAAAACGCGTTTCCGTTATAGTCGTCGACAAGATAAAATCCTTACAACGCTCAGCTGTCCGGAGTGCCATCTCGATGACGGGATCCTCAGCCGATGATCCGCTCAAGGCACGTGCTTCATACCACTTCGCTAGCGTATCGACGAGCCCCGCTACGAAATAATCATACGGACTTGCTGCGATGATCCGATGATCGAGTAAAAGCGCTTCAATCACGACGGGGAACGTATCAAATCGGATGTACTGTCCCTCTTCGTTATACATGACACTCAGCGGAGTCCACGGAGCACAGTTCGAGACAATCGTCGGAATGACGACAATCGGTCGATGTAATTGAAACGCGACCTGTTTTGCCGTATCGATGACACTCCCACCTCCGAGTGCAAGAATCACATCGTACGGAGCACATGCTTGTTTGAAAGCTTCCACCTGTTGATCTGTACAATGTCCTTCAAATAAAAGACGTGGTAATTCTGGTAAAGCAAAAGCGGCTGCTTCATAGGCTTGACGTCCATGAATCAGGACTGCTGAACGATCGCCTATCACTTCTTCGAGTTGATCCAGTGCGTGTTCCTCATGTATGTATTGTAAAACAGCTTGTCGAATCACAGAATCGCCTCCTAATATTTGTTATCGCTCAGTATACGCAAAAGAACTCACTTCGGCAATCATTCGATTTTTACAAGAGGAGCGCGTACACTAGAAAAGAGAAGAATTTACTACAAAGGAGTCGATGAATCGATGCAACAGATTACGTTAAATAACGGCATCAGCATGCCCCAACTCGGATATGGTGTCTTTAAAGTACCAGAAAAAGAAGTATATGAAGCGGTCAGCGAAGCACTCCGCGCTGGGTATCGTTCAATCGATACGGCGATGATTTACGAGAACGAAGAAGGCGTCGGTCGCGCCCTTCGTGACTCGGGCATCTCCCGGGAAGAGATCTTTCTGACGACGAAAGTCTGGAATTCTGATCACGGCTACGAAGAAACACTTGCCGCTTTCGAGACGAGTCTACAAAAGCTTGGTGTTGATTACGTCGATTTGTATCTGATTCATTGGCCGATGCCAAAAGAAGATCGTTATGTCGAGACATGGCGGGCGCTCGAACATCTCTATGCAGAAGGAAAGACGCGTGCCATCGGTGTCTCGAACTTCCATATTCCTCACTTGGAACGGATTTTAGCCGAAGGATCGATTGTTCCTGCTGTCAATCAGATCGAACTCCATCCGTTCCTCAGCCAAGAAGCAATCCGAGATTTTTGCCGTAAGCACGGTATCGTCGTCGAAGCCTGGAGTCCGTTGATGAAAGGACGCGACGCGTTGACGCATCCGGTCATCGTCGATATCGCCGATCGTCATCAGAAAACGCCGGCTCAAGTCGTCCTCCGTTGGCACCTGCAACACGACATCGTTGCGATTCCGAAATCCGTTACGCCAAGCCGCATTCGCGAAAATCTCGATGTCTTTGACTTCAGCCTGTCAGACGTTGATATCCAAGCGATTGATCAATTGAACGCTAACGTGCGTACAGGATCAAATCCGGATCATAAATAAGACGAGACGATTCTCGTTTAATCTCTATACAAAAAGAAGGTACTTTTCGGATTTGATCCGAAAAGTACCTTCTTTGATGGTGCCCCTAAAACGTGATTCCAGTCTATTATTTTAGCGGTCTAAATTATTTCCATGGTCTTGCTTGGCGATGTCATCTGATTGATGTTTCGATTGACGATGTTCTTCACCGTCTTGCGTTGCATCATGTTCTTTTTCCTCGCGTTCTGTTTCCGGACGTCGGAAATCGTCATCCCGACGCATCGCGATATCCGGTTCCCGGTTCCCGTCGAGCTTTTTCGAATGATCGATTGCCTGCTCATCTTGTGGCATCTTATCGGTACCGGCACGATGCAGATCAATCTCTGCATGTTCTTCTTTCGAATCTTTATCAATATCAAGCGGATTACCTGAGCCGAGCTGTGCGTTGGAATTCACATCTGATGACGTATGCGTCTCTTCACCACTACCATAACGGACCTTTACATCAGGATGTGTATTGTCTGTATTTAAATGTGGATCGAACTGAATATCTTGGACTTCAAGCAGAAGAACGAATCCCCCACCTTCGACTTCCGTTTTTCGTTGTTCGATCTCATTATCTGATAGATCAAGTGATCCGAACAGATCATCGACTTCTTGATCACGACCTTTGTTCCCACGAATCCGATCCATCCAAGACGGTTTCGTCGTCGCGATCTCTGCATCCATCTGACTACGGACGAGTGCGATGTTCGACTTTTCCTTGACGATGACGTAAAAGTCTTCCTCCCGATGTCCTTGAATGTGTAATTCGTCCATTTTTGAGATCAATTCTTCCTCTGAATAGAACGTTCCGATATATTGTTTCGTTTTCATGGATGTTCTCCCCTTATTAACACGATTTGTCATGCGTGACTTCTATAAGGAGTATTTCCTCTTTTGCGTTAAAATATGCCAAAAAAAATGCGTTCTATTAAAACGTCATCTGTTTGACATGAAACGATCATTCGCCGACAAGTTTCAAACCGATTGTCGCACTTAAGACGAGTCCTATGCAGACCAGACGTTTCCAGTCTTTTGATTCGTTATAGAGCACCATGCTGAGAATCGCACCGCCCGCTGCTCCGATTCCCGTCCATACCGCATACGCCGTTCCCATCGGTAAACCATTCATTGCAAGCGTTAAGAATAGGAAACTGAGTCCGAATCCTGTTCCCATCAACAGTAGATTCTTCGCATTCTTATTTTGATTGAACGTATTGATTAAGACGACACCAAACATCTCAAAGATTCCGGCAATGATTAAATAAATCCAACTCATGCTGATTTCTCCTCTCCACTGACTAACTTCAGACCGATGACGCCGACGAGTAAGACAGCAATCAATGCTAATTTCATCACGGAAGCGGCTTGATCGAATAACACGATATCCGTCACGACCGTTCCTGCTGTTCCGAGACCGACGAAGACAGCATAGACCGTTCCGACTGGTAAATGGTTACTCGCTTTAATTAGCACGGTAAAGCTAACGATGATACAGACGATCGTTGCAGCCCACTCAAGTGGTGTTGCCGCATGTTTTAATCCAATGACCCAGCCGACTTCAAAACACGCTGCGACGATGATGCCAATCCAATACTTTGCCATAGTAATTGCCTCCTGATAGGTAAATTCAAATGAAAAAGCCCGGGAGTAAGCGAGACGATTCGCTTTACTCCCGGGCTTTTATCCCTCCGTTGCATGGACAAACGTCCATGTTCCTCCCTCGGTCCAGCCGTACGGAACCCTAGAGGATACTCCCTATTCCATTCGATACAACCACCCTAGCACGCCCTTTTTCCTATGTCAAACAGGAATCCGTTCCCCATCTGTCAAATAGAATCAAAGTGACTTCATCTGAAAGAGGAGGATGCTGCATGCGTTATAAAATCAATGATCAACTTCGGATTCGTCGTTTTACACCAGAAGATGTAGAAGCCGTTCACGCCTATGCATCACAACCCATCGTCAGTCAATTCCAGTCATGGGGTCCGAATTCCGAGACGGATACGAAACAATTCCTGCACGATGCACTCGAAAGTGAACTCGAGACACCAAGACGTCGGTATGTTTTTGCTGTGACGTTTCCAAGCGACGTCGTCATCGGTGCCGGTGAACTCGTCATCACAGACGTTGAAAATAAAATCGCCGAAATCGGATACGTCCTCTCACCCGATGAATGGGGGAATGGATATGCGACGTCGATTGCCTCTTTCCTTCTCCAATTCGGTTTCGAAAAACTAGAATTGCACCGAATCACAGCGACGTGTGATCCGCGGAACGTCGCTTCTGAGCGAGTCCTCCAAAAAGTCGGCATGACGAAGGAAGGACAGCTTCGCGAGACGGTCTATCTCGAAGACCACTGGCGCGATTCCTTGATTTACGGCATGCTTGACTGGGAATGGCAAGTGGATCACGAAGAAGATAACTAACATATGACTTCAAACGGTGTGCTGAGGCATACCGTTTTTTTATGGGCAATCTCCTATTTTTTTGATTTTTATCAATTTTTAAACAAGCGCATGCTACACTATCCATAATGACAAATTTTAAGAATTGGAGTGAACCTCTTGATGAAAAAATGGACTGCTCATGTTGCTGGACTTGCCGCAACGTTGATGTTGAGCTCGGTTTTACCCGCACCCGCTTTCGCTGAATCGCCACCTGCTCAACCGACGGTAGAAACACAAACAGTCACCGAGACGACCGGGATAGCTTATTTGAACGAGGATGCTGCGTTGCTACAAACGGCTGATTCCACAACGATCATTCAACAACTACCAGCAGGAACGACATTGAAGACACTCGGCACGGACGGTGACTTCACTCGTGTCAGTTGGCAAGAAGGTACTGCGTATGTCGCAACAAACGCGTTAACGCAAACAGCACCTGTCTTTCAAAAACAAGCTACGCTGATGTCGAAAAGTCCACTCTCATTAGTTGCTTCACCATTTGATCCCACCGTCGTGACGCCACTTCCTGCCTATCAGCGAATCGATACATACGGCACTTTCGACACGTTCACGCGTCTGAAATGGAACGAACAATACGTCTACGTACCGACGGCACAACTCGAGCAACTTCCGAAATTAGTTGGAAAGCGTTATGCCAAACGAACGACTTCTCTTTTCGTTGAACCGAAGACGACGAGCGCGAAGTCAGCTGTCACTCAAAATCAAGCATTCGAAACGTTCGGTACGACGGGGACTTTCACACGCGTGGCCACTAAAACGGGTTACGCCTTCGTATTGACAACTGATTTAGCTGATGCGCAGGTCGAAAATTACCCGGAAACGGGTCTGCGTTATGCCAAACGAGCGACTTCCCTTTTCGTTGAACCGAAGACGACAAGCACGAAGACAGTCGTCGTTCAAAATCAAGCGTTTGAAACGTTCGGTACGACGGGTACTTTTACACGCGTGGCGACTAAAACGGGTTATGCCTTCATATTGACGGCTGATTTAGCAGATGCGCAGATCGTGAACCATCCGGAAACAGGGCTACGTTACGTCCAACAGCAGACGACGGTCTATGCTACTGCGACTACGAAAGGAAAAGTCGTACAATCGCTTCCTGTGAATACTTCGCTTCAAACGTACGGCATCGAGGGTTCATTTACACGAATCAAACGAAACGACGAGTATGCCTATGTGCTGACGGCACATCTTGGTACATTGAAATACTATCCGAAGACTGCACGCCTCTATGTTCAGCGTGCTACACCGATCTATTCGGATGCCAAATCTTCAAGTCCTGTCTTAAAGCAACATCAAACGAATACGCTGCTGACGGTGTATGGCACAAGCGGTGCCTATAGCCGGATCATCTTCCGTGGAGTTCATGCTTACGTCAAGACAGCTGATCTCGGTACTGGAAAAGTCTATGCATCAACCGGGACACGATACGCGAAACGCAACTTGTCCGTCTACACATCTGCGTCGACGAAGAGCAAAATCATGTATTCCGTCAAACGAGCTGATAAGCTAACGATTTACGGAACAAGAGGCAGTTACACACGCTTGAAAAAAGGATCGGTCTACGGTTACGTCAAGACGACGGATCTCGTCACGAAAAAGCCGGATCTGTATGACGTCACTGGTCAACGCTACGTGACGGAAGACGATGTCGTCATTCGTTCGCAGGCAAAACTATCGGGTAAAAAAATCGGTACATTAAAAAAAGGGACCTCGATTTCGATTTACGGAAAAAGCGGTTATTATACACGCGTCAAATATAAAAACACCTTTGGTTTCGTCGATTCGAGTCGTATCGGACTGAACAAGCCGACGGCAAAAGCAAAAAAAGGCACGACATTTTATGTCCATCTGGACCAGACGCCACTCTTCTCTGCCGACGTTGCTTACAGTCGCCCAGCTGCCTATTTGAAGAAAGGGACGAAATTAATTGGTCTAAAATCAATTGATGATGACTTTTGGCAAGTTCGCCTGGCAAATGGTCAAACCGGTTACGTCCTCAACCCTTATATCAGCACGAGCAAACCCGATATGGGACTGACACAAAAAGCGATCGACCGGGCGAAAATCTATACGGTCAAACAGACGACGTCGTTCTTTGCGAGTCCGACAAGTCCAAAAGGCAGCGGACTCGTTGAACAAGGCAAACGGGTTTATCCGCGTCATCGAGTCGGAAACTTCTATGTCATCCAGTCAGGCTGGACACCTGTTTATCTTCCTGTATCCGCTGTGACGATCACGTCCGATAAACGGGTCGTTAAAAAGAATAATACGCGTGGTGAAAAGCTGATCCAAGCAGCAGTCCAACATATCGGCACACCATACACATGGGGTTCGCAAGATGCCGTGAACGGTGGTTTTGACTGTTCCGGTTTGATTCACTACGCGACGAACAAGGCTGGAAAATACGGTGGTCGGACGAACGTTCGTGGCTACTGGTACGGTGCTTTCTTTACGAATCGCCGGACGAGTATTGCAAGCGGTAAACGCTCGGATATCGTCTTCTTCCAGAACACTTATACAGATGGTCCATCGCATATCGGAATCATGCTCGATAGCGAACACTTCATCCATGCAGGCGGTTCACAACTTCAAATCAACTCGATTTACGAACCGCGTTGGCAAGAGCATTTCCTCGGATTTAAATCGATGTAAGACAAAAAAGACGAATCCGTCGAAATCGACGGGTTCGTCTCTTCTTATCGCAATACGTTAAAATGTCATCTCGACGTATTTCGTTACTTGTCGATCCATCAAGTATAACTCGATCTGTTCACGGTAGGCTTTATAGTGATCGGATGCGATATGCGCTTCAAGTGCCTCTTCATCACGATACACTTCATACAGCATGAATTGATGCTCATCCTCGATCGATTGATGTAAGGAATAACGTAAGCACCCTTCTTCTTTTTGTGAGGCATGATAGACCGTTTGTAGAATCGGGAAGACTTGATCCGCAAGTCCTGCTTTGATTGTAAGTACAGCGTTGACGACGATTTCTCCCATGTTTCATTATCCCCTTTCGTGATTACCTGTATCTGTACCCATTTTCACGAAAAGACACACGTCAAAGGAGCCTGAAGATGCAAACTAAACTTTTTGAAGCACTTGAACAATTCGAACCCACGATGATCGCGTTACGTCGTGATTTTCATCGACATCCGGAACTCTCTTTCCAGGAAGTCCGCACACAAGAACGGATTGCAAACTTTTATGCGGAGCAGGGCATCCCTCACGAAACAGCCGTCGGAGGTCGTGGTGTCGTCGCGACGATCGAAGGCAAACAACCTGGTCCGACGATTGCTGTTCGTGCAGATTTTGATGCCTTACCGCTTCAAGAAGAGACGACACTCGCTTTCCGGTCGATTCACCCTGGTGTCATGCATGCATGTGGACACGATGGGCATACGGCGATGGTGATGGCCCTTGCTGCTACACTCTATCCATTACGGGATCAATTGCAAGGAACGATTCGAATCATCCACCAGCATGGTGAAGAGGTCTTTCCCGGTGGCGCGATCCAAATGATTGAAGCCGGTGTCCTCGAAGGCGTCGATGCGATCTTCGAGACACATCTCGAAAATGATTTACCGGTCGGTACGATCGGTTTTCGAGAAGGACATACATTATGCGCGATCGATGAATTCGAAATCATCGTTCACGGTCAAGGCGGGCATGCCCAGGCACCGCACAAAACAAAAGATGCGCTTGTCGCCGGTGCACAACTGGTCTGTAACCTCCAACACCTTGTCAGTCGACGGGTCGATCCGTTCGAACCCGCTGTCCTTGCGATCGGGTCCTTCCATGCGGGAACGGCTCCGAACATCGTCACAGGTGAAGCACGCATCGTCGGGGAGATTCGGACGTTCAACGAGACACTACGACATCAGCTCCGACAAGAAGTCGACCTTATCGCCAAAACAACGTGTGCCGGCATCGGTGCCACCTATTCGATTGACTTCACGACGGGTTACCCGGCGCTTTGGAATCATCCGGACGAGACAAAACTCGTTCAGGAAGCCGCTTCTTTCTTACCGGAAGCATCTGTCCGGTCACTCACACCGATGATGGCGGCGGATGACTTCGCACATTACTTAACGCACGTACCGGGTAGTTATTTCTTCACCGGCTCCGGATATACGGACGGTCGCGTCAATCATCCGCAACATCATCCGCAGTACGAGATCAACGAACAGGCGTTGTTGGTTGGTGCGAAAACACTCGGAGCGACCGTTTTACGTGCCTTGAAACCTAAGGATTGACTTTTTTTCTTTGTGAATGGTATCATCACAACAATGATAACGAATGACATCAACTTCATATACCCTTATCAAGAGTGGACCGAGAGATCTGGATCGATGACGTCCCAGCAACCTGCGCATAGCAAGGTGCTACGACCAGCAAAGCGAAAGCTTTGGTTGATAAAAAGCGGCGACTCCTTTTGCAACCAAGCGAAGGAGTCGTTTTCGTTTTTCTCGCTGTCAGACATACAATGGGAATTTCCCACGGAGAGGAAGATACGGATGGAAAAAGCAACATTTGCAGGTGGATGTTTTTGGTGTATGGTGACACCGTTTGAAGAATTACCAGGAATCGAGGGAATCGTATCAGGTTACATGGGTGGACACGTCGATCACCCGACATACGAGCAAGTTAAAACAGGAACGACAGGACATCTCGAAGTCGTTCAAATCACGTTTGATCCGAGTCTGTTCCCGTACGAGCGTCTGCTCGAACTCTACTGGCCACAAACGGATCCGACGGATGCAGACGGTCAGTTCCAAGATCGCGGCACGCAGTACGCACCAGCAATCTTCTATCATACGGATGCTCAGCATGAAGCAGCGATCGCTTCTCGTGACGCTCTTGCTGCAAGCAATCGTTTCAAACAACCGATCGTGACGCGGATCGATGCCGCTTCTGAGTTTTATCCGGCGGAAGAGTACCATCAAGACTTCCATAAGAAAAATCCAGAACACTATAAAAAAGATCGTGCTGCTTCTGGTCGCGATGCCTTCATCGAGCAAGAATGGAAAGATACGACGACGGTCTAATCACCTCGAACCATACACAGTAGCTGAGACTGATTTCAAGCATCTCGTTCTTCCCCTACTTTCCAGTAGAAAGTGGAGGATGACCGAGATGTCATTGGAGTCAGTTTTTTGTATGTAAACCAACTGCTTTGTCCTTTGCGTCACCCTTGCATAAATTTGTAATCGTTTACAAATGAAGCCTTTTGTTTTACGGTTAACAAAAATTAACCAGTTAAAAAGGAGATGATTGGATGGAACAAAAAGCGATTCATATACTGAGCAGCTATGAACAATTGAAGGTGATCAGTGATCCATTACGAACAAAAATTCTTATGTTTCTCGTCGAAAAACCGCATACGGTGCATCAGTTAGCCCACTTGCTGACGTTATCCCGCGCGAAGGTCCTTTATCATGTACGGGAACTTGAAAAGCATGACTTAATTCGCCTCGTCCGGACAGAAGAACAGGGCGGCAACTTGTTGAAATATTACCAAGCGATTGCCCGAGGATACATTCCTGCTGATCACCTTCTGAACTTCGTCGAGACAAAAGAGGCGACTCGGCAGTCGTATCTTGAGGTACTCGACCGGGCAAAGACACGCGTCCTTACGGCTCCGACAGCTGCTTTTGCTCCCGTATCTTCGAACGTCGAGGACTGGATGAGCTTATCGCTTCAAAAGGAACTAACGATGTCTGAAGCCGACTTTCAACGGTTTGCTACAAAATATCGTGCTTTATTAGACGAGTTCACACAGTCTCCACCTGACGAAAAAGATCAAAAGCACTTTTACATCATGACGACTGCTTTAGCAATTGATGAACCACTGTTTGAGAATGACGAGGTTTAAATCGGAGGTGCCCCATGCTACCTGTTGAAATGGATATGCAACACTCGCTGTTTAAAAATCGATCCTTTTTATTTTTATGGGGGTCCGGTATGTGCTCTGCCCTTTCGTTATCGATGTATCTGTTTGTTGAACAATGGTATGTCATCCATACGTTAAACCAAGCATCCTATCTTGGATTCGTCCTCATGGCTACCTTGTTACCCCGTATTTTTCTCATGTTATTCGGTGGCGTCTTATCCGATCGCTATAAACGTTCAACGATCATGCGTATCTCGAGCGGTCTACGGATCAGTTTCATTCTTTGTCTTCTCGTTTTACTTCATGCCGATCAGCTTACGTTGCTGACGATTTTAGGATTCGCCTTGCTGTTTGGTAGTGTGGATGCATTTTTTTCGCCGGCGAATGCTTCCTTACTGCCTACACTCGTTCCGAAAGAACAGCTCACTAAAGCCAATTCACTGATTCAGACATCTAATCAAATCGCCCTTTTTTCAGGTCCGATTCTTGGTGGAGTCATCCTCAGCTATTCCTCTTACTCGTACGTCTTTCTTGTGATTTTCGGGACACTCTGTCTGACACTTCTTTTCACGTATGGTATTCGTGAATCTAAGATCAAGCGATCGCTTCAGCATTCAGCGCTCTTCGAACTAAAAGAAGGGCTGCATTACGTCTTTCACTTTCAGCAACTCAAGCAGACACTTTTTCTTATCATCTGTGTCAATTTCTTTTTCTTTGGACCACTCTTACTCGGAATTCCACTACTCGTTCATGATGTGCTTCAGGGAAGTGCGATGGATTTAAGTTATATGCAAGGGGCTTATCAAATGGGAATGCTCGGAGGGGCGCTCTGGAGTGGTTTTGCGCAGATGAAAGAAATTAAGCTTACCTCATCGGTCCGATTGATTGGTGCCTTAGGTCTGCTTCTCTTCCTGCTTAGCCAAGCCCAGCAGATGTTGTTGTACCTGATCATCCTTTTATCACTTGGTGTCCTTTCTTCGATCATCAATATTCGCTTCATTACGTTCATCCAGTCTCAGTGTGCGGAACAGACGATGGGACGTGTCATGAGTGTCGTCAACGCAGCGTCAAACGGTCTCGTTCCATTATCTTACGCGCTCCTCTCGTTTTTACTGTCGTTTCACGTTTCGATCACGACGATCATGTTGTACAGTGGTCTTCTTATCCTTGTTTTCTCACTCTATTTCAGAAAACGTATTATTCAAGTAGAAGACTAGTCAAAAAAGACAGTGGATTGAAATTCCACTGTCCTCATTCTGCATTCGATTATTATGAAACACGTTCTACCTGATCCTTCGCCTTCTCTTCTGGTGCTACGACTTGATACCGCTTCAAGACAAAGATCCCGCATACCATGACGGCGAGACCGATGAGCTGACCGAACGATAAATCAATTTGTGGTAAACCGAACCAACCGAACGTATCGACAGCGAGAGCAAAGCTTAACTGCGAAATCAGAACGACAGAAATCGCGACGGATGGACCAAGCAACTGAATTCCACGCATGACACAAAAGACGACACCAACACCGACGAGTCCGCCGAACCAATAGAGCGGCGATACGTTTTGGATTTGCCCAATCGTTCCACCACGAAACAGGACATAGGTGACACTTGCTCCGACGAAACCGACGAAGAAGACCAGCGTCGTTGTCGCCCATGCACCGAACGCGTCACTCATCCGAGCATTCAGTACCGTCTGTAAACTGATCAACATCCCTGCCAACACGGCACACACGATGCCCATTACCATGTTCGTTCCTCCTTACTCATAGCTGTTACCGTTCGCCTTCTCGCGAATCCGCTCCAGATCGACGATGATGATTTTCCCGCGTCGTCGAACGAGAATCTCTTCTTCACATAATTTCGTGATGATACGGTTGAGATGACGATAACTCGTTCCAAGCCAGTCAGCGACGTCATGTAAGTTCGACGTCCGCATCTCCTGATAAAATAAACTGTCACTGGCTTCAGAAGCAATCGACAACAAATATCCCGCAAATCGCTCCTCGACGGTATACAACACATGGTGCGACGCTGATTTCGAGTCGGCATACCATTTTGCTGTGATCGTCCGTAATAGGAATTGCAGAAAGACGTTCGTCGTATTGTGCTCGCGTAAAATCGCATATGGCACGCTCAACACCTCGACGTCGGTCACCGCTTCGACCGTATTCAACACTTCCCGTTCATTGATGAATTCGGCGTCACCAATCACCGTCAGAGGTGTCTTGAATCGCAGAATCCGTTGTTTCCCTTCTGACGAGGCAGCAGAAATCTTGACCTTGCCTGCGACGATGAAGTACATCCGGTCAATCGATGCCCCTGTCGTACAGAGGAGTTCTCCTTTTTGGAAGGTTTCTTGACGCAACCAAGCGCGCGTCTCTTCCGTCAAAATCGTATCCAGTCCATACTGTTGAATGACGGTTTCCATGTTCATTCCCCCCTTTAGACAAGTGAGAAAATCGCAACTCCCGCAAGCATGAGACCCACACCAACCCACTGACCACGATTTCCTTGTTTTTTTAAGACACCGAACCATCCTTTTAAATCAATCAGAAAGGCACATAGAATCTGTGCGACGAGTAATAGACACATCGCCCATGTCATCCCGAGTTTTTGGATTGCTGTGAGTTCCGTTACAACGACTAGCACGCCAATCAAACCACCGCTCGCATAAATCCACGGTAACTGACGGAAGCCACCGATTTTCCGGTCTCGTACGAAACTGTAAATGACTAAACAACCCATCAAACCCACAAAGTGGACGATCAATACGGACAACCACGGTCCGACGCCTGTCGCAAGGCGCGCATTGAATATGCCTTGCAGGGCGATGAACAGACCGCTCATCAAAGCAAACACGACTCCTTGCACGTCATCTCCTCCTTTAATCTCTACACTAGAGTAGACCTTACTCGTGCCCTACTTGAAAAGGACAAATGTCCCATTTTCAAAAAAACATGAAAAAACCCGCTGTCCACAAGTGGAATCACGGGTCCCTCACTATATGCTCATGTCGTAAAACGAGTCGTCGTTTGTTTCAGCTGTTCCTCTGCTTCCGTCATCATGCGCGTAAACAACTCCGCAACAGTCGGCACGTCATGAATCAATCCCGCAACCAGTCCAGCGTTGACATACCCTTTCTCCTCATCGCCCTCAAGAGCACCTCTGATATGATACGACTCATTCGTCTGATCGAGAAAAGCAGCAGGTGTCTCTGCTGTGAGTCGTTCGACGTAAGGACCATCAAGGACACGTCGGACGAATCCGACGGAACGTCCGATGATGCGTGTATCGGTATCGGTCGCCTCCATTAAGTGCGCCTTGTATGCCGAATGAACCTTCGCCTCTTCCGTCGCGATCAACCGTGTTCCGAGTTGGGCGCCAGCCGCACCAAGTAACAGAACAGCTGCCAGTCCACGACCGTCACCGATTCCACCCGCTGCAAGGACGGGAAGGTTGACCCGGTCGACGAGCTGCGGAATCAAGGTCAGCGTCGTTAACTCGAGCGGCGAATTGATGCCTGCCGCTTCAACTCCCTCCGCTACGAGTACATCAGCACCTGCCTGTTCTGCCTTTAACGCCTGTTTGACCGAGGCGACGACGGCGATAGTTTTGATGCCGGCAGCTTGAAGTCGCTCTATGTACGGAGCCGGGTTTCCGGCCGACAAGGAGACGACCGGGACCTTTTCTGCAATCGCGAGATCAATCAGTGCTTCCGTATAGGGAGACACCCGAATCGCGATATTCAAGGCAAATGGTTGATCCGTCAGCATTCGTGTCTCGTGGATCCGCGACGCCACTTCATCGACCGACAATGTCCCGCACCCGAGCGTTCCGAGTCCTCCGGCATTCGACACCGCTGCCGTGAGTGCCGCATGACTAATGTTACCCATTCCTCCTTGGATCAAAGGATACCGAATTTTAAAGATCTCACAAATCGGAAACATGTCTTCCCTCCGTTCTCGCCTTCACGCACATGCTATACTGACATGGAATGAATAGTAATTCATCTTATTATAGAAACGAGGTCATTCTGTTATGAAAATTCCGTATCAATCGATTCATCCGAACGTCGCCTCCGATGTATTCATCGCTCCTGGTGCTTATCTGATCGGAGACGTGACGATCGGTTCCGAGTCTACCGTCTGGTTCAACGCTGTCTTACGCGGTGACGAAGGACCGATTACGATTGGGAAACGATGCAGTATCCAGGACAACGCGACGATTCATCTCTATGAAGGGGCACCCGTCGTCATTGAAGATGAAGTGACGGTCGGACATAACGCGATTTTACACGGTTGCAAAATCGGACGTCGTTCGATCGTCGGAATGGGTGCAACCGTTCTTGATCACGCAGACATCGGTGAAGAATGCATCATCGGGGCGAATACGTTGATTCCGTCGGGAAAAGTTTTCCCACCCCGTTCGCTGATCATCGGCTCACCCGGTAAAGTCGTGCGTGAACTAACAGAAGCAGATCTCGCGATGATTCAGGAGTCGATTGATTCTTACGTCGATAAAGGATATGCCTTCCGAAACATCCTCGCAGAATCAGCTGAACAGAATACATCTGAATGACACGAATGCGGGGCGGATCAACTGATCCGTCCCGCTCTTTCATGTATTGTTCTTATCGCTCCGCAAACAGCGGGTGTTCCGCTGCGTCGTACGAAGCACTGCGTTGTGACACATCGTGCGTCTCTTCAAAGATTGATTCGAAGAACCGACTCGCTGGCTGTGCGAGCAATCGGTAATACTGTTCGAACAAGAGCGCCGCATGGTGTCCGCTCCAAGCATCTGGTAACAGTTCCTGCGGTAATCCCGGATCCGTGAAAAGGAACTTCCGGTACTCATGCACGAGCATCGTCCGTTCGACGAAACACTGTTCATCCGTCATTTCTCCGAGTTGGAGCTGACTCTGATGGACGATGTATTGCCGGCTATAATCCGTGATGAACGTCTCGTAACGTTCCTGCAATTCCTCTAGCGGAAACGCACGCTCGACGAGGGATTGGTCCTGTTTTGGACCATGGTATTCACCGACAAAGAAATCGACATACTCTTCGATTTCATATGCTTCAATCAATCGTTCCGCCTCTTTTTCAAGCGGGTTCGGTGAAATCCAGACCCCGTTCGATAAGTTGCCAAACCCACTCCACGTCAGTTCTTTACGAAGCTCGTCGCGAATTTGTCGCTTATCCTCGGGAATCGTGTACATCAGCGTCCGCCACTTCCCGTCCCAGTCGTGCGGTGTTGATTTATAGATCCGGCGCGCGGCTTCCTCCATTCGCTCCACTCCACGTGGCGTCAACGAATAGAAACTTTTACTTCCTTGCTTCTCAGAGACGAGCCAGCCTTGTTTAACCATTCGGGATACCGCGACCCGAACGGCTTGTTCGTTATGTCCGAACTCTTTGACGAGTCGAATTAAACTCCCGACCCAGATGTGATTGCCGTAATGCCGGATATAGTCGCCGTAAATCGTAAAAATCATTGATTGGGTGTTCGCACTCATGGTATTCACTCTCTCTTCAGTCGTTCATAGTGTGTATCGTTAGTATACGGGTTATTTCAAACGTCGACCATCCTCATCTTCCTTCAAAGCGTGGTGCCCGTTTTTCAGCGAAGGCTTGTAGCGCTTCCTGACGATCTGCGGTCGGGATGACGACTTCATAGGCTTCCGTTTCGAGCTGTAGTCCTCGTTCGAGCGAGACATCCCGCCCTTGATCAATCGCTCGCTTCGCTTGACGCAAGGCGATGGGACCGTTTTGTAACATTTGATGGGCAAACTCAAGACACGTCGTCATCAACGCTTCCCGGGCGACGACAGCGGTCGTGAGTCCGTAACGTTCTGCCGTCATCGCATCGATTTTTTTCGCTGTGAAGATCAATTCCTTCGCCCGTGTCTCCCCAATCAATCGCGGCAAGCGTTGTGTTCCGCCAGCCCCAGGAATGATTCCGAAGCTAGTCTCCGTCAACCCGACGAGGGCATCCTCGACGAGAAAGCGGAAATCACAGGCAAGGATCCATTCAAAGCCACCACCGAGCGCGTGCCCATTGACGGCAGCGATTGTCGGTTGGGGTAATTGTGCGATCGACGTGAAGACGTTGCGAATCGCGAGGACATTGCGCCGGACTTCTTCTTCATTCAACTGCACGCGTTCTTTTAAATCGGCGCCTGCACTGAAAGCTTTACCGGTTCCGGTGAACAGGACGACCCGCGCTTCCGAGTCGACCGACAACGCATCGACTTGTTCCTGCAAGGCGACAAGCGTCGGGTAATCGAGACAGTTTAAGCGTTCCGGGCGATCAATCCGGACGATCGCGATATAGCCTTCTCGTTCTAAGTGAATCATATGAGTCCCTCCCGATCGACGACGAGGGCAATCCCTTGTCCGACTCCGACACACATCGTCGCAAGACCATACGTCCGGTTCGTCCGGCGCATCTCATGCAATAATGTCGTCAAAATCCGAGCACCACTCGCACCCAGTGGATGACCGAAGGCGATCGCTCCGCCATTGACGTTGACTTTTTCTGTCGGTAGACCGAGTACTTCGATACAAGCAAGACTTTGAGCCGCAAAGGCTTCGTTTAACTCGATCTGATCGAGCTGTTCGACCGTCAACCCTGCCCGCCGGAGGACTTTTTTTGTCGCGTCGATCGGTCCAATGCCCATGATGGCAGGTTCGACCCCTGCTGTCGCACTCGCTCGATAATACCCGAGAGGTGTCAAACCGAGTGCCTTCGCTTTTTCTTCACTCATCAATAACAGCGCCGACGCACCGTCGTTGACGCCAGATGCATTTCCCGCTGTCACGGTACCGTTCGGGAATAACGGACGAAGCGTCGACAGTTTCTCACGCGTCGTCTCAGGACGGGGATGTTCATCGCGGTCGAAGACGCTGACGTTACCTTTCCGGTCCGTCTGCGTGACCGCAACTAGTTCCTCAGTAAAGCGATTTGCCTCGATCGCTTGTTTTGCGCGTTGCTGGCTCTCAAACGCAAAGTCATCCTGTGCTTCGCGCGAGATGCCGTACTGACGGGCGACGTTCTCAGCTGTTTCCGGCATCGAATCCGTTCCGTATTGATCTGCTAAACGATCATTTACGAAACGCCAACCAATCGTCGTATCGTACATCGTCTGATTGCCACGTGGGTTGGCTTGATCCGGCTTCGCGAGAACGAATGGTGCACGCGTCATGCTTTCCGTTCCACCAGCGATATAGATATCGCCTTCACCTAAGGCAATTCCCCGCGCTGCCGCGATGACAGCATCGAGTCCTGATCCACATAAGCGATTGATCGTCGTACCGGCGACTTCGACCGGTAGACCAGCTAGTAGTCCAGACATCCGGGCGACGTTACGATTGTCTTCTCCCGCCTGATTCGCATTGCCGAAAATGACTTCCTCGATCGTCTTCGGATCGACTTGTGGATTACGTTCAAGCAATGCTTCGATGACACGTGCTCCTAAGTCATCTGGACGAACCTGACGCAACGCGCCGTTATAGCGACCGATCGGTGTCCGAACGGCATCGATGATAGCGACACGTCTCATGATGTCACCTCACGATTCGTATAGTCATAGACGCCACGACCTGTTTTACGACCGAGTCGACCCGCTTTGACATACTGTTCGAGTAGTGGTGCCGGACGGTATTTTTCGCCGAGCTTCTCATGCAGATACTTTAAGTTATGGAGTCGAGTATCGAGTCCGACCAAGTCCCCGAGTTCGAATGGTCCCATCGGATAGTTTAAGCCGAGTTTGATCGCTTTATCGATCTCTTCTGGTGTTCCGAGTCCTTCTTGTAACATGTAGAACGCTTCGTTTCCGACGAGCGCACTGATCCGCGAAGTCACGAACCCCGGAAACTCACGGATGACGACCGTTTCCTTCTGCATCTGACGCGCCACCTGCTCAAGAGCTGCGACCGTCTCATCCGACGTTTCAAGACCACGAACGAGCTCGATCAGTGGCATCAGATGGACCGGATTGAAGAAATGCATCGCCATGACCCGGTCCGCGCGGTTCGTAAAGGACGCGATTTCCGTCGGACTCATCGTTGACGTGTTCGTCGCAAAATAACAGTCCGGTCGTGCATGTGCTTCTAACGTTTCAAAGACTTGCTGTTTGATGCTCAGTTGTTCCGGTACCGCTTCAATGATGAGATCCGCTTGTTTCGCTGCCGTTGCCAAATCCGTCGACAGACTCAGCCGATCGAATAGTCCCTCGACCTCGTTCGCGGACATCTTGCCTCGCGTGATGCCTTTCTCTGCGATACGTTCGAGTTCTTGATACGCACTTTCAACATACGCTTCTTTGATATCAACGAGTGTCACCTGAAATCCGCGGTGTGCGGCAACATACGCAATGCCACGTCCCATGACGCCGGATCCGACGACGACGATTTGTTCTACCATCTAATTTCCCCCTTATCCCCTGTGCTGTTAAAAAAGGCTGGACTTCCCGACGGAACTCCAGCCTTCCCTCTTGCTTATAGTCCGAACGGATTGAGTGGACGACTGCCGTAATACGACAAGATACTCTTCGTTTCTGTGTACAGATCAAGTGTTTCGATACAGAGTTCACGACCGAAGCCCGATTGTTTATAGCCACCAAACGGTGTACCCGGGAAAGCAGAGAACGGACAGTTGACCATGACGATCCCGGCTTTGATTTGATTGGCGACACGTGTCGCTTTCGCGCCGTCTTTCGTCCAAACGGCTGACCCGAGTCCGAACGACGTATCGTTTGCTAAACGAATCGCTTCTTTTTCATCTTTGAACGGCATGACGACGACGACCGGTCCGAAGATTTCTTCATTGACCGCTTTCATCTCGTGCGTGACGTTGGTGATGATCGTCGGTGCGTACCAGAATCCTTTTTCGTATCCTTCTGGTGCTGAAGCGTGACCGCCTGTGACGATCGTTGCACCGTCCGCTTTCGCCGACTGGACATATCCATCGATGACATCGACTTGTTGTTGGTCAATGATCGCTCCAACGTGTGTTCCTTTATCGAATGGGTTACCGAGGACGAGTTGTTTTGTCTTCGCGACGAACTGTTCCATGAATGCTTCGTAGATCTCCTCGTGGACATACAGGCGCGAGCGCGCTTCACACGATTGACCGCTGTTATAGAAGATCCCGAACAACGAACCATCAACGGCTGCCGTTACGTCTGCATCTTCAAAAACGATGTTCGGTGATTTTCCACCGAGTTCAAGTGTGACTCGTTTTAGCGTCTCCGACGCACGTCCCATGATGTCTTTTCCGACTGGAGTCGAGCCCGTGAAGGCGACTTTATCGACGTGAGGATGTTCGACGAGATGGTTGCCGATCTCGCGTCCAGATCCCGGGATGACGTTGACGACACCTGCTGGTACACCAGCCTCTAGACAAATCTCACCGAGAATGATGGCTGTCAACGGTGTCAATGTCGCTGGTTTGACGACGACCGAACAACCGACCGCAATTGCTGGTGCGACTTTCCAAGCTGCCATCATCAACGGATAGTTCCACGGAATGATTTGCGCACAGACACCGACCGCTTCCTTTTCAGTGTAGTTATGGAATTGTCCCGGTACGTTATTGACGACACCGCGGTGACCGACGATCGCACCTGCATAGAACTCGAAGTCTTCAATCGCTTGCGTGACTTGCCCTTGCGCCGCAGCCAGTGATTTCCCCGTATCAAGAATCTCCAGTTCGACGATTTCGTTGAAACGGGAACGCATGATGCTCGCAATCTTATTCAAGATTTGTGCCCGACGTCCGACCGGCCACATCTTCCACTTTCCGTGATCAAACGCATCGCGTGCCGCTTGAACGGCACGATCGGCGTCTTCCTTCGATGCTTTTGCGACATCCGCAATCACTTCGCCCGTTGCCGGATTATATGTTTTGAACGTCTCGCCTGTTGCGCCCTCAACTTGTTCGCCGTTGATGAGCAAGTGATAGACGGACCGTTTCATTTCAAGTGTTTTTTCATGTACTGTCGACATTGTATTCACTCCTGTTCCTGTTGATTGAAAATCGGTGATCGTTTTTCGAGAAATGCTTGCATGCCTTCTGTTTGATCGGCTGTCGCGAACAAGAGATAGAAGTTACGGCGTTCGTGCTCCATCCCATCCTGTAACGATAAATCGACAGCTTTGTTTGCCGCATCCTTGATCAATCGTAACGCCATACTCGGTTGGTTCGATAACCGCTCTGCCATCGCCAGCACCGTCGCTTCGACGTCAGCCGTCACCCGGTTGATGATACCGAGTCGTTCCGCTTCCTCTGCCTTCATCCGGTCACCGGTGAAGAGCCACTCGAGCGCCCGCGTCCGACCGATACATTTCGTCAAACGCTGCGTTCCGCCTGCTCCCGGCATGACGCCGAGTCCGACTTCCGGGAATCCGAACTGCGTCTCCGGATCGGCGTAGATTAAATCACAAGCGAGTGCCAGTTCGAAGCCGCCGCCAAGGACGAAGCCGTGGACACCTGCGATGATTGGCTTTTTGATTCGGCTGATCCGGTCCCAGTCCGCGAACGGATCGAGGAGTTCCATCGAAATCGGTGTCGCTTCGAGCATCTCCTCGATATCGGCACCTGCTGAAAACGATTTTCCGTTTCCCGTCAAGACGATGACCGTCACCCGATCGTCGCGGTCAAACGCCTCCATCGCCTCGACGATTTCCCGGACCATCGTCCGGTTCAGCGCATTGTATCGTGCCGTCCGGTCGAGTCGAATCCGACCGATCCGATCGACCATTTCCGTCTTAACGTACTGTTGTGTCGGCATGGACATCTTCACCAATCATCAATGTGACGAGATCCCCTGCAAAGCTCATCAAGTCTTTCCCGGATGCTTTTCCTTCGAGCGAACGCATACCTGCTTGCATCGCTTCCTGACTTTCATAGACCATCTCGCACATCAAGTAATACTTTCCGTCTCCGCCCATTGGTGAGCCGACGATTTTTGTGACGTTCATTTCTTGCAGTCCTGGAATTTTTGCTGTCAATGGACCATGGACCTCAAAGTAGTGCTGATCGAATGCTTCCTTGTTTTCCGGATGTTTGTAAAGTGCGATTAATTTTGCCATATTGATTACCTTCCTTCACATGAGAGTAGAGACGGGTTTCATCGCCTCAAATGGATTTTTACACGATTTACAGTAGAGAATACTCCGACATGCCGTTGGTCCGAATAAGTTTTCCATCGTCACATACGTCGATCCACAATACGGACAGTCGATCTCCCACTTCCCTTGTTCAAACCGTGGGGGGGCAATGCCGAATGCCTTTAATCCTTGCATGCCTTGTTCCGTGATCCGGTCTGATGTCCACGGTGGATCAAACCGAAACTGGACGTCGACCTGTTCGACGTTCGGAATCACCTGCAAGGCGGATTCGGTATTTTTTTTGATGATTTCAAGCGCCGGGCAACCGAGAAACGTCGGGAGAAGCGTGACGCGCACTAGGTAACCATGCTCCGTCGCTTCCGCGTCCATCGTCTCGACCATGCCAAGATCTAAAATACTGACGCTATCAATTTCCGGATCCTTCACCCCGTTCAGGGCTTCTCGGATCGCATGATGGAGTGTCGTCGTCATGCTTCCCTCTCCTTTCACCACGTCGCTGTCTGATCGATCAAGTAAACTTCTCCGAGCGTTGAAAGCGCGTCATTCAAATCTTCCGTGTGATCGCCGTCCCGCCCGTTACGCGTCATCTGCATTTCTGGAAGCGTCACGTTCAATTCGACGAGTAACGGTGTGATCGTCTGATACCAACGATCGAGTAAAATCCCTTGCCCTTCGATCAACCGCATCTCTTCGATCAATTGACCGTGTTCGCCATAATCGAACATGTCACCGAAGTCATAAAGGACTTTTTCTAGGGCTGCATCCATCTTCTGCCGCGCCGTCTCCGTCGATTGATAAAGCTGGGTGAACCATGTTTGCCAGTGCAGCAAATGATAGTACAATTCCATGTTGATCTTGACGGCAGCCGTAGCGAGTGGCTCGTAACTGCTCGACTTCAAAGCATCAATCCGGATCTTTTTCGCGACCGTGTAGCAATAGTTCCGTACGACGGCGAATGCCCAGTCATATTCAGGCTTCTCCATGTAGTAGCCAGGTCCGTTGACACGTTCGACGAGAATCGAATTCTTTCGTTCATGCGCCAGTCGGACATGAGCTAATGCATCAGCATTTCCTTCGCCGAGTTCTTCGAGGAGTTGGTAATACATCGCTGCGTGTCCCATCGAGTCTTGCGCAATCGAAGACGAAGCGACGTCCTCTTCGATATGCGGTGCGAGTCCGAGCCATTCCGAACCACGATACGCGTAAAGGAAATCATCATCCGCGAGTTGATAGAGTAAGGAGGCGAGTGCCGTCCGTTCTTGTTCTGTCATTTGGAATCGCCTCCTTGCCAAGACATGATCTCTTTTTCATCGAGCATCTGTTGCTCGTAATGACGCCATTTTTTCTTCAAGTAGCCGTACCCTTTCGTCGTCCGGTAGTCCTTATTATCGAGGCGTTGGAGCATCTGCTTCTCATCGGGTGATAAACCACGGATATCTTCGCGTTTGACGACCCAAATGTCGACGACCGGTTCCCGGCGCATGAAGTTTTCTTGCGCCATCAACAGTGCCATCTCCTTGTTCGGAGCGAGCAAGCTGAATTGATGGGTGAACGCCGCGTTCGGCGTCCGTTTGCTAAAGACTTCGAATTCATGATAAAACGTCTCGTTCATCGTGCTTTCCCCTCTCATGCCTTCGTTTCAGCGAGTGCATCCCGTACCCAGGCGTTATTTTCATAAGATGTCCGGCGCAGTTCCAGTCGCTCCTTCGAACGTGGTCCTCCCCCTTGGATGATCGTCTTGAATTTCGTCCAGTCTGGTTGTGCATATTCCCATTGCCCGGTCTCTTCATCAAAACGTAACGTCGGATCCGGAATAACGAGTCCAAGAGAACGAATCCGTGGCACGTACTTCGTAAAGAAGTTTTGCCGGAGCTCTTCGTTCGTTTTCGTCCGAATCTTATAGGCGATCGTCACGTCCTGTTTTGATGTCCCGGTCGTCTCTTTCGAGGCTGGTCCAAAGAACATCAACAAGGATTCCCACCACTCGTCCAGTGATTCCTGAATCATCGCCCGCTGTTCCGGTGTTCCTTCTGCGAGTGCCATGATGATCGACTCTCCGTGTTGCGCGTGGAAGACTTCCTCTGCACAGATTCGTTGCAAGGCACGCGCGTACGGTCCGTACGAAGCACCGAGCATGTTCGTCTGCGTGATGATTGCCGCCCCATCGACGAGCCAACCGATCATCCCGGCATCAGCCCATGACCGTGTCGGCATGTGGAAGACGTTATGGAACTTCAATCGTCCGGTGAATAAATCGTCCATCAAATCCCCGCGTGTCTTGCCATATGGCTTCATCAAATCCTCGACGACACGAAGCAACAGTTGCCCGTGTCCCATCTCATCCTGGACCTTTGCCATGATGCCAAGCTTCCGGCGAAGCGATGGTGCTTTTGGAACCCATTCTTTTTCCGGAAGCGCACCCATGATTTCACTGATACCGTGCATCGAAATCAATTTGATTAGCGTATCCCGGTAAAAAGCAGGCATCCAGTCATCAGCTTCAATCTTTTCACCTTGCTCAATCCGTTCCTTGAAGCGTGCTAATTTTTCTTCTTCCGTCAGTTGTACGGGTTCGAACAGTTGTGTTGCATCATACATGCTAGTTCCTCCTTTGAATCAGACGAGTGATGTCGAGCGTCGATCAACGATCCGAACGGCTTTCCCTTCTGATCGTGGTAACCCTTGATGCGGGTGACAGACGAGATCAATGGAAATGAGACATTCCGATTTGATGGCGTCACATATCGAACGCATTTGTCGCTCCGAGATGTTTTCGAATTCGATATGTAGCTCAACGGCATCGAGTCCGGCTTTGCGCACAAGATGGATTTGATAATGCGGCGTCACGTCCGGCTGTTGGAGTAAGACGCGTTCAATTTCAGATGGGAAGACATTAACGCCTCGGATGATCAGCATGTCGTCCGTCCGACCTTTGACTCGTGACATTCGTGTCGTCGTCCGACCACAGGCACACGCCTCATGCGTGATCGATGCTAAGTCACCCGTCCGGTAGCGAATTATTGGAAGCGCTTTCTTTTTTAAGCTTGTAAAAACGAGTTCCCCGACCATACCATCTGGTACCGGTTCCCCCGTAACGGGATCGACGACTTCCGTAATGAATAAGT
This sequence comes from Exiguobacterium sp. U13-1, assembly GCF_001750115.1. Classification (NCBI taxonomy): domain Bacteria; kingdom Bacillati; phylum Bacillota; class Bacilli; order Caryophanales; genus Exiguobacterium; species Exiguobacterium sp. U13-1. Next base: position 859,170 of record NZ_CP015731.1, on the reverse strand, counting down.
CATCCATGATATGCAGACCTGCCTGCTCCTGACACTCCATCGCGACACCTGGTCCCATGATTTCACTGAGTCCATAAATATCGAATGCCTGTAGATTAAAGGTTTGTTCGAGTGTCTGACGCATCTCTTCCGACCATGGTTCAGCTCCGAAGATGCCGTAACGCATGCTTGTCTTTCGTGGGTCGATGCCTCGTTCGATCATGCGTTCTGCTAGTCGTAAGATATAAGAAGGTGTCCCACAGATGCCATCCGGTCGAAAATCCTCAATCAACGTGATTTGGCGATCCGTATTGCCGCCGGAAATCGGCAAGATCGTCATGCCTAGTTTTTCTGCCCCTGCGTGAAGCCCGAGTCCCCCTGTGAACAGTCCGTAGCCGTATGCATTGTGCAATAAGTCAGCTGACGAACCACCGGCTAAGACTAAGCTGCGCGCCACGGCACCTGCCCAGTCGTCTAAATCTTCTTGCGTGTACCCGACGACGGTCGGTTTACCGCTCGTTCCAGACGAGGCGTGAATCCGGGTGACCTGTTCCCGTTCGACGGCGAATAGCCCGAACGGATAATGATCGCGTAAATCTTGTTTGCGTGTGAAGGGAAACTTCCGCAAATCCTCGATCGTTTGAAAGTCATTTGCTGTCATCCGCAGTGTCTGCAGACGTTCTTGATAGAACGGGACGCGTGTGACGTGCGCCATCGTTTGACGTAATCGCTCCATCTGTAGCTGCTCCCGCATTTGCGCATCCATTGTTTCCTGATGTTGATCGTACATACCTGCACCTCCTCATCATGTATACAATAATTAAACGGTCGTTTGTTTTTAGTTATATGTTTAACGTACGATACGTTCACAATGTTGTCAATCTTGTTTTGTTAAATGCTCCCAAACGATTCTTACTTTATCACTTCAACGCACTTTGTCAGTAAATAAATTGGCTTATAAAGCTGATTTTCATAATCGAGAGTCTTTTTTTGGAAAATATTTCTGAAATGATTTGCTCATTTTGTAACGGGTTGATAAAATATCGTGTGACAAGTGTTATACTATTTTTGGTAAGACCACTTGATTGAATGAGGATTCGTTGTAGTGAAGGGGGATCACGATGAAACCAGGTTTAGCTGTCGGGGATACAGCAGAGATTCAAGCGGTCGTCTCGCAAGATATGTTTGCACGGTTCGAAGGTCAATTGGTTCATCCGGCATACTCCACCGTTTCGATGGTCTACCATATGGAATGGGCAGCACGTCAACTCATTCTGCCCTACTTAGAGACAGACGAAGAAGGCGTCGGGGGTGCGGTTTCGTTGAAGCATCTCGGGATGGCAGCAGAAGGCGCACGATTAATCGTGACCGCTACAGTAACACGCCTCACGGCACGTCGTGTTGACGCCGACATCGAAGTCCGGGATGGACACACGATCATCGGTACAGGGGAAGTCACACAATTCATTTTGGAAAAAAGCCGAATTCAAGAAAAATTACAAAATAATGTTTCAACAAAATGAAAGCGCTTACTTATATTTGATAGAGGAGGACTCTACTATGAACACGTTAAACCCATCTACGAATCCAACGCTCTCGATCATGGAAAAAATCGCGGGTCACGAACAAGTCGTCTTTTGCAACGATCCGGTATCAGGCTTACAAGCGATCATCGCCATTCACGATACGACGCTCGGTCCCGCTCTCGGTGGATGTCGTATGGCGCCTTACGCTTCTGTCGATGAAGCACTTGACGATGTCCTCCGCCTGTCGCGCGGCATGACGTATAAATGTGCTGCCGCTGACGTTGATTTCGGTGGTGGTAAAGCCGTCATCATCGGCAATCCAGCAACGGATAAATCACCGGAGCTTTTCCGTGCCTTCGGTCGCTTTGTCGATTCGCTTGGTGGACGTTTTTACACCGGAACGGATATGGGCACGACGATGGATGATTTCGTTCACGCTAGTCGGGAGACATCACGCATCGTTGGCATTCCAGAAGCCTTTGGTGGTAGCGGGGATTCATCGATCCCGACGGCTGAAGGTGTCGTCTATGGACTTCGGGCGACGATCGAGACGTTATTCGGTTCAGACGATTTGAGTCGTGCGACTTACGCGATCCAAGGACTTGGCAAAGTAGGCTTCAAGGTCGCAGAGCAACTGTTATTCGCCGGTGCGACGATTTATGTTTCAGACGTCAATGAAGCCGCACTCGCAGCAATCGTAACTCAAGCCGAAATGGCACCCGGGACAGTTCGCGTCGTCTCACCTCACGAAATTCATCTGACGGATGCTGATGTTTTCGTTCCATGTGCGTACGGTGGTGTCATTCACGCTCAAAACATCGCCCTCTTACCGTGCAAAGCCATCTGCGGTTCGGCGAACAATCAGCTTGCGGATGAACAGCTCGCTCACGTCTTGATGGACCGCGGCATCTTGTATGCACCGGACTATATCGTCAATGGTGGCGGATTGATCCAAGTCGCGGACGAACTGTACGGAGCAAATCACGAACGGGTCCTCCTGAAGACACGTCACATCTATGACGCAGTACTCGAAGTCTTCAAGGAGTCGCAAGCAGAGAACATCACGACGGTCGAAGCCGCGAACCGAATGTGTGAAAAACGGATGCAAATCCGAGCAAAACACAACAACATCTTTACGAATACGACAAAACCAAAATGGGATATCCGTAACCACTGAAGGAGGGGCTGACATGGAGCAACATTTTCCGATTCAACGCATCATCGATGAAGAAGGTCGTATCATCGACGCATCAAAAGAACACGATTTGACAAAAGAGCTCGCCCTCACCCTGTATGAACAGATGCACCGAATCCGGACGTTTGACCGAAAAGCGATCAACTTACAACGCCAAGGGCGCCTCGGCACTTATGCACCGTTCGAAGGACAAGAAGCAGCGCAAGTCGGTAGTGCACTGGCGTTGTCCGATCAGGACTGGTTATTCCCGACGTACCGAGATCACGGTGCGACGTTGACGTTCGGTGCCGACATGGTTCGGACCCTTCTTTACTGGAACGGTCGTGTCGAAGGTTGCGTGCCATCTGAGAAACACATCTTCCCTCCTGCCGTGCCGATTGCGACGCAAATTCCGCATGCTGTCGGCGCCGCATGGGCGGAAAAACGAAAAGGAACGACGAACGTCGCGGTCGCTTACTTTGGTGACGGGGCGACTTCTGAAGGCGACTTCCACGAAGGGATGAACTTCGCCAGTGTCTTCCAAGCACCGGTCATTCTGTTCAACCAAAACAATCAATTCGCGATCTCTGTTCCGATCGAAAAACAGATGCATTCCGAAACGATCGCCCAAAAAGCGATCGCCTACGGGATGCCGAGCGTCCGGATCGACGGGAACGATGCGTTTGCCGTCTATTTCACGATGCAAGCAGCCGTTGCGCGTGCCCGATCTGGCGGCGGACCAACATTGATCGAAGCCGTCACGTGGCGGTTTGGTGCCCATACGACAGCTGATGATCCAACGAAATACCGCGATCAAGCTCGTTCACGTGACCGGGTCGATCCACTTGATCGACTCGAACAGTTCTTAAAACACCAAGGCTACTTCGACGAAACATGGATGCAACAGCTACAGGAACGGCATCAGGCAGAAGTTGAAGCGGCAGTAACTGCGATGGAGCAATTCAAGGCGCCAGACGTCAATGACCTGTTCGACCATACGTACGCGACCTTGCCGGTTGATGTCCAGCAACAAAAAGAAGCGTATCTGCTAGCAAGGGGGAAATGAGATGGCAACACCAATCAATCGTCAAACGGAGATGACACTCGTCCAAGCTGTCACAGATGCCTTACGAACGAAACTGACAGAGGATGAGACGACGCTCGTCCTTGGAGAAGATGTCGGAAAAAATGGTGGCGTTTTCCGGGCAACGGACGGCTTACAAGAAGAGTTCGGGGAAGACCGGGTTGTCGATACACCGCTCAGTGAAGCTGGCATCGTCGGTACGTCGATCGGACTTGCCATCAATGGCTTTAAACCGATCGTCGAGATTCAATTTCTCGGCTTCATCTACCCTGCCTATGAACAAATCATGACTCACGTCTCCCGTATTCGGATGCGGACGATGGGACGGTACAGTGTGCCGATGGTCATTCGTGCGCCTTATGGTGCCGGTATTCGGGCACCGGAAATTCACTCCGACAGTACAGAAGCACTCTTTACATCGATGCCTGGTCTTAAGGTCGTTTGTCCAGCGACACCATACGATGCAAAAGGATTATTGATTGCTGCGATTGAAGATCCAGATCCCGTTTTGTTCCTTGAGTCGATGCGCAGTTACCGTTCATTCAAGGAAGTCGTACCGAGCGAATCGTATACCGTTGAAATCGGAAAAGCGCGCTGCGTCAGCGAAGGGACGGACGTAACGTTGATCGCCTGGGGAGCAATGGTTCAAGTATCCCAAAAGGCAGCAACGGCTGCTCAGGAACGCGGAATTTCTTGCGAAGTCCTCGACTTACGGACGCTTTATCCACTTGACCGGGAAACGATTGCTGCTTCCGTTCAAAAGACGGGTCGTGCCGTCATCGTCCATGAAGCCGCAGCAATGGGTGGTCTCGGTAATGATCTCGTGACGTTGATTAATGATACGGCGTTCCTTTATTTACGGGCACCGATTGCCCGCGTGACCGGTTTTGATGTTCCGGTCCCGCTGTTCGCCCTCGAAGACCATTACATTCCGACGCCAGAACGTGTCCTTGCGACGATTCAGCGTACGGTCGAGTTTTAAGGAGCTGAATGCCATGATCGAAGTTAAATTACATGATGTCGGTGAAGGGATGACAGAAGGTGAGATCGCCCATTACCTCGTCCAAGTCGGAGACCATGTCACGACGGATCAACCGGTCGTTGAGGTCGCGACTGATAAGATGGTCGCCGAACTACCGGCTCCCGTTTCCGGAATCGTCAAGGAAATCATCATCCCGGTCGGTCAGACGGTGCAAGTCGGTACGACGTTGTTGCATATCGAAGCAAGCAACGCTTCTGATATGCCAGTCACTGTAGCACCTGAAGCGTCGCGCGTACCTGAATCAGTACCTGTCGCAGTCCCACCTGTTCAAGCATCTCCAACAAAACGTGTCCTTGCGACACCATATACGCGAAAAATCGCCCGTGATCACGGGATTGATATCGAAGCTGTAACGGCTTCCGATCCGTCAGGTCGAGTCTCGGAGGACGATGTGCTTCGCTTCGTCCAGGCTGCTACTGCTCCACAAGAGACAGCTGTACCAATCCTTGAAGAGGTTACGTACCAAGAGGCATCACCGGAAACGATTCCGTTCCGCGGCATTCGCAAGCAGATCGCGAAAAAGATGACCCAGTCGCTGTATACGATTCCACACGTCACCCACTTCGAGGAAGTTGACATGACACGTTTGCTCGCTTTACGTGCCGAATGGAAAGCCGCTGGACGAAACATCAACATCAATGCTTTCTTCATCAAAGCCTTGATCGTTGCCTTAAAAGAGTATCCTGTCTTTCATGCCAAACTCGATGAAGCGAATGAATGTATTCGATTAGAGCAGGATTTCCACTTTGGCATGGCAACAGAGACACCGGACGGGTTGATGGTTCCTGTCATCCGTCATGCCGATCAGCTCTCGCTGACGGAACTGCATGAACAATTGGTCGCCTTGCAACAACGTGCTCAAAACGGTGCCTTACGCGCAGCAGATTTAAAACCAAGTACATTCACGATGAGCAATGTGGGTCCGCTCGGCAGTACGGGAGCAACACCGATCATCAATTATCCGGAAACGGCACTGATTGCCTTCCATAAGACGAAAAAACGAGCCTGTGTCGATGAAGACGATCAAATCGTCGTCCGCTCGATGATGAATTTGTCGATGTCGTTTGATCATCGTGTCGCGGACGGGGCAACGGCTGTTGCCTTTACGAACCGCTTCGTGTCACTGATTGAACATCCGACTACCCTACTTTTGGAGTTGATCTAACATGGTTGTTGGCGAACTTACACAAGAACGGGATCTCCTGATCATCGGTGGAGGTCCCGCAGGTTACACGGCAGCGATCCGCGCAGCACAAGGCGGTCGAAACGTCACCTTGATCGAACAAGATGAACTCGGTGGACTGTGTTTAAACCGAGGCTGTATCCCGTCCAAGGTCTACGCGCATACGGCAGAAGAGATGTTACGCATGCCGCATCTTGAAGACCTTGGATTCACGGTCCCTGCTGTCCATGATTTCAGTAAAATGAATGCTTACCGGAATCGAGTCGTGCAGCAATTACGTCAGGGAGTGGTCGCCCTCTGTCAGGCGAACCAGATTGAGCATATCTCTGGTGCAGCCTCCTTCCTGTCAGAAGACCGGATCGGCGTCGAGTCGGGACATCAGTTCGATACGTACCGGTTCCGGGACGTCATCATTGCGACCGGCAGTCACAGTATCCAGCACGAGGAATCGTGCCGTTTGAATGCCGAGCAGCTTTATCAACTCGAGCAGCGACCAGAGAGCTTATTGATCATTGGATCCGACACGTTAGCACTCGAAGCTGCTGCTTGTTTCCATGCACTTGGGACAGAGGTGACGTTGTTCGCGGATCACTTATCACTCGAACCAAGCCTTGAAAAGGAACTGAAGCGGACATTCAAAAAACAAAAAATCCGTCTCGTATCGGATGTCGTGACACGTATCGAGGCTTCATCAGACGCGACCGTTACCGTCATGAAAAACGGAGAAGAAGTCGCCTATCAGGGTGCCTATCTGTTCCAGTCCCTTTCCCGGATCCCGAACAGTTTGACACTCGGTCTCGAACGGATCGGTGTGACGCTTGCAGAAGACGGAATGATTCCAGTTGACGCATATGGACGAACGAATCAAGCGCATATTTACGCGATTGGTGACGTGACACCGGGTCCCCAGCTCGCCATTCGTGCGATTCACGAAGCGAAACGGACGGCAGCTCACTTGTCTGGTCAAGACGTCGATCTGACGACACCTTACTACCCAACGGTTCTACGGACTTTCCCACCGATTGCTTCGGTTGGGATGACAGAACAAGAAGCGAGTGAAGCCGGACACACGCTCCAAACCGGACAGTTCCCACTGAATGCAAACGGAGCGACGACGATTGAAGGTGGCAGTGGGTTCGTTAAGGTCATCGCTGACGAGCAAACATCACTAATCCTTGGTATTCATATGATCGGGGACGATGCCCATCGTCTCGTCGGACAATTTACACAAGCACTGGAACTGGCAGCGAAACGGGAGGATCTTCTCTTCCCTGTCATGGCTCATCCGAGTCGAGGCGAAGTCCTGACGGAATCGATAGAATCCTTATTCGGTCAATCGATCCACCTGCCACCCCGTCAACAGGTCGGTTCGCGCGCGTAATCTAAAAGAGGTGCCTCTGCGTCAGAAGCACCTCTTTTGGATTCGTCACTTCATTTCGTGTAGAAAGGAAAACATGTCATGGAACTGTACTTCACTCGTTTGCACTGGAATACGCATACGTTTCCGGTCGCCGCTACAGCAGATGGTCTCTGTTATGTCGGCGCTTGGGATGAACCGGAGGATCTATTCGACGACTGGTCGCGAAAACACTTCCCCCGAGCCGATCGGATTGCTTCTGACACCGCGCTTGCTCCGTATACGGAGCAGCTACTCGCTTATCTGAATCAGCAGTCGACGACACTGTCCTTTCCGCTTGCGCCTGTCGGTACCCCGTTCCAGCTTGAAGTCTGGAATGCTTTACGCGCGGTACCGTACGGTCAAACCGCCACCTACTCTGATATCGCGGAACGTCTCTTTCGACCGAACGCGACTCGCGCGATTGGCACGGCAATCGGAAAAAATCGATTACTGCTCGCGATTCCGTGTCACCGGATCATTGGCAAAAAAGGCGATCTTCTCGGCTATCATGGCGGTCTGAATATGAAGCGGACGCTACTCGCGCTCGAGCAACGCCTCTGATTCTCGTCCCTCTTCGCTGAAAGATAGAGCAAAAAGAATCCCGAACGGATCGCGGACTTGCGCATACCAACCTCCAAAGTCTGCTACAGCAAGAGGTGTGACGATTTGACCATCTGTCGTTAATCGCAGATACACTTGCTCGAGCTCTTCAAGCGACGTAAAAGTCAACAACAGATGGAGTGAAGGAGAGATCTCCGGTGCATCACTCTCGTCCCAGAGCATCAATTCGAACGCTCCGTTTGATAACTGTGCGTGATAGACGGTGTCTCCTGTTTCGTCCATTACGAGACGGCGACGTGTCATCGCAAATATGTTTTCGTAGTAAGCAATCGCCTGCTTGGCTTGTCCCGAAAAAACGAGACAAGGAGTAGCGGCATACTGCATGGAAATCCCTCCTTAAATTATGATTTAGTATCACCTTTCGCACTTTTCTTCCCGATCTCCTTCTATACACAAAAAGCCCCAATTTCCTATCCAACCGGACACGGAAAGCGGGGCTTCTTCGAATCAATCAAGATATTACACCAAAGCGATAAGCTGTTTTCCAGTGATACGCCTCACCGGGTGACAACAGGATTGATGGAAAATCAGATTCATGGACTGCATTCGGATGAACTTGCGTTTCAAGGCATAAGCCAAGCGATGGCCGAGCCGAAACCCCATGAACCGTATAATCGGTCAGCAGTTGCGTTCCGGTATAGAGCACGACTGCTGGCTGATTTGTTGTCACGTCGACGAAGCGACCGGATACCGGATCTTCAAGTCGGAGTGTGTCAGCCCGCAAGACGAATGGATGATCGTAGCCGTTTCCGACAGCAATCGTCTCGGGATGTTCCAGCGTAATCCCGTCACGAATCGACTGACCGTTACGGAAATCAAACGGGGTTCCGGAGACATCCCGTTGTTCGCCCGTCGGCAAGCCATCTGGCTGGACGGGTAAGTAGTAGTCACTTGGTAACGTCAAGACGTGATCCAACACATCCCGCTTCGCATTTCCCGATAAGTTGAAGTACGTATGATTCGTCAGATTGAGGGGTGTCGTTTGATCCGTTACAGCCGTCATCTCAAGCGTCAGTGTCGTATCGTCTAGGCGATAATACACGTCGAGCGTGACCGTTCCCGGATAACCTTCTTCTCCGTCTGGACTGTTCAAGCGCAAGTGGAACAATCTATCCGTCGCTTCAATGACATCGAACCACGCTTGATCGAATCCGTGAATCCCACCATGTAGATGATTCGCACCGTCGTTTGCGACGAGCGGATAGACGTCTCCCGCTACTTCGAAGCGCGCCTGTCCGATTCGACCAGCGACGCGTCCGACGATTGCCCCGAAGTAAGGCGAGTGCTGTTGATAATCTTCCACCGTCTCGAGGCCAAGGACAACACTCTCTAAATGACCATCCCGATCGATCGTCCGGATATCTTGGATGATGCCGCCGTAGTTCCAGAGTGTCACTTCGATGCCTTCCTGGCGTAACGTATGGCGGATCAACTCTTTCTCAAGTAGTCGTGTCATCGTTGTTCCTCCACCGGTTGGCGCGTCACGAGTTGAATGAATCGTCCGAACGCTGCCTGACCGTCTTCCGTCTGCTTAAAGACGCCACAGTCCTCGAGACCACGTACGAATTTCGCGGCGACTGCTTGTTCGACGTACATCGTGACATCTTGACCGTCATACGCTTGTTTTAGTTCCTCTGCCCAGTCAGCATGAGCAACTGCCACTTCGTCGATTTCACCTGTGATGAATCGTTCAACCTGTTGCAACTCTTGGAGCAAACGTGCCGGTAAGACCGCCAGTCCCATCACCTCGATCAAACCGATATTTTCCCGTTTGATATGGTGAATATCAGCATGCGTATGGAAAATACCGTCCGGATGTTCTGCTGACGTCCGGTTGTTCCGTAAGACGAGATCGAGCTCGAATTGTCCATCACGCTGACGAGCAATCGGCGTCACCGTATTGTGTCGCGTCTCACCTGTGTGTGACTGGATCTCTTGACTCTCATCCGTATACGTCAACCACGTCTCATAGACGGTCGTCGCAGCATCGAGTAGTGCCGACGCATCTGTACTTTTCAGACGCAACACACTCAGTGGCCAGTGTAAGGTTTCACCAGTGACTGTCGGCTGATCCGGGAACGTAAAGGATGTTAAAGCGTTTGCCCGGTCCATCGCAAACGTATAGCGACCGCCCTGATAATGATCATGCGTCAAGATCGATCCACCGACGATCGGCAGGTCGGCGTTCGAACCAGCAAAGTAATGTGGGAATTGTTCGACGAAGGCGAGCAGACGTGCAAACGCATCCCGATTGATGACCATGTCACGATGTTCCTGCGACAAAATGATGCTATGTTCGTTGTAGTAGACATACGGTGAGTATTGTAGTGCCCATGGTTCTTCCATCAGTGTCAGCGGAACGATTCGGTGATTCGCACGGGCTGGATGATTCGCACGACCCGCGTAGCCGACGTTTTCAACACATAACAGGCAGGTCGGATAGTTCGACGTCGTCGGTGCCTCCGTCCGGGCTGCCGCGATTTCACGCGGATCTTTTTCCGGCTTCGATAAGTTGATCGTGACATCGATCGTTCCGTAAGCTGTCTCCGCTTGATAACGTTTATTTTTAGCAATCCGTTTCGTTTGAATGTAGTTACTTGCTTGGCTCAGTTGGTAAAAATAATCCGTCGCAGCAATAGGTGATTCAGCGTACAGACGACGGAATACCGCCGTCACGTCAGATGGACGGGCGACGAAGATATCCATCACATCTGCTGCGAACTGTTCTTTGTCTTCAAGACGCGCCGGCAACTGTCCGCTTGCGATCAACACTTCGATCATGTCATCCAAAATATCTGGAATTGGGCGAGATGGTACGTCTGCCTGTTCTTCAAAATCGGCTTGACCGACCCGCGCTAGAATCCGGTTCCGGGCGTAGATCGCATCTTCCGGTTCAATCAAGCGTTCCTGGATTGCTTGCGCTACTAACTGTTGGATGAGTTCATTCATCGCCGTCACTCTCCTCATTCTGTCTCTCTTTAACGAACGCTCGTCCGGTATCCTTCTGGATTGTGCGCATGCCAATTCCAAGCATCACGGATGATTGTTTCGATGTCGGTACGTTGTGGTGTCCAGCCGAGAACTTCTTTTGCTTTAGCGGATCCGGCGATCAAGATACTCGGATCCCCTGCACGACGTTCGATGATTCGTTCTGGAATCGGATGTCCAGTTACACGACGAGCTGCTTCGATGATTTCTCGCACGGAAAACCCTTGGCTTGAACCGAGGTTAAAGACCGTACTATCGTTGCCATTCGCTAAATAATCGAGTGCTCGTATATGGGCATCGATCAAGTCTTCAACATGGATGTAATCACGAATGCACGTGCCATCCGGCGTTGGATAATCATCGCCATAAATCGAAATTTCTGCCCGTTGTCGGTTGGCGACTTCAAGGACGAGCGGAATCAAATGTGTTTCTGGTGTATGGTCTTCCCCGATCTCTCCGGTTGCCCGTGCACCGGCGACATTAAAGTAACGTAACGCGACGTAACGTAAGCCATACGCTTGTTCAGACCATCGCATCATCTTCTCCATCATCAACTTCGTCTCACCATAGGCATTCGTTGGACGTGTTTCCGCTGTTTCGAGAATCGGCATTTGTTCCTGTTCACCGTATGTCGCTGCCGTCGAAGAGAAGACGATTTGTTTGATGTCATGAGCAGTCATCGCTTCGAGCAACACTTGTGTCCCGTAAACGTTGTTATCAAAGTAACGTAATGGTTCCGTCATCGACTCGCCGACGAGTGAAAAGGCAGCGAAATGGACGACTTGTTCAATCGTCTCTTCCGTAAAGACGCGATCGAGAAAAGCACGATCGCGTATGTCTCCTTCATATAGACGTGCTTGCGGATGGACCGCTTCACGATGTCCGGACTGCAGATGGTCGATGACGACGACATCCTTTCCGGCATCAATCAATTGATAGACGGCATGGGAGCCGATATAGCCGGCTCCACCTACGACTAACGTTGCCATTTAGATGACCTCCCGTTCGATTTCACGTGCTCCGTCACCGACCGTCGCCGTATAGAACGTCGCCGGGTAACCGATCCGTGCTTCATAATGTTCGCCGACAGCTTGTTTGAAGGCGTCGACTGCCTCGTCTTCGACGATTGCAATCGCACAGCCCCCAAAACCAGCACCTGTCATCCGTGCGCCGAGCACGCCCGGTTGTTCCCAAGCCGCTTCGACGAGTGTATCGAGTTCAATCCCTGTCACTTCATAATCTTCCCGTAACGAGACGTGTGAAGCGTTCATCAACTGACCGAACGTCGTCAGTTCTCCCGCTTCGAGTGCTGCTAGTGCCTGAAGCGTTCGTTCATTCTCTGAAATCGCATGGCGGGCGCGACGCATCAAACGTTCGTCTTCCCATGCGACTTTTGCAAATTCTGAAGTCGTCCATTGTCCGAGTGCTTCCCGTGGCGTGAATTGATTGAGATAAGCGAGTGCTGTCTCACATTCCGCCCGGCGTTCATTGTATTTCGAATCCGCCAATTCACGGCGTTTGTTCGTATTCATGATGATGATTGTATACCCCGTCAAATCGAGTGGGGCATACGTATAATCGAGCGTCTCACAATCGAGCAACAATCCCGCTCCCGCTTTTCCCATACCGATCGCAAACTGATCCATGATACCACTGTTGACGCCAATATAACGGTTTTCGACTTGTTGACCGAACCGGACGAGATCAAGACGTGGAATCTCTAATCCGTATAATCGATCGAGCAAGACACCGATGACGAGTTCAAGCGAAGCCGATGATGAAAGACCAGCTCCATTCGGGATGTCACCTTGAATCAGGATGTCACATCCTGAATCGATTCGGTACCCGGCTTCCTGTAAGACTGTAATCATCCCCTTCGCATAGTTCGCCCAACTGTGCGTCGCGTCATACGCAAGTTCGTCGAGTGCGACTTCGATGATGCCGTCTTGCTCGAAATTCAGTGAGTAGAAGCGGAAGCGTTGATCGTCTCGTTTTCGTGCGATCGCATGCGTCCCGAACGTCAACGCACATGGAAAGACGTGACCGCCATTGTAATCCGTATGTTCACCGATTAAGTTGATCCGTCCTGGTGCAAAGAAGCGATGCGTCGACGGTGAGCCAAACCGCTGTTCAAATTGTGCTTCTAACGTCTGGTCTGTCATACGATCGTCTCCTTTGATTCAAGTAGTGAGAGCGCACGGTGGACTGGCTGAATCCGCAAGCAGCGGGCTTCATAGTCCGTCGTGTATGAGAACGTCAAGCCTTGCTGCATCAAGTAAGCGCCGCTTAACGTCCGGTCCTCGACTTGATAACGCATTGCTGGGTCGAGTCCTTTGAGCTTGAAGTGATACTGGTGTGTTCCGTATTGTCGAAGTGACGCGATCGCGAGCAAGACCGTTTCTTCTTCTGATGTATACTGCATGACGCTTGGCGTCTGTTGTGTAAAAGCAGAGAGGCGGTACTGGATGCCGCGTTGAATCGTCGGACGAATCGCTTTGTATGTCTCGATCCAGCCTTTTGCTTCCGCAAGTTCATCCGTTGACCACTCGCTTAAGTTACCACCGATGCCGAGTGTACCTTGCATCGAGGAGACGAAGCGTGTCGCAAGTGGTACGTTGCGCCCATTTAACCAGTTCGGTCCGTCCGTCACCCAGCAGCTCATCATCTTCGCATTGTAGGCATACGAGAAGTCATGCTGAATTTGTAAGCGATCGAGTGGATCGGTGTTATCACTCGTCCAGACTTGTTCCGTCCGTGAGAGGATTCCAAGGTCGATCCGTCCGCCACCACCTGCACAGGCTTCGAAGTCGACCGTCGGATGCAAGCGACGTAATTCATCAAAGATTCGGTACAACGCATCGACGTGACGTTTCCATAATTCCTGTTGGCGATCCGTCTGGTCTTTTGGAACACCCGGTTCCGAGAAGGCGCGGTTCATGTCCCACTTGATGTAGTCGATTGCGTGACGCGTCAGCAAGTCATCCATCATCTCGAGAATGAACTGCTCGACTTCTGGTAATCCGAGATTCAAGACGTATTGATTCCGTGACGTCGTCCGAACCGCATCCCGTGCATGGTAAATCCAGTCCGGATGCGCCCGGTATAGATCAGAATCCGGGTTGACCATCTCCGGTTCGACCCATAGTCCGAATTGTAAACCTTGCTGTTTCACATACGAGATCAAAGGCTCTAGACCGTTCGGGAATTTTTCCCGATTGACGTGCCAGTCCCCGAGTCCCGCTTGATCGGAATGGCGTTCGCCAAACCAACCGTCATCGACGACGAACAGCTCACAACCGATTCCTGCTGCAAGATCAACGAGTTCACGTTGACCAGATTCCGTCACATCGAAATAAGTCGCTTCCCATGAGTTATAGAGAACTGGACGCTCCGTCGCACGCGGCATGATGACGTCACGCTGAAACGCATGCGCATGGGCGCTCATATCCGCAAACCCGTCCGCATAGCCGATGTAGAACGTTGGTGTCGTCAACTGTTGTTGATGTGATAGTTTCCAACTGAAGTCAAACGGATTCATTCCACCTGACAGTTGGACAAAACCGAACGCATCTTGTTCGACATGAATCGCCCAGTTGCCGGAATAAGCAAAATGTCCGTAGACGACTTCACCGCTGTCTTCTGTCGCGTCCTGCTCGAGCGCGAACCAGGGATTCGCTTGGTGACTCGTCACCCCACGCCGACTTTCAATCGTCTGACGCCCTGGTGTCACCGGTGTGATCTGTTTCTTGAACTCACCTGTCCACATGCCAGCAAAGTGATGCAGTTTTAAATTCGGTTGATGCCAGCGTCCCATCGCAAAGGACTGGGCTGCTGTCAAACGAACAGGTAATCGTCCCGTGTTTTCGACGACGATCGAACGACCGATGATGTCGTAATCGGTGAACACTTCGTACTGAACCCCGACACGCATCTCCTGCAAGGGATCAAACAGCCAGAGCGTCAATTTCGTTTCTGTCTGCTCGGATCGTTCAAACTGGAACTGGTGAATCCGTTGCCCGTCCTCTCGTTCCGACTTCAATGTCGGCTCCGTATACAACATCTCGCCGAATGGTACGAAATCGTACGTCGCGACGCCATCTGGTGATTCAAACGAACTGTGTGCGACGATCGGACTCGGTAACGCTTCATAATCATCTCGATATGGTAACTTGGCACCGAAATACGTGTGAATCAGCTTACCGTTCGCACCGATCGTGACGACGTGAGCGACCCGTTTCCCTTCGATGACGAAACGACGTCCTGCTACTTCAAAGATTGCCATGGTTCTCTTCCTCCTTACGTCGTCAGAATCAGTGTCTCAAGTGGTGCGAGCTGGACCGTTCCACGATATGTCTCATCTTTTGTCAATGCTTGGTATGTTCCGTCTAACGTGACGTCCCGCGTTTCTTTCGTGTCATGGTTCATCAAGAAGAGGAAGTCGCGTTTTTCGCCATGACGACGCACGATTTCGACTTGATCCGGCGCCTCGATCATCTCGATGCCGGCCTCAGTGAACGCTTGACGGTAAATCGTATCGATCATCGCATCATCAATCGATGAGCCGATGTAGGTAATCATTCCTTTATAGGCATTGCGCGTCACAGCCGCTACACCCTCATAGAACGTATCTTCATAGACAGCGAGCGTCTCTGCTGTCGTCGGTGTAATAAGATCACACCAGAGTCGGGCTGTTGAAGATTGTCCTACCATCTCGCCGATGCCTGTCACCTGATGTTGCTGAACGGATTGGAGTGACTCATATTCGTCGATCTCGATGCCCGCATACGGCGCGAACTTACCCGGTAACGTCGTCGGTACGACATGATTCCGTGCATCCTTAACACCTGTCCGGTACGTGAAGATGACGTGACCGCCTTGTTCCATGTACGCAATCAAGGCGTCATCGAACGTTGGATTCGTTAAGAAATAGAGCGGAACGATGATCAGTTTATAACGAGATAGATCATCACCTGGGAAGACGATGTCAGTTGCGACTTGTTGACGAACCGCTCCACCATAGAAGCGGACGAACTCCGTCCGGAAATCAAACGCATCACTGTGTGGCTGGTGTGTCCACGCCCAGACGTTTTCTTGATCGAAATAGACACCGACTTTCGCGTCATAACGGCTCGCGTTGATCTCATCGCCATACGTATTCAGTTCCGTCATGATCTGTTTGACTTCTTCGAATTTCCGCTTCGGTTTGCCGTCATGATCGATGATGCCGTGACAGAACTCCTCTGTTCCGAAATGAGCAGCCCGGAAGCGGAAGTAGACGATCGCTTCCGCTCCCCGCGCGACCGCTTGGTACGTCCAGAGGCGAATATGTCCTGGTCGTGGCAAGTAACCGATTTTGCTCCAGCCTTGTGCGCCACTCAACTGTTCCATGACCCAGAACCCTTTTCCTTGCTTCGAAGAGCGGCAAAGATCGTGATCACTCGCCATCTTCTCGAACCGGTTCGGCTCCGGTAGTCCACCCCAGACTGGGTAGTTATCGAACGCCACGTAATCGAGGTCTTGCGCCATTTGTTGCTGATTGACCGCCATGTCACTGTAGACCAGATTGTGCGTGATGAAGACGTTCTCTGGAATGTAGCGACGTAAGACATCAACTTGTAATTTGTTGTAGTACGTATAGCCGTCGGCACAGAAGCGATCGAAGTCGACGAGCAAGGATGGGTTGTGTTCCTGATAGACTTTACGCGGTACCGGGATTTGCTCCCACGCCGTGTACGTCTGACTCCAGAAGACGGTTCCCCATGCTTCGTTCAAGGCATCGAGCGTTCCGTAACGGTTCGCTAGCCAACGCTGAAAAGCAGCGCGGTCGACATCGCCGTAAGAACGATCCGATTTCTCATGCCCGTATTCATTATCCGTTTGCCACCCGATGACACGAGGATGTTGACCGTAGCGTTTCGCCATCTCTTCCGTGATTTTGACGGATAGACGCTGGTACGTTTCGCTGTGGACCGTATAATGGCGACGAGCACCAAAGCTGATCGTCACACCATTCTCATCGACCGGTAAGATTTCTGGATACTTCGTACATAACCAAGCCGGTGGTGTCGCAGTTGGTGTTCCGAGTACGATATCGAATCCTTCCGCACTCAAGCGTTCGATGACGTCATCCCAAAAGCTGAAGTCATAGACGCCTTCTTCCGGCTCCATCATTGACCAAGCGAATTCCGCGAGACGAACGACGTTGACGCCAAGTTCCTTCATCAGTCGGAAGTCTTCCTCCCATAGTGCTCGTGGTGTTTGTTCTGGATAATAATCGACTCCTAAATACATTGTGCTCCCCCTTACGCAAAAACAATTATTTTACTGCACCCGCCGTCATTCCTTTTTGGAAGAAACGTTGGAAGAAGATATAGAAGATCATCGTCGGTAAACTGATCAAAACAAGTGACGCGTAGATTTTTCCTGGATCCCCACCGAGCGCATCTTTGAAGAAACTTGGTGCCATCGTCACTGTCTGATAGGCAGGATCCGTCATGAACGTAAGAACCATCAAGTATTCGTTCCATGAGTTAAGGAACGCATAGATTAAAGCTGTTGCGAGCGCTGGTTTTGCGAGTGGTAGCATGACTTTGAAGAAGACTTCAAGAATCGTCGCTCCATCAATATACGCTGCTTCCATCAGTTCGTTCGGTAATTCATCAAAGTATCCTTTGATAAGCATCAGACCGAATGGTAAGAAGAACGCGACTTCCGCTCCGATCAGTCCCCAGTGGTTGTTCAGTCCGTCAAACGAACGGAGTGTGAAGAACAACGGAACGATCATCGAAGCGACCGGTAACATGAGTCCAGCAAGGACCATGTTGAACAAAAGGCGTTTTCCAGCAAACTCAAGCTTCGAGAAGGCAAACGCTGCGAACGCCAAAATCGTGATCGAGATGATGATCATGAAGAAAGCGACGAAGAAACTGTTGAAGACGAATGTCGGGAAGTTCGGGTTTTGCAATGTTGCGATATAGTTGTCGAATCCATTGACTCGGAGACTCTCTTTGAACATGACGAAAATCGGGAATAACCAGACGATTGACGCGAGCGCCAATACGAGGTTAATCATCCAGCGGCTTTTTTTAGATTCTACATCCATGGGTCGTTCCTCCTTAGTTATCCATTTTCTTTTGTACACGCAATTGGAAGTACGTGATGAGTAAAGCGATCGTCAGTAGGATGATGGCAACAGCACTCGAGAAACCAACTTCCTGTTGCAACATCGATTTTCGGAACAGGTATGTCGAAATAAACTCAGTCGACGATCCTGGTCCACCAGCTGTCGTGATCCAGACTAAATCGAATGTCTTCAGACCACCGATAACTCCGAGAATCGACAGAGTGAATGTCGTTCCTTTCAAGTTCGGGAAGACGATGCTCCATAGTGTCCGGAAGAATCCAGCTCCATCGATTTTTGCTGCTTCGAAGATTTCCTTCTCAATCGTCAGCATTGCCATGTAGTACATGACCATCGAAGAACCCGTCCACTGGAAGATGTTGATCGCAATGACGGAATAAAGCGCGATATCCGGGTCACCGAGCCAGTTCTGCTCGAGACTACCGAGACCGATCGCACGGAGAAATTCATTGATGTAACCAAACTGGAAGTCATAAATTTGTGAGAATGCCGCACCGAGTACGACAGGGCTCAAGACGACCGGGAAGAAGAAGACTGACTTCATTGCCGTCCGCATTGGTCCTGGTGTATGCAGGAAGTACGCCAAGACAAGACCGATACCGGCTTGGATCGTGACTGTCAAAATCGTGAAGATGAACGTATTCTTCAGCGAGAGATAGAAGTCCGGATCTTGGAACATCTCAGCATAGTTGTCGAATCCGACGAACGCTTTGTCAAACGAGATCCCGTCCCACGAGAAGAACGAGTTATAGGCGTTATAGAAGATCCCATAATAGATGAAGCTGACGACGAACAAGACGATCGGAGCAACGAAAGCCCATCCGACCAGGTTCCGCTTCATGTTCTTTTTCTTCTTTGGCGCAGGCGTACGTGTCGCTACCGGCTGGAGCGGTTCTGCTTTTGGTTTAATCGGCAATTCCTGTCGCTCTGTCTGCATATGGATTCCCCACTTTCCTCAAGTTCAAAAATTAGGAAGTGGTACGCAGGCGTACCACTTCACTGTCGAGTCTTATTTCGCTGATTGATCCGCTGCGTCTTGAACGCGCTGTAGTGATTCTTTCGGATCTTGTCCTGTTGCGATATTTTGAAGTTCCTTACCGAGAATATCGTTTAATTTCGTATCCCGGATACCACGGCTAGCAACCGCTTTTGCTAATGTATCGTTCAACATCTTGTACGATTCTTTTTCACCTTCAGATGTGAAGGCAGCGTCTGAATCGATTTTGACGTCCTTGATCCCAGGTGCCATCTCGAACTCACCCATGTAGACTTCTTGACCTTTTCCTTGGCTCATGAAGGCGATGAACTCCGCTGCACCCTCTTGTTGTTTCGACTCTTTGTTGACACCAAGTGCCATATCGATTGATGCGATGACGGGTTGCTCTGTTCCACCTGCTAAGTTCGGGAGTGGAACGAATCCGAGCTCATCGTCGATTTTCCATTTTTCTTTTTTCTCTTTTGTTGTCATCGAGTGCGCTTCCCATGAACCGATGACCCACATCGCTGCTTTTTTATCGAAGAATTGGTTCATCCCGTCATTGTATGTCGCAAGACCAAGAGCACCTTCCTGGAAGACTTTATCTTTAAAGAGGTCTTGCCAGATTTGCGCTGTTTTGACCATCTCGTCATCCGTCCACTTTGCTTCACCCGAAAGAACTTTTTGGATGTATCCTGGTGCTACTTGGTGGCTGAGGACGTTATAGACGTCGATATCGATCCATGCATCTTTTGCTCCGAGCATGAGTGGGATGACTTTGTCGCCTGAGTCTTTGATCTTCTTGACTGCGCTGACTGTTTCTTTGTAGTTCTTCGGTGGTGTCACACCGTATTTATCGAGCATCGTCTTGTTGTACATCAAGTACGCTTGACCTGTGAAACCGATCGGAACAGCGTACTGTTTACCGTCAAGTGTCGTCTGTTCGATTCCGAGCTCGACGAACTTATCTTTCCAGCCTTTACCTGCTGCTTTATCCATGTACGAATCCACTGGTACGACGCGATCCTTGTACTGTTGAATCATTGGTTCTTTCAGACCGATGATGTCTGGACCCTTACCTGACAACATGGCAACTTGTAATTGTTTTTCATAGTCTTCACTGTAACGTTTGAATTGAACGACGTATTTATCTTGCGATTCGTTGAACGCATCAACGACTGCTTTCCCCGCTTCTGGTTGTGGTGCCCAGCCCCACCATGTGACGATTGTCTTACCATCTTTCGTTTTCGTTTGTTGCTCGTCTTCGCCACCACAAGCAGCGAGAAATGCGGATAATGTTAAGACTGATGCTGCAGCAACGAGTTTCGTTTTTTTGAATTTCATGTAAGAGCTCCCCTTTTTATGTGTAAGTAGTCAAGCGTATCGTCTAGCGTTTTCCCCTTCGATTTGTGCTTTTTGGCACCATTCTTCGATCACTTTCGTCTGAATCGGCATTCCCTGTAGCTGAATCAATACACGGGCGATCAATCGAAGACGGTACGCCAGCGTATCGACGTCCGGTCGGACGAAGAGATATAACTCTCCACCGAGCGTCAAACAACCGGCAGAGCGCATGTGTTGCATGAGTGCGCGTAATTCAATGTATCCGCTCTCATTTTTTCGGATGTGTAATTCGGATGAACGGATCGTCAGGACCCCTTGTACCGATGACATCCGGAATTGAAACACACCGTCACGTCGTGGTCGGACGAGCACGATATCCTGCTCGTCTGTCGGGACATCGCCTGGACCCTGTTCTGTCATCTGTTGCGTCGACCGCTGAAAATAAAAACCGCGGATTGCTCCGTAACGCCCGAAAGCTTCACGGTACGAAACCCATGGATCGTGTGGTTCCATTGCGCGATGCCTCCCTTTCCTGCTTCAGCTTGATTAGCCCCTGCTAACCTGCATCCACCTCCACTTAGTAGACCATGAACTTAGTAAATTAAATTTATTATCTAACTTTACATCGACTATAGCACATTGTTTTTTATCTTGTAAACGGTTTCATTAAATTATTTTTGAATAACAAAACCGATTCTATCTCCTGCTGGTTCGCAAGACATAGAATCGGCTCATTAAATCGTTTGAAATAAACTGTTCGTCGCAAGAGCTGCTGCACTGAGTGCTCCTTGTTTTTCACTCCACGGAACCATCTTGACATCGGTTTCACGTGAAGCAGCGGTCAACGCCGTGTGCTCGACCCGTTCCTTGATTTGATCGACGATATTTGGTGCGAGTTCGAACATCGGTCCTCCAAGTAATATCCGACGCGGATTGAGGAGATGAATCGTGTTCAAGACACCGATTCCGATGTATTCCCCAGCTCGTTCATACGCACGAACGGCCTGTTCATGACGTTCGTTCAATCGCTTGCGCAAATCGGCAAGCGTCACGACTTGAGGATCAACGACAGCATAATCTCGTAATAAAGATTTCTCTCCGGCTAATGCCTCGAGACATCCCCGATTTCCACACGAACAAATCGGACCATCAAGATCCAGTCGCATATGTCCAACTTCCCCCGTAATATGATGTTGTCCATCGACCAGTTGTCCATCCAGCACATAGGCTCCCCCGATACCTTCTCCCGCATAAAGGTAGAAAAACTGTTCGACTCCAACACCCTCTCCGAACAATAACTCAAATGACGCGAGTGCCCGAACATCGTTTTCGATGAAGACCGGATAATCAAAGCGTGCTTCGAGATGTACCTTCAACTCAACGTCATGCAGATGGAAACGTGGTGCAAACAAGATAACACCCGTTTCCGGATTGACCATCCCGTGGACGGAAATGCCGATTCCGTGAATCGTTCCGCGCCCTTGTGTCTGTGCAATCAACGTCTCGCATAAGCGACCAATCGCTTCAATCAATTCTTCATTCGTCTCAAAGCGTCCCACGGCTTCTGACTCATAAATCGTGTTTCCACTCAGGTCCGCAACGACACCAATGAACTGGTGACTTGTTGCGTCAATCCCGATGACATATTGTTCTGTTGCGACGAGTTCGAGCATGATGGGTTTTCGTCCCCCGTTCGATACCCCAAGCTCTCGTTCCGTCACGAGTTGTTCTGCAATCAATTCACTGACGATATTTGATACGGTCGGCTTCGTCAAGTTCGTCCGTTGTGCTAACTCGACCCGCGAAATCGGTTGATGCATCCGAATCAATCGCAAGACGAGCGCTCGATTATAGGAACGCATCCATTTAGAATTACGCGGTGTTTCTTTCGCCATGTCCCCCTCAACCCCTTTGGTCTGTCTCTTTACTATCTTCGCATATTTTGTAAGGGATTTCACGGTCTCACACAAAAACCGTTCATCTGCTGAACGGTTTTTGTGCACTTTCATGATTCATCATACGGTTGTTCCAAAATCAAGACACGTGAACCATCCGGATTTTCTGTCAGTTCGATCTCAACGATTGCCTGTCCAACAAGTAACACGATCGGTAAAGACGGATCATGATTACGGAAAAAGCCGATTTTTCCGTGATACGTATCCATGTAATCCGCATAAAGAAATGTGCCGTTGACGTGTAATTCATCCTTCGTCGGATTAAACGTTAAACGTGGGACACCATACCAAGCTTCTCCATTCAAATACAGTAATGGACGCTCTCCGACTGCTTCATTCATCGCTCGTCGGACTTCGATTGCTCCCGTCGTATCGTAATACAATCGATCCTGACCACGTGTTGCGATAACAATCGGATGTTTCTGATACAAGACGACTTCTAAAATTTCGTCTGCTTGTTCAACGAAGTAACCAGTCTCATCCGACTGAGCAAAACTAATCGTGTACAGTTGCATCCAGGAAACGATATCCGTCACTTGAACCGGTTTATGGAAAAGCGCAGAAACGAGCAGTGTTTCTTGCGGTGTCACAATCAGATTGACGGAGATATCCGCTAAGCGGATCGTCCGGATTTGTGTCGACGGATACGTATGATCATAGCTTGGAACAAGCATCGCTTCGTAATGATCATCCTGCTCGACCAATTCAATCGATGGCATGCGTCGATCAAAATCCGCAATTTGAATTCGTTTCATCCGACATCTCCTCTCACTTTCTCTCACAGCCTCACGCAAGTTATTACCCAATATCTGGTTTTCGTGCACTCCCCTGAATTCAAAAAACCGGAACGCATGCGTCCCGGTCATTGTAGATACAGATCATATAGTAGATATAGAATGCCTCCGACGATAATTAAAAATGAGAAGATGCCCGCTTTCCCAAAAAAGACGCGATCGACGGTTTCATCCCGTTCGAATCTTGGCTTCGTCATACAGTACCGCTCCCTTTAACAAACTCGTAGTACTTTATTCATTTCGACATCCACCATCCTATCCCTTGTTATGATCTGTCATTTCATTCCATTTGCGAAATAAATCAATGTTTCGGTCTCATCTTCTGTCAACGATCGTCCGGTCTCTTCTGCATACAAGGTTCGCATATCCTTCAGTCGTCCTTCGGTCGCTTTCGTTACGCGAATGGCTCGACGCAACATCTTGACCTCTTCTTCAAATTCTGACTTTGGCATCGCTTCTCCATGCGACCAGATATAATAGTCGGTATCTAAACGATCCAGTGTCGCTAGTAAACGCGTCGTCCGCTCAACCGTATAATTCACCTTCGGCGAAAAGATATCGGCATACATGGCGTCACCTAAGAACACGACACGTTCTTCCGGGATGTAGACGAGTAGGCTTCCTGGAGAGTGATCATTTTCGACTTCGATCAGTTGGCAATGCACCCCACCTAAATCGAGATCCAGTTGTCTTTCAAAGCCGATCGTCGGTAAGACAATTTCGATATCGCGTGTCACACCGAACTCGAGCTTGATCGCGTCGGCGCAAAACGGAATCTCAATGCCTTGATCCATTCGTTCTTGCAGTGCTTCATCCGTCCAGGCATACGGCTGCATCTCCTTCATATGCGTGATCGTTTGCTTGGTCGCAATTGATGGGAGACCAAGATGTTTCATTCCAAAAATATGATCCCAGTGCCAGTGTGTCAATGCCAACAAGGTCGGCGATTCAATTTCATGTATCTTCATTTCTTCTAAGAATAGTGCTGCATGGGCTGAAGAGTTCCCCGCATCAATCATCAATTGATGGTTCTCCCCGCGCACGACAGCGAGAATCGGGCGGTCCGTCTCGCTGACCGGTGTCTGATACCAAATCCGTGAAGTCAGTTGTTTGAAGTGTTGCATGCTCTACCTCCTTATCATCTGCTCTTAGTATACGTCATGACAAAACCGGGTTCATCTAGAAGACGAACCCGGTCTGCTTAGTTGTTATTTTTTAGCGTTTGGTCGAAACGGCCACCAGACTCCTTTACCGAACGATACCGTGATTGCTGGAATCAAGAGTGGTAAGACGATCAAACCATACAAGAGTAGACCTGTGATGACGATCGTCGCGATTTGAACGAGACTCAAGACACCAGACGGCATCATCGCCCCGAAGGTTCCTGCAAGAATAATCGCTGCCGTGATGATGACAGACCCCATTTTTTTCATCGACAGGAACATCGCTTCCTTCGTATCGAGTCCGTTGATCGTCTCTTCCCGGAAACGGTCGAGTAGGAAGATCGAGTAGTCGATACCAAGGGCAATCAACATGACGAATCCGAAGAACGGAACAGCCCAACTGATACCGTCATATCCGAGTCCGTTGACGAAGATCAGCTCTGCGATCGACATCGACGTATAATACGTTAGCAATAACGAACCAATCATGAACAACGGCATGATCAATGAACGGAACATGATCGCTAGAATCACGAAGAGACTGATCAGCATGACCGTCACCGTTCGTTTGAAATCGGCTTTTGACGTATCGTTTAAATCACTGTTGACGCTTGAGATCCCACCGTATGCAACACTGCTGTCTTCAAATGGTGTATCTTTGATTGTCTTCGCTGTCGTCTCTTTGATCGCAGCGACGGTTTGAATCGCTTCTGGAGAATACGGATCATCCTCGAGGATGACTTCGAACTTCAATCCCGTCTGTTGATCAATCGCGTAACGATCAATCGCTGGTTTAAAGGCTTTATCCGATAGCGTATCTTTTGGTACGAACACACCTGTCCCCCGAATCGATGTCGCTTGTCCCATCTCGGTCAGAAGATCCGAGATTTCCTCAAGACCACTTTCAATTTTCGTCAGTCCTTCGTTCGCTTGACCGACACCATCCGCAAGTTGTGTTAATCCGTTCCCCAACTGACCGGCTTGCGCTCCTTGAGACGCGATACCGCTCGCTGCTTGACTAATGCCAGCTTGAACTTGGCTCAATTGACCAGACAATGCATTCAACGTTCCGACGGTTTGCGGGATGTTTTGGGTCGATTGTAACCCTTGACCGACAAGCGTCAACTGTTGGTTGATTTGCCCGAGTCCGTCTGCTGCTTGTTGCAACTGACTCGCACCTGCTGAAGCCGCGTCTCCTGCTGGTAGCTGTCCTGTAATCCCATTCAAATTATCTTCCACCGTCGTCAGACCAGACTGAACATCCGTGAGGCCGGCGGTAGCTTTCTTCATACCATCAGCAACTTGTTTTAATTGACGATCGACGTAGAAATCATTGATGACTTCGCCTGTCGGACGAGAAATCGAACGAACCGATTTGACCCCGTCAATCTTCACCAGTTCGCGACTGAGTTGTTCCGCATAAGGAACTGTTTTTTCAGTAATCAAATCATCGTCACTCTTGAGGATGACGTTGACCGGGAGCGACTCACCTGCACCAAATCCATCCGAGATCGCATTGAGTCCTTTTACCGTCTCATACTTCGCACCAATCTCATCGACGGTATTAAACGAAAGGTCATCATCATACGTAAAGAGTGTCGGGACCGTGACGATCGCAACGATGATCATCGCAAGCAACGGACGACGGATTGATAATCCACCATAATGTGCCCAGAGCTTGCTATCCTGGTGACTCGCTGCCTTCTTAGATGGCCAAAATAGCTTTTCTTTTAATGTCGCCATGAAGAATGGAACGAGTGTGAACAAAACAAGTAAGAGTACTGCAATCCCGACCGCAACGGCGACCGATGACTTAAAGATCGGGAAGTCCGCAAAACCGATCGCTGAGAAACCGACAAGAACAGCGAGACCACTGATTAGTAACGTACGCCCTGCTGTCTTATACGTGTTGACGATTGCTGTCTCAACGTCGTGCCCTGCCGTCAACTCTTCCTTATACCGGCTCAGGAGCAAGATACAATAATCCGTCCCAATCCCGAATAGAATGGCGACGAGGAAGATTTGCGTATAGTTCGATACCGGGAAGCCGAACCAATCGACGAAAAAGGCGACGAGTGATTGACTGATCAGGTACGTAAACCCAACTGCAACGAGTGGGACGAACGGTGTGACGACTGAACGGAAAACGAGCAGAAGCAGTCCGAAAATCAATCCGACGGTAATCAGTTCTGTCCGCTTCAATCCTTCTTGTGAGCTCGTATTAACGTCATCGTTGATTAACGCTTCACCCGTTAGATAGATCGTTTGATCCTTTGGTAAGAGATCCGTCCGGATTTGTTTTGCCAGTTTGACGATTTCTTCTTGCGAACCGTCGACTGTAATCGGCACGAGGACCGTCTTTTTATCTTTTGAGACGAGCTGTCCTTCCGTCTCTTTGTTTTCAAACGGATCCAGCACATCCGTGACCGGACGATCAAGTGCTTCTAAATCCTGAACGATTTGTCCGATCGACTTTCGATCGGCATCGCTGACTTTGTCTTTGAGCGGAATGACAAGCGAGATCGTTTCTTCGCTGGCCCCCGCTTTTTCTAAAATGTCAGCTGCCCGTTGCGAATCAGCATCATTTGCAAGCTGAATCGCACCTGCTTCTTCTGCTTGTTTAGCCAAGTTTGGTGCCGTAAATAGTAAACCTACTGTAACGATGAGCAATAACGCAAGAATTGCCCAGCGCCATTTGACGATTTGTCGCATATCCGATTCTCCTCTTCCTTCTATCTGTTTTTAGTCATTCAACTGCAAAATCTCTTTAATCTTTTTGAAGGTTTCGATGAACTGAATGATTTCTTCTTCCTCGACCTTTCCTTCAATCAAATTCTCAAGATACGTATAGATTTCTTGCTCCGCTTCTGTTGCCACTAACCGACCTGATTCCGTCAACGAAATGTACTTCGTCCGGTGGTCGTCTTCTCGTCGTTCGACGATGACGAGACCTTTTTCCGTCAACTTTTTCAGCCGGTTGGAGATGGCACTTTTGTGAACACCCTGCACTGCCGCGAGACGACCGGACGAAATCGGTCCATATTTTCCGACGAGCTTCAACACATGAAGTTGCTCCGGTGAATACATTTGCCAAACGGGTGCTTCGACCGACTTCAACACACGTTCTGTTCCGTGGATCATGACTTCTTCAAACAGGAGGACTGCTTCACGTAAATTGTCTTTCATTTTTAGTTTACCCCCTAAACTTATGAAGTTAGTTTAGCCCCTCAACTAGAAGGCTGTCAACTCTAAACTGTCACAACTTACAGATGCAGAACATGACCAATTTCTGTATGATAAAGGAAGAGAGGAGCTTGCTTATGTTGACTTTGTTTTGGATTGCGTTAGTCATCTGTCTCGTAGGTCTTGTCTTTACGTTACGGATTGCCAAGCAACCAGCAGAAGAAAAGTATGACCATAAAACTTCGGCCAAAAACATGTCTTGGATGTATTTTATTTTTCTTCCGATCATTTTGATTTTATTAGGCATCTTCTATTATTTTTTAACATGACATGAAACAGCACACATCGTCTGATGTGTGCTGTGTTTTATCACTTCAAGGTTTTAGGACGGACGATATAGATATCGCATTTTGCATAACGGGAGATGTTTTCAGAGACACTCCCGATCATGATGCGTTCCATCGCATTCATCCCGACCGCCCCGCAGACGATCAACCCAGCACCGACACGTGGTGCGATGACCTTCGGAATCAATGTTTTGGGAGAGCCATTTTCGATGACCAGTTCAACTGTCTCGATGCCTGCTTCTCGTGCCCGCTTCTCGTAACGATCGAGCAGTCCTTGTGCATATTCCGTGACGTTTTGATCAATGAAACGCTTATTGGCACGTACATTAGCAAATGTCTGAATATCAATGACATGGGCGATAACGAGTTTAGCACGATCGAGTTTGGCAAATTTCACTGCCTTTTCAAAGGCAAGATCTGCCGTCTTTGATCCATCGACTGCCACTAAAATCGTATGATACTGGCTCTCCATCAAGAATCATCCTTTCTGCACGACTCTCTTACAGCATCCGGTCATTTTCATTTTCGAGGGCGCGGTTTTCGTGATCAAGTTTCCGTTCTGCCTCGATCCCTTCTGGTTCTGTCTCCAAAATACTTTTTGGTTCCGGCGCAGGACGTGCTGCTCCTGCCTCGTCTGCTAACAGGACATACTCACCTTGCTGGACACGTAAGACATGCTGACGAATATCCGACTCTGGTAACCCAAGTTCCGTAAAGGCAGTTTGAATTTCCTCAGCCGAAGCCGGTTTGCCTGTAAACCGCTCAAACAGCGTCCGTTTCCCGGAGACGAGTTGAGCCGCTGATTGTCCACGTAACATCGCCATATCGGTCTTGTCTTGTAACACGACATACAGATCCTCTTCTAAATAACCCGCAAAATGTAAATCCTCGATTTTTCGAATCAAATCCGTTTCATTTTGATAGACACCAATCCATTGTTTTTTTCCCATGACACACGTCTCCCCCTTTTATAACAGCTATATGGGATATACCCCAAATTCACCTAAAACATGACTAAGACGAAGAAGACTTCGGTGATTGCTGTCGAAAAAGACGTTGCCGTTTATAAAAGACGTAATAGCACAACAGTAAAGCACCTACGATCCCGATTCCTGTTACGATTTGTTGCACAAGAGCGAGGCGATCGTTAAAGAACAGTCCAATCAAATACCAGACGAGCGTGAGACCAAACACCCAGTCGGAATGAATGATGACAAACAAGAGTCCTCCGATAATCGCTACGACGAGTGCGAGCGTACTCCATTGCTGTTCGGAAAGACCAAATAGCGAAGTGAACTGAAAATCGGATAAGATCCGAAATGGTAAAATCAACAACATCGTACTCATCCAGGCGAGCAGGACTGAAATCGGAGAGCGCATCCAAGGCGATCGTCGCGGATGGTGTTGAATTTTCATATAAACTAAGCACAGACTAATGAATGAAATCGTTGTCCAGACAAGTTCCCATGGTGGTCCGGTCATACTACTGACGCCAAGCGTCACGAGTGATAACGCGAGCCATCCTCCGATATCTTCAATCAGTTCTCGATCTGCAGGAAAGGCACGAACCGGTCGAATACACCAAATTAACAACGTCGTGAACACGACACCTGTAATCGTATCGAAAAAAGATGCTGGAACAAGAGGCAACGCAGGAATGGTGACCGGATTTGACCAAACGACGCGCGCTAGCAATGCAAAGAGGAATGCTCCTATATTCATGAGGCGTAAAAATGTTAAATACTGCACGTCCCTCTTCACCTCCTCGTTCATTCTGTTATTCAATTCCCCTTGCAAGAGGCAGAAAAACAAAAATGTCGCTTTGTTCTGTTGCTAAATTCCGGTACGATGAAAAGAAAAGGAGGAACGCGAATGGACGCATTTTTATTGCCCTATCAATACAACTTTATTCGGAATCAAGTCGATCTGTTACAACATCAATTCGCTGCCGTTCATGATCCGGATGTTCGTGATGCTGTCCGGTATAGTGCTGCTGAAAAGATATTCGATCTATTGCCCGTACTTACACCAGAACAGGAAGCGCTGTTGACGAACATTCGTGACGCTGAATCCGAACAAGATCTCCTCGCGTATTTAGCACATGTCGAACCGTTCGTCCAACCGTTTCCAAGCATTTCTGAATCACGGATCCGTCAGCTCTTCAAAAAAACGAAAAAGTTACATGTTCCGCCACTTCACTCCTTTGAATGGGCTCACACGACGTTTTTAAGCTGGAACGATACCGGGAATCGTAAAAAATACTTCGTCTATCCTTTGGACGATCAATGGATCGGCGTCGAGGGAACCTATCTTCCATCGATCCAAAAAGGGATTTGTGCGATTTGCCATACGTATAGTGACATCACACTCGTAACCGCCACGACACGTCGTTCAGCTGAACAGCATCAGACGATTGGTCATCATATGTGTATCGACAGCGATGCATGTAATCAAGCTGTGACGAATCCAGAAGTCATTGAAACGTTCTTAGCACGCACGCAAAAGAAATGATCGGCATCAAAAAAACACGTTCGTATGACTGATCCGATAAGGTTCGGTATACGAGCGTGTTTTTGAATATGACGACGTTCATGTGTTCGTTATCGCTGGATCATGCAAGCAAAATTGATTCTTCCCGCGACGTTTTGCCTCATACATCGCTAGGTCTGCTTGCTCGATCAAGTCCGATCGAGAAGCTGCATGCGCCGGATAGATCGCTCCACCGATGCTCGCTGTTACCGGAAGTGGAATGATACCATGGTGAAACGGCTGTCGGAACAAGGAAACGAGATGTTCCCCACACTGCACCACTTCTACTTCTTGTTCAACGTCAAATAACAAGACGACGAACTCATCTCCACCTTGTCTTGAAATGACTGTATTGGGCGGCAATTTCTTTTGTAGACGTGTCGTAACATCGACGATGAGTTGATCTCCGACACGATGTCCATACGTATCGTTAATCTCTTTGAAGTGATCGATATCAATAAAGAACAACCCAACCTGCCCGTCAGTCGCTTCCGCTCGGTACAAGGCATCTTGGAACAGTCGCGCAAACAGATATCGATTCGGTAACCCTGTTAAGGCATCGTGATATGCCATGTGTCGCATCTCCTCCATGGCAGTTGCTAATGCTTCCGTTCGCTCTTCCACCTTCGCTTCGAGATTTTCGCGCAACCGTTGATTGTCAACAACGATCCGGATTTGACGGGAAATCAACAACGGAATCGCAATCATTAACCCAATCGTCAAACCGTTCCAACTAATCGTTTGTCGTGCCATCGTCACGAATAGAATCAATAAGAATAAGTAAGGAGTGATCAAACGTAAGACATCGATCCATCTCCGTGTAACGTCAAGAGGAACGAGAGATTCCTCAGCATCAAAGCGATACGCGGCAAGCCCGACAATCAGGACAGTCGCTAACCATAACGGATCGAGCCAACTCGAAGGAAATGGATAATCAAATCGTTCGAGTATCACGTATAATAGATCAGCGAGTAACTGAAAATGAAATGCGAGTAGAATCAATAATAACGAGCCGCCATTGCCACGCTTCATCAAACCAAAGAATAAGACAATCATTCCACCGAGCAACAATAAATCACCGATCGGATAACGAAGCCATAAAAGCGTTTCAATCGTCAACAAGGCATTCGCTTCTAAATAAGGCGTCACTAAGTAGTGCCACGAAAGAGATCCTGCAACGACTAAAATGATGAACTCATCGAACAAAAAGACCCGCAAATTGACTTCTTGTCGTCGATTACGCAGGAAATAACCGAAAGCAATGATATAGATCAAGATTTGAAGACTGAAGATCAAGTCGATCCAATCAAACGGTTCTGTTCGCGTCCATTCTCGGAGGAAGTATAGAAGTTGTCCACATTCGCCTATACCAAGCATCGCATTAGCGAATAATAATAGAAGAAATAAGCGGTAAGTAAAAGGGCGTCTTGTATGGCGTCGTTGTGCCCGCCAAATCAAATAGAGGGAGATGGTTACGCCACCGATCGTGAACAGACTGTTGACGACTTGTCCGATTACCGTATCCGTGCCTACATACGTCACCCAGACGATATGAAACAGCAACCAGCCCATAACGACTCCCAACCATCTCTGATACATGACGATTCCCCCTTTCCTTTTTTAACCATAGTTCGTTTGTCCTATAGGTATATCGGTTCAGGATTGCTGTTTATTCACTCTTTTTTTATTTTATTAAAATCTTTTTTTCGCATGATTACTCATTTTAAAAACAACCAAAAACCGTGTTCACACCTAAGCGGTCTGAACACGGTTTAACTGGAACGTATCACGTTTTCTTTAACTAGAACGTCGATTCTTTTCTGTCGACTCAATGGATTCACTTAGACTGAGCGGTAACACGATGATGAATCGACTACCTTTGCCAACTTCAGATTCGACATGGATGATGCCTTCGTGTTCTTTGACGATTTCCTTACAAATCGATAAACCGAGTCCCGTTCCACCGATTCGACGTGTATCCGAGTTATCGACACGATAGAATTTATCAAACAAGTGAGCAAAGGCATGATGCGGAATCCCAATTCCTTCATCCTTCACTTCAATGATGGCTTGATCGTCTTTCGTATCAATCCAGACATCTATGCGCCCACCATCTGGAGAATACTTGATCGCATTGTTGATCAAGTTACTCATTAATTGTTTAATCCGGTCTTCATCTCCTAAAATGAATGGACGATCCGGGCTGAGCAACTGCAAATGGAGATCGTGCTGTTCACTTGAAGCGTCATACAAGGACATCACTTGTTCTGTTAGGGTAAACAAATCGAGATGTGCCATTTGGTACAACTGTCCACCTGACTGCATTCGCTGAACGTCTAAGAAGTCCGTGACGAGGTTCGATAACCGTTCCGTCTCATTATGGATCGTCGCTAGATATTTCTGCTGTTTTGAGTCATCGATCTTTCGATTCAGCATCAACTCTGTAAAACCATAAATAGATGAGAGTGGTGTTCGTAACTCATGCGATACGGTCGAGACGAGTTCTGTTTTGAGACGATCGGCTTCTGTTTCCCGGGTAATATCCCGTAAGACGAGGATGATTCCCTTCCATCCTCCGACAACATCAATACGTTCCGCGTAGACTTCGAGATGAGCGGTGTTGTTTCGAATATCAAACCGGACCTTGTCCGGTGAAATCTCACCGGAACGAATCAAATCTAGATACGTATTAAAGGCTTCGACGTCATCCACCAACTGACGCATTACATTGATGACGTACTCACTCGACGGTAACGTTCGATCTACCGTAAATTCCGATTGTAGTTCTGGAATTAACTCAAACAACGGACGGTTGACGTATAATTCTCCATTTCCATCCTCAAGATAAATGATTGCTTCTCGGATTGAGTCCAACACTTGCTCGGTCTTTTCTTTTTCTTGACGCATCCCTTCGTAAGAACGCGTTCGTAGGAGCGATAACGTCATCTGTTGCGCGAACTCGCGAATATCCGTTAACTGCTGTCCTTTATAGGCAGATTTATAACGAACCAGATAGATGGCTGCAATCAATTCATGCGTTTCTGGATCTTCGATAGGAATCGTCACTTCATACGTGCTAAATGAATATGGATAGTCTTTTTGACGCGTCACCCGTTTTTCCGATTGGATGAATTCCATCTCCCGAACCGATCGATTGATGACGGACATCTCATCTTTCAAAAGAACTTTTAAATAATCCATCGTCATCCCATTCGTCGTCGCACCCATGAACTGTCCTTCTTCATAGAGCAATAGGGCACCGTACTCCGAAGAGGTGATATCGATCATCTTTTGAACGATTGCCGGGTACGATTCGACGGTTTCACGAACAGCAAGCGCCTCGGTCAATTCGCTACGCAATCGGAGCTTTTCCTCATTCTTTTTCGTTGTTTGATACGCTTCTTCGAGTTCTTCTTGTTGCGCTTGCAGTTCTTCTTGTTGCGCGAGCAACTCTTCACTTTGCGCCTGCAACTCTTCGTTTTTGCCTTGCATCGCATCCGTATGGGCATTTGTCGTCACGACCATCCGATTAAAGGCTGCGCGCAACAATCCGATTTCGTCTGGTCGCTGCTCGGCAGCTTTATCAATCTTAATCGGTTCTTTCCGAGCGAGCTTCTGATTATCATCGATTAAGCGTAGTAATTGTCGTGTCATCCGGCGAAGGAACGGGTGCACGAATAAGAGAATGAAGGCGATGAGCACAACAATACTGGAGATCCAAATCCATTGTGATTTTGCGACCTCACTCCGAAGTTCACCGACAGCCGTTTCTTGTTGTTGGCTGAGATTCGTCCGGTATTCCTCAAGCGCTGCAGATGCTTTTTCGATGTCTGGCGTAATATCAATCGAACCATCGGCAGTTGGCTTTAATCGCCCTTGATCAACAAGACGCTCGGCAATCGGCAAAGAAAACAGACTATCCCCCTGTAAGAAGTCCTCATTGATCCGATTCGCCTTTTTTTCATTGACGTAAGACTGGGTCAACGGGAACAAGGCATCATAGTATAACTCATATAAATTCGTCATTTGCGCCGCGAATTCTTCTTCTTCATCCGTTTTTGCGTTTCGCATGAACCAATCTGTCTCACTTTTGATATCTGTTCGGAGCGCTTGGATTTCATCAAACCGTTCCTGATTACCAAAAATGACGAATCCGCGTAAACCGAACTGAACCGTTTGCCAATTGTCCCACAAATCATTGGCTCGGCGATTTTGTTCACTGATCGTCTCGAGATTCTGTTTTGATGTTTCGATTCGTCCTTCCATGTAGTCATAGACAAAGAACGAAGTAATCGATACTACGATCAGTACCGCATAAAAAACAGTCAGCAGTTGCCGACCGATTCGTCGCCGAATCCAATTCACCATGAATGTATCCTCCTCATCATTCGTTGAATGATGCTTTTTCATTTGTTTCTATAGATTTAATATAATAGAAACGCTTTCGAAGCAACAGCTAGGATATCCAAAAAAAGACCTTTTCTCGGAATGTACCCGAAAAAAGGTCTTTTTACCCTCTTACTTTTTCGCTTTCTTCACTGTCACAGAAGTCACAGGGCTAACTTGACCACGTGTATTCTTAACATAGATGGAAAGCTTCGCTTTTGCTTTTTGCTTCGGAATTTTGACGGAATAGTTGCCTTTTGCAGAAACCGTTCCTTTTCCGATAACTTTTTTCTTCGCATCTTTTACATAAACACTCAATTTCTTTTCAGCTGTACCGGTTACTTTCGTTTGTCCGGCATAGACGGATTTCACTTTCGGTGCCGCTGGGGCTGGTAGGACTTTTACGATCGTCGGTTTACTTGTACGTTTAGCAATATCCGTTACTGTGACGATCAAGCTTGAACCACCGACTTGTTTTGGTAATTTCGCACTGAAGTGACCTTTTGCATCAACTTTTGCTGTGGCGATTTTCTTTTGTTTCGCATCTTTAACGGTAATCGTACCACCCGCGAGAGCTGTACCTGTCATTTTTGTCGCACCAGCAAGAACTGGTTTGACCTTCGGTGCTTTTGGTGCTTTTCCTGGAAGAACTTCTGTCCGTTCCGATGTAACGTCTAATCCGTTCGCATAGCGAACCGTCAAGACTGTCTTTTGGTTTTGACGCGGAATCTTCACGCTGTATTTTCCTGCTTGAGCTGTTGTCGTAGCTAGCTTTTTGTTCGTCGTTGTTTCCTTACCATTCTTATCTTTCGTTACGACTGCTGCCCATACTTCAACTTTTGTTCCTGTCTTGACCGTTCCAGAAACAAACAATTGGTTATCGTAGACGTCATTGACATTCCCGTTCAAGTTCAACTGAGAAATCGCACGTGGAATACTGACTTTTCCGTATCCAGAGACTGGGCTGACGTAAGCTGGGAATTCAGGTTCCATCTTTTCCCCGTCTTCATCTTCTTCAAAGTCGAACCAGTCGTTTGGATTTTCAAACGCAAGTGGCTCTGCACTCTTACGCAAGATCTGTTCGATTTGTGTTGGTGTCAGTTTCGGGTTCAGTGACTTCAAGATTCCCGCTACTGCTGCAACGTGTGGTGAAGCCATACTTGTTCCATCCATGTATACCGTGTTACCGTCTGGAATCAAACTAGCGACTTTCGATCCGGGTGCTACGACGTCAAGTCCAACACCATAGTTCGAATAATCAGCGACCATTCCGAGTGGGTTTGTCGCTCCGACAGAAATCGCATATTCCGAGTTCGCTGGGTAACCGACCATCATGTCATAGTCGTTTCCTGAAGCCGCAACCACCGTAACACCATGATCTGCTGCATATTTCATCATATAAGCCATCGTCCGGCTCTCACCGCCACCAAGACTCATATTGATGACTTTTGCACCTTGATCAACTGCGTATTTAATACCAAGGGCAATGCCATCCGTCTCACCTTCACCACTTGCATTCAAGACTTTAACCGGCAGGATTTGTGCCGATTGATGAATTCCTTGGATACCGTAATCGTTGTTCATCGTTGCTGCGATGACGCCCGCTACGTGTGTTCCGTGACCGTTATCATCGATCGCATCCCCGTCACCGTTGACGGAAACATAGTTCTTTTCATTTGCGATATCAACTTTTCCTTGTAAGTCCTTCAAGCGATAATCGACACCTGTATCGATGACTGCAATCTTAACAGGCGCTAACTTCTTCGAACCGAAACGTTGTTGGAACGCTTCAAACCCGATCCCAACGTTATCAAATTGCTCAAAGACGGTCTTTTTGTTGACAGCCCATTGATAATCGAAGTTGATGTCCTTCGTTGCGCGGTACGTCTGAATTTTCTCAACGTACTCGACAGCTGACGAACGGTTGAGCGATTGTTTTAATGCGGTTGCCGATTGACCTTTGACAGTTGGGTCTTCCGTCACGATGACGAAGTCTCCCGCATTACCAAGGGATAAACGTTCTACATCCGTTGCCTGAACACCCGCAATCTTCATCGAACGGTTCATTTTACCTGGCTTTAATTTAACGATATAACGTGTTGCTTCTTTTGATTGAATGTTCATTCCCAGTGACTGGAATGTTTCGCTCAATTTGCTTCCACTTAATTTAGAGACATCCATTTTGTTGGCATATCCATCAATCTCTTCTGCAATCACAGCAGGTGATGCGTCACGTGATAATTTGTAGAGACGATCGACAGCTTGTTGATCAGCTTTCGTCAATGTGTATGATGTTCCACGTACGAGTGATTCCATCGCAGGCTTCAATGTTTTTAAATCTTCGTATGCTTGTTGACGCTTATCTTTGTTGAATAATAGCGTTTTGACGACGTAAGGAGACGCTTTGTAGTAAAGCGATGTTAAAGCACGTCCTGCATCAGATTGGCTCAATACTTGCTTTTGGATCGAGTGCATGAGTGCAAGCATCGGCTTTTCTTCTTTTGTTTGCTTGAGTGCTTCTTCCGCCATACAGCTGATGTCATTGATCGGCTCATATTCAACCGGCAATTTGACGTTGTTATACGTCAATTTAACATGAGCAGCTTTCGTCGTCTTACCTTCTTCGATGTTCGGGTAATATTCGACTTTGACATAATACGGTCCATCCCATGCATATGGAACGGCTAATTTCGTAAGAGCTTTTTCATTCGGCTCCGCTTCTATCCGGTAGCGATCAAACGTATCTTCTTCGGCAGCCATCGCTTCGCTCGGATACGCCGTTAATTGAACGAATTGATCCGTATCGATTGAGAGTTCGAAGTGAGATGCGTTTTTCTCTACACCCGCTTCATGGTTGACGCGGTACCAATATGTATTCTTTTCTTCCGTTCCCGTTTCAAGCGTCGTCTCTTGTCCTGCTTTCAAGAGCGTTGCTTTAGCAAGGGCTGTTTCTGCCTTTGCTGTCGTAGGTCCTACTCCGAGCGTCAAAATTAGACAGCTCAGCATGACCCAAATCACCAGTTTCTTCACACATGTTCCTCCTTCAAGATCGATGTACTTTATCTTGATTATAAACAGTAACTGGATAAAATGGATATTTATTTTATGGATGTATCTTACAATTTTGAAAGGAAAGGCATCCAATGCTCATACGCATTGGATGCCTTTTAATGATTATTTAAAATCTGCTACATATTCACCGTATCCTTCTTGTTTCAAGTCCTCTTTCGGAATGAAACGTAAGGCGGCTGAGTTCATACAATACCGCAACCCGGTCGGTTTTGGTCCATCCGAGAAGACGTGTCCGAGATGCGCATTCCCATGTCGGCTCCGGACTTCCATTCGTTTCATGCCGATTGAAAAATCACTTTTCTCAATGATATTACCTGGTTCGAGTGGTTTCGTAAAACTTGGCCATCCCGTTTTCGAATCATATTTATCATTTGACGAAAACAATGGTTCACCAGAAATCAGATCGACATAGATCCCGTCTGCTTTCAAATCATGATACGGATTATCAAACGCCGGCTCCGTCCCATCTTCTTGTGTCACCTTATACTGAATCGCAGTTAATTTCTTTTTGATTTCTGCATCAGACAACTTTGCATACGTTGGAAGATCGAGCTTTGGTTGATCATTCCAGTAGCGGTTGATGAAGTCGTCGCGTCCAGAAGCTGCCCGGTAAAACTTATATTTCTTCTCACTCTTCAAATAGTAGTCTTGATGATATGCTTCTGCTTCATAAAAAGGACTTGCTGCAATAAATGGTGTGACGATTTTATCATCGAAGACTTGTTGTTTCTCTAAATCTTGTTTCGATTGCATTGCGATTTCTTTTTGTTTCTCATTCGTATAGAAAATCGCTGTCGTGTAGGATTCCCCTTGATCGACGAACTGACCGTTCGCATCCGTCGGATCAATCTGACGCCAGTAGACGTCTAACAATTGCTTGTACGAGATGACGTTCGGATCAAACGTGATCAATACCGCTTCCCGATGCCCTGTCGTCTCCGCCGACACTTGGTTATACGTCGGATTCTCAACATCGCCGCCCGTGTAACCAGAAATGACGGATTTGACTCCTTTTAACTCTTCGAACGGTGGCTCCATACACCAGAAGCATCCGCCGGCTAGAATCGCCGTCTCTTCCGCTTGATAATTCAATTCCTTACTACCACTTGATTTTGCCTGCTGTTGCTGGAACACGAAGTATCCTCCGACCATGATGACGATGAGACCGATGACTGATAAAACTGTCCACATTCGTTTCTTCATCTCCCTTCGCCTCCTTTATTCAGCTTACGTCACGCGACGTCGATTGGATGTTCTTTTATTTAACTGTAACGCGCTTACTCTCTCTTGTCGTAGCATGTGCTCAAGCAGAGCACATTGGATCATCCTGATTAAAGAAGTGTGATCAGGGAATAGACTCTATAACTCGAAAACACCAGGAGGGGTATTTATGTTTGATTACACTGTGACATCGCATCACAATCTGGATCAGGTCATGACTCAACTGAAGCAAGCTCTCTCAGAGGCATCATTCGGTGTCTTATGGGAGTTTGATTTGGCCAACAAATTCGAAGAAAAAGAGCTCTCTTTTGATGAAAGCTATCATATTTTAGAAGTATGCCAACCAAAAGAAGCACACCGCGTCGTGTCCCATGACTTGCGGGCTGGTTACTTTCTTCCATGTAAAATCGTCGTCTATACCGAGAACGGGCAAACGAAAATCGGTATGCCAAAACCAACTGCCTTGATGGACTTAGCAGATGAAGCCGAACTAAAGACGGTCGCAGAAGAAGTCGAACACACGTTACGACACGTGATCGATCAAGCTGCACAATAAGAAAACGCTCTACTTGTACATTGTTTCATAAAGAAACATCGTACAAGTAGAGCGTTCTTTTGTTTACAAGATGTCGATCCAAATCTTCACCGCTGTCGCTAAAATCAGAACAGCAAGAATGACTTGGAGAATCTTCGTGTTCATCTTCTTCCCGGCGATTGCGCCAAGCGGTGCTGCAATTAGACTGGCAACGACCATGATTGCCGCAGGACCCCAGTCGACTTGCCCTGTCGTGATTTTACCGACCGTTGCGCCGATCGACGAAATGAACGTAATCGCAAGCGATGAAGCAATCGTCATCCGTGTCGGGATTTTCAAGAGAACGAGCATAATCGGGACGAGTAAAAAGGCACCTGCTGCCCCAACGATTCCGGCTCCGACACCCACGATGAATGCCGATACTGCCGCAATCGTTTTGTTGAACTGAACCTGATCAAGCGGAATGTCGTCGATCCCTTTTTTCGGAACGAACATCATGACCGCTGCCGTTAACGCGAGAACACCATAGACGATGTTGATCGTGTCTTCAGCCAGGATATTTGAACCATACGCACCGATGAAGCTACCGATTAAAATCGATCCCCCCATGTAGACGATCAATGATTTATTCAAATAACCGCCTTTTCGGTAAGCCCAGACGCCACCAATCGTTGCAAAAAAGACTTGAATCGCACTGATTCCCGCAACCTCATGGGCAGAAAATGCTGCAAAACCGAGTAGGGGCGGGATATACAATAACATCGGATATTTAATGATTGAACCGCCAATTCCTAACATTCCTGAAATGTAGGATCCGACAAATCCGATTAAGAAAATCGTCACGATAAAACCGAATTCCATCGTTTATCACTCCTTAAAAAAAGAGAGCCGTAACTCAGCTCTCTTTTCGAAATTAACCTTTTTGAATCCAGAATTTTAGGACGCTTGCTTCTTCTTCGTGTTTGACGAGTTCATGACCACCTGATGTCGCCCACGCCTGAAGATCGTTTTTTGCCCCTTTATCCGTTGCATGGACTTCAAGGATTTGACCTGATTCGAGTCCTGCGATGGCTTTTTTTGTTTTTACGATTGGCATCGGACAAGCAAGTCCTTTTGCGTCGAGTACGAGTTCTGATTTCATGTTGTATTCCTCCTGAATGATTTAATGTTTGTTATGATTCGGTTTAGCGTACCGCACAGCGGTTCGGTCCGACTTCCATTTCCCGTTGTGTCTCAAGATCGGGTGTCTGTTTCCCCATGTTCGTTTCACGGATATCTTGATACGCGTTCGGTTGTGGCGGCAAGTTCTCTGTGACCATTTTCCGGAATGTTGCTTCATCATCAATGTTGAGACCATGGTTGTTCGCAAGCAAGATGCTTAATTTCTCCGCTACACTACCATCCGCGTTCAATTCTTCAATGATCATGAAATGTGCTGGTAAGACGATTAATTCCGGTGAAAGATCACGATACGTGTTGTAGAGCGAATCACGTAAGTCGCCGACCCAGTCTTCCGCGAGACCGGCTAAATCCGGACGACCAATCGAATCGATGAACAGGATATCACCCGTTAATAAATAACGCTGATCGACGATGAATGAAGTCGATCCAATCGTATGTCCCGGGGAATAAAGAGCGCGTACTTCAATCGCTGTATCCCCCACTTGAACCGTACTACCGTTTTCAAGTGGTGCATAATCGAATGTGACATCCGTCGCATCTTTTGGCGGCAACCAGTATGTCGCGCCTGTTTTTTCGGCGATGTCGCGTCCTCCAGAAATATGATCCGCATGAAGATGTGTATCAAACACATGCTTAATCGTGACATTGCGTGATGCGGCATAATCCAAATACACATCCGTCATTCGTGTCGCATCGATGAGCACGGCCTCTCCTTCCGAGATGACCATATACGAGAGACACCCTTTACCGATTCGAACGAACTGAACGACTTCACCTTGATCAGTTCCTGTTTCGTTCAGCGTTCCGAGTGAAATCGGTTCTAGATGTTCACTCCATGCTTTCATGCCGCCTGACAGATACGATACGTCTCGTCCTGCTTCTTCCAACATATCGGCGACGAAAATTGATGAACCTTCTTTTGCGCAAACGACGAGTACATCCTGATCCGTCGGAAGCTGATCGAGAATCTCCTCGACACCATCCAACAATTCAAAATACGGAATGTTGAGGTACTTGAAGTTCTCTCCTTCGATTTTCCAATCTTGAAACGCATCCTCATTCCGTACATCTAAGATGAACAAAGACTCGCGTCCAATGATTTTTTTCGTAACTTGTGCGGCTGTCATTGCTTGTGCCATATCTACTAGTTCCTCCTCTGCTTTACGCTGGTGAATTATTTCGCTGAAACGAGTGTTGTCGTCTCAAATGCCCATTCCTGCATACCTGGTACGACATTGTGGACCGTATACCCCTTGTCACTGAGCTGTCGGCATGCCATGTCACTTCGGCTACCTGTTCGGCAGATGACGTAAACCGTCTGATTTGAATCCAGTTCTGCATGTCGTGTCTCAAGTTCACCTAACGGAATATTGATGGCTCCCGGTACATGCGCGAAGGCATATTCTGCTTGTTCACGAACATCAAGCACTGTGATCGAGTCGTCTTGACGTGCTGCTTCGACTGTTGCATTGTCGACGGTTTGAGCGAATGCTGCTGGTTCCGTGACATCACCTGTTGATTTCCGAACGTAATGACGGAGTACTTCGCCTTCTTCGATCGTGCCTAAATAATGATTGCCAGTGCTGTTTGCCCAGGCACGAAGATCTGCAGTTGATCCTTTATCCGTCGCCTGAACTTCGATGACTTGTCCCGGTTCCAACGTCTTGATCGTTTTTTTCGTCCGAACGATCGGCATCGGACAAGCGAGACCTTTGGCGTCCAATACGATATCTGATTTAATCATAGTCATACAATTCGCTCCTTTACGGTGTGGGGTATTATTTATTTTGTTTCGCCTTCGTACGACATCATGCCGCCATCCATGTTCGTCACGTCATATCCTTGTCCTTCGAGATATGTCGTTGCGCGACCACTGCGCGCACCAGAACGGCATACCATGACATACTCTTTTTTCTTGTCGAGTTCGTTCATCTTGAATTCAATCAATCCGAGTGGAATATGGATCGCTCCCGGAATCATTCCTTCTTTGACTTCATCGACTTCTCGGACATCAATAACGTTCAGTTGTTCACCACGTTCGATTTTTTCCTGTACTTCTGTTGCTGTCATGCGTTTCATATTGAATTCCTCCTCTTGATTCGATTCAGCGCCAGGCATTCATTCCGCCACGGACTTCCGTGACATTCGGATAACCGGCTTTTTTTAGTACTTTGACGGCTTGTTTGCTTCGCATCCCGCTTTGACAGATGACGAGCACTTCTTTGTCTTTCGGGATTTGATTCAGTTGACTGTTTAGCGTTTGTAACGGAATGTTCTTAAATCCTTTGATGTGATTGCCTTTGAATTCTGCCGGTGTCCGAACATCGAGATAAAATCGTTTGCGGTCATTTAGTAACGGCTTCAGTTCCGTGGTCGACACTTGCTTGACGCCTTTTGTTGGGGCGAACACCTTATAAGCGAGATAGCCGACGACGAGCAACAAGATAATCGATAGTACATCCATGCGTCATTCCTCCTTCAGATCATTAGATGAATAGATTGACGTTTCCGTTCTCCGCATCGGCGAGGTAGGCGGCAACACCTGCATACTCAATCCCGTCGTGTAATTCTTCCTGTTTCAAACCGAGTAAATCCATCGTCATCGTACAGGCGACGAGTTTGACATCCTGTTCTTTCGCTAATTCGATTAAGTCTGGAAGTGGCATCGCATTGTGCTTCTTCATGACGTTTTTAATCATTTTTTGACCTGCACCACCGAAGTTCATTTTCGAGAGTGGCATCTTATCGGCACCGCGTGGCATGAACTTACCGAACATCTTCTCAAGGAATGTTTTATCCGGCTGGATCGGTTCATCCTTACGCATCGCATTCAAACCCCAGAAGGTATGAAAAATCGTGACTTCGTGATCGTATGCGGCTGCACCGTTGGCAATGATATAAGCTGCCATGACTTTGTCGTACTCTCCACTAAATAAAACGATGGTTGTTTTTTTTGTATCTGACATAAACGTAATTCCTCCAAGTTTTTACCCTAAGGGGTATATTAATTCGTAAAAAAAAATTCTATCTGCTTTTCATTAAGAGTTGAACAGCCTCTGCAACGGCTTGTTCATGATTTTCCGTCGCATCATCCTGACGGACACAGTCAATCAAGTTTTCACTGACGACGAGACCGATGACGCGATCAATCGCACTACGTGTAGCGCTCAGTTGTGTGACGACATCCTTACAGGACGCCTCTTCTTTCATCATTCGAACGATGCCGTGGATTTGTCCTTCAATCCGATTCATCCGATGAATGATGCGATCTTCATAACCGTTTTCCATATGAAGTCCATCTCCTTTTTCAAATGTGACATGGGTCATACCTCGTTGGTACATTTCATACAATAATACCTAAGGGGGTATAAGTCAACGAAAAAGATTTCTGGATTCATCACTATGTTCAGTGAGTCCGAAAATCTTTTTGTAGTCAGCCTTTCCAATTCGCTTCTAAAAAATCGATCCAACGCTCGGCTAGTCGAGTTGGCATTTTCTCTGGTAACAGATAACGAAACGTCCGGTTGGAGATCCCTTTCGCATGAATTGTAAAAGATTCAGACGGGAAAGACGTGACAAGTCGTTCTGACAGCGCTGCAATACCACTCCCATTCAAAACAAGTTGTCGCGCTAAATAATTCGCATCTACTGTAATCGTTCGAGTGGGAACGATCGACGACGCATCAAGCCAACGATGAAGTGCATAGCGAGAAGCGGATCCTTCTTCCCGGACGATCCACGTCGCGTCTTCGAGTGCAAGATGTGTCGCTCCAATGATATGCAGTTGATCTTTCGCAAAGACGATTTGTCTCATTCCATCAAGTGTCAGTTCTCCTTCAATCATACCGAGATCAATCTCACGATGTCGTAAAGCTGTTGCCACTTGATCATGATTCATCAGCTGGATATCTAGTGATACCTTAGGATGAGCTCTTGAAAACAGATGGATCATATCATCAAGCAATATCTCGTGGATCGTATGGGTTGCTCCGATCCGTAACGTCCCTTGGAAAACCCCTTCCGATTCATCTAACTGTGAC
Organism: Exiguobacterium sp. U13-1; assembly: GCF_001750115.1. Taxonomy (NCBI): domain Bacteria; kingdom Bacillati; phylum Bacillota; class Bacilli; order Caryophanales; genus Exiguobacterium; species Exiguobacterium sp. U13-1. The sequence goes on along the minus strand of NZ_CP015731.1, from coordinate 814,306 downwards.
TGCATCTGTTCGAGTTGGAATAGAATTTCTTTTGCGTGGCGATAGACGATCCACCCCATTTCCGATACCTCGACCCCTATTGCGAATGAATCACGTATTAATAACGAATGTCCGACATCTTCCTCTAGTCGTTTCACGTGAACACTGATCGTCGGTTGCGACAGAAATAACTGCTCCGCTGTTTTCGTAAAGTGACGTGTTTCAACGAGTGTGACGAACGTTCTGAGTTCAGTTAATTTCAACAATACCCCTCCCCATTACATTTCATAATCATTTGTATTTAATTAATTCATTTTTGTAATCTTGTATTCCTCTTTCATACTCAAGTTATCACCTATTAGAAAGAAGGACTGTTTCATGATGTATATCTCATTTATTTTGTTAGGAGCAACCATCGGCATTCTCTCCGGCTTTTTCGGAATCGGTGGCGGCATCATCCTTACCCCACTTTTATTGATTCTTGGCTATGAAGCCAGCACCGCGATCGTCCTCAGTCTGTTACTGACACTCGGATCGACCGTGACTGGTACACTATCACATCTTCGATTAAAAACTTTCCGTTTTCGCGATGCCGGGATCATTGGTCTGTCCGGGATCATCGGTTCGGCGTTGATCACACCAGTCGTCTTTTGGCTCGAGCGTCATGCAGGTGCTGATGTCGTCTTATCAAGTCTCTACATTGTCTTACTGATTGGTTTTTCGATTCAATTTCTTCGTCCCTGTTCAAAGAAACGTCCGTCTTTTCCGGTCCATGATGCTTCAATCGTAAAGCTCGCTGTCATCGGACTTGCTGCCGGAGTCCTCTCTTCATTGATGGGGGTCAGCGGTGGATTTTTGTTGACACCTCTCTTGCTCGGGTGGGTTCGTTTTCCGCTCAAACAAGCAATCGGAACGAGTATCGCCTCTGCGACATTGATCGTTCTCGGAGGAGTGACGAGTTATGTTGCTTCCGGAACCAGTGCTCCGCTATCACTCGGGATCGCTTTAATCGTCGGTGCGTTCATCGGTTCACCCCTCGGCGCGTCACTCTTGCATCGTTTCAATGAACCGTTCGTCCAAAAGACGTTAGGAATCTTTTATGGTGTCGTCGCCTTAAGCGTCATCGTCAAAGTGTTCGGACTTCCCTTTCTGTCACTCGTCTTACTCGCTCTGTTCACACTCAGCCTGTTAAGCGTCTTCGGTTACCGGATTCTTAAAACTGCCTAAATGAAAAAGCAGCTGACGATGTGTCAGCTGCTTTTGTGCGTGCTTAATGATTAACGCACGCTTTCTTCTTTGATTTTTTGTGGTTTCATGATTTTTGCCTCTTTTTTCTGACGCATCCGTTCCGCATTCATCAATCCCCCTAACATCAGGACGACAGCGGACAAATAGAACCATGTCATCAAGACGATGATTCCGGCAAGCTGACCGTAAAGACGATCGTAACTACCGAACTCAGCGTAATAGGAGAAAAATTCCGAGACGACTTGCCAGGCAATCGTCGCAAAAATGGCTCCAGGGAGTACCTGACGAACCGTTAGTCGGACACTCGGTAAGATCCGATACAATAAGATGAAAAAGACAAGTAAGAACAACGTCCCGAGTCCCCAACGGAATAAGAACCAGATCCACGAATAGTTCGTCACGAAATCAGCGACGATTGCAAAGTGATTGATGAAACGTCGTGTTAACTTTTCTGAAATCGGAACAATCAATGAAATCGGAAGGATGATCATCATCCCGATCGTAAAGGCGAAGTCTTGCAACAGTCCGCGCCAGAATGGCGCTTTTCGTGTCACTTCGAGCGCATCGTTTAGCGAGCGGACAAGCGACTGGACCGACATTGAAGCGAGCCAAAAGGCGGCAAGGAAACTGATTGAGGCAAGCTTGAAACCACCCTGATCAAAGATTCCGACGACGTTCCGCTGAATCAAGTCGTACGTTTCTGCTGGAGCAAATGGTCGAATTAAGTCCAGCACGTTATCCGACGTAAACGGTAAGAACGAGACGATGCCAACTACAAATAATAAGAACGGAAATAAGGACAACATCAGATAATAGGCGAGCTGAGCCGATTTATCAAAAAAGGCTTCGCCAAAAAAACGGGCAAATACAGGTTTGATTAAAGACATACATATTTCCTCACTTTCAACTAATTCTCTACACTATCCCCCATTTCGTACTTCCTTTAAACTTTTGGAAGTCTTTTGAACTTATAACAACCTTATACATCATTCAAGTTTGGCGCTTCGTTTCCTCGCGGGGTACACTAAGAACAGAGAATGTATCGTGCTTGTTTTTCAGAAAGGATTTCGATTCGTGTACCCACTCACTCAAACAGAAGCAGAACGCTTCTTTACTTCTTATATAGAACAATACCCTGAAATGTCCGTACGTCAGCAAGAAGTCATTCGTTCCATCGAGAAGACGGGAACATACGAGCAAACGACTTCCGAGCTGGCGTTCGGTGCCAAGCTTGCTTGGCGCAATAGTAACCGATGTGTCGGACGTCTCTTTTGGGAACAACTCCATGTCTTTGACGCACGGGATGCGTTGACCGTCGAAGCGGTCCGCGACGCGTTATTTGAGCATATCCGGTTCGCGACGAACGAAGGACGGATTCGCTCGACGATCACGATTTTCCATCCGGCACGTGTCCGGCTTCATAATCACCAACTGATTCGTTATGCAGGTTATGAGACAGCAACAGGAGTCATCGGCGATCCGGCTTCCATCGACCTGACGCGCCAATGTGAAGCACTTGGTTGGACCGGAGCGCATACACCGTTTGATATCCTGCCCCTGTTGATCGAACTCGATGGACAAGTCAGCCTGCATCCGATTCCTGACGAGCTCGTGCTTGAAGTCACCATCACGCATCCTGACTATGATTTGTTTGGTGGTCGCGAAGTCCGCTGGTACGCCGTACCGATGATTGCCGATATGCAGCTCGAGATCGGTGGCATCGTCTATCCGTGTGCCCCATTCAACGGATGGTATATGGGAACGGAGATTGGTGCTCGTAACCTCGCTGATACGGATCGTTACGATCTCTTGCCGCTCGTCGCGACTCAACTCGGTCTGAACACCTCGCGTGAACGTTCGCTCTGGAAAGACCGGGCGCTCGTCGAATTGAACGTTGCCGTACTCGAATCGTTTGAACGTGCCGGTGTGACGATCGTCGATCACCATACGGCTGCGAAACAATTCGCTCGTTTTGAAAAAAACGAAGCATCATGCGGTCGCGATGTCACAGGGGAATGGTCCTGGCTCGTGCCTCCGATGAGTGGGGCAACGACGCATATGTTCCATAAGGACTATGATCCGGAGATCAAACGACCAAACTTCTTTCCAAAATCTACACAGACGGCACCTGTGACCGGCTGTCCGTTTCACCAAGGAGCCTTGAAATGAATTATGTCGAACAGTTACGTCAAAAAATCGGTCATGACCCAGTCATTCTCGTCGGTTCCGTCGTCCTCGTCGTTCAGAACGAGCACATTTTGCTCGAACAACGCAACGAAGCCCAAGCCCGCTTCGGTTTGCCCGGAGGATTGATGGAATGGGCGGAATCACCGGAAGAGACCGCTCGTCGGGAACTCGAAGAAGAAACCGGCTTACAAGTGGAACGATTAACGTTACTCGATGTCTACTCCGGTCCGCAATACGTGACGACGTTAGCGAACGGAGACGTCTTTCAAAGCGTCACCCTCGCCTACATCGGTGAACATCCGATTGGAATGTTAAAACAAAGTGATGAAAGTATCAAGCTCCAGTTCGTTCCGCTCGACGACTTACCGGATCACTTAGTGGGTTCTCACGCTCGAATGATTGAAGACTACAAAAACCGCCGCTAAATGAATAGCAGCGGTTTTTGTTTATAGCGACTGACGCATGATATATTGTTTCAAATCCCGCTGAGTCCATCCTTCAGAACGTAATGCTTCCCACACCCGCACATCTGTTGATTGATAATGATAGGTCGTGCCTGGTAAACGACGGACGACTTCTGTCGCATGTCTTGCTTTGTGTTCTGCGGGACCGACAACTGACAAGAGTGATGATCCGGCTATTGCCACTACACTTTCTTCTAATTGATAATAATCCGTTTGTAATTGCTGCATGACATGAGGATCTTGCTGCCAGATGTATTCCCCTTGTCCATGGTATTGTTTTAAAAACTCCACTTCTTCGATCGTCGGCAGAGCAGCTTCTTCGCGTTCATCCGTTAAATGAAAATAACCGATTTCTCCAACGATCGTGTAGTGAAGCGATTCATACAAGCGAATTGCCGGATCGTTCCCTTGAATGACTTCAAGCATCAGACCATCCATTCCGATTTCTTTAGCATGGCTCAGTTGTGCTTGATACAAAGCTTTAGCGATGCCTAGTCGTCGATACTGGGCTGAAATCCCCAGTCCTCCACACCGCATGATGCGTTGACCCTCGATCTCCTTCCAACCGTTCAGCCAGAGACCGACCGGTATTTCTCCATGATAGGCAACGAATGAATGCTCCAATTGATTCCCATCTCGTTCGATGATGCGCTCTTGGAATTCTGCTTCCGATAAGTGCAGTGGAATCAAATAATCTTGGAATCCATCCTGCATCGCTTTGTAAGCTGTCTTTACGTCAGGTGCGCGTTGAATATGAATCATCGAAAAACCTCCTTTTCCACTGAGCTGTTTCGCTTTCGTTCGCCTAATTTCCTGCATACAAAAACACCCTTGTCACCAAGGGTGTTAGTCGATTCATTGATGAAGTTTCGAACGCTTGCGTCCATATCCGAAGTACAACAGTAATCCAATGGCTGTCCAGATAAAGAAGGCAATCCACGTGAATGGTTGTAAGTTGAACATGAGCATGATACAAGCAAGGACTGACAAGATCGGTAAGACTGGGACGAACGGAACCTTAAAGGCGCGCTTCAAATCGGGACGCGTCCGGCGTAGGACGATGACCGCGATTGAGATGAGCGAGAAGGCTGCCAGTGTTCCAATGTTGATCAATTCAGCAAGTGTACCGAGTGGCACGAATCCAGCGATTAAACCAGCAGTCGTTCCGAGAATCCATGTTGCTTTAACTGGTGTGTGTGACTTTTCATTGACGTCTGAGAAGACTTTCGGTAATAATCCGTCACGGCTCATCGCGAACAAGAGACGGACGAGACCAAATGTCATGACGAGGATGACCGTCGTCATACCAACGATAGCACCCAAATCGACGAATCCAGCGACCCAGTCTTGACCTGCGACTTTTAAGGCAAGAGATACCGGACTATCGACGCCTTCAAACTGTTTAAACGGAACAATCCCGACCATGATGGCAGAGACGATGACATACAGAACAGTAACGATCGCAAGTGATCCTAAGATCCCAACCGGTAAGTTACGTCCCGGATTTTTGACTTCTTCTGCTGCTGATGTGACGGCATCAAATCCGAGGTAAGCAAAGAAAGCAATTGCTGAAGCCTGTAAGACACCGCTCATACCGAATGGCGCAAACGGTTTGTAGTTGCCCGGTTCGATGTACCAGATCCCGACGACGATGAACAGGACGACGACAGCGACTTTGACGAGTACCATGATATTGTTGACGCGTTTTGTTTCTTTAATACCAAGTGAAAGCAAGAGCGTGATGATCATCAGAATCAAGAACGCCGGTAAGTTGAAGAACGTCTCGCTTCCTGGTACAGCACCTGGAGCAGCCGTCAAAGCTGTTGGCAAATGTAATCCAAAGCCCGCTAAAAGTGACTGGAAGTAACCTGACCAGCCGGTTGCAACCGCACTCGAAGCAAGTCCGTATTCCAAAATGAGACACCAGCCGATGATCCAGGCAATGACTTCGCCAATCGTAGCATATGTATACGTATATACACTACCTGAGACAGGAATCATCGACGAAAATTCGGCATAACAGAGGGCTGCTAATGCACAGACAACGGCAGAAATAATGAATGAGATCGGTAAAGCAGGTCCTGCGTAAAGAGCGCCCGTTCCTGTCAGAACGAAAATTCCGGTTCCGATGATGGCACCGATTCCAAGTAAAATAAGATCAAACCCTGATAAATGTCGTGCCAGTTTTGAATGTTGTTTCATGTCCATCATGACACTGACATCTTTCTTGCGAAGCAAACTCATGTTTCATCCTCCGAACTTTTCTCTTTTTTCTGAATATTCAAATCATTGAGTGAATTGACTTTCTAATCATAACAAACGATGTCAAGTTCGATAAGTCTTTTTTTTGTATTTTTTCACAAAGTGGTCAAACCACTTTTGTAAAATGCAATAACGCTTTGATGCATAAACGTAAAAAACCTTTCCTTCAGAACAAAGGAAAGGTTTTTTATCATTACATTATGGGCGATCGTTTGGATGATCGAGGTTAGGACCTTTATGATCGTCTGGATCGATCGGGTAATCACCTTGTTGTGCTAAATCATTTTCTGGTAATGCACCTTTTGGTGTACCATGTGTTGTCTCATCTGTTGAAGATGAACGAGCTGAACGCGGTGTACGGTCTGGTGTGACATCATCAGCTGCTTGTGAAGCTGCATTTTTTGCTGCATCTTTTAAGTTCGGTGATGATGAAGTTGATGCTGACTTACTTGGAAGGTTCGATGTGTCGACTTCCGTATTTTCTGCTTTCTTCTGTAGACGATCGAGGTAACGCGATGCATTATCACGTCCACCAAGACCAAAGGCAAGACCGAAAGCAAGTGCAAGTGCCCCTAGGATCAAGATGAAGGCCGAGTTAACGATCGTATCAGCAACACCAAGTTGATCAAGTGCCATGAAGACAGCAAGCGCAAGAATCGCATACTTCGCAACGCTTGAGAGGACTTTCAGTTCAGAGTTGCCGAACAGGCTGTCCATCGTACGTTTGACGAGGTTGCTGACGATGATCCCGATTGCGAGAATGATAATCGCTGTCAAGACGCTCGGTAAGAACGCAAGGACGGCACGACCGAGGTCGACCATGAAGTCAAGACCAATCAAGTTGAAGGCTTCGACGACGAAGAGAACGACGATGACGATCTCAACGAGTGTACCAACGATGGAAGCTGGTGATGTAGAAGCTTGGTTTGCATCCCACGTACCGATTTTCAAGTGACGTGTCAGGTTGTTGAAACCAAGACGTGATAAGAGATCCGTAACGAATTTCTTGATGAAACGTCCGACATAAAGACCGACAAGAATCAGAACGATACCGACGATGATGTTTGGAATCATACCGAGGACATCGTTCAACATGTTGATCGCTGGTCCTGTGATTCCTTTAATATTCAATTGATCAAGTGCTGAAATCGTGATTGGAATCAGAATCAAGATGAAGACGACTGTTCCGAGAATCGACGAAAGTGATTTCGCATCTTTTTGATCCGTTGACCCAAGGTTGAAGCGAGCTGCGAATTTATCTGTTCCAACAGCATGAAGGAAATTCGTCACGATATCGCGGACGATTTTCGCTACGAGGAAGCCGACGAAGAAGATGGCTGCCGCCGCAATCAAGCGTGGAATAAATCCAAGGAATGACGATAACAATTGGCTGAACGGCTGAGAGACACTCTCAATGTTCAACGCATCGAGGACACCCGGTAGGAACAGAAGTAAAACGAGATAGAAGACAATTTCTCCCGCGATTTTCGGGTAAGACGATAAGTCCGTCTGACCTTGAAGCATCTTGTTCGAACGTACTTTGTCGTTCGCCATCAGCTTCGTTCCTGCTTTGACGATGATCATACGGAGAACGACCGCGATGACGTATGCCAAGAGAAGGATAAGTGCTGCTTTCAAGATGTTCGGGATTGCCGCGAGTAATGTACTCATCGTATCCGCGAGTGGTCCAGCAATGATGTTCAGATCAAGGATGTTGAAGACCAAGATGAGAACGAAGACCATGAGAACCCAAAAGACGACGGTCCCGATGATTTTTTCAGGTGTCCACTTCTTCTTCTTTGGTGGTGTACCTTCTTTTTGAGGTGCCAACTTGTTGACGACCCCAGACTTCTCTAACGCTTTTTGAATTCCGTTCGCAATCAGCTTGGCAATGAGCCAGCCAATCAAAAAGACGATGATCGCTCCAAGCAAGTTGCCGAGTGATCCGAGAATGCCGTTCAAGTTCAACGACGTTCCATTCCAAATGTTATTCATCCTGCCACACTCCTTCACCTAAATAAATTTATATATTTCTGACACTTCTTTAATTTCCCCAGGTAAAGGATTTATTAAACCCGTGTTCGTACCAGAATGTGGCGTTTCTTGTTTTCAATACAAAAAACTGGATGGCATATGCTGCCACCCAGTCCGTCGTATCATGATGTTTGTTGGTTCAAAACCGTGCGCATCGCTGCATATCCACCGTCAATATTAATGACATCCTTGAATCCGAGTGACTGTAATACACTAACCGCCATCCGGGAACGAACGCCAGATGCACAGTGAACAGCAAACGGTCGATCCGTTGGCAGTTCATCCTGACGCGCTACTAATTTTCCTAAGAGAATGCGTTGTGCTTGATCGTAATGTTGACTGTCCCACTCTGTTTTATTCCGGACGTCGAGGACGTAAACTTCTTCTCGCTCTGCAGCTGCTAGCGCTTCTTCTGCCGTCCAGTCCTCATAACGTTCCGTTAACATCGATCCTGGTACCGCCTGATGATCTGCCCAGTGGGTGACGCGATCGAGTCCAATCGATTGGAGATCTCGTTGAATGGTTTTGCGTTGCTCTGGCGTCGACAGAATCGCGATATCATGGTCAAAATCGAGTAACCAACCAGCCCAAGTGACGAACTTATCATCATACGGAATATTGATAGTTCCTGGAATATGTCCATCCCGGAACGACTGACCATCTCGCGTATCGACGATCTGCATCGAAGACGTCCACGCTGTTGGATCCTCGTTCGTCACGAGTTCTGGAATTTTAGTCGTCAAGGCGATGCCTTCTTTATTCACGCGTTTCATCATCGCGAAATAGTTCGGTGGTTCTGGTTGATCCGTCGTCAATTCTTTGATGAACGCAGTCTCATCCTCGACTTGCAATGCCCAGTTCGTCGCTTTTTCATATCCGACCGTCGATGTCGGAACTGCTCCGAGTGCTTTCCCACAAGCACTACCGGCACCATGTCCTGGCCAAACTTGGACAAAATCAGGTAACGCCTTGAAACGTTTTAACGACGCAAACATTTGCTTTGCCCCAACGGCTGTCGTTCCTTTAATACCAGCTGCTTCTTCGAGTAAATCGGGACGTCCGATGTCTCCGACGAAGACGAAATCGCCTGTGAAGATGCCCATCGGTACTTGTTGATTCCGGTCGAATAATAAGAAAGAGATATGTTCTGGCGTATGCCCCGGGGTATGCATGACTTCAAGCGTCACATTTCCGACTTTGAACCGGTCACCGTCTTTAACAAGGACATGGTGAATATCCGAGACGAATTGATATTTCCAGTTGTCGTCTCCTTCATCTGACAGATAAGCCGTCGTGTCGTAACGTTTGGCAAACTCTTGTGTGCCCGAGACGAAGTCCGCGTGAATATGCGTTTCCGCCGTAGCGGTGATCCGGAGCCCTTCTTTTTCTGCGACCTCTAGATACGGTGTAATATTCCGGGCAGGATCGATGACGATCGCTTCTCCTGTCATTTGACACCCGACCATGTATGACGCCTGCGCTAATTTTTCATCATAAAAATATCGTAATAACATTGTATATACCCCCTCTAGTGTATTAAACGATTGTTCCTTCGTAGATCATCATGCCGCCGCTGACATTCGTCACGTCGAATCCTGCTTGTTCGAGATACATCGCTGCATTCATGCTGCGACCACCAGATAGGCAGATGATATGGACCGGACGTGACGCGTCGAGTTCATCTGTCCGTTCTGTCAATTCGGATAACGGAACGTTTTTAGCTTCAGCGATATGTCCGCTTTCATACTCATCGGTTTCACGAACATCAATCAATTGGATGGCACTTTCGGTTAACACCTGCTGTAATTGTTCTGTCGTCATCTGTTTCATCAAGATTCCTCCTAGTAGATGCCTCTCGGCTGTTAAGTTGTTGAATTCAATATACCCCCTGCCGTATATAAGTTCAAGAAAAATGCACACAAAAAAAGCAGCATCGTCTAAAAGACGACACTGCACTAACTTAAACGACTTCCTTTTCAGAGAATTGACTGTTGTACAGATCCGCATAAAAACCATCTGCCTCGAGTAATTCTTCATGTGTGCCCTGCTCGATGACACGCCCTTGATTCATGACGAGAATCAAATCGGCATCCTTGATTGTCGAGAGACGATGGGCAATGACGAAACTTGTCCGTCCTTCCATCAAGCGACGCATCGCTTGCTGGATGAAGACTTCCGTCCGTGTATCCACACTAGAGGTCGCTTCATCGAGAATCATGATCGGCGGATCGGCAAGAACGGCCCGCGCAATCGTCAACAACTGTTTCTGACCTTGCGAGATGTTCGAGGCTTCCTCGTTCAAGACCGTATCATACCCGTCCGGCAACGTCCGGATGAAGTGATCAGCGTGCGCCGTTTTGGCTGCCGCGATGATTTCCTCCTCGGTCGCCCCACTTTTACCATAAGCAAGGTTATCTCGGATCGTACCGTTGAAGAGCCACGTATCTTGTAAGACCATACCGAACGTCGTCCGTAAGTCTTCGCGTGACATCTCGCGGGTATCGATACCGTCAATCCGGATCGTTCCCCCGTTCAACTCATAAAAGCGCATCAATAGATTGATCATCGTCGTCTTACCGGCACCCGTCGGACCAACGATTGCGACCGTTTGTCCCGGTGCGACATCGATGTTCATATCCTCGATCAAGAGGTCGGTTCCGTAACCAAAATCAACGTGTTCGAACGCAACCGCTCCTTCAGCCCGCGTGAGACGATGTGTCGTCACTTCCTTGATCTCTTCTTCTTCGTCCAATAATTCGAAGACACGTTCTGCTGCTGCGACGGTCGATTGGACGATGTTCGCGATGTTCGCCGTCTGAGTGATCGGTTGCGTGAACTGGCGTGTATAGGTGATGAATGCTTGGATATCCCCGATCGAGATCGCCCGTTGCGTGACAAGAATCCCACCGACGATACTGATCAGAACGTAACTGATATTCCCGATGAACATCATCATCGGCATGATGATCCCGGAGATGAACTGCGCTTTACGCCCTGCTTCATACAATTCTTCGTTGACGGCATCAAATTGCTCGACCGCTTTGCGTTCATGTCCGAATGCCTTGACGACCGAGTGTCCGGTATACATTTCTTCGACGTGTCCGTTCAATTGTCCAAGCGTCCGTTGTTGGTCGGCAAAGTATTTTTGGGATCGTTTCAAAATCGGACGAATCGCAAAAATTGAAACGGGTAACGAAACGAGTGAAATCAGTGTTAACAATGGACTGATCGTCAACATCATGATCAAAATCCCGACGATTGTCACGATCGAGGTGATGAACGATGTCACACTTTGTTGTAACGTACTGCCGATCGTATCGATATCGTTCGTCACGCGGCTGAGTGTCTCCCCGTTCGGACGACCATCGTAGTATTTTAACGGCAGGCGTTCGAGTTTATGATTGACGTCCTCGCGTAAATCATAGACCGTTTTTTGAGCGATACCCGACATCAAATACTGTTGCAAGTAATTAAACAGACTACTGATGATATACAGTCCAGCGAGCCAGAGCAGGATCTGTCCGATTTTCGTGAAATCGATCGCCGCTCCCGGCACACCTTGGAACTTCGCATATGCCCCTTCAAACAATTCCGTGATTGCCGTCCCCATGATTTTCGGACCGGCAATCATGAAGACCGTACTGAGGATGGCTGCAAGGAAAACACCAACGAGTGCCGTCCGACGCGGACGCAGATACCGAAGCAAACGACGGAACGTTGCTTTGAAATCCTTTGGTTTTTCTCCGAGCATCATCATATTTCCGCCACCGGGACCACCAGGCGGAGGACCGCCGGCAGGTCGTTTTTTCTCACTCATGCGATTTCCTCCTCTGATAGTTGTGACTTCACGATTTCCTGATAGACGGCATTGTCAGCAAACAATTCATCGTGTGTCCCGATTCCGGCGACTTTCCCTTCATCCAGGACGATGATTTGATCGGCATCAATGACCGTGCTGACACGCTGAGCAACGATCAAGACGGTCGCTTCGCGCGTTTCTTCTCGTAAGGCTTTTCGAAGTGCGGCATCAGTTTTAAAGTCGAGCGCTGAAAAACTATCATCAAAGACATATAGATCCGGTCGACGAACGAGGGACCGCGCAATCGACAACCGTTGTTTTTGTCCACCAGAGACGTTCGATCCACCTTGTTCGATCCGCGCGTCGTAACCGTCCGGCATCCGTTCAATGAAATCGGTCGCTTGTGCGATTTGTGCCGCATGTGCGACTTCTTCGTCTGTCGCATCCTCTTTCCCGAAGCGAATGTTTTCGGCGATCGTACCTGTGAACAGTAACGCCTTTTGGGGAACGAAGCCGATTTTCGACCGCAATTCCTCTTGCGGTACATCCTGGCTATCGACGCCATTGACGCGGATACTACCTTCCGTCACGTCATAAAAACGAGGAATCAAATTAACGAGCGTTGATTTACCGGAACCCGTTCCCCCGATCACAGCTGTTACTTCACCTGGTCGTGCCGCAAAGCTGATATCGGATAAGACGGGTGTCTCAGCTCCTGGGTAACGGAACGTGACACGATCAAAGATGAGCGTTCCTTTTTCACGATCGGCGGTTTGTGTGCCCTCATCAATCATCGTCGGAGTCATCTCGAGGACTTCATTAATCCGTTTCGCCGAGACGGCTGCCCGCGGAATCATAACGAACATGACCGACGCCATGACGAGAGCGAACATGATTTGCATGACGTACTGGATGAACGCCATCAAGTCCCCAATCTGCATACCACCATTGTCGATCCGAATTCCCCCGAACCAAATGACACCGACGACCGTCAAGTTCATGACGAGCATCATGACCGGCATCAAGAACGCCATGATTTTATTGACCTTGATCGAGACTTCTGTTAAATCCGCGTTCGCTTTCGTTAATCGAACCTGTTCATCGCGTTCCCGGTTAAAGGCACGGATGACACGAATCCCGGTCAGGTTTTCCCGCAGGACGAGGTTCAGACGGTCGAGTCGTTTTTGAACCTTCCCAAACAACGGAACCCCTTTCCACAAAATCAACAGGATTGAAATCACAAGGACCGGCATCGCCGCGACAATGACGAGCGATAGTTTGGCATCTTTTGAGACAGCCATGATCAATCCACCGATGAACATGATCGGTGCACTGACAACCATCCGTAACATCATGATGACGACTTGTTGGACTTGTGTGATATCGTTCGTCGTCCGTGTAATCAATGACGCCGTTCCGACTTGGTCGAACTCTTGCAGAGAGAACCGTTCGACATGGTTGAAGACTTGACGACGGATATCCCGTCCGAGTCCCATCGATGCCTTCGATGAATAATAACTGGCGGCAACCGCGGCTAACGCTCCGATACCGGTAATCCCCAGCATGACGGCACCAATTTTCCAGATATACGCGGTATCGCCGGTAACGACGCCTTTATCGATGATGTCCGCCATCAGTGTCGGTAAATACAAATCGGACATCGACTGCGCAAAAACCAAGACGAGCACAGCAAGGACCGCCCATTTATAGACCGTCAACCGTTTGAGTAACTTAATCATCCGAACATCCTCCTTTCAGATCTGGACGTAAAATCTGACCGATTCCCTCAGCAATCACTGCGTGTGTTTCAAGCATCTGTTCGAATACGTCCGGGTCAATCGTCGCAAGCACTTGCTCCAGTTGACGTTGCATCCCCTTCTCTTGTTCCTTGATGTCAGTGACGAATTGCTGCCCTTGATCACTAAGCTTTAAGACGACTTCCCGTCGATTGTCGGGATTCGTCTCCCGAATGACCCAGCCCGATTGGACGAGACCTTCAATCGACTGACTGAGGGTACTTTTCGGTAAGTGCGTATGTGCGGCGAGCTCTTTTTGCGAGATCGGTCCACGCGGTGCAATCGTCATCAAGCTATGAAATTGCGGTAAACTAAGTCCGTTTTCCTGTGCCGTCTGATGCGCTGCTCGGACCAGATGGCGCTGGACATTCCAAAACGACTGCATCATCGCAGTCGAACGGGTCGTTTCCGTTTGATCCATCTTGTTTCGCCTCCTTGTTCCATTTCAAATCGTTCCAAAAGGAACAATTACTTATATGAATTAAATTACGCCGATTATTTTTGATTGTCAACGAAAAGGCAATGTGAAAAATCACATAGTTTTTGCTATGCTCAAGGAAGACAAGGAGTGAGCATAGATGAGACATGAAATGGGATTATTTGAAGAACCGTTTCGTTCGATTGAACAAGGACGAAAGACCGTCGAGATTCGATTGAATGATCCAAAACGGCAACAGGTAAAAGTCGGTGACCAGATTCAGTTCACCCATGCGGAAACGAGCGAGACGCTACTTGTTCGTGTAACAAAACGACAGGTCTTTCCTGATTTCCGAGCGCTTTATGAACACATACCGAACGAAGCTATCGACTGTGTCGGTTGGTCGCTCGACGAACTCGTGACGTCAACCTACACGATCTATTCACCAGAAGCCGAGCAACAGTATGGGGCACTGGCTCTGACGATCGTATTAGAACCATAAAAAAACGTCTTTTCTACGCTTACAGTAGAAAAGACGTTTTTCAATTCATTCCGGTTCGACGTGAACATGGATATCGTAGACACCATATTCTTCTGTCAGCGTATCCTCGACACGTGTCGCAATATCGTGCGCCTGATGGATATTCAAGGTGGAGTTGACGAGGATGACGACATCGACGACTTCATTGTTTCCATAGTTACGTCCTTTGATTGATTTGATGCCTTTGACACCTTCGAGATCAAAAATGACATCTTCATACATCTTCAGCTTCTTCTCATCGAAGCCATCCGTCAGTTCGTGTGACGCTTCCGTAAAGATGTCCCACGCTGTCTTACAGATCAAGAAGCCGACGATGATCGCGGTCACGACATCGAGCCATGGCATGCCGAACTGTGATCCGACGATCCCGATCGTCGTCCCGACACTGACCCAAGCATCCGATAGATTATCTTTCGCCGCTGCCATGACGGCTTTGCTTTCAATCTCCTCGGATAACTTCTTATTGTAGCGGTAGACGAAGTACATCACGAGGGCTGAACCGATTCCGACGTATGCCGCGAGGATATCCGGTGACTCCTGTTTGCCTTCGAACAACGTCGAGATTGTATCGATCAAGACTTGAAGACCGACTGCCATCATGATGAAGGAAGCTACGAGCGAGGCAATCGTCTCACTTTTCCAGTGTCCGTATTTGTGATCGTCATCTGCCGGACGTTGTGAAATCCGTAAGCCGATCAAGACCGCGATCGACGCGATGATGTCAGTCGCGTTGTTCAAACCGTCCGCCCGGAGTGCGGCAGAATCTGCTGTATACCCAATGATTAATTTTAAAGATGATAACAAGATATAGGCTGCGATACTGATCATCGCACCGCGTTCGCCGCGTTTTAGATTATCGTATTTTTGTTGTTCCATTCTCGTCGCCCCCACTTTCTCTGCGATTAGCAAACCTCATCGTACCAGTCGGAAATCGAGTGGGTCTAGAGAAATCATTTTGTTTCAAACTAGGTAATTAACAAATACGCAATAATGTTGCCCTATACCAAACCAAATTTGATTTGGTCATGTGGCTCTTTTCAAGAAAATCAGCAGCATTATCTTAAAGAGCAACCAACTTTTTTGACTTGTCAGACTCTTTGACGAACATAATTCGTGCAAGTTCTGAAGGGAATCGGTAGACTAAAGATACAACACCAAGAGGAGGAGTTCTCACAATGGCAGAATTCATTAAGAGTGAAGAAACATTCAAGGAATTGATTTCAAGTGATGCACCGGTCATCATCAAGTTCGAAGCCGACTGGTGCCCGGACTGCAAACGGATGGATTACTTCATGCCGGACGTCGAGTCACAATTCGACCACTTACCAATCCACACGATCGACAAGGATGAGTTCCCTGAGATCGCATCGAACCACGATGTCATGGGGATCCCAAGCTTGCTCGTCTTCAAAAACAATGAAAAATTGGCGCACTTGCACAGTGCAAATGCCAAAACACCAGAAGAAGTTACAGCATTCCTAAAACAAAACTTCAACTAGGCAAAAAATAACCTGACGCCGCAGCGTCAGGTTATTTTTTTAACGTTCACACGCGATGCCGTCTTTATCCCGGTCGCTCTTCGTGTTTAAGTTATACGTCGCAAGGCTCACGTATGCTTTGTATTTCGTTGCTTTGTAGATCGGTTTTCCGTTCTTGTCATACCCGGTCCGATTTTTTAGACCCGCTTTTTTCGCGACGCCGCCTTTGTACGTCTTCTGCATTTCCGTACAGTTCTTAAAGGCTTTTGCTTTCGTTGCCGCTTCACTAGCTGCTGGAACATGGATCAAGGCGAGACTGACGACACCCGCGAGTACGAGCCGACTCCATTTTTTCATAGGGACTCCTCCTTTTTTCAAAAAACAACGATTCGTCTTTTGATTATAAGAGGTCATTTTTAGAAATTGTTTCCTTTTTTCATTTTTACGTCAATGTTTTTTAAAATCTGACGATCAACGAATATAGGTCGAACTGACGAGGTCATCTTTTAAGATCGATGTCGGGATCTTAAATTCAACGATGCCCATATATCCTGGAGCGATGCTGTATTCATCAAACGACAGGACTAATTTGTGGTCTGCCGTAATATAGAAGTTTTGCTTCGCTGAAATGTGCTTGAACTGCTCGTCCTCTGGCACATCTGATGTTCCTTCGACAAAGTAGACCTTTCCTTCATCTGCTTTCATTTGACGACGCATCTCTTCTTTTAGATAATCACTGATCGTCGTGATATATCCGTCATCCTTGAACAAGGATGGTAACGTCAGGATAAGCTGTTGCTTCTTATCGATCGTATCGTACTGGACGCTTTCCGCTGCACTTGCCCGTGTTTCAGTGACAGTCCGTCCGATCGACAACAAGTCGTCCGTATCCGTCTTGACGTCGTAGCGGCTATCGACGGCAAATGCCCCTTCCTGTCCGTTCGTCTCCTGTTTGAACTTTTCGTAGAGCGCTTGTCCTTCCGCGATATACTTTTCGTTCAATTGTTGCTCGAGTGCCTTGTCCGGTAACGTCACTTGAGGAGCTTTAATATCAGCCGACTGCTGTGTCTTCGTCTCTTTCCAGTCAATCGTCACGATCTCAGTCAGTTGACCGAAGACCGGCACCTTCGCCATAGCGTCCGCAAACGACGCATTACTATTTAATCCGCCAACGAATAACGTGATCGCGGCGGCTGTAATCAATACGGATCGCTTCGTCCGCGAAGGACGCGTCCGGTGCTCGACTTGGGCAATCATTTCATCGAGTTCTTTTGGAACCGGTGGTTGTTGGTATGCCTGTTTCAGATCATCAAGTTTGTTCGACATCTAAATCATCTCCATTCAATTTCATTTTCAGTAAGGTCAATCCTTTATACAGCCGGGACTTGGTCGTACTTAAATTCAGCTCTAAAATCGTCGCGACGTCTTTTAAGATCAAGTCCTCGAAATAGTGTAAGATGACGACTTCCCGGTACATGACCGGTAGCTCCTCAAGCGCCTGTCGTAAATCGGAATCCGGGTATGTATCTTCTTTCGTCGCGACGAGTTCGATCAGTCGATCCGTGTCGTAACTGATACTATGCTGACGCTTCCGGATCGCATCAATCGCTGTTCGTGTCAAAATCTGATAGAACCAGGCTTTCATCCGTTCCTCATCCTCGAGTCGGTCGAGTGACTGTAACGCTTTTTGGATGCTGTCCTGTATGACATCCAGACTATCCTGTTCATTTTTCATATAACTGTAGGCTAACCAGTAGAGATTCGGTTTGTATTGCTTTAAAAAACGGACGAATGCTTTTTCCCGTTTTCTCATTTGACGAGAGGTCATAGGCCGCGGCTCCTTTTTTCGATATCGTTCTGTGTATACATCATTAAGACGGGCGAGTCGAGAAAAAAGTTGACGACACAACAAAAAAAGGTGACACCAGGTCACCTTTTCATGGAGCAGACTTCATTAAGATAAGGATGATCAACAGAAACGGAACGATGAACAGTAATGGAATACCGACAATTGTGACGCATCCCACATCGATTTTTCGTTGTTTTCGGCGTTCACGTTTCCCCGTCCGTTCTTCGCGCTCATTCACGGGACTCAACATACCATTCACCTTTTCTACTTAATAATGCAAATGCCGTGATGTATCATTCCAGACCTTTACGTGGAGCGTGATCAAGGCAATACCGTACAGGACACTCATGTATAACGAAAACTCACCAAACAGGACATCCGTCCAGGCATTTAGTCCAAACAATGGGATGACAAAGACGAAATAGAACACGAACTGAACACTTGCCAGTCCATCAAACCAAATCGTCTCAGAAAACGCGCCTTCAAGTAACGAAACGCCGTAAATGAATAACGCCGCAACGAGACCAATCCGGATATACCAGACTATAAGTCGAAGCGCTTTATCTTCCTTGATATAGAATAGCGACCCGACTAGAGCAACAAACCAGACGACAGAGGCGATGCTTTGCCATCCGTTAATCGTGCCGTCCGGATGGAGCATGGCGGACCATCCATTGATGCCGATCATGCCAAGTAAACCTACGATGAAGATGAGCCGATACGGTATGTACCTCTGACGCATGACGTTTCCTCCTCTGAAAACGAATAGATGTCACTTCTACGTTGTATATTCCATATGATGGGTTTTATTCCTTTTTCATCACGAAAAATAGTTCGGCTTTTTTGTTTAAGCTGATGACACAACAACAAGGTAATGGACGCGTCCATTACCTTGCCTTAGTCATTCCTTCACTTTAAGATTCACATCATCAATCGTCACGTCATGCGCGGCGAACGGCGAACCTTCCGCGCGTCCCATCAAGAACTTCAACGCACCCATATCGGCTTGTCCCATCGTAAAGGTATAGCTATACGTTTTCGGTGTTGTCGTAATCGGCTCGACTTGACTGAAGTAACGCGTGTACGAAGCATTTTCGATCGTTACTTCGATCGGACGTGGCACGGTCGACGATGCCGTGAAGCTCAATTCATATGTTTTGTCTTTCGCGAGCGACAAGTTCCCTTGCTCGAGCAAGACACTCCATGGTTCTTGTCCTTCCGCAGTGACTTGGACTTTTGCTGCTTCATTGATCGCTGCGATAGCGGCTTGTGCATCATAGTGGATGTACGACGACCACGACGTCAATCCGTTCGCAAACGAACCATTTTTGAGTGGTGACGGATCGACTGGAACTGGTGTGACATCGATCAACACCACATCATCGAGCGAGATTTTTCCGGCTTGTCCACTGAAGTCAAACACAAGCTGATTGTCGTCTGCCGTTTGTGTAGCCGTGAACGGAATATCGACAGTCGTTGCTTGTTTCGTCAACGGTACAATCGTCTGTTGCAATTGATCCTGTGCCCCAGTGATTTTCACCTGAAGTGACTTCGCTTTTTTCGCACCTGCCGTGAATCGAAGCTGATACGCATGCCCGGCTTCCAGTTGAAGTCCCTTTTGTGTTAAGCGAGCCGTCGTTTTTTGTCCATGTCCTTCATAACGGAAATCACGTGACTCGGGATCAACAGATCCTGTCGTCCGCTTGCTACCGTCGAAGTGCCAATACGTCAAACGATCCATCGCCCCTTGATCGAACGTCCCATTATAGACGAGGTTCCCGTCCGCGAGTGCCGGTTTTGTTGCATCTTCATCGATGACACCGCGTGGAATCTGCTCGACACGGACATTCCCGATCTGAACGTTGGCTTTTTCAAGTCCGAGGTTGAACTCCAGACGCGCTGCGAGATCCGTCTCTGCCGCCATATCGAATGTGAACGTATGCCGTTTGACGCTTGGTGTCAGAGCAATCGACTGTTCATTGGAATATTTCGTGTAACCACGCTCTGCTCCACCGCCGACTTTGACCATCATCTTTCGGTCTGCTGTGCTGCTCGCGTCAAAGCTAACTTGGTAACGTCCACCTTGCGCAAGGGATACGTTTTGAATCAGTTGGTGAGAATACGTCTGTGAACCAGGCTGATCAATCGTGACGTCTGCCATCCGTTGCCCTTCTTTTTCAATGATCGCAAGACTTCCTTTGCCACCGAAGTCCGGGAGCGTGACGTAGTTCCAGTACAGTGGATCAAACGACTGATTCCCGGTGATCATCGTGACCGGTTTTTCAAATGCTGCATCATAGACGAGGTTCCCCTCAATCGGTTGCTTGGCTCCGTCCGGTAACGTCACGTTTTCGTAGGTCGGTTCGACCGGTTCACGGTACGCTCGGTTTTTTAAATCATAGACACGGACGTAGTCGACTTCCATCTCGGCTGGGAACTTCGTCGTCGCATCGACTTCTCCATCGAACCAACCGCCGACCGCGAGGTTCATGACGAGATAGAAGTTTTGGTCGAATGGTGCCGGATAACTATAGTTCGTTGCTGCGTTCAAGCCTTTACTGTACCAATCGTTTTGTGTTTGATAGAGGTTGCCGTCAACGTACCAACGGAGTTCGCCCGGCTCCCACTCGACCGCATACGTATGCCATTGGTCGATTCGTTGTCCGTCTGGGAAGTGATAGTCTTTCCCCGTATATTTATTGTTCGGCCAGTTTTCTCCGTAGTGAATCGTTCCGGCGACCTTGTCCGGCTGACTGCCCCAAGACTCCATGACGTCAATCTCACCAGACGATGCCCAAGCGCCATACTTATCTTGCTCCGGTAACATCCAGAATGCAGGCCAAAGCCCCTTTCCGGTCGGGAGCTTCGCTTTGATTTCATAACGACCGTACGTCTTACTGAACAACCCTTTCGTCTTCAGCTTCGCTGACGTGTAATCGTATGTACCGAGATCATCCGTCGTCTTTTCCTGCTTTGCCTTGATGACGAGTTTCCCGTTGCGAATAAACGAGTTGTCCTGCTTCGTCGTGTAGTATTGTTTTTCATTGTTGCCCCAACCTGGTGAGACCGGTTGTCCGTTCGCATCCTTGATCCAGTTCCCCGTATCATATGTCCATTTCGTCCGGTCGAGTTGTTTCGCCTGAAACTCATCCGACCAGACGAGCTTCCACTTCGTCTCTTTTTTGTCTGCCTTCGCGTCGACCGCTTGACCGCTCAGCAATAAACCCGTCCCGACCGCCAGTGCTACCCATGTCTTCATATCTGTTTCCTCCTCTTAGTCAAAAAGAGGCAAGGACGAATGTTCGACCTTGCCTCCTTTGTCACGCTTCTTGCGGAATCGTTGCCTTATGCTGCTCGATGACACCCGCATACCAGTGGGCGCTGTCTTTCCAAATCCGTTCTTGTGTCTCGAAATCGACGTAGAGAATCCCGAAACGCTTATCATAGCCGAAGCTCCACTCGAAGTTGTCGAGCAGTGACCAAAGATAATAGCCTTGGATGTTCATGCCTTCTTCGTTTAAATCAGACACGGCTTGCAAGTGTTGTGCGACGTAATCAATCCGGTTCTGGTCGGCGACGCGACCGTCGATCAATTCGTCGTCGAATGCCGCACCGTTTTCTGTGATATAGATCGGTAAATCCGTATACTCGGCGCGCAAGCGACGAATCAAGTCCTTGAATTCGCTCGGGGCGATATCCCAGCCCATGCCTGTTTTGTCATAATCCGAGTACGCATCCTTCTGCAGGAAATCGTTCGCAGCACTGAACTCGACGAGGTTGCGGCTGTAGAAGTTAATCCCAAAGAAGTCACACGGGACAGAGATCGTCTCCATGTCACCTTCCTCGATGAACGCGTAGGAATGGACGTATTTCGAGAACAAGTTCATCATGTCGACCGGATACTGACCTTTGAAGACTGGATCGAGGAACCATCGATTCGCATATCCGTCTGCATTGTTCATCGCCAGCTGATCGTTGACGGAATCCGTCTTCGCATACTTCGGTGCCAAGTTCAACGTGATACCGATCGGTGTGACCGATTTGAACTCACCCTTCAACAATTCGACTGCTTTTCCGTGTGATAACAACAAGTGGTGCACGGCACGAACGGCTTCGTTCATATCCGTATGACCCGGTGCATGTTGCCCGAGATGGTAGCTAAGGAATCCAGCACACCATGGTTCGTTATGTGTGATCCATGAATCGACGATCCCGTCGAGTTCCGTAAAACAAGCACGAGCGAAGTCGAGGAACCAGTCGACCGATGCCCGGTTGACCCAGCCGCCTTCTTCATGTGCCCACAGTGGTAAGTCCCAGTGGTACAGCGTCACGGCTGGCTTGATGCCTTCAGCTCGCAGACGTGTCGCGAGTTTCTTGTAGAACGCCATCCCTTCCGGATTATAGACCCCTTTTTGCGGGAAGATCCGTGGCCAGGCAATCGAGAAGCGGTACGTGTCGACGCCGAGACGTTTAATGTGCTGAATGTCTTCTTCATAACGGTGGTAATGGTCACAAGCGACATCACCGTTATGTTTTTCGAAGACTTTTCCGTCCTCATCACAAAAGGCATCCCAGATCGAAGGCGTACGTCCGCCTTCGTTGTGGGCTCCTTCGATCTGATACGACGACGTCGCCGTCCCGAATACGAAGTTCGGTGCAAATTTCATATGTGTAATCTCCTTTAAGCTACTTATTCTTTAACGGCACCTGCCGAGATACTGCTGACGATATATTTCGAGAGGAACAAGAAGGCGATCATGATCGGTACGACGGAAATCGCGATCCCGAGATAGAGCGAGCCTAAGTTCTCTGCGACTTGTGATCCTTTCAAGAAGCCCATCAAGACCGGGAGCGTATACTTCTCTGGAGAGAAGAGTAAGACGAGCGGCATGATGTAGTTGTTCCATGAACCGATGAACGTAAAGATCGACATCGTTGCGATCGCCGGCATCATCATCGGTAAAGCGATCGTATGGAAGATTCGGAACTCACTCGCTCCGTCCATCCGTGCTGCTTCGATCAAACTCGGGTGCAAGACGGTCTGGACATATTGTCGGACGAAGAAGACCGTGAACGGACTCGCGATCGCCGGAACGATCAATGGGATATAGCTATCAAGCAACCCGAGATTTTTACTTAATTCATAGAACCCGATCAAACCGAGTTGACCCGGAACCATCATCATGACGAGCATGAAGACGAACATCGCGTTCTTCCCTTTGAACTGATAGAAGGCGAATCCGAATGCTGTCAACGCCGAGAAATACCCTGATAAGACGGTGACTAGGACAGCGATGATCAAACTGTTCTTGAAACCGGACCAGATGTTGACGTAAGAACTGAGTGCGGCGTAGTTCTCAGCGAGCGAGTTCCCCGGAATCAACGAGAATCCGGACAAGACTTCTTCGTTCGAGCGCGTCGCGTTGATGATCATCATCAAAAACGGGATGATACAGGCGATCGTTAAGACGACGAGACCAATATAGATGACACTTTTACCGAACCAGGCTTTCTTTTGTTTCGGTGGTGGCGTCAACTTGAGCGGGCGTTCGACACGCTCCGGTTGTTCCTCCGTTTGTGGCACGATCCGACGTGCTTCTGCATTTCGTTCCATCGGTCAGGCTCCTTTCGGTGAACGTTCTTTTCGGAACATCCCTTTGAAGACGATGATTGAAAAGACGAGCGTGATGGCAAACAGTCCGTATGCGACAGCAGCGGCGTAGCCATAGTTGTTGTATTTGAAAGCTTGGTTATAGAGATAAAGCACCATCGTGTTCAAGGCACCATCCGGCGCACCAACACCATCTGTGATCAACATCGGCAGATCGAATAACTGGAGACCACCGATCAAAGACGTGATCATGATGTAGAGCAAAATCGGTTTTAAAAGTGGCAACGTGATGCGTGAGAAGATCTGCCAACGTGTCGCTCCGTCAATCAAGGCTGCTTCGAAGTAGTCCTTCGAAATCCCGGATACGCCCGCCATGACGACGATGAACGAGTGACCGAGCCACATCCATGTCAGGATGAGTGAGACAGAAATTTGTGCCGTCACCGGTTGTGTTAACCAGTTGATCGGCTCTGAGATGATTCCGATTTTCATCAACATCATGTTCAGTGAACCATGCTGCCAGTCGAGCAAGATGCCGAACAATAAGGCGACCGAGCTGATCGTAATCAAGTTCGGTAAGTAGAACGTCGCCCGGAAGAAGGCAAGTCCTTTTAACTTCAACTGGAGATCCGAGAACAACAAGGCGAGTAATAAGGCGCCGCCGATCTGGAGGATGAAGTTGAGACCCCAAATCTTCAGGGTGTTAAAGAACGCTTCGATGAAGTACGTATCCCCGAGTAACCGCGTATAGTTCGCGAGTCCGACGAGTTGTTCGCCTTCAGCGCCCGTGTAGTTCGTGAAGCTGTAATAGAAAGTCAAGGCAACCGGATAGATGCTGAAGATCAAGAAGACGATCCAAAACGGTGCGATGAACAGATACCCATGGCGATCAAGTTTTTTCACAGGTCAAACCCCTTTCTTAAATAAGAAAAGGTGAAGCGAGGATCGCCCCACCTAGACTCCTTATTCCGGTAATTTGACGTCCGGATACGCGTTTTTGACTTTTTTGTAGAACTCAGCAAGTGCTTCGTCTTTTGATTTTTTACCTTGGACATATTCCATGACCGATGCACCGTATAATGTATCGAGCTGTTGGTCATACTTCGTGACGATCCCTGGAGTAATCTTGTCTGCTTGATCAAGGAAGAACTCGTAGTTGTTCTGTCCGCCGAGGAACTCATCTTTGAAGTCGGTCTTGATTTTTTCAGTAACTGGTTTGTACGCTAACACGTCACCTGTTTCTTTTGCCCAATCTGTTAGGAACGCTTCGTCTTGCGTCATCATCTTGACGAAATCATACGCAAGCTTTTGTTTCTTCGAATCTTTGTAGACACCTAACCACGTACCGCCCCAGAAGTATGGGCTCGGTCCGCTTGTGACAGCCCAGTCACCCGCTGATTTTTTCGCGTTTTCTTTGAGAACACTGTGAAGACCCCACGTCGGGAGGACGTAAGAGAAGACTTCTGTTTCAGTCTCTTTACCGTTTTCTTTGACTTTGACTGGTTTATCCATCCCTGCGAACCATGATGGTGACCATTCTGGTGCAAGTGCTGTATATTGTTTCGTCCGAAGTTCTTTCGCGTAATCCATGTAATCCTTCTTGTCTTGCGTCAAGACGAGTTCTTGCTTATCGTTGACCCAAGGTTGTGGATCATTCCCTTGTGCGAACCAACGGATCGATCCTTCATCCGGGAACATCTTGTAGCCTTTACTCTTCATTTTTTCAGCGACTTCGAAGACGCCGTCCATCGAGTCCATCATGCCGCCGATTTCTTTTGGATCGTCTGTACCGAGAACTTTTTTCGCGATGCTTCGTTTGTAGTAGACGCCACCTGGTGTCGTTTGCCATGACAGCGCACGCACGTTACCGTCCTTATCTTTCCCCATGTCATAGACGTACGGGATGTAGTCATCTTTGACTTCGCCTGCGTTGAATGGTTTTTCAGAGAGGTTCGCCCAGTACCCAGCATCGACCCACTGCTTGAGGAACGCAATCTCACCTGTGAAGATATCCGGTGCTCCGACACCACTCTCAAGTGCTGGTTTCAATTTCGTCGGGTAATCGGCGATCGGCACGATCGTCAATTCGACTTTGACTCCGTTTTTCTCTTCGAACTTTTTGATTGGCTCTTTCAACTCATCTGTGAACGACCAGATTTTTAAGACTTCTTTCCCGCCGCTCGTCTTTTCTTCGCTGCTACCTGTACATCCAGCAAGGACACTTGCTGTTAACGCACCGACTGTTAACACGCTAACTAATTGCTTCTTCATCTCATCTCATCCTTTTGTTAAGTATTCCGCTTATAGGTAAGCGGTTTCAATTTGTTATTCAAAAATATCGAAAGCGCTTTCGAAAAGGCTTTAAAGAAAATTCCCGAAAGCCCTTTCGGAAAAAGTGATAAAAAATGATTTCGAAATCGCTCTCGCTTTTCCTCACTGACAACGAGCGAGAGCGATTCCGAAACAACCCTTGTGTTATTCAGGTACTGGACCTGTCGATTGCCGAACCATCAAATTGACCGGGATGACGTCACGTGTCGTGACCCGTTTTTTATTGACGATCTGTTCAATCAAGACTGATGCTGCGTGCTGACCGATCGTTTCCGTATCTTGTCGGACCGTCGTCAGCTTCGGTGTGATGTACTGCGCCATGTAGATATCATCGTACCCAACGACTGAGATGTCTTCTGGAATCCGTAAACCGGCTTCATGAATCGCTTCAATCGCACCGATTGCCATTTCATCCCCGGCAACAAAGACG
Organism: Exiguobacterium sp. U13-1; assembly: GCF_001750115.1. Classification (NCBI taxonomy): domain Bacteria; kingdom Bacillati; phylum Bacillota; class Bacilli; order Caryophanales; genus Exiguobacterium; species Exiguobacterium sp. U13-1. The sequence goes on along the minus strand of NZ_CP015731.1, from coordinate 787,879 downwards.
GCTGTCGGTCGTTCAGGTAGTGCCAGCAATTCGTTCATCGCCCGCTTTCCTTCTTCACCGGAAAAGAATCCGCCATTGACGAGATAACCATCTGGAATTGGTAAATCAAGTTGTTTCATCGCTTGCTGGTAGCCTTCAATCCGCGCTCTTCCGGCATCTGTCGACGTATCCCCCGCAATGTGGGCGATCAACCGATGACCGAGTTCATGCAGATGATTGACGGCAAGTGCGCCACCGTTGATGTTATCCGAGTAGACGACACTACAATCGGCACTGTCCATGTCGACGACGACGATCGGAATCGTACTTTGAATCAACTCTTGGACGTGTTGATCCATCTGATCGGAACAGATGACGACGATGCCGTCGACTGCCCGGTGTCGGAAATGCTCGAGGTAACTCATGTCGCGATTGCGTAAGTTCCGCGATGCGAAGATGAGGTCATACCCTTGTTGTTCTGTTGCTTTTCGGAAACTTTCAATGATCGCGTTGAAGAACGGATGCATCATTCCGACGCCATGTGCTTCCGAGAACATGACACCGATCGTCCACGAACGTTTCGTCGAGAGCGACTGGGCGTGCGCGTTCGGTAAGTATCCCATCTCGGCTGCTGCCTGGACGATTTTTGCTTTCGTCTTTTCGCTGACATCCGAATAATTATTTAAGGCTTTTGAGACCGTTGTAATCGAAAAACCGGTCATCTTCGCTAAATCATAAATTGTTCCCATGCTACTCACTCCATTTCACCGAAAGCGCTTTCGATAAATTTAGTATACGAAGTCTCTCTGGAAGTTGCAACCTATTTTTTAATGAAAAATCAGATAAATTGAAAACGTTATCATTTACACTAGATTCAATACGAAAAGAGCTCGATTTTCCTTTCAATACGAACAAACGTTTGGTATACTTAAAAAAACACACTTCGCCTTTTTTAGAAAGGAGCTTTCCCATGCCAATCAATCCGTATCTTGTCTTCAACGGCAACACGCGCGAAGCAATCACGTTCTATGCACAGGTCTTTGGCCAAGAACTACCAGAAATCATGGAGTTCGGACCAGGTCCCGGTCCTGATGGTCAGCCTTTTCCAGAAGAGATGCAGTCACTCATCATGCATGCCCAACTGATCGTTCATGGAACCCGGTTAATGTTTTCGGACGCAATGCCACATGATCCAGTCACAATTGGTCAGAATGTCACCTTGGCACTTCACTTATCTGACGTGGATATCTTACAGACGACATTCGATCAACTTGCGAAAGACGGCAATATCATCATGCCAATCCAAAAAACGTTTTGGAGTGAAGCATATGGAATCGTCGAAGATTCATTTGGTGTTCAGTGGCAACTCAATCATGAAGTGAGTGAAGTAACGGTGTAACCATTAAACTTCCCGAAAACTCGGGGAGTTTATTTTATGACTTACTTTGAGCGGAAGAAGCAAAAGCATCTATGATAAAGTCGAATAAAATCCAAGGAAGTGTTTTTCAGAATGGATAATGCAGTCTTGCATAAAATAAAGACAATCGAAAACGCTCTGAGACGAATACAGGACGTTTATGCAGATGCCCCTAACCTTTTAAAAGATTACACTAAACTAGATAGTATCATTATGAATATTCAACGCGCATGTGAAGCAAGTATCGATCTATCTATGTATTTAGTCAGAACACATAAGCTAGGAATACCAAAATCGAGACGTGATGGTTTTCGGTTACTTGAAGAAGCACATCTCATTGACGTGTCTCTTGCTATTAGTCTAATCAACATGATTGAATTCTGTCGTATTGCTATTCATGATGATCAGGCGATCGATTTAAACAATCTTCGAAAGATAATAAATCATCAACTTGAAGACTTTTTGACGTTCATTCTAATTGTTGTTCAATCAGATATTTAGTTCCATATAAATACTTTTTAGATATTTAAATTGATGTTTTTTCGTTTTTACATACTCTCATTAAATAAATCCCTAAAAACATTGTAATACATTGACAAATTATATTCGAATAATTAGTGTGTATTTTAGAATATGTATTATGAATTTGGAGGTTTTTAGAATGGAAATGAATTTAGTGAGAACGAACGGAAGTGACGCTATTACGGAGGGGCTACAACGTTATCAACCAGTCGTGCGTTTCAAACTTGCCGAGGTCATGCAAGAACGTCAATTAACGCAAAGTGATTTACACAAACTAACAGGTATTCGCTTAGCAACAATCAGTGAAATGGCAAATGCAAAAAAACTATCAATTAATGTTGCTCACTTAGTCGCGCTCATGAGTGCTTTACGTATACAAGATGTTCGTGAACTAGTAGACATCCAGTTCAATGAAGAAGCTATTTCCAATTGGGAACAAGAGCGTAAAGAACACCCAACAGGGCTTTCCCCTAAACAAAAAGAAGAAATGCTTGAGACATTTACAAAAATAAATCAACGTTGATTACTTACTGATATAAGAAGAGAACTTAGTACTATTAAAAGGCAATTCCAAGCATCGGAATTGCCTTTTACATTTTTAAAAACATCAGTTTTTTTACTTTTTAAATTTATTAAATACACCCACCATACGATTCGTTTTTTCAATCTTAACGGGCAACTCTTTTATAGTCTCATCATTGGACGAATTAACTAATCCTGAAACTGATCCAATCAGACCTTTCATTTTATTCGTTGCTTCGTTTTTAGACTCTTCGTAGGTTAATAACTCAACTTCAATTTGCTTGTTCAGTTCAGTCATTTCAATCATATATTTGTAGCTTTCAGATTGTGCTTTTGAATATCGAGCGACTAATGCATTGTATTCAGGTAGTTTTTGCTTTTTTTCTTCTAAAGTAGTATTTCCAAAGAAAAAGTCTAATCCAGCATAAACTATGGAATCGTTTAATTTACGATTGTATGTATCCTCTTCTAGTAGAATTCCAGATATTTCTGTTGTGAGATTGGAAATGTCGTCTGCAAATAACCTTTGTCCCTCTTGTAATGAAACAATCGACTTCTCAATCCAATTTTTAGCATCTTTCGGAGAGTCTAACATGAGCCAAGTAATACTAATGTAAGATTGAATGAATCCAGTAAAATGAATATCAAAGGCTGTTTTTCTAAATTTTGCACGCTGTACACCATAGGCTTTAATAAATTCTTGGAGAGCATTCTTCAACATTTTCTTAGAATCCTTTGGACTCCTGTGATCATCGACTGATTGTTCTAAATAAGTTAACCCCACATAAAATGGTCCTTCTTGAATTGCCTTAATTTCGTTTTCAAACATATCAAACAAACGCGCTTGTTCTGCTTCTAAATCGATTAACTTATTTACGGTTTCTTTCTTTTGCTTCACTCCTTGATAAACCGAGAAAGCTTTCAATGTTCCTGTAATTAAGACTTCTATCATTCTTAATCCTCCTCATAATATTTTTAATAATCGAATCGTTAATTTCATAGTACACAAAATAATAAAAAATAGGTATATATGTAAAAAATAGGTATAATAAAAACAAAAAAATAAAGGAGATCTCTAATGGCCCTAATAGCGGATGAGTTAGAAATAATTCCATTAAGTAATTTATTCAGCATCCCTCTTCGTATCCCCTCGTATCAACGACCTTATAAATGGAGTGCCCGCTTGACTAATCTTTTGTTCATCGATACTTACGAAGCGTTTCAGAACGATTTAGATGAATATCGTCTTGGATCTGTCATTCTTCAAAAAGATAAAAATGATACATATAATATCGTTGACGGTCAACAACGACTCACTACACTTTCAATATTACTTTATTGTCTAGGCGATACAAACCAACCATTATTACAAGAAGAGTATTCCGACCTATCTACAAATGCAATACTGACGAATCACAGCATTCTCTCTAGAAAAACGAATGAATTAAGTCCTAATGAACAAAGTCGCTTTAAAAATTATCTTTTAGAAAAATGCACAACCGTTCAAATCGTCACAGATAAGGAACAGGAAGCTTTTCAATTTTTTGACTCCCAAAATTCACGAGGGAAAGCGTTAGCCCCTCATGACCTCCTCAAGTCTTATCATCTCCGTGAAATGACAACCGAAGATGAGTCACAAAAGGTGAATGTCATTAGTCGTTGGGAAGCTGTCAATCAAGAGGACTTGAGTAACTTATTTAAAAACTACTTATATCCGTTAACTCAATGGTATAAAGGAAAGCATGGTCTTGGTTATTCCACGAGTAAAATTGATTCTTTTAAAGGAATCGACGGCACGCATATCTATAATTATGCGTTATATCATAAAGCCAGTAATTTGTTCATAGAACAATTCAATAAAAATGGTCATCATGAACTACTCGCTTCAAACTCTTTGAATCAATTCCAGCTCACACAACCGTTAATTGCCGGAAAGCGTTTTTTTGACTACATCCTTCATTATGGACAATTACTAGAACAAATTCAGAAGCTCATTAAACAATCCTATTCAGACAACCCGAGCCGGATTCCACGTACAGGAACGGGTGATACTTATATCGTGCAATTATATGAATGCTCACTGCTATTTTTTGCTGATCGATTCGGAATCGAGAGTTTAAATAAATCGGTACTCGATTACTTCTATACCTGGAGTTACTCTCTCCGATTAGTCATGAATGCTGTCTATCAGGAAACGACTAACAAATATGCAATAGGTAAGCATGAACGTCTCAATGAGGGACTCGATATTTTTACGATCATCAGTGAAATGAATACACCGACAGAATTGGATTTATATGTACTAGAGCAACCAGTCATTGATTCAAACAACAAAAAGAAATATCAAGCAGTGTATGATAGACTCTCTCGATCGAATGGATGGTGCTAATATGAGTGATAATCTGAAAGTCATATCAGTAGCAAATGTATTCGCAAATACTAATTATTTGGTTCCGATTTATCAGCGGAATTATGCTTGGAACGAACTTCAAATCCTTCAGTTGATTGAGGATATTGAGAGTGCAATTCTTGATAATGACGACCAAACATATTTCCTAGGAAATCTAATCGTCAATCAGACCGACAACAACGTCTATGAAGTCATTGACGGTCAACAACGTTTAACGACGTTGTATTTACTTGAACGTTATCTGAAGTTTTCTTTTTCAAAAGATGCCCTTCGCTTCGAAGCGCGTGATACATCAAATCGTACACTCGCCCATCTTAGTGATCATCAGTCCGATACATTACCAGAAGAATTAGCTTCGGCTGAAATTTTAAATGGCTATCATATCGTTCAAAATTACTTCGAAACGAATCCAATCAATAAAAAGGAGTTTGCTAAAAAACTAGAATCCGTTTTTTTAATTCGAGTACAAGTTCCAAAAAATATTGATTTAAATCATTACTTCGAAATCATGAATACGCGTGGTGAGCAATTAGAACTTCACGAAATCGCAAAAGCAAAATTACTAGAAGTACTCAAAACCGACCAAGATAAACACGCTGGAGCAATGATTTGGGACAAGTGTTCAAATATGAATTCTTATGTGCAAATGAATTTTGATCCAAATCACAGAAAGACACTTTTCACAGATAACTGGAGCAGTCTTCAATCTAAATTTGAAAACTTTGATACGATCGTTAATCAGATTGATAACGAAAAGAGCACATCACAGTCTAAAAAATCGTTACTTGATATTCTAAATAGTAGCAAAACACCTGATACGAAGAACAAAGAACTTGAAGATGAAAATGAGCGGTTCGAATCAACGATCTCATTCCCTAATTTTTTACTACAGGTGAACGCTGTCCTAAAGAATCCTAATTCAAATGCTAGTTTAGATGATAAACACTTTCTCCAAACTTTAGAGTGGTCTTGGAACAGTCCTGACAACGCCAAACAATTTTTATTCACTTTGTTGAAATGCCGCGTCTTGTATGACAAATACATTGTAAAACGTGAATTCGCCAAAGATTATAAAGAAACAGGCAAGTGGTCTTTGCAACGGTTAGAAAAGTACCGAGATACAAAAAAAAACAGTGATAAACCAGCGTATGTCAGAACACTGAAACTTGAAAGGCAGAATCAAAAATTAAGAACGCTTCAATCGTGTTTGCGTATTACCTACACTTCTCCGAAAACGATGCACTGGATATCGTTAGTCCTTTCTGAATTAATAGATGATGAATCAACAGATCTCATTAATTTACTCGAACAGTACTGTTGTGAGAAAGTCAGCGAAGCTAATTATGAAACGAAATCAGGGTTTGAAATAGAACGAATCGTATTTTCTTATCTAGACTATTTAATTTTCCGTGACGGCTACTCATATAAGAATGAACAACTCGTATTTCCATTAAATGATAACTGGCAGTTCCAGTTCAGAAACTCGATTGAGCATTTCTATCCTCAACATCCGATTGATGGTGCAGTCTGGAAAGATCACGATTTACACGGATTCGGTAATCTCGCTTTAATTACCGTTTCCGGAAACTCGAAATTCTCGAACTTATCTCCACTCAGTAAAATCGACTCTTATCCAAATCTAATCAAACAGAGTCTAAAGTTAACAATCATGCAAGCCATGACGACATCTAGTAAAGAGAAGTGGACTACACAAAAAGCAAATGAGCATCAAAAAGAGATGAACGCTATTTTTCAGAAAGATTTAACGAAACATCTTAGTCAATCGTCTGCAATTTTACAATAAAATACCATAACAAGACTCTGTGAGCATGTTCAATATCGCTTACAGAGTCTTATTTTGTATTAGTAATTCTTGAATTTCACAATTCGACTAAGGTTATTTATTTTTATATATTTTTTATATAATTTGATTTTTTTGCAATGGTATTGATTGTTTTTAATGACATAAGGGAATTTTATCAATACTATACTGTTTCTATTTTTAAAGAAGGAGGTCTAGTATGCAATCTATATTCGCGATTTTACACTACTGTTCATTAGCCATCCTAATCGCAACAATTGCTTATCGCTACCAAATCGTAAAAAAGAGACAGTCTTCAGAAGAAGCAAAAAGTACCCTCGTTCTAATCTGGTTAAGTAGTCTATTGTTCATTTTATCCCTATTCAATGTGTATGCTTTGTATCGCCAAGGTGGTCAGCATGAAATCATAATGTTACCGATTCTATATGTCATTGTATTTAGTTCATTTTGTTGGATACTTTATTACAGCTATAAAAATCCAAGAAGTCGACCCTCTCCTCAGATTTTCATCCCAACTATATTGTTATTCATCTTATTCATACTCACTGTATTTGCGACTGTATTCCATTTCGAGACTACCTTTTATATCGTTCTTTGCATTGGTATAGTAGGTATTTTTATAAGTGTACTTTTTTTATTAAAGCATCAGTCTTTTAAGGAGCTTCCTCGAATATGGAAGTTCGCCTTACCTTTCAGCATCTTACTCTTAGTGACTTCTTATGAAGTGATTACTTCTACCCCCACTGAGATCAATTCAAAATCTGTTACTAGTTCTTCTGACGATGCTGATAGCACGACTACAGGTGGTGAAGAAATAACTGTTGAAGAATCAACAGCAAGTGACTCTGAGCCTGAACAAGATTCTTCTGTCGATACATCAGATACGCCCGATAACAAAATTTACGATCAAACGGAAAAGTACTATGGATCGTATAGTTCTTTGAAACTACAAAAGATCAATAAAAAAATTGAACTAGCTCCTAATTTCTTTTATGAAATCAATCAAATCGAAATCGGTGAGGTCACTGATTATGAGCCATTCGTCAAACAATTTATGTTTGATATCGAACCTGCCTCTGTATTAAAAGTATCTGCGATCGTTCAAAATAATACATCAACAGACTATTACTATTCTTTTGCCGGCACTTTTATCAATAATGGTGTAAACGAGTATAGTCCTGTCGGAAAGTTTACACTTAATAAAAGCTATGATGCAAATGCAGATTTGCCTCTTCTAAAAGCTGGCATGACTGATAAGGGTAGCTTCTATGTTTTTATGGAAGAATCAGCCGATACGCTGGATTCTTTTGATTTATTAATCGGATTACCAACAGATCCTGCTACGGGAGATCCGATTGATTCTTCTTCTGATAACAGCATAACGATTGATCTTCCATGATCTCAAAAGACTTTCCGTATTGTTTACCGGAAAGTCTTTTTTTGCTTTGCACTATTCTCTCTATCCATTTTCCTTGTATACTAATACTGTCCTAAAAAATAGGAATTAATCGATTAATTTTTCAATAAACCACCTCTAATTTCCTAACTTTTAAATTTACATACAAGGAGTAATTTAGTAATGAGTACTACTCGAACAAAAGCAATCAATCTGTTTCAATTTATGGCTTCCGTCAAAAAACTAGGGTTAAAAACGCAGCGCGATACGAAGACATACACTGCGATTTTAGACGAGACGACACTTGCTTTCCCGAACGTCAACTTGACGTCTGATGAAAGTCAACAAACCGTAGTCGAAGTAAAGTTCCAGCCTGCTTTCACGACGAATCGTCCCGCACTTCCAAATAAACTTATCGAATGGACTGTCATCAATGGAGAAGATGTCACACCAAAGGCTTCTCTCCCTACTGAATTGACTTCCATTTGGACGACTTATGAATTAGCCGTTCGAGACTGGAAAGAGAAAAAACGCCAACATGAAAAAGCACAAGCCCTCTATGATTTGATGTACCGCATGTATCAATTCCAAACGACGGATAATGATACACACGAAATCGTCTGGTCGTTCGGTCATCTTCATTGGCCAATCCAATCCATTAAACGTCCTTTGTTCGTTCGACCGGCTGTCATTGATTTTGATACGGAAAAGAGTGTCTTCCGCATCGAAACGACACCGACCTTGCCAAAGCTCGAGTTGGACATGTTGAACTGGGATAGTGTTTGGATGAAAGCCGAACTTTCCGAGTATGAGCTTGCCTTTAAAGAAGATCATGCTTTTGACTTTAATCCATGGGACGATGACCAACTCCAAGAGCGGAGTGAACAAGTCTTACGCTTATTGCATGCGGACCATGCCTATGGTGAGGAAGCAGATGTCTACGTCTTGCCAAACATTTGTCTCTACCGTCGTCCTAAGTCCAACCATAGTTGGGTCGAAGAACATGAACATCTCGCAGAAGCCATTGAACAAGACTTACCGCTCTCACCAGCACTCGAGCAATTTTTTACTTCTGACGATGCTGCCATCGCCGCACTCGATCAACAAGATCGAACAGAGTGGCAAGCAGTCGGAGAAGAGATTCTATTCCCTCTTCCGTATAACGAAGAACAAAAACGGATTCTCCAACAACTCAGTAACAATGCAGGTGTTGTCGTTCAAGGTCCTCCCGGTACCGGGAAGAGTCATACGATTTCGAATTTGATTTCGCATCTGTTGGCACATGGTAAGCGGGTCCTTGTCACAAGTGAAAAAGAGCACGCGCTTACTGTTCTTCGTGATAAGTTACCTGCTGAAATTCGTGAACTTGCCGTTTCCGTTCTTGGGGCAGATTCAAAGACGATCAAACAGACAGAAACATCCTTACATGGGATCTCAAGTTATTTGAACAAGACGTCTGCTGAAGAACTAGAAGCCAGTGCTACGACGATTCGCCAGCGATTAGAGTCGATTCGTCAAGAGATCGCATCGACTCGTCGGACGATGCTTGATCAAGCCATTATCGAACATGATGGTCTAACCATCGGACAAGAAACAAAAACACCACTCGAATGGGCCAAGTGGATCAGTCAATCAACACTTTCGACACACATCCCGACGCCACTCTTAACAGAAGAGGCACCGATGAGTGCGATCGATATTCAAGAATTATATGAATTGATGCAAGATCAAGAGGCATTGGCTGAACTTAAAATCTTAGGTCGTCGTCCTATGCGAATGTCTTTTGCCGAACCATTACTTTTTAAAGAGATCGTCAATGAAGTACAGACACTACGCGAACTTGAACCAATCGCTTCATCAGTAGCCTGGATGAAATCTGCCACGGATGACACGAAACATCAACTTTTAGACTGGTTGCGTCAGTCATCTCGAAAATATCCACTTCTTGAGCAATGGACAGTGAATCTGTATCGTCATTGGTTGGCACACCCATCTGATTTCGATGAACTTGAACAAGATCGCTTATCGTTCGAGCAGGCGTTGCATGAGATCGAGCAACTTGAACGAATCGTCTCTCTTCACGACTTCACGATTCCGGAAACCGATCAAGATGTCGCTGTGCTCGCAACAGAACTCTTACCGTTGTTTGAATGCAATAAGGTCGATGGTGTGTTCTTCAAGTGGACAAAACGAAAAAAATACGCCTTCCTATTAGACGAAGTGATGATTGATCAAAAACGATTAACAAATGCTACTGATGTCACACTGCTTTTACAGTACCTGACGTATATCGACTCACTTCGAAAATTGGAACGTACCTTTAAACATCGATTCGAGCACCACTCGATTGAGGTGACGATACCTGAAATCACGACGTACAGAAAAGCACTTGATGTCTTCCGCTCTCTAGACGACATCATGCAGCATTTCACACAAGTCGTTCGTCCATTGCAGGCAAGTTATGAACAACATGATTTCATGTATGAAGCGGACTGGCTAACAATGCAAACACATGCACTCGAAACGTTATTCGAGTTGAATCGTTTAGATGAATTAACAGCCCAGCAACAGACCTGGTTATCACTACTCGATGTAGCAGAGTTGACGCATCCCATCACCCTACCTTTGCAACAGGCAATTCGTGACTGGGATACGGATCAGTATGCAGCTATTTATGAAGAACTAAGAGTTCTAGAAACAAACGAACATCGAGCGAGCCGTTTACAAACCCTTAGTGACACACTCGAGCAAGCAGCACCAAATTGGATCACAACATTACGGACGAATAGTGCACCGACGTTCCACGCGCTCGAACTTCGAGATACCTGGCACCTTGCCTATGTTAAAACTCGACTGGAAGCATTAAGTGATGCAGACGAGCGTGAACACTTGCACCGCCTCGAGCAGGAAGAAGGTCAAACCGTCGCACGTCTATGTGCCACACTAGCATGGAAAGAACAACTCAAGCGGATGACGCCTTCGAAACAAGAGCAACTGAACAGCTGGGCGACGTTGATTCGTAAAGTCGGCAAAGGGACTGGGAAACATGCCCCACGTTACCGAAAAGAAGCAGCTAAACAAATGATGCAGGCGCAAGACGCGATTCCGGTCTGGATCATGCCTGTCAATCGTGTGCTTGAATCCTTCAAGGCAGCAAATGATCTCTTTGACGTCATCATCTTTGATGAGAGCTCTCAAAGCACGATGGACGCGATTTCTCTCTTATCACGGGCACGTAAAGCCATCATCGTTGGAGATGATCGCCAAATTAGTCCGACGAGCTTTGATAATCGGGATAACGTCGAAGAAAAGCGAAAGACCTATTTTGGGGATGATTCCACGATGGCGTTGTTCGATGGAACGAGTAGCCTCTATTCACTCGCTTCCGTTAAGTTCAGTACAAAAGTTGGATTACGGGAACACTTCCGCTGCGTCCCGGAAATCATCGGCTTCAGTAACGCTCATGTCTATGAAGGTACGATTGTTCCACTCCGCTTACCACAGCGAGCTGAACGACTGAATCCTGCGGTAAAAAATCATTTCGTCAGTGATGGATATGTCGACGAGACGACGACAGATAAGGTCAACATTCCGGAAGCTCGTGCCATTGTTGCTGAATTAAAACGAATGATTCAAGATCCGCTCTATCACAATCGGACGTTTGGTGTCGTCTCTTTACTTGGAAATGCGCAAGCGACGCAAATCGAGCGGATTGCAACATCGGAAATCGGAATTGATGTCTTGATGCAGCATCAAGTACGCTTCGGAGATGCGTATACGTTCCAAGGAGACGAACGAGATGTCATGCTTCTCTCAATGGTCGTCGCACCGAATAAACGCTTCATGTCGATGACAAAAGAAACGGATAGCCAACGCTTCAACGTCGCGGCTAGTCGAGCCCGCGATCAAATGATTTTGTTCCATTCCGTGACGTTAAACGATATCGGAAACAACAATTGTATGCGCTATAAATTACTTGGGTATTGTCAAAATCCCCTTGGTGACCAAGCATCATTCGATAGTGTGAAACATCGCTTTGATTCTCCATTCGAAGAAGCTGTCTATCGTCGCCTCGTTGCACGTGGTTACCTCGTCACACCACAAGTACAAGTCAATGGCTATCGGATTGACCTCGTCGTTGAAGGTGAACACAATCGCCTTGCTGTCGAATGTGATGGAGAGCGTTGGCACGGTCCAGATGCTTATGAAGCAGATATGTTCCGACAAAAAGTATTGGAGCGCGCAGGCTGGCAATTCTGGCGTGTGCGTGGTCGTCATTTCTACCAAGATGCTGATCGAGCAATGGAATCATTATGGACGACGCTTGAAGAGATGGAGATCAAACCGGCTCTACTTGAATATATCTAAGGAATGTACGTGATCAACAATTTTCTAGACTATCAAAAACACCTTTCATCGTCTGCTTGAGCGATTCAAGAGACTTTTGAAAGGTGTTTTTTTACCAACTTATTTAACGATGATTTTACGTTTGATGCTTATTTGATTCCCCGCCTTATCTGATACACGATAAGTTAGATAATAAGCACCTTTCTTTTTCGTATTAACGGTTCCGCTGACTTTTATTTTCTTCGTCAAAGAGCCATCCAGGTTATCTGTCGCACGTACACCCGTCATCGGATTAAACAACGATTTATATTTAATCGTCTTTGTAGTCGCTCCTATGATGACTGGTTTCGTCATATCTTTAACAATGACTTTACGAGTGACGGTTGTTTGATTCCCCGCCTTATCACTTACGCTATACGTTAATTTGTATGTTCCGATTTTCTTACTGTTGACACTGCCGCTCACCTTGATTGATTTCGTCAACATCCCATCGACATTGTCTTTAGCGGATACACTTTTTCGTACATCGAACTTTTGATTCAGAGCAACTGTTATATCCTTTGCACCACTGATAACTGGCTTAATCGAGTCTTTGACCGTAATGACACGGCTTACTTTCGCAATGTTACCTGCTTGATCCATCACTGTGTAGATCAACGTATAGTTGCCTGCCCGCTTTGAATCAACGGTTCCAGTAATTTTGATTTTACTCGTCAAGTTTCCATCGGTTTCATCAGTAGCAGTTACGCGATCAGATGGATTAAATGTTTGTCCTAAGTTGATGGTTTTCTTCGTCACACCCAAAATAATTGGTTTGATGACATCACTTACTCGATGCTCTACTTTTTCGCTTTGATTGTTCGAAGCATCACTTGCGCGGAGACTAATCATCGTCCCGGCCAGAAGTTGAGAAACCGGATGTGAGAAGCGACCAGATGCATCTGTGATAAACTCAACTGTCGTTTCTCCGATGAGCATCGTGATCTTAGCACCAGGTTCAGCTTGACCTGTGACAGTAGTTGAACGATTCGTCACACGATCAATCATCAGTATTGCGGGTGGTGTATGATCCTCAACAAGGAAGCTATATTCTTTATTTTTTAGACCATTTACTTCAGCAACTACAGTTAATCGTGTTCCGATTTTTTGTTGGTCTAATTTTAATTCGAATCGCTTTGAATCATTAATTACCGTTTCCGCAATACTTTTTCCATCTTTTATCACATTGATACTCATTCCAGGAGTACCACTCCCTTTAAGTATGCTTTCTTTCTCTAAGAAAGCCTCTATGCTGTAAACATAAAATTGTTGTATCCCAATATCTGAATGGATTCCCAGTGCGTCAATTGCAATATATCGAATCTGCATATCACCCTTAATCGGAATTGAATTAATAAATACCGGACTCGAAGCCGTAGGCGTCGTACCATCTGTCGTATAGTGGATTTTTGCACCTTTCGTTGCACTTAAGACAATCTTTTCTCCTTCAACATAGATTCCACTAGATAACGAAGACGTAACAACAGGCTTGGCACGATCTAAAATGTTATACGATTTAGTCCATGTATTTCCAAAAATATCTTGGAACACAAAATCTAACTGACGTTTTTCTCCAATCGAATAGTCCTTGACACGAAATGTCCCATCCGAATTTATATTTAATTTTTCACCTTCCAATGTCACATCTACTACGGGAACAGTAGCACCCGAAAAAGTGATTTTCCCATCGCTTTCCACAAGCGGCTCATCATAGATTTCAAATGGTAACTTTTTGTTAAGCAAATTATTACTTGCCGTCATACTTGATATGTTATTGCTACCACTTATCACGACTCCACCTTGGTAAAGCGAACCCGAACCGTAGCTAAAACTATTGGCGTAAATAGTACCAGTGACACGGACACCACCATAAATCCGCATGGCTCCAAGTACATAAACGTTTCCATAGACAGTAGTTCCACTTAGCGTCGCAATAGCTTTTGGTCCGATATAAAGGTCTCCAGAAATCGCTTTGTAAGTTAAAGATGTATTTCCGGTATAGAATGTTTTACCTAAAGGTTTGATTCGTGCAAACACCATAAATGTATAGCTGCTTAATCCTTCAGTCACAATTGTCTTATTTCCGTTTAAGTCTTCCACTTCAACAGAACTAATCTTCCACTCACCAGCATCTAGGTCTGCAGTCAATTGAAGAGATGTTTGGTACTCATCTAGATTTGTTGAAGGAGAGAGTGCAACGATTTGTTCCTTCAGAGAAGAACTATGTTGGTATGTCACCTTAACACTTTTTATTTTAGTATCGTCAGTCGCTCTAACCTTTATCTCTAAAGGCTTTGTTTGATCAAGAAACGTCTGACTGAGTGATAATGATTTAAAAATAGGAGCTACCTTATCACTTTGATAATCTTCTAAAATGAATTGAGTTTCTTCTGTGAAACGAGCATCTCTACCATAAAAATCTGTGACATTACCTGCCTTATCATAAATGAACAGATACTTTGGTTTCCAAGTTCCAGATGGCATGTCTTCTTCCATTCGAATTTGTCCTCGATATACATCTGCCGTAGCATCATATGTCATGGTTATTTCTTTCTTATTTCCAGTTTGAGGCGCCTCATAAGAGAAATGAATCCACTTGATTCCACTACCCTCATCACTCGCCTTGATTGTGATGTTCACAACGTCTCCGACTTTCACCGTGTTTTTATCTAGCACAAGACTCTCAAGTGTCGGCTTTTTAACATCGGCTAACGTAGTGTCTGATAACTCAAATCGAGTCTCTTCAGTAAAACGAGCATCTCTACTATAAAAATCTGTGACATTACCTGCCTTATCATAAATGAACAGATATTTTGGTTTCCAAGTTCCAGATGGCATGTCTTCTTCCATTCGAATTTGTCCTCGATATACATCTGCTGCAGCATCATATGTCATGGTTATTTCTTTCTTATTTCCAGTTTGAGGCGCCTCATAAGAGAAATGAATCCACTTGATTCCACTACCCTCATCACTCGCCTTGATTGTGATGTTCACAACGTCTCCGACTTTCGCCGTGTTTTTATCTAGCACAAGACTCTCGAGTGTCGGCTTTTTAACATCGGCTAACGTAGTGTCTGATAACTCAAATCGAGTCTCTTCAGTAAAACGAGCATCTCTACTATAAAAATCTGTGACATTACCTGCCTTATCATAAATGAATAGATATTTTGGTTTCCATGTTCCGGATGGCATGTCTTCTTCCATTCGAATTTGTCCTCGATATACATCTGCCGCAGTATCATACGTCATGGTTATTTCTTTCTCATTTCCAGTTTGAGGCGCCTCATAAGAGAAATAGATCCACTTGATTCCACTGCCCTCATCACTCGCCTTGATTGTGATGTTCACAACGTCTCCTACCTTCACCGTGGTTTTATCCACCATAAGACTCTCGAGTGTGGGTTTTGTAACATCTGCCGCACCTTCTACAACATTCATCGGAATAGTACCAATTACTAAAGCAATTAAAATTAAATATAAAATCCACTTTTTTATCATTTTTCTTTCTACCTTCTTTACATATTTTTAGTTTTTTAGAAATTCGAATTCATTGCAAAAATAAAGATACTTATAACTCAATATTACTTTATCAATTAATTCCCAATAAATGATTTCTGAACTTTAGGTCAATGCTTTTCCACTTGGGCATTTTATAAGATCCAAATCATAAAAATACCTTAATATACCATTATTTAAATTATAATGGTATATTAATTACTGAATGGTTTTTTAGTTTTAGACTCAGAAATAAAGAGGTCTTTTTGGATATTTTATAGAAAGAATATATAAATTATGTAATTTATTGAGAAGGGAGGATTTCTTTATGGAATTTCACGCTTCACAAAAAGAAACAGAATGGACTATTTATTGGAAGGAAAATGATTTACAGTTTGCTCATGAACTTCCTTTAAAGAGCGAAGAAATCATCGCAATTCAAAAATGGTTAAACGAGAAGTTTCAAAGTAGATGGCATGATTCTAGTCGTCGTATCATACGTACACTCTGGCATCGTTATCCGTTCACTTGCTTACTTGCTACATCGACTATCGCTTTAGATCAAGAAGATGTAGGATTTTGGACATTATTCGCTAATTTATATTCAGTGAACGATAATTTTGTGAACGAATGGAAAGAAGAAATGGATACAGCTTTGTCCAGAAATTCAATTTATCGTTCTACTGACACTCATCGTCGCTACTATTTAACAGCTTTAATTCATTCGGGTGTTACATCACTTTATGCCCTGAAAAATATCTATGATTATTTCATCAGCCAAGTAATTGATCAAAGAAGACAATTACCAAGTGCTATTCGCCAAGTCATCAATGGACAATGGCAGTGGACTGATCAATTAAAAAAACCAATCCTTCTCTATATTGAACAAAGTATGCGAAATCCTGATCCACTTCTACGCCTAAAAGAGTTTTTCACGGAAAAGAGAACATTCAGCTCCTTTCCACCATATATGCATAAAAACTTAAAAGCCATTCAAACAATCATTCAAGCAGAGAGAAAGAAACACTCACGGCGCCAATTCGTTTTCTGGAATGAAATTCTTCATCGTCCACAAATTAAATTACCTATCATGGAACGTGAACATGCACAGAACGCTTACTGGAAAGTAGGATCACGAATCGTTTATTGTCAACGTGAAGTGACTGCTCATACTGTGCGATTTCACCCTAAAGAAATCGAAATTGATTATTCTCCGAATGATCATACACTGACTTTGGTCATTGACTCAGAAGAAGAAATCTATGAATTACCCTCGACGATGCCCTATTATTTCAAACAGAAATCAGATTCAAACCATTACGATTTGATTCGTGGCAATTATATCGAAGTGGGGCAAGAAATCGTAGTCGTCAAACCATCAAGTTTCTCGACAAATGAAGCTTATCGTCCTGTCACACATGCTTCTTGGTGTGATTTTGAATATAAACGTTTCTTGATTCACGGTGAAACTGAATTCTACTTCCAAACAGAATCTGGTCTCATCAGAAAGCAATTCGTCACGACATCGAAAGTAACACTGACTGTCGATACTGCACCAATTTTTTATTCGACTACCAAACACTATCGTGAATTACCAAAATTACGATTTCATGACCTTGATAGTTTTCAGGAGTTATTAGAATGGTCTATAACAATTAATGAAGTAGTATTTACGTTCGAGCAATTTTCAGATGCTTTAATTCAACGAGAAGACGATTTGATTTTAGATTTAAAACAATTAAAGATTCATCGCAATATTCTACAAGCGATCACCTTACATTTAAACGATCGACGTAAAGGACATTCTTATAGTTTAAAATTCGTGCTTTTCCCACGTGATTTTTCTTATCGTTTCAGTCAAGACCATGTTTCATTTTCATCAAGACATCTTCAAAAAATACGAATTGCAAATCAGATATTCAACCCGCAAGAAGGAACAATCACTATACCGAATGATTTTCTCCAGACATCGATACCGCTGACTTTTACGATTGTTGGACATGCTCTCTATACGACTGATTTCAGCAAGGATTTTTTCGAATACGAAATCCTCTCCAAAAAAGGTAACAGCAAAGTATATACACCTGAAGAAGTGAATGAACTATCTGTTCGCATTACAAGAATCTATCCGTCACAAGAAATCCTTCATGCCTATCTACTCATCGAGCATTCTTCTAGAGAGGCAGAGCAGGTTCCTATTATACTCAAGCGCAATCGTCATACTAACGTCGTCTCACTGAACATCTGTCATCACGTATTAACTCGATTTAAATCAGGTAGCATCCAGCTAGTGATCAATGATCAATCTGAGTTCATTTGTCACTTTACAGAAGAACTTCACTCACTTCTTCATATGGATGAATCCTTCATCGTTCATTTAGATCATCCACTCGAATACGATATTAAATTTAGAGTATTTCATCCTTATAGTCTGATGGAGAACAAAGAAGTTTTCACTTTACCTCAAGGTTCTACCCATCTTCGTCTACATCCCTTCTCTGATTCTGATGTCATCATCAATGGAATCAAAGATGAAACAGACTGGTTCGGAAACGATGATGACATCATCGCATTTCCAAAACTTGAAGTTCCGTTATCAAAAGAAAAACTGACGATTTTACTCCATTCGTTAGATGAATCTACTTGGCGGTTCTTCATCTATAAGCTGAACGATTATGGTGCGACATATCTGCAACAACTAGCTGACATTCAACCGCTACTATTGCAACGAGTGTTAGAATCTCGAGAGATAACAGAATTAACAGTCGACTTTTTAGATACTAAATATGTCGCATGGGAGCAATGGGTAGATACATTTAGCATTTATCTCTGGTCCCTCAACTATCAACAACTGTTCTATACAAAAACTGACACGACAAGGCTTCTTCATGACGCATTCGGTCATTTGAAAACGTTCTCACTATTGAATTTGTCTGATCGACGCACACTAAGACAGCAGTTCAAGCAGTTTACTCCTGAGAACCTACACCCTTTAGACTTTAATATTCTTGATGGTTGTAACGCTTATCTTGATGATCGTTTTTATCATAATCCAGACGAAGTCTTCTCTTACAAATTACAAGTCGATGATTTACTTCAGAAAGCAGATAAAAAAATCGAGAAGTGGAAAAAAGAGAAGAAAATGCCTGAACAGGTACAAAAGCTGATTGAAGACCGAGAATTTCCTTTAAGTGTCAACGCTAATCAATTTCCGACATTGTTTTATATCACCTTGCGAACGAAACTTCTTGCGATAGGTCTCTCACCTCATCTAAAACTCAGTGCTAAACAAAAAATCAATCATCTATTGAGAAGTTTGCCCGCCATATCTACTAAAGATTTAAGTCACGATGGCTATCATCTTGCAAATGCTTGGGAGGAAGAAACATGAGTATTCATCCGATAAATGCTACTACACGTCTTCAAGATCGTTATATGGATTATTTAACTTCTTACTTCAAGATTAACAATCACGATTTACATGAACAGTTCAAACATAATCTTCGTCTAAGCAACCAGTTTCTGAAAGGTCCTTATCTCGAAGCGACACTTCCTTATAAGCCCGGAAAGACGATAACCGAACTGATTGATGAACAGATCGTCCATCCAGAAATTGCTCGCTTTTTGCCTGGTGGATCAGAGTTTCGATTGTATCGTCATCAAGAACGTGCCATCCGTCTAGCTAAAACGAAAACATCCTTTGTCGTCGCTACTGGAACCGGATCTGGTAAAACAGAGAGCTTCATGTTACCGATCTTCAATCATCTTTTGGAGCAAAAACAGGCAAATATCCTAACAGATGGGGTACGCGCGCTCTTACTTTATCCAATGAACGCACTTGCAAACGACCAACTCGATAGACTCCGAAAATTACTAAAAGATACACCAGACATCACGTTCGGTCGATTTACGGGAGAAACGGAAGAAAAGAAAATCAACGCTGCTCAAGCTTATAAAGCACAACACAAAGAAAATCCGCTACCTAATGAGCGCTTGTCGCGAGAAGAAATACGCCGAAATCCACCGCATATCTTAATTACCAACTATGCTATGTTGGAATACTTGATGATGCGACCGGAAGATAACACATTGTTCTCAGGTATATTTAAAAAGAATTGGCGTTTCGTCGTGCTAGATGAAGCACACACATATGATGGTGCGACAGGCGCAGAAGTAGCCATGCTACTTCGACGATTAAAAACAGAAGTGGAAGAAAATACTCCTTTGCAATTCATCGCTACTTCTGCGACACTCGGTTCGTCTGATGAAGCTAAACGTGAGGTCATGTCGTTCGCGAGTAAATTGTTCGATCAGCCGTTCTCGTTAGAAAACGAGCAACTCATCATGTCTGAACGTATCGATTATGATGAACTCTATCCAGCAATCGAACTTCCTGACTCAAACGTATACGTTGAATTACAGAAGTGCTATGACCAAAACCAAATACCTGATTTGAAACATTTCGGCTACTTGCAAACCTATTCTGGTCAACCTCGTGACATCATATACGAGTTGTTGGCACGGGACAGACGTCTCCATGCCTTGCGCAAAAAATTAAGTGAAGTCCACTTATTAATCGATCTAGCTAATGAAATTTTCCCGGAATTAGTTCAACAAGAAGCGATAGAGCGCTTAATTGCATTAATTGATATCGCAACATTGATCAACGATGAGACTCGTCCTAAGCTGCTACCCGCAAAATATCATACTTTCTTTCGAGCACTAGAAGGGGCTTACCTTGAAGTTCATCCTCGCGAAAAACTTCATCTGTTTCCAAAACATGAATCGGAGTCTGGTCATCCGATTTATGAGATGGGTGTCTGTCGGCGTTGTGGAGAAGTTCATTGTTTCGGTCATGCACCGGATGCTGGTCGACTATTACCGAAAAGTAAAGATGGAAAACAACCCAATACGATTTTTAGCTTTCGAACTGCAAGTGAACTCGCTTCTGACTTAGAGGATGATAAGACAGTGGTCACTTCTCAAAAAGATTGGTGTCCCGCGTGCGGAGCAACACGTTTTTCATCAGAGGAGGATAACCCTTGTGAATGTGACGTGCCACTACGACAGATTTCTACGATCAACGTCTTAGAGCAATCACCTTCTTGTATGTCGTGCGGACTCCCTTCTCATCGGACTGATGCAATCCGTCGCTTTTATACAGGGGCGGACGGGGTGACCTCGGCACTTGCTGCACAGCTGTATCAAGAACTGGTTCTTGGAAATCGTAAGCAACAACCTGAACAACCCGTAATCAGTCGAGAAGATGATTGGTTCATGGATGAGGAATCTGCCACGCCAGAAGACACAAAAGACTCCTATGAAACACAAAATTTAATCGTTTTTTCTGATTCTCGACAGGACGCTGCCTTTTTTGCGCCTTTTCTAGATCGTACGTATCGAAATTATTTATGGCGCTCTTACTTTTGGCGTGCTATTCAAGAAACTGCTCATCCCATTTTGATCGAAGAATGGAAAAATCGTACTTTACATTTAAGCGGCGCACGTTCAATTCATCTTTTTGAGGATTTGACGATTGATCAAGAAATCAAGCTACGACTGTTCCGTGAATTCATTTTAAGTGATGATGACTTTTCATTAGAGAACCTCGGGATGATTGCATTTGATTTACGATTAGAGCCATACAAAAGAAGTCAGCTTGAATCAATCATCTCAAAACAAATGCAAATCAAACCTGAACATGCTTGGTCTTTCTTGATGACGATTTTCTATTATTTACGTCTTCAAGCCATTGTCGGAATTTCAAAGGACTTGGACAGGAGACACGTTTTACTTGCACCGAAAGACCATGTATACGGTATTGTCGCAACAGGCGGCTATCCAACGGCATATGTAAAAAATTTCGTACCCGAACGAACAAATGTCTTTTTCCAATGGTTCGAACGGTATTATGATCGCTATGAGATTCCTCATACGTCAGAAAGTATTAAAAGCACACTTATGGATCTATTCAACAGAGTATTGATTAATCCAAATTCACCACTTCGTAAATTCTTTGATTATTATGATGCTGAAAAAACGCAATCTGAACGTTGGGTTTTACAAGCCAATCATTTCGAAGCATACATTCCTGAAAAGGTGTATGTTTGTACACTCTGTAAAGCAATTCATACGCATGATGCTGGTATCTGTAAGACACGAAACTGTAAGGGGCATCTCGAACAGACTAGCATTACATCACTCGAACAAGGTGCACATTATCGGGAGATGTATCAGCGTATGCTCCCCATTGATATGGTCGTCAAGGAGCATACAGCCCAATTATCGAATCGTCTTGGACAAGAGTATCAGAATCAATTCATTAATAAAGATATTAACGTCTTATCTTGCTCCACCACGTTCGAAATGGGAATCGACGTCGGAAGCTTGGAGTCCGTCTTCATGCGAAATGTACCGCCGAAGACAAGTAACTACATCCAGCGTGCTGGTCGTGCCGGACGAAGCTCATCTGCTGCAGCATTCGCTTTGACATTTGCTCAAAAAAAATCACATGATTTGACGTACTTCGATAACCCTAAAAACATGATTGCAGGAGACATCAAGGCACCTATTTTTTCTATTGAAAATGAGAAAATCATTCGTCGGCACATTCATGCGACGGCCCTTTCTTTATTCTTTAAAGAATCATCACATTTTTATGGTAATTGTGAACGATTCTATCGATTTGAAGACAGTGGTGTAAAAGGACATGAAGAATTCATCTCTTGGCTAAAGGAACGTCCGGCTTATCTAAAGCGTCAACTTTTATCAATCGTTCCGGTAACCCTTCAACAAGATTTAGGTATCGACGATTGGAGCTGGGTAAACACAGTCGATGACCCATCGGAAGCATTTCATAGTGCTTCTCTTCAATATGAGACAGATGTTCATAATCTTAATATGATTTACAACGAACAATCTGCGCAACGGAAAAAAGTAGATTCGTATGGAAGAATGATTACGACACTTCAAGGAGAACCACTGATCGGGTATCTCTCTGCAAAAGGCTTCTTACCGAAGTATGGGTTCCCTGTCGATACGGTTGAAATGAAATTACTCGATCCTAACTATCGCTCAAAACTTCGTCTACAACGTGACTTGAAACTAGCGATATCTGAATATGCTCCAGGTAGCAAACTCGTCGCAAATGGGATGCTGATCGAATCGACCGGTGTAAAGCTAATCGAAGGAAAACAATTACCGGTACATCACTACACGCATTGTCATAACTGCAATAAGTACAGTTATGTAGGTAAATATGGAGTCAATGATGAGCGAGAAATCGACTGTGAGAAATGTAGAGAACCGCTTCGGGTTAAATATTATGCTATTCCGAAGTTTGGTTTTTACGGGAAAGCCAAGCCACTGAGTACAGAACGTCGACCAGAAAAAGCATACGGATCGCGTGTCTTCTTCGCAGAATATGACGAAAAAGCTACGCCAGAGCAGGTTCATGTGGAAGGTAATCGATACGAGCTGGACTATACGTATTCTCATTACGGAACTCTTTCAGTCGTTAATGATAATAAAGGAAAACAGTACCTAATCTGTTCGGCGTGTGGGACACAGGTCGAGGACAAGAAGAAACACATTACTCCTTTTGGCGGGACATGTCACTCAAAAGAGCGAATGATGGTGAATCATTCACCTGTTTCCCTCGGTCATCAGTTCACGACAGATGTGTTACGGTTATCTTTCCGTTTTTTCAATGGACGTCAACTTCATGATTCGAATAAATCCTACTCTTTATTATTCGCTTTGATTCGCTCTGCAAGTTTCCTCCTACAGATCAATGAGGATAATTTAGGTGGCGTCATTCATTATGAAGCTTCCACAGGGACATATGATTTGATTTTATACGATGATGTTCCAGGCGGTGCTGGATTCGTTCAAGCCGTCAGTCGTAAACTACCAGAAATCATGGATCATGTGCGAACAAGTATCCAACACTGTACGTGTGACGTGAAAACAAGCTGTTATACATGTCTCCGTTCGTATCGTAATCAATTCCTACATGATCAATTGCAAAGACAACATGTCATCGACCTATTTAGCATGAACTAACAAAAAAGTCTTCCACATCTGAACAACAGATGCGGAAGACTTTTTACACTTTTAGCGAAGCTCTTGATCAAGCGGGATGATTTTTTCATCCAATACGATACGCCATGAACGTTTCATACCTGGACCGTATTTTAATACGGTCATTAAAAAAACATCTCTTTAACATATGGAGTCTGTATTTTCAATAAATTAATTACAATCTATCTGCAAAAGTATTTACGAACATTCTTTCGTATGATAATATTCGGTGTATAGAAATTCTACAAAAGTAGAATTTCCAACAACTATATTACTGAAACGAGTGATATTTATGTCGTTTTCCTATGAAAAATTATGGAGACTAACTGCAAAAAAAGGAATAAATAAGACGAAATTAAGAGATCTCTCTGGAATAACTTCAGCTTCTTTAGCTAGATTAAGTAAAAATGAAAATGTCAGAATGGATGTATTAGAAAGAATATGTAAGTATTTAGATTGCAAAATCGAAGATATAGTTGAGTATATTCCCGAGAAAGAGCAAAATATTGCTAAAAATAATTTAAAATTTATTGATTTATTTGCTGGTATCGGTGGATTTAGAATTGCTGGTGAAGAAAACGGAATGAATTGTGTATTTTCATCAGAAATCGATAAATTTGCTTGCGAAGTATATAAAAATAATTTTAATGAATATCCTTATGGTGATATTACAAAAATTAAAGCAAGTGAAATTCCTGATTTTGATGTTTTATTTGCTGGATTTCCTTGTCAACCTTTTAGTTATGCAGGTCAATTGCAAGGATTTGAAGATGAAATAAGAGGAACACTCTTTTTTGATATAATTAAAATATTAAAAGAAAAAGAGCCTGCCATGTTTTTGTTGGAAAATGTAAAAGGATTAAAATCTCATGATGGTGGTAAAACTTTAAAAACTATTTTGGAGCATCTGGAACAACTAGGTTATGATGTTCATTGGAAAGTCCTGAATAGTCTACATTTTGGAGTTCCTCAGTCAAGAGAGCGCTGGTACTGTGTTGGTTTTAAAAGGGAAGTTTCTTTTGAGTTTCCTACCCCTTCAAATCTCAGTGTAGCATTGAAAGATATAATTGATTTTAGCGAGAACGATAATCCAGCGCTTAAATTAAGCGACTTTGAATTATCTAGAATTAGCCATCACTTTAATGTTTGCCCTTTAGATTCTGATATTCAAATAAGAGTAGAACATGATAGCTCAAAATATAACAAAAACACAAAAAAAGGAAAACATGGTGTTTATTCATATTTGAAACCAGATAAATCTTTAAGATTTCATGTAGGAGACTTTGCTAAAACACAAATCCAAGAGGCTTACTATTGTAATTTAAATAGTTATTCTCCATCTGTAATAGCAGCTCGTGCTCCAAAATTATGGGACTTAAAGAGACATCTTTCAGATAGAGAATGTGCAAGGTTACAAGGGTTTCCCGAAAACTTTAAACTTGCGACATCTTCTGTGCAAGCTAAAAAGCAATTGGGCAATTCTGTTACAGTTCCGGTTATTTCAAAAATAATTAAAAATATGATACTTTCCTACAATTTAGCTCCGGCAATAGAAAAGCAGTTAGAGCTTATCGAACTCAATACGTAAAATAACGAATATTCATTAGATCGATAAAAGGTTTATCGATTCGCGTTCTCTTCTAACTTTGTTCCATTGGTAAACTGTCTTTTTCATTGACTTCTCGCATCTCGAAGAAACGACGATGAAAGTTAATAAAGGCTTACTTCAGTACAGGAGTGAATGTGGGATAGACTCAACGAGATAATAAACTGCGTATATAATTTCATTCTCTTGAAGACGAACTTCTAAATTAAAGACAAAATCAGCTTGTTCATATTATAGCCTTTAAACATAAGGGCACTTCCGACGGTTATAGTTTTGTAACTTTAACTTTATCAGAAGTGTCCTTATTTATTTATTCAAAATCGATTTTTTACCATAGAATAAGATCCTCGAAACAACTACACGTTTCGAAGGTCTTTTCATTTGTTAAACTGACTTATGTTTTAGCCTTTTTTCTTTTTTTAATAGGTAAATCGCAGCATAATCTTTATAGACTTTAAAATACCAAGCTAAATTAATTCTCTAATCTCATTATTTTATTAATATCATTAATAAAAATAAAGTTTCTTTCTTTTATCGATTTTGAGAAATCAATTGTAAAAATAAACAAATTAGTTTCATTGAAGCTAAGCACATTAACTTCAGTAGGATCTAACCGCCCATAATATGGGTAAACCAATCCTGAATACGAAGCGTCTAAACTATACGAATAAAAAACAATTTGATATAAATCTGATAAACTACCAATATTACTGCTATCTGAAATGTCTTTATTTTTAACGTCCAAAACTCCTAATGCTGCTCCTGAGTCATTATGATAGTCAATTATAATATCGGGGGAATAGGATTTAATATACTCTATACTTTTAATTTGATATCTACCCATAATTTTAGGAATATCCCATTTAATAATTGGTAAACTAAGCATGTTTTTCAGCACTTTGCGGACATAACTTTCAAAAAGAGTATTTGAATTTATTAAATAAGAAGAACTAACTACTTCGCTGTTTTTTAAATTAATTTTTAAATCGTTTAAAATTTTTTCTGCTAATCCTAGTACAATAGAATATTTTTTGTTTTCAAAATGTATTTTTTTCTCTTTTTCAGTCATCAAAATTTGTAGATCAGAGATATCTGTTTCAATATCATCAAAGTAAGAATTTATTAACGAATATACTTTTGATTGTTTTTTATTTTTACTTAATACATTTACTTTATCTAAAGCTAATTTAATTATTTTATTGTACGCAGTATTTAAAGTATGAATTTCAAATTCTACAGGAATTTTATCTTGCAATAAATTTAAAGGAGAGATATTTTCAACCAAGATTCTGCCTCTTACTTTGTTCGTTAATTCTTGAACTTGTATAAAATCTCCTTCTAATCCATTTGTCACCAAATCCAAAGTTTCTTGCAAAAACAATTCAATTAAATTTTCTTGTATACCAAAACTATTATTTTCACTTAATAAACTACTGATTTTGTCATCTAGAATACCCTCATTATAAAGTTGCATCTCCAAATAATGATTGGATGACAGATTTGAAATACGTGGTTGAATATTTAATACAATGTCTTTAATCAGAATACTCCCAATAATATAACTGTCAAATATTATTGTCTCTCCTTTTAACGTTAAGGGAAGTTTATTGTTTTCTTTAAAAAAAAGTTCAAATTCCGCGATATAAGTTTTATCTAGTGTATAGGAAGAACCTTCTCTTAGATTAATTATTTTCATCTCAATTTAGATACTCCTCTACAGCTTGCTTGAACATATCTCCTCGTAATTGGCTAGCTAATTTTTCCCCTACGACAGAGGTAATTAAATCGTAGTTTCCATTACAATAATCCTCGATTAAAGGTAAAACTACATAATTGAAAAGGTATGAAAAATCTTCGACTGGCCAAATGTATTTATCTACATTTTCTAAGTAGACATAGTCTTTCAAAAAAATAGCATGTCCTATTACCATTTCTTTATTATTTAAAGTAGATAATAACTTTTGATTTATTTTTATTAAAAAATCGGCTATTGAAAAACTGTTATCCTCAATGCTCGTTTTATCGATAAGAATACTCTCATCAACTTTGCAATAGATTTGATAAAAGCGTCTTTTAATAGCATAATCTATTCGTCCTACTGTCCTATCTGTAGTATTCATTGTACCAATTATTTTCAAATTACTTGGTAAATAATAATTTATATTATTGCCGTCAAATACTATGTTCAAATTTTCGTTTCTATCCAACAGTTGTATCATTTCTCCAAATACCTGACTAACGTTGGCTCTATTTATTTCTTCTATAATCAGTAAAAAACTTTTATCCTTATTCTCATATTTCATTGCTTCCTCTACAAAAATAATCAATTCACCTTTTTTGTCTTTCAATGTACCGTTTTCTAGTATCTTCCCACCAATAAAATCTTGATAGGAATATTGAGGATGAAACTGAAGTCTTTTTACTCTATCAAATCTATCTGATAATTTTTTAGCTAAAAAAGATTTTGATGTTCCGGGAGGACCCATGAAAATTACTTGCTGTGCTTTATTTACTAGCTCTTCACAAAAGTCTAAATCTAAATTCGAATTGTTTTGAGTCGAATTTTCGCTCTCAAATCTTTGTACTGTATATGGTAAATTTTTTTCTTTTAAGTCTATTTCATAAAAATCTTTAACCCACTCTTTATCTTGTTGATTTGAACCAATTAGCCCTCTTATGAATGACGGTTGAATAATTATCTTACTGTATTCTAATTTGAATCGAGAACTTGTAGAAAAAATAAGTATTTTTTCATCTTCAGTAATTTTGAAATAATTAATAAAATTATTAATTATATTTGATAATGGAGTTTCTCTAGAAAACTCACTAAATTTTTCACACCAAACTGCAATTGCACTTAGTGCTATCTTATTGTCCATTCCTTTAAAATAGTCTAAGTAATTATGTTTTAACTTAATTAAATTAGCGTTTTCAGGATCATTTGTAATTATAGATTTCCACTGTCTTCCACCTCCGGTAATGTTATTACTCAATCTAGATGTAGACCATATTTGAATTGATTCTGTAGGATTTTTTTTACTCCAAGAAAATGACGACATACTTAATGGATTTATAAAATTTTTTTTCTCTTTTAATACGTTATCAGAGATAAATAAAGCAGCTAATTTTTTGGTTGCTTCTAGTAAGCTACGTTTAGTTGAATCTTTAGATAAATCAATATACTCATGTTGAGACAAACCAGCATGTTTCAAGATAAATAATGTGAATAATTCATTATCGTATTCATAGATACTATTAGTTAGAATCGTATGAACTTGCGAAATTGTATTTTCGCTCAAATAAAAGTTTGACATTTAATATTCTCCTCTACTTTTTAAGGATATAATAATTAATTAGTTAGACATAAAATATTTCTCCTCAGCTATTAATGTACTTTGTAGTTATAGCATCGATTCACTTCTACATAGGGATGAATCAGTCTTTGAATTTCTTATGTATCAGATTAAATGCTATTCATAGCTAAATTTAAATATATCGTCACAACAAATGCTTTAGGTCATCAATTATTATCCATAATGCTTCATCACAAATAGGACACTCTATAATTCAAATCGGTTGTAAAACAATCTGCTAATCACTAAACTTGCGCCACCTAATATCATTGAAAATATAAAAAATTAAAGCCCTTCTGGTACGTTATTATGTTTTTCATAAAAAAAGTATCAAGGATACATTATTCAATGTTGAATTTTAGGGCGCACTTATTTTTTACTATTTTTGTTGAAGTATAAATATATCCTTAAATTAACAATATCATTTATTATTTCTTTTAACGTGTTTATATTGAATACTTCGTTTGGAATTTGAAAAAATAGATTCTCGAAATTTTTAGTTGTTTTAAATGGCTTCCCCATCTTCGGAAATGGCATCTTCTTCAATAACCGTTCTACTTTTACAGGATCAAACGGACCTTTCAACTCCGCTGTTTGCGCATCCTTCAACTTCCGATACTTTTCCGCATGCAGATACTCATAAAAGAATGGTGCTACTTCCTCTGCCGTGATAGGCTCCATCCAGCGCTCTTCTCCCCGCTCAAGCATCGCCAGTAATACAACCATCTTATAGCTCCGATTCATAATCGTCTTTTCGACCTGTTCAATCAATTCTTGATTTAAATCGTACGCCTCAATCTCCTCATCTAATAACTCCTGATGCTCCTTCAAGAAACCAACGTAAGAACCCCATTCTTGTTTATAGCCTTGCGGAACTGCAGCATATTCTCCAATCTCAACATACGATGGTCGACGACCGAGTTCGTATTTGATTTGCTCATATTGTTCAATCAGTCGTAACTTCCGCTGACTTGGTTGCCGGAGTCGATGAATCAATTCCAGTGCCCGCGTATCAAACTCAATCACACAGCCGGGCGGTGGCGTAATCGGTTCTCTCTCCCCTCGCTTGAACGATTCTTTCATTGTTCCGAGCAGTTTCAGTTTCGTCTCGACGTTACGATAGTTCCCGATCAAATCAATGATGACGCAATGCGATTTATCTTGCGCTAAACGTAAGCCACGTCCGATTTGCTGCGTGTAAATGGCGACAGATTCAGTCGGTCGACAGAACAGGAGTGTATCCACTTTCGGAATATCGACACCTTCGTTGAACAAATCGACCGTAAAGAGGACGTCAATTTCGCCTTGCTCGAATGCTTGCATGTATTGCGCACGATTCGTCGTCTGCCCTGTCAGTGCAAATGCTGTTGTTCCTTTATCCCGGAATACTTGCGCCAGATATTCCGCTTGCTTGATTGACGAACAAAAGCCAATCGTCTTCGTTTGCCGATATTTCTCCCATGAATGATAGATATTATCTGCGACCTCACGATCAAGTTGTCGATGCTCGAGTTCCGATGCATCATAGGTCCGACCGATTCGTCGAATCTGGGAGTAGTCAATCGTGTCATGAATACCGTAATAATGAAACAGCGTCAAAAATCCTTCAGCAATCGCTGCCGTGAAGTGCATCTGGAACGCAACATTATGGTGACAGATCGCATAGACATCCGCACCGTCCATCCTGTCTGGTGTCGCCGTCAGACCAAGCAAAAAACGGGGCGTGAAATAATCGATAATTTTTTGGTAACTCGTTGCTGCCGCGTGATGGAACTCGTCGACGATGATGAGATCAAACTGATCCGTTGCAAAACGGTCCAAGTGACGCTTTTGCGCCAACGTCTGGACGGAAGCGAAGACGATCTCCGTCGTCTCCGTGACGGTCCGGTCACTGCCGATATAAAAGCCGGTCTGCCACGCCGGATTGACTTTTTGAAACGAACGCTCTGCTTGCAGTAATAGTTCTTTTTGATGTGCCAGAAACAGAACTCGTGTAAAATCTCCCGCAAAGAACGCACTGAGGTAAGTCTTCCCTAATCCAGTCGCGAGCACCGCCAACGCACGTGTCCGACCTTCTTCCATCGTTTCCCGTAATGCTTGGAGCGCTTCTTCCTGCACCCGGTGTGGTAGGATTTCTGGTGCAACGACGACGGTTCCTTCGTCATACTCGACTTCTGGTTCCGCGACATATTGACGTGCCGCGTACTCTTGACGGTAAGCATCTAAGACAACCGGGTTCAGTTCTTCTGCCGATTCACTGAGGTAAAGGTCCATGAAGGCATCAATCGCGTCATCAAGGATTTGTGGTGCGACAGCTTGTGGTAAATGAACGTTCCATTCTATACCGGACCGAAGCGCACTGTTCGAGATGTTCGACGATCCGACGATTGATAAGCCAGTCTCCGCATTTCGAAACAGATACGCTTTCGGATGAAAAGAGCGTCCGCCTGACCGATAAAAGCGAACTGACAACCCATCAAGTGCAAGCAACTGCGCCAATGCTTCTGGATCAGTGATGTGTAGATAGTCGCCAATCAACAGCCGAATCTCGGCTCCTCGTTGTAAGGCGCGACGAAACGCCGGAACGAGTAAAGCGACGCCTGACTTCTGAGCAAACGCTGCGACGATATAGACTTCCTCTGCCTGATCAATGGCTTCGACGAGTGAGTCATATAAGTGATGCGTCGTCAGCTTCGCTTCCGGGATCAATCTTCGACCTCGATCAGGTAGAGGCGTTCTTCGAAGCCGCCGCGTTGTTGCTGTTTCTTCTGTCGGACGGCTTCCAGTTCCTCAACTGTCACACCATGTGTCTTCGCTAACGCTTGGATGAGCTCCAGTAAGTCCGCTAACTCCTCGACAGCGTCTTCGTCCGTCGTCGCTTCCTCATATTCAGCCAGTTCTTCATGTAATTTTTTTTTCGCTTCCACTAGGAATTCATTTTCGTTCAGCGTTCGGAACGTCGCTTTTTTTCCGTTTTGGTCGATGATATTTGGAATCGCGTCTCGAACTAATTTATGATAAAGTGGCATATCAATTCACTCCTTTGAAGGGTTGAGGGATATCCGAGTCGAATCACTCGGTGTCGTACATATGTATTTTACAAGAGGAGGTTCTTTTCATGTCTACATTCAAACAGATCGACACAACAAACGCCCCTGCTGCGATTGGGCCTTACTCACAAGGCTTCATCGCAAACGGTACACTCTATGCTTCTGGTCAAATCCCGATTGATCCGGCAACAGGTGAACTTGTACCAGGCGGAATCACGGAGCAGACGGAACAAGTCATGCGCAACGTCGATGCCATCCTGAAAGAGGCAGGATTAACACCTGACCGCGTCGTCAAGACGACATGCTACTTAACAAGCATGGAACACTTCGCTTCTTTTAATACGATCTACTCCGATTACTTCGCACCGCACGATCACTTCCCAGCTCGGTCTTGTATCGCTGTTAAGGAACTACCAAAAGGTGCTTTGGTCGAAGTTGAGATTTTAGGACTCGTTTGATTTGATCGCTACGCACTCGTTGCGTAGCGTTTTTTTATCGTAATCCCCAGCGTCCTGTTCCTTTCCCCGTCTCACTGTAAAAAAGGTCCTGCTCCCCCTGGTACAATTCACACTCACTCGCATGCAGGTAGATCAATTTTCGAATGCGTGCCTCGAGTCCTGCTTCTGATATAAAGCGTGATAAATCTAAATGTTCTGCTTGTCTGACGCGCTGGTAGATATCGATTAAGTCGAGTGGCGATTGTCGTTCTAGGATTCGCTGAATTACATCAAGTAACTGTTGACTCTCATCCGTCATGTCCTTCTAACTCCTTTTTCATCACTTTGTTTTGAATCGCATTCATCACGATCGGTATTTGCACGACCAGATTCAAGACGCTGACTCCAAGAACCAGTTGACTAGCCGTTAATGGTTTGAAATATCCTTCGCCGTATCCTTCTCCTACACTGAGTGCGATCCCGTACGAAATCGCAAACGAAACCATGTTGCCGATGACGATGTATTTCGGTTTTCCACTCCGTGCGAGGGAATACGATAAAACACCGAGTCCAAATAAAAATAAGGCGTATCCTAAAATCGAACCCTCTTTCCAATCAAGGTATGGTCCAAGCCACGCAAACGGAATTAGATACAGTAGTGCTCGTTTCATCGTTCACCCTCCCCTTCTTCATCTTCTCGGTTATTCCCGGCATCATAATAACCGTATAGGAGTTCCCGAATCATCTCCCACCCTGGTGGAAAGACGTTTGAGCGTAAAACTTTTTCTGTACCGTGTTCTGTCGTCACATGAATCTCCCAATCCGTTCCGTCAATAATCGTAAGGCTTTCAGGATCCGCGTACTCTCGCCATTCATCGGCATTAAATCGATCCGACCACATGTCGATTAAGTAGATGTCCTCTTCCGTCAGCTTTCTGAATAATGGATGCTCTTCTTCATCTAGAAAGAGACGCCTCTTCGGATACCATGGACATAGTAATCCTTCCTCATCTTCCGCATGAAGCGTCCGACTTGCGCGATCCCACCAAAACGTCTGCCCTCTTCCCATGCCGGACTCCCGAAAATAAATTCGCTCGACTGTTTGCATCGTAATCATCCTCTATAATTGATATTTCCATTATAGCCCATTTATTATTTTCAACCTGTTCCATTTTTTACTATGGTTCTGCTGATTTCTGTTGCTGTGAAACATTTTTATCCTTCTATCAGTAAATGTAGTGAAAGGAGATGTTTCACATGCATGTATCCATTCAACAAGCCGGTTATGACGTCGGTCAACCCGTCTTACAAGAGATTGCGTTTGCCTTACGCCCTGGATCCATCACCGGTTTGATCGGTACGAACGGTGCAGGAAAAAGTACGACGATTCAAGCGATGTTTGGTACGCTACCGTGGTTCGAAGGAGAGATCGATTTACCGATCTCACTCGCCTATATTCCGGAACAGCCAACCTATTATGAATATTTGACGCTCGCCGAGCACCTTGAGCTGGTCATCTCGCTCCACGAGACGGATCACGCCTATACAGAACGACTCTTAAAGACGTTCGAACTGCATGCCGTCACAGGTGACTATGTCTCCTC
Organism: Exiguobacterium sp. U13-1; assembly: GCF_001750115.1. Taxonomy (NCBI): domain Bacteria; kingdom Bacillati; phylum Bacillota; class Bacilli; order Caryophanales; genus Exiguobacterium; species Exiguobacterium sp. U13-1. Next base: position 753,798 of record NZ_CP015731.1, on the reverse strand, counting down.
TTTCTCTAAAGGAATGAAACAGAAAGTGATGCTCGTCTGTGCCTTGATGCAACGCGCGGACTGCCTGATCATCGATGAACCGTTCGTTGGTCTCGACGCGGTCGCAACGATTCGGTTATTGCATGTACTCGAAGCAGAACGAACGCGTGGCGTAGCGATTCTGCTCGTCACTCATGTTCTTGATTCCGCGGAACGTCTGTGTGACGATTTCGTCTGGATTGATCAGGGACGCATTAAACATCAAGGAACACTCGCTCAAATCGGTGAAGCCTCTGGTCAGCCAGGTGCCCGCTTATTTGACATCATGGAAGCGATGGTGCTCGAGCATGATTGAAACCTTTTTGAAGCAACGGATCCGTCGGCGACATGCTGAACAACGTCGCTTCTTCCGAGAAATCTTCGACTGGACGATCTTGCTGTATCTCGTCGTTCCAGTCGGTCTGTTCATCATCTATGAGACGGTTCAAATCTTAAACGGTCAAGCGGACTGGGTTCAAACAGTTCCGATCGCTTGGATTTTACTCGGATGGATTCTGTATGGATTCCTGCCCGCCTTTTACGCCTGGTTCGAACCGGCAGATCGCCTCTTCTTCAAACCGGTTCCTGGAGCGATCGTTCGAATGAAGTGGTATTCCGTTCGGTATCACTTCGTGAGGATTTTTCTAATGACTGCCGGATTACATCTACTCTGTTTTCCGTTACATAGCATCCGGTTTGACCAATCTAGTATCACAGTACTGCTGATTAGTCTCGTGCTCTCTTTGCTCCAACCGTTCTTTAGCTTTTGGACATATCGGTTATCTGGACAACGGTTCTTGCGGAAATGGAGCGGTCATCTCGTCCTGGCAACAGGACGCATCACTCTGTTGCTCCTGCTTTGGCTTCAACCGCATCCTGTCCTCTTCGTCGTCGCACTGTGTGTGGTGCTGCTCGGATCCCTTCATGTCCGGCACTGGTCACGGCGTGAGGACGGATTAACGGAGGATATCCTGTTGTCGACGAAACGACAGTCGAGTTTATCGGCGACCGTCCTTGAATTGAACGGTGCCTTACCGAAGCCGTCTCACCGAAAGCGTCCGTTCCTTCATCTGCGATTATTCAAGCAGACGCACCATCAACTTCCACTGATCACGTATCTGCGGGATCCGAGTAAGCGTCGCTTCTTGCTCCAGCTATTTGCTGCGATGAACTACGGTCTTCTCGTTTTACCATGGATCGGACGCGGACTCGTTTTCGCTTTCGTCCTGTTTGTTCTCTTTCAAGAACGGAAACAACATCATACATGGTTCCGCAGACAATCATTCTACCAGCACATTTCCAATTGATTGATTTCTGCTATACTTTTTCTATTACATTGGTTGGAGGGATGACTTCATGCGTACTCATTTATTCTTATTCGGAGGCGGTCCTCCTTTTACACCGAACTTACGAACACGATTTGCTACATTAACGAATGATGGACCGGTCGCGATTTTATACGTTCCGCGGACCGGTAAGGACTGGACGAGCTACTCCTCAATCTATACGAAGCCGTTAGAGGAAGATGGCATCTCGTCGTTCGTCCATCTGCCACTGTCTGACGCACCAACGGACGAACAACTTTCACAACTACAGCAGTGTCAGGGCATCATCATCTCCGGTGGCGAGACCGAATAGTATCAGCAATACTTGGTCGCTACACCGATCGGTGACATCATTCAGTCGTGTTTCGCAGATGGTGTTCCGGTCGCCGGCTTTTCAGCCGGTGCCCTCGTTTCGCCTGAACGGTGTGTGATTCCGGAGATCGACCAACGCGACAATCAACGTCTTCGTTTGCCTGGTCTTGCCTTACTGAAAGACGCGGTCATCTGTGTCCATTACGAGACGTGGGGCGAAGCTGCTCATCTCATGCAATCCTTTACGGAAGAAAGCACAGACCGTGCCTTCGGTCTTGCTGACGAGAGCGGGATCTATCTACGCGATCAGTACCTCGTCGAAACAGAAGGAACCGATCCTGTCGTATTGTCGCGGAGTCCCGTCAGATGACAGCGATCGTTCCTGCCGTCAAAGGCATCATCATTCACGAGCAACGTCTCCTGATCGTCCGCCGGGCTGCTGCTGACTTCGGTGGCGGGACATGGGAATGTCCGGGTGGCAAGATTGACTTCGGTGAATTGCCAGTCGACAGTCTCATTCGCGAGATTAAAGAAGAGACACAATTGACCGTTACGCCGAAGCATCTGCTCTATGCCTCGAGCTTCCTGACGCATCCCAATCGGCAAATCATTCTCTTGATGTACGTCTGCGCGACGAATCAAACAGACGTTCAATTATCGGCAGAACACGACGCCTATCTCTGGGCGGACGAAACAACGATCCGTCAGGTGATTGCGCCGAATATTCTCGCTGATTTTGAACGCCATGATGTATTTTCGTTACTGCATCACTAAACACAACTGCCCCGCCTGACCAATCGGTCGAGCGAGGCAGTTGTTATTTACAGCAAAGGGTCTCGATAACAGACGACGCGATTTCGTCCGGTTTGTTTGGCTTCATATAACGCTAAATCTGCCTTTTGGACGGTCTCAAATACGGTCGATGCTTGATCAGAAGAGGCAACCCCTAGCGATAACGTGACATGAAACACCGGATGTTCCTTATAGACGAAGTGTTGATCAGCACAGGCAGAACGAATCCGCTCCCCCAGTCGTTCCGCTTGTCGGAGTGGTACGTCCGGCAACAGTAAGACAAACTCCTCACCACCGTACCGACCGACGACTCCTTGTTCCGGACTATACGATTGCAAGAGATGACTGAGTTGCCGTAAGACGACGTCGCCCCCTTCATGACCGTATGTATCGTTGATTGATTTAAAATGATCGAGATCGAGAATGAGTACGGAAAAGACCGTTCCGTTTTGAGCGTACTCGGCTAACGTCTCATCCAGTTTTCGGCGATTTCCCAGTTGCGTCAGCCCATCCGTTAAAGCCAGTTCTTGTTGCGTGTGCACGAATAAAAAGTGTTTCCGGAGTTCTTGTAAGAAACGATAGGTCACGTAACCACCAATCATGATGACGATGATATAGACGAGCGCAATCTCTAAAAACCGCTCGAACGTGTTCGTCAATAAATAGAGCGCCGGTAAGCTGTATGCGATACCTGTTCCAAGCAACACGAGATAATCCTTCATTCGCTGAGCAGCAAATCGGCGATAAATCGTCGCTGTCACGAGTAACGCGACACAGATCAAGGTCGTCAGGATCAGCCCCTCGTATTCGCCAGCCGGTGTCACCGCAAATCGGGCACCGATGATGAACAGCATCGTGATGCTACCGCTGACTAACCCTCCGTAAAAGTACGCCGTGACGAGTGCAACGAGACGCAAATCAATCTTTGCGACGTCATAGGAGATACTGTTGAAAATCAACAGCGCACCAATCAAACCCGCGATACAACCGATTGCGAGTCGGACTTGTAAGGAGGAGTTGGGTGAGATCCGCTCGATTCGTCGTAGCGGTAAAAACGCGAACAGCAATGTCGCAATCAATAGGGAAAAGTTCAACAACAATGAATTGAGCAACGTAAGCACGACGACATCCTCCTCATTCCATTTCAGATGTTTACTCTATTCCCGTCAGATTACACATTCCCCTCTTTTTCCAAGGTTTTCAAACAAGAAGAGAGGGAATCAAACAAATATGTCTATCGTCTACATCATTAAGGGGGAATCTTTCATGGATCGTCAAGCTGAAAAACGAAAAAGTAAGATGCCGTTCTTCATCATTCTCGTCATCGCCATCTTCGTCATCGTTGCTGCTGCGTTGATCATTTACGTCACATCTGAACCAAAAGAAGAGACACAAGCACTTATGACACATCTTGCGACTGTCCTTCCGATTTACGTGAATTAGATTCACAAGACCTTTACACAAGCCGTACAACACCTTAATACATGTTGCTTCATCTCCTTCCGATAGGTACACGGGAGGAGATGTTTTTTATGCTTATGAAAAAACGATTACTGGCACAACAATTAAATGGATGGTTGATTCCGATCGTCGCCATCGGACTGATCGTGATCAGCGGTCTAAGCGTCTACGCTTCCTATCAACAATCCGTCGCAGCAACCGAGGAACGGCTGATGCGTGAATTAACGATGTTCGATGCGAATGTCCGGGCAACGTTTCTGGCGTACCCGGAGGACACGAAAGACCGCTCGCGTGCCATCAAACGATTGCAACAGCAACAGCGAACCGACTTATCACGTGACGACTACACGGTTCGCTTTCAAAGTTTGAACACGAGTGAGGCATTCCGACCGTTGACACTCGAACCAGCAAAACGAAAACAACTACTACAGCACTTAAAGAATGCACGTACATATGCCTTTTCGCATCAAGATCTGTTTCTAGTAGCGATGACGATTCCAGAACTCGATGACGTCATCTTGCTGACAACCGATCGTGATAAATTAATCGCCCCAGCTCGAGATTTAGCTTGGACACTCGTCTGGGTCAGTGTGATCACACTTGTCAGCATCAGCCTCTTGATCCGCTGGCGGATTCAACGCCAACTGGCACCGTTATCGAAACTCGCCTTACAGATTGAAGAAGCGCATGCGAAGCGATCGTATCGTCCGTTAACGCTCAAGACGACGACCTTTGAGTTACAACAGCTGACGTTTCAATACAATCAGTTGATGCAACAAATTAATGACTTAACGACGGAGATGCAACAAGCCAGTCAGGAACTTGAATCCGTCCAGCCCCACTTTTCCTCGCGCTTATCCGCGATGGATCAATCAGTCCAAGCTGTCGATGAAGTCGCCGGTTCTTTACTTGCGCAATCGACGCAGATGGATCAGACGATCGTCGCTTCGACACGTTTGACTGCCCAAGGACACGATGCGTTAAGCGAAATGCAAACGACACTTCTGAACAGTCAACATGCCGTAACCCGTTTTCAACAGACTGTTCAGACGAATCACACGACACTTGAGACCTTACAAGAGGAAAGCCAGTTGTTGAAGGAACAATCCACGACGACAGAGCAGATTTTGCAACAGACCTCACACCTACAGCAGCAGATGGATACCTCAATCTCGCACATTCAGCGTGTTGCTGAAGAGACACGCCGTTTGTCGCTGAACGCGCTGATTGAGGCAACCCGTGCCGGAGAAGCTGGTCGCGGCTTCACGGTCGTCGCTAAGGAGGTCGAAAAACTAGCGATCGATATTAGGACGAGTACGGACCATATTCGGCAGGTCAATCAGATGTGGACGGCGGGGCTCGATCAAGTCGAACAAGCACTCTCGCAAATGACGGAACGTTTTCTTTCGACGTCGCAACAACTCGAGACGGCAACGGAGCATTTAAAACAGATGCTGACCGAAGCGACGACGATCGAGACGACACTGGGTACCGTGGAACACCAACGCCAGATCGTCGCAGATGTTCAGTCGAACATGCAGGAACATCTACAGTCGGTTCAGCAGTTGATGTCGGAGCTCTCATCCTACAGCCAGGTGCTCGGGGAACAGATGCAACACCATGTAACCCAGCAAACAGAACTGAAGACACATAGCACGGTACTCGAGTCACGGATCAGTTCGTTGCAACAGACCGTTCGTGCCGGCGAACAATCGTCTTAAATCAAAGGAGCGCCTACCATCTCTGGTAAACGCTCCTTTCCTCTGTTCTCAGCCGATATAACGTGCTTCCTTCTTATCAATGATGTTGCGAATCCGGTTCTCCGTCACCTGATACTGCTCTGCCAATTGACGAATCGTTTTCCCTTTTTCGTACAGCGCGCGAATCGTTCGAATCTGAAACGGTGACAGCGTCACATGTTGACCTAATAAGAAGTCGAACTCACCAAGCAGTTCAGTATACTGCTGATCAATCGAAGGCAGAACGTCTAAATTCGACAACTGATCGTCAGCACGTTTACCGTTGCGCCGGACGAGTCGTGCTTCTGTGACGTCTGTCGTCAGAAAGGCTTGTGCGACGAGTAAACCGACCTGCATCCGTTCTCCTCGACCACGTTGATAGAGCGTGACTTTCCGGTATCCTTCCCGATTGAGCCGTGGACGGAGCAAGACGCCTTTTCGGCGTTGCCGAACACCACGACATGTCACGATCGTCCGGTCGAGAGACCTTACGCGACCTAGCGACGAGACTTCATATATACCTACATAGCCGATGACGGCTTTCCATTGTTCTTGCATGTTTGTCCTCCTTCAGACAAGGACACGACGGGACTTCATACTTGAATTATATCAAATTACGAACAAACGTTCTAGTGATGTCACTCGTCGGAATGTGCTATTCTTAGCAGAAAAAGGAAATGAGGTTCGTCCATGAAATTTGTCTTGTTACTTGGTCCCCAAGCGGTCGGAAAGATGACGATCGGTCAGGAAATCGAACGGTTGACGGAGATGAAAGTCTTCCATAACCACCAGACGATCGACCTGTTATTGCCTTATTTTGATTTCTCAGAACCCGCACACCATCGCTTAAAGGATACGATCCGCCGCGAAATGTTCAAGGAAATGGCTAACAGTTCGCTTGAAGGTGTCCTGTTTACATTCCTCTGTCTATTCGGCGTCGAAGGCGGTGGTCTTGAGTTCATCGAAGAGACGGTCGAATTATTCGAACAAGCAGGTGCTGACGTCTATATCGTGGAACTGGATGCGCCAGTCGCAACACGCCTGCATCGGAACACGACGGAAAACCGATTGACGCATAAAGTAACGAAGCGCGATCTCGCTGCTTCTGAACAGGACTTACGTGAGACGGCAGACGGATATCGGACACGTTCGCTGCCAGGCGAACTACCGGACGTCAACTATCTCTTCCTCGATACGGAACAGTTAAGTGCACGTGAAAGTGCGGAAGCGATTTGCGATCATTTCAACTGGTCCAAAACAATGGTCTAATCACTAAAGCCCCGTCCTGCTCAAGCAGGCGGGGCTTTAATGATGAAGTTCACGTTCATATCGATTCGCCTGCAACTGGAATCCGTTCCGACGCCAGACCGCCGCACTGCCCGCTTCGCCGTAAATACGCGTCAGTAATAACGTCCGCGCGAGATACGACAAAATCGACGTCAACGCTTCTGTGATGTATCCGTGCTGATCATCCTCATCAGTCGTCGTATAACGTAAGTTTCCGGTCGATGCATTCCATGTGAAGGTAATCGTTCCGATGATCGTTTTCTCACGTAACGCATGCAGCGTCCACTTACAACCCGATTCTTCATCCGTTGCTTCGACAAACAACCGTGACGTCGTAAAATCCGGATGTCTCTCTTGCATTCAGCTCTCCTCCTCGACCTCGAACGTTGCTGTCGCGTAAGCCTCTCCGTTGATCAAAATCGTCAATGTATGTGTCCCGGGATAATGGACACGCGTCGTCATGTTCCGAAACGATTGGCGTCGTTCGACTTGTAAGACACCTTTGACTTCCCGCTCCCGCAGTTGAAACACCTTCCGACTCGTTCCACGTTGTTTGACGTAATCGATCGCGTATTCAAGACGCAGACGTTGTTCAACGGAACTGTGCACTTGAAACGAAAATTGTAACTCTTGACCAATCGTCACCGGTGAGGCGACTAAGTCCGTCACCTCGACCTCACCTTGCGTAACGTGTCCGAACAACTGCAACACATCTGGGTTTCCGCGCTTCAGTAACGTCCGGGAGGCGTGGCGCAAAATCCAGTCCGTGTTCGGATCTGTTCCTAAGTGACGTTCGATTCGCTCGATCAAGTATTGTGGATGTGTCTTTGAAATATCATTCAAATGATTGGCGACACTTTTTCGGACGTAGAGTGACGGATCCTGTAGTAAGGCGTCAAGAATCGGTAATGCTGGACGCGGGTCAGCAATCAAACGTGGAATCGCTTGTCCCCATGGTAGACGTGGTCGTGTCCCTTCGGACGCTAAACGCCGAACGTGTTCATCGTCTGATCTTGTCCATTTGAGTGCCTGCTTAAGATAACGTTCCTGATCAGCAAGTAAAAAGCGACGAACGGCGAACTCCGACGTCGAATGCGGCGTCAACTTGGCAAGGGTCGCTAACGCAAGCGACCAATCAGAAAGGTCTGCCGTTCGTTCGACATACTCTGGAAAAACAATTCCCGGTAGCCCGGTAAACTGCGGTGCGAGTCGCTCTAGATCCCCCGCTGCATCCGGAAACGGTGGCAAGATCGTCTCTAGCGTCTCCGCCACACGACGGACACGTTGTTTAAACGCGAGTTCTTCCCAGTCTCCCTGCTCGACTCGTCTTCGAAAATCCGGTACATCGACCGCTGCTCCTAAGCGGTCGAGCCAACTCGGTGAAAATACATCTTTAATCAAACTCATCCTTCATCCAGTCCTCTCTGTGTGCGCTCCAGTTTGAGCAATGTTTCCTTGCGTGCGAGTCCACCCGCGTATCCACCTAAATCTCCATTCGTCCGAATGACCCGATGGCACGGAATGACGATTGCCAGTTGGTTCGCTCCATTCGCTCGTGCGACGGCACGAACAGCAGTCGGTTGACCGATCCGGATCGCCAGCTCTTGGTACGAGATCGTCTCCCCACTCGGAATCCGCTCGAGTTCTTCCCAGACGCGGCGTTGAAAGGGTGTCCCGTACCGCATCATTGGCGTCTGAAACGATACCGGCTCTCCTTTGAAGTAACGACGGAGCTCCGCTTCGATCTGTCCAAAGACCGGTGATTCCCCGGGAACGATGACAGCGCGCGCTTTTAAACGCAATTGTTCGATTTCCCGCTCCAGTCCACGTCGGTCGACGAACTCGAGCAGATGTAAGAGTTGATCGTCGGCAATCGCCAGCATCGAACCGAGTGGTGTATCAAGCCATTTCGCGCGTAAGACCTGCCAGTCAAAGCGCGATGGTGCCTGCCCGAGAATCCGTGCTGACGCCTCACGAAAACCACTACTCGATTCATAACCTCCAGCTAACTGTCCTTCGATGATCGGCTTACCGGTCCGGATCTCCTTCATCGCAAGCCCCATCCGTCGTGCCCGGGCATACGCGACGAACGTCATTCCGAAGCGTTTCTTGAACTGGCGGCGTGCCGTTGATTCATCGAGACCAAGTGCTCGAAAATCGGCTTCCTTGAATCGTTTGTCCGGTTCTGCCTCGACCGCTTCGATCAAGCGTTGAATCGTACCATGATCTCCGGGATAAGCAAGCGGATGACAACGACGGCACGGTCGATAAGAGGCAAGTAATGCCTCTTGCGCCGTCTCAAAAAACTCACAGTTCTCCGCTTTCGGTTTTCGTGCCGGACACGTCGGACGGCAAAAGATGCCGGTCGTCTTGACGCCGACGAAAAACGTCCCTTCGTACGTCGCGTCCCGGCGAACGAGCGCTTCATAATACGTGTGATGTTCCATCGCCTTCCCCTCCTTTGTCCTTAGTATACCGGCTTGTCCGGTCATCATGTCGCCGAAAATCAGGCATTGATATGTTTAAGATTCACTTAAGAAACATCGTCCTGTTTTCGAAAGGGACGACGTGCATACTACATGATATACTCAACGGAAAGTAGGGTTTTCATGTTTGATTTCTTAAAAGAAGCACTTCACGCACCACTCCGTGTTGGAGCCGTCGCACCGAGCAGTCCACGCCTGGCTGAAATGATGGCACGACGCGCCGTCGCCGATCGTCCACGCCAGATTCTTGAAGTCGGAGCGGGTGACGGAGCGATCACCAAAGCTTTACTGGCCGCTCGTTCACCGGAAACACATCTCTTGATTTGTGAACGGAGCGAAACGTTCCGCCCGGCACTCGAACAATTATTGGCTCAGGAAACGAATGTCACTCTCTTCATTGGTGACGTTCAAGGATTATCCGATTCATGGAGCGGACAGATCGACGTCATCGTCAGTGGTCTCCCGTTCGCGTCGTTCCCGGCAGCGTTACGGCATGATTTATTGGCACAATTTCAAACGTTACTACGATCAGGCGGTCACTTCATCGCCTTTCAATACACCCGGTTTCAGTTCAAGATGTTCCGGGACTATTTCCAAGAACACAGTTATTCGCACACGCTCTACAATCTGCCCCCCGCTTATGTTTTCGAGGGGGTGCAACAGGAGGAATCTACACATGCCCACGCTCTTGATCGTTGATGATGAAGCAGACATCCGTCAATTGCTTCGACTCTATTTAACCAATGAAGGGTACGAGATCATCGAAGCCGAAAATGGTGAGGAAGCGTTAGCGACTCTTGCAACGCGTCCAGTTGATGCGATGTTACTCGACGTGATGATGCCCGTTCGCGATGGCTTCTCGACTGTTCAAGCAGCGCGCGCTGCCGGTCACACGTTACCCATCTTGATGCTGACGGCGAAACGCGAAGATATGGATAAAATTCAAGGTTTGACCTTCGGGGCGGACGATTACATCGGTAAACCGTTCAATCCGCTTGAAGTCGTCGCCCGCGTCAAGGCACTGCTGCGACGTGTCAGCCAGTATCATGTCCCAACTACGGCTTCAGCCGTTCAGGTGGGGCCATTCACGCTCAAAGAAGACGAACGCGTCATCTTTAAGTATGATGTTCCGCTTGCCCTGACCCGCCGTGAATTTGATTGCCTGGCGCTCTTCTTGAATCATCCGCGTCGTGTTTTTTCGGCTGACGACCTGTATGAGCGGGTTTGGCAGGAGGAAGCACTTGGTTCCGCATCGAACGCTGTCATGGTCTTGATCCATAAGCTCCGTGATAAAATCGAGGACGTTCCGAAAGAACCACGCTACCTCCAGACGGTCTGGGGCGTCGGTTATAAGGTCGAACCATGAGACGGATCAAATTGACGGTCTGGATGCTTGTTTTACTTCTGCTCGCTGCATTTTTGAGTACGGCACTTGCCTGGTTGCTGGCGAGTCAATTGCCGCTTGGTGGAAAAACGGTTCCCCGTTACTACTACACGACGGAAGAAGACACGGTGAGCGCTGTTAAAGAGGACATTACACGTTATCAAAATGGACAAATACCGACCGGGCCCTATGAGTGGGCAGTATACGATGCCAATGGTCGTCTGGTCAGCGCTTCCGACAAGTATCCGAAAGACTTAACACCGAGCCGACTGCTTGCTGAGCAAACACCAACCGAGCGGGAGCCATCAGACACAGGAAAGGTTAGGACATTGCACCATATCGAAGCGATCAATCTTGGAACCCGTGAGCCTGGCTATTTTTTGACTGTTCAGTCCGATAAACCAACACTCAATGAATATCAAGTCGGTAATTCGAACGCCTTCTTCATCTTACAAGTCGTCTTGTTCATCGTCTTTCTACTGCTTTTAACACGTTGGATCGCTGGTTTGTTCCGCGAACTCGAGCGACGGCTTGAGCGGTTGACGGTCGAACCAGCGCCAACAGAACCGTTACCTCCCGTCAAAGGACCGAAGGAATTCAAGTTATTCGCCCAATCGATCGAACGAATCGAACAGGAACTCCGCACCTTACGCGTACGCGACCAGGAGCGGTTCGTCGAGCAGTTGCGATTGATCACGAGTCTGTCGCACGACCTACGGACTCCATTGACCTCAATCCAAGGCTTCATTCAGTGGCTAACCGAAAAACACGAGACGTTATCCGCGACGGAACGGACGGAGCTTCTAGCGATCGTCACCCGACAGTCGGAAACTCTCGCTTCCCGGATCAACGAATTGTTCACGCTCGCTAAATTATCGAACACCGATTATCCAGTCGAACGGACATCGCTTGATCTCGTCACACTGACGGAACAAGTCCTGGAACTGTTTCCCGGCATCGATGGCGTCATCGATGGTCCACCTCACGTGGCATTGTTCGCCGATCCGATGCTCTTACGACGCTTGCTTGAGAATTTGATTCGCAATGCGACGCTTCACGGAACTGGTGACCTTCGGATTTCGATCAACGATGAAGCAGAAGATATTCAGCTGATCTGCTCAAATGCGATTGAAACGACCTATACGCTAGAGGAACTAAACACGTGGCTGACGCCATTCGGGACGTCGGATGCTTCTCGCTCGTCTGGTGGCTCCGGCATCGGTTTGTCAATCGTTCAGCAAATCATGGCGCGTCATGAGGGGAGCGTCGCGTTGACTTCAAAAGACAACCGCTTCATCGTGACCTGTCGTTTTCCACATGCTTCTTAAGATTGCACCCGATGTTCGCATCGGGTGCTTTTTTAGTCAGGTTGTTACTTCTTAGACACTTCTTTGAAATTGGAATTCGATACACTAAAGACTGTTAGAAATTAGTTGTCGTTTTAAAGGAGTTGTTCGTGTTTTATGAAATCCTCGTCTCGTTCGATTACATATATGCCAGGGCTTGATGGCTTACGTGCCTTTGCTGTTCTATCTGTCATTCTCTACCATCTGTCTGTTTCATTCTTCTCCGGTGGTTTCCTCGGTGTTGATCTCTTTTTCGTCCTATCCGGTTACCTGATTACTGGTCTCTTGTTACGCGAGTGGCAGACGACCGGACGCCTCGATTTGAAACGGTTTTGGATTCATCGCTTCCGTCGCCTGTTCCCAGCCTTATTCGTCATGCTGTTACTCGTTCTCGGGTACGTAACCATCTTTGAACGCGAACTGTTGTATACGGTTCGCCAAGATAGTGCCTTTGCGCTCATTTACGGGACGAACTGGTGGTATATCTTCCATGACGTCTCCTATTTCGAGTCGTTCGGTAAGCCATCACCGATTCAAAACCTTTGGTCGCTCGCAATCGAGGAGCAGTTCTACCTGCTATTCCCAATCTTACTTTGGTTCGGAATGAAAAATCGTCGCTTGTTCCTGCAATTGATCGGCGTTGCGATCGGTGCATCCGTGCTTGCGATGGCGATTCAGTTCACACCTGGTGAAGATCCAAGTCGTGTCTACTACGGCACGGATACTCGGTTATTCGCCTTGTTGATCGGCAGTCTGCTCGCTTTCGCGTGGCAGCCGACCCGCTTTAAGCTCGATATCCCAAAACGTGGTGTCCGGTTACTGAATCAAACAGGTGCCGTTACTTTACCGCTCTTGCTCATGCTGATGATCGTCACAAGTGAGTTCGGAAGCTTCTTATACCGGGGTGGCTTTTTCCTCGTCTCGCTTCTTGCTGCACTATTGATTGCTACGATTGCCCACCCGGCGTCGATCTGGAGTCGATGGTTTGCGCATCCAATACTTGTTGCGATTGGCAAAAGATCGTACGGTTTATATCTCTGGCATTTTCCCGTCATCACGTTGATGACACCGGTCGAGCAGATTGGAACGTTCTCGTTGCTTCGGACCGTATTGATCGTCGTCGTGCTGGTTGCGTTAACCGAAGCATCGTATCGCTTCATCGAACGTCCGATCCGTCAACACGGACTGTCCGGTTACTTAAAACATCTATCGTTACATCCGCGGCAGTTACGTCAGTTTTCAACGATGCAGTGGACGAGTGTTGCCGTGTTGACGATTCTTATCGTCAGCTTCATCGGTAACTTATCGATTCTTGCTGTCTCCGATACGCCGAAGCCAGAACCTGCTTTCGAGAAGATAGCGGCGCCAAAAGAAAAACCGAAACCGGTCCTCAAACCGACGACACCGAAAGCAACACCCGATCAGCGAAAAATCTGTCGACCGACGCTTGCGATCGGAGACTCGGTGTTACTCGGTGTTGAAGACTATCTCGGCAGTACACTCAAGCAACTGACAATTGATGCAAAACTCGGTCGTCAGCTTCGAGAAGCGATTCCGCTGAGTGAGCAGTATGCGGCGTACAATCAGCACGGACGCCAAGTCATTCTCCACCTCGGAACGAACGGTAGCTTCCGGAAGGATCAATTGAATAGTTTGCTCGATCAATTCGCAAATGCCGATCACGTCTATCTGGTCACTGCACGCGTCCCGCGTCCGTGGGAAGCAGAAGTCAATCAGATGTTACGGGAGGCATCGAAGCGGAAGCGTGTCGAACTGATCGACTGGCATGCCGTTGCCGTCAAACATCCATCTTACTTCGAAGCAGATGGTGTCCATTTGAATATCAAGGGAGCACGTGCCTATTCGAAGATTCTTGCGAAAGCGACGAATTGTGCTGTTTCAACGAAATAAGACCACGTCAAACAAGGTAGCGGAACGATCCGCTACCTTGTTTTTTTGTACTCACCCTGTCGCTAGCAGCCCAAGATAAATCAAACTGACGCTGAATAAACTCAGCAAGACACCCACTGCATGGCGACGATATCCGAGTAAAAGCAATGGTAGCGTGGCGATGCCAATCATCAAGACCCACCCCTCCCCTGCTGGACCACTGACCGGCAGTTGCCCTAGCGTCGGTTGTTCCAGACGACTGAGTGAAGCGCTCGCCATGAACAGCAATACTAAAATGATACTCTCCATCCGGAGTAGTGGACGCGGATCGTACGTTGAGTCGAAACGCAACCGACGCCTTACGAGCGTTCCATTACAGAAGGCGTAGAACAAAAGTGGTAGCAGCAAGAGGTGCTTCAGCAACAACGCTTGACCGTATGGCACACCCCAGAGATTCGTATAGCGTTCAAGTGGAATCGCCAGTTGCATCAGTAACAGACCCGACAGGATGACACCCGTAAAGGCGATCCGGGCAAACGGACTGAACCAACTTAAAAAGGCAGACCAATGAGCGGTCGAGCGGGCACCGATGGCTATCCAAAACACGACACCGATCCATGCTGTCACACATAAGAAGTGACTAAATTGAAGCGTCCACCCGAGCGCACCGTATTTGGCCGCCGCATGACTTGTTCCTGCGATACCAATCCATAACGGGATCGTCAAGAGTGCGAGCAGGATGGACCGTCGCTTTTGCCATGCGAATACGATCAACAGGAGTAAAGCAGAGAAGTAAACGACAAGAAACATCCGACCGATATGCAACTCCAGTAACCCCGTTCGTAGAGCTTCTGTCATCGTTTGCGTCGAAAGTAGAAAACGAACGGCACCAAAGACCGGGATGCTCGTTCCAAGAACGAGCATCCCGAGTCCCGCTACCGCCCACGACGTACCGTCCATTAATGGCGGTTTCCGTTTCCTTGGGATGAAGCATAATACCAAATAGCCCATCCAAAGCGCTCCACCCATGTAGACGAGTAGTTCTCCTAGAAACGCACTCATGTCGTGCGACGACGTAACAAGAGAAGGATGACGATACTGATTAACAGTCCCCCGACGATCCATGGGAGCAGTGTCGGAACGAGTCCTTTTGAAACTGGCTCCGCTTCAGGAACGACTGCTGCTTTTGTTTCCATCGGCTCAGCCTTTTCTACGGTGCTTGTTTCAGCTTTTGCCTCACCTAGTACCGTAAAACGAATCGTTCCTTTAACGGGATGACCATCATCTGAAATCGATGCCCACTTGATCGTATATTTTCCTTCCGTTAAAGGCTCTGAGACGACAGCACTCAGTTCATTTCCGATGATGAGCGGTTTTGCGAGAGACTGTTCGACGCCATTCGCGTCTACTACACGTAAGGTGCTTGTTTTTTCAACAGCCTCACTGAACGTCAAGCGGATTCGATCGACGGGTTCAGATAATGCCGATCCCTCTGCCGGATTCGAGCTTTTTAAACTCGTATGTGCTTCGACCGATATGGGCAACAGACAAACGAGGAATAGGAGTACAAATCGGATGATGCGCATGTCGTTTACCTCCTTTCTGCTTGATGTGTACAAGAAAACCCGCTGTTGCCAGCGGGTCGTCCTTTATTGTTGCGGGCGACGACGGAGTGCGAAGAATCCAAGGATCGATGCTGCTGCGATACCAAGCAATGACCAGACGATACCTGTCGTCGATGCTTCTTCTTGCATACCACCGAGACCTGTGTTTGGCATTCCAGGCGCACCTTTGAATTTATCTGGGAACTGATCGACGATTGCTGTCGCAGTTCCTTCCCCTACGCCGTACATATGCGCGTACGCTTCGCGAATTGCTGGGTACGTTTTATCGTAATCTTTTTCATTGTAGCTATTGAAGGCAAGTAAGAGCTGGTCAATGTGAACCTTCAATCCTTCTTCCAAATCTTTCGCTTTCAAGCGTCCTTCTGTTGCTGCATCAAGGAATGCTGCCTGTTCGACACGGTACTCATCGAGTTCCTTCACAGCCATGTCGCGTGCTTGATCATCTTTCGCACCTGTTGCTTTGACATAGTCAACGAAGTAGCCGATGTGGCTCGACCAAATCTTCTTGAATTGTTGCGCTGCTTCACTACCATAAACAGAGCCAATCGAAGCTGTCAGGTCATCCGTATTTTGATTCAAGGCACCAGCTGCAGCGTCAAAGTCTTTTGCTCCGTCAATTCCTTTTTGCATCGCGAGCACTGCAAGCGCCGCGTGTTCAGAGAAGTTCCGGTTCAGTCCGGCACGGAGATCAGCTGCCGGTGTATCGACTTTCGTATTTTTGAATTTATCCGGGTACTGATCGACGATCGCACCAGATAATCCTTCTCCGACCATGTACATATGCTCGATTGCTTTCCGTAGATTGCTGTAGGTAGCATCATAATCGCCCGCTACATAGCTATCAAACGATGTTAACAGTTGCGTGATGTGGACTTTGAGTCCGCCTTCGAGATCCGCTGCCTTCAGACGCCCTTCTGTTGCTTTATCGAGGAACGCAGCCTGTTCGACGCGGTACTCATCAAGGTCTTTCAGCGCTTTTTGTTTCGCATCTTCGTCTTTGGCACCCGTCGCTTTGACGTAATCGACGAAGTAACCGATATGGCTCGCCCAGATTTCTTTGAAGGCAGCGCCTGCTTCTTCTCCGTAGACGGAACCAACAGCTGCCGCTAAATCATCCGTGTTTTGATTCAAGGCACCGGCTGCCTGCTCAAAATCTTCTTTACCATCGATCCCTTTTTGCATTGCAACGACTGCGAGATACGCGTGTTCAGATAGAATTTGATCGAGTGTCGCTCGTAAATCCGATGCTGGAGATGAGACATCGAGGGAGACTTTTCCTGAACTATGAGACATCTTACTATGGTCCTCATGACCATGTGCACTAACACCTGCTGCTGGAATCAACAATGCGGCACTAAGCGGAACAGCGAGATACGACTTTTTCATCTTCATCTTATGAACACCCCTTTGATTTTTTGGACTTCACATAGATAACGTAAGGAGTTCACGAATGGTTTTATCTTTTTACATTTTTTATTTAAAATATTTTTTCTGACGAAATAAACTTATGCAGCACTTTCATTATTTTTTAGTTTTTATTTACTCATTTCGCGAAACAGCCAACTTATTTTCTAATCATTTCATTAGAATCTTCTTATAACCTCATCTTTTATCTTTTATAGAACAGGAGTGGACTTATGAAACGGATTGTCATTGGCGCAGTACTTGCTTCGCTCGTCGTCTCGCAAGCAGTTGGACCTGTCGAAGCAAAAAGTAAAGCGAAGAAGAAACCTGTCGTGCAAGTCGATCGAGACAAAAATGGGATTCCAGATGCTTGGCAAAAACAATATCATTTGGGATATGGAAAACAAGTCGCGACAAAAGATCACGATCGCGACGGTTTGATGAATGCACAAGAGTATCAACTTCGCCTCAACCCTACAAAATCGGATTCGGACCGCGACGGAATCAAGGATGGGAAAGAAGATTCGGACCGCGACTTACTTACGAATCAACAAGAATACACAGCGCATCTAAATCCGTTGAAGAAGGATTCCGATCAAGATGGTATTTCTGATGATAAAGAAGATCAAGACAAAGATCGATTGACGACACGAGAAGAATTCATCGTGGGTACGCAGCCACTGAAAAATGATTCAGATCGTGACGGCATCAAAGATAACGAAGAGGACCGCGATCAAGATACGCTTCTGAATGAAGACGAGTTCGAACTTGGTTCTGATCCAACCAAAGCAGACAGCGATCAGGATGGGACTCGAGACGATCAGGAAGATACGGATCAAGACGGAGTTCAGAATGACCAAGAACTCAAACGGATCATGATCAAAGTGACGGATACGAATAAGAAAAAGTTCGAGTGGCGTTACAGTAATGAACATCAACGGAAAGAATTGCGCTTTATAGACGAGATCGGTATTACTGACGTTGCGACGTTAAAAGATCGTCTTCTCGTCACACCATCGATGACGGAAGAAGAATTATTAACGTTAGTCGCACAGGCACTTCAATTGCCAAACATCAAAACGTTACACGTCCAGATCAAGTTCTATAATGGACAGGAACTCGAATCAGAAGATGAGCACTCGGATGACGATGATTCTTCGGATGACTCAGAAGATGATGATCAAGATGATGATTCAGACGATCATGGAGACGATGACGGGGATGATCACGGAGATCATGGTGATGACGATTAATCGTCTATACGAAAAATGAGAGGACGGAATAGTATTCCACCCTCTCATTTTTTATTTCCTTATTCTTCAATGATGGTGACCGCTACTTCCGCCAGCTGGTTTTGCTCCACCTTGTAAGATTTTTAAATCTTCTTTCGATAACTCACCGACGATGAACTGCCGTGTTGGCATGATCATCGTACCTTCACTGCTTGCATGCGCTTTGACATAATACAAACCGGATTTCGGTAGTGCCTTCGCAATCGTATAGACACCTGGCTTTGTCTCCTCTGCCGGTTCCATACTATAGCGTACTGTTCCATCCGCTTTCCAGATTTCGAAATGTACATAATCGACTTTTTGAACCGGTTTGGCTTCACGCCAGACTGTTGCTTCAAACGTCTGCTTTTTCTTGGCATCCGGTTGTAAGTCCTTTGGGATATTCATTTTGATCGATAACGGCTTAGCTACGGCATACTGTTCTGCTGCATCGGAATCGACCGCACAGCCAGCAAGACTCGTCGTCGTGACGAGCAGTCCGCCGAGCATGAGTGTTTGTATCGATTTACGCATTGAAGAACCTCCTTACACTCGGAATACGACGGATGACGAGGAAATCGACCAGCCAGACGACGAGCAACGATAGACCGACGAGCGGGAAGACGATTCCCAGCACGACAAGCACAGCGAGGAATCCTTTCAACATGAATGCTTTCGGTCCTTTCGGTGCCCCCATTCCTGTGCTTGGTTTTCGTTTCAACCAGAGATAGAAACCACTGACCGCTACGAGAATGATTCCAAGACAAATCAATAGACTGATCAATTGGTTGAACCAGCCGAATTCAGTTCCTTTGTGAAGCGTGATTCCGGTCGCGACGATTTTACCGACGACTCCATAGTTGTCATAACGGTAGTCAGCGAGCACGGCACCGGAATATTGATCGAGATGGATCGTCGCTTCATTCTGTGCTTTCGCTGGATACGCGGACAGTGTATAAACACCGCTCGGATCGCTTGGAATACTAATTTTAAAGCTTGGGTCCATTCCCTGTTGTTTACCGATCGCAACGATGTCATCGATCGAAGCCGGAACAGCTCCTTCGACTTTTGACTGCGGAACATCAAGTGTTTCAGCAGCCCATGGGACTTCCGCAATATCCTTCGTTTGAAGCGTTGACGTCGGTGCCTCCCCACCCCAGATGGACGGGGGATAGCCCAGTCCTTGGTTCGTGACGAGGGACTGGAAGTTTGCTCCCCAGAAACCGGACCACGGTAAGCCAGTCAAGATCAGGAACAGCATCCCTGCTGTGATCCAGAATGCCGGAACGGCGTGGAGATCACGACGAAATAGCTTCTTTCCTTGACGCAATCGCGGAAACAATACGCCGGCCACCCCTTTTTCTTTACGCGGGAACCACAAGAATAATCCTGTCACGATCAAGACGATTGCCCAACAGGCAACGAGTTCAACGAATCGGTCGCCGGTCGTTCCCGCCATCAGTTCTCCGTGGATCTCTTCGATTTTATTCATGATCCGGTCATCGTCTGATAATGTTCCGATGATTTTCCCGGAATACGGATTGACGAAGACGGTCGCCGACATGTCTGGTGACGAAACCTTCACTTCACTGGATCGATTGTCGGATTCACCCGGTCGGTACGACGTGACGAGTGCATCGGGATACTTCGCTTTGACGCGATCGATCTGTTCCGTTGCCGTGATGCGATCTGCTTTTGGTGTAACTTCATAATACGATTGATACAGGACGTTTTCGATTTGCGGCTTAAAAAGATAAATGGATCCTGTCACAGCAAGCATGACGAGGAACGGCGCAAAAATGATACCAGTATAAAAGTGCCACCGCCAAATCGTCCGGTAAGCAGAAGAAGTCGGTGCTTTTTTGACCGTCTCTTCTGTCTGCATGAGATTCATATGTATCCTCCTCTAATAATAAATATGTCCACTCTGTGAACACCTCCTAGTATAAGCGTTTACAATCCAATTTCAGACACTTGCTTGTGACGATAAATTGCCAATACAGTGTGTAAATCACGTAGCTTTTAAGAAGTGAAAAACGTCTTTTTTTGACAATGATTTCACTTTTCTTGTAGATTACTTCTTATTTCAAAAAACTATCTTTATTCATAAAATCAAACTTCATCTAAAAAAGCGAATCCTGATCTGGATTCGCTTGCTCGTGTGATGTTTTTATATTGAAGAACTTTCCTCGACTGATTCCTTTTGACGCCGATGATGCACGATACCAATTACGGCAATACCGATTACGATGATCAAGACAGAGCCGACGATTCCTGGATTCACCTGAAGCCAGTTCCACAGTTCCGACCAGGTGACGGCTTCTCCGATCCGGACGATTAAAAAGGTCCAAAGACCGGTATAAACGCCTGCCGCTAAGAACGTCATCACTAAATAGCGTGGTAACGGATAACCAAGAAGTCCGGCGACATAATGAATCGGATGTCTGACGCCGGGTAAGAAGAACGATAGTCCAATCGCCCATAATCCGCGTCGTTCGATGATCGTTTCTGCTCGTTCCAAGAAACGTGACTTCATCCACCGTTTGACGAGCGGAATCTCACGGAAGAACCGTGCAAGTAAATAAAACCATGTAAAAGCAATGAAGAAAACCGGCCATGCGGTCAACCAAATGACGACCGGGTACATTCCCTCCCGTAAACGTAATGCCGCAAAACTCATCATCAAGACATCGTCCGACAATGGGGTGAACATGATTCCGCCAGCCAGGCGGACGAGTGCCATGATATCCATCACGTATCCCTTCTTTCTGTTTCTCTCTATATTCAGTATCCCCGATTTTTCTGAAGTTGAGCCCTACCCATTTCTTAAGTTCTTCTTTAGCTTTACTTTTTCGATCAATATGAATCATCATCGATGACTGAAAATCATTCACACCATATGACATGTAGACGCAATCGATTCATAAAACATTCTTTTCCTACATCGAGAAAAAGGGTTTCATCCATCCGTTCGAGAAGGGGTACAACGTACATCTGAACGCTCATCTGATAGGAGGAATTTCCATGTTACATCGCCGGAAGACCTATACGATTCGTCCCGAACGCCTAGAAGAATTCACTGAGTTTTTCCATACCTATTTGTACCCGCTTCAAGTCAGCCATGGTGCCCGTCTTGTTGGGCGCTGGGTGACGGAAGCAGAAGATGAAGTCATCGCCATCTGGGAATACCGTGACCGCGAACACTTCGAACAAGTCGATCGTGATGTCCGCAACAGTGCCTTACGTCGTGAAGCGATGAAGAAGCGCGCACGCCTCGGCAAAAACCTTTATATCAAATCGTATGAAGATTTTATGACAGCGACCGGTACGTATGCTCCCCCTCGCGCGATCGTCAGCGTGACCGCGTATATCACGAACGATGCCGGTGAAGTTCTCCTCGTCCGTAACCTGCATCGTGGTGATACGTACGAGATGCCGGGTGGACAAGTCGAGAATCATGAGTCAATTCTTGACGCCATCAAACGCGAAGTCAAAGAAGAGACCGGTGTCGATGTCTCAATCGATGGTATCACCGGTATTTATCAAAATGTCTCAAGCCATGTCCTGTGCGTCTGCTTCCGCGGAAAAGCCGTCGGTGGTGAACTCGCGACCCAAGAAGGCGAAACGACGGATGTCGGCTTCTTCCCGCTGACACGTGACTCGCTGAGTGAGTATATCAAACGCGAACACTTCCAGTTGCGGACGCTTGATGCGATGGATCCGCACTACTTCCCACATGCCTTATATAAAGTTAGACCGTATGAACTGATTAGCCGGTACGACGGTAATACAACGTCGTCTTCACGGTAAACCAAAAATCCCCTTACAGTATTTTCACTGCAAGGGGATTTTTTCGGTTACGTTGTCAATCGAGCAGTAATTCCGGCATCATCGGTGACATAGACATCGCCTGCTTGATCAGTAACGGTATAAGCGGAAGACTTCAGCGCCTCGATCGCTGCTTGAAGCGTCGCTTGATCCGGATAACGCAGCGTCCAGTAGACGAGTCCGACCGCATCTTCCGGATTCGTTGGTGCGTTGACACCAGACCAGACGTTCAAACCGATGTGATGGTGGTAACCGCCCGCAGCAACGAACAATGCACGCATTCGCGAAGCGTCAGCGGCAACTTCAAAACCGAGCGTCTCGACATAAAATGTCCGCGCTGCTTCGAGTGTCTTGACGTGGAAATGCACATGTCCCATGACCGTATCGCTCGGCATGCCATACCAATCCTCTTCTCCAGCTTCGACAAGCATGCTTTGCCAATCGACGGGATCCGTCGTCATCTTGACGTCTCCATTGGCTTCGTATGTCCACGTCTCACGCGGACGATCGGCATAAATCTCAATTCCGTTCCCATCTGGATCCGATAGGTAAAAGGCTTCACTGACAAGATGGTCGCCTTGACCAATCTCAATCCCTTGTTCGATCAAATTCCGGATGACGAAACCGAGTTCTTTTCGGTTCGGTAGCAAAATCGCAAAATGATATAACCCGGCGACTGAGTTCGGTGGAAAACGGCGGGCATTCGGATGAACTTCAAGTTCAACGAGTGGTGTATCTTGTGCGCCAAGTACCGTTAGCTGATCCGTTTGTGTCAGCACGCGTAATCCGAGTGACGTTGTATAAAATGAAATTGAACGGTCCAGGTCTGTGATACGCAAGCGAACAGGACCGAGTGTGATCTGTGGGTGAATCGACATGTTGTTTCCTCCTTCAATGAAATAGCTCGTATCCCTATTATTACGCGGAAGCGATCGAAGCGGAAGTAGGCACGAATAAGTGGTATAGTATCCTAAACGATACCATGAAGGAGGAAGACCGATGGAAGAGACACCAAGCTGTCGCGTCGAGACAGCACTCGAAATCTTGACCGGAAAATGGAAGCCGTCGATTTTACTCGTCTTGATCACACACGGAACACTTCGCTTCAGTGAATTGAAACGCCAATTGCCGAACATTACGCAAAAGATGCTGACGGCTCAACTGCGTGAACTTGAACTGAACGATATCGTCCATCGCGAAATTTATCAGGAAGTTCCACCCCGCGTCGAGTACTCGCTGACGGATTATGGTCGGACGCTCATTCCAGTTCTTGACGCCATCAATGCATGGGGTGAACAACATGTCATTCATCTTGAACAGAAAGAAAAACTCGCTTCCGCTTCCCAATGAGGAATCCATTTCGATGTGATTTCTCATTTTTTATGGAATAAACTGTCTATTATCACGTATACTGACGTAATAGACTTCTGTTTTTTGAAAGGAATGAGTCCTCATGCATCAACTTCATGCGATCGAGCAACTGGTTGCTCGACTCAAACAAGATCCTGCAGTCGAAGCCATCTTCTTGAAAGGATCCTTCGGACGGGGAGAAGAAGATGTTCATTCAGACATCGATTTGTACTGTCTCGTCTCAGAAGAACGTCAAACAAAATTCTTATCGCGTCGTTTGTCCCATCTTTCTACTTATCGTTCAATCATCTGGAAAGATGAGATCGACATCATCGCACCACAAATGATCGTCGTCTATGATGATCTCCTACATATTGATTTATTCACGGTGACGCTCGATTCGCTGAACCACAAGGATCAATTGCGCGTCTTGTATGATCCACAAGAACAGTTGACAGACTTTACCGATACATGTGACTTAACGCTTTCTGCTCAAGAAGCGACCGATGAAGCAATCGATGCCGTCTGGTTCTTGTTCCAATATAAAAAAGCAGCCGCTCGGGGGAATGACTTATGGGCAGTCGAGATGCTCCGTAGCGCCTTGATCAAGTTCGCAAAAGTATTACTCCATCATCATGTTCCTGAACGAGCGCAACTCGGATTAAAGACGATTCCGACGACATTGCCAGACCATCCACGCCTTGCTCTTGAAGCAATCTACGACGTCCTGACACCTGCAACGCACGCTGAAGCGGCTCAACGTTATTTGGCTTGTTTAGAAACTGAACGAAACGCGCTCGACCAGACGCTTGCCTCTCATCCAGAGACGCTCGCTTTACTCGATCGATTAACGCCTGAACTATCGATCCAACAATTAAAACGATAACGACAAAGGAGTAGCAGGCATTTGCCCGCTACTCCTTTGTCTGCTCACTAATCATCGTGTCAATTGAATCTCCTTCGATTGTCCACCTGCCCAGCCAAAGCCAGATGAGACTTCAAGCATTGGATTTTTGACCTGTTTCGGTAATTCAAAGACGATATTGCCGGTTTTTTCGATGTTCGGATTGATCGTCTCTAAGAAGAAGCCCATCCCGTCTTCATTTGCATAGAGATCAAGTTCCGTATCGGCTGAGTATTCCGTATCGCCGACATTGACTTTAAACATATTGCTGTCGACGAACCGTTCTTCCTTGTCTCCATTTAGAATCGTCAACCCGATGACTAAGAATTGTCCTGACGTTTTCTTTTCGCCGAGGACGTTCGACAACGAATCGACCATCTTGACGTCATTGACGACATACGTCAGTTTCCCGACCTTCACCTGATCGTTGATGCCATAGGTTTTCTTGACCGGCTTCGCCGCTGCTTTTGCTTTCACTGGTTTTGCTTCTGATTTGACTGCTTCTTGTTCGACCTCTACTTTTTTCTCCGGTGCTCCTTGTTCTTCGTCATCTCCTAGATTCCCGAGAATGACTGCGCCAATCACGATAATTCCTGCCCACTTCAATCCTTTTTTCATGTTACTTCCTCCTTTTAATGTGGCTGACTCACGTCTGATAGCCCTAGTATAGGAAGAAGCAACCCCTTATCCTTTACACTTTTTTAACCAGGTCTTTTTTTGTTTCAGGTTAGAAAAATAGATTGACAACACACAAAAAAGAGCGCTGAATTCAGCGCTCTCTTGCTCCTTATTCTCCTTTGACCCGGATGACGATTTTTCCTTTTGCGTGCCCTTCTTCGCCATAATCATGTGCTTCCTTGATTTGATCCAGATCAAAAATCCGATCAACGACAGGTTGTAGCTCGCCACGCTCGACCGCTTTAGCGATATGCCGCAAACGTTCACCGGTCGGTTGCATGAAGACATATGCAGATCGTGCATTATGTTGCTTCGCTTGCTCTTCATCCGGTGGTGTAGAAATCGAGACGAGCATGCCGTTCGGCTTCAGCATCTGATACAGTTCCCCTTGCTTGTCGCCGCCCATTGTATCGAATACAAAATCGACGTCGCGAACACGATCCGCCGGATTTTCCTGTTTGTAGTCGATGACTTCGTCGGCTCCAAGTGCTTTTACCCAGTCAACGTTTTTCGTACTTGTTGACGTAATAACGTACAAACCATTCGCTTTCGCGAGTTGAATCGCGACGGTTCCGACACCCCCTGATCCGGCACCAATGAAGATCCGGTCACCCGGCTTCGCATCCATCACTTCGAACATGACCTGCCATGCTGTATGCGAGACGAGTGGCAGAGACGCTGCTTCTGCGAAACTGAGCGATTCTGGTTTTTTCACAACTAAATGCGCATCGACTGCGACGTACTCTGCATACGTCCCTTGACGAGCGATTTCCGGACGACTGAAGACAGCGTCCCCGACTTGAAGATCGGAGACCTTCGCTCCGACTTCCTGAATCACGCCAGCAACGTCCCAACCGATGACGAGCGGCATTTCGTAGCTCAACATCTGACGCAAGTAGCCTTCGCGTAGTTTCCAATCGACCGGGTTCACACTCGCGGCATAGACTTCGATTAAGACATCATCCGGTCCGATGACTGGCTTTTCCAGTTCTCCAACCTTGAATTGTTCCGATCCACCATACTGTTCAATGTAAGCTGCCTTCATCCGTTGACTCCTCCTTCAATATTCGTTCCCTATCTTCTTCCCCGTCCGTTCCACCGACAAACAGTCTGAAGATGCACAACAGCTCCCCATCGATCGATGAGGAGCTGTTTCTTAGCCATTCGTTTGCTGAAGGGTTGATGCCGTCTCGTTCAAGGCATGAATCGCCTGTTGCAGTTCCATGACCTGACCGACTTGGTGACGTGTCAGACCGGATAACGACTCACTTTGTGCGAGCAAGGCGTTCATGAACGTGTCGAGTTGACCGGCTGCTGTCGTGATAGCAACAAGACTGTTCGTCATCGTCGCGAACTGGGTCTGTGCCGACTGGATCGAACCAACGACTTCCGTTGCATCTGTTTCGATCGTTTGCAACGCTAACTGACTCTCTGCCATGCGTTCTTCCTGCTCACGTAACAGTGTCGTACTGGCATGAATCGAGTTACCGGTTTGTGTGACGTCTTGATCGACACGTTCGATAATCGCATTGATTTCTTTTGACGCTTCTGCCGTCTGCGCTGACAGGTTGCGAATTTCTTGCGCGACGACCGTGAAGCCTTTTCCGAACTCACCAGCGCGGGCTGCTTCGATCGACGCGTTAAGACTGAGCAAGTTTGTCTGAGCCGCAATTGCATTAATGCTCGACGTAATCGCGACGATTTCTTGGAAACGTCCAGCGAGCTGTCCGAACGACGTGACCGACTCATCCATGCTCGTCGTCAATTGTTGCAAGGATTGTCCAGCTAGACCAATCGTCTGCCTGCTTCGTTCAGCGGTTGTCCGCGATGAGGAACTCCGCTCGAGGGCGCGATCGACTGAAACCGTCACATCCTCCATCCGGTTGACTTGCTGGTCATTCAATTGGCGAATTTCACGAATCGCTTGGACGCTTCCTGCTGCATCATGTGCCAGCTGTTGCATCGCCATATCAACCTGACTGAAAGAATCCTTCGCCGCGTCGACCGTTTCACTCATCTCTTCTGTGAACGTCGTTACTTCCGTTGCTGTTGCTGCCGTTTGCTCAAGGGCGACTTGCGACGTTGCCGCGTAAGCTTCCGATCGCTCTTGTTCTTGACGAACTGCCTGCATGACGTTTCGTCCAAAAACGGCAACGAAGACAGCCGCTGAGAAGATCATCAAATAGATGACATACGCGACGATCAAGTCGAATGTGTTCGTAAAGACAATCGTTCCGTTGGCTGTGAATAACGCCATTTCAAGTAGTCCGAAAATCCCAGCCAGAACGACGAGACGCGGAATCAAATAGACGATTGAAATCGTCAAATAAAGGTAAGCAATCGTCCAGATGATTGGGGACGGTAATGTCATCAAAACTAAGGCGAGGACGAGATACGTTAATGTCACTTGAACATATTTCCCACTCGGACGATGTCCGAGTAGCCGGTTGCCGACCAGCAACGCGACCGCCAAGATCAGACCACCGACTAAAAACTGATAGAACACACTGATTGGAACGTAATTCATTTGGGCAAATACGAAAATCAACGGATGCGCAATTGTAATCAACGTTGCAATCAGACGGGATAAAATCTTTGTACTTTGTTGCTCGAGGGGAGATACCATCTTGTTCAAACTCCTTCATCATAGTAAAGTCATACAATTGTTCATCGGCAGAAAGAATTCAATCGTTAAGTCTCTCCGATGACTTTTTTTCTTGACGCTTTCTTGAGAGCGGGAGTACGGTTAACGTAGACTTTTTTCAGAAAAGAGGATTCCTATGCTCTATGTACTCGTAGGTCTCGCAGGTGTTCTCGGTGCCTCTGCACGTTATGGACTTGGACTGCTGATTGGCGACTTTACGAACGGTCCGTTTCCGTGGCCCACGCTTGCGATCAACTTGATCGGTAGCTTTCTGCTCGGCTACGCGACACACTTTTTATTTCGAACGAAACTCTTGCATCAATATGCGATCACAGCCATCGGAACAGGCTTCATCGGCTCATTTACGACGTTTTCGACATTTAGCGTCGAGACCGTGACCTTACTCAACGAACATCATCTAGCGGACGCGTTCCTCTATATGCTCGTCAGCCTATTCGGCGGTCTGTTCCTGTCTTATCTTGGTTACGCGCTTGGGACACGACGACTGCGATACGTGACGAAAGGACGTGGGTGAATGGAATTACTCGCCCTTGCCATCGGTGCTTTTTGTGGTGCTATCAGTCGGTTTGCCGTCAGTCAATGGATGAAGACGTTTTGGAAACGCGAATTTCCTCTGGCGACGTTCCTGATTAATGTACTCGGTTCGTTTTTACTCGGACTCGTCATCGGTGCGCATCTGGATACGACATGGACTTTACTCTTAGGTACCGGTTTCCTTGGATCGTTTACAACGTTCTCGACGTTTAAAATCGAGACATTACAGTTATTTCAGGACGGAAATCGTAAAGTACTTACTCTCTATCTCATCTCGAGCTACGGTTTCGGAATTCTTGCAGCTTTCCTTGGAATCACACTTACAGCTTGAACGAAACAAGAGGCGACGGAAAAATCCGTCGCCTCTTGTCGTATCCGTTTTAATTTAATCATTCATCCAGAATAGACCGACTGTTTCTGCTCCAGCATGTGTTCCAATTGCTGGTCCGAACGTGCCTTCAAGAATCGTCAAATCCGGGAACTTCGCTGCGACTTGTTGCCGCAGTTCCGTTGCCATTTCCGGTGCCATCGTCGTCGCGACATAAATCCGGTTCTTGTAGAACGTGTGCTGACGCATCGATTCATCGATTTGTTTAACCATTTCGATGTAAGCTTTCTTTAAAGAACGTGCTTTTTTGAATGGTACGATTTTTCCTGCTTCATCCGTCGTGATGATCGGTTTGATGCTGAGTAGGTTCGCAAGGAACAAGTCACCGGATGAGACACGTCCACCCCGGCGCATCGTTTCCATATTACCGACGATCATATAGAAATGGGTCTTTTTCGTCAACGCTTGTAAGGCTGCGACGATTTCCTCGACGGATTTCCCCTGTGCCGCGAGCTCCATCCCGTAACGAATGAACTCTTGTTGGTTCTCAAACGCCGTATGAGAGTCGATGATATGAACGGGGAAGCTGGCTGCTTCCGCTGCTGATGCTGAACTTTGGACGGTACTCGATAATCCATTCGTACAGTGCACTGCAATTGCACAGTCATAACCTTCTTCTTTCAGACGTTCATATGTTCCAACGAACTCCCCAAAAATTGGTTGTGATGTTTTGGCAATCAGCTTTTTGTCCGCATCTAGGGCACGGAACAATCGCTCGACCGTGATCGCATTCTCTTGATACGCCGTATCACCGAGTAAGATTTGAATCGGTACGACATTGACGCCGATCGCTTCTGCCTCTTCTTTCGTGAAATAGGCCATACTATCGGTCACCCATGCTATTTTAGTCATTTTCCTTAGCCTCCGTTAGATTCTTCTCGCTTTATCCTACCATATACAGAAGTGGAAATCGCAAGAAACGTCATGACATCATCTGAAAATGAAACGATGTACGCTTATGATAGTGCTCATCGGCATGCAAGACGACGGAAGGAAAATTCGGTTGGTTGATCGCATCCGGTAATCCTTGTGTCTCAAAGCAGATTCCGAGGTACGGTGTTGCTCGTCTTCCGCAAATCGTAAACTCACCCGACAAATGATTAGCGGTGTAGACGACGACTCCCGGTTGATCCGTCACGACGCGCAATCGCCGCCCACTGATTGGTTCGTCGAGAACGATTTCTCCACCCTCTCTAAGCAGGAAGGGGTGATCGACACCACTACCTGCTTGGCGGAGTTGTTCGTCTGATGCATGTGTCACTTCATGTAACGGGCGGGTATCGAGAAAATCAAAGACGGTGTCTGTCACCGGGAGAATGTCACCGGTCGGTACCGCATCTTTCGTCAACGGAACATAAAAAGGTGCATCCATTCGTAACAGATGCTGTTCGATCGTCGTTTTTGCCTCACCCGTCAAATTAAAGTACGTATGATTCGTCGGACTGAATGGTGTCGAAGCTGTCGTCTCCGCTTCATAATGGATATGCAGGATGTTCTCGTCTGTCCATTCGAAGGTCAGCGTGAACGACAAATGACCCGGATACCCGTTCTCACCACTTGGACTATCTAAACGTAGAACAAGTTTGTCGTCGTTGATTTCGTGCGTGAACATCCGGTTCGCCCAATTTTCGCTTCCCCCATGGAGGTGATGCTCGCCCTCATTTTGTTCGAGTACATACGTCATTCCTTCTAGCGCAAACGCGCCGTTTGCGATTCGCCCTCCGACCCGCCCGATCGTTGCACCTAAGTGATGCGGATCATCTTGGTATTCTGATAGGTCGTCAAACGCGAGTACGACATTTTCGATTATTCCATGTTGATCCGGAACCCGGATGGCAAGAATTTTTGCGCCTCGGTTCAAGATATCGATACTATGCCCATGCACATTCTCTAACGTGAATCGTAACAAGGACTGATCACCTAGTTGTCCCACTTCTGTTGTTGTAATCATCATCTGCTTCCTCCTGTACGATACATTTTCCTGTTTTCGTATTTACCCTCGGAACAAGACAAAAAAACAACAATGGCAAAATGCCATTGTTGTCAAAGGGACGGAAGAGGTAATCGTACTTCAATCCGAGTACCTTGATGCGTGATTGAGTGGACATGTAATGTTGCGACCGAACCATATGTCACGTCTAATGCGCGTCGAATCAGAAACAGGTTCGAATCACCCGCTTCTTTTTGATCCAGTTGTTGCATCACAGCAGGCGGTACACCTTGCCCATTATCCGTAACTTCGATGACCCAGTCTGTCGTCGTCTTGAAAGCACGGACATCAATCCGGTGATGTCGTCCTGCCTTTACGAATGCATGACGCAGTGCATTATCGACAAGCTGTGTCACAAGGAATGGAAACACGAAGTATTCTTCAACAGCGGTCTCGATATCAAGATCGACCGTGATATCCGCAGAGGTCAGTTGATTCGGACGACGTCGCGTTCCTTCTAATGATAAGTATGCCTTTAAAGTTGCCAATTCCTCGCGTAGTGGATGTTCATCATGCCGCGTCGCTGCTGTCAGAAGCTGCAACAGTGCATTCAGTTGATGTTTAACAGGCGTTCCCGGGTCAGCTGTCCGCTGGATTTCTTCGATGATTCCTTTCAGATAGCTGACGTGTAACATCGGTTTCATCTTTCTTCCACTTAACCGAAGCAACTGATCTTCTCGATGCATGTGTAGCTCTCGTGCTAATAAACGGACAAGTTGTTCCGTCATCCGCTCGACGGTATCATCAAATAAATCCTTCGAAAAGTAACAGATGACCCCTGCTTTTTGACCGTTGATACGCATGGGGTGAAAACTTAAAATTTGCCCCGTCTGCTCGTCTTCTTGTCGGACGGGTTCTTCTGCTTCGATCCATCGTTGTTCCTCCCGTCTCGGTTGCTCGCCACAGACTGCAGGTTGCTGGTCCGTCATATCGATGACGACTTCTGTCGCCCCGAGCACGACAATTCGTTGCATCTTTGTTTCCTTCAATAATGTCGCTCCAATCTGTCGCGCGACTTCGGAAGTCAATCCTTGCTTTCGTAAGGGCTGTAACGCTTGCAGTAAACGGTCGGAACGCTCAGTTTGCCGGACGAAGAGTGCACCTTCGAGTCGAAGTTGTGTCCGTAAAATCATGATGAACAATACGACACCGCACATATTTGCGAACAGTAACGGAAAGGCGGCTCGACCCATCAAATCCAGTGCCTCCGTCGTATCCGGTGCAAGCAATAACGTGACGCCACTCTCAAACAATAACGCTGTCAATACGATACCGATGGGCGGAACAATTGCATAACCATCATGCAAACGCCAGCGTTTTCGATACCAGCCGCTCGCAAGTCCAGCGAGCATTGCGATGATCCAACCTGCTTCTGCCCCTAACGAACCAAGCACGTAACGATGTAGACCAACCAAACATCCCGTGATGCCGCCGACTACCGGTCCACCAATCAATCCACTCGTCACGATGACAGCGAGTCGGGTATCGAGCAACAGGGCATCCTTTTCGACAGCTAACCCGAGTAACGGGTCAATCGTCGTATCTTGCGAAAGTTCAATTCCTGCGTAGTTCATCAGAATACCGGATGACACGAATGCGAAGAGCAGTGGAAGGTTCATTCCGCGGTCCATCTTGAATATGTATCGGGAAATGCGCCACTGGGACAATAAAAAGGCTAACAGTGCTAACATACCTAAACGACTCAGTAAGAATGGGATTTGCTCAAGCACGGAATACCTCCTCGTTTCATAGGACGCGAATCAACAAAAAAGTCGTATTAGAATACATTCCCGCTCCTCTCTGCATTCTCCTATCATGACTGCCGAAAGTTCGCACAATCCGTCCATTCTTGATTTTTTGACTGATGCGATGAAAAAAAGCCGGTTCCTCCATGAGGAACCGACCATCTTATGCTTCTGCTTGTTCAGCTGGATGCAACCAAATCTTGACGCGATTGATTTGATAGTTTTCCATCTCCATCACTTCGACGGAGAAGTCTGGTGTGTCGATATGCTCACCTGGCTGAAGATCAATGTTGTGCATCTGAATCCAGCCACCAATCGTATCGACATCTTCGACATTCGTAAAACGAATATTGAAACGTTCTTCTAGGTCAGCGAGCAAGACTGTACCGTCGAGTAGGAACTCGTCCGATTTGACCTGTTCGATTTCTTCGACTTCATCTGCGTCGAATTCATCACGGATTTCACCGACGATTTCTTCGAGTAAGTCTTCCATCGAGACGAGACCTGCCGTTCCACCGTACTCGTCGACGACGAGAACGAGATGGGTCCGGGTCCGTTTCATCTTGCGAAGTGTCTCTTGAAGCGATGTCACTTCCGAAACAACCGGTAAATCCTTGATATAGTGTGTCACCGGATGCTCATTTCCGTTCGCATAATCCGTCAAGACTTCCTTGACGTTGACGTATCCGAGAATCCGGTCTTTATCATTTTCTTCTGTGACCGGGTAACGCGTGTATGGATTATCCATGAAGATTTCCATCAGTTCATCCTTCGTCAAACGTTCCGAGATCGTCTCCATCCGCATCCGCGGCACCATCAAGTCTTTGACGATGTGCTCATCAAACGCAAAGACGTTTTGCATGAGGGCAAGTTCTGTTTGGTTGATCTCACCACTTTGGAAACTTTGCGCCATGATGATTTTCAATTCATCTTCCGAGTGGGCTTGTTCGTGCCCTGCTGGTTTGACGCCGAACAGACCAAGGAATAAGCGTGCTGAACCGTTGAGTAACCAAATGAATGGGTACATGATTTTACCGAACACATAAAGTGGACGGGCAAACAACAATGTCATGCGTTCTGCATACTGAATCGCAAGCGTCTTCGGCGCGAGTTCACCGATGACGACGTGTAAGAACGTTACGGATACAAATGCGATACCAAACGACAAGAGTGTCGAAACAGCAGCAGAGATCCCGAAGTCGTCGAAGACAGGATGCAAGATCTTTTCAACGGTTGGTTCACCAAGTGCCCCAAGACCAAGTGCCGTGACCGTGATACCAAGCTGACAGGCAGACAAGTAATAATCAAGATCGCCCGCGATTTTTTTCGCAAGGACGGCACTCTTGTTTCCCTCTTGAATCATTTGATCCAAACGCGACATCCGAACCTTAACGACAGCAAATTCCGATCCGACGAAAAACGCCGTCAACGCAATCAACAAGACCACTAAAAATAAATTGATGAATAATATAGTATCCAAAATCCCCTAAACAGGGGTCACCTCCATTGTTTTGTATTAAAGCTGTGCAATCAAGGAAGCAATCAATGTCAGACGCCGTGACAATTCTAAGCGAATCGCTTGTTTTTCGACGTCCGTCGAATCTAACAAACGCTGCTCGAGTCCTTCAACCGTCGCCTGAAGTTGTTTCACTTCCTGATAAATCGTCTCCCCTGTTTTTTGTTCCCGTTCCGTAAAAGAAGCAAGAATCTCTTGCAGGGAAAGCCGTTGAGACTTCAAATATTCAATCTTTTCGATTTGATGAATGACCGATTCGTCATACAAACGGTAACCAGATGCGGTGCGCTCTGGTGTTAACAGACCAAGTGATGTGTAGTAATCGATCGTTCGTTTTGATAAGCCGGTGGTCTCCGCGACCTGACCGATTCGAAGTAACGCCTTCCCAAAAGATTCTCACCTCCTTTCCATAGCTAGTTCTTTTATCTTATCATGTCAAAACCATACAGTAAAACGTCGCGCTTTTTTAGAGAAAAAAACGACTACTCCCGTTCGCACGAGAATAATCGTTTCATCCCACTTTATTATACGGTTACAACAGGTTCTTCGACCGGTACACCGACGATTGACCGTTCGAGTAATTCGACGACATCGTACGTAGCAACCGTCTCGTCGACTTCCTTCGCCTTCGTGCCGTCACTGAGCATCGTCAGACAGTACGGACATGCTGACCCAATGACAGACGGTTGGACGGTCAACAATTGTTCCGTCCGTGCGACGTTGACCCGTGCGCCGACTTTCTCTTCTTGCCACATCATCCCGCCGCCAGCACCGCAACACATCCCTTTTTCCCGGTTACGTTCCGTCTCAACGAGCGTGATTCCTGGAATCTTCTCGAGAATATAACGTGGTGCGTCATAAATGTCATTGTAGCGACCAAGGTAACACGAATCGTGATAGACAACACGCTCCTTGACTTCATGGAGCGGTGTGATGCGTTTCTCGTCAATCAGTCGTGCAAGCAATTCAGTATGGTGATAGACTTCAACGTCCGGACTCAGTCCGAAGTCGGGGTACTCATTTTTGAATGTGTTGTAGGCGTGCGGATCAATCGTGACAATCTTTTTGACGCCATATTTCTCAAATGATTTGATGTTTGCTTCTGCAAGTTCTTGGAACAAGACTTCGTTCCCGATCCGGCGCGGTGTATCGCCTGAGTTTTTCTCATCGTTCCCGAGAATCGCAAACGAGATGTCTGCCTCATTTAGAATACGCGCAAACGCCATCGCGATTTTTTGACTTCGGTTATCGTACGATCCCATCGCACCAACCCAGAACAGGTACTCGAAGTCTTCGCCCGCTTTTTTCTTCTCCTTTGCTGTCGGAACGACGAGTTCATCCCGGTTTTTCCGCCAGTTTTCGCGTTCTTTCCGGTTCATCCCCCACGGATTACCTTGACGTTCGATGTTTGCCATCGTCCGTTGCATCTCCGGATCCATCTTGCCTTCCATCATGACGAGATGACGACGGAGGTCGATGATCTTATCGACATGTTCGTTCATGACCGGACACTGATCTTCACAGTTCCGACAAGTCGTACACGCCCAGATTTCTTCTTCCGTAATGACATTCCCAATCAATGAATCCGGAACGATATCCATCTGCCCCGCTGCTGCCAGTGAAGCGATTTGGTTGCCTTGCGATCCTTCAAACGCAAAGGCAGGTGCCCATGGCGAACGTTGGGTGATCGCTGCCGTTTTCATGTTGAGATGGTCCCGTAATTTAACGATCAAATCCATTGGCGACAGCATCTTACCGGTTCCGCTCGCTGGGCACATGTTCGTACAGCGTCCACACTCGACGCAAGCATATAGATCAACGAGCTGTTTCTGATTGAAATCTTCGATCCGGTTGACGCCGAAGCTGAACTCCGCTTCGTCATCTTCTGCCTCTTCCATGACGGATAGATCAATCGGTGCCAAACGCCCGACTTTTGACGTCCGACCGAGCCAGACATTTGCTGTACCGGCAATCAAGTGCGCGTGTTTACCTTGCGGGATGTAGACCATGAAGCTAAGTAAGAACAAGAGATGCGCCCACCAGAAGAAGACGAATAATCCGAACGCAACTGATTCCGGCACCCAACTGAATAAGAACGCGATGCTTGAAGCGACCGGTTCACCGAGCGTCGAATGATTCTCATAGACAAGGAAGAATCCATTTCCGAATAGGACGGCGACCATCAAACCACCGATGAAGATCAAGGCAAGACCTGCCATGAAATTCCGCTTCAAGCGGACGAGTTTCTCGACGTACCGGCGATAAAATCCCCAAACGACGGCAATCAAGATGACGAGCATGACGATTTCTTGGAAGAATGTAAAAATCGGATAAAGCGGACCGAGTGGGACGTGCGGGAAACGCTGACCAACGGCGAGTCCTTTCCAGATAAAATCGATCGCTCCAAATTGAACAAGTAAGAAGCCGTAGAACATCATGACGTGGATAGCGCCACTTTTCTTATCCTTTAATAATTTCTTTTGGCCGAAGACGTTGACTAAGACCGCGTCAAGTCGTTCTTTGTTCGTCAGTGTCCATTCCGCCTTTTTTCCCCGTTTAATGGCGGCATAACGACTTTTGACGAGTGACGTGAACAGATAGCCCGCATAGCCGATGACGAGTAGGAAGGCAATCCAGTTAATGAGTAAAAACGTATTCATGTTCGAACAAACCCCTTTCCCCCTAAAGCAGTTGTGTTGAAATGAGTATAGCATATAATGAATGGCTATTCATTCATTTTTTTTCATTTAGTTTTTACTGTGTCACATAAGCAGATAAGTACTCAAAAAAAATCAAGCAGTGGATGATCCACCGCTTGATTTAATCACGTCCAATACGTCATTTTTTTAATTTCATGGCATTGGCCATCAGACCAGGGATGTCCGTATTTTCATGCAACCCACTGAACCGTTCACTTTGTGGACCGTACGCGTAGAACGGAACGTCAACACCTGTGTGTACCGAAGTCGTCCAACCGACATATGCCCGTTTACTGATCATCTCATTCAATGTCATGACGCGTTTCTTCGCATCCACTTTTTGCAACGTCTGAATTTCTTCAGCCGTCAAATCGAACGTTGTTTCCCGTTTGACGACAGTTGCGATATTCGATAAGTCATCATTGAACTGACGAACCATCTCATCACCCGTCGCTTTGACGTTTTTCAAGACTTCCGGTTTTGCGACGTACTCGTCGTATCCACCGACTGACATACCACCTGTATCGTGGTCACCAGCAACGACGACCAATGTGTGTTTATCTTTTGCTGCAAAACGAAGCACTTTTTCAACTGCCTGGTGGAACGCCTCTGCATCCTTCATCGCCCAAGCAGCATCATGCGCGTGACCCGCCCAGTCAATCTGACTTCCTTCTACCATCAAGAAGAAGCCATCGCGATCTTTCTTCAATGTTTGCAGGGCTTTCGATGTCATCGTCGCAAGACTCGGTTGATTCGTGTTTTCCCGGTCCAGTTCTGGTGCCATTCCTTCTTCTGCAAACAAACCAAGAACTTTACGACCGTCTGTCTCATTTAGACTTTCGAGTGAATCCGCGTACTGATAGCCTGCCCGTTCTGCTTTCTTCACTAGATTACCAGCCTCTTGGACACCACCATTCTTTTGATCAAAAAAGAATTTCTGACCGCCACCGAGTAAGACGTCGACTTTCATTTCATCCATGTATTGCTTCGCGATGTCCGCTTCGTTCGCGCGCGTTGCGACATGCGATGCAAAAACAGCTGGTGTCGCATGTGTGATGGCTGATGTCGAGACAAGTCCTGTTGCTTTGCCTGCTTGATCCGCCCGATCAAGAATAGATGCTACTTCTTTTCCACTCGGATCCATGCCGATTGTTCCATTGTTCGTTTTTGTTCCTGTTGCCATCGCCGTTCCGGCAGCTGCTGAATCGGTCACTTTCGTGTTTGCCGAATACGTCCGCATCATTCCTTTTAAGTGACCGTCGAGTTCAGTTTCCTCGCCTCCTTGATACCAGCGATAATTCGTTGCATAGGCAGCCGAATAACCGTCCGGGATCATGAAAATGACATTTTTAACCTTCGCCTGTTTCGTGTTCTGTTTTGCCTCGACCGGCTGAGCCGATTCATATGTATAGCCTGCAACTCCTGTCATAAGCACTGTACCGAGAATACCTGTCGCCATCCATTTCTTGTTCATTCGTGTTTCCTCCTTGTTCACGATGATGGTTTCATCATACTGAGCGAATGTAAATGAACGATGGAGACGGCTTTAAGGAATGTAAAGAAACGATGACAGCCGAGTTACCACTTCATCTCTTCAAACATATAATAGCCTTTGTGCTGTTCTTCTAAATATGCCGATAACGGAAGACGGACGTCTTCACTCGTGATGTACTTCGCTAACTCCGTTTGATTGATCCACTTCGTCTCGATGATTTCTTCATCGGGATCATTTGGATCAACTCTTCCACTCACCTGACAATCAAAATAAGTCACAAGGCTGTGCGCCTGATAGGTCGGCATGAAGTTCTCCGTCAAAAAGGCAAACGACGACGATGTGACCGTCAAGCCAGTTTCTTCTTCCACCTCGCGACGCAGTGCTTGCTCGAGGGTCTCTCCAGATTCAATCTGTCCACCGGGTAAGCTCCAACGGGCGTCCAGTCCTGATTGGTTGTTGACTACGAGCAGTTGAGCGTCTTTGCGGATGATCGCGACGATGATTCGATAAAGTGGATACATGGCGCTTCCTCCTAAAAAAAGACCACCCTGTCTAATACAAGATGGTCCACTAATTGTTTATTCTAAACCGAGCGACTGTGGCAGACGGACTGCACGTGCGAAGGCATTTTTATAATCCTTTTTAGCGACTAACTTTTCGACTTCACGGATTGCAGGATGCTGTTCGTCTGCGAACGCACCAAGAATCGTCAAGTAACGTTCGTACACTTGATCGTCTTCCTGACGTGCTTTCAAGAGTGCTGTATACAGCATGACAGTATCTTCGCCGTACAAGACAGGTAATTCTTCATTAATTAAAAGTAGCGTATCGATGGACTCCGGGTCGACCTTCGGATTGTATTCCGTGATGACCTGCTCTGCGAGTCCTTCGAGTTGATCACGCCATTCGTTATAACGCGGCTCATCGTTCTCGAGCCACTCAAACCATTCCTCTTCCAACATCTGTTCCATTTGACGTACTGTTTGTTCAAATGCCATTCGTCTCACTCCGTTCCCAAGTTAAATCAATCGTATACGTACCGACTGCTTGTCCATTCATCTTTAATGTATAGCGAAACTGCATCTGTTGCGGTTTCATCTCAATCGTTTCCGTGTCTGTTTCCATCAACATTTGACCGAACTGACTGCCATACTGGCTTTTAGTCGTCTCTCCTAAAATAAAGACATGATGCATCGCAACAGGACCTTTACGATTCAAGGCGATCTGATCTTTTGACCATTTGATCGTCGTATCAATCGGTTGTTCATCCGGCTGAACGAACCTTACGGCAAAACCGTCTTTTGTTTCAAACAACGTGCCGTCCGCTTCAAGTTCGACCGATTCACGCATCGGACCATCTTCAATCGTCGTCACCTGTCGTAATGACACCGGGTACTTTACTGGTTTCACTTCTATCACCTCATCGTTTAGCGTACACGATTTTTTCGTCTGATGCACCTTCTGCTTACATGCAACAAAAAAACGGATTCGATATACTTCGAATCCGTTCAAAACATATTAGCGCACACGGTACAGACGAGCTTCGAATGGACGAAGTTCCAGTTCTGTTCCTTCATGGTGCATCGTCGGATAGTTGCCAAGCAACATATTGTCCGAGTGCAAGATGATGTCCGTATCGATTTCTGCTGTTTCGCCTTTTAAGTTCGTAACGATCAAGAACTGTTCGTCACCAAGCGTCCGTGTATACGCGTAGACTTTTGTATCTTCCGGTAAGATAAGATCGTACGCGCCGTAGATCAACGTCTCTTCCATCTTACGAATTTGAATCATTCGTTTATAGAAGTTCAAGATTGAATCTTCATCTTGTTCTTGCGACGCGACGTTGATGTCCGCGTAGTTCGGGTTGACACCAAACCATGGAGATTGATTCGAGAAGCCACCGTTTTGCTCATTCGTCCACTGCATCGGTGTACGTGAGTTATCACGGGACGAGTTCCAGATGACTTCCATGATTTCCTCATGTGTCTTACCAGAAGCAAGTTGCATATCGTACATATTTTTCGTAGCAACATCATCATAATCCGAGATGTCCGGGAATTGAACGTTTGTCATCCCGATCTCTTGTCCTTGATAGATGAACGGTGTGCCTTGCATGAAGAAATACATCATCGCAAGCGACTTCGCGCTCTCTTTCCAGTACTGTTCCTCGTCGCCCCAAAGGGAGACCGAACGAACCTTATCGTGGTTTTCGAGGTACAAGGCATTCCAACCTGTTGCTTCAAGTCCTTTTTGCCACTTCGTCAGCACTTGTTTCAGTTTGACGACGTCGACGCCTTTTTCCGCATCTGCGCGCCAGAGATCCATGTGCTCGAACTGGAAGACCATGTTCATCTTGCCGTTCTCTTCCCCGACCCATAGATCCGCTTCTTCCGGTGTGACACCATTTGCTTCTCCAACTGTCATGATATCGTATTTCGAGAACGTCTCATCCTTCAACTCTTCGAGATACGCATGGATGCCTTCGACGTTCATATGCATATCGAATGAAGGGACATACGGCATACCGAGCGGGTTCGGGAGATCAGCGAATGATTGATCCTTGTTGATGTGACTGATCGCATCGATTCGGAAACCGTCGATGCCTTTATCGAGCCACCAGTTAATCATCGTATAGACGGCTTGACGCATGTCGCGGTTTTGCCAGTTCAAGTCCGGCTGACGACGTGAGAAGACGTGGAGGAAGTACTGCTCCGTCTTTTCGTCATATTCCCATGCTGATCCGCCGAAAATACTTTCCCAGTTGTTCGGCTCACCACCGTTGACAGCATCTTTCCAGATGTACCAGTCGCGTTTCTCATTGTCTTTTGACGAACGCGATTCAAGGAACCACGGGTGTTCATCGGATGTGTGGTTGACGACGAGATCAAGCAAGACCTTGATGTCACGCTTATGCGCTTCTTCCATTAAGAGATCAAAGTCCGCCATCGTACCGAATTCATCCATGATATCTTCATAATCACTGATGTCATATCCGTTATCATCATTCGGCGATTTAAACATCGGACAAATCCAAAGCACATCAACACCAAGATCCTTCAAATAATCCAGTTTTGCGATGATACCGGGAATATCGCCGATTCCATCGTTGTTTGCATCGTAAAAGCTGCGTGGATAGATTTGGTAAGCAACTGCTTCTTTCCACCAAGCTCGTGTAATTGTTTGTTGGGCCGTTTCAGGGCGCGGTATCATTTGTGTCATGTGTCGTGAATCCTCTCGTAGGTCAGTCATTAGTGGTCTTTTTCATCATCCAATACATAGTCATCTTTAAAGCGCAACCGATTGCGCAAATCCTCTACCTTCATCTTATCAAATCCACTTTTAAAGTCAATGTTTCGGGGGTGATTCCACCATTTCACATCAACGGGTGTCACTCTTTATTCACGATGAATATTTCATAGCGTTTTACATTACATTTACTGAATTATCCTACACTGTTTATCGGTCGATTTCTACCCTTTTGCATAACCTTTCCTTCCGAGAGTGAATCTTTTTTTCTTCGTTCGGGTATACCCTTATCAATGCACGTAAAAAAAGGGGGATTTTCAGGATGAAGGGACAATTCTTTATTGGCGGACAATGGCTAGATCACGGACGAGAACGGACGGATGTTACGAATCCGGCGACCGGGGAAGTCGTCGGTAGTGTACCAAACGGAACAAAATCAGACGTCAACGATGCTGTCGAAGCAGCACGGAAGGCATTTCCTGATTGGTCGAAACGGACGGTCTACGAACGTGCCGAACTTCTCGAGAAATTATATTCGAAGATGATTGAGAAAAAAGATGAACTGGCTCGCCTGATGACGCTGGAAATGGGGAAACCGCTCGCTGAATCAGAAGGTGAAGTGCAGTATGCCGCAAACTTCGTCAAGTGGTTTGCAGAGGAAGGAAAACGGGCGTATGGGCGTGTCATTCCAACGCATGATGCTTCTAAACGACTTCAAGTCATCAAACAGCCGGTCGGTGTCGTTGCTGCAATCACACCATGGAACTTCCCGGCTGCCATGATTACCCGAAAGC
Organism: Exiguobacterium sp. U13-1; assembly: GCF_001750115.1. Taxonomy (NCBI): domain Bacteria; kingdom Bacillati; phylum Bacillota; class Bacilli; order Caryophanales; genus Exiguobacterium; species Exiguobacterium sp. U13-1. The sequence goes on along the minus strand of NZ_CP015731.1, from coordinate 711,626 downwards.
TTGCTCCGGCACTCGTCGCCGGATGTACGTTTGTCATCAAACCACCAACAGCGACTCCGCTTACCGCGCTTCGTCTTCTTGAACTCTGTCAGGAAGTTGGGATTCCAGAAGGCGTCGTCAATGCCGTTACAGGCAGCGGGAAAGCACTCGGTGAATCACTCGCGACACATCCACATGTCGATAAGATCACCTTCACTGGTTCAACCGAAGTCGGACGGACGCTGATGGCTCAAGGAGCAGAGACGATCAAGGCGATGTCGCTCGAACTCGGAGGACATGCACCGATTCTCGTCTTTGATGACTGTGACCTTGATTTAGCTGTTGCTGAGACGATTAAGTCTAAATTCCGTAATGGCGGACAGACGTGTGTCTGCGGAAACCGGATTTACGTATCCGACTCGATCTATGACGCGTTCGTTGAAAAACTCGGGCAAGAGACAGCGAAGTTGAAGACCGGAAATGGTCTGGATGCTGAGACGAAGATTGGACCGATGATCAGTAAAGCGGGTTACGATAAAGTCAAAAAACATGTTGATGATGCGACATCCGCTGGTGCACGAGTCGTCACGGGCGGAACAGGAACGACGGATGAGGAGAACGATGTCTATTATTATGAAGCAACCGTTCTTGCGGACGTAAAACCCGGCATGCTGATCATGAACGAGGAGACGTTCGGACCTGTTGCTCCCGTCCAGCGTGTCAGTTCTGATGAGGAGGCGGTTCGTTACGCCAATCAGACACCATTCGGTCTCGCTTCGTACGTCTTTACAAAAGATTACGCGCGTGCGATTCGTGCAATCGAGGGGCTTGATTACGGAATTGTCGGCTGGAATGATGGCGTTCCTTCTGCTGCGCAAGCACCATTTGGTGGAATGAAACAATCCGGTCTCGGGCGCGAAGGCGGTAGTGAAGGACTCGAAGCGTATCTTGAGACGAAGTACATTTCCATCGGTGGACTAGCGTGAACGCGGCGGATTGGTTCGTCCAATGTTTAGAGGCAGAGGGCGTCACGCATATCTTTGGTGTTCCCGGTGAGGAAAATATCACATTGCTCGAATCGCTCAGTCGTTCGTCGATCACCTTTATCACGACACGTCACGAAACGAACGCCGCTTTCATGGCAGCGATGTTCGGTCGCCTGAGTGGGCGACCTAGTGTCTGCCTATCGACACTAGGTCCTGGTGCGACCAATATGATGACCGGTATTGCAAGTGCGACGATGGATCACTCCCCTGTCGTCGCGATCACGGGTCAAGGCGCAACAGCACGGCAACATAAGGCGTCGCATCAAATGTTTGATCTCGTAGATCTCTATCGTCCTGTCACGAAGTCCAGTACGTCCGTGCTGTCGGCGGAGGTCATTCCGGAAATCGTTCGACGTGCCTTTGCGACAGCAAGTAGTGAAAAACCAGGGGCAACCCATATCTCTTTTCCAGAAGACATCGCAAAACAAGAACGTGATCAATCAGTGACACCCTTACAGCAGGATAGTACGCCAACGCATCTCCATTCCTTGACGATTGATGATCCCGATGCTTTACGTCTGATTGAACGAGCAAAACGGCCCGTCATCATTGCTGGATTTGGCATCCACCGGCAGCAAGCACTTGAAGCGTTTCGAGCATTCGTCGAAAAGCTCCAAGCTCCTGTCGTCGAGACGATGATGGGAAAAGGAGCGATTTCTTCACACCATCCGCTCGCTGCACACACGATCGGTTTACCGGACGTCGATTACAACCAGCGGATTCTCGATGCGAGTGACCTCATTATTACGGTGGGCTACGATATTACGGAGTTACCTCCGCAAAAATGGAACCCGAAAAAGACACCAATCGTCCATTTGGATACGAATCCTCACGAAATCGATGCCTATTATCCGGTCGTCGCGAACGTAGTCGGACCACTCGTCGATATGCTGACTGTATTGACTCCTTTACTTCCAGAGCGTGCGTGGAACGACTGGCAGCAAGATCGCGATAAATTACGCGACGAGATTCAAGAAACGTACTCGCTTGCCTTGCCTTTACATCCTCAAAGTATCGTCCGTGAACTCGAACGAACCGTCGGGGAGGATGGCATGGTCTTCTCAGACGTCGGCGCCCATAAAGTGTGGCTTGCTCGTCATTATCAAACGACACGTCCAGATCAATTATTCATTTCCAATGGATTCGCTTCGATGGGCTATGGTTTATCGAGTGCGCTCGCAGCCAAGCTGTTATATCCGGATCGGCGAATCGTCTGTGCGGCTGGAGATGGTGCCTTTCTGATGAATGGACAAGATCTTGAAACTGCCGTTCGTCTGAAGCTTCCACTCGTCGTATTGATTTGGCGTGACGGAACCTACGGACTGATTGAATGGAAACAACAACAAGCGTATGGGCGGTCGTCCTACAACACGTTTGACAATCCAGACCTCGTTCAACTGGCTCACGCCTTTGGGGCACTCGGTCTTCGTGTCGGTGAGCATGGTTCCCTCGCACATTGTCTTGACCAAGCATTTGCAAGTGATGGACCCGTTTTAATTGACTGTCCGGTCGATTACCGGGAAAATCTAAAGTTAAGTGAACGTCTCCGGACGTATGGAGGGTGATATACATGACACAACCACGTAAACTGCAATCTATTTCTGATTTTGATCAATTTGCGTCCGAACACACCGCGTTCGTGATTTGCAAACACAGCACGACGTGCCCGATCAGTGCCGCAGGATTCTCGGAGTATACGAAGTTCGCGGATGAAACATCTGTTCCAACGGCGTATCTTTTCGTCCAAGAAGCTCGGACGTTATCGAACCACATCGCCGAACATTACAGCGTTCGACACGAGTCACCACAAGTTTTGTTCATTCAAGACGGTAAATCGGTCTGGACAGCCTCTCATTACGACATCACGAAAGATGCACTCGAAACGAACGTCCAGTAATGCTAGCTATGAAACAAGCCTCCGGCTGTTTCAAACTAAAGACGACGCGCAATTTTTCTTTAACGAGAAGGATTGCGCTTTTTTGTTTACCTTGAATCGTTTCCCTAGGAAGCGATTTCGAGTGTACAACATGCTTTTCTTCTCGTTTAGCCTACTAGAAAAACGCTTTCAATCTTACACAAAAAATAAAATTATCTTTCTTAGCTATTATTATTTGTAATTCGAACTAAATCAGATTAAGATAAACTACAGATAGAACGACCGTATAGAAATCTGTACCGTTAGTTTAGTTAGGAGGATACTTATGCAACAAAGTGCGACTCATACTGCTCGGGCTCCTTACGGCATACTCGCCGTTTTGATGATCGGGGCATTCATTGCTTTCTTAAATAATACTTTGCTCAACATCGCCCTGCCTTCGATCATGAAGGATTTAGCGATCGAACCATCAACTGCTCAATGGCTGTCGACTGGTTTCATGCTCGTCAACGGTGTCTTAATTCCGACATCTGCGTTCTTGATTCAAAAATATTCGGTTCGTCGCCTCTTCTTACTCGCGATGACCCTCTTCTCAGCCGGAACGATTCTTGCCGGCTTCGCAGAAGTCTTCCCTGTCTTGCTCGCAGGACGGATGATTCAAGCATCCGGTTCTGCGATCATGATGCCGTTGCTGATGAACGTCATGCTCGTCAGTTTCCCGATTGAAAAACGTGGGACTGCGATGGGCTTCTTCGGATTAATCATGATGGGAGCTCCAGCAATCGGACCAACGCTATCTGGTTGGATCATCGAGCATTATGATTGGCGGATGCTGTTCCACTTCATCACACCAATCGCCTTAATCGTTCTCGTCGCTGGTTTCTTTTTACTTCGTGACGTCAAGGAACGATCTGCCGCTCGGATTGATCTTGCTTCCGTGGCACTTTCGTCACTTGGTTTCGGTGGCTTATTGTACGGTTTCAGTTCTGCCGGCTCTAAGGGTTGGGACAGCTTCCACGTCTATGGAGCGTTGATCGTCGGAGTTATCGCACTCGTGACATTCATTTACCGTCAGCTCCATATGGAACGTCCGATGCTCAACTTCAAGATTTATCGTTACCCGATGTTCGCCTTGTCTTCTGCCATCTCGATGGTCGTCACGATGGCGATGTTCTCCGGGATGTTATTGCTTCCGATTTATGTCCAGACAATTCGCGGTATCTCACCACTCGATGCGGGTCTCATGCTGTTACCGGGTGCCATCTTGATGGCCGTCATGTCACCGATCAACGGGAAACTGTTTGATAAGATTGGTGGTCGTCCTCTTGCGTTAACTGGTTTGTTCATCACAGTCGTTACCAGTTACTACTTCAGTCAGCTTGAGATGGATACGACGTATACGCATCTGATCGTCCTGTATTCATTGCGGATGTTCGGGATGTCAATGGTCATGATGCCAGTCTCGACGAACGGTTTGAACCAGTTACCAACACGCTACTATCCACACGGAACAGCGATGAACAATACGTTGCAACAAGTATCCGGTGCGATTGGTACCGCCTTGCTTGTTACAATCATGTCGACGCATGCGAAGACACGTGGAACAGAACTCGCGGCTGAAGCAGCGAAGAACATGACGAGTCAACCGACAGCTGAAGCGGCTGCTGCTTTAAAACAGCAGATTACGATGCAAGCAACGCTTGACGGAATCAACTATGCGTTCTTCATCTCGACGTTCATTGCTGGTCTAGCATTCGTCCTTGCTTTCTTCATTAAACGGGCGACACAAGCTGAAGACATCATTAGCGATCAACGTTCATTAAACGAAACGATCGTCAAACCACAAGTTTCCAATCAATAAGTACAAAAGCAGTCGCCTCTCGCGACTGTTTTTTTTATTTCTTAAGCTAAATACTGGTACCCCCCATACCTATATGTTACAGTAAAGATGACAACAAGATCACCAAAGGAGGTACGACTATGACACACGATCACCCCGTCGTTCCACGAACGAACGAAGAACAAGATGCGTTGATGAAACGACTAAAGCGCATCGAAGGACAAGTCCGCGGGATTGCTAACATGGTCGCTGAAGATCGGTATTGTATTGACATTTTGACGCAAACGGCATCAATCCAAGCAGCTTTGCGACAAGTCGAACTACAAATCATCGAACGCCATGTCAAGATGTGCATGCATGAAGTTGCCACCCGTCAAGACAGTACGGACGCTTACGTCGAAGAATTGATGGCGGTCATCGCTCGATTGAAAAAGTAAGGAGGGTTTTCTGATGTCAAAAACGATTGAGTTTGATATTGAAGGCATGACGTGTGCCGCCTGCTCTGCCCGGATTGAAAAAGTCCTCAACCGGATGGACGGGGTTGAAGCAACGGTCAACTTGCCGCTTGAAACCGCTCGTGTCTCGATTTCTGATGCCTATGACGATCAAGCGATCATCGAAAAAATCCGAAAAATCGGCTACGGGGCAACGGTCAAACAAGCACCACACGCAACAAAATCGAATCGCCGGATGCTGTATCGCTTTATCATCGCGGCCCTTCTATCGTTACCGCTGCTTGCGAGCATGCTGACGCATATTCCGAACAGTCCGTTTCATCTTCCATTCTTGATGAATCCGTGGCTACAGTTTGCTTTAGCAACACCAGTACAATTCATCATCGGAGCGCCCTTCTACAGCGGGGCTTATAAAAGTTTACGGAGTGGGAGTGCCAATATGGACGTTCTCGTTGCACTCGGGACATCGGCAGCCTACTTTTATTCCGTTGCTGAAATGCTATTCGTCTCTAATATGCCTCACCTTTACTTTGAGACAAGCGCGATTCTGATTACACTCGTCCTGCTCGGTAAAGTTCTCGAAGACCGTGCCAAACAACAGACGACAGGAGCAATCAAAAGCCTGCTCTCCCTTCAAGCGAAGGAAGCCGTCGTCTTAGAGGATGGACAGGAACGAACTGTCTCCATCGACGCGATTCAAACTGGTATGATCTTACTCGTAAAACCCGGGAACAAAATTCCGACAGATGGTGTCATTCGGGCTGGCGACGCGTATCTCGATGAATCGATGTTGACTGGTGAATCCGCGCCTGTTCATAAAACGGTTGGGGAATCCGTCATTGGTGGTACGCTGAATACGAACGGATCTTTACAAGTCGAAGCGACAAAAATCGGACAAGCGACAGTTCTCTCGCAAATCATTCGTGTCGTCGAACAAGCGCAGACTGAAAAAGCACCGATTCAACGACAAGCCGATCGGATTTCTGGTGTGTTCGTGCCGATCGTCGTTGCCATCGCGCTTCTGACGTTAGCCGCTTGGTGGATGTTCACCGGTTCCTTTGCGGAAGCGATTCGTCCTGCCATCGCGGTGCTCGTCATCGCTTGTCCATGTGCGCTCGGGCTTGCGACACCAACTTCGATCATGGTTGGAACCGGAAAAGGGGCGGAACGAGGTATTCTCTTCAAGGGCGGTGCTCAACTCGAGAATCTTCAACATGTCGATGCTGTCGTCTTTGATAAGACCGGAACACTGACAGTCGGTCGCCCCATCGTCGTCGAAACGTTCGGTACGGAGACAGCGCTCGATTTCGCTGCTGCGCTTGAACGGCAATCGGAACATCCCCTTGCTCGCGCCATCACAGCAGAACGGGATGTCGTCTTTGATATCGAACGATTCCACGTCGAATCAGGACATGGGATCACGGGACAAATCATGGGACATGATCTCATCGTCGGATCGGCGCGAATGATGCAGGAACGCGGTCTTACTCTTCCCGACTGGACATCACTTGGAGCGACACTCGTATATGTTGCTGTCGACGGAAAAGTCGTTGCCGGATACGCCATCCGTGACGCGTTGAAAGATTCAGCGAAAGAAACGATCCGGCGGTTGCGCCAGACAAAAGAAGTGTATCTCTTGACCGGTGATCGTCGGGAAGTCGCCGAGCATTTAGCAGAGGAGCTTGGACTCGATCCAGCGTTCGTCTTTGCTGACGTCTTACCTGTTGAAAAGGCTGATGTTATTCAATCACTTCAACAAACGAAACGTGTCGCGATGGTCGGAGACGGTATCAATGATGCCCCTGCTCTTGTAACGGCGGACGTTGGCATCGCGCTCGGTAGCGGCACGGATGTTGCCCTTGAAGCAGCCGACGTGACATTGCTTGGACACGACTTAAAACAAGTTTTACTTGCGATCGAGTTGAGTGAGCAAACGATGAAAAATATTCGTCAAAATCTTGTCTTCGCACTTGGCTATAATACGATTGGCATTCCGGTCGCTTTTCTCGGGCTGCTTGCCCCATGGCTTGCGGGCGCTGCCATGGCATTCAGCTCTGTCTCTGTCGTGACGAATGCGTTACGATTAAAACGTACCCCACTATCTGAAGGAGGAACATCATCATGAAAGAAACAACATTATCTGTTATCGGTATGACATGCAATCACTGTAAAGCGAGTGTTGAATCCGCTCTATCTGAAGTCGAAGGTGTGCAACAGGCAACTGTCTCACTCGAACAAAACCAAGTGACCGTACAGCATGAGGACGTTTCACGTGAGCGTCTCGTCGATGCGATTGAAGAGATCGGCTATGATGTGCCGACTGCATAATTTTTTTAAGCCAAACTGCTTCTAACTCGCAGTTTGGCTTTTTTATTTTTTGAAAAGCGGGAATGTACGGAGTAAGGAGGGGTTCGCATGGTACCGAAAATCGAATTCGTAGAACACTTCGACGACAACAAAGGAAAACGATTTAAAATCGAACTTTGGAATCTCGGAACCTTCACATTCAGTGCTGAGTCAGCTCGTGGACCTGTCACCCGTTTCACCTCCATTGATATTCAGTTTGTCCAAGCTTGCGTTCAACGGATGCGCTCGATTGTGGACGCCAAAAAAGCATTTCAGGAAGATCAACCGGTCTAATCCTGCATATTTTTTATTCTCCTCATGGCACTTGCCATGAGTTTTTTTGTTTCCGGTCAATGTTTTTCAATATTCTCGTCTTTTTTTCGAAAATCAGTATCACTTCGTCAAGATGAACCGATAAGAAACAGACATCAATTTATTCACATCTTGAGTATTGGAGGCAACTACGTGCGTAACCCTTTTAAAAGTAAGACTACTTCAGCTTATCAAGCTACAATCGGCTTTCCTGATTCCCGTCTCATTACAAAGACGGCAGATCCTGATCTCACATCCCGTCTCGTATACATGGGCTATACAGAAGAACAGCTACAGACACTCAAATCGATGGCGCCTGTCGTTCAAGGTATCTTAGATGAAGTCCTCGAGCAAGTGCTTGACCATCTATTATTGAATCCCGAGATGGCAACGATCGCGAAACAATCATCGACACGCGAACGACTGAAGAAAGTCTTCGCCGACTACTTTACGAGTTTGTTAACAGGAAATATGGATGAGTCGTTCCTTGCGATGCGAACACGGATGGGACAGACGCATAAACATAACTTCGTTCCCGTCACGTGGTTCATCGCTTCTTACGCAGCGTTTCAGACGTTGTTGATTCCAAAAATCGTCGAACACTATCAACATGACCCAGCCCAACTGACGACAGCTGTGCTTGCCTTGACACATGCGATGAATTTAGATGCTCAAATCGTCACGAGTCAGTACGTCGATTCTCGTCTTCATGAAGTGACAGCAGCGAACGAGTCGCGCCGTCAACTTTTGACAGATGTCGTCCGTGTCAGTCAAGAAGTTGCAAGCTCCGTCGAACACACGGATCATGCCATCATCGAGACGAGCCGCCGTGCCTCACAAGTGTTGGCAGAAACGGCTCAAACGGAGCAGACGAGTCAGCAGCTTGTCCAAATGACGATTGCCAACGAACGACAGATGCAACAGATGGAGCAACAATTCGCTCAATCGACACAACAAGTCGGTACTTCGCTTGAAAGCATCCATGAATTAAAGACGACGTCGGATGACATCGTCCAGATGACACAAAGCATCGAAGCGATCGCCAATCAGACGAACTTACTCGCGTTGAATGCTTCGATCGAAGCAGCACGTGCCGGTGAACACGGTAAAGGTTTTGCTGTCGTCGCGACGGAAGTCCGAAACCTTGCTGAAAATGCCAAGTCATTAAGTAGTAGCATCAATGGTCTGATTCAAAAGAACAATGGTAATATCACACAACTCGTTTCTCAGATGGAAGACATCACACGCGCCAACACCGCATCGCAGCAAGAATTGCAACAAGTGAAACAAGGAATTCAAACCGTTAAGAGCGAGATGGAAAACTCCCTCACCTTATTTGGACGTAACAAGGAAAACCTTGGACAAATCGTCGAGACGATCCAAGGACTCAGTAAGACGACACAAGGCTTGACGACACTGACGACGGATCTTGTCGCTGCTTCCGAAACACATTAAAAAATAGGCAATTCTTATTCTCGGTTCTGACCGAAATAAGAATTGCCTATTTTATTTTACTCGTCTTGTTCTGCTGTGACGACAAGACGCTGATCGTATCCTTTTGATTCTGAAAACGTACCAATACATGAAATAAGCGTCAGTTTATTCATGACGGTCGCACCGAAGATTGATCCAACCGGTGCTTCATCGACAGGATAGGACATGACGTTCGTCACCACGTATGATACCTGTTGTCCTGCTTTTCCCGTCACTTCAATCCGTTGCCCTTTTTTCATCTTCGCTAAATCATAAAAAACAGCGGGACCTTCTTGATCGTCCAAGTGTCCGGCTAACACGACATTTCCAGTTTGTCCGGCTTTTGCTCCGTACTTGTACCAAGCGACCTGATCGGTCTGTTTCGGAACATCCATCCGTCCTTGTTTATCCTTCCCGACGACTTCGATGTTCGCTTTCACATCGAGCGTCGGAATCGTAATACGCGTTGGTATGAACGCCTCTTCGTCCACCTTTTCAGATGGAGTGGACGAAGAAGACGTCGTTGTTTCGGTTTGTTTTGGTTTTTCCGGCTTTGTAGCATCTGGAGGTGATCCCGATTGACATCCGGCTAATACGAGTAAGAGAAGAAGACTACTCTTAAGCGTTTTGTTTACGACGGACGACATACGCTGTTCCTACTAACAAGGCAGCAGCTGCTGCGACTGCCCATGGTGTAGCAGAAGCCGTATCAGATGAACCACCAAGTCCTGTTTCTGGCATTGATGCCATTTCACCACCATCTGGGATCAAGAGGACTTCAAATGCTGGTTCGCCTTCAAGTAAGCCAATTGCGAGCGCTGTATAGTTTTTGCCACTGTCGAGTTTGACTCCATCCAGTGCTTTGACGACATCCGTTGCGCCTGCAGGACGGACCTCGAGGTCATATGTGCCTGCATCGAGTGTACCGTAGTCAGAGACTTTCGAGAATTCAAGGTTACTGAAGAGTGGGTCTCCAGCTTTTGGTGCGACATCAACAGCTGGTGCATCCGGTGCAAAGTGTGCGACACGGACCATTGATTTGCCGTCTTCGCCTTTACCGTTGTCTTCCATGACCGCTAGTTTGATATCAGCCAATTTGCCGATTGCTGCGACAGAGTAGAATTTACCAGCTTCGACGTTGAGTGTTTGAGAGAGCACAGGATCTTTTGTTGTTCCTGCAGCGAATACTTCTACTTTATGTTCCCCAGCTGGTAGTGTGAGGTAATCTGTGACATCTTTGAATTTCGCTCCTGATACTGCTTTTTTGCCATCGACCGCAATATCAACTGCTGGAGCATCTGGTGAAGCATGAATGACACGAACCATTGCGTCATCAGCTGCGCCTACTGGTAACACGAATAGTGCAAACAGTAACGTAGCAGTCACAAACGATAAGAGTTTCTTCATTTTTTTTCCACCTTTCTGATTGTCAAATGTACATCGCTCTCAAACCAATGTTCTTACACTTCAGAACATTTCCTTCGTGGTGACATCTTAAACTTAAGACAGTTCCGTATATGTGTAAAGATTTCAGTGTGCTATGAACTTGTTTTATAAACACTTTGACACCTCCTTTCTTTTCGAAATAAAATATTCTAAATAACAATAGAAAGGAAGGTTTTTATTTATGGATTCCTACGATTTAAAAATTATTGATTTTTTAAGAAGCGATGCTCGTATGAAATGGTCGACACTTGCACAGCACATCGGTTTATCGGCACCGGCTGTAGCAGAACGTGTAGCACGCTTACAAGAGCAAGGTATCATCCGTCAATTAACAACGGTGCTAGACCCTTCCTCCTTTGACTATCGTCTTGCTGCGTTCGTCGCTGTTTCACTCGAGCGACCGGAACACCGAGCGCCATTTCTAAAACGGGTTCAAGAACTTGAGTACGTACTGGAATGTCATCACGTCGCCGGGGACGATGATTATCTACTTAAAATCCGTTGTCGTGATACAGAACAACTTGATGAAATCATCACCTACCACATCAAAGAATTAGCAGGTATCCTGCGGACAAAAACAACAATCATCATGCGGACGGAAAAGGAATCGCTTCATTTTCCGTTACCCGAGGTTGACTGATGTTTGCGACTGGTTTTGGAATCGGGTTTGCGTTAGCGGCTCCCGTAGGTCCAATCGGACTTTTATGCATGCAACGAACGCTTCGACATGGACGAATTTCCGGCATCGTTTCCGGACTCGGAGCCGCAACGGTAGACTTCACTTATGGATTGATTGCATTGTCCGGTTTTTCGCTTGTCCAATCCCTAATCACTCAAGCACACTGGATGCAACTGATCGGCAGTCTGTTTTTGTGTTACATCGGCTGGTCGATGTTTCAAGCTTCTTCGAACGCCTCGATTTCCGATACAGCCTCGTCACGGTTAAGTAGCTATCTATCCGTCTTACTCCTGACGTTCTTGAACCCGATGACAATCACGCTATTCCTGGCGTTGTTTGCACGCTTTGAGTTAACAATGATGAACGGACAAGATGCCTTTTTGTTTCTAATCGGTATTTTTCTTGGTTCTGCCGCTTGGTGGGTCATTCTAGCGAACATCACGCATCTGCTCAAGCACCAGCTTGCGACACCCACTTTACGTATCATTCAATGGACGTCTGCCAGTCTAATCATCGGATTCGGTGCGTTCGGGGTCATTCAGTTCTTCCTCTGAACAAAACAAAAGAGACCGACATCACGTCTGGTCTCTTTTTGTCTATTCATTTAATGAATCCAATCATCATTTCACGTAATACCTTCGCTGCAGCGATCGCTGTCATGTCAGATTGATCGTATGCTGGGCATACTTCTACCAAATCCGCACCGATGACGTCAACGTCTGCTCGTGCAATCATATGAACGACCTCAAGTAATTCCTTCGTCGTCACCCCACCGATTTCTTGTGTTCCTGTCCCTGGTGCTGCTGACGGATCAAGAACATCGATGTCGATCGTAACGTAGACCTTTTTACCGGCAAGTGTCGGAAGGACTTGACGAAGCGGCTCGACGATCTCGTATTTGAAGAGGTTGTAACCTGATGTCTTCGCCCATTCGAACTCTTCTTTCATACCTGAACGAATTCCGAATGAATAGCAGTTCTCTGGTCCGATCAAGTTGGCGATCTTCTTGAGTGGCGTCGAGTGCGACAATGGCTCTCCTTCATATTCGTCTCGTAAGTCCGTATGCGCATCAAAGTGAAGTACGACAAAATCATCGAAGTGTTTATCGAACGCTTTGACGACTGGCCACGTGACTAAATGTTCGCCACCCATACCGAGCGGGAACTTGCCTGCTGTCAGTAACGAATCGACGTATTCTTCAATCATATCAAGTGATTTTTGTGCATTCCCGAATGGTAACGGGATATCTCCCGCGTCAAACAATTTTGCGTCAGCGATGTCACCATCTAAGTACGGGCTATATTCTTCTAAACCAAGTGAGACTTCACGGATACGTGCCGGACCGAATCGTGAACCGGGACGGAAACTGACCGTCCAGTCCATCGGCATGCCGTATAAAATTCCTTTTGCATCTTCGTGAGTCGGTTGACTCGCGATAAAGACTTTTCCTGAATATGCTTCATCAAAACGCATGATCCATTCCCCCTGTTCATTTGCCGTTTGCTGATGCAAACGCCTGTTTACCTGACAACAGAGCGATTTCGAAGATCGAAACCGCTCTGTTCATGTGTGCTATAGTGACTGAGCTCAGCCGTTCGTCAAATCTTTAACGAACTTCGGAAGCGCGAAGGCTGCCGTGTGAAGCTCAGGCGTGTAATACTTTGTGTCGATCTCGTGGAAACGCTCTGGTGCAACTGCAAGCGGATCATGTTTCTTCGATCCGATCGTGAACGTCCAAAGACCACTTGGGTATGTCGGAACGTTTGCGATGTAGAGCTTCGTGATCGGGAAGATTTCTTTGACGTCGCGTTGAACATCACGGATCAAGTCTGGTGTGAACCATGGGTTATCCGATTGTGCGACGAAAATGCCGTCCTCTTTTAATGCTTTTGAAATACCAGAGTAGAAGCCTTTCGTGAACAAGTTGACCGCTGGACCAACTGGTTCAGTCGAGTCGACCATGATGACATCATACTCGTTTTCTGCTTCTGCGATATGCATGAATCCATCCCCAACGATGACTTCGACGCGTGCATCGTCCAATCCACCTGCAATGTTCGGGAGGTATTTTTTCGAATACTCGATGACTTTTCCGTCGATTTCAACCAAAACTGCTTTTTCGACGGATGGGTGTTTCAAGACTTCACGGATGACTCCGCCGTCTCCTCCACCAACGACCAGAACCGACTTTGGATTCGGGTGTGTGAACAATGGGACGTGCGCGACCATCTCGTGGTAAACGAACTCGTCCTTATCTGTCGTCATGACCATTCCGTCAAGTAACAACATCGTACCGAACTCGTCCGTTTCAACCATCTCTAGGCGTTGAAACTCCGTTTGTTCGCTCTCATAAACGTGGTTGACACGGAATGTGATACCGTAATCTTCCGTTTGGTGTTCCGTGAACCATAACTTTAATTTTTGTTCCATTTGCGATAGAACCCCTTTCTTTCATCAAGACAAAAGTTGTTCGTATGCGAGTGGCGTTTACGGCGCTTCTTAATCATACAAATGCGAGTATACCGAATTTCGAAAGAAACTTCTATATAATTCGAAAATTTTTGTCTTTCGTCTTTACTCGACGAACGTCACGATTTCATCGAGCGGACGACGTTGCTTTTCACGTTTTGGTTCGTCTGCTCGGTAACCGAACGCGACCATGACCGGCACCGTGAAAACAGAACGATCGAGCAGTCCACGATCGACGAGTAATTGCTCGACGGCTTGCTGGTCGAATCCTTCGATCGGGCATGAATCCACACCGATTTGTGCTGCCGTCGACATCATGTTCCCGAGTGCGATATAAGCTTGTTTTGCTGCCCAGTCTTCCATCGCTTTCGGGTTATCACCAATCGCGAAATCCTCTTTTAAAAACAGACCATAACGCTTCGTCCGTCCGGCTTTCGCTTCTTCGGATAAACCAAGGAAGTCCATCATCTGCGTGACATGTGGACCATCTGCCTGCATTTGCTCCCCTGTCCGGGCGAGGAATAAGACAAAGTGACTCGCTGTCGGCAATTGTCCTTGCGCCCCCCAAGAGACTTCTTTTAATGCTTCACGAATTTCTGGATTTTGAATGACGAGCATGTTCCATGGCTCATAACCGAACGAGCTCGGTGACAGACGCGCTGTTTCTAAAACGAAACGAAAATCTTCTTCTGGGATCATTTGACCGTTAAATGCCTTTGTGGCATGACGAGATTGAAATGCTTCGAGAATCGCTTGTTTTTGTTGTTCTTTTTCCATGGGAAATGCCTCCTTCAAAATGATGACTGCTTTTGTTATATCAAATCTGATTTCAGACTGCCTCTGATTTGCTCATATCAAGCTTTACGTTAGTTTTAAGACGAAACGGGAAATAACAGTATTAACGTTTTCTTTTTCTTTATTTCCACATTATTTTAGATACGCATGATTGAGCCCTTTTTTGCTCTCCCTTCCTTGTAAATCATTGGTTTTTTTGTTCTCATTTCCCGGTCGATTTGCTTTTCCGCTCAAATGTTTGTTACGGTAGTACCCTGCGTGATTAGGTTTTGTTATCGGATTGACGGGGTAATGATAATGTCGTTGCCATCATTTGATACAAAACAACTATGTAAAATTCGAAAGAAGGTGTGGAACACGATGGAAAATAATCGAAAAAGTAAGATCACAAAAGTCTTTATGGTATCCGTCATTTTCTGTGTGCTCTTTACCATATGGGGAATCTTACCGGAATCCCTAATCGGTGCAGCTAGTCTCGGAAATGTCACAGGTAAAGCACAATCCTTTGTCTCTAACGGATTTGGCTGGCTTTATCTACTCGGCATGAGTGCTTTTTTAATCATTGCTATCTTTTTAATCTTTTCCCGCTTCGGTTCAATCCGACTCGGTAAGGATTCGGACCGTCCTGAATATGGTCTCATTTCTTGGTTTGCGATGCTTTTCAGTGCTGGTATGGGAATCGGGCTTGTCTTCTGGGGTGTCTCAGAACCATTGACGCACTTCCATACACCGCCAGTCGCAACAGACGATCCGACGGAAGCAGCACGCCTCGCAATGCGCTATTCGTTCTTCCATTGGGGACTCCATCCTTGGGCCTTATACGCGATCGTCGCGCTTGCGATTGCGTACTCGACATTCCGAAAAGGACGTCCCGCTACGATTGGGGATACCGTCGCTTCATTGATGAAGCCTCGGTATGCTTCTGCCGGTAAAGGTACTGTCGAAGTACTTGCTATCGTCGCAACGGCATTTGGTGTCGCGACGTCACTTGGTCTCGGTGCGCAACAAATCTCAGGTGGGCTCAACTTCCTGACAAGTAGTATTCCAAACACATTCACGACTCAAATCATCATCATTGTCGTCGTTTCGATTCTCTACATGATCAGTGCCGCGTCAGGTCTCGATAAAGGAATCGTTCGTCTCAGTAACGCCAACATCGTTCTTGCCGTTCTGTTGATGATCGGTGTCCTCTTCCTCGGACCGTTCAGTTTCATTATGGACCTCTTTGTGCAAACGACAGGGGCTTACCTGCAGAACTTACCCGTCATGAGCTTCCGGGCTTCTGCTTTTAACCCAGATGAACGTGAGTGGATCAACGGTTGGACGATTTTCTACTGGGCTTGGTGGATTTCATGGTCACCATTCGTCGGTACGTTCATCGCCCGCGTCTCAAAAGGACGGACGATTCGTGAGTTCGTCATCGGCATCATGCTTGTCCCAACCATCTTTGGTCTCCTTTGGTTCTCGGTCTTCGGTGGGTCAGCGATCTGGAACGAATTGTTCCAAAACGTCAATTTGATTTCGACCGTTAACGATAAAGGGGTCGAAACTGGAATGTTCGCTCTGTTTGAGACATTCGGTGGCTTAGGTACGTTCCTCAGTATCGTTGCCGTCTTCTTGATCACGACGTTCTTCATCACTTCGGCTGACTCCGCGACGTACGTTCTCGGTATGCTATCGTCTGGCGGTAGCCTGATGCCAAGCTTACGCATCAAGCTTGCTTGGGGTGTCATCCAGTCTTCGATCGCTGCCGTCTTACTTTATGCCGGTGGATTAAGCGCCTTACAAGCAGCCGCTGTTCTAGCCGCCTTCCCGTTCATCTTCGTCGTCGGAATGATGGTCATCGCCTTGTTCAAGGACTTGTCAGATGAACCCGATGCGCAAAAAGAAGTCACAGATTTAAAACAAGATGCTTAAATTGAATTGATTTCCTCCTTCCGTCGCATACGGAAGGAGGTCTTTTTTGTTATCCTGAATTATGCTGAGTAGAAGAAATGAGGTGGCTTATGCGAAAACGTACACGCTGGCTAGTATCCCTTGGTGTCTTCGCCTTAGGAAGCTGGTTTTTATATCGTGAAAATAACGTCATTGATGTCTCACGGATGACGGTCACGTCGAATCGCTTACCGGAAGCGTTTGATGGCTATCGCGTCGTGCAGGTCGCAGATTTACATGGCAAAGCGTTTGGGAATGAACAAGAACGACTACTGAACAAGATTGATCGCGAAAAGCCGGATCTCGTCGTCATGACAGGTGATTTGATTGACTCGAGGCGAAACGGTGAAGAGGCCGCCCTTACACTCATGAAAGCGCTCGTTGATCGATATCCGGTCTACTTCGTCACCGGGAATCATGAGGTGCGACTCAATCTAACGATTTTGCCGAAGCTTGAGCAACTGGGTGTCACCGTTCTCCGGAATGAATCGCGCGTCATCGAATACCAAGGTCAATCGATTTCGTTACTCGGTATCGATGATCCGACGACGACACGATGGCGCGAAGGTCTGTCGGAACCGGATGGCATTCGTCAAAGTCTCGATCAAGCATTGCAAGACGTCTCACCTGATGCGTTCCAGCTCTTGCTTGCGCATCGTCCGGAATATAAATCTTTGTATGCCGAGCGTTCCATTGATCTCGTTTTGTCTGGTCACGCCCACGGTGGACAGATTCGTCTGCCGTTTACGGAAGGTCTGTATGCGCCCGGTCAAGGATTCTTTCCAACCGTGACGGCCGGTCGCTATCAGGAACAGCAGACTGAACTGATCGTCAGTCGTGGTCTCGGGAACAGCCTGTTTCCGTTTCGTCTGTTCAATCATCCGGAACTCGTCGTCTTAACGCTGAAACGACCATGAAAAAAGAACGTGTGCCGCGGCACACGTTCTTTTGTTTAGACCAACGCTTCATGTAGAGCAGCGTCAGCATTTTCCCACATCTCAGGTTTATGTGTCTGTAAGAAATCACGTAACAATTCTTTTGAACGCTCATCCATGTGATCGACAACAATTCGTCCTTTAAGGGATTTATCCATTTTATTGACATGATCAGCGAGAATCTTGAATCCGCGACGTGCTTCCGCATCGACTAACAGATCGCAGGCAGCGACACCGCCGTAATAGAAGCCTTCAGGTTTACGACCGACTGTCACCCAAACGATCCAGTACAGTTTACCGTTTGGCGTATCGGCTTTATCCGTCGTGAACTTGACGCGTTTCTCGATGGCTGCTTTCGCGTGCATCGCGCCCATATCGATGTAAGCTTCGCCGTCTTCCGGAGAAATGATGACGGGTGACATACTATTTAAGCTGAGTGTTCCGACACCAAATCCTCCGTGACCGTCTGTAGAGTTATCTGAAATGATATTAAAGTTAATCTTTTTTTCCATCGTGTTTTGTCCCCTTTTAATCCTGTTGCTTCTATCATACCGTATTCCGATGTGTCTGCAACCAGTCACTCGTAACGAAGTAACTGTAATTGTTCCTCTGATGCTCGGCGAATCGTCGGGAGACGGTAACACGTCATGGACGCAATCTCCTCATGCGCCGGAGGATTGACTTCTTCGAGATGAAGCAAAGCGCGGTCAAACAGGGTTTGCGCCGCACGACCGAACAAGAAGAGACGTTCTAGTGAAGAACACCGCGACCGAATCGCACGTAACTGATGCGCGAGTTCTCTCACTTTCGCCTCGACCTCTTCTTCCATGTCAGCTGTCGGTTTTCGATTTTGAAACAACGGTTTGAAACGTACATCGTCTTCAAGCAACGTCAACATCCCGTATCGCTTTGCTTCTTTTTGATTCAGCAGTTGAGCGAGCTCTTTATCCGTTACGAGTCGTCCGAATGGAATGTTTTGTTCAAAGACGATATCTGCGACTTCGAGTCCTTTTGCACCAGACAACGGATAATTCGTATCCTCCAGTAACGCCCGATCAAAAATCAGTAACGTATGAATCTTCTTCCGTATGATTGCGTCCATATGTCTCTCCTTTTCTGCCGTATGTGTATGACTACCTTCGCTTCCGACAAGAATAGCTCCTACCTTATACCCTTCTTTTTCGAAAACGATGTTCGAATTGACGAATCCCCTATCGAATGCGCTATACTGATGGCGTATCGTCATCAAGCTAGAGGGGGAAATGAAGTCATGCCATATGTTACGGTTAAAATGTTATCGGGTCGTACAGTCGAACAAAAACGTGCTTTGATTGAAAAAGTTACGGAAGCGGTGTCGGAAACGACAAATGCTCCAAAAGAAAACATTACGGTCTTCATCGAAGAGATGGAAAAAACAGATTACGGTCAAGCTGGCGTCATGTTCGCTGATAAATAAACAACAAGAGACGTCCGGTCGCTACCGCACGTCTCTTTTTCCCATCTACTTGATCTTTAAGGAGGAATTCTCATGACTACTGTTACTGTACTTGGTGCGACCGGTCGAACGGGTCGCCCTTTAATTGATCGGTTATTAGAAGACGGCTATGATGTCCAAGCACTTGTGCGTTCCACGTCACCGGACTTACCCGTTCACGATCGCCTTCATATCCTGACAGGAGACGCGACCAACCCGGACGATCTTGAACAGGCGCTCGCAGGGAGTAAAGCTGTCTTCAGTTGTCTCGGAACTGATCAACAACAGGTCCTTTCGACAGCGATTCCACATCTCGTCACGAAGATGAAGGAAGCAGGCATCGAACGAATCGTCTTCATTGGTACGGCAGGCATTCTCGATGCGTCAGAAGAACCTGGGAAGTATCGTTTCCAATCGAGTGAGTCCCGTCGCCGCTCGACGATTGCAGCAGAGGATCACTTGAAAGCTTATCTGACGTTAAAGGATGCAGACGTCGACTTCACCGTCATCTGTCCAACACAACTGACGGAAGACAACGCACTTGCTGCTGACGACCTCTTGATCGAGACAACACGCTTCACTGCACCGACAGGTCCGATTCCTCGGGAAAACGTCGCGCAGTTCGCTTACGAAGTCTATCGTGACGGAACCCATCATCGGGTTCGCGTCGGGATTGCTTCGCATGGATCAACTGAGTGAAAAACAAAAAGAGCAATGGATCAGCAGATCCATTGCTCTTTCATATGTGTAACGATTACAGCAAGACGCTGACGACGATTGCCGTCAAGACACTGACGAGTGTTGCGCCGTAGAGTAACTTCAGACCAAAACTAGCTGCAACGCTTCCTTGGCGGTCGTTCAATCCTTTAACCGCACCAGCGATGATTCCGATTGACGAGAAGTTCGCAAACGAGATCAAGAAGACAGACACGATTCCGAGTGTACGCTCCGAGAATTCTTTTGAGTATTCTGGAAGACTCAACATCGCAACGAATTCGTTCGTGATCAACTTCGTTGCCATGACACTACCGGCACTGACAGCTTCCGCCCATGGAATACCCATGATGAAAGCGAACGGTGCAAAGATGTATCCGAGGATTTCTTGGAACGAGATGTTTAGAACCATTAAGAAGATATCGTTGACCATTCCGATCAAGGCATTGTAACCGATCAACATTGCACCAACGATGATTGCGACTTTGAATCCATCCATGATGTATTCGCCGAGCATCTCGAAGAACGTTTGCTTTTCTTCGACGATTTCAAGAATATCTTCTTCCGGGTCAACCGTGTACGGGTTGATGATCGAGACGATCATGAAACCACCGAACAAGTTCAAGACGATTGCTGTAACGACATATTTCGGTTCTACCATAGTCATGTACGCACCGACGATCGACATCGAAACCGTCGACATCGCTGACGCACACAATGTGTAGAGACGATTTGCTGGTAATTGACCGATTTGTTTTTTGACTGTGATGAATACTTCTGATTGTCCGATCGCAGCTGAAGCAACCGCGTTGTAAGACTCAAGACGTCCCATACCATTGACTTTCGATAGGACGAAACCGATACCTCGCATCAAGAGTGGTAAAATCTTAGTGAACTGAAGAATCCCGATCAAAGCAGAGATGAAGACGATCGGTAGCAAGACATTGATGAAGAATGGTTGTGCGCCTTCATTCGCTAAACCACCGAAGACGAAATCAATTCCGATTGCCGCATAGCTAAGCAGTTTTTCAAAGACTTTCGCGACGCCACGAATGACGATATATCCGAACGATGTATTGAGTAAAATGAACCCAAGTACGAGCTGAAGAACTAGCATGACCGCAAGCGGTTTCAATTTGATGCCTTTACGGTTACTGCTGACAAGGAGTGCCAAGCCGAAAACGATAGCCAGTCCGAGTAGTGCGATAAGATATTTCATGAAGTACCCCTCTATCTATTAGTTGTTTATCAGTTGTACATTCGTACGATGTCTGACGTTTAATCTCTTTCCAAGTAATAGAATAATCAATATTCCGAAGAACTACAAGAGGAAAAGTTCATTTAGTAACCGCTTTCGTTATTTTCATAGACTTTCAAGACAAACTTTTCCAAGCGTTCCCGAACATTGTCCTGACTAAGGTTTTGCCTTCCATATGCTTTCCACCCCGGATAGACGTCAATCGTTTCAGGTCCAAAATCAAAAACAGCCCGAATATCCCACGCGTGATCGTAGGAATGTTTCGTCTGCTCGCAGTAACTTTTTAAAAAATGATCCGCTATCTCAACAGATTCGAGCAAGGCAAGATTCAAACGACAATGCGCAAGGTCGACTTCAATGGGTCCTACACACGCATTCACCCAATCAATCGTATGGCACGTTTCATTTATTTCGTATAACACATTGACCGGATGAAAATCCCGATGAATGAAACGAATACGTTGACTTTCGACCGGTTCGATCGCCAGTAGCTGACGCCATCTCTCCGAATGCTGCGTCCACGTCGGGACGTGACGTTCCGTCGTATACGGTTGATAGACATAACGCGATTCTGGTATCGGTAGTGCATGGATCGCAGCAAGCGTACGCGCCAATCGTTCGACATATCGCTCATCCACCTGATCGATTCGGATCTCTCCCGGCGAGCGGGTCATATATAACCACGGCGGTATTTCGTCCCTGACATCCGCTTGATAGTCCAGTACATCTGGTGCCAAATCACCTGCTGCTTGTAACGCAAATACTTCATGTAAGACGAGGTCAGGTTCTTCTCGCAACCAGTCTTGATTCGTATGGACGCGAAGAATTCCCTCACCGACTCGCAAAACGAGGGAGGAAGTCGCGCCTTTTAGGACTTCGACCTCTCCTCCCTCCCGTCCAAGCTGTTGCAAGATTTTTGTTAGGACAGCGGACGATATCATGACGTCACGCTGCCAGTCAATAATTGGTCGATTTGCATCTTCTCGTTCGCATGTTCGCGCAAGTCGTGCAGAATTTCTTGCGGGAAGAACAGCTTCTCATCAGTCTGGCGTGATGTGGCGATGGCTTGAACGAGTGGTGAGACTTGCGAAATTTCTTTCATCTGTCCATCCTTCATCTGTAACATGATCGGTTGTTTGCTGATTTCCCCGTTGTCTCCATATAAATCGTAAGGAAGACGACTGAGTTTATCTTCAAGCAGATAATAGGTCGGATTCAA
This sequence comes from Exiguobacterium sp. U13-1, assembly GCF_001750115.1. Classification (NCBI taxonomy): domain Bacteria; kingdom Bacillati; phylum Bacillota; class Bacilli; order Caryophanales; genus Exiguobacterium; species Exiguobacterium sp. U13-1. The sequence goes on along the minus strand of NZ_CP015731.1, from coordinate 689,375 downwards.
GCCGATCGCCTCAAACAACTCACACAGTTTATCGTGGACGAGTTCACGTTTTTCAGCCGGATAATCAACATACTTGAACAACTTCCGGTCAACGAATCGCCTCGAGAGATCAGCAAGGATTGGATCCTGCTCATTCGCCCACTGCTGAAAATAAAAGTAGACGATCGTCTCATCGAGCCCAAGGAAATCACGCAACTCCATCTTCTGATCAAACAACGGCATCAAATGGACCGGTGCAATCGCAAACGGATAACCGGACAGGTACAACTCCTGCGCCCGTTCGAGAATGGCTTTTAATAGGTAATCACTCGATCGTGTTACCGGATGCAGGTAGACTTGCCAATACATCTGATACCGGCGCATGATGTAGTCTTCGATTGAATGCATCCCCGACTGTTTGACGACCATCTGATTCGGCGCCGGACGCAATACACGAAGCATCCGTTCGAGATCGAATTTTCCGTAGCTGACACCAGCAAAGTGCGCATCGCGCAATAAGTAATCCATCCGGTCGACGTCGAGTTGTGAACTAATCATCGTGACAAGCAATTGATTCGGATGCGTCTTGTTGATGATCGACGCTACTTCTTCCGCGAATCCGTCTCCGACTTGGTCGAGGACTTTTTTGATTTCCGTGTCCCCGAGGATGATCCGCTCCGTCCACGTCTCGTGGTCAACACCAAAGACATTCTCAAACGCGTGCGAAAACGGCCCGTGTCCGACATCGTGTAAGAGGGCTGCAGCCAGTGTCAACTCCCGGTATTGATCGTCCCAGTCGGCGCGACCGTTGAAGACGTCGATCAGTTGCCGCGTGATTTCGTAAACACCAAGCGAATGATGGAACCGTGTGTGTTCCGCCCCGTGAAACGTCAAAAAGGATGTCCCCAGTTGCTTGATCCGGCGTAGTCGCTGAAATTCACGTGTCCCGATTAATTGCCAAATCAACTGATCGCTGACATAGATATACCGATGAACGGGATCTTTGAAGACCTTCGTTTCCTTTAATTGTCCTAATGATTGATACATATGTTTCTCTCCTTTAAATCGAGTCTATGTCGTTGTTGTTCGGTTTTGTTTCCTGGGATTCCTGTCTCCCGCGTCGCTTCGCACAGAAACTTTACACACCCTGTGCTATAATGATGTCGCAAATCTACAATAAAGGAACGAGCCTATGGGAATCGAACTCTTAAAACAAGAACATTATCGTATTTTTGATCAAACGTCACTCGGAACTGCTTTCCATGCGACACAATCGTTTGCGATGGACGACACATTATGTGCTTCCGTTGCGACAGAAGGAGCAGCACTCCGCTCTTGGATTCACCACGAAACTGTCGTCCTCGGCATCCAGGATGCCCGTCTTCCTCATCTTGCTGACGGTGTATCCGTTCTGCATGAACATGGTTTCTCGCCCGTCGTCCGTAATTCAGGTGGTCTTGCCGTCGTCCTCGACGCCGGTGTTTTAAATATTTCACTCGTCCTACCGGAACGCGGCGGCATCGATATCGACAGTGGTTACGAAGCGATGCTTGCGCTCGTCCGTCGTATGTTCGCACAAGAAACAGACGCGATCGTCGCTGGTGAAGTCGTCGGATCGTATTGTCCCGGTTCTTATGACTTATCGATTGCCGGTAAAAAATTCGCTGGTATCTCCCAGCGTCGTGTTCGTGGCGGAGTTGCCGTTCAAATCTACCTTTGTGTCAACGGAAGTGGAAGTCAACGCGCCGCTTTAGTCCGTGACTTTTACGCGGCAGCGCTTCAAGGTGAGTCGACGAAATTCGTCTACCCGACCGTCGTGCCGGAAACAATGGCGTCACTCGAGGAACTGCTCGGTACCTCCTTGACGGTCGAGGAGTGCTTACGTCGTGCATATGAAGCGTTACTTGCGCTCGGCGCTGCTTTGACGCCCGCGACGTTGACTGAACTCGAGAACGAACGATTCGGCGTCAACTTGAGTCGAATGCTTGATCGAAACGAAAAAGCCCTAGGTTAAGAAAGGAGAGAACGTGATGATCCGATTGATCACAGACAGTGGTGCTGATGCACCAAAAGACATGTTAGATGCATATGATTTTACGGTCATGCCGTTCGGCGTATTGATCGACGAAGACACGTTCTTCGATGGAGAATCGATATCTCCGAAGCAACTGTATGATAAGATGCGTGACGGTGCAGCACCGAAGACATTCCAGGTCGAAGTCAGCCGGATGGTCGAGGTGTTCACGCGTCACTTTGAACAAGGGGACCCCTTCCTCTACCTCGCTTTCTCGAGCGAATTATCAGGAACGTATCAAACAGCGAAGATGCTCGCAGATGAACTCGCCGAAAAGTATCCGAACGTTCCTTACCTGGTACTCGATACGAAAACAGCTTCAACAGGACAAGGATTGTTCGTTCTCGACGTCGCAGAATACGCACAAACGCATTCGTTCGAAGAAACAGTGGCTTACGCTGAAGCCAAGGTAAATACGATTCGTCATCTGTTTACAGTCGAATCACTTGAATATTTGATGCGCGGTGGACGCGTTTCTCGTGCCAGTGCCTTTATTGGTGGTCTCTTATCGATTTTGCCACTCTTGACAGTCGAAGACGGAAAGTTGATTCCAAAAGAAAAAATCCGCGGTCAGAAAAAAGTCATGAACCGGATCGTCGAGTGGATGGAAGAAGCACGTCCAGCGATTGACGGACACCGGATCATGATCGGTCACGGGGATTCGATCGAACGGGCAGAACAGTTAAAACAATTGATTGAAGCTCATTTTTCACCAAGCGAAGTCATCTTGACGATTGCTGGCGCGGCGATCGGTTCACATACAGGTCCGGGACTCGTCGTCATTGGGTATGACCTTCCACGTTAATGGCACTCATTCCTATCCTATAGTACGACAAAACGGGCAGACTCTGTTTAGAGCCTGCCCCGTTTTTTTATGAATTGTATCCGAAAAACAGCAGTGCCATGCTCAATCCAAGCGAAGAGACGATGAACACGATCGCCATCCCACCCATTCCGAAGACTAACAGCTTCGGTAAATCACGTCGCTTCTTCAGAAGGGCAGTCAATAGCCCGACGTTAATCAAGAAGACGACGAGGAACGGAAGCAACAGCATCCAACGCTCTTGCAGTAGAAATAAACTATCCATTTCTTTGCTCCCTTCTTTCAGACTCCGAGAACGGTTGGAATAGATTCAGACATAAGAAACGGAATAAGACATAAGCGAACAGAAGTGTCGATACTACTTCGAACCCAACATATCCGACATCACGCCACGTGATTCCTGTCGTCACTCTAGCGAACCAATACGGGAAATCGACCGTCAACAGGCTACACATTAGAGCGAGAACGGCCTCCTGACGTGTTTGTCGATCGTAAAGTGAGTAAGATACCTTCTTTATATTGAATATATTCGCGATTCCGTCATCCGATGTGTATCCTTTGATGATGCCAATGACGCCACCTAGTACCGCCAGTGCATACCATGGAAGCGGCCAAGCGAAATGAAAAAGAAGGAGTGCGAACACTATCAATAAGACGCGGATTGCCATCATTCTTCTGTTTTCGACGCTGCCACCGCATCATGGGAATTCAAGTTGACCGTCAACGGTTTTGCCGTTCCTTTACCGGAGAAGTTCTCGATCAACTCTTTGACATCGAGTCCTGACGACGCTTTTAACGTCTCTTGCAGTGATGCCATCAAATCTGTCGCGTAACCCGTGACACGGTTCGCACCGCCACCTTCACCGCTACCTGTATCGACGACCGTGATCTTATCGATGTTACCGAGTGGTGCTGCAATTTCTTTTGCGTACTCTGGCATCATCCGAATGACCATGTCGAGAATCGCTGCTTGTCCGAATTGTTCGAACGCCTGCGCGATTTTTTCTTTCGCTTCTGCTTCCGCAAGACCTTTCAGACGAATGATCTCCGCTTCCGTCTCCCCTTGTGCCCGCTCAGCGTCCGCTTTCGCGAGACCATCGAGACGAATTCGTTCTGCATCGGCTTTTGCTGATGCCTCGATCCGGTATTTCGTTGCATCTGCTTCCGCATATTGCTTCGCACGATCCGCTTGGGCAGCCTGCTCAATCGAGTAACGATCGGCATCGGCGCGTTTTTTGACTTCCGCGTCGTATTGTTTCTCACGACGGAGAATCTCGCGTTCTTCAAGCTCGATTTGTTTTTGACGCTCAATGATTTTGATTTGCATCTGTTGCTCCGTGACTTCTTGTTGCGCACGTGCGTTTTCGAGATCATATGCTTGGTCGGCTTTCGCCTTCGCGATATCTTGTTCGCGACGGTAATCTGCCATCTTCAACTGATTTTCTTTTTCCGCTTCAGCGATTTCCGTTGCACGTTCGAGTTCTGCTTTTTTCGCATCTTTTGAAGCTTCCGCTCGTTTGATGCGTGTCTCTTTTTCCGCGTCTGCCGTTGCGATATCGGCATCACGGCGAACCTGTGCAATCCGCGGTTTCCCGAGCGATTCTAAGTATCCATTCTTATCACGGACGTCTTTGATCGTAAACGATACAATGACGAGTCCCATCTTCGCCAGGTCTTGAGACGCGACCCGCTGGACTTCTTGTGAGAACTTATCACGGTTCTTATAAATTTCTTCGACGGTCATCGACCCGAGAATCGAACGCAAGTGTCCTTCAAGGACTTCACGTGCTTCTCCTTCGCGCTCTTCTTTTGATTTTCCGAGGAACTGCTCCGCTGCCGTCGCAATTTCAGAAATCGAACTGCCGATCTTGATGATCGCTGTTCCGTCTGCCATGACCGGTACACCTTGCTCCGTATAGACTTCGGGTGTCGTGACTTCAAGCTTACTTGATAACAAGCTGAGTGGTGTCGCTTGTTGGAAGACAGGTAACACGAACGTCCCGCCACCACGAATGATTTTCACCCGGTTGCCGGACTCATCGGTATTGACGTTGCGTCCTCCGAGATAACTCCCCGATACGATCAGCGCTTCTTCCGGACCAACTGTTCGGTATTTCGTGATGAATAGGACGATCAACGCAACGATCAATGCGACCGCGACGATTGATACGATTAATACTGGATTCATGTAAACATCTCCTTTTTCCATTGTTGGGGGTACGTCACAACAGACGCGACGCCTTGTTTGATTTCGATGACGAGCACCTTTGTGCCTTGTGGTAGGGCAGGTCCTTCAAACAGAACGGCTGACTTTGATACGCGTCCTGAGACGTCATCAAGTAAGATTTCACCATATCCTTCAGTCGGAATCGGCACGATGACGGTTGCACTGCGTCCTTCTAGCATCTGTTCCGAAAATCCAAGCGACTGTTCGGCTTGTGCCATCGGAACGAATAAGAAAATATGCATCAGCGTCGTCACTAATAACGCAATCACACTGCTGATGATTAGAATTAACAGCGAACCAAACGGACTGAGCTGTTCGAGTCCGAATCCGATCGCTGACGTGATGATGACAAAAGATAAGATCAACGTAGGATGAAAGATTTGATCGACGCCTGGAATGACGTCTGAGAATAGGATGGACACAAACACACCGCAAGCTGCAGCCGCTAACGCATATAAATAAAGTGTACTAACGTCCATCTTCGTTCACCTCGATGTAAGGATGGGAACCATACAGTTCGTGGTAAGCCCTTTGATAAGCAGTCCGGTTTTCCTCAAACAATAAACGAGCCAATTCTTTGTCTCGTTGATCGATTGCCTCTTCTTGACGGCGTAAGTATTTTTTCTGTGCGGCAAAATGACGGGCTAATCTTGCCTCAATCGACGGTTTTCGTTCACGCTGCAACTCCTGTTTCATCGCTCCACTCCTTTCTGAAGTACTGGCTTTCTTTCTCTTCTACGCTTATTTTTTAGAAAATGTTTCAAAATGAATTCCATTTATTTTCCTTTCATTAAAAGAAAAAAACGTTCGTCCCATACAGAGGACAAACGTTTTTGAATAATTAGCGTTTATGAACGATTCGGTCGACGAACAATCAGACCGTAATAGAGGATGAGCGCCAGGCAATCTAAGGTCATGATGATCAAACCCATCGGAACAGCCGATTGCTCCCCCATGATCCCGACGAGTGGTGACACGAGCGAGCCGACAAGCATTGGCAAGAGTCCTAGCAGTGCCGAGGCACTGCCTGCCGTTGCTCCGTAATTTTGCATCGCTAAGGTAAAACCGAGCGTCGAGATCAAACCAACGCTCGAAACGACGAAGAACAGTGGAATCATGACGAAGATCAGCTGCTCCGTTAACGTCAAGGCGAGGAACAATAAGATACTCGCACTCGCAACGATCGTCAAACTGATTCGCATCAGCCGCTCTGAATCGACACGACCAGCAAGACGACCGGCGATTTGTGCTGCTAGGATGATTCCGATTCCGTTTAAACCGAACAAAAAACTGAACTGTTGCGGCGAGGCGCCATAAATATTTTGTAAGACGAACGGTGAACCGGAGATGTAGGCAAACATCGCGCCCATGACGAATGCTTGTGCGAACGCATAGCCGATGAAGACGCGGTCCGTCAACAAGCGTCCGAACGTCTTCAACGTCGTCGTCAGGTTTCCTTCGACTCGTCTCTCAAGCGGGAGCGTTTCCGGTAAACGAAGTGCGACGGCAAGCAACATCATCGTGCTTAAAATTGCAAGCAAGTAGAAGACGAAATGCCAGTCACCGAACCGAAGCAACTGTCCTCCGATGACGGGTGCGAGAATCGGTGCTGTTCCGTTGACGAGTGACAAGGCAGCAAAAAACCGCGTCAATTCGGGTCCATCAAACAAGTCACGAACGATTGCCCGGGAAATGACGATTCCTGACGCTCCGGCTGCTCCTTGAATGAATCGAAGCGCGATCAATACTTCGATCGTCGGTGCCATCGCACAGGCGAGAGAAGCGAGCAGATATGCGAGCAGAGCAAACATCAGCGGTCGTTTACGACCGCGAACGTCACTCAGCGGACCAACGATCAATTGTCCAAGCGCCATTCCAAGCATACAAGCCGTCAAACTCAATTGGATTAGTGATGCACTCGCATCAAACGAGCGTGACATATCCGGAAAAGCAGGTAGATACATGTCGATCGAGAGTGGTCCGAGTGCAGCGAGTGAACCGAGGATCAAGATCAACGTTAAGCGGCGTGGGGTCATCGTTGTCTTCGTCATGACGTCACGTAATCCAAATCATGCAAGACATACGCGAGGAAAAAGACGACCGATGGGTTTTCATATGTCATCTGAACCTTTTTGAGTTGTGCCCGATAACCCGTCTCATACTCGACCCCATTTAATTTACGTTCCATGTTCATCTTGATCAGCGCATCGAGTTTATCGATCACGTCGACCATCTGTCCCTCGTATGTCTCGTCTTTTGCTTCAACGACGAACCGACGGAACGGTGCTCGAATGTCTTTCGGTAAATTATTGATCAACATCTCTCCTTCTGCCCGTTCGTAAGCTTCGAAGGCTGCTGCTGTGACCGGTGTCGCATGTTTGACAGGTCCAAGAACATCCCCTGTCGTTCCTTCGACGAGATCATGACACAAGAGCCGCGAGACGACTTCTTCGATGTCGATCGTGACGCCGTATTTTTCTGATTCAATCAGACCATTGAAGATACCAAGCGAGGCTGCTCGAAACGCATGTGTCGCGTCGTTATCATCAATCGTATTGAAACGTCCTTTCCAGCGCCGAATTGTATCCATCATCAAGACATTTTCAATGAAATGAGACATCTCATCCTCTTCCATGACCGACTGTGTCAAGCGCCGGACCGAAACAAGTGGGTGTCGTTCCAGAACATCCTGTAATTCCGCTGCTTTTTGTTCGAAAAAGACGGACTCCGTCATCCGTGCTTCTCGGCGCGCGTACAACATCGCATCGAACGTATCAATCGCTTCGACGATTCGTCCCTCTGGCGATTCATCTTCTGCATGCACGAGGTATGTCGTGAACGCTGATTGAAGCGATTTTGAGAGTAAGGCAACGAGCTGTTCACTTGCTTGTTGTTCCATTGCCTGAATGTGTGCATGTAACGTTGGCTCTTTTTTTGTCCGGTGTTTAATGGGTCCAGTAATGACTTCGTTCATGTCATGGAATAGGGCTTTTCCGAGCAATGTCAGGCGATCGACTGGTCTTTGCCCGTCTACTTCTTCTAAATAGCTTGCCATCAAACTGAATAAGGCAACACGAAAGCTGTGACTGGCTGCGTTATCCGGAAAACGTGGTGCATATTCATCCCACCGTGGAACGTTTTGCATCCGCGTCAGCATCCGAATGAAATTACCGTTTTGCATGAAATCTCTCCTAACGAAAGACGGACAGAGAGTACCCTGCCCGCCATTGTATTATTTTGCTGATTTGGTTGAACTACTTCCGCTACGGAACCAACCAATGATTAAAATCAGGGCAAGTACGACCCAGAAGATCGTTTGCCATAGTGTACTCTCTGGAAACTCATGCGGCAAGACGTCGATCGACGGATGCGCAAGTGTCATGACGACCAGTTTTACACCAACCCATGCGACGAGCCAAAAAGCAGCTTCTTCGATACCTGGTCGCTTTTGGAGCAAGACGACGAACCAGCTCGCGAAGTAACGCATGATAACGAGACCGATGATCCCACTGAAGAAGACGACCCAAAATTGTCCTGTATTTAGACCACCGATTGTTCCACCAATCATCGGTAATGTCGTCGCCATGGCGACAGCGGCAAGTGTCGAGTCGACAGCGAACGCCAAGTCAGAGAACTCGACTTTAACGACCGTCCACCAAAAATTCGGCGAGGCTTTTTGTGAGGCAATCGTGTCCGGTACTTGGTGTTTATTCGATCGTGCCTCGACGATTCCTTTAAACGCCACGTAAAAGAGGTATATCGCCCCAAGTGCTTGAAGCTCCCAAATCGTCGCTAAGTACGAAGCAAAGAAGATTGCGACGAAACGTAAGACGAGTGCTCCGACCAGACCATAGAAAAGTGCTTTTTTGCGTTGATCGTCCGGTAACGGTCGGACCAGGACTGCCATGACCATTGCATTATCAGCAGAAAGTAACCCCTGCAAAATGATCAGTACGAGCCCGACGGTCGCATACTGTGTAATTAATCCAATATCCATACTAACGAATCCCCTTTTTTGTTCAGTCTATTCATTATATGCCGGTCGACCGGAAAGAAAAAGATACAAGCTCAGCTCAAGTACTTAACCTTGTGTTTTATTCCCATTGTTTAAGAAAACCTAACACAAAAAAACGACCCGTCATCGACGGATCGTTCCATTTCTTATAAGTTTTGATCGACTTTCTTTTCAGCATCTGGATTTGGTTTTGTTTTTGGTGAAGAGAACCAACCCCAAAGAGCAAGACCGACCATGACTGTCCAGAAGAATGCCTGCCACGGTGTACTGTGGGCGAATCCTTCAGGAAGTTTTAAGGCTTCAAAGATTGTTCCTTCGATCGATGCATGGTATTTCGGGTGCTCGAGCGCAAGAACGGCTAACTTTACACCGACCCAGGCAACGATTGCAAAGGCTGCTGTCTCAAGACCTGGGCGATCTGCAAGTAACTTAACGAAGACACGTGCTGCGAAACGCATCAAGACGACCCCCATCAAACCACCTGTTAAGATGACGATGAAGTGACCCGTGTTCAAACCACCGATTTCGCCTGATCCCCAGTTTGGAAGGGCAACGGCAAGGGCAACGGCAGCAAGAATCGAATCGACAGCAAACGCTAAGTCTGCGAATTCGATTTTCGCGACTGTCCGCCAGAATTCACCTTTTGAAACTGGCTCTTCCGACTTCGGTTCTGCATCTAGCTCATTTTCAGCGCCATGATTTTCACCGAGCTTTCTGGCTTTAACGGTCTTATAAATATGCCGTAGTCCCATGATGAGCAAGTACGCTGCTCCAAGTGCTTGGATTTGCCAAATATCGACGAGGAACGAAATCGCGAACAATGCCGCGAATCGTAAGACGAATGCTCCAGCTAGTCCATAAAAAAGTGCTTTCTTTTGTTGTTCTCCTGGTAAGTGCTTGACCATGACCGCGAGTACGAGTGCATTATCCGCTGAAAGTAATCCTTCAAGCGCGATCAAGACGAGTACGACCCAGGCATACTGTAATAGTAACTGCCAATCCATCTCTGTCATCCCTTTCTTTAACTACCTGTAAAATAAAAAAACTTCAATTATTGACCATGACGAAAAAACAGTGATTACACGTTCACCTGAACATATAGTATAGGATAGTATACCCGATTGCAAGTAAGTTATTCCTCTAAATATGGAAACTGTCGATTTTGAGTCGTGCGAGTTTCGTTTATCGGATGTTCGTGATAAAATTCAAGACAATACTTCTATCGATGAAAAGATGAAACACATTTGCGGAATCATCAGACTTGCTCGTCTCTAGCATTCCTGTCATGTTATTACTATTGAAACACTACAAAAGGACAAAGGGGCCAATGAATATGTCTACCTACCCGATTACGTTACCAACAAAAGAAGAGCGCCATAAGCTGTTCGGTTCGGTACCACCGATCAAAGGAACAAAACCGACTGAAAAAGATAAGATGGTCGACTTGCAAAATACACCAAAGAACTTCCTGTTCGCACTAGACGCTGTTGGAATCTCAAACGTCAAACATCCTGTCGTCATCCAAGACGGAGACAAAACACAAGCGACAGTCGCGACGTTCGAACTGTCAACGTCACTCGTGCAAGACCGTAAAGGGATCAACATGAGCCGTTTAACGGAACAACTTGATCAATACCATAATGAAGGTTGGACGGTCACAAACGAGTCACTCATTCAATTCGCGCGTGATTTAGCAGACCGCATGGAACAAACGGAAGGTCAATTGACGATCCGTTACCCATGGTTCTTCACACGTAAAGCACCTGCAACAGGTCTTAGCGGCTTGATGAATGCCGAAGTATGGCAAACAGTCAGCGTCAACACGGAAACAGACGAAGCGACGTTGTCTGTCGGCTTGACGATCAACGTCACGACACTTTGCCCATGTTCAAAAGAAATCAGCGAATACAGTGCTCACAACCAACGTGGTTACGTCACGATGGAAGCATCGTTACGTGATGAAGCAGAAGACTTTGACTGGAAACAATCATTGCTTGATGCTGCGGAATCCAATGCCTCAGCGCCACTTCACCCAGTACTCAAACGTCCGGATGAAAAGCGCGTAACAGAGATGGCATACGAAAACCCACGTTTCGTAGAAGATATGGTTCGTTTGATTGCTGCTGACTTGTACGAAATGGACCCAATCGCTTCGTTCTACGTCGAATGCCGTAACGAAGAAACGATTCACCAACATGACGCGATCGCACGGATCACGTTCGATAAAGACGCACAATAAGTAAGTCTGCCGTACTCCCTCTTAAACCGAGTGAGTACGGCTTTTTTGTGTGCCGGCATTGCTCTCCGTTTTGCGAGCGTTTACACTTAACTCGAATGGAGGAATGCACATGTTGGAACTGATTCCTTTTTTACTCGAACGACTCGGTATCATGATCATCTTAGCGTTCATCCTCGCCCAGTGGGGACCGACACGACGGCTGCTGCGTCAACCGGAAGCAGGCTGGCAATTTCGTGTCCTCGTCCTGTTTTTTGCAACGTACGGCATTTTAAGTAACTATACAGGGGTCAAAGTCGACTTAGCTGAATTCTTACCTCATGCTTGGCTCGAAGAAGTCGACGGGACATCAGCGATTGCGAACACACGAACGATGATCGTCGTCATCAGCGGATTGCTCGCTGGTCCGCTCGGTGGATTGATGACCGGATTGATTGTCGGGGTTCACCGGTATTCCCTCGGTGGATTCACAGCGTTCGCTTGCGCGCTTTCCACCGTCATCGCCGGTGGTGTCAGCGGTCTCTTACGCTCCTATTGGCGCGACCGCCTCAGTAGCCAAGCGTTATTGCCCGTGTGTCTGACTGCTTTTTTAATGCTGTTTGAAATGTCATTAATTTTACTATTCGCCCGCCCCTTTGATGCGGCAGTCGAACTCGTCCAGTTCATCTTCGTACCGATGACACTGATCAACGTCCTCGGTGTCTGGTTGTTCTTATCGATCATCCGTCTTGCTGCGCGAGAAGAGGAAACGGTTCGGGCACGAGAAGCAGAACGGTCGTTGCATATCGCCGATTTGACGCTTCCGCATCTGACGCGTGGTCTACATATCCATACGGCAGAAGCTGTCGCGGAAATTCTGTTGCAGCAAACGCGAGCCGAAGCCGTCTCACTGACAGATCGTTCCGTCATCCTGGCCCATATCGGTATCGGGAGCGACCACCATCAAGCTGGGAGTCACTGGACGACGAAACCGACCGAGCATGTCTTGCAAGACGGACAAGTCCGTCTTGTGACGGAACGACTGGATATCGGCTGTCCCGTACGTGATTGTCCACTCCAAGCAGGAATCATTGCTCCGCTGATCGTCGGAGAAACGACGATCGGGACGTTGAAAGTCTATTATCCGCATGCCGAATTACTCGACGCGGTTGAAGTCGAACTCATCGAAGGATTAGCGAAACTGTTCTCGACACAACTGGCACTCGGGAACGCAGAGCGTCAAGCCGGTTTACTGAAGGATGCCGAGATTCGGGCACTTGAAGCACAAATTCATCCCCACTTCCTGTTTAATGCGATTAATACGATTTATGCACTGTGCCGGACGGATGTCGAACAGGCACGCACCTTGTTGCTTGAATTGTCGACCTTCTTCCGTAGTAACCTCCAAGGCGCACGATCGACAAAAATTCCGCTCCAAAAGGAACTCGAACACATCGAAGCATACACATCGCTTGAAGCCGCTCGTTTTCCGAATCGTCCGTTTCTTGATATCGATTTAGCAGACGAGACGACGGCTTTACTCGTTCCACCGTTCATCTTACAACCGTTGATCGAAAATGCATTCCTTCATGCGTTTTCTTCTGAACAGACAGGATATGTCGGTGTGACGGCATGGTGTGAGGCAGACCAGCTGTGTCTCGAAGTCGTCGATAACGGACGCGGGATTGACGCCTCGCGCCTTGCTCGTCTCGGTCGAGAAGTCGTTCCGTCCTCAGGCACCGGTACCGCATTATTTAATACGGCAGAACGGATTCGAAGTTTATATGGTGAAAAGGGACAGTTTACGATCACGAGTGACGGTCAAAACGGCACAACGATCGCGATTCGTCTCCCGATTGAAGTCAGAAAGGAGATCCAGCATGCGCACTTTGTTGATTGAAGATGAACCGCTCGCACGCGACGAGCTCCGTTATCACGTGACCGCAGCCGGTCTTGAAGTCGTCGGGGAAACCGGCAGTGTCGAGGAAGCAGAACGACTCGTTCGCTCCCTTCAACCCGACTTAGTCTTTCTCGATATCGAGCTGACGGACGGAAGTGGTCTTGAAGTCGCCAAACGCTTGAAATCGATGCCGCGCCCACCGGCTCTTTTGTTTGTGACGGCGTATGATGCTCATGCGCTTGAAGCGTTTGAGCTCAATGCCTATGACTACATCTTGAAACCGTATGATCCGGCACGGATTGTCCGTGCGATTGAAAAAGTTGCGCGACCGCTTCCGAAAAAAGCACCTCGACTTGAACGTTTAGCCGTCGAGACGGGCGAACAACTGAAATTATTGTCTCCTCAAGATATCGATTACATCGTCGCTGAGAACGGGAAGACGAAGATCGTCACGGAACATGAGGCGTATCCATCGAACGAGACTTTACTCGAACTCGAACGAAAGCTTCAAGATCATCGCTTTTTACGGGTTCACCGCTCGTACCTCGTCAACTTATCAGCAATCGATGCAATCGAACCTTGGTTCAACGGAGCCTATAATTTAAAAATTCATCAGATTGATGTGCCAGTCAGTCGGACGTATGTCAAACTACTGAAAGAAGCGCTCGGTATTTGAGCGCTTCTTTTTTGTGATTCAAGGTCCATTTTCAACCTTTCATCGAACGAAACCGACAACTCATCTAAAAATCAAAGAAAGCGCTTCCATAACTTGTATACTAAATCCATCATAGTTCATTCAAGAGGAGGAATTTTAGATGAGCGCTACTCCAATCGTTATTGCTGTCATCTGTATCTTATTAATCGCGTATCGTCTCTACGGCACGTTCATGGCTGCGAAAGTCTTAAAAATCAAAGATGATCGCGAAACGCCCGCTCATAAATTAGCGGATGGAAAAGATTACGTCCCAACGAACAAATGGGTCTCGTTCGGACACCACTTCGCGGCAATCGCTGCTGCCGGTCCACTCGTCGGACCTGTCCTAGCTGCGCAGTTCGGATATCTCCCCGGCTTACTGTGGCTCTTAATCGGTGCCGTCATCGGTGGAGCGGTCCATGATATGGTTGTTCTTTTTGCCTCGATGCGCCAAGACGGTCAGTCGCTGTCTGAAGTCGCTAAAAAAGAGCTGGGACCAGTCGCTGGTTTTTGTGCCGGTCTGGCGATGCTCTTCATCATCACGATCACGATGGCCGGTCTATCGATGGTCGTCTTGCACGCACTTGAACATAACCCATGGGGTACATTCGCTGTCTTCTCGACGATTCCGATCGCGATGTTCGTTGGGATTTACTTACGTAAAGGTGGCAACTTAGCACTTGCTTCAACAGTTGGTTTTTTACTTATTCTAGCTGCGATTGGTTTTGGTCCTCAGTTAACGGAAACATTCATCGGTGACTGGTTCGATCTGTCGTCACGTCAACTCGCGATTGCTTTACCGATTTATGCGTTCTTTGCTGCTGCACTGCCAGTTTGGCTCTTACTCGCACCTCGCGACTATTTATCGAGTTTTATGAAAATCGGTGTCTTCCTTGCTTTGATCGTTGGTGTCTTCATCATCAACCCGGACATTCGATTCCCAGCATTCACGAAGTTCGTTGATGGTGGTGGTCCAATCATCGCTGGTCCAGTCTGGCCATTCATCTCGATCACGATTGCCTGTGGTGCGATATCTGGTTTCCACGCCTTCGTTGGTTCTGGTACGACACCGAAGATGATCAATCGATGGAGCGACATCAAACCCGTTGCCTTCGGTGCTATGCTTGTGGAATGTCTTGTTGCCGTCATGGCATTGATCGCTGCGACATCGCTTGAAGTCGGTGATTACTTCGCCATCAACTCAACACCAGAAGTATTCGCGACGCTTGGTATGAGCACGGTCTATCTTGATGATTTATCCCGTGAAATCGGTCTCGATCTGGCAGGTCGAACAGGTGGTGCCGTCTCACTCGCCGTCGGTATGACATTCATCTTCCGCGCCATCCCGTGGTTCAAAGAGATTGCCGGATTCTTCTTCCAATTCGTCATTCTATTCGAAGCGGTCTTCATCTTAACCGCAATCGATGCAGGAACACGCGTCGCCCGTTACTTGATTCAAGATTTCTTCGGGGAGTTCTACAAACCACTCAAACGTGTCGACTGGATTCCAGGGGCGATCTTCGCTTCGGCACTCGGGACGTTCTTCTGGGGCTATCTCCTGTTCTCGGGTGACATCGGTTCGATTTGGGCATTATTCGGGGTATCGAATCAGCTGATGGCGTCGATCGGCTTGATCATCGGAACGACGATCATCTTGAAAATCGCCGACAAAAAAATCTATGCCCTGACGACGTTCATCCCGCTCGTCTATCTTCTGATCACAGTAACGTTCGCGGATATCTGGATGGTCGCAAACGTCTATGCGAATCCCGATTCTCCAGGTTTCAGCATCTTGAATACGGTCTTGTCCGTAACGATGGGACTGCTCGCGATCGTCATCACGATCTCAGCCGTCAAGAAATGGATTGAACTGTTGAATTCACCACGTTGGGAAAATCAAAAACGATCTGCGTAAGTGGATCAGTCATATGACAAAAGGCAGTGGACGCATCCACTGCCTTTTTCGTATCTCATTTTTAAAACGGATTATAAAAGCGATTACCATCATAGAAAGTGACGACGAATGACAAAACCGTCAAAAGTAGCACACAGCCGATCGCGACATAATCGATTTGTGTCATCGTCTGTTGGTTGTACCACGTCCGCTTTCGTCCGGCACCGAATCCACGGAGATCCATCGCATTACTGACGGTCTCAATCCGCTCCAAACTCGTAAATAGCAACGGAAGTAAAATCTGGATGCTATTACGTGCCCGTTGCCAAAGGGAGCCGTGTGAGACAGCAATCCCTCGTGCTTCTTGAGCATTCGCGATCGTCCGAAAATCCGCTTGTACGTCTGGAATGTAACGGAGTGCTAAGGAAACTGCAAAGGCGATTTTATACGGAACACCAATCCGATTCAATGAAGAAGCGAATTCCGTCGGATGGGTCGTGACGAGAAATAGCACGGCAATCGGAACGATCACACTGTATTTTAAGATGAGATTAAACAGATAAAACAACTGTTCTGCCGTTACCGTAAAGCGCCCGATGCCTTCAAATAAGACGTGGCGCGACCCGTAGATTGCCACGCCCTGCTCTGGCTCGAACAGATAAACAGCAAGCGCATTGATCAGGACGAAAATCGCTGTAAAGATCAAGACGAACCGGACTTCCCGAAACTGAATACGCGACAATCGGAATAACACGATGCTGACTAATCCCATGACAAGTAAGACACGTGTATCATAGGTGAACATCGTTGCTGTCGTAAATAATAAGAATCCGATCAGTTTCGTCGTTCCCGTCAATCGATGAATCGGTGACGTTTTTTCAATATAGCCAAGCATTTCTACAGCCATTGTTCCCGCTCCTTTCGCTCCGCCGTAATCACGGACTCGACGAATCGTTCCGGATCGACTTCGAGGTGTTGCGCTAGCGTAAAGAGCGATGTTTGTTTTAAATGGGCATGATGCAGCAATTGTTCTTGATTCAGCAGTCCAAATGATGTTCCGGCGTAACGGATGCGCCCAGCTTGCACGAGGCAGACTTGATCGCTGTATTCTAAGACGAGATGCATGTCGTGCGTGATGATGAGTAACGTCATTCCGTCCTGCTTCAATCCTTCTAAAAAGTCCATCATATCCGAATAATGCCGATAATCTTGACCGGCTGTTGGTTCATCGAGAATCAAGATATCCGGTCGTCGAACGAGAATCGAAGCAATCGTCACTCGTTTCTTCTGACCAAAACTCAGTGCTTGAATCGGCCAATTACGAAACGGATATAATCCGCAACGACGTAATGTCTGCTCGAGACGCTCGTTTTCTTCCGCCTCACTTAATCCGAGCGCCTGCATCCCGTAGCGGATTTCCTCCTGCACGAGGTGCTTCGAAATCATATGATTCGGATTTTGCAGAACGAATCCGATCGTTCCTGCTCGCTCTGCGATCGATTGGTTCGTGATGTCGATTCCGTCAAGCAGGATCCGACCACCTGTCGTCCGTTGGTAACCACTCAACACTTTCGCAAGCGTGGATTTTCCGGCACCATTCTGACCAACGATCGTCGTCAGTGTTCCTTTTTGAAAAGTCGCCGTCACATTCTCAAGCACCGGCGTTCCTTGACGATAATGAAACGCCAACTGATTGAGTTCAAGCAATGAAGTAGAGGTTGCAACCTCTTTTTGGGGTGCTTTCTCTAAACGCTCTAACACGTTCGTCTGGTTGAATCGCTTTAAAAAGGGATCGATGCGGCTCGGCTGATCTGAAGGTTGAACGGCAAGCCCAGCCCAGCGTGCGGCACTGACATAGAGAGGTTCACGCAAGATCGCTTCTTGCAGTTTTCCGTTACTTAAGATGACATCCGGATGATCATCAGCGATGATTTCGCCATCGACCATGACGATGATGCGGTCAAACGGAATGACGAGTACATCCTCGATCCGATGTTCGACGACAATCAATGTGCGATTCGTATCACGTTGCAGTCGATCCATAAGCGTCATCGCCTCTTGTCCCGCTACTGGATCGAGATTCGCGAGCGGCTCATCAAACAGTAAGATGTCCGCATCTTCCACGAGGACTCCGGCTAATGCCGCCCGTTGTCGTTGTCCTCCTGATAGATCATTCAATCGTGCTTGCAAGAGCGTCTCGACATCCGTCATCCGTGCGACACGTTCGACGATCTCCTGCATTTCCGGTCGCCCAGTCTGTTTATTTTCGAGCGCAAAGGCGATGTCTTCGCCAACCGATAAACCAACGAACTGCGCATCTGGATCCTGTAACACCGTTCCAATATGCAGCGAACGATCAAATAACGATAACTCCCGGGCATCCTGATCCTTGATCAGGACCTGTCCTTCCCACGTTCCCGGGTACGAGAACGGAATCAACCCATTGATGCACTGGGCGAGCGTACTTTTTCCTGAACCCGACGGTCCCACGATTAAGATGCGTTCGCCTGCTTGAATCGTTAACTGAATCTGTCGGAGTGTCGGTTCCGACTGACTCCGATATGTAAATGAAAAATCCTGAAATTCGATTACGTTTGTCATGTCCTTCTCCCCCCAAGCTAAATGAGCTATGATCCTGCCGTCTCTTCGCACAGGATCATAGCTCATTCGGTCAAGCTTCGCGTTTCAAGCTGCCTGCTTTACTTCTTGTTTTCGCATAGGTGACGAGCAACAACGTTCCAATGACACCGACCGTCAAGATGTTCGATGTCGCAGCGACAGCCCCTTGGACGAAGACTTTGTTCGCTGGCTCCGTGTAAATTAAGATATCGAGTACCGGTGCAATGATGATCCAACCGATCGCTTGCACGATGGCTTGTGTGACATTGAATAAGACGATTTTACGTGTCGTCAATCCGCCTTCTTCTAGACGAATCCGGTTAGCGATCAATCCGATGCCAAAGCCGACGAACCCGGATACGGTGACCCAGCTCCACCACGGGGATCCATATAAAATCGCATCTTTTAATCCATGACCGATTAAACCAATCAAACCGGCTGTGACTGGTCCGAACAAAACTGCCATGAATGCGAGAAATGCATAGGATGTCTCGATTGACGTGTTCGGTACGCCTGTCGGAATCACAGCGAATCGACTTAAAATGATGAATACTGCTGCTCCGATCCCGGTTGCGACGATCTGTTTTGTCGTAAATCCTTTCATGTTCGATCTCCTCCTTTAATATGTTGTACGTTAACACTCCAATCATTTCCGATTCCAACCTCAAATGCATGCGCAAACGAACCTTGATTCAAGGCAAGAGCAATCTGATCCAGCGAGTTGATGTAGACGACGCCTGAACCAACCGGCACATCGGCGAACGAATGACCAAAGAGCAGTGTTTGTTCGTAAACAATCCGTTCTCGGTACGAAATCGTTACCTTGACGTGGCTACCGATGTCGAGACCCGCCTGACGGACGAGAGCGACCGGAATATTCGTCCAGACATTTCCGAAGCGAACATCGAGAATCTCGACGATACCGGTAACACCGGTATCTGACGACGAGGCAAGTGTCCGGTCGAGCAAGACGATGTCCGAAGCAGGTAAAACGGGTCCTACTTCCTCGAAGGTGATGACATGGCTCGATAACCGAGCACCCGTGAAGGCAAAGATATCTCGTCCGTGAAACGTATACGATTCACCCATTCGAGGTAAGCGATGCCGTCGATCATCGAGTTGCCTCACTTCAGCAATGTATCCGGCTTGCCAAAGATGCGTCAACGTTCCGTTATCTGGTGTGATGATGTATTGATTCGCATGCGTCCGCGCGACGACACTCTTTCGACTCGATCCGACACCTGGATCAACGACAGAAACGAACACCGTTTGCTCCGTCCAGTACGGTACCGTCTGCAGTAACCGATAGGACGCTTCCCAAATGTGGAAGGGCGGAATGTCGTGCGTCAAATCAAAAATCCGAATCTCTGGATTGATGCTATGCGCAACCCCATACATCGCACTCACTGCCCCGTCACTCACGCCAAAGTCTGATTGCAATACCAATGCTTCTGCCATCTCGTCATCCTCCTCCTGCGCGGACGTCCCCACAAAAAAGACACCACGCCCTTATCTCTCAGGACGTGATGTCTGATCACGTGGTACCACCTTCGTTCATGGCTCAACTCACGTTCAGCCACCTCTAGGAGTACGAGACTCCCTGGAATGCTAACGGTATCCGTCCTACCGGTCGGTTCTACTGATGAACACGGTTCACGTTCTTCCGACTGCTTCGGGACCATCTTCAAATGACGAAATCGTCTCATTTCCAGCAACAGAGACTCTCTATCGATTTCTGATCACTTTACTCTTCCCGTCTACGCATGCAGATTTAGTTGTCTGAAAATTTAAATTAATAGTACAACCGTTTCATTCCTGACGCAAGGTTTTTTACTCAGAAATTTTTAAATTCGTCGTCCGGATCGTTCCCCATGGTGACACATCCGCACGGACTTCTAGTGCTTTTGCTTTTTCATATTGTTTTCCGCTTCCCTGTTCGACATAATACTGCGTCAATTGTGGAATCGACACGTATTGATCGTAATAGTCGCCGGCGACACTTCCAAAGAATCGTTCATTCGAAATCCGGTCGATTTGAGCATAACCAGAAGCATCGGTCTTGAAGCTGACATAGACACGTCCATTTTGAATCGTCGGACCTGGTTTTAAATCCGGATACTGCAGCATCACGTATTCGCCGTAAACGGGATCAAACGGATCAAACGGTTCTGCCCGAAAACGGTACGATGTTCCGAACCAGGAGGTCGCAAAAAAGCTGACAATCAACAGACCGACGGCGCACGTCTGCAATACAGGCATCAGATAACGCTTCATGACGTCACACCTCCTCTACGGCGTAACCACCATAAGACACCGGATAATAGGAAGATGAGTAGCGCACCGATGAGGAAAAATAAAGACATGTTCAACCGATCCCACGCATAGATGACATATATCGCGATTTGAACGAGAATGAAATAGAGAAAGGCTGGCCAGACGACCGCATGACGGCGTTCTTGATACAACAGATACAGTAGCGCCGATAGTTCAACGAGGATGGCAAGTAGAATTGCCTGTTCATCGAGCCACAGGACTCCGACGAATCCAAGCGGAACGATAAACAATAAGGAGCGACGTTTTTGATAGAGGAAGATTCCTAACCCGATGGATACGATAGCTAGCAGAATCGCTTCTGTCATGGATGGTAATGTGGCATTTGATTCCGCACGTACAGACAGATAGACGATCGAACTGATGGCAGCAACGACCAGATAGACCATTTCGACGATCCGACGATTGGACTCCTCAGGAACAAGCCAGAGAACTGGAACGAGTAAAAATAGCGTCCAGACCGGCCACAGGAATCCGTCATATGATACAAGGAGAAACAAGGAGAGACCACTGAAGAAGAGAAACAGCCAGCTAAACAAAAGCGATGGCAGACGTTGGCTGAAGTAAAACCAACTGAACGACAGCACGACCATCAGACCGAACGATGTCCAGTCGAGATAACTCGCCTGTTCTTGACCAAAACCACCGAGACTCGTGAAGATCGTCCATCCGGAAAGGAAGGCGACGACACCGTATGCTTCATGACGCCAAAGCACATAATGCGCTAACGCGGCGACAAACACACACCATCCGAGTAATGATCCTTCCATCGGCAAGTGGAAACTTTGAACAACGACGAGAATCGAGGCGCCAAACGCTAGGATTCCACCGATTCGGAAGACAATCGGATGCAACATACTCCGACGTTCCGAAAGATCCGCCATGACGTAACAGTTCCACATGAGTGCTACGACAAGTCCGATTTTCCATCCGACCGGCATGACTTGCCAGTTGGCGGCTAAAAAGCTGAACACAGCCAATACGACGAACGTACCCCCTACAATCAACAAGAGCGGTAGACGTTGCTTTTCCTTACGATTGTTCTCATAATCGACGATTCGTTTGACGGTTGCTTCGTCCAAAAGCCCCGCTTCACTCCACTCTCTCATCTTGCGTAACTGCTTCATCGCACCCACCTCCTTCGAAGTGTTTAGATATTTATTAAATTCCCGATTTAGTACCATCTCAAGCCCGGATTCACAAGGATTCCAAGCTATTTGTTCAGTTCGTCACAAAATGGTGACAGACAAAAAAAGCAAGGAAGAATAGCTTCCTTGCTTTGTATAATCGATGGCTTAAACACGGAAACGGGCAACGAGCACCTGTAATTCTTCCGCCATATCGGATAATGCTTTGGCTGATTGCGAAATCTCTTCCATCGCACTCAACTGTTCTTCTGTCGTCGCTGCGACTTGTTTCGACGCCGATGAATTCTCTTGCGCGATATGTGCGATTTCGGTTGCAGAGGCAGAAACCTCTTGAACATTCGCTGCGATTTCCTCGACAGTTGCCGTCACATCTTCAATCCGCGGTGTCATCTCTTGCGTCCGTTCGAGAATCTTCTGGAATCGTTCTGCTGATGCTTCTGTCGTCGATAAACCGGCTTTCGTCTGTCCCGATACCTCTCTCATCATCTTGACTGACTGATCCGTCTCCTGTTTGATGTTTTGAATCAGTTGGGCAATCTGCTTCGTTGAATCCTGTGATTGCTCTGCCAGTTTTCGTACTTCGCTTGCAACGACGGCAAAGCCTTTTCCGTTTTCGCCTGCGCGTGCCGCTTCAATTGCCGCATTCAGTGCTAATAAATTCGTTTGTTCGGCAATGCTATTGATGACATCGACGATTTTTCCGATCTCATTCGAACGATGTGCGAGTGAACTGATGACGCCACCGAAGTTTTGAACAGAGGCATCGATTTCTTTCATCTGCTGGACATTCTGCAGTACAGCAACTGTTCCGTTCTCGGCTTCTGTTGCCGTTGAACGTGATAGCTCTGACACATCGGTCGAGCTCTCAGCGATCCGCATGATGCCGGCTGTAATCGACTGTAACGAAACAGCGTTCGCATCAAGTTGACGCTTCGATTGATCCGCCCCTGCTGCGACCTGTTGAATCGATCCCGCAATTTGTTCCGATGCGGACGTCGTCTGGGCAGAGTTCGCCATTAATTCCTGCGACGAACCGGCCACTTGTGTGATCGACTGATCAAGATTGATGATGATCGAGCGGAGTGAGTCGACCATGACGTTAAAGCTTTGCGCGACTTGCCCAACCTCATCGTTTGATTCAACGATGACTGGTTCCGTCAAATCACCAGATTGAATCCGTTCTGCTCCACGTGTCAAATGACCGAGTGGGCGGAGGATCGAGCGAAGAATGAAGTAAATGAAGACCGCTGCAATGAGTAACATCCCACCGATGACAGCAAGCGTCGTCCAAAGAATACTTGACGTCGCATCTGTGATTTCTTGATCGTACAGGGTTCCGGCAACCTTCCACTTCGTCAGGTCGTTCGTCATGAAGTCCATCTGTTTGCCTTCATTTTCAAATTCATAAGAAAATTGTCCGGCTGGCTCCGCATAGAGGGGGGCGACCCAGTTCCCTGTCGCCTTCTCACCTGGTTTCAGTGTCGGATGGGTGACGAATTTTTTATTCGAATCGAGAATCGTGACATAACCTTCTTTACCGATTTTAATCTTTTTCGCGATTTCCGCGATCCGGTCGACATCGACATCAACCGCCACGACACCTTTCCCGTTGCCAGTCGTCTGCGACAGTGTCACCATCATCTTGTTCGAGGCAGCATCAACGTACGGATCGGTGATGACGACTTTTCCGCCAGCAGCTTCCGCTGATTGATACCACGAGCGTTCACGTGGATCGTAATCCTCTGGCATGACCTGTTCCGGGAAAATGTTCATATCCCCTTCCGTCGTCGCGAAGTAAATGTTCGCTGCTTGCGGATGCATGTCGAGATATTCTGTCATTTTTTCTTTTAACGCTGCATTCGGTTTTCCTTTTTGATAAAGCGTGCCGTCAATCCGGTCCGCAAAAAAGGCGACATCGCGTCGCATCGGATCAATGATGTTCTGGATCTCATCGTTCATCCGATCGACTCCACCATGTGCCGATTGCAGAATTTGCTCCGTCATCGTTTGTTTCGCCTGATTGTAGGCAACAAATCCGATCACGAGCGCTGGAATTACTAATAAGAGAATCGATGTCAGAATTAATTTTTGTTTGATGCTCATCGTTCGTTTGATCTTTTGTTCCATGTGTCACTCCATTCTCGAGTGCAAGGACTCGCTATTCTACCTTCTCTATCGGAAGAATAACGAAAAATGTTCATAGAAAAATCGATAAACGTGTACTCGTTCACATGAAAAAAGACGACTCATTTCGAGTCATCTTCCTTGATAACGCTTACCCTTATGCTTCTTGATCGCCTTTCCAGTTCATCATACCGCCTTCGACGTTGACAATATCATATCCGTACTGCTCGAGGAAACGACCGACGTTTTCGCTCCGTCCGCCTGCTTTGCAGATCAAGTAGTAGGTTTCACCTTCTTGCAATTCCGTATAGCGTTCGCCGATCTCAGACATTGGAAGAAAGCGGACGTTCGGAATATGTCCCGCATCGTATTCATCCTGCTCACGGACGTCGACGACGTGCAACGCTTCGCCTGCCTCTAATCGCTCTTGTAACTCGTCTACATGAATCGTTTTCATCTCGTATGACCTCCTGTATGGTTCTGTCGTAAGTGTAGCAAATTCATCATCAAAACAAAACGAAACCGTTTGAGACGAAATAATGAAAAGCGGACCCGTTTCCGGATCCGCCCGTTTCCTTATTCTCCTGATGCTTTCCGAATCGACTGACGTGTCTCCTTATGCATTCCCCGTGCATAATAGACAGCAATCAGAATTGCGTACCACAGTGGTCCAACGACCAAAGCGATGCGCGTACTTGCATCAAATGCCATCAAGACGATGACACCAGCAAGTGCCGCAAGGGCGATATAGTTGGCAACCGGGAAGAACGGAACAGCAAATTCTGCTGAACCATGTACCTTCCGCGCCCGCATTTGTGCGATCAGAATCATTGCCCACGTCCAGACGGCACCGAACGTTGCGATACTCGTAACGATTGCAAAAACATCTTCCGGTAAGAAGTAGTTCAAAGCGACACCCACGAGCAACGCGACACCTGAAAGAATCGTCGCTAGAGCCGGTACACCGTTTTTCGAGATTTTCGAGAAACGACGTGGCGCTTCACTGTTCTCGGATAAGTTCATCATCATCCGGGCTGTTGAGAAGATACCCGAGTTACATGACGAGAGTGCTGCCGTTAAGACAACAAAGTTGATGATGCCGGCTGCTGCCGGAATACCGAGCGATTGAAATAGTAATACGAACGGACTACTATTGTTCGCACCGACTTGATCCCACGGATAAATCGATAAAATGACGAAGAGCGCTCCGATATAGAATACTAAGATCCGAAGGAAGACGTTATTGACGGCTTTTCGAATCGTTTTCTTCGGATTCTTCGCTTCCCCTGCTGTGACCCCAATCACTTCAATTCCTAAGAACGCAAACATGACCATCTGCATGGCAAGAAGTACTCCACCGAATCCGTTCGGTAAGAATCCACCATGTGACCACAGGTTCGAAATCCCAACCGGTGTGCCGCCGTTTCCAAGACCAATGACAATCGTCAAGGTCCCTAAGATGATCATGGCGACGATCGCGACGATTTTAATCAACGCAAACCAAAATTCGAATTCACCATAAAATTTAACAGCAATGAAGTTGATGCTCGTCATCAAGACAAGTGCTGCTAGTGCCCATACCCACCCCTGAGAATCCGGGAACCATACTTTCATGTAAATACCGACTGCTGTGATTTCCGCCATACACGTAAAAATCCAGAGTAACCAATAATTCCAACCTGTTAAAAAGCCAGCTAATGGACTGACATACTTCCGGGCATACTCCGCAAAACTACCAGCCACCGGCTCCCGCACTGCAAGCTCCCCAAGTGCTCGCATGATAATGAAAATGATGACACCACCAATCAGATAACCAAGTAAGATCCCTGGTCCTGCTAATTGGATCGCTTTTGCTGACCCTAGGAAGAGTCCGACACCGATTGCCGCCCCCAGCGACATCAGTGTAATATGACGTTCTTCCAGTCCCCGATTTAACTCTGTCTGTTGTTTCATTTTTACGACGTCCTTCCCGTCTCTGTTTGTTTCTTAGCAGTTCCCCGTACCGCTACGTTGTCAGTATAAAGAAGATGTGTCGATTTTGTAAACGTTTTCAATGTATATTTCTTACCAAATCCACATACTCGGAATATTCTGATTACGTTAGCAGTATAAAAAAAGGAACCTCCTGCTACTAAGTAGTATACAGGACAGCTCCTTTCGGAAAGTTACAATTGTTATTCAACTTTAGCAAGTGGCACATTCGGTGACTCCGACTTACTAGTCAATCGGAAGATTCCATTTAGCAATAATGCCGTTAGCGACCCTGCGACGATTGGGCTGTCTGTCAAGACACGGATTTGCGATGGTAGACCGGCGACGATTTCTGGATTCATACTGATTCCTAGACCAATTCCGAGGGCAAGTGCCACCGTGATGACGTGTTCATTCTTGGAGAAATCGACCCGCGACAGAATACGAATCCCGCTCGCTGCGACCGTTCCGAACATGATCAACATTGCCCCACCTAGGACAGGTTTTGGAATCAACGTCGTGAACGTCGCCACTTTTGGTAAGAAGCCGAGCAAGATTAAAAATCCGCCCGCAAATAAAATGACTTTACGTGTCTTCACGCCAGTCAACTGAACGAGACCGACGTTTTGGCTATAGGTCGTATACGGGAAACTATTAAAGATACCGCCAACGATCGTCGCGACACCCTCTGCCCGGTAGCCACGCGCTAGGTCTTTATCCGTCAAACGGCGATCCGTGATCTCACCAAGTGTCAAGAACACACCTGTCGATTCGACCATCGAGACGAGACCAACCAGCGTCATCGTCAAGATCGCCGTCGCATTGAATGTCGGAACACCGAAGTAGAATGGCGTCACCATTTGGAACCATGACGCTTCCGCCACCGGACTGAAGTCGATCATCCCCATGCCAAACGCAACCAGTGTACTGATCATCACAGCAATCAAGACGGCTGCTGCTTTTGAAAAGACCGTGCCGTAGCGATTCAAGATTAAAATCAAGACGATCGTTAGTCCGGCGAGTCCAAGATAACGTGCGTCACCAAAGTCCTTCACCCCTTGTCCGCCCCCGATATCGTTGATTGCAGCCGGAATCAAGGAAATCCCAATGATCGTCACGACAGAACCAAGGACGACTGGCGGGAACAGGACTGCAATCTTACTAAACCAGCCTGAGATGACGAGAATGATCAAACCACTCGCAATTAA
Source organism: Exiguobacterium sp. U13-1 (assembly GCF_001750115.1). Lineage (NCBI taxonomy): Bacteria > Bacillati > Bacillota > Bacilli > Caryophanales > Exiguobacterium > Exiguobacterium sp. U13-1. The sequence continues at coordinate 662,153 of NZ_CP015731.1, read as the reverse complement.
AGCACCATAAATCGCCGTAATCCCTTGAAGACTACCGATCGCGATCATCGGACCGACTGCGGTGAAGGTACAACCGAGGACGACAGGAAGACCGACGCCTGTATATTTCGTGACGAGCACTTGTAGTAAGGTCGCTACGCCACACATGAAGAGATCAATCGCAACTAAATAAGCAAGTTCTTCTCCCGACAATCCGATCGCACTACCAACGATCAGCGGAACTACAGCTGCTCCTGTGTACATCGCAAGCACATGCTGAAGTCCGAGACTAGCGGCTTTGAAGTTCGATAGTCTCATACGGTCACCGAGTCAACGAACGTCGCTTTTCCATCCTTCAACGACTCCACGCGAGCGAGTGACTCGACGCGGAACCCGGCTTCGATTAACTTTTGACGTCCCGGTTGGAACGACTTTTCAATGACGATTCCAAAACCAGCAACTTCCGCACCTGCCTGCTCAACGAGGCGAGCGAGACCAAATGCCGCTTCTCCGTTCGCGAGGAAATCGTCGATGATCAGAACTCGTTCACCCGGTTGTAGGTATTTTTCTGCAACCGTAATCGTACTCGTCTGTTGTTTCGTAAACGAGAAGACTTCAGCTGAAATCGTTCCTTCATTCAAGGTGACGGATTTCGTCTTACGGGCATAGACCATTGGTACCCCTAAACGGAGCGCCGTCATCATTGCCGGGGCAATACCACCTGCTTCGATCGTCAAAATCCGCGTGATACCGGCATCTTGGAAGCGATCCATGAACTCATAGGCGATTTCCCACATCAAGGTCGGATCGACCTGATGGTTTAAAAAGGCATCCACTTTCAATACTTGATCCGATAATACGATTCCCTCTTGATTAATCATGTCGTGTAGACGTTTCATACATGCATTCTCCTCTTTAAAAACGAAAAAACGTACAGCCGCTACCCGGGGGCAGCCACTGTACGCCAAAAAAGAGAGCAGTAACTCACCACCCGTAGTCGGACCGTTACGGCGATCCGGTAGAGACTCGTGGGCCAATTCCCACTATTATACGAGCGTTGCTATACGTTTACGTTTCGTGATTTTCGTGATGTGTACCATTGTACGGGGTTTAGCGAAAAAGTAAAGACTTTTTCACACCGTGCTTAGGCTTGGCGTTCTTCGACTGCTTGCGCTGCCGTGATGATCGCGAGTTTGTAGACATCCTCTTCGTTACAACCGCGTGAAAGATCGTTGACCGGTTTGTTCAACCCTTGAAGGATCGGACCGATTGCTTCGAATCCACCAAGACGTTGTGCGATTTTGTAGCCAATGTTTCCAGCTTCAAGACTTGGGAAGATGAAGACGTTCGCTTGACCTGCGACATCTGATTCTGGTGCTTTTGATTTCGCGACGCTTGGAACGAATGCTGCATCGAATTGGAGTTCGCCATCGATTGCAAGCTCTGGTGCACGTTCTTTAGCAATGCGAGTTGCTTCAACGACACGCTCTGTCTCTGGTGATTTTGCTGAACCTTTTGTCGAGAAGCTGAGCAATGCCACTTTCGGATCGATACCGAATGTTTTCGCTGTTTTCGCAGATGCAATTGCGTTCTCTGCTAGATCGTTCGCATCTGGTGCGATGTTGATTGCGCAGTCTGCGAAGACGTATTGCTCATCGTCACGTACCATGATGAAGACGCCTGATGTTTTTTTATAGCCTTCTTGCATCTTGATGATTTGAAGTGCTGGACGAACTGTATCGCCTGTTGCGTGCATGGCCCCCGATACAAGACCTTCTGCTTGCCCTGTGTGAACGAGCATCGTACCGAACGTGTTCACGTCTTTTAAGATGACAGCACGTGCTTGCTCTTCTGTTGCTTTCCCTTTACGACGCTCAACGAACGATGCGACGAGCTCATCGATTCCAGCGTAAGAAGCAGGATCAATCGTATCAAGTCCCGTGACATCGATTCCGTTCGCTGCTGCTGTTTCTTCGATTTGTACACGTGGTCCGATGACGACCGGTGTGACGAGACCGTCTTTCTTCAAACGGACAGCTGCGCCAAGAACACGCGCGTCAATTCCTTCTGGGAAGACGATTTTCGGTTGGTGCGCTTTAATCTTTTGTTCTAACATATCGAATAGTTGCATGAGTTTCTCTCCTTTTTAGGTAAACACGACGTCGTCGATTTGATCGATTTTCTTTTCCATCGTTTATTATACACAGTTCTCAATCGTTGTTAAAACAATTTGCAAAAAAGTTATCTAACAAAAGCACTGAAGCCATATTCACCGACTATTACAGTCATTTTCAAGAATGGTACAGAGACTATTTCCAAGCAACGTAATCTCCACTTCCCCTTTTACCCACTCTCTGCTTTTTTCATGTGTTACGATCTCATGGACAAAGACATTTTCGGGCGAAGCGTTTCAATAGAATGTGATAAGATAGGATATGGAAAAAGACAACTTATTTCAGACTCAGGAGGTCATCCCATGCAACATCAAACATCTGAACCGACTGCTACGCAACAAGCCGCTGAAACACTCGACGGCTGGTATACATTACATGATTTCCGCCGGATCGATTGGTCACGCTTAAAACAAGTCGACGCAACAGACCGCGCGCGCATGATTGAAGAGTTCCAAGCCTTCCTCTCAGAGCTTTCTGGTGTCGAAGCGACAAAAGACGGAAGCCATGCACTTTATACGATCATCGGTCAAAAAGCCGATCTCGTCTTGATGGTTCTTCGTCCAACGATGGAACAAATCCAAGACGTCGAAGTCAAAATGCAAAAACTCGATCTCTATGATTACTTGATCCCGACGTATTCTTACGTTTCTGTCGTCGAACTCGGTACGTACCGTGGTTCAGGGGAAGGAAACCCATACGAGAACCCTTACGTGCGTGATCGTCTCTATCCAATCTTGCCGCAAGCGAAGCACATCTGCTTCTACCCGATGAGCAAGTCGCGTCGCGATGGCGACAACTGGTACACGCTCTCAATGGAGAAACGTAAAGAGCTCATGTATCGTCATGGTATGATTGGTCGGAGTTATGCTGGGAAAATTCAGCAAATCATCGGTGGATCAACTGGATTTGACGATTGGGAATGGGGCGTCACGCTCTTCTCAGACGACATTCTCCAGTTCAAGAAAATCGTCTATGAAATGCGTTTTGACGAAGTCAGCGCGAAGTACGGTGAGTTTGGTGAGTTCTTCATCGGGAACCGTCTCGAAAGTGAACAATTAAATACTCATTTTGCACTTTAATGTGTTGAATGACGTTTGATTGAAATATCTCATGGGAATATACTCCTTGCGGCTACAAAACAGGCTATAAAATAGTAGGTTGATTACGTAAGGAGGAATTACCATGGGGAATGCTATGAACCGATCGACACGATCGCGTGAATTGCAATTCGCTGTGCTTTCAAAAGAGCTGAAACCGGTTGCAGATCGTGTACTGGATCGCTATGAGCAAGCATTATCGAAGCTAAACAAAACACAAACGACAAAACGGTGAGTCCGTTTTGATACCTTCGCCTACTCTGAACTGAGTAGGCGTTTTTCGTATGAAAAAAAACCGTTTTTCTTCAGATCAACTGAAGAAAAACGGTTTATCCTCATAACCCTTTGTATGCGCCGATTGCGACAAAAATCCATGCTGCGATGAATAAGACACCACCGATTGGTGTGATCGCTCCAAGTTTCGTCACATTCGTCAATGCCATGACGTACAGACTACCGGAGAAGAAAACGATACCGGCAAGCATCAGCCAAGCAGCTAACGACCATTGAGGAATCGATGTTTTCAATAAGAGTCCCCCGAGTGCTAGGATGCCGAGCGAGTGTACCATCTGGTAAAGTACGCCTGTCTGCCAGTTCGCGAGCATCCGTTCCGTTAGCATATCTTTCAAAGCGTGTGCACCGAATGCACCTAGTGCGACCGATAACATCATCGAGATCGCGCCAATCATAATGAAAACTTTCATGCTTATTCTCCCCCTAACCGTCGTGCTGGTAAATTCCATTCATAATAATACGATAGCATACGTAAAACCGTGATGAGTCCAAGCAATGTGAACAAATGTAGAGGATTCGTCAATTGGAAGCGATCAATCACGAGAGCTGCCATGACGGCCCACATCGCATAAATTTCTTTATGCAAGACGAGTGGTTTCCGACCTGCGAGTAAATCCCGAATCACTCCACCACCAACACCAGTCAGCACAGCAGCCGAAATCGTCGCCGATAGTGGCAGTCCTTTTGCTGTCGCCATCAAAGCACCTTGAATCGCAAACGCAGATAATCCGAGTGCATCCGCGAGGACGCCCCAACGTGTCCAGTGCGGCAAAAACAACTGGGGTAACATGAAGATCAACAACGCAACAAGAATCGCGACTAAAAAGAGACCACCTTGCGACCAGAGAGCGGATACCGGTACACCAATCAGTAAATTACGAATGGCACCACCACCGAATGCTGTGATCAAAGCGAGTAACCAAACACCGAATAAATCATATTTTTCTTCCATCGCAACAATCGCACCACTCATCGCAAAAGCGACCGTGCCGATGATATTCAATAAGTCCCAGGACATGCACACATTTCACCTTTCTACAAAGAAATTCCAATACTTACTATACTCTCTTTTTAGTTTCCGTAAAGCATTAATTTTCTGTCACCGTTTCGACCGTTTGCGAGTGACGTTTTTAGGTAAAGTAACCTATACTGAAACAAACTGTACAGGAAGCTAGGTGACCGTATGAAACGTTGGGCGCTTTATCGCATCGTCGTCATCGTGACGATGTTCGCACGTTACATTTTTACGATCTATCGATTCACCCGGAAAAACCGGCCAGGTACGAACAACGAAGAGTTTGAGCGCATCATGATCCGGATTGCGCGTGACTATAAGAAAAAAGCATTACGGCTAGAAGGATTACTGATCAAGCTCGGCCAGTTCTTATCGATTCGAGCCGATTTGTTCCCACCATCCGTCTTGATGGAACTGACCGAACTGGTCGATAAAGTACCTTCAAGTAAACTCGGAGAGTCACGAAAGATCATCGAAGAAGATTGGGGCATGCCGATTGAAGAGATCATCTCGGACATCAGTCCCCGTCCTGTCGCTTCTGCCTCGATTGGTGAGGTGTACAGCGGAACCTTAAAATCAAACGGTAAAAAAGTCGCGATCAAAGTCCAGCGACCGAATATCGAACAAATCATCAAGACCGATTTCCGTGCCATGCGCATCGTCATCGCCATGTTACGTCGGACGTCATTAAACAAATCGACTGATCTACAAAGTCTGTACCGCCAAATGGTCTTCGTCATTGGTGATGAATTGAATTACCGAACTGAATTAAAAAACGGTCTCTACTTTAAAAAGATGTACGAGACGAATCCTGTCATCTATATTCCGAGTTATTATGAAGAACATTGTACGAATCGGGTGCTCGTCATGGAATGGATTGACGGGACACGTATCACCGACCTCGATTATTTAGCAGAACATCAGATTGACCGTGACGAACTAGCGCGTAATTTATTCTTAAACGCTGGTGAGCAATTACTGTTCGGTGGGAAATTTCACGCCGATCCACACCCAGGTAACGTCCTTGTCCAGTCTGATGGCAAAATTGTTTTGCTAGATTTCGGAATGATTGGAGCGACGACGCCTGATGACATGCGGGCGATTCAACGAATCCTCCAATCTTTCGTCACCTTGGATTACGATGCGATCGTCGATGGTTTAGAAGATTTACGATTCCTGTTGCCGAATGCGAATAAGCAAAACATCCGACAAGCGATTGAAAAAGCGGTCACGTTTTATCTCGAGAGTGATATGGAAAACGTCGATACGAAGCTGATTGAGAAGGTCTTATCCGATATCGAATTGCTCGTCCGAAACGAACCGATCCAGCTTCCTGCCGAGTTCGCGTTCTTCGGTCGTGCTGCCTCGACGATTCTTGGGATCCTTCAGATTCTTTCACCACAAATCAATCTACTCGAGTTAGCCAAGCCAATGGTTCGACGTTGGCTCGATGACGAAGGGAAAAACCAAAACCGTTACCTACAGATTGCCGGATCCTACGGTGCGCGATTGCTTGCCTTCCCGCGCCTTGTCAACGACGCTCTCAGCGAACCGACGCGTTGGCGGATCATGGAGCAACAAAAGTTCTCTCGCGTCGCGAACATCGAATCACTCAAAATCCGGCAGTGGACGAGTTCACTCGTCGGAATCATCAGCCTACCTTTTAGTTATCTCGGCTATTATTTTACGCAGTACGATGTCATGGGGATTTCCTTGACGATTGCGGTCATCGCTTTATGGAATGGTCGCCGAATCGGACGACAAATCGTTCGGATTGCTGACGAACCGTTCCGATAAACGAAATACCAGTAAACGTTCACTTCGGTGGGCGTTTTTTTATTTCAGAATAACTCTTCTTCGCGCTTCGAGGTTTTTCCTCGCGTCTCGCGGGGTACAGCTTCAAGTAGAGAGATAATAGTAAGGAGAGGTGAAACACTTGATTGATATTTTAATTGCCATCGTTCCTGCATTGATGTGGGGATCGTTGCCGCTCGTCGTCTCGAAAATCGGAGGTTCAACGGCGCAACAAATTATCGGTACGACTCTGGGTGCGTTGCTTTTCGCGATCGTCACCTTCTTTTTTGTCAGCCCAGAGCTGTCGACGACTGCTTGGGTCGCCGGATTCTTTTCTGGTGCTTTCTGGGCGCTCGGTCAAAAAAATCAGTTTGCTGCCTTTCGTCAGATGGGTGTCTCAAAGACGATGCCAATCTCAACAGGAATGCAACTCGTCGGAACATCATTGTTCGGTGTTCTCGCTTTCGGAGAGTGGTCAACGACAACTGCGTTGATTCTCGGAATCAGTGCCCTTGTATTGATCATTGCCGGAGCAGCTTTCACGTCTTACAAGGAAGATAAGAGTAAAGAAGATGAGAATATAGGAAAAGGTCTGACGCTCCTCCTCATCTCGACTGTCGGGTATGTCGGCTACGTCGTCATTGCCCGTTGGTTCGATATCAATGGCTGGGAAGCAGTCTTACCACAAGCTGTCGGGATGGTCGTGAGTGCGATTCTTCTTTCTTTACGAGAAGGAGATCTCTTCACGAAAAAAACAGCCGGCAATACGGTTGGTGGACTCATGTGGGCTGTCGGGAACGTCGCTTTACTGTTTGCGACGGCAAAAGTCGGGGTCGCGACGAGCTTCTCCCTCTCCCAAACAGGGGTCGTCATCTCAACGATTGGCGGTGTCCTCTTACTGAAAGAAACGAAGACAAAGAAAGAGATGACCTTTGTCATCATCGGTTGTATTTTAGTCGTTGCCGGCGGAATCATGATTGGATTTACGAAACAATAATGAAGGAGTGAAGCATCATGTATGAAAGTTTAAAAGGAAAAGTCGCCATCGTAACAGGTGGATCAATGGGAATCGGTGAAGCTGTCGTTCGCCGCTATGCAGAAGAAGGCATGCGTGTCGTCATCAACTACCGCAGTCACCCGGAAGAAGCGAAGAAAATCGCTGAATCGATTAAAGAACAGGGTGGAGAAGCCCTGATCGTCCAAGGAGATGTCTCGAAGGAAGACGATATGATCAACCTCGTCAAAGAGACTGTCGCACACTTTGGTCAGTTGGATGTTTTCGTCAATAACGCGGGAATCGAGATGCCGTCAGCATCTCATGAAATGTCACTCGAAGACTGGCAAAAAGTCATCGACGTCAACTTAACAGGTGCATTCCTCGGTGCGCGTGAAGCACTGAAGTACTTCGTCGAACACGATGTCAAAGGTAGCATCATCAACATGTCGAGTGTTCATGAAATCATTCCATGGCCAACGTTCGTCCACTACGCTGCGAGTAAAGGTGGCGTCAAATTGATGACACAAACTCTTGCGATGGAATATGCACCAAAAGGCATTCGGGTCAATGCGATTGGACCTGGTGCGATTAATACACCGATCAATGCTGAAAAATTCGAAGATCCAGAACAACGAAAAGAAGTCGAGAGCATGATCCCAATGGGCAACATCGGGAAACCAGAAGAGATTTCTGCCGTTGCCGCATGGCTTGCGTCAGACGAAGCAAGTTATGTCACAGGGATCACACTCTTTGCGGACGGTGGGATGACACTTTATCCGTCTTTCCAAGCAGGACGCGGTTAACCTATTTTGAATAGACAAGGAGAGAACCGCTCATGGCCACTTTTTTCTCATTGATCCGTCGCGGCAATAAGTCAGCCCTTGCTGCTGCTGTCGTCAATACAATCATTGCTATCATCAAGTTCGTCGCTTATATCTTGACTGGGAATGTAGCGATGTTTGCCGAAATGATGCATACAATCGGTGATGCGGCGAATCAGTTTTTCGTCTATATCGGTTCTGCTCTCAGTAAAAAAGCACCGACGAAACGGTTTCCGAACGGATTCGGTCGCCTTGTTAACCTCGTGTTACTGGCTGCAATCATCGTCGTCGCGTTGCTTGCGTATGAGACGATCCGGGAAGGCATCTTGCATATCACACATGGTCCTGGCGAAGAGACGACTGGGCTTTGGATTATTTTGACGGCACTTGGAATTGGTGTTGTACTCGAAGTCGGCGTCTTTTATAAAGCGATGATCGAGATTGCTCATGAAACCGGGCTTAAGTCTAGAGGGTTGACACTTGTTGGTCAAAGCTTCACCCATCTTGGGCAGGCAAAACCAGCTACACGTCTTGTCTTCATGGAAGATCTTGTTGCGACTCTCGGTGGTATCATCGCAATCATCGCCGTTCTGATTTCACACTACACATCGTTTTATCAAGCAGAGGGCATTGCATCGATTTTGATTGGTCTGATGATGTTTTACGTCGTTTATAATGTCTTTATTCAAAACGCTGCCGGTGCGCTCGGTGAAATTGATGAAGTACTGACTGCTAAAATTGGTGAAATTCTCTTACGTGATGAGGCCGTTCGGGATATCGAAAAACTTGAAGTCATCAAGGAAGGGGATCACTTCCATGTCGAGACAGAGATTGAAGTGGATCCTAACTTAACGATTGCCCAAGCGGACGACATCAAGGACCGGCTTGAACTGCAAATTCGAATTCTTAAAGGGGTCACCGATGTCACGATCTCCTTTGATGAAGATGATAAAGTACAACAGTATCAATCTCCCTCACCACCTGTAGAATAAACAAAAAGCCATCGGTAGATGGCTTTTTGTTTGCATTCATTAGCGTGTAGCGCGGACGAATCCGGCTTCTTCTGCTTCTTTTTCCGTACAGAACCGTTGCTCCGGCTTCACTTCATCGTAGGACTGCCCTCCCGGTACATGGTAGATTTTTTTACCTGACCGATTGATGTTGCCTTTGATTTCGCAGGATTTCGTTTCTGTAATCGCTTGAGCGTCAAAGCCACGATTTGTGACGTAGCCATCGTGCTCCCAAATCTTTTTCTTCGACTGCTTGGCTTCCTGTTCGATCTGTTCGAACATATCGACATAACGTGTATCCGGCTCATAGACGAACGCTACACGTGCGAGCCCTTTTCGAAGTAACTCCTGATTCAACATCTTATCACCGTACCAGACGTATGCGAGTAATCTTCCGTATCGATCGGTCCGGGAATGATCACGCTCGACCCGAATAGCTGTTCCGCTCGGTAAGGTCTCTTTCGTAAACGCTGACGCTTCCGTTCCATATGGTTGAACCGGTGTATCCGGTTTGACGGTTTCTGGTGTATCGACAAGGAGTAGACGAACGTCCTCCGTTTTTCCATCCGCCAACTTTACTTTTAACGTATCCCCATCGATGACGCGCTCGACCGTCGCCTTCGTGACCTTTTCGTCATCCGGTTGTTTGATGCCAAGCACATCAGTTTCTTCTGGTGCACAACCGATGAGAACGAATAGAAAAAGTAGACTCATCATGGCGTATCGTCTCACTTTTGTTTCGCTCCTTTCCATGAAAATACGGATCCGGTCAAAGCCCGAACCCGCATATGCTATCTTGGTTATTCGTTAGTCTGCTGATAGAACCGTTTCGACTTCATTTCGGTTCGTATAAAGTTGATAGAACGCTTCCGCTACATTTTTTGGATCAAGTGCCGTGCCACGCTTCACTTCTCCGGCAATCGTGACAGTTCCGACGTAGACACCGTCTTCCTTCAATGTATCATGTAACATATGCGTCACTTGTCGAACGCCTGCCTTCCCGATTGAAAGCCCTGGCAACGATTTGATCGCTTGCATCGCAGCGCCGCCTCCAGTAATCAGGATCGCGCCGTCTTTCCGTTCTTGCATCGACGGAGCAACGAGTTGTGCGGCATGCAGTGCACCGAGCACATCGATTTCGAACTCTTTCGTAATCTGTTCTGCTGAGACTTCAAGGACAGACGCTTGATGTAAAATCGAAGCATTATAGACTAAGACATCAACTTGTCCGTACTGCTCCTCTGTCCATTCGATGAGTGATGCGATATCGGCTTTTCGAGAAGCATCACATTCCACTCCGACCGCTTCCACACCCGCTTCTTTTAGTTCCGTGATGACGGCTGCGAGTGTTTCTTGTGTCCGCGCCGCACAAACGACTTGAAAGCCTTCTTGTCCGAATCGTTTGCTGATCTCATATCCATTCCCTGGTCCTGCTCCAATGACGATTACTGTTTTCATGACGTATCTCCCCTTCTCATTTCAACTGTGATGGTTATTCCCTGAATCGCGTCATTTCATTCAAAAATCGAGCAAGGAAGTGCCTTTTTCTTCTTTATCCTGCGAAACACCCATGAAGCGCGCTAACATCGGATCGACTGTTGGTGTTGCCTGAGGTGTTGACGTAGGTAGCGATATCGTTGAACTTGATGTCGCCTCAGATTCAAGTAATAGTTCACAGTACGCCTTCATCGCTGCAATCTGCTCTTTCTGGGCGGCTCCTGTCGTTTGCTCAATGCGTTGCATCGCTTGACGCATCTTTTCAATGATGTGTTGTTCCGTAATCATCTTGTATTCCTCCTTATGGTAGATTGAGGGTATGAACTTGAAAGGGATGTGTTTTCCATGATTCGTACCGCTTTAGTTGGTTTTGGTATTGCCGGTGAACATTTACATGCTCCTTATTTACACGCACCTGATTATCAGTTAGTCGCTGTTCAGTCGAGTCGTCCGGAAGCAGTCGCTGCTTATGACGCGACGCTACCTGTTTATTCGACACTTGAAGCCCTGCTCGCTAAAGAACAGATCGATTTAGTCGTCATCGCGACAGCAAATGAGCTACATTATCCACTTGCGCGCCTCGCTTTGCTATCGGGCTGTGATGTACTCGTCGAGAAACCGTTCACTGTCACGCTCGAAGAAGCCGAAACGTTGACAGAACTAGCACGTGTACACGATCGGTTACTGACAGTTTATCATAATCGTCGGTATACGAAGGACTTTCGAACGCTGATGACCTTACTCGAATCCGGCCGTCTCGGCACTCTCCAAACGTTCGAAGCGCATTATGATCGCTATCGTCCAGACGTTGAGGATCGTTGGCGCGAACAGGACGTACCCGGTGCTGGTCTCTTGTATGACCTTGGATCACACTTGATCGATCAAGCACTTGTCGCCTTCAATGCAGTACCAGATCGCGTCTTTTGTGATCAAACGATCCAACGGCAAGGTGGGATCGTTGATGACTATACACATTTGATTTTAGCATTCGGCACGCGACGCGCTATTTTGCACATCGGTTCCATCGTTCCGGCTGTTGGTCCTTCGCTAATGGTACACGGGACAAAGGCTAGCTATTTCGTCGATGAAGTCGATACGAAACGAGCGACGTATCAATTGGCTGAAGCAAACGGACTCCTTGAAGACTTTCCTTTTGTCTCCGGGCAATTTGGAGATTATTATACCGATCTCGTCCCAGCTATTCGTAAGCGAACAACACCACCTGTTTCTCCGAAACAGGCTGAACTCGTCATGAAAATCATTGATCGTGCTCAAAAGAGTGCAAAATCGGGTACATGGATAGAAGTAGACTAACTATCCATTCAGACGAACAGGGGGAAGACAAGATGTTTTCAAGTACAGAACGGACAGCTTGGTTAGAAGAGATGGGACAAGAACTTTTAGACGTGCTCGTCATCGGGGGCGGTATCACGGGAGCCGGTATTTTGCTTGACGCACAAAGTCGAGGCATGCGGACAGGATTGATCGAGATGCAGGACTTCGCCGAAGGGACATCGAGCCGATCGACGAAACTCGTCCATGGTGGATTGCGCTATCTAAAGCAGTTCGAGATCAAACTTGTTGCCGAAGTCGGAAAAGAACGTGCCATCGTGTATGAGAACGCCCCACACGTGACGACGCCGGAGTGGATGATGCTTCCACTCGTCGAAGGCGGAACGTTCGGTAGCTTCTCAACATCGATCGGCTTACGCGTCTATGACCAGCTCGCAGGCGTCAAACGCAATGAACGCCGGACGATGCTCAGTAAAGAAGAAACATTACGTTACGAGCCATTATTACGTTCGGAACACTTAGTCGGTGGTGGTCGTTATGTCGAATATAAAACGGATGATGCCCGATTGACAGTCGAAGTCCTAAAGGCAGCCGTTGGTTACGGTGGACGTGCCGTCAACTATACGAAGGCTGAATCGCTCGTCTACCACAATGGAAAAGTTGTCGGTGTCGAAGTCCGTGACGTCTTAAGTGACAAAACATATACGATTCGGGCAAAGAAAATCATCAATGCGACTGGTCCGTGGGTCGACGAACTACGCGAAAAAGATGGTTCGAAAGCTGGGAAATCACTTCACCTGACGAAAGGGATTCATCTCGTCATCGATCAAGCGCATTTCCCACTCCAACAAGCCGTTTATTTCGACGTTCCAGATGGTCGGATGATTTTTGCGATTCCACGCGAAGGGAAAACCTATGTCGGAACGACCGACACGAATTATAAAGGAGATATTCTTGAGCCGGGTGTCACTGTCGAGGATCAGGACTATATCTTAGAGGCGACGAATCAAATGTTCAACGTCGAGTTACGACCTGAACACGTTGAATCGACATGGTCCGGACTTCGTCCACTCATTCATGAAGATGGAAAGGATCCGAGTGAACTGTCCCGAAAAGATGAAATCTTCGTCTCGAAATCCGGGCTGATGTCAATCGCTGGTGGTAAGTTGACCGGGTACCGGAAGATGGCAGAACGAATCATCGATATGGTCGCAGACCAATTCAAGACAGAAGAAAATCGGATTTACCTCGCTTCCCGTACGCACGATATCTTGCTTGGTGGTGGTCATCCACAAGGAAGTAAAGGATTTGCCCGCTACTTGAAAGAACAACAACCAAAAGGAGAAGCACTTGGATTGTCACCGAATGAGGCGACATGGCTCATCCAACGTTACGGTACGAACGTCGAACGGGTCTACGAGTTGATTCGGACACGTGGCGACGAGGCAGCTCGTTATCAATTACCGTTACACTGGTTCGGCGCCCTTCTATATGGATTAGAAGCTGAACTCGTCATGCAACCCGGCGACTTCTTGAACCGTCGTGCCTCGGCCGTCTTCTTTGATTTCCCTCACGCTGAACAGTACGCAGATGGTGTTCTCGCCTTAATGCGTAGCGAACTCGGCTGGTCGGCAGAAGATGAAGCCAAAGCCAATGAAAGTATTCGTCGTGAATTCGATGCGGTCCGCGTCAAAGGACCTGTTCCACTTTCATAACATCAAAAGACCCGATCGCCTTCAGGCGACCGGGTCTTCTTGTGTGTTACTGTTCTTCTTTCGAAGCAGCGAGTTCCGCTGCCGGCATATTTCCTGGGTGTAAATTCGAACTCTTACGTGCAAACGTAAAGTAAAGAACTAAACCGATGGCAAGCCAGATTCCGAATGCAATCCATGTCTCGAGTTTCAAGTTGAACATCAAGAAGAGACATGCAGCGATTGCTGCGATTGGCACATATGGCATACCTGGACATTTGAACGCACGCGGGAGATCCGGCTGTGTCTTACGAAGAATCAAGACAGCGACAGAGATCAAGACGAATGCTGCGAGCGTACCCATGTTGACGAGGTTTGCGATGACATCGAGCGGAACGAAACCAGCAACGAGTGAGCTTCCCAGTCCGATCATCCAAGTCGCCTTGAATGGTGTTTGGTACTTCGGATGCACTTCAGAGAACACTTTCGGGAACATTCCGTCACGCGAGATGGCGAATGCAAGACGCACCATTCCGTAAGTCATGACGAGAATGACCGTTGTGATCCCGAGGATCGCACCGAGATCGATGAATCCAGCTACCCAGCTTTGACCCGCCATTTGAATCGCAAGTGAGACTGGATGATCGACACCAGCGAACTGTTGGTACGGTACGATTCCTGTCATGATGGCTGCGACGATGACGTAAAGGACTGTACAAACAGCGAGTGAACCGATGATCCCGCGTGGCAAGTTCTTTTGCGGATCACGGACTTCTTCAGCTGCTGATGTGACGGCATCAAAACCAATGTACGCGAAGAAGACGATCGCGGCACCTGAGAAGACACCTCCCCAACCAAATGGTGTGAACGGTGTCCAGTTCGATGGCTCAACGTAGCCAACACCAACAACGATGAAGAGAATGACGACTGCAACCTTGATGACGACCATGATGTTGTTGACACGTTTCGTTTCCTTGATTCCCATCGACAACAATGCCGTAATGGCAAAGAGGATTAAGAACGCTGGAAGGTTGAAGTATGTCTTGGCTCCTTCGACTGCTCCAGGAGCTGCTGATAAGGCTGTTGGCACATGGATGTTGAATCCTGCGAGTAAGGACTGGAAGTACCCAGACCAACCTGCTGCAACGGCACTGGAGGCAAGTCCATATTCGAGGATCAAGTTCCAACCGATGATCCAAGCGAATATCTCTCCCATCGTTGCGTACGTGTACGTATAGACGGATCCACTGACCGGAATCGTTGATGCGAATTCAGCGTAAGCAAGAGCGGCTAGACCACAGGCGATGGCAGATAAGATGAATGATACGATAAGTCCTGGTCCTGCAGTCAATGCTCCTGTTCCCGTCAAAACGAAGATTCCGGTTCCGATGATGGCGCCAATTCCTAAAAACGTTAAATCCATCGCGCCAAGATTTCGAGCAAGTCCACTGTTTCGTTTACTTGCAGCAATCATAGCGGAAACATCTTTTTTCCGCGTCAAACTCATGATGTATTTCCCCCTGTACCTGTTATGATTCGTCCTACGGAGCGAGTCGTCCGCAAGAACTTAATCAAAAATTTACGAAGTTTTCTGATAAATTGATATAGGTCATTATACCTATTTCTATTTTGTTGAACGCTTTCATTCGTTAAACAAAAAAATCCGTACAAAAAAGATGGATGTGTAACACATGTTACACATCCATCTGACAAGCCTCAGTTTGTTAGATTTTTAATTTGTTTTTCGGGTCTTCACCCACTCCAAAAACACTTGGTAATCCAGCTTTGTTCGTGTCACGTAGGCTTCTGACCAACGCTCGATTTGCTCTAAAAAAGCGGTGTCCGAAACACCAATGGCTTGGATGATTTCAACGTCGGCATGATGCGTTAAAATTTTTTCTGTAATCCCCGCATCCTGATCCGCCCGTGCATGGATTTTGGCGGTGATTTGACCTTGAATGCATAACACATTCTCGAGGTCATCCTGACTTTTGATGTGCTTTGCTTTTAGCTTTTTCTTATACGGTGAGCGCTCACGTACATAATATTCCTTTTGACCAATCGTCAGGTAGCCAAGATATGGATCTTCATGTGCCTGCATCGCTTTTTGGGACGTGATGATCCGGCGTCCTTGATGAACGGTTTCTGCTTCCGGGCGATAGACGGGAAGGAACAATGAAGGGACAGAAGTTTGAGCTTGTTTCATCTCAAGAATCAAATCATCTTCTCCGCCTTCGCCCTCAATCAGGATGTAATAGCGCTCAAGACCAATCGATGCCGTTCCACTGTCTAGCTTACGAACGATATCCTTGATTGTATAGAACGATTCGTCACGACGATCCTCGGCATCAATCGTTTCGATATAGGAGGACCAAGCAGACTCGATTGCTGATCTTGTCGCGTCATCTACCGCTGCCATATCTGGTAATGTACAAAAACGTCTCACGCCATCCACCAGTTCCGTCCGCTCTCCCATTAATTCTTCACGTTTCTTTTCTGCTTTTTTGATCAACTTTTTGATTGGTCCTTTTGTATTTTCTCGCGTAAAACAAACATCACTCGGATTTTTTCCGAGAGCGTACTTTTTTAAATCGTGTAAGTATTCCAGGACATAATTGCGAATCGCAGGAGTCGGGTCGTATCCTGCCTCTTCAGCGAATAACCGGACGGAGACCGCCATGCGAATCAAATCATATAAATAAGATCCTAAGTATCCTTCATCAAAGTCATTGACGTCGTAGATGATCTCTCCCTTCGCATTGCCATGGACACCGAAATTCTCAAAATGAAGATCTCCCTGAATCCACGTCGGTTTATCGCGAGACGTATCAAAACCAAGGGGGATTCGCGTCACGTCATAATAAAACAGATGCGAACTCCCACGGAAAAAGCGAAACGGACTCAAGCTCATCTTGTCGTACTTTTCCTGACGTGATTGCTCATCGAGCTGACGAATTTCATGATCGTAAAAATCAAGTACCTTCGCAATCGTCATTTGTCGAATCTCTTCATATACGGGTCGAAACATTCGATTCTCTCCTTTCCATTTGAAAAAAGAGCAGTCAAAACGAAATCGTTTGACTGCTCCTTACGTGTTACTCGAAATGTTTTTTATATTCCCCATATCCTGCCGAATCAAGCTCTTCAAGCGGAATAAATCGTAACGCTGCTGAGTTGATACAATAGCGAAGACCGCCAAGTTCGGTCGGACCATCATCGAAGATATGACCGAGATGACTATCTGCATTCGCAGAACGCACTTCCGTCCGCGTCATCCCGTGACTCGTGTCGAGTTCGACTTCCATCTTGTCTTCTGAAATCGGTTTAGCGAAGCTCGGCCAACCACAGTTCGACTGGAACTTATCTTTCGATGTGAAGAGTGGTGTGCCATCGACGATGTCGACATAAAGACCTGGACGTTCTTCATCCCAGTATTCGTTACGGAAAGCGGGTTCCGTCCCGTTCTCTTGTGTGACTTTATACTGAATCGGTGTCAGACGTTCTTTCAGTTCTTTTTCCTTACCGTGATCCTTCCACGCTTCCTTGATGAATTTCGCGCGACCTGAGCCGACACTATACATCTGATAACGGAACGGATTTTTTTTATAATAATCTTGATGATATTCCTCGGCTGGCCAAAACGGCTTTTCTGGACGAATCTCTACCGCGACCGGACGCGAGAAGCGTCCTGATGCGTCAAGCTCTGCTTTCGAACGTTCAGCTGCCTCACGCTGTGCTTCATCGACATAAAAGATAGCCGGTTGGTATGATTCACCACGGTCATTGAATTGACCTCCGCCATCCGTCGGGTCGATTTGACGCCAGAAGATCTCGAGTAATTCTTCGTACGTAATGACGGACGGATCGTACGTGACTTCAACCGCCTCCAAGTGACCTGTCGTTTCCGAACAGACCTCTTTATAAGTCGGGTTCTCTGTATGACCACCGGTATATCCTGAAATGACCTGCTCTACACCATCATATTTATGGAATGGCTTGACCATGCACCAGAAACAACCACCTGCAAATATTGCTTTTGCCATCTATCTTCCCCTCCTCTGTATGTGTCTATTTTACCGCGTTCAGAGAATGGACTCGACTTTCCTGCTCATTCAATCCTCTGGGTTCGCTTTTAGACGACGCATGACGAAATAAATCGCCGCAAAGACAAGAAGAAGTCCTCCAAGCGAATACCAGATGTTATTCAAACGATAGATCATTTGGTATAAGGCAAGCGTCACAAGCAATAATGCGATCGGTAAGAAGGCACGCTTAAAGTGGTACCAGTAATTCACGAAGATCGCCTCCTGTTTTTCTTTCATCTTACCTGATATGTCATGCCTTCTGCGAGAGGATTATTCGGCTTGACGGTACTCTTCTTCGAGATAGGTCCGGTACTTCGCCTCCCAAGCGTTTAGCGACACACGCCATAATACGATCGTCGCAATGACAAGTCCTAACGTGACCGGCCAGAACCAACTCGACACGACACCTGCTGTCGAAGCCAGTCCGATCTTTGAAAACAGAACGTACGTCCAAATGATTGATGTACATAATAGGATCGATACTGGAATCGCGAACTTCCATGGAGTGAGCTCGACAGACTGTCGTCGATTGACCTTTCTTGACTGGACGGCTGGGTAACGATACCCCATGAATACCATGAATAGCACTTCAATCACGAGTAGAATACCGTATCCATGAATATAGCTAATGCCATGATCCCAGCCAAACAGTTGTTTGAAACCGAAGACGAATAAGTAATACGCGAACACGTGAAAGACAATGACGATTTTCGCCGCAATCGCCGGAATTCGTTTCATGAAAATCCCCATTAATACGATGACGAGAATTGGAATGTTGAAAAATCCTGTGAATTGCCGGATCAAACTCCATAAGCCGTCCGGCGCGTACATCAAGAACGGCGCAATGACGAAAGAAATTAAGGCAACGATCGTTCCAAACCATTTACTGACGCGAATCAAATGTTCATCACTCGCCTCTTTCGCAAACACCGGCTGATAGATATCGAGTACGAAAAGTGTCGCAATACTGTTGAGCAACGAGTTAAACGAACTGAAGACAGCTCCGAGTAAGACAGCCAAGAAAAATCCCATCAGCGAGACCGGCAACAACTCCGTAATGAGTCGAGGATATGATAGATCACCGCTCGTTAGTGTGTTCCCATATAAGTGATAGGCAATGATCCCAGGAATCAGCATGAAGATCGGAACTAATAACTTCAAGAAGCCTGTCATCAAGACGCCCTTCTGTCCTTCCTTCAAATCTTTTGCCCCGAGCACACGTTGAATGACATATTGATTGAGTGACCAATAAAATAAGTTCGCAAATAGGATGCCCGTGAAAATCGAAAAGAACGGAACGGCATCGGTTGAGCTTCCGATTGCGTTCAGCTTCTCCGGTTGCACAGTCGCAATCGTCTTCATTCCTTGAAGCAAATTCCCGTCACCCAGCGCGATAAAGCCAAGCACCGGAACTAGGAATCCAACGAAGACAAGCCCAATCCCGTTCAAGGTATCGGAGACAGCCACCGCACGTAGTCCTCCAAAAATTGCATAAATCGCTCCGATGATTCCAACGACCCAGACGACTAACCAAAGGGATTGCGTATAACTGAGACCAAATAATTCCGGAACATCGAACAGCTGCAAGACAGCAATTCCACCCGAATAAAGCATCGAAGGAATCGTGACACACATATATCCAAGTAAAAAGAGTAAGACTGTCATCCGGCGAACCGTCTCATCATACCGGTGACTTAAGTATTCCGGTAATGTCGAGATACCTAGCCCGAGAAATTTCGGGAGCAGATAGATGGCCATGATGATTGCAGCAAATCCCGCCGTAACTTCCCATGCCATACTCGACATATTCCCCATGAAGGATTGTCCATTGAGTCCAATCAACTGTTCTGCCGACAAATTCGTCAGTAGTAATGATCCGGCAATGAAAACGCCACTTAGACCTCGCCCCGCTAAGAAGTATTCATCGACGCCTTGTGTTTTCCCACGCGTCAATCGATAGGATATGTAGGCAACGAGCAACATGAAAAACGCTGCAGAACCTAATGTGAAAAATAATTCAGATGTAGTCATGCGTCTCCCCCCTATTCTTCATTCATGTTTTCTATTCTTGTAATATGTATTCATTGATTCCTTTTTTATACTTTTCCAAAACTATATTTTAGAAAACGTTTTCATTTAAAGAAATAAAAAAACCACCTTCATTATAGAAGGTGGTTCACACATTACGATTGACGCGGATGTTCTGGGAAGTCCATCTCGTCATAACGAACGATCGACGTCCGGTTTTTGAATTTATGTCCTAACCAGAAGGCAAGGAACAATGGAATACCGACGTACGTCGCAGCAATCCCAACCCAATCGATTTGATCAGCGAGGAATGCGGCATAGTTTTGACCAACGATGACAAGGAAACAAAGACCGAATGCGAACAGCGGACCGAACGGGAACGCTGGTGCAACATATGGTAAGTCTTTCAACGAGTGACCTTGTGCAACGAATCCTTTACGGAAGCGATAGTGACTGATCGCAATCCCGAGCCATGCGATGAATCCTGTCATCCCGGAAGCATTGAGTAACCACAGGTAGACTTGTCCACCAAACATCGACGTCAAGAAACAGAGCGCACCGACTGCACCTGTTGCAAGCAAGGCGTGACGGGGTACACCGTTTTTCGAGACTTTCGCGAATAACTTCGGTGCATCGCCTTGGCGCGCAAGTGTATACAGCATCCGTGTCGAAGCATACATGCCTGAGTTTCCGGCAGATAGAACAGACGTCAAGATGACAGCGTTCATGAGTGCTGCTGAGAACGCAAGACCTGCTTTTTCAAAGACGAGCGTAAACGGACTAACCGCTACGTCCGTAATGTCATTCGAAACCAAGTTCGGACTCGTATACGGAATGAGCATTCCGATGACGAAAATCGCGAAGACGTAGAAAAGTAAGATACGCCAGAAAACTTGTTTGACTGCTTTAGGAACGTTCTTTTTCGGGTCTTCTGACTCACCCGCGGCAATCCCGACGAGCTCCGTTCCTTGGAAACTGAATCCAGCAACAAGAATGATTCCGATGACGGCAGGAATCCCACCGACGAACGGTGCATCGCCAAGAGCAAAGTTTTTAAAGCCAACCGGTGGCTCCGATGTAAAGACACCGAAAATCATCGCAACACCGACGACTAAGAAGACGATGACGGTAACGACTTTAATCATCGCGAACCAATACTCCGCTTCCCCGAATCCTTTAACGGAGAAGTAGTTCAAGCCAATCATGAGTAAGAGGAACAAGGCACTGAAATAAAATCCAGGAACATCCGGGAACCAATACGTCATGACGATTTGTGCTGCGACGAGCTCGACTGCGATCGTGACTGCCCAGTTGTACCAGTAGTTCCAGCCGAGTGCAAAGCCGAATGATGGATCGACGAATTTCGTTCCATATGTCGAGAAGGATCCAGCGACCGGCATGTACGCTGCCATTTCACCAAGACTTGTCATTAGGAAGTAGACCATCAGACCAACGATTGCATACGATAGGAGCGCACCACCTGGTCCTGCTGCTGCGACGGAAGCACCGGACGCAATGAAGAGTCCTGTTCCGATCGCTCCACCGATGGCGATCATTGACATATGACGGGCTTGTAATCCACGTTTTAATCCTTCTGCTGTCGAATCTGTTGTTTGTTTCACATCTAGATTGTTCATTTCGTTCGCTTCTCTCTTTAATAAATTTTTGAGAGGACACTTTTTGAATGAAAAAACAAAAAGCGCCCTCATCTTCCAGATGGAAGATGAGAACGCAACATAATAAAATGGATGCGCCTCATTCTACCGTCGTGAAAGATAGCTCTCCACAAGTAGGTGATACCCGACTTGTGACAGTATTAGACCTATTTGATCTAATCCCAATCGATCATCTTCAAAGCGATGATTGATTTCGGCAATTCTTCCTTTCAGGTCACCTCATCTGTCGCTTGACGACATCCGTAACCGTACTCTTAAGAACTGCAACCTCCATCCCACTGGTTGAGTGAGAACTGAATTAAGTTAGTTATTACTACGCCATATTACACAAAACGCCACGAAATTGTCAATTGCCTTTTTCGAATCTGGGGTAGTCGATGGTAAAAATCCGATATGTTTAGTACACTAAATGGTAGAAGTCCACTGAGAGAAAGGATGCTGCTTGCATGCCACAGGAACGTGATTTGCTAACTTATCGACTCGAGGAACAAATGCGTGTCATTCTTCGTACCCTGCGACGTGAACTTAACCGGCTATTTGAAGGAACGGCGACCCGGAGTGAGTTTTTCATCTTACGAAGCCTTTCAGAAAATGGTCCTCAGCGCCCGACGCTTCTTGCGGAACAATTTGAGCTCGCGACGAGTCAAGTCACTGCTTTGACGGATAAGCTGTATAAACAAGGATATGTCACCCGAACACGTTCGACGGAAGATCGTCGTTCAATCGTCCTCGCTTTGACGGAGGACGGTGAACGTGCATTTCGGGATCTCGAAATCGTCCGGAAAAACTATTTACAAGATCGCTTCGGCACATTGACAGAAGAAGAGCTTGAAACGATGGTTCATGTTTTTAATAAAATTTTACAGACGATGGATGAGGATACACTTACTTCGTCTTCTTAAAAACGGTAGATTTTCTACCGTTTTTTCTATTTTATCTAAAGATTTCCCTCTGTCTAACCGTTATCTACTTGAGTATACTGGAAGTATATATATGGAAATCTGTTAGCTGGGGGAGTTGGGAGGATTTGTTGTCCATCATGAATCAATTCATCATTAACTTTTGTCTACTGTTTACAACGATTACTCTCTTGTTCTTACCGTTTCGAAATCAACCGCGTATTTCATTGAACTCCAAATGGAGCATTCGACTTATACTCGGAGCGATCTGTGGTCTGATTGCGGTTTTATTGATGTTCAATGGGATCCAAATCGATGTCGCCCGTGTTGATTTACGTATCGTTCCCGTCGCGATCGCCATGCTGTTCGGTGGTTTTCCAAGCGCCATCGTTGCGGGTGCGATGATCATTGGGACACGTTACTTTTTAACACCAGTTGATCAAATGGAAGGTTTTTATTTATCTACGCTGATCATCGTCTTGTTCATCACGACAATCGGAATCATTCGTCGATTCGTCCATGTCTCGATGCGTCATTTTCAGCTTATGGTGTTGGTCGGTATTCTCTATTCGTTACCCGCCATCTACATCCTGACGCACAGCTGGTCGACATTCTTTAAAATCTCGATTGCGTACGTCTTCTTTAATTTATTAGCTGGCTTTGTCGCTTTTCGATTGCTAACGGAATTACGCCGTCACTTCGAAAACATCCAGTATCAGCAGAAACTCGCCATGACGGATGCATTGACAGGGCTCGCCAATCGTCGTCGTCTTGATGACTCCCTTTCGCTTGTCGGTTCGACCGACCAAGGCTATTCGCTTGTACTCATCGATATCGATTTCTTCAAGCATGTCAATGATACATATGGTCATGATGCGGGCGATGATGTGTTACGCCAACTCGGCATGACTCTTGCTTCCTTGACGCGTCCAGACGACCTCGTCGGACGGTACGGTGGTGAAGAATTTTTAATCATCTTACCAAGTACTTCGGCGAAAGAAGCGCAAAAAATCGCAGAACTAGCTCGGCTGACGGTCGCACGTAACCTGTTCCCGACAGCAGATGTACCTGATCTACAAATCACGATTTCGCTTGGAATCGCGCATTCTAGTGGTTCTCATACGTCACTTGAAGCATTACAACAGGCAGATAAAGCGTTGTATTACTCAAAAGAAAGCGGACGGAATCGGAGTACGATCTACACGAAAGAACTTGCATTCCGACAAGCTTAACCTGACTGGACACTTCCGTAGGGAAGTGTCTTTTTTTACGTCTTCATTCCGGCTCTTTAGGAAAACCGATGCTTTCTACTGTTCCAAAGACGATCATCCGACTTAATTGTTCTGCCATATACTCTGATGAATACGGTCGACCGTTTCGTAACCAAGAAATCAACAATCCCAACTGTCCACCAATGACATAGTTTAATAATAAGTCCCGATCGACGAACGTAGCTTCTTCTGTGATTTGCGGTCGAAACATTAGTCGGTAATTCTCTTTCAACGTATCGAGAAAGCGCGAGATGAACGTTTTGATCGGTCCTTGAACAAGCATCGTCTGATAGAATAATTCATTTTCTTCGATATGAATGAACAACCGAGCAAAATAGCGACTCACCTGCTCGACTGTCGGAAAGGCAGTTCCTGTACCGGTGATCCGAATCGCTTGTTCAAGTGCCTTCATTTGCTCCTCAACGATTTGGTCAAGCAAATCATACTTATCCGTATAGTGTGCGTAGAAGGTCGAACGGTTCACACCGGCTCCATCCGTCAACATTTTGACCGTAATACTTGAGAAGCTGTGCGTCTTCAGTAAACGAAATAATACCATTGTAATACGGTCACGTGACCGTTTTGGTCGAGGATCACGGCTCTCATTCATCCATATTTCACTCCTTTTTCATCATCTTTTCATTAATGAATCCGTTATCATCTATTTTTCCGACATTTTGTCGGAAATTGTCGGTTGTTTGTTACCTAACTATCCATATAATTAACTATATTAATTACTCCTCCCCCCAGAGGAGTACTTTTTTTGAATCGATTGTACACAAGAAAGGATGCAAACACACCCATGAGTATGAAAAAACTATTAATCATCAATATCGTGACACTCATCGTTTTGATTGGTGGTGGTGTTGTCGGATACTACTATTACGATCAAGCAACGAGCTATGTCAAAACAGACAATGCAAAAATCGATGGCAAAATGATAACGATTGCGAGTCCAAGCGCCGGTAAATTAACAGACTGGTCGGCAAAAACAGGCGAATCGCTCGACAGCGGTGCAACACTTGGTCACATCATGACTGCACAAGCTGGACAAAAACCGACAGATCTTTCTGTTTCGATGCCTGCGAAAGCAACAATCGTTCAGTCGATGGCGACAAAGAATGGCTTCGTCGCAGCAGGTACACCACTTGCTTACGGATTTGACTTAAACGACCTTTGGGTCACAGCGAACATCGAAGAAACAGAAATCGATGAAATCAAAGTCGGACAAACAGTAGATGTCTATGTCGACAGCTACCCGGACACGACACTTTCTGGTGAAGTCGAGCAAATCGGGATGACGACGGCTTCTACGTTCTCAATGATGCCTTCTTCAAACGGAAACGCGAACTACACGAAAGTCGCACAAGTCATTCCCGTTAAAGTATCACTCTCGCAAGAAAAATCACTCGACATTCGACCTGGTATGAATGTGACCGTCCGCATTCATAAGGATTAAGGAGGGACGTTCATGTCTACTACCTTCTTGTTCGGATACAGTGCGTTCACGATTCTGATCATCATCGGCGTCAACTGGATTGCCCGTCGAAGTCGCCCATCCGACATGGCACTGGCGACTGACGGACCAACACTTGAGGAATCCCTCGAGACGGAACCGACGATGACCGTGACACCACCAGTCGCAACACCTTCAAAACAGGTATCGACTGAAAACGTCAGTATTCCGAAAGTACTGACGGTCTTACTAATCGGTATGTTCATTGCTATTTTGAACCAAACGTTGATTAATGTCGCGTTACCGGTTCTAATCAATGATTTCAACGTATCGACTTCCACTGCCCAGTGGTTGACGACAGGCTTCATGCTCGTCAACGGGATTTTGATTCCGATCAGTGCCTTTTTGATGCGAAGCTATACGTTCCGCCAGCTGTTCCTCGCTTCGATGACGCTCTTTTTCTTCGGATCCATCATTTGTTCGATGGCAATGAACTTCCCGGTCATGATGATCGGTCGTGTCGTTCAGGCAGCGGGGGCTGGTATTTTGATGCCACTCGGATCAAACGTCTTCATGACGTTGTTCCCACCGCATAAGCGCGGAGCTGCCATGGGGATGCTTGGAATCGCGATGATTCTCGCTCCTGCTGTCGGACCTACGATCACGGGATATGTCATCCAAAACTATGATTGGCACGTCATGTTTTACGCGATGTCGTTCTTTGGATTAGTGACATTGTTACTTGGTGCTGCCTGGTTCCGACTGACACAGCCCCTCTCGAAACCTTCTTTTGATGCACTGGGCGTCTTATTCAGTACGATCGGATTCGGGAGTCTCCTTTACGGATTCAGTGAAGCCGGGAATGACGGCTGGGATAGCCCGATCGTCATCAGCACGATCGTCATCGGCTTAATTGGAATTGCCGCTTTTGCGATGCGTGAGCTGTCGATGGAAGATCCGATGTTGAATATTCGTGTGTTAAAGGTACCGGAATTTTCGTTCACCCTCTTCATCAACGTCATCGTCACGATGGCTTTGTTCGGCGGGATGTTACTTTTGCCGATTTACCTTCAAAGCATTCGCGGTTTTTCACCGGTCGACTCCGGTCTGCTCCTCTTACCCGGATCACTGATCATGGGAATCACCGGACCGATTGCCGGTCGGTTATTTGACCGTTTCGGTATTCGTCCACTTGCCATCTTCGGTTTGACGTTAATGACCTACGGAACATGGGAACTGACGCAATTGAACATGGATACGTCGTATTACTCCATCATGGGGATCTACATGCTTCGGTCATTCGGTATGGCGTTCATCATGATGCCGATCATGACTGCCGGTATGAATGCCTTACCGATGAAGATGATCCCACACGGAAACGCGACGCAAAACACACTCCGTCAAGTCGCTGGATCTATCGGAACCGCGATTCTCGTCACCGTCATGACCCGTCAAACGACGGCTCATTTGGCAGACGACGCGAATCAGTTCACGACGCTCGACCCAACGCTTTCGCAACATTTAAACGATCTTGGACAACAGCTGGGTAGCTCACAAGCCGCTTCGACGAGTTGGTTTACGATGCTGACGAAACAAGCAACAATCCAAGGGATCACCGATGCGTTCTGGATTGCGACCGTTTTATCTGCGCTTGCACTGATTCTGTCCTTCTTCTTGCACGGAAAAAAAGAACCGAATCTGGATTGATTGACGACAGACCAGTTGATGTCCTATCAGCTGGTCTTTTCTTATACTTTACGAAAAGTTCTTCTTTGCACTTCAGCCTTAAAATCGATACACTAGGGACAATGAGTTTCATATCTAAAGGAGATGCTTTATGGTTGCCTTTCTGCAATTTTATGCGTTCATCTTTGCTTGTTGTTTTGCTTGGCAAGTTGGTCGACCATCCCCTTGGTCACAAAAGATCGTTCGTGCCTTTTTAACAAGTGTCAACGGGCTCTTCGTATTCGCACGTGCCTCGATTTCAATCTTTTTATTAGTTGGACCACTATTACTCGTCACTTATCTTGTCTTCCCACGGTTAATCGCTTTTGAAAATGGTTTAGCGATGGTGATCAGCGTCCTCGTCATCGGACTGGTTGATCGTCTCGTCAGTCTCGTCGTCCTGCCACTTATGCGTTCCTTTTTCTTAAAACGTCAACGCGTCATGCCACAATCGGTGGAAATGGTGCTTTATACGATGGCAATGGCTGTCTTGCTCTTCATTCAGCTTCATGCTGTTCCCGGCGTTCAAATTCATGTAGCACTGACGATTTTCCTTGGTTTTACGATCTATTTCGCCCATTATCTATTTGCCCTATACCGGATTCGTCTTATGAAAAAGAAACTAACGACTGTTGCTCAAGATCAAGACGAGGAACGAAAAGCTTCTTAATCCGAATCTAACGAAAGATGATTTCCTCTTGGGAATCGTCTTTTTTGTTTTCTGACAAATAACATTGACAATGATAATCGTTATCATTTATAGTGAAAAAGTACTCAGTGAGGAGATGAAACGGATGCATGCCCAACAAGTGATTGAAACACGCCGGTCGATCCGGTCCTATACGGAACAACCCGTTCCGGTCGAATTGGTAGAAGCATTACTCGACACGGCGATTTATGCCCCGAATCATAAATTACGAGAGCCTTGGCGCTTTGTTCTCGCAATCGAAGACGGACAAACACGGTATGTCGATGCCTTGATGGAATTGCTGACAGCACGTGGTCAATTCGAGACGAAAACGTCTGAACAACGTCAACAGGCTGAACAAAAATTACGGGAAGTCCCGGTTTATTTAACGGTACTTTGTCAGGTACAAGGGACACCAGATCAACAGCTAGAGGATACACTTGCAATAGCTGCGATGATTCAAAATCTGCAATTGGTAGCAACAGAACGAGGTCTTGGTTGTTGCTGGAAGAGCGGGAAACACTGGTTCACACCAGAGTATGCCTCACTCGTTGACGCTTCTGAAAACGAACGCGTTCTCGGTGTCATTCAAATCGGTTGGCCTGCCATCGTTCCACCTGTCAAACCGAGAACGTCCGCAAAGGACAAGTTGACGCACTTTTAAGAGGTGCGCATTCTGCGAGCTACCCCTGCTCGCGCCAATCAAGCCCCAATTCAAAAATAAAAACGTTCCGATGACGTCTCTCTCCCCAAACGGAGACGCAATCGGAACGTTTTTCTGTATTCACACTGGCGTTTTCGTATAGACAGGCGCCTCTGGAATCGTGTCATATAACATATGATCGACGATTCGTTTGGTCGCTTCTCCGTCCTGATACGTAAAGAACTGATTCGCGAATGTCTCAATTTTATGTGTATCGAATTGCCCACGTTTAATCCAAGCGATGACGTCTTCGAACGTCGACACGATTGGTCCCGGTACAAAAGTTTCATATGGGAAATAGAAATCGCGTTCTGCTTTATACGACTGCAGATCGTTGACGAGGAAAATCATCGGCTTTTGCAACAAGGCAAACTCGAAGATGACAGACGAATAATCCGTAATCAGAATATCCGCAATCTGCATCAGATCATTGATGTCCGGATAGTCTGTCATGTTAATGATTTGATCCGCATACGCGTCCGGTACGACTGGTGGATTGAGAACAAACGGGTGCATGCGAAGCAAGAGGACTGTATCCGGTCCAAGCTCACGACGGAACTTCTCAAAATCGAGCTCTTGATCGTAATGTGCCGTTGTTTGTCCATTTCCTCGGAACGTCGGCGCGAGTAAGATGATTCGTTTCTTGCGCCATTCTGGATATCGGTCATACAACTTTTCTCGAACACGGGCTTGGCGTGCTGTGTTCAATAGCTGATCCGTCCGTGGAACCCCTAATGGGTAGATCCGTTTCTGCTCCATTCCGAAAGCATCCGCATATGGTGCGATACATGCTTCACCGGAAACATAGACCTTGCTATAGTTCCGGTGAATCTGGACCATCTTCAAATAATCATCATCCGGCGAATAGGATTTATCAAGCACACTATAGCCGAACTTTTTAAAGGCTCCACAGGCATGCCATAGCTGAATGACTTCTGTCCCTTCCCGTAAGGACGACACATATACAGGGTAATAATAATCATCGATGATGAAGTAACGAGCAGTCGCTAATTCGTACGTCGCTCGCATCATATGAAAGACATATTGAATTTGCCCCG
Organism: Exiguobacterium sp. U13-1; assembly: GCF_001750115.1. Classification (NCBI taxonomy): domain Bacteria; kingdom Bacillati; phylum Bacillota; class Bacilli; order Caryophanales; genus Exiguobacterium; species Exiguobacterium sp. U13-1. The sequence goes on along the minus strand of NZ_CP015731.1, from coordinate 632,902 downwards.
CCAACGATTGAGGGAATCGCTTTAACAAAAAAACGTATTCATACCCTAAGTCGCGTCGTTCTAGTTCATCGTAGACGGCACGAAAGTTATCGACAAGACGATCGGAACGATACGTCGCAAAGACGACTTTTTTCGGTTGAATCGGTAACTGTTTCGTCAACCAGTACGTCATAGCAAGCAGATAGTGGACCGTCCGTCGTTGCAATAACCGAATTTTTTGTTTCATAGACGATTCTCCTCTTTTTTAGCGCACATCGTTACATGCACCATTCCATGACCGTCTTTCCGAACCGGTTCGTCAAATCATTTTCAAACGCTTTATGAATATCTTCGATTTGTCGGATTTGGAACACACCTGAGACAAGGTTCGATAAATAAGCTGGAATGTCAGGATGTGTTTGGTATAACTCCATCGTCCGTGCGAAATCAGCCGGTGTACTCCGACTTGATCCGTAGACACGAAGTCCTTTTTCAAGAATCATCCGTGTGTTGATCGCGACGGAATCTTCTGATACGCCGAGTAACGCCATCGTGCCTTCCGGAATGATGTAGTCGATCATCTGATTAATCGCGTATTGACTGCCAATTCCCCCAACACATTCGAAACCGTGGTTGAAGGAGACATCGGCTGGAATCTGATCGATGTGGTACGTCTCGTCTGCAAACGAGAAATAGTCAAGCTTCGACTGAGTTTTACCAAAGACGAGTAATTTCGCTTCCGGATACAACTTACGTAGCAAAAGTGCTGTGATGAAGCCAAGGTTCCCGTCACCCCACACTCCAAATGTCTCTCGACGAGGATGGGCAATCTTTTCGAAACGAGTCAAGGCATGGACCGATACACTGACGAGCTCAGTGAATGCCGCGACTTCAGGGTCAAGATCAGCCGGTACCTCGACAAGGCGGTCTGCTTTTAAGAACACGTAGTCTTGCATATAGCCATCGTATCCACTCGAACGGAAACGACTCGTTCGTAGATAGTTTTCACCGATGATGTCATCTTCTTCCGTCGGTGTATTTGGAACCATCGCGACGAGTGTTCCCTTCTTGAATGTTCCACTCGGATCATGCACGACTTTTCCGATGCCTTCATGAATCATGGCCATCGGTAATTTTTTCGCCAATACTTCCGCACTACGGCTACCCGTGAAGTAGCGTTGATCCGCGTGACAAATCGATAAATACGTGGGACGCACGACGACACGATCGGTATTCAATGACCGTTCATCATATGTCACTTCGATTTGACGCGGGGCGACGAGTTGATAGACTTGGTTAATCATTGATGAATCCGCTCCTTCAAGATAGCATTCGCAATCCGTAGGTCGTATGGTGTCGTCACTTTAATATTGAACAGTTCGCCCGTGACGAGCGCGACATCTTCCCCTTTCAGAAGAAGGATCTTACACGCATCCGTCAAAATCGCTCGTTCTTCCGTCGAAAGCGACTCATAATGCGATTTCAACTTCGTGATCTGGAAACTTTGTGGTGTCTGTCCTTGATACATTTGATCACGAACCGGAATATCCGTGATCGTTTTACCGTTCGTTGAAGCGACGATCGTATCGATTGCTGAAATGACTGTGTCGCATGAGCCAAATTCTTGTGCTGCTTCAATGTTTTCTTTAATAATGCGGTGCGTCAAGAACGGACGGACGGCGTCGTGTGTGACGATGATATCTTCCTCAGACAGACCGTTTTTCTCTTCGATCCAGTTCACGGCTGCCATGATCGATTCATTTCGATCCTGTCCACCCGGTGTAATGACGAGGCGGTCATCTTTTCCGATGTATTTCTCCAAAATATCGCGCGTATAGTTAATCCAAGCAGTCGGTGTGACGATGATGATGCGGTCAAACTCCTCATGTAATAGGAATTTTTCTACTGTATGGACGATGATTGGACGTTCTCCGATCGATAAGAATTGTTTCGGTCGATCGACATTCCCCATCCGTGTTCCTTTTCCTCCAGCTAAAATGGCTGCATAAATCATCTTCTGGCGCAGTGTCTCGTTATTTCTTCCAAACGAGACGACCTGCTTCCCTCCCTTATGAAATAATCGTGTTTCGGTTTTCTCTCCCTAACGTTCAGGGTATGTGTAATGATGCAGTCTGTGTTGAAGTGTTATTTTACAAAAACACAAAAAATAAAGAAATCCCTATCAATTTTAATGTCTCACGATATAATGAGTGGTGATTTCTAGTTTCACTATACTACGTTCACATGGATTTTAAAATTTTATCATTATTGTGTAAATGTAATGTAATTATTCGAGCGAGGAGAGATGGTTTTGACAGAAGAGACACTTGCGCCTACTTTACATGCTGAGGTCACCTACTTGGAGTTAGCCGGAACGACGTTTCGTTTCGAAGCACGTTTGAGCGGGTTGACTGATTTTTTGCGTGCCGAACAAACGTTATTTGAAAATCCTGTATCGCAACAGCAACCTGAACTTGAGGAGCCGGGCGATGATTACATCCAGTCCGAACCTGCTGAAGCGTTGGTGCCTCTCGAACGTGCCATCGTCTTCCGTAATAAACGAAACAAACGGACGTTCATTTGCCGCTTTCCGTTCGAAAGAGACTGGACGGAAGAGTTCTTTACAGGCGAATTGAACCTGAATCACATCACAACGACAGGTCGTCCATTACCGATGGGCTATTTTGATGCGTTCTTCGCCATCGTTCAAGGGCAGACGATTTTACATGAAGCGCCTTTTGGTGATACGCGTTCGTTAATCCCAGTCGCTTACCGCGTCGATACAAAACATAGTAACGCCTTGATCTTGCTCGAGTACGAACTTGTCGTGCAGTATTCGGAATACAGCAACTCTTTAGGTTTCCATTCCCTGAAGAAAGGCGAATCGAAACGTCTAATCCAAGTCATCGATCGCTATAAGAAGTGGAAGAAGAATATGAAGAAGCGCGCGTTCAAGTTCCGTCGTTTTACCTTTAAGGCGATTTATAACGTCACGAAATGGACGCAACCGATCCAAGAGAATAAAGTCATCCTCGCTTCGGATTCTCGGAGTGATATCAGTGGGAACTTTGCTTATATCTTGGATGAGGTCGAGCGTCGCAATCTCGATCTCGATGTGAAGACCTTCTTCAAGCCGAACCTTCAGTCTCGTCGCGATTGGCGCGATAAATTTACGTTGCCGTACCACTTAGCGACAGCAAAGACGATTCTTGTCGATGACTTCTATCCGATGATCTATCCGTTGAATATTCGTAAAGGCAGTGATCTGGTTCAAGTCTGGCATGCCGTTGGTGCCTTCAAGACATTCGGTTACAGCCGCCTCGGAAAACCAGGTGGTCCAAGCGCGAACTCGCTTAGTCACCGGAACTATACGAAAGCCATCGTCAGCTCCCATAATGTCGCTCGTCATTACGCAGAAGGATTCGGTTTACGCGAAGATCAAGTCATCGCGACCGGTATTCCACGGACGGATATGTTCTTCGATCAACCGTTCATTGAGGAAGCGAAAGCACGTATCTATGAAGAATATCCAGTTTTCAAACAAAAGAAAGTCATCATGTTCGCGCCGACGTTCCGAGGAAATGGTGCGAAGAGTGCCTATTATGATTTTGATCAACTTGATCTCGATGCGCTGTACGAAGCACTTCATGAGGAGTACGTCTTCGTTCTGAAACTGCATCCATTCATCCGCCGCCGGATGGAGATTCCTGAAGTTTACGCTGACTTCTTCCTCGATCTGACGGATCATCGTGAAATCAACGAGTTGCTGTTCGTCTCAGACATCTTGATTACGGATTACTCATCGACTTGCTTCGAGTTCTCCCTATTGAATCGACCGATGTTGTTCTTCGCGTATGACCTTGAGGACTACATCTCAAAACGTGATTTCTATTACGACTTCGAGGAATTCGTTCCGGGTCCAATCGTCAAAACATCGGAAGAGTTGATTGAACGGATTAAAAACAAAGACTTTGAAATGCATAACGTCAAAGCATTCGCAGAATATTTCTTTGAACATCAGGACGGGAAATCGAGTGCCCGGTTCGTTGATCAAATTCTGCTAGGTGAGAACAAATGACTGCTCCTATCAAACCAGTGACTACCCCTACGTACGATCATTGGCTTGGGAACTATAAGGTCTTACTCATTTTCATGGTCGTCTTTGGTCACTTGATCGAGACATTCCGTGATTTACCCGGAAACGATAGCGTCCGGATGGCGTATAACGTCATTTACCTGTTGCACATGCCCGCTTTTATCTTCATGAGCGGCTACTTTTTCAAGCAAGTTCGACCTAAACGGATCCTCGCCTTCGTTGCCCTGTATTTCATCTGGCAATCGATTCACGAAATCTATTTGTCCTACACGCAGGATGATTCCTTAAGTGAGATGCTCGATGGATTACTCCATCCGCTCGTTCCGAATTGGACGCTTTGGTACCTGCTCGGGATCATCATTTGGCAGACCGTCACACCCGCATTCCAGGTGATGCGTTTTCCGCTGATCGTCAGTATCTTGTTTGCCTTATTGATCAATGCCAATCCAGATTCAATCACGAACTTCCTGTCGTTACAAAAAGTCGTCAGTTTTTATCCGTTCTTCTTGATGGGTTATCTCGTCAAAGAGCGCGGTTGGTTAACTGACGCCGGCTGGCGAAAACAGATGACAGCACCCATCGGTCGACTGACCGGTCTGATCGTCTCTCTCTTGATTATCATCTTCATGATTGTCTGGACGAAAAACGGATTTGATACGGTCTGGCTATTCTACCGCGACACCTACGGGGAATTTGAAGTCTCGCTTCTGAAGGGAGCAGCAATTCAACTGTTCCTCTATGCCGTCAGTACGATCATGATTTTCTCGGTCTTGTTGCTCGTGCCGCATCGGTCATTTGGAGATCGATTCGACCAGATCGGCATCCAGACACTTGCGATCTACTTGATTCACTCGTTCATCGTCCGTTTATTCCGTGATTCGGTTCCGCCAGCCATTACGGAGTCGCCACTGTTACTGATTGGACTGTCCTTCTTGCTCGCTACCGGATTCGTCTGGTTGCTGTCGAGTCGCCCCGTCGTGACGATCTTCCGACCGTTGCTATCACCGAACATCAAATGGTTATTAAAAAAAGAACAATAAATCTGAACAGACTCTATCCACTCGAGGGATGGGGTCTTTTTCAAATCCTCGACTCGTCTACATTGACAGGTCCTTTAGCTTGAATCTAAGATAATGAAGGTGAAACAAATAACCGCCTACAGAAAGCGGGTCGAAAGAAGGGGTCCCCTTGCACGCGGATCAACGAAAAAAATTAACGGTCCTCATGATCAATATGTTTATTGCGGTCGGGAGCTTCGGGATTATCATTCCGATTCTACCCGCTTACTTAGCTTCGATTGGACAGGGGGGAACGGCGGCTGGATTAATGATTGCGATTTTTGCCGGAGCACAGCTCGTCATGTCACCGATTGCCGGAAAATGGGCGGACCAATACGGTCGTCGCAAGATGATCATCTATGGATTGATCGGCTTGACGCTCTCGATGTTTGTCTTCTATTTCTCAAACTCCGTCACGGTTCTCTACATCTCGCGCGCAATTGGTGGTGCCGGTGCTGCCCTCCTGATCCCAGCAATTTTTGCTTACGTCGCGGACATCACGACGATGGATCAACGCGCAAAAGGAAACAGTTACGTCTCGGCTGCGATGTCACTCGGAATCGTCATCGGTCCAGGAATCGGTGGTTTCCTTGCCGAGTATGACTTAAAATTGCCGTTACTCGTCTCAGCGATCGTCTCAGGTGCAGCCGTCTTGTTCAGCGTCTTGTTGCTTCAAGAAAGCGAACAACACGATGCAACAGCGATGGCACCCGATGAAGGGTCGATGCTCAAGAAACTCGGAACGTCGTTTAAGAAACCATACTTCGTCCCGCTCGTCATTACACTCGTTATGAGCTTTGGTCTCATGGCATACGAATCAGTACTTGGTCTATTCGTTGACGACCAATTCGGCGCTTCACCGAAAGACATCGCGATCATGGTGACGTCGACCGGCATCATCAGCGTCATTGCTCAAATCTTCATCGTCGATAAGCTGTCACGTAGTCTCGGAGAAGGAAAGGTCTTGAACCTGTTCCTGTTCATTGCGGCACTTGGTTTCTTCTTATCATTGTTGACATCAAGTTACGGTGGATTCTTTGCAATTACCCTTGTCATCTTCCTTGCGACGTCAATTTTACGTCCTGTCTTGAATACAATGATTTCAAAGCTCGCTGGTAATGAGCAAGGCTTTGCTATGGGAATGAACAACGCCTACATGAGCATCGGGAACGTGCTCGGACCGACGCTTGCAGGTATCCTGTATGACGTCAACATTCTCTATCCGTTCGCACTTGGTCTGATCTTCCTCGTCGTGACGTTCATCGGATCGTTCATCTGGCAAAAACGTCAATCGCGTTTAATTAAAAAAGTCGAACAAACTTCTTAACATCAAAAAGCAATGCACTTCCGACTTTTTATTCGGAAGTGCATTGCTTTTTCATTCGTTCCTTGCTTTTAAATCACCTGTTCCAAAGTCAGCATCAAAGGCACGACACCAAATGACGACACGGCTATGTTTCGTCAAATCTACGTCTTTTGGAATCACATAGTTCTGATTCCCTTGATTCCCTTTTAAAGCACCGAGACGAATTCCATCTGCTGTATCTTCACCAGGCTCTACTAAATACACAAACAAATCTGGACCGTTTGTCGTTTGAAAATCTTCAAAACGCAGATACAACGTATCGTCTTCAGTTAGCGTCTTAACGTCCCCTGATGTTTTGTAATTTTTTTCACCGTTCATGAATGTACCTGATAATTCAGTTTCTGTTTCTTCCGGAGAAGGTTGTGACGTTTCGGGAATGCTTTCCTCCTCCTTTTGTTTCACTGTCGAAGAACCTGGCGGCAGTCCTTCATCGACTGATTCATTCAAAAAAAGTGGTGATGCGAGCCACCAAACTAAAGCTAGTACGAAAACAATGACGATTCCCACAATAATTTTCGATCCTGTTCGCACCGCTCCTACTCCATTCCTCTATTAGAGAATCGCGACCATTCATTTAACCGTATTGTTTTTGATGTTCCCGTTTTAACGCTAAATACTCTTCGTCCACCCGGATCAAATCCCATTTTTCTTGGAAGATCGCAGCGGATTTCGCTTTTTCTTCGTCGATCTCGCGTGTGTGCAATTCGTTTTTCTCTTTATCTTTGTATTTTCGTCCACCCTTATAGTTCGCGTAACGTCGTGCGCGCGTATGTCCCATTTGAATGAACTTCCGCGCCATATCCATGCCGACGAAGTCTCCGTCTTCTTTATAAGCTAAATACATCTCATAAATTTTCTCGGACGATTCCTTCGCGATGTCCGGTGTCTTAAAACGCCAATGCGGCAAAATCTCACTTTTATAAGGTTCGACGAGTAAGACCCCTTGCTCCCCGCGTCCAACCCGGTACTTTTCCGGCTCCTTACGAAAATCCGTCGTCTTGAAATCGAGATCGTAATCAAACGCCATCCCGGTCACGCTCCCTTCTACTTCGAAACGTTCCCTTCCCGTCCGTTCATCAATCCTCGATCCGGTAGAGTCCTTGTGTATAAATCGTCGCTAAGACGTGTGCAATCTCTTCAATCGTGGCCGTCGCCTCTTCACGGACGACTTCGAATAAGTACATCTCGTTCGCGAAGAACCAACCACGGGCGACGAGTTTCGGGTCGACATCTTGCCGTGCAAGTCCTGTCTCTTGCGCGTACTGGATATCCTGACTGATCCGATCGATGAACCGTTCCCGAATCGCTTTCCATTTTGCACGGACGATGTAAGACACGCCGATTGCTTGCTCGACGATCCGTAGCATCGCTCGTTCTTCTTCCGCGAGACGTAAGAAATCCGTTGCTTGGGTCACGATGCGTTCCTTTGCCTCCATCGGTGTCGCCGGTTCGAATGTTCGTTCCGCGATCGCATGGAAACGGCTCATGACATCTTCCATTAAAACGACGAGTAGCTCATCTTTCCCTTCAAAATGGACATAAGCGGTTCCGTAACCGACGCCAGCTTGTTTAATGATTTGTGAAATCGTTGCCGTTTGAAACCCTTGTTCTAAGAAGACGTCACGTGCCGCACTCAACAGTTTCTCGCGTGTCCGCACCGTACGCAGATGACGTTTATCGATTTTTTCTGGTTGAGAAGATGACATGTCCTTCACTCCTTTTGTTTTCTCTATTCGATAATATTGACACAATGTCAATTTGTTTGCTACGCTTTTGTCAAAATTGATTGAGCATTCATTTGAGGAGGATGACGTATGACACTGCAAGCAAAACGGACCGATGCTGTTGCTCGGGATGAGCACGATGCACTATCTGCTTATCGTGATGAGTTTTATCTGCAACCGGGTAGTATCTATATGGACGGAAACTCGCTCGGTTTATTATCGAAGCGTGCCGAGAAGACGTTGCTCGAGTCGCTATCAGACTGGAAAGAACTCGGGATCGATGGCTGGATGAAAGGACGTCATCCTTGGTTCGAATTATCGGAACGTCTCGCTGCTCTCAACGCTCCGCTCGTCGGCGCACAAGCAGAAGAAGTCATGGTCACTGGTTCGACGACCGTCAATCTCCACCAACTCGTCGCGACATTCTTCCAACCGACGGAAGGACGAGATAAGATTTTAGCGGATGCGCTGACATTCCCGTCGGACATCTATGCCCTTCAAAGCCAACTTCGCTTACGTGGACTCGATCCGGAGACACACCTCGTCCAAGTAGCAAGTCGTGACGGTCGCTTTTTAGAAGAAGACGACATCATCGCTGCGATGACGGACGATATCGCGTTGATCGTCTTGCCGGCGGTACTTTACCGAAGTGGACAAATTCTCGATATGGAGCGTTTGACGAAAGCGGCACACGACCGTGGCATCCTGATTGGTTTTGATGGTTGTCATTCTGTCGGAGCTGTTCCCCACGCTTTCCATGACTGGGATGTCGACTTTGCCTACTGGTGTAATTACAAACACTTGAACGGTGGTCCTGGAACGGTCGGTGGATTATTCGTCCACGAACGTCATTTCGGAACGTTGCCTGGTCTGACGGGCTGGTTTGGTTCACGCAAGGATAAGCAGTTCGACATGGATCACACGATGACACCGGCGGCGCATGCCGGGGCATTCCAAATCGGGACACCACACGTCTTAAGTCTCGCTCCACAAATCGGTGCATTAGAGATGTTTGACGAAGTCGGTATCAAAGCCGTCCGGACGAAGTCACTCGCGCTGACACAGTACATGATGGAACTTGTCGAGCAGGAGCTCACACCGTACGGTTTTGTCATCGGAAACCCGATCGACGATAAACGCCGTGGGGCGCATCTCAGCCTCGAGCACCCGGAAGCGGCACGGATCTGTAAAGCACTCAAGGAAAATCGAATCATCCCCGATTTCCGAGCACCGAACATCGTTCGTCTAGCACCCGTCGCGCTCTACAATACGTTTACCGATGTCTATGACGTCGTCGCGACACTCAAACGAATCATGGAAGATAAAGAATACGAACGTTTCGCAAATGAACGCGAAGTCGTTGCTTAAGGAGTACACCATGGAACAACCTACTGAACTACGGCGTGAACTCAAGACACGTCAACTTACGATGATTGCAATGGGCTGTGCGATCGGAACTGGTCTCTTCCTCGGAAGTGGGCTCGCGATCGGGCTTGCCGGACCGAGCGTTTTGATCAGTTACGCAGTCGGTGCCTTCATCGTCTTACTTTTAATGGGCTGTCTGGCTGAAATGACGGTCGCCCATCCGACATCTGGCTCGTTCGGTACGATTGCCGAACGATACATTAGTCCATATGCGGGTTTTCTCGTCCGCTATTCGTACTGGATTGCAAACGTTCTTGCAATTGGCGTTGAAGTCAGTGCGATTTCGATCTATATGAAATACTGGTTCCCGGACGTTCCCGGGGTCGTCTGGATTCTCGTATTCGCTGCCGCGTTGATTTACATCAATGCCACGACAGTCAATACGTTCGCAACCTTCGAATACTGGTTCTCAGTCATTAAAATCAGTGCCATCTTGCTATTCATTTTGCTCGGTGCCTACTTGGTCATCGGTAGCCCAAGTCCTGAGATTGGTCCGCAAAACTTCACGAATGACGGTGGTTTCATGCCGTTCGGCTTTTCAGGTCTCTGGATCGCAATCTTCATCTCTCTGTTCAGCTTCCTCGGAACGGAATTGATTGCCGTAACTGCCGGTGAAGCGAAGGACCCAGATGTCGCTGTACCGAAAGCATTAAAAGCAACAGTCTTCCGTCTCTCGACGTTTTATGTCATCACGATTGCTTTGATGTTGATGATTGTCCCGTGGCAACAAGCAGGCGGCGTCGATCAAAGTCCATTCGTTAAAGTAATGGAGATGCTATCGATTCCGTATGCAGGCGGCATCATGAACTTCATCATCCTGACGGCGGCGCTGTCTGCGATGAACAGTCAGCTGTATGCTTCGACACGGATGATGTATTCGTTATCTAAAGCAACGTATGCGCCAAAAGTATTTGGTCGTTTGAATCGAAAAGGTGTTCCACTCTTCGCACTCGCCGTATCAACGCTCGGGATTTTTCTCGCGGGGATCATCAGCAGCCAGTCGAGTGTCTCTTATCCGTTCATGATGGGGATATCGATGTTCGGAGCAATTTTCACGTGGTTCATGATTTTCATCTCCCACCTCTACTTCCGTAAAGCATGGGAACGTGAAGGTGGACGGACGTTACCGGTCCGGATGATGGGTTATCCGTATCTGACTGCCCTCGGTGCATTGTTGTTATTCGCACTCGTACTGACGACATGGTTCACGGATTTCCAAATCGTCTTGAAGTTTGGTGTACCGTGGTTAGTGTTCTTATCGATCGCCTATTTCTTCTGGAAACGGGCGCATCCGGAACAACCGCAGACCGCTGAAAAACGAAAACTAAATTAATTCAATAAAGGGGATGAACGGGAATGACAAAGACAGATCCTACGTCTATTGAAGCATCGATTCAAACGGATTTTAAGAAAGATATGTCCTACGGGGATTATTTGCAACTAGATCCATTGCTTTCGAGTCAACATCGCTTATCGGGGCATCATGATGAGATGCTTTTCATCATCATTCATCAGACGAGCGAACTCTGGATGAAGCTGATCCTGCATGAGATGCGTGCAGCGACGCAAGCCGTCGCAAACGATGATCTCGAATCATCGTTTAAGATGCTCGCACGCATCTCAAAGATTCAGCACCAGCTAATTCAGTCGTGGAATGTTTTGTCGACCTTGACCCCTGCCGAATATCTTGAATTCCGTGACGCGCTTGGTCACTCATCCGGTTTTCAGTCGTATCAAAACCGCCAAATCGAATTCGCGCTCGGCTTCAAGAATGAGCAGATGCTAAAAGTTTATGCGCATGACGAAACACTCTATCCAATGTTGCTGGAAGATTTGAAGACACCAAGCATCTACGATGAAACGATCCGGGCGATGGCGCGCCATGGGCTACCCATCGACGAATCCGTCCTTGAGCGTGATGTCACGCAGGACTGGACGCCGAATGAAAGTGTCGAAGCAGCTTGGGCGACCGTCTATCGTGATGTCGAACAATACTGGGATCTGTATGAACTCGGTGAAAAACTACTCGATATCGGGAGCCAGCAACAGATGTGGCGCTTTAACCATATGAGTACCGTCGAACGGATCATCGGACAAAAGCCAGGAACAGGCGGTTCGTCTGGTGTCAGTTATCTACGACGTGTGCTTGACCACAGATTTTTCCCGGAACTGTGGTCGGTCCGCACGACATTATGAGGAGGATGCAGCGATGACACGATGGATTGATGTTTCACAACCACTTGATCGCCACGTCACAACGTGGCCGGGCGATACACCATTTGAAGCGACACTGACATGGAATAAGGCAGACACCGGTTCCGTCAATGTCGGTAAAGTAACGATGAGTCTGCATACCGGCACCCACGTCGACGCGCCGTTTCATTTTGACGATGCCGGACAAAAAATCATCGACCTTGATCCAGATCTCTATATCGGACATGCGCGCGTCATTTACTTACCAGGTCGTACAGAAATCACAGCCGCTGATTTAGATGGCTTTGAGCTAAATGACGTCCAGCGCTTGATCATTAAAACGGATGGTTGGATCGACAAATCAACTTTCCCAGAAACGATTCCCGTCTTGACGCCAAGTCTTGCTGAACGTCTTGGGGAACTCGGGATTTCGCTGATTGGTCTCGACTTACCAAGCGTCGATGCAATCGATAGTAAGGAAATGGCCGCCCATCACGCACTGGCGCAGCATGGAGTCCATATCCTCGAAGGACTCGTCCTTGATGCGATCACGCCTGGTGATTACCACCTCAACGCCGTCCCGCTCCCGCTCGTTGATGGCGACGGTAGTCCCGTTCGTGCCTTACTTCGTCCATACTAAAAAATCCGTCCAGCAGACTCTCTGCTGGACGGATTTTTTACTTATGGAGCGGTTCAAATAAACTCGCTTCGATTTGACGAACGATATGTCCGAGAACCGCAAGTGATTGATTGACCTCGAATCCTTGATCCAAGGAATGATTCGCTCCTTCGATGACATCAATCGTCAGTTGCGAGGTACGACACGTTTCAAGCGCCGCTTCATCATAAAACTTATCAGCTGTCCCGATGACAAGGAGTCCAGTTTGCGACGAGGTGGCGATTTGTTCGACTACTTCGGCTTCAAGAACGGGTGTTAAGAAGACGATGCGTGCTGTCTGTAGACTTGGCTTAGCAAGTAATGCCGCTAGCGGAATCGTTCCTAACGACTTTGCGATGAACTGAACGTTTTCGTATGGATGTGTCGCCAGCACTTCTGAGACGACGGCGTCGACCCGGCGTGTCATACAGGCATTCGATTCTGCGTCCGTCATCGAAAAAAGCTCTTCCGTTACATAGTGAATACAGACGACATCGATGCCTCGAGCTAGTAGTGCCATCCGGCTGTAGTAGAAGTAAGGATGATCGTATAGGTACGATGCTCCCGAAATCAAGAAGCAGACTTGTTTGGATCCCATTTGAAAATGATCATATGAAATGGTCGTTTGATCGACGACGATAGATGATTGTTCAATATTCATGAAATCCCTCCACACTTTTTTCTAGACTTTACCATTTCAGAAGTGGGCTGTCATGTCTTTTTGACTCTTTCTTATTTCATGAAGAAGTAGTGTGATGTAAGAAACTATCTGCTTGTATCATCCTTGCTTTCTTTTCCTATAGGAGTCAAAGATGAATCTGCTTCTTCTCCCATTTAACAAAAAAGGTCGCTTTCCGATTTTTCATTCGGAAAACGACCTTCTGTTCGTCAAACATTTGTTGATTACCTTTTATCTTTTACTACTTATTATCCAATCGGAGCAAACACAGACTGTTCGACTTGTTTTAATTCATAGAACGCTCCTTGTCGCGCCATCAATTCGGCATACGTTCCGACTTCGATGACGTGACCTTGATCCATGACGATGATTTGATCCATCGCTTCAAGACCTGCTAATCGGTGGCTAACGAGGACAAGTGTCGCATCCGTTGCCCGTTCAAACAGTCGTGTAAGAATCATCTGTTCCGTCAAAGCATCAACGGAAGACGTCGGTTCGTCAAGCAAGTAAAGCGACGCTTCCCGCAAGAGCACACGGGCAATCGCTAAGCGTTGTTTTTCTCCTCCAGACAAGTTCTCGCCTTTTTCAAATACACGGTCGTTCAATTCAAACGTCGTTAATCCAACATCGTCAAGTGCTTGACGCATTGCCTCGTCCGCCGCTTCTTCGTTCGCGAGCAATAGATTGTCACGAAGCGTTCCATAAAAGTAATGATTCTGTTGCAAGACAACATTCGCGTGTTGCCAAAGTCCTTCCGGATCAACCGTCTGACTGTCTTGACCAGCAATCGTTAATCCATCCGTCGGATACATCCGTAGCATCAATTGAAGTAACGTGGATTTCCCGGAGCCACTCGCCCCGACGATCGCCGTCTTCTTGCCGGCAGGAATCGCGACGGTGACGTCACGTAAGACCGGACGCGGTGCATCAGGGAAAGTGAACGTCAACGCGTTCGTTTCAAAGGATGGTGCCTGATCGAGAACGAACGTGTCGTAAGTTGGCTCCTCTTGCTCGGTCACGACTTCATCGAGTCGTTTCGCAGCATGCCGGCTATCTTCGAAAAAGCCTGGTAAAATCGCCATCGGTGCTGCATTCTCAAAGACCGTCAGCGATGTCATGACGAGTAAAGCGAGGAATACACCTTCGAGTTGTCCACTCGCGACGAGATAGGCACCGACACCCAGAACGAGCCAAGAGATGATCAGCGTCACCATCGTATTCAGGGCCAGGTTCGAAACAGCATGTAAACCATTCCGTTTTTCTTCCTCGACATACCGTTTTGCGACGGCATTCAAGTCCTGTTCTTTTTGATCGAGTTGCTGGTAAATCTTTAAGTCGCGATAGCCTTGGAACAACTCCGTCACTTCTGTCGACAGATCACCGCGTCGGACACGGACCGAACGTGCGAAACGTTGTTCGCGGTACGCGAACCAACCTGGAATCAAGAAACCGGTCAGAATCAGACCAAGCAATAGAATCCCAGCAATCGTCCACGAGAAGAAACTGACGAAAAAGATCGTACAGAAGAAGACGAGCAACAAGACGATCGGTGGATAAAGGACACGTAAAAACGTATTTTGCAGACTCTCGACGTCCCCAACGATTCGGGCAAGTAAGTCCCCACTTCGGTACTTCCCGAAAATACCGGGTGCAAGCGGCTCGAGTCTCCGGTAGAACGACGTCCGGATATCACTGAGGATCGTAAACGTCGCTCGGTGCGAATAATAACGTTCCGCATACCGACTGACAGCACGCGTCAGACTCGAGATTTTTTGCAGGGCAATCAGGACGGCGAGTGTCTGGATTGGTGGCAACAAGGCTGCCTTTGAAATCAGGTAACCACTTGCTGCGAATAAACCGACCGCTGTCACCCCGGCGAGGACACCGAAGAAGATCGACCAGGCGATATCGCGTTTTTGATGCACCATCAACCGAAAGACTCCTAGTAGTTCCTTCATCGTGTTTCCTCCCCTCTCTGGACGCTACGCATCCGAGCATATTCCGAATCACGTCCAAGCAGTTCATCGTGAGTGCCACGATCGACGATTCGTCCGCCATCGAGGACGACGATTTGATCTGAGCGCTCGATCGTATGCAGGCGGTGTGCGACAGTAATGACTGTCGCTGCTTGTCCAAGCTGTTCGATCGCTTGTTGAAGCAGTCGCTCCGTTTTGACGTCGAGTCCTGTCGTCGGTTCATCAAAGACGATGACGTTCGGTCGTTTCAAGAACGCGCGTGCCAACGCAACGCGCTGTTTCTCGCCACCTGATAGACCATGTCCACCTTCTCCGATCACCGTGTCGATCCCTTCAGGTAACGTCGCAATCAGCTCCTCGAGCCCTGCCACCTGCGCCGCCTCAAAAATCTCTTCCGGTGTCGCTTGACGGAGTTCACCGATTGCGATGTTTTCTGCCAGCGTTCCGGCATACAGATACGGATGCTGCGAGATGTAGCTCAACTGACGGAACCAGCTCGCTTCCGCCACCTGACTGCGCTCGATTCCGTCGAGCAGAATCCGTCCTTCTTTTGGATCCGCGAGTCCGGCAATCAACTGTAAGACAGTCGACTTACCGGCACCACTGCGACCGATCAACGCCACTTTTTGATATGGTTCAATCGCGAGTGTCACGTCTTGTAAGGCAAAACGTCCTTCTTGATACGTAAAATCAACTTCATCCAAGACGATTCGTGGTGGACGGTTCATCGAAAGTTCTGATTGACCGAAGGCAACGGGACGATCGTCTGCCGTCAGTTCGGCTGCGATCTGTTTCGCTGCCGCGACACTACCGCGTCCGGTATGGAAGGCAGCCCCCATCTCTTTTAAGGCAAGATAGTACTCTGGTGCTAACACGAGCATCAGGAACGCCGGAATGAAGGTGATGCTTTGGAACAGAATCAAGCGCAGACTGACCTCAAGTGCGATCATTCCCATGCTGAGCATCGAGATGAACTCAAGCATCAGCGACGACAAGAAAGCGAGCTTCAAGACCGTTAACGTCGCATCCCGGAAATCAAGACTGCTTTTTTCGATGACGTCACGTTGTCGTTTCGCGCGACCAAATAACTTCAAGGTCGTCAATCCCTGCAACGTATCAAGAAACGTTCCTGAGAACGCCGTCATCTTCTCGAGTTGAGCATCGGCCCGCTTTTGCGTCATGATGCCGATGATGATGTAAAACAACGGAATGAACGGTGCCGTGATCATCATGACGAGACCGGTGATCCAGTCATAGCTGAATGCCGCGATCAAGACCATCAAGGGAACGATTGTCGTCTGGACGACTTTCGGCAAGTATTGACTGTAATAGCTGTCCATCTCGTCTACGGCATCGAGCAAGACACTGACCTTCTGTCCCGCTTGCCCTTGTAGCATCATCTCGACCGAGCGACCTGTGTATTTCGCAACGAGCGCTTCCCGGAGTGCCTGCTTCATGTGCGCCGATAACGTCGTACCGAGACGACCGTTCCAATACGTCACGGCGACCCGGAGCAACAGCATACCGAGAACGACGAGCAGTAACGGAATGACGGCTTCAAACGGTTGCTCTTTCAGGAAAATTCGATCGACCGTCAACACGATGCCGTACGATTGACCGACGACCGCAACCCCCATCAGGAAAGCCGCAATGATGAATTGAATGAGAATACTGCGTGGAATCTGAACGATTCCTTTTAATGGATTCATATACAAACGTCCTTTCACAAAGTGTGAACGACTTTTAGTGAATATTTTCACATATCGTACATTTAGTATACCGAATCCGGAACGGGGATGCCATGCAGATGCTGTCGAAAAGGTGTGACGGTTTTGTGAGAGCATATGACTCGACAGTTCTTTCGAATAAAACTATTATAGACATACATTATCCACGTTTAACGAAAGGAGACTTCTCATGCAAATGAAAACCGGGGTCGAGCAATCCGTCTATGCGATGTTGCTCTTGACCTTTCTTCCGGATCGCGCCGTTTTGCCTGGTGAATTCATCAGCCAGCAACTCGGTGCCTCGCCAACCTATTTTCAAAAGCTCTTACGAAAACTCGTCCAGGCGGATCTATTGTATTCCGTACCCGGTGTCAAAGGGGGCTTTCGCTTACGACGTCCGGCAGACGAAATTCAAATCTTTGACGTCTATCAAGCGATCGAGGGCAAACAAACGTTGTATGCGTCAAGCGGTGTCTTTGAGGATTTGATGGGAATTCAGGAACAGGAAATCGGGCTACTCTCGAATCTGATGACAGAGGCAGAAGATGCGTGGCAATCGACGTTGAAGCGCGAGTCGATCGGCTCGATCCGTCAAGCGATCGATGCCTCCTGTCCACCGGAACATTTAGAACGGTTGCATGCGTTAATCACAGACCGGATGATGACACTTTAATGAATAGAAAGAGGTTTTTACTATGGTATTGAATCGTTATTTCGACTTATTCGACGCGTCACGCACGGACGCACAAGCTTTCGAGGATCTCGTTTCCTTATTCACGACAGACATCACGTTCGTCCTGAACGGACAACCAAAGCACGGCATCGACGCCTGGAAACAGTTCGTCCGTCATGTGTTCACGGCGAATCAAGACATTAAGCACATGTACGCAGGCTGGGAAGAAACAACACCAGGAACATATGAAACACGCTGGGCAGTTTGCGGAAAACGGGCAGACGGTAGTGTCTTCACGCAAGACGGAAAAGATATCGCACGTCTTGATGAAAACGGACGGATCGCTTACCTGGAGAACGTTCCAGATGACCCGACGATGTTCCGTTCATAAGATTACTTTTAAACAACGAAAACCTGTGTTCTAGACTGACCTAGCAATATGAGACACATATAAAAAACCTTGATTAGGCTGCCTGTACACCGTATTTTTTCGGTGTCAGGTAGCCTAATTTTTCTTGGATTCGTTCTTCGTTATAGTAATTTAAGTAATTAGTAACGCGTTCAGAGACCTCATGGTCTCTTAGTGAATTAAATTTGACGTACTGGAATTCCTCGGACTTTAAATTAGAGTGGAACGATTCGATAACTGCGTTGTCCCAACAGTTTCCTCTACGAGACATGCTGCTTGTTAGGTGATTCCTTTTAACGAATTCTTGAAAGGCGTATGACGTATAGACACTTCCTTGGTCCGAATGAAGGATGACCCCTTCGGGATAGTTTCGATTCTCAAGCGCTATCTTCAACGTATCAATCACAAGAGACGTTTGTTGATGCTCGTATAACTTGTATGCGACGATTTCGTTATTAAAAAGATCCATGATGATGGAAAGATATTTCGTCGTGCTGCCGTATTGGATATAGGTGATATCCGTCACCCACTTTTGATTCGGTTTACTTGCTGTGAAATCGCGCTTGATGAGATCCGGTGCCGTTATGATGCGCTCACCTTGAGACTTCCATCTTCGCTTCGGCTTGATCCGACATTGGAGATGGTGTTTTTGCATGATTTTCTGTACGGTATTCCGATTGGCTTTTAACTGATAGATTTGCTGTAATAATGCCTTTATTTTTCGATGTCCATTCCGATACTTCGTCTGTTTACTTAGTTCAATGACGGTTTTTTCGAGCACTGAAGGTGCTTTAACAGATTCCTTAATCCAACGGTAATAGCTTGCTCTTGGTACATTCAAAGCGCTAAGAATGGCGGTGATTGTATACTTTCTCCGAAGAAACTCTACAATTTTTATGACTACTTCTTTCTCAACTCTCTTTCGATTTCCATGTACTTTTTTAAGATCTCATTTTCCATCTTCAGATGTGACATTTGTCGTTCTCTCTTGTCATCCTCACTCGCAGAATCTGGACCATGTCCATAGGTATATTGTTTACCGATTGGCTGATCAAATCGATAATGTTCGTTAGAGCGATACCATCTCATCCATGTTTTGATTTGAGATTCATTTTTGATTCCGTACTTCTCCATGATTTCTCTCGTCGTTAACTTACCACTCAGCTTATCTTTGACTACTGCCCATTTCACTTCACTTGAATATACGTTTTTGCCCATGCAAAAACACCTCCGATGTTAGTACTTTTTAAAAGTGTACCACTCCGAAGGTGTTTTATATTGTCTCAAAATTTTAGGTTAGCCCAGTTCCGCGCAAGCAGAACACAGGTTTTTTGATTTTTAGCGCTTCAGCACGAATCGTTTCAACAAATAGCCCGTGATGACAAGTAATGACGCAATGGCGAAATAGACCACGTAGATCAACAAGTCTGGCGCAAATCGTGACACGATGTACGTCATCACGACGACAGCCGTATACAGCAACAAAAATAAACTGATGTGCTTCAACTTCGACACTCCCCTTTGAATCCTTCCCTCTTCTTTATGAAAATGACTGGAAAATGTTTCAAAAGACCTGTCGTTGCTTCGTTTTATAGATTCTTCGCTTTGAAGGTATCTCCGCCTTCGATCGTGCCGTTATCAAAACCTTTTTGGAACCAACGCTCCCGTTGCGCCGATGTGCCGTGGGTGAAACTTTCTGGTACGACATATCCTTGTCCCTTCTCTTGTAACGTATCATCCCCGACAGCATTCGCTGCCGTCAGTGCTTCTTCGAGATCGCCTTCTTCGAGCAAGTTTTCGCCTTGCGCATGATGCGCCCAGACGCCGGCATAATAATCTGCCTGTAGCTCGAATCGAACGAGGTACTTGTTGAACTTCTCCTCACTCATTTGCTCTCGAAGTGGCATGATCTCGTCCGACTTTCCGAGTAACGTCTGGACGTGATGCCCGACTTCATGCGCAATGACATAGGCCATCGCAAAATCGCCCGGTGCTCCGTACTTCGTCTGCAGTTCATCATAAAAGCTTAAATCGATGTATAATTTCTGATCACCGGGACAATAAAAGGGACCGACGGACTTCCCTGCTTGTCCGCAAGCCGAACTGACTTGATCCGTATATAAGACGAGCTTCGGTTTTTTATAGGTCTTACCATCTTCTTTAAATTCCTTCGTCCAGACCCGCTCCGTATCCGCTAAGACGACGGAGACAAAGTCCGCTGCTTCTTTTTCCTGTGCTGTTTCTTCATACGTCGTATTTTGCTGATCCCCGCCGGTTAAGTCTCCGAGTAATTCAGCTGGATTACCGCCCATCAAGGTGATGACGATCAGCAGGATGATTCCGACACCACCACCTATGCCGGCAATTCCTTTCCCTCCCATTCCCCGTCGATCCTCGACGTTTGAACTGCGTTCTCTTCCCTTCCATTTCATACGCTTTCCTCCTACTCGTTTCGTTGTAGGTCTTTACCCGAAAGCGTTCGTCCGTAACGCTCCGTCTTAGGATGGACGTTACTTCTCGTATTCATTGCTAAAATAAGTACAGCCATTTCTAGGAATATCACCCTCCTGTAGAGAAGAAGTTCAGCACGGATTTTCGCAGAAAGGAGTTGTCCGATGCACTCGTTCCGTCAACGTCTCAAGAACTTCATGTATACGTACCGTAAGGACATCCTCGTCCTATCTGGTATGTTTTTATTCATCTTAGCTTATAGCTTCCCATTGTTTCGTTCTGGCATGGTGACGTTCAGCGATCTATCCTTCGGACTGTCCTCCCATCGCTATTTAGAAGAAATTTATGGGGCATGGAACAACCGCTGGAGCACGACGACGCTTCTGAATGTCGCACGACTTCTCTACATCCTACCGTTTTATCTACTCAGTCTATTGTTTGGCTCGTCCGGTCCCGTCTTGATCAAGTCATTCATCATCGGACTGTTGACGATCTCTGCTTTATCGATGTTCGCTTTTACGAAACGACTCCATTCCGTTTATGTCTCGAAGCACTTTTCTTATCTCTCACTGATTGCTTTCGCGATCGCCGCGTTATTTTATGCCTTAAATCCGTGGGTGATCACGCGGATTCAACATATCTATCTATTATGTGGGTATTCCGTCTTCCCTTACGCTTCGATGTTGTTCTTCAATATCTTCGACCCAAAGTTTCGGGAACAGCTCGATCCCGGTTTTCGCTTGTCTGATCGGTTGAGTCGACGGACATGGTTTGATATCACCGGGCTATCGATTGTCTTTGCCTTCATGGCGGCCGGGATCCATTATTTCTTCTTCTCACTGATCTATATGAGCATCATGGTCGGACTCATTTTTCTAAAGACGAGTTGGACGCGTCGCAAAGAACGGATGTGGTCACCGTTACTTTGGTTTTATGTTCGGGCGACCTGTGCGTTTGGTCTCGTTTTTCTACTATTCAATGGATATTGGTTCTTGATGTACGTCGGCTCGATTCTGACCGGCTCACAAGCTTCACAACACAATCCGTCGTCAAAATCCTAGCCACATGGCTTTTGATTCAACAAACGAACGTTATCTATGCATTATTATTCATCTTGGCCGGCATGATTGCATCCTATCTCTTAAGTCTCATGCAAGTCCCGTTCCCGACGAGTACCGGGCATCTCAAGGCGAGCGGACTCGTCCATGTGATTCACACACAAGTTGTCATGACGCTTTTTTTCACACTCGATAGCCTTCTTGTCACCCGTTACTTTCCACAGCTAGCAGGAGATTATTCCGTTGCCTTACGATTCGGTCAACTGCTGTTGTTCGTCGCATTATCGCTCGCCCAACTGTTATTACCGCGCTTAAGCCAAAAAAGTCAGGATCAATCCTTTCTTCTCTGGGAGCGTCGCTTTTACAGAATCTTATTAGGCGGACTCGTTCTTGCTGTTTTGGTGTACTGGACGATCGTCCCTTATCTGATTCCGATGTTATTCGGAAGTGGTTACGACGCGGCAACTCATTACATCAAATATATGGTTTTCGTTTATGTCGGCATCACGTTGATTCAATACGAGGCACTCGTCCAGTTCTCGCTACACCGAACCGGCTACTTGAAAGGCTATTGGTTGATTCTGATTCTCTACATCCTTGTCTTGATCACCTTTCACTCGTCCGTCGAGACTTGGTTACTCGCGCAAGCAGGTGTCTTTTTACTCGGCGCCCTGATCTTACGTTTCACCTTACCCCGACACCCCCATTCAGCGAAGGAGGCGTAACATGAAACCCCATCTACTTTTTTTATCTTGGCGCGATATCAAACATCCGAAAGCGGGTGGCGCAGAAGTGTTCACCCACGAGATGCTCCGACGTGTCAGTGATGAGTACGAGATCACTCATTTTTCTCCAGCATTCGATGGCGGACACGATGTCGAGTATTTGGACGGAGTCACTTATATCCGGAGAGGTACCGCACTCTCCGTCGTTCCACTTGCCTTTTCTTATTACCAGTCGCATGCTGCGACGATTGATTTAGTCGTCGATCAGATGAACACGCATCACTTTTTCACACCCCTTTATGTTCCTGTAACAAAACGAGCCCTCTTCATCCATCAGTTGACGCGCGAAATTTGGCAAATCAACGTTCGTCCCCCTTTCTCATACGTTGGCGAATGGACGGAGACACCACGTTTGCAGCTGTACCGGACTGGTCGCGCTTTGACTGTCAGCCAGTCAACAGCAGACGATTTACTTGCTGTCGGATTTTCCAAAGACGAGGTGACGATTTTACCAGAAGGTCTCTCTTTCACCCCCTGGAACGAGGAGGACTGGAAGCCAAAAGAAGCACACCCGACATTTTTATATGCCGGGAGGATGTCAGCCTATAAAGGGATCAATGATGCACTTCAAGCTTTCGTCATCGTCAAACGGGAGTATCCCGAGGCTCGTTTCTGGGTCATCGGGAAAAAAGACGAGGCGTATATTACCGAACATCTTCATCCAATCGTCCCGGAAGAGATGCGAGACGCCATCACTTATTTTGGATTCGTCAGTGAGGAAGAAAAGCTCGAACGGATGAGTCGTGCGACGGCGCTCCTGTTTCCTTCAAAACGAGAAGGTTGGGGATTGACGGTCAGCGAAGCGGCGGCAGTCGGTACACCGACGATTGTCTATGACGCCCCTGGACTGCGTGACGCCGTCCAGTACGGTATGACCGGTTACATGGCAAAGAGTCAGACACCGGGTGCCCTTGCTGCCGAGATGCGGGCTTGCTTACGTGACCCAGAAGAATACGAAATGATTCAGGCAGCTGGTCATCGTTTTGCTCAGACGTTACATTGGGATCACACAGGTCAAGCGTTCAGAAACTGGTTACAACGTGAATTGATACCCGTTGCACTGAAGGAGGATTATTCATGATTGGAATTGCTATGTCCACGTACGAGAACGAAGCGATCATAACGGAAACGATCCGCTCACTTCAGACACAACACGCCTCTTTCCTTTGTGTCATCGCAGATGATGGTTCGACTGATTCCACCGTCGAGACGATGCGTCGATTGACCGCAAATGATACGCGATTTGAAGTACTTGCGCTTCCGCACGGTGAACGAGGGATCGCCCGCAAGACTGCGATTGATCGCTTAAAGCAACACAATGTCGAATACCTCTATATCATTGATTCCGATATGGTACTTGAAGAGCAGTTATTAAAAAGCTGCCTCTTATATCTTGAGGCACATTTAGAGGTCGGAGCACTCGTCATTCCCGAACGCGCGTACAGCGATTTTGATAATTACTTCAGTCAAGTGAAGGTCTTTGAACGTAACTTGTTCAACATACCAACGAATCAACTTGATACACATACGATGGAAGCCGCGCGTTTTTGGCGGCTCGAGGCGTATATCGCATCGGGTGAGATTGATCCGACGCAAATCAGTTTCGAAGAGACGCAACCGACGATTCGTTATTTGGAACAAGGCGGAATCATTCGTCGCGCGACGTTCACCTACGTACACCACAACGAAAAGCAGGTCGAATTAAACGACCTGCTTCGAAAGAAACGCTATTACTTTGATGTCATGCCTGCGACGCTCGACGCGGAACAGGGTGGCTTCATGAAAGCTTTACGACGTTGGTATTTCTTCCGTCCCGTTCTCTATCATCAGGCTAATTTAAGAAAGTACAGCCGTCATCCGCTGTTGACCGTTGGCGTCATCTACATGTACTTACGTCTTAGCTTCATTGGCGTAGAGTCTCTCTTCTTCAAACGGGTTTCGTAAGACTACCGGTCAGCGATTGATAAAGGATGTACGTGCCGAACTGTGTCGGGAATTCGAAGCGATGAATACCGTTCTGGTCTTCTAGAATCTGTTCATGATGATCAATCGTTAGGGCACGTTGACTGACGATTGATCCATCTTCGTAAAATAGACAATATGGACGATTTGAATTGATCAACACATCGGTAAAATGTTGCCTCAGATTCCGTTTACGTTGTTTCGTTTCCACGACCTCATCTCCGATGCGCGTCATGATCCCAAGAACCCGATCGTCAATCTTCAATGGTTTCGTCATCATCCGACTGACGTTTCCTGCGTTCACAGCCGCCAGCAACGTATGGACTTGCATATAGTCCGTCAAGACGATTTGTTTCGTCAACGGTGCACGTTGTTTAGCGGCACGTAATAACTCAACACCATCCATTTCCGGAAGTCGAAGTTCCGTCAGTAAAACATCGACGTCGGATGATGCGAGGTGTGACAGTGCTTCTTCTCATGAACCTGCCTCCTGTACGTCTTGTCCCGCTGCTTCCAATTTCCGTCGTAAAATGTGTCGTGTCGGTTCATGTGAGTCAACTAATAGATAAAGTGCCATATGCTATCGCCTCCGTTTTAAAAAGAAAGGATGGTCGTCAATGTATATTCTCTTACTATCAGGTGGATCCGGAAAACGGCTTTGGCCGCTCTCGAACGATTTAAACTCGAAACAGTTCTTAAAAATTCTTGAAGATCGCGATGGCAATAAACAGTCGATGATGGAACGTGTTTTTCAACAGCTTCAGGAAGTCGGTTTGGACGACCGGACCGTCATCACGACGACGAGTTCACAAGTCGATGCAATCGAAAATCAACTCGGCTTCCGTACTTCCATCATTCAGGAACCGTCACGTCGCGATACGTTCCCTGCCATCATGCTCGCAACGAGTTATCTAGCAGAGCGAATCGATTTAGAAGAGACGGTCGTCATCATGCCGGTCGATCCTTACGTTGAATTGTCGTTCTTTGAGCGATTCGAGCAACTCGATCAAGCTGTTCAAGCACATCCGGATGCACTCCATCTAATGGGTGTCGAACCGTTGCATCCGACGTCAAAGTACGGCTATATCATTCCGCAGACATCTGAAAACATGTCCATCGTCGATCGCTTCCAGGAAAAACCGACCGTTGAAGTCGCGGCTGATTTAATTGAACAAGGTGCATTATGGAACTGTGGTGTCTTTGCCTGTCGCCTTGACTTCTTAATGCAATGTTTAGAAGAACAAGCTGTACCGACGACGTTCGAGGCGCTCCGTTCGAATTATGAGGCACTAGAAAAGACATCTTTTGATTATGCGGTCGTCGAAAAGACCGATTCCTTATTCGTTCACCGGTATGATGGTTACTGGAAAGATCTCGGAACATGGAATACATTAACGGAAGAGATGCCGCATCCGCTCCACGGAAACGCCCGGATGCTCCACTCAAAAAACACGCATATCGTCAATGAACTACAGGTTCCTGTTCTAGGGATTGGACTCGATAACTTAATCGTATCGGTGAGTCCAGATGGTGTCCTCGTTGCGTCAAAAGACGAGACACCTGCCTTAAAAGAATATTTGACGGATGATACCTTGCCACCACAATTTGAGTGGAAACGCTGGGGCTATGCGACGATTTTACATCAACAGCAACTAGATGACGGACGTTATGCTGTGACTCGACGGCTTCATATCAAAGCACATCAGCAAATCAGTCATCATTATCATGCACATACCGACTCGACATGGAGCATCTTACAAGGTCGGGCAGAAGCACTAATCGATGGTCAGTCACAGCAGCTCGGACCAACTTCTGTCGTGCATATTCCACAAGGTGTTCCGCATACGCTGACCACACTAGAAGACTTGATCATGATTGAAATTAAATACTCGATCGATTGGACAGAGCAGGATAACTATCCGCTCCCTACCTCCATCCGGTCCAAACCATAATGTTAGAAAGGGCACCTCCTGTTGGTGCCCTTTCGTCTGCTTTAGTCTAAAAACACCTCACTCGTCACGAACGTCACGGATCCAGATATTTCGTAACCCCCCGATCGACGCGGTATAAAGAATTGGTTTCCTTTCTGTAAAGGAATCACGCGATTCCCTTGTCGCGCTTCTCCTTGACCATCAATGACAGTCAATAAACGAAAGACCGGATGATCATGCAATGCGTACCGACCGCTCACTTCATGACGAATGACCGTGAAGGAAGGCACCTGCAGCAGCTTCGTCATGACGCCCCCCTCCTTGACGATTGTCTCTGATTGGTTCGTCCACGGCTCATCTGGAATCGTTGTGACAGCAATCGCCTTCTCAACGTGTAATTCTCGCGGTTTCCCGTCATCTCCTAATCTGTCGTAATCATATAGTCGGTACGTCCGATCGCTCATCTGTTGAATCTCAAGAAGAACGACGCCTGGTCCTAAAGCGTGGATCGTACCACTCGGAATGTAATAGAACTCGCCAGGTTTCACTTTTTGATGGCGAAGTGACGTCTCCCAGTCCTTTTCTTGCGCGCACCGCAATAATGCATCTCGTGATTGTAGATTGTGACCGAGAATGATCTCTACCTCTGGTGCAGCCTCTAAGATATACCAGCATTCGTTCTTGCCGTACGGTTCTCCTTCAAGACGTCGTGCCTCCTCATCATTCGGGTGAACTTGTACCGATAAGTAGGCGGACGAATCTAGCAATTTTACATGTAGCGGGAACGCATCGAGCAGATAATCACCGAACAGTTCTGTCCGCTTCGTTCGCCATAGTTCAACTAGCGTCTTTCCTTGATCAGGTCCATCTAAGAAGTGCGTCCGACCACTCGCACGGGCGGATGCTGTCCAACATTCTCCAATTTGTCCTTCTGGTAACTCAAACTGAAATAACGCCTCTAAACGTCGACCGCCCCAAATTCGTTCTTTGAAAATTGGTTGAATGGCATACATATCGACGCGGACTCCCGATAGACTAGGAGCGACGCTTCACCTCCATCTATACGTTTGGTTACCTCTTTATACTCATTTTATGTCTATATTATCCAAATAAAACAGATTGAATCATAAAAAAACCAACTCTTAGTGCATCACTAGGAGTTGGTTTTCGCATAGTTTGCAAGCCCTTTTATTGTTCGAGGTACTCGATGATCGTCTGCGGATCCACGCGTTTCGTATAATCCGATGAGACTTCTGCGAAACGAATCACACCATCCGTATCAATGATGAACGTCGCCGGTTTCGGTAACTGCCAATCCTCATTTCCGTTGTGCTTCGCTACATCAAGTCCCGATGCTTTGTAAATCTCAATCAAATAATCTGGCAGGTCGAACACCAAATCAAATTGACGGGATACATGTAAATCAACGTCACTTAAAACAGGGAAACTTAACGCATTCTTGTTTGCCGTCTGTTCAGCAAAATCAGGTGTCTCCGGACTAATTGCAACGACGGTCGCTCCCTGAGCGCGGATTCGATTGATTTCCCGTTCGTACGCTCGAAGCTCGAGATTGCAATATGGACACCAGCCGCCCCGGTAGAACGTCAAGATGACAGAACCTTGCTCGAGTAATGTCTCGATCGCCACAGGCTTGCCGGATACATCAGGTAACGTGAAGTGTGGAATTGTATCACCAACATCTAGACCTTTAGCGATACCGGAAGCAGCCAGCTCAGCTGTCGCTTCCGCCATCAACCGTTGTTTCTCAGCAGGTGCCTTTTGTCGGAATTCCGATTGATACTGTTTGATTTCTTCGAGTAATCGTGTCATATGTTCTCCCCCTTTATTGCTGTATAGAATAACAGGGAGATTACTCATTTGTCTCTTCTGACGACTCTTCTGCCTTCTTCCGGAATCGTTTGACAAACCCCATCAGTTGTTCCGGCGTCAGCTCGAGCTTATTCTCATAGACATATTTCGTTCCGTATCCGAGTGCAAGAGTAGCGGTCGAAGCGACTCCCGCTGCAATGACGGCACCATACCCTGGAACTAACTTTGCTATTTGCCGAAAAGCAGTCTTTCCGGAGTTTCCGACAATTGTCACGACAAGCAACTCCTTGGCACTCTCTTTGGATAACTGTCGTTCATACAGATTCGATAACTTGAGCATCAAGCCGATTTGAATTGAAGTCAACGGAATGATATCAGCTCCCGGGAACGGGACGGCACCGATCGCACCAGCGGCTGTTCCGGCACCCACAATCCAGTTGTTGGCGATCTTGCCTCGAACGGTCGGATCCATCTGACGAACGAACACATTATCCTTGTCGAACTTTTTTAAGATATCGAGGACCTCCCGACGGAGCCGATCAATGTTCGTTCCTTCTCGTGCTGATACGGGAATGATTTTGGGTCCTGGTAGTTTTTCTGCAATATGCTGAACGATCGTGTCGACATCATCCGTCGCATCCATCTTCGTAACGACGATCAAGACATTTTGGTTATGTTGATAAATCTTACGGAAATTCTTCGTCTCCGTTTCGGATAAGACAGTACCTGCCGCATTTAAAAAGTAAAGGATGACATCGGCACTTTGATAGTACGTCCACGTCGCTTCCGAGTTCTGTGTATTGGCATCATTTAATCCCGGTGTATCGACGAAGATGACTTTATCTTCCGGATGCTGCCTGACTTGATCGATCCGGACCGTTTCACCCGGGCGCGCTCCGACCGTTGCGACTTCACGACCAAGAATCGCGTTCAAGGTCGAGGATTTTCCTGCATTGACGTCTCCGATCAGAGCAACTGTCACGTCCTGCTCCAACGATTGATTAAAATCCCGTCGCTCCGATTCAAATGACTGATCAAAAATTTCCTCCAGTTTGCGTTTCCGCTTTTGTTGATTGGTCTCAAGTCCTTCACCAAAAAAATCATCCATCGTGATCCCTCCCCCTTCTTTTGCTGTCTGTCTTTTCCCGTTATCTATTGATTTCAATACAAAACAGGCAAGTGAACCTCTTGTCCACTTGCCTGTTTTTAAAGATATGTGCTGCGTCGCTCGAGCAACACCGTATCGCGCCATCTGCCTCCGAGCCGACCGATTCGCTCCCGTCGACCGACTTCCCGAAAATTAAAACGTTCATGAAGGCGAAGACTCGCTTGATTTTCCGGAAAGACTTGCGATTGTAAGGTCCAGATTCCGGCTGCTTCACTTGCTTGAATGACGTCTTCCATCAAGCGTGTGCCGACACCTTTGCCGCGCGCGTCTTCCGCGATATAGAGGCTGATTTCAGCGACACCGGCGTATGCCGGAATCGAAGAGAATGGACTTAACGCGACCCAACCGAGCAGTTGCTCGTCTTCCATCGCAACGAGTCGACTGTGTTCGTGGTGATGACGCGTCCATTCTTCGTACGGTAATGCTTCTGTGCGGAACGTCGCGTTCTCCGTCTTTATTCCTTGTTCGTAGATCCGAACGACTTCTGGATAATCCGATTCTTTCATTAGTCGAATGTGCATGGTGTCTCCTCTATTCGTTCTATCATCTCATCAAGTTTTATACTTCTAATCGCACTGCCATTTCTCGACCGAATCGGTCCCCGTGGTCGATGAAGCCGAGACTCGCATACAGACGGTGTGCCGCCTGATTATCCGGTCGATAGCCGACGGCGATTCGTTTTGCTGCAGGTAACGTGCGCATCTCGTCAATCACAGCTTGCATCGCTAATCGTCCAATGCCGTTCCCTTGCTGCGCTTGATCGATCATGATGCGGTAAATCCAGTAGCCATCGAGTTCTTCTAGTTCCGTGTTGTACATCACAAAACCAACGACGGTTTCATCTGCAATGATCGCCCGAAGGACAAGGCTAGGTTCGAACTTCGCTTGCGCGATCGAGTAGACGTTCGCTTCCATGAAGTCTTGCTGTTCTGCTGTCAGTGTCAGCTCACAACACGCTTCCCAGTTCTCTGCTGTTACTGGTACAAGTTGAATCATGTTCATTTCCCCTTTTAGTTAGACGGGAGTTCCCTCCAGCGTCTGTTGATCACATCGTTGCACAGTGATCGCCCCCTCTCCTTCTCTTTCCTATCGGCTGACTCGCTTCATTATTGAAGGACTGCTGCCTTTTCAAGCACCGCAGGAAGTTCGGCTAACGAAGTAATCGTAAACGTCGGCTTGATATCCGTCGCTGGTTTTCCTTCCGGATTAAACCAACACGTTGCGATACCAGCTTGATTGCCACCTGCGATGTCAGCTGACAAGGAATCCCCGACGATGATTGTTCGCGTCGGATCGAATTGCGGAATCCGCGCAAACACATGATTGAAAAATCCTGCCATCGGTTTTTGAAAACCTGTCTCTTCTGAAACGAAAATCCCTTCAAAGAAATCTGTTAATCCAGCGCCATCGAGCCGTGCGCGTTGCGTCTTCGAAATACCGTTCGTGACGACGTACATCGTGACGTTTCCGGTTAGCTGCTCAAGTAGCGCCGTCGCACCCGGAATCAATTCTGTTCCTTGTGCGAGATAGCCGCGATACGTTTCGTCAACTTCTCGTCCGTCGACTTCTCGTCCTTCTTCCGCGAAGAATGTCACGAACCGTGAGTGAATGACTTCCTCACGTGTCATCTCACCTCGTTCGAGTGCTTTCCAAAGTGCTTGATTGAGTGTTTTATAGCGCGTTTCTCGCTCGGCCGTCCACTGCAACTCTTGTTGCTCGAGCAGGCGGCGAAAGGCAATCCGTTCCGTTGCTTCAAAATCGAGTAATGTATGGTCAATATCGAATAATACCGTCGTGTAAAACATATTCAAGCTCCTTTTCGTACGTGTTGTACAGTCGTTGTTTTCCCGCCCAGTTGAAATAACAGCACGCCGCCACCAATCAATAGGACACCGAGTGCTTTCGTCCACGTAAACGGAACGGCTTGTAATCCGAACCAGCCGAGCGTATCCCAGAGTAAGGCAAACAGGATTTGCGATACCATGACGATCGAAATCGCTCGACTCGGTCCGAGTTGTTGAACGCCTTGCGTCACACAGAGGACGACACCGACACCAATGATTCCGCTGAACCAAAACCAGGTTTGTGCCTCTTTTAGTGCAAATAGTTGTGCTCCTTCGACGATCAGACCAATCGTTAGTGAAGCGAGGAACCCGAGTCCAAGGACTAGCGTTGTCGTCGCCCAAGCACCGACGTGTTCTTTGACTTTTGCGTTAAATGTATTTTGAATACAGACGAGCATGCCCCCACAAAGGGCAAGGATGATTCCCGTAACCATGTCGCACCTCCTTCATTCGTAAATGCTTTCTCCGACTCGCTCCATCAATCCGTCTCGATCAATGATCTCAATCGTATGTTGCGTCCGGCGGATCAACCCATCGTCGACGAACTGGCGTAAGACACGATTGACATGACGGTAACTCGTCCCGATCAAATCTGCTGCATCGACGAGTTCCTTACTCGCAAAAGCATCCGTATTAGGTGTCATCGACAGCAAATAACTGGCTAGCCGGACTTCGACCGGGTACAACAGATTGAAGCTGAGCGTATGTGATTTCAATTCAAACTTTTTCGTGATCGTCTCGAGTAAAAATAATAGAAAGGCAGAATGATGAACACGTGCTTCTTCCAAATCCGGATAAGCGATCCGTAAGACGGTCACTGGTGTCACGGCCTCGACCGTGTTCATCAAATCAATCTTTCGGACGAACTCAATATCGCCGACGAGATCAAACGGATGCTTGAAGGACAACACGAGACGTTTCCCCGTTGCCGACATATGCGTGATCTTCAGTTTCCCTTCGACGAGCAGATAGAGTTCATGCGCAACATCGCCTTGTCGGCATAAAGCCTCGCCCGGTGCGAACGTCTGGATGTGCATCACCTTGCGTAGCGATCCATCAAAGACATGCGTTAACTGATACCGTTCCAAATAACTCACAATGTCCGTCACTTCTTCTCCTCCTTAGCTCTTTAAGATGAAGATGCCTGCGACCATCATCAAGATGCCGATGATCTGCGGTCCCCGCAGTCGGCGTTTCATGACGCCGAACCAGCCTCTTCCGTCAATCCAGAGTGCCAGCGCTAATTGCGCCAATAAAAAGAGCGAAATCGTCAAGGTCACGCCCATCCGGTGGACCGCTGTCATGTTGCTAAATAATATGATCGCTGCAAAGGCACCTCCTGCCAGATAGAGCGGTTTGACACCTCGCATCGCTGAAAAGCTACGATCCCGTAAGACGATCGCTAAGAGGATCGCAACGATGAACCCGGTCATCTGGGTAATCGTTGCCGCTTGCCACGTCCCGATTGTTTGACTAATCCGGGCATTGGCGACACTTTGGAGCGTCAAGAAAAAGCCACCAGCAATCGCAAATAAGACACCACGCATGTGCATACTCCTCTCTTGTTCCATGATACTTTCATTTAACGAAAGTCCTTCTGATTTGAACAGGACATTTGTCCTTAGAACGCGTCAAGATGTAAAAAAGGATGAACGATATCTAACTCGTTCATCCTTTCATCCAGTTCAAACAAAATTCTAAATCCAGTTGAAGGTGCGCCTTCATCAATCGCTCCGCTTCTTCTGGTTGATGATTCAGAATCGCTTGATAGATCTCATCATGTTCTTCAATCAAGAGTGGTCGTTTGTGGTGGACAACGGTCTTACGGAATAGATAGATGATGGATTGCATCCGATCGATGATATCAATCATCACCGGGTTGTTCGTTGCCCCGACGATCACATCGTGAAATTCCTTGTTCGCCGCCATCACTTCTTCGAGTTCGCCCGTTCTACCGATTTCGACACACTGCTTCAACTTTTCTAAATCGGCTTCTCGCATATATGTCGCACAATGACTGGCTGCGAAACCTTCAAGCAACATCCGGACTTGAAAGATGTGTCGCAAATCCATGTCGCTCGGATTGACGACACGTTTTTCCCTAATCAATCCTTCTTGCTCCAGTTTTCGAATCGAATCTCTGACGGGAGTACGGCTAATTCCCATTTCCTCAGCTAGACGCTCTTCGACTAACTTCGTTCCACGTTCCAGTTCTCCGTTTAAGATGCGATCCCGGATGTATTCATATGCCTGAACATATGCTAATTGCGTCGTTTTCTTCCCCACAGCCATCGTCTCCTACATTCGAATTTCTTCTAGTTCAAAGTATAAGTTTAATATTGGGAATTGGAAAGAAACATATTTTTGTATACATTTTTAAATAAATTGTATACAAAAATGAACTTAGTGTGTACAATTCGGTTAAAGACTTTATGAAAGCGCTATCTTTTTTATAAAAAGGAGTTTGATCAAATGAATACACGCGTTGGATTTATTGGTTTAGGCATCATGGGAAAACCGATGGCCTTGAATATACTAAAAGCCGGTTATGACGTCACGGTGAATGATTTAAATACCGAAAGTGTCGAGACACTCGTTCAAGCGGGTGCGGTATTCGGAACACCTGCTGATATGGGAGCGACGTGTGATGTCATCATCACGATGCTACCGGCTTCGCATCATGTCGAGCAAGTCGTCCTTGGAGAAAACGGTCTCTTACAAACGGCTACAGCTGGAACGATTTTGATTGATATGAGTTCGATTTCCCCTGTCGCCTCGGTCGAGATTGCACAACAAGCAGCACTACGCGGAGTCGAGATGCTCGACGCACCCGTCAGTGGTGGAGAACCGAAAGCAATCGACGGGACGCTTTCCATCATGGTCGGCGGGAAAGACGACGTCTTTGAAACCGTCCGACCACTCCTTGAAGTCGTCGGTGCAAGCGTCACGCTCGTCGGCAAAAACGGGAGCGGTGTGACAGCTAAACTTGCCAATCAAATCATCGTTAACTTAAATATCGCTGCCATGTCCGAGGCATTGACGCTCGCTGCGAAAGCAGGCATCGATGTGGAGAAGATGTATCAAGCTATCCGCGGCGGTCTTGCTGGTAGTGCCGTGCTTGATGCGAAAGTACCATTGATTCTAGAGCGAAACTTCGTTGCCGGTGGACGCATCGATATCAACTTAAAAGATATGACGAACGTCATGGAAACCGCGCATGAGATTGGTGTTCCTTTACCCCTCTCTAGCCAACTCGTTGAAATTTTCCATGCATTGAAAATTGATGGGAAAGCTGCAGATGATCACGGCGGCATCATTCAGTACTACGAAAAATTAGCACATGTTGAAGTAAGGAAGGTGTAAATAATGATCTCGACATTCACGACATTACCAAGTAAAACGACACTTAACCAATTACCGTCTTTACCGGATGCAACAGTAGTCGATGAATTGTTAGTTGAGGCCTTACATCAGTTTCCTCATAAAATCATCGTTCTCGACGATGATCCAACAGGTGTGCAGACCGTCCATGGCGTCTCTGTCTATACTGACTGGACGAGCGAAAGTATCGAGGCCGGATTCAACGAAGACCCGTCAATGTTTTTTATTTTGACGAATTCTCGTGGGTTTACGCGTGAAGAAACACGACAAGTCCACGAAGATATCGCGGCTACCGTCCAAGCCGTTTCCGATCAACGGAATCAGCCGTTTATTTTAATTAGTCGTGGTGATTCGACGTTACGTGGGCATTATCCGCTCGAAACAGATGTCTTACGCCAAACTCTCGAACAACAGTCCAGTGGTCACTTCGACGGTGAAATCCTGATGCCATTCTTCCAAGAAGGTGGTCGTTTTACGATTGACGATGTCCATTATGTGCTTGAAGACGACACACTCGTACCAGCAGGACAAACGGAGTTCGCAAAGGACCGGACGTTCGGTTATTCCGCTTCGCATCTTGGAGAATGGGCAGAGGAAAAATCAGATGGAGCTTTTCCGGCAGATGCCGTCATTTCCTTATCACTGGATGATTTACGACGGGTTCGTCTCGACTCACTCGTGGCACAACTGATGAACGCTCAAGATTTCAATAAAATCATCATCAATGCGACGGATTATCTCGACGTCAAGGTCGCGACGATCGCCCTGATTCGCGCGATGAATGCAGGAAAACGATTTTTATTCCGGACGGCCGCGGCCTTTACGAAAGTCATTGGTGGAATCAATCAGCGCCCCCTCCTGACAAGAGAAGAACTCGTGTCCGATACGACGTCTGGCGGTTTGATCATGGTTGGATCACATGTCCAAAAAACGACAGAGCAACTTGCGGAATTAAAAACGTGTGACTTCATTCATTTCATTGAGTTTGATGTCCATCTTGTCCTGTCTCCTGATCAATTCGAACAAGAAATCGATCGAATCATCACGACGGCGGAACAATTGATTACGTCTGGACAGACAGTTGCCGTCTATACGAGACGAGAACGTCTCGACCTAGGAGAGAATCAACAAGAGAATGAATTAAAACTATCCGTAAAAATTTCTGACGCTGTGACAAGCATCGTCACCCGTCTGCATGTACGTCCAAGCTACATCATCGCTAAAGGCGGAATCACGTCGAGTGATATCGGGACGACAGGTCTGAAAGTCAAACGAGCAACTGTTGCCGGTCAAGTCAAACCGGGCATTCCGGTTTGGAAAACAGGAACCGAAAGTAAGTTCCCCGGACTGACATACGTCATCTTCCCAGGGAATGTCGGTTCGAAGACGACGCTAAAAGAAGTCGCAGAGTTACTTCACATTTGATATTTTTGTAAGCGTATACAAGAGGTGAGTCATCACCTCAGTGGAATTCATGATATGAAGGAGAGATCTTGATGGTTACGGGTAATTTATTGGTCGTCATTTTTATTTTGTCTCTAGCTCTACTGTTCTTTTCCATCCTAAAGCTAAAAATCGAACCGTTTCTGGCACTTGTAGCGATCTCCATCTTGACGGCTTTAGCCATCGGGATGCCTGTCAAAGAAGTCGCCTCCGTCGTCACGACTGGTTTCGGGAACACACTCGCGGGTGTGGGTATCCTGATTGGTCTTGGTGTCATCTTCGGTCAGTTTCTTGGTGCATCGGGTGCTGTCGAAAAGATTGCCCAAGCTGTCTTGAATGTGTTCGGACCTAAAAAATCCTCTGCCGGCCTTGCCCTGACCGGAACAGCGGTTTCCATTCCTGTCTTTTTTGATGCAGCTTTCGTCATCTTAAGTGGATTAATTCGTTCGCTCTCTTCTAAAACAGGCCTCTCCGTCGTCAGTTTCGTTACGGCACTCGGTGTCGGTCTGATCGTCTCGCATAACATGATTGCCCCGACACCTGGACCACTCGTCGTCGCAGAAAATACAGGATCAGAGCTCGGCTTCTTCATTCTGTATGGTATCATCGTCGCCATTCCAGCTACTCTCGTTGGTGGTTACCTGTACGGTATGTTCATCGGAAAACGAATTAAGCATTCTGGCGATATCGAAGAACTCTCGATCGACCCAGCGGATTTACCAAAGAAAGAAATCGGCACAGGGCTTAGCTTCTTTATGTTAGCTCTCCCCATCGTCTTGATCTTATTGAATACGGTCTCTCAACTGCTATTTCCCGGAACTTCGGTTGCGACGTTCTTTGGATTCATCGGTGAGAAAAACGTTGCCTTATTGATTAGTGTCTTTGCTGCTGTCATCTTATTGCGCCCATACATCGCAATCCCGAACGCACGCTTATACTCGGAAGCGATCAGTTCAGCCGGAATCATCATCTTGATTACCGGAGCCGGTGGTGCCTTTGGTGCCGTCATCAATAATAGTGGCATCGGGGATCATCTCATTACGACGATGCAAAACTGGAGCATCCCGGTTCTCTTACTGGCATTCATCTTTTCGCAAATCCTCCGGGCCTCACTTGGATCAGCGACGGTCGCCCTCGTCACGACATCGAGTATTCTCGGTCCGATGGTCGGAGAATTAGGTGTGTCTCCCATTCTTCTTGGTCTAGCGATTTGTGCTGGTGGGATTGGACTTTCTTTACCCAACGATTCAGGTTTTTGGGTCGTCAACCGGTTTGGTAAATTGACGATTCCCCAAACACTCCTTGCTTGGACGGGCGGTGGCTTTATCGCTGGTTTAACAGCGCTCGCTACGGTCTTCCTCTTAAGTCTATTCACAGGGATCTTACCTGGACTCTAACTCAAAAATGCCACCGATGACGTTCATCGGTGGCATTTTTGTTCATTCATTTTCCAATCGTTTAATCGCCTCATCCAGCTGTTCCTGATCCTCTTCCGATAACTTCGGATATTGCGGATCAATTTCCTTCAGGACGTCATTCATGACTTCGGTGACGATATAGCGGGAATACCATTCGTCATCTGCCGGCAAGATGTACCACGGTGCATACGATGTCGACGTCGCCGAGACGAGTTCAGCAAAAATCTCATGGTATTCATCCCAGTGCTTACGTTCCTCAATATCACTGAACGAGAATTCGAAGTTTTTCGTTGGATCCTTCAGACGCGTCAACAATCGTTGCCGTTGCTCCTCTTTTGAGACATGGAACAAGAACTTGACGACCCGGAAGCCGTTCTCGACGAGATAGCGCTCAAAGTCATTAATTTGACGGTAGCGCATCTGCCAGACGTCTCCATCATCCGGCTTTTCTTCCTCCTCGAGCAAATCATGGATTCGTGGCGCAATGACTTCCTCATAATAGGAACGGTTCAAGATACCGACTTCGCCTTTTTCCGGTAGTCCTTCATGGATCCGCCATAGATAGTCGTGTTTTTGCTCCGTATCCGACGGTTTTTTGACGGAAATCGTTCGGAGTCCTTGTGCGTTCAAGTTAGAAAAGATGTAGCTGATTGCCTCATCCTTCCCTGCTGCATCAATCGCTTGCAGGATGACGAGGACGCCGTTCTTCTCTTCGGCATGCAAACGCCAGTGTAACTCTTGTAACGTCTCGACACTTTTCGGAATTCGCTTCTCTCGCAATTCTGCTTCCGAAATTTTATGTTCTTCTGATGTCGGGTAATTCGAAAACGAGACTTGCTCGCCTTCCTTAACACGATAGGATGACAGTTTCATGGTAGGGCTCCTCCTTTAATTGCTTCTAAAGGGGATTTACCCTACTCACTCCTCCTGAAAACGTTCAGATGAACTTATCTTTTCAAAAGAAGACGAACTCCCTCTTCTAGTGTCGTTACGAGACGACCCAATAATGCTTCAAAATCCGTACTTTCCACTGCCAGAGTTCCTGCTGCGATATCTGCCTGGATACCAGTCAGCATTGGAATCAAGAAATCCGGTAAGCCAGCTGCTTGCATCCGCTCGCCATAGGTCGCGCCATCTACTTCATCTAAAGCGACCGGTCGGTCAAGCACTGTTCCGACTGCAGTCGCGAGTTCTGCTTGTGTATGCAACGGACCTGATAGTTCATAAATTGCTTTTGGATGTTCAAGCGTCAGTCCCGTCGCAATCGCTAGCGCATACTCATCTTGTAACGCCCATCCGACTTTGCCTTCACCTGCTGCCGTTAACCAGTCTGCGCCTTGTGCGACGGCCTCAATCGTTCCGAGTTCATTTTCGAGATACCAGTTGTTACGGAAAAAGACATACGGGATATTTGTCGCTTGAATCGCCTCTTCTGTGACCCGATGTGTTCGCGCAAGTCCGTTCGTGCTGTGTGCCGCATTGGCGATGCTCGTATAGCCGATCAGTTTGACGCCTGCTTCTTTTGCTGCCGTGACAGCGGCTTGGTGTTGCCGGATCCGCGTGCTCTCTTCACCGTCTGTCGAGATGATCAGCAGACGGTCGATGCCTTGAAATGCTTGTCCGAGTGTTTCCGGCTGATCGAAATCACCGTGTCGAACGTCGATTCCTTGCGCCGTAAGGCTTGCCGCTTTTTCGACGTCGCGGACACTAACCGCTACATGTTCATTGCCGACTTGCTCACTAAGATGCTGCACGATCCGTGTACCTAATTTTCCAGTCGCTCCTGTAATTAACCATTTCATGATAAAACCACTCCTTTGAAGTTTGATGTTGTTCTTCATGATACGCCAGGTGATACACTAAAAAAAGTAGGCACTTATCTGAAACTAGGTCCTTCAAAACGAACCAATGGGAGAGGATAAACGTGGCTGTATTCGATTCAACGACCAATCAACGGACGGCTTGTCCGGTCACTCGGGTCCAACAGATGGTAGCTGGCAAATGGAAGATCATCTTGCTGTGGCACCTGACACATGGGACACATCGTTTTCATGAACTGCAACAATTAACAGGCATCTCTAAAGGAACATTGACGCGTCAGCTTCGTGAGCTCGAAGCGGACGGTTTGATTCAACGACACGTCTTTGGCGAAGTTCCTCCACGCGTTGAATATTCCCTGACGGATGCTGGACATAGTTTTTTACCGATTCTTGACCAAATGGCAGCTTGGAGTGAACAACACTTCCAAGCCGAATGATCGTGAGTATAATCAAAAACATGCACTTCTTCTCGATTCAGAAAAGAAGTGCATGTTTTTGATTATTCCGTCGCTGTCACCGTCTGACGTAAGTGGGTGTCGATGGCTTCAGCGACACGTAATCCAGAGATGACAGCACTCTCGACGCGCGTCCGCCCTGACGCATCATCGGCTTCAAGGAACGCATCACCAGCAAGCCAAAGCGGATGTGCCGCCAGTTTCAAATGCGGTGTCCGGTAAACCGCGCGTGCCTGAGCATAACGCCAACGTTTGAGCTGACGCGAAACAATCGTCACCGGTCCGAGTTGCTGTTGTAACAGACGCTCGACTTCAGCGAGTGTCTCTTCTTCCGGACGCTCGTACCAGTCTTCACTGAAGCGGGCTGTCATATAGACGCTCAAGAGTGTCGTCTTCGAAATCTGCTTCTCGGCATTATTGACGAGCTTCAACATTCCATCGACGAGTTGTTCATCTTGTAGACCGACTTCTCCGATCGTGAGTCGCTCTTCGATTTCAAACAGACCAACGAATGTCGGCTCGAACGTCACCTGACGCAACTGCTCATGATCGTCCTCTCCGAGTGTCAGATCAGAAGCCTGCAACAGTTCATATGCTTGCGGCACAGGCGCCGTCACGAGTAACGCATCATACGTACCTTGATGATCTGTCGCTTGTGTGACGAGTTCGTCCTCCGTTGCCATAATATGCGTGACCTGTTCATTCAACTGAACGGGAATCCCTCGACCAATCGCTTGTACGAGTTGATTCATGCCGTTCGTTGCGACATAGCGTGGAAAATCCGTTCCGAACCACTTACGAACCCATCCCTTCTCAAGCCAGTCGTCGACTTCACGTTCCAACTCTTCCGTCCGAACCGTGAAGAAGACGGCCCCATGATCTGCTGTTCCTTCATCAACACGACGAGTCGCCATTCGCCCCCCGACGCTCTGGCTTTTTTCGATGATTTCAACAGTATGTCCTGTCGCCTGTAATTGACGTGCCGCAAAGATCCCGGCGAGTCCACCGCCGATGATTCCGATTCGTTTTCCTGTCATCTTGCTTCCCCCTCAGATTCCTCATTTCCCTAAGTATAGAGGTTTCTTCCAAGACATGGGTGAATCAATACCCATCCGATATGCTCGTCGTCTGTAATTCCTGCTCGATAAGCGCGATGTTCTCCTCAAAGAATGCTCGGTGCTCTTCTAATCCACGTTTGATGCACCATCCGACGGCCGTGAGTGCTTCCCACAAACGATAGTATGAAAGATACGTCTCGATCGGCACGTCTGGGTGTAACGTCGCGTATCCTTCTTGAAATGCCGTGACGTAAATGGAACCGAATGTATTGAGATTACGGACGATCTTCGTGAAGTCCATCTCGACGGCCCCATAGCGGGTCGTCTCGAAATCGATCACCCCTGTGACTTGATCACCTACCGTCAATAAATTCGCTAGGCGGAAGTCACAATGTGTGGCAACGGGACGTGAAGGCTCCGGTAACAACTGTTCCCGTCTGACTAACTCTATTTGGATGTTCTCTAAAAAACCGGGGTCGAGTTCGGACGTGATGAACGGCATGAATCCATCGAGTTTTTCATTCCGAAAATACCGCCAATCCTGAACCGGATAGGCATAAAATCCATCTTCCGTATACTCGCCGTAGGCTTCTCCTATGCACGTATGCAGCATTGCGAGCGTTCGACCAATTTCGTACGCCAATTTTTTAGTCATCGTAACCGGTGCCTGTCCTGGTAAGGCAGCAAGCACGAACGCCCCGGTCGTCTGCCCGGGAGCTGCCTCAGCTAAGATGTGCGGCACGGGTACAAACCCTTCTAGTGCATGAATCCAGCCACGCTCCCGGTACCACTTTTCAGTCGTATACGGGCGTTTCAAGAAAACGACCTGACCATCCGTTAGGACGAGACGATCGACTTCAGAACTATACGATTCGTCGACGGTCGCGCATACCGCGACGTCGAGTTGAAAATGTTCAATCCATTCGTCTCGTGTCATGTTGTCGTCCCCAGCATTTTCTGTAGCGTTTCACCTGGTAGACCGTCAATCGGTCCCACATAGGTCGATTCAAAACCTAATCCGATCAAAATACGACGCGAAGCTTCATGTGCTGGATCAATCGTCGCCGTGACGACCCGCAACTCCTCTTCCGTCGCTAACTGTAACAGGCGCTCTGCAATCGCTGTACCGTATCCGCGTCCCCATTGATCGGGTAATAGCATGTAGCCGAGCTCTGCTTCGAACGGTTGCGTTTGACTCCGGGACATGTGCCCGATTCCAATCCATGTCTCTTCGGCATAAATCAGATACGATCCGAGTCGGTCGTGTTGCTGTTGTTCAAGGATTCGGTCAAAGCGTTGTTTCGTTTCCGCATCTGTTAATGCCTGCTCCGTGATATAACGCATGACACGTTCGTCTTGGACGAGCGTCGCGTAGCGTTCGTAATCGGGCGCTGTTATTTTTCGTAATTCAATCATCTTATTCTCCTCTTCATGTCCGGTAGTCATTGTGGGTTGGGGTGAAGACATCTTCCGTTGACGGACGAACGATCACAAAATGTTCGACGTTATAATGACCGTGCAAGACTTGATTATGGTGAGCGATCATTTGCTCCGGAGTCAGGACATCGGAGCCGTTCGTCGTGTGCCCATCGGCGACAAGCGTGACATCAAAGCCATGCACCGTCGCGCTGCGCACCGCGGTATCAATGCAGTGTTCCGTCTTACAGCCTAAGACAATCAGATGGTCAATTGATGCTTGCTGTAGATGTTCGAGCAAGGGGGTGCCATGAAACGCATTCGTCGCCGCTTTATCAAACGTGACACTTGACGCTGGAACGGGAATCGAGTCATGGACCGCAAACCCAGGTCCTGTTCCGCCAGCGACGTCGAGATCCCGAATGAAGACGACCGGGATATTCCGGTCGTCTGCTTCGAGTACGACCGCTTCGATGACGTGCGCGACTTGTTCCTTTAAGTATACTGGACGTTCTTCCGTGTTCCCGTCGACGAGTTCTTGTTGAAAATCAATCACTAGGACCGCTTGGTTCATCGTCATGTTCCTCCTTGTAAAATCGACTGTTTGTTTCCTTCCCGTTCATCTGAATGATTTCCTGCTCTTGACAGACGCGAAACTTTTTAGCTGTTGGATTCGTTAAGAAGAAGGAAAGGATGTGTCTGGATGATTTGGTTTGGCGTTATCTTCTTATGTGTACTTCTCGTTAATCTGACACTGGAGAAACTGATCATGAACCGGACGATGACAGGTCGCTGGTTCGTCCGTAACTTACTTATTTGTCTCGGAATCACTCTCTTACTATTCGGAATCGAACGTTATATCCTATCCGGATTCTAAAAAAGCAGATAGCGATTTTCGCTACCTGCTCTTTCATTTAATAGACTTCGTAATTTTGCCCCGTCTGTGCCCCTTCGACACTTTTCTCAAACGCCGTCGCGACACGTGACGCCGGAACGGCTTCAAAACCACGGAAGAAGGGTCCGTACTTTTCAAGTGACTCGATCAGTACATTCGGACTGACGCTGTTGATCCGAATGCCTCGTG
Source organism: Exiguobacterium sp. U13-1 (assembly GCF_001750115.1). NCBI lineage: Bacteria > Bacillati > Bacillota > Bacilli > Caryophanales > Exiguobacterium > Exiguobacterium sp. U13-1. Next base: position 589,835 of record NZ_CP015731.1, on the reverse strand, counting down.
GCATCTCGATCGCTGCTGCATGAACGAACGCTTTGACTCCACCGTTAGCAAGCGCAGCAGATGCGCCTTGGCGAATCGGATCGTCCATCATGATGCCGGTCGTCAGCGTAAAGCTTCCGCCGTCTCGTACTGACTCTAAACCAAGCAAGACGAGATTGACCTGACCTTTTAGTTTACTGTCGATCCCGATTTGATTAAGCTCCGGTGTTAAGTCCGTCAATGGACCAAAATGAGCGCCACCTGTGGCACTAATAACGGCGTCAACAGAGCCGACTGTTTCATACATTGCCCGAATACTTTCCTCTGATGTGATGTCGACTTGTACATCCGCTCCGGTTCGTCCGGCACGAATGATGTCATGCCGCCCACTCAACTGTTCGACGACTGCCTGCCCAATCGTTCCGCTTGCCCCTACTACTAAAACTCGCATGATCCCTTCCCCTTTCACGTCTAGCTTACCTATCTAGCCTACTGCACAGCAGATGATGGTTTCAAGGAATGTACCGGATGGGTCTTCAAGAAGATAAGGATTTCTTCGAACAAACGCTGTTTGTCCCGATCGAGCGTCAGTAAATGTTTACTGTTCGGAAGAAGGACCTTTTTCTGATCTTGGCTCGGCACCGTCGTTTCGATTCTCTCGAGACTTGCATGATAGACGGCATCATCCAAGGCACCAAGGAATAGAGCGATGGGCTGTGTGATGCTCGGTAAGACAACTCCTGTGTCGAGAATGAACTGTTGCAGTGCTCGTAAGTCTTTTTCTGGGCGTGGAAAATGACGGTCGACAAAGTCTACGATCCACTCCGGCGAACGATCGTCAAATTGAAAATACCGTTCCGTATAACGAAGGACGCGGTGCTCGAGTCCGGCAATCGTCCGCTCAAGAATCGGCGTCGAGAGTAAGATGAGTCCGGCACATCCTGACTGTTCTGCCAGTCGAAGTGCCATTACTCCACCGAGTGATTGTCCGATCAAAAAGATGTCTTTGTGTCCTCGATCTTGTAAAAACGCGAGTCCGACTTGCGCGGACTGCCAGACGTCTTCGATCGTCGTCTCAAACAAGCGCTCCGGCGATTCCCCGTGCCCGGCGTAATTGGGCGCGTAACAGGTGTACCCGGCTGCATGTAAAAAACGAGCGAGACCACGCATCTCATTCGCACTTCCAGTAAAACTATGTAACAACAAAATAGCAGGTCCAGGTCCTTCTAAGTACAGATCCTTTGATTTCGTAATCAAGTGCGCACCTCCTTTTCATCTCTTCAGACTTCCTCTACCGAAGCATCCTCCCGTAACGATTCTATAATCCGAAAGCCTGGATAGTCCGCTTCGGATCGTCGTTCCCCACTCGTCCGGTAATAAGCATTCCAGTAACTGATCATTCGGTCTTCGGTCCGCTTCATGTATCTTGGGTCATCCTCGACGAATTGTCGTTTCACTTCCGAATCCCATTGCTCGATTACGGGTACGATGCTGTCGACAATTTCACGGACGTACTCACTAGCAAGTTCGATGATATAGGCGAGGACCCATCCGTCGCGCGGACGATTTTTAAGCAACTGCTGGAGATAATGCTCACGGACATAACCGTCATGATGACGCGTGTAGAGGCAATATAACATCGTCTGTTGTGTTGGCGTCAACTGTTCAATTCGCTCGGACGCGACTTCTGGCATGTATACGCGCATCGGAATCTGTATCTGTTCCTGCTCTACATTTACTTCGATCGCCCCTGGTGATAAGCGTGTCCATCCAAATGGTAAACATGCTTTAACGATCCGAACGTCTTGTTCATATCGTTTAGGGAATGCTGCAAGCCATCGGTTCATCTTATTCTCCTCTCATATAAAAAACTCCAAACGGCAGACGCTTTGATGCGGCTATCGTTTGGAGTCGATTTGTTTTCTTATTCAACCGTTACTGACTTCGCCAAGTTACGTGGCTTATCGACGTCACAGTCGCGACCGAGTGCCGCGTAGTATGAGATCAATTGAAGTGGTAAGACAGACAAGAGCGGTGACAAGAGTGGCTCGACTGCTGGGATGACGAATGCATCTGTCGGCAATTCAAGACCTTCTGCTGCGATGACACACGCGTTTGCCCCACGTGCGACGACTTCCTTGACGTTCCCACGGTTGTTGAGGTGAACGTGTGGTTGTGTCACGAGCGCGATGACTGGTGTGTTGTCTTCGATCAAAGCGATCGGACCGTGCTTGAGCTCTCCACCCGCGTATCCTTCTGCTTGGATATACGAGATCTCTTTGAGTTTTAATGCACCTTCCATCCCGACGTATGCATCTTGTCCACGACCGATGAAGAACGCGTTACGTGACTCAGACAAGTATTCTGTCGCGATTTCTTGGAAACGATCTTTTTGAGACATCACCGATTCCATCGCACTTGAGATTTTACCGAGTTCCTTCATGAGATCGAAGTTGACGGCAACCCCTTTCGCTTGAGCAAGGTCAAACGCAAGAACAGCGAGAACAGCGATTTGAGCTGTATACGCTTTTGTTGAAGCAACGGCGATTTCTGGACCTGCGTGGAGCAACAATGTTGCGTTCGCTTCACGTGACAATGTTGATCCTGGAACGTTCGTGATCGTCAGTGCCGGGTGGCCGAGTTTCTTCGCTTCGACGAGAACGGCACGGCTATCCGCTGTTTCACCTGATTGTGAAAGGAAGAGGAAGAGCGGTTTCTCTGTCAATAATGGCATGTTGTATCCGAACTCAGAAGAGATGTGAACTTCTGTCGGGATGCCTGCGATTTGTTCGATCAACTGTTTTCCGATCAAACCAGCATGGTAGCTTGTTCCGCAACCGATGATATAGACACGGTCACGACCGAGTACGAGATCACGGACCGATTGGTCGAGTGTGATGTCGCCTGCTTCGTTTTGATATTTTTGAACGATGTTACGGATGACCGCTGGTTGCTCATCCATCTCTTTGAGCATGTAGTGCGCGTACGTTCCTTTTTCGATGTCTGATGCATCGATTTCAGCCGTGTACGCTTCACGCTCTTGGACGTTCCCATCGAGATCTTGGATCGTGACGCTATCACGCGTCAAGATGATCATCTCGCCATCATGCAACTCGATGAATTGATCCGTTACTTGTAACATTGCCATTGCGTCTGATGCGACGACGTTGAACGTACCGTCACCGAGACCAACGAGAAGTGGTGATTTGTTTTTTGCGACGTATAAGACGTCTGGATTTTCAGCATCGATCAATGCGAGGGCATACGAACCGTGCAAGACACGGAGTGTTTGACGGAATGCTTCCGCGACGTCACCTGTCTCGTTGAAGTTCTTTTCGATCATCTGAACGATGACTTCTGTATCCGTGTCGCTGAGGAGATCGACATTCAATTCTGCTTTTAGCTGCTCATCGTTCTCGATGACGCCGTTGTGCACGAGTGTGAAACGTGCTGACGCACTTTGGTGCGGGTGCGCGTTTGGTACGCTTGGGACACCGTGTGTCGCCCAGCGTGTGTGTCCGATTCCGACTGTGCCGTCTGCATCAGCAGGAACGACTTCGCGTAGCGCAGCAATCCGGCCTACTTCTTTGTGGACTTGAACGCCGTCGTTGACGAACGCAAGACCTGCCGAGTCATAGCCGCGGTACTCGAGCTTCTCGAGACCTTTTAATAAAATTTCCTTCGTGTTGACCTGTCCGATCATACCTACGATTCCGCACATGTTACATCTCTCCATTTACAAGTATTTCCCTAAAGAGGAAACGGCTCTTGTTGAGAGGATCCCGATCGGTCTGTTTGTCCGTCCAATCACTTGAACGATTTCAGAACGATTTACGGTATGGATCTGGTACCGGGAGGCATCCGCCGAATGATTCGATAAACCTCCACCTCGTCAGCTTTCATCCTACGAAGAAAGCCCTGGCGCTTCTTGTTTCCGTCTGACCCCGTTTCTGTCCGACTTCACCATCATACGAACTTTAATGTGAAAAAGCAAGAAAGGTAACGTATTTGTAACTATTCCCGATATTTTTCTAATCAATACGTATAATCCCTATATTTTGTAAAAATCTCAATCTGTTTTTCTAAAATAATTGTAAAAAAAGAAGCAGAGCAATCGCTCTGCTTCAGGCTGCTTAGTTTTCTTGTAACGCGTAGTTCTCACGAACGACATTCGCGATCCGCTCGACGTACGCATCACACGCTTCTTGTGTCGGAGCTTCTGCCATGACACGAACGAGTGGTTCTGTTCCTGACGCACGGACGAGAATCCGTCCGTTCCCCGCCATCTCCGCTTCGACTTCTGCAATGATCGCTTGCACGGCAGGACCGCTCATTGCGCCATTTTTGTCTGAAACACGGATGTTTACGAGACGTTGTGGGAAGATCGGCATCTCAGCTGCGAGTTCCGATAACTTCTTCCCTGTCGCTTTCATGATTTGCAACAACTGGACGCCCGACAACATGCCGTCCCCTGTCGTTGAGTAATCCATGAAGATGATATGACCAGACTGTTCGCCACCGAGTGTATAGTCGTTCTTACGCATCTCTTCGACGACATAACGGTCACCGACCGCTGTTTGAAGCGCCGTCATCCCGTTTTCTTCGACGGTTTTATGGAAACCGAGGTTACTCATGACCGTCGCAACGATCGTGTTGTCTTTCAGACGACCGAGTTCGTTCAAGTATTTCCCGCAGATGAACATGATTTTATCGCCATCCACGATATCACCGTTCTCATCGACTGCGATCAAGCGGTCGCCGTCTCCATCAAACGATAAACCAACATCTGCGCCTTTTTCCTTAACGAAGGCAGCAAGATGTTCAGGGTGTGTCGAACCGACACCATCATTGATGTTGAGTCCGTTCGGAGTTGTACCGATCGTCGATACTTCCGCTTCCAAGTCACCGAATAGACGTGGTGCGAGGCTTGACGTCGCCCCGTGTGCGCCGTCGATCGCAACATGGATGCCTGAGAAATCTTCATCCGATGTCTGACGAAGCATGTGGAGATATTTCTGAGCCCCTTCATAGTAATCATGAACGAAGCCGAGTTCTTTTCCGGCTGGACGTGGCAATGTATCTTCTGCTTCGTCGAGTAATGCTTCGATTTCAAGTTCTGTTGCGTCATCGAGCTTAAAGCCGTCTGAACCGAAGAACTTGATCCCGTTATCTTCCACTGGATTGTGCGATGCAGAGATCATGACTCCGGCTGTCGCATCCATCGTTTTTGTCAGGTATGCGACACCTGGTGTCGAGATGACACCAAGACGCATGACTTCTGCACCGATTGATAACAGACCCGCGATGAGTGCATTCTCAAGCATTTGACCAGATACACGTGTATCGCGTCCAATCAAGACTTTTGGTCGTGTGCTTTCGTGTTTCGTCAACACGTAACCACCTGTTCGACCGAGGCGATACGCAAGTTCCGGTGTCAATTCTACGTTTGCGACGCCGCGTACGCCGTCAGTTCCAAAATACTTACCCATGTGTTATTTCCTCATTTCACTAATTTGTTTTAATTGGTCGGAATCGATGTCCGGGGAATCGCTTTTAATGTGACATCCATATTATCCGGACGCAAGACATCAAAGGCTTTTGATGTCTGATACGAGATCGGCAATCCATGCGTTCCTTCTTTTAATCCTGTCACGTCGATGACCGCTTTGATATCCGTCGCATCAATCGATGCTAAATCAGATTCTTTCCCGCGGACGACGACATCAATCGTTTGATTGTAATCAATCGTATACTTTGATTCATCGAATCCATTTAGCGTGACCGTCACACCTGGAATTGTTTTCTCCGCTCGATCCTCGACGGTTTCTGTCGTCGAATTGGCATTTTCTTTTTCGACGACGATATTGACGGTGACCTGTGTCGGATCCATCGCCGTCGCGTTTTCTGGTTCGACGAGTTTGACGGTTTTTTCGGTCGTCTTCGTCAATCCTTTGAGCGAGACCGCTTCCGTATCAACAGAACCGATGCGCTCTAATTCTTCTTTTGTTCCATATAGACGAGCTTCCGTCGTGACGGGAACAATCTTGACGACGGTATACCCTTTTTTGACGTTGTCTTTTGTCTTCACATTAATCGGTACCGTCTTACTTTCCTTATAGATCGGTACTGTGATTTCTAATTGTTCCGGTTGATAAGATGCACTGATCGTATTCCCGTTCGTGTCAGTCGCTTTAGCATTGAACGTCTCTTTAAACGTCTCTGCTCGACCGGTCACATCGATCGGTACTTGGATTGCTGAAATCGCCTGTAACTTCTCTGCGCCTCCCGTGACTTCAACAGTTTGTTGGTTCGGTTGCGCTTCTCCAGCGACATATCCTTCAGCGATTTTGTTTTTATTGAGTAATGCGACTTGTACCGGTACTTCCTTTGTAATCTTCTTATCGAGGAAAACTTCAATCGTCTCCTGTTTCGGTGTCACCTCGACATCTTTTCCGAAGCCGGTTGCTGTGACACGGACACGATGATAGCCAGGGTCGAGTCCTTTCAAATCAATCGATAATCCAAAATCCTGGACGAGCCGGAGCATCGTCAAGCTACTCGACGGCCCTTTGACGGTCACTTCCATACTATTTGGAATATTATAGGCGACCCACTGCGATTCATCATACTGGACCGTGACCGGCACGTCAAATTTCGTCGAACCTTGTCCTGCGATCGGTAATAGACTAGCGGCATCACTTTTTCCCGTCGTATTCGAACCTGCGACCATCAAATACAACATGACGGCCAAGGCAACGGCAACGATGCGTAAAAACCAGCGTTCATTGAACCACTTTTCGAACATTATTTTTTCGCCCCCATCCAGTTCAAGAAGGAAGTATTCGTCGGTTCGGCTTTGACGATCGTCTCAAGTAACTTCGTCCGTAAGGATTCTTCGTCGAGTTCCCGGTACAGACGTCCATTGATGGCGAGTGAGACACCACCCGTTTCTTCCGAGACGACGAGCGTGACGCTATCCGTCACCTCACTGACACCAATTGCTGCGCGGTGACGTGTTCCAAGCTCTTTTGAGATATGTGCACTCTCAGACAGCGGTAAGTAACAAGCGGCTGCTGCTAACTTGCCTTGCTGGACGATGACGGCACCATCATGTAAGGGAGTATTCGGAATGAACAAGTTGATCAGCAACTGACTCGTGATTTGTGAACCGAGCGGAATGCCCGTCTCCACGTATTCACTCAGTCCTGTCTCGCGTTCAATCGTCACGAGTGCTCCGATACGACGTTTTGACATGTACTGAGCAGACGATACGAGTGCATCGACGATTCGAACTTGTTCATCTTCATCACTGATGGCACTACGTGAGAAGAATTTACTCGTTCGTCCTAAGTGTTCCAGTCCACGCCTTAGTTCGGGTTGGAAGATGATGATGATCCCCAGTAACCCGTAGGTGATGATTTGATTCAATAAGAATTGCAATGTTTTAAGTCCAAAAAAGCCACTCAAGAACCAACTGATCAAAATGACCGAGATCCCTTTAATGAGCTGGACTGCTTTTGTTCCTTTGACAATGATCATGAGACGGTAAATGACGAACGTCACGACCGCAATATCAATCACGTCATTAATATAATCGTACCAATGTACGTTTTCTCCCAGTTTCAACAATTGAAATTGAAGTGGTTGCCAGCTGAAGTAATTCACCAACCGTGCCCCCTAACTCATCTGATTTAAACAGTTTCCATTATAGCACAAAGGGACGAGTTCGACTCGTCCCAGCTGATTATTGAAATAGACGCTTGATTCCGTACCAAACGCGTTCGAATAATTGATCAATTTCCTTGATTTCTCCGGTCACGCTACCAGCACTCGCCGTGTAAGCTTTCCCGTCAACGGTCATGACGTCGCCATTGACTTTCCCTTCGATTCGGACGTTCCCACCTTCGACATATAGATCTTGATCGACCGTGACGCCTTTCGGAACGACGACCTCGCCATTTTGAGCGACGATACCTGGTGCATTCGTATAGGATAAGTCATGTTCTTCTTGTGCCATATAACCACCAAGGCTACCGACCGACAAGAGTAAGAAAACAGCCGCTGCCGCGAGCAATGGGTACTGCTTCATCTTCCCTCCAAAACGAGACGGTTGCGGTTGGTGCAGCAAAGCAGCGCTTGGCGTCTCCACCTGGTCGGGCAATTGTGCCAGCACGCGGGATGTAAAATCTGCCGATAATTTGGGCGCTGGAAGTTGACGCAGTCGAGCATCAAGGAGTCGATACTCTTCGAACTCGTCCATCGCGTCTACTTCTCGTAACTCTGCTTCTAATCGCTCGAATTCCTCAGGTGGTTGATTTTGATCTAAATAATCCTGGATCCGTTCATGTACATGCTCTCGTGACATGGTGAGTTCCTCCTTCTCATCGTTTGGCAAAATGCTTCTTCAGCGCTTCTCGTCCACGATGAATTCTAGTTTTGACAGTAGCGACAGGTAATTCGATCATTTCACTGATTTCCTTTAGCGAAAGATCCTCTACATATTTCAGGACGAGTGGGACACGGTATTTTTCTGGTAAAGCTGCAATCGCGTCCCCGACTTCGTTTCGTTGCTCGTTATCGACCACTTGGTCCTCCGGCAAGGTGTCCTTGCTCTCGAGTTGTGAATACAATGTCAGTCCTTCAGTACCTGACATCTCAGCATCAAGAGAATAATCAGGTTTCTTTTTCCGTAATCGGTCAATCGATACGTTCGTGACGATTCGGTACAACCAAGTCCGGAACTTCCATTGTGCATTATACGAATCAATTTTCGTAAATACACGGATGAAGGCTTCCTGTGTCGCATCCTCCGCCTCCATTCGATCGCGCAAGACGCGGAAAGCCACAAGAAAGGCACCTTCCTTATATAGATCAACAAGTGCCGCGAATGCATCACGGTCTCCCTGTTTCACTCGCTCAATTAAGCGTAGTGTCGTTTCTTCCACTTTGAATACCCCCCGCTCTATGCGGTCAATCTCTTATACGAAGTCGACCGATAAATGTTTCATCTCCTTTTAAATTGTAACAAAAAAAACTTGAACCCCGATGAAAAGAGTTCAAGTTCTATCCATTATTTTACTAAGCGATGTGTTTCCATTGCCAAAAGTAGATCTCCGATTAGTTCATTCGCAAGTTCTGCTGTTCCGTTTCCTTCTTCAAGTAACGGATTCACTTCAACGAATTCAGCTGCAATGAAGTCTTCTGCCGTTGCGCAATGCTTGAGCACTGTCTTCGCATCGTCTAAGAAAATACCGTCAGCGACACGTGTTCCTGTACCGACGACGAGTGATGGATCGAGACCGTCCATATCGAAGCTAAGATAGAACGCATCCGTCGTTTCCTTCAAATAAGCAATCGCTTCTTCCATGATCGCGTCCATTCCCCGAGTTCGGATCGCTTCCATATCATAGACACGAATACCAAGACGATCAATCAGCTCTTGTTCGCCTGGATCAACGTCACGTAATCCGATGAAGACGAGATGTTCCGGTTGCAGCTTGACATCTGTTCCTCCGACTTCCGTTAAACGCTGATGTCCTTCCCCAAGGGCTACAGCGAGCGGCATACCGTGGATGTTACCAGACGGTGATGTTTCCGGTGTATTCAAATCACCGTGTGCATCGAACCAGATGACGCCAAGACGTGGTACAGTCTGACGTAACCCTGCAATCGTTCCGATCGCCATGCTGTGATCGCCACCGACTAATAACGGAAAACGTTGCTCCGATAACGCATCACGTACAATTAGATGCAAGTCATTCGTCGTGTGGACGACGCCTTCAAGACGTTTCAGCTTCGGATCTTCTTCTCGGACTGCATCCTCGGATAAAACAGCCGCTTCCCCGTAGCGTACTGCTTCTTGTCCCCGTGCTTCGAGTGTCGCGAGTAGACCCGCTTTTTCGACAGCAGCAGGTCCGTGTTCAGTGCCCGGCTTTCCTTGTCCATAACGGTACGGTACGCTGATATACGCGATGTTCATACGATATTCCCCCTATGTCATAGTCACTTCTACATACATTGTAAGCGGTAACAAACAAGTGGTTCAACTCAACAAAAAAACGCATGAATATACAAAAAAACACCGTGAAGGGAATCACGGTGTTCTTGCGTACGTACTCTGGTTATGCTTGGCATTTCATATAAAAAAAACTTAAGACGAACGAAACTCGCTTAAGATCTTTAAATAAAATTGGTGGAGCCTAGCGGGATCGAACCGCTGACCTCCTGCGTGCAAGGCAGGCGCTCTCCCAGCTGAGCTAAGGCCCCAAAAGAAAAAGCGGAAGACGGGATTCGAACCCGCGACCCCGACCTTGGCAAGGTCGTATTCTACCACTGAACTACTTCCGCAAGAAATGAGCCATGCAGGATTCGAACCTGCGACCCTCTGATTAAAAGTCAGATGCTCTACCAACTGAGCTAATGGCTCGACATGGTGGGGGGGGGCGGATTCGAACCGCCGAACCCGAGGGAGCGGATTTACAGTCCGCCGCGTTTAGCCACTTCGCTACCCCCCCAGTTTGTCTAGGAAACTTATACAATTGAGAAAAAACAGTGCCGGCAACAGGAGTCGAACCCGCGACCTACTGATTACAAGTCAGTTGCTCTACCAGCTGAGCTACACCGGCACAAAAAATATAATGGTGACCCGTACGGGATTCGAACCCGTGTTACCGCCGTGAAAGGGCGGTGTCTTAACCGCTTGACCAACGGGCCATTGGCTCCGCAAGTAGGATTTGAACCTACGACCTACCGGTTAACAGCCGGTTGCTCTACCACTGAGCTATTGCGGAATAAATTAAATGCCTGGCAACGTCCTATCCTCACAGGGGGAAGCCCCCAACTACTTTCGGCGTTCAAGTGCTTAACTTCCGTGTTCGGCATGGGAACGGGTGTGACCACTTGGCTATCGTCACCAGACGATCGGGCTCGCGCCCTCAAAACTGAAGTCATCAACAATGCATCTGCTAGAACAAGGCCTCGACCGATTAGTATCACTCAGCTCCACATGTCGCCATGCTTCCACCCGTGACCTATCTACCTCATCGTCTCTGAGGGGTCTTTCTTGATTACTCAAAGGGAAATCTCATCTTGGAGGGGGCTTCATGCTTAGATGCTTTCAGCATTTATCCCGTCCGCACGTAGCTACCCAGCGATGCTCCTGGCGGAACAACTGGTACACCAGCGGTGCGTCCATCCCGGTCCTCTCGTACTAAGGACAGCTCTCCTCAAATTTCCTGCGCCCACGACGGATAGGGACCGAACTGTCTCACGACGTTCTGAACCCAGCTCGCGTACCGCTTTAATGGGCGAACAGCCCAACCCTTGGGACCTACTCCAGCCCCAGGATGCGATGAGCCGACATCGAGGTGCCAAACCTCCCCGTCGATGTGGACTCTTGGGGGAGATCAGCCTGTTATCCCCAGGGTAGCTTTTATCCGTTGAGCGATGGCCCTTCCATGCGGAACCACCGGATCACTAAGCCCGACTTTCGTCCCTGCTCGACTTGTAGGTCTCGCAGTCAAGCTCCCTTCTGCCTTTGCGCTCTACGAATGATTTCCAACCATTCTGAGGGAACCTTTGGGCGCCTCCGTTACTGTTTAGGAGGCGACCGCCCCAGTCAAACTACCCGCCTGACACGGTCCTCCAGCCGGATTACGGCTGCGAGTTAGAGACTCTATGCATGAAGGGCGGTATCCCAAGGGTGACTCCTCCGAAGCTGGCGCTCCGGGCTCGACGTCTCCCGCCTATCCTGTACATCATGCACAAAGCCTCAATATCAGGCTGTAGTAAAGCTCCATGGGGTCTTTCCGTCCTGTCGCGGGTAACCTGCATCTTCACAGGTACTATGATTTCACCGGGTCTCTCGTTGAGACAGTGCCCAAATCGTTACGCCTTTCGTGCGGGTCGGAACTTACCCGACAAGGAATTTCGCTACCTTAGGACCGTTATAGTTACGGCCGCCGTTTACTGGGGCTTCGGTTCAAAGCTTCGCTTGCGCTAACCCATCCCCTTAACCTTCCAGCACCGGGCAGGCGTCAGCCCCTATACGTCATCTTGCGATTTAGCAGAGACCTGTGTTTTTGCTAAACAGTCGTTTGGGCCTATTCACTGCGGCTCTACTCATGTAGAGCGTCCCTTCTCCCGAAGTTACGGGACCATTTTGCCGAGTTCCTTAACGAGAGTTATCCCGCGCGTCTTAGAATTCTCATCTCGCCTACCTGTGTCGGTTTACGGTACTGGCGCCTTCCCCCTCACTAGAGGCTTTTCTTGGCAGTGTGAAATCGTGACCTACGTCCCTACGGGACTCCGCATCGTTCCTTGACTTTGATGCCTGACGGATTTGCCAATCAGACGGT
>NZ_CP015731.1:465000-572500 GCF_001750115.1 Exiguobacterium sp. U13-1 | reverse complement strand
ACACTAAAGCCGTAGATATCGGCATCAATCAAGCCGACTTTCTTCCCTGCTCGTGCGAGGGCAACTGCTAAGTTAACGGAAACCGTTGATTTCCCGACGCCCCCTTTACCAGAAGCGATCGCGATGAACGTCGTACCGGATTCTGGTTTGAGGATCGACGGTGTCGTTGCTGCTTGGATCCCGTGGTCACCAAGTGCCTCAAAACGGAGTCCAACCGTCTTGAATCCTTTTTCTTTTAGTTCCTTGACGATTTGCTGTTGGAGCACGAGTTGCTCCCCAGAACCAGATTGAGCTAAAGCGATTTTCAGACTGACATAATCACCTTTAATCCGGACGTCACGAATGCCGTTCGTATCTGCAAGCGGGCGGTCAATCGTCGGATCGACGAGCGTTCCGACTACCTCGCGAATTTCTTGTTCATTCAACATAGTGCCTTCCCCCTGAAAACGTTCGATTTAATCCTTATTAGTATAACAAAAATAAGAGAGCGCTTGCACATTTCGACACCGGAAAGGATGACTTTTCCATGTCCAGTGTCGGTTTTCATCATTTCACTCGATCATTCACTCGTTTTAGAACATTCGGTTCCATGTACCAGGACCCACGACACCATCGACATCAAGTCCTTGACGTGTTTGATAGGCGCGCACCTTCTGAGCCGTCTCTGCATCAAAGCGCCGAGTCACGGTTGCTTTGACTGCACGCTGAATTCGTTCGATATCCCGCGGATTCATATTGGCTGCACCTTGATACAACGGACGACCTGGATACGGAACGATCGCACGAGAGTGATTCGGCGTTTCTTCAGACACTCCTAGTAATTCAAAGTGTGGATAGTCCTTAAAGCTCGTCCAGTCCCCACCCCAAGAAAAGCCACGTCGTTTCATCGCAGCAACAATCTTTTGAAAGCTTTGATCGTTTCGAAACAGCGCTTGTGTACCGTCTTGGGAATATTGAAAAAGGTCGACGGCAATTCCGCGGTTATGACTCGATTGTCCCCCACGTGCATTCGTTACGATTGGTCCCGGTAGTGTCCGTCCCTGTGCGTACAACCGATTCTGTTCTGCAATGGATCGGTACCCTTGTGCGACGCCGACATAAATCCCTTGCGCATGCATCTCCCGGATGACCTCTTGCGTCCGTTTGGCGACTTCTCGTGAAAGTCCCGAAGCATTCAACTTCCGATTCGCTCGCTCGAGTAACCAGCTGATCGATAATGCCATCTATGCTCACTCCCTTTGTCTCCTGTTCCCGAAAACAAAATCCGCTATACTTATGGAATGCAGAATGATTTTAACTCATATCAAAAGGAGCATCCTATGAAAAAACGCATCATTTGGACACTTGGCGTCACCTGTCTCTTACATCTTAGCTTCGTCCTGTATCTGACGCTGCAACCGACCGTAGCTACCAAGACGGAGTTACCGGACAATGCAACCGTCTTGAGTGAAGAAACCTCTTTTACGGGACATGTCGGTCAAGCGACGACACATACACCTACCCAATTCATACAATCTCTCTTTGTTTGGAGCATCCCGCTGACGATCGTCATCCTCTATCTTCTTCTGACGGTGTTGCACCGATTACGCTCCACTAAATCGACTTGACTTGAATCGCTGTTCTGACACTTCGTCAGGAGAGCGGTTTTTTAGTGCACAAAAAAACCTCCCACCACAAGGGTGAGAGGGATTCGAAAAGAATTAACGTTTCGAGAATTGTGGTGCACGACGAGCTGCTTTAAGACCGTATTTTTTACGCTCTTTCATACGAGCATCACGAGTCAAGAAGCCTTTCGCTTTGAGTGCGCCGCGGAATTCTGGATCCGCTTGAAGAAGAGCACGTGAGATACCGTGACGGATAGCGCCTGCTTGACCAGTGAAGCCGCCGCCTTTGACCGTTACGATTACATCGTACTTGCCTTCTGTTTCTGTGATTACGAGTGGTTCTTTTGCAGTCATGATCAATGTCTCATAACCGAAGTATTCGCTGATATCGCGACCGTTAACTGTGACTTTACCGTCTCCAGCAACGAGGAAAACGCGCGCTGCCGCGTGTTTCCGGCGACCAGTGCCGTAGTAACGTACATCTGCCATCGTGTAGTTCCTCCTAAATTCGTATTAACCGCGAAGTTCGTAAACTTCTGGTTGTTGTGCTTCGTGCTTGTGTGCAGCTCCAGCGTAGACGTGGAGTTTGTTGAACATTTGACGACCGAGGCTACCTTTTGGAAGCATCCCTTTGATCGCGAGTTCAAGCATGCGCTCAGGTTTGTTAGCAAGCATATCGCGTGCAACAGTCTGCTTTAAGCCGCCTGGATGACCAGAGTGACGGTAGTAGACTTTTTTGTCGAGTTTGTTACCAGTTAAAACGATTTTCTCAACGTTGATGAGGATAACGTTATCCCCACAGTCAACGTGTGGTGTGAACGTAGGCTTGTGCTTACCACGGAGAAGTGATGAAACTTCGCTCGCAAGGCGACCGAGTGTTTTACCTTCAGCGTCGATAAGGAGCCATTTGCGTTCTACATCAGTAGCTTTCGCCATGAAAGTTGTGCGCATGTAAAATACCTCCTAAGGAATTAAAAGTTCTGTTTTTGATTTTTCATTTATTCACTAGGTGAATCTATCATAATCTTAGGTGTACGGGGCTAAGATTGTGGTTTCATAATAAATGAAATGCCAATAAACATTGTATGTTTTTTAATAGCCAATGTCAATTGCCTTTTTTCACTCCGGATAGAAAACTTCCCATAGATAGAGTCCATGAGGAGGCGCCGTCACGCCTGCGACGTTCCGGTCCTTTGCCAGCAACATTTTTTTAATGTCCTCTGGTGCAAAACGACCGCGTCCGACGTCAAGTAACGTCCCGACCATGATCCGGATTTGATTATAGAGAAAACCACTGCCCTGGAATCGAAAGACGAGTTCGTCACCGATCGTCATCAACTCTGCCTCGTAAATCGTCCGGACCCGGTTATCCGTTTCCGTCTTCGCGACACAGAACGAACTGAAGTCGTGCGTCCCGACGAGATGTGCCATCCCTTGACGGATGCGCTCGAGATCGAGCGGATACGGGATATGAACCGACAGATTTCGACGAAACGCATTTTCTTCGCGGCGGACGAAATAGCGGTATTCCTTCCCTACGACATCGTAACGTGCTTCAAAGGTCGGTTCGACCTCCTCGCAGCTCCGGACACGAATATCCGCTGGTAAGAGCGTATTCAGTGCCTTGACGACGTTCTCCGGGGGAATCGCTAGTTCCGTATCAAAATGAATGACTTGTCCGTAGGCATGCACTCTCGCATCCGTCCGTCCCGACCCGATGACCTTGACGGGATGTTTGTGCATCCGCGCAAGCGTCGTTTCAATCACTTCTTGAATCGTCAATCCGTTTGGTTGCACCTGATACCCGGCGTAGCCGGTTCCGTCATACTGAATCGTACATTTTAAACGACGCATTACCCGATCCCTCGCAATCCTACTAAACTGATCGTCAGGAGGACGAGTAGGATCATCAGACCCGTATCCCGCATCGTCCACTTGGACTCCCGTAGACGTGTCCGTCCCTCTCCTCCACGGTACCCCCGCGCTTCCATCGCTGTCGCAAGATCCTCTGCCCGCTTAAAGGCGGAGATGAACAAGGGAATCAATAACGGAATGATCGCCCGTAAGCGCTCCTTGATTGGTCCTGCTGACAAATCGACACCACGTGCTTGCTGTGCCTTCATGATTTTCTCTGTCTCCTCCGCTAAGGTTGGTAAGAACCGAAGTGAGATCGATAACATTAAGGCGATCTCATGCGTCGGGACACGGACGACCTTGAACGGCTTCAACAACAATTCAATCGCATCTGTCAATTCGATCGGTGAGGTCGTCAGCGTGACGAGCGTCGTGATCGAGACGAGATAGAAGAAACGTAATGAGACGATGATCGCGAGTCGAAGTCCTTCTTCGTAGATCCGGAGCCAGCCGAACTCAAAGAGGACAGCACCTTCGCGCGTGAAGAACAGTTGGATGACGAACGTAAAGACGATCAGGAACAGAATCGGGCGTAGTCCCTTTAGAACATAACGAAGCGGTAAGCGACTACTCATGAGTGCGAGAAACGTAAAAATGAGTAAAAAGATGTTCGTTGCTGCATTGTTCGCGAGAAAGACGAGCGGAATGAAGCAGAAAGCAAAGATGATCTTCGCGAGTGCTGACGAGCGATGCAAGTACGACTGACCGGGAATATGTTGTCCGACGATCATTCGCTCACCCCTTTCGTCATCAACCACTCGATCAATTCGGTCTCCGTCCGGATGTCCGGTCGTTCCAGTCCACGCTGATCAGCGACTTGCCAAGCAAGCGATAAGACATGTGGAAGATCGAGATGGAATTGCTCGAGCAAAGTCTCTTCTTTAAACAGATCAAGCGGTAGCCCGTCAAACGCCACCTGGGCGTCTTCCATGACGATCACACGCTCGGCATACTCAAGCACCTGATCCATGTCGTGCGTGATCAGGAGCAACGTCATACCGGTCTCTGCATGGAGCCGGGCAAACAGACTCAGCATATGCTTGCGCCCTTGCGGATCGAGTCCTGCCGTCGGCTCATCGACGATCAACACGTCTGGTTGACTAGCGAGT
This sequence comes from Exiguobacterium sp. U13-1, assembly GCF_001750115.1. Lineage (NCBI taxonomy): Bacteria > Bacillati > Bacillota > Bacilli > Caryophanales > Exiguobacterium > Exiguobacterium sp. U13-1. The sequence continues at coordinate 567,873 of NZ_CP015731.1, read as the reverse complement.
ACGCCGGCAATTGCAACACGCCTCATTTGCCCACCAGACAGGTCAAACGGCGAACGACTCCAAAAGACTTCATCGAGTCCGACAGTCCGTAATGCCTCTTTCGCTAATTGCTCAGCCTTCGCGGCGTCATGACCGAAGTTCATCGGACCGAACATGACATCCTTTAAGACCGTCTCTTCGAACAATTGATATTCCGGATATTGAAAAACAAGCCCGACGCGACGTCTTAATGGCTTGAGGTCTTGTTTTTTCTTCGGTTCGACGATGATGTCATCGACTTGTACCTTCCCCGCTGTCGGCTTGAGCAACCCATTGATGTGCTGCACGAGCGTCGATTTCCCGGATCCGGTATGCCCTACAAACGCAACAAGCGCCCCTGACGGAATCTCAAGATTCACATCACGTAGCGCGACTCGTTCGAACGGACTATTGAGTTGATACGTATAATTTAATTCCTGGATTAAGATTGGCATAAACGGTTCACCAATTCTCTTTCATCTAGTATCGTCTCCTCGAGTGAGAGACCTTGCGCCCGTAAACGTTCTTGTACCCGAACAACGAATGGAACATCGAGTCCGATGTCTTCTAAGAACGATGCATGACGAAAGACTTCCTGAGGGGATCCTTCTAATACGATTTTCCCGGCATCCATGACGATGACACGACTAGCCCGTAATACTTCGTCTAATTCGTGTGTAATCGCGATGACCGCCATTGGGTGGGTCGCATGGAGTTCCTGAACGGTCGACATGACCTCTTGTCGTGCTAATGGATCAAGCATCGATGTAGATTCATCGAGCACGAGAACATCAGGGCGCATCGCAAGCGCCGAAGCGATTGCGACACGCTGCTTCTGTCCGCCGGATAGTTGATGGGGTTCCCGATCAACAAAATCCGTAAGGCCAACGCGCGCTAGACTGTCGTCGATACGACGAACCATTTCCTCGCGTGGCACACCCCAGTTTTCTAGAGCAAATGCCACGTCGTCGCGCACGGTCGTGCCAACGAATTGATTATCTGGATTTTGGAAGACGATGCCGATTGCTCGGCGCATCTCCCACAGTTGCTCCGGATTCGCACTTGAAAAGCGCTCAGCAACCGTAACGGTCCCTGTCTCCGGTAACAACAATCCATTAAACAATTTCGTCAGCGTTGATTTTCCAGAGCCGTTGTGACCAACGATGGCGACCCATTCACCTGAACGAATCGTCAGAGAGACCTCGTGTAGGGCTGCTTGCTCCTGTTCCGGATACCGATAGGTGACCTGTTCCAGTTCAATCAGCTTGTCCATGATCTCTCCTCCTTCATCAAATCAATACTTTCATTTTGTAGCAAAAGGGCAGAAGCGGGATACGCACTGCCCTTTTATGGCGAATCATTTAATGAGGATTAAACGAGTTCGATGATGACCATTTCTGCGCCGTCACCACGACGTGGTCCCATTTTCATGATGCGTGTGTAACCACCTTGACGCTCAGCAAAACGTGGAGCCACATCAGCGAATAATTTTTGGATCGCGTCTTGTGCTTTGCCCTCTGCGTTTTGACCAGCAGCTTCACGGCGAACGAACGATGCAACTTGACGACGAGCGTGGAGATCACCGCGTTTACCTAAAGTGATGAGTTTCTCTACGACTGGACGAAGTTCCTTCGCTTTTTGTTCTGTAGTTTGGATACGCTCATTGATGATGAGATCAGTCGCAAGGTCACGCAAAAGTGCCTTACGTTGTGAGCTTGTACGGCCTAATTTCGAGTATGCCATGGATGGATTCCCTCCTTCGTGCAATTAATAGTATTAGTCTTCTTTGCGCAAGCCTAGTCCGAGTTCGTCGAGTTTCGCTTGAACTTCCTCGAGTGATTTACGTCCGAGGTTACGGACTTTCATCATCTCGTCTTCGCTCTTGTTCGCGAGTTCTTGAACCGTGTTGATACCAGCGCGTTTCAAACAGTTGTACGAACGAACTGAGAGATCGAGTTCTTCGATCGTCATTTCGAGTACTTTTTCTTTTTGATCTTCTTCCTTTTCGACCATGATTTCAGCATGGAGCGCTTCGTCCGTAAGACCAACAAAGATGTTTAAGTGTTCTGTCATGATTTTCGCACCGAGTGACACTGCTTCTTCAGGGCGGATTGAACCGTCCGTCCAAACATCAAGCGTCAACTTATCGAAGCTCGCATCTTGACCGACACGTGTTTTTTCAACTTGATAATTTACACGTTGAATTGGCGTGTAAATCGAGTCGATTGGGATTACACCGATTGGCATATCGTCCCGTTTGTTATCTTCAGCCTGAACATATCCACGACCACGGCGTGCTGTTAGACGCATATGAAGTGATGCACCTTCTGCAAGCGTTGCGATGTGAAGTTCTGGGTTGAGGATTTCGACGTCGCTGTCATGCGTAATGTTCGCAGCAGTGACAACACCAGCGCCTTGAATATCGATCTCAAGCGTTTTCTCTTCTTCCGAGTACACTTTGAGGGCGAGTTTCTTAAGGTTCAAGATGATTTGGGTAACGTCTTCTACAACGCCATCAATCGTCGAGAACTCATGAAGAACGCCATCGATTTGGACTGCAGTGACTGCAGCACCCGGAAGTGAAGACAATAGGATACGACGCAATGAGTTACCAAGCGTTGTACCGAATCCACGCTCAAGCGGCTCAACTACGAATTTACCAAACGTAGCGTTCTCGCTTAACTCGATCGTTTCAATCTTCGGTTTTTCGATTTCGATCATCTGAACCCCTCCTTGAATATCGTCATGTTGGCCATCGCGTTCAATCGCCAACCGCCTTGTGTACGTTTCTACTGCCTTGCTTGGTCAAACGATCAACAAAAGTCTACTCGAATCCCCGCTCTGCAGTACAAGACGGGTTACACGCGACGACGTTTTGGAGGGCGGCAACCGTTGTGTGGTACTGGAGTAACGTCACGGATTGCAGTGACTTCGAGACCGATTGCTTGAAGAGCACGGATAGCTGCTTCACGACCTGCACCAGGACCTTTAACGTTAACTTCTACAGTACGCATACCGTTATCCATTGCTGTTTTAGCAGCTGTTTCAGATGCCATTTGTGCAGCGAAAGGAGTCGATTTACGTGAGCCTTTGAAGCCCATGTTACCTGCAGTTGCCCAAGAGATTGCATTCCCTTGCATATCAGTGATCGTAACGATCGTGTTGTTGAATGTTGAACGGATATGCACGATACCAGATTCAATATTCTTTTTGACTTTACGTTTACTACGAACGTTCTGTTTGCGTTTTGCCATCTTAGTTTACCCTCCCTTACTTCTTCTTGTTCGCTACTGTACGGCGTGGGCCTTTACGAGTACGCGAGTTGTTTTTAGTGTTTTGACCACGAACTGGAAGACCACGACGGTGACGAACACCACGGTAGCAACCGATTTCGATCAAACGTTTGATGTTGAGTGAGATTTCACGACGAAGGTCACCCTCAACTTTGATTTTGTCTAAACCATCACGAAGTTGGTTCAATTGTTCCTCAGTCAAGTCGCGAGTACGAGTATCTTCAGAGATACCAGTTTCTTTCAAGACTTTTTGAGCAGTCGTTTTACCAACACCATAGATGTAAGTGAGTGAGATGACGATGCGTTTCTCACGTGGAATATCTACACCAGCAATACGTGCCATGTGTGCACCTCCTTGTTTAATTACCCTTGTTTTTGTTTATGCTTAGGGTTTTCGCAAATAACCATTACTTTGCCTTTACGGCGGATAACTTTACATTTTTCACAGATCGGTTTAACCGAAGGTCTTACTTTCATTGTGAATACCTCCTCCTGAAAAAATCGGAGTTTTTATTTGAAACGGTATGTGATCCGTCCGCGAGTCAAGTCGTATGGTGACAACTCAACCGTTACTTTATCTCCTGGCAAGATCCGAATGAAGTGCATCCGAATTTTTCCTGAGACGTGCGCGAGGACCGTGTGGCCGTTTTCTAACTCCACCTTAAACATCGCGTTTGGAAGCGGCTCGATAACCGTACCTTCCACTTCGATTACATCTTGTTTCGCCATCAATTATACCCCTTTCTCTATAAAGTTGATTGGGAGCCCAGACGATTTGTAGCGCTAGGGGCTTTCTACAAGAGCCATTGAGAGATCATCGGTCACAAACACGAGTGGATACTGGCTTATAGAAAGGTGACACCAATAACGCGCACAGCTCACTCTGCATCGACCGTTAAGATCTCGTAGCCGTCGTCTGTGATGGCGATGGTGTGCTCAAAGTGGGCGCACATGCTACCGTCCACCGTCACTACCGTCCAATTGTCGGATAGTGTGCGAACATAGCGTTTCCCGACGTTGACCATTGGCTCAATTGCCAGTGTCATGCCGGTTTTCAGGCGCGGCCCTTTCCCCGGTGGTCCATAATGTGGAATTTGCGGATCTTCATGCAAATTTTGTCCCACGCCGTGGCCCACATATTCGCGGACTACAGAAAAATTCGCTGCTTCAACATGTGACTGAATCGCATGCGAAATATCTGTCAGGTGCACGCCAGCTTTGGCGCGCTCCAATCCTTTATACAGAGATTCTTCAGTTACGTCAAGTAACCGCTTCGTCTCTTCAGAGATTGTACCTACCGGATATGTCCAGGCTGAATCTCCGTGATACCCATTGTACTCTGCTCCGATGTCAATCGAGATGATGTCACCGTCCTGAAGTACACGATCTCCCGGAATACCATGGACAAGCTCTTCGTTCACGGAAGCACAGATGCTACCCGTGAAACCATTATACCCTTTAAACGATGGTGTTGCCCCTTGACTTCGAATATAGCGTTCAGCGATCGCGTCGAGTTGCCCCGTCGTGATACCTGGGCGAATGTGAGCTTGAAGCTCCTTATGCGTCCGGGCGACGATTTGTCCTGCTTTACGCATGATGTCGATTTCACGCGGCGCTTTCGTGATGATCATTACTGATCACCAAGGAGTGCCTGAACATCGGAATATACATCGTTGATTGGACGATCACCGTCCAAATTACGAAGATACCCTTTTTCTGCGTAAAAGTCAATCAAAGGTTGCGCTTGAGCGACGTTGACTTCCAAGCGACGACGTACTGTCTCCTCTTGGTCATCTTCACGTTGTACAAGTGCTGATCCGTCGATATCACAGATCCCCTCCACTTTTGGTGGGTTATAGAGAACATGATACGTTGCTCCGCAAGTTGGGCAAATCCGGCGACCTGTCAAACGAGGGACAAGTTTCTCCGGGTCTACACCGATGTGGATGACGTGATCAATTTGTTTGCCCAGATCTTCAAGTAATGCTTCAAGAGCATCTGCTTGTTTCACTGTGCGTGGGAAACCGTCAAGGAGAAAACCATTTGCACAGTCTTCTTTGGCGAGACGCTCACGTACGATGCCGATTGTGACTTCGTCCGGAACGAGTTCCCCTTTATCCATGTATGATTTCGCTTCTTGTCCGAGTGGCGTTGAATCTTTGATCGCCGCGCGGAACATGTCGCCTGTCGAGATATGGGGGATCGCATAGTCTTCGATGATTTTCGCAGCCTGCGTTCCTTTACCAGCACCCGGCAAACCCATCAATACTAGATTCATGTCGGTAGCCTCCACTTCTATAGCTCTATAGACACAACAGAAAGGAAAGGGATGGTCCCCTTCCTCCCGCCTTATCGGATAAAGCCTTTGTAGTGTCGTTTAACCAATTGGCTTTCAATCTGTTTCATCGTCTCTAGTCCTACACCGATGACGATCAACAAGCTCGTTCCACCAATCTGCACCGAGTTCGGTAAGCCAGCAAACTTAATAAAGAATGTCGGCGTCACCGCGATGACAGCGAGGAAGAGTGAACCGAAGAATGTCAGACGGTATAGAATCTTCGTGATGTACTGCTCCGTTTGCTTACCAGGACGAATACCAGGAATGTATCCGCCTTGTTTTTGAAGGTTCTCTGCCATTTGTTCCGGGTTCACCTGAACAAATGTGTAGAAGTACGAGAACGCGATGATCAGTGCCACATAGATCGACATACCGATTGGACTCGTGTAGTCGAAGATGTCACGGATCTTCGTTGCCGTTTCCGGACTTGCAAAGAAACTCGCAATCGTTGGTGGCGTCACCATGAACGACACCGCGAAGATGACTGGAATAACACCGGCAGCGTTCAATTTGATCGGCAAGTGTGCCGATTGACCGCCAACTGGTGTCCGGTTCACCGTACGCTTAGCGTACTGAATCGGAATCTTACGTGCAGCTTGCTGGACGTAGATGACTCCGACGATGACCGCGATGATGATTAAAAGCAAGAGTACGATATAAAGCACGTTTACAAACAAAGCATCCCCTGCATTTTGGAGCTTCGTTTCGTAAATCTGGCGGAATGCATTCGGGAAGCCCGCGACGATCCCAGCGAAGATGATCATTGATATCCCGTTACCAATGCCCTTCTCCGTGATGAGTTCACCGATGAACATCAAGAATGCTGTTCCCGCTGTCAATACGAGTGCAATCATAACGTATGTCCAGGTGCCGAACTGTTCGTCGACAAGACCTGGGTAGATACGGTTAAATCCAAGCGCGATTCCAAACGCTTGGACTAAGCCGAGTACGATCGTTCCATAGCGCGTTACCGTTGCTAACTTCTTACGGCCCGCCTCTCCTTGTTTTGCCCATTCGGCAAACTTTGGAACAACGTCCATCTGTAAGAGTTGGACAACGATCGAGGCCGTGATATACGGCATGATTCCCATCGCAAAGAGTGAGAAATTCTGCAAAGCATTCCCACCGAACGAGTTCAAGAAACCAAGAATACCATTCTGGTCGATCTTGAACACTTCCGTGTTTACCATCGGCACCGGGATATGTGCTCCGATCCGGAACACGATGACCAATGCCAAGGTAAAGAGAATGCGCCGACGAATGTCAGCTACGCGCCACATATTGGAGATCGCTTGAAACATTAGATCACCTCAACCGTACCGCCGGCAGCTTCGATCGCTTGCTTCGCAGCTTCGGAGAACTTATGAGCTTTAACTGTTAGTTTCTTTTCGATCTTACCGTTAGAAAGGATCTTAACGCCGTCTTTCATGCCTTTGACTGTACGAGTCTCGACAAGAAGTTCTGGAGTGATTTCAGTTCCTTCTTCAAAACGGTTGAGTGTGTCAAGGTTAATGACCGCGAACTCTTTACGAGTTGGGTTGTTGAAGCCGCGTTTTGGTAAACGACGGTAAAGTGGGTTTTGTCCACCTTCGAAACCTGGACGAACACCACCGCCTGAACGAGCTTTTTGACCTTTGTGACCACGGCCAGAAGTCTTACCGTTACCAGAAGACATACCGCGACCTACACGGTTGCGTTCTGAACGTGAACCAGCAGCTGGTTTCAATTCATGGAGTTTCATAGTGGGGCACCTCCTCATAAAATTATATCGAACTATTACTCTTGAATTTCTTTTACTGTCACTAAGTGTGACACGTGGTTAATCATCCCACGCATAGCAGCGTTGTCAGGTACGACAACAGTCTGGTGCATCTTACGGAGACCAAGCGTACGAGTAGTAACGCGTTGGTTCTCCGGACGACCGATCATGCTGCGTGTGAGGGTAACTGCGAGTTTCGCCATCTGTTTTCCCTCCCTTTCTTAACCGCGAAGTTCTTCGACGGTTTTACCGCGGAGTTTCGCAACTTCTTCAGCACGTTTGAGTGATGTGAGACCTTCGACAGTCGCACGAACCATGTTGATTGGAGTGCTTGATCCAAGTGATTTTGAAAGAATGTCGTTGATTCCCGCTAATTCGAGAACCGCACGAACTGGACCACCAGCGATGACTCCAGTACCTTCAGAAGCAGGCTTCAAGAAGACGTGACCTGCACCGAATACACCGTTGACTTCGTGTGGAATTGTTGTGTTAACGATTGGAACGTTAACCATGTTTTTCTTAGCATCTTCGATTGCTTTACGGATCGCTTCAGGCACTTCCTGAGCTTTACCCGTACCGAAACCTACGTGACCATTCTTGTCACCAACGACGACGAGTGCAGCAAAACGGAAGCGACGGCCACCTTTTACTACTTTCGCGACGCGGTTTACGGTAACAACGCGTTCTTCGAGTTGATCCATGTTAATTTCTAACTGGCGCATGTAGAGGTTCCCTCCTTTTCTATTAGAATTTGAGACCAGCTTCACGAGCTGCTTCAGCTACAGCTTTGATACGTCCATGATAGAGATATCCTCCACGGTCGAAAACGACTGTTTCAATACCCTTTTCAAGAGCGCGCTCAGCTGCAAGCTTACCAACTGCTGTTGCAGCGTCAGTCGTGTTGCCTTTTTCAAGGTCGAGTGATGATGCAGATGCGAGTGTTGCATGTGTTGCATCGTCAATGACTTGTACGTAAATGTTCTTGTTCGAACGGAATACGTTCATACGTGGACGTGTTGCAGTCCCGATGATTGTACGACGGACACGACCATGACGTTTTTTACGCGTAGCGTTTTTATCTGCCTTTGAGATCATTTATGCCACTCCTTTCCGGTCAATTCGCATTTGCGAATTACTTACCTGTTTTACCTTCTTTACGACGAACGACTTCATCACTGTAACGAATACCTTTACCTTTGTATGGCTCAGGCTGACGGTACGAACGGATCAATGCAGCGACGTGACCAACACGTTCTTTGCTGATTCCGCGAACGATGAGTTGCGTATTCGTAGGAACTTCGACTTCGATGCCTTGTTCCGGAGTGTACTCGATTGGGTGTGAGTAACCGAGGTTGAGTACGATTTTGTTACCTTGCTTTTGTGCACGGTAACCAACACCTTGGATATCGAGTGTCTTAGCGAAACCGTTGTTTACACCTTCGACCATGTTCGCGATAAGCGCACGAGTCGTTCCGTGGATCGTACGGCTTGCTTTCTCGTCGTTCGGACGAGTGACAGTCAATTCATTACCTTCTACGTTGATCGCCATAGCTGGGCTGAACTCGCGTGTGAGTTCCCCTTTAGGACCTTTTACCGTAACCGTGTTGTTTTCAACTGTTACTGTAACGCCTGCTGGGATGACGACTGGCTTTTTACCAATACGTGACATTTAAGACACCTCCGTTCTTTTTATGCGTGTATTACCAGATGTATGCGATCACTTCGCCGCCGACTTTTTGTTGGCGAGCTTCTTTGTCAGTCATTACACCTTTAGATGTTGAAACGATAGCGATTCCGAGACCACCGAGTACTTTCGGGATTTCATCAGCTTTCGCGTAAACGCGAAGACCTGGTTTCGAGATACGTTTGAGTCCAGTGATGACGCGCTCGTTGCTTGCGCCGTATTTAAGGAATACGCGGAGCGTACCTTGTTTGCTGTCCTCGAGATATTCAACATCGCGGATGAAACCTTCACGTTTGAGGATTTCAGCGACTTCACGTTTGATTGTAGAAGCTGGCATTTCCAACTTCTCATGGCGAACCATGTTTGCATTACGAATGCGTGTAAGCATATCTGCAATCGGATCTGTCATAACCATGCGATGTACCTCCTTTCACAACTTTAATGAATTACCAGCTTGCTTTTTTAACACCAGGGATTTGACCTTTATGAGCAAGATCACGGAACTTAATACGGCTGATACCGAATTTACCAATGTAACCGTGTGGACGGCCAGTGATACTACAACGGTTGTGTAAACGAACCGCTGAAGAGTTACGTGGGAGTTTGCTCAAGCCGATGTAGTCGCCTTGTGCTTTCAATTCTGCGCGTTTTTCAGCGTAGCGCTCAACGAGTGCTTGACGTTTTACTTCACGTGCGATCATTGATTTCTTAGCCATGTTGTCGACCTCCCTTATTTTTGGAATGGCATGCCGAGTGCTGTGAGAAGCTCACGTGACTCTTCATCCGTGTTAGCAGTAGTTACGATAACGATGTCCATACCACGGACTTTCGATACGCGATCGTAGTCGATCTCTGGGAAGATCAATTGTTCCTTCACGCCTAGCGTGTAGTTACCACGGCCATCGAAAGATTTTTTCGATACGCCACGGAAGTCACGTACACGTGGAAGTGACACGTTGATCAACTTGTCGAGGAATTCGTACATGCGCTCGCCACGAAGTGTAACCTTCGCACCGATTGGCATACCTTCACGAAGTTTGAAACCAGCGATTGATTTCTTAGCTTTCGTGATGAGTGGCTTCTGACCAGTGAGGAGCTGAAGCTCTTCAACTGCCATGTCAAGTGCCTTAGAGTTCGTAACAGCGTCACCAACACCCATGTTGATTACGATTTTATCGACTTTCGGCGCTTGCATTACAGAACTGTAATTGAATTTCTCCATCATTACTTTGACGATTTCGTCTTGGTATTTAGCTTTTAAACGGTTCATCAGAAAGTGGACCTCCTTTCTTTAAATCTTCTTATTTATCTAAAGCTTCGCCCGATTTTTTAGCGATACGTACTTTCTTGCCGTCAACCACAGTGAAACCAACGCGTGTTGGGTTACCTGTCTTAGGGTCGATGAGCATAACGTTCGATACGTGAATCGGTGCTTCTTTCTCGACAATTCCGCCTTGCGGGTTGAGTTGAGAAGGTTTTGAGTGTTTTTTGATCATGTTAACGCCTTCGACGATTACGCGATCTTTTTTAGGCATAGCTGTAAGGACAACGCCTTGTTTGCCTTTGTCTTTACCAGTCATAACCTGAACTTTATCACCTTTTTTGACATGCATCGTTAGAGCACCTCCTTGTAGGAATTCTTTGGAATTAAAGTACTTCCGGTGCCAACGAGACGATCTTCATGAAGTCTTTTTCACGAAGTTCGCGTGCGACTGGTCCGAAGATACGTGTGCCACGTGGGCTTTTGTCATCTTTGATGATGACTGCTGCGTTTTCGTCAAAACGGATGTACGAACCGTCTTTACGACGAACGCCACGTTTAGTACGAACGACTACTGCGCGTACAACTTCACCTTTTTTGACAACGCCACCTGGTGTTGCTTGTTTTACTGTACAAACAATAACGTCACCAATGTTAGCAGTTTTACGACCAGAACCACCGAGGACTTTGATCGTCAAGACTTCACGAGCTCCTGAGTTGTCTGCTACTTTTAAGCGAGATTCTTGTTGAATCATACGATTGTACCTCCCTCCGGATGTTTATTCACCCGAACTAATTAGAGTTTAGATGATTACTGCTTCTTCAATGACTTCTACGAGACGGAAACGTTTGTCCTTAGATAATGGACGTGTTTCTTGAATGCGTACAACATCACCGATTTTAGCTGTGTTGTTTTCATCATGCGCTTTGTACTTTTTAGAGTAGTTTACGCGTTTGCCGTAAAGCTTGTGCTTTACTTTTGTTTCAACTGTAACTACGATCGTTTTGTCCATTTTGTCAGAAACGACGCGTCCAGTTAACACTTTGCGGTTGTTAGTGCGTTCCATTGAGTGTTCCTCCTCTCAGAATCCGAGTGAATTATGCGTTGTTGATGCCGAGTTCGCGTTCACGAAGAACGGTTTTCGCGCGTGCAATCGACTTGCGCACTTCACGGATACGAGCAGGGTTCTCAAGCTGACCAGTCGCGAGTTGGAAACGAAGGTTGAACAACTCTTCTTTCCACGAACCGACTTTACCGTTAAGCTCTTCAGTTGTTTGCTGACGGAGATCAGTTGCTTTCATTCGTATCACCACCATTTTCTTCACGTTTTACGAACTTACATTTTACTGGAAGTTTGTGTGATGCAAGACGGAGAGCTTCGCGTGCGATCTCTTCCGATACTCCTGCGATTTCGAACATTACTTTACCCGGTTTGACGACTGCTACCCAGCCCTCCGGAGCACCTTTACCTGAACCCATTCGGACTTCAAGAGGTTTTTTAGTGTATGGCTTGTGTGGGAAGATCTTGATCCACACTTTACCACCACGTTTCATATAACGAGTCATCGCGATACGCGCTGATTCGATTTGACGGCTAGTGATCCAGCTAGCTTCTTGAGCTTGGATACCGAACTCGCCGAAGTGTACTGTAGTACCACGTTTCGCTTTACCACGCATGTTGCCGCGGTGAACACGACGATATTTTACACGTTTTGGTAACAACATGTTGTGTTGCCTCCTTCCCTAGACGGATGTGGATTATTCTTCGTTTGCTGCTGCTTTTTTCGTAGGAAGCACTTCACCGTGGTGGAGCCATACTTTTACGCCAATTTTGCCGTAAGTTGTATCAGCTTCTGCAGTACCGTAATCGATGTCTGCACGGAGTGTATGAAGTGGAACTGTTCCTTCCGAATACTTCTCAGAACGAGCGATATCAGCGCCACCAAGACGACCAGAAACTTCAGTCTTGATTCCTTTGATACCAGAACGCATTGAGCGTTGGATTGATTGCTTCATAGCACGACGGAACGATACGCGACCTTCAAGTTGGCGAGCGATGTTCTCAGCGACGAGCTTAGCAACTGCATCCGGGTTTTTCACTTCAACGACGTTAACGTGAACGCGTTTGCCTTTTGCAAGGTTAGTGATGTCTTTACGAAGTGTTTCGATTTCAGAACCGCCTTTACCGATAACCATACCAGGCTTAGCAGTGTGAAGTGAGATGTTCAAGCGGTTAGCTGCGCGCTCGATTTCTACTTTAGAGACACTAGCGTCTTTAAGACGTTTTTCGATATATTCACGAACTACGTAGTCTTCATGAAGGAGATCAGCATAGTCTTTATCTGCGAACCAACGTGATTCCCAGTCTTTGATGATACCTACGCGAAGACCAGTTGGGTTAATCTTCTGACCCACGGTAATCCCTCCTTATTTTTCAGATACCACGATGTGAACGTGGCTCGTACGTTTGTTGATGCGGCTTGCGCGACCCATTGCACGTGGGCGGAAACGTTTGAGCGTTGGACCTTCGTTTACGTAAGCCTCAGTGACTACGAGGTTTTCGATGTTCATGTCGAAGTTGTGCTCAGCGTTCGCGATTGCCGATTTCAATACTTTCTCAACGATTGGCGTTGCTGCCTTGTTCGTGTAAGCAAGAATCGAAAGTGCTTCGCCGATTTGCTTCCCGCGGATTAAGTCTACTACGAGACGTGCCTTACGAGGAGCAATGCGAACCATATTAGCCGATGCTTTTGATTGCATAATGAGTACCTCCCCTCAGATTAACGTTTCGTTTTCTTATCGTTTCCAGCATGTCCTTTGTAAGAACGTGTTGGAGCGAATTCACCAAGTTTGTGACCGACCATATCTTCTGTCACGTAAACCGGTACGTGTTTACGACCATCGTAGACAGCGATCGTGTGACCGATGAACTCTGGGAAGATTGTCGAGCGGCGTGACCAAGTTTTGATGACATGTTTGTCACCAGCTTCGTTGGCTTTATCAACCTTAGCGAGCAGATGGTGATCTGCGAATGGACCTTTTTTCAAGCTGCGACCCATAGTTGTACCTCCCTTTGGCATGATTCAGGAACGGTTCCTACGAACCGTCCAGAAATCATGTAATTATTTTTTAGAACGACGGACGATATATTTATCGCTCGCTTTGTTTTTCTTACGAGTTTTGTATCCGAGTGCCGGTTTACCCCAAGGAGTAAGTGGGCCCGAACGACCGATTGGAGCACGTCCTTCACCACCACCGTGTGGGTGATCGACTGGGTTCATGACAGAACCACGAACTGTAGGACGTTTTCCGAGCCAGCGTGAACGACCAGCTTTACCGATATTGACGAGCTCGTGCTCTTCATTACCGACAGCGCCGACTGTTGCACGGCAAGTAGCAAGGATCATACGAGTTTCGCCTGATTGAAGACGAACGATCGCGTATTTACCATCTTTACCGAGAAGCTGAGCAGAAGTACCAGCTGCGCGAACGAGCTGACCACCTTTACCTGGCTTAAGTTCGATGTTGTGGATCAACGTACCGACTGGGATGTTTGAAAGTGGAAGAGCATTACCGACTTTAATGTCAGCTTCTGGTCCAGCCATGACTTGCATGTCTACTTTCAAGCCTTTCGGTGCGAGGATGTAGCGTTTTTCACCATCGATGTAGTGGATCAATGCGATGTTAGCAGAGCGGTTTGGATCGTACTCAATTGTAGCGACACGACCAGCGATGCCATCCTTGTTCCGTTTGAAGTCGATGATACGATATTTACGTTTGTGTCCGCCACCTTGGTGACGTACTGTCAAGCGACCTTGGTTGTTACGTCCGCCCTTTTTCGAAAGCTTTTCAGTTAACGATTTTTCAGGACGTGAAGCCGTAATCTCAGCAAAGTCAAGTGCAGTCATATTACGACGACCGTTAGTGGTCGGTTTAAACTTTTTAATTCCCATCGAGAGTTCCCTCCTTTTCTACAGAGTTCCGATTAACCGAGGTAATCGAGTTCTTTGCTATCTGCAGTAAGCGTGACGACCGCTTTTTTGCGGCGTGCTGTGTAACCAGCGTGACGACCTACGCGTTTTGCTTTTGGTTTTGAGATCAATGTGTTGACTTTGTCAACTTTCACTCCGAAGATCGCTTCAACTGCATCTTTGATTTGAGTCTTAGATGCCTTCACGTCTACTTCGAATGTGTACTTTTTCTCAGCCATTTGGTTTACTGAACGTTCAGTAATGACAGGACGTTTGATAATGTCGTGTGTGTGTGCCATTATGCAAGCACCTCCTCTACTCTCGCAACAGCGTCCTTCGTAATGATGACTTTGTCATGAGCGACAAGATCAAGGACGTTTACACCTGCAGCGTCAACGACTGTGACACCTGGGATGTTGCGTGTTGAAAGAACGACTGACTCGTTGTAATCAGCAGTAACGACGAGAACTTTACGTTCGATTGAAAGAGCAGCGAATACTGCGATCATGTCCTTAGTTTTAGGAGCATCGATTGTCAATCCTTCAAGAACGATGAACTCGTTGTTAGCGACTTTCGAAGAAAGTGCTGAACGAAGTGCGAGACGACGAACCTTTTTAGGAAGTTTGTAAGCGTACGAACGTGGTGTTGGACCGAAGACTGTTCCACCGCCAACCCATTGTGGCGAACGGATCGAACCTTGGCGTGCACGACCAGTACCTTTTTGTTTCCATGGTTTACGGCCGCCACCGCGAACTTCCGAGCGACCTTTTGTATCATGTGTACCTTGGCGACGTGAAGCTTGTTGCATGACGATTGCATCGTATACGACTGCTTCATTTGGCTCGATTCCGAAAACGGCATCTGCGAGCTCGATGTCTCCAACTTGTGTACCTGTTTGGTTAAGCAAAGCTACTTTAGGCATTCGTTATTCCTCCTTTCCTTGCAAACGGATTAGTTGCCTTTAACCGCAGTTTTGATGACAACTTGGCTCTTACGTGCGCCTGGGATAGCACCCTTGACGAGGAGTAAGCCGCGTTCTGCATCAACTTTTACGATTTCAAGGTTTTGAACAGTGATTTGCTCTCCACCCATGCGTCCAGGGAGCAATTTCCCTTTGAATACACGGTTAGGAGCAACAGGACCCATTGAACCTGGGCGACGGTGGTAACGCGAACCGTGAGCCATTGGACCACGTGATTGGTTGTGACGCTTGATTGCACCAGCGAAACCTTTACCTTTCGACGTACCTGTTACATCAACCATTTCGCCTGCAGCGAAAGTATCTGCTTTAATCTCTTGACCGATTTCGAAATCTGCTACTGATGTACGGATTTCTTTAATGAAGCGCTTAGGTGTCGCGTTTGCTTTCGCAGCGTGACCTTTTTGCGGTTTGTTTTGACGACCTTCTTTGATATCACCAAAGCCGAGTTGGACTGCTTCGTAACCGTCAACTTCCGTTGTTTTTAATTGAAGAACAACGTTACCTTCGACTGAAACGACAGTAACAGGGACGACTTCGCCTGACTCGTTGAAGATTTGTGTCATACCGAGTTTAGTTCCTAAGATTCCTTTAGCCATGAGATACACCTCCTAATATTGAATGATTTTGATCTTCTGGCTAGTATCAACTATCTATAGAAGAAAAATTAAAGTTTGATTTCGATGTCAACGCCCGATGGAAGTTCGAGACGCATAAGCGCATCAACAGTTTTCGGTGTTGGGTTAACGATGTCGATCAAACGTTTGTGTGTACGCATTTCGAACTGCTCACGAGCATCTTTGTACTTGTGAACGGCACGAAGTACTGTGTAGACCGCTTTCTCCGTTGGGAGTGGGATCGGACCAGATACAGTAGCACCTGAACGTTTTGCTGTGTCGACAATTTTCTCAGCCGATTGATCAAGCACGCGGTGATCGTATGCTTTCAAACGGATCCGAATTTTTTCATTTGCCATGTTATTTCCCTCCTTTTCGCCTATTTTGTAAATAGACATTCTCCGCGGAAATTTCCACACTAGCCATGGCAATGCCGCCTGGTGTGTCATAACCTCCCGCTTCATCGCGTTGTGTTTGTGACCAACATATTCTATCATACTGAATCACCAGCAAGAATGCAAGCACTAATAAAATAGAATATGTATTCAAGTCTCTCACCACTCGCACAAACACTTTCCTCAGTATATAAGATGTCAGACCATGTTGCAAGACTGTTTTCAAAGAAATGAAAAAAGGTCTTCCGCCACGGGAGACGGAAGACCTTTGTCTTAAAAATTACTCAACGATTTCTGTAACTGATCCAGCGCCTACTGTACGGCCACCTTCACGGATTGAGAAACGAGTTTCTTTTTCAAGAGCGATTGGTGCGATGAGTTCAACAGTCATTTCGATGTTGTCCCCAGGCATAACCATTTCAGTACCTTCTGGAAGTTGAACCATACCAGTTACGTCAGTTGTACGGAAGTAGAACTGCGGGCGGTAGTTCGCGAAGAATGGCGTGTGACGGCCACCCTCTTCTTTAGAAAGAACGTAAACTTGCGCTTTGAACTTTTTGTGTGGTGTGATTGTGTTTGGTTTCGCGAGAACTTGTCCACGCTCGATGTCGTCACGTGATACACCACGGAGAAGAGCACCGATGTTGTCGCCAGCTTCAGCATAGTCAAGAAGCTTACGGAACATCTCTACACCAGTACATACTGATTTTTTAGTTTCTTCGTGAAGACCAACGATTTCGATCTCGTCGTTGACTTTAAGAACTCCACGCTCAACGCGGCCAGTAGCAACTGTACCACGACCAGTGATTGAGAAGACATCCTCAACTGGCATCATGAAGTCTTTTTCAGTGTCACGAGTTGGTTCTGGGATGTACTCATCGACAGCTGCCATGAGTTCCATGATTTTTTCTTCCCATTTAGCTTCGCCGTTAAGCGCGCCAAGAGCAGAACCTTGGATAACTGGGAGGTCATCACCTGGGAAGTCGTACTCAGAAAGAAGCTCACGGATTTCCATTTCGACGAGCTCAAGAAGCTCTTCGTCGTCAACCATGTCAACTTTGTTCATGAATACTACGATGAAAGGAACACCTACTTGACGTGAAAGCAAGATGTGCTCACGTGTTTGTGGCATTGGACCATCTGTTGCAGAAACAACGAGGATCGCGCCGTCCATTTGTGCAGCACCAGTGATCATGTTTTTAACATAGTCAGCGTGACCTGGGCAGTCAACGTGTGCATAGTGGCGTTTTTCTGTTTCGTACTCGATGTGAGCTGTTGCGATTGTGATACCGCGCTCGCGCTCTTCTGGAGCACCATCGATTTGGTCAAACTTAGTTGCAGCTTTACCTTGTGCTTTTGCAAGTACAGCTGAGATAGCTGCTGTTAAAGTTGTTTTACCGTGGTCGACGTGGCCGATTGTACCAACGTTAACGTGCGGTTTAGAACGGTCGAATTTTTCCTTACCCATTCTGAATTCCTCCTCTATGTGTCTAATAATTTTTTATAACTAGGAAGGTGAGTCGTAAGATAACGTACACCTTCCTTAGCTTACACTAATCATAAAAGCGTGACAACCTGTGAAGGATTAGCCGTTCGCTTTTTTGATGATTTCTTCCGCAACTGATTTCGGTACTTCTTCGTAGTGATCGAAGTGCATCGAGTACGTTCCGCGACCTTGTGTGCGTGAACGAAGACCAGTAGCGTATCCAAACATTTCAGAAAGTGGAATCATTGAACGGACAACTTGAGCGTTACCGCGTGCTTCCATACCTTCTACGCGACCACGGCGTGATGTAACATCACCCATGATGTCTCCCATGTATTCGTCTGGGATAACGATTTCAACTTTCATCATTGGCTCAAGGATAACAGCGCCGCTCTTATCTTTAAGTTGTTTGACTGCCATTGAAGCCGCAACTTTAAATGCCATCTCGTTTGAGTCGACATCGTGGTACGATCCGAAGACGAGTGAAGCTTTTACGTCAACGACTGGGTAACCAGCAAGGATACCGTTTTGAAGTGCTTCTTCGATTCCGTGCTCAACCGCTGGGATGTATTCACGTGGAACAACACCACCGACGATTTTGTTGTTGAACTCGAAGCCAGCGCCTTCTTCGTTCGGCTCGAATTCTACGACGACGTGACCATACTGACCACGACCACCAGATTGACGAGCGAACTTCGAATCGATCTTCGCCGCTTGGCGGATCGTTTCACGGTAAGCTACTTGTGGAGCACCAACGTTTGCTTCGACTTTGAACTCGCGACGCATACGGTCAACGATGATGTCGAGGTGAAGCTCACCCATACCTGAGATGATCGTTTGACCAGTCTCTGGGTTTGTTTCAGTGCGGAACGTTGGATCCTCTTCAGCAAGCTTAGCGAGGGCTTGACCCATTTTATCTTGGTCAGCTTTCGTTTTTGGTTCGATAGCGACCGAGATAACTGGTTCTGGGAATGTCATTGACTCGAGAACGACGTTGTCTTTCTCTGCACAAAGCGTATCTCCAGTAGTCGTATCTTTCAAACCTACAGCTGCAGCGATGTCACCCGCGTATACCATCGGGATCTCTTCACGGCTGTTTGCGTGCATTTGAAGGATACGTCCAAGACGCTCACGTTTGCCTTTTGTTGAGTTTTTAACGTACGATCCTGCCGAAGCTGTACCAGAGTACACACGGAAGAATGTAAGTTTACCGACGTAAGGGTCAGTCATGACTTTGAACGCGAGTGCAGAGAATGGTGCTTCGTCCGAAGACTCACGCACGATTTCTTCATCCGTATCCATGTCGATACCTGAGATCGCTTTTACGTCGATTGGTGATGGGAGGTAATCGAGAACTGCGTCAAGCATAAGCTGAACACCTTTGTTCTTGAATGCCGAACCTACGAGTACAGGATAGAAGTCAACTGTCAGAGTTGCTTTACGGATAGCCGCTTTCAACTCGTCGATTGTGATTTCTTCACCCTCGAGGTATTTCATCATCAATTCTTCTTCATAATCCGCAACTGCTTCGATCAATGATCCACGGAGTTCTTCAGCTTGATCAGCGAGATCAGCTGGGAAACCGTCAGTCACTTCGATGTCAGTTCCGAGATCGTTACCGTACATATATGTTTTCTGTTCGACGAGGTCGATGATTCCTTTGAATTCATCTTCCGCACCGATTGGAAGTTGGATCGCGTGTGCGTTCGCTTGAAGGCGTTCGCGAAGCGTTCCGACCGAGTACAAGAAGTCTGCACCGATTTTATCCATTTTGTTAACGAAAACGATACGTGGTACGCCGTAAGTTGTAGCTTGGCGCCATACTGTCTCAGTTTGTGGCTCAACACCAGACTGAGCGTCAAGTACTGCTACCGCACCATCAAGTACGCGAAGTGAACGTTCAACCTCAACTGTGAAGTCTACGTGTCCAGGTGTATCGATGATGTTTACGCGGTTACCTTTCCATTGAGCAGTTGTTGCTGCCGATGTAATCGTGATCCCACGCTCTTGCTCTTGCTCCATCCAGTCCATTTGTGAAGCACCTTCGTGCGTTTCACCAATCTTGTGGATACGACCCGTGTAATACAGGATACGCTCAGTCGTTGTTGTTTTACCAGCATCGATGTGAGCCATGATCCCGATGTTACGAGTGTTCTTAAGGGAGAATTCTCTTGCCATCTTTAAACATTCTCCTTTCGCATTTTAGTTTAGTGGTCGTGTGTTGCCACACGTCATGACTATACCCGAAAGCCACCCCATAATTCCATTAAAAATGGCATGCATGAGGTGGTGATTTTCGGAATTACCAGCGGTAGTGAGCAAACGCTTTGTTCGCTTCCGCCATTTTGTGCATATCTTCGCGCTTCTTAACAGAAGCACCAGTGTTGTTTGCAGCGTCCATGATTTCGTTAGCAAGGCGCGCATCCATAGTTTTTTCGTTACGGAGACGTGAGTAGTTCACGAGGTAACGAAGTGCGAGTGTCGTACGACGCTCTGGGCGAACTTCGACAGGAACTTGATAGTTAGCTCCACCTACACGGCGTGCTTTAACTTCAAGAACTGGCATGATGTTGTTCATCGCTTCTTCAAAGACTTCCATTGCATCGCGACCTGAACGTTCAGCGATAGTTTCGAAAGCTTTGTATAAGATTTGTTGAGCAGTACCTTTTTTACCATCTAACATAAGACGGTTGATAAGGCGGGTAACGAGTTTAGAGTTGTAGATCGGATCAGCCATTACATCACGACGTTCTGCTTGACCTTTACGTGGCATTCCGAGTCCCTCCTTTCATATAGTGAGGTGATATCTTAAGATATCTAGATTATTTTTTAACTTTAGGACGTTTCGTACCGTATTTCGAACGACCTTGCATACGGCCGTCAACACCAGCTGTATCAAGCGCACCACGAACGATGTGGTAACGTACCCCTGGTAAGTCTTTTACGCGGCCGCCGCGGATAAGAACAACACTGTGCTCTTGAAGGTTGTGGCCGATACCTGGGATGTAAGCTGTTACTTCCATTGTGTTCGTCAAACGTACACGTGCGTATTTACGAAGAGCCGAGTTCGGTTTCTTCGGAGTCATTGTACCTACACGAGTACAAACACCACGTTTTTGTGGTGAGCTGATGTCAGTACGAGCTTTAATGAAGCTGTTGTACCCTTTGTTCAGCGCTGGCGAATCTGATTTCACAACTTTTGATTGACGTCCTTTACGGACTAATTGGTTGATAGTAGGCATCTTTGAGATCCTCCCTTCCTGAATTCATGACAAATTTCAAAACCACCGAGCCGGGTGGTTCATCGAAAGTCATAATGAAACGTTTTGCGTGGCTCAGGCATTCCATCGCCACACAAAACGCATTATCAAACTTTCTTAATGGCAACAGCGGTTGCTGCGACATCGATTCCACAAGCTTTTCCAAGCTCTTGCTTAGAAGGAACATTCACGACTGGAACGTTAGCTTGTTTCGCCGCATCGAGCAATGCTTGTTTTACGTGTTCATCTGCGTCATCCGCAATGATCACTTCCGACGCCTTGCCAGATCGCAATGCTTTGAGCGTTTGCTTTTGACCGACAAACTTCAAATCTGCGCCGACTACTTTTTTGTAAGACATGAAGATATCCTCCAAAATAACACAGCCGGTTGGCAACACTATATCATAGTAGCACCGCCATACCGGCGTGTCAAGGCGTTTTATTCTACCGGAGAATCGGCTTCTACAGGTGCTTCGCCAGCTACTTCGAGATCGATCTGACGGTAACGTGCCATCCCAGTACCAGCTGGAACCAACTTACCGATGATGACGTTCTCTTTCAAGCCGCGAAGGTAGTCGCTCTTCCCTTTAATCGCTGCATCCGTAAGGACACGAGTCGTTTCTTGGAACGACGCAGCCGATAGGAATGAATCTGTTTCAAGTGACGCTTTCGTGATACCGAGAAGAACTGGTTTCGCCGAAGCGAGAGCTTTCCCGTTACGGAGCGCTTCTTTACAAGCTTCCTTGAACGTGCTGATATCGACGAGCGAACCTGGTAAGAGTGAAGTCTCACCAGACTCGATGACACGTACGCGACGGATCATTTGGCGAACCATGACCTCGACGTGTTTGTCACCGATCTCAACCCCTTGCATCCGGTATACTTTTTGAACTTCTTGGAGCAAGTAGTTCTGAACGCCGGATACACCTTTAACGTTCAAGAGTTCTTTCGGATCGATCGAACCTTCCGTGAAGACTTGACCGGCTTTGACCTCGTCCCCGAGCTGAACACGTAGACGCGAACCGAATGGGATCGTGTATGTGCGTGTTTCGCTGAGTCCTTGGACCGTCAATTCACGTTTGTCACGCGATTCCGTGAAGTCGATGACTTGACCATCGATTTCCGAAATGACCGCTTGACCTTTCGGGTTACGCGCTTCGAACAACTCTTGGATACGCGGAAGACCTTGTGTGATATCATCCCCGGCAACCCCACCTGTGTGGAAGGTACGCATTGTAAGCTGCGTTCCTGGCTCACCGATTGATTGTGCCGCGATGATACCGACAGCTTCGCCGACTTCGACGTCGTTGCCTGTTGCCAAGTTACGTCCGTAACATTTCTTACAGACACCATGGCTTGTGTTACATGTGAAGGCAGTACGGATCTCAACGTTATCGACACCAGCATCAGTGATGACACGAGCGATGTCTTCATCGATGAGTTCGTTCGTTGAAACGAGGACTTCTCCTGTTTCTGGGTGAACGACGTTTTCGAATGCAGTACGTCCGACGAGGCGGTCGTAGAGGCTTTCGATCTCTTCCGTTCCTTCACGGAGTGCTGTGACGCGGATACCACGATCCGTTCCACAATCATCTTCACGGATGATGACGTCTTGAGCAACGTCAACGAGACGACGAGTCAGGTAACCTGAGTCAGCCGTTTTCAAGGCTGTATCGGCAAGACCTTTACGTGCACCGTGTGTCGAGATGAAGTATTCCTGTACCGTTAGACCCTCACGGAACGATGATTTGATCGGGAGCTCGATGATCCGTCCACTTGGAGCGGCCATGAGTCCACGCATACCAGCGAGCTGCGTGAAGTTCGACGCGTTACCACGGGCACCGGAGTCACTCATCATGAAGATCGGGTTAAGACGGTTGAGGGATTTCATCAGACGAGACTGAATTTCATCCTTCGCATCATTCCACGATTTAACGACACGCTCATAGCGCTCGTCTTCTGTGATGAGACCACGACGGTACGATTTCATGACGCGGTCGACATTGTCCTGCGCTTCAACAAGAATCTCTTGTTTGTCCGGAAGAACGATGATGTCCGCGATCCCTACCGTGATACCGGCACGAGTCGAGTGTTTGAATCCGAGGTTTTTCATGCGGTCGAGCATGCGGCTTGTTTCTGTCGTCTCAAACCGTTTGAAGACTTCCGCGATGACATTTCCAAGGAATCCTTTTTTGAACGGGTCGATGATCGGACGGTTCTTCAGTTCTGCCGCGACATCTGTTCCTTTTTCAAGGAAGTACTTGTCTGGCGTCGCTTCTTGAAGGTTCGTCATCGTTGGTTCGTTCAAGTAAGGGAACGTCGTTGGGAGGATCTCGTTGAAGATCAACTTACCGACTGTTGTAATCAATAATTTCTCGTTTTGCTCTTCCGTGAATGTCGGGTTCTTGAGAACGCCGGCTGGAATCGCAACACGTGTATGGAAGTGCGCATAACCGTTTTGGTAAGCGATGAGCGCTTCGTTCACTGTCGAGAAGATTTTACCTTCGCCGATCGCGTTTTCGCGCTCGAGCGTGAGGTAGTAGTTACCGAGGACCATATCCTGCGATGGTGTAACAACAGGTTTACCGTCTTTCGGGTTCAAGATGTTTTGTGCAGCGAGCATGAGAAGACGTGCTTCTGCTTGTGCTTCTGCCGAAAGTGGTACGTGAACCGCCATTTGGTCACCATCGAAGTCGGCGTTGTATGCCGTACATACGAGTGGGTGAAGGCGAATCGCGCGTCCTTCGACGAGCGTTGGTTCGAACGCCTGGATACCGAGACGGTGAAGTGTCGGTGCACGGTTCAAGAGAACCGGATGCTCACGGATGACTTCTTCGAGGACATCCCAGATTTCAGGTTGAACGCGCTCGATTTTCCGTTTCGCACTCTTGATGTTCGGTGCGATGCCACGAGAGACGAGTTCTTTCATGACGAACGGTTTGAAGAGCTCAAGGGCCATTTCTTTTGGAAGACCACATTGATACATCTTCAGGTTTGGACCAACGACGATAACCGAACGACCAGAGTAGTCGACACGTTTACCGAGCAAGTTTTGACGGAAACGTCCTTGTTTCCCTTTCAACATGTGTGAAAGTGATTTAAGTGGACGGTTACCTGGTCCAGTGACTGGACGACCGCGACGACCGTTATCGATCAAAGCATCGACTGCTTCTTGAAGCATCCGTTTTTCATTCTGAACGATGATATTCGGAGCGCCAAGGTCAAGAAGACGCTTGAGACGGTTGTTACGGTTGATGACGCGGCGGTACAAGTCGTTCAAGTCAGACGTTGCGAAACGTCCGCCATCGAGTTGAACCATCGGACGAAGTTCCGGTGGGATGACTGGAAGTACTTCAAGCACCATCCATTCTGGATTGTTGCCTGAGTTACGGAACGCATCGAGAACTTCAAGGCGTTTGATCGCACGAGTACGACGTTGTCCTTGAATCATACGAAGCTCTTCACGTAATGCAGCGACTTCTTTATCGAGTTCTACGTCACGGAGCAATTTACGAACTGCTTCCGCACCCATTTCAGCAGTGAACGAACGACCGAACTTCTCACGATAGGCACGGTATTCTTTCTCTGAAAGGAGTTGTTTCTTCTCAAGTGTCGATTCGCCTGGATCTGTGACGACGTACGACGCGAAGTAGATGATCTCTTCTAACGCACGCGGTGACATGTCGAGGACGAGTCCCATACGGCTAGGAATTCCTTTGAAGTACCAGATGTGCGAAACCGGTGCTGCGAGCTCGATGTGACCCATGCGCTCACGACGGACTTTCGACTTCGTGACTTCAACGCCACAGCGGTCACAAATGATTCCTTTATAGCGGATCCGTTTGTATTTACCACAGTAACATTCCCAGTCTTTCGTTGGACCAAAGATACGTTCACAGAACAAACCGTCTTTCTCCGGTTTGAGTGTACGATAGTTGATCGTCTCCGGCTTTTTCACTTCCCCGAAAGACCATGAACGGATCTTTTCGGGGGAAGCGAGGCCGATTTGCATATATTCAAATCTATTAACATCTACCAAGGGGTGGACCTCCCTTTCGCTTATTCCTCTTCAGTAACAACTGGTGCGACAGGCGCTTGAACTTCTTCGAGTGCTGGAGTCGCGTTCGGGATATTGTCCTCGTCTTCGTCGCGCATTTCGATCTCTTCATCATCAGCAGACATCATCTTGACGTCCATACCGAGGGATTGAAGCTCTTTAATGAGGACTCGGAACGATTCCGGTACGCCCGGTTGTGGTACATTCTCACCTTTGACGATTGCTTCGTACGCTTTAACACGACCGATCGTGTCATCCGACTTGATTGTAAGGATCTCTTGGAGCGTGTAGGCTGCGCCGTATGCTTCAAGTGCCCATACTTCCATCTCACCGAAACGCTGACCACCGAACTGTGCTTTACCACCGAGCGGTTGTTGTGTAACGAGTGAGTATGGTCCTGTCGAACGTGCGTGAAGTTTATCATCGACCATGTGAGCAAGTTTAATCATATACATGACACCGACAGAGATGCGGTTATCGAACGCTTCACCCGAACGACCATCATAAAGGACAGTCTTCGCGTCGCGATCCATACCTGCTTCTTCAATCGTTGCCCAAACATCTTCCTCACGCGCACCATCAAATACTGGTGATGCGACTTTGATGCCGAGTTGACGTGCTGCCATCCCGAGGTGAAGCTCGAGCAACTGCCCGATGTTCATCCGTGATGGAACCCCTAGTGGGTTCAACATGATGTCAATTGGCGTACCGTCTGGCATGTACGGCATGTCTTCTTCTGGAAGGATACGCGAGATAACACCTTTGTTACCGTGACGACCCGCCATTTTGTCACCCTCGTGAATCTTACGCTTCTGAACGATATAAGCACGGATCAACTGGTTGACACCAGGTGAGAGCTCGTCCCCGTTATCGCGGTCGAAGATTTTGACGTCGAGGATGATTCCATCACCACCGTGTGGTACACGGAGAGATGTATCACGGACTTCACGTGCTTTTTCACCGAAGATCGCATGAAGAAGACGCTCTTCCGCTGTCAATTCCGTTACACCCTTCGGCGTAACTTTACCGACGAGGATATCGCCGTCCTTGACTTCCGCACCGACGCGGATGATTCCGCGATCGTCGAGGTTTTTCAAGGCATCATCACCGACGTTCGGAATATCACGTGTGATTTCTTCCGGTCCGAGTTTCGTATCACGCGACTCACATTCGTATTCTTCAATGTGGATCGATGTGTAGACGTCGTCTTTGACAAGACGCTCACTCATGATGACAGCATCCTCATAGTTGTAACCATCCCATGTCATGAAACCGACGAGTACGTTACGACCAAGCGCAAGTTCCCCACCGTCCATCGATGGACCATCTGCAAGGATCTCGCCTTTATCGACTGGGTCGCCTGCTTTGATGATTGGTTTTTGGTTATAACACGTTCCTTGGTTGGAACGGATGAATTTTTGGATCTTGTAACGGTCGAGTTCCCCTTCAACGATGTTGCCATCGACTTCCGTCGTACGACGGACAAGGATTTCACGCGCCGTGACACGCTCAGCGATCCCTGCGTGCTTCGCAACAACAGCGGCTCCTGAGTCTTTCGCAGACACGTACTCCATACCTGTACCAACAATCGGAGATTCCGGGTTCAGAAGTGGGACGGCCTGACGTTGCATGTTCGCTCCCATGAGGGCACGGTTCGAGTCATCGTTCTCAAGGAACGGGATACAAGCCGTTGCGGCAGATACAACCTGCTTCGGTGAAACGTCCATGTAATCGACACGTGCTGGTTCGACAGACAAGTTTTGTCCACGGAAACGTGAAAGAACGTGTGAATCTTGGAACGTCTTCTCTTCCGTCAACAACATGTTTGCCTGAGCGACGACGTAGAGATCCTCTTCGTCAGCAGTCATGTAGTGGATTTCATCTGTGACAACGCCCGTTTCCGGATCGACACGACGATATGGCGCTTCGATGAAGCCGTACTCATTGACCTTCGCGTACGAAGACAACGAGTTGATCAAACCAATGTTTGGTCCCTCTGGCGTTTCGATCGGACACATACGGGAATAGTGCGAGTAGTGTACGTCACGAACTTCGAAACCAGCGCGCTCACGTGTCAAACCACCAGGTCCGAGTGCTGAAAGACGACGTTTGTGCGTCAATTCCGCAAGCGGGTTCGTTTGGTCCATGAACTGAGACAACTGCGAGCTACCGAAGAACTCTTTAATCGATGCGATAACTGGACGAATGTTGATCAATGCCTGTGGCGTGATCGCATTCTGATCCTGAATCGACATCCGTTCCTTAACGACACGTTCCATCCGTGAGAGACCGATCCGGAATTGGTTCTGGAGCAGCTCACCAACTGAACGGAGACGACGGTTACCGAGGTGGTCGATATCGTCTGTCGTACCGACTTCATGCAACAAGTTGAAGAAGTAGTTGATAGAAGCAATCATGTCAGCAGGCGTGATGTGCTTGATGTCACGATCGATGTTACCGTTACCGATGATATTGATGATGCGTTCACCTTCAGCATCGTCCGGTGCGAACACCTTGATTGACTGTAAGTTGAAAGCCTCACCTTGCGTCACGCCGCCTGTAGGCGTCGCTTCGATGTAACCAACGGATCCTTCGAGGAATGGAAGGACTTTATCGAGCATACGACGATCAAGGACCGTTCCTGCTTCCGCGATGACTTCACCTGTCTCAGGATCAACAAGCGTTTCCGCAAGTTTTTGACCGAAGAGACGGTTCTTAAGATGAAGCTTTTTATTGATTTTATAACGACCAACGTTTGCCAAATCATAACGTTTCGGGTCAAAGAAGCGCGACACGAGTAACGCTTTTGCGTTTTCGACTGTCGGCGGCTCTCCCGGACGTAGACGCTCATAAATCTCGATGAGGGCTTTTTCCGTTGATTCCGTATTATCTTTTTCAAGTGAATTCCGGAGGTACTCATCATCACCGAGAAGATCGATGATTTCCTGATCCGTACCGAAACCAAGAGCACGTAAAAGAACCGTTACTGGAATCTTACGCGTGCGATCAATGCGAACATAAACGATGTCTTTCGCGTCTGTCTCGAGCTCGAGCCATGCACCACGGTTTGGGATGACTGTCGCGGAGAATCCACGCTTACCGTTCTTATCTAACTTATTGTTGTAATAAACACTTGGCGAACGAACAAGCTGCGAAACGATTACGCGCTCCGCTCCATTGATGATGAATGTTCCCGACTCCGTCATAAGCGGGAAGTCACCCATGAAGACTTCTTGTTCTTTCAATTCACCCGTCTCTTTATTTTGAAGACGGACTTTAACGCGTAGTGGTGCCGAATAGGTCACGTCGCGCTCTTTCGATTCATCGATCGAATACTTCGGCTCTCCGAGCGAGTAGTCGATGAATTCTAATACGAGATTCCCTGTGAAATCGGAAATCGGCGAAATGTCATGAAACATCTCACGAAGACCTTCCCGCAGGAACCACTCATACGAATTCGTTTGAATCTCGATTAAGTTTGGAAGTTCCAATACTTCGCTGATACGTGCATAGCTTCTTCTCTGACGGTGACGACCGTACTGAACAAGTTGACCAGTCAACTGATTCACCTCTCAGACCCACTTCTTCTTATAGAGAAGGACGGGTGTAATATCGAACATTGAAGCCATTTTTTGATTGATAAGCGCAAAAAAGCGACGTCTTGTCTACTCAATCATCTGTAGTCGAGAACGCCAGCTGCTTTCAAACATCTTATCCAAAAATCACTCCAATGGCATTTTATAATACTATCATAGACACAACATGCGGTCAACGACAAATCCTTCGATTTGTCAAGACCGAATTGATTTAAATATCGAGTACCCTTTATCGCGGGTAACTGTCTCACACATACCGAATACGTCTTCCATCAACTTCTTCGCAGATGGTCCACCTTGTTTCTTTTGAATGACGACCCAAAGCTCGCCGCCCACGACGAGGTGATCATACGCTTCTCGGAGGATACGATGAACGACCGTTTTTCCTGCCCGAATCGGTGGATTCGTCACGATCGCTGCGAATGTCGATTCGCCTACCCCATCATACCCGTCACTCACACCGGTCGTCACGGAAACACCGTTCGCGCGCGCATTGTCTGCCGCCAGTTCGAGCGCCCGTTCATTGACATCGATCAAGTGTGCTGGACGTCCTGTCGACTTCGAGAGCGCAATGCCCATCGGTCCGTATCCGCAGCCGACATCTAAAATGTCTCCCGCTACAGCCGGTTCCGTGAATGTCTCAATCAATAGACGGGAACCAAAATCGATTCCGTTCTTTGAAAAGACACCGTGATCCGATGTAAAGCGGAGCGTCTGACCACGCAAGACGTATTCCCACGTCTTCGGATCTCGTTTCGATGAAGGGTCATTCGTATAATAATGATCCGCCATGCTTCCTTCCCCTCTCATGTAAAAGATGAAAACAAAAGAAGCTCGCAATGCGAGCTTCTCTTGTTTCTACGGAAGAAGAAAATTACTTAACTTCTACAGTAGCGCCAGCTTCTTCAAGCTTAGCTTTCATTGCTTCAGCGTCTTCTTTCGAAACGCCTTCTTTAACTGGTGCTGGAGTTCCGTCTACGAGAGCTTTCGCTTCTTTAAGACCGAGGCCTGTCAATTCGCGAACTGCTTTGATGACGTTGATTTTACCAGATCCAGCGTTAGTGAGGATAACGTCGAATTCAGTTTGCTCTTCAGCTGCTGCGCCTGCGCCAGCACCTGCAACTGCTACTGGAGCTGCTGCTGATACGCCGAATTCTTCTTCGATTGTTTTTACGAGTTCGTTAAGTTCAAGAACAGTCATGCCCTTGAGGTCTTCGATAAATTGCTCTTTGTTGAAAGCCATTATGGTTTTCCTCCTTTGATTTAGCCCACGTTGGGGTGTGAAAATTGTGTTGGTTGCCTATCCCGCTAAGCAGAAATTAAGCAGATTGTTCTTCTTTTTGCTCTGCGATTGCGTTCGTTGCCACCGCGAGTCCACGGATTGGCGCTTGAAGCACGCTGAGGAGCATCGAAAGGAGACCTTCGCGTGATGGAAGTTCCGCAAGGGCTTTGACATCTTCTACTGAAGTGACTTTGCCTTCGATGATACCACCTTTAAGTTCGAGAGCCTTGTGCGTTTTAG
Source organism: Exiguobacterium sp. U13-1 (assembly GCF_001750115.1). Taxonomy (NCBI): domain Bacteria; kingdom Bacillati; phylum Bacillota; class Bacilli; order Caryophanales; genus Exiguobacterium; species Exiguobacterium sp. U13-1. The sequence goes on along the minus strand of NZ_CP015731.1, from coordinate 537,636 downwards.
CGAAGTCGTTCAAGATCTTAGCTGGCGCGATAACGTCTTCATTGCTGAAGGCGATCGCACTAGGACCTGTGAAGACTTCATCAAGACCTTCGAGGTTGCTTTGAACTGCCGCGCGGCGGAGGAGACCGTTTTTGTAAACTTTGAATTCAACGCCCGCTTCGCGGAGTTGTTTACGAAGTTCAGTGACTTCTTCTACTGTGAGACCACGGTAGTCGACGACAACTGTTCCTGCGCTCGCTTGGAGTTTCTCAGCGATCTCAGATACGAGATCCGCTTTGACAGCGATAACTTTTTCGTTTGCCATTTCTGTTGCACCTCCTGGTAGATGAAATGTACCGGTGCGAGGGGCTGCTCGATTTCAAATAAAAAGCCTCCGTCTGCAGAGCAGAGGAGGCGTAATCGTCAAAAAGGATACCTGAACAAACAGGCTCTCTGAGCAAGAACACCTCGGAAGGATTTATGCCCATGTGAGCACCTTCTGTCTACGGTATGTCGAAATATATCAACGTTTTATACTGTAACAGCGTTCTTAGAACGTTGTCAAGTTCGTTTTAGACGAAATTATTTCGCGAAGTCAGCTGAAGATACTTTTACACCAGGACCCATTGTAGAAGCGATCGCGATGTTCTTAAGGTATACACCTTTAGCAGTAGCAGGCTTAACTTTTACGAGAGTTTCGATAACTGTGTTGATGTTCTCAACGAGTTTCTCGTTATCGAATGATTTTTTACCGACAGGAACGTGGATGTTACCTGATTTGTCGACACGGTACTCAACTTTACCAGCTTTGATATCGTTGATTGCTTTTGTGACGTCAAATGTAACTGTACCTGTTTTCGGGTTTGGCATGAGGCCTTTTGGTCCAAGAACGCGACCAAGTTTACCAACTTCACCCATCATGTCTGGTGTCGCAACGATAACATCGAAGTCGAACCATCCTTGTTGGATTTTGTTGATGTACTCAGCATCACCAGCGTAATCTGCTCCAGCAGCTTCCGCTTCTTTAAGTTTCTCACCTTTCGCGAAGACGAGGACTTTTTGTGTTTTACCAGTACCGTGTGGCAATACGACTGCTCCACGGATTTGTTGGTCTGCTTTCTTCGGATCTACTCCGAGACGAACAGCCAATTCGATAGTCTCATCGAATTTCGCAGTTGCAGATTTTTTAGTCAAATCTACAGCTTCTGCGAGTTCGTATGAAACCGTACGATCGATAAGCTTAGCAGCTTCTTTGTACTTCTTACCCATTTTAGGTTCCTCCTTTGTGGTTGTGCGGAAAATCCTCCCACATAATGAAAGGGTAGCAGGCTTCAAGAAACTATCCGCCTGCGACCCTCATCGTTGTTCATGGTAATCAAAAAGACATTAGTCTTCGATTACGATACCCATAGAACGTGCAGTACCTTCAACCATCAACATTGCTGTTTCAACAGATGATGCGTTAAGGTCTGGCATTTTTGTTTCAGCGATTTCACGAACTTTGTCACGTTTGACTGTCGCTACTTTCTTACGGTTCGGTTCACCTGAACCACTCTCAATTCCAGCTGCTTTCTTCAAGAGAACTGCTGCTGGAGGAGTTTTAGTGATGAATGTGAATGAACGATCTTCAAAAACCGTGATGACTACAGGGATAATCAAGCCGGCTTGGTCTTGTGTACGAGCGTTGAACTCTTTACAGAAGCCCATGATGTTCACACCTGCTTGACCGAGTGCCGGTCCAACTGGTGGAGCTGGGTTTGCTTTGCCCGCAGGAATTTGAAGTTTTACGAGTTTCATAACCTTCTTCGCCACGAGACACACCTCCTTAATTCTTTAATGTGGTTTAATTGGACGTTGCGCGTCCTCCCACTCATTCTATTCGACGAGTTATTTATCGAAATAAGCACAACATCAAACACGAAAAATTGTATCATTAAAACAAAACATTCGCAATAGGAAACTTAATCGATTTTATCGACCTGTGCGAAATCAAGCTCAACCTTCGTTTCGCGACCGAACATATCAACAGAGACTTTCATCTTCTCAGCATCTGTATCAAGCTCCTCGATCGTACCTTCGAGATTTTCGAAAGCTCCTTCTTTGATTCGGACGATTTGTCCGAGTGAGAAGTCGTAACGGCTCTTCAGATCAACGAGACCCATTGATCCAAGAATGTTTTCTGCTTCTTCTGGAAGGAGTGGTGTCGGTTTTGAACCACCGCCGACTGATCCGAGGAAGCCCGTGACGTTCGGAGTATTCCGGACGACGTACCAAGAATCATCCGTCATGACCATCTCGACGAGGACATACCCCGGGAAGATCTTGACTTCACGTTCCTTGATTTTCGTTTCTCCCTTTTTGTTCGTTACTTCTTCTTGTACTGTTTCAATCGGAACGAGTACACGGAAGATTTTTTCGTCCATGTTCATGGATTCAATCCGACGTTCAAGGTTCGCCTTGACGTTGTTTTCGAATCCGGAATACGTTTGGACGACAAACCATTGTTTCTCCATGGTAGGCCACCTCTTCTTTTTACTTAATCAACCAGCTCATCAATGCGCTAAGCCCTGAATCGACGCCGAAGATGAAGACACCCATGAAGATCACCATACCGATGACCGTCAATGTGTATTTCGTCAGCTCTTTCCGTTTTGGCCAGCTCGTCTTTTTCAATTCATTCCATACGTCACGCAAAAATTTCATCGTACTTTCCCTCCAGGATGTAATAAATCGGGACAGATGAAGCCTTATTTCGCTTCTTTATGAATCGTATGCGCGTTACAACGACGGCAGAATTTCTTCAATTCCAAGCGGACAGTGACGTCCTCTTTTTTCATCGTCGTATAGTCGCGGGCACCGCAATTATCACAAGCAAGGCCTACTTTCTTCGCCATCTCAAAGTCCTCCTTCTTTGCCACTCTTCTCTTCTGTTAAGGTACTTTCCTTCCGAAAAAGAGCGTAAAAAAAAACGCCTATGAGCGGCGTCTCGCTAGTAAGGCGCTAGTTATACAGTAGCATAGGAAGGGATTACGGTCAATCTACCTCTCTGTTAGACCGTCATCTTTCGTGCTTCGAGATATCGCTCAAGTTTGCGCTTGACGCGTTGCAAGGCATTGTCGATCGATTTCACATGACGATCGAGGTCGTCAGAGATTTCCTGATACGTCCGTCCGTCGAGATAGAGCGCGAGGACCTTCCGTTCGAGGTCGCTCAGAATCTCATCCATCTTCGATTCGATGTCTGCGTATTCTTCCCGGTTGATGATCAAGATTTGTGGATCAGAAGGTGCTGTCGACGTGATGATATCAAGTAACGTCCGCTCCGATTCATCGTCATAGATCGGTTTATCGAGCGAGATGTACGAGTTCAACGGGATATGTTTCTGACGTGTCGCCGTCTTGATCGCAGTGATCATCTGTCGCGTGATGCATAATTCGGCAAATCCTTTAAACGAGGCGAGCTTATCCGTTCGGTAATCCCGTACCGCCTTATAGAGACCAATCATTCCTTCTTGGATGATGTCTTCTCGGTCTGCCCCGATCAAAAAGTAAGAACGGGCTTTGGCACGTACGAAATTTCGATACCGCTCGATCAAAAATTCGAGCGCATCGCTGTTATCGAACTCTTTCGCTTGTTCTACAAGCGCTTCATCGGTCATGCACTCAAACTGGTCGAACGAAACCAAACTCATCCTGTATCCCTCCAAGCATCATTGACGAATAGTTCAATTGTTTTTAATTATACAATAATTACCTGTGGCACGACAATGAAAATTGGCATGACCTCTTTTGTTGTATCCAAAATGTATCTTTTCTACAAAAAAATCCACCGTTCTTTCGAATGAAGGAGAACGGTGGATTGCTCATGCGAATGGTTCATATCATGTATCTGAATTCTTTCGGCGACGAATCGCTTCGAGGCGCGCGATGACGTCTTCCGGTAAATCAATCTTCGAACGCGGTTGAGCCGTCGTCTTCGCAGACGTCGTCTGTTGCTTGATGACGGCAACTGCTGCTTTCCACTCACGCCGGAGTTCCTGCGCCGATATACGGAGTGCTCCAAGCGTGAAGATGACCCATTGCTCCGTATAGTCGTTCGTCGCTACCGTCAGCTTGACCCGGATATCCTGCAGCCAGTCAGCCGCTGTTTTCTCGATCCATTCGTCCGCCGTCTCGTTTTCTCGTGTGTAGACGATATCGATTCCGCTTTTTAGCATCCTAGACTCACGTCCTGGTTGCAGATAGGCATCAAAGACGATCGTAACGCTGATCCCTGTGACGGCTTGGTACTCCGCCATCGCATGAATCAACCGTTCCCGTGCTAATTCAAAGTCTTGCTCCCGCAACGTCCGAAATTCTGGCCATGCGCCAATGATATTGTAGCCATCTACGATGAGGCGATCATATTTCATCGCGCATACGGCTTTCTAGTCCGATAGACTTCATATAATAATAGCGAAGCCGCAACCGATGCGTTGAGCGACGTGACATGTCCTGCCATCGGGAGGTGGACGAGGAAGTCACATTTCTCACGGACGAGCCGGCTCATTCCTTTTCCTTCACTTCCAATGACGATTCCGAGCGGCATCGTACCATCGAGTGTCCGGTAGTCGTCACTTTCACGTGCATCCGTTCCGACGAACCAGATGCCTTGTTTCTTTAGATCCTCCATCGTCCGAGCGAGGTTCGTCACGCGAACGACCGGGATATGTTCGATTGCGCCTGTTGATGCCTTCGCGACGACTTGCGTCAATCCGACTGAGCGACGCTTCGGAATGATGATCCCGTGAGCTCCAACAGCGTCTGCCGTCCGCAAGATCGATCCGAGATTATGGGGATCCTCGAGTTCATCAAGCATGATCAAGAGTGGTGTTTCATCCTTTTGACGGGCAAGCTCGAAGATATCTTCCATCTCAGCGTACTCATACGCTGCAACCGCGGCGACGACACCTTGGTGATTTTCCGTTCCAGCTAAACCGGTTAACCGTGAACGCGGGACGAGCTGGATTTGAATGCCCGCTTCCTGCGCCATCGCATGGATGACGGCAAGCGGTCCTTTTTGTTGTCCTTCCTGCAAGAACAGCTTGTTCATTTCTCGTCCGCTCCGTAATGCCTCTAGGACCGGATTACGACCTGACAAGAAATCTTGTCCTTCTTCGAGCGGTTCGATTACGACCGGTTGTTCCTTAACAGAAGCAGTCTTTCGCTTCTCTTGCGCTGGACGCTGCGCCTTCGTTTTCGGCTTCGCACCGGTAGCCTTAGGATTCGTCTGTTTTTTCGGCTTCGAGTAGTTCGAACGCTTGTCCGATGAGTTCTTCAAGGCGATCCCCTCCTTCTGAAAGATAAATATAACCGAGCAATGCTTCAAATGCTGTCGCGTAGCGATACGTGTGGACGTCCGTGCTCTTCGGGACAGAACCGGATTTCGCGTTCTTTCCGCGCCGGACGACCGCTGCTTCTTCTTCTGTCAACACATCCGTGTTCAACCAGTGCGTCACGACCGTCGCTTGTGCTTGTGCCCGAACATACCGGACAGCTGCTTTGTGCAACTCGCCCGGCTTTACATAACCTTGTTCGAGCAATCGCTCCCGCACACGAATCTCATAGACGACGTCGCCCATGTACGCTAACGCGAGTGCATTCAGTTGTTTGTAGTTCTTCATCCGCGCTTCCACCGCATCCCTTGCGCTGTGTCTTCGAGCAGGATCCCTTGATCACGTAGCTGATCACGGATTGCGTCCGCTCGTGCGAAGTCACGATTTTGACGTGCTGTGTTCCGCTCTTTGATCAACTGTTCGACTTCTTCATCGAGTAAGCCTTTGTCGACTGTCAACGTGACACCGAGGACATCTGATAATTCCGAGAAGAGTGCGAGGAACTGTTCGAGCACCTGTTTTGACACATGTGCTTCTCCGAGGTATAAGTTGGCTTCTTTCGAGAGATCAAATAAATCCGTCACAGCGTTCGCTGTATTGAAATCATCATCCATCGATGTGATGAAGTGTTCCTTGATCGCCGCTAGACGATTCAACCACTTCTCGTCACCTGTTCCGAGATCGGCCGTCATTTCAAGGCGGTGTTCGATGTTTGCGACCGACTCCCGAATCCGCGCGAGACCATTCGCTGCTTGATCGATCAGTTCACGACTGTAGTTGATCGGGTGACGATACTGAACCGATAACATGAAGAAACGTAACACCATCGGGTCGACTGCTTGGATCGCTTCATGGACCGTCAGGAAGTTACCGAGTGACTTCGACATCTTCTCGTTTTCGATGTTCAAGAACCCGTTATGCATCCAGTAGTTCGCGAACTTCTGCGAGTTGCATGCTTCTGACTGGGCGATCTCATTCTCATGGTGCGGGAACTTCAAGTCTTGTCCACCAGCATGGATATCAATCGTCTCCCCGAGGTATTTCTTCGCCATCGCCGAGCACTCGATGTGCCAGCCTGGTCGTCCTTCGCCCCATGGACTCGTCCATGCCGGCTCCCCTGGTTTTGCTGCTTTCCAGAGCACGAAATCAAGCGGATCTTCTTTTTTCTCTCCGACTTCGATTCGTGCGCCTGCGCGCAATTCATCGATCGACTGTTGGCTCAATTGACCATAATCCTTGAAACTACGCGTCCGGAAGTAGACATCTCCGCTTGATGCGTAGGCATTGCCTTTTTCGACGAGGACTTCGATGAAGGCGATGATATCGTCCATCGTTTCCGTGACGAGTGGATGGATGTCCGCTTTTTGGACATTCAAGGCACCCGTATCCGCGTGGTACGCCTCGATGAAACGTTTCGTCAACGCATGATAGTCTTCTCCGAGTTCGTTCGCTGTCCGGATGATCTTATCATCGACGTCCGTGAAGTTCGAGACATATTTGACTTCGTATCCGCGGTATGTGAAGTAGCGACGAACCGTATCGAAGACGATTGCTGGACGTGCGTTCCCGATATGAATGTAGTTGTAAACAGTCGGGCCACAGACATACATCTTGACCTTTCCTTCTTCTAATGGTTTAAATGGTTCCTTTTTTCCGGTCATGCTGTTGTACAGTTGAATCATGACGTCGCCCTCCTTTAATCCGTTCAATTTCTTGTTTTAATACTTCTAGTTCCATTTCAATTCGCTCTTGGCATTCGCTGACCGGATCCGGGAAACGATGATCAAGCGGTGCTTCGACCTTCATGCCATCTTGAATGACGACACGTCCCGGAATGCCGACGACGGTCGCATTTGGCGGAACGTGTTTTAAGACGACGGAACTGGCACCGATTTTTGAGTATGCCCCGATCGTGATATCACCAAGGACACGGGCACCGGCAGAGACAAGTACGCCGTCTTCAATCGTCGGATGACGCTTTCCTGTTTCTTTCCCCGTTCCGCCGAGCGTCACGCCTTGAAATAACGTGACGTCATCACCAATGATCGTCGTCTCACCAATGACGACACCCATCCCGTGGTCAATAAAGAATCGGCGTCCAATCGTCGCTCCTGGGTGAATCTCGATGCCTGTCAAAAAGCGACTGAACTGCGAAATTAATCGACCGAGTAAGCGAAACTTTGCGTTCCAGAGTCGATGGGCCAGGCGATGCATCCAAATCGCATGTAAGCCCGGGTATGTCAAAATGACTTCTAACGTGCTGCGGGCAGCTGGATCTTGCTCAAACACATTGCGGATATCTTCTCGTATCCGTGTCATATACGTTCTCCTCTCCATAAGAAAAAGCGCCTCTATGCATTGCTGCACAGAGACGCTAACGAAGCGCGGTCCCACTCTGTTTGGACGATTGACTCGTCCCTCTCGACGTCCGTTAACGCCGGAGATACGTCTGCGCCTACTCTCAGGGATTTCGGGCAGCACTCAGAGGGGCATTTCATGATTCGCTTCTTCAAGCCCTCGCACCATTCGAGCTTGTCTCTGGAGAAGAAGACGCATCGTTACTTTCCTCGTCTACGCTTTCGTTATTCTGCTTCAAGCCGTGCAAGCACACGGTCTTTTCCTAGTAATTGAATCGTGTTCGGGAGTTCTGGACCATGTGTCTGTCCTGTCGTCGCGACACGAATTGGCATGAACAAGTTTTTACCTTTTTGACCAGTCGCTTTTTGCGTCGCTTTGATCGATGCTTTGATTGCTTCTGGTGTCCACTCTTCGAGAGCGCGTAACTGGTTCGCGAATTCTGTAAGTACAGTTGGAACCGTCTCGCCACTCAAGACAGTGTTTGCCTCTTCATCATACACCACTTCGTCCTCAAAGAACATCTCTGAAAGCTTGACGATTTCCGCGCCATGCGTCATCTGTTCGCGGTATAACGCGACAAGATCACGTGCCCAAGCGAGCTCTTCTTCTGAAGGCGACGCTTCGACGCGACCTGCTTCTTGTAAGAACGGAAGACTGGCTTCGAATACTTCTTCGAACGATTGATGTTTCATGTACTGACTGTTGATCCAAGCCAATTTGTTTTGGTCAAAGACAGCTGGACTCTTCGAGAGACGATCCGCGTCAAAGATTTCGATGAACTCTTCTTTCGTGAAGATTTCTTGTTCGCCGACCGGTGACCATCCGAGAAGCGTGATGAAGTTGAGCAATGCTTCCGGGAGATAACCGAGCTCTTTATACTGCTCGATGTACTGAATGATCGAGTGATCACGCTTCGAGAGTTTCTTGTGTGATTCGTTGACGATCAATGTCATGTGACCGAACGTTGGGTATTCCCAACCGAACGCATCATAGATCATCATCTGTTTCGGTGTGTTCGAAATATGATCATCGCCACGAAGAACATGGCTGATCGCCATTAAATGATCGTCGATGACGACGGCAAAGTTGTACGTCGGAATGCCATCTTTTTTGACGATGACCCAGTCACCGAAGTCTTTTGATTCGAATGAGACATCGTCTTTAACGATATCATTCCATGTATACGTGACATCCTCCGGTACACGAATCCGAATTGACGGCGTGCGACCTTCTGCGCGGAACGCTTCTTCTTGTTCTGCTGTCAGGTTACGGTGCGCTCCTGAATAACGTGGTGCTTCTCCGCGTGCGATTTGTGCTTCACGTTCTGCTTCGAGTTCTTCCGATGTCATGTAGCAACGGTAAGCAAGTCCTTTTTCAAGTAACTCATCCGTGTACTTTTGATAGATATCGAGACGTTCCATTTGTGAATAAGGACCGTACTCGCCACCGCGACCTGGACCTTCGTCCCAATCGACACCGAGCCACTCGAGGTTCTTCATTTGACTCTCGACACCACCTGCGATGTTCCGCTTTTGGTCCGTATCCTCGATTCGTAATACCATCTTACCGCCTAAATGGCGTGCAAACAGATAGTTAAATAATGCAGTCCGGGCATTCCCGATATGCAAGTGTCCTGTTGGACTTGGGGCATAACGTACTCGTACTTCTGCCATTGCCAATCACTCCTTCGACTAAAATTCGCTTATCTAGTATACCTTATTCTTCGATTCGTTTCAGTAGAATCACTGCTTGACAAGCGATTCCCTCTTCACGTCCCGTAAAACCTAACCATTCCGTCGTCGTTGCCTTGACATTGATCTGTTCAATGTCCGCTTCGAGTAATTCCGCGATCCGCGCACGCATCGTGTCGATGTAAGGACGCAGCTTTGGTGCCTGTGCGATGACTGTCGCATCTAGGTTGCCAAGCTCATACCCTTGTTGTTTAACAAGCGCGTAAACATGTTGTAGCAATTTTGCTGAATCGGCATCCTTGAATTCCGGATCCGTATCTGGAAAATGTTTTCCGATATCCCCTGCTGCGATCGCACCAAGTGCTGCGTCGGCAATCGTATGTAATAAAACGTCTGCATCCGAATGACCGAGCAATCCTTTCGTATGCGGAATCTCGATGCCGCCTAAAATCAATTTCCGATCCTCTGCAAAGGCATGTACATCAAAGCCTTGTCCAATTCGAATCATCGTCATTTCCCTCGTTTCATTAGAATCGCTTCACCGAACCAAAGATCGTCCGGTGTCGTCATCTTGATATTTTCGTAGTGACCGTGGACGATCGTTACTTTTCCTCCGTCCCATTCTATCAAACTTGCATCGTCGGTTCCTAGGTATTTCGTTGCCGCTTTTTCATGAACCGTACGAATCGTCGCAAGATCAAACGCTTGTGGTGTCTGGGCTGCCATCAGGTGCTCCCGCGGAACGGTCTCGCTGATGTGGTTCGCTTCAATCCGTTTGACGGTGTCTTTGATCGGCACGGCAAGAATCGCTGCTTGATCCAAAGCTGCCGCCTGGACGACCGCATGAATCGCTGCTTGTGAAATGAACGGTCGGGCACCATCATGGATCAGAACAATTCCTTCGCCTTCTAACGCCTCAAGACCACGGAGCACACTTTCCTGACGTTCGGCACCACCCGTGACAAGTTTAATCGATGTCTTATAAGACGCGATAATACTTGTAAACCATTCCTGTTCTAGTGGATTGATCGCGAGGACGATTTCCGTACAAGCTGGATCTGCCTCGAAGACATCTAGTGTCCAAGCGATGATTGGACGGTCTCTCAGTTCAAGCATCAATTTATTACGATCTGCGCCCATCCGCTTACCGGCACCAGCAGCGGGGATGACGACGCGATAGGTGGTTGTAGACATCCCATTCCCTCTTTTCTCTCTCACTGATCATCGTGATCCATTCCATCACACCGAAAACGGACTCGATCATGAAATCGAATCCGTTGCGGGGTCTATCCGAATGCCTCTCGATGTCTCTCTAGGCATAGTGTCTCATTTTTCTTGTGGTTTCGCAAAAATCATTCGTCCAGCTGACGTCTGCAAGACACTCGTGACGACGACACCAATCGTTTTCGAAATGAGGTGTTTGCCTCCTTCGACGACGACCATCGTCCCATCTTCGAGATAAGCGATGCCCTGTTTTTGTTCTTTCCCTTCCTTGATGACAAGGACGGTCATCTCTTCTCCTGGAATGACGACTTGTTTGACGGCATTCGCCAGATCATTGATGTTGAGAACAGGAACATGTCGGACTTCACAGACTTTGTTCAAGTTATAGTCGTTCGTGACGACGATGCCTTTGACGAGTTCCGCGAGTTTAATTAGCTTAATATCGACTTCCGGTACATCCTCGAAATCGCCGTCATAAATTTCGACCTCGACTCCAGGGATGTCTTGTAACTCTTTTAAGACATCAAGTCCACGACGTCCACGGTTTCGTTTCAACGTATCGGAAGAATCCGCGATGTACTGCAACTCACCGATAACGAATTGCGGGACGATCAGTTTTCCTTCGACGAAGCCGGTTTTCGTGATATCCGTAATTCGTCCGTCGATGATGACGCTCGTATCAAGTACCTTGCTGTTTGATTTAACTGGAACGACGACTTCAGGTGTTGCTTTTTTCTCACTTTGGTTGCTGCGTAAGAAGATTTTCGTCAATTCATGACGTTTACGATACCCGACCGTAAAGCCGAGATATCCGAATAACGCGGTCACGAAAATTGTTAAGACGTTACTGAGGACAGGAATACCTACTAAATCAATCAATGTACTAACAAGGAAAGCCAGTACCAACCCGATCAACAAACCAAATGTTCCAAAAAAGAGATCTGCCACTGGGGCTTTGACGAGTCGTTCTTCTAAAAATCGGAGAAGTCGAATTACCGAATCCGTAATGAATAATCCAATTAATAAGAATATGAGTGCACCAATCGTTCCAGTTACGTATTCGCTCATCAACCAGGCGGGGAATGTCGTATTCGTTGCCGTTTCAATTAATTGGAAGAACTGAGGCAGCAACAAAATCCCGAGGGCAAGTCCGAGTAATGCAAAAAATACCCGAATGACGATTTTCAATCTTCTCACCTCCTTTGCTTATTTTAAGTTCATTGTAACATGTACTGATTTGAACTACCTACGCCGGAAGGAGGGGAAACTGTTTACATATCCATTACAGTTCCCCCATTTTTTGCGTCATTCCAGTTTAAAACGGAATTGTTTCACGTAATGCTTCGTCCACACTCTCGACACCAACGACCGTAATTCCATCCGGATACGTCCAACCACCCAAGTTGTTTTTCGGAATGATGGCGCGTGTGAAACCAAGTTTAGCTGCTTCTGCTACACGTTGTTCGATCCGCGATACACGGCGAACCTCACCTGTCAATCCGACTTCACCAATCACGACATCCGTCGGACGCGTCGGTTTGTCACGGAAACTAGAAGCAATCGCAACACAAACCGCCAAGTCAATCGCAGGTTCATCAAGCTTCACACCACCGGCTGCCTTGAGGTAGGCATCTTGTGTTTGTAAGAGAAGACCCGACCGTTTCTCAAGAACAGCCATCAATAAGGCAACCTTATTTTGATCGATTCCGGTCGCCATCCGTCTTGGATTCCCGAATGACGTCGGTGAAATCAACGCTTGCAGTTCAACGAGGACCGTCCGTGTCCCCTCCATGGAAGCGACGATCGTCGAACCAGATACACCGGATGTCCGTTCCTCGAGGAAAATTTCTGACGGATTCAAGACCTCTTCAAGACCGGACTCCCGCATCTCAAAAATTCCGATTTCATTCGTTGAACCAAATCGGTTTTTGACGGCACGCAGAATCCGGAACGTATGGTGACGTTCGCCTTCGAAATACAAGACGGCATCCACCATGTGCTCCAGTAAACGTGGTCCAGCAATCGAACCCTGTTTCGTGACGTGACCGACGATGAAAATCGCAATACCGCGACTCTTCGCAATTTTCATCAGCATCGCCGTACATTCACGTACCTGTGTCACGCTGCCGGGTGCGGACTGGATTTCATCGATGTAGACGGTTTGAATCGAGTCGATGATTAAAAAACGTGGCTGTTCTTCATCGACGACACGTTCAATCATGTTCATATCCGTCTCACTGAGGACGAACAAATCTTGTGTCGGTAAGCCAAGCCGTTCCGCGCGCAATTTGGTTTGTTTAAGCGATTCTTCCCCTGAGATGTAGAGCACTTTTTCGCCACGTTGAGCAAGGCGTGCACTCGTCTGCAGCAAGATTGTCGACTTCCCGATCCCTGGGTCTCCTCCAACAAGCACCATCGAACCTGGAACGATACCTCCTCCGAGGACACGGTCGAATTCACCACTTCCGGTAAAGACGCGACTCTCTTCTTGCGAGACGATGTTCGCGAGACGCTCTGGCTTCAATTGTTTTGTCGTCGTATGAACGAAAGCGGCACCGCGCCGTCCTTTTTTCTCTTCGACGACTTCTTCGACCATCGTGTTCCATTCCCCGCACCCGGAACAACGTCCCATCCATTTCGGTGATTCGGTCCCACAGCTTTGACAAACGAATTTTGTTTTTAACTTAGCCAATCGATTCATCCTTTCTGTTTCAAAAAAAGGACCAGCTTCGCTCAGAAAGTGCGAAAGCTGGCCCTGTGCTCAGTGCTTATTCCGTTGCGGCAGAACTCACGTGATTCCGGCGAACGATGAATTCGTTCTCTTCGACATCAAGCGCAACACGTTCTCCTTTTTGGATATCGCCTGCGAGCAATGCTTCTGACAACCGGTCTTCCGCTTCCCGTTGAAGGGCACGACGGATTGGACGTGCGCCGTACTCTGGATCGTACCCGATATCAGCGATCTTCGAGAGGGCAGCTGGTGTCAATTCGAAATGAATTTCCTGTTCAGCCAAACGTTTTTCAAGGGTTTTCGCCATCAACTTCACGATCTCTTCGATGTGTTGTTTCTCGAGTGAGTGGAAGACGATCGTTTCATCAATCCGGTTCAAGAACTCTGGACGGAATGCCCGTTTGAGTTCTTCCATGACTTTATCTTTCATGTCTTTGTATTCGCGATCCGTATCTTCAGAAACAGCGAATCCAACATATTTATTCCGTTTAAGGGCACTTGCACCGACGTTCGATGTCATGACGATGATCGTGTTACGAAAATCAACCGTCCGACCTTTCGAGTCTGTTAAGCGTCCATCATCAAGTACTTGCAAGAGAATGTTGAAGACTTCTGGGTGCGCCTTCTCGATTTCATCAAGTAAGATGACCGAGTACGGTTTCCGGCGAACTTTTTCCGTTAATTGACCGCCTTCTTCGTAACCGACATATCCTGGAGGTGAACCGACGAGACGGCTCGTTGCATGTTTCTCCATGTACTCTGACATGTCGATCCGGATGATCGCATCCTCATCTCCGAACATCGCTTCGGCAACAGCGCGTGCGAGTTCTGTTTTACCAACCCCAGTAGGGCCGAGGAAGATGAACGAACCGATCGGACGTTTTGGATCTTTGAGTCCAGCACGTGCGCGGCGGATGGCTTTTGAAATCGATTTAACGGCTTCGTTTTGACCGATGACACGATCGTGAAGGATTTCTTCGAGGCGAAGGAGACGATCCGTCTCTTCTTCCGCGATCTTCGTGACCGGTACACCTGTCCAGTTGGCAACAACTTGTGCGATGTCATCTTTTGTGACTTCAAGTTTTTCGTTGCCTTGTTTATTCTGCCATTCCTCTTTCAAACGCTCAAGTTCATCGCGTAATTTTTGTTCTGTGTCACGAAGACTTGCTGCTTTTTCAAACTCTTGGCTTTGGACAGCTTCATCCTTGTCCTTACGGATACCTTCGAGTTTTGCTTCGACTTCTTTTAAGTTCGGTGGTGCTGTATACGAGCGTAAACGAACTTTTGATGCCGCTTCATCGATCAAATCGATCGCTTTATCCGGAAGGAAACGATCCGAAATGTATCGATCCGACAATGTGACGGCTTCTTGGATTGCTTCGTCTGTGATCGTCACACGGTGGTGTGCTTCATAACGATCGCGAAGACCAAATAGGATTTGTGTTGCTTCATCCGTCGTTGGCTCTGCGACTTGGATCGGTTGGAAACGACGTTCGAGTGCCGCATCTTTTTCGATGTATTTCCGGTACTCATCAAGAGTCGTTGCTCCGATACACTGAAGTTCGCCTCGTGCGAGTGATGGTTTAAGGATGTTCGATGCATCGATCGCACCTTCTGCTCCACCCGCTCCAATCAATGTATGCAACTCATCGATGAAGAGAATGATGTTCCCCGCTTGACGAATCTCATCCATGACCTTTTTCAAACGATCTTCGAATTCACCACGGTATTTCGTACCAGCGACGAGTGTTCCCATGTCGAGTACCATGACACGTTTATTGCGTAACGTCTCCGGCACTTCGTTGTTGATGATTTGTTGAGCGAGACCTTCGACGACAGCCGTTTTACCGACCCCTGGTTCCCCGATCAAGACCGGGTTATTCTTCGTCCGGCGGCTTAAGACTTCGATGACGCGTTGAATTTCTTTCGCACGACCGATAACTGGGTCAAGACGTGTTTCGCGCGCTTGTTGTGTCAAATCACGAGCAAGACCATCAAGTGTAGGTGTTGCGACACCTGAACCTGCTTGCGACGCGTTTGCTGTCGTTTCGCTGTTCCCGAGCAACTGGAGTACTTGCTGACGGGCTTTTGAAAGACTGATGCCTAAGTTATTCAAGACACGAGCAGCAACGCCCTCTCCTTCTCGAATCAATCCGAGCAAGAGGTGTTCTGTCCCAACGTAAGAGTGACCAAGTTTACGTGCCTCATCCATTGATAACTCGATGACCTTTTTCGCACGTGGTGTATAGTGAATCGTCGTTGCACCATCTTGTCCGCGACCGATCAATGCTTCGACTTCCATTTGAATTTTATCTGAACTGAGACCGAGTGCTGTTAAGGCTTTCGCAGCGATTCCGTCTCCTTCACGTACAAGTCCGAGTAAAATGTGTTCTGTTCCGATATTGTGGTGCCCCAACCGTACTGCCTCTTCTTGAGCAAGTGCCAATACACGTTGTGCACGTTCTGTGAATCGTCCAAACATCATTATGCAAAACCTCCTTGTGTGTGATCCCTGTTTGTCTGTTCGGTTAACATCGTCCGGATTCGTTTCGCCCGTTCGATGTCCCGTTCTCTAGATGTTAATTGTTTCCCGAAATGCTTTTGTAGAAAACCTGTTTGTAGTGATACGAGCAGTTGATGAAAAAGATTTGGAGGAAGATTGACCTCTAGTCCCAGACTATCTGCTAAGCGGACATCCGATAGTCGTTCCGTTGCTTCCCGCGCTGTAATCAGTCGAGCTGATGTCAGGATGCCATAGGAACGATATAGTCTGTCCTCTAGTTCTTCTTGATACATCTCCAATAATCCTTTTCGTGCTGCCTGTTCTGCTTCAATTAATGCTTCAACGGCAAATTGATAGTCCGTGATTAGCATATCCTCGCTTGCCCCAAGCGTCCGTTGGTTCGACAGTTGAAACATACGACCAGATGCATCGCTTCCCTCGCCGTAACGCCCACGAATCGCGAATCCAAGCTGTCGTAAGTGTTTGATATAGCCTTGAATCTGATTCGTCAGGACCAGTCCCGGTAAATGCAACATCACGGAAGCACGAAGACCTGTTCCGACGTTACTCGGACATGTCGTTAAATAACCAAGCGTGTCATCAAAAGCAATTTTAAATCGTTCACTGATCAAGCGATCGACTTGTTTTGCGATCCGAAACGCTTCTTCAAGTTGAAGTCCCGGTAATAACGTCTGAATCCGGAAATGATCCTCTTCATTGACCATGACACTGATCTGCTCATCTTCACTGATGAAGAGTCCTGTCCGTGGATGACTCGCTAACGCCGGACTGATTAGATGCTTTTCTACTAAAGCGGTTCGAGTCAGGACATCCGCCTGATCGACGCGACCAAACCGAAACCCTTTCATCCCGTTTAGTTGGCGTTCCGTCTCGTCAATGAGCGCATTGGCTTGTGCTTCTGACAACATCGTTGAGAACGGATAACGTGTCGTATTGCGCGCCAATCGGATCCGTGTCGAAACGACGATGTCGTCAAAGGGAGAAGATTGATTCATCGATTCGCTTAAAGGGTGTTGGAGCAACTCTTCAAACATGACGCAAATCCTCCTCGACACTTTCAATCTGTTGTTTTATGATTTCTGCTTCTTCATAGTCTTCTGCTAAGATTTTGCGATTGAGTTGTTCTTTCAGTCGACTGAGCTGCTGGTTCAATCGTTTTTCCACGGATTCCTCATCAGGTCGTGAGCCATAGTGTTGCGTATGACCGTGTTGGAACTGACGAACCATGCCGTCGACTTCGTCTTTAAAAAATGAATAACAAGTCGGGCAACCGACTTTACGAAGATGAAGCAATTGTTGACGGGTCATACCGCAAGACGGACACGCCGTCCCTTGATATTCACGTGCTAACTCCCGCACACAAACCGAGCATAAGAACTTCTCATCGGTTTCCGATTCTTGTGGAAGTTTGACACGGACGATTGCTTCTCGTTCGCCACATCGTTGACAACGCATCATGCATTCCTCCAATGTCCGACGACTAGAGTCGCTTCATGGTTTGAAGAAGCGTCCGCATCAAGTGGGCACGCATCCGGTGTTGATCTTCGACCGCCATTGGCAAACTCTCTTTTTGCAACAGCGATTGAATCAAAATAGCTTCCCGCCGCGTCAGTAATTGTTCGTTCATCAAACGAATCAAATAATCTTCTGCAGCTTGTTCCGTCAAATGATCATCGATCCATGAACTGACTTCATCTAATAGATCGTGACTATCGAGCACAACGATTTTTTGAATCCGAATGTATCCACCGCCACCCCGTTTACTTTCAACGAAATAACCCTTTTCGACCGTAAAACGAGTATTGATGACGTAGTTGATTTGTGATGGAACACAGTCAAAACGCTGTGCAATTTCTTGACGTTTGATTTCAATCGTCTTTTCGTCGTGTAAAATTTGCTTTAAATAGGCTTCGATGATATCTGTGATGTTTTGCATTGGCACCACCTCTCTGACCATCTTTGACTATTGTTTGATTTAATAGTAATCATCTAAAAAAAGAAATGCAACTGATAAGGCTTTTTATAAAACACAAAAAGACCGACCTGCAATCTGCAGATCGGTCAAGTGCCTGGCAACGTCCTATCCTCACAGGGGGAAGCCCCCAACTACTTTCGGCGTTCAAGTGCTTAACTTCCGTGTTCGGCATGGGAACGGGTGTGACCACTTGGCTATCGTCACCAGACGATGGGCTCGCGCCCTCAAAACTGAAGTCATCAACAAGCATCTGCTAGAACAAGGCCTCGACCGATTAGTATCACTCAGCTCCACATGTCGCCATGCTTCCACCCGTGACCTATCTACCTCATCGTCTCTGAGGGGTCTTTCTTGATTACTCAAAGGGAAATCTCATCTTGGAGGGGGCTTCATGCTTAGATGCTTTCAGCATTTATCCCGTCCGCACGTAGCTACCCAGCGATGCTCCTGGCGGAACAACTGGTACACCAGCGGTGCGTCCATCCCGGTCCTCTCGTACTAAGGACAGCTCTCCTCAAATTTCCTGCGCCCACGACGGATAGGGACCGAACTGTCTCACGACGTTCTGAACCCAGCTCGCGTACCGCTTTAATGGGCGAACAGCCCAACCCTTGGGACCTACTCCAGCCCCAGGATGCGATGAGCCGACATCGAGGTGCCAAACCTCCCCGTCGATGTGGACTCTTGGGGGAGATCAGCCTGTTATCCCCAGGGTAGCTTTTATCCGTTGAGCGATGGCCCTTCCATGCGGAACCACCGGATCACTAAGCCCGACTTTCGTCCCTGCTCGACTTGTAGGTCTCGCAGTCAAGCTCCCTTCTGCCTTTGCGCTCTACGAATGATTTCCAACCATTCTGAGGGAACCTTTGGGCGCCTCCGTTACTGTTTAGGAGGCGACCGCCCCAGTCAAACTACCCGCCTGACACGGTCCTCCAGCCGGATCACGGCTGCGAGTTAGAGACTCTATGCATGAAGGGCGGTATCCCAAGGGTGACTCCTCCGAAGCTGGCGCTCCGGGCTCGACGTCTCCCGCCTATCCTGTACATCATGCACAAAGCCTCAATATCAGGCTGTAGTAAAGCTCCATGGGGTCTTTCCGTCCTGTCGCGGGTAACCTGCATCTTCACAGGTACTATGATTTCACCGGGTCTCTCGTTGAGACAGTGCCCAAATCGTTACGCCTTTCGTGCGGGTCGGAACTTACCCGACAAGGAATTTCGCTACCTTAGGACCGTTATAGTTACGGCCGCCGTTTACTGGGGCTTCGGTTCAAAGCTTCGCTTGCGCTAACCCATCCCCTTAACCTTCCAGCACCGGGCAGGCGTCAGCCCCTATACGTCATCTTGCGATTTAGCAGAGACCTGTGTTTTTGCTAAACAGTCGTTTGGGCCTATTCACTGCGGCTCTACTCATGTAGAGCGTCCCTTCTCCCGAAGTTACGGGACCATTTTGCCGAGTTCCTTAACGAGAGTTATCCCGCGCGTCTTAGAATTCTCATCTCGCCTACCTGTGTCGGTTTACGGTACTGGCGCCTTCCCCCTCACTAGAGGCTTTTCTTGGCAGTGTGAAATCGTGACCTACGTCCCTACGGGACTCCGCATCGTTCCTTGACTTTGGTGCCTGACGGATTTGCCAATCAGACGGTCTTGAAACTTGCACATGCACTTCCATCCGCATGCGTCACTATCCTCCTGCGTCCCCCCATTGTTCAAACGGTGGATCGGCGGTACAGGAATATCAACCTGTTATCCATCGCCTACGCCTTTCGGCCTCGGCTTAGGTCCAGACTAACCCTGAGCGGACGAGCCTTCCTCAGGAAACCTTGGGCTTTCGACGGAGGGGATTCTCACCCCTCTTTTCGCTACTCACACCGGCATTCTCACTTCCAAACGCTCCACTGCTCCTTCCGGTACAGCTTCACAGCGGTTTGGAACGCTCCCCTACCATTCCTTACGGAATCCGCAGCTTCGGTGGTATGTTTAGCCCCGTTACATTTTCGGCGCGGCGCCACTCGACTAGTGAGCTATTACGCACTCTTTGAATGGTGGCTGCTTCTAAGCCAACATCCTAGCTGTCTAGGCAGCGCCACATCCTTTTCCACTTAACATACACTTTGGGACCTTAGCTGGCGGTCTGGGCTGTTTCCCTCTTGACTACGGATCTTATCACTCGCAGTCTGACTCCCGAGTATAAGTTGCTGGCATTCGGAGTTTAACTGAATTCGGTAACCCTGTGGGGGCCCCTAGTCCAATCAGTGCTCTACCTCCAGAACTCTCAACCTCGAGGCTAGCCCTAAAGCTATTTCGGGGAGAACCAGCTATCTCCAGGTTCGATTGGCATTTCACCGCTACCCACACCTCATCCCCGCACTTTTCAACGTGCGTGGGTTCGGACCTCCAGTCAGTGTTACCTGACCTTCATCCTGGACATGGGTAGATCACCTGGTTTCGGGTCTACGACAACGCACTGAACGCCCTGTTCAGACTCGCTTTCGCTACGGCTCCGCCTCATCGGCTTAACCTCGCGCGTTATCGTAACTCGCCGGTTCATTCTACAAAAGGCACGCCATCACCCGTTAACGGGCTCTGACTACTTGTAGGCATACGGTTTCAGGATCTATTTCACTCCCCTTCCGGGGTGCTTTTCACCTTTCCCTCACGGTACTGGTTCACTATCGGTCACTAGGGAGTATTTAGCCTTGGGAGATGGTCCTCCCGGATTCCGACGGGGTTTCACGTGTCCCGCCGTACTCAGGATCCACTCTGGAGAGAAAACAGTTTCAGCTACAGGGCTGTCACCTTCTTCGGCCGACCTTTCCAGGTCCTTCACCTACTGTCTTCCTTTTTGACTCCGTATAGAGTGTCCTACAACCCCGAAGAGCATGCTCTTCGGTTTGGGCTGTTCCCGTTTCGCTCGCCGCTACTCAGGGAATCGCATTTGCTTTCTCTTCCTCCGGGTACTTAGATGTTTCAGTTCCCCGGGTCTGCCTCACGCTACGCTATGTATTCACGTAACATGTCCCATCCCATTACAGATGGTGGGTTCCCCCATTCGGAAATCTTCGGATCAAAGCATACTTACTGCTCCCCGAAGCATATCGCTGTTCGTCGCGTCCTTCATCGGCTCCTAGTGCCAAGGCATCCACCGTACGCCCTTCATACCTTGATCTAGCGTTGGTATTCTAAGAACACACGTCTTAAATGACATGGTTAATTAAAAGTTTGATGTCTTGTTGATGTCTTCAGTTTTCAAGGTGCGAGTGTCTCTATCGAGACGTGAGAGACGAGCTCTCAAAACTGAACGATGGGCATGTCCCGTAAGGGACGTTTTCCTTAGAAAGGAGGTGATCCAGCCGCACCTTCCGATACGGCTACCTTGTTACGACTTCACCCCAATCATCTACCCCACCTTCGACGGCTGGCTCCTTACGGTTACCTCACCGGCTTCGGGTGTTGCAAACTCTCGTGGTGTGACGGGCGGTGTGTACAAGACCCGGGAACGTATTCACCGCAGTATGCTGACCTGCGATTACTAGCGATTCCGACTTCATGCAGGCGAGTTGCAGCCTGCAATCCGAACTGGGAACGGCTTTATGGGATTGGCTCCACCTCGCGGTCTCGCTGCCCTTTGTACCGTCCATTGTAGCACGTGTGTAGCCCAACTCATAAGGGGCATGATGATTTGACGTCATCCCCACCTTCCTCCGGTTTGTCACCGGCAGTCTCCCTAGAGTGCCCAACTCAATGCTGGCAACTAAGGATAGGGGTTGCGCTCGTTGCGGGACTTAACCCAACATCTCACGACACGAGCTGACGACAACCATGCACCACCTGTCACCATTGTCCCCGAAGGGAAAACTTGATCTCTCAAGCGGTCAATGGGATGTCAAGAGTTGGTAAGGTTCTTCGCGTTGCTTCGAATTAAACCACATGCTCCACCGCTTGTGCGGGTCCCCGTCAATTCCTTTGAGTTTCAGCCTTGCGGCCGTACTCCCCAGGCGGAGTGCTTAATGCGTTAGCTTCAGCACTGAGGGGCGGAAACCCCCCAACACCTAGCACTCATCGTTTACGGCGTGGACTACCAGGGTATCTAATCCTGTTTGCTCCCCACGCTTTCGCGCCTCAGCGTCAGTTACAGACCAAAGAGTCGCCTTCGCCACTGGTGTTCCTCCACATCTCTACGCATTTCACCGCTACACGTGGAATTCCACTCTTCTCTTCTGTACTCAAGCCTTCCAGTTTCCAATGGCCCTCCCCGGTTGAGCCGGGGGCTTTCACATCAGACTTAAAAGGCCGCCTGCGCGCGCTTTACGCCCAATAATTCCGGACAACGCTTGCCACCTACGTATTACCGCGGCTGCTGGCACGTAGTTAGCCGTGGCTTTCTCGTAAGGTACCGTCAAGGTACGAGCATTACCTCTCGTACGTGTTCTTCCCTTACAACAGAGTTTTACGATCCGAAAACCTTCATCACTCACGCGGCGTTGCTCCATCAGACTTTCGTCCATTGTGGAAGATTCCCTACTGCTGCCTCCCGTAGGAGTCTGGGCCGTGTCTCAGTCCCAGTGTGGCCGATCACCCTCTCAGGTCGGCTATGCATCGTCGCCTTGGTGGGCCGTTACCCCACCAACTAGCTAATGCACCGCAAGGCCATCTCAAGGTGACGCCGGAGCGCCTTTCATCAGCGGACCATGCGGTCCGTTGAACTATCCGGTATTAGCTCCGATTTCTCGGAGTTATCCCAATCCTTGAGGCAGGTTCCTTACGTGTTACTCACCCGTCCGCCGCTCATTCCGCTGCCTTCCCTCCGAAGAGTTCCGTCAGTTTCCTGCGCTCGACTTGCATGTATTAGGCACGCCGCCAGCGTTCGTCCTGAGCCAGGATCAAACTCTCCATGAAGTGTTTGACTTGCTCGTTTTTGTGACCGAAGTCACGATTGACGAAGCTTGCGCTTCATTCATGTTTGTATTCCGTAGAATACGATTTTTGCCTCATCGTTCAGTTTTCAAAGTTCGTCATAAAAATGGTGGAGCCTAGCGGGATCGAACCGCTGACCTCCTGCGTGCAAGGCAGGCGCTCTCCCAGCTGAGCTAAGGCCCCATTAAAGGGATGAAATTGAAGATGGTCGGGAAGACAGGATTCGAACCTGCGACCCCTTGGTCCCAAACCAAGTGCTCTACCAAGCTGAGCTACTTCCCGAAAATGCACCCTGAGAGATTCGAACTCCCGACCCCTTGATTCGTAGTCAAGTACTCTATCCAGCTGAGCTAAGGGTGCGGAATATAAGGATCAAACAGCAAACATCAAAATGAAAATGGTACCGAGGGCCGGAATCGAACCGGCACGGGGAAACCCCCGCAGGATTTTAAGTCCTGTGCGTCTACCAGTTCCGCCACCCCGGCAGGGATATAAAAGGTAGAACCTTCATTCATAATTGAATTCTGGTGATCATTGAAGATAAAGATGGTGCCGGCAACAGGAGTCGAACCCGCGACCTACTGATTACAAGTCAGTTGCTCTACCAGCTGAGCTACACCGGCAAGTGTAATAAAAAATGGTGGAGGATGACGGGATCGAACCGCCGACCCCCTGCTTGTAAGGCAGGTGCTCTCCCAGCTGAGCTAATCCTCCATATGTATCGCCTGGCAGCGTCCTATCCTCACAGGGGGAAGCCCCCAACTACTTTCGGCGTTCAAGTGCTTAACTTCCGTGTTCGGCATGGGAACGGGTGTGACCACTTGGCTATCGCCACCAGACATTTATTATCTTAACATTATGTTCACATAACGTCAAGACTTTTTTTCGTTTTTTTGAAAGGCTCGCGCCCTCAAAACTGAAGTCATCAACAATGCATCTGCTAGAACAAGGCCTCGACCGATTAGTATCACTCAGCTCCACATGTCGCCATGCTTCCACCCGTGACCTATCTACCTCATCGTCTCTGAGGGGTCTTTCTTGATTACTCAAAGGGAAATCTCATCTTGGAGGGGGCTTCATGCTTAGATGCTTTCAGCATTTATCCCGTCCGCACGTAGCTACCCAGCGATGCTCCTGGCGGAACAACTGGTACACCAGCGGTGCGTCCATCCCGGTCCTCTCGTACTAAGGACAGCTCTCCTCAAATTTCCTGCGCCCACGACGGATAGGGACCGAACTGTCTCACGACGTTCTGAACCCAGCTCGCGTACCGCTTTAATGGGCGAACAGCCCAACCCTTGGGACCTACTCCAGCCCCAGGATGCGATGAGCCGACATCGAGGTGCCAAACCTCCCCGTCGATGTGGACTCTTGGGGGAGATCAGCCTGTTATCCCCAGGGTAGCTTTTATCCGTTGAGCGATGGCCCTTCCATGCGGAACCACCGGATCACTAAGCCCGACTTTCGTCCCTGCTCGACTTGTAGGTCTCGCAGTCAAGCTCCCTTCTGCCTTTGCGCTCTACGAATGATTTCCAACCATTCTGAGGGAACCTTTGGGCGCCTCCGTTACTGTTTAGGAGGCGACCGCCCCAGTCAAACTACCCGCCTGACACGGTCCTCCAGCCGGATCACGGCTGCGAGTTAGAGACTCTATGCATGAAGGGCGGTATCCCAAGGGTGACTCCTCCGAAGCTGGCGCTCCGGGCTCGACGTCTCCCGCCTATCCTGTACATCATGCACAAAGCCTCAATATCAGGCTGTAGTAAAGCTCCATGGGGTCTTTCCGTCCTGTCGCGGGTAACCTGCATCTTCACAGGTACTATGATTTCACCGGGTCTCTCGTTGAGACAGTGCCCAAATCGTTACGCCTTTCGTGCGGGTCGGAACTTACCCGACAAGGAATTTCGCTACCTTAGGACCGTTATAGTTACGGCCGCCGTTTACTGGGGCTTCGGTTCAAAGCTTCGCTTGCGCTAACCCATCCCCTTAACCTTCCAGCACCGGGCAGGCGTCAGCCCCTATACGTCATCTTGCGATTTAGCAGAGACCTGTGTTTTTGCTAAACAGTCGTTTGGGCCTATTCACTGCGGCTCTACTCATGTAGAGCGTCCCTTCTCCCGAAGTTACGGGACCATTTTGCCGAGTTCCTTAACGAGAGTTATCCCGCGCGTCTTAGAATTCTCATCTCGCCTACCTGTGTCGGTTTACGGTACTGGCGCCTTCCACCTCACTAGAGGCTTTTCTTGGCAGTGTGAAATCGTGACCTACGTCCCTACGGGACTCCGCGTCGTTCCTTGACTTTGATGCCTGACGGATTTGCCAATCAGACGGTCTTGAAACTTGCACATGCACTTCCATCCGCATGCGTCACTATCCTCCTGCGTCCCCCCATTGTTCAAACGGTGGATCGGCGGTACAGGAATATCAACCTGTTATCCATCGCCTACGCCTTTCGGCCTCGGCTTAGGTCCAGACTAACCCTGAGCGGACGAGCCTTCCTCAGGAAACCTTGGGCTTTCGACGGAGGGGATTCTCACCCCTCTTTTCGCTACTCACACCGGCATTCTCACTTCCAAACGCTCCACTGCTCCTTCCGGTACAGCTTCACAGCGGTTTGGAACGCTCCCCTACCATTCCTTACGGAATCCGCAGCTTCGGTGGTATGTTTAGCCCCGTTACATTTTCGGCGCGGCGCCACTCGACTAGTGAGCTATTACGCACTCTTTGAATGGTGGCTGCTTCTAAGCCAACATCCTAGCTGTCTAGGCAGCGCCACATCCTTTTCCACTTAACATACACTTTGGGACCTTAGCTGGCGGTCTGGGCTGTTTCCCTCTTGACTACGGATCTTATCACTCGCAGTCTGACTCCCGAGTATAAGTTGCTGGCATTCGGAGTTTAACTGAATTCGGTAACCCTGTGGGGGCCCCTAGTCCAATCAGTGCTCTACCTCCAGAACTCTCAACCTCGAGGCTAGCCCTAAAGCTATTTCGGGGAGAACCAGCTATCTCCAGGTTCGATTGGCATTTCACCGCTACCCACACCTCATCCCCGCACTTTTCAACGTGCGTGGGTTCGGACCTCCAGTCAGTGTTACCTAACCTTCATCCTGGACATGGGTAGATCACCTGGTTTCGGGTCTACGACAACGCACTGAACGCCCTGTTCAGACTCGCTTTCGCTACGGCTCCGCCTCATCGGCTTAACCTCGCGCGTTATCGTAACTCGCCGGTTCATTCTACAAAAGGCACGCCATCACCCGTTAACGGGCTCTGACTACTTGTAGGCATACGGTTTCAGGATCTATTTCACTCCCCTTCCGGGGTGCTTTTCACCTTTCCCTCACGGTACTGGTTCACTATCGGTCACTAGGGAGTATTTAGCCTTGGGAGATGGTCCTCCCGGATTCCGACGGGGTTTCACGTGTCCCGCCGTACTCAGGATCCACTCTGGAGGGAAAACAGTTTCAGCTACAGGGCTGTCACCTTCTTCGGCCGACCTTTCCAGGTCCTTCACCTACTGTCTTCCTTTTTGACTCCGTATAGAGTGTCCTACAACCCCGAAGAGCATGCTCTTCGGTTTGGGCTGTTCCCGTTTCGCTCGCCGCTACTCAGGGAATCGCATTTGCTTTCTCTTCCTCCGGGTACTTAGATGTTTCAGTTCCCCGGGTCTGCCTCACGCTACGCTATGTATTCACGTAACATGTCCCATCCCATTACAGATGGTGGGTTCCCCCATTCGGAAATCTTCGGATCAAAGCATACTTACTGCTCCCCGAAGCATATCGCTGTTCGTCGCGTCCTTCATCGGCTCCTAGTGCCAAGGCATCCACCGTACGCCCTTCATACCTTGATCTAGCGTTGGTATTCTAAGAACACACGTCTTAAATGACATGGTTAATTAAAAGTTTGATGTCTTGTTGATGTCTTCAGTTTTCAAGGTGCGAGTGTCTCTATCGAGACTGAGAGACGAGCTCTCAAAACTGAACGATGGGCATGTCCCGTAAGGGACGTTTTCCTTAGAAAGGAGGTGATCCAGCCGCACCTTCCGATACGGCTACCTTGTTACGACTTCACCCCAATCATCTACCCCACCTTCGACGGCTGGCTCCTTGCGGTTACCTCACCGGCTTCGGGTGTTGCAAACTCTCGTGGTGTGACGGGCGGTGTGTACAAGACCCGGGAACGTATTCACCGCAGTATGCTGACCTGCGATTACTAGCGATTCCGACTTCATGCAGGCGAGTTGCAGCCTGCAATCCGAACTGGGAACGGCTTTATGGGATTGGCTCCACCTCGCGGTCTCGCTGCCCTTTGTACCGTCCATTGTAGCACGTGTGTAGCCCAACTCATAAGGGGCATGATGATTTGACGTCATCCCCACCTTCCTCCGGTTTGTCACCGGCAGTCTCCCTAGAGTGCCCAACTAAATGCTGGCAACTAAGGATAGGGGTTGCGCTCGTTGCGGGACTTAACCCAACATCTCACGACACGAGCTGACGACAACCATGCACCACCTGTCACCATTGTCCCCGAAGGGAAAACTTGATCTCTCAAGCGGTCAATGGGATGTCAAGAGTTGGTAAGGTTCTTCGCGTTGCTTCGAATTAAACCACATGCTCCACCGCTTGTGCGGGTCCCCGTCAATTCCTTTGAGTTTCAGCCTTGCGGCCGTACTCCCCAGGCGGAGTGCTTAATGCGTTAGCTTCAGCACTGAGGGGCGGAAACCCCCCAACACCTAGCACTCATCGTTTACGGCGTGGACTACCAGGGTATCTAATCCTGTTTGCTCCCCACGCTTTCGCGCCTCAGCGTCAGTTACAGACCAAAGAGTCGCCTTCGCCACTGGTGTTCCTCCACATCTCTACGCATTTCACCGCTACACGTGGAATTCCACTCTTCTCTTCTGTACTCAAGCCTTCCAGTTTCCAATGGCCCTCCCCGGTTGAGCCGGGGGCTTTCACATCAGACTTAAAAGGCCGCCTGCGCGCGCTTTACGCCCAATAATTCCGGACAACGCTTGCCACCTACGTATTACCGCGGCTGCTGGCACGTAGTTAGCCGTGGCTTTCTCGTAAGGTACCGTCAAGGTACGAGCATTACCTCTCGTACGTGTTCTTCCCTTACAACAGAGTTTTACGATCCGAAAACCTTCATCACTCACGCGGCGTTGCTCCATCAGACTTTCGTCCATTGTGGAAGATTCCCTACTGCTGCCTCCCGTAGGAGTCTGGGCCGTGTCTCAGTCCCAGTGTGGCCGATCACCCTCTCAGGTCGGCTATGCATCGTCGCCTTGGTGGGCCGTTACCTCACCAACTAGCTAATGCACCGCAAGGCCATCTCAAGGTGACGCCGGAGCGCCTTTCATCAGCGGACCATGCGGTCCGTTGAACTATCCGGTATTAGCTCCGATTTCTCGGAGTTATCCCAATCCTTGAGGCAGGTTCCTTACGTGTTACTCACCCGTCCGCCGCTCATTCCACTGCCTTCCCTCCGAAGAGTTCCGTCAGTTTCCTGCGCTCGACTTGCATGTATTAGGCACGCCGCCAGCGTTCGTCCTGAGCCAGGATCAAACTCTCCATGAAGTGTTTGACTTGCTCGTTTTTGTGACCGAAGTCACGATTGACGAAGCTTGCGCTTCATTCATGTTTGTATTCCGTAGAATACGTTTTTTGCCTCATCGTTCAGTTTTCAAAGTTCGTCGTGTCGTTTTCAGCGACTTTAATATCTTAACAAGTTATCAACTCGATTGTCAACAACTTTTTTGATATTTATTTTTGTGTGTCACGACCATTCGCGGCACAAGAAGTAATATACCATGGCTTTTTGAATCGTACAAGCATTTTATTAGAAAAACATTTAAAAACTTTCATTTACCCGTTTTTTGACTCGTTTATCCCTACATTGACTTCAAAAAGAACGCTCCGTTCCTTCTATAAGGTATAGAAGAAACGGAGCTCTACTCATTAATTTTGTTGATGACGCATCGTCGGGAAGAGTAACACATCACGAATCGATGGCGCATTCGTCAACAGCATGACGAGACGATCGATCCCGATTCCAAGACCACCCGTTGGCGGCATACCGTACTCGAGTGCTTCAATGAAGTCTGTATCCATTTCATGTGCTTCGTCGTTTCCTGCTTCTTTTTCGACGAGTTGTGCTTCGAAACGTTCACGTTGATCGATTGGATCGTTCAATTCCGTGAAGGCATTCGCATGCTCACGACGGACGATGAACAATTCAAAGCGATCCGTAAAACGTGGATCCTCTGGATTTTTCTTCGCCAGCGGTGATACTTCAACAGGGTGACCATAGACGAATGTTGGTTGGACGAGTGTTTCTTCTACTTTTTGTTCGAAGAACTCATTCAAGATATGTCCCGTCGTCATGTGCGACTGGACTTCAACACCGTGTTCATGTGCCAGTTCAAGAGCACGTTCGTTTGAAATCTGTTCGAAGAAGTCGACACCTGTCGCTTCTTTAACGAGATCTACCATGTGTGCTCGTTTCCAACCGACAGATAGATCGATGACGTCTTCTCCGTAAGTGACTTGTGTCGTACCGAGTACTTCTTGTGCGACGTGAGCGATCAGATTCTCTGTTAAGTTCATGATGTCTTTATAATCCGCATACGCTTCATAGAGTTCGATCATCGTGAATTCTGGGTTATGGCGTGTTGAGATTCCTTCATTACGGAACACACGACCGATTTCGTAGACTTTCTCAAGTCCACCGACGATCAAACGTTTCAAATGGAGCTCGATCGCAATCCGCATGTAAAGCGTCATGTCAAGTGCATTATGATGCGTGATGAACGGACGAGCCGATGCTCCACCCGCAATCGTGTGCAACATTGGTGTTTCGACTTCCAAGTATCCGAGGTTATCGAGATATTGACGGATTCCACGAATGACTTTACTCCGTGCGATGAATGTCTCACGTGATTCTTGGTTCGTAATAAGGTCGAGGTAACGCTGACGGTAACGTTGTTCGATATCTTTTAATCCGTGATATTTATCCGGAAGTGGACGTAACGCTTTCGTTAATAACGTAAATGCTGTGACGTGAACAGAGAGTTCACCAACATTCGTCTTGAACACGTAACCTTGGATCCCGACGATGTCACCTAAGTCACATGTCTTATAGATCTCATAGGCATCTTCACCGACATCATCTTTACGGACATACAACTGAATTTGACCTTGTACATCCTGGACGTTCGTAAAGCCAACCTTTCCTTTACGACGTGTCGTCATGACACGACCCGCGATGGCAACTTCCGGTTTCAGTTCAGCCAACTCTTCTTTTGTATGTTCACCAAATGATGCACGAATGCTCGCAGTATCCGTCGAACGTTCAAAACGTGCGCCGAATGGATCGAGACCTTGTTCACGCATGGCGTTCATCTTACCGAGACGCACCTGCATTTGATCGTTCATTTCCATATCCTGACTCACTGTCTTCACTCCTTTTAATAATGGTTCACGACGATTCTCTCGAATAAAAAGCTGCCGGAATGACCGACAGCCCTTTAGAAAACCGATACGCTCATCTTCAATGCAACTAGCGTACCACAAAACGACTCTGTCCGACCATACTTTACCTGTTAGGCATATGCTACGTCTTCTTCGAGTGTCCGCAAGTACTGCTGTAAGAGTTCAACGAGTCC
This sequence comes from Exiguobacterium sp. U13-1, assembly GCF_001750115.1. Taxonomy (NCBI): domain Bacteria; kingdom Bacillati; phylum Bacillota; class Bacilli; order Caryophanales; genus Exiguobacterium; species Exiguobacterium sp. U13-1. The sequence continues at coordinate 507,193 of NZ_CP015731.1, read as the reverse complement.
CGCGTGCGTATCGATATTAAACAACGCATTGCGAACGCGACCGTTCCCCTTCATTCCTTTCAAGTACCAAGCGACGTGTGTCCGCATTTCGCGCACGGCGAGTTCTTCTCCCTTTAGCGCGACCAGTCGCGTGGCGTGCAAAAGACAAATATCAATCTTCTCGCGCGCTGTCGGTTCTGCCGGAAGCGTTCCTGATTCGAGATACTGGATCGTCTGATACAACATCCATGGGTTCCCGAGAGCTGCCCGTCCGATCATGACACCGTCGACGCCGATCTCGTCAATCATCCGTTTTGCATCTTGCGGAGTCTGAACATCTCCATTTCCGATGATTGGAATGTTGACCGCTTTTTTGGCTTCCCCAATGATGTTCCAGTCTGCGACACCTTCGTACTTTTGAGAACGTGTTCGCCCGTGGATGGCAACGGCTTTCGCACCACCCGCTTCTGCCGCTTTGACATTATCGACACAATAGATGTGATGACTGTCCCAGCCGGTCCGCATCTTGACCGTCACCGGTTTATCGATCGCTTGCGTTACCGCATGGACCATCTCATACACCTTATCGGGATCAAGCAACCATTTCGCTCCAGCATCACTTTTCGTGACTTTCGGAACCGGACAGCCCATATTGATATCAATGATGTCGGCATTCGTGTTCGCTTCGACATATCGTGCTGCTTGAACGAGCGTCTCTTTTGAACCACCATAGATTTGAAGACTCAGCGGTTTTTCCCGCTCATCCACATAGAGCATCTGTAGCGTCCGTTCGTTCTCATACAAGATGCCTTTATCGCTGACCATCTCCGCACAGACAAGTCCTGCACCGAATTCTTTTGCGATTAATCGAAACGCCGGATTACAGACGCCTGCCATCGGCGCCAAGATGACTTGATTCTTCAGTTTGACATCGCCAATGTTAAATTCCATTATTGTTCCTCCGCTTCTAAAAGACCACCTAAGCGTCGCACACCGTTTCGTTCTGTCTCCGGTAACTGCTGATACAACCGCTCGACACTTTGCCCAAGACCAGGTACGACGAATGTTGCTGCGAGCTCACGTAATGGTGCGAGAACGAATGCCCGCTCTTGCATCCGCGGATGCGGAACGGTTAATCCTTCGAGGTCAATGCGTTCTTCCTCATACAGCAAAATATCTAAGTCAAGCGTCCGTGGTCCATTTTTGAACAGACGCTCGCGTCCTTCTAGCTGTTCAATTTCCTGCAGTCGTCCAAGTAAGACATCTGCCTCATCCGTCGTTCGAACTGCGACGACCATATTATAGAATAAATCCTGATCTAGATACCCGACAGGTACAGTCTCATAAATGGAAGAGGTCTTTACGTCATGAACGGACGGTAACGCTCTTAGGCGAGCAATCGCTGCTCTTAAGTGAGCCGCTTTATCACCGATGTTCGAACCGAGTGCAATATAAGCTTCCTTCATGCATAGTCCTCCCGAAGGCGATTGATCTCGACCGCCACATGTTCATAATGACCGGCAATCGGCGGATCCGGTTTGATGACCTTGATCGACGCTTCTTGAATTCGCTCATCTAACGCAAAGACTTCTTTTGCGATACGATCCGCCAAGGCTTCGACGAGTTGGAGCGGTTCTCCTTCGACGACACGTTTCGTCGCTTCATACAATTCGGCGTAATTGACACTTTTCGTCAAATCATCCGTCCGACCGGCTTCTGCCAATGCAAGTCCGATCGATAAGTCGACATTAAAGCGTTGACCGAGTTTCGTCTCTTCTGCGAATACACCGTGATACCCATAAAAACGCATTCCTGTTACGTGAATTCGATCCACCGTTATTCCCCCTTCGTCGCAGCCAACATGATGTCCATCATCCGCGCTGCCCGTTTGACTTCTTTGACATCATGCACACGCATCCAGTCGCATCCTTGTTGAATCCCGTAGCAAACCGTCGCAATCGTTCCTTCGATTCGTTCTTCCGTCGGTAATCCAAGCGCGAGACCGATCATCGATTTACGAGACGTTCCGAGTAAAACTGGATATCCGAAGTCCGTTACGATCGATAGATGACGCATTAGGTACAAGTTTTCTTCATGCGTCTTCATGAACCCAATCCCCGGGTCGAGCCAAATGTGCTCTTCCGCTACACCTGCCTGTTTCGCTAATCGGATTGATTCCTCAAGGTCAGCCCGAACTTCTGCAAGCATATCTTCCCCATGCGCCGTCTCCCGGTTATGCATCAAAATGATGGGGACACTGTATCGTGCTGCGACGTTGACCATCGAACGATCGCCCCACTTCGAGCCCCAAACATCGTTGATGATGTCCGCTCCTGCTTGAATAGCAGCTTCTGCGACGACCGGTTTGTACGTATCGATCGACACGAGGACGTTCAGTTCTCGTTTGATGCGCTTGATGATCGGTAAAACACGAGCGAGTTCTTCTTCGACTGATACGAACGCTGCACCCGGTCGTGTCGACTCTCCACCGACATCGATCGCATCCGCTCCGTCCGCGATGAGCTGACGCGCTTGCCGCATCGCTTGTTCGACATCGACATATTGTCCACCGTCCGAAAAGGAGTCCGGTGTCACATTCAAGATACCCATGATGTAGGTCATCGTTGTTCCCTCCTTGTCGTCACATGTTCGACGGATTGATCGAACAGCGTCATGATTTGTGCATATCCTAATCCGTTGATTCCGGGGAAAGGACGTCCGTCAAGTGACGAAATCGCGACCGCTTCCTGAACGGAATTCGTATAGATGATCTCGTCTGCTTCTTCGAGCTGTGGTAAATACGCCAGGCGTTCTTCGACCGGTACATGTTGCATGAGGAACTGACGAGTAATTCCGTTCAGTGCACCGGTCTCAAGCGATGACGTATACCATGTACTTCCGTAACGCCAAAAAATATTTGACGTAATCCCTTCACAGACATGACCTTCCTTCGTCAAAAACAGCCCTTCTGCTTCCGGATTGAACAATTGGCGTTTCGCCACTAGATTGTTCATGTAATGATGCGACTTCAAGCGGTATGTCGTCTCCGGTGTACTACGCGGTAAACGAATCGTCTCGAGTGCCCGTTCCGCTCGTTTTCGCGGAGCGATCGGTTTCGCATAGATCAACACGGTCGGCGTATCGTAAGGATCGATCGATAACCCGATCTCGCGTGGACCGGCCGAGACATTCAACCGAATGTATAAATCGTTCGCCTCATATGCGTCATATAAATCTTGGATCGCTTGCCGTAAGGTTTCCCGGTCATATCCTAGCTGGATCCCGAGTGCGACACAACTCATCCGCAAGCGTTCGATATGATCATCGAACAAAAACGGATGTCCATTATAGGTCCGAAACGTCTCGAATACTCCCATCCCGTAGACGAATCCGTGATCGAGTGGGGAAATTCTTATCTCTTCTTCTCGTTTAATGGTTCCGTCATGCCAGAGATACATAATGCGTCAACTCCAAGAAATTTTTTAACATCTGTTTCCCGTCTCGTGTCAAAATCGCTTCCGGATGGAACTGGACACCGAGAATCGGCAACGTCCGGTGACGGAGTGCCATGATTTCTCCGCCAGCTTCCGCTGTTACTTCAAGTACTTCCGGGAATGTCTCGCGTTCAACGACGAGCGAGTGGTAACGTGTCACCGGCGTCGCTTGTGGGATCCGTTCAAAGATGCCTTGTCCGTCATGCGTCAGTGGCGAGACTTTTCCGTGCATCAATTCCTTCGCGCGGACGACTTTACCCCCGAATACTTGACCGATCGCTTGATGACCCAAACAGACACCTAAAATCGGTACCTTTCCAGCAAAATAAGCAATCGCTTCTAGACTGATTCCCGCTTCATTCGGCGTACAGGGACCCGGTGAGATGACAAGATGATCCGGTTGCAACGCTTCGATTTCCGCAAGCGTGATCGCGTCGTTGCGAAATACCCGGATGTCTTGCCCAAGTTCGCCGAAATACTGGACTAAGTTGTACGTAAAGGAATCATAGTTATCAATCAATACAATCATTGCGTTCCCTCCGCTGTTTCTTTTGTCACCCATAACGCTTTGGCTTTACTAAGTGACTCTTCGTATTCACGTGCTGCGTCCGAATCTGTGACGACTCCAGCACCTGCTTGAACATATGCCATCCCGTCTTTTGCGACGAGTGTCCGGATCAAGATATTGAAAATGACATCATCCGCCCAACTGATGAAGCCAAGTGATCCGGTATAGATACCACGCCGGACCGGTTCCAGTTCTTCAATGATTTCCATCGTCCGGATTTTTGGTGCGCCAGTGATCGTACCACCTGGGAACATCGCAGCAAGCACCTGACTCCCCGAGTGTTCCGGAGCTACTTCCCCTCTGACGTTTGAGACGATGTGCTGCACGTGCGAGTATTTCTCAATCACCATCAACTCATCGACATGAACCGTACCATAACGACTGACGCGTCCTAAATCATTCCGCTCTAAATCAACAAGCATCACATGTTCTGCCCGTTCTTTTTCGTTATCGAGTAAGGTTTTCGCAAGTCGTAAATCCTCTGCTTCATCCTTCCCGCGTGGCCGTGTTCCCGCGATCGGGCGTGTCGCTAACGCATCACCGATTTTTTCAACGAGCAACTCGGGTGAGGCGGACACGAGTGTTAAATCTTCATCCGCAAAGTAGCCCATGTACGGAGAAGGATTGACTTGTCGTAATACATCATACAAATGTTCCGCTGTCGTCCCAAGCGGTTCTTGTTGGCGGACGGACAAATTGACTTGAAAGACGTCACCGTCCCCAATATACGATTTAATCCGGTGCGCCGCTGTCATGAACGCTTCCTGCCCGAAAGCCCGTTCCCGCTCACCGGACGAACCGGTCGCTGAAAATTGAGGTGCTTCCGTCTCGATACACCAACGCGCGACTTCTGTTTCAAGAACTCGCTCTGCTTCTTCTACTGTGTCTCGTGTTACGGCAATGAACAATTGCTTCGTTTCCTCATCAAACACGGCGACTTCATCGTACCAGTAAAATGACAGATCGGGTGTTTGCAAATCATCCATCGCTCGCTCCGGTAGCTTTTCTAAATAACGGACGGCATCATAACTGACGTAACCGGCAAATCCACCAAAGAAAGGTGGCATTCCATCCGGTCGGATCGATTCACGTTCGACGCGGAGCTGTTCGAGTACATCAAACGGATTCGCCGTCGACGTCTCGACTTTTCCATCTGTCTCAATCGTCGTCATCCCGTCCTTCGTTCGGACGTATCCGACAGGACGAGTCGCCGCCATCGTATACCGTCCGATTCGGCCGCTTTCGAGCCAGACGTGTCCCGCTGTTCCATTCGTCTGTTCAACATATCGATTGTAGAATTGTTCTTTCGTCCATGGTACTGCTTTGTATTTCGTCTGTCGCATACGCGTCCCCCACTTCACACTATTCTGCTCTCATTATACGCAAAAAAGTACACGGAAGCCGAATGACTTCCGTGTACGTCCAGTTGATTACTTCGATTGGTCTGCTTCTTCCTCGATTTGATACAGCGGTGTACTTAAGTACCGCTCCCCATTCGAAGGAATGATCGCGAGAACGTTTTTCCCTTTCCCGAGACGTTTCGCCGTCTTGAGCGCTGCTGCAATCGCAGCACCTGACGAGATACCGCCTAAGACACCGTTCGTCTTCGCTGCTCGCCGTGCGTGATCAAATGCTTCTTCCGTCGTGATCTGCTCAACACCATCATAAATCTCAGTATCAAGAATCGACGGCACGAATCCAGCACCGATTCCTTGCAGTTTGTGCGGTCCCGGTTTACCACCCGATAAGACAGGTGAATCCGTTGGTTCAACAGCAATGATTTCAATCCCTTGGAAGGCATCGCGTAACACTTTACCAGCACCGGTGATCGTTCCACCCGTTCCAATTCCCGCGATGAATGCATCGAGTTGCATGCCTTCGAACGCTTCGACGATTTCAGGACCTGTCGTTTTTTCATGGACGACTGGATTGGCGCCGTTATTGAATTGTTGTGGCATGAAGTAACCATGTTCTTCTGCTTCCGCTGTCGCGCGAGCGATCGCACCCTTCATTCCTTCAGGACCCGGTGTCAAAATCAATTCCGCACCATAGGCGCGGAGCAACGTCCGGCGCTCCATGCTCATCGTTTCCGGCATGACGAGAATGGCGCGGTATCCTTTCGCCGAAGCGACCATCGCTAGTCCGATGCCTGTGTTCCCACTCGTCGGCTCGATGATCGTGTCTCCTTCTTTGAGTTGACCCGCTTCTTCTGCCGCCTCAATCATCGCCAACGCAATCCGGTCTTTTACGCTTGATCCAGGGTTCATGTACTCCAATTTCAGATACACATCTGCATCCTCAGGACCCGTTAGATGATGTAACTTGACGATCGGGGTCCGACCGACTAAATCTAATACTGAATTCGCAATACGCATGACCATTCCTCCTCATTAGTGAACCGCTTGAATTCCAAGTAATCCGATAGACTAATTATCAGCGGACTGGATGAAATCTGTCAATCAAAGCGTTTGACTTCCGGCTTTTTTCCATCCTTCGTCTGGCGTTCGACCGCTTCTTGAATCAAACGATCAATCGTCTGTTTTTCCTGTTCCGTTCGCATCGTCTGATAGACCATCGCGCGCGTGATTTTCTCATCACCGACTTCGGCGACGACATCCTCGAGCGGACCACCGATGCTGTCTTGAACGATTTTAGGAGAATCGACCTTTGGGAGCTCACCCATGAAGGCGTAAGCACCGGTCATGAAATTCGTCAACATTAAGATGAAGATCAACATCCACAAGTACTTAGGTTGTACATTCCCCATATTAGATCCCTCTTATGCTCTTTCGAGTGATTTTTCACGAAGTTCCTCTAACTCTGGAACATCATAGTGATAATGCTCTGAACAGAAGTGACAAACCGCTTCCGCACCACCATCTTCATCAATCATCGCTTGGATCTCATCTGGTCCAAGAGCGATGATCGCTGTCGCTAATTTTTCACGGTCACACGTACATTCGAATGATACCGGGATCGTGTCGAGATGCTCATAGTCACCGAGAACGAGTTCTAACATTTCTTCTGGTGTTTTTTCCTCACCGACAAGAATCGAGATCGGTTTAAGGGCTCCAACACGTTTTTCAAGTGCTGAGATCGTCTCTTCCGACGCACCTGGCATCAATTGAACGATCAAACCACCTGCTGCAATGACTGATTCGTCTTCCGGATAGACGAGAACGCCAGCTCCAACGACCGATGGGCTTTGTTCCGATACAGCGAAGTAATACGTGAAGTCTTCGCTAATCTCACCTGTTTGAATCGGCGATTGACCACCGACGAAGTCACGCAACCCGAGGTCTTTGATGACAGAGATGTTTCCGCGACCGACTGCTTCACCCACTTTTAGTTTCGTCAGACCGTCTGCATTGACGTACGTATCCATTTCGACGCGGGGACGACTGACATATCCACGAACGACACCTTTTGCGTCGGCATCGACGATGATTTTCCCAATCGGTCCATCGCCTTCGACTTTTAATGTGACACGTGTATCGCCTTTTTGCATCGTACCCATCATTGCGCCGATCGTCAGTGTCCGACCGAGTGCTGCTGTAACGACCGGTGTTGTCTGATGGCGCAGTTGTGCTTCATAGACCGTTTTCGTCGAACGGATCGCAAACGCACGGACTTCTCCATTGAAGCCTAACGCCCGTACTAAATAGTCATCTTTTAATTGTGCTAATAATTCTTCACGTTTCATCTTGATTCCCTCACTTATTTCGTTCGTAGATAATCCGTAATCCATCTAACGTCAAGAATGGATCGACGACCTCAATCATCGTGGATTCCTCGCTGATTAATCGGGCTAAGCCACCGGTCGCAATGACCTTCGCTTCTCCCATTTCCTCTTTCATCCGGTGAACGAGTCCGTCCACCTGTGCCACATATCCGAAATAGGTCCCCGACTGCATCGCATGGATCGTATTTCGTCCAATCGCTGACTGCGGTTTCGCGATTTCGATTCGTGGCAATTTTGCTGCCTTATTATAGAGTGCCTCGGTTGCAACCATCACACCGGGTGAGATGATGCCACCGTAATACCGTTTTTGTGCATCGATGTAACAATACGTCGTCGCTGTTCCGAAATCGACGATGATCATCGGCCCCTCGTATTTCGCCGTCGCCGCTACTGCATTGACGATTCGATCGGCTCCCACTTCCCGTGGATTATCGACTTTTAAATCGAGTCCTGTCTTGATTCCTGGTCCAATCAAGAACGGACGACGTTTAAAGTAACGCACACACATATTTTCTAGTGGAAACACGACGGGGGGTACGACAGATGATAACACGATTCCCTCGATTTCTTCCACGTTTAGCTCTGCGTCACGGAACAACGCTTTGACGAGCATACCGTATTCGTCCGTCGTCCGTGTCCGGTCTGTCGCAATCCGCCAATGCTCAATCAACTCTTGTCCTTGATAGACACCTAAGACGATATTCGTATTTCCGACATCGATGACTAAAATCATTTGCTTATTTCCCCGCTTCTTCTCAATTTTCATGCTTCTATTGTATTCCGTTGTTTCACGATCGGAACTATATACGTTGTGATTATACCATGCTCGTATGGTCACACCTACCGATGTGTATTCGCTCGGTCTGCCACAAAAAAGAACGGATTCGATATCAATCGAATCCGTTCCATCCGTTTACACTTGATCGTCGCGACGCGGCGTATCTGGTGTATCCATATCTACATTTTTCCCTTCGTCAACGACTGAACCCATTTGCGTTGGAGACTCTGTCGGTTGATCAACAGTTGCATCTGTCGATTCCGGTGCTTTCTCTTCTGCTTTTGGAGTCGTTGCTTCTGGTTCATGTTTTTTGTATTCGCCCGTCTCTAGGAGATGGTGAATTTGTTTTTGATCGAGTGTTTCAACTTCAAGCAACGTTGTTGCAATCAAGTCGAGCTGATCGCGTTTCTCAGTCAGGATATCTTTCGCTTTTTGGTAACAGCGGTTGATGATCGCTTGGATTTCCGTATCGATCTCGTGTGCAATTGCATCCGAGTAATTCTGTTCGTTTTGGAAATCACGACCGAGGAAGACGTTACCGCTTTGACCTGATCCGAATTGAAGCGGTCCGAGTTTTTCACTCATCCCGAACTCCATGACCATTTTCCGTGCAAGACCTGTCGCACGTTGGAAGTCATTGCTTGCTCCAGTCGAGACTTCTCCGAAGACGATGTCCTCTGCGACGCGACCACCGAGCAATCCAGTAATCTTATCTTCGAGTTCCGGCTTCGTCATGAAGTAACGATCTTCTTTTGGCAACATGACGACATATCCGCCCGCGTTTCCGCGAGGAACGATCGTTACCTTGTGTACTTCATCCGCATCGTCGAGCGTGACACCAATGATCGTATGTCCTGCTTCGTGCCATGCGACAATCTTTTTCTCTTTCGGCGAGATGATCCGGCTCTTCTTCGCTGGTCCCGCGATGACACGGTCAATCGCTTCTTCGAGATCAACGATCGACACTTTATCACGGTCTGAACGTGCTGCAACAAGTGCTGCTTCATTCAGAAGGTTCTCAAGATCCGCACCTGAGAATCCAGGTGTCCGCTGTGCGATAGCTTTCAAATCAACCGTTGAATCGAGCGGTTTATTCCGTGCGTGAACTTTCAAGACTGCTTCACGACCGACGACATCTGGACGGTCAACCGTGATTTGACGGTCAAAACGACCTGGACGGAGTAATGCTGGGTCAAGAATATCAGCACGGTTCGTTGCTGCGATCATGATGATGCCTTCGTTTTCACTGAATCCATCCATCTCAACGAGAAGTTGGTTCAATGTCTGCTCACGCTCATCGTGTCCACCACCGAGACCTGCGCCCCGTTGACGACCGACAGCATCGATTTCATCGATGAAGATGATACATGGTGCATTTTTCTTCGCGTTTTCGAACAAGTCACGGACACGTGATGCCCCGACACCAACGAACATCTCAACGAAGTCAGAACCTGAAATCGAGAAGAATGGTACGCCGGCTTCACCAGCTGCGGCACGCGCAAGCAACGTCTTACCTGTACCTGGAGGACCTACGAGTAGGACCCCTTTCGGAATACGGGCACCGAGTTTCGCAAATTTACGCGGATCTTTCAAGAATTCGACGACTTCGACAAGTTCTTGTTTCTCTTCGTCTGCGCCGGCTACATCATCAAACGTGATCTTTTTCTTCTCTGTATCATAGAGGCGTGCCTTCGATTTCCCGAAGTTCATGACGCGACCGCCACCACCGCCACCTTGCGCTTGATTAATCAAGAAGAAGAAGAGGATGAAGATGATGATGAATGGAACGATTGTCGTTAGTAACGCGATCCAACCACCATTCGTTTCTGCTGCCTTGAAGTCCAATTTGACTCCTTGGCTTCTGAGTTGCGTGTAGAGATCCGTTAGTTCCGTATCCACAGCCGGTACGACCGTTTCATACGTTGAATCTTTTTCACGCAAATCTCCTGTCACATTATACGTCTGCCCTTCATATTGGAAGGTAGCCGTCTTGATTTCACCTTTTTCAACAGACTCGACAAACTGTGTGTAATTGATTTCTTTGCTTTTGTTCACTGGACTCTGCAAGTATTGCAGAAACAAGATCAAAGCTAGAAAAATGACCCCAAACACGAGGGTATTCTTCACTGCTCGGTTCATCTTATGCCTCCTCTCCGCATCCATCTCGTTTTTCTAGTGGATGAATACGAATCCTGGCGCGACAGGGCGCGCTTTGTAATTGGTTTCATCTTATCATGGGACAGACGAGATTAAAAATAATTAGCCGCCGTAGACTGCAGGTTTCAAGACACCTACATACGGAAGGTTACGGTATTTCTCTTCGTAATCCAGACCATAACCGACGACGAATTCGTGTGGAATGACGAAGCCGCTGTAATCTGCGTGCAAGTCATTCTTCCGTCCTGTTGGTTTGTCGAGCAACGTCACGATTTTAACGGACTTCGCTTTCCGGTACTTGAAGAGGTCAACGAGGTAACCAAGCGTCAATCCGCTGTCGATGATATCTTCGACAATCAAGATGTCGCGTCCTTCTACCGATGTGTTCAAATCTTTTTCAATCTTGACTTCACCTGTTGATGTTGTCCCACCGTGATATGTTGAAACGTCCATGAAGTCCATTTCAAGGTGCATATCCATCTTTTTGACAAGATCAGACATGAACGGCATTGCGCCTTTTAAGACACACACAAGCAACGGAAAACGATCGTGATAATCCGCTGTCAATTCGCCGGCGAGTTCGCCCACTTTATTTTGGATCTCTTCTTCTGAAATCAGTACTTTTTCCATATCGTTCATCAAGGTCATGCTAGGTATTCCTCCTCCATAATAAACACTACATTACCATTCTATCATTAAATAAGATTTTGCGAGGAGTTCAAATGACCCGAATATTGCAATTCGATGTCCAATGACGGCTAAAATCACTCCATTTGCATCGACGACGACCGGAACCTGTTCCCGGAGATAACGCGGAACCTTAGCATCAATCAGAATTCGACTGACTTTTTTCGAACCCACAGCAAGCTGGATTCGATCTCCCGGACATGGCGGGCGCACCGTCAACGGGAACGCAATCGCGTCCAGCGGGATACCTTGGTTTCCGATTGAGAAGCGAACCATTTGTTCACCATAATGATACGTTCCCAAATTCTCCCCTACTTGAAACGGTAAATCGTCATTCATTGACCGTATCACACGATCCTGCATCAAAAAGCCATATGCACGTCGCATCCTCCAGTTTCCATAATACACTTCGTCCGAGCCCTTATCCACCCGAAGCCACGTGATGAAGTGACGAATCGTTTCTGAAGAAAACGTTTCTCCCGTTAGCGTCGGCAAGACAAGCCGCTGTAAATCCGTCGGTAATTCTAAAATACGTGCTACCGGAATTCCGTTGGCTTCCTTACATCGGTCGAGATACGTCGCGACGAATGTCACCTGCTCACGCATGATTTGCTGTCGCGCATGTGCTGCAGCTGCTGTTGCTTGTTCAAACTCCGGACGAATTTCTCGGAGTGGCGGAACAATCATATGTCGGATTTGATTGCGCAAATAAGTAGTTTCTGCATTTGACGCATCTTCTCGCCACGGAACTTCATGTTGCAACGCATACTCGAGCAAAGCCTGCTTCGATTCATGTAGCAACGGTCGATGCAACCAACCGTTACCAAACGGACGAACGACGGGAATACCATCAACCTGCGCTTCTCCACGAATGAGCTGAATGAGTAGCGTCTCAATTTGATCGTCTTGATGATGGGCGAGAATCAGACGCGAGCGCCCGGTCTCTTCCATGATTCGTTCAAAAAACGCATATCTCTCTTCGCGACAAGCTGCTTGAGAGCTCGTACGTCCTGTCCATTCTAAACGCGTCATGAAAAAAGATATCTTTCGGGCCGTTGCCCACTCCTTAATAAAGCACGCTTCTTCGTCGGACGCCTCTCGTAATCCATGATGCACATGCGCAATCGCGATATCGTAACCTTCTTTGTACAACCGATCGACGAGTACCATCGAATCACAACCTCCCGAAACACCTACTAAAAGTGGTTCGAACGGCATACCTTCCATAGCGATTTCCCCCTTTCCGTTAAAACCTAAAAAAAGCTATCTCTATATAATAGAGATAGCTTTTGAGAATGACCCGTACGGGATTCGAACCCGTGTTACCGCCGTGAAAGGGCGGTGTCTTAACCGCTTGACCAACGGGCCAAAAAAATATGGTAGCGGCGGAGGGAGTCGAACCCACGACCTCACGGGTATGAACCGTACGCTCTAGCCAGCTGAGCTACACCGCCATATTTTTAACTCGTGCGTCTTAAGCACATTTTCTATAATACGGGCAGGTCAAATGAAAGTCAACGCTTTTTCTAAAAATAATTTCAAAAAAATAAAAGATGGAATGAACGGCGTCATTCCATCTCTATTCTTATAAAGAACAGGTCAGCAAGTTATTGACGTTTTGCGCCGCGTCCGCCACGTTTTGAATCCGTTTGACGTTTCAATGTAGCAAGACGATCTTCACTATCTTTCAGGAAACTAGACATCAGCGTATCGAACGATTGTTCTTTGCGCGGTGGTGGTGTACCACGGCCGCCTTTGTTGAAGCCTCCACGGTTACCGCCTCCACGTGGTCCTTTGTTATCGAACGAACGTGGTCCACGATCTTGTCCTGCTGGACGTGGTCCACGGTCGAACTGACGTGCAGGACGAGGACGTTCGCCTTCTGGACGATCGACGGCTTTTTTGATGGAAAGACCAATCTTACCATCGTTTTCAACACTTAAGACTTTGACGGTGATTTCTTGACCAACCGTCAACACATCATTGATGTCTTTAACGTAAGAATCTGCCACTTCACTGATGTGAACAAGACCAGTTTTCCCTGTTGGTAACTCAACGAACGCTCCGAAATTCGTGATGCCTGTTACTTTCCCTTGCACTTTGCTGCCTACTTCAATCGACATAAATTGTATTGCTCCTTTTTAGTTGATTCGTTTCTTATTATACGAGTGATTCATTCTTTTTTCAATCAATCGGCAACCTTCAATTAGTCTTCCGGTGAAAAGTAGAAGATCGTTTCCCCTTTTTTCGAATAGAGCAACTCGCTCCGAGCTAAGTTCGCTACATACTCTTTATCATTGAGACGATTGATTTCTTCCTTCAGACGGGCGGTCTCTTTTTTTGCTTTCGTCTGCTCTTGTTCAGCGACTTGAAACGACTGCTTTTGTTCAGCGATCAATTGCCGTTTTTCCATGTATGACCACCCCATGAGGGAAAAGATGAGCAAAAAGACGGTCAGACACAAGAAAAAGCGATTTTTGAGGCGTCGACGGTTTTCGATGGCATTCTGACTCAACTGCTTCTTACGGTCATTGAGCGGCTTGATCTTTGGCGCTGGACGCCCTGATTCGAGCGGTGTTGGCATATCATCCCTCCTCTTTCTGAGTGGTCATCCCTGACACTCTTTAGTATACTTCCTTTTTCCGGTAAATTACATCGATTCTTCGGAATTCACCTTTTCTTCACGGATGATCTCATACATATCAGACGCTTCTTCTTTTTTGGCATGTTCTTTAATGCTCGAAATCGCAACCGTGACAATCTTGTTTCCGAACCGGATTGTCATCTCATCACCTGCTGCTACCGTGCTACTTGCTTTCGCCACATTACCATTGATCGTGATCCGACCTTGATCCGCTACTTCTTTTGCAAGCGTCCGTCGTTTGATCAGACGCGATACTTTTAAAAATTTATCAAGTCTCATGACTGTTCCTCCTGCTTCGCTTGATGCCAGAGTGAATCTTGCTCTTCAAGCGTCATCTCAACGAGCGGTCGGTCCGCTAGTTGTTCCATTCGCGTAAAGCGACGGATGAATTTATCATTCGTCTGTTGTAGCCCCTCTTCTGCCGAGAGACCGAGGTATTTCCCGACGAGCGTCATCGAAAACAGAACATCTCCGAATTCACCTAGTCGTTCTTCTGGTGCGGCTTCCTTCAATTCACGTAACTCTTCGATTACTTTTTCAAGTGCACCCTCGACGTCACTCCATTCAAAACCGACTTTCGCCACTTTCTTTTGAATGTCTTCTGCGCGCATCAAAGCGGGTGCTCCTTTTGTCACACCATCGAGCAAGGAAGTCCGCTCCGGCTTTTCTTGTGCTTTGATGTCTTGCCAGTTCGAAACGACGTCTGCTGAAGAATCGACTGTTGTTTCCCCAAAGACATGCGGATGGCGACGAATCATCTTATCACTGACGCTTCCGATGACGTCTCGAATATCAAAATACCCTTCATCTAGACCAATTTGTGCGTGGAGCATGACCTGTAAAAGGACGTCTCCTAGCTCTTCTATCATTAAGTTATCGTCCTGAAGGTCGATTGCTTCCAGTAATTCGTAAGATTCTTCGATTAAATGACGTTTTAAGGACTCATGCGTCTGCTCTTGATCCCATGGACAACCGCCTTCACCGCGTAATCGCGCGATGATCTCTTTTAGTGTCGCGAAGTCACGGTTCAACGTCTGCTCATCCGTGACAGGTGGCACGTAGACTGTCGTCAAGTTACTGAGCGTCGTCACATGATCGAGTTCATATAACGGTACGCTTTGGACGGACTGTTTGCTTGTACCCGCTGCCGTGACCAAAGTGACTAGATGTTCGTCCGGATAACGTTCCATCAACTGGACCTTTAAGTCGCCCGCGACGAGCGCATCATAAACTTGTCCAATTAGTAGATGCTGACGGATCTGTGCTTCATCGACGGCAAACGCTGTTGCATCAAGCAACTGGAATCCTTCAATTGGATCCACACCAAGCGCTGCGAACATCGGATCAAGAAAACTTTGTCCGCCTATGACGTCGACCGCGTCCGTCCGCTCTAATAACTGCTGGACGGTACTCTCCGCGACCAGTGGATGACCTGGGACGGCATAAATGATGTCCGTCGTCTTTGAGAGACGAAGCAATTCCTCAACGATTTCTGTGTATACGTCTTCAAACCGACTATGTCGTTCGTAAACCGAGTCAAATGATGTAAACTTCATTCCCTCTGCTGCGAGTTCTGAAACGACTGGATGATCCATTGTCCGTAAATAGACAGGCTGTGTCGTGTTTTTTAATAATCGATAGATGCCAAACGGCAATTGTTCGAGTTCGCCGACGCCAAGACCGACGATTTTGATTCGGTGTGTCATATGCTCCTCCTACGTTGGT
This sequence comes from Exiguobacterium sp. U13-1, assembly GCF_001750115.1. Lineage (NCBI taxonomy): Bacteria > Bacillati > Bacillota > Bacilli > Caryophanales > Exiguobacterium > Exiguobacterium sp. U13-1. The sequence continues at coordinate 491,419 of NZ_CP015731.1, read as the reverse complement.
ACATCTGATATAACTTATCTCCTAAAGGCAATAGCGCCCACTCTTGTTCTGTTAATGCACGGACGCGTAACGCCATACTGCCATAAATGATGGCACCACCGACGACAAGGACGCCGACTTCGAGTGCCGCACCGATTCGTGTCTCAAGCTCAAACAGCTGAAAGAACGTTTCGATCAGATACAGAAACACACCCATGGCGAGCACAGGTAAGACCAGTCGTCGGTAGAACGTGTTTCCTGCCGATACGCGACCAAACTTCCGGTTCAATAAAATCCATTGTGCTGCCGCCATGACGGCAAAACCGCCAAATGTCGCCATACCCGCCCCGATCATACCATATCGGGGAATGAAATAGAGATTCAGAGCGAGCTTCGCCCCTAATCCGACAAGAACACCAACGAGCGCATACTTTTCAGCATCGACCGACTGGAGACAAGAGACGATCATCATCGCAATCGAAGCAGCAAATGCCGTCGCTGCGAGCCAAATCAGCCCTGCTGTTCCCTGGTCATCTTGATACAACGCAATATTGAGCGGACGCATCACACCCATTAGTCCGATCGTCGCTGCAGCGGCAATCAATAGACCGGAACGGAGTAATGTCTCCAGTTGTTGACGCATCATCTGCGAATCGTGTTTACGATATGCGGTCGATAAGGACGGAACACTCGCAAGACTCATCGACGTTGCAAAGAGAATCGCAAATTGGAGTAACGGATACCCACGGTCGAGCACCCCTTTTTCAATTTTCGTCTCCGTCGTATTGCCAAGTAGATTGACGAACGTCAATCCATCGATCAATTGCATCAGCAATAAAGCAAGTGAGGCGATACTGACCGCCACCCCGCTTGTCACGAGCACCTTTCCGACCCGCCGTACGTGAATACTTGAAAATACAGGGCGACCGATTTTTCCTTTCGCAAAACGTAACAGGACGAATAACGAAACGATGCTACCGCCGATCGCTGTCAGATGGGCACTGGCACCAATCCAGTAAGGGTCCGCCTGCATCGAGACACCGATATAGGTCACGAGCAACAATAGTCCGACGCGGACGGCATTTTCAGAGACTTGGGATACAGCCGTCGGTCGCATCTCGAGATCTGCTTGAAACATACCTCTAAGAACGGCAATCACGGGTAGTAAATAAAACGTACATGTCACCGCACGCAAGGGAACGACCAGTTTCTCATCCCCGAACCACCCTGCGAGCGTTGGGGCGATCCACCAACCAAGTAATCCGAAGAAGACTGTCATCGCAAGCAAGACATAGAAAATCGACCACAAGACTTCTCGTTTCTCGTCTGGATGATGGAGCGTCAACTTCGCCACGATGACGGGCAGCGCATAAATGCCAAGCGCTGCCGCTATCGCGAATAAGGGATAGACCGTCTGATAGACGTACAATCCGAAATCGCCGGCGAGATTCTGATATGGAATCCGGTAAAAGAAGCTGAGCAATTTCGAGATATAGCTAGAGATCGCAAGTAGTGCTGCGCCTTGCGCAATCGTTCGTCTATTCATCGCGCGACGAGCCGACGATCAAGCTCTGCTAGCAACTGTTCTGCCTGCATCGTCATCTGTTGCGTCGACTGTTTATTCCGGTTCAGGGTCAAGACGAGTTTCTGTTCTTGTTGTCCCATGCCTAGACCACGTCCTAGCGGAACAGTCCATTTAACGAAGTCCGCCACGTCAAGCTGCTGTGTGGATTCGAGCGACAAAACGATTTCGATTTTCGGATCGGTTTGTTTGACACGCTCGACACGCGCCCGTTCGGCAAAAATCCTCATCCGTGTCAATTGGATTAAACGAGCAACCTCATCTGGGAACTCACCGAATCGTTCGAGTATCTCTGTTTCGAGCTGTTCGAGACTATCGACGGTATCGACATATTTCAAGCGTTTGTAAAACTCGATTTTCAGCTCGGAGTCCGTCATGTAGTGTGATGGAATATACGCATCAAGACTGAACGTGAACTCCGGCACGAATTTCTGGACGCGTTTTTTACCTTTCATTCGTTCTTTGCGTTCTTCAACTGCTTCTGCCAGCATCTGCGAATAAAGATCGAAACCGACCGAATCAATGAAGCCCGATTGTTGGGAACCAAGTAAGTTCCCGGCACCGCGAATCGATAAGTCGCGCATCGCGATCTTAAAGCCGCTACCGAGCTCTGTGAATTCCTTGATCGCCTGTAGACGACTTTCCGCGACTTCCGTCAATCGTTTTTGCGGACGGTACGTAAAGTACGAATAGGCGACGCGGCTTGACCGACCGACACGACCGCGTAATTGATACAGTTGGGATAGTCCCATTTGATCCGCGTCATGAACAATCAACGTATTGACGTTCGGAATGTCGATTCCTGTCTCGATGATTGTCGTACTGACAAGAACATCCGCGTCCCCTTCGAAGAACGCGATTAACTGACTCTCGAGTTCGGTTTCCGTCATCCGACCGTGCGCCGTCACGATTCGCGCTTCCGGTACGAGCGCACGAATCTCTTCTGCCTTTCGCTCGATGCCTTCGACCCGGTTATAGAGGAAGAACGCTTGTCCCCCTCGACCGAGTTCCCGCTCGAGTGCTTCCCGCATGACGATTCCGTCGTATTCCATGACATACGTTTGGACCGGGTAACGGTTTTCCGGCGGTGTCTCAAGGACCGAGAGATCACGGATTCCGATCATCGACATGTGCAATGTCCTTGGAATCGGTGTCGCCGTCAACGTCAAGACGTCGACGTTCGTCTTCAACTGTTTCAGACGTTCTTTATGTTTAACGCCGAAACGTTGCTCTTCATCAATGATCAACAATCCGATATCAGCGAACTGGACGTCTTTCGACAGCACACGGTGTGTTCCGACGACGACATCGATCGTCCCCTCTTTTAGTCCTTGTTTCGTCGCCTTTAATTCTGCTGGCGAACGGAACCGGCTCATGACCGACACACGAATCGGCCATTCACTGAATCGCTCAAGCATCGTTTCGTAGTGTTGTTGTGCAAGGACGGTCGTCGGTACGAGCAACGCAACTTGTTTTCCAGACATGACCGCTTTGAACGCTGCCCGAATCGCCACTTCTGTTTTTCCGTATCCAACGTCGCCACATAATAGACGATCCATCGGACGCGGACGTTCCATATCTTTCTTGATCTCGGCAATCGATCGCAATTGATCGACCGTTTCCTCATACGGGAAGGAAGCCTCGAACGCTTGCATGTTATCGTCGTCCTCTGGGAACGCAAAACCGACGGCAGCTTCACGAGCAGCATAGAGCTTGATCAATTCATCAGCGATATCTTCGACCGATTTTTGAACCTTCGCTTTGACCTTTTTCCATTCCGTCCCGCCGAGTTTATAGATCTTCGGCTCTTTCCCTTCAGCCCCGACATACTTTTGAATCAAGTCGATCTGATCGACAGGAACATACAAAGAGTCCTCTCCCGCGTAAACGAGATGGAGATAGTCCTGATGATTACCGGCTACATCAATCGTCTTGATGCCGTGGTACCGACCAATCCCATGATGAATATGAACGACGTAATCGCCTGTCTTCAATTCTTGGTAGCTCTTAATCCGTTCAGCGTTCGTCAGCTTCGTCGTCTGCTTCCGGCGACGCGCCGGTTGCTTAAAGACTTCTTCTTCTGTGATGACGACGAGGCGCGCATTCGTCATCTCGAATCCACCATGAATTCCACCGATCAGAATCGCTGGTTGACCCCGAGTGATGTCTTCTTTTGTGACGATCGACGCTTCCACCCCATAATCGGATAACGTCTGACGCATTCGTTCGGCACGTTCTCGGTTACTCGCTAAGAAAACCATCCACATGTCAGCGCGACGATATCGCTCGACTTCTTGCTTCAGGCGTTCCATCTGACCATGGAACGGTGCAATCGGTTTGATGCTGAAATGGATTGCCGCACTTTCCGGTACCCCACTCCGGCGGGTCGGTAGGAGCGAGAGATACAACAAGGGTTGTCCTTCAAAGACATGTGCCATCGGAACAGACAGGACGTAATCACTGACGCTTTGTCCGCGTTCAATGAGAGACGCCATCCATTCTGCTTCCTCTGCATCCTGGACTTCCGCCGCTTCTTCGACCCGTGCGACTTCATCGACGATCAAGACGCTTCCCGTCACGTCTTGACGTAACGTCGACGTGTAGAGAATCGGTGCATACTTCGCGAACTGTTTCGGACGATCGCCGTTTTCTAACAACTCGACGTCATAGGCGATTCCCTCTTCAAGTGCCGCGAGGACCTCCGTACTTTGGACGCGCTCTTTCGTCGCCTCATAAAGACGACGGACTTTTTCACCCGCGTCCTTCAACTGATCCTTCGTCGCGAAGTGTTCGGCTGCTGGCATCAAACATGCTTCTGCGACGACACCGAGCGAACGTTGAGTCTCCGCATCAAATGTATAGATCGAGTCGACTTCCTCGTCAAATAGATCGAGCCGGTACGGACGTTCGACCGTGAGCGGATAAATATCGATGATACTTCCGCGAACAGCAAACTCACCTGGTGTCGTCACCGTCGCTGTCCGTTCGTACCCCGCATCGACTAAATCCTGGACGAAGTCCGGAATCGATAAGATGTCGCCCGGCTTCACCTGTTTGACGTGTGACAGGAACGTCTGTGCATCTGGAACATATCGACGCAAGCCAACGAGCGGAATGATCAGGATCCCGTCGTCTGTCGTCAGTAAACGATGGCGGGTCTCGATCCGCGTCGCCCGCAGTTCTGGACTGGCGCCATAAGAAAGTTCTGCTGCTAACGTCTCATCGACTGGATAGAGCATGACGTCTTCTTCCGGTACGAGTTCAATCAAATCATCGTACAGTTTTTGCGCTTGGAACATATTATGTGTCACGAGTACGAATCGACGTTTCGTCTCCTGATAAATCCCGGCGACGAACAGTGCCTTTCCGCTATTCATCAGACCGGTGATCAACTGGGCGTTGACACCGTCCCGGAAGCGTTCCCGAACCGTCTTGATTTCAGGAATCGCTAGTAAGAGTTCTTGTAATTGTTTCATCTTCTTCCTCCTAAAACACGACAGCAAAAACGCTTTGGAGCCCCAAAGCGTTGCGTTCAGTTATACCGATTCATCAAAGCGAGAAACGGTGTGTCTATGAAGTCCGTCGCTACATCGACAGACGCATTGAGTACGTGTTGCAAACTTCCTTGTTCCGCCTTCGAAAAGTTCATCAACACCCAGTCAATGACTTGGATGGGTGCCGGTGGTCGACCGACGCCGAGCTTAAGGCGCTTGATCTCCTGCGTACCGAGATGCTGGATCAAGGACTTGACGCCATTATGACCGCCTGCACTTCCTTTTGAACGCAAGCGTAATTTCTCAAGCGGTAAATCCAGATCATCATAGATAACGAGAACATCCTCGACCGCGATCTTATAAAAATCAAGCAAAGGTCGAACCGCTTCACCTGATAAGTTCATATACGTTAATGGCTTCACGAGTACGACACGCTCTCCGTTTATCATTCCCGTTCCGAAGAGGGCTTTAAACTTCGATTCTGAGAGCTTGATCCCGTGCTTCTCCGCTAAGGCATCAATCGCGAGAAAACCGATGTTGTGGCGCGTATTGGCATACTTTGCTCCAGGATTCCCTAATCCGACGATACATTTCATATCGATTCCTCATTTCTGTTTAAAAAAGTAAACGAACAAGGGTCCGATTTCAATAAACCGGACCACGTCGTTCGTATGCATCAAGCAATCAGCTGAAGAGCGGGCTGATTGATTTCTGTTCGTGTACACGGATGATTGCTTCTGCAAGCAAGCGTGCCACAGAGATTTGTTTGATTTTGCTTGCACATTCGCGTTGTGTCAAGTCAATCGTGTTCAAGACGACGAGTTCTTCGATCGCTGAGTTCTCGATTCGCTCCATTGCTGGACCCGAAAGAACAGGGTGTGTACAACATGCATAGACTTGTTTCGCTCCGTTTTCGATCAAAGCGTTCGCTGCAAGTGTGATCGTACCCGCTGTATCGATGATGTCATCGATGATGATGGCAATCTTGCCATCGACTTGACCGACGATGTTCATGACTTCTGCGACGTTCGGTTTCGGACGGCGTTTGTCGATGATCGCGATCGGTGCTTTTAATTGTTCTGCTAATTTACGTGCCCGTGTGACACCGCCATGGTCTGGAGAAACGATGACGAGTTCGTTTGGATCGATGTTCTTTTTCTCGAAGTATGAAGCGAGAAGCGGTACACCCATCAATTGATCTACTGGAATATCGAAGAACCCTTGGATTTGTGCTGCATGGAGATCCATCGTCACGACGCGTGTCGCCCCTGCTACTTCAAGCAAGTTCGCAACGAGTTTCGCCGTGATTGGCTCACGTGAACGTGCTTTGCGGTCTTGACGCGCATAACCGTAATATGGAATGACGACGTTGATTGTCCGTGCAGACGCCCGTTTCAGTGCATCGATCATGATGAGAAGTTCCATCAGGTTTTCGTTGACTGGTTGGCTTGTCGATTGAATGATGTAAATATCATCCCCCCGGACACTTTCTTCGATGTTCATCGAAATTTCGCCATCACTGAAGTGTTTGACTGAACTTTCGCTCACCGGGATTCCGATGACTTTAGCGATTTCCTCTGCCAGTGGTTTGTTCGAGTTGAGTGCGAAAATACGAATTTCATGTTCTAAGACAGTAGACATGTGTAGGTGGCCTCCATTTGTTTGGGTTTAGACGAGTAGAGCGACAAGTAATGAATTAACGATAATCAGGTTTCGTCGTTTGACGTTCCCGTGCGATCGCGAGACCGTTTTCCGGCACATCATCCGTGACGGTTGATCCGGCAGCAACAAGGGCGTTCTTGCCGACCGTGACCGGTGCAATCAAGTTGACGTTACAGCCGATGAAGGCATCGTCTTCAATGATCGTCTGGAATTTATTTTTTCCATCGTAGTTGACCGTGATTGATCCACAACCGAGGTTGACGTTCTCTCCGATCGTCGCATCTCCGACATAGCTCAGGTGTGCTGATTTGCTACCTTCGCCAAATGTTGATTTCTTGATCTCAACAAAGTTTCCGACGCGTGTGTTCGCACCGAGAACCGCTTGCTGACGTAAATGCGCGAATGGACCGACTTGTGCCGCTGGACCAATCTTGCTATCCGTGACGACGGATTGACGAACAATGGCACCATCTGCCACTTCACTATTGCGAATATCCGAGTTCGGACCAATCGTACATTCTGAACCAATGACCGTGCGACCGAGTAATTGCGTTCCCGGATAAAGAACAGTATCTGAACCAATCGTGACGTCCGGTCCGATATACGTCGAAGACGGGTCAACGAATGTGACACCCTGACGCATCCAGTACTCGTTCGTCCGCTTACGCATCGATGTTTCCGCTTGCGCAAGTGCGACGCGATCGTTGACACCGATTGTCTCTTCGAACGTAGGTGCCGCATACGCTGCAATCGTCTCGCCCGCTGCTTTAGCGATCTCAATCACATCTGGTAAGTAATACTCACCTTGCGCGTTATCGTTCTTGACCTGCTTCAGCGTCGCGAACAACATCTCGTTATCGAATACATACGTACCTGTATTGATTTCCCGAAGTGCAAGTTCTTCTGCATTCGCATCCTTGTGCTCGACGATTTTCGAGACGTTTCCATCTTCGCCACGCACGATTCGTCCGTAACCTGTCGGATCGTCAGCGAGTGCCGTCAAGACAGTCACTTTTGCGTTCGTATCCGTATGATGTTGTAACAATGAAGACAGTGTCTCGCTCGTCAAGAGTGGTGTATCGCCACAGACGACGAGTGTTGCTCCCTGTTCGTTCCCGAGTACGGGTTCTGCCATTTGAACAGCATGACCTGTGCCAAGCTGCTCACTTTGAAGTGCGTATTCCACCGATGTGCCAAGCACTTCTTTGACGGATTCCGCACCGTGACCGACGATGACGACCTGTCGCTTGACGCCGAGCGTCGCTAATTGATCGACGACGTGCTGTACCATAGGTTTCCCAGCGACTGGGTGAAGTACTTTGTAAAGCTTCGATTTCATCCGAGTTCCTTTACCCGCTGCTAGAATTACCGCGAAATGATTCATCCTTGTCGCTCCTCCACATAAATTAGTGTTGATTTCGTTCTGAAATAGTACACTCGTTCCAACTATAACGAAAATGGCATCGTTATTCAATGATGGGACGAAGCGGAATCGAGGAAAAAGCGAGAAAAAAGACAGGTTTTCCCAAGAAGAGAAAACCTGTCTTTTTCTTATGCTTGATCTGTCGTTTGGGCAGAAGAGACTTCGTAACCGACGCCATCTTCTTGATCCTCACGTGCCGCATAGGCTTCGAGTACTGAATCTTCGACCTTTTTTCGCATTAATGCATTGATTGGATGAGCGACATCCCGGAAGATACCTTCTTGCGTTCGTTTGCTTGGCATGGCGACGAAGAGACCACTGTTCCCTTCGATCACACGCAAATCATGTACCACGAATTCGTGGTCGAGCGTAATAGAGGCAAGTGCTTTCATTCGACCCTCTGCCACGACGCGACGAATTTTAACGTCCGTAACGTTCATTTTGTCCGCACCCCTTTAACCGTTGTCACAACTCTTCGTTGTCTACTTCTACTTACGGCTTAAAACAAACAAAGATTTAGTCTTTCCCAATCTTTTTACGCATAATTTCCAAAAGTTTGATAATTACAGTATAGTTACAATCCATGCGGCTGTCAATTTCAGGTAGTCTCTACTTCCGAGAAATAGTGATCGACGTTTCCACGCTTGACTTGAATTTGACCAAGATCGACGTCGACGTCCGCTAATTTCATTAAGCTGACGTATTCGTTGACCATCTTCTTCTCGGCACCCTCTGCCTCGATCAAGACACCCACACCTGCGACCTTTGCTTCGAACTCGCTCAAGAGACTCATCATTCCGCGAATCGTTCCGCCGGCTTTCATGAAGTCATCGATCAATAAGACGTTCGCCCCGCGTGGTAAACTCCGACGCGCAAGTGCCATCGTCCGAATCGCTTTTGAAGAACCTGAGACATAGTTGATACTGACCGTTGAACCTTCTGTCACGCGACTATCCGAACGCACGATGACGAACGGCACACCAAGTTGCTCAGCGACCGCATAAGCAAGTGGAATCCCTTTCGTCGCGATTGTCATGACGACATCGACTTTCTTTTGGCTAAAGACAGATGCAAACACTTGCCCCATTTGTTTGACCATCTTCGGATCCCCTAGTAAGTCCGTCAAATAAAGGTATCCCCCTGGCAACAGTCGATCTGGACGTGCGACACGTTCACATAGATCGTCGATGAACGGTAACGCCTTCTTACTGCTCCACGTCGGGATGAACATGACGCCACCCGCAGCACCTGGTACCGTGACGAGACGTCCCGTTCCCTCATGCTCTAACATCTCGCTGACGATATCTAAATCTTCACTGATCGACGATTTCGCCGATTTATAGCGTTCTGCAAAAATCGTCAATGAGACGAGATGATGGGGATGGTCAAGCAAGTACCGCGTCATGTCGACCAATCGACCACTTCTCCGAATTTTCATTTGTTTTGTTCCACCTCTCCGTAATTCCGAATATTCAATAGTGAATATATCATTTTCATACGGATATTATCAATGGTTTTCGCCTAAAAGACGAACGACGTAGACTTCGTTACAAAAGCCGCGTAATCCATTATAGAGACGTTGTGCCCGATTCTCGTGTTCCGTCAACGCAAAGACCGTCGGACCACTTCCGCTCATCAAGACGCCTTCTGCGCCACAACTCGCCATGAATTCCTTGATCTGCTCGACTTCCGGGTGCATCGGCAACGTGACCGATTCGAGAACATTACCGAGTGACTGGCAAATGCCTTGGAAATCTTGCGCCTTCACCGCATCGATCATCGCTTCGACGTTCGGACGTTTTGCCGTGTTCAAGTCAAGGGCACCATAGACGTCAGCCGTCGAGACACCAATCGTCGGTTTAGCAAGAACGACCCAGCATGGGGGTGGTGAAACAAGTTTTTCTAGCTTCTCTCCGCGACCCGTTGCAATCGCCGTTCCTCCCATGACACAAAATGGGACGTCAGAGCCAACCGCTGCCCCGACTTCCGCCAACTCTTCCAGCGTCAAGCCAAGTTGCCATAACTCGTTCAAACCACGTAATGTCGCTGCTGCATCACTAGAACCACCAGCGAGTCCCGCTGCGACCGGGATGTGTTTTTCTAAGAAGATTTCGACCCCTGTCTTGACGTCGTATTTTTCTTTTAAGATCGCTGCTGCTTTATACGCAAGATTACGTTCGTCGTTCGGAACGTAAGCATGCTGGGCATTCATTCGAATTTCTCCTGACGGCAGCTCCGTCAATTCTAGACGGTCTGCCAAATCGACTGTCGTCATCACCATATGTACATCGTGATAGCCGTCCGGGCGCTTTGCCGTCGCATCCAGGACTAGGTTGATCTTGGCCGGAGCCTTTACAATAATCGTCATCGTGCCGTTCCTCCTCTAGTTCGTTTCCTGTAGGAATTGTATCAACCTTTCCACAAAAAAAGAAGCGAACATTTTGTCCGCTTCGGAAGGTAAGTTTACGAATTCGCAAATTCGATTTGTACGGAGTCTGTTAGCACGTCGGCGTAGCTATAAGAAACTCGCTCGACATTGTGGCGCTCTGCGTCTAGCTTGACTACAAACACCGAAGGATACGTCTCAACGAGCGTTCCGATTCGGGTTACGACCTTTTTACGACCGCCGCTTGCTTTTAGCGTCAGTCTTTCACCAACATGTGTTTCGAAAACATGTCTGATTTCGTTCAACGTCTTTGGCATACGCTTCACCTCACTAATATTTATTATAGCATATTAAATAAATATTAGAAAGGGGAAATATTATATCTGTTCTAATCGTATCCGTCAACGTTTTTTAATTGGCAAAAGTGCATCCGCTAACTGTGCGAATTCCTGCAGGCTGAGCGTTTCTCCGCGACGACGTGGTTCGATTCCAGCTTCCAACAATGCCGCTTCGACCGCCGCCTTTTCCGTCTTCCCGAAGTGTGTCGTCAAGTTGTTCAAAATCGTTTTCCGGCGTTGTGCAAAACTTGCTCGGACGATTTCGAAGAATAATGCCTCATCCTGTGTCTGTACCGCCGGCTCTTTTCGAATGTTCAAACGGATGACTGCTGAATCGACATTTGGTGCCGGAATGAAGACTTGTTTTGGAACCGTGAAGCAGACTTCAGCTTCCGCATAATACTGAATCGCGATCGATAGAGAACCGTATGCTTTCGTGCCCGGTTTTGCACCAATTCGTTCAGCGACTTCCTTTTGAATCATCATGACGAGCGTCCGAAACGGTGCTTTCGCTTCGAGAATCCGCATGATGATCGGTGTCGTGACGTAATACGGGAGGTTCGCGACGACGGCAATGTCAGTGATGCCTTCTTGCGTGAACTCTTCTGCGACGATCGTCGAAAGATCAAGTTCAAGAGCATCGCCGTGAATGACCTTCGTATGAGGATACGGTGAAAGTGTATCGTCAAGAATCGGTAGCAACCGCTGATCGATTTCAAGAGCGACGACTTTTTTCGCCTGTTTCGCCGATTGTTCCGTCAATGAGCCGATTCCTGGTCCGATCTCGAGTACTCCGCTTTCAGGCGTTAATCCAGCTGCCCCGACGATGTTTCCTAATACGTTTAAATCGATTAAAAAGTTTTGTCCCAACGATTTTTTAAACGAAAAGCCATGTTTCGCTAAAATTTCTTTCGTCCGGTGCAATGTAGCAATGTCTTTCAAACTTCTTCCTCCTCTAATTGTTTCAATGCCGCTTCCCATTCCGCCCGCGTGATTCGGATCGATGCGACGCGTTTGACGAGTTGTTTTGCATTTGGTTCACCGATCGCAAGAATCTGACCGAGACGACGACGACGGATCGAGGCTGCTGGTCCACCGATCAAATCGGCTGCTAGAATCATCTCACGTGTCACTTCGGCAACCGGTGCTTCTTCCGTCTCATAGACAGCAGCGAGCGCCTCTTCGATTGCGTCAGGTGAGGCATGTTCCACACCGATTTTGCCTCGTTTATCTTTTGCTTGGGCACGCGGAAGATAAGCATGTTTACAGCCTGGTACGCGTTCATTGATTCGGGCACGGATACGATCTCCTGGAAAATCAGGATCCGTGAAGATGATGACACCGCGTCGTTCAAGGGCCTTCTCGATGCGTTGCATCGTTTGTTCATTAACGGCTGAGCCGTTCGTTTCAATTGTATCGACATCAAAAACTTCCTGTAATCGTGTCGTATCATCCCGTCCTTCGACGACTATGACTTCTTTTAAGCGTTTCCGCATGATCTCTCCACCTTCTTCAAACACTCTCGTAATTGTACCTGTTTCCACGAAAAAAACAAGGAAGCGTCACGTGTCCGCTTCCGTTGCACTAGGAATGACCCAGACTTGCAGTTGTTTTCGACCGAACGTCTTCGCTTTTTGTTCTCCGTCGACCAAGACATCGATCTTATTTCCTTTGATGGCTCCACCGGTATCGAGGGCGATCGCAAGACCCACTCCTTCGACGTAGACCTTCGTTCCAAGCGGAATGACTTTCGGATCAACCGCGATGATCGGCATCCCTTGATAAGTAATCGTATCCGTCACGTCATACCCGGTCGCTGTCAAGGCACGTCCGTTGTACAAACGACTGCCGTTCGAAGCTGGATCGTTCGTATACGCCGTCGCTTCGACCATCAAACTCTTCGCACTCGAAAAATCAAGGTCCGCATCGGCTTTCGGTGTTTCAGTTAGTGGATTCGTCGCCTGCTCTTCGTTAAAGACGGGTGCTTCAGTAGGCGTCTCGATTGGTTTTGTTCCGACCTTGACGACTTGTTTGATAGGTGTCCGTGTCACTTGGTCATCAATCAGTTTCTTCTCTTTGCTAAGACCGTCAGCTAATGTCAATTGATACTTTTTCGTTCGGACACCTGGACGACCAGATGCCGTCACGAGTTGCTCGCCTTCCGGTAAGGTCGGATCCTCGACTTCTTCAATTTCAAACGGAACGAGCTGTTCTTGCGTCAACGTCGCACGACGTGTCGTGTTGACGGTAATCAACGTACCTTCCGTCACGCGGGTGTCGGGATCCGGAGCGACCCGGTCTTCTTTTTGCAAGCGGATTCCTTCTCGCGCTAACAATTCGCGGACGGACGTCTCATACGTGTAGATTTGTCGGGCTTTTCCACCGACGACGAGATCAACGGGAAAAGCTTCCCGGTACCGCACCGTCATGCCGTTCGTCAATACAGCATCAGAGGACGGATAGATATCATCGGTGTCTGCTTTCTTGATGCCGCGTTCTGCAAGCAAATCCTTCACTTGCCGTGCCTGCGTCCGAACCCGACGTGATTCACCATATCCCATGATCAGCGTGATTTCTTTTGCCCGCTGAATGACGATCAATCGTTTTTCCGGCAAGTCGGCACTAAGAGCCGGTTCAATCACATCATTGTCACGCGTCGTAATACCAGCTTCTTCGAGTGCTCCATAGACAGAGTCAGCTGTCGTTTCAATTTGCTGTTCTTGACCATCAATCAAGACAGTCACAGTCTGTGGATGATCCATCATCCCATAGACGAGTGCAGCCGCAAGTAGCAGGCTGCACCCGATCGTAACGAATGTCAACGAACGCATCATGGCAGACGGAAGACCCGTTTTGCATTTTCTGTCGTCGCCGCTTCCACATCGGCATACATCATGCCACGGAGCTGCGCAATCTCTTCAGCGACGAACCGGACGTAAGCTGGTTCGTTGCGTTTTCCGCGGTGCGGTGTCGGTGTCAGATACGGACAATCCGTCTCAACGAGTAAACGATCGAGCGGTACTTCCTGTGCGACACGCTTCGGCATCTTCGCATTCTTAAACGTCACGGGACCACCGAGTGAAATGTAGAAGTTCATCGCCAGGCATCGTGGTAGCAATTCAGCACTCATGCTGTAACTGTGCAGAATCCCCCCGACTTCTTTTGCATCCTCTTCTTCAAGAATTCGTAACGTATCTTCTGTCGCTTCCCGGTTATGGATGACGATTGGCTTCTTCTTCTGCTTCGCGAGACGGATCTGTTTACGGAAAGCTTCCTGCTGCACGTCCTTCGGTGACGTGTCCCAGTGATAGTCGAGCCCGATTTCTCCAAGCGCGACGACTTTTTCATGGTCCATCAACCGTTCGACCTTTTGATAAGCTTCCTCATCAAAATCAATCGAGTCGACAGGATGCCAGCCGATGACCGCATAGAGATCGTCATACGCTTCGACGAGCTCCATCGCGCGATCAATCGTCTTATGATCAAATCCTACGACGATCATCGGTGAGACGCCGTTCGCGCGTGCCCGCTCGATCGTCTCGTGGACGTCATCCGCAAATTGGTCTGCATTCAAGTGAGTATGTGTATCGATTAACATAGCTATTCGACTCCTTCTTTAAAAAAATGCCTGTGACATGAAGTCCACAGGCATCGGTTTTATTTTACGCTTGCGCCGTTCGCCATCGTTGACGGGACCGTCGCCAGTTCAAGTTTTCCTGCTTTTTCAGCAGCAAGGACCATTCCTTGTGAGAGTTCGCCACGTAACGTGACCGGTTTCAAGTTCGCCACGACGATGACTTTTCGTCCGACTAAATCTTCCGGCTCATACCACTGAGCGATACCGGAGACGATTTGGCGTGTTTCATTCCCCATATCGACTTGTAGCTTCAATAGTTTTTTCGCCTTTTTGATTTTCTCAGCCGTCACGACTTCACCAACACGTAATTCGATTTGGTCAAAGACATCGATCGTCGTTTCCGGACGGACATCTTCATCCGCCTCTTCGACTTCCTCTTCCTCAACACGTGCTGCAGAAGCTTGACGCATCATGTCGACGATTGCTTCGACTTCTTCTTTGACGTCGAGACGTGGGAAAATCGGTGTCGCTGTTCCAACTTTTGTTCCTGGTGTGATGTCTGCGAACTTCTCGAGCGCTGCCCAGTCCATCGCTTGTCCAGAGAGACCGAGTTGCGCAAAGATCTCTTTTGGTGAACGCGTCATGAACGGTTGCAACATGATCGCCACGTGACGCAAGACGCCGACGAGATGCACCATGACTGAACCGAGTTCGACTGTTTTCGTTTCGTCTTTTGCAAGCACCCAGGGTTGTGTCTCATCGATGTACTTATTGGCACGGCTGATCAATTGCCAAATGTTCGACAGCACAACAGAGAATTCCATGTGTTCCATCGATGCTTCGACTTTCGTGACCGTTTCTTTTGCAAGATCCGACAATGTCGCATCAAACGGTGTCACATTACCTGTATAGGCTGGGATCTCACCATCAAAGTATTTCGTGACCATCGCGATTGTCCGGTTGAGTAAGTTCCCGAGGTCGTTTGCTAAATCGTAGTTCATCCGCTCAACGAATGCTTCAGGTGTGAACATACCGTCCGAACCGAATGGCACTTCCCGTAAGAGGTAGTAACGAAGAGCGTCGAGACCGTAACGATCCGTTAATGGAATCGGATCAACGACGTTTCCTTTTGATTTCGACATTTTTCCGTCTTTCATCAACAACCAACCATGTGCGAAGACTTTCTTCGGTAATGGGAGGTCAAGCGCCATCAAGAGTGCCGGCCAGATGATTGTGTGGAAACGAACGATTTCTTTTCCGACGAGATGGACATCTGCTGGCCAGTACTTATCGAAGTTACCATGATCATCTGTACCGTAACCGAGTGACGAGATATAGTTCGTCAACGCATCGATCCAGACGTAGACAACATGCTTCGGATTCGACGGGACTTGTACACCCCAGTTGAACGTCGTCCGTGAGACCGCTAAGTCTTGAAGACCTGGTTTAATGAAGTTATTGATCATTTCGTGTTTACGTGATTCCGGTAAGATGAATGACGGATTCGCTTCAAAGTACTCAAGCAGACGGTCCGCGTACTTGCTGATCCGGAAGAAGTAACATTCTTCGCGAACGAGTTCGACCGGGTGTCCGCTGTCAGGGCTCTTCCCATCGACGAGTTGTGATTCCGTATAGTACGTCTCATCCGGAATCGAATACCATCCTTCGTATTCGCCTAAATAGATATCGCCTGATTCAAGAAGTGTTTCGAACACTTTTTCGACGACTTTCTTGTGACGTGGTTCTGTCGTCCGAATATAATCATCGTACGAGATGTCGAGACGATCCCATAAGACTTTAATCTGTTCGACGACACCGTCGACGAATGCCTGTTCCGAGATCCCTGCTTCTGCTGCTTTTTCCTGGATCTTTTGACCGTGCTCATCGCTACCAGTCAAATACCGGACGTCGAATCCTTGAAGCCGTTTGTACCGTGCCATCGCATCTCCAGCCACCGTCGTGTACGCGTGACCGATATGTAGTTTTGCACTTGGATAATAAATTGGGGTCGTGATATAAAATGTCTTTGCCATGTTATTCCTCCGTTCTCTGATTTCCATCTTCATTATAGGCTATTATACGCTGTTACGGGACTGATGTCGAAACTCACTTTTTGTCGAATCGAAACATTTTTTGACATCAGACATCAAATTACAAAAAAACACACTCTATAGTTTCATTTCCTTTAAAAAGGGAAAATATATTAATAAATCGTTTCAAATATGGTGTTTTTGAGAAATAAATGACATTTTGATTTCAAACTATTCAGATTGGTTGACTACTTTTGGAAAGTCTAGTATTCTACATTCTATAGAAACGATGTCGAATTTTGACGATTTTTCAAAAGAAAAAGAGATCCATGACATCAAAGGAGGAACAACAAAATGAAATCAACAGGTATTGTACGTAAAGTAGACGAGCTCGGTCGTGTCGTAATTCCAATCGAATTACGCCGTACACTTCAAATCGCAGAAAAGGATGCCCTCGAGATCTATGTCGATAACGAACAGATCATCCTTAAAAAATATAAACCAAACATGACTTGCCAAGTCACAGGAGAAGTTTCAGAAGATAACTTCAAATTGGCTGATGGTAAATTGATTCTTTCACCAGATGGCGCACAACGCGTTCTCGTTGAATTAAAAGATTTCCTCGATCGTCACTACGCAAGCAACGAATAAACACAAAAGGAAGCTCCTGACGGGGCTTCCTTTTTTAATCTGCTTCGTGAAACGCGAGGTACAGTTCCTGACGGTCCAGTCCCCGTTCCTTTGCGACACGCTTCAACGCCGCATTAGGCTTTTCGCCTTCTTCGATGTACCGGCGGATTTGCTCGAGCGGATCACTGTCTTGGATGACAGCATCCGGTCGTTCTTCGTTTGATCCTTCGACAAGAACGACGAACTCGCCCCGAACGTCTTCTGCTGCCCAAGCGCGTAATTCACTCACGCTCCCCCGAATGTATTCTTCATACCGTTTCGTTAGTTCCCGAGCTAACGTCACGTGACGATCACCAAGTACTTCCTCGACCCCTTGTAACATCTCTTTCAAACGATGCGGTGCTTCATAAAAGACGAGCGTTCCTGTTTCGTATTTCAATTGCTCTAACGCTTCGCGACGCTCTTTTTTCTTCCGTGGCAAAAAGCCGTAATACAAAAAGCGTTCTGTCGAAAGACCAGACGCGACAAGAGCTGTTAACGCAGCGTTTGCACCCGGAAGAACGATGACAGGAATGTCTGCTGCAATCGCTTGACGAATCAAATCACTTCCCGGGTCCGAGATACCTGGCATGCCGGCATCGGAGACGAGAGCGATTTGTTTTCCTGCCTCTAAATCAGCGAGGAGTCGTTCTCCGCTCGTTTGTTTATTGTGTTCGTGGTAACTGACAAGCTTCGTCTCAATCGAAAAGTGCCGAAACAGTTTCATCGTCTGCCGGGTATCTTCTGCTGCGACGATATCGGATTCCTGTAAGATCCGGACGGCCCGATACGTCATGTCTTCTAAATTGCCGATCGGTGTCGGGACGATATAGAGACCGGCTCCTTGCTGTTGATAGCTACTCGTCGCTTTCATGAGGTTCCTCCTTGAATCAAACGTTCTTTTTGTGAACGTGTTAATTGTTTAATCGCATATTCCCGCTTCATTGCCTCTGACTTCGTTGCGAATATCTCCTGATGAACGAGGACGACCGGTAGACGGGCACGTGTATACTTCGCACCCTTACCTGCGTTATGTGTCGCGATGCGTTGCGTGACGTCTACCGCGTAACCCGTATAATACGTATCATCTTGGCAACGAACAATATAGACTGCATGCTCAGACATCGAACAGCTCCTTCATCTGAGCCGCATACGAGTTGTCCGCTTCATAGACGATGAATGGGGGAAGGACCTTTAGTCCAGGTTTTGCATCCTTGATCCCCTCGATCAAGAGCATGTTCGCTTCCTTCCCTGCTTTCGGATAAATCAGCTGCATCCGTTTCGGTTCCAAGCGATACGCCCGCATCAAGGTAACGATATCAAGCAGTCGTTCCGGTCGATGGACGAACGCTGCTTTCCCGCCTTGTTTCAACAAATCAGATGCACCTCGAATACAGTCTTCGAGTGTACAGAGGACTTCATGTCTTGCAATCGTATAATGTTCACTTTGGTTTTGGTTCGATGTCTCGTTTGCTAAAAAATAAGGAGGATTACAGGTGACAGCATCATAGATGCCGTATCCAAGACGCGTACCCGCCTCTTTGACGTCCCCTTCAATCATCTCAATCCGATTGTTCAGTTCATTCAAGTTGACGCTACGTCGTGCCATCTCCGCTAGTCGCGGTTGAATTTCAAGACCCGTGATCTGCCCTTTCGTCCGGTAGGATAAAAAGAGTGGAATCGCACCGTTTCCCGAACAGAGATCGGCAATCCGTCCCTGTTGAATCGGGACCCACGCAAATCGTGCGAGCAGTGCCGCGTCGAGTGAATACGAGAAGACGGATGGACTTTGAATGATTTTCCCTTCTTGTCCTAAGAGATAATCAAGTCGTTCGTCTGGTAATAGTTCAAACATGTCGTGCCTTCCTTTCCGAAAAAAAGACTGACTCATGTAGAAGTCAGCCTCTCAATGTTTCGTTAACATGGATAAGCAAAAGAGGCAATCGCCGTCTTTTCGTACTTGTCCATAATGCAAGTTACAGATGTGGAACCCTTCCTGGTACAATCGTCCGAGATTATCGTAGCCCGCACCGACGCCCGCTTCCGCTTCTTCCGCTTCCGTGACCGGCTGTTGTTCATCGCGTTCGACTTTTTCCCGAAGATGATGATTCTCCAGATACAGATGTTGGTTCTCTTCCATCATGTAAGCCAGCTGATCCTTTAACACGCTCAGATGCTCAGTCAGCAAATGAATCTGTTGCTCAATCGCATCGACACGCGTAATGATTTCTTTTTTATCGACTCTCTCCACGCGTATGCACCCCGTTATTCTTTTGGTCGTTTTGGTTTTACGGCACCAACGGATAATAGTTCTTCCATCGAATACGTCAAGACGCGGGAACGATCCTTCAGTTCGATTTGAACGACTTGATCGAGGATGTTCAAGCCAACGACGCGTCCTTCGCCTTCAGGTACCGTCAAACGTTTTCCGTAGTCCGGCAAATCACGGCGCATCTCTTCATACGTATCGTTCTCATATTTCAAGCAGCACATCAAACGACCACATACTCCTGAAATCTTCGTCGGATTCAACGACAGGTTTTGATCTTTTGCCATCTTGATCGAGACCGGTTCGAACTCACCAAGGAAAGATGAACAACATAAGACACGACCACACGGACCGATGCCTCCAAGTAACTTCGCTTCATCCCGAACACCGATTTGACGGAGTTCGATGCGTGTCCGGAAGACAGCCGCTAAATCTTTGACGAGCTCACGGAAATCGACACGTCCTTCTGCCGTGAAGTAGAAGATGACCTTATTGCGGTCAAACGTGTACTCGACATCGACCAATTTCATATCGAGTTTATGTTCACGGATTTTTTCGACACATACCGCATGCGCATCAAGCGCTGCGACTTTATTTTCGCGGACGATCATTGCATCCTTATCGTCAGCAATTCGAAGAATGGATTTCAGTGGCAACACCACATCTTCTTCGTCCATTTGTTTATCGGCGATGACCACTTCGCCATATTCAATGCCCCGTACCGTCTCAACGATGACTGCTTGTCCTCGTGATAATGACTCTTGTCCAGGTGCAAAATAATAAATTTTGCCCGCTTCTTTAAAGCGAACGCCTACTACTTCTAGCATGTCGCTCTACCCTTTCTGTAAGTCAAACATGAGACGCTCAACTGTTAATTGGGGATTAACATTCGCTTCGACCCGTCGGACTGCAGCAAGCACAGCTTGCAACCAGCGGGTGATCGTCGTCTGGCTCTTAGACCCCATCTGTTCAAGTTGGGGTTTACTATTCGTATAGGTCATACCTTCCCACGCCGGATTCAGTTTCAGACGTAAGACATCCTCGAAGAAACAGGTGACGAGTTCAAGACCGATTCGGACATCCTGACGGTTCTTGAATTGTCCCATCCATTTCTCTTGTACGAACAGCGGTAAATCAGCCGGACGATTCGCTAATTCCTCCATCAATTGTAACACTGACGCTCGCGCATTTACAAACCAGTCTTCGAGTAATGCTTCTTCCGCATCCTCGACTTTTGGATAGACACGCGCTGCCAGTTGCGTCAACTCGTGGTCCCGTCCCGTTTTTTCAGATAAAACCTCGCCAATCATTTGACGATCCGCTGGGCGAAAACTTAATAACTGTCCCCGCGATCGAATCGTCGGTAAAAGGAGTTGAGGTTGATTCGTCAACAATAAGGCTACTTTTCCTTCTCCTGGTTCCTCAAAGAACTTCAGCAAACTGTTCGCTGCCTGCGGAGTCATCTTATGGGACTGGGTAATGACATAAATCTGACGATCGCCTTCGAGTCCTCGGAGTGAGAGATCATGCATCAATTGTTGAATCTGTTCTTTTTTGATGGTCGCGCCATCTGGTTCGATTTCATAATAATCGACCAAGTTGCCACTTTCCATCCGCCGACAGCTACGACAGACACCACACGGTTCTACATCGACCGGTGCCTCACAAAAAAGGCTTTTCGCGAACAAGTGAGCCGCTTCAAGTAGAAGCGGCTCATAGTCTCCGGTGAAGATATAAGCGTGATTGATTCGATCGTTCCGTAACGAATTTTGAAGAATCGTCGAAATGACCGATTGTGTCTGTTCCAGTTCATGAAACGTCTGCATCAGAATTGATGAAACCCTTCGATTGGCAAGACGAAGACCGTTGCCCCGCCTACCTGGACTTCAACGGGATACGGGATATAAGAATCGGCATGACCACCCATTGGTGAGATTGGAGAGACCATCTGTTCGCGGCTCGAACAGTTCTTTTTGATCAATCGTAACAAATCATCGAGACGCTCACTCTGTACACCAATCATGAACGTCGTGTTCCCTTCTTTAAGAAAACCACCTGTCGTTGCCAGTTTCGTTGCTCGGAAATCATGCTCGACAAGTGCTTCCGCCAAACGTAAGCTATCTTTATCTTGAACGATCGTAATGACCATTTTCATGAGAATCTCTCCTTTTCTTCTAAATACGTAATGACATCTTCCACTAAGTCCTGATGAATCGCTTCAATCGACCGATTGGCTTGTACGATCTGTACCCGTTCTGGATCCGACGCCGCAATCTGCTGAAAACCATCATAGACGCGGGCACGAAACGCATCATCTCGTTGCTCGATTCGATCAAGTGCTCCCCGATCCATCATTCGTTTTTTAGAATCTTTTACCGTTAAATCAAACAAATACGTCCGGTCTGGCGCCAACCCGCCTGTTGCAGAATCATTGATTTGACGCACGAGATCAATCGGATGTCCAAGACCATATCCTTGATACGCAAGTGACGCATCGACGAATCGGTCACATAAGACGATTGTGCCTGCCTCTAACGCCGGTCGAATCAATTCCTCGACATGCTGGGCACGAGACGCTGCATACAGCAGAATTTCCGTCATCTCTTTCATCTCTTCAAAATCAGGATTCAAAATCAACGAACGAATTTCGTTTCCAACGCGTGTGCCACCTGGCTCGCGGGTCGTCATGACGTTATAGCCCTTTTCTTTTAACACATCGCCAAGCAATTGTAGTTGTGTCGTTTTACCGGCACCATCCGGTCCTTCGACAGTAATGAACGTACCTTTCATTCTTCAAACCCTTCCTCTATGACGCGTAACGCTCCTCGTTGCAATTGTTCGCCTCCTTGCAAATGAACGGCTACGGTTTGATAATGTCGTAAACGTAATACCTGTTCCGCCGTAATACGTTCTCCTCTGACGATCAACGGAATGCCTGGCGGGTACGGAATAATCGTTTCGAGTGAAACATGACCGATACACTCATCCAGCTGACGGAACGTACCTGTTGCTTGTTCTAACTGTTCATAAGAACAAGATAAAGCAGATACCTGTATTTTACCCATAATTGGTTGCTCGATATACCTTTTCAAAGGAATTCCTTCTGATTTCATCATTTGAATGGCTCGTTCGACACGATGGACCCAGTCATTCTGCTCAGACTTTGCTAGCGGACGAAGTGGCAAAATACAGACGACGTGATCTCCTAGAGCAAATTCCGCATCGAGTTGAACAGCTCGTAACGCGTGCAGCAACGCATCTCCTGAATATCCCTCATACGTTAATGTCATCCGTGACCAATCATCGAAGCGAAGGACCGTCATATGATCGAACCGTTGAAGTGCTTCGATGAATGCATCATGACTAGCCTGAATATCTGACATACCTTTAACTGTCCATTGTTCACGATAGGAACGCGCATAGTCTAATGAAGCCAGAAGTAAATATGAAGGACTTGAGGTCTGAAACGCTTGAAGCGCTCGCTGTAACTTCCTTCTCGTCTTTTCTGAAAATCGCTCGTGCATCCATGCTCCCATCGTTAGTGCGGGAAGCGTTTTATGGGCAGATTGAACGACCGCGGTTGCTCCTAATTCAAATGCTGAGCGCACACCAAATGCTTCACCGAAGTGTGCACCGTGTGCTTCATCCACTAATAAAGGGAATTCATGCGACGCTGTGAGCTGAACGAGTGACATGATATCAGCTGCTTCCCCGTAATAGGTCGGTGAAGTGATAAACACGCCAACTCCTCCTGGATATTTCGTAAACGCTTCCTTTAATGTTTCACGTGAAACATGGCCACTAATTCCCGTTTCCTCATGAATATCTGGTTCAAGAAAGATCGGTTCGATGCCTAGCCATTCTAACGCATTGAACACGGATTTATGCGAGTTACGCTGTACATAAACACGCTCTCCTCTTGTTGCTATAGCGGCAAGCATCGCCCAATTCCCAACAGTCGAACCATTCACAAGGAAATGACTCGCTTTTGCATCATAGACTTTTCGCAACAAAGCTATCGCGTCTGCAATGGCCTCTTCCGGATGATGAAAATCATCTAGACCAGGTAATTCTGTGACGTCCCATTTAAAAAAGTCAGGAAGCGGTGTTAATGTCCCATTCTTATGTCCAGGAACATGCCATGAGATGGGCGTTCGATCTAAGTGACGTCGAAGTGCATGTACAATAGGAAGTTCGTGTTTCATGAAAAAACTCCTTTTCCTCTAAAATGATTACACAAAAAGACCGACCTGCAATCTGCAGATCGGTCAAGTGCCTGGCAACGTCCTATCCTCACAGGGGGAAGCCCCCAACTACTTTCGGCGTTCAAGTGCTTAACTTCCGTGTTCGGCATGGGAACGGGTGTGACCACTTGGCTATCGTCACCAGACGATCGGGCTCGCGCCCTCAAAACTGAAGTCATCAACAAGCATCTGCTAGAACAAGGCCTCGACCGATTAGTATCACTCAGCTCCACATGTCGCCATGCTTCCACCCGTGACCTATCTACCTCATCGTCTCTGAGGGGTCTTTCTTGATTACTCAAAGGGAAATCTCATCTTGGAGGGGGCTTCATGCTTAGATGCTTTCAGCATTTATCCCGTCCGCACGTAGCTACCCAGCGATGCTCCTGGCGGAACAACTGGTACACCAGCGGTGCGTCCATCCCGGTCCTCTCGTACTAAGGACAGCTCTCCTCAAATTTCCTGCGCCCACGACGGATAGGGACCGAACTGTCTCACGACGTTCTGAACCCAGCTCGCGTACCGCTTTAATGGGCGAACAGCCCAACCCTTGGGACCTACTCCAGCCCCAGGATGCGATGAGCCGACATCGAGGTGCCAAACCTCCCCGTCGATGTGGACTCTTGGGGGAGATCAGCCTGTTATCCCCAGGGTAGCTTTTATCCGTTGAGCGATGGCCCTTCCATGCGGAACCACCGGATCACTAAGCCCGACTTTCGTCCCTGCTCGACTTGTAGGTCTCGCAGTCAAGCTCCCTTCTGCCTTTGCGCTCTACGAATGATTTCCAACCATTCTGAGGGAACCTTTGGGCGCCTCCGTTACTGTTTAGGAGGCGACCGCCCCAGTCAAACTACCCGCCTGACACGGTCCTCCAGCCGGATCACGGCTGCGAGTTAGAGACTCTATGCATGAAGGGCGGTATCCCAAGGGTGACTCCTCCGAAGCTGGCGCTCCGGGCTCGACGTCTCCCGCCTATCCTGTACATCATGCACAAAGCCTCAATATCAGGCTGTAGTAAAGCTCCATGGGGTCTTTCCGTCCTGTCGCGGGTAACCTGCATCTTCACAGGTACTATGATTTCACCGGGTCTCTCGTTGAGACAGTGCCCAAATCGTTACGCCTTTCGTGCGGGTCGGAACTTACCCGACAAGGAATTTCGCTACCTTAGGACCGTTATAGTTACGGCCGCCGTTTACTGGGGCTTCGGTTCAAAGCTTCGCTTGCGCTAACCCATCCCCTTAACCTTCCAGCACCGGGCAGGCGTCAGCCCCTATACGTCATCTTGCGATTTAGCAGAGACCTGTGTTTTTGCTAAACAGTCGTTTGGGCCTATTCACTGCGGCTCTACTCATGTAGAGCGTCCCTTCTCCCGAAGTTACGGGACCATTTTGCCGAGTTCCTTAACGAGAGTTATCCCGCGCGTCTTAGAATTCTCATCTCGCCTACCTGTGTCGGTTTACGGTACTGGCGCCTTCCCCCTCACTAGAGGCTTTTCTTGGCAGTGTGAAATCGTGACCTACGTCCCTACGGGACTCCGCGTCGTTCCTTGACTTTGATGCCTGACGGATTTGCCAATCAGACGGTCTTGAAACTTGCACATGCACTTCCATCCGCATGCGTCACTATCCTCCTGCGTCCCCCCATTGTTCAAACGGTGGATCGGCGGTACAGGAATATCAACCTGTTATCCATCGCCTACGCCTTTCGGCCTCGGCTTAGGTCCAGACTAACCCTGAGCGGACGAGCCTTCCTCAGGAAACCTTGGGCTTTCGACGGAGGGGATTCTCACCCCTCTTTTCGCTACTCACACCGGCATTCTCACTTCCAAACGCTCCACTGCTCCTTCCGGTACAGCTTCGCAGCGGTTTGGAACGCTCCCCTACCATTCCTTACGGAATCCGCAGCTTCGGTGGTATGTTTAGCCCCGTTACATTTTCGGCGCGGCGCCACTCGACTAGTGAGCTATTACGCACTCTTTGAATGGTGGCTGCTTCTAAGCCAACATCCTAGCTGTCTAGGCAGCGCCACATCCTTTTCCACTTAACATACACTTTGGGACCTTAGCTGGCGGTCTGGGCTGTTTCCCTCTTGACTACGGATCTTATCACTCGCAGTCTGACTCCCGAGTATAAGTTGCTGGCATTCGGAGTTTAACTGAATTCGGTAACCCTGTGGGGGCCCCTAGTCCAATCAGTGCTCTACCTCCAGAACTCTCAACCTCGAGGCTAGCCCTAAAGCTATTTCGGGGAGAACCAGCTATCTCCAGGTTCGATTGGCATTTCACCGCTACCCACACCTCATCCCCGCACTTTTCAACGTGCGTGGGTTCGGACCTCCAGTCAGTGTTACCTGACCTTCATCCTGGACATGGGTAGATCACCTGGTTTCGGGTCTACGACAACGCACTGAACGCCCTGTTCAGACTCGCTTTCGCTACGGCTCCGCCTCATCGGCTTAACCTCGCGCGTTATCGTAACTCGCCGGTTCATTCTACAAAAGGCACGCCATCACCCGTTAACGGGCTCTGACTACTTGTAGGCATACGGTTTCAGGATCTATTTCACTCCCCTTCCGGGGTGCTTTTCACCTTTCCCTCACGGTACTGGTTCACTATCGGTCACTAGGGAGTATTTAGCCTTGGGAGATGGTCCTCCCGGATTCCGACGGGGTTTCACGTGTCCCGCCGTACTCAGGATCCACTCTGGAGGGAAAACAGTTTCAGCTACAGGGCTGTCACCTTCTTCGGCCGACCTTTCCAGGTCCTTC
>NZ_CP015731.1:180000-462500 GCF_001750115.1 Exiguobacterium sp. U13-1 | reverse complement strand
CGAACTCCCGACCCCTTGATTCGTAGTCAAGTACTCTATCCAGCTGAGCTAAGGGTGCATCATATGGTGCGGTCGAGAGGACTTGAACCTCCACGATGTTGCCACCACTAGGCCCTCAACCTAGCGCGTCTACCGATTCCGCCACGACCGCATAATGCTATTCAAATATAAATGGAGCGGAAGACGGGATTCGAACCCGCGACCCCGACCTTGGCAAGGTCGTATTCTACCACTGAACTACTTCCGCATATAAATGGTACGGGTGAAGGGACTTGAACCCCCACGTCAAAGACACTAGATCCTAAATCTAGCGCGTCTACCAATTCCGCCACACCCGCATAAAAATGGTGTGTCATGCAGGATTCGAACCTGCGACCCTCTGATTAAAAGTCAGATGCTCTACCAACTGAGCTAATGACACATAAATGATATGAAGTTAAAAAATGGGGCGACTGATGGGAATTGAACCCACGAATGCCGGAATCACAATCCGGTGCGTTAACCACTTCGCCACAATCGCCAAAATAAAAATGGTGCCGGCAACAGGAGTCGAACCCGCGACCTACTGATTACAAGTCAGTTGCTCTACCAGCTGAGCTACACCGGCAAAAGAAATGGTGGCTTTGGACGGAATCGAACCGCCGACACAAGGATTTTCAGTCCTTTGCTCTACCAACTGAGCTACAAAGCCGATATTAAAATGGCGGTCCTGACGGGATTCGAACCCGCGATCTCCTGCGTGACAGGCAGGCATGTTAACCGCTACACCACAGGACCGTTTTAAGTATAAGGTGACGACTTCTATAATGATAAAACATCTATGTAAGTCTGTCAATTGTTTTATTAAAAAAACAAAAGCCTGGCAACGTCCTATCCTCACAGGGGGAAGCCCCCAACTACTTTCGGCGTTCAAGTGCTTAACTTCCGTGTTCGGCATGGGAACGGGTGTGACCACTTGGCTATCGTCACCAGACGACGGGCTCGCGCCCTCAAAACTGAAGTCATCAACAAGCATCTGCTAGAACAAGGCCTCGACCGATTAGTATCACTCAGCTCCACATGTCGCCATGCTTCCACCCGTGACCTATCTACCTCATCGTCTCTGAGGGGTCTTTCTTGATTACTCAAAGGGAAATCTCATCTTGGAGGGGGCTTCATGCTTAGATGCTTTCAGCATTTATCCCGTCCGCACGTAGCTACCCAGCGATGCTCCTGGCGGAACAACTGGTACACCAGCGGTGCGTCCATCCCGGTCCTCTCGTACTAAGGACAGCTCTCCTCAAATTTCCTGCGCCCACGACGGATAGGGACCGAACTGTCTCACGACGTTCTGAACCCAGCTCGCGTACCGCTTTAATGGGCGAACAGCCCAACCCTTGGGACCTACTCCAGCCCCAGGATGCGATGAGCCGACATCGAGGTGCCAAACCTCCCCGTCGATGTGGACTCTTGGGGGAGATCAGCCTGTTATCCCCAGGGTAGCTTTTATCCGTTGAGCGATGGCCCTTCCATGCGGAACCACCGGATCACTAAGCCCGACTTTCGTCCCTGCTCGACTTGTAGGTCTCGCAGTCAAGCTCCCTTCTGCCTTTGCGCTCTACGAATGATTTCCAACCATTCTGAGGGAACCTTTGGGCGCCTCCGTTACTGTTTAGGAGGCGACCGCCCCAGTCAAACTACCCGCCTGACACGGTCCTCCAGCCGGATTACGGCTGCGAGTTAGAGACTCTATGCATGAAGGGCGGTATCCCAAGGGTGACTCCTCCGAAGCTGGCGCTCCGGGCTCGACGTCTCCCGCCTATCCTGTACATCATGCACAAAGCCTCAATATCAGGCTGTAGTAAAGCTCCATGGGGTCTTTCCGTCCTGTCGCGGGTAACCTGCATCTTCACAGGTACTATGATTTCACCGGGTCTCTCGTTGAGACAGTGCCCAAATCGTTACGCCTTTCGTGCGGGTCGGAACTTACCCGACAAGGAATTTCGCTACCTTAGGACCGTTATAGTTACGGCCGCCGTTTACTGGGGCTTCGGTTCAAAGCTTCGCTTGCGCTAACCCATCCCCTTAACCTTCCAGCACCGGGCAGGCGTCAGCCCCTATACGTCATCTTGCGATTTAGCAGAGACCTGTGTTTTTGCTAAACAGTCGTTTGGGCCTATTCACTGCGGCTCTACTCATGTAGAGCGTCCCTTCTCCCGAAGTTACGGGACCATTTTGCCGAGTTCCTTAACGAGAGTTATCCCGCGCGTCTTAGAATTCTCATCTCGCCTACCTGTGTCGGTTTACGGTACTGGCGCCTTCCCCCTCACTAGAGGCTTTTCTTGGCAGTGTGAAATCGTGACCTACGTCCCTACGGGACTCCGCATCGTTCCTTGACTTTGATGCCTGACGGATTTGCCAATCAGACGGTCTTGAAACTTGCACATGCACTTCCATCCGCATGCGTCACTATCCTCCTGCGTCCCCCCATTGTTCAAACGGTGGATCGGCGGTACAGGAATATCAACCTGTTATCCATCGCCTACGCCTTTCGGCCTCGGCTTAGGTCCAGACTAACCCTGAGCGGACGAGCCTTCCTCAGGAAACCTTGGGCTTTCGACGGAGGGGATTCTCACCCCTCTTTTCGCTACTCACACCGGCATTCTCACTTCCAAACGCTCCACTGCTCCTTCCGGTACAGCTTCGCAGCGGTTTGGAACGCTCCCCTACCATTCCTTACGGAATCCGCAGCTTCGGTGGTATGTTTAGCCCCGTTACATTTTCGGCGCGGCGCCACTCGACTAGTGAGCTATTACGCACTCTTTGAATGGTGGCTGCTTCTAAGCCAACATCCTAGCTGTCTAGGCAGCGCCACATCCTTTTCCACTTAACATACACTTTGGGACCTTAGCTGGCGGTCTGGGCTGTTTCCCTCTTGACTACGGATCTTATCACTCGCAGTCTGACTCCCGAGTATAAGTTGCTGGCATTCGGAGTTTAACTGAATTCGGTAACCCTGTGGGGGCCCCTAGTCCAATCAGTGCTCTACCTCCAGAACTCTCAACCTCGAGGCTAGCCCTAAAGCTATTTCGGGGAGAACCAGCTATCTCCAGGTTCGATTGGCATTTCACCGCTACCCACACCTCATCCCCGCACTTTTCAACGTGCGTGGGTTCGGACCTCCAGTCAGTGTTACCTGACCTTCATCCTGGACATGGGTAGATCACCTGGTTTCGGGTCTACGACAACGCACTGAACGCCCTGTTCAGACTCGCTTTCGCTACGGCTCCGCCTCATCGGCTTAACCTCGCGCGTTATCGTAACTCGCCGGTTCATTCTACAAAAGGCACGCCATCACCCGTTAACGGGCTCTGACTACTTGTAGGCATACGGTTTCAGGATCTATTTCACTCCCCTTCCGGGGTGCTTTTCACCTTTCCCTCACGGTACTGGTTCACTATCGGTCACTAGGGAGTATTTAGCCTTGGGAGATGGTCCTCCCGGATTCCGACGGGGTTTCACGTGTCCCGCCGTACTCAGGATCCACTCTGGAGGGAAAACAGTTTCAGCTACAGGGCTGTCACCTTCTTCGGCCGACCTTTCCAGGTCCTTCACCTACTGTCTTCCTTTTTGACTCCGTATAGAGTGTCCTACAACCCCGAAGAGCATGCTCTTCGGTTTGGGCTGTTCCCGTTTCGCTCGCCGCTACTCAGGGAATCGCATTTGCTTTCTCTTCCTCCGGGTACTTAGATGTTTCAGTTCCCCGGGTCTGCCTCACGCTACACTATGTATTCATGTAACATGTCCCATCCCATTACAGATGGTGGGTTCCCCCATTCGGAAATCTTCGGATCAAAGCATACTTACTGCTCCCCGAAGCATATCGCTGTTCGTCGCGTCCTTCATCGGCTCCTAGTGCCAAGGCATCCACCGTACGCCCTTCATACCTTGATCTAGCGTTGGTATTCTAAGAACACACGTCTAATGACATGGTTATAAAAAGTTTGATGTCTTGTTGATGTCTTCAGTTTTCAAGGTGCGAGTGTCTCTTGCGAGACGTGAGAGACGAGCTCTCAAAACTGAACGATGGGCATGTCCCGTAAGGGACGTTTTCCTTAGAAAGGAGGTGATCCAGCCGCACCTTCCGATACGGCTACCTTGTTACGACTTCACCCCAATCATCTACCCCACCTTCGACGGCTGGCTCCTTGCGGTTACCTCAC
Source organism: Exiguobacterium sp. U13-1 (assembly GCF_001750115.1). Lineage (NCBI taxonomy): Bacteria > Bacillati > Bacillota > Bacilli > Caryophanales > Exiguobacterium > Exiguobacterium sp. U13-1. The sequence goes on along the minus strand of NZ_CP015731.1, from coordinate 458,298 downwards.
CGGCTTCGGGTGTTGCAAACTCTCGTGGTGTGACGGGCGGTGTGTACAAGACCCGGGAACGTATTCACCGCAGTATGCTGACCTGCGATTACTAGCGATTCCGACTTCATGCAGGCGAGTTGCAGCCTGCAATCCGAACTGGGAACGGCTTTATGGGATTGGCTCCACCTCGCGGTCTCGCTGCCCTTTGTACCGTCCATTGTAGCACGTGTGTAGCCCAACTCATAAGGGGCATGATGATTTGACGTCATCCCCACCTTCCTCCGGTTTGTCACCGGCAGTCTCCCTAGAGTGCCCAACTGAATGCTGGCAACTAAGGATAGGGGTTGCGCTCGTTGCGGGACTTAACCCAACATCTCACGACACGAGCTGACGACAACCATGCACCACCTGTCACCATTGTCCCCGAAGGGAAAACTTGATCTCTCAAGCGGTCAATGGGATGTCAAGAGTTGGTAAGGTTCTTCGCGTTGCTTCGAATTAAACCACATGCTCCACCGCTTGTGCGGGTCCCCGTCAATTCCTTTGAGTTTCAGCCTTGCGGCCGTACTCCCCAGGCGGAGTGCTTAATGCGTTAGCTTCAGCACTGAGGGGCGGAAACCCCCCAACACCTAGCACTCATCGTTTACGGCGTGGACTACCAGGGTATCTAATCCTGTTTGCTCCCCACGCTTTCGCGCCTCAGCGTCAGTTACAGACCAAAGAGTCGCCTTCGCCACTGGTGTTCCTCCACATCTCTACGCATTTCACCGCTACACGTGGAATTCCACTCTTCTCTTCTGTACTCAAGCCTTCCAGTTTCCAATGGCCCTCCCCGGTTGAGCCGGGGGCTTTCACATCAGACTTAAAAGGCCGCCTGCGCGCGCTTTACGCCCAATAATTCCGGACAACGCTTGCCACCTACGTATTACCGCGGCTGCTGGCACGTAGTTAGCCGTGGCTTTCTCGTAAGGTACCGTCAAGGTACGAGCATTACCTCTCGTACGTGTTCTTCCCTTACAACAGAGTTTTACGATCCGAAAACCTTCATCACTCACGCGGCGTTGCTCCATCAGACTTTCGTCCATTGTGGAAGATTCCCTACTGCTGCCTCCCGTAGGAGTCTGGGCCGTGTCTCAGTCCCAGTGTGGCCGATCACCCTCTCAGGTCGGCTATGCATCGTCGCCTTGGTGAGCCATTACCCCACCAACTAGCTAATGCACCGCAAGGCCATCTCAAGGTGACGCCGAAGCGCCTTTCATCAGCGGACCATGCGGTCCGTTGAACTATCCGGTATTAGCTCCGATTTCTCGGAGTTATCCCAATCCTTGAGGCAGGTTCCTTACGTGTTACTCACCCGTCCGCCGCTCATTCCACTGCCTTCCCTCCGAAGAGTTCCGTCAGTTTCCTGCGCTCGACTTGCATGTATTAGGCACGCCGCCAGCGTTCGTCCTGAGCCAGGATCAAACTCTCCATAAAGTGTTTGACTTGCTCGTTTTTGTGACCGAAGTCACGATTGACGAAGCTTGCGCTTCATTCATGTTTGTATTCCATAGAATACGTTTTTTGCCTCATCGTTCAGTTTTCAAAGTTCGTCCGCGCCTGTTTTGGCGACTCAATTAGAATACCAAGTCTGAAACAAGAAGTCAACAACTTTTTTGAAATTGTTTTTTACTTGTTTGCCGTAAGCGCTCGTCCTCTTAAGGACATGAATTAATATATCACGATAATTAGACATGTGCAACTACTTTATTAAAATAACTTATAGTTTTTTTAGAGCATGTAAAAACCGCAGACAAGAATGGCTGCGGTTTACTTCATCATCAATGAGACGCGTCTTCTTTTTGCTTCGCTTATATAGAAGAAATACAGTGATTCCGCTAACTTCATTTGTGCTTCTAAATCACCATAGTCATCATAGCTGATTTCTAAGAGATGACGCTTCATCAAATAATCTTCTTTTGCTTTTGCTAATTCTTCTAACAAACGCTGGTCGTACTCACTGCGAATCTTCTTTCGAAACCAACTCATAGTTCGCGACGTCCCTCCATTGCACGAGATAACGTCACTTCATCTGCGTATTCAAGATCTCCACCAACCGGAAGACCATGGGCAATCCGAGTGATCCGAATACCCGTTGGTTTTAACAGACGCGATAGATACATCGCTGTCGCTTCTCCTTCGATGTTCGGATTGGTCGCTAAGATGACTTCCGTAATCGCTTCGTCCGCTTGAAGACGTGTTAGTAGGCTAGATACATTGATATCCTCCGGACCGATTCCTTCCATTGGACTGATCGCTCCATGCAAGACATGATACAACCCTTGGTAATCTCGCATTTTTTCCATTGCAATGACATCCCTTGAATCTTGGACGACACAGACAATCGTACGGTTTCGGTGTTTATCTGTACATACATAACAAGGATCTTGATCCGTGATATTCCCGCAGACACTACAGTAGGCAATGTCGCGCTTCGCACTGACCAATGCCTTTCCGAACATTAAGACATCGTCCTCTTCCATATCAAGGACATGAAACGCTAGACGAACTGCTGTCTTCGGACCAATCCCCGGCAGTTTCGTAAAACTTTCGATCAAACGACTAATCGCTTCAGGATATTGCAAGTGGTTTCCTCCTACGAATTAAAACATTCCCGGCAGATTCATACCTTGTGTGAATTTCCCCATTTTACTTGAGACGAGTTCATCGACCTTCTTCAAAGCATCGTTTGTTGCAGCTAAGACGAGATCTTGAATCATTTCAACATCATCTGGATCGACGACTTCTTCTTTAATGATGACATCTACAATATTTTTATGACCATCTGCAACGACTGAGACCATCTCTCCGCCTGCTGTACCTGTCACTGTTAAGTCTTTTAGCTCTTCTTGTGCTTTCGCCATATCCTTTTGCATCTTTTGCATCTGTTTCATCATATTGTTCATGTTTCCCATTCCGCGCATCTGTATTCCTCCTCGAATTTAATCTTCGAACTCTACGATATCACCAAAACGACCAAGCGTCTCGGACAATAACTGATCGCTCTCCGATTCTTGTTTTGTTTCCTTCTCTTCTATACTACTACTATTTCGCTTAGCAACAAACTCTGCCTTCAGTTCATGCCAATCCTTTGAGAGAATCGCTAAAATTTCGCGTTTGACGCCACATACTTCATACAACGCTTCTTCAATCACGAAACGTGTTCGTTCATTCGTCATGACCTGTTCAAAGTGCCATCCTTTACCGTCATCGAATTCAATCAGCAACGTATCCGCCGAACAAAGAACCGGTTTACTTTCATGAAGTAACGAGTAAATTGGTCCATCTTCTTTTAATATCCATTTTAAGATGTGATCCCATCTCTCTTGAATCTCACGTAGCTGAGCTTTTTCTGCTCGTCCTAACATTTGACGAATCCGCTCTTTCGCGATTCGAACGGTTGGTCGTCCTTGTTTTCGCTTCGGCTGTGCTTGTGGTGCAGCCGCTTCTTGTGCTGGAACACCATTCGACTTCCATTGGTGCATCTGTTCTTTCATTTCGCGGACTTCCTGTTGCAACGATTGGACGATCTGTCCCGTTGTTCTCCCTTGTTCCGCAATTTGAATGAAGGCAATCTCAACGAGGACTCGCGGATGATTCGTCAACCGCATCTGTTGTTGGCAGTCATGTAACTGATCAATGATCGTAAAGCACGTCTCCGCTTCAATCGATTCAACGAATTGTTTGAACTCATCCGTCGGGCGCGCACGCTCTAGCAAATCGACAGCTGTAGGCGAGGCTTTCAACAACAACGTGTCTCGGTAAAAGAAGACGAGATCCTCCACGAAACGTTTTAGATCTTTCCCCGCTCGTTGCATCGTTTCAAGCGTCTGTAACAACTGATCGACTTGATGTTCATGTAAGGCACGGGCAATATTCAATAACGCTTCATCTTCTACTGCCCCTGTCACTTCAAGAACAGCTGCATCGTTTAGATCACCGTTCGAAAAAGCAACCGCTTGGTCGAGTAGACTCAGCGCATCACGCATACCACCATCTGCCGCTCGAGCGATCAATCGTAATGCTGTATCCGAATACTCGATCGATTGATCGTTTAAGATATATTGCATCCGCTCTACGAGTTGATCGACTTCATGCCGCTTCACATCGAAACGTTGGCAACGCGAGATGATCGTCGCCGGGATTTTATGTGGTTCAGTCGTTGCTAAGATGAAGATGGCGTGCGCCGGCGGTTCTTCTAGTGTTTTGAGCAAGGCATTAAAGGCACCTGTCGACAACATATGCACTTCATCAATGATATAGACTTTATAGGCTGCTTCTGAAGGGGGATATTTGACTTTATCCCGGATTTCCCGAATCTCATCTACGCCGTTATTGGAAGCCGCATCGATTTCGAAGACGTCTGGACTTGATCCTTCTGTAATCGCAAGACACGTCGGGCACGTATTACACGGTTCTTTGACCGGAGCATGCTCACAGTTGATCGCTTTAGCGATGATTTTGGCAAGACTCGTCTTTCCTGTTCCACGAGGACCCGAAAATAGATAGGCGTGGGACATCCGTCCCTCCATCAATGCATTTTGGATCGTACGGGTGATATGCGCTTGTCCAACGACTTCGTCGAATCGTTGCGGACGGTACACGCGGTATAGTGCTTGATAGGCCAAGTTTGCGCCTCCTCTTTTTAAGTTCCTCATTCTATTTTACCTAAAAAAGTCTACAACCGAAACCGGCTGTAGACTTGTCTTTAAAAATTAAACTGCCGCGCACCATATTCTGAAATATGTTCAACATGCGTTACTCACGCAGCCTGCTCAGTCCAAGCACCCCTACAACACACAGAGAGCACCACTTAAGGCTGCTTCCTTCCGGACCTGACCTGGTTCATGGGTATCTGTTGCGTAGGACTCAAACGTCAACGCTACTTACGTGAGGCAGACCACACCAATCATATCCCTCGACATGGAATTCAGTCTCGCTATAGCGGATTGCGAGTGACAGGGAACCGCTACATCCCCACCTAGCACGGCAAATGGTTTATCGATTTTTAGTGGCACCTTGTTTCAGTGCTTTTTCATTATACTGTTTCATCTGGTGTGATGCAACCCATTGCCCGCTTTCGTGCTTTCTTTTTCGCACGTAGTTCCCGAAAGAACGTCGTTAGCATCTCCCCACACTCTTTTTCTAATATACCGCTCGTCAGCTCTGAGACATGATTGAACCGATCGTCTTGCACTAGGTTCATCAGTGTTCCACAACATCCACCTTTCGGATCAACGGCACCAAAGATGACATGTTCGATTCGTGACAGCATGATGGCCCCTGCACACATCGGACAAGGTTCAAGCGTCACGTAGAGCTCACACCCTTCAAGTCGCCAGTTCCCGAGCTTTTGGCAAGCTTCCTCAATCGCGATCAACTCGGCATGTGCCGTCGCTTGTTGATCCGTTTCCCGGTGATTGTAGCCCGTCGCGATGACTTCATCGTCTTTGACGATGACACATCCGATCGGAACTTCACCGATCGCTTCTGCCTTTTTCGCCTCTTCGATCGCAAGGCGCATATAGTGTTCCTGTCGTTCCATCGATGATACTCCTCACTCTAAAAAAATTCTCCTTTTGAAACTTCAGCAAGTCGTACTTCTTTGTGCTAAAATATAAATTGCACTTTGCTGAACGGAGGGTCATTGTATATGTTCATAACGGTTGAAGGACCGATTGGTGTAGGCAAAACATCACTTGCGAACGCCATCAGTCACCATTTCTCTTTTTCTATGTTACGCGAAATCGTCGAAGAAAATCCCTTTCTTGGAAAGTTCTATGAAGATATCGAAGAATGGAGCTTCCAGACGGAAATGTTCTTCTTGTGCAATCGCTTCAAACAACTCGATGATATCGAACGTCATTACCTCAGTAAACAACGCTCTGTCGTTGCTGATTACCATATCTTTAAGAACTTGATTTTTGCACACCGCTCTCTAAAGGTAGAGCATCTTGAGAAGTACGAACAAATCTATTCGATCCTGACGACAGACATGCCGAAACCGGATGCTGTCATCTACTTGAACGCAAGCATCGATACCTTGATGAAACGTGTTGCGCTGCGCGGACGAGAAATCGAAGAAAACATGTCACGTGCCTATCTCGAACAATTAGCCGAGGATTACGAAACATTCGTCACGGAATACCAAGCCAAACATCCGGAAGTCAAAATCATCCGTTTCGACGGGGATGCACTCGACTTCGTCAAGCGGCCGGAAGATCTCGAGTACGTCTTGACGACGATCCGGAACGAATTATATGAAGGAGCGAACCACGCATGAACTTGAAGCTACGCGAACAATACAACATCCCGGCAGATGCCGTCATTACAATCGGCGGTATGGTCGGGATCGGTAAATCAACGATCACAAACGGATTAGCAGATGCCCTTGGTTTCCGGACGTCACTCGAAAAAGTCGATACGAACCCTTACTTGGATAAATTCTATCATGATTTCGAGCGTTGGAGCTTCCACCTCCAAATCTATTTCCTCGCTGAACGCTTCAAGGAGCAAAAGCGGATTTTCCAATACGGTGGTGGTTTCATCCAAGATCGTTCAATCTATGAAGATACAGGGATCTTTGCTAAGATGCATTTTGAAAAAGGAACGATGTCTCCAACGGATTACGAGACATATTCAAGTTTGTTTGACGCAATGGTCATGACACCATTCTTCCCGCACCCGGATCTTTTGATCTATCTTGAAGGTTCGTTCGAACAAGTACTAGAACGAATTCGTCTTCGCGGACGTGAGATGGAGCAACAGACACCAATCGAATATTGGGAAGAGATGTACGAGCGCTATACGAACTGGATCAATAACTTCACGATCTGCCCGGTACTCCGCTTGTCGATCGACGAATACGACTTACTGAACGAGCCAGAATCCATCGACCGGATTCTCGCGAAGATTGAAAAGCAGCTTGAAGTTGCTCGCATTGCCAATACACGCTAACTGATCAGATCTGCCTCTTAGGCGGATCTTTTTTTGCGCAAAAAAAAGGAGACGCGTGTCGCATCTCCCTCGCATTAACCAATTACTTGATTGATTTGTTCCATATGGTGTAGATCATGTTGCGTCATTGCTCCGAGGAACTGACCGATTGTCAGTTCTTTGTCTTTAACGACGACCTTGTCCTGCAGGCGTTCTTCCGGAATCAATTCGACCGCACGACTCAACAAGTCACGGCTGACTAAAAACTCATCGATCGTCAAGATCCGTTGCTGCTCACGGCTCATCTTCGCCGCTTCTTCATTGACGGCTTGGCTATCTGGTGCGACACGGAATGGTTCACCCGCGAGCAAGTACGGGATGCGCTCTGCGACCATGAAGCGATCCCATGGTGATAAGTGACCGATGATTTCAGCAATCGTCCATTTACCTTCTGCATACGATGTTCGCCATGCCTCTTCTGAAATCTGTTCTAAGTCTTTTACATATGTCATCGTCATCGCATAATGCGAAAGCAACGATTCTTTTGTTTGTTCGTTCATTTCGTCCACCTCTTCTTCGTTTTTCACGTAGGCAACCATAGCACGCACGAAGAAATCGATGCAACAAAAAAGCACCTCAGAATTGAGATGCTTCATAAAAAGCGGAGTCGGTGGGATTCGAACCCACGCGAGCCTTGCGACCCCTAACGGATTTCGAGTCCGTCCCCTTCAGCCGGACTTGGGTACGACTCCATGATTATATTTATTTTTGGGTAAAAAAAAAGAAGTGGAGGAGGCGGTGGGATTCGAACCCACGCACGGCTTTCGCCGCCTGACGGTTTTCAAGACCGTTCTCTTAAACCACTTGAGTACGCCTCCAAGCTATAAAACGTGCATGTCGTTGTCAAAAAATAAAAATGGAGGAGGCGGTGGGATTCGAACCCACGCACGGCTTTCGCCGCCTGACGGTTTTCAAGACCGTTCTCTTAAACCACTTGAGTACGCCTCCGTACTTCTTACCAGATCAATGATGACCTGTCTGTTTTCCTGACATTAATTATGATAGCATCTGCCTTTTAACGTGTAAAGACCTTTTCTAAAAAAACTTTTTAAAATACAGAAAGGGGGATTACTCCCCCTTCTGACTTAAGCTTGAATCACTTCAAGACCACCCATGTATGGACGAAGCACTTCTGGAATAACAACTGATCCATCCGCTTGCTGGTAGTTCTCTAAGATCGCAGCAACTGTCCGACCGACTGCAAGGGCAGAACCGTTTAACGTATGAACGAATTCTGGTTTTGCGTTCGCTTCGCGGCGGAAACGGATTTGTGCCCGGCGTGCTTGGAAATCTTCAAAGTTTGAACAAGAAGAGATTTCACGATAAACGCCTTGGCTTGGCATCCAGACTTCGATGTCGTATTTCTTCGCAGCCGTGAATCCGAGATCAGCTGTACACATGCTCAACACTTGATACGGAAGCTTTAGCTTTTTCAAGACCGTTTCCGCTTGTCCTGTTAACAATTCAAGTTGCTCGTAAGATTCTTCTGGTTTGACGAAACGAACGAGTTCAACTTTATTGAATTGGTGCTGACGGATCAAACCGCGCGTATCGCGTCCGGCAGAACCTGCTTCTGAACGGAAACATTGGCTGTACGCCGCATAACCGATCGGTAACTGATCTGCAGTTAGGATTTCTTCACGGTGCATGTTCGTCACCGGAACTTCTGCTGTCGGTACGAGGAAGTAGTTCGTCTCTTCGACTTTAAACGCATCCTCTTCGAACTTCGGCAGTTGCCCTGTTCCTGTCATAGAGTCACGGTTGACCATGAGTGGTGGCAAGATTTCTGTGTAGCCGTGCTGATCTTGATGGAGGTCCATCATGAAGTTGATCAATGCCCGCTCAAGACGTGCACCGGCTCCGCGGTAAAAAACGAAACGGCTACCTGTGACTTTTCCGGCACGCTCGACGTCGACGATTTTTAATTGCTCCATCAAATCCCAGTGTGGAACTGCTTCAAAGTCAAACGCTGGTTTGTCACCAACTTCACGCACGACGACGTTATCGTCTTCAGAAGAACCGACTGGTACGCTGTCATGTGGAATGTTCGGGATACCGAGGAGAAGCTGGTTCAATGTCGCTTCGACTTCACGTAACTCGTCGTCAAGTGTCTTGATCTCGTCTCCGACACTACGCATCGCAGCGATTGCTTCATCCGCGTTTTCCTTATTGCGCTTGAGTTCAGCAATTTTTTTCGTCGCTTCATTTCGTTCTGCTTTCAACACTTCTGTCCGCGCAATCAGTTTTCGACGCTTCTCATCAAGTGAGAGGAAACGGTTCATGTCCGTTAAGTCCTCTCCTCGGTGCGCTAACTTTTCTTGAATGGCGTCAAAATCTTGGCGTAATCGTTTAATATCAATCATCTGTAATTCCTCCTTTATGTCATAAAAAAAGGCGACTCGTCTCTTTCCGGTATTCCTACCGAAAAGGGACGAATCACCTGGATCCGCGTTGCCACCCTCATTGCTAGACATATCTAGCCAACTTAAGACGCGATAACGGGCGTACCCGCACCTTGTTCGCAAGGTGTGCGATCCGGCTCGATTCAATCCATCGATCTGACTAGTTCACACCACCCACTAGCTCTCTTAACAGTATCGATACATCTACTTGGTCCGTTCATAGCATCTTTATGAGATTAGTCTTACTTTACACCATCGCCTTGGAAGTTGACAAGAGTCGATTGTTGAATCGCTTGTTCAATTTGCTTTGACCAAGCCGTCCAAGCGCGGACGAGACGCGTCGGAACACTCGCAAGTGGAACGGCAGTCGCGCTATACAAATTCACGCGAGGTGTCTCAAATCCTGGTAGATAGATCCCATCGTCCGCGACCTGCACCGTACCGACGATTTCTTGTTTCGTCACGGGAGCCGTTGTTTTTGAGAAGTCGAACCGTGGTTCCCTCGTCTCCGCTTGTTTTAAGACCGTAACGTATAACGAACCGTCCGTGACGACGTCTAGCTTTCGGACGGTTGCCCCTTTAATCGGAAGAACGTCTTTGATCCGTTCGCCTTTTCCGTAATACGTCAACGGCTCAAACGTCGCAAAACCATAGTCGAGCAGCTTTTTCGTTTCCTTGAAACGGGCTTGATCGGAATCCGTTCGCATGACGACCGTGACAAGCGTCATATTATCCCGTGTCGTTACACTGGCGAAGCAGTAACCTGCTAAATCAGTCGTTCCGGTCTTCATCCCCCGCATGCCGGCATATGCGAATTTTTCCTTCGCCAGCATCTTATTCGAGTTGTTCAAGACCTCTCCATCAAGTTTCATCTGTGTTTTATTCGTCACATCGAGGACATCTGGGTAATCCTTGATATAGCGAATGACGAGTAAGGCGATATCGGTCGCTGTCATCAAATTCGTTCCTGGAAGGGTTGCATCGACAGCATCTAGACCAGATGCATTCGCATACTCCGTGTCGTTCATCCCGAACTGTTTTGCAGTCTCATTCATCTTTTCAACGAACGTCGCTTCTGAACCGGCGACAGTTTCGGCTAGCATGACCGCTGCATCATTAGCCGATTTGATGAACGCCGCATTATACATCTCGCGAACCGTGTATGTTTTGGCTTTAACTGGAACACGCGCGATTCCGGACGTCTTCGCAAGCTTTAAAGCTTTTGCACTCGGCGTGATTTTTTGATCCCACGTCAGTTTTTTCAATTCGATTTGTCGTCTGACGAGGTACAACGTCATCAGCTTCGTCATCGAAGCAGGAGGCAACGAAACATCCGCCTCCGATTGAAGGAGGATTTTCCCTGTGACCGCATCGGCCATTATGTAAGACTCTGCTTGAATCGAAGGTGCTGCTTGTCCCGCTGTAGGAAATCCTACGACTAGCAGTACACTTAAACAGAGTAGTATGATTCGTTTCATCGTGTCTCTCCTTCACTCAATCATTCGTTTTACGAATAGTGTAGCACAAAAGAAGCACCTGACAGTAGAACCTGTCAGATGCTTCCACGCTTTATGAACGGACGGACTGCCGCTGTTTGATTTTTTGTAAAAAATAGCGGTGCAAGCGATCGTCCTCTGTCAATTCAGGATGAAACGAACATGCAAGATGTAGCGATGTCTCAACAGCGACAATCTGCTCTTCGACTTTCGCGATTACTCGTGTTCCCTCCCCGACAGACAGAATCAATGGCGCCCGAATGAACACTGCCTCGATCGGCTCTTCGATTCCCTCAACCGGTAACAGTCCTTCAAACGAATCGATTTGTCGACCGAAGGCATTCCGGCGGACCGTCATCGAAATCGCGTTGAGATGACTTTGTCCTGCTTCAACAGCAGTTGCGAGCAGAATCATTCCGGCACATGTCCCGAACATCGGTAACGTCGTCGCTTTTTCCCGAAGCGGTTCCAGCAAGGCATAACGTTCGATCAATCGACGCATCGCGGTCGATTCGCCTCCTGGTAAGACGAGTCCATCGAGTCCGTCGAGATCGCTCGCTTGTTTGACGAGAACGACATCGACACCGAGACCTTCAAGCTGCTGTTGATGCTCACGGACAGCGCCTTGAACATCCAGAATACCGATTACCATCCGCGTGTCGCCATCCGTTCTTCAAAAGGCATCGATGTGACATCGATCCCTTTCATCGCTGTTCCGAGTCCTTTGGATAAAGACGCAATCCGCTCAAAATCATCTTTATACGTAACGGCTTCGACAATCGCCCGAGCGACACGTTCTGGGTGTTCTGATTTAAAGATTCCTGATCCAACGAAGACACCATCTGCCCCAAGATGCATCATGAGTGCGGCATCAGCTGGTGTCGCGACTCCCCCGGCTGCAAAGTTGACGACCGGTAGACGTCCCTGCGTCCGAATATCACGTAATACTTCGTACGGAGCACCCCATTCTTTCGCAAATGTCATCAATTCATCTGGACTGACATGTAAAATCTGATTCAATTGTGCTTGAATTTGTCGCATATGGCGAACAGCTTCGACGACGTTCCCAGTCCCTGGCTCGCCTTTCGTCCGAATCATCGCGGCTCCTTCTGCGATGCGACGAGCGGCTTCCCCAAGATCACGTGCCCCACAGACGAACGGCACGGTGAACTCTGACTTCAGTAAATGGTATTGCTCATCTGCTGGAGTCAGGACTTCACTCTCATCGATGAAATCGACCCCCATTGATTCAAGTACTCGTGCCTCAACGATATGACCAATCCGGCATTTTGCCATGACGGGAATTGAGACCGCTCCGAGTACCTCTTCCGTAATCAACGGGTCTGCCATTCGTGCGACACCTCCGTCACGACGAATATCAGATGGGACACGCTCGAGTGCCATGACTGCAACAGCTCCTGCTGCTTCCGCAATCTTCGCTTGTTCCGCATTGACGACATCCATGATGACGCCACCCTTTTGCATTTCAGCCATTCCACGTTTGACACGATCCGTTCCTTGTTGACGTTCCATATCCATTCCCCCTTGGTTGACTTTCACCCCTTTAGTATACGAAACGTTGACACTTTTAAAAGTATCAGTTTATGATGATTTCAACAGGTCAGTTTATTAAGAAGGAGTTAGACGAGATGGACATGCTATCATTTCAACTCACACGTAATCAGGAAAAACCACTTTATGAACAACTTTATCAACAGATTCGAAACGAAATCATTGCCGGTCGTTTAGCGTACGGCACGAAATTACCATCTAAACGAAAACTCGGTCAATTTTTGAACTTAAGTCAAACGACGATTGAGCTTGCCTATCAACAACTCGTCGCAGAAGGATATGTCGAATCCATCTCACGTAAAGGCTATTTTGTTCTTGCCTATGAGGAACTTGCTTACGTCAAAATCTCACCCGTCATTGAACCGCGTGCGACCAAAGAAAAACCAATTATTACGTATGATTTTCATCCAAGTAAGATTGAAGGGGTCTCTTTCCCGTTCGCCCGTTGGCGAAAGTATGCCAAAGACATCATCGATACCGATCACCATCCACTTGTCTCACTCGGTCATCCACAAGGCGATCTAGCATTACGCGAAGAGATTGCAACCTATCTCTATCATTCCCGTGGTGTCGTCTGTTCCCCAGAACAGATTATTGTTGGTTCTGGTGTCGAGCAACTGTTGCCTATCGTTCTTTTCTTATTAGGACGAAACGTCACATACGGCATCGAAGATCCCGGTTATCATACGACCCGCCTCTTACTAGAGAATCATGAACGAATGATCGAACCGATTCGTGTCGATGCGAATGGATTACGGATCGATCAACTGCAGGAATCAAGCGTCGATGTCATGTATGTCACACCGGCACATCAGTTTCCGTCCGGTAGCATCCTGTCCGTCAATCGAAGACATCAATTGTTGAACTGGGCAGCGATGGATCCGACCCGTTTTGTCATCGAAGACGACTACGATAGCGAATTCCGCTACAGCGGTAAATCGATTCCGTCTTTGCACAACATGGACAGCAATCGTGTGATTTACATGAGTACTTTCTCAAAATCACTCATGCCTTCACTACGGATTGGTTATATGGTCTTACCCGAAGTCTTACGCGCACGGTATCAAACAGAACTATCACACTATACCTGTAGTGTCTCGCGCTTTGATCAAACGATTTTGACACGTTTCATGAAAGAGGGTGACTTTGAACGACATCTCAACCGGATGCGTAAAGTCTATCGTCGCAAACTCGATGTCTTAATCCAATCGCTTCGCCGAATTCCCGCCTTACGATTGACCGGTGAAAGTGCCGGACTCCATGTCGTCGTGTCCGTAGCGAACGGAATGACGGAGCAGGAGCTCGTAAAGCGGGCACAACAACAAGGCATCCAAGTATACGGTCTTTCTCAATACGCCCAGTTACCCCTCCTCTCCGATACACCTCAAATCGTCCTTGGATTTGCGAGTCTCTCTGAGCAAGAGTTGATGGAAGGATTACGCTTATTGATGGACGCGTGGGATTTGCATAAATCATCATGAACAAAAGCCTCGCCTTTCTACTAGAGAAAGACGAGGCTTTTGTTTACTGACGTGTATAGTTCGATGCTTCTTTTGTAATTTGAATATCGTGCGGGTGGCTCTCTTGTAAGCCAGCGCCCGTCATACGGATGAACTGTGTCTCTTCACGCAACTCTTCTAACGTGGCAGCACCACAGTATCCCATACCTGAACGAATACCACCAACGAGTTGGTAAACCGAATCGCCGAGTTTACCACGGTAAGCGACACGTCCTTCGATTCCTTCTGGAACGAACTTCTTGTCTGCTTCTTGGAAGTAACGATCTTGGCTACCGCGTTTCATCGATGCTTCAGAACCCATACCACGGTATGTCTTGAATTGACGTCCTTGGTAGATTTCCATCTCACCTGGGCTCTCTTCTACTCCTGCAAGTAAGCTTCCGAGCATGACAGCGTGACCACCAGCAGCAAGTGCTTTTACGATATCGCCAGAATACTTGATGCCACCATCAGCGATGATCGAGACACCATGTTTCCGTGCTTCTGTCGCACAATCGAAGACAGCTGTGATTTGTGGTACACCGACGCCTGCGACAACACGTGTCGTACAGATCGAACCAGGTCCGATACCAACTTTGATGACAGATGCACCCGCTTCAATCAAATCGCGTGTTGCTTCAGCAGTCGCAACGTTACCCGCAATGATTGGTAAGTTTGGATATTCTTCACGAAGTTCACGTACTTTGAGAAGAACACCTTCTGAATGACCGTGTGCCGTATCGACGACGAGTGCATCAACACCTGCATCAACAAGGAACTTCGCACGTGTCGAAGCATCTTTTGTGACGCCGACAGCTGCTGCGACGAGTAAGCGTCCGAATTGATCTTTCGCAGCATGTGGATACTGTTCGACTTTTTCGATATCTTTTGTCGTGATCAATCCTTTTAATACACCGTTCTCATCAACGAGTGGTAACTTTTCAATGCGATGTTTGTGGAGAATCTGTTCTGCTTCAGCGAGGGACGTACCAACCTTTGCTGTCACGAGTTCTTCAGTCGTCATCACCGTTTCAATGACAGTTGAGTAATCCTTGACGAAACGAAGATCACGGTTTGTCAAAATCCCTACTAATTTGCGCTCTGTTTCATTGTTCACGATCGGAACACCTGAGATGCGATATTTACTCATCAAATACTCGGCATCGTAGACTTGACGCTCTGGCGTCAAATAGAACGGATTCGTGATGACACCATTTTCAGAACGTTTGACGCGATCGACATGTTCTGCTTGTTCTTCCATTGACATGTTCTTATGAATGACACCAAGACCACCTTGACGTGCCATTGCGATTGCCATCGGTGCTTCTGTGACGGTATCCATCCCAGCACTGATCAACGGAATATTAAGTGTGATCCCTTCACATAGCGTGACAGATAAATCAACGTCGCGCGGTAAGACACTCGAACGACGGGGTACGAGTAAGACGTCATCAAACGTCAAACCCTCTTTAGCAAATTTGTTCTCCCACATGTTATCCACTCGCTTTCTCTTTTATAAAAGAATATTGATGTTATGGTAACAAGCAGAGTGTGTCATGTCAATGACTCGACCAATAATCAGAACAGTCTGAAGTTTCACATAACACAAAAAGACCGACCTGCAATCTGCAGATCGGTCAAGTGCCTGGCAACGTCCTATCCTCACAGGGGGAAGCCCCCAACTACTTTCGGCGTTCAAGTGCTTAACTTCCGTGTTCGGCATGGGAACGGGTGTGACCACTTGGCTATCGTCACCAGACGACGGGCTCGCGCCCTCAAAACTGAAGTCATCAACAAGCATCTGCTAGAACAAGGCCTCGACCGATTAGTATCACTCAGCTCCACATGTCGCCATGCTTCCACCCGTGACCTATCTACCTCATCGTCTCTGAGGGGTCTTTCTTGATTACTCAAAGGGAAATCTCATCTTGGAGGGGGCTTCATGCTTAGATGCTTTCAGCATTTATCCCGTCCGCACGTAGCTACCCAGCGATGCTCCTGGCGGAACAACTGGTACACCAGCGGTGCGTCCATCCCGGTCCTCTCGTACTAAGGACAGCTCTCCTCAAATTTCCTGCGCCCACGACGGATAGGGACCGAACTGTCTCACGACGTTCTGAACCCAGCTCGCGTACCGCTTTAATGGGCGAACAGCCCAACCCTTGGGACCTACTCCAGCCCCAGGATGCGATGAGCCGACATCGAGGTGCCAAACCTCCCCGTCGATGTGGACTCTTGGGGGAGATCAGCCTGTTATCCCCAGGGTAGCTTTTATCCGTTGAGCGATGGCCCTTCCATGCGGAACCACCGGATCACTAAGCCCGACTTTCGTCCCTGCTCGACTTGTAGGTCTCGCAGTCAAGCTCCCTTCTGCCTTTGCGCTCTACGAATGATTTCCAACCATTCTGAGGGAACCTTTGGGCGCCTCCGTTACTGTTTAGGAGGCGACCGCCCCAGTCAAACTACCCGCCTGACACGGTCCTCCAGCCGGATTACGGCTGCGAGTTAGAGACTCTATGCATGAAGGGCGGTATCCCAAGGGTGACTCCTCCGAAGCTGGCGCTCCGGGCTCGACGTCTCCCGCCTATCCTGTACATCATGCACAAAGCCTCAATATCAGGCTGTAGTAAAGCTCCATGGGGTCTTTCCGTCCTGTCGCGGGTAACCTGCATCTTCACAGGTACTATGATTTCACCGGGTCTCTCGTTGAGACAGTGCCCAAATCGTTACGCCTTTCGTGCGGGTCGGAACTTACCCGACAAGGAATTTCGCTACCTTAGGACCGTTATAGTTACGGCCGCCGTTTACTGGGGCTTCGGTTCAAAGCTTCGCTTGCGCTAACCCATCCCCTTAACCTTCCAGCACCGGGCAGGCGTCAGCCCCTATACGTCATCTTGCGATTTAGCAGAGACCTGTGTTTTTGCTAAACAGTCGTTTGGGCCTATTCACTGCGGCTCTACTCATGTAGAGCGTCCCTTCTCCCGAAGTTACGGGACCATTTTGCCGAGTTCCTTAACGAGAGTTATCCCGCGCGTCTTAGAATTCTCATCTCGCCTACCTGTGTCGGTTTACGGTACTGGCGCCTTCCCCCTCACTAGAGGCTTTTCTTGGCAGTGTGAAATCGTGACCTACGTCCCTACGGGACTCCGCATCGTTCCTTGACTTTGATGCCTGACGGATTTGCCAATCAGACGGTCTTGAAACTTGCACATGCACTTCCATCCGCATGCGTCACTATCCTCCTGCGTCCCCCCATTGTTCAAACGGTGGATCGGCGGTACAGGAATATCAACCTGTTATCCATCGCCTACGCCTTTCGGCCTCGGCTTAGGTCCAGACTAACCCTGAGCGGACGAGCCTTCCTCAGGAAACCTTGGGCTTTCGACGGAGGGGATTCTCACCCCTCTTTTCGCTACTCACACCGGCATTCTCACTTCCAAACGCTCCACTGCTCCTTCCGGTACAGCTTCGCAGCGGTTTGGAACGCTCCCCTACCATTCCTTACGGAATCCGCAGCTTCGGTGGTATGTTTAGCCCCGTTACATTTTCGGCGCGGCGCCACTCGACTAGTGAGCTATTACGCACTCTTTGAATGGTGGCTGCTTCTAAGCCAACATCCTAGCTGTCTAGGCAGCGCCACATCCTTTTCCACTTAACATACACTTTGGGACCTTAGCTGGCGGTCTGGGCTGTTTCCCTCTTGACTACGGATCTTATCACTCGCAGTCTGACTCCCGAGTATAAGTTGCTGGCATTCGGAGTTTAACTGAATTCGGTAACCCTGTGGGGGCCCCTAGTCCAATCAGTGCTCTACCTCCAGAACTCTCAACCTCGAGGCTAGCCCTAAAGCTATTTCGGGGAGAACCAGCTATCTCCAGGTTCGATTGGCATTTCACCGCTACCCACACCTCATCCCCGCACTTTTCAACGTGCGTGGGTTCGGACCTCCAGTCAGTGTTACCTGACCTTCATCCTGGACATGGGTAGATCACCTGGTTTCGGGTCTACGACAACGCACTGAACGCCCTGTTCAGACTCGCTTTCGCTACGGCTCCGCCTCATCGGCTTAACCTCGCGCGTTATCGTAACTCGCCGGTTCATTCTACAAAAGGCACGCCATCACCCGTTAACGGGCTCTGACTACTTGTAGGCATACGGTTTCAGGATCTATTTCACTCCCCTTCCGGGGTGCTTTTCACCTTTCCCTCACGGTACTGGTTCACTATCGGTCACTAGGGAGTATTTAGCCTTGGGAGATGGTCCTCCCGGATTCCGACGGGGTTTCACGTGTCCCGCCGTACTCAGGATCCACTCTGGAGGGAAAACAGTTTCAGCTACAGGGCTGTCACCTTCTTCGGCCGACCTTTCCAGGTCCTTCACCTACTGTCTTCCTTTTTGACTCCGTATAGAGTGTCCTACAACCCCGAAGAGCATGCTCTTCGGTTTGGGCTGTTCCCGTTTCGCTCGCCGCTACTCAGGGAATCGCATTTGCTTTCTCTTCCTCCGGGTACTTAGATGTTTCAGTTCCCCGGGTCTGCCTCACGCTACGCTATGTATTCACGTAACATGTCCCATCCCATTACAGATGGTGGGTTCCCCCATTCGGAAATCTTCGGATCAAAGCATACTTACTGCTCCCCGAAGCATATCGCTGTTCGTCGCGTCCTTCATCGGCTCCTAGTGCCAAGGCATCCACCGTACGCCCTTCATACCTTGATCTAGCGTTGGTATTCTAAGAACACACGTCTAATGACATGGTTATAAAAAGTTTGATGTCTTGTTGATGTCTTCAGTTTTCAAGGTGCGAGTGTCTCTTGCGAGACGTGAGAGACGAGCTCTCAAAACTGAACGATGGGCATGTCCCGTAAGGGACGTTTTCCTTAGAAAGGAGGTGATCCAGCCGCACCTTCCGATACGGCTACCTTGTTACGACTTCACCCCAATCATCTACCCCACCTTCGACGGCTGGCTCCTTGCGGTTACCTCACCGGCTTCGGGTGTTGCAAACTCTCGTGGTGTGACGGGCGGTGTGTACAAGACCCGGGAACGTATTCACCGCAGTATGCTGACCTGCGATTACTAGCGATTCCGACTTCATGCAGGCGAGTTGCAGCCTGCAATCCGAACTGGGAACGGCTTTATGGGATTGGCTCCACCTCGCGGTCTCGCTGCCCTTTGTACCGTCCATTGTAGCACGTGTGTAGCCCAACTCATAAGGGGCATGATGATTTGACGTCATCCCCACCTTCCTCCGGTTTGTCACCGGCAGTCTCCCTAGAGTGCCCAACTGAATGCTGGCAACTAAGGATAGGGGTTGCGCTCGTTGCGGGACTTAACCCAACATCTCACGACACGAGCTGACGACAACCATGCACCACCTGTCACCATTGTCCCCGAAGGGAAAACTTGATCTCTCAAGCGGTCAATGGGATGTCAAGAGTTGGTAAGGTTCTTCGCGTTGCTTCGAATTAAACCACATGCTCCACCGCTTGTGCGGGTCCCCGTCAATTCCTTTGAGTTTCAGCCTTGCGGCCGTACTCCCCAGGCGGAGTGCTTAATGCGTTAGCTTCAGCACTGAGGGGCGGAAACCCCCCAACACCTAGCACTCATCGTTTACGGCGTGGACTACCAGGGTATCTAATCCTGTTTGCTCCCCACGCTTTCGCGCCTCAGCGTCAGTTACAGACCAAAGAGTCGCCTTCGCCACTGGTGTTCCTCCACATCTCTACGCATTTCACCGCTACACGTGGAATTCCACTCTTCTCTTCTGTACTCAAGCCTTCCAGTTTCCAATGGCCCTCCCCGGTTGAGCCGGGGGCTTTCACATCAGACTTAAAAGGCCGCCTGCGCGCGCTTTACGCCCAATAATTCCGGACAACGCTTGCCACCTACGTATTACCGCGGCTGCTGGCACGTAGTTAGCCGTGGCTTTCTCGTAAGGTACCGTCAAGGTACGAGCATTACCTCTCGTACGTGTTCTTCCCTTACAACAGAGTTTTACGATCCGAAAACCTTCATCACTCACGCGGCGTTGCTCCATCAGACTTTCGTCCATTGTGGAAGATTCCCTACTGCTGCCTCCCGTAGGAGTCTGGGCCGTGTCTCAGTCCCAGTGTGGCCGATCACCCTCTCAGGTCGGCTATGCATCGTCGCCTTGGTGAGCCGTTACCCCACCAACTAGCTAATGCACCGCAAGGCCATCTCAAGGTGACGCCGAAGCGCCTTTCATCAGCGGACCATGCGGTCCGTTGAACTATCCGGTATTAGCTCCGATTTCTCGGAGTTATCCCAATCCTTGAGGCAGGTTCCTTACGTGTTACTCACCCGTCCGCCGCTCATTCCGCTGCCTTCCCTCCGAAGAGTTCCGTCAGTTTCCTGCGCTCGACTTGCATGTATTAGGCACGCCGCCAGCGTTCGTCCTGAGCCAGGATCAAACTCTCCATGAAGTGTTTGACTTGCTCGTTTTTGTGACCGAAGTCACGATTGACGAAGCTTGCGCTTCATTCATGTTTGTATTCCGTAGAATACGATTTTTGCCTCATCGTTCAGTTTTCAAAGTTCGTCCGCGCCTGTTTTGGCGACTCAATTAGAATACCAAGTTTGAAACAAGAAGTCAACAACTTTTTTGAAATTGTTTTTCTCGTTTGTTTCAAGCGCTTGTCGTTGTTAAGGACATGTAATAATATATCATGCGTTTTATTATTGTGCAACACTTATTTTAGAATTGTTTTTAAAATCATGAACAAGCCTCTTGAACCTTATGATTTCGGCTCAAGAGGCTGTATTTTCCCTATTAATCCATCAACTGAATAATACTATGTTGTCGTTCTTCCATTAAATCAATAATCGTCATCCGTCCCTGTTCTTCGTAAGAAATGACAGGTCGATCAAAGACTGGATTCTTTCGCGTGATGGTTGCAATCTTTCCGTTACTCATCAGCACGCGATCACCGACTTCTATTGGTAGAAGTAATTGTCCGAGCAATAGTACATACTTTGAACAATATTGCATCGGTCTTGCTTTTAAATGACGATAGGCATCAAACGGCGTATAAGCTTCCCGGTACGGACGCCAACTCGTCATTGCAGCAAAGACGTCTGCGACGATGAATAATCGTGCATGATCTGCAATCTTATCTCCTTTTACCTTTAAAGGGTAACCCGTTCCATCTAAACGTTCATGATGTTGAACAATTAAACGATTCACAGTATCCGAGAT
The DNA here is from genome assembly GCF_001750115.1 of Exiguobacterium sp. U13-1. NCBI lineage: Bacteria > Bacillati > Bacillota > Bacilli > Caryophanales > Exiguobacterium > Exiguobacterium sp. U13-1. Next base: position 437,093 of record NZ_CP015731.1, on the reverse strand, counting down.
AATCGTCTCCTTTTGCAATGCTTGATATGCCATTGCCGGGTGACGTTGAAAAATTTCTTGTTGCATCGCTTCATATCGTTTCGTGTGACGCCATTCCATGATCCGCGCTAATCCGTAATCTGCAAAATAGGATGCCGTCCACAGCTCATGAATCATTTTTCGTTCTTTCCCGACTGCTTCCGCCAGCATTTGGGCGACTGTCCCTCGATAGATGGCATGTCGAACGGTATAAGCTTCCGTTCCCCGCTCTAGGAAGAATGGTAAGACATCTTGTCTCGTAATTCGTTCTGGAACGGACTGTTTGACCCAGCTCAATGCTTCGTATACATTCGGCTTCATTCCTTGTTCCCATGACATGAAGACTTTATTGTAAAAGCGAATGAATTCTTCAAAGGGATGTTCCACATGGGCTTCAACCGTTTCAATCTGTACTTCTTCATCTGCACCGAAATCAGGTCGATTCTCAATGACGACTTCCTTGATTAAGAATCGTTGGATTCGTCGTAACTCATCGGTTCCTATTTTTTTCCCTGCTTCTACGATCGGATGATCCGTATGTAAGTAGATGGATTCAGTCAAACGATCCCCGATGCGTAATTGGTCACTTGCCACTCGCATATCGCTTCGTTCCTTTCTCTTCTTTCTATATATGTAGATAAAAGCAGCAGAGTAGTATCACTCTGCTGCTTCCTTGCTGACGTCTTGCTTACTCTTCCGCTTCTTCTGAAGCATCCGATTCGACTACATTCTCTTCTACTACAAGATCCGTGTCTTCTTCCGTTTCATCAGTCTCTTCGCGTTTCAGTTTCGCAACCGTTGCAACACGGTCACCTTCTTCAATTCGAATGACCTTCACCCCTTGGGTATTGCGACCGACACGTGAAATGTATTGCGAGTCTGTCCGAATGACGATACCACTCTCTGTCATGATCATGATGTCATCATCGACATCAACGATTCGCATGGCAACGATTTGACCGACGCGATCCGTCACCTTACTCGCGATCAATCCTTTACCACCACGAGACTGACTACGGAACTCGGTCATCGGTGTTCGTTTACCGAATCCTTTTTCCGTAATGACAAGAACATCTTGTGCATCACGTGCAAGTTCCATCCCGACGACAAAATCGTCTGGGCGTAATGTCATCGCTTTAACCCCACGAGCGCCACGTCCCATCGAGCGGACATTCGTGATTGGGAAACGAATCGCTTTCCCGCTTGTCGAAACAGCAAAGACTTCATCGTCCGTCGATGCGAGACGAACCGATGTCAACTCATCGTCTTCAAACAATCGAATCGCGATCAAACCGTTTTTGTTGATTCGCGCATATGCAGACAACGGTGAACGTTTGACGCGTCCTTTACGTGTCATGAAGATTAGTGATTTTTGCTCATCTTGAACGACTTCTTCTGTTTCGAGCGTTTCTTCCGTCTCTTCAATCTCTCCCTCAATCACCTCGACAGGTGCTTCAGTTGCTTGTTGCTCCTCGAGATAACGTTTGAAGTTGACTGGAATCATCGTCTCGACCTTTTCGTCGCGTTCGATTTGGATGAGGTTGATGATCGGTACACCTTTGGATGTCCGACTCATCTCCGGTACTTCATATCCACGAATCCGGTAGACTTTTCCGCGGTTCGTAAAGAATAGGATCGTATCGTGCGTCGAACAAGACAAGAGACGCGTGACGTAATCCTCGTCGTTCGTTCCGATTCCCTGAACCCCACGTCCGCCGCGGCGTTGTGTCCGGTACGAATCCGTCGTCATCCGTTTGATGTAGCCACTGCTTGTCAACGTGATGATGATATCCTGTTCCGGAATCAAATCTTCGTCTTCGAATTCGATGTGGTCCATGCGGATTTCCGTCCGACGTTCGTCGTTGAAACGTTCTTTCAACTCCTCGAGTTCTGTCCGGATCAAATCAAGCAAGACTTCTTCACTCGCAAGGATGCGGTTCAATTCCGCGATCAATTGCATGATTTCGTCATATTCTGCTTCGATTTTCTCCCGTTCAAGACCTGTCAGGCGTTGCAGACGCATATCGAGAATCGCTTGTGATTGTTTCTCAGATAATGCAAAACGCTCCATCAATTGTTCACGTGCTGCGTCTGCTGTCCGGTTCCCGCGAATGATTTGAATGACTTCATCCAAATGATCGAGTGCAATCCGTAAACCAGCGAGCAAATGTTCACGTGCTTCTGCTTTTTCGAGATCAAACTGTGTGCGACGACGCACGATTTCTTTTTGATGCTCGAGGTAATGATAAAGCATTTCCTTGAGCGTCAATGTTTTCGGACGTCCGCCGACGATCGCAAGCATGTTGACACCGAACGTCGTTTGCATCGACGTCTGTTTATACAAGTTATTTAAGATGACGCTCGCATTGGCGTCACGACGGACTTCCATGACGATGCGCATACCGCGACGATCTGACTCATCCCGTAAATCGGTGATGCCTTCGATCTTTTTCTCGCGGACGAGATCGGCAATCTTTTCAACGAGGCGGGCTTTGTTGACCTGATAAGGCAACTCCGTCACGATGATCCGTTCCCGGTCTTTTTTCGTCTGTTCGATTTCAGCTTTCGCACGGACGATGATCGAGCCACGTCCTGTTTCATAAGCACGACGAATCCCACTCCGTCCGAGAATTTCACCAGCTGTCGGGAAATCAGGTCCCGGAATGTGCTGCATCAGTTCTTGGATCGTGATTTCGGGATCGTGAGACAGTGCCAAGACACCATCGATGACCTCACCTAACTGATGCGGTGGAATGTTTGTTGCCATCCCGACCGCAATCCCGCTCGACCCGTTGACGAGCAAGTTCGGGAAGCGTGACGGTAAAACTTCCGGTTCGCGTTCCGAACCATCGTAGTTATCTTTGAAATCAACTGTGTTTTTGTTGATATCGCGAACGATCTCCATCGCGATTTTTGACATACGGGCTTCCGTATATCGCATCGCTGCCGCCGAGTCACCATCGACAGAACCGAAGTTTCCGTGTCCATCGACGAGTTCGTAACGGTAGCTGAAGTCTTGCGCCATGCGGACCATCGTGTCATAGACAGCAGAATCCCCGTGCGGGTGATACTTACCGATGACTTCCCCGACGATACGGGCAGACTTTTTATGTGGTTTATCGGCACGAATACCGAGGTCGTTCATCGCATAGAGAATCCGGCGGTGTCCGGGTTTTAAGCCGTCCCGTACGTCCGGAAGAGCACGTGCGACGATGACGCTCATCGCGTAGTCCATGAAGGACGTACGCATCTCTTGACTGATATTAATATCCTTGATGATTCCGTGATTTTGTTCGGACATGCTTCTGGCCACCCTCTCTGTTCAGCGTTAAATATCCAGGTTCTTGACGTAATGCGCGTGTGATTGAATGAAGTCGCGTCGTGGTTCGACTTGATCTCCCATCAAGATATCGAAGACTTCATCCGCTTCGATCGCATCTTGAAGCTCGACACGTAACATTTGACGACCACTTGGATCCATCGTTGTTTCCCAAAGCTGCTCTGGATCCATCTCCCCAAGACCTTTGTAACGCTGAATGTCGTACCGTGCGTTTTCAGGAAGCGCTGCGAGCGCCTCTGTCAATTCACGTTCGTTATGCACGTACGTGATGTTCTTCCCTTGCTTGATACCGTATAGCGGTGGCTGAGCGATATAGACATACCCATGCTCGACAAGCGGACGCATGTAACGGTAGAAGAACGTCAACAAGAGTGTCCGGATGTGGGCACCATCGACATCAGCATCGGTCATGATGATGACTTTGTGATAGCGTGCTTTTTCGATATTGAACTCAGAACCGATACTTGTTCCGAGTGCCGTGATGATCGTTCGGATCTCATTGCTACCAAGAATCTTATCGAGACGTGCTTTCTCAACGTTCAAGATTTTACCGCGAATCGGTAAGATCGCTTGGAAATGACGATCGCGTCCGGATTTCGCAGAACCACCCGCTGAGTCACCCTCAACGATGTACAATTCAGAAATCGACGCATCGCGTGATGAACAGTCAGCCAGTTTACCTGGAAGCGAGCTGACTTCGAGAACACCTTTACGGCGTGTCAGTTCACGTGCTCGTTTCGCTGCCATACGGGCGCGCGACGCCATCATCCCTTTTTCGACGATTGCGCGTGCGTTCGTCGGGTTTTCAAGCATGAACTGCTCAAACGCACCAGAGAAGAGTGAATCCGTGACCGTACGTGCGTCGGAGTTACCAAGTTTCGTCTTCGTCTGTCCTTCAAACTGCGGGTTCGGGTGTTTGACAGAAACGATCGCTGTCATTCCTTCACGCACGTCCTCACCGGATAACGTACCGTCTGCATCCTTCATCAAACCGAACTTCTTCGCGTAGTCATTGATGACCCGTGTCAAAGCCGTCTTGAAGCCGGTCTCGTGCGTACCACCTTCATGTGTCGGAATGTTGTTCGTGAACGAGTAGATGTTTGAAGCAAATCCATCGTTGTATTGAAGTGCGACTTCAACTTCAATGCCGTCTTTTGTTCCGTGTACATAGACGGGTTCCGCATGAACGACTTCTTTTGAACGGTTCAAGTGTTCGACGTAAGACTTGATCCCACCTTCGTAGTGGAAGCTACGCGTCATCGGCTCATCCGCACGATCGTCCGTGATGATGATCTTCAAGCCTTTGTTTAAGAAAGCAAGTTCCCGCAGGCGTGTCGCTAGCAAATCATAGTCATACTCGAGCGTCTCTTGGAAAATCTCACCGTCTGGGAAGAAACGAATCGTCGTTCCTGTCTCTTCTGATGTTCCGATTACTTCGAGATCTTGCGCTGGTACACCGCGATGATACGCTTGGTAATACAGCTTCTCGTTCCGTTTGACGAATACTTCAAGTTTCGTCGACAGAGCGTTAACGACCGAAGCCCCAACACCGTGTAGTCCACCCGATACTTTATATCCGCCGCCGCCGAACTTACCACCGGCGTGGAGGACTGTTAGGATGACCTCAACGGCAGGACGACCCATCTTCTCTTGAATGTCGACTGGAATACCACGTCCGTTATCCTCGACTAAGATCGAGTTCCCTGGTTCGATCGTGACCTTGATCGTGTCACAGTACCCTGCGAGCGCCTCATCGATCGAGTTATCGACGATCTCCCATACGAGGTGATGGAGACCCTTTGATGCCGTCGAGCCGATATACATCCCTGGACGTTTACGTACTGCTTCTAATCCTTCAAGTACTTGAATCTGATCGGCACCGTACCCTTGTTCCAATTCCATATCTTCATGATTACTCATCGGTTTTCTCACCTACTGTTTCTTTATATGATGTCTCTTCCAAATCGACCGTTCCTTGTTTCACGTGGAACAACTTCGCTTGGTTGATCGTTTCATGCGCAATCCCGTCGACGCTTGTCGTCGTCAGGATCGTCTGGACCTTTTGTTGCATCGTATCGAGCAAATGTGTTTGACGATGATCATCAAGCTCGGATAAGACATCGTCGAGTAGAAGAAGCGGATATTCCCCTACTTCCTCGTGGATCAATTCGATCTCCGCAAGTTTTAACGAGAGAGCTGCAGTTCGTTGTTGTCCTTGTGAACCATACGTTTGAACGTTTCGTCCATTGACTTCCATCTCGAAGTCATCCCGATGTGGTCCAAACAACGTAACTCCTCTTCGGATTTCATTTTCTTTTATTTTACCAAACTTCCGCGTGTAGGACGCAGTCATTCCTTCGACATCGAGTAATTCGTCGCCGAATGTGTCCGAACGATAGATGAGCGCGAGTTCTTCCTGTCCACGACTGATTCCATCATGAATCGGTCGTGCCCACTTTTCGAGCTGGGCCATGAAATGATGGCGGCGCTGAACGATTTTAACGGCTAGCGTAATCATCTGCTCCGTCAAGATATCAAGGAAGGTCTCGTCTCCTCCCTTCATGGACAGTTGTTTCAGCAGTGCATTCCGTTGCTTCAACACTTTCAGATACTGACTCAATTCATGCAGATAGACCGGGCTGACTTGACCGATCTCCATATCGAGAAATCGTCGGCGGACTTGTGGACTGCCTTTGACGATATGCAAATCTTCCGGGGCGAATAAAACAATGTTCAGTGCCCCGACATAATCACTTAAGCGTCGTTGCTCTAGATGATTCAGTTTTGCTTTTTTCCCGCGACCCGAGATGACGATCTCTTGGACATGAGAACCTGTTCGTTTGACGACACGTCCTTCGACGCGCGCCGTCTCCTGATCCCACCCGATCAGTTCCTTGTCATGCGTCGTCCGGTGCGACTTCGCAAGAGCAAGAACATAGATCGCTTCCAATAAGTTCGTCTTCCCTTGTGCATTTTCACCAATCAGGACATTCGTTTTTTCGGAGAATGACAGTTCGAGTGCGTCATAGTTGCGATAATGACTGAGTCGGACTGAATCCAGCCGCACGTTAGTTGCCCTCGTTCTTGATGATGAACTGACCGTAGTCTTCTACATCAATGATGTCTCCATCCCGTAATTTACGACCACGTCGCTGATCGACTTCGCCGTTGACTAGAATCGGTACCTCTGCTAAAAACGGTTTGGCTTGTCCTCCGCTTGAGATGATATCCGATAGCTTTAAGAACTGCCCTAACGTGACATATTCCGTTGTAATTCTGATTTCTTGCATGGATTGACTCCTCCTACCTACATATTATAAATGACGTACTCTTTATTGTACTAAACATTGGGCGATTTAGCAAAATTCCCGAACGTATATACGGTATACGAAAAAGACGGGTCCGATGTCGAAACAATCGAACCCGTCTTGTCGCGTGTTTTATATGGATGCTTACGCTGTCCGGACTGGAAGAATCAGTTGCAGAACGTTATCTTGATCGACTGGGTGCAAGATGAATGGACGAATCGAACCCGTGAACTGGATTTCGATATCTGTTGCGTCAAGCGCCTTCAAGGCATCCATCATGTACTTCGAGTTGAACGAGATTTTCAGCTCTTCTCCTTCAAGCGAAAGGATACTAACTTGCTCCGAAACTTTTCCGACTTCTGGCGAATGTGAAGAGATCTCAACCGCCGTCGTGCCTTCAGCTGCGAACTTGATGACGTTGTTACGGTCCTCACGTGCGAGCAGTGACGCGCGATCGATCGCTTGAAGCAATTCTTTCGCGTTCATGCGGACGGCTGTCCGGTATTCTTCTGGAATCAAACGTGATGTATCCGGATAGTTTCCGTCGAGTAGACGCGAGAAGAAGAGGACGTGCTTCATCTTGAATAAGATTTGTTGGTTCGTGATCGTGATATCCACATGACCATCCCCAAGCAACTTCGATAATTCATTTAAGCTCTTCCCTGGAACGATGACGTTCTGGAACGAGATGTCCGTATCTGTCTCGAACTGTGCACGACGAAGGGCTAAACGGTGACTATCTGTTGAGACACACGTCAAGATGCCTTTATCAGCTGAGAAGTTCACACCTGTCAGAACAGGACGTGTTTCTTGAACAGCGACAGCAAAGCTTGTTTGGCGAATCATCGAACGTAAGAGATCAGCCGGTAAACGGAAACGTTGTCCGCCATCGACTTGTGGAAGGCGTGGGAATTCATCTGGATCAAGACCGTTCAAATGGAATTCCGCTGTTCCTGACTGAATCCGTGTCATGAAGTTCGGTGAGACTTCGAGTGTGACTTCGTCTTTTGGCATCTTTTTGACGATATCACCGAAGAAGCGGGCATTCAAGACGACACTACCAGCACGGTGAACCGTGACATAAGATGTTCCATTCTCCTCTGCATAGATCGTCCGTTCAATCGAGATTTCTGTATCGCTTCCTGTCAGCGTCATGCCATCTCCATGAGCTTCGAGTTTGATCCCTGTCAGAATCGGAATCGTCGTGCGGGATGAGACCGCTTTGGCTACATCTTGTACTGCTTGGATTAAAGCTTCGCGTTGAATGGTGATATGCATATCGTCGTTAGACTCCTCTCGAAAATAATGGGCATGCGCCCATCATAACATAATAATATATTTTTTTAATAATAGTCTTAGGGGCTGTGGATAGTGTGGATAAGTCGGTGGATAACTTGATATAAAGCCAAAAACGGTGTGGATAAGTTGTGGATAACTACCCTACTTTATCCACATGTTTATCCACAGTTTTATGAATGCTTCAACTCATGCTTGATTTGTTCAATGACTTTTCCGGTTTCCCCGTCCGATTTGATCAACATACTGATCTTTTCATGGGCATGGATGACGGTCGTATGGTCACGTCCCCCGAATTCCTCCCCAATCTTCGGTAATGAGCTCTCTGTCATCTCACGCGAAAGATACATCGCGATTTGACGTGGGAAGGCAATCGATTTCGTCCGTTTCTTCGCCTTAAGATCATCAAACGGTAAATTGAAGTGCTTACTAACCGACTCCTGGATGTCACGAATCGTGACTTTACGCGGTTCAGCGACTGGCATGATGTTATGCAAGGCTTCTGCAGCAACATTTGGATCGATTGGTCGCCCGACGAGATTCGCATAAGCGATGACGCGGGTTAACGCCCCTTCGAGCTCACGAATGTTTGTATCAATTTGACTTGCGATGTAGAGCATGACTTCGTTTGAGACATCAAGCTGCTCCGCATTCGCTTTTTTCCGTAAGATCGCAATCCGTGTCTCGAGATCCGGTGGCGTGATATCGGTGATCAGTCCCCATTCAAAACGGGAACGAAGTCGATCTTCAAGCGTTGGAATCTCTTTTGGCGGTCGGTCACTTGAGATGATGATTTGTTTTTGGTCGTTATGCAGCGCATTAAAAGTATGGAAAAACTCTTCTTGTGTCTGTTCTTTGCCCGCAAGGAACTGGATGTCATCAATTAAGAGAACATCGATATTACGGTATTTATTTCGAAACTCAACCGTTTTATTATCACGGATGGAGTTAATGAAGTCATTCGTAAAGCGTTCAGAAGAGACATAGGCAATCCGTGTCCCGAGATTTTGATCTTGAACGTACTGTCCGATGGCATGCATCAGATGGGTTTTGCCAAGACCAACGCCACCATAGATAAAAAGCGGATTGTATGCTTTAGCAGGCGCTTCCGCAACAGCAAGTGAAGCGGCATGCGCAAAACGGTTCCCCGATCCGATGACGAATGTATCGAACGTATACTTCTCATTTAATTGTCCGAGTTCACTCATCGTCAATTCCTCTGTTGGTCTCCGCATGTTCGATGGACGCGATTTCGGAGTCGGTGTTGCCTCAACACGTTCCTCTTCTTGTCGATCGAGCATTTTCTTCGCTTGTCCCTCTTCAATGAACTGAATATCGAGTCGGCTTCCTGTTACTTCCTCAACTGTGTCTTCGAGTAAAGATAAGTACTGGCGCTCGAGCCATGTCACCGTAAATGCAGCTGGTGCTGAAACGAGTAGTGTCGTTCCATTTAGCGTGACGCCTTCTGTGGATTTCAACCACATATCATAACTAGCTTTCGGTGTTCGTTCCTCTTCCTCGATCACAGATAAGACATTATGCCAAAGTTCGGCAGCGTTTTTCATAAATACCCCCCTTTTTTTATCAAGATAGAAAATTTTTGTACACAGGCTTATACACAGACAAAGTTAATGAAGAAACTCGACTTATCCCCATAACGTAAAAACTGTGGATAACGTTATCCACAGGCGGTTGAATCTGTGTATAACGTTATCCACAGGGTGTGTATAACTTGTTTTGTCCTGAACGATCAGGATCATGTTATGCACAATTAGTGTATCAAAAGAAATGAGCTCTGGCAATGGTTGGAATGATTTATCCACAAGTAAATTAAACCGTCCACAGGTAGTTACCCACAAGCTGTGGATAGTGTGGATAAATTGTGGATAAGAGGTGGATAACTTTTCGAAAGAGGAAGCGTTGAAAAAGAGTTATTCACAAAATACAAAAGAGGACGAAAAAAGGAATCGAAAATCGAGGATTGACGTCGATTTTAAAAAATACTATTGTAGACAAAGTGAAGAGTTATCCACGGAAAGTGTGGATAATGTGGATAAGTCTGTGGATAGGTGGATAAGTCTACAAACATCCCCTCCATGATCCATATGCATTCTATCGCGTAATAGAGTTTGCGCAGTCGAATCCTATTGCCTGTTTTCAAACCAAAAATCCCTTAAGCAGGACAAGAAATCTTCTGAACTTTCATTGACAATGCCACAATCAGTTTATATAATGTACAAGACTGCCTTAAAGTAGAAAATAACAATTGGTTATAAAGATCTTTTAAAGGAGGTGCAGACGAATGAAACCAACTTTCAACCCAAACAACCGTAAGCGTAAAAAAGTTCACGGATTCCGTGCGCGTATGGCTACGAAGAGTGGCCGCCGTATCTTGGCTGCTCGCCGTCTTAAGGGCCGCAAAGCCTTGACTGTCTAATGCATTGATGCATCCATCACTTCGGGCATGATCCGAGGTGATTTTTTTTTATGTTTTTTCGTGTGTTCGTGCTTTTGTCACATGCGCCCTATCGCGTCGCATGTTTATTCTATGATATGATGAGAGACGACGAATTTTCGTAGTGTCAGGATGGAGTGTGAATAAGGTGAAGAAGGAATACCGCGTCAAGAAAGACAAGGAGTTCCAAGCGGTGTTTACTAAAGGAGCCTCTGTCGCAAATCGGCAATTTGTCGTGTATGCCTTGAAAAAGGAGCAACAGACTCACTTTCGGGTTGGTTTATCCGTCAGTAAGAAAATCGGGAATGCCGTCGTCCGGAATCAGGTGAAACGGTATCTTCGGGAAGCATGCCAGCAGCATGAAGCCTCGATTGCCCCGAATTATGATTTGGTGATCATCGCGCGCAATCCGGCCGCGAAGATGACCGCGCAAGAAGTGGCTGACAGTCTCCGTCACGTGCTTAAACGTTCCGGTGTCTGGATGCGATCAAAAAAATGAATCGTAGCAATGCATCCTGTTGATTTGTACGGCGCTCCCTTTCCTTGCCTTACTATAGAAGAAGATGGCGTTCGACAAAGCGTAAACAATTTCTAGGAGGAATTATGAACAAGAGAACTAAGATTTGGTTAACTCTCGGACTCATGTCCGTGCTCGCGATCGTATTATCCGGCTGTACACCTAGTTCGTATGGTACTGGTGAACCGATCACAGCAGACACAGAAGGTTTTTGGAAACATTACTTCGTTTGGCCGATGGCGTGGTTGATTCGTGAGATTTCACAGTTCTTTAGCGGTGATTACGGTATTGGAATCATCATTACGACACTTCTCGTTCGTCTTGTCATCCTTCCATTGATGATTAAACAAACGAAGAGTATGGGTGGAATGCAAGTCATTCAACCGGAAATGATGAAGCTTCGTGAGAAATACAGCTCAAAAGACCAAGAGACACAACAGAAGTTGCAACAGGAAATGATGAAGCTCTACCAAGAGCATAACGTCAACCCGCTTGCAGGCTGTTTACCGATCTTGATCCAAATGCCGATCTTGATTGCGTTCTACAACGCGATCATCTACACACCGGCTATTTTCCAACACACATTCCTCTGGTTCGACCTTGGGAAACCAGATCCATTCTTCATCTTGCCGATCATGTCTGCGGTACTGACGTATCTGCAACAAAAGATCTCGATGGCAGGTCAAGAAGACAATCCACAAATGAAAATCATGCTCTATGTCTTCCCGATCATGATCTTCATCATGGGTGTTACACTCCCATCTGCCCTTTCGCTTTACTGGGTTGTCGGTTACATCTTCTCGATCATCGTCACGATCGTCATCATGAAGCCAATGCGTGAAAAGATTAAGTTGCAGACGGAAGCGACAATGGCTGCTAAACGTGAAAAAGAAGCGGCACAAGCAGCTCCGGCTCCTAAAAAATCGAAAAAGAAACGCTAATACGTGAAGAGCGACGCTTTGTTTTGACAGAGTGTCGCTCTTTTTCTTTTGCGTCATTTCGTGTATAGTTGTTTCGTTATACCCATTGCAACGATTAAGGATTAAATACTCATAAAAAGACAGAAGAAAAACGAGGTGGAAGAACGGATGATGGAATTTGATACGATTGCCGCGATTTCGACGCCGATGGGAGAAGGGGCGATTGCGATCGTGCGCTTATCAGGTCCTGATGCAGTCGCTGTAGCCGACCGTGTTTACAAAGGGAGCAACCGCTTGACGGAAGTACCAACCCATACGATTCATTACGGGAAATTGGTCGACCATGAGGCGGACCGTGTCGTCGATGAAGTAATGGTGAGTGTCATGCGCGCACCAAAGACGTTTACACGTGAAGATGTCATCGAATTGAATTGTCATGGAGGAGTCGTCGCGGTCAATCGTGTCCTCGAACTCATCCTCGCCCAACCGGAAGTCCGGCTGGCGGAACCTGGTGAATTTACGAAACGTGCGTTCTTGAACGGACGAATCGATTTATCACAAGCGGAAGCCGTCATGGATCTGATCCGGGCGAAGACGGACCGAGCGATGCATGTCGCCGTCAGTCAGATTGAAGGACGTCTCTCAAAACTCGTCCAAGACTTACGTCAACAATTGTTACAGACGATTGCTGCGATTGAAGTCAACATCGATTACCCGGAATACGATGCAGAAGAGATGACACAACAGATCGTCGAACGTGATGCTGGTGCTGTCCGCGCGATTTTGGCAGAGTTATTAACAACGGCACGCCAAGGAAAAATCTTGCGCGAAGGGTTATCCACAGCGATCATCGGTCGTCCGAACGTCGGAAAGTCGTCTTTGCTCAACACATTGGTGCAAGAAGCAAAGGCCATCGTCACGGATATCGCGGGAACGACGCGCGATACGATCGAGGAGTACGTCAATGTTCGCGGTGTACCGTTGAAGTTGATTGATACGGCAGGGATTCGCGAGACGGAAGATATCGTCGAACGGATGGGTGTTGAAAAGTCGCGTCAGGCTTTGAAGACGGCCGATTTAATCTTACTCGTCCTCAACGGGAATGATATTCTGACGGATGAGGACGTCTTGCTGTTTGAAGCAATCAAAGGGATGAACGCGATCATCATCGTCAACAAGAGTGACTTGGCGCAACAGATTGACTTAGCACGTGTCACGGAGCTTGCGGATGGTCGACCAATCGTCACGACATCCTTGCTCGAAGAAGCAGGCGTCAACGATCTCGAAGCAGCGATTGCGAGTCTGTTCTTTGAACAGGGTGTCGAGAGTCAGGATATGACGTACGTCTCAAATGCGCGTCACATCCAACTGATCAAACGAGCGAGTCAAATGATTGAAGATGCCCTCGGTGCAGCAGAAGCAGCGATGCCGATCGACATGGTACAGATCGATTTACGACGGGCATGGGACACGCTCGGCGAAATCAATGGTGATACAGCACAGGATAGTTTATTGGATCAGTTGTTTTCGCAGTTCTGTCTCGGGAAATAATTCGAGACGACTGCGTGTGGAATAAGAAGGAGGAACCAGTACTATGGCTTATCAAGCAGGTGAATTCGACGTCATCGTCGTCGGAGCCGGACATGCCGGCATCGAAGCCTCTCTTGCTGCGGCACGAATGGGCTCGAAAACGGTCATGTTGACAATGAATCCCGATATGGTTGGATTCATGTATTGCAACCCGTCGATCGGTGGTCCAGCAAAAGGGATCGTCGTTCGGGAAATCGATGCGCTCGGTGGTGAAATGGCACGCGCGATCGATGCAACGTATATTCAAATGAAAATGTTAAACACGTCAAAAGGTCCTGCCGTGCGTGCATTACGGGCACAGGCAGATAAATTCGAATATCAAAACCGGATGAAAAAAGCGCTCGAGGATGAGCCGAATTTGCTTTTACGTCAAGCGCTCGTTGAACGGTTGTTAATTGACGACGAAGGACGCTGCGTCGGTGTCGTCACGAATACAGGGGCAGAGTATCGGGCAAAAGCGGTCATCATCACGACCGGAACGTTCATGCGCGGAAAAATCATCATCGGTGAATTGTCTTACGAGAGTGGTCCGAACAATCAGATGCCGTCGATCAATCTATCGAAACATCTTGAAGAACTCGGATTCGAGCTCGCACGCTTCAAAACAGGGACACCACCACGAATCGACGGGAAAACGATCGATTATTCGAAGACCGAGATTCAACCAGGTGACGAAGTGGCACTTCCATTTAGTCATGAAACGACTCAGATGATCACGGAACAAATTCCGTGCTGGTTGACGTATACGACGGAGTATACGCATCAGTTGATTGATGCGAACTTACACCGCTCCCCGATGTTCTCTGGGATGATCAAAGGAACAGGTCCACGTTATTGCCCATCGATCGAAGATAAGGTCGTCCGGTTCAACGATAAACCGCGTCACCAAATCTTCCTTGAGCCAGAAGGTCGCGATACGGAAGAAGTCTACGTCCAAGGGTTATCAACAAGCTTGCCGGAAGACGTCCAACACGATATTCTCCGCTCGATTCCAGGGCTTGAGAATTCTGAAATGATGCGTCCTGGTTATGCGATTGAGTACGATGCCGTTGTTCCGACACAACTTTGGCCAACGCTCGAGACAAAACGTGTTCCTGGTTTGTTCACAGCGGGTCAAATCAACGGAACAAGTGGTTATGAGGAAGCAGCAGGACAAGGGATCATGGCAGGGATCAATGCCGGCCTACAAGTCCAAGGCAAAGAACCACTTATCTTGTCACGTTCACAAGGCTATATCGGTGTCATGATCGATGATCTCGTCACGAAAGGTACGAACGAACCATACCGTCTCTTGACGTCACGCGCCGAGTACCGGTTGTTGCTCCGTCATGATAATGCGGATCTCCGTCTGTCGGAAATCGGACATGAACTCGGGTTGATCTCGGAAGAGCGCCAAGCGAAGTTACTCGATAAGCAAGAGCAAATCCGTCTTGAGATGAAACGTCTTGAGAAGGTCGTCATCAAAGCGACACCAGACGTAAATGCACAGCTTGAAGCAATCGGTGCGTCACCACTCAAGGAAGCCCTGCATGCGATCACGTTGCTGAAACGTCCAGAAATCACGTATGCGATGATCGCGCAAATGACACCACCAGAAACACCATTGTCTGCAGAAGCAGCAGAACAAGTCGAAATCCAAGTCAAATATGCCGGCTACATCGATAAACAACTCGATCAAGTCGAAAAAATGATGCGGATGGAGCAAAAACGGATTCCGGATCGTCTCGATTACGATGCGATCAGTGGATTAGCGATTGAAGCGAAACAAAAACTAAACCAAGTGCGTCCGCTCTCGATCGGACAAGCATCCCGGATCTCAGGGGTTAACCCGTCTGATATCTCGATTCTGCTTGTCTATATCGAACAAGGCCAATACGCATTGACTGCGGAGTGAACGAGATGAACCAACAGCAATTCGTAACAGCATTGGCAACACAGGGACTTGAGGTCTCAGAACATCAGTTGCATCAATTCAAACGGTATTATGAACTGCTCGTCGAGTGGAACGAAAAGATGAACCTGACGGCGATCACGGATGAAGAAGATGTTTATCTCAAGCACTTCTACGATTCAATCACAGCAGCGTTCTATTTCGATTTCACGACGGTCACGACGGTTTGTGATGTCGGAGCGGGCGCTGGTTTCCCGAGTCTGCCGATCAAGATCATGTTCCCACATCTCCAAGTGACGATCGTCGATTCACTCAACAAACGAATCGGCTTCTTGAATCATTTGGCGACGGAACTCGGACTCGAAGGTGTCGCGTTCCATCATGGACGCGCCGAAGAGTTCGGTAAAAATAAACAGTTCCGCGAACGATTTGACGTCGTGACAGCACGCGCTGTCGCTCGGATGTCCGTTCTCGCGGAATATTGCCTACCGCTTGCGAAAGTCGGGGGACAATTCGTTGCCTTGAAGGCAGCGAAAGTCAGTGAAGAGCTCGAGGATGGTGCGATTGCCTTAAAAGTACTCGGTGGGAATTTACGGGAAAGTTTCCAGTTCCAATTGCCAGGCGAGGAAAGTGAGCGTAATATCGTTATTGTAGATAAAAAACGAACAACACCCGGGAAATATCCGCGTAAAGCGGGTACGCCTGCGAAAGATCCATTAAGCTAAACACCGTTTCACGTGAAACGATGACTGATAAAGGTGAGGTGCGCCAACGTGAGAAATGCATTTGCCAAGCTGCTCGGTAAGGGAGGACAACCTGCTACGATCGAGCTTGATCCACAAGATACGGTTCAGGAATTACCATTGACAGAACTTGTCGCGAATCAGTTCCAACCACGGACTGTGTTTGATGGGGACCGAATTGAAGAGTTAGCCGCTACGATCGAAGAGCATGGATTACTCCAGCCGATCGTCGTTCGAAAACAAGGAACAGGATACGAAATCATTGCCGGAGAACGACGGTACCGGGCAGTGCGCTCGCTTGGCTGGGAAACGATTCCTGCCATCGTCAAAGAGATGACGGACGAGACGACTGCTTCACTGGCATTGATTGAAAATCTGCAACGTGAAGATTTGACGCCAATCGAAGAAGCAGAAGCTTATGAGCGCTTACTTGCGTTACAAGACATCACGCAGGAAGTGTTAGCCCGTAAGCTCGGACGTAGTCAATCGACGATTGCCAACAAATTGCGTTTGCTCCGATTGCCGATGGATGTCCGAGAAGCATTAAAGCAACGGACCATCACGGAACGTCATGCCCGTGCGTTATTACCGCTCAAGGATGAAGCGTTACAAGTAACGGTACTCGCTGAAATTTTGGAACGGGAATGGAACGTCAAAGAGACGGAGCGCCGGGTGGAACGATTGATGACACCACAGCCACCGAAGAAAAAACGTCATAAGAGTTTTGCTCGGGATACACGGATTGCGTTGAATACACTTCGTGATTCCGTCGATATGATCGAGCAGACTGGATTGACGATCGAAAAAGAAGAAGTCGATTGTGAAGAATATGTAGAGGTGCGGATTCGCATCGTGAAGGCACGTCCGGAATAAGCGGTCGTGCCTTCCGCTACGTTTAGGAGAGAAGGCAAGTGAACGAATTACCTGTTCGGGCGATTCGCCCGAATCCGACTCAACCTCGGAAACGATTCAATGAAAAAGCACTAGAAGAGTTAGCCCAATCGCTCGTTCGTCACGGTATGATCCAACCGATCGTCGTTCGACCACGAGATGGCTATTATGAGATCATCGCCGGTGAACGGCGCTATCAAGCGGCGAGTCGCGCGGGATTTGAACGTGTGCCGGTCCTCGTGATCGAAGCAGACGAGACACGCGTGATGGAACTCGCACTGATTGAAAACATCCAGCGAGCGGATTTATCGGCGATTGAAGAAGCGATGGCGTATGCGGAGATGATCGAGGAATTCGGCATCACGCAAGCAGAGCTTGCGCAACGTGTCGGCAAAAGTCGTTCGCATATCACGAACAGCCTTCGATTATTGCAGTTACCGCTGCTCGTCCAACAGGCCGTCATGGATGAGCGGTTATCGATGGGGCACGCCCGCGCCCTCCTGTCGCTGAAACATCCAAAGAAGATTGAACAGATGGCAGAACGTGTCATGGCTGAGAACTGGAATGTTCGTCGGTTAGAACAGGCACTTCGGGAACGGAAGGAATCCGTCCGTCCGCAACAAGCGACCGCTGTGCAATTCGTCGAAGAATCACTTCGCGAAAAGTACGGTGCGATGGTTCGGATTAAACAGGGCAAACAAGCAGGAAAACTCGAAATCGATTTTACAGACGAAGACGACCTTAACCGGTTGCTCGACTTGTTATTACCTGAATCAGATCAATAAAAAGAAGCGTTCCGGTGACGGTTCGCTTCTTTTTGATTACATCGAACGTGGGGTGAAGGAAATCGTCGTCCGCGTCGATTCAGCGGACAGTTTCGCATCGAGCATGTGGAAGCTATTCGCGACGAGTTCGGCTAACTCATAAACCAGATGTAAGCGTGTATTTTGGAGAATCATCATCTCCATGAACCCACTGACGTTGACGACAGCTTTGATGTTGAAGTCACCGACTGCAGGTAATTCTTTTTGGACTCCAGCTCCTGGCGCAAGTGGACCTTCTGAGAAGAAGACATGTCCAACACTTGAAAGTCGACCGAGACACGCATCGATTGCGATGACAAGTGGACGGTAATGGGTTGTTTGGATCGAGTGAATCGTTTCAGCGAGATTCAGTGCATGGACGGGTTTCGCGAGTGTACCGTAGACGTGGAGATGAGCAGGTGCTTGCTTTTCAAGGAATGTTCCGACAAGTGGACCGAGTGAGTCGCCCGTCGAACGATCAGAACCGATGCAGACGAGTACGATAGGACGTTTTTCTTGGACAGCGGAGATTTGTTCGAATAGTTGTTCGGCTAAGCGTTCTTTCGCGAACGGTTCCGTATATTCTAAAAAGAAAGAATAGGGCTTGGGCTCGTGCGAATGAAAGCGGAAGTTCATCGAAATCATCCTTTCTTCTCTTGGTGTCGGTGTCGTGGTGGGTTGGCAAGAGTGAAGGGTTCTTAGATGATTTTCCTTTCCCGGTTTTTCCGAAAATCTAACGTCAAAATCGGCTCTTTAGTTGAAACTCAACTAAAATCACGTATACTGTCGTAATAGAGAGAACAAGAAAGGATGGAGAGAATGGCTACCAATCAAGATGTACAAGAATCCGTCGCCCAAGTCGATAAACTCATCAATCAAGTAATGGATGCGGATATGTGGATTCGTTTTGGAATGAAACTGCTGATTGCGCTCATCATTATCGCGGCGTTCTATGTGTTAACGCGCGTTTTGACTGGGGCAGTCTCACGTCTCTTTACGATCAGGAAAATCAATGAACAGGATTACTTGGCACAACGTCAGAATGAGACGCTGCTGAAGTTGCTACAAAATGCAATCCGCTACGTACTTGGAATCGTCATGTTGTTGACGGTACTCAGTCAGTTCGGAATCAACATCACTGGTCTTGTTGCCAGTGCCGGGATTGCTGGTCTTGCGATTTCATTTGGTGCGAAGAACTTGGTGCAAGATATCATTACCGGAGCGTTCATCATCTTCGAACGCCAGTTTAAAGTCGGAGATTATGTACGCGTCGGTGTGATCGAAGGTGTCGTAACGGAACTCGGTATCCGAACGACAAAACTAAAAGGACTTAACGGGGAGATCCATATCATCCCGAACGGTCAGATTTTGCAAGTGACGAACTATTCGGTCGACAACAGCTTTGCACTCGTCGATGTCCAAGTCTCCTATGACGAAGATCTCGAACGCGTCGAACAAGTCTTGCATGAAATTGCGGACCGGACGACGAAGAAGTATGTCGATATGTTCGTCGAACCGATTCAAATGCTCGGCGTCCAGACGCTTGGTCCTTCTGAAGTCGTCTATCGTTTGATGGCAGAAGTACCACCGATGCAACATTTCCAAGCTGGTCGTCTGATCCGTAAGGAATTGAAGCAAGGATTAGAAGAAGAGAACATCAAGATCCCGTATCCACGGATGGTCATGATGAATCCAGAACAAAAGAATGGTGGACAGACGGATGATTCCAAAAACGTATCAACTCCATGATTATGTTGAGATGAAGAAGCAGCATCCATGTGGAACGAACCGATGGCAGATCATTCGGGTCGGCATGGATATCCGAATCAAATGTCAAGGTTGCGGGGCAAGCATCTTGATGCCACGTCGTGATTTTGATAAACGATTGAAAAAAGTCTTACCAGAGTGATGAAAAGCGGATCTGATCCTCGTGATCGGAACCGCTTTTTGATTGTCTTTTGTAAACAGGGCAGTTGCTTTCGTTTAAGGCGGGATTAAAAAAGACGATCGAGCTCCTTGCTTAAAAAAATTGAACTATCTATAATTGTGAAAGATGTGCTGACGTGGTGTAATCATTCTACCCACTGCGGCCGCTAGCACGGATTTCCTAGGAAATACCGAAAAGGAGGAATTCCAAGTGGGATTAACAGCAGGAATCGTTGGCTTACCAAACGTAGGAAAATCAACACTTTTTAACGCCATCACACAAGCAGGTGTCGAGGCAGCGAACTACCCGTTCGCAACGATCGACCCGAACGTCGGTGTCGTTGAAGTACCAGATGCACGTCTTCGAAAATTGACGGAACTCGTCAACCCGAAAAAGACGATCCCGACAGCATTTGAATTCACGGATATCGCAGGTATCGTGAAAGGGGCATCTAAAGGGGAAGGGCTCGGAAATAAATTCCTCGCAAACATTCGTGAAGTGGATGCGATCTGTCAGGTCGTTCGTTGTTTCATTGATGAAAACATCACACACGTTTCAGGAAAAGTATCACCAATTGATGACATCGAGACGATCAACCTCGAATTGATCCTCGCTGACCTCGAGCAGGTCGAAAAGCGGATCCAGCGTGTCCAAAAACAAGTCAAGTCACGCGATAAAAACGCAGCGGCTGAACTTGAAGCACTTGAAATCGTGTTGGCATTACTCGAAGACGAGAAACCGGCACGTCTCGCTGAATTGAACGAAGATCAAGCAGCAATCGTTAAGCACTTCCAATTGTTGACGATGAAACCGATGCTTTACGTCGCGAACGTCGGCGAAGATGAAGTTGCAGATGCAGACAGCAATGAGAACGTGCGTCTTGTTCGTGAGTTCGCAGCTAAAGAGGGTGCAGAAGTCATCGTTATCTGTGCCCGGATCGAAGAAGAGATTGCGGAGCTTGAGCCGGAAGAACGTCAAGAGTTCCTCGTTGATCTCGGAATCGAAGAGTCAGGTCTGGATCAATTGATCCATGCGGCGTACAGCACGCTTGGTCTTGCGACATACTTCACAGCAGGTGAAAAAGAAGTACGCGCTTGGACGTTCAAAAAAGGGATGAAAGCTCCACAATGTGCGGGTGTCATCCACTCGGACTTCGAACGCGGATTCATCCGTGCAGAAGTCGTCGCATATGAAGATTTAGCAGCTGCAGGCAACATGACGACCGTTAAGGAACAAGGACGTTACCGTTCAGAAGGTAAGGAATATGTCTTCCAAGACGGCGATGTCGTCACATTCCGCTTCAACGTCTAATCGAAAACGAATCGTTATTGCATAAAGCAAAATACTTTGGTAGTATTAACGAATGTGAGTAATGAATTATTGCTCCTTGCTCGAACATTCGAGCCGCCAGTCCAAGAGGAGGTGACAGATATGCGTAAATACGAAGTACTTTACATCATCCGTCCGGAACTTGATGAGGAAGCACGCAAAGCAACAGTGGAGCGTTTCAACAAAGTCCTCACTGATAACGGTGGTACAGTTGATAAAACAACTGAAATGGGTAAACGTCGTTTCGCTTACGAAATCAATGATATGCGTGAAGGGTTCTACGTTCTTCTTAACGTTTCTGCTGAACCAGCAGCTACAAAAGAACTTGACCGTCTCATGAAGATCAGTGACGATATCGTTCGCTTAATGATCACAAAAGACGAGAAATAAGCTGAAACAGGAGAGTGATTCTGATGATTAACCGCGTCGTTTTAGTCGGTCGGTTAACTCGTGACCCGGAAATGCGTTATACGCAGAGCGGGATTGCGGTAACGCGATTCACACTCGCATGTGACCGTCCTTTCACAGGGCAAGATGGGAAGCGAGAAGCTGATTTCATCGATTGCGTCGTTTGGCGCAAGCAAGCAGAGAACGTTGCTCAGTATTTGAAGAAAGGTAGTCTTGCTGGTGTAGAGGGTCGCCTCCAGATTAGCAGCTACGACGATAAAGAAGGGCAACGCCGTTATCGTGCGGAAGTCGTCGCTGATAGCGTCCGCTTCCTTGAGTCACGTAACGCGAGCCGTTCTTCGGATGGTAGCGAAGGCTACGCTTCATCTACTGGTGGAAACGGGAATGCTGCAGGATGGGGTTCACAGCAACAGCAGAACAACTCTTCCTCGCCAGCACCCGCTTCATCGAATTCGGGCTTCGGCGCTGATCCGTTCAGCGGTGGTAGTTCGATCGACCTTTCAGATGACGATCTTCCGTTCTAAGGAAATCGTCCTGAAAAATTTAACTTAAAAGGAGGTTAATCACATGGCACGTCGTCCAGGTGGAAAACGTCGTCGTAAAGTATGTTACTTCACGTCGAACCACATCACTCATATCGATTATAAAGACGTAGAACTTCTCAAACGTTTCATTTCGGAACGCGGTAAGATTCTTCCACGTCGTGTGACTGGTACTTCAGCGAAATACCAACGTCCACTTACAATCGCAATCAAACGCGCACGTCAAATGGCTTTAATCCCATACGTGGCTGACTGATTTCGTAGCACCATCCTCATGCGTGAGGATGGTGCTTTTTTTCGCTTCCCTTTCATCCCCTCCTGCTTTTCGGTTATAATAAACAAGTTACTAAAAATTTAAATGAACCCAACAGAGCATATAAGGAGGACACGATGGAGTCAGGTCAACAAGTATCACCGGAACGAGAACGACGCATCGTTCGCTTCATTCCGTATCTATTAATCGTCGGTCTGCTTCTCGTCGTCGCTGTACGTGAACCGATCATCTCCGCTATCGGAGCCGTCGTGACTGCCCTCCTCTTCGGATTGCATCTATACGAAGAACGTCGTGCACGCAGGGCGTGGGAGACGTATGTCGCCGGGATTTCGATGCAAGTCGAAGAAACGGGGCAAGACGCGTTGACGAACATGCCAATCGGGATCTTACTATACGATGAGGAAACCCTCGTCACCTGGTTCAATGATCCGATGCGGGACATCTTTGATGATGTAGCGATGGGACAGACGCTCAATGAGCTCGATCCTTTATTCATCGAGATGGTCGCGACGAACGAGGACCAAGCGACGCTTGAAATCGGTGATGCCGTGTATCGCGTCTTTTCAAATCATGAGAACCGGACGTTTTATCTGTTCGATATGACGGAAGAAGCGCAAGTCGAACAGCAACTCGTCGACAATCAGACGGTCATCGGTGTCATTTATCTCGATAACTACGATGAGATGACACAAGGTATCGAAGATCAGTTACGTAGTGAGCTGAACAGTCGGGTTACTCAACTATTGAATCACTGGGCAGCTGAACACGGAACGTATATCAAACGGACGGCGTCCGATCGGTACTTCATCGTCACGACAGAAGAGAATCTACGGATTCTTGAACGATCGAAGTTCACGATTCTTGATATCGTGCGCGAAGAGACGAGTCAACGAGGCGTCCAGTTGACGTTATCAATCGGAATTGGTTGCGGCAGTGATCCGATTCCTTCGCTTGGTCAGATGGCTCAGTCGAGTCTCGATCTCGCACTAGGACGGGGAGGCGACCAAGTCGTCATCAAACGCGACGGAAAAGTCCGCTTTTATGGCGGAAAGACGAATCCGACGGAAAAACGGACGCGCGTCCGGGCACGGGTCATTGCCAACTCGCTTCGTGACTTGATGCAGGAATCAAGTCGTGTCCTAATCATGGGTCATAAGAACCCGGATATGGATGCACTCGGATCAGCAATCGGCATTTTGAAGCTTGCGGAAATGAACGATAAGGAAGCGCATATCGTCTTACCACCAGAAGAAATCGGTCGTGGGATTCGCCGGATGATGGACGAAATCGCTGAAGTACCACAACTCGAGACCCGGTTCGTCAATGCGTTTCAAGCGGATCAATTAATTGACGATCAGACGTTACTCGTCGTCGTCGATACACATAAGCCGTCACTTGTCGTCGTACCGACGTTACTCGATCGATTCGAGCATATGGTCGTCATCGATCATCACCGGCGCGGTGAGGATTTCATCGAAGATGCGGTTCTCGTTTATCTCGAGCCGTATGCTTCTTCGACATCAGAACTCGTGACTGAGCTGATCGAGTACCAGCCGACGAATCAGAAGCTATCGATGCTTGAAGCGACGGCGTTACTCGCCGGAATCATTGTCGATACGAAAGGATTTGCCCTTCGGACCGGCTCGCGGACGTTCGATGCTGCATCTTACTTACGTTCACAAGGAGCTGACACGGTGCTCGTGCAAGAGTTCCTCAGTCAGGATCTTGAAACGTACGTTGAGCAGTCACATATCCTCGAGCGGTCCGAGGTCTATACGAAAGGGATGGCGATTGCGACAGCGGAACCTGGTGTCATTCACGATCAAGTCTTGATTGCACAAGCGGCCGATCAATTGTTGTCGCTTCAAGGCATCCGTGCCGCCTTCGTCATCGCGGAACTGCAAGATGGACGGACGGCGATCAGCGCCCGTTCGCTCGGAGAGGTCAACGTCCAGTTGATCATGGAGACGCTCGGTGGCGGTGGTCACTTGACGAATGCGGCGACGCAGATGTCAGAATCGGTCATCACGGTTGCCGATGCATTGCGCAAAGCGATCGATCGATATCTAGAAGATGAGACAAAAGGAGAGGAATCAGAATGAAGGTTATTTTCTTACAGGATGTAAAAGGACAAGGTAAAGCAGGAGACGTCAAAGACGTGGCAGATGCTTATGCAAATAACGTACTCTTCAAGAAAAAGTTGGCGCGCCCTGCGACAACTGGAAACTTGAAGCAACATGAAGCACACGAACGTAAAGCGGCAGAAGAAGCAAAACAGAACTTGCTTGATGCGCAAGCATTAAAAGAGAAAATCGAAAAAGAGACGATCGTCGTCTCGACAAAAGCTGGTGAAGGCGGTCGTGTCTTCGGTTCGGTCACAAGCAAACAGATCGCGGAAGCACTCAAGAGCATGGGTTACAAGATCGATAAACGCAAAATCGAGCTCGAGCACCCAATCAAGGCACTCGGCTTTACGAAAGTTCCATTGAAGTTACACAACGAAGTGACAGCGACGCTGAACGTTCAGGTCAAAGAGGCGTGAGTAGAAAAGGGGACCGGTGATGAGTGAAGTCATGCAAAATATGCCTCCCCAAAGTATCGAGGCAGAACAAGCCGTCCTAGGGGCGATCATGATTGATGCGGATCGTTTGATCAGTGCATCGGAACGTTTGTTACCGCAGGACTTTTACCGTGCCTCTCACCAACGGATCTTTGAAGCGATGCTCGTGTTGTCCGACCGAGGCGAAGCGATCGACCTCGTCACGGTGACAGCCGAGCTCAGCACGCTTGGGATCTTAGATGAGATCGGTGGTCTACCGTATCTAGCGGAACTAGCTGAAGGTGTACCAACTGCAGCAAATATCAATTATTACGTCAACGTCGTTGACCAGAAGTCGACGCTTCGGCGTCTCATTCGGACAGCAGGCGAAATCGTCACTGACGGATATGAACGGCAAAATGAAGTCGATGTCCTGCTGAATGAAGCAGAACGGAAGATTCTCGAAGTATCGCAAGGAAAAGGAAGCGCGAGCTTCATTCCGATTTCGGACGTTTTGACGAGTGCCTATGCAACGATTGATAAATTGCATAAGCAAAGCGGTGAGACGACGGGGATTCCGACGGGTTTCCAGGATCTCGATAAGATGACGGCTGGGTTCCAGCGCAACGATTTAATCATCGTTGCAGCACGTCCATCGGTCGGGAAGACGGCGTTTGCCTTGAACATCTCGCAAAACGTCGCGACACGTGCTGACGAGAACGTCGCCATCTTTAGTCTTGAGATGGGTGCCGAACAGCTTGTCATGCGGATGCTCTGTGCCGAAGGAAACGTCGATGCGCAGCGTCTGCGGACCGGTCAACTCGAGGAAGAGGACTGGGGCAAGTTATCACTTGCAATGAGTAATCTGTCTCAAGCCGGTATCTACATCGACGATACACCGGGTATTCGGGTCAACGACATCCGGGCAAAGTGCCGTCGTTTGAAGCAGGAGCATGGTCTTGGAATGATCATGATCGATTACTTGCAGCTGATTCAAGGGAATGGTCGCTCCAGCGACAACCGCCAACAAGAGGTTTCGGAAATTTCCCGTTCCTTGAAATCGCTCGCGCGGGAACTCGAAGTCCCGGTCATCGCCTTATCTCAGCTCTCTCGTGGTGTTGAGAGTCGTCAAGATAAGCGACCGATGATGTCGGATATCCGAGAATCGGGAGCGATCGAGCAAGATGCCGATATCGTCGCCTTCTTGTATCGTGACGATTATTACAACAAAGAAACGGAAGATGCGAATACGATTGAGATCATTATCGCGAAACAGCGGAATGGTCCAACCGGTACCGTCAAACTTGCCTTCCGGAAAGAATTCAACAAGTTCGTGGATCTCGAGCCAAGCAACTCGTACGCGCCACCAGCTTAATCTAAGCTACGTTTTGTCTTCGATTAATCGGAGACAAAACGTAGCTTTTTTTATTTTCACCTAAAGATTCTCAGTTTATTCACCAAAAACGATAATTAAACGAACGAAAGAGAATTGTAACAATTAATTGTTCGGTATTTGGTTGACTTCTGTTTTTTATCGCGTTACACTTAGTCGTGGTTTTGAATCGTACGTGGAGGTGGATGATAAGATGTCATCAGTAGTAGTAGTCGGAACACAGTGGGGCGACGAAGGAAAAGGGAAAATTACCGATTTTCTTTCGAAACAAGCCGATGTCGTGGCACGTTATCAAGGTGGAGACAATGCAGGACATACGATCGTATTCAATAATGAGACGTACAAATTGCACTTGATCCCATCAGGTATTTTTTACTCGGATAAGAAATGTGTCATCGGGAACGGTCTCGTCGTTAACCCGAAATCACTCGTCAAGGAATTGAAGTATCTACACGATCGTGGTGTTTCAACGGATAACTTGTTAATTTCGAATCGGGCGCATGTCATCTTGCCGTATCATCAGTTGCAGGATCAGTTAGAAGAAGAAGCGAAGGGCGACGCAAAAGTCGGAACGACGCTAAAAGGAATCGGACCGTGCTACATGGATAAAGCCGCTCGCATCGGTATCCGGATGGCAGACCTACTCGACAAAGAAACGTTCGCTGAGAAGTTGAAGATCGTTCTCGATCAAAAGAACCGCATGTTCACGAAGATGTATGACGCTGAACCAATCGCGTTCGACGATATCTTCGAAGAGTACTATGCGTATGGACAAGAATTTGCGAAATACGTCTGCGATACATCCGTCGTCGTCAACGATAGCCTCGACCACGGCGAAAAAGTGTTGTTCGAAGGCGCACAAGGTGTCTTACTCGACCTTGACCACGGAACGTACCCGTTCGTTACATCGTCGAACGCATCTGCTGGCGGTGTCGCATCAGGTGTCGGTGTCGGTCCAGCTCGGATTGACCACGTCGTCGGTGTTTGTAAAGCGTACACGTCACGTGTCGGTGATGGTCCGTTCCCAACGGAATTGTTCGATGACATCGGTCATCAGATCCGTGAAGTCGGTCGTGAATACGGGACGACAACAGGACGTCCGCGTCGTGTTGGTTGGTTCGACTCTGTCGTCGTTCGCCACTCGCGCCGTACAAGTGGGTTGACGGATCTTTCGCTCAACTCGATCGACGTTTTGACAGGCCTCGACACGTTGAAGATCTGTACATCGTACGAATTCAACGGTAAACAGATCGATGAGTATCCAGCAAGCTTCCGTGATCTCGAAGCATGTGTTCCAGTTTACGAAGAACTTCCAGGCTGGAAAGAGGATATCACAGGGGTCCGTCGCTTTGAAGATCTACCGTTGAACGCACAGAACTACGTTAAGCGGATTGCGGATCTCACAGGGATCTCGCTCGTCACGTTCTCGGTCGGACCGGGTCGTGAACAGACAGTCGTCTTGCGTGATCTTTACGAAGAAGCATAAGTCTAAACAGCCTCTTGCCTCCCGCAAGAGGCTGTTTTTTGTGCGAAATGGTTCACAAACGGAAGCAAAAACAGGTATACTAAATACAGTGTTTCACGTGGAACCTCTCCCGTGAGACAACGAACAGCAGAGAGAGTGGCGCCGGGAGTTTCCGTCGCCACCTTTCTATATGCCGAAAAAACAGGTAAAATAGATTGAATAGAAATTTTTAAGGGGGCACACCCAGTGACGGAACGCAAAATTCTAGTCGTCGATGACGAGTTACCGATTGCAGATATACTCAAGTTTAAATTAGAAAAAGAAGGCTACCAGGTCGCGATCGCAAACGACGGCGTGGAGGCATTAGAAAAATTCGAGGAGTTCAAACCGGATTTGATGTTACTCGACATCATGCTCCCATTAATGGACGGGATGGAAGTCTGCCGGGAAGTCCGGAAGACGTCGAAGATTCCGATCATCATGTTGACAGCGAAGGATTCTGAGATTGATACGGTGCTTGGTCTTGAGCTTGGCGCGAACGATTACGTGACGAAGCCATTCAGCTCGCGCGAGTTACTTGCCCGCGTGAAAGTCCACCTCCGCAACACGAGTCCAGAAGCTACACCACAACCGATTGGACCAGGTCCACTCAAAGTTGGAGAACTGTATATCGATACGAATTCACATACCGTGACACGTAAGGATCAAAAGATCGAGTTGACGCAGCGTGAGTTCGAATTGTTGCACTACCTCGCGAAAAACATCGGTCAAGTCATGACACGTGAGCATTTGTTGCAAACGGTCTGGGGCTATGACTACTTTGGTGACGTCCGGACGGTCGACGTGACAGTACGTCGTCTCCGTGAAAAAGTCGAAGACAACCCAAGTACGCCGGTTTACATCATGACGCGTCGTGGTGTCGGCTATTATCTCCAAGACGGGGAGAATGAATAACGATGTTAAAAGGAACGAACTTCTTTAAATCCATCCAATGGAAACTCGTCGTCATCTATGCCTTATTGATTTTAGTGGCGATGCAGGTCATTGGCGTCTATTTCGTTCG
Source organism: Exiguobacterium sp. U13-1 (assembly GCF_001750115.1). Lineage (NCBI taxonomy): Bacteria > Bacillati > Bacillota > Bacilli > Caryophanales > Exiguobacterium > Exiguobacterium sp. U13-1. Next base: position 408,381 of record NZ_CP015731.1, on the reverse strand, counting down.
TTCCCTTGAAAAGCAGTACATTACGAACTTCTCGAAGTCGGTCGAGGACCGAGCAGGCCTTGTCGCCTATAACGTCGGGAAGGAATTCGATAAAACAGGCGATGATGACGCCTCCAAGCGGCAGTTGTCCCAATCACTAGGGCAACTGCTGTCTGAGTTTAGTAATGGCTCCACCTCAAGGAACGACATCCTCGAAGTTCAAATCATTGACCAGGACTCGATCATCCAGGCGACATCGGATAACGAGAACCAGTCGGCGGTCGGACAACGGGCGACGAATTCATTGATTAAAAAAGCACAGGCAACAAGCTCGACCCGGACAGACACCGTGCTTGATCCGGAATCAGAGGATAAGATCCGGATCTTTGCGGTACCGGTCACCTCGGAACGAGACGGCGTCACGACAGGCATGATCTATGTTCGCGCCTCGATGGAGTCAATCTATTCGCAAATGCAACAGGTCACACGGATTCTTGCAACTGGAACGGTCATCGCTCTCGTCATCACATCGATTCTTGGTGTCTTGCTGTCGCGGACGATCACGCGCCCGATTTCCGATATGCGGCGTCAAGCGATCGAGATGCGACGCGGGAATTTCTCGCGGAAGGTTAAGGTCTATTCGGACGATGAGATCGGTCAGCTCGCTCGGTCATTCAACGAACTGACGGATGAGTTACTCGAAGCGAACGCGACGACGGAAGCTGAACGGCGGAAGTTGACGAGTGTCCTTGAGAATATGACCGACGGTGTCATCGCGACGGACCGGACGCTGCGCGTCATCTTGATGAACGATCAAGCGAAGGATATCGTCGGTGCGGACGATGCGAGCGTCGTCGGAACGAACTTGAAGGACTTATTAGCGCTCGGTGACGATTTCATGATTCCGGAAGACGGCACGATGCCACCGCGTCTGCTTGATTTCAGTAGTGAGGACGAACTATTCCTCGTCCGGGCATTCTTCTCGCCCGTCAAGAAACACAGTGGTCCGATTACCGGGATGATCGTCGTCCTGCATGACGTCACGGAACAGGAGCAAGTCGAACAGGATCGTCGCGAATTCGTCGCAAACGTTAGTCATGAGCTCCGGACACCGCTGACGACGATGCGCAGCTATCTTGAAGCCTTAGCAGAAGGCGCGTATCAGGACGAGGAACTCGCCCCGCGTTTCCTTGAGACGACACAAAACGAGACGGAGCGGATGATCCGCCTCGTCACCGATCTCTTACAACTGTCGAAGATGGACAGTAAGGAATACAAAATGAATAAGGTCCGCTTCGATTACATTCAATTCTTGAATGAGATTCTCGATCGCCATGACATGACGAAACCAGAACGGATTCGTTTCCGTCGTAAGATCATGAAGCGGAAAGTCTACATCCGTGGGGATCAGGATAAACTGATCCAGGTCGCAGACAACATCCTGACGAACGCGATCAAGTACTCACCGGAAGGCGGCACGATCACCGTCCGGACGATGCTCCGGGCAAAACGAATCGTCATCAGCATCAAGGATGAAGGTGTCGGAATCCCGAAAGCAAATCTCCAAAAAATCTTTGAACGCTTCTACCGTGTCGATAAAGCCCGTGCCCGTAAAATCGGTGGCACCGGTCTTGGTCTGTCGATCGCAAAAGACGTCGTTTCAGCACATGGTGGCGACATCTGGGCAGAAAGTGAATGGGGACGCGGCACGACGATTTACTTCACGCTTCCGTATGAGGTGATCGAAGAGGTGGATGCCGGATGAACAAACAACACTGGAGTTCGCTGTTACTCGTCCTGCTCGTCGCCGGTTCGATCGCTCAGACAGCGATGCTCTGGACCTATCATCCAAGCAGTGAATCAATCGAGCGGGAACAGGTCTCGTTCAACGAGATCGATGCCTCAAAGACGATTGAAAGCAACCAACTGATTAACCCGGAACTACTCGTCTATTCGGATCAGGAAGGGATCTATCAGACACAAATCATCGGTCGGACCTTCCTTAACCGAATCGGTGCGTCGTTTAACATCGGTGTCCTCGTCTTGACGGATAAAGCGAATAACATCCCGGTCGGTGACCGGAGTGTCGAGATGATTTTCCCGACACCGATCAGTGCGACGATTCTTGAAGAGTTACTCGGAGAAAAACAAATCGCCTTCTCGGAACCGATCAAACGGCTCTATTTACTCGATTATGATGGACCGATCCTCCGTCTCGAGTCGGCGACCGGTCGCCTGAAGGACTTCAAGCTCGTCGGCGATGAGACGGTTCTGAAGCGACTGTTCGCGCATGATAAGAAAAAACCGATGACACGCGTCGAACTCAAAGGTGGCGATTACACGTATGTCGCGAGCGGTACGACGCGACTAGAGCAAGTCTTCGTCTATGACGAGGTCGGACAATCGCCGAAACCACTCGACCGCATCCGGAGTGCCTTTTTTGCCGAGAACTCGAACGTCCAGCAAATCAAGAGTCGGGATGATCTCGACGTCTTGACGGACGGTGTCAGCGTTTCGACGTATGATCGAAACTACAATGTCTATCGTTTCAATACATTATCTCCGAACACCCAAAGCTCAACTGTCGATTACAGCACGCTCGTCAGCTATGTCAACATTCATGGGGGCTGGCTCGATCAAGATACCCAACGCAGTGGCTTCCGGTATTACTTTGATCAGATGAGTAAAAAGAGTGAGGAACAGACGGCGACGTTCCGATTGTACTTGAACCGGTATCCGGTGTTCGGAGAGAGTGGTCCGCTACTCGAACAGACGAAGTTCGATCTCGCGACACTGAAGATCATGTATGAGGAAAATCAAGTCCGGTCGCTCAGCCGTAGCATGCTCCGAGCGAAGCGGAAACTGATCCTTCGGGAAGAGACGGTGCCAGCCGTTGAAACGGTTCTCGAACGTCTGAGCCGTGCTGATCTCTTAAAAGAGATCAGTGGAATCCGGATTGGATATGAGATGACGTATAAGATTTCAACGAGCCGCTATGCCGTCTTTGAGCCGACGTGGTTCATTAAAATCGACGGTGTCTGGCAATCGATCAATCAAGCTGTCGGGAATGAGGGGTGAGGATGAATGGACTGGAGTAAAGCGAAGACCTTATTGATGCTGACCTTTCTGATCCTTAACGTCTACCTTGCCATTCAATTGATGGACCGGATGGTCGAACCGCGGATCGTCGCGACGAGTGCGACCGGGAAATCGATCTTGAAGGATCGTCAAATCGACGAGAAGAAACTGCAACCGGTCACGCGGGACATCGGCTATTTGACAGCCGAAGTCGATGCGCGAACGCTAGCGCCACTCGCGAGTTCACCGATTCGTGATGCGGTCGCTTCCGTCAAGAACGATGTCGAGTGGTCGGTCCGGTTGACGAAACCGTATCGACTCGAAACGAAGACGATGCGGGATTCCGCTTCATCGTTCGTTCAAGCGTCCGTTCGGTATGGTGCCGAATATACATTTTGGAAGTATGATAGTAAGTATCAGGAGATGACATTCGTTCAGACGTATAAGGGACAGCCGCTCTATTCGACACCACAGCAGTCGCGTGAGGACGATGCGATGATCGGACCGTCCCTGCTCGTCTTGCAGCTCAACGATGCGAAGGAAATCGTCAGCTACAAACAACGCCACTTGAACAAGGTCGTCCGGCAAGCACAGGACGTGACGTTGTTATCGGCAAGTGAAGCAATCGTCCAGTTGTCGGAGCAAGGCTTGTTCCCGGCATCGAAGCGGTTGACGAGTCACAAGCTCGGTTATTTCTGTCTCGTCACGGAAGGCACGGAATCCGTCCAAATTCTGCCGCCGACGTGGCAAATCGAGCTCGACAACGAGGAAGTCTACTTCGTCAATGCGATTGACGGCGGTGTCCAGACCGTCGAACGATTGGATACAGTCTCAGAGAAATGAGGAATGCACGATGAGCCTACACTACAGCGTCATGGCCAGTGGCTCGACGGGGAACGCCCTCTATATCGAAAGTGAACAGACCCGCTTGCTCGTCGACGCGGGACTGACCGGCAAGGCGATGCTCGCCTTGTTCGACCAGATCGATCGGTCGCCGCATGGCATCGATGGTCTGTTCGTCACCCATGAACACTCCGACCATATCAAAGGCGTCGGCATCATGGCACGGAAGTACAATATCCCGCTCTATGCGAATGAAAAGACGTGGGCAGCGATGGAAGCGAAGATCGGTAAGATTGATCCGGCGCTGAAGTTCCTCTGGGAAGTCGGAGAGGTCAAGCAGTTCGGTGACATCGAAGTCGAATCATTCAACGTCAGTCACGATGCAGCCGATCCGATGTTCTTCCAGTTCGCACACGAAGGAAAACGATTGGCGCACATCACGGATACCGGATACGTCTCGGACCGAATGAAAGGTGTCATTCGGGGCGCTGATGCTTATATCTTCGAAGCGAACCATGATATCGGCATGCTCCAGATGGGACATTATCCGTGGAGCGTCAAACGACGGATCCTCGGGGATTACGGACACGTCTCGAACGAGGACGCCGCGATCGCGATGAGCGAGGTCCTTGATGACCGGACGAAACGGATCCACATGGCCCACTTGAGCAAGGACAACAACATGAAGGAACTCGCCCGGATGAGCGTCTCCCAGACGCTCGCGAGCCGTGACGTCGATCTGAGTAAGATTCAGCTTCTCGACACGGATCCGGTCATTCCGACACCGCTCCTGAAGCTTTGATTATGGGAAATTACTGAATATGCTCAAAAGACCCCCACATTTGGCTCACTTGCCACGTGATGGGGGTATACTTGTGTAAAGAGAGTCATAAAGGAGGCGTATGTCGATGGATCGACCCGAAGAACCACGGAACGAATCCGAACGATACGAACAGTCATCCGATGAGAGCGGCTTCCCGCCCCGTCAACCGGCAACGAGCGAACCGGTCAGCCCTTATCGTGAACCATATGAAGAACAACCAGAACCACCGCGTCGTCGTGGTGCCGGAAAAGCCTTTTTCGTCGGTCTGATCGGCGGAATCGTCGGAGCCTTGTTGATCGCCCTCGTCGCGTGGCCGTTCGTCCGCGATGAGATGACGAGTCCGACTCCGGTTTCGTCGACGACAGCGGAACAGACTGCGACACAGACGACAGAGGATGAAGCCGACATCGTCGGTGCGGTCGGTAAGACGAAGGAAGCCGTCGTGAGCGTGACGAACCTTCAGAGCTCGTTCCAAGGAACCGATCAGGAAACGGGTGCAGGGTCCGGCGTCATCTATAAAAAAGACGGCAATAAAGCCTACGTCGTTACGAACTACCACGTCGTTGAAGGCGCGAGCCGCTTGTCTGTGACGTTATCCGACGGAACAGCACTCGAGGCAAAAGTCCTCGGAGAAGATCCGACGTACGATTTAGCGGTCCTCTCGATTGATTCATCGAAAGTGACACAAGTCGCAAAACTGGGGGATTCGGATACGTTACGTGCCGGTGAAACGGTGCTTGCGATCGGGAACCCGCTCGGGATCTTTGCGAACTCTGTCACACGCGGTGTCATCAGTGCGCAGGAACGGACGGTTCCAGTCGATACGAATAAGGATGGACAGCAAGACTTTAATACAGAAGTCATTCAAACCGATGCAGCGATCAACCCGGGGAACTCCGGTGGAGCGCTCATCAACACAGCTGGTCAATTGATCGGGATTAACTCGATGAAGATTGCAGAAGCAAGTGTTGAAGGAGTCGGATTTGCGATTCCAATCAACGAAGCGTTACCAATCATGCGTGATCTTGAGCAAAACGGCGAAGTCGTTCGTCCACAGCTCGGGATTCAGATTCGCGACGTGCAGGAATTCCCAAGCGGATACCGCGAAGATCGTCTGAAATTACCGAATGATGTCACGAAAGGAATCGTCGTCGTCGGTCTGACACGTAACAGCGGAGCCGAAAAAGCGGGTATGAAGGCAAACGATGTCATCGTCGAAATCAACGGAAAAGCGATTGCATCGTTCGCTGATTTAAAAAGTGTTCTCTACCGGGATGCAAAAGTTGGCGAAACGGTCAAAGTCACGTTCTACCGTGGCGGTGAAAAACAGACAGCAGATGTGAAATTGTCGGCTCAGTCACCAACTGTTCAGTAAAGCATAATCTGAAAAACCATCCACAGGTCCGACCTGTGGATGGTTTTTTTGAGTGAGGAAACCTGCGGCTTTTCCGGTCAGGAAGGTCGATATTTGTTATACTGGAAGCGGATAAATGTGGATAAGTGAAAGGAGGAGACTACCTGTGGATAAGTACGTTTGTTTAGAACATGTCGAGCTCGCGCTTGACGAAATCGTGGATGAAACAGAACAATACCCGATTCTCGATCAGCTAAATCCAGAAAAAAACATCACTTGTGAATACTGTGACGCACCGGCAACATATCTTGTGTCAAGCAAAAAATAAATATCAACATGTGGATTTGTGGATAACTCTGTGGATAACTCCTGAATTTTCTGTCAGAAAGCGAGAAATAAGATGCAAATTACCATCATTACGGTCGGAAAGCTAAAAGAGAAGTATTTGAAGCAAGGTATCGCCGAATATACGAAGCGTCTCGGCGCCTACTGTTCGATCCAAGAAATCGAGGTCGCCGACGAAAAGGCACCGGAGCAATTGAGTGAAGCGGAGATGGCGCAAGTGAAGAAAAAAGAGGGCGAGCGGATTTTAGCGAAGATTGGACCGGACGTTCATGTCCTCGCACTTGCTATCGAAGGAAAACAACGGACGAGCGAACAGTTCGCAAAAGAACTCGATCAACTTGCGACATACGGCAAGAGCAAGATTGCTTTCGTCATCGGCGGATCACTCGGTCTTGCACCAGAAGTAATGCAGCGTGCGAACGATACGATTTCGTTTTCAAAGATGACATTCCCGCATCAATTGATGAAGATGATTCTCTGTGAACAGATTTATCGGGCGTACCGGATTAATCGGAATGAACCGTATCATAAGTAATGAATTTAAATATTATATTGTTAATTTTTTATTATTCGTTTATTTTATTTAAAATAAATTATTTTATAAAGTAAATATATCTTTTTAATTATAATTAGGCACTATTAATTATCTAAAAAATTTTAATAGGTGGTTATTAAATGTCGATAATTGAATCACAGATAGTAGAAGTTGATGATAATATTACAGGCAATCAGTGGTTAGTAGATAATATTAATGAATTATCTAAAGCAATTGCATTAATTACTATGGGACAAGTTGAACATGCATCAGAAATTTTAAAAGAAGCAGGTGTAATAGTACCAGTTCAATCTAGAGCTCATTACTATGAGGAAGCTCGAAATCAATTGATGATTAATGGAGAAACTGAAAAAAAAAGAGAAGTGTCAAGATATCATCGTGATGGATTTCTCTTTGAGTGTATTTCATGGATTGTATCGAACCAAGAAGCAGATGAATACACCTATTTGAAAGATCCTCATATTAGTTCTACTACTCAAGGTCTTGATGGATTGATTATACGCATGGATCCTGAAAAAAATGTTGTAGTACAAACAGTAATTTGTGAGGATAAATGTACACAAAATCCAAGAGATACATTTAGAGATAAAGTTTTGGAAGCTTTCTCTGAGCATCATGAAAATAGACGTGCTTCCGATTTATTAGCGAATGCAGTTGCATTAATTAAATTAAGCGGTTTGAGAGGAACTAAAGCAGTTTTAGCAGCTGAAAAAGTACATGATAAGGAATTTAGAAGCTATAGAGCAGCTTTAACTGTTGATTCTAGTTTATGTACAATTGAAAATCGGACAAAATTGTTTAAAGGGTACGAAAAGTTAGAAAATATTGAGCAAAATCAAAGAATTGGAGCAACGTTTGTTGTGAATGGTGAGTTAAGAGCATGGTTTCACGAGTTAAGCGAATTAGTAATTAATAATTTAAATGATTTTGAGGCAGGTGAAAAAGATCATGTTTGATGCACAAACGTCAAAATTGTTACAAGAAGCACCAAGCCTAGATAACTTAGATTCTTCTTTACTTCCAAAATTATTAACTCAGCATTACGCCGAACTTGTTTCTTTACGATTACAAGGTCAAGAAATAGTGGAAAGTGTAGTATTGAGTAAGGAGTGGCCACTTGAGCGTATAGCAGACGTCTATGAGACTGTTGCATCGATACATGAAGATTCCAAGCTTAGAAAGTCTTCTGCTTTTGTATCAGGAACAGCAAGACTTATTTTAGCAAGAAGTAAAAAAACAATCTCAGAATTTGAGGAATATTATCCGCTTAGTCGAGATAAAGTTTATCCATCTGTATCTGCTGCTATTTTATTTTTAGCAGCAGAACAATATGCTGATGCTTTTGAAGCTGAAAAATTTATATTGGATCCTAAAGGACCAAAAGAAATAAAAATCCTTGGTTTGCATATAAAAGATTTAGTTACTGGAAGATTAAATCATATAATCAATCGCTCTAATGAATGGAGGAGCGAGTCAACAGAATATGGCGACATTCAAGATAATGCGCTTCGGGCATTATCGGCTATTATTGTAGAAGGAATTGAATTACTTAGTTGTGAAATAATGTCATTATCTCCGTCCGATGCATTATCAGGAAAATATAAAACTTCAAAAGAAGCTTTTCAGCATGTAATAACTCTTTCGTCAAAAAAAACAAATCATCAAAGTATTTCAATTTTGACGACATATGCTGGTCCGAGCCACTTAGCTTCGTTGTTATTACTTGTGTCAGATTCTTTAGAGTATGCTGCTTTAACCAAAATTCCTCCGCCTGATGGAATAGATGAATCTTTCTGGGAAAAATGGATTAGTTGGAGAGCTAATAGTACGCCTTTTCTTTGGCCAAATCACCGCGAGGCTATAAATAAGCAGTTTTATCAAATAGGATATTCTTCAGTATTGGTTTTACCGACTGGTGCAGGTAAAACAACTGTCAGTACATTAAAAATAGCGGCTACGTTAGCTGAAGGTAAAAAAGTGATTTTTTTAGTTCCAACTCATGCTTTAGTGGAACAAGTAACAGAAGATTTACAAGAAATATTCCCGAAACATGAATTTGGATTGAATATATCCGATGATTACGATTCTTTATTTGTTGATGATTCCTATTTTAAAGAAATAGAAGTAATGACACCCGAAAGGTGCCTTGCAATGTTGTCTTTTAATCCAGAGTCTTTTTCACAAGTTGGATTATTAGTTTTTGACGAATGTCATCTCCTGAGTCCTCAGTCAAGTGAAATTGGAAGATCATTAGACGGAATGTTATGCATATTAACTTTTCATAAGGTAGTACCTGAAGCTGATATGTTGTTTTTGTCAGCAATGTTAAAAAACGGAGAAGAGTTCGCGGAATGGATTGAAAATTTAACCAAAAGACCTTGTATATCTATAAATTTACTTTGGAAACCAAGTCGTCAAGCTAGAGGCGTGGTAGTTTATCGTGAACAAGAAATCAAAGCGATTCAGGAACAATCTTTTAAAATACAAAATAAGATTGATATTCAAGTTCGTAAAAAAGCCAAATCGTTACGAACGCTTGCATCTAAAGAATTAAAAGCTGTTCCATATGCAATTTGGGGTTTACAGAATAATTGGTTGCATAATAACTCATTCGCGATTACAAAAATATTAAATGAACCCATTCAACTTAGTGGGAGACTAACTCATAATTCCTGGAATAAGATTTGGATAAATCCGAATGTTAATCAAGTAGCAGCACATATTGCCTTAAGGGCAACAAAAGCAAATTTAAAAACAATTGTATTTGTTAATAGAAGAGATGATGCAGTAAGTACTTCGAAAAAAATTTCTGAACTATTTGAAAATCCAATTGAGTTTAATGATCAAGAAAATAAATTATGGAACAGTTTAGCTTTGGAACTAGGCGATCAGAAACATGCTATTTTTAAAAAAGAAAAAATAAGTGCAGTTCCGCATCACGCATCTATGCTTCGAATAGAACGAATGTTAGCTGAAAGTCTTTTTCGTAGAGAAAATGGTTCAAGTGTTATAGTGGCTACACCGACGCTAGCTCAAGGTTTAAATCTTCCAGCTAATTTTGCGATATTAGCTGGTGATAAACGTATTGGAAATGATCAAAGGCGTGAAAATCTTGAAACGCATGAACTTTTAAATGCAGCAGCAAGAGCAGGACGAGCAGGTCACTTAGCAAATGGTGTAGTGTTATTAATATCTGAACCTGTTATGACTTTCTCAACTAATGATAGTGTCAGTGGAGAACTGCAGAAAAAATTATTGTCGATTCTACCTGAAAATGATCAATGTGTTACGATAAGCGATCCATTAGAAATTATACTTGATCGGATTTCTGAGGGTGAGCTAAATAATAGAGATGTCAAATATGTTGTAAACAGATTTGTTTCATTGGATCTTGAAGTTGAAAAATCGATAGAGAAAGAGTTTTTTTCAGAATCTTATGGGAAATTTTTAGCAATGAAACATCATTATGAAAAAGATTACGAACAAAAAGTTCAGGGATTGAAAAGAGAAATTCAAAATGTGATTAAAAATGAATATCACAAAGCAAGTGTTAAAATTTCAGCTCAAAGTGGTCTCTCATTGAGCTTATTAGAACGTTTGCATTTAAGATTAACTAATCAAGTAGGTAATCTACCAATTTCAATCAAAGATTGGATTGATTGGACATTTTCTTGGTTAATTGAAGATTTTGAATCACTTGACGAGTTATTACAAAAAGGTTATAAGTCTGCCTTAACTTCAGTTGGAAAAACTAGAGATAATTTGTTAAATGAGAGTGATTTAAAATCGATTCTTAAAGCTATACATGGGTGGATAGAAGGAGAACCATTAAACGTGATTGAAGTAACACTAGGCGGCAATCCAGACGGTTCCGCTAGAGAAAGATTTTGTCCACGTTCAAGAGAATTAACTTCAGTATTTATTCCTAGGGGTATTTCTTTTATTTTAATGATTATCACTCGAATGATAGACGAACTCAATTTATACAGTTTACAAGAGAATTTAGATAAAACTTTAGTGGCTAGTCTGTCGAGTGCAGTGAGAAGAGGATTTGACACTGTAGATAAACTGGAGTTTTCTAATAACAATAAACATATACGAGGACGTGTAGAAACTCATATAATTTATCGTGATAAATAAAAGGCTTCATTTCAATTTGGTATAGAGAGCTATATTATAAGTGAAAATATAGATGTGATTTTTTTGAAGCGCCAAAACACATTCAGTGTCTTTGACGCTTCTTTTTGTGAACCTATACTTTTATAAATGAGAACTAGTAGCACGGATATTAGAAATCATGTAAGTACAAAATATATGGGAGCTTGGAGAGTAGCGATATTTTCTGATGACATAGCAGAAGATATTAGTTTTAGATATAAGGATTTATTAGGCGACAACTTTACGAATGGAGAAGCAACGAAAGTTGTTATTGAAGAATACCTAGATGAGATAGACGATGAAGAAATTACAGCTTTTTGGTTATCATTTGCCTTAATACAATGGAAGTTAGGAAGACTTCAAAATGAAGTGAAAACTGAGGCATTGCGTATCATTGATAGTGGTGTTGACCTTGATCGTTGGGAAGAAGATCCTAAATTGAAAAAGAAACGGGAAGTCATCCTTTATAAACTGAAGGAGAAACTTAACTCTCCGCAGCCACAAGCTAAAAAAATACCAAAGAGATTCATAGCTGAAACAAATTTAAAGACCGGTGATGCGATCAGTTATCAGTTACCATCAGGTGATTTCATGATTCTTAAGGTTATCGAAATCATTGAACAATGGACGAAGGATCGATATCCTCTTTTTGAAATATGTGATTGGATAGGGAAAGAAATTCCTTCAAAAGATCAAATCGATCAGTTAGATTTCAGGACAGAAATGCAAGCAGATGGAGAGTTATTATTTGATAAAGTAGCTGTTTATCCTGCAGGAAAAAGAGACGATCCAGCTAAACGTATAAAAGTGATAGCAGAAAATGTCTCTATAAAATTAGAGGTGGGCACACCATATACGCTATTAACGTGGAAAGACTTAGATGAATATTTAACTTGGAATCGTTACATAGAATAAACATTAAAAATGAATGGAGGACATAATGATTATTCAGGTCATTGAAGAGGAAACACGTAGTCAGGTTAAAGCCTTTTTTACCAAGCACTGGGGTAGTTCGCAAATGATAACGTCGACAGGCGTTCATGATTGTAGTCTCTTAGACGGATTTTATACCACGAACGATGATCATGAAATTATTGGACTGATCACCTATCATATGACTTCACAGACGTGCGAAATCATTTCGCTGGATAGTCTTGAAGAAGGCAAAGGAATCGGCTCACGATTGATGCAAGTCGTAGAGGAAAAAGCAGCACAGCAAAAATACGACTTGCTGACACTCGTTACGACGAATGACAATGAGCATGCGATACGTTTCTATCAACATCGAGGATATACAGTATCGCAGGTGATTCCGAATGCTGTAGAACTTGCACGCAAAATAAAACCTGAAATCCCGATGTACAATGAAAAGGGAGTTCCGATTAAAGACGAAATCGTCTTGATAAAACATTTATGAGTCACTTATTCGTTGTTGATGTTAGAACTTCTAAATAATCTTTCTCACTCTTGAATTGATCATTCACAATCAAATCTGGTGAAATCAAATAGGTTCCGCCATATTCACCGTGCGTAATCTTAAAGTAGCATGTCTTAGGTGCGAGTAGACTTTTCGATTGATGAATCTGCTCTCGTGATAGTGGCGTCCAATCTGATTGATCTTGTGAATTAGCAAAAGAGACAACAATCGATTGATCAGCTTGAATCAATAGTACAAGATCGTTGTCTTGTAAACGCGATGGATTGACGTGGGCGAAGATCGGATTGACAGACTTAGCGATAAACCCGCCAATAGTAGCGTGTGACTGTTGTTCCTTGATGAATTGTTGAATCATAGTTATCCCCCTGACTGTACCTATAGATTACTCCGACTTTTCTTTTGTGATGATACCAATACCGAAACCAAACAGCATGATGATACCCGTAACGAGTAACGCAGGCACGTGACTTTCTAGTGCCATATAGAGACCTGCACCACTTAAGATGACGCCGGTTGGGATCAAAACGTTTCGCATGAAGTATTCCTCCCGAAAGGATAATGACGTTGTTTTCACTATACTGGATAGAACGTCAGATAAAACACATCTTTAGTAAATAATGATAATCTGATTTTGAATATGCAGAACGAAAACAGACGCCGTCCATTAACTTGGACAGCGTCTGTTTTTCATTATGTTCGCTCTAGTATATTGACGAGCATCTGATGGATGACGTCATGATCCCGGACGTCGTGGACACGATAACTGCCAGGTAACGTATAGACGTCTATCGCCCCGACATAAGCAATCTTCAGTTCCAACGTTCCATCCTCCTGACAGGTCGTCCGGAGTTCGAGTTCACCGCTGATGACACCGACTTCTTGCGTCATGACACCATGTGTGGCGGTAAAGGTAGAGGTTTTCGTTTCCATCGAATCGACTCCTTTTTAGTATGTACATGTATTCAACATCGTTTGTAGAGCTGTTTTCTCACTCGACTGTAAGCTGAGGTTCCAACGACTCTTCGTATTGATCCACATCTTCGAGTAGGCACAACTCGCCCCTGCACGTGTCGGCTTCCATGTCGACGGATCCTGATCCCCTTTTGAACGGTTCGAGCTTGCAGAGACAGCGATCAATTGCGGACCTGTTAAATCGTTTGCGAATGCTTGACGAGTCGTTGTCGTCCAGCTGCTTGCTCCTGAGCGCCATGCTTCCGCAAGCGGTACGACATGATCGATGTCGAGGTCAGACGGATTCGTGAATGTCAGTCCGTCATAGTAACTATACCAAGAACCAGATGTAACGGGGCACGATCCGACATATGAATCAGCGTCACGTTTTAAGACGACTTGTCGTGTATCACAGCCGCCTCCTTGACTGCTCCAGTGCGGGAACAAATCACGCGAATAACCGGTCATGCTGCCTTCTGTTTTAACAGTTAAGGCATCGAGTTGAGACTGGGCCGTCGCTTTCGACGAGATACCCGACGGTAATGCGGAAACAGACGTCGTATCGAATTGGAAAGCGGTCAGGCAGACGAGCGTAGTGATGACGATGGACTTGATGGCTTTGAACACGTGTCATTCCTCCTATGTATGAGACGAGATGATGTGAAGACACCCTTCACAATTTTTAGTATGGCATCACTTATTTAGGAGAAAATGAATATCGTGTAAATGTTATTAAAATTAAACTTTTGTCATTATATTGAAGGGTCTGATGTTAGGATTTAGGTGGAGAAGAAAGGGGACTACATAATGAACGAACGAATTAGGGGATGGTTAATCGTGTGCGGTATCTTTTTAGTGGTAAGTGGCACGTTGACGGAAGCACAACGTTATTTCAACACAAAAGAACTAGAAAATTGTATCGCGCAAGCTCGCGCTGCCCACCAGGAATATGAATATGAGATCGTTAATCCTGTTACACGCGCGTATTCGTTCCGTGCGCATTGATTTTCTAAAAGATGTCGGGTCATCTCGCATATGGTACGCTTTTCAGGAAGCAGGATTTTAATGATTCGAGGAGCTGGTATGCATGAATAAAAAAGACATCGCCGACATCCGTCGTCACTTCAAGATGGATGCCGATTTACTAAAAATCCATGAAATCTACAACGTCTATATCCGAAAAGAGACGAGCGAAATCTATCATGAGGAAGCCCGACCGTTTCCATTGCTTGATCCGGAACAACAGGAGCTGTTCCTCGCGAACTTCAAGAAAGTATTAGGTGGAAAACTCGACGTCAAGCTGTTCGAGGTCAAGTTCACGCATCCGGAAGAAGGAGAGACGGGTCATACACAACAGCTCCTTTATGAAGGACTGTATGCGGAAGAGCCGGAGGACTGGGTCGAACAGATGCAGACGATGGCGTTGAAGATGGTCCAAGACGTTCAGTACGAGAATGACCTCGTCGTCACGTTCATTCGCGGACAATACTATAAAACGACGAAGCGCCAAGCGGACGAGACAGAGATCGATCCGAATGACGATGTCTATACGACACCGTTTATCCTCGGCAGCCTTAACTTGACGGAGTTACCGAAACAATCACTCGTCTTTGATTTTGTCGAACGCGAATTCAAGTCGAACTTATTCATCAATCCGGTCATCAAACTGGCGTCGCCGATTGCTGGATTCCTCTTCCCGACCTTCACCGACAATGCAGCAGACGTCAATCATGTCTTGTATGCGGCAGGTAAGCCGAATAAACCGGATTTCGGGTTCCTTGAAAATGTCTTGAACGGTCAACCGATCGTCACGGCAGATGAGGATAAAGCGATCTTCGAGGAAATCGTCAAATCGGTCGTCGGTGAATCAATGGATACGAAGACGTTAGCCGGTGTCTATGAAAACATCAATCAGTTGATCGTCGTCGAAGAGGATCAGGATGAGGAAGAAGTGCCAATGCTCGACGTTCAGGAGGTCGAGCGTGTGCTCAAGGCAAGTGGTGTCGAAGATGTCAGCACGGAACAAGTCGAACGGGCATTCAAGACGGTCGTTGACGATCCAACATACGAGATGAAGGCAAGTAACATCGTCCCGAACTATGAAGCGAAATCGATTAAAATCAATACGAAGGTCGCAAATATCGCGATTAGTCCGCAAGACTTGAAGTACGTCAAACAAGTCAACTATCAAGGGAAACGATGCCTATTGATCGAGGTCGAGGAAGACACGGTCATCGATGGCTTTACGATCGTTTCCCAAGAACAATTACGATGAGGATCAGCGCAGGCGACTGCGCTGATTTTTTTAGGTGAAACATTTGCTTCTGCTGTTAAAGACAGGTATATTGTGATGTAAGCGGTCTCTTTTTTTAAAAAGAGGCATTCGAAATTTTTTTAACCGCTATCGAAAGCGCTTTCGATAGCGGTTTGACTAGAAAGGAAGCGATCCAATTGTCTACTGCATCGATGCAAGATTTACTGCGGACGTTACGAAATCGTTCATCCATTCATCAAGATGGACTCGAAATCGTCGATAAGCCAATTCCTGACGTCTCGACTCCGGGAACACTCGATCCGCGTGTCCGTGAGGTCGTCCTCACGCAGCGTCCATCGGTCTCGATTCCAGAAGAGGCGTCGCCAGTTGAACTGGCACGTGCCGGCATGGGCTGGGACAACGAAGACGTGACGACCCGACAGATTGCGACGGATATCCTCGCGATCCCAAGACCCGGTACCACGATCGAAGCACGGCTGTATCGTCCGGAAGCGGCGCGTCCGCTCCCGCTCGTCGTCTATTTCCATGGCGGTGGTTTTTTCGGGGGCACGCTCGAGACGGTCGAGAATCCATGTAAGGCATTAGCCGATAAAGGGAACGTCGCTGTCTTGTCGGTCGGCTATCGATTGGCTCCGGAGCATCCGTTTCCGACAGGACTTGAGGATTGTCATGCATCGATCGATTGGGCAGTCGAACACGCTGACCGACTTGGGATTGATCCAGGCGCAATCGCGGTCGCCGGCGATAGTGCCGGTGGAAACTTAGCGACGGTCTGTTGTTTGCTCGACCGCGAGCGTCCGACGCCGTATATCCGCTATCAAGTCTTGTATTATCCGGTCGTCAATGTCGGGGAACATCCGAATTCGGAATATGACTGGACGCTTGAAGCGTATGACCGACAAACGGAACCGCAGTTACTCGAACGGATCATTTTGTCGCTTCAAGATGAAGAAGGTGTCCTCGAGCAATGGTATGTCCAAGCGAGTGATTCGAAGGATCGACGGATTTCACCGTTGTTCGCGACGCTCGACGATCTACCAGAGGCACTCGTCATTACGGGAGAGTTTGATTACTTACGTCTTGAAGGGGAAGCGTATGCGAAAAAGCTCGCACGCGCTGGCGTCAAGACTCGTTATCTCCACTACCGCGGGATGGAACATGCCTTTCTTGATAAACTCGGTCTGTATCCGCAAGCCGAAGACAGCTTAGACGAAATCGCGAAGGACTTAAAACGACTCTTTTCTCAAACTAACTAATAAAGGTGGATGACGTATGACATACACACTCGATTGGCAAGCCTATACAAAACTTGCACGAAAAACCGTCGCGGAAGGGGCGGTCCTCTTACAAAATGATGGTGTGCTCCCGTTGCAACCCGCATCGACGGTCGCTGTCTTCGGACGTAATCAGTTCAACTACTATAAAAGTGGAACAGGATCAGGCGGGATGGTCAACGTTACGAACGTCGTCAGTCCGCTCGACATGCTACGCGAAGACGTAACGCTGAATGCAGACGTCCTCAAGGCGTACGAGAACTGGCTTGAAGACCATCCGTTTGACCAAGGGGAAGGCTGGGCAGCCGAGCCGTGGTCGCAAGAAGAGATGCCGCTTGACGCGACACTCGTTCAGCAAGCAGCGCTTGACTCCGATGTTGCCTTGATCATGATCGGTCGTACGGCTGGGGAAGACCGCGACAATACGGCGGATCCAGGGAGTTATTTTTTAACGGAGACAGAACAGGAGATGCTCGGACTCGTGACGACACACTTCAAACAGACCGTCGTCGTCTTGAACGTCGGGAACATCATCGATATGCGCTGGGTTGAAGAAACGGCGCCAAGTGCTGTCCTCTACGCGTGGCAAGGAGGAATGGAAGGGGGAACCGGACTGAGTGATCTTTTGCTCGGCCGCGTCTCACCGTCCGGAAAATTACCGGATACGATCGTCCGTTCACTCGATGATTATCCGTCAACACCACACTTCGGTCATGCCGATCGCGCGTTGTATCAAGAAGACATCTATGTCGGGTACCGTTATTTCGAGACGTTCGCACCGGAAGCGGTCTTGTATCCGTTCGGGTATGGATTATCGTATACGTCGTTTGACCTGACGACAGACGTGACGACGTCAGCTGATGCTTGGACTGTTACAGCGACGGTGACGAATACCGGGCAGACGAGTGGGAAGGAAGTCGTACAAGGATACCTCGAGAAACCACAAGGACAACTCGGGAACCCGACGCGTCAACTTGTTACGTTCGGAAAGACAGAAGAACTCGCACCAGGTGAGCAAGAATCTCTCACACTCGTCGTACCGTTCGCCTCATTTGCGAGTTATGACGATAGTGGCGTCACCGGGCATAAATCGTCTTATGTCATAGAACCTGGCACGTATCAGCTCTATCTCGGAACGGACGTCCGGTCGGCGGTTCCAGTCGCAAGCCATTCCGTCGAGACGCTTGACGTCACGGACGTCTTAACGGAGAACATGGCACCGGTGACGGCGTTTGAACGCATCAAACCGCAAGCGACCGAAACGGGATATACGGTGACGTATGAAGCGACACCATTGCGGACGATCGATCCGGAACAACGTCGTCAACAGGAGCGTCCTGTTGAACGGACGCAGACGGAAGACGCTGGTTGGAAGTTACGCGACGTTAAAGAAGAACAGGTCACGCTCGAGACGTTCCTCGATCAATTGACGGATGCGGATCTCGCAGCGATCGTCCGAGGGGAAGGGATGAACTCACCGCGCGTCACACCGGGAACGGCGGGCGCCTTCGGTGGCGTGACGGCAGAACTCGAAGCACTTGGCATTCCAGCAGGTTGCTGTGCGGATGGTCCGTCCGGAATCCGGATGGACATCGGGACGAAAGCCTTCTCGTTACCGAACGGAACATTGCTTGCCTCGACGTTCAACACAACATTGATTGCCGATCTATTTGAGATGACAGGTCTTGAGTTACGGAAGAACGAGATCGATACGTTGCTTGGACCCGGGATGAACCTCCACCGTCATCCACTCAACGGACGGAACTTTGAGTATTTCTCGGAAGATTCGTATCTGACCGGAAAAATGGCCGTGGCGCAGCTTGACGGGATGCACCGTGTTGGTGTGACGGGAACGTTGAAGCACTTCAGTGCCAACAACCAAGAGTTCCACCGACACGATCTGGATTCGATCGTATCAGAACGGGCGTTACGTGAGTTGTACCTGAAAGGATTCGAGATGGCCGTCAAGGACGGGAAAGCTTACTCGATCATGACGACGTATGGTGCCGTCAATGGGATCTGGACTGCTGGCTTGTACGATCAGAACACACGCATCTTGCGCGATGAGTGGGGCTTTGACGGAATCGTCATGACCGACTGGTGGGCGAAGATTAACGCGGAGGGAACGGAAGCAAACCGCCAACAAACGGCGACGATGGTCCGTTCGCAAAACGATCTCTACATGGTCGTCGGTGAACCAGGAACGAATCCATTCGAGGATGATACGTTGACGGCTCTCGCCGACGGAACACTGCGACGCTCCGAGTTACTGCGGAGTGCCGCGAACATCTGTCAGTTCTTACTCCGGTCACCGATTATGGACCGTGTGATGGGAACAGCAACATCGATTGAAGTCCTCGGGGCACCGGTCGAAGAAGAGGCACTCGAAGATCAAGCCGTCTCACACCAACGTCTCGTCAGTGGAGATGCCTTCCCGTTAACGGATGTCGCGACGACGACGGGCAGCAGTCACGTCTTCGCTGTCACGGCGGAAGAGACAGGAATGTACCAGGTCACGTTGACGGCACGTTCGAATGCCGGCGAACTGGCGCAGATGCCGGTGACGTTGTTTGCGAACAATATGCCGGTCGCAACATTCACCTTCAACGGAACGAATGGCGAGTGGGTCAGTCAGACGAAGGATGTCTTCGTCTTCAACCCCCACAACTATTTGAAGCTCTACTTTGCACTCGGTGGTCTCGAGTTAAAAGAGTTGACGTTCACGCTTGCGGAATCGTTTCATATGAAGAACGGCTAATCACATTAGTCGGACGGAAAGGACGGATCGCTTGCAGTTTTCCATCATCAAAAAACGGGTCGAGCAACTGCTCGCCCCGTCGTTACAGGGACGGATTGCTTTTCATGCAGCTGTCTACCGGATTCAAGATAGTCCTAGTCGCGTCTGGGTGACGTTTGACGGAGAAGAGATTCTCGGAGCAGACGACTTTCACTTCGAGCGAGAAGTCGAGCGGCGTTATGCATTACAAGCTGCACAGTTACCGGAAAAACCAGCCGGATTGCTATGGCAGTCCGACTGGTTAAAGCAGTCGCATGCGTTATCCGCTGAGATCGAACGACAAGTCAAACAAGACGGATACTTGGAAAACTACGAGATCCAACAGGACTTGTTGCAGTACCCGAACCTCGCATTCGAACAAGCGCTTGTTCATCCACATCCTTTCATCCGTGGTATCGCACGGCTCGATCGGCGACTCGGCAAACGACGTTTCCTGTCGCTGACGCATCAGTCTGACTTTGAACAGTGGTGCGCAGATACGCGGCAAACCGTCGAACACTGGTGACACGAAAAAGCACGCTTCCTCAATACGAGGAGGCGTGCTTTGTTGTTAGATTGAAAACGAGTTGACCTCGTGAATCCCTTCTTCTTCAACGAAAGCGTCGAGTAAAGCACGCACTTCGTCCGTTGAGTTCGTCTCCATCAATTTGACCCGCAGTTCACTCGCACCGCGGAACCCGCGGACGTAAATCTTGAAGAACCGGCGTAATGGTTTGAAGAGACGGGGTTCGAATTGAGCCGAGTAATGATCGTGCAGATCGAGCTGTAGACGTAACAAATCGAGGAGTTCTTGGCTCGAATGTTCTTTTTTCTCGACTTCGAATGCAAACGGGTTGTGGAAGATCCCGCGACCGATCATGACACCATCGACACCGTATTTCTCGACGAGTTCAAGACCGTGTTGGCGATCGTTGATGTCCCCATTGATCGTCAGTAACGTCTGTGGTGCGATTTCATCGCGTAACTTCTTGATTTCCGGAATCAATTCGAAGTGCGCTGGAACGGCGCTCATCTCTTTACGTGTCCGGAGGTGAATCGAGAGGTTCGCAATATCTTGCTCGAGGATGTGGCGCAACCAATCGTGCCACTCTTCGACCTTCGTGTAGCCGAGACGCGTTTTGACGCTGACCGGTAGACCGCCCGCTTTTGCCGCTTGGATCAATTCAGCTGCGACTTCCGGACGATTGATCAAGCCGGAGCCTTTTCCGTTCACAGCGACGTTATGGACGGGACAGCCCATGTTGATGTCGATCCCGCTAAAGCCCATCTCTGCCATGCCGATACTCATTTCGCGGAAATATTCTGGTTTGTCACCCCAAATGTGAGCGACCATTGGTTGTTCGTCTTCCGTGAACTCAAGACGTCCGCGGACGCTCTGCTTGCCTTTCGGATGACAATAGCTTTCTGTATTCGTAAATTCAGTGAAGAAGACGTCCGGACGCGCCGCTTTTGCGACGACGTGGCGGAAGACGACGTCGGTGACGTCTTCCATCGGTGCCAAGACGAAAAATGGTCGTGGTAAGTCCTGCCAAAAGTTCTTTTTCATAGTATATTAAACCCTTTCCTTAAGGTAATGCACATGTGTGGTTAAAGAATTTCATCAACTATACACTTTAAGCGCTCTGGCTAAAAAGTGCAAGTGAGTGCTATTCGTTACCGTGAGGAAAGAGAGCGATT
The DNA here is from genome assembly GCF_001750115.1 of Exiguobacterium sp. U13-1. Lineage (NCBI taxonomy): Bacteria > Bacillati > Bacillota > Bacilli > Caryophanales > Exiguobacterium > Exiguobacterium sp. U13-1. The sequence goes on along the minus strand of NZ_CP015731.1, from coordinate 386,833 downwards.
CATCATATGCCGTGCCATCCAGTCCGGTCCCGGAATCAGGTGTCCGGCTTCGTCTTTATAGATGACGTGTTCTGGGCGAAGTTCCGTTGGTGAGACAAGTCCTGCTGCCGCCGTCAGGTTATAGAGACCTTCGCGTAACGAGATGATGTAGTTCGTCACGCGGAAACTTTTTTCGTCGACGATCAGCGCCTTTTGCAGCTTCGGATCGGTCGTCGCGACACCGACCGGACAATGATTCGTATGACAGACTTGCGCTTGGATACAGCCGACATTAAACATCAGCCCACGCGCGATATTGACGAAATCGGCACCGAGGGCGAGAGCGATCGCAATCTTATCGGCACTAATCAACTTACCCGACGCAAACACTTTGACCTTGTCGCGTAAACCGGCTTCCGTCAGGAGTTGATGGACGAACGGTAAAGCGGAAAAGAGTGGTAGACCAACAGCATCCGCGAGTTCCTGAAACGTAGCGCCTGTCCCTCCTTCGCCCCCGTCGACCGTCATGAAATCGGGGTGACGTCCGGATTCTTTCATATAAGCAATCAACTGCCGCATATCTTCGAGATTACCGACGACGACTTTGATTCCAACCGGTTTCCCGCCGACTTCTCTCAGCCGTTCGCCCCAGTCGAGCATCGTCTCTGGTGTCGTGAATTCGTTAAAGCGGTTCGGACTATCGATGCCGACACCGACTTTGACCTTCCGGACAGCGGCGATCTCTTCCGTGACCTTCGCACCCTCAAGATGTCCACCGCGCGTCTTAGCCCCTTGGGCGAGCTTGAGTTCGAAGGCTTTGACTTGCGGTAACGCACTTTTTTTCTGAAACTCGTCGATCGAAAAGTCACCGTCTTCCGTCCGGACACCGAATAGACCGGGACCAATCTGACAGATGATGTCGACGTCACCTTTGAGATGAAAATCGGACAACTCACCTTCACCGGTGTTCATCCAGCTGCCTTTAGCGCGACCGAGTCCAATCGAGAGCGCAGTGATGGCCGGTCACCGAGTGCTCCGAAGCTCATCGCCGATTGACCGATTAGTCCTTGAACTTGATAAGGGTGCCGACAAGTCGTTGCGCCAATGATCGGTGCATCTTCCACTTTCAAGAGGTAAGGTGAGATTTGCTTTTCCACGAGGTGTTCTTTACGTGTAAATAATTCATCGCGGTCAATCTGATAGATGTGTGTATCAACATGTTCTGATTGATCGATGCGTAATTCATTTCGATTCGTTGGAAAGAGTGCGTTTTGTACATAAAAACCAGCTTCTTCAAAATCACGTTCCGATCCGAAACCGAGAATCCGACTTTGGTATTTGCCGGAAAGGACGGCCGTCTTGTATTCATTACGGGAGAAGGGTGTCCCTTCGTTATTGTTGAGAAATAAGTATTGGCGGAGTTCCGGTCCCATGTTTTCGAGGATGTAACGCATCTTTCCGAGGACAGGGAAGTTACGCAGGACCGCGTGTTCTTGCTGACGACGATCAGCGCGCCAGACGTGCCAAAAGAGGAGTAGTGGAACAAGGATGATCAACAGAGCGATGGCGAGTAGGATGAAGAGGACGATCGTGTTAATGGGCATGACAATTCCTTCTTTCCCGTAGATTCGTGGTATGTAAGTTGATACCACTGAAAGAAAGGTCACAAACGAGAATTTCCAGATATTGAATCTTTTCCGTCGATGATCGCGTAGATGAAATTATACGTTAAAGGAGGAGACCGGAATGCATACACTCTATATGAAAGAAAAAGCGTTCAGTTTACGTGGACGATTCTCGATTCAAGACGAGGCAGGGCACGACGCCTATCACATCGAGGGCAGTTTTATGAAACTTCCGAAGTCGTTCAGCGTGACGAACCGAGATGGAGAGGAAGTCGCGGAAATCACGAAGAAGACGTTCAGTTTCCGACCGGTCTTTTATGTCGAAGCAGCAGGGCAATCGTTTGAAATCATTAAAGAGTTCACGTTCTTCAAGGACCGCTATACGATCAACTCGGATCAATTCGAAGTAACGGGTGACTGGTGGGATGTTGATTTTGAAGTCCTACAACAAGGGCAACGGATTGGTCGCGTTCAAAAAAAATGGATTTCTTGGACCGATCAGTACATCATTGAAGTCGAAGATGAAGCGATGGAAGAATTGTTGATCGCCCTCGTCGTCGCGATTGATTGCGTCAAGGCGGAGGAAAGTTCGAACTCTACATCTTTCATTGATTAAAAAGGGGAATGATTTAGGATGGAACAGTGGGACGTATATACAGCAGATCGCAAGAAAACAGGACGACTCTGGACACGGGGAACGCCACATACAGCCGGGGATTATCACATGACGATCCACGTCTGTGTCTTTAACGCCAAAGGAGAGATGCTCGTCCAACAACGGCAACCGTTCAAATCTGGTTGGCCGAACATGTGGGATGTGACGGTCGGCGGCAGTGCGATTAGTGGGGATACGAGTCAGATGGCGGCGCAACGTGAATTGGCGGAAGAGCTTGGACTCGACATCGATTTCACGGGCATTCGTCCCCATCTGACGATTCCGTTTGAAATCGGTTTTGATGATTATTATCTCGTCGAGCAGGAAGTGGATCTGTCGACGTTGACGCTACAGGAAGAAGAAGTCCAGCGCGTCGCCTGGATGACAGAAGAAGCCATTGTCAACGGGATCGAAGAAGGATGGTTCATCGGGTATCATGAATCATTGATTCGACTGTTATTTGCTCTTCGTCATAGCTACGGCGCCCATAATGAAGTATAAAAACAAGCCCTTCCGGTGATTTCGGAAGGGCTTGTTGGTGGATTAAGCGGATTTTCGAAGTGCATCCGTCCGTTTTGGTTTTGTTTCTGGTAAGAAGAACGTGAAGAACAGATACACGGAACAGCAGAGGAAGAAAACGATCATCGAGACCGTATACCCCGCATGTCCGAGTGCGTAACTCCAAATGATCGTAAAGATCGTCTGCGTCGCATAAGCGATCGCCCAGAATAGACCAAACAAGACAGTGATCTTTTGCGGTGTCATGCCTTTTCGTTCGTGTGCCAAGTTCATGAAGATCGGATACTGGATGTACATCGCAAATCCGGAAATGAACGCAAAGACATATGAAACGAGTGGCGAGATGTTTCCGAACAAGACGGTGACGAGGAAACTCGCGATCATGACCGTCCCGCTGATCAACAGAATCGGTTTACGAGGTGTTCCTTTGTTACCGATGCGTAGACCAACGAACGTACCGACGATTCCAGCACCTGAGACCAACAGGTTGACGAGCGAACCGTTCAACTGCGTATACGTATCGAAAACGGGTTTCAAGCCGACGAGCGATAAGATATAGAGCGTCAAGAAACCGCCGAAGGCAACCGCATATTTCCAAAGGAATGGATCGCGGACAGCATCTCCATAACCGTAAGGCGTTTCGTCTGCGTCCGCAGCATCGTTCAACTCGAACGACTCACTACCAATCCACCATGCGAAGAAGAGGATTGCTGTCAGACTCGCGAAAATCGTCAACGTCAGTTTCCAGTCACTGACGAATTGATCAGCGAACAAGGTGAACAAGAGTGACACGACGAATGCACCTACGTTATACGAGACGGTATTGAAAGCGTTGATCCGTAATTTTTCAGCCGGATCCTGGACGTAACGTGTCACTACCGGATTCATATAGACGATGACCATCGAACCACCGAGTCCCATGACCATGCGAGCGACTGTATACGCCCAGTAGTTCGGTAGATAGATGGCGACGATCGACATCATCAGGAACAACAATGCGAGTAACGGTGCTTTTTTCGGACCGAGCTTCATCAAGATGAGCGCAGCGAGAATGTTCGCGAAAACACGTGCCGTCGTGATCGAATAGTTGACGAGTTGTGAGATGAGGGGGTCAACGGTCTGATTGCCGAAGAAATGCGCCGTGATTTGTGGTGTCAACGACGAACCCGCGACCCAGTTCATGGCGAAGGTCGCATAGGCGAACCAGAGAACGATCATCATGAAATAGCCTTTTTTTGTGGTAGACATAAAAATCCCTTCTTTTCTGAAGTTCCGCTTCATACATGAATCGAAAACTACTTAACTTTATTATCAATTCATTCAATATAAAGCCGTTCCGAAGGGAAGTAAAATAGATAGTTCTTATGAAATATATAAGCAAATTGAATGAGTAGGGTTAGTTATTATTCTTCAAATGAATAATAAAAGGGAATTAAATGGTTATAATTGTAATAAAAGGAGGCGTTCATTTGAAACCTAATATTTTTGATTATGCCACAAGTGAGTTATCGCAAGATGCTTTTCTATGTTGGTTATTGAAGTGGGCAGAAGAAGAAGCACGAAGTGACGATGCACAACTCCATACGATTGCAAATGTATTTATTAAAGAAATTTTTGATCTTCATAACTGTCAATTAAACGAATCGATTCAAAGTGTGTGTATTAAAAGACAGTTCAATAGTCTAGATATATTAGCGATCATCAATGAGAAATATGCCATTATGATTGAGGACAAAGTATTTACGAGTCATCATTCAGATCAATTACGTCGATATCTAGAAATTGTCAAAACTCACCCCGAAACATGGTATTTGAAGCCGATACCGATTTATTACAAAATCGTAGAACAAGGCGACTACTCCGGCGTGACAGAGGCAGAATATAAAATATTTACGCGAACGAAGATGATCGAAGTACTGAGCGGTCTTCATGTTTCGACGACCAATGATATTTTGAACGATTATCTTAAGTATCTCAAGCAGATCGACACCTCGATCGAATCGTATAAATCACTACCAATCACCGAATGGAATTCTTTCTCTTGGCAAGGATTCTATAGAGATCTGCAAAAAGAATTGAAGAACGGAAAATGGGGACGCGTTGCAAATGCACGTGGAGGATTTTGGGCATTCTGGTGGAAAGGAGACGATAGTCAACCGCACTATTGGCAGTTAGAAGAATCAGTGTTAAAAGCAAAGGTAGAAGCTGCTGATAGTCAAAATATAAGAGAGTATCGAGATCACTGTATGCAAGCATTACTAGAGTATTCTCAAAAAAATAAGTTGAATTTAAGTCGACCAAAAAGTGTTCGTAGTGGAAAAACGATGACGATTGCACAACGCCCCGATTACATACAAGTCTTTGATGATCAAAAAATTAATTTTGAACAAACCGTATTAGAGTTGAAGCGTTATGCGTATTTTAGTCAGGCTCCGTTAGTGTAGATCGATTCGTTGAAAAGATATTACATCATCTACTTGTGTCACCTTAAAAATATCCGGATTCTTCAGCTGTAAACTTTCTTCGAATCCAAACGTTGGATCAATTGAATGCAGATATAAAGATAATAAATTCCCATGTGTCACAAGAATCGATCCATCATGCTGTTGCAACGCTTCCTCAACGACACGCGTGATGCGCTTAGTTGCTATCCGGCTAGATTCACCACCAGGACACGTATAGTCTGGATCGCTGAACGTTCGACGAAGATGGTCCTGCCAATCGTCAAGTGGAACAGCACTTAACCGTCGTTCTTTTAAGTCCTCTTCTTGTGCAACGGACAGTTTCAGAGCAGTCGCAAGGGGTTGAATCGAGTCGAGCGCACGACGATACGGACTCGAAATAAGATGCGTGATCGGAAGCTCAAGTAGCTGCATACACAGTCGTTGCGCCTGTTCTTCTCCACGAGGTGTTAATGGGGCATCAGGTGCTTGACCAGTCGTTTCGCAGTGGCGAATCAAGTAAATTGTCAACATGTCTCATCTTTCCTTTCGTGATCAAGTCGTGCTGTATGATTTCTGGAAAAGATGGTAAAGTCCTTTTCATGAATTGAAAAATCATTTTGAAAAAGGCGTTGACAAACGCTGTCGAGATTACTAGAATTAGAAACAATTCATCGATGCAGCGACGCATCGGATAATCAAATAAAGAGAAAGCTATGATTGTCATGGGTCACACTATGGCAGGAGCAGCTTCTGGAGAGACCGTGTTGACACGGCGCCGAAGGGTTCACAATCTCAGGCAAACGGACAGAAGAGTAATCACATGCAGCGACGGGCATTCATGGAATGTCGTAGTGGCGTGTATGGGTTATTCCTTTGATTTTGTTGAGATTGGACATTCGTCCAGTCTCTTTTTTTCTTTTTCAGGACCGACAGAACGGTCTGAAGCGTAGAGAAGCCATCATAAGGAGGAGTTCAGGTTTGGAACAGCAAGGATTAAAGCGGGATTTATCGAATCGTCATGTACAGTTGATTGCCATTGGTGGAACGATCGGAACGGGCTTGTTTTTAGGATCAGGAAAAGCGATCCAACTCGCCGGCCCATCGATCATTTTTGCTTACTTACTCGTCGGGATCGCAATCTTCTTCGTCATGCGCGCACTTGGGGAATTGTTATTGTCAAAAGCAGGCTATCAGTCACTCACGGATATCGCAGAAGATTATCTCGGACCACGTGCCGCGTTCGTGACCGGTTGGACGTACTGGTTCTGTTGGATCATGACGGCAATGGCGGACATCATCGCCGTCGGTCTGTACGTCAAGTATTGGTTTGATATCCCGCAATGGATTCCAGCCGTTCTTGCGCTCTTGATTTTACTTGGTTTTAACTTATTGACCGTTAAATTGTTCGGAGAACTCGAGTTTTGGTTCGCCTTGATCAAGGTCGTGACGATCCTCGCCTTGATTGGTGTCGGAATCGTCCTGCTCATCATCGGTTTTAAAACGGACGCTGGTCCTGTGACGGTGTCGAACCTCTGGTCACATGGTGGCTGGATGCCAAACGGAATTACTGGATTCTTGCTATCGTTCCAAATGGTCGTCTTCGCCTATGTCGGCGTCGAGCTCGTTGGGGTGTCAGCAGCAGAAACAGCGGATCCAAAAAAGAACATTCCGTCCGCGATCAATAAGATTCCGCTTCGGATCTTATTCTTCTATGTCGGTGCTTTACTCGTCCTCTTGATGATCAACCCATGGACAGGACTGAGTGCGACAGAAAGTCCGTTCGTCAAGACGTTCAGTCTGATCGGGATTCCACTCGCAGCAGGAATCATCAACTTCGTCGTACTGACGTCTGCTGCTTCTGCGTGTAATAGCGGAATGTTCTCGACGAGCCGGATTCTGTATAACCTGGGAAATCAACAGCAAGCGTCGAACAAGTTCTCGAAGTTGAACAAAAACCATGTCCCAGCAAACGCCTTGTTCGTCTCGACGATCGTCGTCTCAGTTGGTGCTTTGCTCAGTAAACTGTTACCAGGACAAGCATTTAGTATCGTCACGACGATCAGTGCAATCTGCTTCATCTGGGTTTGGGGTGTCATCCTCGTCTGTCATCTCCGGTACAAGAAACAAAATCCGGAATTGCATGCGGCGTCGACATTTAAAGCACCATTGACACCATTCGTCAATTACCTCGTGCTCGGATTGTTTGCAGTCATTCTCGTCGTCATGCTGTTTGCTGACGATACACGTCCAGCCTTATTGCTGACACCGGTTTGGTTCCTCGGACTATTCGGACTGTATCATCTCCGAAAAAAGAAACAACAAGCAGTTGACCAAAAAAGTGCGTAATTCAAAACAAGCCGGTCGGATCTAATCCGAGCGGCTTGTTTTTATGGTGTATCGAAGGCGCCATCCTGTAGTTGTTTCCGAAGTGCTTTCGCTTTCTTTCGAATGTCACGTTTGCTGTCTGCATCACGCTTTCCCCATTGCCGATACATCATCGACATCCGCTGATTATCAGCGAACCGTTCTTCATGCCGGTCGATGAAGTCCCAGTACAAGGCGTTGAACGGACAGGCATTCTCTCCGAACATGTCCTTTTGATGGAACGGGCATCCCTTGCAGTAATCACTCATCTTATGGATGTAATTCGCCGAAGCGATGTACGGTTTGGTCGATAACGTTCCCCCATCGGCATGAAGCGCCATTCCAAGGACGTTCGGTAAGACGACCCAGTCATAAGCATCGATGTACATCTCATTGAACCAGTCTGCCGTCTGTTGCGGCGAGATCGCAAACAGATTAGCGAAGTTCCCGAGCACCATCAAGCGCTGGATATGGTGATTATGGGCATGCTCGACGACGGGACGTAACGATTCAGCGACACAGTTCATGTTCGTCTTCCCGGTCCAGAAAAAGTCCGGTAAATCCGCTTCATGACGCAGCACATTAACGGAAGCATAGTCCGGCATCTCGGCTAAGTAAACGGCACGCATGTATTCACGCCAGCCGAGAATTTGCCGAATGAAACCTTCGACCGCATTGAGCGGAGCATCTTGATCTTCAAGGGCTGCCTCGACTTGACGAATGACCTCTTCCGGTGTCAATAGACCTAGATTGATTGCTGCAGACAAGAGCGAATGCGACAACGTATCTTCACCGGTTAACATGGCGTCTTGATACGTCCCGAACGTCTCGAGTCGTTCTTCGATGAAACGATGGAGAGCCCGCGTCGCTTCCTTTCGCGTGACTGGCCAATGGAAGGAATCGAGTGCTCCCGGATGATCGGAAAAATCACGCTCGACCTTGTCGATGACATCCTTTGTGATGCGATCGGGACGAAACTGAACGGGATCCGGAAACGTCGTCCCGGACTTCGCTGGTTTTCGATTCTCGGCGTCAAACGACCACTTTCCACCGATCGGTTTGGAGCCGTTCATAAGAACGTTTCGTTCCTTGCGCAGTTTGCGATAAAAACGATCCATCTTGTATGGCTTGTCGCCGATTGCTTCGACCGCTTCTTCTTGTGTCAGTAAAAACAATGGTACGTCGGAACAGACTTCGACCGTGATCTTCTTCGGTAAAGCGTCCTGCCATTTCTGCATCGCCTTGCGCATCGGTTCGTCCGTGATTGCCGTATAGAATACATGATCCGGATCATGATCTTTCTGGTGTGCCTTGAATGCCTGATCAAACGAATCGGCTTCCCGGTAATCGACGGTGAAGCCTTTTTCGCGCAGTTCTTCCGCAAAATGTCGCATCGCTGAGAAGACGAGGACGAGCTTTTGTTTATGGTACGTCTTCCACTTGGAGCGCGAAGTCGCTTCGACCATCAGGATGACGTCGTTTTGTTTGTTTGCTTCCTGCAATAAGGGGAGATCGTGATTCAATTGATTGCCGAATATCCAGCGTGTCGCCATGAGCGTTCCTCCTTTTACTTTCGTTATATGATTACCGTTTTTCGTCAAAGTCATGCCTGATTGTGTGCCGGCTGACGAAAATCAACTTACCTGAATCATCGCTTTTACACATTTCTGAATGTAAAAGAAGTTCCTTTCTGTGCAAGCTATGATAGGGTTATAATGGAAAGGTAAGTTGTCGTCATGAGGGGGAAGTTTTTCATGACAGGTAGTCCATAATATCAACGGGGATAGGAAGGATATCATGAGCAGTATGCCTAAAAAAACAGACGTTATTTTAATTGGTGCCGGAGTCATGAGCGCGACGTTAGGGGTCTTGTTAAAAGAACTCGCGCCTGAGATGAACATCAAGGTATTCGAGAAACTCGCGAGTGCCGGGGAAGAGAGCTCGAATGAGTGGAACAATGCAGGAACAGGTCACGCCGCACTATGCGAACTAAACTATACGACGGAAAACGCCGATGGTTCGATCGATATCGGTAAAGCGGTCAAAGTAAATGAACAGTTCCAACTGTCACGTCAATTCTGGTCGCATCTCGTCAAGGAAGGTGTCTTGCCGAATCCGAAAGAATTCATCATGCCGATTCCACATATGAGCATAGTTGAAGGAACAGAAAACGTCGAATTTCTGAAAAAACGATTGGAAGCGCTATCAGCAAATCCGTTGTTTGCGGGAATGGAATATTCAGAGGATCCAGCGAAATTAGCCGAGTGGATTCCACTCATCATGAACGGTCGGACGTCACCAGAGCCGATCGCTGCGACAAAAATCGATTCAGGAACGGACGTCAACTTTGGTGCGTTGACACGAATCCTGTTTGAATATCTCGCACAGCACGATGTTACAATCAACTACCAGCATGGCGTCGAGGATTTGAAGCGTGTTGACGGTGGTTGGGAAGTCAAAGTGAAGAATGAGCGCGATCACCGAATCGAGCATCATATGGCGCAGTTCGTCTTCATCGGGGGTGGCGGCGGTAGTCTACCGTTGCTCCAAAAAACAGGCATCGAGGAATCGAAGCAGATCGGTGGTTTCCCGGTCAGTGGTTTATTCCTCGTCTGTAAAAATCCTGAGATCATCGAACAGCACCATGCGAAAGTCTACGGAAAAGCGAAAGTCGGAGCACCGCCGATGTCAGTACCGCACTTGGATACACGATACATCGATGGGAAGAAATCACTCCTCTTCGGACCGTTTGCTGGTTTCTCACCGAAGTTCCTTAAGACAGGATCAAATCTTGATTTGATCGCGTCCGTCAAACCGAACAACGTCTTGACGATGCTTGCTGCGGGAGCCAAAGAGATGGGATTGACGAAGTATCTGATCGAACAAGTCCTCTTGTCGACGGAACAACGGATGAACGAATTACGAGAGTTCATCCCGAATGCGAAGACGGAAGACTGGGACGTCGTCGTCGCTGGTCAACGTGTCCAAGTCATCAAGGATACACCACAAGGAAAAGGAACACTCCAGTTCGGAACAGAAGTCGTTAGTGCGGCCGACGGATCTGTCGCTGCCTTACTCGGGGCGTCTCCAGGTGCCTCCACAGCGGTTCCCGTCATGCTCGAAGTACTCGCGAAATGTTTCCCGTCCGAATTACCGGCGTGGGAAGCAAAAATCAAGGAGATGATTCCGTCTTACGGGATCTCACTCGTTGAACATCCGGAGCTGTTCGAACAGATCCATGCCGAAACAGCTAAAACGCTTGAGCTTGAACAAGGTCAACCGATTCGCTAAACGAAAACCGTCCGACTCTACGAGGAGCCGGACGGTTTTTTGGATTTAGCGGAAGTTACGGAAGAAACGCGTTTTCTTCAGTGCAATCCCGACTGGAATCGCAACGAGGATTCCGACGACGTTTTGTGTGATGTTTCCTGGAATTGAAGCGACTGGTGCGACCCAGTTGCTGTAAAGAATACCTTCACAAACATAGTAAACAGCAAGCATGACAGGAGCAGAAACAATCATTGCGAAAATATTTAAGCCAGGGTTGTCTCCTTTGTATCGCGAAGACCAGGCGATACGCCCGACAATATATCCTTGGAGTCCTCGAGCTACGATTGTAAATGGAGCCCAGAGTGTCCATCCACTGATAAGATCAAATAATCCCATACCGATTGCTCCGGCAATCAGTGCTGTTCGTGGACCGAATAAAATCGCGATAAGAAAGAGCATCGCTGTTCCCATATGAACGAGACCACCGCTTGAAGCGATTGGCAGTTTGATATTGATGAATAGTGTCGCAACAAGAACAAGTGCGATTGACATCGCAGTGATGACGAGCTGGCGGGTACGAGTGCTAGAATACGGTGCTGCTTTTTGCATGTGACTAACCTTCTTTATGATAGATTTTAAGATATCTTCAATCTATCAGATGACTGGACTAGTCAAAAGTGTCAACTTTGAATTATTTATAGGGGTCAGATTGACTGAACAATCCTCATTTGTTCTTAATTCTAGAAGCGTACAATCTATTGATATCGTATTGAATGAAAAAATCTCTAAAACGGTTGTCGTTTTCGAATCTATTCCTCATTTTTTTCGTACAATGAACAGCGAAAGGAAGGGGAAATCAATGAAATATCAGATCGCGACAGCCGTTCTCATACTTGCTTCATTATCACCAGTCACATCGGAGGCAAAGGATCAGACGACACAACATCAACGCTATTACGCAGCATATGAAAAAATCGTGCGAGAACTGAATCGGACACATGAAAATGCGGACGTCACATTGCTTGCAGCAAATCAATTCGCAGATGAGGATTGGGTTTCACCGGAACGTTTTCAGGAACGGACAATCAAACGGTTAAAACCGTTGCGTGTTCAATTAAGTATTTATGGAGATGGTCAACGAGCACTTGAACGAACACAAGGTGGAAAAGAAGTTCGGATCACAGGGAATTTCGAAACCGAACTTTTGGAGCGAAGTGAGCGACAATGGTTCTCTGATGTCTTTTCGATGACATCTCAAGCCATCAATGATGGCATTTGGACACAGAAAGGATTCGATGGTACCCGAATTGATGCAGGACAAACGATGGTCGTAACAGTCAGTGGTACATACGCGAAGCAAGGCATCTTAACAAAGCACCACATCACAAAAGAATTTCATTGTTCATCCGTTGGTGAAATCTACTATTGAAATAGAAAAAGAGCGAAACTCGTCTGAGTTCCGCTCTTTTCATTTAATTTCGGATCAAGTGATCGAAAGCACCGAGTGCAGCTGTTGCACCAGATCCCATCGAGATGATGATCTGTTTATACGCGCTATCCGTGCAGTCTCCTGCTGCGAAAACGCCTGGTACGTTCGTTGCGCCGTGGCGATCGACTTGGACTTCACCGAACTTGTTACGGCTCACCGTTTCACCGAGCCAGTCCGTGTTTGGTACGAGACCGATCTGGACGAAGACACCTTCGAGCTCGACGTGACGTTCGACGTTCGTTTCGCGCTCGATGTACGTGATGCCGTTCACTTTGTCCGTTCCTGTGATTTCCTTCGTCTGTGCGTTGACGACGACCGTGACGTTCGGAAGTGAAGCGAGGCGTTCTTGAAGAACAGCGTCTGCTTTTAGTTCCGGTGCGAATTCAAGGACCGTGACATGCTTGACGATTCCTGCGAGATCGATAGCTGCTTCGATCCCTGAGTTTCCACCACCGATGACTGCGACACGTTTTCCTTCGAACAATGGACCATCACAGTGTGGGCAGTATGCGACACCTTTGTTCTTGAATTCGAGTTCGCCTGGGACGCCGACGTTACGCCAGCGTGCACCTGTCGAAAGGATCAAACTCTTCGTCTTCAAGACAGCACCGTTCTCAAGCTCGAGCTCAAGGAGGTCCTTCTTCTCAAGGCGAGTTGCCCGTTGCAGGTTCATGACATCGATGCCATATTCCTTGACGTGCTCCTCAAGACTTGCGACGAGTTTTGGTCCTTCTGTGTACTTCATGCTGATGAAGTTTTCGATGCTCATCGTATCCATGACTTGTCCACCGAAGCGTTCTGCGACGATTCCTGTCCGGATGCCTTTACGGGCTGCATAGATGGCAGCACTCGATCCAGCTGGACCACCACCGACGACGAGGACATCGTATGGATCTTTATCAGCGAAATCAGAAGCATCGGCACCTGTGCCAAGCTTCGCCAAGATTTCTTCAAGTGACATCCGTCCGTTACCGAACGCTTCGCCGTTGACGAAGACCGTCGGAACAGCCATGATCTCTTTTTGTTCGACTTCTGCCTTAAATGCCGCGCCATCAATCATCGTGTGACTGATGTTCGGGTTGAGGATGCTCATGACGTTCAATGCTTGTACGACATCCGGGCAGTTGTGGCAGCTCAAGCTGATGTACGACTCGAAGTGGTACGTTTCTTGAATGCCTTGAATCTGCTTGATGACGTCCGCATCGACCTTCGGTGCTCGACCGCTGACTTGTAGCAGAGCGAGAACGAGGGACGTGAACTCATGACCGAGTGGGATTCCCGCGAACGTGATGCCGCTTGTCTCACCGACACGGTTGACTGTGAAACTTGGTGTCCGGGGAAGGCTTGCCTGCTCGACGGAGATGCGTGGTGTCATGCTTGCAATCTCTTCGACGAGTGCGCTCATCTCAAGCGAGACGGCGTCTGTCCCAGCGCTAACCGCTAGGACGAGATCGCCTTCGAGAAGCTCGAGGTATTGCGCGAGTTGTGCTTTAATGTCTGGTGCTAAAGCCATCGCGAATCAGCTCCTTAAATTTTTCCGACGAGGTCAAGGCTTGGTGTGAGTGTTGCAGAGCCTTCTTCCCATTTCGCTGGGCAGACTTCGCCTGGATTGTTACGTACGTATTGTGCCGCTTTGATTTTGTTGACGAGCGTGCTCGCATCACGACCAATGCCGCCTGCGTTGATCTCAACCGTTTGGATGACGCCGTCTGGATCGATGATGAACGTACCGCGGTCAGCAAGACCATCTTGTTCGTTCAAGACTTCGAAGTTACGTGAGATGACGTGTGATGGGTCGCCGATCATGACGTACTCGATTTTACCGATTGTTTCTGATGTTTCGTGCCATGCTTTATGTGTGAAATGCGTATCTGTTGAGACAGAGTAAACTTCAACGTCAAGCGCTTTGAGTGTTGCGTATTGGTTTTGGAGATCTTCGAGTTCTGTCGGGCAAACGAATGTAAAGTCTGCAGGGTAGAAACATACGACACTCCATTTACCGCGAAGGTTGGCATCCGTTAGGTCAACGAATTCTCCGTTGTGGAATGCTGATGCGCTGAATGGTTTTACTTCACTTCCGATTAAAGACATGATAAAAATCCTCCTCAAGGGTTCTATATTTAGAATCTGTTCTAGTGCATACAAGGAATCTGTATTTATCACACTAGAATAATTCTAATCTAATACTAATTTCATATAGACCAACACTTTTGTCAAGGTATAATCGGCAATTTCTTATTTCAGGAAAGATTGTGTGAACAAAAAAAAGAAATCCCGACGCCTAAATGAAACAGGAGTCGGGATCTGTATTTCTTATTGCCAGTCTGTATGGAAGACGCCTTCGCGGTCTGTCCGAGCATACGTGTGAGCTCCGAAATAATCGCGTTGCGCTTGCAACATGTTGGCATTCGAATTCGCTGTCCGGTAGCTATCATAATACGTCAACGATGTCGAGAGACACGGTAGAGCGAAACCAGACAAAGCACCCTCAGCAACAACATGACGTAACGATTCTTGATACGCCTGTACTTTCTCAGCGAAGAACGGGGCGAGCATCAAGTTCGAGAGGTTCGCATCATTTTTGAACGCTTCACTGATGACGTTCAAGAAGTCGGCCCGGATGATACATCCACCACGGAAGATCAAGGCGATCTCCTCGAGGCGTAAGTTCCAGTCATACAACTCAGACGACGTCCGGTACTGAGTGAAGCCTTGCGCGTATGCGGCAACTTTCCCCATATAAAGCGCTTGACGAATCCGTTCGACCCACGCGTCTCGCTCAAGCGTTGACAAGTCTTCTGGTCCCTTTAGGACAGCAGACGCTGCGACGCGTTCTTCTTTGACAGCCGAGAGGTAACGCGCGAACAAGGCTTCCGTGATAATCGAAGAGGCGATGCCATTATCAATTGCTTGCAGGCTCGTCCATTTTCCGGTTCCTTTTTGACCGGCCTGATCGAGAATGACATCAATCAACGGTTGACCTGTCTCGTCATCCGTTTTCCGGAGGATGTCCGCTGTGATTTCAATCAGATAACTCTTCAGTTCGCCTGCATTCCACTCGGCGAATATGTCCGCAACTTCCGTGACGTCGAGTCCGAGACGGAAACGGAGGAAGCTATATGCTTCCGCGATCAGTTGCATGTCAGCATACTCAATCCCGTTGTGGACCATTTTAACGAAGTGACCAGCGCCCTTCGGACCGATATAGACACAACATGGATCTCCTTCGACGTGAGCAGCGATCTTCGTCAAGATCGGTGCGACATGGTCGTAGGCTTCTTTCGATCCACCCGGCATGATCGCAGGACCGGTCCGCGCACCGACTTCACCACCCGATACACCGACACCGATGTATTCAATCCCGTGGCGTTGTAACTCGTCGAAACGACGCTCTGTATCGAGGAAGTGAGAGTTCCCACCATCCATGATGATATCGCCTGTTTCGAGATGCGGAAGTAACGATTCGATAACTGAATCAATCGCGCTACCAGCCGTGACCATCATGAAGATCTTACGTGGGCGAGCGAGTGATTGAACGAATGCTTCAATGTCGTAATACGGATGAAGGGGTAGTCCTTCATCGTGTGCGACGAGATCGTCTGTTAGATCACGTGTGTAGTTATAGATGGCGACTTCTTCTTGATGACTCGCCATGTTCAGTGCTAAGTTGCGGCCCATGACACCAAGACCGATGACTCCGATAGAATGTTGCATAAGTAGAACGACTCCTTTTTTTAGACGACGAGGCTGAGGAGAAGAACGAACCCAAGTCCACAAACGGAAATGATCGTCTCAAGCACAGTCCATGTCGCAAACGTTTCTTTTAATGATAATCCGAAATACTCTTTAAACATCCAGAAGCCCGCATCATTGACGTGTGAAGCGATCAGACTACCTGCACCAGTCGCGAGAACGACGAGCGCTAAGTTGACGTCGGATTGCTCTAGTAACGGAATGACGAGACCTGCCGTTGATAGGGCAGCGACTGTCGCGGAACCAAGTGAGATCCGGAGAATCGCAGCGATCAACCAAGCGAGTAGAATCGGAGATAACGCTGATCCCTCAAATAATTGTGCGACGTATTTCCCAACACCGCCGTCGATCAAGACTTGCTTGAAGGCACCGCCACCGCCGATGATCAATAGCATCATCCCGATTTGGGCGATCGCCGTCGTACAAGACTCCATGACCGTTTGCATCGGAATCTGACGCGCGATCCCCATCGTGTAGACCGCGACGAGTAATGAAATCAACATCGCCGTCGAGGCGTTCCCGATGAACTCGATTGCCGAGATGACGCTGTTTTCACCCCAGCCGAGTGTTTCTTGTAAAAGCGTGAAGATTGTTGCGACCGACATCAAAAGAACCGGTAGCATCGCCGTGAAGACACTGATGCCGAAGCCTGGTGTCTCGTCTAAATCAAATTCTTTTTGTTCCCCGAGTGACGCGATGTTTCCTGTCCGTGTAAACGATTCAGGAACGAGTCGTTTGGCGATTTTTGTAAAGATAGGACCGGCGATGATGACCGTCGGAACAGCAACGATGAAACCATACAGTAAGACTTCCCCGATATTTGCTTTATACTCCCCGGCGATGACAGTCGGACCCGGGTGTGGCGGTAAGAATCCGTGCGTGACGGACAGCGCTGCGACCATCGGGATCCCGAGATATAGGATCGAGACGCGGAGCTGACGTGAAATCGCAAAGACGATTGGAATCAAAAGAACGAGTCCGACTTCGAAGAAGAGTGCGATCCCGATGATGAATGAAGCGACGACGACCGCCCATTGGATGTTCTTTTCCCCGAATCGGGCGACAAGCGTCATCGCGATTCGCTGCGCCCCCCCGGCGTCAGCGATCAGCTTTCCAAGCATCGCACCAAGACCAAAGATTAGTGCGAGGTGACCAAGCGTTCCGCCGATACCGGCTTCAATCGTCTTGACGATCTGATCGAGCGGCATGCCGAGCAGTAATGCAACGCCAAAGGAAACGATGATGAGTGAGACAAACGTATTTAATTTCAACCCCATGATGAGAACGAGCAACGCAACGATCCCAATTCCTACGATGACTAATGGCATGATGACTTCCCCCAAAAGATTATGTTAGTTTTCTTCTTGAATCAAACTCCGTTGATACGAAGCGATTCGTTTGTGATCCTCGGACAATGTCCGGGCCAGACTAATGAAAATTGGTAAGAGCTGACGGTATTCATGCATCGCTTCTTCATTTGGTACATGGCGATGTGTTTCCCCGATCATCTCGGAGACGACTTCGAACGAATCGACTTCCCCAGTCGCATACAGTCCGAGAATACAAGCACCGAGACATGAACTTTCGAAACTTTCCGGAATGACGACTTCCGACTCGAAGATGTCCGCCATCATTTGGCGCCAGACTTCAGACCGGGCAAAGCCACCTGTTGCCTGAATCCGTGTCACGGGACCATCCATGCACTCGACGAGGGCGAGGAAGACGGTATACAGATTGTAGATGACACCCTCTAGTGCTGCCCGGATCATATGCTCTTTTTTGTGTGAGAGAGTCAGACCGAAGAACGAACCGCTGACATCCGGATTCCACAGTGGTGCTCGTTCGCCGGACAAGTAAGGATGGAACAATAGCCCGTCGGATCCTGGACGGACGCGTTCGGCAATCTTCGTCAGGACGGCGTACGGATCGATGCCGAGGCGTTTTGCTGTCTCGACTTCTGCTGAAGCGAGTTCATCTCGGATCCACCGTAAGACCATTCCGCCATTGTTGACAGGACCACCGATGACCCAGTGGTCCTCGGTCAGGGCGTAACAGAACGTTCGTCCTTTTTCATCGGTCTGTGGACGATCAATAATCGTTCGGATGGCGCCGCTTGTCCCGATCGTGATCGCAATTTCCCCTTTACGAATCGCGTTAACACCTAAGTTAGAAAGGACACCATCACTGGCACCGACTAGGAACGGCGTATCGATGGAAAGTCCCATTTGTCGTGCGTAATCGGCATTCAGTCCAGTACATGACGTCGTCGTCGGTACCGGCTCTGATAAGTAGCTCGCATCGATGCCAGCAACGTGTAACGCGCCCGTATCCCAGCCTAATTCATGAATATTGAAGAGACCGGTTGCTGAAGCAAGAGAGTGGTCAATGACATATCTGCCGAACAGTCTTTGGAACACGAACTCCTTGATCCCGACATATTTTTTCGTTTGAGCGTGGAGCTCCGGACGATCTTCGACGAGCCAACTGATTTTGCTGAGCGGTGACATCGGGTGGATCGGTGTCCCGGTCCGGTGATAGATCGATAGACCATATTGTTCCTTGATCTTGTTCGACCATGCTTCACTCCGACTGTCTGCCCACGTGATGCAGGCAGTCAATGGTTGATGCTGTGCGTCCATTGCGATCAAACTGTGCATGGCACTACTGAACGCGACGAACTTCGGTGACATGCTCGGATAACGCTTCGTGATCAAACGGATGGCTTCGAGTACAGCATCAAAAATTTCTTCCGGATCCTGCTCCGCCGTCGAGCGGTTCGGTGTATGGAGCGGGTAACCGACGTTCGTTTGTCCGATGACCTCTCCTTTTGTCGTAAATAAGACCGCTTTCGTACTCGTCGTTCCGATATCGACGCCTAACATGTATTCAGTCATGTGAATCGACTCCTTTCGACATCATTTGTTGCGTTTTCCAGAGATCTTCGACTTCCTGGACGTCATCAAAGTTCTGATGTAAGGAAGCGACCATCCGTTCACGATCCCCTGTCTCGATCGCTTCAATGTACAAGGCGTGGTTCGCGAGGATGCGTTCGAAGTCTTCGATGTCTTCCTCGAATCGTACCCGCATCGATAGGAGGATGAAACTTTCCATGACCGGTTTGAGATTTTGCCAAATCATGCTGACATATCCATGATCAATCGAGCGGATGATCGTTTCATGAAAAAGTACGTCCTGGAAGGAGAATTCATCGGCATCCTTATATTTGATGGCAACCTTCATCATTTCGAGAATCTTACTGAGTTCACGGACAAGTTCAGACCGTTCGATCTTAACGAGTCGTTCGAAGACGAACGTTTCGATGAGTAGCCGGACATCATAGATTTCCTGAATGTCGCGCTCGGACAAACCGACGACGACCGCTCCCATTCGCTCGAGACGAATCAATTGTTCGGATGCAAGGACCTTTAACGCATCGCGGACAGGCGAGCGACTGACTGAAAAATCAGAGGCTAATTTGTTCTCAGATAAAATGGT
The DNA here is from genome assembly GCF_001750115.1 of Exiguobacterium sp. U13-1. Lineage (NCBI taxonomy): Bacteria > Bacillati > Bacillota > Bacilli > Caryophanales > Exiguobacterium > Exiguobacterium sp. U13-1. The sequence goes on along the minus strand of NZ_CP015731.1, from coordinate 367,240 downwards.
ACCGCTTTCAATCTTTCCTGAAATGATGCGCATCCGTAGCTCGTGTGCGACACGATCTCCGGCGGAAGCTTTTGCTAACCACTTCAAGGGGTATAACAGTTCTGACATGGAATCACCTGATTTCTAAAGTGAGTATACTTGTATACAAGTTAGTATATACGTTTTTTTCTAAAATGCAAACGCTTAACTTAAAACGAATCGATCCACGCAGAAACCAGGAAATCGGTTCCAAATATGTTAGGGTGAAGGAGTAAGCAACGCACAGAACGGGTAAGGAGGAGGTAGTACATATGAACATGTTAGTTGTAGGTGCAGGGGCAGTTGGAGGATATTTCGGAGGTCGTCTTGCTGAGCAAGGAGAACAGGTGACCTTCCTTGTCCGTCCGAATCGATATGAACAACTACAAAAAACAGGACTACACATCACTAGTCCTCATGGTGATATCGCGATTACACCTCAGTTGATAACACGAGACATGCGACCGGATCGTGCATTTGATGTCATCTTGCTTTCGACGAAAGCCTATCACTTAGATGACGTCCTACAGGACCTTGCGCCATTCGTTTCGAGCGAGACGTACATCATTCCTTTGTTGAACGGCATGCAACACATACGACGGTTAACAGAAGTCTTTGGAGAAGATCGAGTACTAGGAGGTCTTTGCTTCATTGAGTCGACGCTTGATGCAGAAGGGCGCATTTTACAGACAAGCCCGTCCCATCGGCTGTTGTTTGGTTCACGAACCGGTAAACCAACAGCGCGTCTAGAGGAGATCGCAGCGTGTTTTGCGAAAGCGAAGGCACCAATGATGTACTCGATGCATATCATGGATGACATGTGGCAAAAGTATCTCTTCATTTCGACATTCGCCGGCGTGACGACGCTATTTCGCTCAGCTATTGGTCCGATTCGGCAAGAAGCTGTCGGGCGTCAAATGATCCTAGACGTCATGAAGGAAGCGAAACAGGCGATGGAAGAACAAGGCGCAGTCTTTAATGACGATGTAGAAGCGGTGCTGTTGAAACAGATGCATGGAATGGAAAACACGATGAAATCGTCGATGTTACGGGACATGGAAAAGGGTCAGCCCGTCGAAGTGGAACATTTTTTCAGTGCGTTATTGAAGCCTTCTACGACTGATCAGATGAATGCCTTGAAATTAGTCGAAGCGAATCTGCGCATGTATCTCAAAACGATTAAATAGTTACATTTTTCTATTTTAGAAAAATTATGGAGTAATGCAAATGTTTCGTTTTGATGACGAAAGACCTGTTTCCCTTAGGAATCGTTGACTTCCGAAATAAAATTCATCTATTCTTAATGAGATTGAAAAAAACTGATAATATATTTTTCCGTATTTTTTTTCTTGCGAGGACGAATGAAGCAGACGAGAGGGGAAGTTTATCCATTATGAAACGTATTATTATTCGTGCAGGTATGACACCATTCGAACAGTTCGATGCTCCTTATTTGATGAAACATAATTCCATTGGAGGAAACGTTGGAAATCTTATCTATCAATACAGTATCTTTCGGACGTTGATGACAGAAGGTACGACGATTACACCTGACTATTACTATTACGACGAAGAACGGGCAGACGAAATCAATGCCAACTTTGATCTTTATGTCATTCCGTTAGCGGACGCATTCCGAAAAGAATTCGTACCGACGTTACGGAAATATACACGTCTCATCAAAAAATTAAAGATTCCAGTCGTCGTCATCGGTGTAGGATTACGTGCACCGTTTGAACCAGACTTAGATGGTGGATTCCCATTCGATGAAGATGTTAAAGCATTCGTCAGTGCCGTTCTCGAGCGCTCAAGCATGCTTGGTCTTCGCGGAGAGATCACATCGAAATACTTAACACGTCTTGGTTTCCGCGAAGGGATCGATCATCGTGTCATTGGATGTCCTTCGATGTACGCGTTTGGTCGCGACTTGCACATCCGTGAAACGAACATCACACCTGAGTCGATGATTACGGTCAACTCGTCACGTTTGGCTCCACAAAACGTCCTTGATTTCATTACACGCGGAATGGAAGAATACCCGAATCATTACTTCATTCCCCAGTGGATGAAGGAACTGAAGTTAACGTACACAGGAACGCACCCGATCGCAGATCTTTCAGTGACGAACTATCCGGTGAAGATGTCGGATCCTGCTTATATGAATGATCGGGTCCGTTTCTTCTTGAACGCACAGACATGGTTCGATTTCATCGGACAAGCAGACCTTAGTTTTGGTGCGCGCTTGCACGGAAACATCACAGCGACGCTTGCGGGTACGCCGAGTATCCTCATTCCAAAAGATGCACGGATGCGCGAATTGACGGATTACCATCAATTGACGCACATTTGGGCGAACGACATCAAAGCGGATACACAATTATCCGACATCGTAGCCAACGCTGACTTCCAAAGTCCAGCACGTGTTCAAGCGCGTAACTTCGACAACTTCGTTGACTTCTTGAACGTGAATGATCTTGAGCATATCTATCAAGAGACGAACTATCCTGAGAATGTACCGTTTGACCGTCAAATGGCGCAAACTGAGTTGCTCCCACCAGTCCAGCCGATTTCTGGCGTAAGTCTTGAAGAAGCAGTCGCCCGTTTCGAACGGTTCTTCCCGGAACAAGAGAAGAAGATTGCGGATGCGCAAAAACAAACAAAAGCACAATTAGCTGAAAAAGATAAGAAAATCAAAGCATTGCAGAAACAAACAGGAACGGCTCAAAAGGATCAAGAGATTGCGGCGCTCAAAGCGCAACTGGCTGCCCAAACGAAGAAAATGAAACATCAGCAAGGGACATTGAACCGGAAAGCGGTTCGTGCAGCCTTGAAAACAGCGGATTTATTCGCCAAAAAATAAGACCTCCAAACATTCCGGAACGATACGATGCGGAATGTTTTTTGGGTAGAAGTATTCTGAATTGTGTTGACAATTCGAAAAAGACTTGATAGGGTTAGGAACAATTACATACTTATCCAGAGAGGTGGAGGGACTGGCCCTATGAAACCTCAGCAACAGGTCGAAAGATACTGTGCTAATTCCTGCGGGTGCTGCACCCGATCGATAAGATTTCCGAATTGTCGACCGACGCATCCGTGAGGATGCGTTTTTTGTTTGAAATAGGTGGAATGAGGAGGAAACGAATTCATGAAAACGAGTGGGGCTTTTCGACGCAAGATGGAATCACGTCATCTGATTATGCTGTCGTTAGGTGGTGTCATTGGAACAGGATTGTTTTTAAGTACAGGTTATACGTTAGAACAAGCAGGACGGGTCGGGACGATTTTGTCGTATTTGATTGGGGCAGTCGTCGTCTACTTAGTTATGTTAAGTCTCGGTGAACTCGCCGTGCACATGCCGGAAACCGGTTCATTTCATAAATACGCAACGAATTACATCGGACCCGGTACCGGTTACACAGTCGCCTGGCTCTACTGGCTGACGTGGACGGTCGCCCTTGGTTCAGAATTCACGGCAGCAGGTATTTTGATGCAACGTTGGTTCCCGTCGATTCCGGTGTGGGTGTTCAGCGCCTTATTCGCTGCGATGATCCTTGGTATCAACGTCTTGAAGGTCCGCGTGTTCGCTGAAGTCGAGTTTTGGTTTTCAGCGATTAAGGTCGTGACGATCATTGCTTTCATTTTACTTGGTGCGGGAGCGATCGTCGGCTTCATTCCACTGCAAGATGGTAGTCCGGCTCCATTCTTTTCTTCGTTAACCGAAGGCGGGTTGTTCCCAAATGGCGCTTTCGTCATCTTCATGACGATGCTTGCCGTGAACTTTGCTTACTCGGGAACGGAACTGATCGGTGTAGCAGCAGGTGAAGCAGTCGATCCGAAACGGACGATTCCGCTTGCGATCCGGACGACGATTTTACGACTGGTTCTCTTTTTCGTCGGTACGATCATCGTGTTAGCCGTCTTGTTGCCAACGGAAGGGAAAGGCGTACTCGAAAGTCCGTTCGTCGCCGTGTTTGAACGAATCGGAATTCCTTACGCAGCAGACGTGATGAACTTCGTCATTTTGACAGCGATCTTGTCGGCAGCGAACTCTGGACTTTACGCCGCCTCTCGGATGCTCTGGTCGCTTGCGAACGAACGCATGATTCCACGCTTCTTCGCCCAGGTGACGCCAAATGGGGTGCCACTACGAGCCGTATTGTTCAGCATGCTTGGCGGAGGACTTGCCTTGCTGTCTAGCATCTATGCAGCAGGAAGTGTCTATATTGCGCTCGTCTCGATTTCCGGTCTCGCTGTCGTCGTCGTTTGGATGAGTATCAGCGTTGCCCAGTATCGCTTCCGGAAACAATTCCTCCGTGAAGGGCATACGGTCGACGAATTGGTCTATCGCACACCACTCTTTCCATTCGTCCCGATCGTTGCTTTCGTCGTTTGTTTGATTTCCCTGATTGGTATCGGATTTGATCCGACCCAACGCATTGCCTTGTACTGTGGTATTCCATTCATCGTGATCTGTTATGTCGTTCATGCGTTCACGAATTCTTCTCAGAAACGGAGTGTTGAAGATGTCCCGAATCAAAAATCCAGTTGATCAACGATTACAGGAAGTTCCCTTTCTCATTTTAGATGGTGCCCTTGCAACCGAACTTGAACAGAAGGGATTCGACCTGAACGACCCGCTTTGGTCAGCACGTCTCTTAATCGAAGCACCGGAACAGATCGAACACGTCCATCGTGACTACTTTGAAGTAGGTGCCGATGTTGCCATCACTTCAAGCTATCAAGCAAGTATTGAAGGATTCAAGCAACGTCATATTAAGACAGAGGAAGCACAGGCGCTGATTCGAAAAACAGTCACCTTGGCGCAAAATGCACGCTCGCGTAGCGGAAAGAGTGACGCATTAATCGCGGGATCAGTGGGTCCTTATGGTGCCTACTTAGCAGATGGCTCTGAGTATCGCGGTCATTACGGGGTGTCAGCAGATGTGCTAGAAGCCTTTCACAGACCACGTATCGAAGCGTTGATTGAAGCAGGAGCGGATCTGCTGGCATTCGAGACGATTCCGTCGCTCGAGGAAGCGGTCGTGTTGTTCCGGATACTTGAAGCGTACCCAGAAGTGTCTGCTTGGCTGACGTTCTCGCTTCAAGATGCGACACATATCAGTGAAGGAACGGCACTTGCGACGTGTATTGAGACGGTTGGACAACACCCGCAACTGGCAGCAATCGGTGCAAATTGTTTTCCGGCATCTTACGCGACTGACTTTATCCGTCACGTCAAGGCGTTGACGGACGTGCCAATCATCGTCTATCCGAACTCTGGTGAGGTCTATGATCCGGTCGCAAAAACATGGTCGGGTACGAATCAGTGTACGTCGTTCCAAACCGTCGCGAAGACATGGTATGAGGCAGGGGCACGATTGATCGGTGGTTGTTGCCGAACGTCACCTGAACACATCGCACAAATTCGTTCGGTTTGTCAGGTTACTCATACATCATGAATAATGACGAAAAAACGGACGCGAAATCGATTGATTTCGCATCCGTTTTTTTAATGGTGTGATTCCGTTATCGTTCGCGCAAGGCACGATTAAATTGTTGGAGCAGGCGTCCAAAATCTTCGGCATCATCCGATGGCCAGTCCGTCAGGAGACGTTCGATGCTCGCGAGGCGCGCTGTCCGGTAAATCGTGAGCTCTTCTTGTCCTTTATCTGTGATGTGATAGAAGAAGGCACGTCCATCTGTCGGATCTTTTACTTTTTCAACAAGTTGCTTCTGATCGAGTGCCGCAGCTTGGCGACTGACGGTCGAGACATCAAGCTGAAGTTCACGGGCAAGTGTTTTAACACCGACCTTACCGGAATCCGCTAATTGTCGCAGTAACAGGTAGGAAGCACGATCCAAATTACGATTGTCTGCCGTCGCTGTCGTCAAGCGCCGGATCAGGATCGCTAACTCCAATTCAATGGTTTCGAGTGCTTGTTGAGACATCGGGTATCTCCCCTTTCAAAAAAGTCTCTCTGTCCCTCATGATTACCCAATGTGGATAAGCTGTCAATCCGAAAAGCAGGAGGCTTGACAGAGTTGTAGTTGTATTATACAATCATTTTTGTTCTTTTAATTGTATCATACAACTTTTTATATGAGAAACGAACGACAAAGGAGAATTCAGATGAAAGCTAATGAGTCGATGAAACAAGAAGTCATCACGGTAAACGATACAGATCTGATTCGGACGGTCATCGAACGATTCATTCAGTCTGGTATTAGCGGCGTTCCTGTCATCAATGCTGAGCAAGAAGTCGTCGGATATATCAGTGACGGAGATATCATGCGCGCGATCGGAAAACACAAGGACATCATCGTCGATACATTCTTATATGTAGATGTCATCAAAGGAGACGAAGAAGATTATGAAGACCGGATTCGTCATATCTTGAACCGACCTGTCATGGAACTGGCACGCCGGAAAGTCGTAACAGCGGACGCTGACACCGAAATGGAAGAGATTGCGGCGACACTTGGCGCAAAACGGATCAAAAAGCTTCCAATCCTTCAAGCAGGACGTCTTGTTGGGATTATTAGTCGAGGCGACGTCATTCGCCATTCGTTTAAACAGTTCATGTAACACATTCAATAGAAAGAAGGGACACTATGGCACTTGCTGAAAAAACAACGACGCTTGAGCCGGAAACGGTATTAGCAGAAAGCAAACATGGATTATTCCATCAACCGGTTGCTGTCTGGGCAGTCTTTTTCGCCAGTATTACAGCATTCATGGGAATGGGGCTCGTCAATCCTGTCTTACCGACGATTGCCGAGAATTTAGAAGCGTCAAAAAGTGAAGTAACGCTCTTATTTACAAGTTATAACGCCGTCATGGCATTCGCGATGTTAATTACAGGCGCGATCTCATCACGGATTGGTCAAAAAGGAACATTGATGCTCGGGATTGCCGTCATCGCAATCGTTGCTGGTTTTGCTTCGCAAGCAGACAGCATTTGGACGCTCGTCGCGTTACGCGGGGGATGGGGACTTGGGAACGCTTTGTTCGTCGCAACAGCACTCGCTGCGATCGTTTCGCTATCATCAGGCGGAACAGCAAAAGCGATCATTTTATATGAAGCAGCCGTTGGTCTCGGGATTTCGATTGGACCATTGTTAGGTGGAACGCTCGGTTCAATCACATGGCGCGCTCCATTCATGGGTGTTGCGACAATCATGGTCATCGCATTCCTCGTCTTGCTCTTCTTGATGCCAAAACCAGCAGCATCTGTCGCACCGAAACAGAAGTTATCATTAAATGCACCGTTTCAAGCGATGAAGCATCGTTCACTCTTGACGCTCGGGATCGTGGCGGCACTTTATAACGTTGGGTTCTTTACAATCATGGCCTATGCACCATTCGTCATGAAACTACCAGCGCAAGGACTCGGATTCGTTTTCCTCGGTTGGGGAATGTTGCTTGCGATCACATCGGTCTTAACGGCTCCGAAACTGAAACAATGGTTCGGAACAATCAAAGCGATGGTCATGATGTTGATCACATTCGCAATCTTGCTTCTATTAATGGGGATCTTCACGGAAACACCAGCCGTCGTCATCGTCTGTGTCATCTTAGCGGGAGCCGTGCTTGGGAATAACAACACGCTCATCACGACAGCTGTCATGGACGCAGCACCTGTCGAACGTTCGACAGCATCTGCGGCATACAGTTTCCTACGTTTTCTCGGGGCAGCCATCGCGCCATTCATGGCCGGTAAATTGGCTGAAATCTTCAACGCAAACCTACCGTTTTATGTCGGAAGTGGCTTTGTCCTCTTATCCGTCATCATCATCGGGGTCAATCTCAAACACATTTGCCATATCGATCGGACGGAAGGCGGACATTAATTTTAAAAAAACAGCCGAAGCGAATCTGCTTCGGCTGTTTTTGATTGAAATCAAGAAGGGTACCTGTCTCTTAACGTGCGGATCGAGTGCTCGATCATTTCCCGAAGTACGTCTAAATCGATGTCAGTCAGTCGTTTTACGTAGAGGCAGGATTTACCGCGTCGATACGTACCGAGACGGGCAAGTAGTCGTTCTGAGATTTCGTCTTCACCAAGCGCGAGATAAAGGACGAGATTCGTCTTGCGCGGAGAAAAGCCGACATAAAAGCTGTCGCCCTCGCGACCAGAGGCATAGCGATAATGGTAGGAACCAAAACCAATCAAGGATGAACCCCAAAGGACGGCTTCGTATTTCGTGACATCTTCGAAGAACTGACGTAATGTGATACCATCTGCTTGACGTAGTGGCGGTTCGACTTGTGCCAGAAAGACATCAACGGACTGTTCGATAGGACCTGTCTTTGGCGTATCAGACATAAGCAGACTCCTTTCGGATTAAGACGATACCAGTTACTTTTACTTTCGAGAAGTGCTAGTAAATATCCTGTGGCTCAGAGGTGGAAATCGAATGAAGCATCGCATCGTGTTTCGAGGAGAAGAAGGCAGTGTATCATGGGACATCTTACACGTCTATCCAACACAAGAAGAACTAACGATTCAGATGAAGGAACAAGATAGTGAACGCAACATTTCAGTTTCATTTGACGAATATGATCTGTTCATCCGTGCCTTTGCTCGCGTCCATGAGTCGTTACACGGTGAAGTCGTATTCGAGCAGGGCGTGATTCGTCTCCGTTTACGATATGACCGGCTTGGTCGTGTTTTCATCAGTTGGTCTGACGGACGAACAAGTCAAGAGTTTCGTAGTGATCAAAGTTATTTAAGTGAGGCGTTGGCACAGCTTGGTGTGTACTAAACTAAACACAGTAAAAGTAAAAGGAACGACTTTAGGTATTGCACCCGAAAGTCGTTCCTTTTTTATTTAAAGCGATGGAAGTGATTGATGTAATGGTGTGTTGATCAAGTTGAAGCAAAACGCAATCGTTTGTTCATACTCGGATAACGGAATCGACTCATCGACTTGATGCGCGAGACGAAAATCATGGAAAGAAGCAATCGCAATCGGAAATGCTTTTTTCGCTTGGCTGAACATCGCACCATCCGTTCCACCTGGGATGGCGATTTTTCGTGGTGTCACGCCGCTGACCTGTTCCATCGTATCTGCGACCTGTTGTAAGAAAGGTGCTTGTTCATCGGTTTCACAAGAAGGAATATCCTTAATGACGGTCACGCTCATGTCAAAGTCGGGATCTTCTGCAACAAGTCGACGCTCAATATCCGTAAAGGCAGCAAGTACGTCCGCTCGACCGAATCCAGGAATCGTCCGGATATCCATATAAAACGAAGCCTGACTCGGAACGACGTTTGGTCCCTCGCCTCCTGAAATCGATGTGATTGACGCTACGACCGGACCGAGTGCCGAGTGATGATTCGTCGTGATCGAGAAGCGTTCCGATTTCACTTCCTGAATGACACGATACATGTCATCAATCGCATTACGTCCCAGTTGCGGGGCAGAACTGTGTGCACTTTTCCCGCGGCATGTCACTTCGATCCCGACGACACCTTTTTGTGCATAACCGATCATCCCACTCGTCGGTTCTGTGATTAGTAGAGCATCTAAATCATCCGCATACCCTTGTTCGGTCAAATGACGAGCTCCTGTCATTCCATTCTCTTCATCGGATGTAATCAGAAGTTTGACGGTGTTCGGACGGTTTTGACGTTCCTTGTATTGAATGAGCGCTTGCACCATCGCCATGACACCTGATTTCATATCTGAAGCCCCACGACCATAAATGCGTCCGTCTTCGATTTCACCACCGTATGGATCTTTCGTCCAGCCGTCTCCTTGGACAGGAACCGTATCGAGATGACCAGATAATCCGAGTACAGCAGGACGTGAAAATTCCTCGCTCGCAGGAACGATCGCGACGAGACAGATTCGTTTTGGTGAGACTTCAATCCATTCTGTCGAGATCTGATGATCAACCAGTACATCGTACACATAACGTGCGACGACTTCTTCTCCGTCCATTGGGTTGACGCTTGGAATTTGAAGACACCGTTGTAAGTAAGTAATTGCTGTTTGCATAAGTATTTCCCCCTTTACCTATCCTGTACCCTGATAAAAATACTTCAGGGAGGTAAACGAATTCGTAAAATAATTTACGGGGCTGAACGTCTTGAGATAAAAGAAAACGGTGCAACCAGAGGGTTACACCGTACCTTGCTCATTCACTTTTTTCTGCTTCGTCTTTCCATTTCGAATCGATTAACATCTCTCCCGGCCATGTATAAGCCATGATACCGCCGTCTGCTGTGATGTCCTCACCTGTGACATATGAGCTGTCGTTAGAAGCAAGGAAGAGGGCGACCGTTGCCATCTCGCGTGGTTTACCGAGTCGTCCGAGTGGTGTGATCCAAGCGTTCGCATCGCGGAACTGTTTACCTTGCTCTTTTTCTTTTTCACCAACAAGTGTATCGATGAGTGGTGTTTCGATTGTTCCTGGCGACAACGAATTGACACGAATGCCATGACGCGCATAATCGATTGCCATCGCGCGTGTGAAGTTCGCAATCCCGCCTTTCGCTGCGTTATAACCGGACCGGTTCAAGTCAGCTGCACGACCAGACATCGATGATGTATTGATGATTGAACCACCGTTATCAAGCATGAGTGGAATCAAGAATTTACTGACGAGGAATGTACCGCGCAAGTCGACCGCGATGATCCGATCGAAGAGATCGATGGGATACTCATGGACTTTCCCGCCTTGTTCATCGATTCCGGCATTATTGAAGAGGACGTCGACCGTACCGTATGTCTCTTTGATGTGCTTCGCAAGTTGCTCGACACTCTCGACGTCTGAGACGTCAACATGGACGGCTTCCGCTTTTCCACCGTGTTGTGTAATCTGTTCTACTGTTTGTTGTGCTTTTTCAAGTGAGACATCGGCACAGATGACCGTTGCTCCCTGTTCTGCGAAGACAAGGGCGGTCGCTTGTCCAATCCCTGTTGCCGAGCCGGTAATGACAGCTACTTTTTGATCGAGTCTACCCATTGCTAAATCCCTCCCAAGTCATATCGTTCACCTTATGAAACATTCCCGGAGAAATAGAGATTAAACCCATCGATGCGTCTAGTGTTGGTGGATAGGGGGTACATCTACAACAGCACAATCGCTGTAAAAAGGGAGATGAGAACGCTGACATCCGATCAATGGCATCTTGCCAAAAAATTATTACACGAAGCCGTCCAGTACCAAATGACACTCGAGAAGAGTGCATTTGCAAGTGAATTGATCGACCAAACGACACCTGTCCTCTGGTTTGGTGATGCGACGCGTAGCAGTTGGGTAACGATCGCGACGAACCCATCCCGATCACAGTTTTTAGACCGAACAGGTGCATTACGATTTGACGAGCAAGGTCCACTTTTCATACGTCCACAATCCATGACGTGGAATGCGTATTTACAAGAAGAGACATTGACGGAATCGATCCGACGCTTCAATCGTTACTTCAAACAACCAAATGTGTACCGAACCTGGTTCGGTCGACCAGGTGGCGGTAAGCTCGAAGGATTCTTGAATGGATTGGGTGCGTCGTTTTACGAGAAGACGTTTGATCCAGTCATTCACTTGGATTTTTTCCCGTTTCCGACACACCACTACATGGGAGCAATCAAAGAACGCAGAGTGTTGGAAGATAGTCCGTTCGGTCAGACATTTTTGTTACGCCTGCTCGAACTGTTTTCGATAAAAGGAATCATCCTGCTCGGGAAGGAACACACGGAACGATTTGCGAAGCTTGAACCAGACATCGATTGGACGATCTATCGACCGACGGATTATCCGGACGCGATTTTTCAAGTCGGCGTCTCGTCACGATTTCAGGTACCCGTTGTCGGGCTCCACTTCAAACCAAGTGAGCAGTTCATCGGTCTCGGTAATCGAAAGGATGAAAACGGCGTCAGTCATGGCACCTACGGGTCAGCAGAGCACTTACGTCAAATTGGAGAGATTGTCTTTGAAAAAGTCGCGACATACAGTGAAAAAGGAGATTGACAGATATTTCGAACTCCCTAATAATAGGAGATGAATTAGCACTCTATATGATTGAGTGCTAAAAAAGGGAGGCAGAATGAGCATGGAAACGAAACAATTTAAGGCGGAATCAAAACGATTGCTGGAGATGATGATTCATTCCATCTATACGCATAAGGAGATTTTCCTGCGCGAATTGATCTCGAATGCAAGTGACGCCATGGATAAGATGTACTATAAAGCATTGACGGACGAGACGATTTCGTTCGAGAAGGAACACTACAAAATTACGATTGAACCAAACAAAGAAGCGCGTCAACTGATCATTCGTGATACGGGAATCGGAATGACGAAAGAAGAACTAGAAGAGAATCTCGGTACGATCGCGAAGAGTGGATCGCTTGCCTTCAAGGCAGAGAACGAGGCACAAGATGGTCATGATATCATTGGTCAATTCGGTGTCGGATTCTATTCTGCATTCATGGTCGCAGACGTCGTCACCGTCGTTACGAAACCGTTCGGCAGTGCAGTCGCTTATAAATGGGAATCTCGTGGTGTCGAAGGTTATACGATCGAGGAGGTCGACAAAGAAACCGTCGGAACGGAGATTACGCTCCACATCAAGGCGAACGAGGAAGAAGAATCGTATGACGAATACCTCGAGACATATCGTTTGCGCAGTATCATCAAAAAATACTCGGACTTCATCCGTTATCCGATCGAGATGAAGGAACTCGAACGTCAGCCAATCGAAGGCAGTGATGAGACGGAAGAGGTCGAAGTCGTCAAGACGATCAACAGCATGGTGCCGATCTGGCGGAAGAACAAACGGGAATTGACAGACAAGGACTATACGAACTTCTACCAAGAGAAGCGGTATGGTTTTGACACACCGGCAAAACACATTCATATCAGTGTCGATGGTGCCGTTCGTTATCAATCGATCTTATTCATTCCGGAGCAGGCACCGTACGATTATTATTCGAAGGAATTTGAAAAAGGTCTCGAGCTTTATGCGAATGGTGTCTTGATCATGGAAAAATGCAGTGACTTGCTGCCGGACCATTTCAGTTTCGTCAAAGGAATGGTCGACTCGGAGGACTTATCGCTCAACATCTCGCGTGAACTTCTACAACACGATCGTCAATTGAAGCTGATCGCGAAAAACATCCAAAGTAAGATCAAGACACAACTTGAAGCCCTCTTGCGTGAAGATCGCGCGAAGTACGAAACGTTCTATCAAGCGTTCGGACGTCAGCTGAAGTTCGGTATGTACAATGATTACGGCATGCACAAGGAACAGGTGCAGGACCTCATCCTCTTCTACTCGGCGAAGGAGAAGAAGTTGATCACACTCGCGGAATACGTCGCAGCGATGCCAGAAGATCAAGCGCATATCTACTACGCCGCTGGTGAGAGTACGAATCGTTTAGATAAGTTACCACAATCCGAGCTCGTCCGTGATAAAGGATACGACATCTTGTACTTCACGGAAGAGATCGATGAGTTCGCGATCCAGATGCTCGTGACGTACAACGAGAAGACGTTCAAGTCGGTCACGAGTAGCGATCTAGGGATTGAAGCAGAAGAAGCGGAGACGACGGACGCACAAGCAGAGATGTTCCAAGCGATGCAGGAAGTGCTAAGTGGACAAGTCAAGGAAGTTAAGGCATCGACGCGTCTCAAATCGCATCCCGTCTGTTTTGCGACGGATGGCGCCGTCTCGATCGAGATGGAGAAAATCCTGAAGGCGATGCCGAATAACGAAGGGGTAGAAGCGGTCAAGATTCTTGAATTGAATCCGTCACACGCGGTATTCCACTCTCTTGAAACGGCGTATCAAAACGATCGTTCGAAATTCGAGCGCTATACCAAACTGATGTACCAACAAGCATTGCTTGTCGAAGGGCTTCCACTCGAGGATCCAGTAGCGTTTGCGAATGATGTGTGTTTACTGATGGTGTGAAACGAATAGATATAAAAAAGGCATTGGATGCGCGCATCCAATGCCTTTTTTCGTAAAATGCTACATTAATCCGTCTGTAAATCCGAAGCGGTTTCTCCTTTTTTTGAGAGAACGTTCAAGACGACGATGAAGAGTACGAATGTGACAAGAGCTCCGATGAAACCGTAGACCGAAGACTCCGTGAAACCGATGACTAAATAACCGACTGCTGCAGTGACGGCACCGACTAGCGCATACGGTAACTGTGTCGTAACGTGGTCGATATGATGTGATCCAGCCCCTGTCGAACTGAGGATCGTCGTATCGGAAATCGGTGAACAATGGTCACCGAAGACAGATCCAGCAAGAACGGCAGCAAGCGTCGGTAACAAGAGTGAGGCATCGACAGCCATGACGAGATCCGCACCGATTGGCAACATGATCCCGAATGTGCCCCAACTTGTTCCTGTCGAGAATGCCATCAAGCCGGCAATCAAGAATAACAAGAATGGCAAGTACGAAGCAGAAATCGAGTTGCTGACGAAGCTTGCAAGATAGTCACCGGTTTTCATGTCACCGATGACAGCGATGATCGTCCAAGCGAATAACAGAATCACGACTGCTGGCCACATCGAACGCATACCAGCAACGATGCTTACCCGGTAATCGCGACCCGGAATTTTCCGTCCGATCAGCATCAGGAAAGCGACGATTAAACTAATGACGACACCTGCGACGAGTGAACGTGTGACGTCTGTCGATTCAAATGCTCCAATTAAAGTAAACGGGCGATTGTCGGCAGCAAGTGCCTGAGCACCTGTTCCGAGCAACGCACTGATCGTAGCGATGACGAGAACGACGATCGGAACGACGAGATCCCGTACTTTTCCATTCGTATGTTCGTTGACCTCTTTTGCCATCCCCATCGGTGTTCCTTTTGATGCATCAAAAAGTTCACCTTTCGCGGCACGACGTTCATGCTGTTTCATCGGTCCGACAGAGACGCCAGAGTAAGCGATGTAAAGTGTTAAAAGTAACGCGAAAATCGCATAGAAGTTCATTGGAACGATCATCATGAAGGCACTAAACGCTGAGTAATCCGTAATCGAGTG
Organism: Exiguobacterium sp. U13-1; assembly: GCF_001750115.1. Taxonomy (NCBI): domain Bacteria; kingdom Bacillati; phylum Bacillota; class Bacilli; order Caryophanales; genus Exiguobacterium; species Exiguobacterium sp. U13-1. The sequence continues at coordinate 352,203 of NZ_CP015731.1, read as the reverse complement.
CGTCGTTAAGATACCGGCGATGATGGAGATGATGAATGCGCCCCAACTCGAAAGCGGACTGATGACACAAACAGGCGCAGCTGTTGAGTCGATCAAATAGGCAAGTTTCGCTCGTGAGACACCACGACGATCCGTTAACGGACGACTAACGTTTCCGACAGCAAGACTATTGAAGTAATCATCGATGAAAATCAAGATACCGAGTCCGAAGGCGACTAAGCGTGCACCACGCGCCGTTTTGACGTGCGTAGAAGCCCATTCACCGAAGGCACGAGCGCCACCTGATGTCTGAATGAGCGTGGAAAGGACGCCGAGCAATAACAAGAAGACAAGTAATAAGACGTTCCACTCGTTCAAGGCACCGTCCGCCCAAAACAGGCTGAAGATGTTCTTGCCGAGATAGGTTATCGTATCGATCGGATTAAAACGGTGGAGTAACAGGGCACCGACGAGAATGCCGACACCTAACGAAAGAACGACCTTTCGTGTAAAGATGGCTAATAAGATAGCTAGTAAAGCAGGTACAAGGGCAATGATGGAATCTGAATAGTTGACCATGAAAAATATCCTCCTCTTTAATAAATGGCTTAAAGATGAGACCCCGCGGCACAAAAAAAGCAAGGGCACCGGCAACAAAGCCGACACCCTCGCTGGATGCGTCTTTCTTAGCCGAATTGGAGCGCTCCATACAAGTACTATGTATGGCAATCGATCGGGTGTTTCCCGAATCGACCAACGACGATATGTTAGACACATACTGTCATTTCGGCGATGTCACCTTTCCTGTAGTCGTCTTCGTTGTCATCCTCGGACCAAGTACTGATTGAAATCGCGCCTCTACCTCATCGATAGAATAGTCATATTCTGTTCTTATGGACACTTTATCATGTAATTCAGAAACGATTCAACCATATATTCTGATAATTTAAGATAAAGTTATTTATTCAGCAAAATGTTGAATGAGCTGTTTCATCAAATAGGCTTGGTTTTCTTCGAATTGTTTTTTTCGATGACCATTCGCACCAGAGGGATGAGGGAATCCCGAAAGAAGCTGATGCTGTTCGATTCGTCCGTCATGAATCAACCCACGGACTTGTGTCTCGACGACACGACCGAGCGGAATCAATAGCGCCGGTTCGCGTAGCTGATTGATTTCAGCGACGAAGTGTTCTTCTGCATAATGTTTTAGCAAAGGACTACGGCTGATTTTCGGTTGATGACCCGAGTAATTCTTTTCGCGATAAAAGACGGGTTGCTTTAACAGCGACGTCGGTTGCAATAATTTTTGATGTTGATGAAATAAGCTAGCTGTCGTCTCAATTCCGAGCAATGCTGGAAGTTCGAGTGTATCAAGCATCTGAACGAGGTTACGTCGCATCGTTCCGGCAAAGCTTGCTGTATATTTGACGAGGCGTGCCGTCTCTTCTAATGAAACACCATGATGGAGGGCATCCGTCGCTTCTTCGAAAGCGATTCGCATCTGTTCAAAACCTGGTGTGATCCCGATGATGACGACTTTTGCTTCAGTATTGACATATTCGCCAATCGGAGAGTAATAGACGGTCAGCTCGTTCTCCTGTTGCAATAAAAAATCGTCCGTCCATAATTCATCACGTCGTAACGTACGATCGTCAGGTAAGCTACGAATGGCTTGTTCAAATATAGTTAATGAATTCATGAAGGACCCTCTCTCTCTGTAATGGCACTATGATAACAAATAATACCATTTGTGACAATTCGACCCTTTCACTATTTGTATATAGGTATCTAAAAAAGGACTCGAGACGAGTCCTTTTCGTGCATCATGCGCGTTCTTTGACCGAAGCGACTTCATATGTCAGAATCTCGCTGCCGAGCATTGGCGATTCTCCTGCCTCACTACTCGCAGGTCGACTATGTGACGCTTTGAAATCGTCACTTTCCCGCCACGCTTGAAAACTCTTCATGTCTTCCCAGTACATGTTGACGTTCATTTCATCGTGTTCTTCGATATTTTGCGTCAATAAGACCTCGACGCGGATGAATCCGTCCATCGTATCGAGTCCACTTGGACGCGTAAAACGAGGAGCGAGAGCTGCAGCCATCCCTTTTTTGACTTTAATCCGGTTCGTAACGACGATCATCATAAAATCCCCTTTCAAAAAACGAGTAACGTACTTCTTCAGTATAGTACGATGAGGGTAAGAATGCCGGAAAGAAGGAACAAAAGACGATGAATGAACAGGAATACGATCAACGATTACGAATCGAGACCATTGAGATGCAACATCTATATGGTGTGTTTAGTCACTATAATCGATATGAACCGACACCTTATGCGGCACTAGACGAATTATGCGAAACCTATCCGTTTCAAAAACAGGACACTGTCATTGATTTCGGGTGTGGGAAAGGGCGTTTGAACTTTTACTTACACGACCGATTCGATTGTTCCGTCATCGGAATCGAGATGAATGGACAATTTTACGAAGATGCGCTTCGGAACATGGCGAATTACGAAAGTAGACGAAAGCGACGTTCGGGAAGTTTACGATTTGAACAGGCGTATGCTGAGCAGTACGTCATTCCGGACGAGGCGAATAAGTTTTATTTCTTCAATCCATTCTCTTCCCAAATTTTCATGAAAGTGATTGATCAGATTTTAAGTTCGGTCGAGCGTTCCTCGCGTTCGGTAGATCTCATCTTGTATTACCCGACCGATGAATACCGGGAATATTTAGAGCGACATACCGTATTCGAGCAAGTCGATGAGATTCGATTACGAGACCTCTACGAAAAAAATCATGACGAGCGGTTCGTCATCTATCGCTTTGATCCGAACAAACTGCTTCAAAACGGGTATGAATACAGTGATGAGAAAAATAGGGGATGAGGAGGTCGGATGATGATCCGTTTGGAGCATGTCACGAAAGAGTTTGCACCGGGGCGTGGGATATTCGATGTCAGTTTTACAGTTGATCCGGGTACGATATTCGGTTTCATCGGACCAAACGGATCTGGAAAATCAACGACACTCCGACATTTGATGGGATTACTGGCTGCGGACGATGGAAAGGCGACGATCGGTGGTTTTGATTGCTGGAAGCAAAGTAAAGAAGTGAAGCAATTGGTCGGTTATTTGCCGGGAGAAATTAGTTTGCCTGGAGACATGACAGGAGCAGACATGCTCGATTTGATGCAACGACTGCATGGTAGTGACCTGGCACGGCGACAACTGTTGTTGAAACGCTTTCCCTTTGAGACGAAGACAAAAATCCGTAAGATGTCAAAAGGGATGAAACAAAAACTGGCACTTGTCGGTTGCTTTATGAAGGACGCACCCGTCTATCTCCTTGATGAGCCGACCAGTGGACTGGATCCTTTGATGCAGGAGTGTTTTTTAGAGTGGATCGAACAGGAGAAGCATGCTGGAAAAGCGATTCTGATGAGTTCACACCACTTTCCGGAGATGGAAAAATCGTGCGATCGAGCGGCTTTAATCAAAGCAGGGCGCATCATCGTCGAATCGGATATTCATGAGTTGGTTCGATCGAGTCGAAAGACATACACGATCGTCTTCCGAACGGAGGTGGAGGCGGCACAGTTCGCGATGCAAGTCGGTGTTGAATCGAAGCGGCTGGAAGTCAGTTTTCAAACGGACGAGACACTGAGCTTAAATCAGGCGATCGCTTATTTGACCCAGTATGATGTACGGCTGATTCGTCCGTCAGCAGATGATTTAGAACAGGTCTTCTTGCATTATTATGGAGAGGAGGAATCGTCGTGATAGTGCTGATCCGCTCTTTATTCAAGCAGGTCAGAAAGCCCGTGCTTGCTTACGCGATTGGAACGAGTCTCTACTTATTGATGCTTGCGTTGCTTTATCCATCGATGATGAAGACCGGTTTGCTAGAAGCGAAGCTAGAAGCGTTACCTCCGGAGGTCTTAAAAGCATTTCAATACGATAAGGTGACAGGATTCGATAATGTACTGGATCTGCTCGGTGGGAACTATTATGGACTGATTTTTCAAGTCATTGCGAGTCTATTCCTGCTCTCATTAGCAGCGCGCCTCGTTGCGCGACCGATCGACAACGGAGAGCTGATCGTCTATCTCGCAGCCCCGATCACACGGAATGCGTATACGTTTGCTGTCGCGATCGTCATGGGTATCGCAAGTATGGTTCTCGTAGGACTGAATGGACTTGTCTTGATGGTGGCTGACTGGTGGATGACAGATATTTCAATCAATGACGTCATCTTATGGCGGATTCAACTCAATGCGCTATTGTTACTCTTGGCGATCGGTGCCTTTACGTTATTCGTTGCGACGTTATTTGATGAAGAACGTCGTGCTTTTTCGCTTGCTGGTAGTGTACTGGTTCTATCGATCGTCTTGACGATTCTGTCGGAACTAAGTGACAAGACTGAGTGGCTCCGTTATCTATCCGTCTTCTCCTTATTCAACACGACGCAACTATTAGAAGGAACCGATCATTTTCTTCTTCACTCCATTCTTTTACTCATCCTCTGTCTCGTGTTCTTGACCGGGGCATTTGTTCAATTCGGGCGTCGGAGTCTGTCGATTTGATCGAAAGTGGCGCAAAAACTTTACAGAAAGTGAACATTTAGGATTTGAACGTTGCGTCACGCGCTGATTTTTACTAAGATAAAGGAATGTTGTAGTTCTGGAAAAAGAAATGAGGTCTTTCGAAATGAATAAACCATCCATTTATGGATTAACGCTTGAGCAGATGACAGAATGGTTATCGAATCAAGGGCACAAACCATTCCGTGCCAAACAAGTATGGGACTGGCTCTACCGTAAACGTGTCACGACTTTCGCGGAAATGACGAATGTCAACAAGGATTGCCTTGAGTTGTTAGATCAGAGTTTTACGATTGACTCGATGACAGAAGCGGTCAAGCAAGAATCAGCAGACGGAACAATCAAGTTCCTTTTCAAATTATATGATGGCAACTTGATTGAAACGGTTCTGATGCGTCATAAGTACGGTCTTTCTGTCTGTGTTACGACGCAGGTTGGCTGTAACATCGGCTGTAGCTTCTGTGCAAGTGGTCTCATCAAGAAGAGCCGTGACTTGTCAGCAGGCGAAATCGTCGAGCAGATCATGAACGTCCAGCATCACCTCGATGCCGTCGGTAACGAAGAACGTGTCAGCCACGTCGTCGTCATGGGTATCGGTGAACCGTTCGATAACTTCGACAACATGGTCGACTTCTTGAACGTCATCAAGGACCACAATGGTCTTGCAATCGGCGCGCGTCACATCACGGTTTCAACAAGTGGTTTGGCAGACAAGATCTACAAGTTTGCTGACTTGAAACTCCAAGTCAACTTAGCGATCTCACTTCACGCACCAAACAATGAATTGCGTACGCAAATCATGAAAATCAACCGGGCGATTCCGCTTGAGAAATTGATGCCAGCGATCGATTATTACGTTCAAACGACGAACCGTAAAATCACGATCGAGTACATCTTGCTTCGTGGCGTCAACGACCAAAAGGAACACGCAGTCGAACTCGCGAAACTGTTCGAAGACAAACGTCACCTGACGTATGTCAACTTGATTCCGTACAACCCGGTCGATGAGCACGGTCAATATCAGCGCAGTACGTCTGAAGACATCACAACGTTCTACGATACGTTGAAAAAGAACGGCTTAAACTGTGGTGTTCGTCTTGAGCACGGAACAGACATCGATGCTGCGTGTGGTCAATTACGTAGTAAGCAAATCAAAAAAGATAAAGTAGCATCCAAATAATTCGTTGGGCTTCTCATCGTTTCGGTGGGAAGCTTTTTTTACGATAAGAAATGAGGACATCCGATGACACGTACACAATTTAATGATTTTAACTTAAGCACACCGATTCTCGATTCAATCGAGCAACTCGGTTATACGACACCAACCGAAGTTCAACAATCCGTCATTCCCGTCGTATTGTCTGGAAAAGACGTCATCGTCAAATCACGGACAGGGAGCGGGAAAACGGCATCGTTTGCGATTCCACTCTGTGAACTCGTCGAGTGGGAAGAAAATAAACCACAAGTTTTAGTCTTGACGCCAACACGTGAGCTTGCTTTGCAGGTCAAAGAAGACATCATGAACATCGGTCGTTATAAGCGGATCAAAGCGACTGCCGTCTTCGGCAAGCAACCGTTCCGCGGGCAAGTCACGGAGCTCAAGCAAAAGACACACGTCGTCGTCGGTACACCGGGTCGCGTACGCGATCATATCGAGCGGGGCACGTTATCGCTTGAGAAAGTCCGTTACGTCGTCTTAGATGAAGCGGATGAAATGCTGAATATGGGCTTCTTAGATCAAGTCGATGCCATCTTGTCCGAGTTACCAAAAGAGCGGATGACACTGTTGTTCTCTGCGACCTTCCCTGAAGATATCGCACAGCTAAGTGACCGTTACATGGACGCGCCGAAACGAATCGAAGCAGGCGAGACGGTCGTCTCGACGATCACACATAGTTATATTTCGGTAACGGAAAAGACGAAATTCGCGATTTTGAAAGATGTTCTCGTCGCTGAAAACCCGGATCGCTGCATGATCTTCTGTCGGACGAAAGAACACGTCGATTTCGTCGCGAATGGTCTCCGCGCACATGACTATCCGGTTGAAGCAATTCACGGTGGAATGGAACAAGACGATCGACTTGATGCGATGAAAGCCTTCCGTGCCGGGAAGTTCCGAATTCTCGTCGCAACAGACGTCGCAGCACGCGGCATCGATATTGAAAACATCACGCATGTCATCCAGTATGATCTCCCTGTCGAACGGGAAAGTTACGTGCACCGGACCGGTCGGACGGGACGTGCAGGAGCAGCAGGACAAGCGATCAGTCTCGTCACGCCGGCAGACGAACGTCGTCTCAAGGAAATCGAGCAGTATCACGGGAAGCTGACTCGTCGCCAAGCACCGACAGAAAAGGACTTGATGCGGACAGCGGATGCGTTCGAAGAGAAGATGGCGACGGAAGATACGCGTTCTTCGAAAACGGAGCAGCTTGATGCGGACATCATGAAATTGTTCTTTAACGGCGGGAAAAAGAAAAAACTCCGTGCCGTCGACTTCGTTGGAACGATCGCGAAGATTGAAGGCGTCACAGCAGACGACATCGGCATCATCTCGATTCAGGATACGTTGACGTATGTCGATATCCTCAACGGGAAAGGTCCGCTTGTCCTCCGGGCGATGAAGACGACGAAGGTCAAAGGGAAACAATTGAAAGTGTACGAAGCATTCAAGAAATAAGACAAGCCGGTCGTTCTCCGCTTAGGCGAAGAGGGACCGGCTGTTTTGTGTCAAGGCATGTCCGAGATGAATTCCGCTTGCGGCTGCTTGGGCAAGCGAGTGCGTTGCACCGGAACAATCCCCGATTGCATAGACACGGGGACATGTCGTCTCAAACGTTTCTGACGTCTCAAGCATAGGTGCGTAAAACTTACCATCTAATCCGTAAAGTAACGTATCTTCCGGAAGTTCCGTCTCAAGGAGTCGCTCAAGACGCTCCAAAAAACCGTCTAAGACGAGCAGGTCTTCCGCAGGCACTTCCACGTGTAAATCTCCAGGGGAAGCAACTAGCGAAGGGATGATTCCGTTATGAAGCAATTGATCCGTTGTCGTCGCTTGCGATTTTCGAAAATCACCGAGTCGTTGAACGAGAATGCGATCCTGTCCTTGATTGATTCCTCCGATAATGCACGTGGCATACGCATTCGCTTTCGCTAGTGTCGAAAAATAACGCGGGAGAAATAGTGTAAAGTTCAGATTTGTCGAACCGTCTGCCGACTCGTGGACATTTTGACCATCCGGCATGACGAGTCCTTCTTGATATTTGCGGATGATCCGTCCGCGCGGATTCATGCAATAGGTGACGGCTTGACCGTAAGGCGAGTCGTAACCGAGCTTCGTCTCGAACGTCTCCTGTAACAATGTCCGAAATAGTACTTCATCCGTCTCAATCCGCACCCCGAGATCAAGTCGAGTCCGCTGTGGGGTGACACCAAGCGTCGCTAATTGGTGCAACGTAAAGTCCGCACCAGAACGACCCGTCGCGAACACGATTCGTTGACTGACGAAAATCTCGTCCGCTGTTTTGATCGCAAACGGCTCCGATTTCGTAATTTGCTCGATCGTCGTTTCGAACCGGACATCGAGACGTGGTAATAAGGCGTCTTCAAACGCTGTGAAGACGGCAGCGGTTCGTGCCGTGCCTAAATGACGGACGGTCGTCTCGACCGTGTGCAGACCGGCGCGACGGGCACGAGACGCTACAGTAGGGGAATGCGTCGAGTATGTCTCGACTGTACCTCCACCATATGTACATAAGAGATCATCGACTTCTTGGAACAGTCGTCGTGTTGTCTCTTCACCGATTTTTGAGACGAGTTCGCCGCCGAATCCCGTCGCATAATTGAACTTTCCTTCTGATTTGCCAAGCCCTGCGAATCCAAGATACGCATCTTCTGTCGTTCGTTCACGGATTGGTTTTCCGGCGTCAATCAATAAGACGCGTTGCCCATCTTCAACAAGCTGATGGGCGAGGAAAATTCCTGCCACACCGGCTCCGATAATCGTCACATCATACATCACTGACAGCTCCTTTTCTTTGAGTATACAAAAAAGCCGGATTCCTATGAAAGGAATCCGGACTAGGTGATATCGCTTATTTCCACTCTGCGATGTCAGCGATTGGTAGACGAACCGATGGGTATCCTGCGTCCACTGCTTTACCGATTGAAAGCAACATGACTGGGAGATAACGCTCTTTTTCAAGACCGAATGCTTCTGCGATTTGGTCTTTCTCGTAACCACCGATTGGGTTTGTATCGTAACCGTGTGCACGAGCAACGAGCATCAATTGCATCGAAACGAGACCTGAGTCGATCAAGATGCTATCACGTAATGTTTCAACGTCTTCTGGACGGTAGAAACCTTTGATAGCTGGTACTTGGCGATCACGTACTTCTTGTGGCATAAGCCCTTTTTCAACAGCCATGTCGTAGATTGTCTCGATGCTGTCGACCGCGTTCATGTCACCGAAGACGGCGATGACAGCAGAAGATGTCTCGACTTGAACTTGGTTGAATTTCGCGAGTGGTGCGAGTTTCGCTTTACCTTCTTCGCTATCGATGACGAGGAAACGCCATGGTTGCATGTTAACTGAAGATGGAGCAAGTGTTGCTTCTTCAAGGATTTGTGTCATTTCTTCTTTTGAAATTTTTACGTTTGTGTCGTAGTTGCGAATCGAGCGGCGTCCTTTGACGATTTCCATGAAGTCCGTTGTTGTTTGAGTAGTCATAATTATTCAATCTCCCTTGTGTGTTTTCTCTTTTTTATAGTGTAAAAAACTTATTTCCAGTCTGCGATATCGTTGATTGGTAGGCGAACCGATGGATATCCAGCGTCGACTGCTTTACCGATCGATAGCAACATGACCGGTACATAGCGTTCTTTTTCAAGACCGAATGCTTCCGCGATTTGATCTTTCTCGTAACCACCGATTGGGTTTGTATCATAACCGTGTGCACGAGCGACTAGCATCAATTGCATCGAGACGAGACCCGAGTCGATCAAGATGCTGTCTTTCAAATCGTTCGCCGATACACTGCTGTACATCCCTTGGATCGCTGGTACTTGGCGATCGCGTACTTCTTGTGGCATGAGTCCTTTTGCAACAGCTGTATCGTAGATGTTCTCGAGTTGATCAACAGCGTTCATGTCGCCGAAGACGGCGATGACAGCAGAAGATGTCTCGACTTGAACTTGGTTGAATTTCGCGAGTGGTGCAAGTGTTGCTTTACCTTCTTCGCTATCGATGACGAGGAAACGCCATGGTTGCATGTTGACGGAAGAAGGTGCGAGTGTTGCTTCTTCAAGGATTTGTGTCATTTCTTCTTTTGAGATCTTCACGTCTGTATCGTAGTTACGAATCGAACGGCGTCCTTTGACGATTTCCATGAAGTCTGTTTGAGTTTGCGTTGCCATATTAAATCGACTCCTCTTTTAATTTAGGTAATGTGTCGGCGTTCGCTTCGATGCGTTGAATCATCTCAGCTAACGTCCGTTGTTCTTCAGCGGAGAATCCTTCGAGTAAGTTCTCGAGGAACTCATCTTTTTGTTCGCGTAATCGTGCGATGCGCGTCGCCCCTTGTTCCGTTAAGGAAACAAGAATCACCCGATTGTCAGCGGCTGAACGCTCACGAGCAATCATCCCGGTCGATTCTAGGTGTTTGAGGTGACGGGTCACCGCCGCGTGATCGACATTGACGCGTTTTTGCAATTCTTTTTGACTGATCGTTTGATCGACTTGTAGTTGAGCAAGTAGATCCATTCGCGTCTGACTGAAACCATCCGTACAGAGATCGAATTTTTGAGCAATCGTCTTATTGACGGAGACGAGTGCATAGATCAAACGTCCTTTTTCGTTGCAGGAAATACTCAATCCATCACATCCTTCCCTTCGTTCGAAGAAACCTTTGACGTATCAAAGATTGATATGTAAACGAATATAACGTGTTTATTTTGGTGACGCAACTTATCTGCTTCTGACATAAAAAAAGATATCATTCACGCAGAATGATATCGAGTCAGGCGACTTAACTAATATGGCGTTCAGACGCTGAAAGTCCTTTTGCATCAATCGCTGCAATGATCCGGCGGAAATAGAACAACCAAAATTGCAGGAACGGTCCGATTAAGAAAATCGAGAGGATCGTACCGAAGAAAACAGGTCCCCCAAGCAACCAGCCAATGCCGCATGCCGTAACTTCCATGATCGTCCGCATCAGACGAATCGACGTTCCAAAGCGCTCTGCAAGTGTCAATGTCAACCCATCGCGTGGACCGGCCCCGTATCCGACAGCGACATACAGACCAGCGCCCATTCCAATGATAAAGATGCCGAAAATCAGCCAGAGTGTATTCAACCAGATCGATTCAAAAGACGGTAAGAGATGAGAACCAAGAACAAGATTCATGAAGACACCGACGAAAATCGCGTTGACGAGCGTTCCGATTTGCGGTGTGACACGGTCTAACGCGTATTTAACGAACACGAGTAAGAGACCAACAAGCAAGATGATCGTTCCGACGGATAGTGGTGTCTTCTTTTGAAGACCGAGATGCAACACGTCCCACGTCGAGACACCGAGTTCAGCCGTGATCATCATCGATGAGCCAAGAGCGAGTAAAAATAAACCGAGTAGGAAGAGTCCCCACTTTAACGTAGCGCGTAACAACCAGGAAGCGCGATGACGCGTCATGTCTGGCACCTCATTTCTTAAAAATAATTGATTCGTTAACTGTATCATGAGGAAAGTGGAAGAAGAAAGACGAAATTTTCCGTTTTTTCCATCTTAAGAAGGAGGGGAAGGTCAAAAGAGAAACGTATACTGAAGAAAAAGGAGGGATAGAATGAAAGCGATCCGGCACCTGATTCGTTTTACATATATAGAAGCCGTCTGTTGCGTCTTTCCCGTGATGATTTTCGCAGCGCTTGCTCTTTCACGTTATCTTCCTACTGAACCGGTTGCTCGATACGATCTCCTGTTGCTCTGGTGTATTCTCATCCAAATCGTCTTACTCGTCACGCGTTATGAAACGATGGAAGAATTCAAACTGATCTTATTGTTTCACGTCATCGGTCTAGCACTTGAACTGTTCAAGGTGAACGTCGGGTCTTGGAGTTATCCGGAAGACGCTTTGACGAAAGTGGCTGGTGTTCCCTTATATGCAGGATTCATGTATGCAAGCGTCGCGAGCTATGTCTGCCAGGCGTTTCGGCGATTTCAATTACGATTCATAGCATTTCCTCCCCCGTGGCTTGCGATTAGCGTCGGCAGTCTCGTCTATCTCAACTTCTTCACCCACCACTGGATCTTCGATGCACGCTGGCTATTGATGGTCCTCGTCGTCCTTGTCTTCTATAAGTCTTGGGTTCATTTTACGATCGAGCAGACGATCTACCGGATGCCGCTCGTCCTGTCCTTTTTACTGATCGCCTTTTTCATTTGGATTGCAGAGAATATCGTGACGTTCTTTAAAGGCTGGGTCTATCCGCATCAAGAAGGAGGCTGGGCAGTCGTTGATCTTGGAAAATTGTCTTCTTGGTTCCTGCTTGTGATCATCACGGTTTTAATTGTCATCGTTGCAAAATATAAGCGTCAGGATCCGGCTGTGGAAATTCAGCAACGTACCTAAATAAAAAAACAACCCGGTTATTTTTTTGAACTACTTCCACGTTTTTTCGTTGCTATAGTGAAAAAAACGCAAAGGAAGTGGTTACGGATGATGCAACAGGTGTTGGAACGAGCAACTGAATTGGTACAGATGAAATTAGCAGTCGTGGAGCGGTATGAAGATTGGCAACTCTGGCTCGACGAAGTGAACGGAATCGACGAATGGGTCAAGATGTCAGCGTATTATGCACCGCGCGATGTTCAAGAAACACTAGTCATCGACGAAGTGAAACGAGAGAAGCAGACCGTCGTAATGCCACCACAAGTACCGATCGAGCCAGTACGCAAGCAACGTTATGCCTATACGTTTCAGCGGGGATTAAAAGGCGGTACTTTACTAGAGTGGTCCGGCAGTCATATTTCAGAACGAGACGTCCGCGATTGGAATCTCGAGCACGGCATGGAAGTTCGGATCCGTGTCGATCATCAGGATGATCAAAAAACGATGTGCCGTGTTGAAGCCGTCGTCTCGACGGAGCGAATGAGAGAAAATCCGGAACGTGTCGTGTTTGAACAAGCCATCGTCAAGGCACATGGAATCATTGAGGAAACGGTGAATGGTCCACTGCAAGATGAGTCGGACAGACCGTTTTATTATGTCGTACCAGTAGAAGACATGCGCTATTTCCGACTAGAAGCAGGACAACTCGTCGATCTCGCCATGTGGCGCGGACGGAAAGATACACTAACGATTGCTTGGAAACATCCGTTCACGTATGAAGAGCCGATCGTCAACACATCATCAAACCGTCCATCTGAGGTCAAGCAACCGGTAGTGAAGACGCCTGTGACAACGAAAAAGTCAAATCGGTATGCACGAAAAATGAAACGACAAACGGTTCCGAAGGCTAAAAAAGTGCAGCAGCGCATTCGTGTTCAAAAAGAGCGAAAGATCGAACCAATCGTGACGACAGCTGTACCTGGACAATTGATGGATTTCGTCGATAAGACACCGCTTGATTTCACGCGCTTCACAGGTATGCGCCTCGTCATCGTTGGAAACGAACAACAAACGGCTGTTTATCGTGAGTTCTTTGCGCCAACAGGAATCGAATTGATTCATCTCGCAGGAGACGCACAGTCTGCGAAAAAGATTGCTTGTCTCTCCAAAAAGACGGATGCCATCGTCGTCGTGACGAGCCGTGTCTCTCATGCGGCGAGTGCACATGTCATTGCACAGGCGAAAAAACATGGTATTCCGTTCGCGATGGAACGCCTCGACGGTCGACGATCGCTATATACAGCGTGTGAACGACAACTTGAGCGTGCTTGGCTCAACCAGCAACGAGACGGGAAATTATTGAAAAAAGAGTGAAACATTAGAAGAATTCGACCGTAAAGTAAGGTGAGAACTTATTTTTCAAGGAGGACCTTACTCATGTCATCTCAATTAAAAAAAGCAGCGAAGGAGTCGCTCAGCGGTCGTTGGGGATTTGCAGTCCTAGCATTCCTGCTGTTTAGTATCATTCAGGGTGTTCCTAACTTATTTGGATCGGATATCGATGAGCCGTCAAATAGCATGGATCTCGTCGTAATGTTAGTATCGATTTTACTGATTCCATTAGGAGTCGGTTGGACATGGATTGCCATGTCGATTGCTCGTGGAGAAGAAGCGAAAGTGACAGGTCTATTTGAGCCATACGGGATGTTCCTGAAAGTGGTCGGGCTCGCAATCGTTCAATTCATTTTCATCGCACTTTGGACGTTGCTCTTGATCATTCCAGGGATCATCAAATCGTTCTCTTACTTGTTGACGTTCTACATCCTTCGGGATGAACCGTCGATTGGTATCCTCGAGGCAATCACACGCTCGCGTCAACTCATGGACGGTCATAAGATGGAAGCATTCTTACTCTTCCTATCATTCATTGGTTGGGCATTACTCGTGATCGTTACTCTTGGTCTTGCTATCCTGTGGGTCGGACCATACTTCAGCGTCACACTAGCCAAGTTCTATGATCGTGTTCGTGGTGAACAAGCACCAGAGCAGACATCAGATTTCGTCGCACCATATTAATACCGGATCCCGACACTACGTCGGGATTTTTTTATGCTCGAAATAATTCCGATTGGAAAAGACGGTTTAATGGTTGCTTTAGTTCAGTGAATTTTGTACGATGAATGCAACACATCTTATCTAGAGAAGTCGAGGGACTGGCCCGAAGACACTTCAGCAACCCCGCTGTGGCGGAAGGTGCTACTTCCAGGAAGGGATACCTTCTGAAGATAAGAGCGGACAGGACAAGATACCGTCGCTCTTTTCGAACTTCGAAAAGAGCGTTTTTTTTATGATAAGGGGGACGATGGAGTGGAGTATGGTTTTTGGTTACCGATTTTTGGGGGATGGTTACGTAACGTCGAGGATGAACAGATGCCACCGACATTCGATTATGCAAAACAAGTCGCACAAACAGCAGAACGGATCGGCTTCTCGACGACGTTGATCGCGGAATTGAACTTGAACGACATCAAAGGCATCAAGGAACCGAGTCTTGAGGCATGGACGACGGCAGCTGCGATTGCTGCAACGACAGAACGCTTAGAAATCATGACAGCGGTTCGTCCTGGGTTCCATAATCCAGCGACGACGGCGAAGATGGCGGCAAACATCGATCAGTTGAGTGGTGGACGCTTTACGCTCAACGTCGTTTCGGCGTGGTGGGCAGAGGAAGCCAAACAATACAACGGTATCTTCACAGCACACGATGAACGCTATGCTCGGACGGAAGAATTCGTCACGGTCATGAAAGGATTATGGGCAGATGCGTCACCGTATAGCTTCTCCGGTAATCACTACACGATCGAGCAGGCGGAACTTCATCCGAAGCCCGTCCAGCGTCCAGGCATCAAGCTCTACGCTGGTGGAGAGAGTGAAGCTGGAAAGCGGACAATCGTCGAACACTGTGACGCTTATGTCATGCACGGGGGCACGGTCGAAGAAGTAGCCCATAAAATCAACGATATGAAAGTACGCCGGGAATCGACGGGACACGCACCGCTCGAGAGTTTCGGTCTTGCTGCCTACATCATTTGTCGGGATACGGAAGAAGAAGCGCTTCTTGAGTGGCAACGCATTACGGACGTCAAGGAAGACAGCGCCGGTTATGCCGGTTATCAGGATTTCATCAGTAAATCGCAACTGGAGCAACAGGTCGAGCGAAACGATTATTCCGTCTCGAACCGTGGTCTAAGACCGAACTTGATCGGAACACCAGAACAAATTGCGGAACGCATTCTAGCGTTCGAAGCCGTCGGTGTCACGTTACTCTTGTTACAATTCTCACCACAACTCGAAGAAATGGAACGCTTTGCTCGTGACGTAATGCCACTGGTCGAAGCGAAACGAAAGGTAGGTCAACAATCATGACAAAAATTCATATTCTCCACGAAAACCAAGAATGGACGGACCATCTCATCAAACGTCTCGAAGAACTTGAGTTACCGTATGAAGAGTGGCATCTAAATGAAGGAATCGTTCCACTCGATGAACTACCGCCAGAAGGCGTCTTTTACAGCCGGATGAGTGCCTCTTCGCATACACGCGGGCACCGTTACGCGCCGGAGTTGACGGAAGGGGTCCTTGCTTGGTTAGAAGAACACGACCGGACCGTCTTCAACGGAACGCGTGCGCTCCGCCTTGAAGTCAGCAAAGTCAATCAGTATACAGCACTACGTAAAGCAGGCATCCGTGTACCAAAGACGACGGCTGCAGTCGGACGTGATCAAATCGTGCAAGCGGCAAAAGAGATCGGCGTTTCGTCATTCATCACGAAACACAACCGTGCCGGGAAAGGTCTCGGCGTCCAGTTATTCCACTCAATTGAAGCACTTGAAGCCTACCTCGATGGTCCGACATTTGACGAACCAGTCGATGGCATCACGTTGATTCAAGAGTACATCCAAGCACCAGAACCGTATATCACGCGCTGTGAGTTCGTGGGTGGAAAATTCGTCTACGCGGTCCAAGTCGATACGTCGGAAGGATTCGAACTTTGCCCAGCGGATGCGTGTGTGATTGACGACCTGTTTTGCCCAGTTGGTGAAGAAGCACCGCAAACGCCGATGAAGTTCCAAATTGTTGAAGGCTTCGATGATCCGATCATCCAAAAGTATGAAGCCTTCCTCCAAGCGAACCAGATTGCGGTCGCAGGCATCGAGTTCATCAAGGATGCGTCAGGTACGATCTATACGTATGACGTCAATACGAATACGAACTATAATTCGGATGCTGAGGCAGCTGCAGGACGCTACGGTATGCTCGAACTGGCCAAGTTCCTCGGTGCAGCCCTTGAAACAAGCACAGTAAAATAAGAATCTGCTCCCGCCCTGTCACCGGACGTTACAAGACCGGATGACAGGGTATTTCTATAGAAAAGGGGGCGGATCTATGATTACGTGGAGAGAAGAACGACAGCTCGATATTCCGATTGAGGAAGCATGGCACTTGTTTGATCACACGCGATTGCAGCGTTTGATTCCAAACGTCGTCCAGCACGAGGTAATCGAACGAAAACCGGGTGTGGTCGGTTCGACGTATCGTCAAACGTACATGCAGGGTAACCGACTTGAAACCTATATCGTGACCGATTTGGCTTATACGAACGAACCCGACTTCAAACAAAATACGATCGGATTTACGTTGGCTAAAATATTCAAGATCGAGATGACCTTTACACTCAAACCACTCGGACCTGATCGATGTCTGTTGATTTATACAGGGAAGAACGAAGGAGCCAATTTTGTTGGAAAGAGTCTGTTGTCGCTTGGAGGCGAGCGAGAGAATGAGAAAATCGTTCATGGGCTGTTGCAACGTGTCGAAGAAGAAGCGGCGAAACAAAAGAAGAACAACGCATGAAAAAACGGATTCCCGTGCCTGGGAATCCGTTTTAGCATCTTATCGATTCGTATATGATTTTTGACCGCTCGTTAAGCCGGATAGATGACCAATACGCATACCGATTCCATCTTTCATCAACTGTTCACGTACTTTTGGATCAACTAAAAGATCAGTTACCGACTGCTAATTTTAAATATAAGTATTGTGATTAAACTTTCGTTTCATCAAATGATTATATCGTTACGATAGTAGGCGCAAACGGGAAATCTGAGGATCATTTTGCATCTCATTCAGTGGTCGAAATCGAACAGCTCGTAATTCTTGTTGATCAAGTGGTAGTTCAGGATCAATCCCGAGTTGAAGTACAGAACTATTCGTGACACGTCGGACGAGAAAACACGTCTCCGTTCCTTGATCGATCGAAATCTCGTAGAGTTGTCGTTCGACCGTGACGTGAAGATGTGTCTCTTCTAATACTTCACGTACGATAGCTTCTTCTTTTGTTTCATTGCTCTCGACACCTCCGCCCGGTAACGTCCAAAATGTCCGGGAAGGCGTGTGTAACTCGACCATTAGGATCTGTTGCTCTTCAATCAACGCCGCGCATACGCGATGCCGCATATCGCATTCCTCCTTTAATGTGTTCAAAAAAAGAGACCGAAACGACAGTTCCGGTCTCTTTTAAAATCATTGCGCGTATAACGCTGTTAGTTGCTGTTGGATCGTATCATTGTTCAAGTACTCATCGTATGTCGTTTCTTTATCGACGATACCGTTTGGCGTCAACTCGATGATCCGGTTCGCGATTGTTTCGACGAACTGATGGTCATGCGAGCTGAAGAGCATTGCGCCTTTATAAGCGATCAAGCCATCGTTGAGTGCCGTAATTGATTCGAGATCCAAGTGGTTCGTTGGATCGTCGAGTACGAGGACGTTAGCACCGCTGAGCATTGCTTTTGAAAGCATACAACGGACTTTTTCGCCCCCAGATAAGACAGAAGCTTTCTTCATGACTTCTTCTCCTGAGAAGAGCATCCGACCGAGGAATCCACGGAGGAACGTATCGCTCTCATCTGCCGGCGAATACTGACGGAGCCAATCGAGAATCGTTTTATCCGAGCCTTCAAAGAATTCCGAGTTGTCTTTTGGCAAGTACGACTGCGAAGTCGTAACGCCCCATTTGAACGTACCGCTGTCCGGTTCCATCTCACCCATAAGGATTTTGAACAGTGTTGTGATTGCGATATCACTCTGGCTGATGAACGCGACCTTATCCGTTTTGTTCAATGAGAAACGAACGTTATCAAGGACTTTGACACCATCGATCGTCTTCGAGATACCGTCGACCATCAAGAGATCATTTCCGATTTCACGTTCCGGTGTGAAACCGACGAACGGATAACGGCGTGACGACGGACGAATGTCATCGAGTGTGATTTTATCAAGCAATTTCTTCCGTGACGTCGCTTGTTTCGCTTTCGAAGCGTTTGAGCTGAAACGCGCGATGAAGGCTTGAAGTTCTTTGATCTTCTCTTCTTTTTTCTTGTTTTGGTCACTTGCCATACGTGAAGCAAGCTGACTTGATTCATACCAGAAATCGTAGTTTCCGATATATAGTTGAATCTTACCGTAATCTAGATCCGCCATGTGCGTACAGACGTTGTTCAAGAAGTGACGGTCGTGGGAAATGACGATGACCGTATTCTCAAATCCGATTAGGAATTCCTCGAGCCATTTGACGGCTTTCAAATCAAGTCCGTTCGTCGGCTCATCGAGTAAGAGAATGTCTGGTTTACCGAACAACGCTTGGGCAAGCAAGACTTTGACCTTTTCCGATCCTGTCAGCTCAGCCATCGTTTTCGAATGAAGGTCTTCTTTAATGCCAAGTCCTTGAAGAAGCATTGCTGCTTCCGACTCCGCTTCCCAACCGTTCATTTCAGCGAATTCACCTTCGAGTTCAGCAGCACGCATGCCGTCCTCGTCTGAGAAGTCTTCTTTCATATAGATCGCATCTTTTTCTTTCATGACTTCGTAGAGACGTTTGTGTCCCATCATAACCGTTTCGATGACTTGGAATTCTTCGTATTCGTAATGGTTCTGACGGAGAACGCCTAACCGTTCGCCTGGTGTGATGATGACATCGCCTTGTTGTGCTTCGATATCACCAGCGAGAATTTTCAGGAATGTCGATTTACCGGCACCATTCGCGCCGATTAGACCATAACAGTTACCTGGTGTGAATTTGATGTTGACGTCTTCGAATAATTTTCGGTCTGCAAAGCGAAGACCGACGTTTTGTACTGTAATCATATAGAGATGAACCCTCGTTTCTAGTAAGTGATGTGCTCATTCGAGTGTACCACAAATCGTGATCTGTCGTAGAGCAGGCAAAGTTCCCTCCATATTAGGACAGAAATTAAAAATAAGCAACCAGACATTTTAAAAAATGAAACATTTTCCAGATGAATGCGTAGAACAAGATAAGGAATTCGTTAGAGGAGGGGTTAGATGGCCATCTTTTTCACATTATTGTTTTTCGCCCTCATCGTTTTGCTTGGCATGGAACTCTACCGCTATATCCAAGAAAAGATCGATAAAGGAGATTCAGAATGAGAGAAATCAAACCGAAGAAAAAAATTCGCCCATCGATGATCATCGCTGGTGTGCTCGTACTAGCGTTGCTTGCAACAACGCCGTTCATCGTTGAACAAATCGAACCTGGACAAGTTGGTGTCGTCTATACACCGTCAAGCGGTGTCAAAGATGAGACGTTATCGCAAGGCTGGCATGTTGTTTCACCGATCACACGAGTGACGGAGTATCCGATTCGGACACAGACAAAAGCACTTGAGAACATGACGCTTGCGACCAAGGACGGAAAGAACATCGTCGTTGACTTTACATACAGCTTCTCCGTCTCACCGGATAAGGTGACGAAAGTCTTCAATAAGTTCGGACCGATTGAAATCGATGAGATTGCAAAAGGGTATCTGAAACAACGTCTCTATGATGCATCGCGTGAGCAAATCTCGAAAGTTACTGTCCTTGAACTGTTCGGTGAAAAATCAGGGAATGTCTCGACGAGCATTCAGACGCAGTTTGCAGAAGACGTCAAGGACATCGGTTTTATCATCGAAGATGTCGCACTCGGTGCGCCGAAACCAGATGAAAAGACACAGGAAGCAATCGATGCGCGTGTCAAAGCGTCGCAGGAACTCGATAAAAAGAAAACGGATCTTGAAATCGCTAAAGCAGAAGCAGAGCGTCTTCGCGTAGAAGCGAAAGGAGCAGCAGATGCCCGTTTGATCGAAGCCCAAGGTTTAGCAAAAGCTCAAAAAGAACTACAGAAGACACTGACAGAAGAAATGATTCAATACGAAGCTGTCAAGAAATGGGACGGGAAGTCACCACTCGTCAGTGGATCGGGGAGTATGGTCCAACTACCGATTCCAGATGCTACAACAGAAGAAAAGAATTAAAACTCGATGTGCTTGGAGACAAGCACATCTTTTTATTTCATTATAATAAATCAACTGACTAAACCTTTATTGGTACTAAATTTTATTATATTAATAAATAACGATACATTTTTTATCTTTTAAATTCCATTTTAATGGTTTATTTACCTTATTCAGAAGGTAGATAGAGATATAGGTCAATAGAAATAGGTCATAAGGATGGGAGGGGTGCATTTGTATCGAAATCGATCGCCGAATCTTTTTATCATCTTAATGATTCTACTGGCAACAAGCTTTCCGATTCCGCACAGTCATGCGACGACTGAGGAATTCGAGATTCCAGACCCTTTGACGTCATCGTTTTGTGAAGAGACGTTGAGTGATCCAAAGAAAAAGGACTTGTTGGAAAAAGAGGAAATTGAACAATGCGAAGAGCTTGTAGAAGTAGAGAAGACGCCATCAACCGAGAGTGAAGACCCATCAACACCTGAGACACCTCCAACCGAAAATGAAGATCCACCAACACCTGAGACACCTCCAAGCGAAAATGAAGATCCACCAACACCTGAGACACCTCCAACCGAAAATGAAGATCCACCAACACCTGAGACACCTCCAACCGAAAATGAAGATCCACCAACACCTGAGACACCTCCAACCGAAAATGAAGATCCACCAACACCTGAGACACCTCCAACCGAGAGTGAAGACCCACCGACACCCGAGACACCTCCAACCGAGAGTGAAGACCCACCGACACCCGAGACACCTCCAACCGAGAGCGAAGACCTACCAACACCTGAGACACCCCCAACCGAGAATGAAGATCCATCAACACCTGAGATAGCTCCAGATGAAGAGGACAATGAAGTTCCCGAGCAGCCTGATTCTGAAGAAGAATCATCGAGCGAAATTACAGCACCTGTCTTAAATCCAATTAAACCAAGACAAGAGAAGCAACAAGCGGTTGCACCGACACTTGCTGGAGTAGCACTGCTCGGAACATCAAGCTTAGATGCTTCCTATAATGGAACGACTCAAACGATTACATTAGAAAATACTGTTTCTGGATTGTTGAGCTTAAATTTATCAAGTGGATATATTATTTTTCGACTACCACCAGAAGTGATGCGAAGTATTGAAACGAGTTCCGTCCAACTGCAATATCGCTATAGTGGATTACTTGGGATTGGAACGCAAACGAGAGATGTGACAGCAATAATCGATCGAACAAATAACCAAATCTATGCTGATGTTAGCTCTTTATTAAAGCTATCTCTTCTAAGTAGCGATCGATTCACCTTATCTTTCAAAGTTGGAAATTTACCAGTCGGAGTCGATAAAGTCTACACATTTCGGAGTGTTTTAGCAGAGGGGTTAGTCGATTTAAATGTTTTAAGTGGTGGTACGGCAACAGCAACACTTGGAATCGGACCAACATTCAACTTAATCGTACCGGATTCGTTAGACTTCGGAAGTCATGAGTTGACAGGACGTGAGAAAATTATTCCTCGCTTGTCTCCAATGACGATTTCTATTTCGCATGAAAATGCAGAAGGTTACAACTGGAAGTTACAAGCAAGTCTCAGTCGTCCTTTGACGAGTAAAGAAAATCATGTGTTAAATGATGTTCTTTATTTTAAGACAACTTCCAAAACTCAATTGTTACAAGCGACTGCTATTGAAATCGCAACAGAAACGATGTCGGTAAGCTCGAATCAGACACCGTTAACCTACGCAGAAAACGAAGGGATTATTCTCGACTTAACTGGCAAATATCCAAAACCTTCATCGTATAGCGCGGACATCCAATGGAGTTTAATCAATGCACCATGAAAAGGAGAGAACAGAGATGAAGAAACGTTTCGCTGTTTCGACGGTATTGATGAGTACGGCTTTGGTTTTAGGAACAACCACTGCATGGGCGGCGACTTCTACTGGCGAGTCGACGGCAAAAATTACGTTCACGTCGAATGAAGCACCGGTCATCGTGGATCCAGATGATCGGGATCCGAACAATCCATATGAACCAGACAAAAACGGCGGAAATACACCTACAGGAAATACTGGAGCATTGACACTCGACTATGCACCTAACTTTGATTTTGGATCAAACGAATTGCTTTCCAATAAAGCTGAGTTTAAGGCGACCGATCAAAAACCATTTCTCCAAGTAACGGATCGACGGGTTAATCGGACAGAATGGGAAGTAACCGTGAAGTTGGGAGACTTTATAGATGGAGGTGGAACACCCTCGTTAATAGGTTCGACGTTATCCATTGATGCCGGTACTGTTCAAACATTAGTGAATGTATCAGGATTCGCGGCACCTACGACAGGAGATATAACATTGACACCAGGAAATGCAGGAGATGCGCAAACGATATTAACATCCCCAGAAGGAACGTTCTCAACTTGGCAAATTTACTGGAAGGGTAACGGAACCGATAACGATTACATCAAACTCAATGTACCAATCAATTCTCAAGTGCAAGGCACACACACCGCAACACTCGACTGGACGCTTACGGATGTCGTGAATTGACTTGAAAGCAGGTGAAGACAAAGATGAAACGATGGGGAGCCAGTTGTCTTGCTATACTACTTTATGGATTGTTATTCTGCGTCATACCTTCGACTAGTTTTGCAGAAGATCGCGTCAATTTTTCGATTGAAGCCGTTCCGAATGCCTACCAAGTGGATTCTGGTGTCTCGTACTTTGATTTACGTATGACGGCAAAACAAAAGACGAACATTCAAGTTCGGATTTTCAATCACGGACCTGATGATCATACGTTTTTGACATCAATCCGGAATGCAACGACGAACGATAATGGTTTGATCGTTTACGATCAAAAGAAACCGGTCCCGTTAGCTCCGACTTCGTTGACGGATCTCATTCAACCGAACGCGACATCGACGTTCATCAAGGGCGGCGAATCGAAAGTCGTTTCTTTACCACTTGAGATCGTGAACGATTTAGACGGTACCTTGTTAGCTGGTGTTCGGGTCGAGAAGAAACCAGAAAAAGAAACAGCTGAAAAAAATACAATCGGTATTCAAAATCGTCACTCTTACATCATCGGTTTGAAAGTCCGATCTTCGATTAAAGATCTGGCGCCCGAGATTACGTACGAAGGGGTAGAGGCAAAGTCGTCTTTTTCTAGACCGACTGTCTTTGTTAAGCTAGCCAATCAGGTACCGACGATCAGTCAGCCTATGAAGTTCGAAGCCGTCGTCACGCAAGGCAAAAAAGTCGTCGTTCGGAAAGCGACGGAAGTTCGATTTGCTCCGTCGATTTATATGAGAACACCGATTGAAACGACAGGAATCTTAGAACCAGGTACGTATCAAATTAATATCCGTGTTGAAGGAAAAGAAAAGACGTGGAAGTGGAAAGACAGCTTTAAAATCACGAAGCGCCAAGCAGACCAGATGAAAGAACAGATGCCTGAGCGAGAGATTGAGGAAAATTCCAACTCCTTCGTCGGTGAATGGTCGAAGGAACTCATGATTGCCTCGACGTTGATTATCTTTTTGCTGATTGGTTACATCTATCGCTTGAAAAAACAACAACGCCAGACATGAGAAAAAGCAGATTCTCAGCGCTGAGAATCTGCTTTTTAATTAGCGCGAAGCTTGTTCAAATCCTTGAACGATGGTAATGATCACTTGTGTTGCTTTGACCATATTATCGACCGAAATGAATTCAAACTTGCCATGGTAGTTCTCGCCACCGGTAAAGATGTTCGGTGTCGGAAGACCCATGTATGAAAGTTGTGATCCATCCGTTCCACCACGAATTGGCTTAATAATTGGTGTGATGTCAAGCGACTCCATCGCTGCATGAGCGATATCGACGATGTGCATATGGGGTTCGATTTTTTCGCGCATGTTGTAGTACTGATCGTGTAAATCGATTTCGACACTGCCGGCGCCATACTTTTTGTTCCACTCATCGACAAGGGCAGACAAGAAATGTTTCCGTCCTTCGAACGCCTCACGATCGAAATCACGAATGATGTAGTCGAGCGTCGTTTTTTCGACAGAACCGTCAAAGGAAATCAGGTGGAAGAATCCTTCAAAACCATCCGTGAATTCAGGAGACTCTTCTCCAGGAAGACGATCGTGGAATGCCATCGCATGTTTCTGCGAATTAACCATCTTATCTTTTGCTGTTCCTGGATGAACATTCGTTCCGTGGAAGACGATTTTTGCCGCCGCCGCATTAAAGCTTTCGTATTCGAGTTCACCTAGCGGACCGCCGTCGACCGTATAAGCATACGTGGCATCGAATGCTTCGACATTGAATTGATGCGGTCCACGACCGATTTCTTCATCTGGCGTAAAGGCAACACGAATACGACCATGTTTGATTTCTGGATGTGAAATCAAATGATGCATTGCTGTCATGATTTCTGCGATTCCGGCTTTATTATCGGCACCGAGTAATGTCGTACCATCCGTTGTTATTAAGGTATGACCAACATAGTTGTGTAGTGCCGGAAAATCAGTTGGCGACAGGATGACGGAAGGTACTTCACTTAACGTGATTGGATTTCCGTCATATGCTTCCACGAGTTGCGGACGGACATTCGTACCTGTAAAGTCCGTTGCCGTATCCAGGTGAGCAAGGAAACCAATTGTCGGAATGTCTGCATCTGTATTAGCGGGTAACGTCGCCATGACATAACCATTGTCATCGACCGTGACCTCTTCCATGCCAATTGTCTTTAATTCTTCTACGAGCAAACGAGCCAGTGTCCATTGCCCTTCAGTTGTTGGAACAGTTGTACTCTCATAGTTCGACTGTGTATCGACTTTCACGTATGTAGTTAGACGATCAATCAATTCTTGTTTCAAATCAAAAACGTCCCTTCTCGTCATAAGATACCTTCATCATAGCATGAACGACTAATGTGAGAGAATTCTGAATCATGATAGACTAATAATGAAAAAGGGGGAATTCTTCATGAGAGCATTCGTAGTCGATCGGTATGGAAAAGACGCATCACTTACAGAAAAAGACGTCACACCTGAAAAAGCGGGGAAACACGAATTACGGGTTCAAATCGAGGGGTCGAGCATCAATCCACTTGATACGAAGATGTTCTTCGGACATGTGGCGGCGGCTTCGACGACTGGAATCCTCCAGGGCGATGTAACGGGGAAAGTCATTGAGATCGGCGAGGGTGTGACGTCTTTTTCTATCGGCGATCGCATCGTCGCATTCGGTGGCGGACTTGGAACACGTGCCGGTGCGCTAGCGGAAGAAATGCTTGTACCTGAACAGATGGCAGTCTTACGACCGGAAGGGGTCTCGGCTGAGGTTGCTGGTTGTTTACCGGTGATTGGGTTGACGGCGATGGAAATTTTAAAAGAGCGGATCGCGATTACCCCAGGCATCCGTGTTTATGTAGCAGGTGGAACGGGTGGAGTAGGACATCTTACCGTACAACTTGCTCGTCATTATGGATGTGACGTCACAGCGAGCGCCTCTTCTGACGAGAAGGCAGCTTGGCTAGAAGCAAAAGGGATCCGCGTTCATCGGTACAAGGAAGAATCGGCTGAAGCGTTGCTAAACCGACTGGATCTGGACGGATTCGACGTCATCATTGATACAGTCGGCGGTGACCATTTACAAGAATCGTTCATACTCGCAAAAGAGCGGGGACGCATCATTTCGATCGCGACACGGACGACACAAGATTTAACGATGATGCATAGTAAAGCCTTGTCCCTTGAAGCTGTGTTCGTCGCGCTTCCGTTACTGAAAGGAAAAGTAGAGGAGATGAAACAACAGCAACGTCACTTATCAGAACTCGTTCATTTAGTGGAAGAGGGTGTCATCGAGATTCGGATTGAAGAGCAGATTCCTTATGAACGCGATGCGTTAAACGATCTCTATCAACGATTTGATCAAACATCACATTTTGGTAAGGTAAGTGTCTATCCAACTCATAAAAAATGATTCTCCATTCATTTTACATTTCCTGTTAAAATTATAAAAAAATCCGTTACTGAAAAATTCAGTAGCGGATTTTTTAGATAACAGATCATTTACGGCGAACAAGAATGCTTTTTGGAGCGAGTTGTGGCATGGAAGGAGGAGTCGGGAAATCTTTCTGCTCCGGTTGCTCCCACACGACTTCGAATTTTTGACGCAATTTGTTGAAAGCCTGCTCCACAGCTTTTTTCAATTGTGACGCATCAAGAGTAGGACTATCTGTCGTAATCGCAAGCAGTCCTCCGCGATTCGTCAGATGAATGACTTTTTGGATCCAAAGGGCGAGATCCTGTTCGGTCCGAAACTGACGTGTCCGTGTATTGACTTGTACAGGCGGATGGAACAAGACAACGTCAAAACGAGTCTTTTTATCCGCTTGTTCGATGTAGTCGAACGCATCCTGAACTAAAATCTTCTGTTTCTCAGGAGTAAAACTATTCAACATCAGATTATCTTTTGTCTTATTTCGACTACGTGTCGAGAAATCAACGCTTGTCGTTCGAGCAGCTTCACCATAAAGGGCAGTTACTGTCAGCGTTCCTGTATCGGAAAAGAGGTTAAGTACGGTCTTTCGTTCGACGGAATCGAGAAGGATTCGGCGAAGTTCACGTTGGGCGATGTCAAAACCAGTCCGCATACCAGCGTCCAAGTCATATTCATACAACACACCATATTCTTGCGCGACTTCAGGAAAATCGCCTCGTTCCCCCTTCAAAAAGTCGTCACCTTTGACCGGTTGAAGATCGACTAGGAAGTCTCGTTTTTCATAAATGCTTCTATAATTTAGTAGTGATTCAAGAGCTTCAAGAATCAGTGGACGGAATGTATAGATGCCTTCATTTTCGAATGTAATGAGGTAATGATGATCATAACAATCAATCGTCAATCCACCGATACCATCCCCAGCGCCGTTAAAAATACGGAAGGCTTCTGAGTACTCTTCAAAAAATTCATTTCGTTTGTCTAACGCTTTTTCAAAAAGTTGCTTGAAGAAGGCGACATCGATCGCTTCTTGCTCGTCCATCGAGAGGGTCCAACCGACACCTTTTTCCTGCTTGCCAAAATAACCAGTCGCGAGGTATTCTTTATGTTCTGTCATCAGATGAAGCAGTCCGCCTGCCTCTTTGACATGGTGCAAAGCTTCGAACATTTCTTTGCGTAAAGCGGGATAACCGCTTCGAATCGATTCAATCCATTCTGATTTGACGACGATTGGATAAAGTTCACGAGACATGTTAGTTTCCTCATTTCTACTTGTGGATAAGTACCATAAGTATACCATAAATGGGGTTATCCACATGTGGATAACTGGTATTCAAAAAAATAGGGTGTCTCAAAATCAATTATTCTACGATTTAATTAGAACGCTGGCCTTTTAACAGATGCTCGCTTATAATAAAGGCAAGAGGATGTTGCCAGGAGGTAAACTCATGAAACTAAACGAACGAGGACGAGCAAAGTACCGTCCTTTAACTGAATATGAAGAAATAGACGTGAAAAATGTGTTGTTTGAAAAAATCCAAGAGGAAACGAATCGTATTTTTGAGACAGATGATACAGCATTGTTTTCTGATATTAAACGCTCAACAAAAGCGCATAGCGTGATTAGCCTATTTTCTGGAGCAGGAGGATTAGACTTAGGACTAGAACTTGCTGGTTTTGTCAGTCTTCACGGAGAAGATGTCATCAAACGAGTCTTTCGATCAAAAGAGACTTTTGATGAGTTGGTATCAAAAGGGAACGTGACAGAGACAATCTTTTCGAATGATATGTTTCGAGAATCCGCAGTCACATACAAGATGAACTTTTCGACAGACGTCTTTCAAGACGGTCGAGACATACGGAAAATCAAACACTTTCCTGAATGTGATGTCATACTTGGTGGATTTCCTTGTCCTGGATTCAGTTCAGCGGGTCCACGCTTGATTGATGATGAGCGAAATTTTTTATATATCCATTTCATTCGAGCGATCATGCAAGCACGACCTAAAGTATTCGTCGCTGAAAACGTAAAAGGATTATTGACTTTAGGAAAAGGGGAAGTAGCGCGCCAAATCATTGAAGACTTTGCTGCAGCAGGATATGAAGTGAATTACCAACTGGTCAATGCTCGAGACTACGGGGTGCCGCAACTTCGGGAACGTGTCTTTATCATCGGTGTACGAAAAGATGTCTCATTCAGATATACATTTCCAGAGCCTACGCATGGCCCTTTAGGAAAATATCCTTACGTGACTTTAGAAGAGACGATTTCAGATTTACCGAAGGAACCAGCTGATGTGTATAGTGGTGGCTTTTCTCCGATGTATTTATCTCGCAATCGTAAAAAGAAATGGACAGAACAAGCCTTTACGATTCAAGCATCTGGTAGACAAGCACAATTGTGGCCAGGCGGAGAAGCAATGCAAAAAATAGGAAAAGATGAATGGAGCTTAGTGGGTTCTAATCGTCGTATGAGTGTTCGGGAATCGGCCCGTATCCAGACGTTTCCGGATTGGTTCGAATTTTATGATGGTGGTAATATGAAAACGCAATTAAATAACCGGTTAGATAAGCAGTATAAGCAAATTGGAAATGCTGTGCCTGTACTCTTAGCGTTGCGTATTCTGCAACCCATCACAGACTGGTTGAAATCAGAGGAGTTAGTTGCAGAGCAATCAGAACAACAATTGAAACTTTTTTAAACGTGAAACGGACCTGCTCTTTGATGAGTAGGTCCGTTTTTTTAGTATTATGTGACGGAGCGTTCGCACGATAATTTAAGGGACGACCATCCATGAGAGGCACCAGCACTGAACTTGACTCGAAAGTTTAAGTATTCGTTACCGTTAGACCAAGTCAAGCGTGTCGTAGTCGATGAATGTTGAGATACACGAATATGCCCTCCGACTTCAATCGGTGGATGAATGGAGCACGTTAAATTTTGATAAAAAGAGACAATCGATAAGTTCGTTCCAATCATTTTTTTCAATCCAGAAACAAGAGACGTTTGTGAAGCGATGGAAAGGTGTTTTGTGATTTCGTTTGATACTTCAGAGAGTACTTCCTGACGTGAAATCAAACCAATCAAATATTTTTCTTTTATCCTTGCAATGAACTCCTGCATTTCGTCGAAAACATCAAAATATTGATAGGAAAGAATCGTACCAGCACCTGGATTTTTAATTGTCATGACAGAATTATGAGCTTTTAGTGCTTTTAAGGACAAGGGAAGCTCAATCAAGTTTTGTTCGTATCGAAGAGTGAGTAAGATGTCTGCTGTTTCTAATTTATTCGCGACATAGCTATCTGATACTAGTTGAACTTGTTCAATTTGAGACTGACCATACATTTCTTTTAAGTATCGAAGTAATACGGAAGTTGTAACGTGAGCACTTTCAATAAGCTGTTGTAACATGTCTGATTCAAGATACGCATAGTAAGCCGTTAATGTGTGATGAACTTGGTTGGGATCGACTAAATGAATCGTTGGATTGTGTTTGATGAATTGATATAACGTAAGAACTTCATGACAGCGACCGATTGCATTACTTTTATTCGAATGAGTAAGTAATGTATGAGTATGTAGAGAATCTTCAAAGGAGCTTAACCATTTTGTATTGAGTTGCCTCGTTTTTTGTTGGAATTGATCTGTTAGTTCATGAGTATGCGATAGTTTCGTCGCTAATTTAATGGAAGATGTCAAAGAAGACTCGAACTTGAATCGAAGCTCGAGTTCATAGTCGTCCACTAAGATATGAATCGATGAATTATTCTTTTTCAACAGATGTACGGATTCGAATGTTTGAATCGTCTGTTGTTCTAGTTTGATTTCAGAGGTTTCTTCGATGAATATGACTTTATATTCTTCAATCATCGATAGATGCTTGAAACCTCTAAAAAAATCAGATTGCTGCTCATTCAGGCTATCAAGAAGGAGCGAATAACAATGATCTCGAATACTTTCTAAGAATCGTCTACGATAGCTTTTAAGTATGTTCTCATCTAACTGCAATTCATGAATTGATTTTTTTAATGCTACTTCTGACACATATAAATCAGTTATTCCGTGGTGTATCGCAATATCTTTGAAAAGATTAGAACGCGCCTGATCCAGTAATGTGTTGAATGTATGTTGAGCCCCCATTAAACCAAAATACTTGCTTAAGAAGGATTTAGCACCAGGATTTTTAGGTTGAATCGTTGTATTTTTCTTAAGAGAAAATAGATGAATCGGATAAACATGTTCGTCTTGATAGATATACAAGTCAGCATGATGATCAGCACGTTCAAAATCAAATTTAGTTTTGACTTCACTCGTTCTCGGAAATTGGGTGAATAAAAATTGAGCAACGACTACTGCTGGAAGTTTTTCTTGTGGAAGAAATAATTTTTCTTGAATTAGTTGTTCTAGATACATCGCAACATCTTTCGTATGTTGGTTTCCTGAAAATTTTTGTTTTCTTATCATGAATACAATCCTCCAAATGAAGCGAGAGTAGGGATAGATCGTGCAAAAAGACATTGTAAGTGTAATGAAAAAGTTAACAAAAGAGTGGTTAAAATCGTTGTCTGATCAATATAATGTATCATTTAAATCAGAAAAGAATAAGCAAATTTTAGATGGTAAACGTATCGGAATAAGAGGTGCAACGGGTGGAATGTATGGCATTCGAGATACGAAAGTAACCGAATATGATTACTTTATTTTTTGTATTACCAATGAGGAAGAATTAGTCAGAATAAATGATGTACGATTTGTATTGCTGAATCAAAATGAAGTAATCAACTTAAAAAAAGATCTGAATGGATCAGATAAATCATTCAAACTAGAAAAATTTCATCCCTTTATGACTTTTGATACTTTCGAGAGTAAATTTAAAGAATATTTTGCTTTTCAAGTAGACTACTATACCGACGAAAGTGAAGTACTTAACTCGCACATTGCTGAAAGTTTACTGGAAGATGAGCGTTATACAGAAGGCGAAAAGCGACTCGCCACGCATTACATAACAGAACGAAATGCAAAAGTGGTTAAAAAAGCAAAAGAACAGTTTGCAATTAAACATGCTGGGCAATTATTCTGTGATATTTGTGAGATGAATTATGAGGAAGTTTATGGAGTTATCGGGAAAGGTTATATTGAAGCGCATCATAAAAATCAATTAAGTATAAGTGGCATAACAGATACTCAGACTGAAGACTTAGCTTTATTATGTGCAAGTTGCCATCGAATAATTCATAAATTAATGAGACAAGATGAGAATGCCTCTTACGAGATGCTAAAAGAGGAGATACAATGCTCTTTGAAAACTCCTTATCGTTATTAAGTTCAGTAAAAAATACTCCTTTAACTGTGATTTAGAAAATACATAGTTAAAGGAGTATTTGATTTCTAATTGAAAATTAACTTACACGCGTTCTACAACAGCCTCAAGCGATACTTTGACGTTACCTGCTAATGCCCGCGTAATCATACACGAACCTTCCGCTTTTTCAGCGAGACGTTGTGCCTTCTCTACATCACGATCCGACAGATCGGCTGGTAATAAGAGAGTAGGGCGATGAATAATCGCGTCGTAAGTGAAGACACCGTTCGTAACATCGACGATACCTTCAGATTCCATCGTTAACGAAACCTTTGGAATGTGACTACGCTCAAGCATCGCGGCAAGCGTGATGATGTAGCACGTAGCAGCTGCCCCAAGTAACATCTCATCTGGATTCGTACCAACTCCTGGACCATCCATGGCGTCTGGAATTGAGATTTTTGTTTTTAGTTCACCCGTCTCGATCTGACCAACATCATTGCGATTGCCCGGCCAGTCTGCGGTTAAATGAAAATGGTGCTTCATGATCAATCGCCTCCATGCCTCCATCATACGAAGTTCAGCATGATTTTTCGCCTATTCTGCTCATGTTCATAAAAAGAGAACGATCAGCTAAAAATTTGGTCGATCTTTTCGATATCTTCTTGCGACAACTGAACGTCTAATGTACGCAACGTATCCGTCACCTGATCTGGTCGTTTTGCACCAGGAATGATGGCATCGATACCGTCCTGTGCCAGATACCACGCGAGTACGATGTGTGCGACTTCTGCATCGTGTGCTTCTGCAATCGGGCGCAGTTGATCGACTTTTGCGAGGTTTTGTTCGAAGACATCTTTTTGGAACAAGGGATCGTTTTTTCGTAAATCGTCAAATGTCGTCTCTTTCGTATATTTCCCTGCCAATAATCCAGCAGCGAGTGGGAAGTACGGGACGAAGGACATACCGTTCTCAACGATGTACGGGAGTAACTCTTTTTCCGCATCCCGTTTGAATAGGTTGTATTCTCCTTGATAGACGTCGACGTGTCCGTCTTTATTCGCTTCCTTCAGTTGTTCGAGTGAGAAATTCGAGACACCGATTGCGCGAATCTTTCCTTCTTTTTTCAGTTCAGCAAGTGCTGCGACGGCTTCGTCCTTTGGTGTCGATTCATCCGGAAAATGAATGTAATACAAATCGATATAGTCTGTCTGAAGACGTTTTAAACTCTCTTCGACCGATTGACGGAGAAAGTCTGGTGAATTGTTCATGACGACGTTTCCGTCAACGAACTGATGCGCACCTTTCGTCGCGAGCACGACATCTTCTCGAGCGACTGTGTCGTTCCAGACCTCACCGACGAGTTCCTCCGAACGTTCTGGTCCGTAGATGAAAGCTGTATCGAGGAAATTGATTCCTTGCTTCAAAGCGACACGGACGAGATCGCGTCCGGCTTGCTCATCGAGATTTGGATACAAGTTGTGTCCACCGACAGCATTCGTACCGAGACCGATGGGGTGAACGAATAATTTAGATTGACCGAGTTGAACATGTTTTGTCATGAAAATGACCTCCTTAAACGATATCGAGTGGTTCTTTTTTTGTTGGTGCTGGGAATGCTTGATCAAGTGCAACCAGCTCTTCCTCTGTCAAATTCAGGAGCGCGGCGCGACCGTTGGCTTCGACATGATGTGCTTGTCCTGCTTTAGGAATTGCGATGACGTCACCTTCACGCATCGCCCAAGCAAGTAAAATCTGTGCCGGTTCAACACCATGTGTCTCAGCGAGTTCCTCAACGGTTGGATGATTCAGGAGTTGATCGCGTAGTGAACCACCTTCAGCTAGTGGGCAATACGCCATTACTGGAATACCATGTTCGCGTAGTAACGGTAGCAATTCATACTCGATTCCGCGTGATCCGAGATGATAGAGTACCTGATTGACAGCGCATTGATCACCGTTTGGCAGTGCCAACAGTTCTTTCATGTCTGATACGTCAAAGTTTGATACACCCCAACGGCGAATCTTGCCTTCCTGTTTTAAAGCTTCCAGTCCTTCGACGGTTTCTTCAAGTGGAATGTCACCACGCCAATGAAGAAGATAGAGATCAAGATAATCCGTACCGAGGCGTTCAAGCGATTCGGAACAAGCTTTTTTTAACGCTTCCCCACCAGCGTGATGCGGGTAGACTTTCGAGACGAGAAAGACTTCTTCTCGTCGATCAGCGATCGCGTCACGAATCAATTCTTCAGAAGCACCTTCTCCATACATCTCTGCCGTATCGATGAGTTCCATCCCACTGTCGAGACCGACACGGAGCGCTTCGATTTCAGCCTCATGCTTCTCCGACTCTTCCCCCATGCGCCATGTACCTTGTCCGAGTGCCCGAACGTGCGTCTGATCGGGAAGCGTCACCGTTTTTTGCTTTAATGCAGCGAGTATCAACGTCTTTTCTGTTTCGTTCATCGTTCTTCCTCCTTTAGTAGAGAGACAATAGTAGGGTTTACCACGCGAACTCGGAACAAAAACGTCTTC
This sequence comes from Exiguobacterium sp. U13-1, assembly GCF_001750115.1. Lineage (NCBI taxonomy): Bacteria > Bacillati > Bacillota > Bacilli > Caryophanales > Exiguobacterium > Exiguobacterium sp. U13-1. The sequence goes on along the minus strand of NZ_CP015731.1, from coordinate 317,823 downwards.
TTCAAGAGAAGGAGACGTCACCAATGTTCAAACAAGGGACCGTGATCACCGAATACAGGATCTTGAGTAGGACGCCTCACCTGACGAATACGTTGAAGATTTTCCGGGCGTTCACTTGTTTGACCTGTCAGGGTGTCGTAATCTTGACCATCCGGATAGGCACCGATTACTCGAAAGTGTCGACTTGTATCAAGTGCTTTATGGCCCGTACCGGCAGGAAGTAAGAGAACATCGCCACTCGTCAAAGTGAAGGTCTTACCGAGCGGACCACCCAGCTGAACGGTTGCATGCCCTTCGAGAATACCGATCACTTCATGGGCGATACTATGATAATGATGAAAGTCAAAAATGCCATCCACCCAGCTGTTACGCCAGTCATGTGCATGGAAGGTCTGTTTGATGTGTGATGGCTCTTCAAATGCATGCCGATAAATCAACACCGGGAATGTCGGGTTGTTCGGAATGTGACCGTCATCCTCAAAATAAAATACCTCAACGCGCATCTTCGTTGCTCCTTTCTCTGATGTGGCACAAAGTAATAATTACATCTGTAATTACCCGTAATTAAATATCATCAATCGTCCGAGCATCTTTATGGCGTAACGAATTCGGAGGTGCTAAGATGCTTAAGTTAACGAAATTACAAAGGAGGCTTTCCGATGATCGCCATCGAAGCAAAATTAGAAGTACAACCCGCAAAACGAGAAGAATTTTTAGAAGCAACTAAAACACTAGTGGCAGGATCACGTGCTGAAGCAGGTAACATCAGCTATGACTTGTTCCAAAGCACAGAAGACGAAAATGTCTTCATGATGATTGAAAAATGGGAAGACCAAGCTGCAATTGAAGCACACAACACGAGTGCCCATTTCGGACAATTCGTTGCGTTTGCTCAAACGGCTCTTGCTAAACCATTAGACGTTCAATCGTTCCAAGCATAATCATAAGAGATTGACGTAACACATAAGGAAGGTATTCGGGGTTCATGGCCTAGAATACCTTCCTTTTTTATTTCATGCGACACGGTTGATCAAAGCCTCTACTTTTAATGAAACTTTAAGTTAGCAGTATTCCACTTTTCTTTTACAATCATATGACATTTCATTGAAACTGTTAGTTTTTCCCTGATTAGGGCATTATTCTTATAAAGACACAAAAAGGAGGCTTTTATCATGAATGAACGAACGAATGCACCAGGGTCGAAGCGATCATTCTTCAAGATGCCTCATACATACGCCATTATCATGGCAATTCTCATCATCTCAGTCATCTTGACGTATACACTTCCAGCAGGACAATTCGATCGTGAAAAGCAAGATGGACAGACTGTCGTCATCGATGGTACATATCGCGCGGTAGAGTCTGCGCCTGTCAATCTCTTTGGTTTATTTGAAGCAATTCCGCAAGGCATGGAAGCGGGTGCTGCGATCATTTTTTACATTTTCTTAGTTGGCGGTGTCTTCGGTATCATTCGTCAAACCGGTGCTATTGAAGCGGGAATCAATCAATTAATCCGTCGATTTGGTCAAAAAGGGCACATCATGATTCCGATGACGATGTTCGTCTTTTCGATTGCCGGAGCAACGATTGGTATGGCAGAGGAAACGATCATCTTCGTGCCGATTGGGATCATGTTAGCGCGTGCCCTTGGATATGATGCGATGACAGGAGCCGCGATTGTCAGTCTAGGGGCGGCGGTTGGTTTTGCCGGCGGGATGTTGAATCCGTTTACGGTAGGTGTCGCTCAATCAATTGCGGAAGTACCGCTCTTTAGTGGTCTTGGGTATCGAACGGCTGTGTATATCGTATTTTTAGCGGTGACAATTCTTTATGTCATGAACTACGCACGGAAAGTCAAACATGATCCGGCGCGCAGTCTTGTTTATGATCTAGAACAACGTCGTTCGGAAGAAGCAGCGACGACGATTTCGCGCTTTTCGAAACGTCATGCTTTCGTCTTACTGGTTTTAATCGGTGGGATCACGCTCAATGTGATCGGAATCTTTGAGTGGGGCTGGTATTTGACGGAATTAACCGCATCCTTCTTGATCATCGGGATGATTGCGGGAATCGTTACGCTTGGTGTGAACGGTACGTTCGAGAGTTTGATTGACGGCGCAAAAGCCGTAACGTTCGGCGCGTTGATTGTTGGATTTGCTCGTGCGATTGTCGTCATTCTCGAAGAAGGACGTGTTATCGATACGGTCATTTACGGCTTATCGAATGCCGTAGGACATTTACCGACGTTCTTTGCCGTCATCGGGATGTACGCCGTGCAATTGATTACGAATTTCTTCATTCCATCGGGAAGTGGACAAGCGGCGACGACGATGCCCATCATGGCACCATTGTCGGATTTACTGGGAATCGAGCGTCAAGTGGCTGTCTTAGCATTCCAATATGGAGATGGACTGACGAACATGATTTTCCCGACGAGTGCTCATTTGATGGCATTTCTCGCAATCGCAGGCATTCCGTACGAAAAATGGCTTCGTTTCGTCTGGAAGCTTTTCGCGATCTGGATTGCCTTGGCATGTGCCGCCTTACTACTTGCCGTGACACTTGGCATTCAATGAAGTCTACCTTCCGGACAGATGTTCGGAAGGTTTTTCAGTTGCAGGAATCGGGAAGCGTTATCACGAACGGAATAGGTAATGACTAAAGGGGGAACTGAAGTGACATATTCAATCGTTGGGTATTGTGAAAAAGAACAAGCATGGGGCGTTGCCGTTCAGTCGAAGTTTTTAGCCGTCGGGAGCGCTGTTCCGTTTGCGAAGGCGGGAGTAGGTGCTGTAGCGACACAATCGTTTGCAAATACGACGTATGGTCCTGAAGGATTACGGATGATCGAACAAGGGGCTTCAGCAGACGAAGTACTGCGTCGATTGACGGAAGCAGATGAAGGACGAGCGGATCGTCAGGTCGGGATCATCGATGCTACTGGAAAGAGTGCGACATTCACGGGAGAAGGATGTAATGACTGGGCAGGTGGTATTGCCGGGAAACATTTTGCAGCGCAAGGGAATATTCTTGTAGACGGTAATACGGTGAAAGAGATGGCACGTGTCTTTGAATCAACGCAAGGTCCGCTTGCAGAACGTTTATTGCGTGCGTTAGCAGCAGGTCAAGCAGCAGGTGGGGACTCACGCGGAATGCAGTCAGCGGCACTTCTCGTCGTCAAGGAGGGTGGCGGATACGGTGGATTCAACGACCGCTATATTGATTTACGCGTTGACGATCATCCGAGTCCGATTGAAGAACTCGAACGCATCTATCAACTGCATACCCTTTATCTACAACCGAGTAAGCCAGAAGAAATCAAGCCGATTGATGACGCCTTAGAGTCAGAGTTGATGGATAAGTTGTTATCGCTTGGTTACCGCGGTGATTTCGAAGACGCGTTCCGAACGTATCTGCATACGGAAAACTTCGAGATGCGCGAACAAGCGGATCGTGCGATTGATACACGTGTTCTCGCATATATTCGATCTCAATGAAAAAATGACAGGATGGACCGCGGTCCATCCTGTCATTTTGTTCATACTTGTGTCGACTGGGCGCGAATCGGTACTTTGAATCCGGTCGCGATGAATCGTTCCATTTCCGGTTCCGATTTAGCGTTCAAACCGACTGTTCCGTCTCCTTTTAGTGCTACGTTCGTCAGCTTGACGTGAGTGATGTCTGGACCGATCGTAATCCCATGTTTGGCGGAATCTTCAATGCGGATATCACGAAGGCGCACGTCTTCAGCCCCGTTTTCTCCACCAAAGATTTGGATGTCTGTTTTCGCTTGACGGAATCCGCTCATCTTCAACTGACTGATCGTGACGTTCCGTGCCTTATATTGAATCCCAATCATCGGTTGTTCTTGATAGTCATAATACGGATCACCGAGCACCGTGAAATCATGAATGACGACATTACGATAAGCAGAAACGACGAGTGCGCGTGGTTTTGAATTCGCATATAGCTCCGTATATTGAGGTGTCTGAGCAATCAAACGCGTTGCGATGATATTATAAGCCGTCTGAGACGTCGGATCAGTTACTTGATGATGTCCGATGTGTCGGAAGTTAAAGGCGCGATGATCATCAATCGATAGGTGTCCGACGATTTTGACGGTCGAGGCAGCAGAAGAGGTCGCATGTGCCTTAATCTCAAGTCCACCGAAACAACGACTTGTTGCGTTGTTGAACAACCAGATGTCGCGTGATCCATCATCGATCTCGATTCCATTTGAATTGGAGAAGCCTTCTGCATGGGCACGTCCACTTGGATCATGCATGAAACAGTTCGAGATGAAGAGGTGATCACTATGATGCGTCGTAATCCCGTCATCTCCGAATCCAGAACCGGTCAATCCATCGAACCAGATGAATGAACTACTTAAATTTGCTCGAGCTCCGTCTCCATTGTAATTGTAATACGGTGTCGAGATATCAAAACAGTGAAGTCCCGGGTTGACGGCCTCGACATCAAAGACCCAGCCATAGGTGACATGCGCATACGTAAGACAACTGGAGTGATTGCCCCATGTGCTACTTTTTTTCGCGTCACCGATGCGCTTAATGTTCCAGTCAAGTGTCATTTTCTCGACGAGTAGGTGATGATTGCCGAGAAGATAATTTTGGTTCGTCACGAGACGACGACCTTTGGGTGCGTCATCGTGCATCTTTAAAATCGTTTTTCCTTTGCCGGCTCCTGTTAAGATCGTATAACTAGGCAAACGAATTCCCCGAACGATGTACGTACCGGCTGGGACATGGACTTGTCGATGTCCATCACCGAGTGCGTCGATGAATGCTTGTGTATCATCCGTTTGTCCATCACCGACTGCTCCAAAGTCAGTGACATCGACGGTTTCGACATCGCTGATCAAATGTTCGAACTCATGATTGAGCCGGCCGAACCAACTTGGTCGAATCTCATCGCGTGGCGTTACAAAAGCCGGTGTCAGCGGTAGAATATGTTTATCACGATTCGTCAAAAATAATGGTGAGATCATCGAACGAAGTGTCCGACTAAGATTAGGATCACGTCGTGGTGCGATGAATGGACTATCATGTAGCAGTTGTTCCGCTTGTCGAACTGCTTGTTCGTTGGTTGACGTTTCAACATATTCCTGAATCAACGCCGCATTTTGATACGGATCATGCGTGTGATCGAGTTTTAACATGAAATGGTTCCCCTCTCTGAATAGGTCTGTCTACCTTTTCCCCTCTCCTTACACAATCATTCCTCGTTTCGATACATCCATAAAAATACATGTAAAATTCTTAAATGGATTATAATGGATGTTAAAAGGGGGTCTTCTGATGTCACTTCGCAAACGACTCATAACGGGTATCGGACTGATTTTGCTAATCTTAGGGATTGGTAAGCCACTGACAGAAGCGGCTGTTCAAGCACTGAAGCCAAAAGCGGTTCAGACGTCTGTGGTCGAAACGAATGGATCGTGTAAACCGAACTGCAATAGAAACGGCAAGCTGTTAAATATTCCGTTTCTTTCGTGGTTGCCTAAAAAGCAAATGAAGAACGATGAAGATCTACGTGTTTGGGACACGAATGAAAAGCCAAAGAAACAGAAAGACCTCAAACCGAAAAAGAAAAAGAATAAGCTCATCGTTGTAGGGGTTGAAAATGCTAAGCGAGGTACGAACGAAAAAGGGGGATCGTCCTCATCGATGTTACTGATGAGCCTGCTTGTTTTACCTCTAGTCATAATAGGTTATATCGTTTGGCGAAAACGTCGAAAGACCAAGAAGCAGGACGAGGAATCGATAAGAGCCGACATCCCGTTACAGCCCTTATCCAACGACTTTGTTTTAACTGAGAATCCGGTCGAGCTACCAGATGCCTGGATTCGCAAACAACTCATTCAGTTCAATCACATACTCCCGACCCGCTCACGACGACATGATACAGAAACACTTCAGGAATGGTGCCTGCGGATCGGATTCAAACCGTCACATATCCTAATAAAAGCCTACCTCTTAGAACGCTACACAGAACGAACTGCTACGATATCGGAGATGGACAAGCAAACGATTCAGGGAGAATTTGGTGCCTTCGTCCATCAATTTGATTGAAACCTTTTGAAAGGAATGACGTAAATGGAACAGGAAAGGGGAGATGATGATGTACCTAGCAGATGCCGTGAAACTAAAGAGTATTTTGAGGAAGCAACTCGATCAGCTAATCGAAGAAATGGATCGCGTCGCGTTCATTGATTTAGAAAAGGGAGAAGCACTCCCCGCGCAACAAGGACGGACCTTAATCGACGTCGAAGCCGCGATGGACATCGTGCGTCACGATATGCGAGTCTTGGATCGTCTCGTTTATGCAGCGAATCTAAACACTGTGATCGTGACAGATGAAGGAGAAATGCCGCTCGTCGAAGCAATCGAATGGGCTACCCAATTACGAGCGAAAGCACAAAATTACCAGATGCTTGCAAGTCGACCGAAACGCGAGTTCCAATATGGATTCGAAGGGACGACGGTCATTCGCCATGCCTTATTCGATCCCGATACTTATCGCCTAAAAGCGGAGGAAGTGGAGCGACAAGCGCACAAAGTATCAAATGCGATTAATGCCGCGAACTACCAGACGACGATCGATTTTGATGGTGGACGTTACATGTAGCTCCTTGGCGTGGTGAGACTCCACGTCAAGGGGAGGGGACGGACCTCAATTTTCCTCTGTGGAGAAGAAATGGCGACGGCAAACCGCTGACCACGAACCATTGACAGATTGACCTGTTACCTTTGACCACCTATGGAACCCTGATGCTTTTTCCGTCCCCGATCCCTGCCGTTTCTTTGAGAAACGGCAGGGATTTTTAGTGTGTCGATGGAAACAACAGGGTATAGAGAAGCACAAGAGAAAGGAGAGAAATCATGGAACACACTTTTTCAGCCTTCGTCGTACGAGAAGTGGACGGATCGTATAAGGGAACAATCGAGACGAAACGTGTCGACGATTTACCGGAGGGAGACGTCCTGATTCGTGTCACGCACTCATGTGTCAACTATAAGGATGCTTTATCGATGTCGGGTAATCGAGGGGTGACAAAATCCTATCCGCATACACCAGGCGTTGATGCAGCAGGATACATCGAGCAGACGACAGATGAACGTTTTCAAACGGGTCAAGCCGTCGTTGTCAATGGCTTTGATTTCGGGATGAACACTTCAGGCGGATTTCAAGAATACATACGTGTGCCGGCCGATTGGGTAACGCCACTCCCGGAAACAATCCGTCCGTTAGAAGCGATGCAATACGGAACGGCAGGATTGACGGCGGCGCAATCGGTTGATGAATTGTCACGAATCGTCTCGAAGGATGCAGGACCGATTCTTGTAACAGGTGCGACGGGCGGTGTTGGTACGATTACGATCGCCTTACTCATTCGCTTAGGCTATACGGTACACGCCGTGACCGGTAAACGCGCAGAACAAGAACGGCTGCTAAAAAAGGGTGTGGCTGAGGTGTTAGACCGCACTACGTTCTTAGACGAAACGGTCCGTCCATTAAAAAAAGGAACATATGCTGGTGTCATAGATACGGTAGGAGGACCATTTCTCGCGTCCGTCATTCGCTTCGTACAATATAGTGGTGTCGTCACGACGTGTGGGAACGTCGGTGGGGCAGAAATGACGTTGACAGTCTATCCGTTCATCCTACGTGGCGTCCGCTTGATTGGAATCGATGCGGTACAAACACCAATCGCCTATCGCGAAGAGCTATGGCAACGTTTAGCGAGTGACTGGCAGGTCGATCTTGCGTCAGAAGTCGATGTCAAAACACTAAACGATTTACCTGAAATCGCAGAAGCCTTGCTGACTTCACGTCATCGTGGTCGAACTGTCATCGAAATTTAAATCTTTCGAGTAAACATTGGTGGTATAGTGGGGAAAAACTGTGTCGACTTTTTCAGGAGGAGCCATACATGAGTGAACACCAACAAGAACAAGAACGACAGTCTCGACAAGAAAGACGGAAACAAAAACGAAATCGTCGAGGGATTGCCTTTGGTGGTATTCTCGCGACATTATTCATCGTCGGTGGTTGGTTGTATATGTTGACGAATAACGATGCTTCTCAAGCAACATCAACACTCGAGAAGCCGAAAACGACGGATCAAGCAACGAAAAACGATGAGTCGAAAAAAGAAACAGCAACAACGGATGATAAAAAAGAAGCGAAAAAAGAAAAGAAGAAATCAAAGAAAAAAGCAGCAGAGTATGCGCAAGCGGCTTGGGTAACGCGTCCGTTTGCGAACGTCTACGGCGATGCGAGTCGTAGTAGTGTCATCTACAAAGCAGATTTAGGTGATGTCTATGAGGTACTGGATGCGAAGGACGGCATGGTCCATCTCAAACTCAATGACAGCATCGAAGGATACTTACCGGAAAGTGATGTTCGTTTGGAAGCACCAAAAGGGACGTCAGACGAAGCCGTTCTTGCGGCGCTCTCGCAAGCAGTCGCCAACCAACCGATCGACAAGCCGGAGCAATATCTCGGAAAACCGATCGCTGAATTCGAAGCGAAGTATGGTGCTGTCGGGAATACACAACAGGATGCTGTCAATACGTATTACTTCTCGAATGCTGGATATCTGCTCGTCGTTTCGGATGGAATCATTGAAGCGATCGACTGGACGAATGCTTCGACTGGTGGATTATCGACACTGGGTGAACCCGTCGTCGATACGAGCTACGGTACGTGGTACGAAGGAGAATCCTTACAACTAAAAGTGTTCCCGGATAACGGAAAGATGCGTTTACGTCTTGCGCGTGATCCTGGACAAGAATGAATGAACGGCGGATTCGCTTGAAGCGAATCCGTCCTTTTTTGCGCAAAAAACCTCCCGAGTCCGACACTCGGGAGGAAATATGAAAATCCTTTGGGAGGAGATTTTCTTAGTAGACGCCTACTGCATCAAATGATTTTGCTGCAGCTGTTGCTTCTGCACTTGTTGAACCATAAAGGTCTTTCGCCGATTGAACGACTGCTGCACGGAGTGAGCTGAAGTTCGAGTTCGGAGTCAAGTACACGTTGAGAGCACGGTAGTAGATCGCACCGAGTTTCGGTACGCCGATTCCTGTGACAGATACGTTGTAGAACGTTCCACCGTTACCGAGGAGGTAAGCCGCTTTATTGATGATACCAGAGTTGATGTGGACACCACCGTTATCTTGTGTACCTGTGTAACGTTTAGAGTAGTGATCTGGATCGCCGTAAGCAGCTGGGTTAGACATCGAACGGAGGGCGTCACCGCTGACTCCAGGTGTGTAGATGTCTTCTCCTACGAGCCAGTCGAAGTTCGATCCAACTGTATATTCAGCTACTGTACCCATGATATCTGAAACGGCTTCGTTGATCGCACCAGATTCGTTTTGATACACGAGACCAGCTGTGTATTCTGTGACAGCGTGCGTCAATTCGTGAGCGACGACGTCAAGTGCGCCTGAGAGTGCGACGAATGTCGTGCCATCTCCGTCACCATAGACCATCTTCGTGCCATCCCAGAATGCGTTGTTGTAGTTCGTTGAATAGTGGACCGTTGAGTTCAAGCGTGCACCAGCGTTGTCGTAACTGTTACGACCATATGTGTTTTTATAGAAGTCATATGTTTTTGCAGCGTTGACGTGTGCACTGACAGCAGCGCGGTCATATGTTGCGTTGAAGACGTTATCTGCATCTGCCCAGAGTGTTCCCGGAAGTGATGTCCGGTTTTTCGCGTCGTATGTGTAGACACCTTTTCCGCGCGTCGTATCTTGAAGATAGTATTTCCCAGCACTCAACGTCGTGTTGAATGTTGCGCTTGTGCCAAGTACTGTCGTACCTGTTGCGTGAGCGAGTTGGTCGAACTTGTTAAGTACTTTACCTGAGTTCGCATCGATGAAGTATGTCCAACGTGATGGCTCTTTGCCAGCGAGGACAGTCGATGTGACTTTGTATGCATAGACAGCATCATCTTTTACTGGATAGATGACGAGTTCTGCTTTTGGAGCGACTTCGAATTTAGAAGCCTTGATTGCTTTTTGATAAAGTTTGATCGCTTTCTTTTCAGAGAGCGTTGCTTTTTTCGCGAGACCTGGTTTTCCTTTGACGTTGATCGCATCGTTTACGACTGCTTTCAAAGTACCGTCTTTCGCGACGTTCCCGACGACGACACTACCAAAGACAGGGACGCCATCCACTTCTTGTTGGAGACGTACGATCTGTGAAGATCCGTCTTTTTCGACGTTCTGAACAGCAAAGTCACCTTTTTTGTTCACGAAATCTTTAACGATCGTTGCAGCTGGTTCTGACGAAGCTTTCGTGAGTTTACCAGCTTGAAGACCTTCTGCACCTACGACCGTAGGAACAACAAGTACACTTGCGACAAGCGATGTAGCGAGAAACTTTTTCAAAATAAATCGCCTCCTTGTTTGGGTTGAGTCTAACTATGCCAAAGAATTAGAGAAGCGAGAATAAGTCATTCGAATTAAATCGAATTTTCTGAATATAGTCCGTAGTACCTGTACTGAATTATTAAGTGTGAAAGATATTTCAACGCAAAAAAAGAACCATTCAAGAGAATGGTTCATCGAATCCTTTGGTAGAGATGATGGACATCGTCTCGTGTCTCATCAATCTTAAAGTCATGAGGATCAAGTTCAATCCCTTGTTTTGAGGCAAAGCGTTGAATCTTTTCGAATGACTTCCAAATTTCGATATCGGGTCCTTCATGTTTCCAGAAGACATAACGCGCAGCAGGGATCCGGTGACCTTTCATTCCTTTTGGAATACCGTCGAGTGATGCAACAGGATACCCGACACATTGCGAGTATTTGGTTCCGTTTCGTTCGAGTGAGATATCGAGCGGATAGCTATCTGGTTTCGCAGGAATCTCATGCGAACGTCTTGAAAATTCACGCCAGAGTTCCGGCATCAACGTATGCAGTTCGTTTTCTTCACATGTCAGTCCAAGACCGACAAAATAAAATTCATGACGTTCCACGATTTTAGGATGCATGAGAAACTCCTTTCCGTACTTATGACACGTCTTCGATCGGCGAACGTTTCAAGTCTAGAAAAAGACGCGTAAAGGTGGCGTCCCACTGTGTACCCATGCCCTCTTCCAAGATGGATAAAGCTTTTTCCACTGGCATTCCTTTTCGATAAGGACGATCGGATGTCATCGCATCATAGGCATCGGCAATCGCCATGATTCGACCAAAGAGTGGGATGTCCTCTCCTATAAGACCTTCCGGATACCCCTTTCCGTCGTAGCGTTCGTGATGGTACTTTACCCCAGGAAGAATCGGTTGTAACGTCTTTGGAAGCTGAACTTGCGATAGAATGTGCACGCCGATCACTGGATGTTGCTGAATGGCATGAAATTCTTCATCGGTGAGGCGTCCTTCTTTCAATAACACATCGTCTCGAATCCCAATTTTCCCGATGTCATGCAACAGCGCTGATTTACGTAATAGTTCGATTTGTTCGTTCGATAGATTGGCAGCGGTAGCGATTTCGACTGAATAGGCAGCGACACGAACGGAATGACCGGCTGTGTAAGGATCGCGGGCATCTAATGTCGCGGCAAACAAGGTGAACAAACTATCTAGTAACTGTTCGTTTTCCGCATCACGCTTTTTGATACCTTCCATCATCAAGTTAAAACCAGAAACGAGGTGGGAGAACTCGTCCGAATAGGGATTCGGTAACGAGACGAGTCGATTGCTTTCGACATCTTGAATCCCTTGTTGCAGGGTGACGATCGGTTTGCGAATATTTTCATACAGAAGAAGACTACAAAACGTCGCAACGGATAAGATGACGATTAAAATGAGTGTCGCCCAACTCCAGTAAGAGCGAAGACTTTCATTTTCCGTTAACTGGACAGCAGAGGCGAGAACGAACAGCATGACGGGAAAAACACCGATGATCAGTGTACTGATCAGCATTTTTTGCTTTAGCGTGACGACCGTCGTTTTTTCAGGAAAATCAAATTCGTGTTCGAACGCGTATTTTTCTAACGTAAGTAGCATGCGTTCGGTAACACGATAAGTAAGAAAAAACTCAATTAAAGCATGAAGGATGGCGACGAGGACCGCACCAAAACAAGCAAGACCAATTAAATAGTACGGCATCTGTAACCACCCTTGAGAGATCGCCAGGGCTGTCAGAAGTGAAGCAGGAACGGAAAGACCTAAAAAGTGTGGTCCCATGATGCGCTTTACAGTCAGTATCGGAAAACGATGTGTCGTTTGATAGGCCTCTTGAAACGAGACGAGAGAAGGAATATCGTTTTTGAAAAAGCGGCGTAAGGAAGCGACATGTCGGGAGTAGAGCATGTATTCCAGTGAAAACATCAGGCTGACGGATGCAGCCATGATACCGATTAAAATCAATTGTTCTATTCCGGTGAAGGTAAGCGTCTCGAAAATAAATAGGCAACCGACGCCGAAGACAGCGACGAATGAACCAATCAGATAGTTTCTAAGTAAATGACGTTCAAAATGTTGTAAAGGGCTCATTGGATCCTCCTTATGGTAATCAGAGTGCCTTCAGCGTAACGTTTTCTAAAATGAGAGAAGCGTATTTTTTTGAAAAAGAGGTGAAAGAATCCTTTGAAAATCATTTAAAATTACTACCTAAAAATAGGTATGGTTACAAAGCACTAATTGTCTTAAAAGCAATTGATTAACGAAATAAAATAATCTATGATTTGAATATTCAGAAAAGTATAGTAATCACATGCTTTTCACTACTACATAGGGGGTCAATTCACGTGGGAAAAAAGAAAAAGCTTAGCCTAGCCGTTCTATCTGGAATTACGGCAGCTGCTTTTGCTGTTGGTCCGGTCTTACCTGGTGGGCAGGTAACGTCCGTACAAGCAGCAGAAAAAGTAGCACCTGGTGCACCGATGGACTTGAACACGGTCGATCAGGATCGATTAGCAAAAGTGCTTGAAAAACGTGGGGTCATCTCAAAAGCAGCTTCAGCAGAAGCAAAACAAAAAGCCGTTCAAAAGTATCTAGATAAAAAGGCGAATGGAAAACCGGCCGTCGATCATGACCACGATCATGAATCAAATAAAGAAGCAGCGTTTGATAAGAAAACAAAAGACTTCTTAACAAAACAAAAGGAACAACTTGCTAAACAATTGAAGAAAAAACACGACAACTACAAAAAAGGCAATCCGAATGGCTTCGTCAAAGTTGATAAAGCAAAACAGGCAGCCTATAACGGTGCTACACGAACGGATAAAGTCCTCGTCCTCCTCGTCGAGTACAGCGACTTCAAGCACAATAATGTCGTTCAAGAGCCTGGATATATGTATTCGGATGACTTCAACCAAAAACATTATCAAGATTTAATGTTTGGTGATCAAGAGTTCGAACTCTTCAACGGAGACAAAGTAAAGACGTTCAAGCAATATTATGAAGAACAATCAGGTGGTAGTTATTCGGTAGATGGTACGGTGTCCAATTGGTTGACTGTTCCTGGAACAGCTAAAGATTATGGTGCTGACAGTCCTGTGAGTGGAAATGATAACCTTCCTGGCGCAAAAGGCCCACGCGGTCTCGTCAAGGATTCCTTGAATGCAGCTGTTAAAGCCGGCATTAACTTAGCCGATTACGATAAGTTCGACCAGTACGATATGGACGGCGATGGCGACTTGAATGAGCCAGATGGTCTCGTCGATCACTTGATGATCATTCATGCTGGTACAGGACAAGAAGCAGGCGGCGGTAAGCTCGGTGACGACGCGATCTGGTCACACCGCTGGACACTTGGTAGCGTGTATCCTGTAGCGGATACGACGGCAAGCGTCAATTACTGGGGCGGAAAAATGGCTGCTTATGATTACACAGTTCAACCAGAAGATGGCGCGGTCGGTGTCTTCGCGCACGAATTTGGTCATGATCTAGGACTTCCTGATGAGTACGATACACAGTATACAGGTCAAGGTGAACCGGTCGCTTCATGGTCGATCATGAGTGGTGGTAGCTGGAATGGTAACATCGCCGGAACAGAGCCGACAAGTTTCTCGCCACAAAACAAAGAGTTCTTCCAAAATGTGATGGGTGGAAACTGGGCGAACATCCAACAGATTGATTTTGATTCACTCACTAAGGCAGGAACGGCATCATACCTCGACCAAAGTGTTACGAAATCAAAAAATCCAGGAATCATTAAAGTCAACTTACCGAAAAAGCCGGTAAAAGGCATCACACCGGCTTACGGTAAAAAGTATTACTACAGTACGAAAGGTGACGATCTTCATACGTCGATGACATCACCAGAGTTTGATTTGACGAATGCAAAAGAAGCGAAGTTCGACTTCAAAGCTTACTATGATGTTGAATTTGATTACGATTACTTGACAGTCACAGCTACTGCTGACGGTCAATCGAAAGTCATCGATAAAATTGGTGATCAAGATACAGATGGCGATCAGCGTGCCGAATCAACAAAAGGAGCATGGGTCGATAAATCATATGACCTGAGCGAATTTGCGGGTAAAAAAGTCACGTTGAAATTTGAATATGTGACAGATGGTGGACTTGCACTAGACGGATTTGCACTTGATAACGCGAAGTTGACAGTTGACGGTAAAGTCGTCTTTGAAGATGATGCAGAGGGTACTCCTAAGTTCACTCTAGATGGTTTCGTTGCTTCAGACGGTTTCTCTTATGCAGATAACGCGTACTACCTCGAATGGCGTAACTATGCAGGCTCGGATAAAGCACTCGAGCATGCACGAGGCGTTAAGTACAACACAGGTCTTGTCGTCTGGTATGGCGATTCAAGCTTCAACGATAACTGGGTTGGCGTACACCCAGGTGAAGGATTCCTCGGAGTCGTCGACTCACATCCTGAAGCAATCGTTGGAACACTCAACGGTAAGCCGGTCACGACAGGAAGCACACGTTACCAGATCGCAGATGCTGCTTTCAGTTATGATAAAGCACCTGCATGGCTCATCGATTCGCCATCACGTGGACTCTATGACTACAAAGGTCTCCCTGGTGTGACGAAGTTTGATGATTCGAAATCGTACATCAACCAGTTGATTCCGGACGCAGGGAAATTGCTTCCGAACAACGGGCTGAAGATTCAAGTCATCGGTGAAGCGAAAGATAACTCTGCTGGAGCAGTCTGGATCCACCGTTAAAAACAGAAGAACAGGTTCAGTTTCGGCTGAACCTGTTTTTTATTTTGATTATGTATAAGAAGTGGAATCAATTGGAAAAAACATTGGTCTGACAACTTGACTTTTAAAGCGCATCCATTCTATACTTACGTTAGCTTAATATTGTTATTGTCATTACGGATTCACATCGTGTCACGAACAATCTTTTCGTTGCTCCATGTATTTCGGGACAATAATGAATTCTTTTCATATGCCCAGCATATGTATTAAGTAATTTATTTTTGGAGGTTGTTCCCATGAACACAGGTAAAGTAAAATGGTTTAACGCAGAAAAAGGTTTCGGTTTCATCGAAGTTGAAGGCGGAGAAGACGTATTCGTACATTTCTCAGCAATCACTGGTGAAGGCTTCAAAACTCTTGACGAAGGTCAAGAAGTTGAGTTCGAAATCACTGAAGGCGCACGTGGAGCACAAGCTGCTAACGTCGTAAAACTTTAATTTCAACTATTCAATCGTCCCTTTTCGGAGGGACGGTTTTTTATTAGACTAATATCTTGAATTCAAGATAAATATGAGATATACTCCAATTACCAAATCATTGACAAGGAGTGAGGAAAATGGAATTACTCGGAATTCATCATGTATCGATCTTAACAGGCATGGCGGAACGCAATTATCAATTCTACACACAAATACTTGGCATGCGTCTGATCAAAAAGACTGTCAATCAAGATGACACGACATCGTATCATTTGTTTTATGGAGATGCGGAAGGGAATCCAGGAACAGACTTGACGTTTTTTGATATTCCGCATCTTGGAACGGGCGTACCGGGGGCATCGAGTATCTCTTCGACATCGCTTCGTGTCAAAACAACGGCTGCACTTCATTTTTGGAAACAACGTTTTGAAGCGAAAAATGTGGATCACGATGAAATCGTCGAACGAGCAGGGCGTCGAACACTCGCCTTTCGCGATCAGGAAGGAACACGTTTGATTCTTGTTGCGGAAGATGGTGAGGTAGGTGTCGCAGGTGGTGTACCGTGGCCGCAAAAAGAGATTCCATCGGATTATGCCATCGTTGGACTGGGAGCCGTCACATTGACGGTCAACGATCCGACGTTGACGATCCGTGTACTGACGGAAGTCATGGGATTCCGAAAAGTAGGTTCTTATCCATCTTTAGCAGGTGACTTTGCACCGATTGAAGTCTATGCAACCGGAGAAGGTGGTATCGGAGCAGAGATTCATATTGAGGCACGTCCAGATCTCGACCGAGAACGTCTAGGTCGTGGTGGTGTGCATCACGTCGCGTTCCGAGTGCCGAACAGTGATGAATATGAAAAGTGGGTCGAACGCTTGAATGCCTATCACTTACCGAACTCCGGTAAAGTCGATCGTCACTATTTCCAAGCTCTTTACTTCCGGGAACCGAACCATATTTTGTTTGAACTCTCGACTGATACACCGGGATTCGCGACGGATGAGTCGGTTGAAACGTTAGGGGAGACGCTTGCATTACCACCGTTTCTTGAACCAAAGCGAGCTGCTATCGAAGCACGGTTACGTCCACTCGAAATCTGACAATCCTGTGACACAGGTCACAGAAGGATCGTCCATCCCGTATACTAAGAACAGGAATTAAGAAAAAGGAGTGACGGGATGTTAAGAACTACGCTTGGGCAATTCCGAATGATTGCGATACTAGAAGGAATCTCGTTTTTAGTCTTACTGTTGATTGCGATGCCGTTGAAGTATATGGCGGATATTCCGCAAGCCGTTTCAGTCGTGGGTGCACTTCACGGTGTCTTGTTCGTCATGTATGCACTCTGGCTCGCAGTCGTGAAATTCAAATACGATTGGTCGATCGTCAAGGCAGGGATTGCGTTCATCGCATCATTCATCCCGTTTGGTACATTTGTGCTCGACTGGAAGCTAAAACAGGAAGCAACAAACGCGTAAATTGTGTATACTGAATAGAGCACGGCTGTGGATAACTGTTTTTGTCTATGCGAAGCAGGTTATCCACAGCTTTTTTCTGTGGATAATTTTTAGGAGGATATATCATGTCAACATTTGAAACATTACACATCAGTGACCTGTGGATAAAAAAATTACAAAAACAAGGCATCAAGGAGCCGACACCGATTCAAGAACAAGCGATTCCGTCATTACTCGAAGGACGCGACTTGATTGGACAGGCGCAAACGGGAACAGGGAAGACGTTGGCGTTTCTCTTACCCATCCTTGAGCAAATTGATGTCGAATCACAAACGGTTCAAGCATTGATCGTCGCACCGACACGTGAACTTGCGCGTCAAATTGCCGACGAGACGCATAAACTGATTCGGAATACAGAGCAGTATCGTGCGCTTGCTGTATACGGCGGACAAGACGTCTTTAAACAGATTCAACGTCTCGGTCGGATGCCACAAATTATCATCGGAACGCCAGGACGGATACTCGATCATGTCGGTCGTGGCACACTTGATTTAAGTGAATTACGGACGCTTGTTTTGGATGAAGCAGATCAAATGCTGCAAATCGGTTTCTTGCCAGAAATCGAAGACATCATCGAGGCGGCACCGGTTGATCGTCAATTCGTCATGTTATCTGCAACGATGCCACCGAAAGTAGAGGAACTGGCGAAAACGTATTTGCGTAACCCGGTCGAAGTGCAAGTAGAAGCGGAAAGCATCACCGTAGAAGCGATCGAGCAGTTCGTCGTTGAGACGACGGATCGCCGCAAACAAGCGACACTGCGGACGATGCTTGACGAGATGCGTCCGTACGCAGCCATCATTTTCTGCCGTACACAACGTCGCGTTAGTAAATTGAACGAAGAAATGCAGATGCAAGGGTATCCGACGGATGAATTGCACGGTGGACTAACGCAAGGGAAACGGGAAAAAGCGATGGCGAAGTTCTATCAAGGAAAAACACAATTCCTGATCGCAACAGATGTCGCTTCGCGTGGACTTGATGTGACAGGTGTGACACACGTCTTTAACTATGATTTACCAGATGATGCGGAAAGTTACGTTCACCGGATTGGTCGGACAGGACGTGCTGGGAACGACGGGATTGCCGTTTCGATCGTGACACCAAAAGATGGTCGGACGTTCCGTGATATGGAGCGGGAATTGAACATCTCGGTCACACCAATCGTCGTCGAATTGTCTGAAGAAGCGATTCGCGCACAGCACGACCAAAGCAAAGGAACTCGAAAAGTGACGGAAGGACGTGGAAACACACGTCGTTCGAACAACCGTCGCCCAGGACGTGCACATCGTAAGTAATATAGAAACAACATAAAAGAGCCGGTCTACTTCTCTCATCAAAAGAGAAAATAGATCGGCTCTTGTTTTATTTGGCATACACCATCTGACCACCGAGATGTCCGGTATAAGCAAGTAATCCGCTACCGACGATGGCAGCAACGAAACTGAGTAATAAAAACATTTTTTTGTTTGAGCGGTAACCCAATAACAGAAATAACAGCGAGACACTAAAGGCAATCAGACCGAACAACGCGTCACTGATGTGCAACTACGACAAGGCGCGGTCGCGACATCGAACCGTGTCTATCGATCGTGGAAGACGGACGGACAGACGCATCATCATTTGTTAGATGGACGAACAGGACGCCCGACGAAAAGCCCGATCCTCCAAGTGACTGCATCTGCACCACAACTCTATGAAGCGGAAGTCATGACGAAGCTTGCCTTTCAGATGACAGAGGCAGAACGTCAAGAAAAGCTGTTTCGTTGGTTTCCAAAAGGACGATTACTGATTTTGGATACTGCTGGGGAATGGCGAAGTGAACAGAAGGGAGTGAGTGAGATATGGACTGGATGAAATGGTTGTTCTCGACATGGACGATGATTCGATTGAGTGGATTAAGTGGACACTTCTTCATGACGATTTCTGTCTTAGCTGGATTGCTCGGTTCCTACCCGGCACTCAAAAAACAAAAAGCACGACTGCATCACGTGCATTTATATAGTGGCTGGGCAGGTTTACTCGCAATCGTCTTACATGCGACGCTCATCATCGTCGATTCATACGCACCACTGACGATTTTTGAGGTCCTGATTCCGGGGCAAGCTTCTTATGAACCACTCTGGAATGCGCTAGGAACGATCAGTCTCTACTTATTCGGGTTCGTTCTCGTGACTTCGGATTTCTTAAAGGAGACGCTAGGCAAGACGCTTTGGAAATTGACACACTGGCTCGTCTTACCTGCTTGGCTATTAATGACGGTACACGGTCTATTCATCGGTACGGATACGGGAACTCTGTTTACGACGATTTGGTACGCTGTCTCAACACTGACGATGTTTACGCTCGTCCTATACCGGATGCGGATCCGTCCTGTTCAACGGACTCGAACTTCAGCAAAAGAGCGCTCAGTCGTACGCTGAGCGCTCTTTTCATTGTCGTGCGAGCCAAGACGTCCATTCGTTAAAGGCAGCATCCCGATTCTCGATATAGTTGTGATCACTATCGACGATCGCTTCCTCAAACGGGCTGTCTGATAGTAGTAAGTCATGATGGAGTGCTTTGATCGACGTTTCGTCCCGTTCTGACGTCATAAGTAACATCGAGCGATCGGCTAGACGTTCTTTTAGCGTCAGTAAGTTCCAAGTCGTATGATGGTGCTTCAACTCGTCTAGTAACGCGTCAGCAACGGCACCATTTAGGAAAGCAGCTCCACGCTCGAGTACACCGTGTAGCGCAGCTTCGTATTCTGGATGTTCAAGGACGAGCTGACCGACGAGACCGAAATTAAACGGAGAGATCCCGACATAATGTGCAGCCTCTGGTGTCTCAGCAAAAGCATGCAGACCGGCGAAGCCGCCCATGCTATGACCAACGACGGTAATCTGATCTGCCTTGATGCCATGTTCGGTAGTGAAAGACTCTGAGCAGACGTACTGTAATGTGGCAGTTGCGTCTTCCAAAACATGCTGGAATCGGAATGTTCCGGGACTTCCAATCGTTCCACGATATGACGTGACGAGTACATGGTATCCTGCGCTTTGAAGTTGAACTGCCCAGTCCATATTCAACTGTTTCCCGGGAAATCCGTGGAAGAGGACAATCAGTGGAGCATCCTCTGTGTGTTCAGGTGAATAGAGACGGACAATCAACTGTTCTGAACCACCGCTTGGAACATGGAGATAGGATAGTGTTGCTTTTTTCGTGATCGTTTCCAAAAAAACACGCTCCTTCATAATCATTTTCTAAGTCTTAGTGTGCGTGAAGATGCACAATCATGCAATGATTAAGTGTGTGAACTAAAAAGATGGGATACCCTTTTGGGCATCCCATCTTTTGTAAAGCATCGCTTAGAATACTTTTGTCGTCCATGATTCACAGTTCCATAAGTCTGTCGCAACAGCTTCATAGAATTCTGGTTCGTGTGAGATCAACAAGACTGTTCCTTTGTACTCTTGTAACGCACGTTTTAATTCTTCTTTGGCTTCGACGTCCAAGTGGTTCGTCGGCTCATCGAGTACGAGGATGTTCGATTCCGTATTCATCAATTTACAAAGACGGACTTTCGCTTTTTCCCCACCGCTGAGCACTTCGATTTTCGATTCGATGTGTTTCGTCATCAAACCACACTTCGCGAGCATGGCGCGGACTTGTTGTTGTGTCAGAGACGGGAACGTATTCCAAATCTCTTCGATACACGTATTCGAGTTCTTCTCTTTAACTTCTTGTTCGAAGTACCCGATATGCAGGTTTTCTCCTCGCTCAACGACACCAGAGACAGCTGGAATTTCACCGAGCAAACTCTTGAGCAACGTCGATTTACCAATTCCGTTCGCACCGTGCAAGGCAATCTTCTGCCCACGTTCGATCGTCAGATCGAGAGGACGAGAAAGTGGCTCATCGTATCCGATGACGAGACCTTTTGCTTCGAACATCAATTTACTTGGTGTCCGTGCTTGGAGGAAATGGAACTCTGGTTTTGGACGTTCTTGCGCAAGTTCAATAACATCCATCTTATCGAGCTTCTTCTGACGTGACATCGCCATGTTCCGTGTCGAGACACGTGCTTTGTTCCGAGCAACAAAATCCTTCAACTCAGAGATTTCCTGCTGTTGACGCTTAAACGCAGACTCGAGTTGTTTTTTCTTCGCTTCATGGATCGTGACGAAGTTGTCATAGTCACCGACATAACGATTCAATTCTTGATTTTCCATATGATAAATCAAGTTGATGACACTGTTAAGGAATGGGATATCGTGCGAAATCAAGATGAACGCATTCTCATATTCATTCAAGTAGCGTTTCAACCATTCGATATGCTGGACATCGAGATAGTTGGTCGGCTCATCGAGTAAGAGAATGTCTGGTTTTTCAAGGAGAAGTTTAGCAAGCAGGATTTTCGTCCGCTGTCCACCACTGAGCTCCTGTACATCCCGATCGAGTCCGATCTCATCGAGACCAAGACCGCGCGCGATTTCTTCAACTTTTGCATCGATCGTATAGAAGTCGTTATTCGTCAAAATATCTTGTAAGACGCCGACTTCTTCGAGCATCTTTTCAAGTTCTTCTGGCTCGACTTCGCCCATTTTACCGTACAAATCATTGATTTCCTGTTCGATGTCGAACATGTACTGGAATGCGCCTTTAAGGGCATCGCGAATTGTTAATCCTTTTTCAAGGACAGCGTGCTGATCCAAATAACCGACGCGTACATGCTTTGCCCATTCGACTTTTCCATCATCCGGCTCAAGTTGAGACGTAATGATGTTCATGAACGTCGATTTTCCTTCACCGTTCGCACCGACGAGACCGATGTGCTCGCCTTTTAACAGGCGGAAGGAGACATTTTCGAAAATGGCGCGGTCACCGAATCCGTGACTTAAGTTAGATACCGTTAAAATACTCATAATTGCTCCTTATTTCATGAATTCCTGTGACTTAGACGCCTGTCCGTTTTTTCTGGTTGTTCGCTTTTTTCGTCTGTTGGCTCGTCAATTGTTTCGTTTGTGTCCCTTGTAAGCCGGTCGGACGTTTTGTTTGCGCTTGTTTTTTTGCCTTCAAGCGCTCGACCATT
The DNA here is from genome assembly GCF_001750115.1 of Exiguobacterium sp. U13-1. Classification (NCBI taxonomy): domain Bacteria; kingdom Bacillati; phylum Bacillota; class Bacilli; order Caryophanales; genus Exiguobacterium; species Exiguobacterium sp. U13-1. Next base: position 295,593 of record NZ_CP015731.1, on the reverse strand, counting down.
GCCTCTTGCAATGATAGTTTTTTTGGTTGTTCACTCATGTTCGTTCACCTCGATTGATTCGTTCTTACCTTCTAGTATGCCAAAAAAAACGTCTCTTGGAAATGAAGAGACTTGATTTTACTTCTTAAAGTGTATCTGCGAGATAAACGACGTAACAATTGCGATCGATATCGATTTCACAGCTATCACGCTCGAAAATGCCGTGACCTTCGACTTCGATCTTGTCCTTGATCAAGAAACGCATCGCTTGAACATGGTTCGGAACCGTTGATGTTTTTAAAAGCGGTTGGGCACTATCTGATAGATACTTTCTGAATTCAATGTGGATTTGATGAGGTGGATACACGCGCTCTTCCGTTACACGGGGCGATGCTTTGATATGGTCGACGATCAATTGATCGTATTCGCCTGCCATTTCATTGGAACGAAGCTCATATTGATGTCCTTCGATGATATGGAATTCACAGAGTTGATGGGCGATGATCTCTTCTGGCTCAATTGCATAGCGATCGTATTGATAAATCGGATGGAATTCATCATTTTCTTCAACATAATAGGCAAGTGACATGCGTAAATCCTCCTTTTTGTTCTATAGATACTATTACCACGTTCGGAGAAAAAAAGTTCCGGTAGAACAAAGAAACTTTTCTCTCTGAAAAAGCGTATACTATCCATAACGAGAGTAAATGGAAAGGGGACTGAGACGGTGAATTGGATGAAACAAGCGACATTAGCTGCAACACTGTTGATTGGAACGACACTGAGTGGTTGCGGATCGGATGATGCACGAGCGGAACGACCAGACGATCCGGATTGTGATGACTATGAATACGATAATGATGAAGGCGTTTGGTACTGTGATGATAGCTCGTCGACCCATTCAGGATTCTATTACTGGGGTGGTAGTTATTTCGCATCCCGTGCCTTGATGCATAGTGCGATGCGAACAAAAGGATATACGCCGAAATCAAAAGCAGTGAAAAGCTATAACACGAAGACAAAAGGATTCGGAACAGGCTCGTCTTCCGGCTTTTTCGGCGGATGAACAAGCGGCAAACGTTTTATGGAGACATTGATCGTTTTTGGGATGTGTTGGACGGGGAACCGTACGCTGTGACGGAAATCATGCCCATCTCGGACGAACGAATCGATCAACTGCATATCGCAGCGCAAGAAGTTTACCAGATATTTGAGAAAGTGCTTCCGATTCTTCGGTCGATGGATGATGAGGCGCTGCTCGAGCTTGGCTTTCCAGTTGAAAGTCTCGCTTTTTTACGACTCGAGACGATGCGACCGTTGACCGTCATCGGACGCTTTGATTTCATTGCGACGGCAAATCGTATTTCACTCATGGAATGGAACTCGGATACGCCGACTTTCATTAAGGAAGTATTTGAAGTCAATGATGTCGTAGCGGAAAAACAAGGTTTTGAACGGGTCAACGATGGGGAAAACAAATGGCTGAAGGCAACGGTCCGTCGTGCGATCGAAGCCGCGAAATATCGGACGAAACAGCATCCGCACGTCGTCTTCACCTCACATGGTGACCATATCGAGGATCGGTTGACGGCTGAGTATTTGCAGTCGTTTTGGAGTGATGCGACCTACTGTCCACTTCATGCTTTAGAGATTCGTCCGGAAGAAGGTTTGTACGATGAGGCAGGTAAAAGAATCGATATCTTATATCGTCAAACCTTTCCGATCGAGATGGCCTTACTTGACCGGGATGAGGACGGAAGAAATTTAGGACAATTACTCCTGCAACTCGTTGAGACGGGGCGACTGGAAATCATCAACCCGCCGTCTGCCTTTTTAATGCAAGCCAAGTCGGTTCTTGCATTAATCTGGATGTTGCATGAAACCAATCATCCGTACTTGAGCGAAACGGACCACATGATGATTGCGCGTTATTTTTTACCGACATACTTATCCGCTGATCCATTCATTTCAAGTCAGCGATCATTCGTTAAAAAACCGATCTTCGGCCGTGAGGGAGATACTGTGACGGTCCATGATGAACGCGGAAATATCATGCTAAAAAACGAACAGCATACGTTTCGTGATCAACCGGCTGTTTATCAAGCATATCAAGAATTACCGACGTACTCACTTCGGGAAGAGGGAGAAGTCGCGTATATGTACGGTGTCTTTATTTTAGGAGGAAGACCAAGTGCGATCGGTGTACGTGCCGGAGAACGGATCACTGGAAACCGTTCCTATTTCGTACCAATTGGTCGACAGCATGAAGGAGGGAGAAACGTATGAGAGCAGCAATTTTAGGAGCATCTGGTCTAGTCGGACAAGAACTCGTCGATCGTTTGTTGGCAGAAGATGCATACAGCGAGGTACATGTTCTCGTTCGCCGCCCGATGCGCCGTTTTCATCCGAAATTGGAAGAATGGGTGATTGATTTTGATCGTGTGACAGAAATTGAATTACCTGTCGTTGACCATGTCTATTGTGCACTGGGCACGACGATCAAACAAGCAGGATCGCAAGAGGCATTTCGTCTGGTTGACTACACATATCCGATTGAACTTGGTCGTGAATTGTTAGACCTCGGGGCGACACGATTTGCCTTGATTTCGGCGCTCGGTGCCCATCCGAATGCCAAAACCTTCTACAATCGCGTAAAAGGGGACACGGAAAACGGATTACGTGTACTGGGGTATGACGCGTTATTGATTTTTAGACCATCATTGTTACTAGGGGATCGAGATGAATTCCGCTTCGGCGAACAAGCGGCTGCGAAAATTTCAACGGTCTTACGCCCCTTGTTGAAGCGGAGCGCCATTGCTCCGATCGAAGCTGGTCAAGTCGCTGCAGCGATGATCCGTGAAACGTTACATGCACCGCCTGGAATTACAATCATCGAATCGAAACAGATGCAATCCTGAGCAGTCGAGTAGTCGACTGCTCTTTTTGTTATTCTTGTAACGTAAATAATATTTGACTCATCAAATGATTTGCGGTTGAATGGTAAAGTGCTGTCTCATATATAAAAAAAGAAGTGAGACAATTCAGGCAAAACAGTGTATTCGTATCCTATCTGTTTCGTCACGCTTATCGTTTGGGGAAAGCGGGAAAAGATGATGGATTATGCACTTATTTAGGATTGATGAAAGGAGCCGATCATATGGCAGAGTTTGATCGCGATCAGGTCTATAAGACCGTTCCGCAAAAAGGATTCTTCGGGAATCCAAAAGGGTTGTTCACCCTCTTCTTCACTGAGTTTTGGGAGCGTTTCTCCTACTATGGCATGCGTGCCATCCTTATCTTCTACATGTACGATTCAGTTGCCAATGGTGGGCTAGGTATTGATAAGACGACAGCTGCGTCAATCATGGCCGTTTATGGTTCGCTCGTCTACATGTCAGGGATCATTGGGGGATGGGTAGCTGACCGTTTACTCGGTACGTCACGGACCGTCTTCTATGGTGGTATCTTGATCATGCTAGGGCATATCGTCCTTGCTTTACCAGCAGGCATTACAGCCCTCTTCATCTCGATGGGACTCATCGTCATCGGTACTGGTTTCTTGAAACCGAACGTATCGAATATCGTCGGTGATTTGTACAGCAAGACGGATAACCGTCGCGATGCTGGTTTTAGTATCTTCTACATGGGGATCAACGCTGGGGCATTCCTCTCACCACTCGTCGTCGGTGAAGTGGCTGACCGCGGTGGATATCACGCTGGTTTCGCACTCGCTGCCATCGGGATGTTCGCAGGACTTGTCGTCTTCGTCTTGACGAAAAAGAAAAACCTCGGTCAAGCGGGTACGTATGTCTTGAACCCATTAAAAGGGGACGAGAAAAAACGTTTCATCACGATCGCATCAATCGTTGTCGTCGTCGTTGCGGTACTCGGTGTCGTTGCATCGATGACAGGACTGTTGACGATTTCTCGTTTTACTTTAATGGTCACGATTCTCGGGATTTTGATTCCGATCGCTTACTTCACAGTCATGCTTCGTAGTCCAAAGATCACGGATGATGAGCGCTCACGTTTGATTGCGTATATTCCGCTTTTCATCGCAGCAGCGATTTTCTGGGCAATCCAAGAACAAGGTTCATACGTCCTCTCCATCTTCGCAAGTGAACGGACGAACCTTTCATTCTTAGGATTCGAGATTCAACCAGCGTTCTTCCAATCGTTGAATCCGCTCTTCATCATCGTATTAGCACCTGTGTTCGCGAGCTTCTGGGTCAAACTCGGTGACCGTCAACCAACGACGATGCAAAAGTTCTCGTTTGGTCTTCTGTTCGCAGGACTTTCGTTCATCGTCATGACACTACCAGGGATCCTGTTCGGTGTTGAGACATCAGTTAGTCCACTCTGGCTTGCACTGAGCTTCTTCCTCGTCGTCATCGGTGAGCTCTTCTTGTCACCAGTCGGTCTATCGGCAACAACAAAACTGGCGCCGGCAGCCTTCTCAGCGCAAACGATGAGTTTGTGGTTCTTGACGAACGCAACGGGTCAAGCAGTCAACGCACAAATCGTTAAATACTACACGAATGACACGGAGATTTTGTACTTCGGTATCACGGGTATCGTTGCCGTCATCTTCGGATTACTCTTGTTCGCTTTCGCACCAAAACTTCAAAAATACATGCGCGGCATTCGCTGATGCATGAAAAAGACGCTTTCTCGATTGAGAAAGCGTCTTTTTATTAATCGTTCGTCCGAATATGGCGTAACCCTTCTGCAAGCAAGGCGACCAATGTTCCGAGGACGAGACCGTTCGACATCAGGGTCGTCACAAGTGGTGGTAAATCGGCCGTTGCTCCTTTCGGTAGTAACAACGCACCGATACCGACGAGGACCGGGAGACCAACCGTGATCATCGCCGTTTGACGATTCAAGTCACGGGCTGCTTCCGTGACGCCGATGATTGCCATGCCGGCAACGATTGGTGCGACCATCGCATAACCGACAGCGACGGGGATTTTAGCGATCAATCCGACGAATGGTGTCACGATACTAAGGAAGAGACACGTGATGTTCGCATAGACGAACGCTTTCCGGTCCGTGTTATCCGTTGAGGCGATGAATCCAGCCGTTCCGGAAATGGCGACAGGACCTACCGTACCGAACAGACCAGCGAAGAGTTGTCCGATACCAGCCGTGATACCAGCTGTTCCGACTTGTCCTTTGACGGTCTCACCACGCTTGGCACTGATGATCCGTTCGATGACCTTGATGTTCGCTAAGACGTTCGTCATTAATAATAACGAGATGATGAGAGCTGTCGGTAATAAGCTCCAGTCGACATGAATACCGCCAAACGGCAACAAGCTCGGTAAAGTGAACAGTGGACCATCAAAGCTTGGCATCTCGGCACGACCGATTAATGCAAACATGCTCCAACCGACGAGTAGCGTGATTAATAAAGCATACTGGCGTAAGCGATCACTGCGTTCTAAATAAAGCGAGATCAAGACCGTCAGAATCGAGATGACGGCAGGTAATACTTGAATTCGTCCATCCTCGATATTGAGCAATCCTTTCATGACGGATCCGGACAGTTGTGCCGACAGCAACAGCATATAGACACCGATGACTTGCGGTGTAAAAAGAGGGACTAAGCGCCGTAAGACACCCGTCATCGTCAAGACGATACAGATGATACCGCTGAGTAGGAGTAAGAATCCAAGCGACTGTAACGTGTTTGAGTAACTGCCGTACAATGTGACACCAATCGACGAATAGAGAGCAAATACACCCCACCAAATTCCAGCAGGACCTTCCATGATCGGTAGACGATGTCCGAGCAGGACTTGAAAGAGACTTAAGATGGCAAATACGAATAGACAACGAGATAAGAAGGAAAGCGTCTCGGCACCCGAGAGTTCAAACGATGCTGCGATGGCAAGGGGCGGGGCAATGTTGGTACAAATGATGAATAAAAACCATTGAATCGTAGACACAAGGGTACGCGGCAAAACGTGAATCTCCTTTCGAAAAAACAATATTGGTTTCATCTTAAACCAATTCATGAAAAAGAGATAGGCATGCTTACAATGACTGAAAATTCTAATATTTGTTTTCATATGTGATTTAACACATAATATTGGGTATAACGGTAACGGGAGGGAATGACATGAAAAAGTGGATTATACGAATCATCGGAACGATTGCTGCGCTCTTGGCACTGCTTGTATGTGCCTTCATGATCTGGGCACAGTTCGATTATGATGCTTCCTCGCAAGCGATATCTTACGTGGAAACAGAGACACCCCGTGAAGTGACGTTCGGGAAAGAGGCGAGTGACGTCGGATTCATTTTTTATCAAGGAGCAAAAGTCGATGCAGCGGCTTACAGTTATTACGGCAAACAACTAGCGAAAGAAGGGCACTTTGTCGTCATCCCGAAGCTACCGTTTCGAATTGCGTTGCTTGACTCAAACGAAGGACTCGCTATCATCGAGGAATATCCGCAGGTCAAAAAGTGGTATTTGATCGGGCATTCGCTCGGCGGAAGCGCGGCTTCGACGATCGTCGAACAACATCCGAAAATTAAGGGGATCGTTTTTCTCGCGTCCTATCCGATTGATTCGATTGATATACCCTCATTGACGATTTATGGTGGACGAGATGGTGTCTTACCCGTCGCTGATATCGAAAAAAGTAAACAGGACGTTCGAAAAGATGCGGTATTCCATGAAATCAAGCAAGGGAATCATGCAAACTTTGGTATGTACGGTCGACAAAAGGGAGACAATAGTAGCCCATTAACGCCAAAAGAACAACAGGACGAGTCATTAGATGAAATCAAACGATTTATCGATACACCTTAATCGATGCTCTTAGTGAATAAACGATTCATCAATCAAACGAAAAGGATGGAGAGATTTCGGCACTGAGTCCGGAATCTCTCCATCCTTATTTCTAATGAGTCATCGATTTAACTCAAGCGATGAGCGACTTCGTCAAGCGTTGGCAAAGCAGCCATCGCTCCTTTGACAGAAGCAGCAAGTCCGCCTGAAATTGCTGCGAATCGACCGATGTCGCGAAGTTCATCTTCAGACCAATCAAATGAAAAATCGCGTAACGCACACTGGTAGAGTAAACCGGACATGAAGGCATCTCCAGCACCTGTCGTATCGATTGCGTCGACCGTAATCGCATCGATGACAGCCATCGCACGATCCGTATAGAGAATCGATCCTTCACTTCCTCGCGTGATGGCAAGAAGACGAATCGGATATTCAGCTAACAATTCAGCAGCCCCGTCATCAAGATTCGTTTGTCCAGTTAGAAACGTCAATTCTTCCTCAGCAAGTTTGACAATTTGTGCATCCGGTAGGACAGACCGAATCGTCGTCCGCGCTTCGTCAAGATTCGGCCATAACGACTCTCGTAAGTTCGGATCGTAAGAGACGGGTACTTCGTGTGCTTTTGCACGTGCGATGGCTTTTCGTGTCGCGTTGACGGATTCTCCAGTAATCAAAGAGATCGAACCGATGTGTAATAAATCGACGGACGTGAAATCCTCTGGGACATGCGTTTCGTGGAATTGCATATCAGCGCGCTCCGCGTTGATGAACTCGAACGATCGCTCTCCATCCTGACCGTTCGTAACGAGCACAAGTCCTGTTTTTTGCGTCGAATCGTGGACGAGATGATCGGTACGAACACCATAATGATGTAACGTATCTTTCAAGAAGTGCCCCATCGAATCATCACCGACAGCTCCAAGAAAATAACTATCAGCACCTAATCGAGCGAGTCCGACAGAGACATTGGCAGGAGCACCTCCAGGATTTTTTTGAAACGTCATGTTATCAGCATCGAGAGGAATCAAATCAATCAATGCTTCCCCTAAACTAAAGATTTTCATACGTAGAACTCCTTTCAAGATCCGGACGAATCCGTTCGATGTGTAAAGCCATATAGCCGATTTCTGATTCAGGTACACGTGTATCGAGTTCGACAGTCAACCAATTGCCCATTTGACTCGCACAGGCATAAGCCTCGGCATAACGTGTTTTGACGGCAGATAAAATCACATCATCCATGTCGTGTAAGGTTTCTCCTTGTTCAATCCGGGCGAGGACCAGTTTCATATGCGTAAAGAAACGATAATACGTCATCGATGAGGTCTCGATCGTTTGTCCAAAAAAGACTTCGATCTGTTCACGTAGTTCATTGAGTAACGTGACCGTTTGTAATGCAGTAGCCATGTTCGGATGCGTTTGACGTGCATTATATAAGTGGAGCGCGATGTTCGCCGCTTCTTCTTTCGGTAGTGTGACCTGTAAAGCACGCTCGATTTCAAGAACTGCCCATTCTCCGATTGCATACTCCGGTCCATACAAAAGGCGAATCTCTTCTGCCAATCGATTATGCACGACGAGTTGTTCACGTGCTAATCGTACGGCGTGAGCAAGGTGGTCCGTCAGACTGACATGAATATAGTCATGAAACGGTGTCTGAAGCTCACCTTCTGCATGCGAGATGATCCGTTCCGATAAATCAATGATCTCGAGTGGTGTCGTTGTCAGAATCTCTTTAAACTGTTCTGCATTTTCAAATGAAGGGATGAACATTTTTTCGATTTTCGTCGCTTGAATCGGATCTTTTTTCTTTTTTCCAAAAGCAATGCCTGGTCCCATGACGATGCGTTCCTGTCCATTTTCTTTGACGACAACAGCGTTGTTATTGAGGATTTTATGAATAATCAGCCTGACGTCCTCCTTTCCGGTCTTTTCTTCTATTATAAAGCGAACTCCGGCGCTTTGCGAACCGACAAATGCGACCACCGAGCCCGAGGACTCGGTTTGGTCGCATGAAGGATTAAGCAGCAACGTCCGTTTCTTTTTGTTTTCGTGCATCGAGACGCATCAAGACGACAGTCGAGATGAAAGCAGTGACGACTGCAATGGCGAACCCAACGAGATAGTTAATCAAGTTTGATGCACCGAGTGGCGCGACGATCGCAATCATTGGAATTCCAGTTAATCCATAAGCGTTCGCAGCGACTTGTGTCAAGACGACATAACCGCCACCGATCGCACCACCAATGGCACCACCGATGAATGGTTTTCCAAGACGTAAGTTGACGCCATAAATGACGGGTTCCGTGATTCCGAGAAAGGCCGAGAACGCAGACGGTAGGGCGAGTGCTTTGAGTTTGACGTTCTTCGTTAAGAAGTAAACGGCAAGTCCGGCACCACCTTGAGCGACATTCGCCATTGACCAAATCGGTAAGAGGAAGTTCTTTCCGATACTCTTGTCGGCAAGTAATCCTGCCTCAATGGCATGGAAACTGTGGTGCATCCCCGTGATGACGATTGTCGAATAAAGTCCACCGAAGAGAAGACCGGCGACGACTGAGAACTGCTCATAGAAGAAGACGAGTACGAATGAAATGCCTTTTCCGAGTAACGTTCCAATCGGACCAATAACGATCAATGCCAAGAATCCAGTGACGAGGACAGTGACGAATGGTGTGACAAGTAGATCGAGTGTTTCTGGCGTCCGCTTACGAACTTGTTGTTCAATCTTTGCCATGACCCAAACCGTTAAGAGAACCGGGAAGACCGTTCCTTGATAACCGATCAACTCGATGTTCATTCCGAGGAACTTCATGACTTCCGGATCACTATTACCGAGCGTCCAAGGGTTTAAGAGGGACGGGTGTGTCATGATTCCCCCGATGACGGCACCGAGGTACGGGTTCGCACCGAATTCACGAGCTGCCGAGAAACCGATCAGAATCGGTAAGATGATGAAGGCAGAAGACGAGAACATATCCAGTAGTTGGACGATCGGTGAATCACCGTCAACCCAACCGAAGGCCTTGATCATACCGAGTAATCCCATCAAAAGACCGGCTGCGACGATTGCCGGAATGAGTGGAACGAAGACGTTCGAGAGCGAGCGGGCAAGACGGGCGAACGGATTTAATTTTTGCGATGCAGCCTTTTTAACGTCGAGTGGTTCTTCTCCATCGACCTTTACACCGGCAAGTGGTGCAAACGCAGCAAATACCTTGTTGACGGTACCGGTTCCAAAGATGATCTGGTATTGACCAGAACTTGAGAAGGCGCCGCTGACACCATCTAAGTCTTCAAGTGCTGCTTGATCGACCTTTGATTCATCATGCAAGACAAGACGTAAACGCGTCGCACAATGAGCAGCAGTGATGATGTTCTCGCGTCCACCGACGAGTTCGAGCACACGTTTAGCAGTTTGTTGATAATCCATCGGAAAAATCCTCCTTTTTCATGAAACGTGCTGAATGAGACAAAAAAAGGCAAGACCGAACGACACCTCTCCTAAGGAGGCATCATTTCGGTCTTGCCAGCCGTACTGTCACAATCCGCACTATTGATTTGATTTCATCATAAAGGAGAAAAGAAAGCGTTGTCAACAATCAATTTTCATTTTTTTGAATTTGAATATCGACCTCAACCCCGTAGTGATCGGAAACGACCGGTCCGTGAACCCCATCAAACACGACACCGACGCGTTCGACGTCAATTTTCCGATTCGATAAGACGAGATCGATCCGCAATCCTTGTTGATTGTCTTCCCATCCATCGATGTTGCCATTGATCGTCTCAATTCCAACCGTTTCCTTAGCTAGCAGGAAGACGTCGTGCAATCCCCGTTGCATCATATAGTCATAACCTGTATTTCGTTCTAAGGCATCGTTGTTGAAATCACCGAGGAAGAATGTCCATTCGAGTGGATCCATCCGAGCCATCAAATGATTGAATTGTTCCTGGAACGGTTCGACTTCATCTGCCCACCAGCCAAGATGGCATGTATTGAACGTAATCGGTATTCCGTCGACTTGGATCGTCGCACGAACGATTTTTCGCGATTTCCAATCGAATGTATCTTGACTGCGGCTGACATAATAACTGTCCGATTTTAAGATTGGATGTTTCGTCAAAAGAGCGAGTCCTTCTTCGTACTTATCATAGCCGATATGAGCAAAATCCCAGACGAGGGAGTAGGTTTGACCTTGGTCTTTTAACGCTTGCTGGATCAAATAGGCAAAGTTATCGTTGCGCACATCGTCATAGACGATGGGTGTATCCATCAATTGACTCACTTCTTGTAGTGCGATGACATCATAATCTTGAGCGAGAATTTGTTGGACGATCTGGTTTAATTTTTCAAGTGGTTGTTCTTCTTGCCACGAATGACAGTTTAATGTGAGTAGACGCATGAGTGGTCCTCCTGGTTTTTCAAATAAGAAAGGTGAAACTCTTATAAAAGAGCTTCACCTTTAGGTAGTTCCCTAATCTCGCAGGTTTATGCGCCGATCCGGTCTTGGATATCTGATTTTAAGATATCGGCTTTTGGACCGTAGATGGCTTGCACGCCATTGTTCTTAAGGATCAGACCAAGTGCACCGTTTGCTTTCCAGTCTGCTTCTTTTGCAACAAGCGCTGGATCTTTGACAGTGACACGAAGACGCGTCATGCAGGCATCGACGTCCTCGATGTTTTGCTGTCCACCAAGCAAATCGATGATTTGTGAAGCTTGCGAACCGTCGGCAGGAGCTGATGTCGCAGCAGCCTCACCTGAAGCTTCAGTTGTAGATACGTTGATATCGTCCAGATAGTTCCCGTTACGACCTGGTGTCGCATAGTTGAACTTCTTGATGACGAAACGGAACGTGAAGAAGTTCAAGAAGAAGAAGAACACACAGACACCGATGAAACGAATTAAATCACCAATTAAACCAGCTTTTGCGATCAATGGAATCCGCGTCAAGAGTTCGATCGCACCGAATGCGTGAATCCGAAGATGCATGACATCTGCTAGTGCGAAGGCAACACCCGTCAATACAGCGTAGATGACGTAAAGAACAGGAGCGATGAACATGAACATGAATTCGATTGGCTCCGTGACACCTGTCAAGAAGACTGCAAGTCCAGCAGATAAGAAGACAGGTTTGTATGCTTTCTTCTTATCTTCATCAACTGACATGTACATTGCAACAGCAATACCGATCAATGAAGCAAGTGATGTGACGACTTGTCCTTCTTTAAAACGAGCAGGAACGACACTGTTGATTAAGTCATTGTATCCTTGTGTGTTACCGGCTTGTTTTAAGTTAACAAGGTCAGTGATCCAAGCTAACCAAAGCGGATCTTGACCCGCAACCGTCGATCCTTGAGCAGCACCTGTCAGGATTTTGTACGTTCCACCGAGTTCCGTGTAGTTCATCGGGACAGTCAACATGTGATGAAGACCGAACGGAAGTAATAGACGCTCGAGTGTACCGTATACGAACGGTGCAATGATCGGTGCAGAATCACGTGAAGAGGCAATCCAGCGACCGAAGTCATTTAATAAGCCTTGAACGAACGGCCAAACGAGTGATAAGGCGAATGCTGCCACGACTGATCCACCGATAACGACGAATGGAACAAAACGTTTTCCGTTGAAGAATGCAAGCGCATCTGGCAATTTACTGAAGTTATAAAATTTATTAAAGAGAACAGCACCAAGGAAACCAGAGATGATTCCGACGAATACCCCCATGTTGAGAGCAGGTGCCCCTAAAACTGAAGTGAAATAATCTTTTACGATGAGCTCAGAACCAAGCAATGAATCGACCGTTGCTTTTGGATCCGCGATCATGTCAGCGTTGACGCCGAAGATAGCTCCTGTGACGCGGTTGATCAAAATGAAGGCGAGTAACGCTGCGAACGCACCACCAGCACGTTCTTTTGCCCATGATCCACCAATCGCTACGGCGAACAAGACGTGAAGGTTCGTAATGATGGCCCAACCTAAATCTTCAACGATTCGAGCAATCGTTTGCATTAACGCGATATCGCCTCCGTACATGCTGATCAGTTTCCCGACCGAGATCATGATTCCTGCAGCAGGCATAACAGCGATGACGACCATCAACGCTTTACCGAGTTTTTGCCAAAAATCGAACGAAATAGCATTTTTCAAGATCATTCACTCCTTTTGTATCTCTTTTTCTCTAATATGTGTAAGAACAGTGCAATAATGTAAGCGATTAATGCAACCGTTTGCATATAGAATTGTAAGCGATAACTTTTTAAAAAGCTAGTGTTTTACAAGAAAAATATTTGAAATTTTATTTAGATTAAAAATTGGTAGTTCGGAAAGGTATTCAGATTTAAAAAAAGTGGGAATAAGACTACAGTGAACGTTGTCTAGTTTTAAAAGAAGAAAGGATGTTTGAAGCGGATGAAAGAAGGGATTCAACCGATCGGACAGTACGGACAGCGAATTCGTACATTACGAGAACGTCATCAGTTAGATCAGCATACATTAGCAGAGTTAACTGAGACGACACCTGAGATGATCCAGCGTATTGAAAGTAGCATTGCCCATCCCTCATTTTCAATGATTGAGCGACTGGCCCGTGTCTTACATGTCCCTTCGGATCACTTAATTCGGCATATCTGGCCACCTGAGGTCATCCGTCAGCATGATAGCACGTCCTTGATCGACCTTCCATCTAGTTGATGAGTATTAAAAAAGAGGAACAAAGGGATTTCCCCTTGTTCCTCTTTTAGTCGTCTTAACGATTATCGATCGTTTCAGGATAGAGATCGTGATTGAATAGACGGTGCTCTGCCATTTGTTCGTATTTTGTACCAGGCTTCCCATAATTGTAGTACGGATCAATTGAGATTCCACCGCGTGGCGTGAATTTGCCCCATACTTCAAGGTAGCGAGGTTCCATCAATTTCACGAGATCCTTTCCGATGACGTTGATGCAGTTCTCATGAAAATCACCATGGTTACGGAAACTGAATAAGTACAACTTCAGTGATTTTGATTCGACAAGTTTTTCGTCTGGGATGTACGAGATGTAGATTGTCGCGAAGTCCGGTTGATTCGTGATCGGACAAAGACTCGTAAACTCTGGTGCATTGAATTTCACGAAGTAATCATTCTCAGGGTGACGATTCGGAAACGCTTCGAGAACTTCTGGTTGGTATTCAAAAATATATGGTACGGCTTTTTGGCCGAGTAACGATAAGTCGTTTAAATCTTCAGGTCGCATGAATCATTTCTCCTTAGACGCCACGATCGTTCGCGAAAACGAGGGCATGTAGTTGTGGTAGGACGCGCGCATGATTAAAGCGTTCATCACGAGCAACGCGTTCCCATAGTGTTTTTAAATCATGTAGCATGCGCGGAGCGATCGTTCCTTCTTCGTGCGGATCAGGATTACCGAGCGATAGATAAAGCGTCTTTAGCGCATATCGTTCTGAAATCATCGCCGCGAAGTCAAGGTCTTCCTCATTAAAGATGACGATTTTAACAGCACGTTGTTGTTCCGGTAAACGTTTGAAAAAGACATCCAACCGATCGAAGTCAATCTTCATCCCGCTTGAAGGTGGTTTAGGGCTAAGGGTGACATCATCGATATCAAGCAACCAATTTTGCCAGTAAGAACCTTGGGTCTCAACGGACATCGTGATGTTTCGTTCTTTTAATGCCGTAACCAGTGTGCCGATTGATGCATGAAGTAACGGATTCCCACCAGAAATCGTGACATGTCCGTAAGAGCCGAGTGCATCAAGGCGTTCCACGATCGTCTCTGCCGTCAAGAGTTCTGGTTTTTCAGAGCCATCCCATGTGAAGGCGGAGTCACACCACGAACAGGAGTAGTCGCATCCGCCGGTCCGGACGAACACCGTCTTTTGACCAATCGATCGTCCTTCTCCTTGAAATGTTGGTCCGAAAATCTCGAGAACCGGAATTTTTAGTGTTTTCGTTAAGGCACTCATGCTTCGTTCATCCACTCACGACGAACTTCAGCAAAAGCAGTCGGTGTCTCATAGAGTTTAACGAATTCGACACGGAGTCCACGTTCGTCTGGAAGGTGTTGTCCGAGCGTCTCGAAAATCCAAGCTGCCATGTTTTCAGCTGTCGTATTCATGTATGGTAATGATTCATTTAAATAACGGTGATCGAGAAGTGGTTCGAGATGTGTTTTAAAGATTTTCTTAAGATCACCAAAATCGAGTGTCATACCGCGGTGATCCAGAAAACCGCTGATTCCCATATCGACATGGTACGTATGACCGTGAAGGGCACGGCATTTTCCATCGTAATCATATAAATGATGCGCTGCATCGAACGTTAATTTTTTAACGATCATGACGCGGGATTTCGTATAGATAAGCGAGTCGCCAGTCGGGCGCTCGACCGTTTCAGGTGCTTCGTAATTGAATGTCATGTGTGTTGAACCTCCTTGATGTATGCATCTAAGCCATTTTTACGTAATTCACAAGCTGGGCATTCGCCGCAACCATCTCCAATGACGCCGTTGTAACACGTCAACGTGCGATTTCGAACGAAATCAAACGCACCGAGCGAATCGGCAAGCGCCCACGTCTCTTTTTTGTCGAGCCACATGAGTGGCGTGTGAAGTACGAATGGATAGTCCATCGCAAGGTTCAATGTCACGTTGAGTGACTTGATGAAGGCATCACGGCAGTCAGGGTAACCGGAAAAGTCCGTTTCACATACGCCAGTGACGATATGACGGATTCCGCGTCCTTTCGCAAGGACGGCTGCGAACGAAAGAAACAGGTGGTTCCGTCCATCTACGAAAGTAGAAGGAAGACCATCTTCGTTCGTCGTGATGGTTTGGCTGTGGTCAGTCAAGGCGTTACTCGTCAGTTGACTGAGAAGAGAGAGATCAAGCTCATGGTGTTTGACACCGAGCTCAGAGGCGATGTCGCGTGCGACTTCAAGTTCTTGTGCGTGACGCTGTCCGTAATTAAACGTCACGACTTCGACTTCTTCGTATTGTTTCAGTGCCTGAAACAAACAAGTCGTTGAGTCTTGGCCGCCACTAAAGACGACAAGAGCACGTTCGTTTTTCATAATGTACACTTCCATTCCTAGTTTTTGTAACGGAGGAGGTTACGAACTCCGGAGACTTAGTCTCAACTATTCACACTAGCAGAAGCTATTGAAAAAGTCGACGTTTTCTGATGAAGACAAAAAAAGAGATGCATATCGTCGTTCGGACGGTATGCATCTCTTGCAAGAAGATTAAAGTGGATAGTGGTAGTAGCGTTCTTTGACGAGCAAGTCACGGATATTCGAGTCTTCCGAGATGACTTTCATCAGACCACCTGTTTGTGAAGCGTGAGCTTCGAGTGCCTTGATCTTTTGATCCGTATAGGCACTGACATCATGAATGAACGTTCCTTCGCCGAGCTCTTCTTTCGTATTGTTCGCGAAAGCGACCGCAAGAAACTCTGGACGATCAGCAGGATCCATCATCCGAAGGGCACGAACGACGGCGCGAGCTGTCGCTTCATGATCGGGATGGACCGCGTAACCCGGATAGAACGAAATCAAACGAGTTGGTCGTGTTTGTTGAATCAAGGCAAGAATACGGTCAGCAAGTGCTGCTTCATCCTCAAATTCAACAGTTTTATCACGAAGTCCCCACATTTGAAGATCCGAAATCTTCATTTTCGCAGCAGCATCGATCAACTCACGTTTACGAATCGTTGCGAGCTGTTCCCGGTTCGTAAAGACAGGGCGTCCCATGTTACGTCCCATCTCACCAAGCGTCAGACAAGCGTATGTGACAGGACCACGATTTTCAGCGTGCTCGATGATCGTACCAGCAGAACTGAAGGCTTCGTCATCCGGGTGAGGGAAGACGACGAGTAAATGATCTTCGTGTGTCATGCGTCTACCTCCTCTGCACCTTGAGCGAACGGTGTCGGGCTAAGTTCAAAAGCAATTGCAAGACGTCCTTCGATATCGTGACCGGCAATCAATAATTGATCCCCAGCAAATTCGAAGTCAGTCAATCCTTCACCGTATAACCAGCCGTGTGCGAGTTTCAAACCGATCCGGTAAGGTCCGTTTCCTGTGATCAGACCACGTTCATAAGTGATTTCCGCATTACGGAAAAACATCCCTGCACTATGGAAAGTTGGATCTTGGTGCGTCGCGTAGGCACCGTTCGTCGTCTCGACGTGAACATACAGAGGTGTATTCGCATGTTCGTCGATATAACGCTGTATTTCTTGTAAATCAATGGCTTGCATAAACTTTTCTCCTCTCCTATACAGAAAGAAGTCCGCGGATATCGCGGACTTCTTAAGCGGATCAAGACTGGACTGTACGATGTGCAGCGTGATCAGTTGGTCCGACGTATTCATTCAAACGGAATGAATGACGAATCGCAGAAGTGATGAAAGATTTTGCTGTACGGACAGCAGCTTCTACCGATGCACCTTTTGCGAGTTCGGCCGTGATTGCTGCAGAGTACGTGCAGCCGGCACCGTGCGTGTACGGTGTCTCGATTCGTTCGTCCTCAATCAGGATAAACTCTTTTCCGTCATAAAGCACGTCAACTGCTTGTGGATGGTCAATCTTGCTGCCGCCTTTGACAAGAACGTATTGCGCACCTTTTTCGTGAATCCGTGCTGCTGCAAGTTTCATCTCGTCGATCGTTGCTGGTGTCTTGCCAAGACCCGACAGTTGTCCGGCTTCGAAGACGTTCGGTGTGACGACCGTTGCAAGTGGCGTCAAGACATCACGGAGTGCGTTTGCCGTATCAGGGTTCAGCACTTCGTCTTCGCCTTTACAGACCATGACAGGATCGATCACGACGTTTTGAACGCCGGATGATTTAATTTTCTCAGCAACGGCTTCAATGATTTCGACAGTCGGGAGCATACCCGTCTTCATCGCATCAACACCAATACCTCCAAGGACCGTGTGGATTTGTGTCCGGACGAGTTCTGTGTCGATTGGGTAAACCGCATGGTGCCAAGAGTGATCAGGGTCTTGTGCGACGATGACCGTCAAAGCATTCATTCCATAGACACCAAGTTCTTGGAATGTTTTCAAATCAGCTTGAATACCAGCTCCACCACTCGTGTCGGAACCAGCAATCGTTAAGGCTTTACGTTTTGTCATGGGGCATTCCTCCTAAAGAAATAGACAATCCTTCTTGTTCTTCATCATAGCGAATTATGGGAAAAACAACAACTGTCGACGCTTCTAACGTACACAAAACCCCACCTCTTTTGAGTAGGCGGGGCAAGTACTTATTTAATGAATAAGAAGTCGAGAATATAGTAGATCAAGGCAGCGAAAGCCATCGAAATCGGCAATGTGATGACCCATGTAATGAGCATACGTTGTGCAGTTCCCCATTTTACACCTTTCTTACGGTGTGATGTACCTACACCCAAGATGGCAGAAGAGATGACGTGTGTCGTTGAAACCGGAAGATGAATCGCCGTTGCACCAAAGATGATCGCTGCTGATGTTAAGTCAGCTGCAACCCCGTTGACCGGACGGATTTTCATGATTTGACCACCAACGGTCTTGATGATCCGCCATCCACCGACAGATGTTCCGAGACCCATCGCAATCGCACATGAGAGTTTAACCCAAGTCGCAACTTCGTGATCTGTTTGATAACCAGATGAGATCAAAGCAAGCGTGATGATACCCATCGCTTTTTGTGCGTCGTTCGTACCGTGTGTATACGACTGCAAAGCAGCGGTTGCAATTTGAACATGACGGAAGCGACGATTCGTCTTCGCCAAGTTTCCTTTTTTGAAGATGACTTTAAAGATTGCATAAACGATGAAACCGAGTGTGAATGCAAGCACTGGTGAAATCAGCAAGGCTTGAACGATTTTCAAGAAGCCTTTTGCTTCGATTCCTCCGAATCCGACAGAGGCAACAGCAGCACCAGCAATCGAACCGATCAGTGTATGCGAAGAACTTGACGGAATACCGAAGTACCAAGTCAAAAGGTTCCAAGCAATGGCTGAAATCAAGGCAGCGATAACGACGTAGCTACCATGTTCAAGTGTTGACGGGTCAACGATGTCACCAGAGATCGTTTTTGCGACTCCAGTGAACGTGATTGCACCTAGGAAGTTCATCGATGCAGCCAAGATGATGGCATGACGTGGTTTCAAAGCACGAGTCGACACCGAAGTCGCGATCGAGTTCGCTGTATCGTGGAAACCGTTGATGAAGTCGAAGCTAAGTGCGAGAATCACGATTATGGCGGTGATGATAAACAGGCTATCCATCTCGTTAGCTCCTCACTTAAGCGTTTTTCATGATGATCGTTTCAATGACGTTAGCTGCATCTTGGCAGTAGTCCGCGATTGATTCGAGCGATTCATAGATTTCTTTGTATTGAATGATTTTAATTGGATCTGTTTCTGTTGCGAACAATGCTTTGATCGATTTACGGCGTAGGTTGTCACAAATCGTCTCTTGCTCTTTGATTTTAATGACGTGTTCACGCATCGGTTGTAATTTACGGGCAACAAGAAGATCCATTGCCATCGCGAGTTCTGTGACAGCGATGTTGATTTCATCGACGAACTTGATCATGTGCTCGTCTGCTTGAACGATATTGTAGATTTCGAAGATCGCTGAACATTCTTCAAAGCCATCTAAGACGTCATCAAGTGCGTTAGCAAGTGCGAGTAAGTCTTCACGATCGATTGGTGTGATGAACGCGTTGTTCAAGTCGATGATCAACTGGTGCATCAAATCGTCCCCAGCTGTTTCGAAGTCTTTTACTTTATGGGCAAATTCTTTTACATCCGCGATGCCGTTGATTTTAAAGTCAACGAAGAATTGCGAAGTCGTTTTTAAGTGTCCTGCGATTTCTGATAATTTCACTGCAAATGGATCTTGTTTTTTACTAAACATTTCTTCTGCCTCCATATTAAGAACAAGAATAGAATAGTGAAGTAACTTCACGAGTTCGATTGTAGCAGACGGTATTGTAAA
Source organism: Exiguobacterium sp. U13-1 (assembly GCF_001750115.1). Classification (NCBI taxonomy): domain Bacteria; kingdom Bacillati; phylum Bacillota; class Bacilli; order Caryophanales; genus Exiguobacterium; species Exiguobacterium sp. U13-1. Next base: position 275,824 of record NZ_CP015731.1, on the reverse strand, counting down.
AGAATACATTTATGAAGCGTCTTTACGAAATCTTAATAAATCTTAATATGAAGCTGATTGTAGATTTAATAAATTGTCTGACAATGGGAAAAATGAAGTGTACTTGATTGAAATGAGTTGGATTACGTTGTGATTTCAAGAGATTGTCTTGTGATTGTAAGAATAAAAGCGCATCAGAAGTGGGAAAAGAGGATATGGCGCATGAAAATCGAATGATATGATTAAGTCTGCGTAATCAGGTAAAAGAGGAGGATTTTATTATGCTCGTACAAAGTTTATGTATTCCGAAGCATCAATGTGTCACGATTTCCGAGACAGCGACGATTCGTGAAGCACTCGACACACTTGAAAAAACAGGATACCGCTGTGTTCCAGTCCTTGATCAATCAGGACAGGACTTCAAGGGCAACATCTATAAGATGCACATCTATCGGCATGGGATGAATGGTGGCAGCTTAGACGACAACGTCATGTCGCTGATTAAGAATACATCCAAATACATCTATACAGGAAGTAATTTCTTTGAAGTTTTCTTCTCGATCAAGGAATTGCCGTATATCGCTGTACTAAATGACGACGGTCATTTCTTCGGCATCCTGCCTCACGGAAAAATGCTCGGAATGCTTGAAGAAGCGTGGAACCGTGATTCTGGAAGTTACGTCCTGACAGTTGCTTTAAGTGAACAAAAAGGGGCACTTGAGAAAATTTCGAAGATCGTCAACAAATATTCGACGGTCGCGAGTCTGATGACGCTCGATGCGAAGAGTAGCGTCATGCGTCGTGTATTGATTACATTACCGACGGATTGTGACGAGAAGACGAAGAAAAAAATCGTCAAGAAACTTGACGACAAGGGACTTCGTGTCGTTGCTGTCGAAGATTTAGCCGTTCGTGTATAATGGACCCGCACAAGACCAGTCATGACTGGTCTTTTTTTGAGGGAAAGGAAGGATAGACGATGAAATTGTTAGTAGTAGGAGCCGGTGCGATGAGTGAGGCACTCGTTCAAGGGTGGGTCGCTTCTGGATTTGCACGAGAAGATATCACGATGACGAATCGGAGTGGCGGGGCACGTTTGACAGAAGTCGCAGCGCGACATGGTGTTCAGACGGTCGAGCAGGAGGACGTCTCCTTATACGATATCGTCATGCTGGGCATGCAACCCGATGGTGTACTCGACTATATAGCGAATCAAGAATGGACGAATCAGACTATTGTTTCGATTGCCGCACACATTACACCACATGAAATCGAACGGTTGGCAAAACGTCCGACAGTCGCTGCCATGCCGAATACTCCCGTCGCACATTGTTTAGGAATGACTGGACTATGGTTCGGCTCACGCGTGAATGAAGAGATCCGAAGTGTAGTCGAGGCATTATTTGGACGCGTCGGAGAAATTGCGGAAGCAAATGAATCGACGATGCCTGCATTCATGGCGGCAGCTGGATGTAGTCCTGCTTTCTTCTATGAAATCGTAGCTGGCATGGTGCCGGTTTTGACGGATACTGGTTTTGAAGAAGAAAATGCACGTCGAATCGTTGCTCAAGCGATGAAAGGTTCAGCCGAAATTCTCATGCGCTCCGACGCAAGTACGGATCGTCTTATTGCCAATGTTGCGGCACCTGGTGGACCAACGGATCGTGGCGTCCAAGTGCTACGCGAGCGTCAGCTGTTCGATACGATGCAAGCGGCACTGCGAGAGAGTGCACGCGAAACAGAAGAATAATGTATTTAAAATCGTTTGCGTATATCATCGTACGCAAGCGATTTTTCGTTCACGAAAGTTTCACGTGAAACATAAGCAAAGCGATTGCATCTTGAAATCAAAATTCGTACACTGTAAAAAGAAACCGTCCAGACGGTACAGTAATATGAGGGAAGGGGGAGACTATTGGCTAGTGCAAAAGCGCAAGAGACACGGCGTCGGATTCTTGAAGCAACGACGACGATCATTTTGCAACAAGGATTCACCCAATTGACGCTTGAAGAAGTAGCGAAACAAGCGAATGTCTCAAAAGGTGGATTGCTGTATCATTTCGCTTCGAAGGAAGCCTTATTAATGGGTGTCATCGAGGCGCAGGAAGCACGTCAATTTGAACTATATGAACAGCATCAGTTGACGATGGGACCGATGGAAGCGTTCGTGACGTTGCAAATCCAGCAGCAAGAGGAGTTCCATCTCGATATGGATGCGCTTCTTTATTTATTGTCCTTGTTAAAGGATCACGCGACGTTCGTCGAGGAACGAAAGCGACAAGCGGAGCAATTCTTCCGCCAACTGACAGAACAGATGGATTCGGTTGAAGTATTATCGATTCGTTTTACATTGGATGGTTTGAAATTGTCCGAGCATTTTCAGTTCGGTGCGCCGTCTCCAGATGTGCGACAACGATTGATTCAGCAATTAATAGAACGTGCACGACGACTAGATAAACAAATTGAAGAGTGAGGGAGAACCATACGATGAAAAAGATCATCCAGTTTTCGGTGAACAATAAGTTTGCCCTCTGGCTTATGACGATCATCATTACGGTTGCCGGTATTTATGCGGGAACATCGATGAAGCTCGAGACATTGCCAGACATCACGACACCGACAGTGTCGGTGACGACGATTTATCCAGGTGCTACACCAGAACAAGTTCTAGATGAAGTCAGTCGAGAACTTGAAAGTAAGGTCGAAAATTTATCAGGAGTCGATACAGTACGTTCAACGTCCTTCCAAAATGCATCGAACCTGCAAATCGACTATAACTTCAGTACGGATATGGAAGAAGCCGAGCAAAAAGTAAAAGAAGCTCTTTCAAACGTCGAACTGCCAGAAGGTGTTCAGGAACCACAAGTATCCCGGATTTCCTTTGATGCCTTCCCGGTCATCGGTTTTGCCGTTTCGGATAAGGAACGTTCCCTGTCTGAGTTGACGAAACTCGTTGAAAACGAACTTCAACCGAAGCTTGAAGGAATCGAAGGGGCGCAGACGGTTCAAGTCGCGGGTCAAGAGATTCGCCGGATCGAAATTCGCTTCGATGAGAAAAAACTCGAACGTTACGGTCTAACCGAAGAGAATGCGAAACAATTGATCCAAGCTAATGATTCCCGTTTAGCGCTTGGCTTGTACGAGTTAGGAGATAAAGAACAAGCAGTCGTATTAGATGGAAAAGCAACGACGGTCAAGGAATTAAAAGATCTTCGTCTTCCCTATACACCACCAGCATCGAATACTCCTGAAGCAGGACAAGCAGGACAAGCAGGACAAGCAGGACAAGCAGGACAAGCAGGACAAGCAGGACAAGCACCATCGTCAGCTCCTGCGTCATCTCAAACGACACCATCGACAGGTGCAGCATCAGGTCAAGCAACACAGACGGCGCCTACGCAAGTACCAACTATCACCTTGTCGCAAGTCGCGACGATCGAAGATAAAGGGATCGAAGAATCGATCTCGCGTTCGAATGGTGAACGATCAATCGGTGTTCAAGTAACGAAGTCGCAAGATGCGAATACAGTCGATGTCGTCAATGCAGTGAAGCAAACGATCAAAGACTTTGAAAAAGAAAACGGTTCGGTCAATGCATCTGTGACACTTGATCAAGGAAAACCAATTGAGGAATCCGTTTCGACGATGATCAGTAAAGCATTGATTGGTGCATTATTTGCGATCGTCATCATCTTGCTGTTCTTACGAAACATCAAATCAACGATCATCGCTGTTATTTCGATTCCGTTATCACTTCTGATGGCGATCCTTGTGCTGAAGCAGATGGATATTTCCTTGAACATCATGACACTCGGAGCCATGACAGTCGCGATTGGTCGAGTCGTTGATGATTCTATCGTCGTTATCGAAAATATTTATCGTCGTTTAACGGATCCGACGGAAAAGTTAAAAGGAAAAGAACTGATCATCAGTGCAACACGAGAGGTCTTCATTCCAATCGCATCGTCGACAGTTGTCACGATCGCGGTCTTTTTGCCACTCGGATTCGTTACGGGATTCGTTGGGGAGCTCTTCTTACCATTTGCTTTGACAGTCGTCTTTGCACTGTTCGCGTCCTTGATCGTTGCGGTTACGGTCGTTCCGATGTTCGCCGATTCGCTCTTTAAGCGTGGTAAAGCACCAAAACCGGAAAAAGAAGAGGGCGGAAAGCTAGCGAATGGATATCGCCGTATGCTGAATTGGTCTCTCAACCATAAACTTATCGTCTTTGGTCTCTCAGTCTTACTATTGATTGGTAGTTTTGCTCTCGTACCAACGATTGGCGTCAACTTCTTGAATCAAGAAGGAGAAAAGACACTCTACGTCACGTACAATCCAAAACCAGGTCAAACGCTAGATGATTCGTTAAAAGCAGCTGATCAAGCAGAAGATTATTTCAACAAACAAAAAAATATCGATAATCTTCAGTTTACTGTCGGTGGAGAAAATCCATTGAATCCAGGGAACACGAAACAAGGTGTCTTCATCGTTCAATACAATCCAGATACGGAAGATTTCGCAGATGTTAAACAGACAGCCATCAAACAGCTGAATGCTGACATTCCGACAGGAGAATGGAAAGAGCAAGACTTTAGTGGTGGCGCAGCTTCGTCAGGCGTCTCGTATTCAATCTTTGCGAATAATATTGAAGACTTAGAAGCAGTAACGCCGAAATTCGTCGACGCCATCGAAGGTGAATCGAAGTATGTTCGAAAAGTAACGACCGATTTAAAAGAAGCTTATACGCAATATACGTTCGAAGTCGATCAGCAAAAAGCGGCTGAATTCGGCGTTTCAACAGCACAACTTGCGCAAGGCATTGCCAATGTCCAAGGAGAAGAAAAACCACTTTCTACTATTAAGGTAGATGGAAAGGAACTCGATGTCATCGTTCCAAACGAACAAACGACATATGATTCCGTTCAAGACTTGGAAGAGACGGATGTCGTGACACCGCTTGGCGTGCGCAAACTGTCAGATTTCGTTGAAGTGAAAAAAGGAACGACTCCTGATTCGCTCAATGAACGTGATGGAAAGCTCGTTGCTACCGTTACAGCAGAGCTAAAAACGGATAAAGCAACAGAGGCTTCTCAAGCGATTGAAAAATCTGTTAAAAACATTGATCGTCCGACAGGTGTCTCGTATGAGCAAGGTGGAGTCACAGAACAAATCCAAGAGTCGTTTACACAGCTTGGTCTAGCAATGGCAGCAGCTGTAGCGATCGTCTATCTCGTCCTCGTCATTACGTTTGGAGGAGCATTGACACCCCTCGTCATCTTGTTCTCACTTCCATTCGCAATCATCGGTGGACTGGTTGCCCTGTTGATTACAGGAGAGACGATTTCTGTGTCATCCTTGATTGGTGCTTTGATGTTGATCGGAATCGTCGTGACGAATGCGATCGTCTTGATCGACCGTGTCATTCATAAAGAAGCGGAAGGTTTATCGACGCGTGAAGCACTACTCGATGCAGCAGGTACACGTTTACGTCCAATCTTGATGACAGCACTTGCGACGATTGGTGCACTTGCACCACTTGCGCTTGGACTCGAAGGTGGCGCATTGATTTCAAAAGGGTTAGGTGTGACGGTCATCGGTGGACTGACAAGTTCGACGTTGTTGACACTCCTTATCGTGCCGATCGTCTATGAATTCTTAGCACGTTTCCGTAAAAAGAAGTCAATTGATTCTTGAAAAAACGATTAAGTGACTCAAACTGACAGGTATGTAGAAATGGCTATCCTAAGCCGTTCTACAACCTGTTTTTTTATTTTGTTACAAAAGTATTACGAAAAAGAATGCGCGTTAAAGAACTGTAATATGATGAAAATCTGGAACATGATAGGATAAATACATAAATTATCTGACAATTCAGACGTACAATACATTCATACATAAGAGGAGAATGAATCGATGAAAGCTGTCACTCGTGTTTTGTTAACCTTAACGTTACTCATCAGTAGTTGGACACTCGTCCCAGCATCAACGCAAGCTGCAACAAGTAAAAAAGTAGTGGTGTCAGTGGATGTGCTGAATATTCGTGCAAAAGCTGCTGTATCAAGTAAACGAGTCGGGCAATTGAAACTTGGACAAGCTGTAACCGTCGTAGGTCAGGTCAAAGAATGGTATCAAATTCGTCATCAAGGGAAATCAGCATACATCGCCTCTACATACACGAAAGCATATAACGCTAAAGCGACGAAAGGTCTTAGTAAAACAGGATCAACGATCGTTTCGGTAGCAGAAGGTCTCAAAGGACGTCCTTATGTTTTTGGTGCGACAGGTCCTGTTAGCTTTGATTGCTCTGGATTTACACGTTACGTCTATCAAGCACTAGGAAAATCACTCCCACGTACGGCAGCGGCTCAATACTCAGCAACAAAACGTACGGCACCTGGCGCTGGGGATCTCGTCTTCTTTACACATGGAAGTGGGATTCAACACGTTGGAATCGCTGTTGATGGCGGTACGATGATCAACGCGAACTCGTATTATGGAAGAGTCGTCAAAGAATCGTTCCGTGGCGGCTACTGGGGATCACGGTATGTAGCGGCAGGAACTCTTTAAACGAAAATGAAGCGACGAATTCAAATCGATGAACTCGTCGCTTTTTTATATGGATTCAGGTATGAGGAAGAACGGTCGTTCCATCAATGAACGCCGAAGGAACTTCGATTTGTGGACGAGCAACAAGATCTTCACGGATGGTTAATTGAAAAGCATGTCGTCCGATCGTGGCATACGGAATCGCGATGGTCGTCATCGCTAAGACTTCAGCGAGTTCACTTCCATCAAAACCAATGACAGACAGGTCTCCGGGAACCTGATAGCCTTGTTTTCGGAGTTCCAAGATCAGACCCGCTGCGACGTGATCACTTGCGGTCAAGATGGCGGTCGGTCGTTGTTTTTGTTGCATCCAACGCCTTGCGATAGTCGCGCCATCTTCAATCGTCAAGGTCTGTTCATAGACGAATTCGTCACGCACGACCTCTTGATACGCATGTTTACGTGCCAAGCTATTCGTGCTGTCCGGTCGCCCAAGACAGATGCCGATGCTCGTATGTCCTTGTTGTCGCAGATGTGAAAGTCCTTGTTGAAAGGCCGTATAGTGATCGATATAGACGGCAGCGACATCTTCATGGTGTTCACAAAAGACGATGGGTCCATAACGTTCATATGGTAAAATCGCTGATAACGGAAGACTGTGCGACACGACGATGAGTGCGTCGATTTCCTGTTGTGCCAGCGCATCCAGTGCCAGTTGCTCATGCGTTTCCACATAATTCGTTTGCCACGTCAAGAACCGATAACTCGCGTCAAAGGCAGCTTGTGCGATGCCTTGAAGAATAGCAGCGTGATACGGATGATCAACGAACGGGAGCATGACTCCGACCGTTTTTGTCATACCTGTCGATAGATGAACGGCAGTCTGATTACGGATATATCCGAGTTTTTCGATGGCTTCTCGAACAGCTTGTCGTTTCTCGTTCGCCACATAAGGGTGATCATTTAGTACACGTGAGACTGTCGTAACGGACACGTTGGCTTCACGTGCCAAGTCTCGGATGTTCGTCATCGCGCATCCCTCCTGGATTACATCTTACGAGATAATCGTCGTTCAAGTCGGCGCCAATCCTGTCGAGAGACGGGAGCCGAAAATGGAGCTGTCTGCTCAGCCAGTTCATTGATTTTTGAGAGCAGTCGCGTTTTTTCTTGAGGAGACAAATCAGGGTATTGATCGACCAACGTGTGCTGACACAAATAATAGCCTGCTGGTGTATGCAATTGTTCGATGGCCCACTCAAAAGCAACATTTCGTTTAAACAGCTGGATTAATCGTGTATGAATCGACATGATATTACCTCCTTTTTAGTGTATATCAAGACGATAGGCTATGAAACGCGTTTCACGGCAAGAACTATTTTTACGCAGCGAATCGATTGGAAAAATTCAGCAAGAATTGACCAGGTAGACAAAGAAGTCTATGATTGTGACGATACAACACAAAGAGGGGCGAACGTAAAATGGAATCGACAGACTCGAAGCTGGCATTGAAAATGCTCGTTGTTCTATCTCGGACGATGCATGCGGTGACGGAGCAAGTGAAGGCAGACATCAAAACACATCAGTTGAATTTATCGGAATTCGGCGTTCTGGAATTGCTGTACCACAAAGGGGACACGCCTCTACAACAAATTGGCGATAAAATTCTATTAACGAGCGGAAGTGTGACGTATGTCGTGGATAAACTTGAAAAGCGTGGGTTGATTGCGCGAAAATCATGTGCGACGGATCGTCGTGTCACGTTTGGGACATTAACCGAAGCTGGGCGCGAACTAATGGAAGAGACATTCCCAAAACACGAAGCCTTTTTAGCAGACCTATTCAAGGATTTGTCGGTTTCTGAAAAGGAACAATTGATTGATCAGTTAAAACGAATCGGTTTACGAGCCGAACATTATACGCCGCTCGAAAATGTGTAAGAATTAGCACTTATAAGATCAAGCAAGCTCAAGTCACGGACTTGGGCTTTTTTTTATTCGTTAAGAAGTCAAACTAATTGACAAACGAAAAGGTGGTTGGTATGTTTAGTTACAGAATTTACTTTAAATAAAAGGGAGAAATAATAATGACTAAATTACTTTATGTAACTGTTAACCCGAAAGCTACAGAACACTCTTTCAGCCTTCAAGTCGGCGAAGCATTCCTCGAAAGCTACAAAGCAGCGAATCCTTCAGCTGAAGTAGAAGTTCTTGATCTATATAACGAAACAGTCCAAGAAATCGACACAGACGTGTTAAGCGCATGGGGCAAATTCGCAACTGGCGAAGAATTAACAGAAGTGGAGATCGCAAAAGTTGGTACGATGACAAAACATCTCGAGCAATACATGGAAGCAGATGAGTATGTCTTCGTCACACCAATGTGGAACTTCTCTTTCCCAGCACGTCTCAAAATGTACATCGACAGCGTTCTTCTTGCAGGTAAAACATTCGCTTACACTGCAGAAGGTCCAAAAGGTTTGATGGAAGGCAAAAAAGCACTCCACATCCAAGCAACAGGCGGCGTCTACACAGGATCTGGTCTCAACTTCGGTGATGACTACCTCCGTCAAGCACTTGCTTTCACTGGTGTAACAGACTACGATGCACTCTTCATCGAAGGTATGGCAATGAACCCAGAAAAAGCAGAAGAAATCAAAGAAGCAGCAATCGCTAAAGCGAAAGAACTCGGTCGTTCATTCTCGACTGTCAACGCATAAGATAAGCGTAGAAAAGGCTCCCGCCGTGTCGGGAGCCTTTTTGTGTGCTCTCAAGAGAGCGTTGATTTTTTACGAAGCACGAGCGTCAGGAAAAGTAACAAATCCTTGAGTTTCTCGAATCCACGAGGGTGCGTCGAGATACGATAGAGCCACTCTAGCTTGAAGCGACGGAATAATTTAGGCGCACGTTTACTATGTCCTGACCAGACGTCGAACGCACCACCAACACCGATGAAGATGCCGTGATCGACTTGATCATAGATGGAAGCAATCCATTCTTCCTGTTTTGGCGCACCTAGCGCGACGAGAACAAGATCAGCGTCTGCTTCTGTAATGGCTTTCGTTGCTTCTTCTGTCTTTCCAAAACCATGAAACGTTCCAACGAAGTGGATGTTCGGAAAACGAATCGATAACTGACGGATCAGCGATTTCATAACTTCCGGGCGTCCACCGAGTAAAAAGACACGCTTCTCGAGTGCGTCTGCCGTCCGCAATAGTTCACGTGCGGTCTCGATTCCTGGCAATGTCGCAGTGAGCGGTGCTCCCATCCGTTTACTGGCAGCGGTCACACCGATTCCGTCTGGTGTGATGAACGTCGCCCGTCGTAAAATGGCTTCGTAGGAAGGTTCACGCAATGCACGCAATACGAGCTCTGGATTTGCGGTGACAAGAAAGGCTTTTCCGTGGTCGTGTAAGATTGTTTTAATATGGGTATACCATTGCGAAGGTGCCGAATCGACGAATGGTAGTCCGAATAATTGTTTTGTCTGAATCATAGTTTTCCACCTCATCATCCATCATAGCAGAATCAAGACGGACGAACAGCGACTTGAGGCTGAAAAAGGAGCGGATTCACATGCATCCATCTTGGCAAACCGTGTTAAAAGAAGAAAAGGAAAAACCCTACTTTCAAGAACTGTGGGCTTTTTTGAAGGAAGCCTATCAAACGACGACTGTCTATCCTCCGAAGGACCGGATCTTTCATGCGTTTGATGCGGTCGCGCCAGAAGATGTCCGGTGCGTCATTTTAGGGCAAGATCCTTATCATGGTCCGCGACAGGCGAATGGACTCAGCTTTTCCGTCCATGACGGAGTTCCGATTCCTCCGTCCCTTCGAAACATGTATAAAGAACTCGTCGCGGATATCGGTTGTCCGGTACCGACATCCGGAAATCTCGAAGCATGGTCTCAGCAAGGAGTATTCTTACTCAATACGTCGCTTACGGTTGAGGAGGGGAAAGCAGGATCCCATGCTAAAAAAGGTTGGGCACAGTTCACGGATCGGGTCATCGAAGTATTAGGAACACAGACACAACCGATCGTGTTCATCCTCTGGGGGAATCACGCGAAGAGTAAAAAAGCGCTGATCGATACGGATCGTCATCTTGTTCTTGAAGCCGTTCATCCGAGCCCTTTATCAGCGAGTCGTGGATTTTTCGGTAGTAAACCGTATTCACAGACGAATGCCTGGCTCAAAGAGCAGGGGAGAGAACCGATCGACTGGTGTTTGTCGTAAATCAAAAGCGTGTGTTCCGTTGAATGCGGAACACACGCTTTTTGAGTTAATTAACGGCTTGAAACGGTTGGTTCTTCATCCATCATGAACTTTTCGACGACGAGAGCAACACCATCTTCATCGTTCGAAGCAGTCATATACTGTGCTTTTTCTTTGACGGTATCGGCTGCATTCGCCATCGCGACGCCAAGACCTGCCCATTCGATCATCGATAGATCGTTGTTGCCGTCTCCACAAGCAATGACTTCTTCTTGAGCGATTCCCAGTTTTTCAGACAGTAAGGCAAGGCTTGTGCCTTTTGTCACACCATCTTCTGTGAATTCAAGGAAAAATGGCTTCGAGCGAGCTACCGCGAGTTCACCCGCAAGTTCCTGTTGAAGCGTCTGTTCGACGCGCGCAAGGTGCGTCTCTTCTGCCATCATTAAACACTTGACGACAGGTGTTTGAATCGCTGCTTTAAAATCAGCGACAGGAATGACCTCCATGCCTGTCAATTGTCCTTCGAGCGTCGTATATTCATTCGGTTCCTCTGTCAGGATCTCATGTCCGACATACGTGTGGATGTAGACACCCTCCCGTTTACTTAAATCGTCGAGACGGTGGACCGTCTCCGGGGAAAGCGTGCTGAGGAAGAGCGACTCGTTCGTTTTACAATCGATGATGGACGCGCCATTGAAGCTCAGGATGTAACTTCCGTAGCGGGAGAGTTCTAGTTCTTTTGCGAGGTCGAGCATGGCAAAAGTCGGACGACCGCTAGCGAGCACAACCTTCTTCCCGCGACGTTGCGCAGCGAGTAAAGCTTCTTTCGTACGTGGTGAAATCGTATGGTCACTTGTCAACAAGGTATCATCTAAATCGAGAACAATCATTTTATATGTCATACATTCAAACCCCTTTCAATTATCTGTATATCGTAACAACTTGTACCCCGTTCGACAATATACTCTCCTCGAAGAGAGTATGATAAAGTGGAAACAGAGCCCGTACGGAAAGGATTCCAACTTTATGAAATATCTCTTCATAGTCATATCAAGTCTATTATTAGCAGGTTGTAGTACGATGTTTCCGCATCCTGCCTCTCTACTCGAACATCCGTCCCTTCCGGCATGGGAGCAGTCGTTGAAAGAACGGATTGACCGCGATTTGCCGAAACAGGCAGAAATCGTGGCACCACGAAATCAAGCGGTATCACGCCTATACGAACTCGTCGACTTAGATCGAAACGGTAAAGATGAAGCGATCACCTTCTACCGTAGCGAGCAGGACGGGCGCTTCACGATTCATCTGCTCGTCCATGAGCGACAAGGCGAAAAATGGCGACTCGTGACGCGACAGACGGTAGCTGACGGTCGAGCCATCGATCGACTCGAAGTCATAACTGACGCACGACATAAACAAAACCACCTGGTCATCGGTATTACCAGTTATGGTGAAAATACGTTATACATCATTGAACAGTTACTATCGAAGCAACGAGACGTCACGAAAGTCGATCGATACGATCGTCTGTCGGTAGCTGATTTGAATCAAGATCGAGAGCGGGATATGGTGCTTCTGCAAAAGGGCAGTCCGTCTCGTTTGATCTATTATAAAGACATCCTGTCGAAAGAGCACCAAGAGACGACGCTTTCGACGCAGGATGGCGATTTATTCGCAGAACATGATTTATTTGAAGTCGATACGATCAATGCTGCTCGGAATAAAGGCTTGATCGTCTCGTATACACGCGATGCAAAAATGCACATTGCATTATTCCGCTTAGCGAACGATACGTTGGAACAGATCCGTTTCGGTCAGGTCGACGAGATCGTCGAACCGATGTACACCTTCCCGAAAGATGTCGATCAAGACGGAATCGTCGAGTTTGGTCATCAATATACGCCAGAAGGTAGTAAAGGGCGTGAAGGAGAACCGAAACCACGCATCACGGCATACTACACATGGAATGGGTCAGATAATCCGCCATTTCTCGAGAGCGGGTTCGAACTGCGAGAAGAGCAATACATCGATCAAGAATACAATTTCGTCATGCGGTTCCCTGCCAACTGGGCGACGCGTGAAACGATCGAAAAACGCGAAAATCGTGTTCGGTTCATCAATCGGGAAACGAAGCAGATTGATTTCGAATTAGAGGTCATTCCGAAGAATCAATACATTGCCAATGATCAAAAACGAAAAATCAAAGAAGGTATCGATTATGTCTATGTGATTGATGCGACGAAGGATTATGAAGTGTTCGTCAATCGTGTCACACTCGTGGAATAAAGAATCAGGGGGAGAAGAGAATGACCAAAATACTAGTAGCCGAGGATGAACATGCGATTCGCAGTTTCATTGTCATTAATTTGAAACGGGCAGGCTATGATGTCATCGAGGCGGAGAATGGGAAAGAAGCGCTTGCGCAGTTTGATCAACAAACCTTCGATATTCTGTTACTCGATATCATGATGCCGGAAGTCGACGGTTTTGCCGTCTGTGAACAGGCGCGGGCAAAGGATGAGGTCGTCGGGATCATCATGCTGACGGCACGAACACGAGAAGAGGATAAAGTCATGGGACTGAGCGTAGGCGCGGACGACTACATCGCGAAGCCATTCAGTCCAGCAGAGCTACTCGCGCGCATCCAGTCGCTCCTGCGACGGGTAGAGACGTTACGTCGTCGGAAACAGCCGCGTGAACTCGTCTCTGGACCGTTCCGGATTGATTTAGGGGCGAAGCGCGTCCAAAAAGAAGGTGTCGACGTCGAAGTGACGCCAACTGAATATGATTTACTTTGCCACTTCATCAAAAACGAAGATCAAGTCATGTCGCGAGATGAGTTACTCGATGCGGTATGGGGTGAGAATTACTTTGGTGATCGGAAGACGGTTGATGTCAACATTCGCCGTCTTCGTCAAAAAATCGAAGAGAATCCAGCGGAACCGAAGTTCATCGAAACATTGTGGGGGCATGGATACAAGTGGCGTAACGAAGAATGAAGCGCCAGATATTGATGCGGTTCATGACGATTATCACGGTGACAGTCTTACTCGTCATCGGGATCCTCTCGTTCGTGACCTATAACTATTACTACGTGACGGCGACGGATGTCTTGAAACGTCATGCGAATGCGAGTGCTGTCTTATTTGCGAATAGCGGTCTTGCTTATGATTACGCCGATTCAGAAGCGACGATCCATGATGTACTCGACTCTTACGCTTATCCAGACGCTGAGATCGAAGTGTTGGATGCGACAGGGATTCCGCGTTACTCTTCGACTGGATTCATCTCAGAACGGAAGTTGACGCGAGAGGCGGTCAATCAAGTAAGGGCGGGACAGACCGTCACGAAACGATATGACGATGAGACAACGGGAGAACATTTACTGGAAGTAACAGAACCTGTCGTGTCGTTCGGTCAGACGACGGGAGCGCTTCGTTATACGACGTCGCTTGAGCGAATCGACCGACGTGTGATCGAAATTTGTTTAGCGATCGTCCTCCTGGGTACAGTAATTTGGGGACTTGCCTTCATCTATTCCTCACGTCTCGTCTCGTCGATCGTCCGACCGATTCAAGAAGTCATCGGTGCATCGGACCAAATCGCGAAACAGCATTACGACGTCAAGGTGAACGAGGAATACTCGTTCGAGCTTGGAGAATTAGCGCGGACGATCAATTATATGGGGCAACAGATCAAACAGCAGGAAACGTTGAAAGATGAATTCATTTCTGGTATTTCTCATGAATTGCGGACACCGCTGACATCAATCAAAGGCTGGAGTGAAACGTTACTCGTCGAACAGGATCAGTTGCCGGAAGAGGCGTCGCTTGGGATGGGCATCATTCATTCGGAGACGGAGCGTTTGATTTCGCTCGTTGAGCAGTTACTCGATTTCTCAAAACTCGAGACGAGTCGCCTCGTCTTATATCGTCAGGAAGTCAATTTGACAGAAATCATCGAGACCGTGACGGCGCAACTTCGTCAAAAGCTAGAAGAAAAAAATGTCCAGATCGTACAGAAGTTACCGGCGCAAGTCGTTGGTTTATACGATGAAAACCGATTAAAACAAGTCTTCTTGAACCTGCTTGATAATGCGATCCGCTTTTCTCCAGTCGGTGGCACGATCACCATTCGACTCGTTCGTTCAGAGCGTGTGTTGTTCCTCTCCTTCAGTGATGAAGGTCCCGGCATTCCGAAAGAGCACTTACGTCACGTCACAGAAAAGTTCTATCAAGTGCAAAAAGGAAAGGGCGGAACAGGGCTCGGACTATCGATTTGTCGAGAACTCGTCGAAGCACATGAAGGCAAGCTATTCATTGATAATCAGCCGGAAGGTGGCGTCATTGCGACGATTCTGTTACCTGTCACGAAAGCGTAAACACTGAGACGGGCAGAGTGAAACAGAAACTGGTAAAGTTAAGTGGATTATATTACAAAATGGATCAGATGATAGGAAACGGAGGAATCAGTCATGGCACTTGGTGTTTCAAATGGTACGCTTCAACCGCTCTCCGGAAAACCGAACGCGGTATCTACTCAAACCGATCTACAGGAAATGAAAATGCGACCGCTCCCGTTCAAAGGAACGCTTGCAGATTCGAAGTTTCAACTCTTACGCATCCTTCAAAGCCTCGACCGCGTCAAAGTCGTCAAGGAAGAAGGAACATACATTCACGCTATCTTCACGAGTAAAGTCTTTCGCTTCAAGGATGACGTCGAATTTTACTTCGATGAAGCCGCACAGGTGATTCACTTCCGTTCGGCATCACGTGTCGGGTACTCCGACTGGGGCGTCAACCGTAAACGAATGGAAGACATCACACGTCGTTATGAGGAGGGCTCACGATGAAGACCTATCAATTAGTTGTTATCGGTGGTGGTGCGGCCGGAATGACGATTGCTGCCGGTGCAGCAAGTCTCGGCGCGCACGTCGCCCTGATCGAACGCCATACGCATCTAGGTGGAGATTGTCTTCACTACGGTTGTGTTCCTTCAAAGGCTTTGATCGAAGCGGCGCACGATGTTCATGTCATGAAGCGGACGGCTGAAAAGTACAATGTGACGCTGAACGGAGACGCGGTCTATTCTAAAACGAAAGCAAGCGTCGATCGGGCACGTAACATCATTCAATCACACGATGGAACGAAACGGTTCGAAGACCTTGGTGTCGATGTCTATATCGGAGAAGCGACATTCCTCAGTGCTCATGAAGTGGAAGTGGCGGGACAGCTTGTCGTAGGTGAGAAGTTTGCGATCTCGACGGGATCGCAACCAATCATTCCACCGATTGACGGACTCGATACGATTGATTATTTAACGAACGAGACGATTTTCGAATTGACGGAGCGTCCGGAGCGACTGCTCGTCATCGGTGGTGGTGCGATTGGTCTTGAGTTATCGCAAGCGTATGCGCATCTTGGAACAGAAGTCACGGTCATCGAGGGTATGAAGACGTTACTCGGAAAAGAAGATCGCGACATGGTCGAAGTCATTCAACGTCAGCTCGAACAAGAATTGACATTACATCTCGATACGAAGGTCACGCACGTCCGCAAGTCGGCGGGGGGCATCGAAGTGACGGTCGAAGCGAACGGCGAATCACGTGTCATCGAAACGGATGCCGTGCTTGTCGCGGTCGGTCGTAAGCCACGCATCGAAGCACTACGTCTCGATCGAGCTGGTGTACACGTCGAAAAAGGATTCGTCCAGGTCGATGGTTCACTTCGCACAAGTCAACGACACATCTTTGCGGTCGGAGATACGATCAACTCGCTCCCATTTACGCATGTCGCAGGGCTTGAAGGAAAAACGGTCGTCACGAATGCTTTATTCGGTCTACGGACGAAGCCGGATTATCGGGCGGTTCCATGGGTCACATTCACGACGCCTGAATTATTCCATCTCGGATTGACGGAAGACGAGGCACGCAAGAAACATGGGGAGATCAAGGTCTATCAGACCGGTCTCGATGAAGTCGATCGTTTCGTCATCAATGGTCAGACAGAAGGGCGCGTCAAGCTCATCGCCGATAAGCGTGGAAAACTGATTGGAGCACATGCAATCGGAGAACAAGCGGGTGAGTGGATGCAAGAAGTCGTCTATGCGATGGCACGTAAAGATAAGGTCGGTCAATTGTCGCGTGTCGTCCACCCATATCCGATCCGTGGTGCTGCTGTTCAGCGTGCTGCTGATGTCTACTGGCGTGAACGTCTATTCGCTGGTCCGATCCCAAAATGGTTGAAACGTTATTTCGACTGGAAACAAGGAGAATGATTCATGCAACAACCTGCTACTAAACGGAATTTCGTTCCGCTCGTCATCCTGCTGACGCTTGTCATCAATTTGCTCGTGGCCCTTTTATTCTTTGCGCCACCAGTACAAGTTGATTCAGGATTCGATTGGACGTTGCTTCCTTTTTTGAATGCCATCTTCAATAGTTTTACCTTCATGCTGTTGCTCGGCGCTTGGATTTCCATTCGTCGTGGCAATCGGGTGAATCATCGTCGCTTCATTGGTGGTGCGATGATGACGACGACTTTATTCTTAATTTCGTACGTCACGTATCACGCCGTCAGTGAATCGACGAAATTCGGGGGCGAAGGTTTCGTTCGCCCTGTCTATTTCTTTATCCTGATTACGCACATCATCCTAGCTGCAGTCATCGTTCCACTTGTCTTGATGTCACTCGCGCACGCTGTGAATCAAAACTTCGAGAAGCATAAAAAGTGGACACGCTTTACGATGCCGCTTTGGTTATACGTCAGTTTGACCGGTGTCATCGTCTATATCATGATTCGTCCGTATTATTAAAAAAAGCTCCTTCGAGGCAACCACGAAGGAGCTTTTTTACGTTCAGGATTCGACTTTTGTTTCGTCGAGTACATTCGCTTTTAAGTCGATCAATGGTCGAATCAACACTTCGACGCGTCGATTCTGACTGCGACCTGCTTCGGTTTGATTGGACGCGATTGG
This sequence comes from Exiguobacterium sp. U13-1, assembly GCF_001750115.1. Classification (NCBI taxonomy): domain Bacteria; kingdom Bacillati; phylum Bacillota; class Bacilli; order Caryophanales; genus Exiguobacterium; species Exiguobacterium sp. U13-1. Next base: position 258,113 of record NZ_CP015731.1, on the reverse strand, counting down.
TTGGAATTCACCGTAACCGCTGACGGTGAAGCGTTTTGGTTCAAGCTTTGGATTCCGTTGTAAGGCACGCATGAAACTGATCGCCCGGTCCGCACTCAGTTCCCAGTTCGACGGATACTGTGCTGTGTTGATTGGAATATTATCTGTATGTCCAGACACTTGAATCTGACGTTGCCCGGCTTTGACGAGTAGTGCACTCATCCCCTCTGCGATTTGAAGCGAGCGTCCTCTTACTTCTGCTTGAGCTGGTGAGAACAGTGCGCGGTCGCGAATCGTAAAGACGAGTCCTTCATTCGTGATTTCGACCTTGATGTCTTTTTCAAGTTTTTCATTCTTAATGTATTGATTGGCTTCTTCTTTGATTTTTTCGAGTTCTGCGATTTCATAGCTTTGTGCCTTCGTCCGCGCATCGAGTTTTTTCGAATCCTCTTCTTCTTGAGTAGAAAGTGAGCTGTTCGTGATCATTCCTGAGCCACCGTTGAAGACAGAGCTAAACGATTGGGACATCGCTTTTAGCTTCACGGCATCGACATTACTCGAAGCAAAAAGTACGATGAAGAGTGCCAGAAGTAAGGTCAATAAGTCGGCGTACGGAATTAACCAGCCTTCGGAGATATGTTCGTCATGCGGCTTCTTTTTCCGCTTCATAGTTCGCACGCTCCTTCGGTGTCAAGTACACAAGTAGCTTATCCTCTAAGTTTTTCGGTGATTCACCGTTTTGAATCGAGAGAATCCCTTCAATCATCATCTCGTATAATTGAATCTCGTTCGCTGATTTTTGCTTCAGCTTCGTTGCGAACGGGAACCACAGGACGTATCCGGTGAAAATCCCGAATAGTGTTGCGATGAAGGCACCTGAAATGGCGTGACCTAATTTTTCGATATCCGATAAATCGGATAAGGCGGCAACGAGACCGACAACGGCACCGAGAACCCCGAGCGTTGGTGCGTAAGTACCGGCTTGCGTGAAAATGTTCGCATTTGCATGATGGCGTTCCGTCATGTTTTCGAGATCACGTGTCATGACGTCCTCGACATATTCGGATGGTTGTCCATCGATGACCATCATGACGCCACGCTTCATGAAGGCATTATCGACTTCTTCAAGTGCTGACTCGAGAGATAACAGACCTTCTTTACGTGCTTGTGTCGAGAGTGTCAAAAATTGTCCGAGCAACACTTGTTTTGTCATCAGCTTTTGTTCGAATAAGATGACTTTAAACAAGGCAGGTAAGACTTTCAATCGTTCCTTCGGGAAGGAAATCATGATGGCAGCTGCTGTCCCGACGAAGATGATGACGAGGGCTGCTGGGTTAAGTAAAGCGACGGGAGGCGCACCTTTTAAGATCATACCTCCGACTAGTGTGATGAGACCAAGAATGATCCCGATGATCGACACGATATCCATGATTGATGTGTGCCACCTTTCTGTATGTAATCCGTATAGGAACGAAAAATAAAAGAGCAGAAGACACTTCTTCTGCTCGGAAATCCAAAAACCGAGAATCAAGCGCCGTTTTCGTCGATTAGCATTTGAATGCTTTCGTTTCGTTCGTCACGCTCTATATCGGTCAGTACGTCGTATTTTTTTAACACTTGATACAATTCATTTAGAATCGGTTGCTCCAAATGTAATGATAAGAGTTCCTCGAATTGATAATACAATTGCGCAGGCATCCATTGTGATTGTCGTTCCAGCCTTCGCCAGACATCCTCAATCGAATGATCAGCCGTCTTAGGGTCCACTGTTTCCCTCAACCTCCTTTAATGATTACACGTCCACTTTTATCTAGTTTACCAAAAAAATACGAAAACGTTTAGTCGATTGCATATTTCGATAGAACTTCTTAATTCGAGGGAGTATGATAAAGACAATTCTGTCTGAAAACAATCTAGGGGGAGTAAGATGTTCTCGCATAAAAGACGTTCACGACTCGCACGCTTCGGGCGTTTAGGTGAATTGATGTATCATCAGCTGTTCGATAAACCGGCACGTTTTATCGCAACTGGCTTTACATTGACGATTTTACTGGGTGGTTTTTTATTGTGGCTTCCGATCTCGCAGCAAGAGGGGCAAGATGTGTCATTCATCGATTGCCTATTCGTTGCGACATCGGCAGGAACCGTCACAGGACTGTCACCGATTAATATTGCCGAATCCTATAATTTACTCGGTCAAATCATCATGATGCTCTTAATTCAGGTCGGTGGACTTGGATTCATGACGATCGCGCTCGTCTTGCTCAGCGTCACGGGACGAAAAATCGGGATTCGTCAGCGGATCATTATCCAAGAGATGTTTAATCTCGATAGTCCGGGCGGAACGATTCGTCTCGTTCGTAATATCATCGTCACGACGGTCCTCGTTGAGATCGTCGGCATGTTTTTGATTGCGCTTGATTTGTTCATTCAATACAAATACAGCTTCGGAAAAGCACTCTATTACGGTTTGTTCCACGCCGTATCTGCCTTCAACAATGCAGGATTCGCACTTTGGGGTGATAATCTAATCGGTTTCCAACAAGATACGACATTCATTCTGACGATTGCAGCGCTCTTGATGATTGGTGGTCTTGGTTTTACGGTCATCGCGGATATCGCTGGTAAACGAAACTTCAAGAAAATTTCGCTCCATTCTAAATTGATGGTGCTATCACTACTCGTCATCAATGGACTAGGTGTTTTAGCAATGATGCTCTACGAGTGGGTTTCGAACTTGGGTTCATTAAAAGATGACTCGTTCTTCAGTGCGCTCCATATCGTGTTCTTTCAAGTCGTCACGACACGAACGGCTGGTTTCCAGACGATCGATTTAACGACGATGGTGCCGCTCTCGATCGGTTTGATGATGGTTTTGATGTACATCGGGGCAGGTTCCGCATCAACAGGTTCCGGGATCAAGGTCACGACGGCAGCGGTCATCTTGAAGAATGTCTGGACGTATATACGCGGACAGCGTGAAACGGTTCTGATGCGACGGACTGTTCAGACGCAAGCGATTCAAAAGGCATATGCGATTGCTGTCTTCAGTTTATTGTTCATCGCTTTGATCACGACGTTCCTGGCATTGACCCAGCCGAATATTTCCTTTATTGGTCTATTCTTTGAGACCGTTTCGGCATTTGGAACAGTTGGTCTTTCTTTGAACGTAACAGCTGAGCTCAATAGCTTTGGTAAGTTTTTGATCATGTTCATGATGCTACTCGGACGTGTCGGCTCCTTGACGATTCTGTTCACGTTCGCGACGCAACGAGACCGGACGATTCGTTATCCAAAAGAAAATATGTTGATCGGGTAACCGATTTAAAAAGTCCAATCGACTTCCCTTGTGGAAGAACGATTGGACTTTTTTAGTGTGTTGCGTGTGTTTGGTAATACTGGACGAGTCGAGGCATCGTTTCTGCAAGGTCTGGACAAATAATACCAGTGTCCCGTAAGTCACGTAAGGCATGTGTCGTGTCATATTGAACGGGATGAATGAAGTAGTCAAGTGTCTGCCGTTGCATCTGAAGTCGTTTCGCGACAGCTGGAGTCAATGCCGTGCTAACGAGTCGAAACGGAACGATTCCGCGCGGATAACGTCCATAATAGGCGACGTGTAACATCTCAAAAATCGCGCGTGCGCCATGTGGGAATGGATCCGTCAGATGATAGGTCTTATTTCTTCCGACCGGTGCATGACTGAGATAAGCGGTCGCTTCAATGACGTAATCATAGGGCACGAGATTGACGAGTGCGTTTGCTCGACCTGGGTACGGAAGAGGGGCGAAGGATTGCAGGAGACGCATCGCGTTCAGAACAAAATACACCCCATCCCACTTCGGTATTTCGCCCGTTTCGGAATGACCGACGACGATCCCAGGACGGATGATTGTATAGGGAATCGTTCCGATTTCTTTACGGAAACGTACCTCTGCTAAATATTTCGTTTCTTCATAAGCATTTTTAAAGGCACTTGCTTGTAACTCATCTTCTAGAACCATTCCGGAACGAAGACCCGAGACATACGCTGTACTGAAGTAAATGTAGCGCTCTAAGGTCCGACACGTATGAGCAAACTGTGTCACGTTCGCGGTACCGATCACATTGATTCGAAAGGCGGGTTCATATGCTGTTGCTAAATCATATAGCGCCGCGAGATGAAAGATGTGTGTGACGTCTTGTTGCAACATCATCCGCGCCTCTGATGATAAAGCAAGCTGTTCGACCGTGATATCGCCTTCGTGCAATACAAGTTGCTCCGATCGTAAGGATGTACGTTCTAGAAGATCCTGGCGTCGCTTAACAGCTGCGTTTCGCTCTGACGGTAAATGAAGCAAATGAAAACAAGCGATTTGGTCCGGAACACGTGCCAGTTGTTCGATCAGTTTGGTCGCTAAAAAACCGGGGAAACCCGTCATAAAGTAGGTCCGCATCAATTCCATTCCTTTCTTGGATCACGTTCGAGTACAACGGTGAAAGTCGAACCATCATTGATTTCTGATTCAACGGAAATCGCACCTCCGTGCGATTCGATGATTTCCTTACAGATGGCAAGTCCGAGTCCGGTTCCGCCGATTTTCCGGATGTCTGAGTTATCAACCCGGTAAAATTTCGTAAAGAGCTTTTCAAAAGCATTTTGTGGAATACCGAGTCCGTGATCTGTCACAGAGAACGTTGCTTGTTCCGGATTGGCTGAAAGAATGACTCGAATATGATCCGCCTGTGGAGAATACTTAATGGCGTTCGAAAGCAAGTTCAAGATCACCTGCTTGATTTTGTGCTCGTCCGCAAAAATCAGAACAGGATCCTCTGGTAGTTCTAGATCAATCCGATGCGTCTCGACGGTTTCGCCATAGGCATCGACGGTTGATGCGAGAAGATCGCGTAACGAGAACGACGTGAAGGTATACTCCTGTTTTCCACCTTCTAGACGTTGAATGTCTAAAAACTCATTTAATAGCGTCGTTAATCGTTTCGTCTCTTCGTGGACGATCTCAACATACCGTTCGATTCGATCAGCCGATTGTTTTTTATATCGTAGTAATTCCATATAGCCAAGAATGGAGGACAGCGGCGTGCGCAACTCATGCGATACTGTACTGACGAGTTCGTCCTTTACTTGATCCATCTTCGCTTCCTCTGTCCGATCACGGAAAACAAATAGGAAGCCATGACGAGAAATGCGGCTCTTCTCCTTTTTGATCGCAGTCGCATAAAATTCGAAATAAAGTGGGCTGGACTCATTTGGTCGCTGTAACGTGAAACGAAACGATAGTTCAGAATGTTTTCCGGCGAGTAATTCTTCTACTTGTCGGAGCATCTCGAATCGAGTGTTCAAATCGAGATTCGGAATCAGACTGATTCGTTCTTGAATCTTACTTGGTGCAATGCCTGGGACATCGAGTAATTTGCGTGCTTTGACGTTCATGAAGATGAAACTCCCATCCTCTTCTGTCAGTAGGAAACCTTCATTGGATGCCTGAAGAATCGATTGTGTGATATCACGCTGACGCATGATGGCATTTTTTTCGCGTTCAAGCATTTTTTCAATCTTTTTTCGTTCTGTAATATCACGAACGACGGCGACACGCATCCGGATGTTGTTGTAGATGATTTCACGCGGAAACACTTCGATTTCGACAGAAGTTCCGTCGGCACGTTGACCGAGGACTTCGTATGGTTCTTCTCGATGCTCCTCGATGCGTTGTAAGACACGCGCGTGATGATCCGGATGAATCAATTCAAGTGTCGTCTTGCCTTTCATTTTCTCGAGTTTCGTCCGGAAAATGACTTCTGCTGCGCGATTGGCATCGATGATGATGCCGTGGTCATGAAAGATGACGGCTTCAACGACGGATTCCGAGAAGAGTCGGAAGCGGCGTTCGCTTTTCGTCAGATGCCATTCGATTTGTTTTTGCGGTGTGATGTCCTGAATGAGCAGGAAGTACGTATCGTTTGGCAACCGTGTCATATAAAGGCGTCCATGGAACGTTGAGCCATCCAAACGATGATAGGTCCATTCATTTTCGGCTTCCCGTCCATGCAGTAAAAACAGTTGCGCGTCCGATAAGTCTTTTAAGTTCAATTGTTCGAGATGTTGACGGCGGGTAGCGATTTCCTTCGCATCATGTAGAATCGTCGCTTGGAGACCAATGATGTCTTCGGCATGCTCGAAACGGAATAAGGTGCTTGCCACTTCGTTACAAGTTTGAATCCGAAACGCCGAGTCGGTGATGAATAGAGCAGTATCTAGTGTTGAATTGAATAAGTCCTCGATTTTCAAGGGAGCGACATGGACAAGAAAATAGTCCGTCGCTTCAATCGCTGTGACTGTTAATTGATGTGTCGTTGAAACGACGGCTTCCTTCTGTAATGGAAAGAAATCATCCGTGATGGGAAACAGCTCCTGAACGGTTTCGATATTCGGAGTGTTCATGAACTGGTGTTGAAAAGCATCATTATGAAATTGAATTTTTCCATTTGCATCGACTAGAAGAACGGGGTCTTTCATAGCACGTAACGTCGCGTGAATGATTCGTAGCGATGAAGGAGATGAATGTTCTGCCATGAGCTACCTCCTGACTGGTCTTCGACCATGAATTTTAAGACAGTCTTTCCTCGTTAGTTTACTTCTGCAAGACGAGTCGTGTTTCCTGTTGAAGGAAGCAACCGATGAAGAATTTTAGTATAGTGAAAAAAAGGTCACGATACAGTAGAGGGGAAAAGCACGATGAAACGATTGAAACGAAAACGATTGTTACTAGCAGCTTTGTTTGCAATGATAGGAATTTTCGGAACTTATTTTTTTTCGAGTTCTTGGGAACCTTTAATCTTAATCATCAGTATAGTAGGGTGTATCCTTTTTCTTCTTTTGTCCATTTTAACGCCGTCGCTTGAAAAACGACTCGATCGAATGGAAGGACGAGAATTTGAAGAATGGCTTGCCGATTTATTTGAAACAGCTGGATATCGGGTCGAGTTGACACCTGCTTCACGCGACTTCGGAGCAGATTTGTTGATAGAGGATGAACGAGGGTATAAGATTGCCATCCAGGCAAAGCGATATAGTGCGGCTGTAGGGCTCGAAGCGGTTCAACAGGTCGCTGCCTCGGTTCCATTTTACGGGATGGATGAGGGATGGGTCGTTACGAATTCGACCTTTACGGAAGCCGCGTATCAGCTAGCGGAACCAAATCAGGTTCGCCTCATTGATCGGGAAGAATTGCTCGCATTTGCAAAGGAGATGAACCTGCATTGAACATGTCGAATGATTGTCGACAAAAGGGGGTTGTCAATTTGGAGAAACGGTGCAATAATCATTTTCGTTAACGAAATATCATACAGATAAAGAAAGTTAAACTATACAGGATGTCTAAATAAACTGGGGACGAAAAACCAGCACGTTTTAGCAGTGAGAGGAGAATTTCTGTTGCGCAAAGTTGTCTATGTGCAGGGTTGCGTTTTTTCGCAAGGTCATGCCGCGATTTATGATGAAGCGCACCAAATGATCGGTGCGGTTCAACACGACGAGAATGGTCGTGTTCAAGTAATGAATGGTGAAGGTAGAGGGGTAGCGTTTGGTAAGTTCATTCCGACGTGTAAGAAATGGGTCGTGATGAACCATGATGGACAAGAGGTAGGTCAAATGCGTGAGAAGTTTTCGCTCTTCTCGAAGAAATGTGAGTACAACGTGTATGAGCGTGGTACGTTCACGATTTCCTTCGACCTGACAAAAGGAAAATTCTCCGTACGGAGTGCAGCTGGAGAAGTCGTTGCGGAATTGTTGCAAGACGGTGATGAGTACCGTCTCGTCAAGGATGCAGACAAACTCTCGATGTACGAACTACTCTCTGTCTTGAAAAGTCTGACGAACAACGTCCACTATAAATCACTGACAGCCGTCTAAATAAAAAAAGATGCCTTCCATGACATGGATGGCATCTTTTTTTCATCATGTCGTTTGCAGAACATGATGGAGACGTTGTTTCGCTTCGTGCGTCAAATGCGATACACGACGGGCATAGAGACACAGTTGCAGGACGTGGACAGTTTCAGGGCGGTAAGCGTTAATACGCTCGAGTGAGCGTCTCAGACGCTTCTCCGTCAATTCGATTGGACCACTTGTCTCCGCGTGTTGCGTGTAGACGAGATAAAAATTAAGCGGACTGATTAAATCATCCTCATCGATATTCGGATTCTTGAAGACGATTGTCAGCAGTTCCCGTGTTTCTTCTAACGAGAAAAGGTGTTTTAAATCATCTAGCAGATAGATGATCGAAGCCTGATTGATCGAGTACTTCTTTCCGCGATGCGGTACGCCGATGATGTCCCGGACTTCACGTTTCGTCCAGTTCTGAATCGTCGTCGCTGACATATGTTCGCCGATCAGGGCATTTGCCAAATGAACGATTTCATTGATGGATAGACCATTTTTTAATGGATCGAATTGCTTCAAGCGATTGATGACCTTCGGCAATTCTGTGCCTTCCGTTGCGACGAGGGGTTCGATTCCTTTTCCTTCGTTCAAGCGTTGCAGACAACTTGATAATGTTTGTACTGCTTGAGCATCATACATTTCCAAAACTTCCTCTCTAGGACGTCATTTGACCTTATGTTATCAAATGAAGGTTCAATAGGGCAAATGGCAACTGAAACAACGTACAATAAATAATAGGAAAGAAAGGGGGAATGACGATGGAATGGATAGCTGCTCTTGGCACGATTGGAATCGTCGGGCTAGTTCTCGTCATCCTGGAAGTCATTGGACGCCGTTTCGGCTTTTCTCCCGAGACGGTTCGGAAATGGATTCATATTGCAGTTGGTCACTGGGTGTTTCTTGCGCTACTATGGCTGGATCACTGGTACGTTGCGATTGTACCGTTATTATTCTTTGCAGTCGTTAATCTACTGACGCTACGAAAAGGAATCGGTCAGATGCACGACGTCGATCGTCCTTCTTACGGAACGGTCTATTACCCACTCGCTCTAGCGGGACTCGTCCTGTTCTTCTTCGAACGACAGCCGATGGCGCTCGTTGCGGGAAGCATGGTGCTTGCTTGGGGCGACGGTCTCGCTGCTCTCGTCGGAAAACGCTATGGGAAGACGTTTTACGTCCGTGGTGAGACGAAACGATCCTTTGAAGGAAGTATCGCCCTGTTTTTGGCGTCATTCCTCGTTTTGACCGTGACGTTCTTATTTTATGGACAACCGGTTTGGCTCGCTGTCAGTTATGGCTTCTTGCTTGCGAACATCGCAGCCTTGATCGAAGCCATCTCATATCGCGATCTCGACAATTTGATCTTGCCTTGGACGATCGCGGCACTCGTTGCGTTTGCTTTTTAACGTTCAGTCGCGTAGCAACAATTGTTTGAAATAGAGAAAACGTAGTCGAATATAGTCTGGGTACGCGCGCCAACCTGCATGACGAATGGTCATATCCCGACACATGTCCCGAAAAACATGGCGATAGATCTTTTCTTCGGAATCGTCGTAAACAGCTGCGTACAAGCCGTGCTCGAGCATGTTAGAAAGGCATTCGTCGAGCTTGGCGTAGAGGGTCTCGTCGCTGTCTTCGCGCAATGTAGCATGCAGCATCTCATATTGAATGCTTTGATTGACAGAAGCTGTCGCATGAAAGACGGCGGTTTTGTCGAGATGAGGTACGCCGATGATTAACGCATAGAGTGCTTCCAACATGTCGATCGAATGACCGTCCAGTTGTTGGATGGAATCAATGGCCATCAGTGTATCGATTCCAGATGCGCCAACCTTCTTTAAATATGTAAACGCATGAACGGCTGATTCCCCATAAAATTGACGATGATTGTAATGGACGGCAAGGAAACGATGTCCTGCCGGCTCTTCAGGGAACCGTGCGATGGCCGAAAGGAAAAACTGTTCTGCTTCGTGCATATACCCTTCCTCTTCACTGATGATACCGAGGAGTATATATCCTTGCACATGTTCGCCGAGTTGCTGATGTGTCTCTTCGATCAGCCGGCGCGCTTGAGTGTGTTCGTTCTTGAAATAAAGGGAATGGGCTGTAGCAATGTTGAGCAATGGATGAGATGGGACAAGAACACGTAAGCGCTCGGTTGCGGCAATACGTACGCTCTCTTCTGTATCGGATGATAGTGCTTCGAGTAACGCTACTTCAGCGACGTGGCTCTGGAGTTCATGAGAATGGGCGGTTATGGTTTGTGTCATATAATGAGATCCCCTCTACTAGTTCAAAATCATAAGTCTTCGTTTCTCATCATATGACAAGCCGAGTGGTGCCTCAAGAAGTAATAAAAAATAGTCGATGGTTCCTCGAAAAGGAATCATCGACTATTTGTACTTTCAAGATCATGCGTGTAGGTGAAGCACATCTTCAACGGATTTGTACGTGTATCCGAGATCGCGTGCGACCGCTTCGTACGTGACGAATCCTTGTGCGACATTCAATCCTTTTTCAAGAGCATCGTTTTCAGCAAGCGCACGGTGTGTGCCTTTGTTCGCGAGTTCAAGGACATACGGGAGCGTTGCGTTCGTCAATGCAAGTGTAGACGTACGTGGAACGGCACCCGGCATGTTCGCGACTGCGTAATGAACGACACCGAATTTTTCATATGTTGGGTCATCATGCGTCGAGATACGGTCGACCGTTTCGAAGATACCACCTTGGTCGATGGCAACGTCAACGATGACAGCGCCCGGCTTCATGCGTTTGACCATGTCGGCAGTAACGAGTTTCGGTGCTTTTGCACCTGGAATCAAGACAGCACCGATGACGAGATCACTCTCAGCGACAGCTTCAGCAATCGTGTACGGATTTGAGATCAACGTGTTGATCGAGTTACCGAAGATATCATCCAACTGGCGAAGGCGTTCTGGACTAACATCGATGATCGTGACATCTGCACCGAGACCGACAGCGAGTTTCGCGGCATTCGTTCCGACGACACCGCCGCCGATGACTGTTACTTTTCCACGGCGAACCCCAGGAACACCAGCAAGCAAGATGCCCATACCACCGTGTGGTTTTTCCAAGAACTGTGCACCGATTTGGGATGCCATACGTCCTGCGACTTCACTCATTGGTGTTAACAATGGAAGTGTGCGGTTCTTTTCAACCGTTTCATAAGCGATTGCTGTGATGTTCGAATCCACAAGTGCACGTGTCAATTCTGGCTCAGCCGCTAAGTGAAGATACGTGAACAATGTCAGATCCGGACGGAAGTATTGGTACTCTGAAGCGATCGGCTCTTTAACTTTTAAAGCGAGTTCGGCTGTTGCCCAGACTTCAGCAGCAGTCGCGATGATTTCAGCACCGGCTTTGACGTACTCTTCGTTCGTGAAGCCACTCCCCATACCTGCCATTGATTCAATGATGACACGATGTCCTTGTGCATGTAACGCTGCTACCCCGGCAGGTGTTAATGCAACACGGTTTTCGTTGTTTTTGATTTCCTTTAATACTCCAATGATCATGTGAACGCGATCCCCTTTCGCAAATAAACAAATCAATTTCTCTTCTTCTTCAGTATACGAGAAATGAAAGCGTTCTACTTTATCGGCGTTTTCAAAAATAACCGATATCCTTTGTGTAAAATCACAAAGGATATCGGTCTGCTTTTAGGTACAAATAAAGTAAGGAGCGTTCGGGTAAAGATTCCATTCGAATGCCCGCTTCCTCCTCGATCCGTCGCATCCGATAGAGGATTGTATTCGGATGGACATGGAGATGGGAGGCGACTTGCTTGACGTTCCCATCATAATGAAGGAACCATTCTAGCGTCTCACATAAAGAGGAAGCATGCTTCACATCGTAAGCACGCAGCCGTTCGATTTCTTCCAAGCGAACCGTTCGTCGTCGCAGACGTTCCGAGAAAATCGGTAAGAGCTGGAATAAGCCGAGGCGTTCGTAACGGGTCACGTTCTTCAGCTCAAATGGAAAGGCATCTTTTAAACGCAAGACGATGCCCGCTTCTTCATAGCGTTCGGGAATCGCTTGGACGCCGGTGAAGACTTCACTACTTGCCGCGACGAAATCCGTATAATCGAATCGCTCCGCGAGCAATTGACGGAACGACTGGATGAAGGCGTCGAACTGCAGGCGTTCTTGTTCCGCATCGCGATCGTTTGTGCTGATCCACAAGATGAAATCCGTCTCGTCATATGCGTAAAGTAATGGACGAACCGTCTGCTGAATCGTCAATAAATAGCGCAGACGATCGGCGAGACGTGGTGTGATCGCCTCCGAAAAACGGATGACCGTCAAGCGACTGATGCCAGGTGGTGCGACATGTAGTTTAGAGAACATCTTCAGGATTTCCGACTCGGATAGTTCTTCATGTAATAACTCGAAGAAGAACTGTTCCGTCTGCTCTTCCTTCCGTTTTTTCTGCATGTCGATTGCCAGCAACTGACGTTGAGCAAGTAGAGCCCCTTTCTTTAAATCGGCTAGTTCCGAAGGAGTAAATGGAGTGCTTCGCGCAATCGACCAGATATAGCCGAGAATTTCTGAATCTTGTTTGATCGCAATGGCGACACGGTCATTCAGTCCGACACCGGTGCGTGCAGAAATGATGAGTGGATCATCCTGTGTAGCAAGGCTCTGGATGACTTCATCTTTCCAGAGTTGGTCGATGACCGATTCCGGTACCCGACGACCGATGATCGTCGCGACACGGGCAGGGTCTGTATCAGCCGTATGCGTACTGTACGCAAGAAGGCGGTGATTGCGATCTTCAATCGTAATCGGAGCATTCAAGGCAATACCGATCGCTTCCGCTAAGTCGTCTAAGGAATGATATGAAGCTTCTAACATGGAATTTCCCTTCTTTCTCTTTCAATCGATAGTTTTAGTATATCTTCTATTGTGTAAAATCACAAAAGGTATTCTTTTGTATTGTAAGAAAACACAACTACATGCTACGGTAAGCCTCGGAAAAGAGAGAGAGGATGAAATGGCATGGAAGTATTACGTCTGATATCGGCTTGGGTCTGGGGGATTCCGAGTATGATGTTGTTGGTAGGAACAGGAGTGTACTTTACGATCCGCTTACGCGGTCTTCAGTTTCGGCGTCTAAAACAAGCGTTTCAATTGTCTGTTCAAAAGTCAGGACAGGGTGAAGGAGAAATCAGCAGCTTTCAAATGTTGATGACGTCCCTTGCGGCGACGATCGGAAACGGTAACATCGCAGGGATTGCAGTCGCCTTGACGATGGGCGGACCGGGCGCAGTCTTTTGGATGTGGGTCATCGGTTTAATCGGAATGGCGACGAAATATGTAGAAAGCCTTCTTGCCATTCTCTTCAGAAGTCGAAACGAACGCGGCGAAGCTGTCAGTGGACCAATGTATTATATCGAGAAGGGATTAGGACCTAAATTTAAACTACTCGCCATCTTGTTTGCGGTATTTGGTTTGATCGCATCGTTTGGTGTTGGGAACACGGTGCAAGCGAATGCGATGGCAACGGTACTCGAGCAATCGTTCCACGTGCCGCTGCTAGTGTTCGGCATTCTGCTTGCAATTGCGGTCTATGTATCGATTCGTGGTGGACTTGAACGCGTCAGTGCGATTTCGACGATCTTCGTTCCGATCATGAGCTTACTTTATATCGGTGCCGCTTGTGTCCTTTTAGTATTGAAGGCAGATCAGATTCTACCAGCCTTTGGTTTAATCTTTGAGTATGCCTTCCAGCCGCTTGCGCCAGCGGGAGCCTTCACCGGTGTATCGATCATGATGGCGATGCAAGTCGGTGTAGCACGAGGCATTTTCACGAACGAAGCAGGACTTGGGACGGCAGCCTTGATTGCTGGATCTGCAAAAAGTGAGCGTCCAGTCGAACAGGGATTGATTTCGATGACGAGTACTTTCATCGTAACCTTGATCGTCTGTACGATGACGGCACTCGTCCTTCTGACGACAGGTTTTTGGGATCCGTCAGGCGGACTACATTCAGGCATGACACACGATGCGAATCTTTCCGGAGCCGCGCTTACGGCAACCGCCTTTGCGAGTGTCCTTGGATCATTTGGAGAATGGACGGTCGCTTTCTCCGTCTTCTTCTTCGGTTATTCAACGATCATTGGTTGGTATGTCTATGGAGAGAAGTGCTTGGAGTACTTGAGCGGTACGACACGCTTCAACGAAGGATACCGCGTGTTCTTTGCGCTCGCAGCCTGTTATGGTGCAGTCGCGCAATTAGAACCTCTGTGGCTCGTCGCAGATATTGCGAATGGACTGATGATGATTCCGAACTTGATCGGAATGTTGTTCTTGTCACACTTAGTCATTGAACAAACGAGAGACTATGAACGAGCCGGTCACAAACGAGTGGCTTAACGGAAAAAAGCGGTGATGCCTGATAGGGGGCATCACCGCTTTTCTGATGAGACGATTCACCCATTCGTTCGACGACGACTGTAGATGAGGAGTGTCAGTAAGAAAATCAAACTAAGCGCAACGAGAACGGAGAGTGAAGCGACGTTCCAGCCGATGACTTCGAGGAGGACACTGACCGCAACCGTCAAATAGAAAATCCCGAGGTACTTTTTGACGAACGGACTTTCGAAATGCGTCAACTGCTTCGCGCCAATCGGTGCTCCGAGCAAGGCGCCGACAATCAGCATGATCCCAACGAGAATATCGATATTCGTACTCGCGACCGTATAGTTGACGAGTCCCGATAGGACAATCAGTAACGCGGAAGCAATACTCGTTCCGACCGCACGTTTCAACTCATAGCCAACGATCCCGACGAGTAACGGTGTGATGATGAATCCACCGCTGACACCGAGGAGCGAAGAGATGAATCCAGCGAACAGACCAGTGAAAGCAAGGGCGAGATATCGATTTTTCCAACCCGTCTGTTCACCGGTCGTCGATTTTGGACGTAAGAACTTATTCGCGAAGTAGAGTAAGAGTCCGATATAAACGATCGAGATCACGAGATGGGCACCGTTAACTTCCTCTAAACGAAGGACGAGTGGTGTCGCGATCGTCGAACCGATGATTCCGACGCCACCGACGACGAGACTATCGCGCCAGACGACATTTTTAAGGCGTAAGTGAGAGATTGTACCTGAAACGGTTGAACCAAGTGTTAGCATGAGGCTGGTCGCGATCGCAACACTTGGGGCATATCCTAAAATGAGCAGTAGCGGCGTTAAAATGATACCGCCACCGATTCCGAAAAAGCCGGAGATGATTCCAATGAAAAATCCGAGGATTAAGAAATAATAAAAAGCGAGATCCATGTACAGTCTTCCTTTCCCTTTTCTTCTCTATTATCCACTTAGTATGGCAATGAATGAGAAGAATGTAAAAGGGGACGGCTCCTTCAAGGGGGTTGAAGGAGCCGTTAAGGGGAACTTATTCTTTTGACGCGGCGACTTCCGTGGCTGCATCGATACCGGTATTGGCCTTAACTATGATTCGTTCGAAGTTACCGGCAACTTCGTTCGATTTCGTCAACAATGTCCCGACGATGGCTCCGAGGAAACCAAGTGGGATGGAGACGATTCCTGGATTCGTCAACGGGAAGAGGGCTTCCCCGACGAACAAGGCTGAACCGTCGACTGCCCAAAGATTTGGACTGAGTGCGACGAGAATCAGTGATGAGAATAACCCGACGACCATACCTGTGACTGCCCCGCCAGTATTGAAACGGCGCCAGAAGATCGTCAAGAGAATAACTGGCAAGTTGGCACTTGCTGCGACAGCAAAGGCAAGCGAAACAAGGAACGCGACGTTCATCGTTTGTGCGAATAATGCGAGTACCATCGAAATCATGGCGACGGCGATAGAAGCGAGTCGTGCTGCTGTCATCTGTTCTTTTTCCGTCGCTTGTCCTTTACGTAAAATATGACTATAGAAATCATGGGCAAAGGCAGATGCTGCGGATAAGACGAGTCCCGCAACAACAGCGAGGATCGTCGCAAAGGCGACCGCGGCAACGAACGCAAAGAGTAAATCGCCACCAAGTGCTTGGGCGAGAAGTGGTGCCGCCATGTTACCAGCAGCATTGGCAGCAATGATATCTTCAGAACCAACGAAAGCAGCGGCACCAAAGCCGAGGAAGATCGTCAAGATGTAAAAGGCACCGATGATCCATGTCGCATAAACGACAGATTTACGAGCTGTCGGGGCATCCTTAACAGTAAAGAAACGAATCAAGATATGTGGTAATCCAGCCGTTCCGAGAACGAGTGCGAGATTTAATGAGATCGTATCGAGTGGTAACTTGAACTTGTTTCCGGGATTCAAGAATGAATCACCGAGCGGTGTCGCTTGTTTGACTTCTGAGAACATCTTGAAGATCGAGAAATCAAACTTTGCGAAGACCATGAATGAGATGACAGCTGTTCCTGCCATCAAGAGGATCGCTTTGATGATTTGAACCCATGAGGTCGCTGTCATACCACCGAAGACAACATAGACTGTCATCAAGATACCGACGATGATGACACTCGTCGTGTAAGGAATTCCTAACAACAGTTCAATCAAGGCACCCGCACCGACGAGTTGTGCAATCATATAGAAAATCGAGATCGCGATTGAGTTCATGGCGGCGACTCCGCGAACTTTTGAAGCATTGAACCGAGCGGCAATCATATCCGCCATCGTGTATTTCCCGAGGTTCCGAAGTGGTTCGGCAACGAGGTACAAGACAACCAGATAGGCAACGAGGAAGCCGATCGAGTAGAAGAATCCGTCGAATCCGGCTAAAGCAATCATCCCAGCAATTCCGAGGAACGAGGCAGCAGACATATAGTCGCCGGCAATCGCCATCCCATTTTGTGCACCAGTGAGTCCACCGTCCGCTGTATAAAAGTCGTTAGCAGTTTTTGTTTTACGAGCAGCAAAGTATGTAATGACGAGCGTCAAACCGACGATCGCAGCAAATAAAGCAACGGCAGTATAATTCATTTCGACTCCTCCTTGATTTGTTCGACGAGTCGATCAAAGGCACGTGCTTTTTTGCTATACATCATACAGAACGTCCACGTCATGATGAACTGAGCAAAAGCGAAGATCCAAGCACCCGTAATATCACCGAACACCGGCTGATTTAAAATCGTGAAGTAGCTTGTTAAAATCGGAAGCGTAAAATAAAAAATAAGACAGAAACTGATGGCTGGAAGAATGAAGCCATTCTTTTGACGCATCAATTGTTGAAAGGTAGCGCTCTCGACGATTGCTGGAGCGGATTGAGTCGCTTCATTTTTTTGAACTTCGGACACTTGATGCATGAGGACGCCTCCTTTAAAGAATGAATGTAAATTCATTATAAGGATGTCGTTTCTGGAAAAGCTATCCTAATTTTTAAGAAGAAATGCGCATTATTATATTAATATTGGTCATACCAATTTAATGTAAGCGTTTGCAATATTGAACATTGTTTGAACGTTATTTTTATATATTAATTGCACTGGAAAATGATTCAAAAGACCTAGTACGACAAAAAACGAAATTAACTCAAAAAAGCCTGTCTATGAAATCATAGACAGGCTTGAGTCATTTTTCAGTTGGACGTTCGATTTTGTCTTCGATTTCCCGTAAATGATCCGCGCGTTTTGAAAGGGCGCGACGCTTTAACCACTCTTCCGTTCCGCGACTGACTCCCCAAATGGCGAGTAAAATCAAAAATAGAAGAACGAGACGCATCGGACGTTCAAGGAACGTCGACCATTCCTTTCCGATCAGTGAGAAGATGATGACGACAATCAAACGACCGGCACCAGCAGCAATCAAATACGTCCGCAGCGATAGCTGAATCATGGCGGAAATGGACGTGATGATGAACGCAGGCATGAACGGAAGCGAGAAAAAGAATCCGAGTGAGATGGGACTCATGTGACGAACACGTTCGATCCACTGTTGCGCGGCATGGTGTTTTTCAAGCCAACGTGTGACCGGGCGACGAAATAGATATCGAATACAAGCGAAGACGACGAGTGATCCAAGCATGCTCCCGACCCATGATACGAGAACACCCATACCAAAACCATAGGTTGCCGCATTCGCGGAAATGATCAGGACGAGTGGCAGGAAAGGAAATAGAGACTCAAGAAACGGGGCAATCAAACCGGTGGCAGCTCCTCCAGGTAAGTCTTGGAGAAAGAAAATCATCTGCTCGATCCAGTCACGAAGTGTATGGAGCATTCGGAATCCTCCTTGCAAGATGTACTACTGTGTTTTATTTTACCTCTTTCTGATTCAGAAAGGGAATGAAATTCCTTGAAAGGGATTCAGGAATTGTGGATTGTACATTCGAAAGGGAGTTGGTATTATACTTAAATGGGTACGTTTTGCAGGCGTTCCCAGCTAGTCAATAGCTAGACGCTTCGTTTGCCAACGTTCGTTTTACTGCAAAAAACTGACATGGGGGCTAATGAGGAATATGAAACCTTATCGCGTACTATTATTTTATAAGTATGTTCCGATCGAAAATGCGGAACAGCTAACGAAAGAGCATCTTGCTTACTGTAAAAAGCTCGGTATTAAAGGACGAATCTTGATCGCACCAGAAGGTATCAACGGCACACTCTCTGGAACGGTCGAACAAACGGAACAATACATGAAGGACTTGACGGCGGATCCACGATTCGCTGACATCGAATTCAAAATCGATGAAGTCGAAGAGCACGCCTTCAAAAAAACGTTCGTCCGTTACAAAAAAGAACTCGTCACATGGCGTTTTGAGGACGAATTCAATGTACCAGAAGAACATGCTGCGTATCTTGAACCAGCAGAGTGGAAAGAAATGATGAAACAAGATGACGTCGTCATTCTCGATGTACGAAACAACTACGAATATGACCTCGGACACTTCAAGAATGCCGTAAAAGTCGATGTCGATGCTTCACGGGAATTCCCGGAATGGCTCGACGAGAACGAGCATTTGTTTGAAGGGAAAAAGGTTCTCACATATTGTACGGGTGGCGTTCGTTGTGAGAAATTCACGGCGTACTTCCGTAAACGGCAACAGAGTGACGATATCTTCCACCTGAAAGGCGGAGTCGTCATGTACGGAAAAGATGAACAGACACAAGGAGAAGACTGGGAAGGCGAACTATACGTCTTTGATGAGCGTGTACAAGTTCCTGTCAATGCCGTCAATCCGTCTGTCGTCTCAGAATGTTACTACTGCGGAAAACCGGAGACGCGCTATGTTAATTGTGCAAACCCGGAATGTAATCGACAGCACTTCTGCTGTGAAGAATGCGAACCGAAAGTCATGCGTTCGTGTTCCGATGAATGCCGGGAGCATCCGCGCAACCGTTATGAAAAAGAGCAACAAGAAGAATTAGTATAAGACAAGACTAAAAGTCGGATGATTTCTACTTAAAGAAATCACCCGACTCTTTTTGTGTACTCAAGAGGAAGGAAATAAGTAACGCAAAATATCCGGTAAACGTTTCGCCCAGGCGGTTTCATGATGAATCGCTTCCGGGATGATCGTATAGCGACTTTGAGTAAGTTTCTGTTCGACCGCTCGTGCTAAGACATCATTCGTGTGTAAATAATCTGTCTCGGTCATCGGACCGCTCACTTCTTTAGTACCAACATCCATATAACAGCGATGAGCGGCAGATAGAGACGGACTACGCTCGATGAATTCAAGGAGTGAGGAAAAGTTTGCCCATCCGGCAGTCGACAAAGCAGCGACACGCGTGATGACTTCCGGATATGCGAATAAACCATAGAGCGAGATGACACCACCCATCGAGCTACCGATCATCGTCGTATCATCAGGACGTGTCGCGTAGTTGGCGTCAATATATGGTTTTAACTCGCGGATAATCCAGTCCATGTAGACCTTACCGTTTCCCCCGATTGACGTCCGGTGCGAGGGATAGGCAGTCCGCATCAGTAAAGCTTCGTCACTCCAGGGGGCGTAGTCATCGTAACGATCCATGCCGTCTTCTGGACTGTCAATCGCAACGACCATTGCCGGAATTTGTGTCTGTTGTAGTGCAAGATGAATCTCCCAGCCTTTTCCGAACGAGGCGGTTTCTCCACTAAAAACATTTTGTCCATCGTGCATATAAATCACCGGTAAGGCTTCGTTCGGATCTAAATGGGGCGGACGATGAATCCGAATCGTCCGGTGGGCTTGTGATGTCGGTAGCGTCATTTCAATTTCTGTAATCGACAATAGAGTCACGACCTTTCAAAGGTTTGCATAATGCGCGGTACAGTTGCGTCCGTTGTGTTTTCCGCCGACATAGAGTGCATGGTCGGCTTGACGTAACGACTCTTCGAACGTCCGTTGATACCCTTCTTCCACTGTATCAATTCCGAGGCTGACGGTTAAGGACAGTCGGTGACCATCGACGAGGAAGGGACGATCCATGACCGCATGGCGGACCGTCTCGGCAATCTGGATGGCAGCCTCTTGACTACCATTTCGTAAGAGAAGTACGAACTCCTCCCCGCCATAACGAGCAGCAAAGACCTCATCATGTTGCAATTGGATCGCTTGGATACGTCGACCGAGTTCACGAAGGACAAGATCGCCTACTTTATGACCGTACGTATCGTTGACGCGTTTAAAATGATCAATATCAAACAGGATCACGGAGAGCGGATAGCAGTCAGCAGCAAACTCCTGCCGACCATGTTCATAAAAGGCACGGCTATTTGGTAATTCGGTCAAAGCATCGGTCCGACTTTCCGTGTAGAGTTGAACCGTTTCACGAGAGCGCTCTAAGACACGACAAAAGATACGGAGCAGACGAGATAACTCATCGGCATTCGTCGCATCATAGGCATCTGCGACTTGATGGAACAGGATGATCGAGACATCGACCTCTCCGCTCGTAATCGAAGGAATCGCCAGCATCGAGTGACGATCGACAGGCAATCCGATTTGAATATCGTTGCCCCAGTCGCACCGAAGACCATAGATGATCGGGGTATGCAAATCGTCGGCTGTCAAGGAATGAAACAGTGGTAATACATCAATCGGTTGTTTCGTCCGGATGTTATAGATGACTTGTTTTCGCTGTTGTTGGATTGAGATCCAACCTTCAGAAAACGGTAGCAGATGCGGTAAATCAAGGAGTAACGAATCAATCGTCTCGCGTTCAAAGCGGGAAATCAACAAGTGTTCCTTCGCATCATCAAATCGTTTGGCATTATCATTTGCTTCAAGCGAATCACCACGCTCTTGCAACAGACGTTTGAACAAAAAGAGAATCAAGGCGGAAACCGTAGCCGCGACGAGTGGACTCTCATCGTAAAACCAGATCCCAAGTAAAGCGCTCAACATGCTGATTCCGTAGACGAGGGATTGCAACTTCACGAGACGGCGCCAATCGTATTTCAAGAAGAGGAAGCGATTGACGAACAGACATTGGAAATAAGAGACAAGGAAAACGGTGATTAAAAAGCCGGTGAAAGGAATCAAGGCTTTCGTATACGTAAAGTTTGAGCCGATCGGACCACCGAGCGCATAATACGCAAAGGCGGGAAGCGAGATATAGACTAAATCGAATAGGGCGTTGATCGGGTAGAGGTAGACGAAACGTTTCCAGCGAATCGCTTTTCGGTGAGACATGAATTGAAAGACGAGAATACCGATTTGGCTTAAAATCAAGGCGTACGTTAAACCGTAATTGAGGAATAAAAATAAGATGATTCCTTCTTGGAATGTATAGTAAATGCCACCACGACGGACATTATCGAACTGAAACAGGAGAACGAGTCCGAATAAATAAAGCGTGTTGATGATGGAGACAGAAGGATGGAAGGTTGGTGGATGAACGATGCCGATCACTAATAACGTCAAGGCGACGAGACCGAAGACGATCCAGCTTGTCCGGGCTACATGTTGGTAGTAGCGCATGAAACATCCCTCCCCCTGAGAAGTATCTTTTATTCCTATACCCGAATTGTGGAAATTTTGATAAGCCATTTACCAAAAAAATAAGGTTGAGAGAAAAGAAAGAATTGCGTATAATGTGAAAGATATCGAATACAGTCGATGATGAAGAGAGTAACGGTTGATTTTCGTCAACTAGCGAATCAGGGAATGGTGGAAGCCTGAGGACGAACCGATCGTGAAACGCACTTCTGAGACGCTGCCCGATTCCTGATGGAAGAGGCGTAGCCGGGGGAACCCCGTTATCCCCGAACAAGGTGGGTGTCAAAATGACACCAAGAAGAGTGGTACCGCGGTCATTCCGTCTCTTTGCGCGTGGCGCAAGGGGCGTTTTTTATTGCCAAAAAATCAATGAAGCAGGAGGAAATAAAGATGAGTTATAAAGCGCAGTATGCAGAAGTATTACATCAAGTCATGGAAGGTGCCTTATCGGTTGAACAAATCGAACAACTGATCGAGCAACCGAAACATGAAGATCACGGAGATTTGGCATTCCCATGTTTCATGCTCGCAAAAGCATTCCGTAAAGCACCGAACATGATCGCTTCAGACCTCGCAGAAAAAATCGATGCGCCGCTGTTCTCGAACGTTCAAGCTGTAGGTCCTTACATCAACGTTTTCTTGAACCGAGAAGTCGTCTCGCAAGAAATCGTCAATCAAGTCCTGACAGAACAAGAATCGTTTGGTTCGAGTGAAGCAAATGGGAAGACGATTGTCACAGATTTCTCATCGCCGAACATTGCGAAACCATTCTCAATGGGTCACTTGCGTTCGACAGTCATCGGGAACGCGCTCAACCAAATCTCACGTAAAAAAGGGTATGACGTCGTTGGTGTCAACCACTTAGGGGACTGGGGAACACAGTTCGGGAAATTGATGGTTGCTTACACGATGTGGGGTGAGGAAGAAGCGGTCCGTGCAGAACCAATCAAGGAATTGTTGAAATTATACGTCCGGTTCCACGAAGAAGCGGAAACAAATCCATCACTCGAGGACGAAGGACGTCTCTGGTTCAAAAAACTCGAACAAGGTGATGAGCAGGCGACGACGCTTTGGACATGGTTCCGTGAAGTCTCACTCGTCGAATTCAACCGTGTATATGAGATGCTCGGCGTCAAGTTCGATAGCTTAAACGGAGAAGCCTTCTACAACGATAAGATGCAACACGTCATCGATTTGCTCGAAGAAAAAGATCTCCTCGTTGAATCTGAAGGGGCAATGGTCGTCGATCTCGAAGCAGAAGGTATGCCGCCTGCTTTGATTAAGAAGAAAGATGGCGCAACGCTTTATGCGACACGTGATTTAGCAGCTGCTGTCTATCGTCTTGAAACATACCGTTTTGAGCAAGCGTTCTACGTCGTCGGTGGGGAACAAGCGCTTCACTTCAAGCAATTGTTCGCAGTCCTGAAGAAACTTGGATTTGAGAACGTCGACGGGATGCACCATGTTCCATTCGGTCTGATCATGAAAGACGGAAAGAAAATGTCGACACGTAAAGGTCGGATCGTCTTGCTTGAAGAAGTACTACAAGAAGCGATCGACGTCGCGAAGAACAACATCGCGGAAAAAAATCCGAATTTAGCGAATGCCGAAGCAACGGCTCGTCAAGTTGGTGTTGGCGCCGTCATCTTCCACGACTTGAAAAACGAACGGATGAATAACATCGAGTTCGATCTTGAGCAGATGTTGAAATTCGAAGGCGAAACAGGACCGTATGTCCAGTACACGAATGCCCGAGCGCACTCGTTGCTCCGTAAAGGTGGCTATGATGGCACACCATTCGCTGGTAGCGTCGATGATCATGCATGGGGTGTCGTCTCGATGCTGAACCAATTCTCGACGGTCATCGATCGCGCGTTCACACGTCGCGAGCCGTCAATCATCAGCCGTTATGTCTTAGATCTTGCACAAAGCTTCAATAAATACTACGGACATGTCCGTGTTCTCGAAGATGACGCAGCAAAACAATCGCGTCTTGCACTCGTCAAGTCTGTCACGATCGTCTTGACAGAAGGTCTTCGTTTACTTGGTGTAGGCGCTCCAGAAGAAATGTAAGACCAATCCACGAATAAGAAGAGGTAGATTATGAAGACTGAGACGAAAGAACGATTACAGCAAGCTGCTTCACAGATGAAGCAGGAACCTTTGGCAGAAACGGTCACCTTCATGGCTGATTTTCACGGGAAAGTCGCGGCTTGGTTACCGGGAGAGTCTGTCGATTTCGTTCACGATTTCGTGACGGCGCCGGAAGCCGAGTTGATTGCTCCGATCGAAGGAGACGCATTACGGACGAAAGACAATTTTGAATTCTTCATGCGCAAGAAACAGACGCGGAAAAAACTTGGGGAACTGTTGACGCTTTGGAAGTCGGCACGCACGACAGAGACGTTGAGTCAGATTGATGCGATCGGATTGAAGAAGTGGCTCGCACGTAATGAATTCCGTTCGGAAGACAAGCCGTGGGATTATTTGAACCGTCTGCACGTTCTGCTGTTCCTTGATTTGATGACGACGATCATCGACGATCATCAATTGACGAGTCTGCATGAGCAACTGGTTGGTACGACACCGGTTCCGACGAGCTTCGTACGTCGTCAAGGGGATGTCCGTCAAGTCATCGAAGCATTCGCGGAAGAAACGAACTTCACACAAGTAGATGTCGTCAAGGCATCACTTGTCCGGTATCTCTGATCAATAGGATGCACGAACAAAAGCCGTCGAGCCCTGTGCCCGACGGCTTTTGTCGTATCTTCTTACTTCGCCTGATGGAACACGATCGATTGTTGCTCTGAATCGTAAAGACACCATTCTCGTTCGAACACGACGGGCCCTAGATTGACGGCATACCGTTTTCCTTTGATGGATAAAGTTTGACCTAGTGGGCTCGGTTTGGCGATGCCATTTCGAAACAAGCCTCTGATGTGACTATGCCCAAAAAAGAGTAATGGTTCACGTTGTTGTGACAGATCGGGTAGAAAATTCCGCGACCAATTCAATTGATCTCCATGAATCAATAATGCCCCCTCGATGCGTTGTTTTCGCGGGCAATCGCGTAACGCATCGATGACAGGAGAGAGATGTGGTGGAACGAGCGACAGAATGCGTTCTTCTTGATTACCAAGTAAAGTCTTAAAATCAATCAGGTCTAAAAAAGCATCATCGAGCGTCACGACGAGGGAGAGCGATTCGAAAGAATAGCGCTTCGCTCGCTTTTTACCGACATGGCATTCATGAATATCACCGAGACAAAACAAATGCGCATCGGGAGCGAGCCGCCGTATGTCAGCTAGGACAGCCGCTGTGTCGGCTACCGAGCTGTGAAGATCCGCAAAAAGGGCATAACGCATGATCGACCACTCCTTTGTTAAGAAGATACCCGAAAATACGTCATGCCCATCTTTTTTCAATCAAGTCGTGCGTATCTTATTCTGTTTCGACTGTGACGCCACGTTCTGCGAAGACGACTTTCGCGACTTCGAGTGCGTTCAAGACACGTGGGAATCCAGTGTAAGGAACAAGGTGCATGATAGCTTCGACGATTTCGTTTCCTGTCAAACCAGCTGTCAATCCAGTATTGATGTGGAGAGCGAGCTGTGGTTCTGTACCTTGTGTGACGAGAGAAGCAATCGTAACGATTGCGCGGTCACGGTTGACGAGACCATCGCGGCTGTAAACTTCACCGTATGCGAAATCCGTGATCCACTCACCGACTGCTGGAGCGATATCTTTCAGGGATTCAGAGATTTTATCATGCGTAGATTGTGCGGCGTTTGCGTCTGTGAATTCGCTGAGTTTTTTTACGCCTGTTTCGTGACGTGATTCAAAATGAGTTGCCATGGTAAAGGACTTCCTTTCTTTTTTAACGATGTTCTTATCGTAAAGGAGGAAATACCATTCTACAAATACATGGTTTTTATGAAAGGTATGCTTATTTGGAATACATATCACTGACGAATTGAATCCATTTCCGCGTCACGTACGATTGATAGCGACCGGTCGGAACGGCGATTCCTAAGTGCCACGGCACTCGTGTTTTAAGCGGGATCGTTTTGACACCACGAATCGAAAAACGATTAGCGATTGAACGTGGAAGGACGGTCACGGCATTTCCTTCTGCGACCAGTAAACATAAGAAGTCCCACTGTGAGCTCACCCGAGACACGTTAGGTGTAAATCCGGCATCCTGACAGGCGTTCAAGACGACATCGTGAAGCGAGAACGTTTCATTAAACAAGACGAACGGCATGTCGGCGACTTCTTCTAACGCAATCATCGACCGATCGGCGAGTGGATGATCATTTGGTAAAAACAAATGCAATTCCTCTTCGATGAAGGGATGTGTCGTTAAATGCTCATCCGAAGGCAGCACCGTTGCGATCAAATCGACTTCACCGGCGACGACCGCTTTTTCTAACGCATGTCCACCGGCTTCGATCAATTCGATTTGGATCATCGGATACATTTCCTCAAAACGGCGCAATAGACCTGGGAAAAACAGCGAACCGATCAGTGGGGGAATACCGAGACGGATCGTTCCTTTCGTCAAATGCATGACATCATAGAGGTGAGAAGGCAAATCAGATAACTGACGTAGAATCTTTTCACCTTCGATCAATAAGGTCTCACCGGCATCCGTCAAGACGATTTGTCGTTTACTCCGATCGAACAATTCCATCTCAAGTTCTTCTTCTAAATGACGGACCATTTTACTGAGTGTCGGTTGCGTGACATGGAGATGTTCAGCGGCACGAGTGAAGCTTTTGAAGCGTGCTACTTCCGTAAAGTATTCCAATTGGCGGAAATCCATCAGTATTCTCCTATTCTTTTGAGTTATAGATGTCATAACAAGTATTCATTTTTATTATTCTTTCAATCAGCGTACAGTAAAGAGACCGAACACGTAAAGATAAAGAAAGAAGGAATCAATCATGATGAAACAACTTGAAGGAAAAGTCGCGTTAATTACAGGAGCAGCAAGTGGAATCGGGCTTGAGATCGCTGAAGAATTCGCTCAAGAAGGCGCTAAGGTCGTCATCGTCGATCTTCAAGAAGAAGCCGCAAAACGCTCTGCTGAAACACTTCGTGAAAAAGGCTTCGATGCATTTGCCGTCGCAGGTGACGTGACGAATGAAGAAGCGATCAAATCAAGTATCGAACAGACTGTCGCGCATTACGGAACGATCGATATCGTCATCAACAATGCAGGAATGCAACACGTCTCACCAATCGAAGAGTTCTCGACTGAGAAATTCGACTTGCTTCAAAGCATCATGCTTCGTGCACCATTCCTCTATACGAAATATGTCTTCCCGATCATGAAAAAACAAGGCTCTGGACGAATCTTGAACATGTCATCGATCAACGGATTGATTGGTTTTGCAGGGAAAGCTGCTTATAACAGTGCGAAACACGGCGTCATCGGTTTAACGAAAGTCGCAGCATTAGAAGGGGCAACTTCAGGTATCACGGTCAACGCGATTTGCCCAGGCTATGTCGATACACCACTCGTCCAAAACCAATTGTCTTCGCTCGCTGAAACACGGAATGTACCACTCGAACGTGTATTAGAAGAAGTCATCTATCCACTTGTCCCGCAACAACGTTTACTCCAAGTCAAAGAAATCGCGGATTACGCTATTTTCCTTGCAAGTGACAAAGCAGCAGGTGTCACGGGGCAAGCTGTCGTTCTCGATGGTGGTTACACAGCGCAATAAGCAACACTTTAAATTAAATGAAGGGAGGTACTTTTTGGATACGATCCAGAAAGCACCTCCCTTTTTTGTTTGATCGACTGAACATGAACGTTCAGCCGATTGATGAGAATCGATTAACGGAAGTTAATGAACTGCACGTCGACTGATAACGGAAGCTCACGAACGATTTGCATGACTTGTTGTAGGTCGTCACGTGATTTACCTGTGACACGGATTTGGTCATCTTGAATCTGTGTCTTCACTTTTAATTTCGATTCCTTGACGGCATTGTTGATCTTTTTCGCGTCGTCACGGTCGATTCCACTTTTCAGAATGACGCGTTGACGAACTGTATTCCCAGCAGCCTGCTCGACTTTTTCGTACTGCAGGTTTTTGGTCGGAACTTCGCGCTTAATCAATTTTGCTGTTAAGACATCTTTGACTTGATCGAGTTTGAAATCGTCATCTGAGATTAGAATCAAATCCTCTTTTTCGAGCTTCATGTCGCTCTTTGAACCTTTGAAGTCGAAGCGATTCGTGATTTCTTTCAGTGCAATCTGGACGGCGTTCTTGACTTCCTCGATGTTGATTTGTGACACGATATCAAATGAATTATCTTTTGCTGCCATTTTAATCTCCCCTTTCATTCCACTCTCTATTTTAGAGAGGAATACCGGAAGCGTCCACTGCTTTGAAATTTTGTTATAATAAAAACCATGAAATGAAAGGGGTGCTTAGCTTTGAAACAAACAGCAGACATGTTGACGCTCACACCGCAAGAACTGGATGAGCGATTTGCCTATAGTGGAAATGATTTAGGAGCGACTTTCTCAGAGACAGCGATTCGCGTGCGCTTGTGGGCGCCGACGGCAGAACGTGTCGTGATTCGTCTCTATAAGACATTACGCGCACGAAAAGTCGAAGAGGTCGAGATGATGGCAGGCGAACGGGGAACATACGTCGTTGAACTCGATCGAGCGGCATATGAAGGTTATTTCTATACGTTTCAAGCGAGCATCAACGGACAAAAGGTCGAGGCAGTCGATCCGTATGCGAAAGCCGTCGGAACGAACGGAAAACGCGGTGCGCTGATTGACCCGACAAGTGTGACACCAGAACGATGGATTGAAGAACGCCCACTGTTCCATTCTTCGCAAGACGCAGTTGTTTATGAACTACACGTACGCGATGCAACGAGTCATCCGGCTAGTGGTGTCGTCGCACGTGGTACATTCGCTGGACTGACGGAAGCAGGAACACGGACACCAAATGGTGGATTAACAGGACTTGATTATTTAGCGGATCTCGGTGTGACGCATGTCCAGTTATTGCCGATCTACGATTTTGGCTCAGTCAATGAGACAGCGCCGAACGACCCGGATAACTATAACTGGGGATATGACCCGGTGAACTACTTTGCGCCGGAAGGTTCGTACTCGTCAAATCCGGATGATCCAAGAACGCGGATCCTTGAATTAAAACAATTGGTTCAGGCGTTACATGACCGTGGGATCCGTGTCATCATGGACGTCGTCTTCAATCATACGTATGATGCGGCAACGGTTCCGCTCGGTCAGTTCGTTCCTGGCTACTTTTATCGTCAAGAGGCGGATGGTAGTCTCTCGAACGGTAGTTTCTGTGGAAATGATACGGCGTCTGAACGTCTGATGATGCGGAAGTTCATTCTTGATTGTGTGACGTACTGGGCGAAAGAGTACCATCTGGACGGTTTCCGATTTGATTTGATGGGACTGCATGATGTCGAAACGATGAATCAGGTGCGTCATGCACTTGATCGGATTGATCCGTCGATTCTGATTATCGGTGAAGGCTGGGATCTCGATACGCCGCTTGATCCGGAAGAAAAAGCGAATTACTTCAATGCACCGAAGATGCCAGGAATCGCGCATTTCAATAACGGCTTACGGGACGGGGTCAAAGGCGACGTCCAAACGCCGGAAGACCGTGGCTTCATCAGTGGTGCATTTGACCGGACGAGTGAAGTCAAACGGGGAATCGCTGGTAACGTCTCTTCGCAAGGGTTTGCCGATGAACCGAATCAGGTCGTCTCGTACGTCGAGGCTCATGATGATTTGACGATTTGGGATAAATTAACGGTATCTCGTTCAGAGGACACGGAGGAGATTCGTCGGAAACGACAAATGCTCGCGAATGCCATCATCTTGACGGGACAAGGCATTCCTTTCCTCCATGCCGGACAAGAGTTCTTCCGGACGAAGGACGGAATTCGTGACAGCTTCAATGCCGGTGAAGTCGTCAATCGTCTTGACTATGAACGGGCGGAAACAGAGCGTCCGGCAGTCGAATACGTCAAAGGATTGATTGCCCTCCGTCGTCAGTATCCGATGTTCCGTCTCGCAAACGCAGCGCTGATCAAAAAACATCTGCGCTTCCTTGAAGAAGGGGAGGGTGTCATCGCCTTTGAACTGAAGCGCACCTATGAAGGATACGTCGAACGACAGCGTGTCTATCACAATGCGACGGAAGAGGATATCACGATTGAATTGCCAAACGGTGAATTCGAGGTATTGGTGGAGTCAGGTGCTGTTAAGTTGCACGCACCACGACTGCATGAAGAGAAACAGTTGGTCGTCCAAGCATTGACGACGACGGTCATCGCCGAACGAAAAGCGGACTACAAGAAATATGCGGTAGCAGGTGGTGCAGCACTGACGATCATTGGATTGTTGTATGCAGCGAACAAACGTCGAAAGAAAACCGATTAACTAGAAAAGGACGAAGCGCAGGATGGCTTCGTCCTTTTTTTCGTGGATGACAAACCGATGTCACCCTGTCATGCAATTGACTTGCGAAAAATCATCAAAAGATTGTTTGAAGAGGCATCTTTCGGGAAAAATCTATATGTAGTATCTAAGATGTTGTTTTAAAGTGAGAGGGTGTACGTAGTATGTTCGGTTTCGGTGATTTATGGAAATTCTTTTTATCGTTCTTTTTACTTTTGCCTATCGTGACATTGATTCATGAGATGGGGCATTACTTTTTTGCCCGATTATTCGGTGGAAACATGGAAATCAATATTGGGTCAGGAAAATCGTTGCTTCGTGTCGGTCCAATCCGCTTGAATCGTATCTATTTCTGGGATGGCTGGTGTCAATATGAGGCATTACGCAATGAGTCGAAATTCGCTAACATACTCGTTTATGCTGGCGGATCGATCGCAAACTTGGTGAGTATCTTAGTCGTGAACGGTCTCATTTATGCCGGTGTATTCGAGGCATCGATCTTTACCTACCAATTTGCATATTTCTCATTTTATTTCGTCTTTTTCTCACTCTTCCCGATCGATCACCCTAATGGTTATCCGAGCGATGGGAAAGCGATCATCAATGTCTTCCGCTACGGGAAATCAGATTATCATCCACAATCCTAAACGAAGATTAAAGCCTCCTTCCATCATATAGAAGAGAGGCTTTTTACTTAAGAATCTGATTCGCTAGACGAATCAGATTCCGTTTTCGCTTGTTCCTGCTCGAGTTCAACGAGCTTTTGAATCAGGATATGGCGTGGCATATGCATTAACTGCTCAAGTGGTACGTTCAGACGTTTTGCGAGTTCGACAGCCGTCTCTGCTGATAATTGTAAAGGTTTCATCGTGTTCGTCCTCCTTTTTCCATGAAGTTAGTATAACAGGAGGTGCAAGCCGAGCGCATCAATAGTAGCGAGAAACCGAGAAGGTTGATACCGTATGAAGTAGGAAGTGATGCATATGTATAAACCTGCTGCAGAGCTGTTACTCCATGAATCCGTCTCACTGTTCGATCGAATCGGGGAGGATTTGCTTCTTTTTCGAGATCGCCACGGATTTATGAAATGTGATGCGGATTTAAGACCACTATGGGAAACAGCATGTGCGTATGTTCCATTCTCCTGGTACATTGAGCCAGGCGGTGGACGATTGTTCATCGTATTTGAAGAGTCAGCTTATTTTGGTTTATTGGATTTAGAGCAAGGGCATTTAGATTATATCGCGCGACCCGCTGCTTTTTCCGAAGCATGGTTCAGTAATTTATTCTTGTGGCAAGACGATGAGATTTTCCTGTACACGGCAGAAACAGACGTCATCTGTGTGAACGTTCAAACAGGGGACTGGCGGTACTCAAACTATGGAGAAGCACCGCTGTTCGGACGCTTAGTTGAGCGAGGATATGATACACGATTGACGTTCGAACGATTCATCGCACCTACGACGATCATCTCCTATGATGATCTACAAGAACGGTATGTGATTTGGGATGCCGCGACGAACCAGGAATCGATCATTCCTTTTTCGGATTATGCGGAGTACTCGCTCGTTGACCACCGTCACCAATTGTTTTCGATCACCGATTCATCTCGCTTTTACTTGTATGAGAAGAGTCAGCTGAAATATAAGTTCGAGGGATGTCATTCCTCTGTTTTACTCAAAAGTGTGTTGCTCGATGAAGAGGCGCGACGTCTTGCGATCGTATCGACATCGGCGACATTCGGCAACACATGGGTTCAAATTTTCCAAAAGACGTAATGAAACATCCTTTTCGCTTTTCAGCAAGAAGGATGTTTTTTGTACGTTTTATACAGAAAGGGGACGCATCATGGAACGGCTTGGTCATCTGATGAGTACGTATTTTCGAGGAGTGTTGATCGTTTGGGCGATCCTGCTCGTCGTGCTTGGGTATTTCGCCTATCAATTACCCGATCGGCTTGAAGGAAACGGATTTACACGTGACGGGGACTTTCAACGCGTCGAGACCGTACTCGATCAAGACTTCGGTCAGGATCCGCATACGATCATCGTCCTATTTGAAAATCAAGAGAATCTACAACAAACGATGGTGCAACATGTCGAGCGCTTCCGTGATATTAATGGCGTCGGAAACGTCATTGGTCCCGTCGAAAATCCGCGAGCAATTCGTGACGATAAAGGATACGTGACGGTCGGTGTACCGACACTTGATGCGAAATGGGCAGCTGCGGTCACGCGTCAACTGGATGACACTGGAACAATTCGACTGACCGGTGAACCGGTCGTCGTCGATGATTTGAATACAGCGTCCAAAAATGACCTCATCCGGGCTGAGTTGATTGGAATTCCGGCAGCATTGATCGTCTTGCTACTCGTTTTTGGTACACCGGTTGCGGCGATTTTGCCGTTGATCATGGGTCTCGTTACTTTTATCTTTGGTGCCGGTGTTCTGTATTTCGTTGCCGGACAACAAGAGTTATCAATCTTCGTCTTGAATGCGGTCGCGATGATTTCGCTTGCGCTCGGAATTGATTTTTCGTTGTTATACGTCAATCGATTTCGCGAAGAACGGCAGGACGGACAAGATATTCGGAAAGCAGCAATCCGTTCGGTCGAGACGGCAGGACGTTCGATTTTATTTTCCGGAATCTGTGTCTTCGTCGGACTCGCTGGATTGTTATTGATTGATGTGGATGTCTTCCGTGCTGTTGCGATCGGGACGCTCGTCTCGGTCCTCGGGGCAGTCATCAGTGCGTTGACACTGCTGCCGGCACTATTGATCGTCTTCGGGACGGTGCTAGAGAAAGGGCGACTCTTCCGGCAACGAGCCGGTCGTAGTGAAGATCGTTGGCGGCGCCTCGCTCGTTTCGTCATGAATCGGCCGGTCGCAGTCACGATTCTATCTTTATTACTTCTTTTGCCTTGTTTATTGCCGTTACGTGACTTGACGTTGAACATTCCGCAAGCGACTGCTTTACCAGAGTCGTATCCATCGCGTCTCGCTTTTGAGTCGTGGGAAAAAACATTTGGAAACGATGGAACAGATGCCGTCCTCATCTTGTCTGCCGATCCTGCGTCAGAGGTGGGACGAGAAAAAATCGAAGACGTGACGATTCGACTCGAGTCAGATCCGAAGGTGCGTTCCGTCGTATCCGCCGCAACGATTGCCGAACAGCAACAGATTCCGCTCGAACAGTTACTCGCGGTTCCCGCCGGACGCGATGCACTGAAGCCGTTTCTGTCAGAGAACGATCAAGCACGGATCGGCGTCAATTTAAAAGGGGATCCGGGGGATGCTGCTTCGCAAGACTGGGTGCGAAACATGCAAGCGGACGGTTATCTTGTCGGGGGACCGGCAGCCTTCAATCAAGAAATTTATGACGCCATCGAATCAAAACTCCCACTGGCAGTCGGTGTCGTCGTTTTGGCAACGTTCATCATCCTGCTGATTGCGTTCCGATCCATCTTGATTCCCATCAAGGCAATTCTGATGAATTTGCTTAGCCTAGGGGCAACATTCGGATTACTAGTCATCTTGTTCGAGTCCGGCGCAGTTCTTCCGCAGGAGACGATTGGTATTCTGACACCGGTCTTCATCTTCTCACTCGTCTTTGGTTTATCGATGGATTATGAAGTGTTCCTCGTCTCGCGAATGGAAGAATATTATGACGAGACAGGCGATAACGATTACGCGACCGAGATGGGTCTTGCGAAAACGAGTAAGATCATTACGTCTGCAGCCTTGATCATGATCGTCGTCACTGGGGCGTTTGCCTTCACGGGCGTCAGTCCAATCAAACAACTGGGCGTCGGTATCGCACTTGCGATTTTTATTGATGCCACGATTGTCCGGATGCTGCTCGTTCCCGCATTGATGAAGCTATTTGGTCACTGGAACTGGTGGTGGCCGGGTGGACGTCGTAAAGCAATTCGCAAGTGACACATCGCGTAAGCACATCAGTAGCTATTCGAAGGAAGACGAGCGTATACTGTCGATATTCAGTTCAAGAAATTAGAGGAGGCACTTCACTCATGGCAACTCAAGCAATGTTTGAACCATTTACATTACCAAACGGTGTGACGCTGAAAAACCGCGTCTTGATGGCACCAATGACAAACTATGCAGCACAAGAGAACGGCGAAGTATCGGATGCGGAACTCGCGTACTACGCAGAACGTTCAGGTGGCGTCAGTGCGGTCATTACATCGTGTGCGAATGTCACAGCAGACGGTCAAGGATTCCCGAATGAATTCGGTGCGCATCGTGACGATCTCGTTCCAAGTCTGAAGCGACTCGCAAAAACGATTCAAGATAAAGGCGCAAAAGCGATCTTACAAATCTTCCACGCTGGTCGTATGGCACCACCAGAACTCGTCGGTGGACAAACAGTTAGTGCAAGTGCTGTCGCACCTGTACGTGAAGGGGCAATGACACCTCGTGCACTAGAGGCGGAAGAAGTTGAAGCAATCATTGAAGCATTCGGTCAAGCGACACGTCGTGCGATGGAAGCTGGATTTGATGGTGTTGAGATTCACGGTGCGAACACGTACTTGATCCAACAATTCTTCTCACCACACTCAAACCGCCGCGATGATAAATGGGGCGGTAGCTTAGAAAAACGTCTCGCCTTCCCATTAGCAGTCGTAGATGCAGTCGAAGCTGTCGCGAAACAGGATCCTTCGTTCATCGTCGGATACCGTTTCTCTCCAGAAGAGATCGAAAATCCAGGAATCACACTCGATGACACGATGCGTCTCGTCGATGAGCTGGCGAAAAAAGATCTCGATTACTTGCACGTTTCAGTGATGGACTTCTTCGCAGGTTCGATTCGTGACGAAAATGAAACGACATCACCAATCACACTCGTTCAAGAACGGGTTGGCGAACAAGTACCTGTCATCGGTGTCGGATCGCTTCACACAGCGGACGAAGTCGAACAAGGTTTGGCTGTCGTTCCAATGATCGCCCTCGGTCGTGAACTGATCATGGAACCGAAATGGGTTGAGAAAGTTGAAGCAGGTGACCTTGCGTCAATCCGGACAGAACTTGATCCAGAGGCACAAGCAGAACTCGTCGTTCCAGATGCATTATGGGCAGGCATCACAAGTCGTCCAGGCTGGTTCCCGATCAAACAAACAAGCAAATAATTGAACACCATCAAAAAGCACTCTAGATCTCATGTCTAGAGTGCTTTGAGACTGAAGACAAAGTGCAATTGTTCTCTAACGAGAAGGATTGCACTTTTTTTGTTCGTCTCGAATCGTTTTCCTGGGACAAGCATCGCACCGCTTCGCTGCAGGGTCGCTCTTGCTTGTTTTTCACTAGGAAGCGATGTCGAGTGAACAAAACGCTTCTCTGATCTTTCTTCCAGGTATCAAAAGAATGACGCGTTACACGCCACTCCTACAGGAAAAAGCGCAATTTTGCGCTGTCAGAGACAAACGAGACCCGTTTTCCTGCTCGAATGGAGCGGGAAAACTGGCTTGTGTCTCGCCTGAGGAAAGGGCGTGAAAAGACGCGTCATTTTTTGAAGCTACAATCTGAAAACACTTTAGATCCCGTGTCTAGAGTGCTTTTTTGTTTAATAGGCAACCTGTCCCATCCGAACGCCACAGAACGTATGCAAGGTGACCGGATCCTGTAGATTCGTTCGTTCCAACATATCGTTTAAGAGTAGGGCGCAGACGTAGGCATCTTCTTTCGCGTCATGATGTTGAAAAGAGACGTTGAGGAATTCTGCCATCGTATTCAATCGATGGTTCGGCAACCATGGATACAGTTTGCGGGATAATTTGACCGTGCAGCCGTACGTGAAAGCGGGCATCTGGTACATATCGTATTTTTGAATCGCTTTCTGAAGCGCCCCCATATCAAATGATGCATTATGGGCAACGACCAGTTGAGCACCTGCGATTAAATCGTATAAGCCATGTGCTTCCATCGCTTCAGGTAACGTCGGTGCATCGAAGACATCACTCGGACGAATTCCATGAACCCGGATGTTTCCGGCATCGAAGTTCTCTTCTGGATTGATTAAGACCTGTTTACTCTCCGTGACGCGACCGTTGGAGAGAACGGACCAACCAAACGCACAAATGCTTCGGCTATTCCGATTTGCCGTTTCAAAGTCAATCGCTAATGTATACATGCAACAGGCTCCTTTCTGTCATTCACTAGTAACAGAATACATGTTCGTATTATAGAAGTCCATCAAAAAAGACCATCTGCAAGGCAGACGATCTTAAATCCATTCCAGTCACTTCGCGGTGGCGACTTTTTGTTCCTCTGCGACGTATTCCTCCGGTTTAAATAACAGAACGCGATCTTTATAAGCGAAGACAAGGGCTGTCAAGACAGCCATCGCATCAGCGATCGGGAAAGCGAACCAGACACCCTTGACACCGAAGAACAGGGGCAAGATCAGAACGAGTGGAATCGTATATAACGTTTGGCGTGACAAGGACAAGAATAAAGCGACTTTTGCTTTAGCGAGCGATTGATACATCCCGTTGATAATCATTTGAATTCCGTAGACGAACGATAGAGCGAATAAGATACGCATCGCACTCGAGCCTTCCTGTAGAAGTGTCGCTTCTTCCGTGAACAAGCCGACCCAAAAACGAGGGAACAATTGAATCAGTAACCACAAGCTAATCGATAACGATAAGCCATAACGGATTGCCAACTTGATGGCAAGAGACATCCGGCTAAATTGCCGAGAACCGAAATTATACCCGACGATTGGTTGCATCCCTTGCACGATCCCCATGATCGGCATACCG
Organism: Exiguobacterium sp. U13-1; assembly: GCF_001750115.1. Taxonomy (NCBI): domain Bacteria; kingdom Bacillati; phylum Bacillota; class Bacilli; order Caryophanales; genus Exiguobacterium; species Exiguobacterium sp. U13-1. The sequence goes on along the minus strand of NZ_CP015731.1, from coordinate 221,013 downwards.
ACGAGCGCCATGAACTTATTGATGACCGCAAACGTCGCTAGTTCTGTCGTACCCCCGTACCGGACGAGCATATGGTTGACGGTAATGAACAGAATCGATTGGGAGACCTGCATGATGAACGACGATGATCCGATTTGCATCATCCGAAACGTTAAACGGAAATCGGGTTTGAAAGCATTTCGATCGAGTGTTAACCCCGTTTGCCGACGTTTCGTAAAGAAGAATCGGAAAACAAGTGCAGCACCGACGATTTGCGCAACAACTGTTCCGAGTGCAGCACCTTGAATGCCCCAATCAAGACCAAAGATGAACAGGGGGGTCAAGACGATGTTGATCGCAACCGTCGTCAGCATGACGCGCATCTGATAGTTCGCACGTCCTTCTGCGCGGAGCATCGCACTTGACGCCATCGTCAACATGAAGAAAGGTGATCCGATCAAGAGGACGCGTAAGAAATCGATACTATACGGCATGATCTCATCTGTCGCTCCAAAGAGACGAAGTAACGGTTCGACGAAGATGAAAGCACTGATGATAGCGAGCATACTGATGAAGAAAACCGCGATCAAGACGTTTGCATAAGCACGACTAGCACCATCCGTTTGTTTTTGACCGAGCCGTTGTGATGCAATTGCAGCACCCCCGATCCCGATCGAGTTGGCGATTGCCATCAATACGAGCTGGACGGGGAAAGCGATTCCGACGGCGGCGACGGCAGCCGTACCGATGCCTTGGGCGACAAAAATCGTATCGACGATATTGTAGAGTGCCGTGACGAGCATCCCGACCATTGCCGGTAAGGAGAGACTAAGTAAGAGCTGATTGACAGGTGCTTCACCCAGGCGGGCAGTGTTTTTATTCATGGAAGGAGAGCCTCCTTTTTTAGACAAGTGGTAAGTAGGGTTTTACTCAGAGTAGTCGCTTCTTTGACGAGATGCAAGAAATCACTCTAGTCAATGTGTTTGTTCCATGAAAAAAGGATGCGCCATGAAGCACATCCGATAGAACTAAATTTAAGATGGTGTAGGCAAGTACCCTTTCGAGTACTCAAAAGCAATGAATAAAATGGCACCGAGCGCCAAGTAAGCGAGAAGCGTGATCGTTTGTTGTTTTTTCGGCATCTGGTGATACTGGACTGACTCTTCAGCGAGTCGGAGCGGTTCGATCCGCTGATCGATTCGACGCAACAACGCATCGTAGTCGTTCGCAGCATCATATTGATACCGTAACAAATCGTCGGCTTCCTGACGTGCCTCTTCCGGACTCGCTTGTCGCAAATCCTGTAAATCGAGACGAAGCGACCAAGCAATCGGATCGTACGTACTTTCGACCGTTTGTTCTTCCTCCACTTCCGGTGCAAGAGCGACTTCAGCGTTTGCACGTTCTTGCTCCGCTTTTGCGCGCAAGACGCGTTCGCGTGCAGCACGGTAAAGCATCAAGGTCGACCGGTTCTCTTCGTATTGTTTTGCGAACTTATACCGTTTCCAGACAGCACTGCCGCCGAAGAAAGCGATCAAGAGCAGAATCAAGCTGAAGTTCGTGATACCGTAAGCAATTAAGGCAGCAAGTCCCGCAACCCAAACGATGATCGGAAGTCCCGCAAGAATCCGTCCACCGTCAAGCGGACTGACAGGAAGTAGGTTGAAGAGATTCAACAGAGCCCCGAGGTGGAAGATGACGAGCCAGAAGTCATTTCCGGTCACGGCATATCCAATCGCAAGCGGAATCAGGGACAAGAGACCCGCGAGTGGTCCACCGTACGCAAGAATCGCTTCTTGTTTTGGTGTCCGGAACGTATCTTTGATCCCGATGACAGCTCCCATGAAGGGTACGAAAATCGCAGGACCCGTTTTAAAACCGAGTCGTTTAGCGGCGAGTAGATGTCCCATCTCATGAATGAATAGGAGATAAAGCAATCCGACCCCGAACCAGACACCAAATACTTGAGCGTAAAAGAGAAGCGAAACTCCAAACGAAATCAGAGTGCCTCCAAACTTCGAAAATTTCAATAAGGCAAGGATGACCTTTCCTTTTGTTAAGAGAAAGGCGCCGGCAACAGCAAGCCCACCCCAACGTTTTTTAGCCATCGTGAAATTCCTTCTTTCATCATGTGACGTTCATCCTTAAGTGTACGACACAAATGTAGAAAAAGTTTCATTTAGACTGCTCGGGAATTAGATAGAAACAACTACCATCTGGCTGACGCGCTTCACTACCGACCTGAAAATGATGTGTCGTTGCAAGCGCAGCAGCAATCGACAATCCGAGTCCACTTCCTGAACGGTCGCGTGCTGTATCGAGTCGGTAAAACCGATCGAATAACCGGGCACGTTCTTCGTCCGTTAGAGATGTTCCACGGTCAAGAACAGTCAGACGTTCTTGACGAAGATGCAATTCGGGTGAAGTGGCATACTTCAGGGCATTATCGATATAAATCGTCAAGATGCGTAACACCGCTTCGCGATTCGCCCGGATCGTCCCAGAGGCATCAACAGGGATGATCGTTCCTGTCGCATGATACATCCGATCAGCGAGTTCGCTACCAAGTTCCGCTAAGTCGATCGCTTCGACAGACGTTTCCTCATAACCGAGACGCGACAATTCGAGCATGGGTTCAATCAATGTCGTCCGCATCGCGTGCGTCTCCTGCAAGATGTGTTCAATCGATTCATCGAGGACGTCCGGCTTCGTTTTGCCCCATCGTTTTAACAATTGGGTATAGCCCTCGATGACCGTCAATGGTGTCTTCATCTCATGTGAGACATCGGCGACGAACTGCCGTTGTTGTTCCATCGTCTGATCGACACGACCAATCATCTGGTTGAAGACGCGACCGAGGCGACCGATCTCATCATCGCGTTCGGTCTGCACGGTCTCAAGCGTACCGGAAGACGAAATCCGTTGCATCGTATCATTCAGTTGCCTGAGCGGGCGGAGCGTCTGATACGCAATCCAGAAGCTACTGATGAACGCGATGACGATGCCAACGACCAACACGATGGTGAAGGTCAAGACGAGTGTCGAGACCGTATCATCGACGCTCTCATCTTCGAACAAATAAGCTTGATCCTGATGGACGATACCGAACCAATCGCCAGACTTGAATGGATCATTCGAACGCGGAATACCGGGGAGGTCACTCGCTTGTACGTCTCCGTTAACGGTAGAAGAGTCATCACCATCTTCATCGTTTGAAATGACCCATCGTCCATCTTCGTTCGATAAGACGACGGAATCTTCATGAAGCGTCAGCAATGCCCGGACCGATGAATCATCCTCCATCAATTCCTCTGCCTGTTCAAGCTGAGTATAGCGGGATTCAATCAGGTGACTTCGAACGACAAGGGTGACGACGATGAACGAAAGGAGTAACAAGAGTGTCGTAAAGGCGGTGACGGATAAAGCAAGTTTCGTTCGAAGCTTCATGGAGTCGCCTCCCGTAGCACATACCCAACTCCACGAACGGTCTGGATCAAAGCAGGAGGATGGGCATCGACTTTTTTTCGAAGATAACGGATGTAGACGTCGACGATATTCGTCTCACCGAAGTAATCGTATCCCCAGACGCGATTTAAGATTTGTTCGCGTGTCAGGACATGTTCCTTGTTTTCCAGTAAATACGTCAAAAGTTCGAACTCACGTGGTGTCAAATCGAGTCGTAATTCATCGCGAAATGCTTCGTGTCGATCAAGGTCGAGTATAAGATCGGCGAACTGTAATGTGCGCGATGCGTTATTCGTTGAAGTCGGAGTACGTAGTAACGCCCGGATCCGGGCAAGGAGTTCCTCCATCTCAAACGGTTTCGTCACATAATCATTCGCACCAAGATCGAGTCCTGCGACCTTATCGTAGACTTCCCCACGTGCTGTGAGCATAATGACGGGGACGTGAATGCCTTTCCCACGGAGCCTGCGCAACACCTCGAAGCCGCTCAGCTCCGGCATCATCACGTCGAGTAAGACGAGATCAACCGAATGCTCAGCGGCAGCGAGACCATCTTTTCCGTTGGGGGCGACACGTGTCGCGTACCCGGCATATTGGAGTTCGAGTTCAAGGAGACGTGCAATTTTCGCATCGTCCTCAACGATTAAGATGGTGGTTGGCATAAACATCCTCCTTTAATGATCATTCATCGATTTCTGTCACTTCGTCTGACGCGTTTAACTCAAGTTTAACGGAACCACCGACTCGGACGTCATCATCTTGCTCCATGTTCGATGCACGAGAGTACGATTTTTGCGCACCATTCTGTTCGATGACGATCTCTTGATTCGTTATTTTAGCGAGCGTGCCGCGGACTTCTTGTTCCCGTGCATCGTCACGGTCTTCGTCGCGTGTAGCATTACGATCTTCGTTGTCATCTTCCCGATCAAGCTCACGAACTTGACCGTCTGCATTCAATTCGATTTTCACGATATCCCCCGATTTCGCAGCGTCGCGTTCCGCACGATCCGCAATCGCGTAGACTGTCTCTTGTCCATCTTGTTCGAGTGTCAATTCACTTTGTGATAGGGCACGAAGGATGCCGTACCGTTCATTCGCATCATCCGATGAATCATCTGAGCGATTGCCATCGTCCTCTCGGTCATTCCGATCATCTTGATCTTCTCGCTCAAGTTCCGTGATTTGCTGATTTGCATTCAAATCGATTTTGACCCAATCGCCTTCTTGTACGGCTTCGCGTTCGACTGACGAAGCAAAATCATACGTCTGAGTGTCACCGTTGACATCGATCGTCATCGAACGATCCGATAGTTTCTGTAATGTACCTTCGATTTCCTGATCGTCACGCATGGAAGCAGGAAGTTTTTGTTCGACTTGGCGCGAAGCAGCTTCGACTTTTTGCTCTGCCTGCTGTGAAGTGGTGACCGTCGAGTTGACGAGAGAGTGTCCCGGACCTGTGAAGAGTAGGAACGCGCCGGCTCCTGTTAATACTGTACCCGTTACGGCAAGTGTAGCGATTCCTTTTTTGAAGCGTTTATTCCCTTTATCTGTTCGTTTTTCAGTCATGATGATGTCCTCCTTTAGTAGTGGCTGTTGTTCTTATACATAGAATAACCAGACCACGTGAAAGGAAGCTGAGGAACAGATTAGAATTTGATGAGAATTAGATTGTTTTAATGATTCGGGCGGGATTTCCACCGACGACGCTGTTTGCCGGTACATCCTTGACAACGACACTTCCTGAGGCGATGACAGCATTATCTCCGATCGTCACACCGGGATTGATGACCGCGCGTCCACCGATCCAGACGTTATTTCCGATGACGACCGGTTTTCCGAATTCATAACCGCTGTTGCGCTCGACAGGATCGAGTGGATGGGTCGCAGTATAGATATGTACTCCTGGAGCAAACATGCAGTTGTCACCAATCGTAATCGGGCAAATATCGAGCAAGACACAGTCATAATTGGCATAAAAGCGAGCCCCTAACGTAATGTTGTAGCCATAATCACATTTAAACGTCGGTTCAATGTAAAAGTCGGCTTGCTCTGTCCGGAATAATTGCTGAAGAAGTGCCTTCCGTTTAGCCCTATCATGGACACTCAATTGATTGAACTCATAGCAGAGTGATTGTGCCCGGATGCGGTCAGCCACGAGTTCCGGATCTTGTGCTAAGTAGAGTTCCCCTTGAATCATTTTTTCTTTTTCAGTCATCTGATTCACTCCTTCATCGTTATTACTCTCATTAGACTAAATGGTACCTCGTGATGCAACTGATATCCCGTTAAGACACGCAAAAACAGGATAGCCGAAGCTACCCTGTCGAGATTCAATCCTTATGCCAATTCGATTCCGCCTGTGACACCATAGATTTGCGCCGTGACATAGCTCGCAGCGTCTGAAGCGAGGAAGACATACACATCCGACAGTTCGACCGGTTGACCACTGCGTTTCAGTGGTGTTTCCTGTCCGAACTCTGGAATATTCTCGCTCGGTTGACCACCCGAGATTTGAAGCGGTGTCCAAATCGGACCAGGTGCGACGGAGTTGACACGGATTCCTTTTGGCGCGACTTGTTTAGCGAGTCCACGCGTGAACCCGTTGATGGCAAACTTCGTCGATGCATAATCCAAGAGGTTCGCGCTTGGGTTGTATCCTTGAACGGATGTCGTCGTGATGATCGAAGCCCCTTCCTTCAAGAGTGGCAAGGCTGCTTTGACGACCCAGAAGAGGGAGAAGACATTGATTTCGTATGTTTTTCGTAATTGCTCCGTCGACAGGTCGAGAATGTCTTCGACAGCTTGTTGTTTACCTGCGACAAGTGCCAAAATATCGAGTCCACCGAGCGATTCGTGTGCTTCTTTGACGAGTTGTCCACAGAACGCTTCATCACTTAAATCACCAGGTAAGAGATATGCTTTTTGTCCCGCTGCTTCAACGAGTGCTCTGACCTCTTCCGCATCCTGTTGTTCTTCCGGTAAGTAGTTGAGCACGATATCGGCTCCTTCACGAGCGTAGGCGATTGCTGCTGCTCGGCCGATGCCGGAGTCGCCACCCGTAATCAGTGCTTTTTTGCCGATCAATTTGCCGGAGCCTTTGTAACTCTCTTCTCCACAATCGGGAACAGGTTCCATTTTTGCTTGAACCGCTGGTGCGTCCTGATATTGTTTTGGAAAATCGTCATTGAAGTATTGTGTTAACGGATTTTTCGATGCAGCCATGTAAACATTCCTCCTGAAAGTTGGTTTTGGTATAGGTTGTATGTTCCCTCAACAGGTCGGATTAAACGTTTCTGATGGTAGTAAATTTGGAAATTGATGGTTTACACTAGAAAAAGAGGAGTGTGAAGAAGATGATTGCTGGACTGTATGAAGCCCATTTACCGGTCAAAGAACTCGAACGATCGATTGTCTTTTACGAAAAATTGGGTCTTGCATGTGCGTTCCGAAATGAACGCGTCGCTTTCTTTTGGATCGAACACGGTAAGAGTTGGTTAGGACTATGGAAAGCCGGTCAAGTCGAGTTACCGTATCATCCGTCGATTCGACATGTAGCGTTTCGAATGGAGCAAGAAAATATCGATAAAGCACAGGACTGGTTAAAGGAGAGAGGCATTACCGTTCGATCCGCCTTTGGTGTAACGGCAGCTGATCAACCGCTTGTTCTTGATAACCATCCACATGCGCACGCAGCAATCTACTTCGAGGATCCAGATGGCAATTCGCTCGAATTGATCGCACCGTTACGCTTTGACATGGAAACAGTGAATGGCACGATGCCGTATCATGACTGGCAAGAAGTATATGAAAAATGAATGAGAATAAACGAAAACAAGCAACGGTGATCCGTTGCTTGTTTGATTTATCGTGTAATGCGCTTAGACACGAGCAGATTGGCGCTCGTTCATCGCTTGTAGAGCTGCTTGGTTCAGCAAGTTCCACGGTTTGTTGTAGTGCGGTTGGAAGAAGAAGTCGACGAAAGCGAGCTCTTCAAGTGTCATATCATTTTGAATCGCGACAGAAAGTGTGTTCATCGCTTGTGTCAAATCCACTTTCGAGATGATTTGTGCACCGACGACACGATGAGTTTCCGTCTCGAAGACGAGTTTCAATTGGACGTCTTCTGCTGTTGGCATGAACTCTGGGCGATACGCATCTGTGACCGTCGTGCTGCTCACTTCAAGTCCGAACAAGGGTGCCGCTTCTTCTGTCAAACCAGTCGACGCAATGTTCAGATCATATAGGCGAAGACCTGATGTGCCTTGTGTTCCTTGGTAACGAATCTTTGGTGCGCGTAAGTTTTTACCGATCAATGTTCCCATCCGGACAGCATTTGTTGCAAGCGGGATATAGGCATGTGTCCGAGCTGGATTGTAATAGACAGCACAGCTGTCACCAGCAGCAAAGATGTTCGGGTTGCTCGTCCGCATGTAATCGTCAACGATGATGGCACCGTTCGGTAGCATGTCGACTTGACCTTTTAAGAGTTCCGTACTTGGGCGGAAACCGACACAGAGAATGACGAGATCCGTTTCGAACGTTCCTTTGTCTGTCACGACGTGTGTCACAGCACCGTTTTCTCCTTTGAAGCTTTGGACGGTTTGTCCGAGTTCGAGGCGAATACCGCGGTCTGTCAATTCACGTTCGATGACGTCAGTGAATGAGCGGTCGAGGTATTTGTTGAGAATGCGATCCGCACTGTCGATGAACGTGACGTCTTTTCCGTATGCTTCAAACGCTTCGACGAGTTCAGCACCGATATATCCTGCACCAACGACGGTGATCCGTTGTGCATCTGTCGCTTTTTCAATGATTGTTTGAGCGTGGTGATAGTTTTTACAAAGCTCGATTTGATTCAACTCGATGCCAGGAAGCATCGGAATGATTGGCCATGATCCTGTCGTCATGATGAGTTTATCGTACGTATCGTGAACGACTTCACCAGTCATGAGGTTTTTCGCAACGATCGTTTGGCGTTCACTATCGATTTCAAGCACATCATGTTTCAGACGCATCTTAGCGCCGAGTTCAGCGAGTTCACTTGGTGATGAGTAGAAAAGTGATTCCGCATGTTTGACGACACCACCGACGTGAAGCGCGATTCCACAAGAGAGAAACGATACATTGTCATTCCGCTCATAAACGGTGATCTCGACGTCTTGTTGTGAAGCGAGTTCTTTGACTGCTGCTGTTCCTGCGTGTGTACATCCGATGACTGCTACTTTCATGGGTAAAGTCTCCTTTGTGTTTTGTTTGTGATAAATATCACATTCATTTGATATACTTAGTGTAATCCTTCACAAGATCGTTTTCAAGTAGTTTGTTCAATATTGAGCATAATCTTGTCTAAATTGTGAATGAGTGAGCAAAACTGTTTGGATTATGTGAAGAATGCGTAAAACTGTTTTAGTTACTGAAATTCGGGTTATAATGAAAGTAGATTTTTAATGAAGGGGTGGAAACCGATGGATACCGAGAGGACCAATCATCTATTCAGCTTACCTGATTTTTAGCAGTACCGGTCATAACGAACAGACGGTAATGGCTTATAAAAATCAGGGAGAGCGAAAATAGATGAATACCCAAACGGGACGTATAAAACCTCTCCCACGATGTAAACGGGAGAGGACAATAAAACATGAAACGAATCGCAACCATCTTAACCGGAACGCTCATCATGGCGTTTGGTTACTACACATTGAATGAACAGTTCGGATTAGCAGAAGGCGGCTTCATCGGATTATCGTTGCTAGGTCGATACTTTTTTGATATCAATCCTTCAATTTCGATGATCGTGCTCGATATTCCATTTTTCATTGGTGCTTTGTATTTCAAAGGAAAACGCTTTGTCAGTGAAGCGTTACTTTCAGCAGGTGCGTTATCAGTCTTTTATGAAATGTGGCACCGACTTGATTTGTTCCACTTTCCAGAACAAGCTTGGCCAGCGACGCTCATCGCAGCGATTGCTAGCGGAATCGTGACCGGATATGGTCTCGGACTTGTTTTGAAAAGTGGAGCGGCAACAGGTGGAGACGATTTGCTATCGATGGGACTCAGCAAACTGACAGGTCTATCGATCGGAACAATCTTGTTCGGACTCGATGCCATCGTGTTAATCATCTCACTCGTCTATCTGCCGCTCAGTTTAACGTTATATACGTTACTGGCTGTAGCAATCGCTGGACGTGTCGTTGCTGTCATGACACGGGAGCCTGTCATCGTACCGGTACCTGTCGTTCAAAAAGTCACGCAGTGAAACGGATGAATGTCTAAAAAAATCATGTATCGGATTCGACATCGTCGAGTCCGATTTTTCAGGTTTATTGATTAGAAAAATTCAAAGGAGAACGACTAGATGATTCGACAAGCATATGCTTCTGAAGCACAACAGATTGCCCCGTTGATTGAGCAAGCGATTCATGAGATTGCTGAGACATTGACGGGAACGACAAAGCGGGAGGAAGTTTTAGAGAGACTCGCGTACTTTGTCGCTGAAACAGGAAACCGACTGAGCCATGAGAACATCCTCGTGAAAATCATCGAGGGTGAAGTAGCGGGAATCGTCATTGCGTATGCCGGGACGGATGCGGAACAACTCGACGAACCGATCAAAGCACAACTGAAGCGCTGGACGGGTCGCGATGTCCAGATTGATGTCGAGACGGAAGGTCCAGTCTATTACCTGGATACTTTATCGGTTGACGCGCGTCATGGTGGAAAAGGAATTGGAACAGAACTATTGCAGGCAGCAGCGGAAGAAGGGGAAAAACGAGGACTACAAGCGTTCACCTTAAACGCTGATCAAACGAATGCCGGGGCACAGCGACTGTATCGTCGTCTCGGCTTCGAACCGATTCGGACGATTGAAATTAGCGGCGGTACCTTTGATTATATGGAACGTCGTTACGATACGCAGCAATGAAAAAAACCATGTCGATCCCCACGGTGTCATTCGGGAATCGACATGGTTTTTCGTATGCATGCAGTTGTGTCATCAAGGCGTTAGTTGATACAGCATCGCTTGCGCGTCTTCCGGTTCGTAGCGGGCATCACTCGTGAAGCGAACGATTTGTTTGACGTTTGGTCGCACGCCTTGAGCGTGGAAGCGCTCGAGCAATCGACCGGTCACGTAACTCTGATCGGATTTTGGTTCTGCGTTCCATTTACTGATTGATCCGATCGGAACGATCGCGGCATCCGGTCGTTCGGACTGGAATTGGCGAGCTTCCTCGTCGGTAAAGACTGTCGCGCCGATTGGAAGAGTCGCTACGTAACGCGCCAGTTCAATCGTCGCCGGGGGACGCGTGGCTTGATCGTTCAACGCGAGGCTACCGATCGTCAACTGAACGACTAAAAATGGTAGATACATCTGTAACGGAAGCTGACGGATCAACCAGATGAGTAGCAATAGGACAAGCGGTAAGACATGACGGGGTTTATCGATGTTTTGTCCGAGCCAGACCCAGACGAAATAGAGTCCAGCCGTCGCTCCCCAAGCGACATCGACTGTCCAACGTTTCCGTAAAAACAGCAGCAGTCCAGACACTAGTCCAATCCACGTGCCATAACCGATCCCATGCCAGAAGAGTTGCTGAAGTGTTTGAACGAATCGTTGGAGGATGGATGCATCATCGGTCTGAGCAGAACCACCCCAATCGGAAAAATGACCGCTGACGAAACGGAGTGACAGTTGAAGAAACGAATAGGGTCCACCGACGGAAAAGGCGACCGGGAGCAACCAAGCCAGTTGCGCCAGAACAAGGAGCGCACATTCGGATAAGAGTTGCCAGTAATCCTTTCGTACTTGCCACAGCAAGACAAGCAACATAAAACCAAACGGCGCATAGGACAGTCGAGTCGCCATCAGTAAACCGAACAGAAGATACGGAAGCCAGCGACGAATCTGATGTCGGGCGCGTTCGATGCTCCAGCCGTACCAGACGAGTAGTCCGAGGGCGAGTCCATCTGACATCCCGGTTGCAGCGAACGTCACGAGTGAGGCAGTGGAGAGAACGGTAAAGGTAGCGATCAGCCGCGTCGTATCATACGCATGACGGCGGAACAGCCAATAGAGTGGCAAGAGGGCACTTGCCAGTCCTAATGTGGAGACGAGTCCAAGTGCTTTGACAGGTATCATCAGTGGCAGAAACAGATTGGCAAATAAGATGAAAAAAGGATAACCCGGAAAATGCGGGCGTAAATCAGCCAAATCATAATCAGTCACAGCGAGCGTGAAGTTCGCGATATCGTAGCTCGCGATGAATGGACTGACGTAGGCAATCCGCAAACTGATCCAGCCACCGATGAATAGCAACGTGATCCAAAAAAGCGATCGTCCACGCGGACGTGAACGATCGCTTCGGACGGTCAAGAAACCTCCTGTAAGGACTTCGATGACTTCGATGGTTTGTTTTGACGGAGCAACATCCAACCAGCAAAGGCGAAATAGCCCCACCAAGCGACGACTTGTTCGAGCGATGGGTTATGGCTGTATCCGAACATCGCGCCCATGAACGTTCCGATCTGTCCACTGATCAACGTCGAATTCCCGGTATCGCGCAAGTATTGCACCTGATCGATGTAGTGCTCCGGCATGAAGCCGACGATGTTATACACAGCAGCTGGTGTGCCGTCAGCATTCATCAAGAGACTACCGAGCAAACCAAGATCTTGGAAGCGTCCGATCGTTTGGACGAGCATGCCGGCTGCGATGAAGAGAATCAATACGCCCGTTACTTGGAAGAAGCGTTTGACGGGAATCTTCATTGAGCCGGAAACGAATAAGTATCCGAAGATCAAGGCGAGTAACAGACCGGAAACCGCACCGTAACTCGTCAGGACTTTTTCGATTTCCCCACCTGAGATGGCAGCGAAGAAGAAGACTGTCTCAATTCCTTCTCGAACGATGACGAGGAAGGAGTGGATGATCATCGTGATGGCACTACCCGTCGAGACGGCAGCGGCGACCTTCGCTTGGGAGGCTTTTTGATTCTCTTTCGCTTCCTTCCCCATCCAGAGGACCATGTGTGTCAAGAGCAGGACGGAGACCATCATGATGCCGAGACGGAGATACGTATCGCTTCCGAAGCTCGCAAAACTCGTAAAGACGACTTGGAACAGGAACGCGACACCAAGGCTAGCGAGAAGTGCCAACCCGACACCTGCGTAGACCCACTTTTTATATTGTGGAGCGTTCAATCGATCGAGATAACCTAAGATCAACCCAACGATGAGAACAGCCTCGAGACACTCCCGAAGTGTAATCAAAAACGCTTGAAAATCCATCTGTCTTCCTCCTTATGAGCGGCGTTTCTTCTTCCATTGACCAATGACGACGATGACGATGAGTACAACGACGAGTCCGAGCGCAATCAATTTCCAAATCGCGTCCGTTCCGAACGTTTGACCGAGGAAGGAGTCTTCTTCCGTGAAGACGCCTGTTTTTTCTTCACCCGGCAGGACGAAAAGAGGCGTCAACGTATCTTCGATCATCGTAATGTTTTTCTTGAAGGATTCTTCATCACTCGCTTTTTTCCCGACCCCAAACAGACCAGGATTTCCGAGTGCCTTTAATGATTCATCAAATGCAGTATACACGTCATCGGATGTTTGTGCATCCTTGCTTTCCTTTACGTAAGGTGCGAGCACATCATACGTGCCACGGGCTTTCGCGAGTAAGAGTTTCGCTTGACCGAAGTCCTCGAACTGCTCTTCAGCAAAGTGCAGGCGACGTTCGATATTTTGACGGAGAGCGACACGATACGCTTGCTTTGCAGCCTCGGCATCTTCTTGTTCGAGAGCCGTGTCGATCTTCGCTTTCGCTTCAGGGAAATACAGTTTGAATTCTTTATCATAGGCGGCAAGCGTCTCTTTCGCAAGCGCATAATCCTTGGCATCGAGTTGTTCTTCAAATTGTTTATACGCTTCCGCAAAAGCTTCCTTTCCTGGGTCTCCGTAACTATAAGCAGAAACCGTGGAAGTGCTCACGAACAGTGAGAGTAGGAGGAGCGGTAGCAAGAGAAGGCGTTTCATCCGAGGTGCTCCTTTCGTTCCATGCGTTCTTCAACGCTAAGCTGTGTGATCGGTCGTCGCCACTCCCGGTAAATCGCTGGGAGGACACGTTGGACATAATTCAGACGGATAAAAGACTTTCCTGCTTCCCGGACCCGATAACGGATCGGGACTTCGTGAAGGCGGAAGCCTTTTCGGACGAGATTGAGAGTTAAGACTTGGGCATAGTTATAATCGTGAATGATCTCAGCATGGTGACACGCTGCGCGTGAAAAAGCACGCATTCCACTTTGACCATCATGGATTTTACGTTTCAATAAAAGGCATTGCAACCACGTGAAGACATGATTACCGATATAGCGATAGAGCCGCATCCCGTCTACGGTACCGAGGAAGCGGGAACCGAATACGTAGTCGGCTTGATCGTGTAAGATCGGTCGGACGATATCCGGAATTTGATCGGCCGGATATTCGTTATCGGCATCAATCATGACAGCAACATCAGCGCCGAGTTCGTAGGACTGGCGGAGTCCTTCCCGGACTGCAGCGCCGAGTCCTTGATTCTGCTCGAACCGATAGACATGTGCGCCGTGTTGACGCGCGATCGTACTCGTCGTATCCACTGAGCCATCGTCGATGACGAGGATCTCGACGGGAATGCCGTCAATCATGTCCGGAATTCGTTTTAAGACGAGCGGGAGCGACACTTCCTCATTGTGGGCCGGTAAAAAGACGATGATCTTCATTTAGACTTCGCCTCCTTGAACGCTTCTGTCAACAGCACACCACGGCTATCGTGCGGGATGTCTGCCCCTAGGACTTTTGTGATCGTCGGTCCGAGTGACAAGATATGGCGGTGCGTATCCACTTTCAGACCAGCATGAACGTTCTTACCATACATCCAGAACGGAACGAACCGTTCGCCTTCATCCAAGTGACCGTGTCCACCGATTCCGTCCGCTTGACCGTGATCTGCCATGACGATGAGTGTCGCATCCTCGAGTTTACCGAGACGATCGAGCTCCTCACAAAATTCAGCGAGTAATGCATCTGCTTCCTCGATTTTTTCGACATACTCGGAATAGAGGGTGCCCCGACTGTGTCCCGTTTGATCCGTTCCGATCAACTGAATCGCGAGCAGATCCGGATCCTCTTCATGGACGATTTGTTTGGCACGTTCTACGATATTTCGATCCGCGACATCGTTATGCATGACCGCCGTGACGGTCCGTACGTCGGTTGAACCGAACGCATCGACAAGGTGTGCGATGCCAAGGATTTTTCCTGATTTATCGACGGCACGGAGACGGTCGAAGACGGTATCTGTTTTAACGCCGGTCGTGTTCCAGACCATGTTCGAATGAATGCCGTGATCTTCCGGGCGAGCACCCGTGAACATCGAACTGAAGCAGACGACAGTCCGGGCAGGGTAGACAGTCTCCATATTCGTATATTCCGTTCCTTCCTGACGCAATCGTTCGAGAAACGGCGTGTTTGCTGCCATGTAGCGATCTTTACGCATCCCGTCGACAATCAGAACATAGACTTTTTCTGAAGTCGGAAGTGTCGCGTCCGTCGTTAATGCTTCTGGCAACTTCGGTTTCCAGTCGAACAGGTAGTGATGTAGGATCCATGCAAAGACGAATAGACCAATTGGGAACCAGACGAACGTCATGTCGAGTGTCGATGCGTCACTTGCCGTCCACCAGTACATGAGCAACAGAGCAACCTTAGGCAGTTGCTCCTGCGCGTTACCACTTGTCGAATCACTATTCTTCAGAACGAGTTTCCAAAAACGCGTGAAGTTCGTCCAGCGCGTTCCGATCCGGAGATGATAATAGATCGTTCCCCAGAAAAAAATCGTAAAGAAGAAATAGAGACCTGCGCCATAGGCGAACAAAGGTAAGTAATCTGCATTCGTACCCCGAAGGAACAGCCAAACGATCACCGGGATCCAAAGGTAATTTCGTAAAAATAACGGAAAGTCATAACGCCAAAGCAAGATAAATAAAGGAAGCGTCACGATGAAACCAAGACCAGCTTCTGCGAGTGGCATCTGCGTCCATAAGGCGTACGTCAAGAAGACGCCGACCGTAAAAATCGGTGTGAAGGGTTTTCCTTCATTGAGTAAGTTCCAGGCGCGTGCTGCGACTTTTTCAAAGCGAGAAGCACTTTTCATCGTCTCCCTCCTTTCCAATCAGTGTATTTGAGCTGACGAACCAACAACCGAAGCGTAGCCGGATGCCGCGTTAAAACGTACAGCGGAATAAGAAAAGCAAAGGCATATTTAAAGAAGTGCGTCATCAAGGCAACGTCGTACGCATGGGCAACACCGGCTTGCCGTAACACTGTACCCATCGCGAGTTCGTACGTACCGAGTCCACCCAGCGTGAACTGGATCACACCGGACAGGACACCGGCACTCATGGCGATCAATGTCGTCGGGAAGGACACATCGATACCTGCTCCGTGCAAGAGGAGGAAGACGGCGAGTGCCTCGACGGCCCAAGCGAGCGTTCCGAACAGAACGAGCGATGGGAGATGCGGGACATGTCGGCGTAACACGAGCAATAACGCGGTCGCAAGGAGCGCGACGAGCAAGACGATTGGGTGAAACAACCAACCGATCAGAATGAAGGTACACAGAACGATCAAGTCAATACTTCGTTGTAAGACGAAGATCGCGCTCGTCTGTTTCCATGGACTTCCGACGGCTCTCGCCGTCACGAGTCGGATCATCTCTCCCAGTTTGACCGGTGAGAGATGATTGATCGTCAGTCCGAGATACAGGCTCGACAGGTATACAGCAGTCGGTGCACGTTTGGCATCGGCGCGGCGCCAGGCGACCGCGCGTAAATAAAAGGCGATCGCATACGTCAAGGTCGCAAGGATCGTCCAGGGACTCTTGAATAAAGCTTCAATGTACCGATACGAGACCGGTAACTCCAAGAAAAAACGGAGCAGTAAAAAGATGACAAGCCCGGTAAGCGTCAGATACAGAAACGTTCGAATCAGCGGTTTTGATGCCACGCGATCACCTGCTCCAGTCCAACATCAATCTCGATTGACGGTTGGTAACCGAATGCTTCTTTTGCAGCCGTCGTATCACTCCATGTCATCGTCACGTCCCCACGTCGTGCAGTTTGAGTTTGCACGGGCACATCAAACCGTTGACCGATCCGTTCAGCTAGCGTGCGGACGGAGACCGGCTGATTCGCGCCGAGGTTATACGTCCCGACTGCACGAGCCAGCAACGCCTGTTCCATTCCACGGGTGATGTCATCGATATACGTGAAGTCACGGATCGGATCACCGAAGACGGTGAGTGCCTCTCCGCGCAATGCCTGTTCGATGAATCGAAACAGCGCCATATCGGGACGCCCCGATGGACCATAGACCGTAAAGAAGCGAAATAATGTCACGTTTACATCATATAAATGAGCATAAGCATGGCAAAAGCTTTCGGCACTATACTTGGCTGCCGCGTAAGGACTGGCGACGTGTCCCGTTGCCTGTTCCTCTTTCAGCGGCCCGGTCTGTTCCCCATAAACGGAAGAAGAAGACGCGAAAAAGACATGCGGCATGCCATGTCTTTTTGCGGCTTCTAACAAGGTCACCGTCATATCGATGTCCTCACGAATATAGTGATGCGGTTCTTCGAGCGAACGCGGAACACCTGGAAGAGCTGCGAGATGGAAGACAGCGTCGAACGATGTCTCCATCCAGGTGTCGAGATCGTGATGAACGTCACCTATCGTCACGGTAACGCCGGCACGTCTTAATGCAACTGCCCGTTCTTCTTTCAATTGGACATCATAGTAGTCCGTAAAGGCATCAAGGACATGGACGGTATGATGCTGCTGGAGCCGGAGGGCGAGGGCGGCGCCAATGAAGCCGGCACCTCCTGTGATTCCGATATTCATCTTATCCCTCCGTTTCCATTTCTTTCTTAGTTAAGTGGTTCGAGTGCGTCTGTGATCCGTTCGCCTGTCGTTTCAGCCTTGACATCACCTTTTTCGACGAGTGCGAACCATTCGTTTGCGTCTTTTGCGACTTGTGCTGCTTTTTCTTTACCGAGACGGTTCTCAAGCGTCGGTTTCATCGCAACGACGAACATGTTCGCTTCCATTGCTTCTACACGTGCTGTATCGACGTCTTTCTTCTCGATCGCTTCTTGTGCCTCTTCATGATAACCGTCGACTTTTTCCGTCAACGCTTTTGCGAACAATCCTTCGATTTCTTTGTAAGAGACGTCAGCTGGCTTTGTTTTTGAGAAATCATAGCGCTCTTTCAGCGTTTTGACAGCTTCTTCGTCTCCGCCTGCTAATGATTCTTCGATCGCAAGGAGGAAACCATATCCTTCTGCTTGCTCCATTTGTAATTCTTTTTCATCCGTACCTGCTTTTGCTCCATCCTCGATTTTTTGTGCGTAGCCGAGTGCAGCTAAATAGAAGGAACGATAAATTGATTTATCTGTCACTTGTTTGGCGACGTTGAAGTCACCGATTTCTTTCGCATCGATGGCTTCTTGCTGCGCTGCAAGACCTGATGTGATCGCTTGAGCGATGGCGTCTTCGTTTTTGAAGCCGTAACTCGCGTCGCGTTTTTCTGCAGTCGGGATGAAGACAGTCTTCGCCATTGCTTCGATATCCTTAAGTGCTTCTGTTGCAGCTTCTGGTTTACCGGCGACGAGTGCTTCTTCGGCTTTTGCTTGTGTTGCTTTTTGTAATTTATAGAAATACGATTGTAGACCTTTATCAACGAGTTGACGAGCGATGTTCTCATCGAGATCCTTTGCTTCCACACCTGCTAAAGCAGACTGGATGACTTGTTCGATTTCTGGTGCTGTCGTCTCGACACCACCTTTTAGTTTCGATTCATAACTTGTCGTGACCATCTTCCAATCGATTGTTTGTCCTTCTTTTGCTTTGTCGAGTTCTGTTTTGATTGAGCTGAAGATCGTCAATTCATCTGTCAGTGTCGTTGCAGCAATCCCCGCATCTGCTGATTTTGTTTCGGTCGACTGTTCCGTTTTCTCTTTTTTCGGTGCAGTCGTATCCGTTTCATTCGAACCGCAGGCAGCCAAGATACCAGCTACCATGAAGATAGAAGCTACTTTTAAACGTTTTTTCATAATCGTGATTCCCCCAGAAGAATTAATAAGACGTTTTCCGTCATGTAGTCGTTTTCACAAATCTAACTATAGCGAGAATAATTCTCATTGTCAATTGAACTTTAAAGAAAAAAACGGCTTCGGAGCAGGGCTCCAAAGCCGTTTTAAATGAGAAATTAGAACTGTTCGTACAGTTTTGTCAAATACGTGTAGACTTCGTCTGATGCTTGGAACATCATGACAGAATGTCCGAAGATCGCAGCTGGGTTGAAGCCATGATCGAGATCGATCGTTGATGCGATCGTGACATCACGGTCGCTGTCGAGAACGACGCGGAAGTATTTGAACTCTTGGTTGAAGTCGTTGATGGCGTTAAGGATCGGGAGATCCTCGACACCGTCTGGTACGTGTGTCACCGTACGAGCGAACAATTCGACATCTGTCGTCGTTTTACTGAAGACGATCATCATCATCGGTTCTGCTCCAGCAGGTGTTTTTTCTTGTGTCATGAAGAAGACGTGTGTCTCATTTTCACGCGCTTCCATTGGAATCCCTTTTTCAACGAGGAAAGCTTGGAAAGCTTCCAAGTGTTGTTGCTGTTGTGGCGCGATTCCTTGCTCGTTTGTTTCGGGTTGACGATCTTGGTGAATCGGTGTCACTTTATTGTTCTCGTTTGATTCGTTCGAGTTACGTTCCTGGTCCATTGCAAAATCCCCCTTTATATACTATAAATTCAGTTTCAAGCATTTCAGAAGGAATTGCAACTAATGTCCGTTAATATAGGAAGAAAATACAAAAGAGCAGAGATATGTCTTGTTTGTGAATTTGCGAGCAATTGACTTGAAATGACATACCTAACAGGGTATATTAGGTGACAGATAGAAACTCAAGGAGGAATCATCAGATGAAAACGATCATCGTAGGTGGCGTCGCAGGTGGCGCTACGGCAGCAGCACGACTGCGGCGGATTGACGAAACGGCAGAAATCATTTTGCTTGAACGGGGAAAAGAGATTTCGTTCGCGAACTGTGGACTGCCTTACTACATCGGAGACGTTATCAAGGATCGCAATAAATTACTCGTCCAAACGCCGGAAGGCATGCACGCACGGTTTAATTTAGATGTCCGTAATTTGTCGGAAGCGATTCGGATTAACCGTGAAGCGAAGACGGTCACGATCCGCAACGTCGAAACGGGTGAAGAATACGATGAATCGTACGACCATCTGATTCTTTCTCCAGGCGCAAAACCGATTCGTCCAAACATTCCAGGACTTGAAGAAGCAACGAACGTCTTTACATTACGGAACATTCCAGATACGGACCGGATGCGGGAATACGTTGATACGACGCGTCCAGAGCGAGCAGTCGTCATCGGTGGAGGATTCATCGGTCTTGAAATGGCAGAAAACCTCGTCGAACGTGGGGCGCACGTCACCCTCGTCGAGATGGCAGATCAAGTCATGGCTCCGGTCGACCCAGAAATGGCAGCAATCGTTCATGAACATCTTCGTGCGAAAGGCGTCGAGTTGATTCTAGAAGATGGCGTCGCTCGTTTTGAAGAGGCAGGTCGCCGCATCGTCCTGACAAGTGGACGCGTGATCGAAACCGAGATGAACATCCTATCGATTGGTGTTGCACCGGAGAGCACGCTCGCAGCAGATGCTGGTTTAACGCTTGGCATCAAACAGACGATTCAAGTCGACGATCAACTGCGGACATCCGATCTATCAATCTTTGCGATTGGCGACGCGATTGAAGTCAAAGATTATATCACGAAGGAAGCGACACACGTCCCGCTCGCATGGCCAGCAAACCGTCAAGGACGCCTCGTTGCTGACATCATCGCTGGGCGCGACGTTCGGTACAGCGGCACGCTCGGAACAGCAGTCGCAAAAGTCTTTGATTTGACGGTCGCTTCGACCGGTAACAATGAAAAACGATTACGTCAGCTTGGTCTACGTTATGAAGCCGTTCATCTCCACCCGGGATCGCATGCAGGGTATTACCCAGGGGCGAGTCCGATTTCGATGAAGCTATTGTTTGATCCAATCGAAGGAACGATTTACGGTGCACAGGCAATCGGTATGACAGGTGTTGAGAAACGGATCGATGTCCTCGCGACAGCGATCAAAGGTGGATTGACAGTGCTTGATTTACCAGATCTTGAACTATCATATGCACCACCGTATAGTTCAGCGAAGGATCCGGTCAACATGGCAGGGTATATTGCGTCGAACATCGTGCTTGGTGACAGTGAAAACGTTCATTGGCACGAAATCGATGAAATTGTCGCAAATGGCGGTTTGTTACTCGATGTCCGTGAACCATCGGAAAACGAGTTAGGCTCGATTCCGGGATCGGTCAATATCTCGTTACCAACGTTACGTGAGAAGTTGGATGATCTGCCGAAAAATCAAACGATCTATGTGACGTGCCAAGTCGGATTACGTGGATATGTTGCGAGCCAACTATTGCAACAACACGGTTATGATGTGAAAAACTTAAGCGGCGGCTACAAAACATGGTCGGTCGTGCATCGCGATCAAGAAGCGCGAAGCCAGGCGAAGGAGGAGACAGCTGTGACGGTAACGAAACGTGAGCCAAAAACGAAAACTGCACCGGAACAAGTGACACTGCTCGATACGTGCGGCTTACAGTGCCCAGGTCCAATCTTAGAGCTGAAAACAAAAATCGATCAGATGACGGACGGCGAGCAAATTTTCGTCAAGGCATCGGATCCAGGATTCTTGCCAGACGTTCAAGCATGGGCGAAAAAACTAGGACACACGGTCCATTCAGCTAAGATGAATCAAGGGGTCGTCGAGGTCTTGCTTGAAAAAGGACAAGGAGAGACATCAGCTACAACTCCGGTTCAAGTCAATCCAGCGGATGATGCGACGATGGTCGTTTTCAGTGGTGATCTCGATAAAGCACTTGCGTCTTTCGTCATCGCGCAAGGTGCACAAGCGATGGGGAAACAAGTGACGATGTTCTTTACGTTCTGGGGCTTGAACGTCATTCGAAAACCAGACGCACCGGCAGTCGAGAAAGCCGGCATTGAACGGATGATGGGCATGATGATGCCAAAGCATGCCGGAGAATTACCGCTCTCGAACATGAACATGGCAGGCGCTGGTCAAAAGATGATGAAAAAGGTCATGAAGGATAAACAAGTTGATGCACTCGAGACGATGATGGCAAAAGCGCAAGCAGCGGGTGTCCGCATGATCGCCTGCACGATGTCGATGGATATCATGGGCATCAAGAAAGAGGAATTACTGGATGATATCGATTACGGTGGTGTCGCTAGTTACCTTGGTGCAACGGATGGTGCTAACCTGAACTTGTTCATCTAATTCAAAAATGCTTGATAAAAACGTGTTAAACCTGACATCTGATGTGAGGTTTAACACGTTTTTTGTAGTCTGCGGTATAGATGAGTTTGATTTTTCAAAAAAAATTGCGTATGATAATTCACATGTGAAAAAAGTTTACATCTAAAAAGAGAAACTATGTGGTGGAAGTGGAGGGAATCGGATGGAGAAGCAGGTAATGGATGTAGTCAGTAGAATCAGTGACATGTTATGGACAAACGTACTGATCATCTTACTCGTCGGATTAGGCGTTTATTTTACATTCCGGATGCGGTTCGTTCAATTCCGGATGATACCGGAGATGTTACGCTTACTGTTCCAAGGAACGGATAAAGGGAAAGATGGCGTGTCGCCATTCCAAGCATTTGCGATCAGTACGGCAGCACGTGTCGGTACTGGTAATATCGCAGGTGTCGCGACAGCAATCGCACTCGGTGGACCAGGAGCGGTCTTCTGGATGTGGTTGATTGCTTTGATCGGATCGGCATCGGCATTCGTCGAGAGTACACTCGCTCAAATTTATAAGGTACGTGATGATAAGGCGTGGCGTGGGGGTCCTGCCTATTATATGGAGAAAGCACTCGGTCAACGTTGGTTAGGGATCTTATTCAGTATCTTGATTACGATCTCATTCGGATTTGTTTTCAATTCCGTTCAATCGAATACGATCTCGCTTTCACTTCAAAATCAATATGGCTTTGATAAGACATGGATTACGGTCGGACTGGTCGTGCTGACGGCACTCGTCATCTTTGGTGGCGTCCGTAGCATCGCAACTGTCGCGTCGTTCCTCGTACCAATCATGGCAGGTGGTTACATCCTGATCGCGCTCTACATCATGGCGACGAATCTTGAAGTACTGCCAAGTATTTTTAAATTGATCTTCCAAGAAGGTCTATTCGAATTCAAGACGCTCGCAGGTGGTGCAGTAGGGGCAGCGCTCTTGAACGGGATTCGCCGTGGATTGTTCTCGAACGAAGCCGGTATGGGTTCAGCGCCGAACGCAGCGGCAACAGCGGAAGTCTCTCACCCAGTCAAACAAGGATTGATTCAATCGTTTGCGGTCTTCGTTGATACATTGATGGTCTGTTCAGCGACAGCGATGATCGTTCTCGTCAGTGGAGTGGCAACAAAAGATGCTAGTGGTCAACCGGTAGCTGGGATCGACTTAGCACAAGGTGCGCTCGCATCACAAGTTGGATCACTCGCGACAGGATTCATGGTCGTCGCGATTTTCCTCTTTGCTTTTAGTTCCGTCGTCGGAAACTACTACTACGGTGAATCGAATATCAACTTCATCCGTGAAAATAAACAAGTCTTGATGGCATATCGTGTGCTCGTTCTCGTCATGATCGTCTTCGGTTCACTCGTTGAATCGGCGAACCTCGTGTGGGCTTTAGCAGATATCTTCATGGGGCTGATGGCGATCGTTAACTTGTACGCGATCTTCCGTCTTTCAAAAATCGCGAAACTGGCGCTCGAAGATTATGTCGGGCAACGAAAAGCTGGAAAAGAGCCACGATTCTATGCGGACTCGATTCCGAACTTGCCAGGGAAAGATACGCTTGAAGCATGGCAAGAATCAGAAAAAGACGAAAAAGCGATCTAAGGAAAGGGAGTCAGAGAAATCTGGCTCTTTTTTTGTATAGAACGAATTTAAAAAGGGAATACAGAGTACAGAAGGGAGGGGGAGAATGGAAAACGTACATTTCGTCCGCGTCACGGATGCGGTCTGGGAGTCGTTCGGAAACGATCCCCACATCATCATGGACTGGATTTTATTCATTCATGAGACACAACCCGATCATGAACAATTATTTGCTCTCGAACAGACGAATGCCATCTATCATTTGATGAATCAAATCGATATCTATATTGATCAAGACACACATTACAACCTGGGACGAGCCATCGTTGGCGAAGAGTTGATTGTCAATGAGGAGAAAGCGGCGATCGTCGGCATTCTTCCCTTGCCACTCCTCATCATCTCGGCTGAGGTGATGCGGAATTTTGATCAACGGGCACTCGCTTCGATTCATGATGAAGCCGGAACACCGGGCGAATTCGAGGATGTCTGGGAACAGTTCGCCGATTTACGCGCCTATTTTCAAAAGGCAGAAGAAGCGGAAGATACGATTTTAATTTATTATGTCTGATCAGCTAAAATCATAAAAAAGAGACCCGCTTCCAAGTCGTAGACTGGAAACGGGTCTCTCGTCGTTCAGATGAATCAAGACGACTTCATATGGAAGACGTTCTCTTTTACGTGAATCGTCAGATTAAAAATCGATTTCGTCCGGATCCGGTCCGAGGCGGACATCCGTTGCCAGACGGTCAATTTTCTCAAGATCATCGGCATCGAGTTGGAAATCAAAGACGTCGAAGTTTTCCGCAATGCGTTCTGGTGTAACGGATTTTGGAAGAGCGACGATGCCGTTGTCGAGATGCCAACGTAAGACGACTTGTGAAGGTGTCTTGCCGTGCTTCTCTGCGATTTCCTTGAAGTCGTTGATTTCGAGGAATTTCCCTTGCATGAGTGGGCTCCATGCTTCGACTTGGATGTTGTGATCTTGCAAGTATTCATGCAGTTCATGTTGTGGTAATTGTGGATGCAACTCGACTTGGTTGATCATTGGTGCCATCAAGCCCTCTTCTGCCAATGTATCGAGGTGATGTTCTTTGAAGTTCGAGACACCGATCGCTTTGATCTTGCCTGCTTCATACAGTTCAACCATTGCTTTCCACGCTTCGATATAGCCTTCGACCGGCCAGTGGATGAGATAAAGGTCAAGATAATCTGTTTCGAGACGTTCGAGCGATTCTGCGAATGCTTCCTTCGTCCGACCGGCACGAATATCATCGTTCCAGACTTTTGACGTTAAGAAGAGATCCTCACGTTTCACGCCGCTTTCCTTGATTCCTTTTGCGACACCGCGCTCGTTTTTATAGACAGCAGCCGTATCGATATGACGATAGCCGACACGTAGTGCTTCAGCGACAGCAGCTGGTGCTTCTGTTTCTTCGTCTACTTGCCAGACACCGAATCCGATTTGGGGAATCGTAATACCGTTTGAAAGTTTTGCGTATTGCATGTGTTACTCCTCCTCATAAAACGTAGTTTAGATTTGCTCGTTTAGTTTAGCATGAACGAACGAAGACGTCCGTTTCCATGCTCATGGAGGAATAAAATACGGTAAAATAGAAAAGAACCATGAGATTTAATCGTGTGTTAAAAGAGGGGGAGAAAAGATGGCTCAAAAGAATAAAAAGTTATCCAAATGTACTTGGCTTAGTATTGGCGCCTTGTTAGTAACGCAGGCAGTGGGTCTATTTCTTAGTGCGCGAAAATCAGGACGTAATCCATGGGTTTGGGGAGGCGCTGGACTTGTTCAATTCCCGCTTCCGGCAATTGCTTACTTCATCTTAGAACGACAAGCGAAGCAGAAAAAATAATAAAACAGGTCCAATCGTCGACGCGATTGGACCTGTTTTATGGTTACGAAGAAATTTTTTCTTGCTTCGTCGCTGTCTTCTTCATGCGTGGCAAGCCGAAGAAGATGGCGATTGATCCACAGACGAAGAGGAGGAATGGATAGAACAGATACGGAATCAGTTCAGGAGAAGCCGTTTTCGTCAATTCTGCTGCAATCAATAGTTGTGCTCCATACGGAATGATGCCTTGAATCCCACAAGAGAAGATATCAAGGATACTCGCTGATTTCTTGCGATCGACTTCATACGTATCGGCGATTTCAGCTGCCAGTGGTCCAGCGACGAGAATCGAGATCGTATTGTTTGCTGTCGCAAGATTCGTTGCACTGACGAGTGCCGCCATACTGAATTCGGCACCGCGACGCTGTGAAATCTTGCGTGTCAGCGTCTCTTTCAAGTAAGCAATTCCACCGTTGAACGTGATCAAGCTGACGAGACCACCCATGAGGAGCGTCAAAATGGAGATTTCCGCCATGCCCATCATTCCTTCAGACATCGAGAGGACGAAGCCACTCAAGCCGAAACTACCATCAATCATACCGATGATGCCGGTGAGTAACGTACCACCAATTAAGACAAGGATGACATTGACGCCAAATAGTGCAAGGACGATGACAGCAAGATATGGAATCAACTTGTAGAATTCAAATGCTTTTGCTTCGACGACGTCACCAGAACCAGAAACGAATGCGAGTAGGATGACCGTCAAAATAGCAGCCGGTAGGACGATCATGAAGTTCGTCCGGAATTTATCGCGCATGTTCGTTTTTTGGGTACGGACGGCAGCAATCGTCGTATCTGAGATGAACGACAAGTTATCGCCGAACATCGATCCACCAACGACAGCAGCCGCTGCGATCGCAACGTTGATGCCTGTCGCTTCATGAATACCGAAGGCGATCGGCGCGAGTGCAGCAATCGTTCCAGTCGATGTTCCCATTGCCATCGAGATGAAGGCAGCGATGATGAACAGACCACTCATCAGTAATGACGGAGGTAGGAACGTCAAAGCAGCATTGACGGTCGCATCGATGGCACCGATTGCTTCTGCCGTTCCAGAAAACGTACCGGCTAATAAGAAGATGAAGACCATGATCATGATATCGGGATTTCCGGCACCCGTTGCGATTCGTTCGACCGTTTGATTGATGGATCCTTTCGTCGTGATTGCAGCAAAAATCAAAGCGATCAATGCGGCGATAAGGATCGGAAATTTGTAAAAGTCGTCATAGAAGATCCCGGCTCCGATGAAGAGGACCAGGAATACGACGAGAGGAAGCAATGCCCATTTGTTAGGCGTGATCGTTTCATTCATTGTTGACACCTCGTTTCTCAAAGATACAAAAAAAGACCCCTTCGCAAGAAAGAAGGAGGTCTTTATGAAATAAAGACGCTCTTCTTATCTCTCAAGCTTTCGCTTGCTGGATTTGGCACAGTACGAATTAAATCGTCCGCTGCCGAAACATCATTGGGCCAGTCCCTCCGTTTCTCGCGATAAAAAGAAGTCATTCAATTGTCTAAAACACGTTTCTTACCGTACCGCATTGAGTAACGCGTGTCAACTGTACTTTACTGAAGTGCTTGTTTTAACGTCTGGACGTTTTCTTCCATCAATTTAAAATAAGAGCTGTTTTGTTGCGTCTTCGTGACTGACTCTAGATTATGGATCGTCACGGATTCAGCTCCAATTTCTTTTTGGATGACACGTGCGACCTTTGGTGAGACCGTCTCTTCGAACGCGACGTATTTCAAATCATGCATCCGTGCTTCTTTCACTAAAGCAGCCAGTTGCTTTTGTGACGGTTCATCTGACAGCGAGATACCCGCAATCGGTAGTTGCGTGAAACCATATCGTTCTGCGAGGTAACCGTATGCGGCATGTGTGACGAGAAGTTCTTTTTTCGATCCGTCAGCGACCGCTTGTTTGAATTGTTCGTCCAATTCATCAGCTTGCTGATCGAACGCTTTTAAGTTTTTCTCGAATGTTGCTTTGTCTTTTGGTACTTCTTTTGATAAGGCAGTTGTAATCGAGCGTGCCATTGCTTTTGCGTTGACAGGATCGAGCCAGACGTGTGGATCGTATTTTCCGTGTTCATGACCTTCTTCTTCATGCGCATGTTCATCCGTTGCATGATCATCATGCTTTTCTTCTTCGTGAGCGTGTTCGTCTTCACTATGCCCTTCTTCTTCATGTGCATGGAGTGTAGCATCCGATTCCAGTAAGTTGACGTCCTTACTCGTCTCGACGAAGCGGACATCCGTGCCTTTTAGGCTCTCCTGGATTTTTTTCGAATACGGCTCGAGTGTCGTACCTGTCAAAAGGAACAAGTCTCCCTTAGCAATCTCAGTGAGTTGTTTTGACGTTGGTTCGTAAGAGTGAGGATCGGCTCCAGGTGGGACGATCATCTTGACGTCGACTTGATCACCACCGATTTCGCGGGCAATAGCAGCCGTCGCGAACGTCGATGTATAGACTTCTGTCTGGGTTTTATCTGAAGTCGATGAATCGGTATTCGAACCGCAAGCGGCGAGGATACTTGCACTTGCGAAGGCGACCGTTAAAGCAGGAATGATTTTTTTCATTATATGATACCTCCATTATTAAAACGTAACTATTCCGATTTGGACTTTCTCACTATAGCGGAACGCTGGTGAAGCGTCAAGTAGGAATACCGAGACGTTCGACATCTTTTAAAACGGGGTAGAAGGATAATAAAGTGAAGAAACTGGCACGTCTTTTTGGAGGTGATCAAGTGAAACGTGAAACTGCATGGCTAATGGGGGGAGCTGCATTATTGACGACAGCAGCAGCGGGAGCGAGCATCTGGAACAATTACGGTGCATTACTTCGGTGGACCGAACCCGCCTTGCCACTCACAGAAAAACAACTTGCACCGCGGACACTCATCTATAAACAGGTGGGGGACCGCACCTTACAGCTCGATCTCTATTATCCGCTGGGGGAAGGACCATTTCCAATTGCCATCTACGCACACGGTGGTGCATTCGTTCGTGGAGAACGGGACGATATGTTCTGCTTTAGTCCAATCGTCGACCGCCTACTTGAACTCGGAGTTGCCGTCTGTAGCATCGATTATCGTTTGTTCGAAGAGGGCAGTTATTTTCCGGATAACCTCGAGGATGTACGGGATGCGTTATGTTTTTTGAACAAGGAAGCAGAGGACCTTCGTATCTTAAGAGGACGGATGATGGTATGGGGAGACTCTGCCGGAGCCGCACTCATGTTGACAACGGCACTTGCCCCAACTGCTTTTGTCGGAGAGCGTGATGAACGCCACATGCCATTGATCAGTGGTGTCATCGCTTTATATCCGCCGACGAATTTTTTATTGTTTAATTTCATTCAGACTTGGATCGCCCACATTAAGTTCTATAAGGGTGGACGGGAAGAATGGCGCAAGCTGATGACACACGTCTCACCGGTCACACACCTATCTTCGGATGCCCCACCGATCATGCTCTTGCATGGCAAAAAAGATCCAATCGTTCCCTTTTCGCAAGCACTCCATTTCGTCGAAAAAGGAGCCGATGTCGGAGCTGATGTCCGTTTATTTTCTTTTCCGAACGGTACCCATTCGCTTGCCAGTTTTGCTCAGACGGAAAATCCATTGAAGATCGAGCGATTGCTCGAACGAATTGAACGTTTCACCTGTCAGGTGCTACTGTTGCCACCGCGACAACTTCCGAATGGAAAACATGATACAATCAGTCATATTTCTTAAATGAGGGAGACAGAGACATGACTGAAATTTGTTTAGTGCGGCATGGTCAGACGGATTGGAACTTAAACGAACGGATTCAAGGAAGAGAAGATATACCGTTGAATGCAACAGGAAGAAGACAAGCGGAACTCAGCGCCGCTTATCTAGCGAATGAAAAATGGGATATCTTATTAGCAAGTCCGTTGTCCCGTGCTGTTGAGACAGCGGAAATCATCGGGCGTGCTGTTGGTTTGACGATTACGGCGACAGACGAGCGACTTGTCGAACGCGAATTCGGTGCCGCCTCTGGTGAACCGGTCGCAGCGATTTACGAGGCCGTTCAAGCGAACGATACGACACTTGTGCCAGGTCTCGAAACGGAACAAGACATCCAGGATCGCGTGTTCGAGGCGCTACAGGAAGTGACACGCATGCATGCGGGCAAACGGATCTTGATCGTCTGTCACTCGCATACGATTAAGGCAGCTTTATCATCGATTGATGCAACGTTCAGTTACCGGACACCTTTGAAAAATGCGTGTGCGAATTATGTCCAATATACGGATCACTATACGATTGATCGAATCAACGTAGCGGATCACATCACGGACGAGGTCGAAAAACCTTAAGAGACTGGCGCTTTCGGGTGTTCTGCTAGATACTGCTTGAACGTTTCCTTTGCAATGCTCGTAATATGCGCGCCGCGCTTCGAACGACGATCCTTATATTCTTGGACGAGTTCTTCGCCAGCGAATCCATCTTCGACGACTTCGCGTAGGATTGATTCAGATAAATCATTCTTCATCATGACCATCTTACCCGTGAAGACATACGAGACGTGTTCGCTTAAGGCAGTCCGTTCAAGGGGCGTGACGATCATCGCGGCAGGATCATTATCAGGTCGTGAGATCGTGATTTCAATCAAAGCACGTAAATGTTTTGTGAACAATTCATCGACGATCGGCTGATCCATCGGAGGAACGACGATTTCTGCAACCCACTGTGCCGTCTGTTCGGTACTGACCGTCAATCCGTCCTGAATGGCGACGGGAATCGTCGTATCACGTCCTGATTCGTCCATTAAAATGCGTAACGTGCATAACTTAAAGGTTTTCATGAAAAAATGCCCTCCCTTGATCGATTACGATTTTCCTACAGTATACCGTGAGGAATGGGGGACGGGAAACTTTTCCTGACGAAATTCGTATGAACTATGTTTAAATAAGACTAGATACTACTAAACAGGAGGATCGTTCATTATGCCGCAAGTACTCATTGGAATATTAGGAATCCTGGGTATCGTTCTACTTGCCCACCATATCATCATGTATTGGCATGCTGAACCGACAGACCGCCCGACGCTTGCATATCGCATTGCGCTCCTGATTGCCTGTTTGCTACTCATTAGTGGAAGTGATCATTTAATCAGTATTTTCTACGCGGATTCCTTAGCTGAATTCGGTCAACGCATCACGTATATCGTCTTCATCGGAGGTGCACTCGGCTTCGCGTGGTACTTTCGTAAGAAGATGGAACAAGCGCCAACAGAAATGACACCTGTCGGAAACGAAGCAGGATTAACATGAGAAAAAGCGCCGTTCTTCCTGAGGAGGAACGGCGCTTTTTGGTGTCTTATTTTAAACCACTCGCCAGGCGGGTATCCCGAATCATGTCGAGTTTGAGCTTCCAGAGACGATCGCTGAATGTGACAGCATAAATCTCTGGCAAACGCAGCCGTTTGTACTCTTCCCAGAGACGACCGATCTGTGTTTCGTGGAAGTGGCGACTTTCTTCAATCGTTGGGACCGTATAGACCAGTTCTCCATCTTTGAAAATTGGTTCAAGTAACCGCTCGACCTTGAACTGTTCGATGCGATTTCGGAACGATGGGTCCCGGACGTCGATGAGGTCGACAGCTTCAAGTGTCGACGGATCTTCGTCCATCAACGTCACGTAGTCCCCTTTGAACTTATCCGTCACCGGATCGATGATGCGATAGACTTCCTTGATGTGAGGCGTCGTCGTCTTGGCTTTTGACGAGGATACTTTAATGACGGGTGCGAGCTCGCCATCTACTTCACGCGCGACTAGTTTATAGACCATCCCAAGAGCCGGTTGTTCGTAGGCCGTGATGCCACGTGTTCCGACGAGGAACGTATTGGCTTGGGCACCTTGGATGCGCAAGTCTTGGATAACGTATTCATCGAGGTCACCCGATAAAACGATATCGACTTCCGGGAATCCGGCTTCGTCAAGCATGTTGCGGGCACGTTTTGACAAGTAGGATAAGTCACCGGAATCGATTCGGATGCCGCGTAGTTTATGTCCTTTAGCTTGGAGTTCTTTCGCAACCGTGATCGCATTCGGAAGACCACTCTTGAGCGTATCGTACGTATCGACGAGTAATGTCGCCTGATCCGGATAATGAGAAGCGAATGTCCGAAATGCCGTCAATTCGTCATCGTGGAATTGAATGTCGGCGTGCTCCATCGTTCCACCACACGGGATACCGAAGTCGCGTCCTGCTGAAGCAAGGCTTGTGACGTCAAAACCAGCCAGGTATGAAGCACGCGTTCCGAAGTAAGCGGCATCGATTCCTTGCGCGCGACGAGCACCAGCTTCGAGGAACTTCGCACGGGGAGCCGATTGACGAATACGTGCGTATTTCGTCGCGATGAGCGATTCGTGGTTCGCAATGTTCAGAATCGCAGTCTGTAAGAGTTTTGCTTCAAAGATTCGTGCTTCGATCCGAATCAGTGGTTCGTTCGGGAAGACGATTTCGCCTTCTTTGACACTTGAGATTGAGCCATTGAACTTGAACTGACGCAGTTCATCCTTGAACTCATCCGGGAAGCCGATCATCTCTTGCAAGTACGTGATATCTTCTTCCGTGAAACGGAGTGTTTGAATATACTCGATGATATTTTCGAGACCCGCAAAGACGACATAGCCTCCTGCGAACGGATTCGAACGGTAGTAAACATCAAAAACGGCGCGTTCATTATGACGTCCTTCTTTCCAATAGATATACATCCACCGTGGTAAGTACAGATCGGTATGGAGTGCAAGATTACGTTGTAACATGACGGACAGATCCCTTCTTATTCGCCGACGACTTCTGCGCCGATCGATTGTTTAAAGTGTGTAAGCGCCCAGTCGTGACCCGTCGCGTTAAAGCTTGCGACCGCATCAGCATGGACGACGATACGATACCCGAGATTGTAGGCATCGACAGCTGTATGAAGGACACAAATGTCCGTACAGACACCGACGAGGTGGACTTCGCGGATACCGCGTTCACGAAAGCGTAAATCGAGGTCCGTCCCGGCAAACGCACTATAACGCGTCTTGTCGATGACGTGATCGGCGACCCGGGCCATGTCTGCGACTTTTCCAAACAAATCGCGTCCGTGTGTTCCGCGGATATTGTGTGGCGGGAAGAGGACGGTTTCCGGGTGGAACGTATCGCCTTCTTCGTGAATATCGTTGGCGATGACGACGTAATCTTCCGTTGAAAACTCCTCCATCAACGTAGCAATTCGATCTTCAATCGCTTGTCCTGGTTTTCCACAAGTCAGCTTTCCTTCGTCAGCAACGAAATCGATCGTGTAATCAATGACAATCAGAGCGCGCATATGCGTAAGCCCCTTTCCGATTTTGAATTAGTGTTCTCTTTCACATTGTACTCTATCTCACACAGAAGGCAAAAGGAAGAAATCGGATACAAACAGGTATAGAGAAGTAAAAGAATGGGGTATAAGGTATAGGACGAAAATGATAGTAGAGGAGGAGAAAGGGATGGCTAGGTTGAATGAGTATGAAGTGGAAGAGCGTCTTGAGCGGTTGCAGGATTGGAGTGTCGTGGATGATGAAATCGTCCGGACCTATACACTTGCATCGTTTCCTGCAGCACTGGATTTCGTACAGGAAGTCGGGAGTATCGCTGAAAACTTGAATCATCATCCACGGATCGTGATCGACTATAAAAACGTTACACTTGCGGCGACGACTCATGATGAAAACGGATTGACGGAAAAAGACTTTCAACTTGCGGAGGCCTGTGATGCCATCTAAACTTTCGATTACATTCGGTAGCGGTTCGTTTGTTGAACAAATTCGTCCCCGTGATGCGCATATTCGTGTCGCTAGCGGAAGCGGTGATGCCATCCTCTGGATGGAGACGGACTCGAAATCACCTTTTCAAAGTGGCAATACCTACACGTTGCTCGAATCACGTGGCAATTTTTCGGATGAAGGCAGTCTCTTCTACTGGTCGATTCCGGCAGATCAAAATAGCGGGGATCTATTCGTACATCAAGTGATGTCGAATCCGAAAGTTGTCGGAGCAGAATATGGCGGCTTCCAGGCCTTTCGGATTGGACGTGTCGAGAAGGGAACGGATCTTGCCTTATTGATTCAGTTCCATGAGACAGGGGACGGGGCTCGTTATGCAAAATCAGTTGAACGTCTCACAGTAGACCAGTATGCTGAAGAGGCAGGGAAGTCGTTCGCGCCTTCTCCCGTCATGAAACGGTATCAAATCGTACCACCAACAAATGAGTGAGATGCAGGGGGACTAACAGATGAAGAAGAACTATTTTGTCGTAGCAACACTTGGTGGCGCACTCGTCGGCGCTACTTTATCACTACTGCATAAAGATACGCGTCAAGCGCAGTTCGCAGCAGTGAAACGGACATTCAGCGGTGCAGGAACACAATTGTCTGCTGTCAAACAAGATCCAAAAGGACGTTTTGAAGAATTAAAAGCACTCTATACGGACAATCAGGAAACGATCCATAACCTGATTGATGATGTGAAGGACTTGGCAGAAGTTCTTCGCAAATAAGCTAAAAAAGGGACTCGCGCTAAAAGCGTGAGTCCCTTTTTTATGCCGGTTTACAAGTAGCGGAAGAATAATCCGAGTACAGCAAACGCGATGATGATGTAGAAGAATACACGGCCGAGTTGACCAGAACCGCTGACGAAGACAGGACCACCGCTCGTACGACGACCGGTTTGGAACGGACGTGTGAATGGAACGGCACGATTACCGAAGACGAATCCGAAGAGGAATCCGAGGACGAAACCGTACAAGTGACCAAAAACAGCGACGTTCGATCCAAGCAACGTAAAGACTGCCGTGACCGCAGTGAAAATATACACAAGACGTGTATCGTCTGCCATGATGACCGTCCGCTTGAAGCGACTCAAGTAGACATAAAAACCAAGCAAACCAAGAATGGCACCAGATGCTCCAGCTTGCCCATAAAACGGTTCATTGATTTTCGTGAAGTACGTCAAGATGTTCGCAAGCGTACCAACGAGCAAATAAAAGGCAGCAAATCGACCATGACCGATCATCCGCTCAAGCGGTGGAGCGAAGATGACGAGAGCAAACGTATTGAACGCAATGTGCCAAAAATCGTAATGCAAGAACGTTGCTGTGACGACACGCCACCATTCACCTTGTTCGATTAAGAGATTGATGGATGCCCCTGCATTTAGAGGAGAGAATGTCAGATTAAGGAGTGGGCCCAACTGTTCGATGACAAACAGGGCGACTTGGATTAAAATGAACAACGAAACGACCGGATAAGAACGTGTGAACGTTTGTAGGTTTTCCGTTCGACTAAACATGACAACACCTCGCTTCATCTTCATTCTATATGAAGATGGCGAAGAATAGTACTGTGGAGGCGCCTTGGATGATTTATGGAATTGGAATCGATTTAGTGGAACTGGATCGAATCGAGCAAACGCTTGAGCGCCAGCCACGTTTTGTAGGAAGAATCTTGACGCAGGCAGAGCAGGAACGATTTCAATCGCTCTCGGGACACCGTCGTATCGAGTATCTCGCTGGACGTTTCGCCGCAAAGGAAGCGTTCGTCAAAGCATTCGGAACCGGCGTCGGAAAAGAAGTCTCTTGGCAAGACGTTGAAATCTTAAACGATGAGACGGGGCGACCGATCATGAGTGGACCATTCGATGGCGTCATCCACGTCTCGATCACACATTCAGAACATTATGCATCTGCGCAAGTCTTATTAGAGAAGAGGGAATGGGATGTACCGACCAACTTGGATTGAAATCGATCGGGAAGCGATCGCACATAATATACGCGAAATCAAAACACGGATGGGCGAACAACAGGTGATGGCGGTCGTCAAGGCGGACGGCTATGGTCACGGGGCAGTGACAGTCGCTGAGATCGCTCTTGAGAACGGAGCCGACTTACTCGCTGTCGCACTCCTCGAGGAGGCGATCGAGTTACGAGAAGCGGGGATCCAAGCACCAATCCTGATGCTTGAAGCCTTACTACCAGAACATGCACCAGTCGCTTCGAATTATGATGTCGCCGTGCCTGTCTTTTCAGCCGATTGGCTTCAGGAAGCGAAACGTCATTTGACGGAAATCGATCATCTCCGCTTGCATATCAAGATCGATACGGGAATGGGACGACTCGGACTGCAACACGTCGATGAGTTGAAGCGAATTCTTGCTGAATGTGATGATGATCTCGTCGAGCTAGAAGGCATCTATACGCATTTTGCGACTGCTGACGAGCTGAGTAGTCAGTTATTCGAACGCCAGCTCGAAACGTTTTTATCGTATGTCGCACTAGTACCGGATATCCGTTACGTCCACTGTGCCAATTCGGCGGCTGCGATTCGCTTAGCAGGTCAAGCGCCGTTTAACGTCGTTCGAGTCGGTATCGCGTTATACGGTGCAATGCCGTCCGACGAGATGGCAGGACATTACGAATTCTTAAAACCAGCGTTTTCACTGAAAAGTCGTCTGATGCAAGTCAAACAAGTCGAACCGGGTCAAACGATCAGTTACGGAGCGACCTATACCGCGCCGACGGATGAATGGATCGGTACCGTTCCGATCGGTTACGCGGATGGTTGGTCACGCAAGTTCCAAGGTTATTCGTTGATCGTAGACGGTCTGCCGTGCGAAATCGTCGGTCGTGTCTGCATGGATCGGCTCATGATTCGTTTACCGCGGGAATATCCGATCGGAACGGAAGTCATCTTGATTGGAGAAGGGGCACCAATCGAGGAAGCGGCACATTGGCTCGGGACGATCAACTATGAAGTTCTCTGTCAATTCTCGAAGCGTGTTCCGCGTCAATGATTCGTACAAGACATCAATAAGATGGCAAAAATATGTTATTTGTTTGAATTTTGATTGTATTTTCTGAATTCGACTGATATATTGAAGTAGAAAGTGAGTCGTTCGTTAAGGTTTCAGTGAATCTGGAGGTGCCATTATCTTGGTCCAACAACGGGAAATGCAGTTTGTTGAGCGAAATGTAGCGAAGGAGACGATTGGGATGAAGTCGAACCATACGACCGAAGAACGCAAGCGTCAGCTACGTGAGGAATTGAAGCGTGGTTACGAAGAAATGGCAGCAATCAATTTATCGATCGTTGGCGAAATGTTCCAGATTGAAACGGAGGCGGAGTTCTCACTCCTACGTCAAGTAAGCGGGGTGTAAGCTTTGATAGTCAAACGTGGCGACGTGTTTTATGCAAATTTGTCACCTGTGGTCGGATCGGAACAAGGGGGAGTTCGTCCCGTGCTTGTTCTACAAAATGATATTGGTAACCGATTCAGCCCGACAGTCATCGTGGCTGCGATCACGGCACAGATCGACAAAGCCAAACTACCGACCCATGTGGAAGTATATCGAGAGCGACACGGATTAGAACGTGATTCGGTCATCTTACTTGAGCAAATCCGGACAATTGATAAACGCCGTCTAACGGATAAAGTCACACATCTAGATCCAGACACGATGATGAAAGTAAATAGTGCCGTCGCAATCAGCTTAGGCTTGGTTGATTTTTAGGCACTTACATAGAGGCGCAACACAAGAAGAGTCGATACTAGCGTATGCGACTTTTTTTGACCTCTTTTTTTATAAAATAGGTTTCAAAGTTTTCTATATGGGGAAACATACCCAAGTGACCTTTTTATAAAAGGATGAGGTAGGATAAATAGAAAGACCACATAGACAGATTTTCCTTGAGGAGGAACTTGAAGATGGATTTAACAATTAAAACAGAGCAGCTAGACGGTCAGACGCATCTTTATATCGCAGGTGAGATTGATACGTATACAGCACCAAAACTCCGCCAAGAATTAGTCCCGGCAGTTGAAACGAACGACGTCATCGTCCATTTGGATGAAGTACACTACATGGATTCAACAGGTCTCGGCGTGTTCGTCGGTGCACTCAAAGCAGCGAAAAAGAACGGTACATCGTTCACGCTCGTTGGCGTTTCTGAACGCATCCGTCGTCTATTTGAGATCACAGGTCTTTCAAGCATCATTACTATTGATAGTGGTGTACGAGGTGGAACGCAATGAACAACGAACAACTAAACATGACATTACCGGCAAAACCGGAATATGTAGCCATCGCCCGTTTGACGGTTTCAGGCGTCGCAAATCGGATGGGATATACGTATGATGACATCGAAGATATCAAGATTGCTGTCTCAGAAGCATGTGCGAACGCCGTTCAACATGCGTATGAAGGAAAAGAAGATGGTAACATCGCCTTGACATGCAACGTCTACCCTGACGATCGTCTTGAGATTGTCGTCAAAGATAACGGCATTACGTTCGATAAAGATGAGGTCAAACGCCAGAGTGAACCGATTACAGATTCACACGATCTCGACTCCTTGCATGAAGGAGGACTCGGTATCTTGATGATCGAAGCATTGATGGATCAAGTAACGATCGAGAAAGCGAACGGCGTCACTGTCCATATGACAAAATATATGAATAGAGATGAGGTGGGTCAAAGTGCCAGCAAAGTCTCAACAACGCCATCACAGTGATGATGAAGTACTTCGACTGATTGATTTGTATCAGCAGGACGACCAAGATGAGGAAGTGCATGCGGCATTACTCGAGCGTTATTCAGACTTGGTAGAAGCTTTGGCCCGGAAGTTCTCGCGTGGTCGACCGATTCATGACGATCTCGTTCAGGTCGGCATGATTGGGTTGCTCGCAGCGCTTCGCCGCTTCGATAAAGAATTCGGTCGCAGTTTTGAGTCATTTGCTGTTCCGACGATCATCGGTGAAATCAAACGTTTCATCCGCGATAAGACATGGAGCGTCCATGTTCCACGTCGCATCAAGGAACTCGGGCCGAAAATCAAGAAAGCAGTGGAAGAATTGACGACGGAGTTACAACGCTCTCCGCGTATCGATGAGATTGCTGCGCGTCTTGAAGTATCGGAAGAGGAAGTCCTCGAAACACTTGAAATGGGTAAAAGCTATCAAGCATTATCCGTCGATAGTTCGATTGAGGCAGATCAGGAAGGTAGTACCGTTACGTTACTCGACCTCGTCGGGAATCAAGAAAACGGCTACGACTCCGTCGATCAACGTCTGATTCTTGAAAAGGCATTTGCTGTCTTAACGGACCGCGAGCGTTCGATTCTCGAATGTGCCTACTACCGCAATATGAGTCAAAAAGAAACGGGCGAACTACTCGGCATTTCACAAATGCACGTTTCCCGTCTTCAACGACGCGCTTTGCAGAAGTTGCGTGAAGCGATCAAAGTTGAACCAAATGAAGTATTCTCAAAAGACTGACCTCGTGTCAGTCTTTTTTCTTTTCCATGCGTTCTTCGGTATAATGAATGAGAGGTGAAGCAGATGGAAAAGAGAATCGCAAGTGAATTGAATGTACGTCCTGCGCAAGTGAAGGCAGTCTTACAATTGACGGAAGAAGGCGGTACAATTCCGTTCATCGCCCGCTACCGAAAAGAACAGACAGGTGAACTCGATGAGGTCGCGATCAAAGCGATTCTCGATCGACATAAACAATTAACGCAACTTGAAAGCAGACGGAGCGACGTCCTTGAAAAGATTAAGGAACAAGGTGCACTGACTCCGGAACTTCGTCGAACACTTGAAGAAGCGACGACGTTACAGCAAGTCGAAGATATCTACTTACCATTTCGACCAAAACGTCGGACGAAGGCAGAAATCGCACGGGAATCAGGACTTGCACCGCTTGCTGACTGGTTCCGCAACAAGTCCGCCTATGATGAAGCGACATTCCAACGCTTAAGCAATGGGCTGGATCCGGAAGAAGCACTTGCTGGAGCACAATCGATCATTGCCGAGGAATGGGGCGAACAAGCGACGGTGCGTGAGTTCATTCGTAAGCAAATGCGCCGTTCAGCAGAAATCGTCACGAAACAGAAAAAGGATGCAGTTGATGAAAAAGGTGTCTTTGCACAGTATTATGCCTACAGTGAGCGGATTCAACAGATCGTTCCGCACCGGATTCTGGCGATCAACCGTGCGGAAGCATTGAAAATCGTCTCTGTGAAAGTGGTGTTAGAGGAACAACAGGTTTTACCCACATTGCTTCGTTCATACGCACAACTGGCGCCAAAGAAACGTGATATCATCGAAGCGGCGATCACGACGGGCTATAAAAAATCCGTCTTTCCTGCCATCGAACGCGAAATTCGAAATGAACTGACGGAAAAGGCAGAGCTCCAAGCGATTGACGTCTTTGGTAAGAATCTCCGCCAACTCTACATGCAGCCACCGATGAAAGGGAAAGTCATGATAGGTCTTGATCCGGCTTACCGGACAGGGTGTAAGTGGGCGGTCATCGATCCGACAGGTGAGATGAAGGAAGTCGGCGTCATCTACGTGACGATGTCAGAGCAAAAAGCGAAAGAAGCACGTCAAACCCTTTCACAGCTCGTCGATACATACGGGATCGAATTGATTGCGATCGGGAACGGAACAGCTTCACGGGAAACAGAAGCATTCGTTGCGGACTGGATGAAGGGACAAAAAGATATCGCCTTTACGATCGTCGACGAGGCAGGAGCAAGTATTTATTCCGCTTCAGAGATTGCCCGGACCGAGTTCCCAGAGCTTCAGGTCGAACAACGATCCGCGATTTCGATTGCGCGTCGCCTGCAAGATCCGTTGGCTGAACTCGTTAAAGTCGATCCACAGTCTGTCGGAGTCGGTCAGTATCAACATGATGTCTCGCAAACGAAACTGAAGGAGACACTTGATTTTGTCGTTGAAACGGTCGTCAACCAAGTCGGAGTTGATGTTAATACAGCGTCAGAACCGCTTTTGAGTTACGTCGCAGGAATCACGAAGGCGACAGCGAAAAAAATCGTTGAACGCCGCTCGGAACTTGGAACGTTCAAGACGCGTCAGGAATTATTGAAAGTCCCTCGTCTTGGTGCAAAGGCCTATGAACAGGCAGCAGGATTCCTCCGTATCTTAGAAGGGACGCATCCGCTCGATCGGACGCCGATCCATCCGGAACAGTACAAAACTGTTGAGAAGTTATTTAAGACATTAGGCTTAACGCTGGAACAAGTCGGAACGGATGCGGTGCGGGAACAATTGTCTACATTGTCATTACCGGAGATGGCACAGACGCTCGAGATCGGAGAACCGACACTACGTGACATCATCGAAGCGTTACAACGTCCAGGGCGTGACCCACGGGAAGCGCTCGATAAACCGTTACTTCGTCAAGATGTTCTATCGATGGATATGATCCAAGTCGGGATGGAGTTCCAAGGAACGGTCCGCAATGTTCTTGATTTTGGTGCGTTCGTTGATATCGGAGTGAAAGAGAATGGCTTGATTCATATCTCGAAGCTCAGTCGTAAGCGTGTCAAACATCCACTTGATGTCGTCGCTGTTGGGGATATCGTGACGGTCTGGGTGACGAATGTTGAACCAGAGCGGGGACGGATTGGTTTGACACTGGTTCCGCCGAAATGACGAATGAACAATTACAACGATACGTCGAGCAACTTTCGCTCGACGTATTTTC
>NZ_CP015731.1:0-175000 GCF_001750115.1 Exiguobacterium sp. U13-1 | reverse complement strand
AATTCTAAGACGCGCGGGATAACTCTCGTTAAGGAACTCGGCAAAATGGTCCCGTAACTTCGGGAGAAGGGACGCTCTACATGAGTAGAGCCGCAGTGAATAGGCCCAAACGACTGTTTAGCAAAAACACAGGTCTCTGCTAAATCGCAAGATGACGTATAGGGGCTGACGCCTGCCCGGTGCTGGAAGGTTAAGGGGATGGGTTAGCGCAAGCGAAGCTTTGAACCGAAGCCCCAGTAAACGGCGGCCGTAACTATAACGGTCCTAAGGTAGCGAAATTCCTTGTCGGGTAAGTTCCGACCCGCACGAAAGGCGTAACGATTTGGGCACTGTCTCAACGAGAGACCCGGTGAAATCATAGTACCTGTGAAGATGCAGGTTACCCGCGACAGGACGGAAAGACCCCATGGAGCTTTACTACAGCCTGATATTGAGGCTTTGTGCATGATGTACAGGATAGGCGGGAGACGTCGAGCCCGGAGCGCCAGCTTCGGAGGAGTCACCCTTGGGATACCGCCCTTCATGCATAGAGTCTCTAACTCGCAGCCGTGATCCGGCTGGAGGACCGTGTCAGGCGGGTAGTTTGACTGGGGCGGTCGCCTCCTAAACAGTAACGGAGGCGCCCAAAGGTTCCCTCAGAATGGTTGGAAATCATTCGTAGAGCGCAAAGGCAGAAGGGAGCTTGACTGCGAGACCTACAAGTCGAGCAGGGACGAAAGTCGGGCTTAGTGATCCGGTGGTTCCGCATGGAAGGGCCATCGCTCAACGGATAAAAGCTACCCTGGGGATAACAGGCTGATCTCCCCCAAGAGTCCACATCGACGGGGAGGTTTGGCACCTCGATGTCGGCTCATCGCATCCTGGGGCTGGAGTAGGTCCCAAGGGTTGGGCTGTTCGCCCATTAAAGCGGTACGCGAGCTGGGTTCAGAACGTCGTGAGACAGTTCGGTCCCTATCCGTCGTGGGCGCAGGAAATTTGAGGAGAGCTGTCCTTAGTACGAGAGGACCGGGATGGACGCACCGCTGGTGTACCAGTTGTTCCGCCAGGAGCATCGCTGGGTAGCTACGTGCGGACGGGATAAATGCTGAAAGCATCTAAGCATGAAGCCCCCTCCAAGATGAGATTTCCCTTTGAGTAATCAAGAAAGACCCCTCAGAGACGATGAGGTAGATAGGTCACGGGTGGAAGCATGGCGACATGTGGAGCTGAGTGATACTAATCGGTCGAGGCCTTGTTCTAGCAGATGCTTGTTGATGACTTCAGTTTTGAGGGCGCGAGCCCGTCGTCTGGTGACGATAGCCAAGTGGTCACACCCGTTCCCATGCCGAACACGGAAGTTAAGCACTTGAACGCCGAAAGTAGTTGGGGGCTTCCCCCTGTGAGGATAGGACGTTGCCAGGCACTTGACTGATCTGCAGATTGCAGGTCAGTTTTTTGTTGTAGAAAAGAAAAAACTGACCAAATGACTAGACTGACCTAGCAATATGAGACAATATAAAACACCTTGATTAGGCTGCCTGTACACCGTATTTTTTCGGTGTCAGGTAGCCTAATTTTTCTTGGATTCGTTCTTCGTTATAGTAATTTAAGTAATTAGTAACGCGTTCAGAGACCTCATGGTCTCTTAGTGAATTAAATTTGACGTACTGGAATTCCTCGGACTTTAAATTAGAGTGGAACGATTCGATAACTGCGTTGTCCCAACAGTTTCCTCTACGAGACATGCTGCTTGTTAGGTGATTCCTTTTAACGAATTCTTGAAAGGCGTATGACGTATAGACACTTCCTTGGTCCGAATGAAGGATGACCCCTTCGGGATAGTTTCGATTCTCAAGCGCTATCTTCAACGTATCAATCACAAGAGACGTTTGTTGATGCTCGTATAACTTGTATGCGACGATTTCGTTATTAAAAAGATCCATGATGGTGGAAAGATATTTCGTCGTGCTGCCGTATTGGATATAGGTGATATCCGTCACCCACTTTTGATTCGGTTTACTTGCTGTGAAATCGCGCTTGATGAGATCCGGTGCCGTTATGATGCGCTCACCTTGAGACTTCCATCTTCGCTTCGGCTTGATCCGACATTGGAGATGGTGTTTTTGCCTGATTTTCTGTACGGTATTCCGATTGGCTTTTAACTGATAGATTTGCTGTAATAATGCCTTTATTTTTCGATGTCCATTCCGATACTTCGTCTGTTTACTTAGTTCAATGACGGTTTTTTCGAGCACCGAAGGTGCTTTCACAGATTCCTTAATCCAACGGTAATAGCTTGCTCTTGGTACATTCAAAGCGCTAAGAATGGCGGTGATTGTATACTTTCTCCGAAGAAACTCTACAATTTTTATGACTACTTCTTTTTCAACTCTCTTTCGATTTCCATGTACTTTTTTAAGATCTCATTTTCCATCTTCAGATGTGACATTTGTCGTTCTCTCTTGTCATCCTCACTCGCAGAATCTGGACCATGTCCATAGGTATATTGTTTACCGATTGGCTGATCAAATCGATAATGTTCGTTAGAGCGATACCATCTCATCCATGTTTTGATTTGAGATTCATTTTTGATTCCGTACTTCTCCATGATTTCTCTCGTCGTTAACTTACCACTCAGCTTATCTTTGACTACTGCCCATTTTACTTCACTTGAATATACGTTTTTGCCCATGCAAAAACACCTCCGATGTTAGTACTTTTTAAAAGTGTACCACTCCGAAGGTGTTTTATATTGTCTCAAAATTTTAGGTTAGCCCATGACAGCCAGTTTTAAAATTCAAGGTGTTGTTTCGACAAGACGAGAGATGACTTGTTTCAAAAGCGCAGCGGCTCGTGCTTCAAGTGGGTCTGGTAGTTGATCAAGTGGAAAATAACGAAGATCGAGGCTCTCTCCGTCCGTCATCTGTAATGTACCCGATATTCCTTTTGCTTGAAAGAGATGAATCACACTATATGTTTGATCGCCATTTGGATAACGGAAGAAGTAATCAGGACCCGAGAAGACGTCTAGTAGTTGAACGCTGCGTGCTTGAAGGCCGGTTTCTTCCTCTAATTCACGCATCGCGACTTCTTCAAGTGTCTCACCTGGTTCCATCGACCCACCGGGAAGTCCCCAACTGTGTGTATCCGAACGATATTGAAATAGCAGTTCATGCTGTGGATTCAGGACGAGTACGGTCGCACCCACGCTGATTAACGGTCGGTTCCCTACGAATTTTCGTAAATCTAATAAGTATCCCATCTGCTCACTCCTTTCGTATCAGTATAGAAGAATATTCATTATGACAGTTAGTAAAAAGAAATAAGGCAAAAAGACTTGCCAATTTAAAAGACACATGTTATATTAATATCTGTCGAAACGTTATATCATCGCGGGGTGGAGCAGTCTGGTAGCTCGTTGGGCTCATAACCCAAAGGTCGTCGGTTCAAATCCGGCCCCCGCAACCAATTTTTAAATAATCAAATCCGAAACGTTTATCGTCGCGGGGTGGAGCAGTCTGGTAGCTCGTTGGGCTCATAACCCAAAGGTCGTCGGTTCAAATCCGGCCCCCGCAACCAATTTTAAACTTAACTTCAACTTTACTACGAAACGTTCAGCGTTTCGTATTTTTTTTTGCCTTTTTCGTCCGGTACAATAGAGAAGGACGAACAGTACGTATTAAAGGAGGAGACATCGTATGATAGAACTGGAAATGAACAGCTTGGAAGAAACGACTGCTTTAGCC
The DNA here is from genome assembly GCF_001750115.1 of Exiguobacterium sp. U13-1. NCBI lineage: Bacteria > Bacillati > Bacillota > Bacilli > Caryophanales > Exiguobacterium > Exiguobacterium sp. U13-1. The sequence continues at coordinate 171,275 of NZ_CP015731.1, read as the reverse complement.
CTTGAACTCGGACGACGTGCTGAAGCGGGGATGGTCATTACGCTTGACGGAGACTTAGGTGCTGGGAAAACGACTTTCACCCAAAGCTTTGCGAAAGGATTGGGTGTGACGCGTCACGTCAACAGTCCAACCTTTACGATCATGAAAGTCTATACGGGGCGTCTTCCTCTTTATCATATGGATGTCTATCGCCTGGAAGGTTCCGGTGATGATATTGGACTTGAAGAATATTTGAATGGTGAAGGCGTTGCTGTCGTCGAGTGGTCTGAATTGATTGCGGACAGCCTTCCACCTGATCGATTGGCAATCACGATTACACGAACAGGTGACGATAGCCGACGTTTTGAGCTGAAGCCGATCGGAGAACGATACATTACATTATGTGAGGGATTGAAATCATGAAAATCGTAGCTATTGATACATCGACGAAACAATTATCGGTCGCTCTTTCAGACGGGAAACAGATCGTAGCAGAAGCATCTTACGTCACGTCTTTGAATCATGCGACGAAACTCATGCCGTTACTTGAGCGCTTGATGGCGGAAGCAAAATGGACACCGGCTCAACTGACACGCGTCGTCGTTGCTGACGGTCCTGGTTCTTATACGGGTTTACGGATTGGAGCGACGACAGCAAAGACGCTCGCGTATACACTCGGCATCGAGCTCGTTGCCATCTCGACACTTGAACTGATGGCAGCTTCGACAGGTCATACGGGACGTGTCGCAGCGATTCAAGATGCGCGGCGTGGAGCAGGGTTTGTCGGAGTGTACGACGCCGGGAAACGAATTGGTGAAGAGCAACATGTCGAGATCGCTTCTTTTGTGAAGACGTTACCGGCAGATACGCTCGTCACAGGAGACGTTGATGCGTTCGAAGAGATTCTTCAGCCCTTCGAAAAGGCGGCTCCTGCTTTTCAGACGCCACGTGCCGGCGTACTCGCTTTACTCGGTGCAACGCGTCAGACGGTCGAAGCGCATGCGTTTGAGCCACGTTACCTGCGCTTGGCTGAAGCAGAAGCGAAATGGATCGAGGCACAGCGTCATGAGTAAGGGCATTCGTCGCATGACCGTACAGGATGCTGCAGGTGTTCATGCGGTTGAACTCGAATCATTTGCGACACCGTGGACGCTAGATGCCTTCGAAGCGGAAATGACACAAAATCCGAATGCCTATTATGTCGTTGCCGATCAAGATGGTATCGTTGGGTTTGCTGGTCTGTGGCATATTGCGGATGAAGGACATATTACGAATATTGCCGTCAAGCAGTCACACCGCGGACAAGGACTTGGTGAAGATTTGCTAACGGCATTGATCGCCGTCGGTCGTGCGCTTGGTTTGCGGGCAATGACACTCGAAGTACGTGTCTCGAACACACCGGCGCGGACTTTATACGAAAAACTTGGATTCCAGTATGTCGGTGTTCGAAAACGATATTATCAAGATAACAACGAAGATGCTGCCATCTACTGGCTGGAACTGGAGGAAGAAGACCTATGACACAACCATTGATTCTAGCAATTGAATCGAGTTGCGACGAAACGGCGGCTGCCGTCGTCCGTGGAGGAACCGACGTCTTATCGAACGTCGTCTCGTCTCAAATCGAAAGTCATAAACGATTCGGTGGCGTCGTGCCTGAAGTGGCTTCACGGCATCACGTTGAACGGATCACATACGTCATCGATGATGCCTTGACGGAAGCGAACGTCACGATCGACGATATCGATGCGATCGCCGTCACGGAAGGACCTGGACTCGTTGGAGCACTGCTCGTTGGTGTCAGCGCAGCGAAGGCACTCGCCTTTGCGCACAACAAACCATTAATCGGTGTTCATCATATCGCAGGTCATATCTATGCGAATCGTCTCGTGCAAGAGCTTGAGTTCCCGCTCGTCTGTTTGATTGCATCAGGTGGGCACACGGAACTGATCTACATGCCAGAAGACGGTGTATACGAAGTCATCGGTGAAACACGGGATGATGCCGCGGGGGAAGCATATGATAAAGTTGCTCGGACGTTGAAGTTACCGTATCCAGGTGGTCCACGAATCGACCAATTGGCACAGACCGGTCAGGATACGTTCCATTTTCCACGTGTCTGGCTCGAAAAGGATTCGTATGACTTTAGCTTCAGCGGTTTGAAGTCAGCAGTCATCAATGCCGTGCATAACGCCGAACAACGGGGAGAAACGATTATCCCGGAAGATTTAGCTGCGAGTTTCCAAGCGAGCGTCGTCGAGGTACTCGTGACGAAGGCGGTCCGTGCCGTGAAGGATAAAGGGGGACGTCAATTACTGCTTGCTGGTGGCGTCGCTGCCAACAAAGGATTACGCCAAGGTCTCGAAGCGGCGTGTGCGAAAGAAGGTATTGATCTCGTCATTCCGCCGATGCACCTGTGTGGAGACAATGCGGCGATGATCGGAGCGGCTGCGATTCATCCATATCGCGCGTTACGCCATTCGACACTTGCCATGAATGCAGAACCTGGGCTAGATTTAAAGTAAGGAATCCGAACAACTTGGGGGAAATGGAATGAAAAAAGTCATCATCGCATTGTTAGCGGTACTGGTCATCGTCGCGATCGGACTTCAGGTCCGAGAAATCGTCAACGCATACCAAGTCGCCTATAAGGAAGAACTCGTACCCGATAAAAAAGCGGTCGAGACGAATACGAAACAACGTCCACTTTACGAAATCGGACGAGCAGAAGGGGAAAAGACCCGGATTCAAAAGTTATATGCTTTTGATCAGACAGTCAATGGTAAGCTCAGTAACGTCGTCATCGTCGATCGGAAGTATGGTTTAACGAACAAGGCGAGTGATGATTATTTCATGATTGCTTCCGGAACACCGGTGACGGATCAAGAAAAGAAATCGTTCGAACCAATGATTCAAAAGATGGATGCAGAACAAGTCCAAGCCGAGGTGATCTCAAAGCATGAGGTGACGGCTGTCGAGAACAATAAAAAACGGACGTTGACGTTATTTAAGGTCTTCTATAAGGATACGGATCAAAACGAATACCTCTTCTTCATCGAAAAAGAAGGCGGTCTGAAACTCGATCTATTCAAGAAGGGTTACTCACGTTTGTCTAATTACTAAATCCATGAAAACAGCGGATTCCTAAATAGGAGTCCGCTGTTGTTCGTTCATTGCCATTCAGTGATACCCGTCAAGTCATCATAGATGCGATCGGGATCGAGATTCAATTCCTCGACCGGAAGTCCATTTCGATTGATCCATGCCGTTTTGAAGCCGAAACTCTTCGCCCCGGTGATGTCCCAACCGTTCGAGGACATGAATAAAATCTCCTCGCGTTTTAGACCGAGCGTGTTTAAGGCGTGCATGTAGGATGCAGGAGCTGGTTTATATTGTTTGATGTCATCGACACTGACGAGATGTTCGAACCGATCGGCTAAGCCTGACTGCTCAATCAGTGGATCGAGCATATCATGGGAACCATTCGAGAAGACGACGAGGCGCTTATCTGCCATCGTCTCGAGAACGGAGCTGACTTCGGGATATACATCAAGTGTCAGGTACGTCTCCATTAAGGTCGTGATTTGTTCCTCGGTCACATGGAGCTTCAGTTCGAGTAACGTGTAGCGGAGCGCATCTTGTGTCACTTGGCTGAACGGCACATATTGTCCGTTCAATTGCCGGAGGAAAGAGTACTCCAGTTGTTTCTCCCGCCAGCGTTTACTGATTGCCTCTCCGTGCCCCGGATAAAGCGCTTCGGCTTGTTCTTTGACGGAATGGACATCGAATAATGTACCGTAGACGTCAAAGACGAGTGCTTGAATCGTCATAAAACATTCATCTCACTTTCATAGAGTCTGTTTTAACGATTCCCTTACAGTAAGGATACAAACGAACCTTAGGAACGGACCTGTTGTAAAAAGCGATGAAATGTCTGTGCGAATGCACGACAAGCGGCCTGTTTCTCCGGGGTATTCGGATCAAACTCGATCTTCAAGCCATCCGTGACGATCGTCGCCCCAGCTTCTTTTAATGCGTCTTCGATCAAATCAACGGCTGCGCAGTACTTCGGATAATCAAGATCCCCCGAACCAAAAGCAGCCGCCGGTATTCCCTGTAAGGATTGTTCCCGGAGCTCCTCAACGAAATCTTCTGCTTCATACGGTAAATCACCGTCTCCCCATGTATATGAGCCGAGTAATAGACCATCAAAACGTGATAAGTCCTCCCCGACGAATTGATCTAGTTCCGTGATCGTCACGTTGACATCGTGTTGCTCGAGCTCACGTTGAATGAGCGAGACGATATCTTCCGTATTACCGGACATGCTGACGAATCCAATCGCGATATGCATGCATCTTCCTCCTTTCGGTGTACTTCTCTACTTTAATTGATAATGATTATCAATGTCAAAGAGCATATAAAAAAGCACCTTCCGAAGAAGATGCTTTTTTATATATTAGTCTTGTAGTTCGGCCCATTCCTCAATGGAACGAATGACCGGTTCGAGTTGACGCCCTTTGTCGGTCAAACTGTATTGAATCTTAATCGGACGATCGGGAATGACAGTCCGGATGACGATGCCTTCCGCTTCGAGCTCCTTCATACGTTCCGTGAGCATACGACCTGATAATTCGGGAATGGCATCTTGAATCTCATTGAAACGACATGTCTTCGTCAACAAGTGACGTAAAATCAGACCTGTCCATTTCTTACCTAAGATTTCAAAGGCATGTTCGACTTTGGGACAAAGAGCCGGTTGGATTGCGACTTCTTCCATCAGCACTCATCCTTTCTATAGTTGTAGTATACCCGCTTCTGCTAAAAAAATCGAATCATTTTACTTAATGTAACAAAAAGAACTAAAACAAATCTATTTACTTTTAGTAAGTGATAAGATATAGTCTGTTTATTGAGTTACTTAAAGTAACTAAAAAACATTAGGTAAAAGGAGAAGAGAGAAATGATGGATACAGGACTTTTAATTATTCGTTTAATCATCGGCTTAACGTTCGCTGCACACGGGACACAAAAATTATTTGGTTGGTTCGGTGGACACGGAATCGCTGGAACAGGCGGTTGGTTCGAATCAATCGGCATGAAACCAGGGAAGGCACTCGCGATTACGGCAGGTCTTGCTGAATTGATCGGCGGCTTATTGTTCGCAGGAGGCGTATTCCTCTGGATTGCCGCGCTCCTCATCATCGGATCAATGCTTGTCGCGATCGTTAAAGTACACGGTGCGAATGGTTACTGGGTGACGCAGAACGGGTACGAATACAACATGGCATTGATCGTCATCGCCCTTGGTGTAGCGATGATCGGTGCTGGAGACTATTCACTCGCTGCACTCATCGGGTGAAGAAAAAGGTGGGTCATTCATGAAGTTCGAGGCATCAACGCTTAGTGCAAAAGATAATTACAAATTACTGATCGGAAGCATCATTCCGCGTCCGATTGCTTTCGTGACGACGCAAGGAGAAGACGGGACGGTCAACGCCGCACCATTTTCGTTCTTTACGGTCGCGTCGAGCAGTCCACCACAACTGGTGATTGCCGTACAACGGACGGACAAGGGACAAAAGGATACGGCACGCAACATCCTTGCGAAACAAAGTTATGTCATCCATATCGTCAGCGAAGAAATCGTCGAGGCTGTGAATGAAACAGCTGCGCCACTTGCGTATGGTGAAAGTGAGCTCGAACGGACGGATTTAACACTTGTCGATAGCGACGCGATTGATGTACCCGGAATCGCGGAAGCGAAAATCCGGTTCGAGATGCGCTTGACGCAACACGTTGAGCTGGAAGGTGCCGATCTTTTGATCGGAGAAGTACTGCGTTACCACGTTGCGGATGAACTCGTCGAGTCGTTCCGGATTGATGCGGCAGGTTTGAAGGCTGTCGCTCGTTTAGCGGGGAATGATTATGCGACGATCGGGAAGACGTTTACGATTGCCCGACCTACCAAATGATACAGGCGTGAATGTTTGATTCATTATACGATCCATATTAACGACGAACGTTTCGACTCAAACAAAAAGGAGTGGAGAGACCGGACTAGCTACCGGAATCTCCACTCCATTTTTCATGTTGTTCATATGATTAATCGATCGGACTTCAAGGTTGTGGATCAATTTCGTTTGAAGAGGCTTCAAGACCATGACGTTTACTGTACTGATAGCCATCGAGCAAATAAAAGACGATCGCGAGTGCCCAAATGCCGACACAGCTGATCAAGAAAGCGGTGAGCGGTGAGACACTACCGTAATACGATAAGATCAACGGGTCAGTGAGTTCGACGAATAGCTGTGTCGTCAGGAGCGTACAGCATAATCCCGAAAGTAAACTGACGAAAAGACCGCTCCATGTTTGGATGACGAGACCGATCATACAAGAAATCAGGAGGAACAAAGGAAGCGCGGCATTAAAAGCATCCGGTCGGATGAAGGTGGACACGTAGTCCGCATACATCGGTACGAAATAAAGGATGCCGGATAGCAGTCCTTGAATCAAGTTAATGAAAAAACTTTTCGTCCGCATCAGTGTTGGTTCTCCCATCGTTCCATCAATTCGAGCAGATCGACATCAATCTGATCACGTTCTGCTGAAAGAGCTGTCGCTTTCGGAATATCATTGAAGACTTCCGGTTCACAAAGCAACTGTTCAATTTCTGCCGAACGCTGTTCGAGCCGCTCGATGTCTTGTTCGAGCTGTTCGATTTGCTGACGGCGCTTGCGTTCTTCTTTCTGTGCTTCCTTGTCGATCGTCTTCGACGCCGTGACTTTTGCGGCTTTTGCTTCCTCCGCTTCAAGACGCGCAATCTCTTCTTGCTCCGCCTTCTTCTCCGTGTAGTACGAATAATCACCGAGGTATTCCGTCACGCCCGCTTCACTCATCTCAATAACGCGTGTCGCGATCCGGTCGATGAAGTAACGGTCGTGAGAGACAAATAACAGCGTTCCTTCGTAGTCGACGAGGGCGTTTTCGAGGACCATCTTCGAATCCAAATCCAAGTGGTTCGTCGGCTCATCGAGGACGAGGACGTTCGTCTTCCGGAGTTTCAGTTTTGCGAGTGCGAGACGTCCGCGTTCGCCACCGGATAACTCATGGACGATCTTGAAGACATCGTCACCGCTAAACAAGAATTGCCCGAGGACAGAACGGACTTCTTGTTCACGCATTAGTGGCCATTCGTTCCAAATCTCATCGATGACACGGTTCCGGTCATTGAGTTCCGCCTGCTCTTGATCGTAATATCCGATCGAGACGCCGGTACCGAACCGGAAATCACCGAATAGGGGGCGTAAGCGACCGACGAGAACTTTCAAGAGCGTCGACTTTCCGATTCCGTTTGGTCCGACGAGTGCCAGTGATTCGCCGCGTTGCAAGCGGAACGTGATGTCTTTTGAGACAGCTTCTTCGTAACCGATCGCCAGTTGATTGACTTGAAGAACATCGTTCCCGCTCTGTTTTTCAATTGGGAAGGACAGGACCGTGCTACGTTCATCCCCATCTGGTCGGTCGAGTCGGTCGACCTTCTCGAGCCGTTTCCGGACACTTTGGGCACGTTTTGTCGTCGTCGCCCGGGCGATGTTGCGTTGAATGAAGTCCTGCATCTTTGCGATTTCTTCTTGTTGCTGTTCGAACTGTTTCATTTCTTGATCGTACAAGGCCGCTTTTTGTTCCAAGTACTTCGTGTAGTTCCCGGTGAACTTACGACAGACATTGCGCGACAGCTCATAGACGACATTGACGACTTGGTCGAGGAAGTACCGGTCGTGTGAGACGATCAGGACGGCGCCACGATAACCGCCGAGGTAACTTTCGAGCCAAGCGAGTGTATCGATATCAAGGTGGTTGGTCGGCTCATCAAGAATGAGGAGCTCTGGTGCTTGCAGAAGCATCTTCGCTAAGGCGAGTCGTGTTCGTTGACCACCGGATAATGTCTGAATCCGGCGCGAGTAATCATCCGGATAAAAGCGCATGCCGTGCAAAACGGAGCGGATATTCGCTTCGAACTGATAACCACCGGCTTCTGAGAAGTCGTGTTGCGCTTGATCGTACGTCTTCAAGAGACGATCGTAAGCGACCGGGTCGTTCAAGATATGCTCCATGCCCATTTCGATTTCCATCCGGCGCAGTGTCCGTTCTTGTTCCTGGAGATGTTCGAAGACGGTCAGCATCTCGTTCCAGATCGTCTCATTCGATTCGAGACCACTGTCTTGTGCGAGATAACCGATTTTGACATCCTTGCCTTTCATGATGTCACCCGAGTCATGACTGAGTTCACCAGCGATGATTTTGAGCAAGGTCGATTTACCGGCACCGTTTCGTCCGACGAGCGCAATCCGATCTCGCTCTTGTACTTCCAGTTTGATATTTTCTAAAATCGGCTCGACGCCGAATGATTTCGAGAGTTGATTGACTTGTAAGAGTATCATTTCCATCCATCCTTCCACCCTTTAGTCTATCACGAACAAAAGCGCGAGGTCCTGCGGAATATATTATTTGTGACTCTATGTGAAGTGGTTTACAATCAAGGAGAGTAGAAAGCTTTTTGCAAAGATTTGGGTGCCACGATGGATGTGGCCGAAGGGGGAACTGCAGGATGAATGGACCAGACACAAAAATTCCACAAGCGACAGCAAAACGGTTGCCGCTATATTATCGCTTCATCCAAAGTTTATACAATTCAGGCAAGCTCCGCGTCTCTTCTGCTGAGTTAAGCGAGGCGGTGAAGGTTGATTCAGCAACGATTCGTCGCGATTTTTCCTACTTTGGGGCATTAGGGAAGAAGGGGTATGGATATAACGTTCAACATCTCTTAACGTTTTTCCGCAAAACCTTGAATCAAGATGAGGTGACGAATGTTGCCTTAATCGGGGTCGGTCATCTCGGAACAGCGTTTGCAAATTATAACTTTTTAAAGAATAATAGTACTCGGATAGTCGTTGCGTTTGATGCGGACGAAGAGAAGGTCGGAACAACGACGCATGACGTTCCAATCTATCATGTTTCGGACATGAAAGAACAAATCGAAGCGAATCAGGTCGATGTTGCCATCTTGACGGTTCCATCGCAGTTCGCACAGTCAGTAGCGGATGAGTTAGTCGAGTATGGTGTGACAGGCATCCTGAACTTTACGCCAGCGCGGTTGAACGTGCCAGCGAGCGTCCGGGTCCATCACATCGATTTATCGATCGAGTTGCAGTCGTTAGTTTATTTCATGAAGCATTATTCGCAATCAGCTGAAGGAGTGAAATCATAATGGAAAACCTTATCCCGCTCACACTAGGTATCGGACCAGCGAGCATCGGATTAATCGCGGTCGTCGCGTTGATCATCTTCGGACCGAAGAAGTTACCAGAATTCGGACGCGCTGCGGGTCAGACATTGAAAGAGTTCAAGAATGCTACGAACGGCATCATGGACGACGATAAAAAGGACGAACCGAAAGAGAAGTGATTGAATCATGACGGTTGATCAAGAGCAAAGCATGACGTCGCACCTTGACGAACTGCGCAAGCGGATCGTCTGGTCGCTTATCATCGTCGTCGTCCTGTTCGCTGTCGCATTTCCGCTCGTCCGACCGCTCGTTCGCTTCTTGCAAGCGGACTTAAAAGAGCTCGGCATCGGTTTGAATGCCTTCAACGTCGCCGATCCTTTAATGTTGTATTTGAATCTTGCGTTCATCATTGCGCTGATTTTAGCGTCACCGTTCTGGATGTATCAACTCTGGGCATTCGTCCGACCAGGACTTTATGACAAGGAGCAAAAAGCGACATTGACGTATATTCCGGTCATCTTCTTTCTGTTTTTGGCTGGCGTAGCCTTCTCGTATTTCTGGTTGCTTCCCTTCTTGCTTGAAGTCTCAACGGATCTCGGGAAAGAGCTCGGAATCGAACAAGTCATCGGAGTCGAGAACTACTTCAGTTTCTTAATCCGGTTGACGATGCCGTTCGGTCTTCTGTTCCAATTGCCGGTCGTGACGATGTTCCTGACACGTCTTGGTCTCGTGACGCCATATTTCATGCGAAAGAATCGGAAATATGCGTACTTTGCGCTGTTCGTCGTTGCGGCATTGATCGCACCGCCGGACGTGACGTCACACTTGATGATCTCGGTTCCATTGTTCGTTCTCTATGAGATCAGCATCTTGATTTCTGCGCGGACGTACAAAAAGGTCTTGATCCTCGAGCAACAGGCAGAGCTTGAACGACAGGCGGACTTGATGCGTGAATTGAATAAATGAATCGTGAATTCCTTCCGACGATTTTGGAAGGGATTCTTTTTTAGGAAAGCGTTCTTTTTATATTGATAAAGCAGTTAGTGATGCGTATACTAAAGATAATTCATGGGGGCTTAGCTCAGCTGGGAGAGCGTTTGGCTGGCAGCCAAAAGGTCGTCGGTTCGATCCCGATAGTCTCCACCAATACCAAATATCTAACTCCTCGAAGCGTCGAGGAGTTTTTATTTTACTCCCAGTTAAATTCCTTACAAATATAAAATGTCATGTAAAACAAATAAATTAAAAAAATAGACAAATATAAATTGTTTATTTCCATTAAATTCATTAAACTAAATATACAGAATTTTCGTTTAACTGTTTTATCAGTAGTACTACTATGGTTTTACAGAAAAGGGGAAAACGAACGCATGAAGAAGAAGATTGCACTTATGGCAGCCGTCTTAATGACGTCTTCCAATCTAGTCAGTGCGCAAGGTGCACTGTCGTCGCAAGACAAAGCAACGGGTCAAAAACCGCAAGCGCTCTCACTGAAGAAATCGGGGCAAGAGAAGAACTACAAACAATCGGATAAAGTCCGTGTCGTCATCGAGATGGAAGAGAAGCCGGCGATTCAAATCGCCCAGGCTCAAAACAAGCGGTATAGCACATTGAGCAATGCCGAAAAAGAGTCGATTAAAGATCGCCTCGTCAGCGTTCAAAAATCAGTCAAGTCAGCCATCGCTAAAAAATCGATTCCCGTTACATATAAGGAGAGCTTCACGACCGTCATCAACGGATTCAGTGGTGAAGTCAAGTTCGGCGATATCGAAGACATAAAACAACTTAACGGCGTCAAGAGCGTACATATCGCCCATGAATACGCGCGTCCGGAAGTTGCTAAAGGTGCAAAGCCAGACATGCTGTACAGCAAGGACATGGTCAATGCGAAGGAAACATGGCAAGACTATGGTTTTAAAGGGGAAGGAACGATCGTTGCCGTCATCGATACAGGAATCGATCCGTCGCATAAGGACATGGTCTTGAGCCCAGAGACGAAGATCGATTTGACTTCTTCAAAAGTCGATAGTGCGAAAGAAACAAAAGGCTTAAAAGGAAAGTACTTCACGGAAAAAGTACCGTATGGCTATAACTATGCCGATCACGATAGCGAAATCCGTGATTTAGGTGCGGGCGCATCGATGCACGGTATGCACGTCGCGGGTACGGTCGGAGCAAACGGCGATGAAGCAAACGGTGGCATCAAAGGGGTCGCGCCGGAAACACAGCTCCTCGCGATGAAAGTCTTCGGAAACGATCCAGGAATGCCATCGACATTCAGCGATATCTACATTAAAGCGATCGATGATGCGATTGCACTCGGAGCCGATGTCATCAACATGAGTCTCGGTTCGACGGCATCGTTCGTCAATGCAGATGATCCAGAACAACGCGCAATCGTCAACGCGATGAACAACGGCATCTTGTGTGCGATTTCTGCTGGTAACTCGGCATTCGCAGGTCATGGTGCAGGTAACCCGTACACAGCGAACCCGGATATCGGTGTCGTCGGTGCCCCAGGTTTAACAAGCCAAGCACTCCAAGTCGCATCACTCGAAAATACGAAATTGACACTCGAAGGCATGGCACTGACGATCGACGGTCAGGATGCTGGTTATTTGGCATACCAAAAACAAGATTCACCGAATCCGATTGCCGTCTTCGATAAAGAGAAGAAGGATGTCGTCTATGTCGGTGACGGTCAAGCTTCGAACTACGAAGGCAAAGATGTCAAAGGGAAAGTCGTTTTCGTCGTTCGGACGGGTGATTTTAACTATGGCATGATTCAAGCAGAAGCTCAAAAACAAGGCGCAGCAGGTGTCATCGTCCGTGGTAAAGTCGATCACGGGGATTACGTCAGCATGGCGCTCAATAACCCAACGATTCCACTCGTCACACTCAGCATCGAAGACGGAAACAACCTCGAAGCAAAAGCAAAAGAAGGCAAAGCAATCGCTGTCACGTTCGACGGAAAAGCAGTCTCAGCCGATAACCCGGTCGCAGGACAAATGTCTGACTTCACGTCATGGGGTGTCACACCAAGTCTTGACTTCAAGCCAGAAATCACGGCACCAGGTGGAAAAATCTACTCGACGCTCAACGATAACGAGTATGGCGTCATGAGTGGGACATCGATGGCGGCACCACACGTCGCTGGTGGAACGGCACTCGTCATGCAACGGATCGCGAAGGACTTCAAAGTCGACGGTGCGACACGCGTCAAACTCGCGAAGAACATCTTGATGAACACGTCGCGTCCACAACTCGATCAAGGAAAATACAATGCGCAGCTAAAAACAGGCAACTTCTACTCCCCACGTCGTGAGGGAGCTGGACTGATGGATCTTCGTGCTGCCATGAAGACGCCAGTCGTCGTCACAGAGACGAAGTCGGGTGAAGGTAAGGCATCCTTGAAGGAAGTCGGCGAGAAGTTCACGTTCACACTTGATTTGAAAAACTACAGCAGTGAAAAAGTGACGTATAAGTTAGCCGGAACGGTTCAATCGGATCTCGGCGCAGAAGGATCGAACTTCCTCGAAGCAAACGGAATCTTTAAAAAGGGAACGATCGGTACGGTGGACGCGAACAAGGGCACATATCCGATCTCATTCGCAGTTGGCTCGAAGAAAGCAAGCTCGGTCTCGATTAATCCGAAGAGTTCAACGAAAGTCAGTGTATCGGTCGATCTAAAGGATACAACGGACTGGGCAAACGAACTTCCGCTCGAACAAGTCTTTGAGAACGGCTACTTCGTCGAAGGATTCGTCCGTTTGATCGATACGAAGAGTAAGAATCCAGAATTGACGGTTCCTTACGTTGGCTTCAAAGGGAAATGGGATCAAGCGCCGATTCTAGACGCACCATTGTACGATGAAGACAACACGTTCTATGGTTTGACAGGTCTAGCGACAGAAGTGAAGGATAACTTCGAATTCCTCGGCGCAAACGCTGCTGGCGATGTCGTCGCGAACAAAGTATCGTTCTCACCAAACAACGATGGTAGCGCAGATGAAGCATTCCCGATCATCTCGTTCCTCCGTAATGCGAAAAAAGTCGAGTACTCGATTCTTGACCGTAACAAAGCAACGCTTCAGAAGCTCGATACGCAAACGGACGTCGTCAAGAACTACTACGATAGCGGTTCAGAGGACGGATACACACCAGTCACAAGCGCTGCTTGGGACGGAACGATCAACGGGAAACCGGTCAAGGATGGTCTTTACTACTACAAAGTCAAATCCGTGATCGATTATCCGAATGCAAAATGGCAGTCGAATCTCTTCCCAGTCTATATCGATACGAAAAAACCAGCTGCAACTGTGAAGTGGGATGCGTCGAAATCAACGCTCTCGTGGACAGCAGGTGACCAAGGAACAGGTGTCGCGTCATACGATATCCTCGTCAATGGTAAGAGTGTCTTGAAACAACCACTTGCAGCAACAGAAAAAGCGTACACGTTGACGGATCTTCCAGAGCGCGCGAAGATTGCCTTTGTTGTGAAGGATTATGCTGGAAACAGTGTGAAAAAAGACGTCAACACGACAGGTGTCGATAAAGCGGTACCGAACGTTCAAATCGATACACCAGTTGCACTTGGTCTTGCGACATCAAAAGTCATCAACATCGCGGGTCATGTCTCTGATGAATCAGGCATCAAATCGTTCAAGATCAACGGAAAATCCGTTAAATTAAGTTTCGATGCAGCCCAGCAAAACTATGCCTTCAGCCACGACGTGACGTACACGACGGATGGCGTCAAGTCATTCAAAGTCGAGGCGTACGATGGTAAAGGAAACCGTGTGGCGTTCAGTCGCCAAGTCATCATCGACACAGAATTACCGACGATTCGCGTCACTGCACCAAAAACCGTTTCAAGCAAAACAAAAACAGCCGAGATGAAGATCGTTCTTCGCGATAACTACAGCGAATTACGCTTTGACTTCAATGGTAGCGCGGAATACCGCCGGACGTTCAAAGAGCCGTACGAGATGAAAGCCTTCAAAAAGACAATCACGAAAAAAGTGACGCTCAAGAAGGGGAAAAACACGTACAACTTGAAACTGAAGGACCTCGGTGGACACGTTGTTACGAAAACAGTCGTCATCACGAAAAAATAAGTAACTATAGACTAAAGTCAGGCGGGTATCCGTCTGGCTTTTCTTGCGTGCCGAAGCGCCTTGAAGGGTTTATGAGACGAGAAGAGGGGGAAATTTAAGAACAGAAACAAGTCAGAGGGGGAACAACCATGAATCCGTTCACGACCTTAATCGCCTTCATCGTAGGGTGTCTCGTCTTATATCTTGGTATCCGTGACAAAAACGGCTGGCTGATCGGTGTCGCGATGATACCGCTCGCGATTGTTGCCTATAGCGTCATCTATCTGATCATCCAGGTCAGTGCGTAGTCTTCATGGAAGATGTCTTACCCTAAGCGGTAGGACACCTTTTTTTTTGAAATTCGTACTACAGATGAAACCGATCCAGTAAAATGTAAGTATATAACAGTATAGAGAGGTGGATGACCATGGAACACGTACATACACAAACGGATGCCTTAGCGACGCTATACGAAGAGATGCACCAAAAGACACAGACCGGCATGTGGGTCATGCTTGCGGCATTCTTAGCGCTCAGTAACACACTCGAGAAACCGATCTACGCGATGATCGTCCCGTTATTGTATTTTGGCTACGACATGTTCGTACAACGCAAGCGGTTCGCGCTTGTTGCGGAATATACATCAGAGACTTCTGCAAGACGGCTTTATCACGTGCATGTGTTGATCGGTATCTTACAATACGGAGCACTCGCTGGTCTGATCGTTTGGGCAGTCGATCGCCCGAATACATCTTTCTTGATCGGTCTCGTCATCGTCGTCATTCCGTTCTACTGGATCTGCCGAAAAACGTTAGAGTTCGTCTCACGAAAGATTGATCCAACGTATATCACGGAAAAAGAAATTCACAAAGCCCGCTAAAGGAGAAGGTACTATGCAAACGGCTCGTGAAGAACGTCTACAAAAACTTGCGCTCGCGTACCGGGATGTCGAGTGGCTCGGCACACGCTGGTACTGGAACGTGCTTCTATTCATAACAGTTGGTATCTTGATCGAGTGGACCGATATCCCCTTGTTGATTTTGACGATTCCAGCCCTTTTTCTCGGCTCCGATTTTCGCTATCAACTAAAAAAACGAAAAATTTTAGACGGCTATATCTCAAAAGCTCAGATCCGTCGACAATTTTTACTACGCATCGGTAGTCACGTCCTGCTGTACGCGATCTTGACGATCGTCATCATCCAGACGATCGAGGAACCGTTCTGGCAGATGCTTGTGGCAATTTTTGCGATTTTAACACCGCTTTACTTCATCAGCGAATGGATCATCCGACGCGACGGGGCGCGTGACCCGGATTATATCAGTGACGTTGAGGTAGCCCGCTTCGTCAGACAGAAAGGAACATCGAAGTGGAACACCTATTCGAGCGACAAGCACGTCTGAATGTAATGAAACGACCGGTGCGTATCGTCACCTATGTCTTTTTAATCCCTGGATTGATTGTCGCTGTACTTGCTTGGTTTTTACCAGCGGTTGAATCCGTTTTTGGACAAACCTTGTTTTTCTGTCTTTGCGGGATTGGAGTCGTTCGGGAAATCGTTCGGCTACGACTCATGAAGTCCTATTTAACGCAAAGTATCTATCAACAGACTGTTCGGAAGGTCGCTCGTCTGACGATCATCGGTTATGTCGTGGCGTGGCTCATCGCCTTCGTCATGCTGTCGATTCCAAATGTTCCCGGTTATTTATTCGTTCTCTTACTTGTCTGGAACGGCGGAGTCGGTCTTGGCGTCACTCGAATGAACCGGTTGGCCAAACAAATCGATCCAGCGTACGTGACGATGGGGGAAATCGAACGTGCATGGTGGAAACGGTAAAACAAAAATCCGCATCAATCAGTGAAAGTGAACTGCTCCCTGTCAAGTAGACAGGACAAATAATAAAAATCCTTCAAACGGCTTGCGCTCTGTATTCTAATGGAGCCAAGCCGTTTAATCGTTGTTGATATCGTTCTTCATTGTAGAAGTAAATATATTTCTGAATCGCGAGTCGGAGTTCGTCGAACTCCACAAACTTATGTAGATAATAACTTTCGCACTTCAACGCTCCCCCAAAAGACTCCATCGGACCGTTATCAATACATTTACCAACCCGAGACATACTTTGTGTGATGCCTGCCACGCGTGTCATGTGACGAAACGTATGCGACGTATATTGGAATCCTCGATCACTATGAAGCAAGGGACGACTTTCGGGTGCACCTTGAAGGGCGAGTTCGAGTGTATCGAATACGAGTTGATTATTGTTTGAGTGCCTAAGAACGAAGGCGCGGATGGATCCATCATATAGGTCCAGAATAGCGCTCAAATATGCCTTCTGAGAGGCGCCGTACTTCAATTCCGTGACATCCGTCACCCATTTTTGATTCAGCTCTGCTGCGTTGAAATCACGGTTCAGAATGTTCTCTGCGGTCTGTTGAGGACGATTACGAATATACAAAGGACGTTTCCGACGTATGACACAGTGAATACCAGCGACATGCATCAGGCGACGGACACGCTTTGCGTTAACGTTTCTTCCGAAACGACGTTTCAGGTTCAATGTCATTCGGCGATAGCCATAGATTCCTTTCACCGAAAGGTGGATCTCGTTCATCTCTTCGATGATTTTCATATTCTCAGTCTCACGTTTCTGCGGTATACCAATCCGACGTAACCACTTGTAATAGGCAGCGCGCGAGACACTTGCGAGGTGACATAGGACGATGATTGGATAACCGAATTGCTCGACCGATGATTGGATGGCTTCATATTTATCTTGAAGACGAATTTGACTTAACGTGACCTCCTCTCGATCTCCTCTAACTTTTTTAAGAAATCGTTCTCCATGCGTAGACGCTCATTTTCTTTCTCGAGTCGTTTCAGATCCAACGCCAAACGGTCTGTATCCGTCAATTCTTCTACTGGCTTCTGACGTCCGCGGCGGTCCATCAGTGCGTCGATTCCGTCCTTCTCGAACTTTCTTACCCAGCTATAAATTTGTTGGTACGAGATCCGATGGGTCTTCATGATGCTTTGATAGTCTTTTCTGTTCTGTATACAGTCCATGACTGCCTGGACACGCTCTTCGAATGTAGTGGTTCTACCTTTAGTCATAGTGGATCGCTCCTTCAATGGTTTCCCTTGAGTACTATGACTAGTATACTTCTCTATCCACTTCGCAAGTAGGCTTTTATCCGAGATATCAAACCGTGCCGTAGCGCTAATAAGCGATTCCTTTTGGTCGAGTACTGCACGTATAGCCTTCATTTTCAGTTCTTCCGGATAACGCGTCCACTCTGTTCGATTACGAAGTGCCATGGAGCCGCCCGTACGATATTTTGTCCTCCATCTATTTAAGGTGCTGACTGAAAGCTCGAAGAGCGAGGCAATCGATTTGATTGAGTCGATTCCATCCTCACACATCTTAATGATTCGTAGTTTTTCATCTGACGAAAACTTAGATTTAGTCATAGAAAAAGCTCCCTTCAAAAAAAAGTAGACAGTTTTTGTTATTTCAACTGTCTACTTTTTGGGGAGCATATCAGATTTTTGATTATTTCTTCAACAGTAGATAGATGAAGTACGGTGCTCCAATCAAGGCGACGACGATTCCAGCCGGTACACCGTCTGGTCCCGCGATGTTGCGCCCGATCGTATCAGCGAACGCAAGCAACCAGCCACCGAGCAAGAGGGCAATTGGCAGGAAGAATTGATGCCGTGGTCCGACGAGCGCGCGGGCGATATGCGGCGCCATCAGACCGATGAAGGAAATTCCACCGGTGACAGAGACGGCAGCAGCAGCGAGCGCGACGGCTGTCAACAAGAGTTGGATCCGTTCTTTTTCAATCGCGACGCCAACACCAATCGCGACAGGTTCATTCAAGGCAAGCAGATTGAGCTTATTCGCTTTATAGAACGTCAGCGGAATCAAGACGAGCAACCACGGCAAGAGCGAGTAGACGAAGATCCAGTCTGTTCCCCAGATGTTACCGGCGAGCCATTTGGCAATGAAGTCGACCTTTTCACGACGCGTCGATGAAATCAGGATGACCATGATTCCAGACAGCGCCATCGAGAAGCCGACGCCGGTTAAAATCAAGCGAATCGGTTGAAGTCCTTGCACACGGTCGTATGAGAACAGGTAGATCGCTGTCGCAGTGACGAGTGCACCGAGGAAAGCAGCGATTGGTAACAGATAGATGAATGATCCGACATCAGTCGGGAAGTACAGGAAGAACAAGGCGACAGCGACGCCAGCTCCCGTGTTGATGCCGATGATACCAGGGTCAGCGAGTTCATTGCGTGTGATTCCTTGTAAGATGGCGCCGGATAGGGCGAGCGCCATTCCTGCCATGACGGTGATGAGCAGTCGGGGCAAGCGGAGCGAATAGAGGACGAATTCCTCTTTGAACGATCCGTTTCCAAGTAACGTCGGCAATAGACGATCATACGACAGGGAAGCAGGTCCAAGACCGATGCTGACGACGAGTGTTGCGATCAATAGTGCCAGTAACGTCCAAAACGTCAGTTGCTGGCGACGGCGTAAACGAGATTCCATCATGAGAAAGCACGCCCTCCTTTTCGAACGATTAAGAGGAAGAATGGTAGCCCGAGCATCGAGACGATTGCGATGACCGGAGTCTCATAGGGTGCGTACAGCGTCCGTCCGATCGTATCGGCAAGCAACATGAACGTCGCACCGAAGATTGCGGTCATCGGCAGGATGAACCGATAGTCCGTCCCGACGATCGCACGGACGATATGCGGAATCATCAGCCCGATGAATGCCATGTTACCGACGAGTGCTACGGCAGCGCCAGCAAGCAGGATGACGACGACGTAGAGGACCGCTTTGATCCGCTGGATGTTCTGTCCGAGACCGAGTGCGACTTCTTCCGATAGACTGAGAATCGTCAATTGTCGTGAGAAAATGAACGCAATCACGATTCCAATTGCGATGACTGGCGCGATGACTTGCAGTTGTCCCCATGTCGACCCGACGAGTCCCCCAGACGTCCACTGTGAGACATCTTGGGCAATCTTGAAGTAGATACCGATCCCTTCCGCAATCGCGTATAGAAAAGCTGAGATCGCGGAACCGGCAAGGACGATCCGGAGCGGTGAGAAGCCGCCTTTTTTCGAAGCCCCGATTCCAAAGACAAGTGCTGCCCCGAGTGCTGCTCCGACGAAACACGCGATCATGATTCCGAAGTAGTCAACTTTCGGGAACAGGACGATGACGAGCGCAAGTGCCGCATTCGCCCCTGCCGTCAGACCAAGCAGACCGGGATCGGCGAGGGGATTGCGTGTCATCGCCTGCATGATGGCACCCGAGACACCGAGTGCCGCTCCGACGAGGATCGCTGCCAGTTCCCGTGGCAAGCGGATTTCCTGGACGATTTTTGCTTTTTCATTCAACGGTCCGAACGTCAAAGCGTTCCAGACTTCGCGCGTCGTCGTATCGGCGGCACCGAACGTCATCGCGATCCAGAACATCCCGAAAAAGAGGACGAGACCGAGTGTGATTTTAATGCCGAACGGAATTCGACCAGCTGACATGAATGTCGCCTCCATTTCTGATTCAGTGAGTGAGCCACAAAAAAAGGAAGGGATCCCGCAGGTTCCCTCCCTTATTCATTATGCGCCAAGGAAACTTTTCTTGAAGAACTCGAGTTGACGTTCGAGTGTGAGCGGATCGTTGAAGTAGAACTCCTTCGAATCGACTTCGAAGACACGATCGTTTTTGACGGCTGGAATGTTTTTGAACGTATCCGTTTTCGTGAATGAGTTGTCCGCTTCCGCACTCTTACTGAAGACGAGGTAGTCGCCTGCGTATTCAGGAAGGACTTCTGGTGACAACGCGTAGTATCCGTCTTTTAATGCCATCTTCGTGACTTTATCCGGCATTTTCAATTTCATTTCCTGATAGAGAATCTCTGTTCCACGACCCCAGTTATCGCCGAAGACGTAGAGTTGTTTATCGAAGCTTTCGATGACAGAAACAGTAGCATCTTCACCGATTTTTGCTTTGATGTCTTTACCGGCAGCAGCAGCGCGTGTTTTGAAGTCTTTGACCCAGTCGCGTGCTTCTTGCTCTTTGTTGAGCAATTTACCGATTTCGATATGTTGCGTCAAGTAGTCGACTTTTCCGTATGTGTACGTGACCGTCGGAGCAATCTTTTTAATTTTATCGAGGTTTTTCGTTGTTGAGTAGCCGATGATCAAATCGGGTTCGAGTTCGATGATTTTTTCAACGTTCTCTTCCGATACTTCCGTGACATCTTTGAGTTTGTCGAACTTCGGATTCGCTTTTGACCACGAATCGACACCAACGACAGGAACGTCGAGTGCCATGACGTTACCAGCGAACCCAGCGAGGACGACGACACGTTTTGGATTAGCCGGAACTTTGACGTCGCCATTCTCCGATTTATACGTGATCGTCTCGTTTTTCGACCCAGATGCTGCATCGTCCTTCTTCTCTGTATTGCCACACGCTGCGATGACGAGCGTGAGAATGAGTAAAACCGGTAAAAGTAGTTTCTTCATGATTTAATCTCCCTTAATTAAGTTGTAGGTGATACACATCGGCTTGTTCGTACGCGGATCGCGTCCGATTTCAGCATCGATATGGAATACTTCTTGTAAGACGTTTTTTGCGATGACTTCCTCACACGTCCCGGCTTTGACGACTTCGCCGTTTTTCATGGCGATGATATAGTCGGCGAACCGTGCCGCTTGATTCAAATCATGCAGGACCATGACGATCGTCCGTCCTTCGGTCCGGTTGAGATGCTCGAGCAGTTCGAGCACCTCGAGTTGGTGGGCGAGATCAAGATAAGTCGTCGGTTCATCGAGGAAGATGATATCCGTCTCTTGGGCGAGTGCCATTGCAATCCAGACCCGTTGACGTTGACCACCCGACAGCGCATCGACCGGACGGTGTTTGAATGCCATCGTATCCGTTGCTTCGAGTGCCCAATCGATGATCTCGTAATCGTGTTTCGTCAAGCGTCCGAATCCTTTTTGGTACGGGAAACGACCGTATGAGACGAGCTCTGCGACCGTCAGACCACTTGCGCTCTCTGGAGTTTGTGGCAGAATAGCCATTTTCCGGGCAAGTAGCTTCGTGCTTTCCTTGGCGATATCGAGACCATCGAGCAATGCACGTCCTGATTGATGAGGAATGATCCGTGTCATCGCTTTCAATAAAGTCGATTTGCCACATCCGTTCGCCCCAATGATCGTCGTGATTTGTCGATCGGGAATTTGGACGGACAAATCTTTGACGATGGGACGATCACCGTAGCCGATATTGATTTCTTCTGTTGCTAGACGTACCATACGCGACGACTCCTTCGTTGTTCTCTCCGTTTCAATGATAATGATTATCACTATCGTCTCATTAACCATACCAGTCCTATAAAAACGCTGTCAACATTTTTTCTTGTGTTCAAGAGATGTTCACGTTATCATGAGGGAGTGAGAATGATAATCAATCGTAATCAAAGACGAG
This sequence comes from Exiguobacterium sp. U13-1, assembly GCF_001750115.1. Lineage (NCBI taxonomy): Bacteria > Bacillati > Bacillota > Bacilli > Caryophanales > Exiguobacterium > Exiguobacterium sp. U13-1. The sequence goes on along the minus strand of NZ_CP015731.1, from coordinate 149,394 downwards.
GAGTGAGTGAGATGAGGGAACAGGAGTTGTTCGACGTAACGATCATCGGCGGAGGACCTGCAGGGTTATATTCGACGTTCTATAGTGGTCTTCGGGGCATGAAGACGAAATTGATCGAGTATCAAGCAGAACTCGGAGGAAAATTGCACGTCTATCCGGAAAAGATGATCTGGGACGTCGGCGGACAGCCACCGATCACTGGTGAAAAACTCATGGCTCAACTCGTCGAACAAGGACTGACGTTCCAACCGACTGTTCAATTGAATGAAAAGATCATCTCGATCGCAAAAGACGTCTTCGGCAACTTCGTCTTAGAAGCAGAATCGGGTCGGATCCATTATTCGAAGACGGTCATCGTCGCGGTAGGCGGCGGCATCCTCAATCCACAAAAATTAAAAGTCGAAGGTGCGGAACGCTTTGAAGTGTCGAACTTGAACTATACGGTCAAATCGATTGAACGCTTTAAAGGAAAGACCGTCATCGTCTCAGGTGGTGGAAACTCTGCGATCGACTGGGCGAACGAGCTCGAACCGGTCGCAAAAAAAGTCTACGTCACGTATCGCCGGGATTGTTTCTCGGGGCACGAGGCGCAAGTCGACCAGCTCGTCAAAAGTTCTGCTGTCTGTCTCCTTAATACGACGATTCACAAGCTGATTGCAAGTCCCGATCACCAGCGGATTGCATCGGTCGAATTGATCGACTGTCAAACAGACGAAATCGTCGAGATTCCAATTGATGAAGTCATTATCAATCATGGGTATGAACAGGATGCGGCACTGCTTGACGCGTGTGATCTCGATATCGCACGGGTCGATGACTTCTATATCGCGGGTAACGCGGCGAGCGAATCGAGTGTACCGGGTCTATATGCTGCCGGAGATATTCTTTCGCACGACGGGAAGGTCCACTTGATCTCAGGTGCCTTCCAAGATGCGGCGAACGCCGTCAACCGGGCGAAACGCTTCATCGAGCCGGAAGCGCCAAAAGTGGCGATGGTCTCGTCACACAACGAAGTCTTCAAAAAACGCAATCGGGCGTTGATTGAGGAACGCGTTAATCAACAATCTTGAATAATGTTTAAACGTCCAAAATGCTTGGAAACAAGCGGATTTTGGACGTTTTTTTGTATGAATTTCATTTTTGTAATATAACAGAACGATTTGACAACGTACTGTATTTAGGACAAAATTCTACTTATGTTCCACTACATGTAGGATACAAGTAAGACGGATGTATAAGGAGGAAGGGTATGACAACTACGAAACGTAAGCCAATTGGCCTTGCCTGGCAAATTTTAATCGGCTTGATTCTCGGGATCACAGTCGGTGGTGTATTTTATGGGAATCCCCATGTCGCGGAGTGGCTTAAGCCAATCGGTGACATCTTTATCCGAATGATGAAAATGATCGTCGTTCCGATCGTCTTCACGACAATCGTTCTCGGTGTCTCATCAGTCGGTAGTCCGAAAAGTCTCGGACGTCTTGGCGTCAAGACACTCGGTTACTTCACGATCGTGACGATGATCGCGATTTTCACGGGGCTGTTCGCAGCCAATCTCGTTGAACCGGGTGCTGGTATTAACATGTCGACACTCGATAAAACGGACATCTCGACGTATGTCGAAACGGAAGAGACGACACAAGACGCAGGACTCGTCGACAAGATCGTCAACATCGTCCCGACGAATATCTTGGACGCGATGGTCCGCGGTGACATGCTTGCAATCATTTTCTTCTCGGTCTTATTCGGACTCGGTGTCGGTTTTGCAGGAGAGAAGGGCCAACCGGTCGTTCGTTTCTTTGAAGGCGTCGCAGCAGCGATGTTCAATCTCGTCAATATCGTCATGAAATTCGCGCCGATTGGTGTCTTCGCCTTGATCGGTGTAACGGTCTCGACGTTCGGGATTGAATCGCTCGGTTCATTGTTTAAACTGATTGCGACATTATACGTCACAGCGCTTCTTTTCATGGTCATCGTCTTCGGTGCCATCATGAAGTGGGTCGGCATTCGTGTTTCTGATTTCACGCGTATCTTCAAGGACGAGTTATTGCTGACGTATTCGACGGCGTCGTCTGAGACGGTACTGCCACGGATCATGGAAAAACTCGAGAAGATGGGTGTTCCGAAATCAATCGTTAGCTTCGTCGTACCGACGGGTTATTCGTTTAACCTTGATGGATCTGCGCTTTATCAAGCGCTCGCAGCCTTGTTCATCGCACAGATGTACGGGATTGATCTCTCGATCGGAACACAGCTGACGCTTGTCTTCGTCTTAATGCTGACATCAAAAGGGATGGCTGCCGTTCCTGGCGTCTCCTTCGTCGTTTTACTCGCAACACTCGGTACGGTCGGTATCCCGGCAGAAGGACTTGCCTTCATCGCGGGGATTGACCGAATCATGGATATGATGCGCTCGGTCGTCAACGTCACAGGAAACACGCTCGCTTCACTCGTCATCGCGAAGTGGGAAGGTGTTCTGGACGAAGACCAACTCGAGACATTCATGTCGACCGAAGGTAAAAAAGACGACGTCCGCAGTGCATGATTGTCGTAAATATAAGGAAGGACTGAATCGTCAGTCCTTCCTTTTTTTCGTCCTTGAAAATAGATTAAAGTCGATTGTTTTTAAAGAAGACTTCTAATTTTTGATTATAGTTAAAATAATGTTGAATATTATTAATTATAAAGTTAATATTATTTATATAATCATAGGGGAGAGGCGATAGGATGGAAACGGTAGGAATCGTCATTGGTATTGTCGCAGTCTGTATCTTACAATTTTACTTAGCAAGGCGTGGGAGAGTCTGGAGTCTCATCATTCCAGCCATCATTATCGGCCTCGGAATTTACAGGTATTACGGAACAGGACCACACACATCGGATCGGGAGTCAGTGATCCGAATCGGTACGTGTGTGGGGTTGTCCATGATGATCTCAATGGCTGAGATGGGCGTCGACTCGCGCCGCAAGCAACTAAAGCGTGAAAAAGAACGAATGGAGATTCAAGATTTTTGACACTCCCACGATTAAAACCGTGGGATTCTGAAGTGCTTATGTGAGCGCAGTCCATTTCTGTTTTGCTCAAGCCTTCAGATAAGGGTGTGCCATCACCCCTCCTGAGACAGACCGTATAGGTTCTCAGGCTGGTGGACTGTTACCATCCACCACAGGTCGTTGCAGGTGTGTCCATCTGATGTTTTAGCGTCTTTTGCATGACGACAGGCATCGTTTTACCGGTCACATGTTTTCATGACCGAACCGTATACGATTTTCAAGGGGCGATGGACGCAGGTGTTTTAGAGACTTGTACTTGTCTATGGGATAGATATACCCGAACGTCGGATGGAAAAACATCCGAACTCACTTTCATCCCATGCCTAAAGGCTGGCTATGCCCGATATGGGCTTTCCCGTTTGTAAAATCTGTAAGAGAAGTGAGGGAACACGATGGAACGACAAGACGTGCCCGCTTGGGTACTGGCACTCGAACAGGAACATCTCGAGTTCATCCGGAAGTTCGTCTTGAGCTCTGGTTCGTTGAAGGATATGGCAACTGCCTATCAAGTATCCTACCCGACCGTCCGGGCGAAGTTGAACCAGTTGATCGAGCGGATTGATTCGGTGCAGCAGGAAGATGTCGAATTCGTCAATATGATCAAGAACTTGGTCTTAGATGAACGGTTGAGTCTCGATGTGGCGAAGACGATCATCGATTCCTACCGCAAGGGTCAAGCGAAAGAATAAACCAAAAAACGAGATTTCCGCCTGACGGAAATCTCGTTTTTTTATTGCTTGTCGTTCTTTTTGTCCTGTTCCTTCTTGATCATCTTCTTTGCTGCTGCGCGGAAGCGGAAGATCAAGTAGAGACGGTAGAAGTCGATCGCAGCGAACAACGTCAACAGGATCGTCCAGAAGTTAAAGACCGTTCCTGCCTCGACTGAATTGTTGTAAGCAAGGAACATGAAGAGAATACCGAATATGGCATAGAACACTGCCATGAAGTTCGAGCTTTGACGCATGAAAACACGACCTTTCGTAAATTAAGACATCGCGTAGATGGCGAGTACGACGATTCCGTTGTTAAAGACATGGATGGCGATCGGAGCAATGATCCGGCGCGTCTTGACGAAGACGAGCGAGAAGACGAAACTCATCGCGACATAGATTAAAAATTTGTTGTCTTGGTGAATCAGTCCGAACAAGGCACCCGTCAAGATGAAGCTGAAGAAGAAACCGAGCTTCGATGAGAGATTGCCGAACAGGATATGCCGGAACAAGAACTCTTCCATGATCGGTCCAAGCAAGACGACCATGACTTGCAGGAGTGGGATGACTTGGATCGCTTGGATGATCTGATCCGTATTTTGCGATTTCGCGACATTTTCGATCCCGCCTGCCATCCAGGCATCAATCAAATTGACGCTGATCAAGAGCGCATACAAGAGCACGATCCCGATTCCGATCCATTTCAACGTATCCATCGGATCGGTTTGACGTCCCTCTGCCTTCCACTTCTGCCAATCGGGACGCAGACAGTAGTAGGAGACGATGACGGCGACCGTAAAGCCGATCGCAAGCCACCAACCGGCGACGTCAGCAATGACGTTCTTCGGAAGGAAATACTGGAACGAACCCGGAACCAATTGGACGATCAGATAGATGATGATCGGGATGACATGACGCTTTTGCCACTTCTCCGCCATCAGGAAAGGCAGACTGATTGGATTTTTCATCGTACAGGACACAACTCCTTTGTAATGAAGGTACTGTCCCGATTGTAACAAACAAACGGTCTTGGCGCACGATTGACGATGATTCAAAGGTGTCGATTTCGGGAAAACGGATAAAGGTTCAGGCTTGAATTCAGAAGAGAAAGCGTATAAGATAAAAATATGTTAGCACTCAACTAAAGTGAGTGCTAAAAAACAGTCATTTTCAAGGAGGATGTTTCGCATGTTAAAACCACTTGGTGATCGCATCGTGATCGAAGTCGTTAAAAAAGAAGAAACAACACTCGGAGGAATCGTTCTTCCTGGGTCAGCGAAAGAAAAACCACAAGAGGGTAAAGTCGTCGCTGTCGGTACAGGCCGTGTGACAGAGCAAGGCGTACGTGTACCACTTGAAGTGAGTGTCGGAGATCACGTCATCTATGCACAATATGCCGGTTCGGAAGTCAAAGTCGACGGCAATGAATACTTAATTTTACGCGAAAGCGATATTTTGGCAGTAGCCGAGTAATTCAGTCAATCATCTATAAGGGGGATTTCAGTCATGGCAAAAGAGATTTTATTCAGTGAAGAAGCACGTCGGGCAATGCTCCGCGGGGTCGACGCATTAGCGGATGCAGTCAAAGTCACGATCGGACCAAAAGGACGCAACGTCGTCCTCGAGCGGAAGTTCGGTTCACCGCTCATCACGAATGATGGTGTAACGATCGCAAAAGAAATCGAACTCGAAGATCACTTCGAGAACATGGGTGCAAAACTCGTCGCAGAAGTTGCCTCGAAAACGAATGAGATCGCAGGGGATGGTACGACAACAGCGACAGTCCTAGCACAAGCGATGATTCGCGAAGGTCTTAAAAACGTCACAGCGGGCGCAAACCCGATGGTCATTCGTAAAGGAATCGAAAAAGCAGTCCGTCGTGCCGTCGAAGAGCTGCACACGATCGCTAAACCGATTGAGGGTAAAGAAGCAATCGCCCAAGTCGCAGCGATCTCAGCAGCAGACGAAGAAGTTGGTCAATTGATCGCAGAAGCGATGGAACGTGTCGGTCAAGATGGTGTCATCACGATCGAAGAATCACGCGGCTTCACGACAGAACTCGACGTCGTCGAAGGGATGCAGTTCGACCGTGGTTACGCGTCACCATACATGATCACGGATTCAGACAAGATGGAAGCGGTCCTTGAGAACCCATACATCCTCGTCACGGACAAAAAGATCTCAAACATCCAAGAGATTCTTCCGGTCCTCGAGCAAGTCGTTCAACAAAACAAACCACTCCTTATTATCGCAGAAGACGTTGAAGGCGAAGCACTTGCGACACTCGTCGTCAACAAACTCCGTGGTACGTTCAACGCGGTAGCAGTCAAAGCACCAGGCTTCGGTGACCGCCGGAAAGCGATGCTTGAGGATATCTCGATCGTCACAGGTGCAGAATTGATCACAGAAGACCTCGGTCTTGATCTGAAAGAAACACAAATCACGCAACTTGGTCGCGCGTCGAAAGTCGTCGTCTCAAAAGACAACACGACAATCGTCGAAGGTCACGGACACGGGGATTCGATCGAAGCACGTGTCGGTACGATCCGTGCGCAAATCGAAGAGACGACAAGCGACTTCGACCGTGAGAAATTACAAGAGCGTCTTGCGAAACTCGCAGGCGGCGTAGCAGTCGTCAAAGTCGGGGCAGCAACCGAGACAGAACTCAAAGAACGTAAGCTCCGGATTGAAGATGCGCTCAACGCGACACGCGCAGCCGTCGAAGAAGGAATCGTAGCAGGTGGGGGAACAGCTCTCATTCACGTCACGAAAGCCGTCGAATCGATTCTGTCGGTCTCAACAGGTGACGAAGCAACAGGTGTCAACATCGTTCTTCGTGCACTTGAAGCACCGCTTCGTCAAATCGCGGAAAACGCAGGTCAAGAAGGTTCGGTCATCGTCGAGCGTCTCAAGCATGAAGCGCCAGGAATGGGCTACAATGCGGCAACGGACGAGTATGTCGACATGATCGAGACAGGAATCGTCGATCCAGCGAAAGTAACGCGTTCAGCACTTCAAAACGCAGCGTCCGTTTCAGCGATGTTCTTGACGACGGAAGCCGTCATCGCCGATAAACCAGAACCAGCTGGATCTGCTCCTGCAATGCCTGATATGGGCGGCATGGGTGGAATGGGCGGAATGATGTAAGCTATTTCATCTGTAAGTACCGAATCCTAATAAATAGGGTTCGGTACTTTTTATTTACGATAGTATACTTAATAGTTGAAAGAATTACATAAGCACCACTCATCAGTTTAGAAATAAAGATAATGAAAGAGGAGACGTCAAGTGAATGAAATTTTAAAAGGCATAGTAACATCAGGTACGCTTATCGTCGCAATCGGTGCTCAAAACGCTTTTGTCCTTAAACAAGGCTTATTAAGGAATAATATTTTCTGGGTAGCGCTAGTTTGTTTTTTATGCGATGTGTTGTTGATGTGCATGGGCGTACTAGGGATTGGTACCGTCATTAAGAATAATACGTTTGCAAATGTTGGTCTTGCGAGTGTTGGAGGACTATTTCTACTCCTATACGGATTCAAATCTTTTCGTAGTGCATTTTCGTCATCACACACAATGGATGTTTCAACAGCTCCTAAAGTCATGACCATTCCCAAAACAATCTTACTCACATTAGCGATTACACTTTTAAATCCACATGTGTATTTAGATACGGTCGTCATCATCGGTGGTATAGCTGGGACTTTGACATTTGATCAAAAAGTCAATTTCTTGATCGGAGCTTTGATTGCCTCCTTTGTCTGGTTTTTTGGTTTAGGATACGGGGCGAGATGGTTAATGCCTGTATTTAAAAAACCGATGGCTTGGAAAGTATTAGATTTTGGAATCGGTTGTTTGATGTTTTGGCTCTCGTATCAATTGATTCAGTTTGCACTAGAAGCAATTTAAAAAGACTTGAAGATTAATAATGAAACACAAATAGACCAACAAGCTTGACTCCTCAAGAGACGTGAAAAAAGTCAGGCTTGTTGGCTTTTTAGAAAATTAGACACGATGCGATTACTTCAGCTCATTCTCTTCAATAATCTTATCCGATATCTTTAATTGTTCGCTCACATCTTTCACCTGATTGCGACAGAGCTTCATCTCGGTTTTTTTCTCAGTCGACACGTCATAACAGGTGCCTTCACCGGAGGCTTTCGTCAAATCCGCTTCATAGTAATAGTCCTTGTAGCGGAACGAACCATCGCGGAAGCCCGTCAGATTCGGTTTGTCGTCGACGAGGGATTGTCCCATCATATAGGACGTCTTGAGATTCAATAAGTCAATGATCGTTGGTGCGATATCAATTTGTCCGCCATTCTCTTTCATGATCCGACCGGTTTGCTGGTCGGGTTTTTTGATGAAGAGCGGGATGCGGCGCTCGAGTTCAAAGGCAGCAACCGGAGACGAGACATCCGCTTTTTTGCGCATCTCACTGTCTTCATTGACGAGTCCGCTATCGTGATCGCCATAAAAGATGACGAGGGATTGATCCCAAAGATCCCGTTGTTTCAATTCGTCAATCATCTTCCCGATACCGGTATCGACGTAATGGACAGTCTGATAATATCGTTTCAGCATTGGATCCTCATAACCGGACAGATCAAGCGTCTGGTCTTCCTTGTCGATCTCATACGGAGTATGACTCGTCAACGCAACTAAAAACGAGAAGAACGGTTCTTGCAGCGTCTCCATGTGATCAATCGATTCGAGGAAGAACTGCTGATCGTTCAGCGCCATTCCGATTTTCTTCTCTTTTGAATAATCCTTTTGGCTGAAGAAGTGCTTAAAACCGATGTTCTTGTAGACATCGTCACGATTCCAAAAACCTTTTTCGTAGGCATGCATCGCTGCCGTATCGTATCCGTTTTTCTCAAGTAATGCAGGGAGCGGCTCGAATTCATTCGTCGGGTATTGCGTATAGACGGAGCCTGATTTTAATGGATAAAGTGAGGTGTTCGTAATGAACTCGGCGTCCGAAGTTCGTCCTTCATGCGTCTGGTGGTAGAGCGACGAGAAGTAGAGCGATTCCTTTTTCAACTGATTCAGGTTCGGCGTCACTTCTTCGCCGTTGATGGTTTGGTCGATGACTGAAGCTTGGAACGACTCGAGCTGCACCAGAATGATATTCGGTGTTTGCTTCGGACCCGTCGGATTCGTCTGTTCCTTTTGATTGATGCGCTGTTGCTCCTGTGCCGTCAGTCCGTCACTCGGTCGTCCGGTCACGCCTTTGAACACATCCCACCCGTGATAACCCCAAAAGCCGAATAGGTAATAGTCACGCATATCGGAGATCGTTGCCGTCGGTTGACGATCTTCCGTTAGCGTCCGGTAGGTCAGCAGTGAGGCAGACAAAATGATGCCACTGACTGCAAGGATTCCAGACGTCCGGCGGCGTGCTTTTGCCGTCGTCACTTCCGGTCGTTTGCGGAAAATAAAGAGCAGTAGGACGAAAATCAAACTATCGGCGAACAAAAGGAAGTCTTGCGGTACGATCAAAGCGGTGAAGCCGCTACTGACGTCACTCATCTGCGTCATCTGTGAGAGGAGCGAGACAGAGAGGAAGTCCTCGAAGTAACGGTAGTACCACATGTCGGAAGCAAGTAGAAAACTGTGCGCCAGCAGTAGACCGAGCCAGACCCAGCGGCGTTTATTCCACGGGATCAGTAACGTCCAGCTCGACAGGATCAGCATACCGGCAAGGTTCATCAGTGTTAAATGGAGCGAAAGGTCAGTTTTTGTAAAATAACTAAACAGCATGAACTTCAGCATGCCGAGTAACAGATAAAGGGTGTAGCGAATTGCCATGGTCAGTACTCCTTACGTGTGTCGTCACACAGTCTTTACCCTAAACATTTGATGGTGGAACGCTCAGATGTGGACAGCCATGTGAGCTCGTTCCATGATGTAGTCGAAAATAGGTCTATATTTTCTCTTGAATTCAAACAATTGACGTTAATTTGCTTGGAAAGCGGGAATAGAAAGCGTGTACGTTCATTGTCCGTCACTGTCTTTTAAAAAAGGAGCGAAGTCATGTCAAACGTGAAACTAGCGGTCATCTATTACAGCGCAACCGGAACGAACCATCAACTTGCCTCATGGGCAAAAGAAGCGGGAGAAGCAGCAGGAGCAGAAGTCCGCCTTGCGAAAATTAAGGAGACAGCACCAGCAGAAGCGATCGCTTCGAACCCGTTGTGGCAAAAGCATGCGGATGCCACACGTGATATTGAAGAAGCGACACCAGATCTACTCGACTGGGCAGATGCAATCATCTTCAGTGTCCCAACACGTTACGGTCATGTTCCGGGTCAATTCCAACAGTTCCTCGACACGACAGGCGGACTGTGGGCACAAGGCAAACTCGTCAATAAAGTCGTCAGTGCGATGTCGTCGGCACAGAATCCGCATGGCGGTCAGGAAGCGACTGTTCTCGCAGTCTATACGACGATGTTCCACTGGGGTGCGATCGTTGCGGCACCAGGTTATTCGGATCCTGTCTTGTTCGCAGCCGGCGGAAATCCATATGGTACATCAGTCACTGTCGACCAAGACGGCAACATGGTCGAATCGGTCGAACCGGCTGTACGCCATCAAGCGAAACGGACGGTTGAAGTGGCAAGCCGTCTCAACTCATAACATTACCTAACTCAAAAAGCGCCGGAATGCTGATTCGCATTCCGGCGCTTTTTCGTATGCATCATGTCGTTTGCGTAAGCGGTAGTTCGACCGTGAATGTCGATCCTTGTCCTTCAATCGATTCGACGTGAATCTCTCCGTCGTGTCCTCGGGCAATTTCGCGACAGATCGAGAGTCCAAGTCCGGTACCACCGATTTGGCGGGTATCCGAGTTGTCGACGCGATAGAATTTTTGGAATAGATTACTCATTGCGGAAGCAGGGATCCCGATTCCGTTATCTTGAATCGCAACCGTGACGCGTGTCTCTTGTCGCGTCAGCTGAATCTGGATCGTCCCACCAGCCGGTGAGTATTTGATTGCATTGTTGATCAAGTTACTGAACAGTTGGCGAATCTTCTTCGCATCTCCTTCGACGATCAACGGTTCGACGTTTCGTGAAATCTGAATCGCGTGTGATGACGACGACAGGCTGTGCAACTGTTTCAAATCGCGAATCATCGCAACGATATCGAATGGCGCCATCTCGTATTCCTGACGGTTCGCTTCCATTCGTTGCAAGTCGAGGAAGTCGTTGATCAACAGCGATAAACGTTCTGTTTCCGAGTGGACAGCCTCTAAATACTTCTTCTGGCGTTTCGGAGGTAAATCTCGTTGGATCATCAGTTCAGTAAAGCCATAGATCGACGAGAGCGGTGTCCGGAGTTCATGAGAAATCGTCGAGACGAGTTCGTTTTTGATCCGGTCAATTTCGACTTCGTTCGTCACGTCACGTAAAACGAGCAGAATGCCGCGGAACTGTCCGCCATAATGGATACTCTCTGAGTATGTCTTGATGAAGCGGCGCTCGTGATCAATCGAGAAGGTGATCCCTTCGCCGATTTCCCGCTGAACGAATGTCTTTTTCAAGTAACGTTCGAATTCCGGTAGTTGATCCACGCGATGTTTGAGTTGAACGACAGACGGTGTGATGTTCATCAGTCCGTTCTCATCGATGCTCTCATCAATTGGATGATCAAACAGATCGAGGAGCGGTCGGTTGATCAACTGAATGTCACCGTCTGGTTCGATATACACGATCGATTCACGAATCGAGTTCAGCAGTCGCGCCGTTTTCTCTCGTTCGCGTTCAATCTCATCAAACGTCCGCATCCGTAGGAGCGACAATGCCAGTTGTCGCGCAAAGGCAGCTAATTCTTCCTGCTCGTAACGATCAAACGGAGCTTGATCACGAGATAAGAAAATATAGGCGATGATCTCGTTTTGACTCGGATCCAGAACCGGTGTGACGGCGCGTGCGACTTCGTGTTCGAATTGTGTATGCGGTCGTTTATCCTGTCGTGCTTCACGTAGTAAAGGTTCGATCGTCGGCATCCAGTCTTCGGTCGCGAGATTCGTCTTTGGATAAAAGACGATGTCGATCACTTTCGTACCATCCTTGAAAATCAAGGCACCTTGCGTCGCATTCGTAATCTCGACCATCTTTTGGATGACCGCAGGGTAAGCGCTGATGCTATCACGTGATGCGAGTGTTTCCGTCAATTGGTTCCGTAGACGCAAGTGGGATTCGTTCCGTTGCGTCAATTTCAAGGCATCTTCCAAATTGACGTTCGTTGACATCAATTGGTGTTTGTTTTCGATCAACGCGGTCGCCATTTGATGGAATGATTTACTCAGTTCTCCAATTTCATCGGCACGGTTGAGTGGAATCAATGGTAACGTATGTTCACCACTCGCAAGCAGTTTACTTTCCTTGCTGAGGAGATGAATTTGTCGCGTCGTCCGTTCGATGAACGGGCGGACGATCAACAAGATGACAAGGAACAGAACGAGTAGATTGACGAGCCAGATCCACTCCGCATACTTCGTCTGCGTGACGAGTTGCTCTTTCGCACCGAGTTCTTTCGCGCGGAGACTACTTCGGTAGCTTGTGAATGTACTCTCCATCGTGTTGACGCTTTTACGCATCGTCTCACTGTTCGAGGCATTCATCTTGAATTTCCGATTGGGATCGCGTGGTGCTTCAGGCATCATCGCCTTCAGACTCGGCATCTGCAAAAACGTTTCGTCGATCGTCCCAGCTTGTTTCGCTTGGACGTATTTAATCAAGCTTGGCATCACGAAGTTCGCGTAGGAATTATAGAGCGACCGAATATCCGACGCATAGACTTCATCGGCTTTGTACAGACGATTTTTCTCGAACCAAGCGGTCTGTTGTTCAAGTGACGCTTTTTTCTCATCGATGACGTCAAGTACCGCGTCATCTCCGAAGACGATATAACCGCGCATTTCGTACTGGAGGGACTGCCAATCATCCCAAAGTTTTGTCGCCCGGTCTTCGCGCACACTAATCGCATCGAGTTCTTGTTTCGCCTGTGCGACCTGATGATTCGTATAAAAATAGGCGGTGATGGATGAGATGGATAGGGCAATGAGAATCAGGTAAAACGAAGACATGATCTGTCGGCTGATCTTTTGATTGAACCATTTTCGCATATGGATTATGGATGCTCCTTTGTGTATGTGTGGAAAGCGTCGATTAGATGTATTACGTTGGAATATTTGTTACCGTAATCGTACATTTTTTAGACGGATAAATATAGTCATAATGCTTAAAATATCTTCAAAGTAAGAGATTCATGTTCACAAAGAACGACAAAAAACAGGATGGGAGTCTAGTCCCGTCCTGTTTTAATTCATTTAATGATGTTCGACGACGATTTTCCCAATCGTTTTTCCGCTCTCGACGAGACGATGTGCTTCTTTTAGATTTTCGGCGTTCATGCCGATCAATGTCTGTGTCACAGTCGTCTCGAGCGTATGCTCTTCAATCCAAGCTGCGACTTGTGTTAGGATTTCATGTTGACGAATCATGTCCTCTGTCTTAAACAGCGGACGGGTGAACATGAACTCCCAGACGAACGTTGCACTCTTTTGTTGAAGTGCACTCAAATCGAGTTTTTGGTCTGTCTCGACGATGCTGCAGATTTTCCCTTGCGGTGCAATCACATCGACCATCGTCTCGAAATGTTGGTCTGTCGCATTCAAGCAGAAAATGTAGTCGACGTACTGATAACCGAGTGCTTCGAGCTGTGGACGGAATGCCTCATGGTGATTGATCGTATGATGTGCACCGTGTTCTTTCGCCCAATCAATCGTCTCGTCGCGTGACGCCGTTCCGATGACGGTCAATCCAGCATGATTCGCGAGTTGCGTCGCGATTGAACCGACACCCCCAGCGGCTCCGATAATGAGGATCGTCTTCTCGAGGTTCGACTTAGCATCAAACGTCAATCCGAGACGATCAGTCAATGCTTCATAGGCAGTCAGCGTCGTTAATGGCAGAGCAGCTGCTTCGCTAAAGGTCAACCGTTCCGGTTTTTTAGCGACGATGCGTTCATCGACGAGTTGGAAGTCACTGTTTGAACCGGGGCGCTGGATTGCACCGGCGTAATAAACTTCATCACCGACTTGGAAGAGGGAGGCATCATCGCCGACTTCAACGACGACTCCGGCTGCATCGTAACCGATAACCTTCGGGGCGTCTTCGTCTTTCCCGTGAGCACGGACTTTCGTATCGACCGGGTTGACGGAGACAGCTTTGATCTCAACTAAGAGATCGTGTCCCGTTGCTTCCGGGCGTGGTAGTTCCAGGTCAATCAGACTTTCGTGTTCCGTCAGTGGTAAGTGTCGGTGGAAACCGACGGCGGACATATTCGACATCGACAATCATCCTTTCCAGATAGGAATCGTTTCTCTCCATCTGTTCCACGCCTATTCAGTCTTAAAACCAGTTGCGAAACTTTGAAAACGGATTCCCCTTCTGTCGTCAACGAAAGAATGCTGGATAGATATGGTAGCATATGAGAGTAGCTATCAATTTCGAGAAGGAGCGATTTTGTATGTATGACGTCATCTCTCTACCGGCAGGACCGACTCAAGTCACGATTGAACGTTACCTCGTCCATGCCCACCCGCACCCCCGTCCGTATAGACCCGCGCGTTTGATTGCCTTACGTCAAAGTGGTGGCGTCATGCATCGACTGTATCGCACGGAGCGGGAAATCGTGCTCTCTCCGCACGAGGCACTCGCCCCACAAGTCCAGCGGCTCTCGTTCTCGCAACAGGAGCGTGTCCTAGCGTATATCGAAGAACGTCGCGCGAGCTTCGGTTTTGATGAAGGGGAGGAATACAAATTTTACTTACTCGAAGTGGCATACGAGCTCCGTCATCTGCCACGAACGGATCGACCGATTCGGGCGCATACGTACTATCAACTGGATGAGCTGTTGTCGGGTCGACCGCTCGTTTTGCGTGCTAGAAGTCAAGAGCGCTCCACATGAGACAGAAAAACGGAACATGAAAAAGCAGTCCGCCTTTCCTTACGTTCATCGCGAGGAGGGCGGACTGTTTATTAAAGTGCTGGCGTTGGCGTCGGTGTGACACCGGTCTTTTTATAAGCTTGATCGATGGCAGTCCGGATTTTCTTGACGGAGCTACCTTTTTGATAAGCGACAATTGACTGTGCTGCGATATCGAGACACGTGCCGCACGTGATGCCGTGCGTCGTCCAGGTCGTGGAACTAGCAGTCTGCTCTTCGATGAAGCAGTCATAGTTGCTTGTATGACCAGCAGATTCACCGCAACCACAATAACAAGGCATCTTCTTCAAGAGATCAGGATGTTTAGCGACGGAGCGGTAAATCGTCTGGATCGACTCATCCTGTTCGTTCAGAAAAGCGGGTAACGTGTCTGGTCCCGCGGTCTTCTCGAGTTGATCACCAACACCGTGGCTGGCATGGTCAGCATGATCTCCGTGATTCGTTTGTTCTGTCTTCGGAGCACCCGTTTGATCAGCTGTTCCGCATGCAGCGAGCAACAGGCTGATACTGAGGGGAAAGGCGTAACGATATAGTCGTGTTTGCATAATGTGCCTCTCTTTCATCGTCTTGCCTTCATTATAAGGAAAGACGTATCCAGAAGGCGTGACGATTTGTTGACGCTTACTTGGCGAGTGCTTCCGTGATCGTCTCGATGTTTGCTTGCATCATGCTGTAGTAGGTGTCGCCATCCTTACCCGGTGCACCGAGTGAGTCAGTGAAGAGAGTACCACCGATCGGAACACCAGTCTCCCTTGAGACGGTTTCCATGCTCCGCCGATCGACGCTCGTTTCGACGAACAGGACAGGGATATCTTGCTCCTTGATCGTATCGACGATCCGGCGGACTTGAGCCGGAGTCCCTTGATTATCTGAGTTGATCTCCCAAATATAATCCGCTTTGACGTCATAGGCAGTTCCGAAGTATTTGAAGGCTCCTTCGCTCGTGACGAGATGACGTTCTGCTTTCGGAATAGCGGCAAACTGCTTTTTCGCTTCCTGATCAAGCGTCTGCAATTTTTTGATATAGGCATCGGCATTTTTTTCGTAGTCGGCTTTGTGCTTCGGATCTTCCTTGATTAATGCCTGCTTGACGTTTTCGACGTAGCGAATCCCATTGCTTATATCGAGCCACGCATGCGGATCAGTCTCCGATTCTTTGCCCTTCGTCGTCAGGTATTTCGGTTCGACGCCTTTGCTTAAACGATAGACTGGCGCGTCAGACGCGTCTTTGCCAGTCGTTGCCCGGAGTTTATCGAACCACGCACCGCCGGCTTCCAGGTTCAACCCGTTGTAGAAGACGACGTCAGCATCTGCCATCGCTTGTACGTCTGCCGGAAGTGGATCATACTCGTGCGGGTTTGCCCCGATCTTGACCATGCTGTGGACATCGACATGTTCACCACCGACCTCACGTGCGAGGTCAGCGAGAATCGAATACGTCGCAACGACCTTCAGCTTCCCGTTATCTTCTGCTGGTGTCGAACAAGCAGCAAGTAAGACCGTGCTGAGGAGGACGAATAGAAAAAGTTTTACTTTCATACAGTAGACTCCTTTCGTTTCCGGTGACGCATCAGACCGTGACGTGGTGAGAAGACGAAGACGAGTGCGAACAACGTCGTCGCGACGAGGACGATCGACGCACCGGAAGATAGATTATAGGTGAAGCTGAAATACAGTCCGACGATGGCGGACAGCGTACCGAATCCTGCCGCTAGGAACAGCATCCGTGAGAGGCGGTTCGTCAGTAAATACGCGGTCGCTGCTGGTGTGATCAGCATCGCGACGACGAGGATGATGCCGACGGTCTGAAGTGAAGCGACGGTGACGAGTGTTAGTAACGTCATCAGTCCGTAATGAATCCAACGCGTCGATAGTCCATAGGCTTGCGCCATCGTCGGATCAAACGAGCTGATCAGCAACTCTTTGTAGAACAAGAAGATTCCACCGAGGACGATCAATCCGATGATGACGGTCATCCACATGTCGCTCGGACGGACCGCGAGGACGTTACCAAACAGAATGTGATAGAGATCACTACTGCTACGCAAGAACGAGATCAGGATGATCCCGAGGGCGAAGGCGGATGTGAACATGATTCCGATTGCCGTATCGTTCTTGATGCGACTGTTCTGGCTAACGAAACCGATTCCGAGCGCTGTCACGAGACCCGTCACGACAGCACCGATCAGGAAGTTGATCCCGAGTAGGTAGGAAATCGCAACACCGGGTAAAACGGCGTGCGAGATTGCATCCCCCATCAACGACATCCCGCGAAGGATGATGAAACAGCCGATCACACCACAGATGATGCCGACCATGATGGCGGTGATCATCGCTTTTTGTAAGAACTCATACTGAAGTAATGCCTCGATGAACGTCATCCTTGTCCCTCCTTGCGTCGTTCGAATAGGGGTAAGCCATACGCTGGTTCGAGCCATTCCGGCGTCAAGATATCAGCCGGTGGACCGACAGCGATCAATTGTTTGTTCAACAGCATCAATGTGTCGAAGTAGTCCTCTGCTTTATGCAAATCATGGTGGACGACGACGATCGTCCGTCCTTCGGCTCGGAGGGTCCGTAAGAGTTCGATGATCATCTGCTCACTCGCAACATCGATGCCGACGAACGGTTCGTCCAGCAATAGTAGCTCTGCTTCTTGGGCAAGGGCACGCGCCAGAAAGACCCGTTGTTGCTGTCCGCCTGACAGTTCACCGATTTGGCGTTCGGCATGATCAGACATACCGACGCGCTCGAGACACTCCATGGCGAACACTTTTTGTGCTTTCGATGGTCGTTTGAATAAGCTGAGCTTCGGATAACAGCCCATCAGCACGACGTCCTGCACACGAACCGGGAAGTCCCAATCAATTGCACTTCGTTGCGGTACGTAAGCGACGCGTGACCGAACGTCTTCGAGTGATTGGTCAAGCACGCGTAACTGCTCGATGCGAGCCGGGATCAAACCGAGGACGGCTTTTAAGAATGTGGATTTACCAGCGCCGTTCGGTCCGATGATGCCAATCAACGAAGCGACCGGGAGACGAACGGACACTCCGTCGAGTGCATGGGTATCAAAATAAGAGACAGTGAGACGATCAACGTCAAGGGCGTACATGAATAATCACTCCTTTGATTTTGTGGTATATAGAAGGAAAGTTTCCTTAGGGCAAAAAATAAGATAAAAATTTTAACTCCAATCACTGGAAAAGATTCGGTCTACAAATAATGTTTCCTTAAGGCAAACTTTAAAGCCATAGGAAACAGATGTCAACTGTTTTTCGATATCGATCGCGAATCAACTCGTGCTAAGATGAAAAGGCAGAATACAGGGGGTGAGGAGATTGCGTCAGACAGCAGAACAACAATGGAAGTGGCTATTGCTCGATGCTCTCGCGAAAGAAAAACGGGAGCAAGCACAGCAAATCATCGAAGAGGTCTATCCGTATGATATCGCGCAAGTGTATGAAGAGTTGGGCGAAGACGATCAGGCACGACTCCTCGACTATCTGGATCACGAGCGATTGGCGGATGTACTTGAGGAGCTCGAAGGGGAGCAACGTCTCGCCGTCTTACGTCGTTTAGACATCGAGCGTGCCGGGCACGTCCTCGATTTAATGGAGAACGATGATGTCGCGGATGTACTTGAGGAACTGGGACCGGAAGAGACCGACCGCTTGCTTGGCAGCATGCGGACGGACGAGGCTCTGATCGTCCGCAATCTCTTGACGTATCCACCGGAAACGGCAGGGCGCTTGATGACGAACCGGTTCATCTGGGTCGGAGAAGATTTCACGGTCGGTGAGACGGTCGAGAAGATGCGCGACTACATCGAATACTCGGAGACGATCAACTACGTCTACGTCGTCAATCAACTCAGTGAACTCGTTGGTGTCATCTCATACCGGGATGTCATCTTAGCTGAAAATACGGAACGGATCAGTGACGTCATGGAGACGAAGGTGATTCGGGTCGCGGCGGAGACCGATCAGGAAGAAGTCGCGCAACTGTTCGAACGCTATGATCTTGTCTCGTTACCCGTCGTCGAGGGCGACATTCTCGTCGGACTGATCACGGTCGATGATGCGCTTGACGTCTTACGGGAAGAAGCGAACGAAGACATCGAGAAACTCTCGGCGTCCGGTAAATCAATTGATTTCGAGACGAAGCCGTGGATTGCTGCGACCCGTCGTTTACCGTGGCTCGTCTTGCTACTGTTCATCGGGCTCGTCTCCGGATCAATCATCAGTCAGTTCGAAGAGACGCTCTCAAAAGTCGTCGCGCTCGCCTTCTTCATGCCGATGATTGCTGGTATGACCGGAAATACCGGTACCCAATCGCTCGCGGTCGTCGTCCGCGGATTGATCACGCGTGAAGTCGATAAGCGGGTCGCGACTCGGTTGATCCTACGGGAGCTCTGGGTTGGTTTAATCATTGGTGTCATTTGTGGTATCTTGATCGCCATCATTGCCTACGTCTGGCAAGGGAGTGCCGTCTTGGGTCTTGTCGTCGGCAGTTCGCTCGTCATCACGTTGATCTTCGGGACACTTGCTGGAACGATCATTCCGCTCATCTTACATCGCCTAAAGATTGACCCAGCAATCGCATCCGGACCATTGATCACGACGTTGAACGATATCTTATCGCTCCTCGTTTACTTCGGGATTGCAACGGCATTCATTAGCCGCTTGATGTAAAAAAACCGAACCGATTCATCTTCGTCAAGAGGAAGGGAATCGGTTCGGTTTTTTCATGTGTGATCATTCGTCGTGCGAATCCAGATCGCGAGTGGACCAACGTCGTCAAAGCCGGCTTCAAGCGCTGTGATCAGGTGATCGCCATACTCGTAACCGACGAGCGATTGACCGGGAAAATGTGCTGAACTCAAACGTGCGATATCATCCCATAAGCGTTCGTCGAGGTAATCGGAATTGACGTACGTCAGTCCGGTCGTCACTTGATTCGAGTAGGCGATGCAACTTGCTTGTTGCGCCTCCGAATAGAAGAATCGGACAGCGGGATGTTGCCATAACGTTGTGGGCAACTCCGGTGTTGCCTGGATAGCCTGGAAGCGAGCGAACTGATCGAGATCCGTCACGACGGACCAATCGACGGGAAGAGCACGGCGATCGAGTATGGCAGGGCGGGTCATCCATTCCGCTGTGAACAGATGACTGAGACCGGCACTCGAGAAATCATAGCTTGCCGTGCAGTCCTTGATACTGTAGACATCCGTGACACCAATTCGCTGATGGGGAAGCCGAACCATAAGTTCCGGATAATAGCTTGGTACGTTTCCTTGAGCGTGCCAGGTCGAATCAGTTTCTGTCACCCGGCAACCGGCTGACTCACAGACGAGGCGACACCAATCGAAATTATTTTGGATGGCAGCTTGGCGCATGGATCATTCCCCCTTATTCATCCTCCGGTTGTTTAATCAGGACATACGATAACGTGGCAATCAGTGTTAAGAACAGCCCGCAGCCAATCGTGATGTATGCCATCGTAAAGACCTTACCGAGCGTCGTCGTCGGAACGAACGTTGGATGCCCGACTGTACTTAATGTCGTGATACAAAAGTAAAGTGCATCCACCATCGACAGGTTTTCTTCCGTGCTATAGAAGGTCGTACCGGAGACGAGCGTCAACAGGCAGAGAATCAATAGACCACGAAAGTAAGATAAGTGAAAGGCGCGGCGCAATCCCTTGAATAAACGTGAAAAAATCGTCAGTACAGAAATCATGGAATCTCTCCTTTAGGATCGTTGCGTCGAGTCCATCGTATCATGAATGAAATAATCGTTCTTTCCGGCATGTTTGACACGATACATCGCTTGGTCAGCATGCTGAATCAGCGTGTCGAGATCGACGCCATGATTGGGTGAGTAGCTAAGTCCGATACTCGTTCGGATTTCAATGGTTTCTT
The DNA here is from genome assembly GCF_001750115.1 of Exiguobacterium sp. U13-1. Classification (NCBI taxonomy): domain Bacteria; kingdom Bacillati; phylum Bacillota; class Bacilli; order Caryophanales; genus Exiguobacterium; species Exiguobacterium sp. U13-1. The sequence goes on along the minus strand of NZ_CP015731.1, from coordinate 128,688 downwards.
CAGCGAATCGGTAAGGGTTGTCTTGCAAGTACGTCAACAGATTCGAAGCATAGGTATGGAGCGTAGCGACAGACGGATGACGATAGAGTAAGAAGAATTCGTCGCCACCGACACGGGCGGCGAATCCATTCTGTTCCGCGTGGTGTTCAAGTAGACGAGCGATATGAATCAAGAAGGCGTCACCGATTTGATGCCCATACGTATCGTTGATCGCTTTGAAACCGTCGAGGTCGACGACGATGATCGCCGCGTGATCAAGTTCGAGTAACTCTTGCGCCGCACGTTCGTAAAAGCTCCGGCGATTCGCAATCTTCGTCAACGGATCATGATAGGCGAAGAAACGAATCGTCTGCTCCGCTTCCTTGAAGGACTGGATATCACGAATCAATAACATCCCGTGCAGTTCCTGTTCGATGAAGACGAAATCAGCGTCCATGACGACGTAGCGTTCTTGCTGTTGTGCTGTTAAAATCTTCGTCTCGAATTCGTTGAACTTACGTTGCGATAAAAAATGCGTCATGTAGTGTAACATCCAATCCGCTTGTTTTTTCTCCGGTAAGTAAGTCGAAAACGTACATGCCGTTAAGTCATCGGTCTCGAACAGGCGATGAGCAGCTGGGTTGGCGCTCTCGATTCGTCCATCCCGGTCGAGCAACAGGATTGCTGAAGGATTCAAATTGTAGAGCGTCGCGAAACGCTTTTGATAGGACGCGAGATAATCGAATCGACGCATTGCGATCGCAAGAGCTCCTGCCCAGAACAAACCGCCATACATATAGGCATACGGTGGCATGATGCCGTAGAACGACCAGTAACCGAAGGCGACATCCCATGCGAGAACGAGAATCGCGACACTCAATAAGACGTTGATGATGCCGCGCCGCGCATCCTTTAACTGCGTCCGTGCATATACAAGTAGACCGATGACGAGGAGATGAAAGACGTTCCCGACCGTCATCGTCACTAGATATTGTGTGTTGAATTCAGGGTAAATGAACTGTCCGACCTGTGTGAATTGCTGACTGTTGATGACGTTCGTCTGGAATACGTATGTCGTCAGCACGACGCCCATCGGAAGATAGAAGATCCATGGGTACAATAAACGTGGCATTCGTTTCCACAAATTCGAGACGCGAAAGATGAAGTGAAGCGATGTACTGAAGACGATCAGACCAGCGTTTCCGAACCAGTAGGTCACGAATGCCGGACTAAATTCGATCGGAGAAGCATTCCGGAAAAATTCACCGAGGAATAACATCCCGTAAGCGAACGTAAATAAGCTAAGCAGTCGGTGTTGTGGACGTGATGGATTGCGTAAAAATATATCAATCGACATGTAGAACATGATGAAGGTCGGAATCAGATAGACGATTGTAAAAAGAAATAAGGATGGCATGGCGTTCCGCCCTTCTAGATAATTTTTAGGTAGATAGTCTCAGTATAGTGGGCGAAGATTGCTGAGGCGGATTGAAATTTCAAAAAAAGGGGAATCAGTCAAGATTTAATGTCAGCCGTCGTATTTTAGCGATCCCTTCGAGACCTGACGGATCATGATGTGTCTTATGGGCGACGAAATGTTCATCGGCTTCCGTCGTCCGGATTCGTAACGGACGTTCGTCACGGTGGACGACCTCGAAGATCACCTCAGCCAGAGCTTCTGCCGATTGGCGATCGGCATGTCGTGTCCGATACGTCTGCAAATAAGCCGTGATGATCGGTTTGAAGTCGTCTTCGTGTAAGCCACCCGTCCGTTCAAGTTGATCGAGAACATTTGCGGTAAAGTTCGTCTCGACGGCGGCTGGTTCAATCAGGGTGACGTCGATGTTGAAGTATGGTTTATAGTAGGTCGCAAGACTTTCGAACAGCCCTTCGATCGCGAACTTACTGGCACAATACAGTTCATTCATCGGTTGACCGACGAGACCACTGACGCTTGAAGTCGCGAGTAAGTGACTACCATCCGGTGTTTGTTTGAGTAGGGGAAGGCAGGCTTCGATCGTCCGGATGACACCGAAGACGTTCGTTTCGAAGAGTTGCTTGATTTCATAACTCGTCGCTTGACCGAGTGCGCGCAGTAAACCATGACCGGCATTGCAGAACACGACGTCGAGATGATCGACCTCCTGTTCAATTTGACGAACGGCTGCTTTCACGCTTGTTTCATCCGTGACATCGAGCGGCAAGAAGGTGAGCGTCGGCAACGACACGGTCATTTCGTCTGGACTCCGGACACCAGCGTAGACGAACCATCCGGCTTCTGCAAATCGCCGCGCCGTCGCAAGACCGATACCGGAAGAAGCACCCGTGATCAAGATCGTTTGCATATCAATTCCTCCGTTCTGAAAGTAGTTGTCTTCTATTATTTACCCGAATTACCGTTGAACTATTTGCATTAAAATTGCATATTGTAATGAAAAAACTTAATATAAAGAAAAAGGAGGCGGGAATCGATGGGGCAAATTGAACGGCTGCAACAGATGCGGGAATGGATCAAGACGAGTCCTGAAATTTCGCTGGATCAACTGATGCAGGAGTATCAGATTTCACGAGATACCGCACGTCGTGACGTCATCGTCCTCGAACAAGAAGGGGAAATCATTCGCGTTAAAAATGGATTAGTCCGTGCTGGCGGAACACTTGCGTATGAGCAACGGACAGAGAAACCGGAAAAACGACGGATCGGACAACGTGCAGCGCGTCACGTCCAAGCGAACGATCGCTTATTGCTCGACGCTGCGACGACGGTATCTGAGATGGCACGAGCACTTCCGCCTTATCCACTACAAGTCATCACGAACTCCCTCGACATCGCAGACTATGTCGGAGCTCGTACGGATATTGAGCTGTACGTCACGGGAGGACGTTTCGACCGGCATGCGCGAAGCTTGAGTGGGATCAAGACGGCAGACGACATCCTGAATTATCAAGTCGATTGTGTTTTTCTTGGAGCATGTGGATTGACGGAAGAAGGACTTTTTGCGGAACAACTCGAAGAAGCGGTCGTAAAGAAAGCGATGATTCGAAGTGCGACCCGTGTCATCGTCCTCGCAGACCATACGAAATTCAATAAGCGTTTTTTGCATAAGGTCTGTGACTGGGAGCAAATCGATGTGCTCGTTACGGATCAAGTACCAGATGCAACGTGGCAAGAGCGACTAGATCATTATCATGTCGATCTCGACGTGACAGAGGAGGAAACAACATGAACCCGATTCAAACGACGCTCGTCGGATTCGGTTTTTCAGCGGTGACGTTCCACGTTCCGTTCTTACAGGCATTACCGGCATTTGAAGTGACGCAAGTCGTCTCGAGTCGACCGGAGCAGGTGGCACAACATTTCAGTAATGCGGCTGTCGTCGCGACACTTGCTGAAGCCTTGCAGGATGAGAACACGGAACTCGTCATCATCACGACACCAACGGCACTGCATTTCGAAATGGCAAAACAAGCGATTGAAGCAAAGAAGCACGTCTTACTCGAAAAGCCAGCCGTCGTGACGATCGAAGAAGCACTAGCGTTGCAAACGTTAGCGAAACAACACGGGGTGCAGGTCGCCATCTATCAAAACCGTCGCTTCGACGGGGACTTCCTGACACTTGAACAATTGATGGAAATGAACGAGATCGGCGACTGGCAAGTCATCGAATCACGCTTTGATCGCTATCGTCCGGTCGTTCGGGAACGCTGGCGGGAACAAGCGGGAAGTGGCGCCGGCATCCTGTTTGATCTCGGCTCACACTTACTCGATCAATCACTTGCCTTGTTCGGAGAACCGGATGCACTCACGGGCGACGTCTACCTGCAACGTGACGGTGCTGTCGTCGACGATGGTTTCCATGTCACGCTACATTACGGTACGCGTCGTGTCATTCTCCGTTCGACGTCCTTCATTCAAGGACCAACACCTCGTTTCGAGTTTCATGCGACACGCGGTAGTTACGTCAAATATGGAATGGATCCGCAAGAAGGACGGCTTGCGAAAGGTCATCCGGTGGACGAACAGCTCGGTGAAGATGAAGTAGATTCCTACGGCTACCTTCAAATCGCTGATCAGCCAGTCGAGCGTCTCGCGACACTTCCAGGCAGTTATGCGACGTTTTATGAACAGTTGGCGGAAGGACTTCGCGGGGGACGAGTACCTGTCGATTTACGCGACGCTGAAAAAACGATGCGTTTGATTGAAGCAGTGCGCATCAGCAGTGATGAAGGACGACGCCTCTTACGAAAGGAATGGGATGCATGGAAGAATTGAAGGTGTTGCTAGCGGAAGAGGACGAACTCGTCTTGACGTCCCTGACGAATACGGAAGCGATCGGGATGGGACATGAATTGATCGGACGGGCGATGAAAGAGAACTTATCGATCGCCGTTGAAATCAAACGGAATGGACAGCGTTTATATTACGCGGCGCTCGATGGTACGGCACCGGATCAGGAAGAATGGATCCGCCGGAAATCGAACGTCGTCTTACGGCATGGCTATAGCTCGCTCTACATGCGTCGTTATAATGAAAGTAAACATCGCTCGTACCACTCGATGTATGCGGTCTCGCCAGCTGATTATGCCGATGCCGGCGGATCGTTCCCGATCCGGATCGAAGGAGTCGGTGTCGTTGGTACGATTACCGTTTCCGGTCTATCGCAGGAAGCAGATCATCGTCTTGCGACGGAAGCGTTGCGCTTACTTAAGAGGCAACAGCTGGGGCAGTGAAGTACTGGACTTGATAAGACGTCCTCACGATTTCCTACCCGCTTTCCTCAGGCGAGACACAAGCCAGTGCCGGCTGTCACAGACAGCCGAATCGGGTCTTGTTTGTCTCTGACAGCACGATGAATCGTGCTTTTTCCTGTAGGAGTCGTGTGGGAATGTGAGGACTGTTCTAAGTAGATAGGCAACACCTTGGTAAAAAAGCGTTAAACCTATCCTCACACAGTAAGTTATGATTTTACGTGGAAATCGGAAAGAACGAGAGGTCATACAAAATAATGAGTAAACGATTCATACTTAAATCAAAACAACACCTAAGTGGTGGTATTATCAAAATTGTCGTAGACACTGAAACAGGTGTAAATTATTTAATGACAAGTGGACTTGGTTTGAACGGAATGACACCGCTATTAGACAAAGAAGGTAAAGTCGTTATCGATAAGCCGATCAATTGAAGAAAAAGTGCATTTATTTGTCCCGAATCGTATTCCTGTTACAAGTACTCGCTCAAGGGGTCTTAGCTATTTCACTTTTCACGTTCATCAACTGATTTAAAAAATCCGAAACACTGAAGTAGCATCACTTCGGCATTTCGGATTTTTTTTGTTCTATTTTGATGGACCATGAGAAACAGTCGGACTCACGTTGTTCACGCGACTTCTACAGGAAAAAGCGCACGATCTTGAGCTGTCAGAGACAAACAAGACCCGAATCGACTGTCCATGACAGTCGAGACTGGCTTGTGTCTCGCCTGAGAAAAGCGCGTGAACGAATCGTGAGGACAATCGTCATGATGCCATCGAATCAGATGAAGCCGACACGTCTTTGCGTGTGTTCCCGCGATAGACGAAGTAAAGCGCAGCAAGCATCGCAAGCAGACCGAGCAGACGTTTTCCGTCGAGCGGCACGACGACGCCACCGAATGCACCGATGTGGTCGATGACCATCCCTGCTGCGAGTTGACCGATGACAGTCGCGATACTAGCTGCCGTGACACCGATTTGCGGAACAGCAAGAATCGTCAGGAATAGATAACTGACCCCAAACAGGACGGCACTGAGTTGCCAACGTGGTGCTTCGAGCAAGAGCAAGACATTTCCTTGACCAAAGAACAGGATGGCGAGTGCGAGAATCAGCATCCCGGTGAAGAATGTCAGGAACGTGCTTTCTAGAGCCCCTGCCTTTTGACTGAAGGCACCGTTGATCGATGACTGCGCACTCAGCATCACGCCGCCGAGTAATGTAAAACCGAGTAATAGAATATTCACGAGCGAACCTCCTTAAAAGATAAGAAATAGAGCGACGAGCATCAAAGCAGAAGCTGTCAGCTTGTCACGATTGATTGGACGTTTCGGACTACCGAGCCAGCCGTAATGTTCAATGACCATGCTGGCAATCATCTGTCCGATGATGACACTGATCATGGCGAGACCGACACCAACGAGCGGGATGCTAATGATCAAGATCGTCAAGTAGATACTACCGAGTAGACCACCGAGCAAGGTCCATTTCGGTGCGCGGAATGTATAGCCGAGTGAACCTTTTCCGAAGAAGAGGACGATCAGTCCGATGATGATCGTACCGGCGAAGAAATTATAAAAGCTACTTTCGAGTTTTCCGACGAAGTTCCCGAGCTCACCATAGATGGCCCCTTCGACACTGAGTGCGATACCCGCAAGTAACGCGAGTAAGTAATACACGATTTTCAACAGAATTCATCCTTTCACGAATCTAAATATCGAGAAATGTCGATATGTAAGACGAGGAGAACGGATCAAAGTTCTCCTTTGAGGTACGCTGCGAGCTCCTGGATTTTTTCTTCATTTCGCCGGTAATACGTCCATTTGCCGTGACGTTCGGATTCGAGCAATCCGACTTTTTGCAACATCGCAAGATATTGGGAGACGGTCGATTGAGATAAGTTCGCCTTCTCTTGGATATCTCCGACGCAAATGCCTCCCTTGTCCGACAGATTCGTCGCGAGATGGGCCGTCGGCTTATTGAAATGAGTCTCGGGATCCTTGAGCCAGCGTAAGATATCAAGACGTACCTCGTTCGATAATGCCTTGAATAGATCCACTTGATTTGTCATACGCTTAAACTAATCGATGATTCTCGATATGTCAATCCAAGACACTTAAGGTTGGACGAATGCATGCTTTAAAAGTCGATGTGTCACTTTGGTTGCCGTATACGGCTCAAAACCGAATCGTTCATAAAACGTACTGGCATCATTCGTATAGAGCCAGAGCTCGGAATACGTCAACAGCGCTTCCGGTATGATTTTCTCAAGCAGTTGCGTACCGACACCGTGATGTCGCATTTCTGGCAAGACATAGACATGACGAATCCGACCGACGTCGATCGCGTCGGTTTGTTTCATATAACCTCCGCACGCAATGACGTGACCGGAAAGCGACAAAACGACGAACATTGCTTCTCCGTCTTCTCGATACGTTTCATTTCGGCGTTCACGTAGCATCCGTTCGATGAAGGGATAGCCTTCCTGTGTACTCTTTGATAAGATTGGTAACCAGTTGAAGTCATCAAAATCGTTGACCCGTTCGATTGTCATCTCCATCTGTCATTCCTCCTTCTTCTCCCTTGGATATTCCTTTTTCAGGAGTGGGAAAAACACGAATCGAGAATCAATTCGAGCTTTTTTTAAATAGAGACTGGATTTTTAAAAGCCATTTTGCGTATAATGAGAAGTAATGGATTGAACGCAAATGAAAGGAAGTGGCCGTCACAATGAGCCTCAGCCGTTTAAGTAAAGAAGAGATTACTAATCTTTCGCTGATCGAATTCGTCAACGAAATGTTGCAAGAAGCTGGCGAACAGCCAATCACGTTCGATGACATCACGTCAGAAATCGAAAAGTACCATACGTTTACAGATGAAGAAGACAAGTTCGAGAAACTTGCTCAACTCTATACAGACATGAACATCGACGGAAACTTCGTCAACGTCGGAGCGAACCGTTGGTCACTCCGCGCTTGGTATCCGTTCGATAAGTCGGATGAGGATCTCGTCATCGAAGCGCGTCAACGTGGAGAACTCGATGAGTTTGAAGAAGAGTTCAACTATGATGCAGAAGAAGATGAGTTCGAGACGATCGAAGACGATCTCGATACATTCGCGAAGACAGCGGACTATGATTCAGCTGACGACAGCGAAGACGACGATACGTTCAAAAAAGTCGCAGCCATCGATGATCTCGATGACGATCTCGACGAAGAAGACTTAGAAGACTTTGAAGAAGAAGAAGAAGTCTAAGCACGATCAACCACAACTGTACAGCTGCTATTTCCCTATAGAAATGGCAGTTTTTTCGTTGACGGCTGACGAACGAGCACGGAAATTTTTCTTTGAAAAATTAGGCTTGACGAAGTTTTCCGAATGACGTAAGTTAGTCATGGGCTTCTTTAAGCAACGTGCTTATTTCAGCAAAAGTGTCTCCTATTCCAATGGGGGCACTTTTGCTTTTTTGTTTTTACCACCTCTGTATTGTTGAGATGTGAATTAGGGAAGGGAGCAAGATTTAACATGACAAAGTATATTTTCGTAACAGGTGGCGTCGTATCGTCACTCGGTAAAGGGATCACCGCTGCATCGCTCGCTCGTCTCTTGAAAAACCGTGGCCTCAACGTCACGATCCAAAAATTCGACCCGTACATCAACATCGACCCGGGTACGATGAGCCCGTATCAACACGGGGAAGTATTCGTCACGGATGATGGCGCTGAGACGGACCTTGACCTTGGTCACTACGAGCGTTTCATCGACATCAACTTGAGCCAGAACGCGAACGTCACGTCTGGTCGTATCTACTCGACGATCCTCAAGAAGGAACGCCGTGGCGACTACAACGGTGGAACAGTCCAAGTCATTCCGCACATCACGAACGAAATCAAGGATCGCGTCTTCCGTGCTGGAAAAGAAACGGGCGCTGACGTCGTCATCACGGAGATTGGTGGAACAGTAGGGGATATCGAATCGCTTCCGTTCATCGAAGCCATTCGTCAGGTGAAAAACGATATCGGGAAAGAAAACGTCATGTACGTCCACTGTACGCTCGTTCCGTATCTTGCAGCAGCAGGTGAGCTCAAGACGAAACCGACACAACACAGTGTCAAAGAACTCCGTAGCTACGGTATCCAGCCAGACATCATCGTCTTACGTGCGGAGCACCCAGTCCCACAAGAGATGAAAGATAAAATCGCCCTCTTCTGTGATACACGTCCGGAAGCAGTCATCGAAGCACAAGATGCATCGACACTCTATGAAGTACCACTCAACTTGCAACGTCAAGGCATGGACCAACTCGTCTGTGACTACTTCAAGTTCGATACACCAGTTGCTGATATGACGGCTTGGAAACAACTCGTCCACACAGTGACGCACCTCGAGAAGACGACGAAGATCGCACTCGTCGGGAAATACGTCGAATTGCGTGATGCGTACATCTCGGTCGCAGAAGCATTGAAACACGCTGGATTCGCCTTCAACAGTGACATCGAAATCGACTGGATCAACGCAGAAGACGTGACGCGTGAAAACGTCAACGAATTGCTTGGTTCAGCAGACGGCATCCTCGTTCCTGGTGGATTCGGCGAACGCGGCATCGAAGGGAAAATCGAAGCGACACGTTTCGCACGTGAAAACAACGTACCGTTCTTCGGTATCTGTCTCGGAATGCAACTCGCGACAGTCGAATTCGCTCGTAACGTCCTCAACCTTGAGGGCGCACATTCAGCGGAAATCGATCCAGCGACACCATACCCGATCATCGACTTGTTGCCGGAACAAAAAGACATCGAGGATCTCGGTGGTACGCTCCGTCTCGGACTTTACCCATGTAAACTCGAAGATGGAACGAAAGCACGTGCCGCGTACTCAAGCGAGCTCGTCTACGAACGTCACCGTCACCGTTATGAGTTCGGTAACGAGTTCCGTGAGCAGTTCGAAGCGAACGGCATGGTCTTCTCAGGTACGAGCCCAGACGGTCGTCTCGTTGAGATCATCGAAATTCCAGAACACAAATGGTTCGTCGCATGTCAGTTCCACCCAGAATTGATCTCGCGTCCAGAACGTCCACAAGCACTCTTCCATGACTTCATCCAAGCTTCACTTGGTGAATAAGTCGTGTTCCAATAAACCTGTCTTCTTCAAGGAGACGGGTTTATTTTCATTTATCCCTATCGAAAAAAACCATATCTGCTATAATGGTAGCGGATTCATTCCTACAAATTTTAGATAGAGGGGGGAATATCATTGATTCCGAAGTATAAACATGTCGCTGAACAAATCGAGATCGAGATCAATGAGCACGTCTATCAACATACGAATAAACTGTTGACGGAAGACGAATACGCCCAAAAATTCGATGTCAGCCGGAACACGATCCGGAAGGCGATTGAGATTCTCGTCAATAAAGGGTACGTTTACCAAGTACAAGGGAGCGGCGTCTTCGTCCGCGATCATTATAAGAGTGATTACGTCAATCTTGAAAAACTACAAGGATTGACGAGTGACTTCAGTGGACGGAAGGTCGAGACACGCGTCCTTGCCTTCGAACAGACGAAAGCAGACGAAGAAGTCGCGGAACGCATGAAATGTCCGGTCGGTACACCGGTCTATTACGTCAAACGACTACGTCTCGTCGATGATCATCCGTTTTCGATCGAAGCGTCCTATTTCCGGAAAAATCTCGTCATGTATCTCGATGAGAACATCGTTCAAAAATCGATCTATACGTATTTACGCAACGATCAAAATCTGTCGATTGGATTTGCGGATCGCGTCATCTATGCGGATTACTTGAATAGCAATGACGCCGAGTTGCTTGGATTAAAAGAGAACGATCCATCCTTACTCGTCGACAATACAGTCTATTTGACGAATGGAAAAATCTTCGACGTCTCGCGAGCGACGCATCATTTTCGCCACGTGAAGATGCTGAAGGTCTCGAATATTAAATAAGAAGGAAACACACGAAGAAAATTCGTGTGTTTTTTTATTTCAAATTTTTAAAAAGAAAGGGTTTACACGTTATGAAAGCGCATGCTATTATCGAACTGTATAATTTGTACCTATGAATTTAAGTTATCCATACAAAAAAGGAGAGACAACATGACTTCTGAAACGATTGAAATTACCCCTGAAGATATTTTTGGATTGATTGCCTTGTCAGGCGACGCCAAAGCAAGCTACCACCAAGCAATGTTACTGATGCAAGAAGGCAAAGTCGAAGAAGCACAAGCTGCTGTTACAGAAGGTGACGCGACACTCAAGGATGCTCACAGTATTCAAACGAAGTTCGTCACACTCGAAGCACAAGGCAAAACAGCAACCGTCGGCGTCCTGATGGTACACGCGCAGGATCACCTCATGAACACGATCCTCGTCAAAGAAATGCTCGGATATATGATGAACATGCAAAACGAAATCAACCAATTGAAGGGAATGGATCAAAAATGATGAAAATCGGACTCTTTTGTGCGGCAGGTATGTCGACGAGTATGTTAGTAGAAAAAATGAAAGCGGTTGCCTCAGAGCGCGGCTTAGAAGCGGACATCGCAGCATACCCGGAATCAGAGATGGAAACATACGTCAACGAACTCGACGTCGCTCTCCTCGGACCACAGGTGAAATACCTTCTCGCAAAAGGAAAACAGATCTGTGAACCAAAAGGTGTGCCGATCGATGTCATCAACACGATCGATTACGGCATGATGAACGGAACGAAAGTACTCGACCAAGCAATCAAACTCGCAAACAAATAAGAGGTGAAGACGATGAAAATGCCAAAAGATTTTCTATTCGGCGCTGCTTCTGCTTCTTATCAAGTAGAGGGTGCTTGGAACGTAGACGGAAAAGGCGTCTCGAACTGGGATGTCTTCTCGAAGATTCCTGGAAAGACGTTTGAAGCGACGAACGGGGATGTCGCAATCGATCATTACCACCGTTATAAAGAAGATATCGGTCTGATGGCAGAGATGGGTCTTGAATCGTATCGCTTCTCGATCTCATGGCCACGCATCTTCCCGAACGGCACAGGTGAAGTGAATGAAAAAGGACTTGCGTTCTATAACAACGTGATCGATGAGTGCCTTAAGCACGGGATCGTCCCGTTCGTGACACTCTATCACTGGGATTTACCACAAGTCCTTGAAGAACAGGGTGGCTGGCGTAGTCCTGAAACAGCAGATGCCTTCGTGCGTTTTGCGAAGACCTGTTTCGAAGCGTTCGGCGATCGTGTCCGCAACTGGATCACCTTCAACGAGACGGTCATCTTCTGTTCGCTCGGCTACTTGACGGGCGCACACCCACCCGGCATCACAGGCGATGCAAAAGCGTACTTCCAAACGACGCACAACGTTTTCGTCGCTCACGCTCGCGCCGTCGAAGCGTTCAAGGAAGCGGGATATGAAGGAGAAATCGGCATCACGCACGTCTTCAACCCAGCGTTCAGCATCGATGAAGCGCCAGAGAACAAACAAGCTGAAGTCCATGCGAATGAATACGCGACACACTGGTTCTATGATCCGATTTTAAAAGGTGAATACCCAGCATATGTCGTGAAGGATTTAGAAAAGCAGGGCTTGTTGCCAGAATGGACAGAAGAAGAGCTTGATCTCTTGAAACGGACAGCACCGCTGAACGACTTCATCGGACTGAACTACTATTGTCCACAACGTGTCATGAAGAATGATTCGGCGCTCGTCATGGCAGGTGGTCGCGAAAACTCAACCGGACGTCCGGGGAATCCATCGTTTGATGGCGTCTATAAGACAGTCTTGATGGACGATAAAGTCTACACGAAGTGGGGCTGGGAAATCGCGCCGGATGCCTTCCTTGAAGGAATGCGGATGCTCCAAGCACGATACGGCGACATCAAAATCTACATCACGGAGAACGGTCTCGGTGACGAGGATCCGATCGTCGGCGAAGAAATCATGGATACACCACGAATCGAGTACATCGAAAGTCACCTTCGTGCCGTTAAGCGTGCCGTCGAAGAGGGCATCAATGTCTCTGGTTATTATGCATGGTCCGTCATCGATCTACTCAGCTGGTTGAACGGATATAAAAAGCAGTACGGATTCATCTATGTCGATCATGCGAATGGTCTGGCACGGAAGAAGAAACAGTCGTTCCATTGGTATCAGGAAATCATCGCGACACGTGCTGCTGAACTATAAGGAGGAGTCGGAATGAACCGATTAGAAACCGTATTTGAAAAAGTCACTCCTGCCTTCGCACGATTCGCGAACGCCAAGCCCGTCCTTGCGATCAAGGACGGCTTCATCTTAACGATGCCGATGACGATCATCGGCTCGTTATTCCTATTGATTCTCGCGTTACCAATCCCAGGCTGGGAGAAGTTCATGACGGGCCTATTCGGTGCCGACTGGACATTACCGCTGACGCAGGTCGTTGGTGCGACGTTTGATATCCTCGCGTTGATCGGTGTCTTCGGTATTGCCTATTCGTACGTTAAAAACGAGAAGATCGAAGGGGTTCCAGCCGGAATTCTCGGAATCATCGCCTTTTTGATCATCACACAATCATCTGTCCTGTCGAAGTCAGGGGAAGTCGTCACGGGTGTCGTACCGAAAGTATGGACGGGCGGACAAGGGGTCCTTGCCTCGATCGTCGTCGGACTCGTCGTTGGTTTCATCTACTCGCAGTTCATCAAACGGGGCATCCGGATCAAGATGCCAGACGGTGTACCACCGGGCGTTTCAAACTCGTTCTCGGCCCTTATTCCGGGACTTGCGATCATCACGTTGTCTGTCGTCACGTTTGCCGTCTTCCAAGCGTTCGCTGACCGGACGTTCACGGAAGTCGTCTATGACGTCTTACAAGCACCGATTCAGAACTTGACGGATACGCTCGCGGGAGCAGTCTTGATCATGATCTTGATGTCTGTCATGTGGTGGTGTGGGATTCACGGTGCAGCAATCATCATGGGTATCATGGGACCGTTGCTGACAGCAAATGCCTTACAAAACCAAGCGATCATCGACTCTGGGAAAGAACTTGTTGTCGGTGACAACGCGAAGATCGTTACGATTCAATTCCTCGATGTCTTTACGAAGCTCGGTGGAACAGGGATCACGGTTGGCTTCATCATCGCGACATTGATCGTTGCCCGATCGGCTCACTTGAAGCAACTCGGGAAGCTATCACTCGCGCCAAGTTTGTTCAACATCAACGAACCGGTCATCTTCGGGATGCCGATCGTCTTCAACCCGATCATGTTCGTTCCGTTCGTCATCGTACCAGCGATTGCATCCTTCATGGTCTACTTCTCAATCCTCTGGGGTTGGGTCGAACCATTCAATGCGCTTCAAGTACCATGGACGACGCCACCCGTCATCTCTGGCTTCTTGATCAGCGGCTGGCAGGGTGCCTTGCTCCAGCTGGCGACGATTGCGATGTCGGTCGCAATCTATCTACCGTTCGTCCGCATGCAGGATCAGCTGTCTTACGGTGAAGAACTAAAAGCACAAGAAGAACATGCTTCGGCATGATCAAAAAAAGGAAGCGCGAATGGCGCTTCCTTTGAGACTGAAGACAAAGTGCAATTTTTCTCTAACGAGAAGGATTGCGCTTTTTTGTTCGTTTCGAATCGTTTTCCTGGGACAAGTATCGCGCTGCTTCGCTTCGCTGCAGGGTCGCTCTTGCTTGTTTTTCCCTAGGAAGCGATGTCGAGTGAACAAAACGCTTCTGTGATCCTTCGGTATAAAAAGAATGACGCGTTACACGCAACTCCTACAGGAAAAAGCGCAATTTTGCGCTGTCAGAGACAAACAAGACCCGTTTTCCTGCTCGAATGGAGCGGGGAAACGGGCTTGTGTCTCGCCTGAGGAAAGGGCGTGAAAAGACAAGTCATTCTTTTTTGAGTCAGCTCATTTGTCTACAATCTGAAAGGAAGCGCAAACAGCGCTTCCTTTTTGTATAACGGTCATTGACGGTTTCGCTTTGATTCAATGAAGATCGTAAGCTTAGTCAGACACGGACACGTATCCAGTGAACTTTATATTTATATTATAGAAGAAAAACGTCAATCCCACTCTTCCGTCATCTCTTGTAGTTGCGTCAAGATATGTGTCAGGAGAAACGCGCAAAGGGCAAGACTCGGCAGTCCGTGGCGTGAACCGTCCTCTGCCGGAAGCAGTCCTTTATTGAATTTCAATGCGAGCGGAGCAATCGAACGTTCGAGCGTTTCCGTCACGTCACTGAGTGTGACGATCGCATAAGGTGTATGCCATGCGTCGTAACGGGCAAGAGAAGCCAGGAGATCCGAGCGTTCCGTATCCGGCGTGAAGATCAAGACGCGATCGACAGCGTGCAAGGTCTTTCGATCCTTGATCTTCGTAACGCGTTTCATCTGGTCTGGTCCTTCTGAGAGCATTGGATAGAGTCCTTCACATTCACCATAGGCGTCGACGTAGACCGTGCCTTCCCCGACGAGCGCCTGTGCGAGTAGACGGACGACATCGAATAGTTCGTCTTCCTGTTTTGCGAGCGTTTGCAATTTTCCGTTGAATTGTGTAGCTAAGATTTTCATCATTTTTCTTCATCCTTTCTATGTTTCTCTCAAGGACAGTATAAAGCAAGTTTTGCTTTAGTGTAGAATGGAAATAACTAGAGGGGGAGTGGCAGAGATGAAAGGCAGATTGTTGATCGTCGAGGATGAGCCGGGAATCCGGAACTTACTTGCACAATTGTTCCGGGCAGAAGGGTATGAAACGAACGTCGCCGTCGATGGAGAGGAAGCGATCGTCTACTTACAAGAAGCGGCATACGATTTATTGTTGATGGATGTCAACATGCCGGGACGGACCGGGATTGAGGTCTTGCGTCATCAGGACCGAATCGGACGACGTGTCCGGACGATCCTAATGACGGCACTCGGTGAAAAAGAAGCGATGGAAGAAGCGAAACGATTAGGGGTCGTTGCCTTCTTCGGGAAGCCATTTGACATCTTTGAATTAAAAAAAGAAGTGACTGTGCAAATTTCTCACGATGTAAGCGGTTAATCTTTCACGTCGCCGTCACAAACCAAAAAACCGAGCGAAATGCTGTACGTTCCGATGAATCAGTATGTTATAATCAGTCTGAAATTGCACGAGTTCGTGTAAACAGCGATCAAAACAGAGGAGGATGTCATTATGCCATTAGTATCTATGACAGACATGTTAAACAAAGCTCTCGAAGGTAAGTATGCAGTAGGTCAATTCAACATCAACAACCTCGAGTGGACACAAGCGATTCTCGGTGCGGCTCAAGAAGAGCAGTCACCAGTCATCCTTGGAGTATCTGAAGGTGCAGCACGCCACATGGGCGGATTCTACACTGTCGTGAAAATGGTTGAAGGTCTCGTACACGACATGAAAATCACAGTTCCAGTTGCAATCCACCTCGACCACGGTTCGAGCGTTGAAAAATGTAAAGAAGCGATCGACGCTGGATTTACATCTGTCATGATCGATGATTCGCACAGCCCGATCGATACAAACATCGAAACAACTAAAGCAGTCGTTGAATACGCTCATTCTAAAGGCGTTTCAGTAGAAGCGGAAGTTGGTACAGTTGGCGGACAAGAAGACGACGTCATCGGTGATGTCATGTACGCGAAACTTGACGAGTGTGTACGCATCGTCAAAGAAACTGGAATCGACACGCTTGCTCCTGCACTCGGTTCTGTTCACGGACCATACAAAGGTGAACCAAACCTCGGATTCAAAGAGATGGAAGAAATCCGTGACGCTACAAACCTTCCACTCGTTCTTCACGGTGGAACTGGAATTCCGACACACGATATCGAAAAAGCGATCTCACTCGGAACTTCAAAAATCAACGTTAACACAGAGAACCAAATCTCATTCGCGAAAGTCGTTCGTGAAGTGTTAGCTGAGAAACCAGAAGCATATGACCCACGCGTATTCATCGCACCAGGTCGTGAAGCAATCAAACAAACTGTCATCGGTAAGATGCGTGAGTTCGGTTCAAGCAACAAAGCTTAATCGACTCCTCTTTAAAGTGCGGTAGACTTCGGTCTACCGTGCTTTTTTCATATCATGTGAACGTGTATTCAATGGAAAACAGTAGGACTTCTCGTGAAAAAAACCTATAATAGAGTCGTAAGCGATTTCAAGGGATGAAAGGGGAACGAGAAAGATGAGATTTTTCATTGACACAGCAAACGTAGAGGACATCAAGAAAGCACATAAAATGGGGATTTTAGATGGTGTCACGACGAATCCGTCACTCGTCGCTAAGGAAGGCGTCGATTTCCATACACGACTTCGTGAGATTTGTGAAATCGTCGGGGACGTCTCTGTCAGCGCCGAAGTCATCGCGCTTGATGCAGAAGGAATGATTCGTGAAGGGAAGGAACTTGCCCAGATCGCACCGAACATTACGGTTAAGGTTCCAATGACTCCGGCCGGACTCGAAGCGGTCGCAGCACTTTCAAAAGAAAAGATCACGACAAACGTCACATTGATCTTCAACCCGAACCAAGCATTACTCGCAGCACGTGCTGGTGCGACATATGTATCACCATTCCTCGGTCGTCTAGACGATATCGGACAAGATGGAATGGGACTCGTCGAGACGATTGCTCAAATTTTCGTCGTCCATGATATTCCGACACAAATTATCGCGGCATCGGTCCGGAATCCGGTACACGTGACGAACGCTGCTCTTGCGGGCGCAGACATCGCGACGATTCCATTCTCGGTCATCGAGTCACTCACACACCACCCACTCACGACGCAAGGAATCGAAAAATTCCTCGCAGACTGGGAAAAAACGCAGCAATAATCGTAGCGAAGAGAAAGGTTGATGGAACGTGGACATTTTGCATATCGTAGGGCAACAACGCCTAGAAGGAACCGTATCAATCAGTGGTTCGAAGCAAAGCGCCATCCCGTGTCTTGCTGCAGCCCTCCTGACGGATCAGACGGTCGTTCTTGAAGGCATGCCGGAGATTGGCGACGTCGCGACGATGATCGAGATTTTGGAGACGCTCGGCGCGGTCGTGACACGTCAAGGCGATATGGTGACGATTGATCCAAGTCGGGTCGAATCGATGCCGTTGACGGGTGCGGAGACGCGCAAGTTACGCGGATCGATCTACCTCATGAGCGTTCTGGCAGCCAGATTCAAACAAGGAGTCGTCGGTCTGCCTGGAGGTTATGCCATCGGACCACGACCGATTGATTTACACATCAAAGCACTAGAGCGTCTCGGTGTTTCTGTACGTAACGAGCAAGGCGTCCATTACATGCGCGTCGATCGTCTCGTCGGCAACCGGATTTACCTCGATCTCCCGTCTTTCGGAGCGACGATCAGTGCGTTACTCGTCGCTGTCTTCGCTGAAGGAACCACTGTCATCGAAAATGCTGCCTATGACCCAGAAGTCATAGACGTCAGTACGATGTTGACGAACATGGGGGCAAGCGTCAAAGGGGCAGGAACGGACGAGATTCGAATCAAGGGCGTATCGCAACTAAGTGGTTGCCGGCATACCTTGATTCCGGACCGGATGGAAGCAGGGACATTCTTGACGATGGGGGCGGCACTTGGACGCGTCACCGTCGACAACGTCATTCCGCTTCATCTCGAGAGCGTCATCCAAAAACTCGAGCGGTACGGTGCGTTGATCGAAGCAACGGATGATTCCGTCACGGCGACGTTTCAGGAGGCGAAGCCGGTCGATATTCGTGTCTTCCACTACGGTGGATTCCCAAGCGATCTACAACCTGTCATCTCGGCAGCATTGTTGCAAGCAAAAGGAGCGAGTATCGTCGTCGATAAATTGTATCCGCAACGTTTCCGACATGTACAGGAGCTACGGCGCTTGAACGCTCGGATCACGCATGAAGACGCCTCAATCATCATTCGTGGTGGAGAAACCTTACTTGGTACGGAAATCGAGGCACCGGACCCACGCGGTGGCGCAGCACTTGTCTTGGCGGGACTTCTCGCTTCAGGGGAGACGACGTTGCACCACGCAGAAGTGCTTGACCAGAGTTACGAACGATTTGATCAGAAGTTGAAGGAACTAGGCGCCCTCGTATGGCGTGAAACGATTTGACCGATTTGTAACAAGGGAGAGGGGACATACACATGGAGAGAAGTCTATCAATGGAACTTGTACGCGTCACGGAGGCAGCAGCGCTTGCCTCTGCGCGTTGGATGGGAAAAGGATTGAAGAATGAAGCGGATGACGCGGCAACAAGCGCAATGCGTGACGTCTTCGATACGATTCCGATGAAAGGAACCGTCGTCATCGGGGAAGGCGAGATGGATGAAGCACCGATGCTTTACATTGGAGAAAAGCTAGGAAATGGGTATGGACCACGACTCGACGTCGCTGTCGATCCGCTTGAAGGAACGAACATCGTCGCAAAAGGAACATGGGGCGCACTTGCTGTCCTCGCTGTCGCGGATGCAGGCGATTTGCTTCACGCACCGGATATGTACATGGATAAGATCGCAGTCGGTCCGGAAGCGGCAGGACACATCAGTCTGGATGCGACGATCGAAGAAAACATCGCGGCAGTCGCGAAGGCGAAAAACAAAGAAATCGAAGACGTCGTCGTCTCGATCCTTGATCGTGAACGCCATGAAGAGATCATTCAACGAATTCGGGCAACAGGGGCGCGGATTCGCTTGATTGGTGACGGTGACGTCGCTGCTGCGATCAATACGGCATTCCCGCACACAGGGATCGATATCTTACTCGGTTCAGGTGGTGCACCGGAAGGCGTTCTTGCTGCCGTTGCCTTGAAATGTCTCGGTGGTGAGCTCCAAGGACGCTTGTTACCAGCAGACGAGGCAGAAGTCGAGCGGTGCAAGAAGATGGGCATTGAAGATCCATCGAAGATCCTCATGATGGACGACCTCGTTGCCGGAGATGACTGTATCTTTGCTGCGACAGGCGTCACGGACAGTGAATTGATGAAAGGTGTTCAGTTCACGGCACAAGGCGGTCAGACACACTCTGTTGTCATGCGCGCGAAATCTGGAACGGTTCGCTTTGTCGAGGGTATCCACTCGTTCAAGAAGAAACCGAAGCTTGTCATTAAGTAAAACAGACCGACTCCCCAAAGAGAACGTCTGGATCCACACATAAAAAGAGTTGGCGTTCCGGAGATAATCCAAAACGCCAACTCTTTTTTGCTATGTTTCAGGGAATCAAGACGTTCGTCTTCAACTTTTACAGGAAAGTGAGGATTTGAACATTGACTGGTAAATGAATCGTCATTTGAAGATTACCGCGGGCGCTGGACTTCTCCTGCTTGTCGGGTGACGTACCGACGCGGTAGAAAACGTGTCGAAAAGATATACCAGGCATTCCCGAAGCCAGGAACGATGAACGTTTTCCCCTTCATATAGCCGCGGTAGGCGATACGCGCAACCGTCGGAGCATCCATGACACCCGTTCGCAGGAACAGCCGAGATTGTTCAAGGGTTGCTGCTGATTCGAAACCGGTATGTGTCGCGCCCGGACAGACGACGCTGACTTGAATCCCGTCTGCTGCAAGCTCTTCCGTTAATCCTTCCGAGAAGTGAAGGACATAGGCTTTCGTCGCGTAGTAGACACTCAGCCATGGACCACCTTCAAATGCAGCCGTTGACGCGAGATGGACGATCCGTCCTTTGATTCCCTGTTCTTTCATGCGAGAGGCATAGACCTTCGTTACGTGTGTTAATGCTTCGATGTTCAAGGCAATCATCCGAGACTCGTCTTCAAACGAGGTCTCAAGGAAAGAACCGAAGACACCAATCCCGGCGTTGTTGATGACACAGTCGACCGGAATCTGTTCCGTTGCCCGAAACAGTGCCAGTCGATGCGTCCGCTTCGTTAAGTCATACGGAAAGACGGTTGCCGTTCCACCGAGTCGCTCGACATGGAACTTCGTTTCGAATAGAGCTGTCGCATCGCGTCCGACGAGCAGGACGTGATCCCCTTGCATTGCGTGGAGATAAGCGAATTCGCGACCAAGACCTCTTGAAGCACCTGTGATTAAGACATGCATCTTGTTTCCTCCTTATGAATGAGATGAAAAAAAGCGATCGAGCCAATGCTCAACCGCTTTGAGATGATGAATTATAGGTAAGATCCAGCGCCGACAAGGCGTGAACCCCAGTACCCTGATTTGAAGCTTGAGTATTTAACGCCACCTGTTTCTGAGTTAACCATGCTTGACTTGCTCGTTGCGATCCCGACGTGTTGAATGCCGCTACCGTGTGAGAAGAAGACAAGATCTCCTGGTTGTACGCTTGAAACGCTGACTTTCTTAGAAGAAGAATATTGTGAAGAAGACGTACGTGGTAATGTTTTGCCTGCTGCTTTCTTGTAAACATAGCTTGTGAAACCAGAGCAGTCGAATCCACGAGTTGTCGTTCCACCCCATACATATGGAGTTCCTTTGTGCTTAGCTGCTTCGTTCAGGATTTTCGTCCGTTTTGAAGAAGAGCTTGTTGATTTTTTAGCGCTTGAAGATGATTTGTATGTCTTTGTGTATTGTGAGTAGACATAGCGTGTTTTACCGCCGTATGAGATTTTTGTCCAGCTGCCTGATTTGCCTTTGTATGTAAAGACTTGACCAGCGTTGACTTTCCCGACGATGCTTGCTTTCGTAGAAGGTGCTGTCCGAACACGAAGACCGTTGTCCGTGATCTTGACTTTCGTGACTGTCGCTGCTTCAACTTTACCTGTACCCACTGATGTAAAACCTGAAACCACTAAGGCTGCTGTCGCGATCGATGCTAGAAAACGTTTCATGTTAAGAATTCCTCCGTTTAATGTAGTGTGTTGCGTCCGTAAGTTATATGATGAAATCATTAAGTGTGTGATTAAGCAGTCTACCTTACAACTGTGTAAGAATTTTGTCTGCAGGAATATCTTAGCACGAGCACACTTGAAAACGTTTTTTCAGTTAGAAGACAAAACAGATGTTTTTGTAACATAACTGAAATAATATCTTTGAATATTACAAAGTAAGAAACGCAAAGGATTGTTGACGACGAATCAAAAAAATATGATACCTTTAGTTCACGAATAAAATTACATACCTCCTGCTGTATGTATGGAAGTATGCTGAATGCAGTTGAATTTATAAAGAATAGGTGAAGAACATGCCAACAACTGATAAAAAAGATAAACCAGAACGTTCCTATACACTGGCTCAATTGAGTCAACTGACATTAAAAGAACTCTATGAAATCGCAAAGACAAAAAATGTCCCACAATACCGGGAAGCTCGTAAACGCGAGTTGATGTTCAAGATTCTAAAAGCACAGGCTGAATCGACTGGTCTTTATTTCCTCGAAGGGGTACTCGAAGTCATCCCTGGCAATCCACAAATGCAAAACGATGGTGGCTTTGGCTTCCTTCGTCCTATCAATTATTCCCAATCCTCTGAAGATATTTATATCGCAGCATCTCAAATCCGACGCTTTAATCTACGTAATGGTGATGTCGTCACAGGTAAAGTCCGTCCACCGAAGGAAAACGAACGGTTCCAAGGATTACTTAGCGTGGAAGCCGTTAACGGTGAAGCACCGGATACAGCCCGTAATCGTCTATTCTTCCCGGCATTGACACCGATTTATCCGGATCGTTTGATGCGTCTAGAGACAGAGCCACGCCATCTATCCGTTCGTGTCATGGATATGATCGCACCGGTTGGATTTGGTCAACGTGGTTTGATCGTCGCACCACCAAAAGCAGGGAAGACATCACTCCTCAAAGAAATCGCGAACTCGATTCAAGAGAATCATCCGGATGTCGAACTGATTATTCTCTTGATTGATGAGCGACCTGAGGAAGTCACGGACATCGAGCGTTCGGTTCCAGGAGCAGATGTCGTCAGTTCGACGTTTGACGAAACACCAGACAATCATGTCCGGATTTCTGAGCTGGTCCTCGAGCGGGCGATGCGACTCGTCGAACACAAGAAGGATGTCGTCATCTTGATGGATTCGATCACGCGTCTGACACGGGCCTATAACTTAACGGTGCCGCAAAGCGGACGAACGCTCTCAGGCGGGATCGACCCAGCTGCATTCCATAAACCAAAACGGTTCTTTGGTGCGGCGCGAAACATCGAGCACGGTGGTAGTTTGACGATTCTTGCGACGGCGCTTGTCGAGACGGGATCGCGCATGGATGACGTCATCTATGAAGAATTCAAAGGAACTGGCAACATGGAACTGCATCTTGATCGGAAGTTGTCAGAGCGTCGAATCTTCCCAGCGATTGACATCCGAAAATCGGGTACGCGGAAGGAAGAACTGTTGCTTCCAAAAGAGCAGCTCGATGCGCTCTGGACGATTCGCCGGACGATGAACGAGTCGAACGAGTTCGTCGATACGTTCCTGCGTAAGATTCGTGACACGAAAAACAATGAAGAATTTTTCGTTGAACTCGAGAAAGAAAAGAAGAAGGCGGTCCGACGCGCACCAGCAAAACCGCGTACCGTCAAGAAGGAAACACCGACCGAAAAATAACTATTGCGACGCATAAAAAAATCGTTTAGTATAGGAAGGTAACTTACTCTGGCTCAGCAAATGAACCAGGGCGGAAGGAGAGAAATCAACCATGAAACAAGGAATTCACCCTAACTACAACAAAGTAGTATTTATGGATTCAACGACTGAGTACAAATTCTTAAGCGGTTCTACTCGTTCTTCGAACGAAACAATCACTTGGGAAGATGGTAACGAGTACCCACTCATCCGTGTGGATGTGTCTTCAGACTCGCACCCATTCTACACAGGTCGTCAAAAGTTCAACGCGGCAGATGGTCGTGTCGATCGCTTCAACAAAAAATACGGCCGCAAGTAATTACTTGTCGGTTCTTAAAAAACAGCCTGCCTCCATTACGGAAGCAGGCTGTTTTTGTATAGACTGAATTGTGAACGGTAAGCGAGATACGTCTTCAAGACGAACGAGAAGGCGATTCCACCGGCGATTCCAGTTAAATACGGCATGACTTCCGGATGTGCCAAGATATAATCCATGACTTTGTGGAACGAGAGATGACGACCGACGAAGTAGCCGGCACCTAAGAACACGCTGATCCAAATCAACGCACCTGTATACGCGTAACTTGCAAACACGCGAAATGGCATTTTCGAGACACCTGCAAAAAAGGCAGAGAGTTGGCGGAGACCGGGTATGTAGTAACCGATGATCAAGACCGATTTTCCGTAACGACGAAATCCGGCTTCAGCGGAAAGAATATGTTTTTCTGAGATGCGCATTTTCGGTCCGACACGATGCAGTAGTGGCATACCGAGTTTTAATCCGAGTAAATAGCTGATCGTCATCCCGATGCAACTACCGGCGTAAGCGGCGAGAATCGTACCGACGAGTGGTAGATTGCCTTGATGCATCCAAAAACCGGACAGGACGAGTAGGGTCTCATCAGGAACCGGCAATCCCACGATACCACCTGCGAGAAGGACGGAGAGACCAAGGGCACCATATTGGTGCAGGATGTCATGTAAGAGATGATGAATCGGGGACACCTTCTTTCGTGAGAGTCTTCTTCTTCAGTGTACAGGAAATAGGGGACGGTTGGAATGAAAGGACAAAAATTCTAGGTAAAGAAAAAATGAATTTTGATTTCCGGAAGTCAACCCTTTTTCTCGATACCGTTTCGGGCTATACTCGTTAAAGTGACTATTTTTAGAGGACGGTGTCGGACGATGATGCATGTAATAAATCAGTACGGCTGGATCGAAGTAATTTGTGGCAGTATGTTTTCCGGGAAATCGGAAGAGTTGATTCGTCGTGTTAGACGGGCGCAGTACGGCAAACTGCCCGTTCAAGTATTCAAGCCGGCAATCGACGACCGGTACCATGAAGAGCATGTCGTCTCTCATATCGGCAACTCCGTCGTGGCGATTCCGATGGCGACGAGTCGCGATCTCTACGCAGCAGTAGCGGAGGAAACACAAATCGTCGGAATCGATGAAGTTCAATTCTTTGATGATGAGATCGTACAAGTCATCGAAGCACTCGCACAAGACGGAAAACGCGTCATTTGTGCAGGCCTTGATCAAGATTTCCGGGCAGAGCCATTCGGCAAGATGCCGGAATTACTGGCGCGCGCAGAATTCGTGACGAAGCTGCAAGCCATCTGTCTTTCCTGTGGTGATCCGGCTTCCCGGACACAACGGTTGATTGATGGAAAACCAGCGAACTACGATGATCCGATCATCCTAGTCGGCGCTTCAGAGTCGTATGAGCCACGGTGCCGCCATTGTCATGAGGTGCCTGGAAAACCGAAGCCGCTCCAATCGGTGCAGCATCAAGAAAGATAAATAAAAAGACGAGCCGATGATGGTCGTCCTTTGATCTCACAGCTATTCGCTTCTACTTGGAAACGAATAGCTGTTTTTTTTATTATCCTGTTTCCTGTGAGAATCGGCTTGAGCGTTCGATGAAGTGGATTGTCTCACGAACGATCAAATCCTGATCATGATCGAGTGTCGCGACGTGATACGAGTTGAGTAAACAGTAGCTGCGTTTATCATTCGTCCCGATATGCTGATGTAGATAATCCGAGCTCGACGGCGGAACGACGTGATCCGTCGCCGAGTAAAGAATCAATGTCGGAAGAAGGATCGATCCAAGACGTCCTTTCGTCTCATCCATCAGACGGACGAGTTCGAACGCACAACGGCTCGGAACGAGATCATAGATGATTTCGAAAGCAGACCGTTTGATGTCCGGTGCTCCTTCCGGTAAATACTGTGGACCGTCCTCGAACGAAAGTGCTTCATAGGATGGAACGGAGAGTGCAGCATTGATCGTAATGATGCCGGCAAACGGAATCCCGTCAGCGGCGAGCGATAACGCGAGCGTCGCACCCATCGATTGACCGATGACGAAGACTTGATCGCATGTTTCTTGTAAACGTTCATAGCCGTCTTGCAGGCTTTGCTTCCAACATCGAGCAGTCGATTGTTCAAACTCGCGGACGTTCGTTCCATGTCCACGTAAGCGCGGGGCATAGACGGTAAAACCTTCAGCGGCGAATGCCTCACCGACGTCCCGGACACTTTGCGGAGTGGCGTTAAAACCATGACAGATTAGAATACCAATCGGTCCACCTTGAAAATAAAACGCTTCAGCACCAGTCAATACAGGATAGTTCATCATTACTCTTTTTCCTCCATTCATGAAAAAAACTCGTCGACGTCACTGCTTGGACGCCCACGAGTTTTTCACCGTATCATCCAAAGCCGCGCTTTGCTGGTCGGAGCACCTTACAGATTGCAGGTTGCCGTGAAGTCATAGAGCCAGGTCTCTCGTTCACTCTTGATAAATATCATATTGGAATTGTCGGATTAATCATTGAGACGATGGTAGCACGACCAAAAATGACTTGTCAAATCGTTCTTGACGAATCACGATTCGTTCATTAAGCTAATCCATAACTTGTCAATCAATCGATATGCGTCAAATGGATTATTTTTGCAAAGTTGGTTGACTTTTAAAGGTTCGACCCGTAATGTAAAAATTAGTTTTACGACATAAGCAACAACGCAACACCACACATACGAATTTCATACCGCAATACTTATCCAGAGAGGTGGAGGGACTGGCCCTACGAAACCTCGGCAACAGACTCATTATGAGCACTGTGCCAATTCCATCAGACAGATGTCTGAGAGATGAGTGGAGTGGATTCTGCCACTGTGCGGATCCAGGTCTCTTCTTGTTTCTCAAGAAGGGACCTTTTTTGTTGAATGAAGGGGGAAAACGGAATGATCGCATTTCATCAAGTCAAAAAAACGTACGTCACGAAGGATCAGACGATCGCAGCGCTCGACGGTGTCGACCTGACGATCGAAAAAGGCGAAATCTTTGGTGTCATCGGCTTTAGCGGTGCCGGAAAAAGTTCACTGCTCCGCTGTGTCAATCTGTTAGAACGACCAACATCAGGAACGGTGACGGTCGATGGGGAAGATTTAACGCAACTGTCTCCGAAAAAATTACGCCAAGCAAAACAACGGATTGGAATGATCTTTCAGCACTTCAATCTATTGAATGCGAACACAGTATTTACGAATGTCGCAAAGCCACTCGTTCTCGCAGGCGTCAAGAAAGATGAGATTCGCCGCCGAGTGACGGAGTTGCTCGAATTCGTTGATCTCGCGGACAAGGCGGATCATTATCCAGATCAATTGTCCGGTGGACAGAAACAGCGTGTTGGCATCGCCCGGGCACTGGCGACGCAACCTTCCGTCCTCTTATGTGACGAAGCGACATCAGCACTTGATCCCCAGACGACGCATCAT
The DNA here is from genome assembly GCF_001750115.1 of Exiguobacterium sp. U13-1. Taxonomy (NCBI): domain Bacteria; kingdom Bacillati; phylum Bacillota; class Bacilli; order Caryophanales; genus Exiguobacterium; species Exiguobacterium sp. U13-1. Next base: position 101,637 of record NZ_CP015731.1, on the reverse strand, counting down.
ATTCTCCAGTTATTAAAACGCATCAATGCGGAGTACGGGATCACGATTCTCTTGATCACCCACGAGATGGGCGTCATCCGGGAGATTTGCGACCGGGTCGCCGTCATCGAAGCTGGAAAGTTGATTGAGTCAGGAACGGTCTTCGACGTCTTTTCAAGCCCTCAGACCGAGACGGCAAAAAACTTCGTCCGGTCCGTCATGCATGACGAAATTCCAGCATCGATTCGTCAGTTGATCGAGTCGCGAAATGCACATCCAATCTATAAGATTCATTTTCTCGGACATCACACGGGGCAGCCGCTCTTATCGCAAGTCGCGAAACGCTTTGACGTCGATGTCAACATCTTGCACGGGAGCATCACAGAGTTGCAGGATACGCCGTTTGGCACCTTACTCGTCGAGTTGATCGGTGAGCCGGCTGAAGTAAAACGAGCGTTACACTATATCGATCAGGCACAGGTGACAGTCGAGGAGGTGCTTGCCCATGCTAGTTAATTACAGTGATATTTGGACGGCATTTTTGCAGACGATGACGATGGTATCCGTCTCACTCTTATTCTCGACTTTGATTGGCTTACCACTCGGTATCCTACTTGTCGTCACGCGAAAAGGAGCATTGCTTGAAAATGTCCCGCTGTTCACGTTCTTCAACAGTATCGTCAATATTTTCCGTTCGATTCCGTTCATCATCTTACTCGTCGCGATCATCCCGTTGACGCGCTTGATCGTCCAGACATCGATCGGAACCGAAGCCGCCATCGTCCCGCTCGTCTTTTACGCCGCACCGTACATGGCGCGTCTGATCGAGAGCTCGTTACTCGAAGTCGATAAAGGTGTTCTGGAAGCAGCAGAAGCGATGGGTGCGACACCGTTTCAAACGATTTTCCGCTTCCTCCTACCGGAAGCACTCGGTTCACTGATCCTGAACTTAACGATCGCGACGATTGGCTTGATCGGGGCGTCAGCGATGGCAGGTGCGATTGGAGGCGGTGGTCTCGGTGACTTAGCGATCACCTATGGTTATCAACGATTCGACACGAAAGTCATGATCATCACGGTCGGGATTCTCGTCATCTTAGTTCAAGGCTTACAGACGACAGGCAATATCGTCGCACGAAAAATCAGAAGACATTAATCAAGGGAGCGATTCAGCCATGAAAAAAGCAGTAGCAATTGGAGCAACACTAACGACGATTTTATTTGCCGGGTGCGCAGCATCAGGAGAAGACGAAAAGACGATCAAACTCGGTGTCAGCGGTTCAGACACACAAGTTTGGGACTATGTCGCGAAAAAAGCAGAAAAGGAGGGCATCAAAATCGAGCTCGTCAAGTTCTCCGATTATGTCCAGCCGAACATGGCACTGGCTGAGGGTGAGATCGACGCCAATGCCTTCCAGACGATTTCCTACTTCAACGCCTTCAAGAAGGAACACAAGTTGAAGCTGTCACCGATCGCGACGACCGTCATTGCACCGATGGGGATCTACTCGGATAAATACAAGGATGTCAAAGACATTCCGGTCGGCGGAAAAATCGCCGTTCCGAACGAAGCGACGAACATGGGGCGCGCCCTCTTGTTACTACAAGAAGCCGGTCTGATCAAGTTACCGGACGACTTCGACGGTAACGGTTCAGTCGATAAGATCGTCGAGAATCCGAAGAAACTGAAAATCGTTCCGATCGTCGCTGGGCAAACACCGCGCGTCTTACCGGACGTCGCGGCATCGATCATCAACAATGGCATTGCCGTTGATGCTGGCTTCAATCCAATCAAGGACTCGATCGTCCATGAGAACGAGACAGCAAAACCATACATCAATATCATCGCAACACGGACGGAAGACAAAAACAAAAAAGAATTGAAAAAAATCGCGTCGCTTTACCAACAAAAAGATGTCGCGGCTTTCATCAAAAAAGAATACAAAGGTAGTACGATCCCGACGTTCGTTCCACTAAGCGACATCGGCGAATAAATTCAAAAGGAGAGTGGACTATATGACGACACCAGTACGCACGACATGGGTAGAGACGATTGAACAAGACATCGAACAAAAACGAGAATCGTATCTTGAGACGAGTCACCGGATTCATGCGACACCGGAAATCGGGAACGAGGAATTCTTTGCTTCGCGGCTCCATGCGGAACGTCTGACGGCTGAAGGATTTACGGTAGAACTTGGTGTCGCGGGGCACGATACAGCATTTTTCGCGAAGAAGTCGAGCGACCGATCAGGCGCGACGATTGCCTTTCTGGCAGAATACGATGCGTTGCCAGGCATCGGGCACGCATGCGGTCATAATATCATCGGTACGACGAGTGTTGCGGCAGCGATCGCACTTAGTAAAGTGCTCGATGAAGTCGGTGGAAGTGTCGTCGTGCTGGGAACACCGGCCGAAGAAGGTGGACCGAACGGTAGTGCGAAAGGTAGTTTCGTCAAACATCAGTTGCTGGAAGGAATCGATGCAGCCTTAATGGTCCATCCGTCCGGACAAACACGGATCACGGGTTCTTCGCTTGCAGTCGATCCGCTCGACTTTGCCTTTACTGGTCGTCCGGCGCATGCTGCGGCGTCACCGGAAGAAGGCATCAATGCTCTCGACGCGGTCATCCAACTCTTCAACGGCATCAATGCCTTACGTCAGCAGTTACCGGACGATGTCCGGATCCACGGAATCATCACGCATGGTGGCGATGCACCGAACATCATCCCGGAATACGCAAAAGCACGTTTCTTCATCCGGGCGACGACACGGGAACGACTGAATGCCGTCACGGAAAAAGTCAAAGCCGTTGCTGAAGGCGCGGCACTCGCGACCGGGGCGACGCTTGACGTCATCGCTTTCCAAAATGAAGTCGATAACCTCGTCTTCAACCGGGCGTTCGACCGTCTGTTCCAAGAAGAAGCAGAGGCGCTCGGCGAAATCGTTCACTTGGACGAACGCCCGGGTCTTGGCTCGACGGATGCCGGTAACATCAGTCAAGTCATCCCGACAATCCATCCGTATATCAAGATTGGACCAGATGATCTCGTCGCCCATACGGAAGCGTTCAAAGAAGCGGCACGTTCAGAAGCAGGAGATGAAGCATTAATCACGGGGGCAAAAATCCTCGCTCGGACAGCACTTCGTGTCCTTGCGGATGAACGGACGCGCGGGGCGATTGCTCAAGAATTCCACGACCGGAAGAACGGGTATTTGTAAGCGGAAAACAACGACTGGACACACTGTTATCAGGTGATCCAGTCGTTTTTGCGATGTAGTCGATGACGAATTGGTGAGAGATGACAGAACTGGAGCGAAATCAAAAAAGAGACAAGACAGAAGCATTTGCGCTTTGTTTTCTTGAAAAAGATATGCTAGGCTAAAGTTGTATAACTCAATAATCCAGTTCTTCGGGGTAGGGTGAAAATCCCAACCGGCGGTGATGCGATCAATCGATCGACGAGCCCGCGACCCATGATGTACGCATCATGGCTGACTTGGTGAGATTCCAGGGCCGACGGTAAAGTCCGGATGGGAGAAGAACGAAACGACGCGATTCAAGCTGTTTTCTGAAAAAATGTTTTCAGGAGACGGTCTCTTTCTGCATGAAAAAATGCAGGGAGCGAACCGTGTATTTCGTGAACCCTTCTATACAGACGCCCCTTTTTCAAGGGGCGTCTTTTTTTCATTTGAAAGGAGTGAACGCGATGTCACAGATGATGAGTTATGCCATGCAATTAGCACATATGTTACACGGACAAACAAGTCCGAATCCAAGTGTCGGCTGTGTCATCGTCAAACAAGGACGCATCATTGGCTTTGGTGCACATCGGTTTGCCGGTGGTCCGCACGCGGAAGTCGAAGCCTTGCGAATGGCAGGAGAAGCCGCCCGTGGTGCTGATCTCTACGTGACGCTTGAGCCGTGCAATCATCACGGTAAGACACCACCATGCACGGAAGCGATTCTACAAGCCGGAATCAAACGGGTCTTCGTCGCAACGGAAGACAAACATGCGATCGTCGCCGGTTCAGGAATCAAACGCCTACAAGACGCGGGACTCGAAGTCGAGGTCGGCTTGTTACGACATGAGGCAGAAGCTCTCTACACGGAATTCTGGAAGACGATCGAACGAAAACGTCCGACCGTGACCGTCAAAATCGCTCAGACGATGAACGGGATCGCAGCGACAGGTGAACAACGCTGGATCACGTCAGAAGAAGCACGCGAGAACGGTCGCGCCCTGCGCGGACGCCACGATGCAATCCTCGTCGGCAGTGAGACGGTCCTTATCGATGATCCGGCACTGACATTACGCGCGGCGTCAGGCATCGAACCGATTCGAGTAATCGTCGATCGCCGTGGTCGGGTCCCGGAGACGGCGCAAGTCTTCCACGAGGGTAAAAATCCAACCTACTGGCTGACGAGTGTTCCGCGGGTCAGTCATGATCAAGTGACAGTCCTCGTCGGTGAATATGAGACGCCAGAAGCGATTTTGAAACGCTTATACGAACAAGACATCCGCAGTGTCTTGATTGAAGGTGGACCAACGATTCAAGCCGCTTTCCTTGAGGCGGATCTCGTCGATCGGCTTGAAGTCTATCAAGCCCCATCGATTTTTGAAGGCAATGCCTGGAACAGTCAACACGATATCGAAGATCGGTTTCAAATCGACCAAATCGAAACGGTCGGACCGGATCTCCATCTGACGTACATCCGAAAGGAGGAGACGACATGTTCACCGGATTGATTGAAGAAGTCGGGACCTTAAAACGAAAGATTCCGCGACCGAATGGATTAGCGCTTGAAATTGAAGCGCACCGGGTGCTCGAAGGAACGAAGATTGGTGACAGCATCGCCGTCGACGGGATTTGTTTGACCGTCACGTCGATGAGCCCGACTGGTTTTACGGCCGATGCCGTCCATGACACGATTCGGTCAACAGCCCTCGGCACGTACCGGGTCGGCAGCCCGTTGCAACTTGAACGGGCGATGCCAGCAGACGGTCGCTTCGGCGGTCATTTCGTCAGTGGACATATCGACGGCACAGCACGGCTGATTAGTCGGCGACCGGATGGAGAAGCGATGGTCTATACGTTTGATGTCGGATCGTGGCAAAAGTATTGTATTCCAAAAGGCTCGATCGCAATCAACGGCACGAGCCTGACGTTGCAACGCGTCACGCCGGAAACAATCTCGATTTCATTAATTCCGCACTCACGTCAAGTGACGACGTTTGATCGATTGGCAAGCGGTGCAGTCGTCAATATCGAGTGTGACATGATGGCGAAACATCTCTATCATTTCACGCAGCATGAGAAGCAGACGGACTGGGCAGCATTCTTAGGAGGCGACATGTAATGAATGGATTCGACTTGATTGAAGACGCAATAGAAGATTTGAAGAACGGACGACCGATCATCGTCTGTGATGATGAGGACCGTGAGAATGAGGGCGATCTCGTCATGCTCGCGGAACACGCGACACCAGAAAACATCAACTTCATGATCACGCATGGAAAAGGACTCGTCTGCGTACCAGTCAGTCCGCGGATTGCACAACGACTCGAACTTGCTCCGATGACAGCGAATAATACGGACCCACATGGGACGGCATTCACACTCAGTATCGATCATGAAGACGCGAAAACCGGTATCAGCGCTGAAGAACGGTCGCTAACGATCCAGCGGATGCTAATCGATGGACCGGAACGGTTTAAACGACCAGGTCATATCTTCCCGTTGATCGCAAAAGAAGGCGGTGTCCGGGAACGACGCGGACATACGGAAGCGGGCGTTGATCTTGCCCGTCTTGCCGGCAGCGATGAGATCGCCGTCATCTGTGAAATCATCAAGGAAGACGGCACGATGGCACGTGTGGATGATCTACTTCTCTATAAGGAAGAACACGGTTTAAAACTGATTACGATCGAAGCACTCGTCGCGTACTTCGAGCGTCCATTGACGCGGGAAGCGGAAGTGTTACTTCCGACGACGTTCGGAGCTTTCCGGATGATCGGCTATACGACGCAAGACGATAAAGAACACGTCGCTGTCTTGTCGGGTGAAGCGTACGACGGCATGCTCGTCCGGCTGCACTCGGAATGCCTGACGGGGGACGTCTTCGGTTCGAAGCGTTGCGATTGTGGACCGCAACTCGATGCGGCACTCGAACGGATCGAACGAGAAGGTGGAGCCGTCTTGTATTTACGCCAGGAAGGACGCGGCATCGGTCTGATGGCGAAGTTAAAAGCGTACGAGTTACAAGAACAAGGACTTGATACAGTCGAAGCGAACCATGCACTCGGTTATCCGACGGATATGCGTGACTATACGGTCGCGGCCAACATGTTGCGCGATCTAGGCGTGACGAAGATCCGCTTGATGACGAATAATCCGGATAAACAACGGGTGCTCGAACAAGAAGGGATCGAAGTCATCGAACGTGTACCCCATCAAGTACCGGCTGAACCAGAAAATCAGCGCTATCTGAAAACAAAACAAACGAAACTCGGGCACTGGCTCGACATCCAAGGAGGACACACATCATGATCTACGAAGGTTTCTTAACAGGAGAAGGACTACGCGTCGCAATCGTCGCAGCACGTTTTAACGAATTGATCACATCAAAACTCGTCGGTGGAGCAAACGACGCTTTCCGCCGCCACGGTGTTGCAGCGGATGCTGTCGATACAGCGTGGGTTCCTGGGGCATTTGAGATTCCACTCGTCGCGGAAAAGTTAGCGAAAAGCGGCAAGTATGACGCAGTCATCACACTTGGCGCCGTCATCCGTGGGGCGACGTCACACTATGATTACGTCTGTAACGAAGTCGCGAAAGGTGTCGCGAGTGCATCACGCGACACAGGCGTACCGATCATCTTCGGTGTCCTGACGACGGATTCGATCGAGCAAGCAGTCGAACGTGCCGGTACGAAAGCTGGGAACAAAGGTTACGAAGCAGCGGTTTCTGCAATCGAGATGGCGAATCTTTTACGGACGATTTAACAAACCAGAAACAGGCTGATGGAAGCTTCCGTCAGCCTGTTTTTTTGCAAAAATCTCACGAGCACTGAACCAAATTTCAAAAAAAGGATAGTAGATTTGAAATTTGAGGGTTCGTTTTGAAGGAGAACGGTAATGGTCTACTAAAGAAACTTTGAAACATTTTCCAATGTTTTTCGTAAATCAGGGTAACGCGTATAAAGGAGGAAATGAATATGAAGAAAACAAGGTGGGTAGCAGCCGGGATTGTCGCAGCATCGATTGGACTTGCCGGATGCCAAGATGGACAGACGGATTCAGGTAGTGGCAGCGGATCTGGTTCGAAGAAGTCGGGGGAACTCTCGAACACAGAGCTGTTAAAGAAAGCGACAGCCGCTCAAGAGGACATCAAATCGTTCCACATGGACGGAACAGTCAGCTCTAAAGCAGGTGAGATGGCGATGGATCAGAAGGTTTCAGCAGATATCATTCAAAAGCCACTCGCGATGAAGCAGACGATGACGATGAAAAATCCTGAAGACGGGAAAGACGTGACGATTGAAAGTTACATCGTTGACGATAAAATGTATCTCTCGCAAAACGGACAATGGATTGTTCAAGATGTGTCGGAGCTAGGCGAGATGGTCGAAGCGATGGAATCATCGGCATCGACGGAACAAAACTTGCAGCTCCTAAAGAAATACAAAGATAATTGGACAGCGAAAAAAGAGGGCGATGTCTATCAGATCGACGTTAAGCTGAGTGGGGATGACCTGAAGGCCTTCATGAAGGATTCACTCGAACAGACAGGACAGATGGCGCAGATGAAAGATGCGATGGATAGCATCGATTATAAAAAGATGAACTACAAAATGACGTACGACGCGAAGACATTCTATCCGAAGTCACTCGACATGGATATGGTGTTTGCGATTGAAAAAGAGACCGAGTTCAACATGAAGAATGAGTCGACGTTCTCGAAATTCAATGAGATCGACGAGATCAAATTACCGGCGGAAGCAAAAGACGCACAACCACTCACAGGTGCCGGTCAATAAAAAACAAGCCCCTCTCTTCTGATCTGAAGACGAGGGGCTTGTCGTTTAGACTTGGAACTGGCGTAAGACCTCTTTTAGTGACTCCGCCTGTTGTTGACTGACGGAAGTCTGGTTGTGCACATCCCGGAATGCTTGAACGGAATGATTGATTTGTTCCGACATTGATTGTGTGCCTTGCGCTCCATCGTTGACGGTGACGGCGACATCATGGATGACACCGAGCATGTTTGCTGTAAGTTCCTGGAGTTGACCGGCTTGAGCGGCGAAGTGTTCCGCTGCATCACCGAATAATTGTGCGTCATTTCGATACTGAACGGAGGCGTCTTCGAATAAATCATAGTCCTTAACGACCTTCGTATCGATGAAGGAGAGCATCTCACCGGAAGCAGCGTTTAAATGTTCAACGGACTCGATGACGGAAATCGAGACGTCTTGGATTTGTTCGACGGTATCCCGGCTACTTTCAGCAAGTTTACGAATCTCATCGGCGACGACGGCGAAGCCACGACCGACTTCACCAGCGCGTGCTGCTTCAATCGAAGCGTTAAGGGACAATAGGTTTGTTTGTGCGGCGATTGAGAGAATCGCATCCGATAAGACGGAAATTTCTTTGACGGCTTTCGCACGTGTCATCGCGTCCTCGAGTTTACTTTTCGTCTCGGCAAGGATGTGATTCGCGGTCTGTTTCGCTTCTGTCGCGACGACTTGAAGCGATTCAGCACGCCCGCCGACTTCTTGTGCCCGTTTTCCATTTGCTTCTGCGCCGGAGACGATATCATGAATCGTCGCTTCCATATCGACAGCAGACGAGTTCATCTCTTCGGCAGAGGCGGCTGTCTCCTGCATACCGGCTGATAAGTTTTCGATCGTATGGGAAGTCGACGCCATATCCTGATCGAGTTCGCTGATTCGACCGGAGACGTGATGTGAGGTCGATACGACGTGGGTTGCTGTATCATCGACTTGAATGATGATCGTCCGTAAGTGGGCGATGAATTGATTCATCGACTGGGCGATTTGTCCGATTTCATCATCACGCACGACGTCGAGTTGAGCCGTCAAGTCGCCGCCTTGTGTTGCCAGTTCATGCGTTTTCGCCTGCAGTTGACGGAGTGGAACGAAGATCGAGCGTAAAATCAAGACGGTGAAGATGACACCGAGTAATCCGACGACACCGATGATCGTGAAGAGAAGGATATGAGCTGTATTGGCAGAACTTGTGATGGCATCACCATTTATTTTCGCTTGTTGATTATTGTATTTCACGATTTTCGTTAATTGATCAGAGACAGCGAAGTATGAATCACGACTCTCACCTTCATAATAGGTGACTGCTTCTTTTTGGGTTTCTGGTGTACTGAGGGCGAGAAGACGATCAGTCGTCTCATTGAAAGTTTGCCATTTTTTCGTGAGATCATTGAACAGTTCGCGATCGCTTTTTAAATAAATCGTTTTCTCGTATTTCGCGAGATTCGCGTCAACGGTCGCTAAACCGTCTTTGACACGCTTATCATAACCGGCTTTGATCTCTGGATCATTTTCTTGAATGTGTAATAATTCGACACGTCGCAAATCAGACAGTGCCGTGTTCGTTTCATGGGATAAGTTCAGACCAGGAATCCAGGAGGACGTGATGGTCTGACTCTGTTTGTCGACGTGGTCGAGCGAGAATCCGCCGTACAGTCCGACGCCAATCAAGCTTAGCAAAAGGATGGAGGACAATAAGATAAGCTTCGTTTTAATCTTCATATGATTCGCTCCTTTTTTGCAAGATGAACTATTTATTTTCTTGATTATACCTTCACAAGTAAAAAATTTACTTATTATCAAAAAAATTAAAACGTAAAATAGTTTCATGAAAAAATAGTTTGACAATTATCAGTAAATTCTGAAAAAATGGTAAGGAACTACATATCTCATAAAGGGAGGTAAGACGAATGGGAAATTCATTTAGTGAGTGGATTAGTGCGGTGTCCGATATCGTATGGGGACCACCGTTACTCATTCTGTTGGTCGGTACGGGGATTTACTTGACGATTCGCTTAGGATTCATTCAAATTACCAAACTGCCGTATGCGCTGAAGCTTGCGTTTTCAAAGCATCAGGACGATAAGTCAGAAGGTGACATCAGTCACTTTCAAGCGTTGATGACGGCACTGGCTGCGACCGTCGGTACGGGAAATATCGTCGGTGTCGCAACCGCCGTCGTCCTCGGGGGACCAGGCGCGATCGTCTGGATGTGGCTGTCCGGTCTGTTCGGGATGGCGACGAAATACGCGGAAGCGATTCTTGCCGTCAAATATCGTGTCGTTGATGAAAAAGGACAGATGGCAGGGGGACCGATGTATTACCTCGAGCGTGGACTGAAGCAGAAATGGCTCGGTGTCTTGTTTGCCGCGTTCGCTTCGATCGCTGCGTTCGGGATCGGAAACGGGGTCCAGACGAACTCGGTCGCCCTCGCGATGAAATCAACGTTTGATGTGCCACTTTACGTGACGGGGATCGTATTGATGGTACTGACGGGTGTCGTCATTCTCGGTGGGGTCAAGTCAATCGGGAAAGTCGTCAGTCTGTTCGTTCCGTTCATGATTTTCTTCTATGTCGGAAGTGGCTTGCTGATTCTCATCATGAACTATGATCTGATTCCAGGTGCGATTTCAACGATCTTCAGTAGTACGTTCTCAAACGAGGCAATCACGGGTGGGGCAATCGGGGCGGCAATTCGTTACGGTGTCGCGCGTGGTGTCTTCTCGAACGAAGCAGGACTTGGTTCAGCACCGATCGCAGCCGCTGCTGCGAAGACGGACTTCCCGGGGCGTCAAGCGCTCGTCTCGATGACGCAAGTGTTCCTCGATACATTGGTCGTCTGTTCGATCACGGGCCTGACGCTCGTCATGGGAGGGCAGCTCGATACGAAATTGGAGGGTGTTGAATTGACGACGGCGAGCTTCGAAGTCTTCCTCGGTCCTGCTGGGAAATACATCGTTACGATCGGTCTCGTCATGTTCGCTTACTCGACGGTCCTTGGGTGGTCATATTATGGGGAAAAATCGATCTATTATCTGTTTGGTCAAAAATCAATCCTACCGTACCGCATCCTGTTCGTCTTAGTCGCCGGAGCGGGTGCGATGACGACGAACTTGAACATGGTCTGGGCGATTTCCGATGTCTTCAACGGATTGATGGCGATTCCGAACTTGATTGGTTTAATTGGATTGTCTGGTGTCGTTATTGCCGAGACACGACTGTTCCGCGAACAGTTGAAACGAGAAGAAGCGAATCGGAAGGTTTCGTAGGATACATGCTCTAAAAACGAGTTCGTGTATGATGAAGTATGAGAAAAGGGAGATCACGTTCCGGGTCATGTACTCGGATGGTGATTTCCCTTTTTATTTGATCAAGAGAACAACGAGAGATGCATCACTTTTTACGATAAAGCATCAAGGATTCATAAGGACGTAACGTCAGAGTTTGACCCTCTGTCTGTATCTGCTGATAATTGTGAATCAACACCGTATAGTCCGACCCGTCACGAGGTAACGTGAACGTCGTGTCTGTTCCGTAGAAGTTCGAAACGACAAGCAACTCTTCCTCGTTCGTTACGCGTTCGTACGCCCAGAGTGACGGATCGTCTGGTGTCAACAGACGGTACGAACCATCCGTGAGCACGTCATACTGTTTACGGAGTTGAATCAATCGTTTGTAATGATGATAGACCGAGTCAGGGTTTGCGACAGCCGACTCGACATTGATCTGGTCATACGTCGGCGAGACCGGTATCCACGGATCGCTTGTACTAAAGCCACCGTTGAGTGCGTCTGACCATGGCATCGGCGTCCGCGCATTATCACGCGATTTTTGACGAATCGCAGCGAGAATCGCTTCTTCCGATATACCGTTGTTCCGAGCTTCCTGATAGGCGTTCAATGTCTCGACATCGCGGTAGTCGGACAAATCCGTGAAGTCCGGATTCGGCATGCCGATCTCTTCTCCTTGATAGATGTACGGTGTACCTTGCAAACCGTGAAGCGTCGTCGCGAGCATCTTCGCACTTTCGACGCGATACGTGACGTCATCACCAAATCGGCTGACGACGCGTGGTTGGTCATGATTGCACCAAAAAATTGCGTTCCAGGCTTGTCCGTTCATGCCGAATTGCCAGTCGGAGAAAATCTGTTTCAGTTGCTTGAAATCAAACGGTGCTGCCGTCCATTTTTCACCGTTCGGATAATCGACCTTCAAATGATGAAAGTTGAACGTCATCTTCAGTTCTTGTTCATCAAGTGATGAATAACGAAGGCAGTGTTCAAGTGACGTCGACGACATCTCACCGACGGTCAAGAGATCGTGTCCGGCAAAGACTTCTGCGTTCATCTCTTGCAAGTAGTAGTGGACGTTCGGTCCGTCCGTATAATACGAACGACCGTCTCCTGCTGGATCGTTCGGAAGACCTGGCGTTTTTGAAATCAAATTGATGACATCGAGTCGGAAGCCACTGACCCCTTTATCCCGCCAAAAGCGCATCATGTTGTAAACATCTTCCCGTAAACGTGGATTTTCCCAGTTCAGATCCGCTTGTGTCTTGTCGAACAGGTGCAAGTAATACTTGCCAGCTACCTCATCAAATGACCAAGCGGGACCGCCGAATTTCGATACCCAGTCGTTCGGTGTATCGCGCCAGATAAAATAGTCGTGATACGGGCTGTCCGGGTGACGTCCTTCTTCGAACCAAGAGTGCGACGTCGAGCAATGGTTGACGACGATATCCATCATGACAGACAGACCGCGTTGTTTTGCTTCTGCAAGTAACGTCTCGAAATCGTCCATTGTTCCGTAGGATGGATCAATCGCGTAATAATCACTGACATCATAGCCATTGTCGTTCTGAGGTGAAGCATAGACCGGCGTCAACCAAAGGTAATCGACACCAAGATCCGCCAGATAATCGAGTTTGGCAGTGACGCCACGTAACGTACCGGTCGCTTTGCCCTCCGGACTATAAAAACTCTTCGGATAGATTTGATAAACGGCGGATTTGCGCCAATCGGTTGTCGTGATCATTAGATACACACCTTTCTAGAATTACGCTGCTTTTTTCAGGGCAGCTTTTTTTGCGCGTTTCGTTGAGACATAGTGGAACAGGAACGTACAGGCGACAGGAACGATGATCGCTATCACCATGCCGACGATGAATGACAGAATCGAGCCTGGTACGATCGAAATGAAAGCAGGTAATCCGCCAACACCGATCGCAGGAGCAAGAACGCCACTGACGGCGATGAAAGCTGACGCGATCGCTGAACCGACGAGTGCCGCGTAAAACGGATATTTGAATCGGAGATTGACCCCGAACATCGCTGGTTCCGTGATCCCGAAGTAGGCGGATAAAGCGGACGTTGATGCCATGTTTTTATCGTTAACGTTTTTCGCGAGGAAAAGCATCGCGAGTGTTGCTGAACCTTGGGCGATGTTCGAAATCGCGATCATCGGCCAGATGAACGTCGTTCCGCTTTGTCCGATCAACTGTAGATCAACGGCGATGAACATGTGGTGCATGCCGGTAATGACGAGCGGCGCATAGAGTGCGCCGAAGAGTAAGGCACCAAGTAACGGAACAGCTTCGAACGTATTGACGACACCGATCGTAATCCAGTCACCGACTTGACGCGTGACCGGTCCGATGACGGCAAGGGCGAGGAAGCCCGTCAATGTGATCGTCGTAATCGGTACGACGAGTAATTGAATCGCATTCGGTACCCGTTTTTTGAGCCAACGTTCAATCGTACTGAGAACATAAGCAGCGGCGAGTACAGGGAGGATTTGTCCCTGATAACCGACTTTTTCAATTTCAAAGAGACCGAGAATGTTGAACGTCGGGATTTCACCTTTTAGAGCACTTTGTCCGTAGTTCCAAGCGTTTAAGAGATCTGGGTGAACAAGCATCAGACCCATGACAATCCCGAGAATCTCACTTCCACCGAAGCGTTTCGTCGCTGACCAACCGACGAGTGCCGGGAGGAAGACGAAGGCCGTGTTTGCCATCATATTGATGAGATCCCAAAGTCCTTGTAAGTTTGGATAACGATCGATCATCGTCTTGCCACCGAACTCGATACCGAATAGATTATTGATTCCCATTAAGAGACCAGCAACGATGATCGCCGGGATGATAGGCATGAAGACATCAGAAAAGACTTTGATCAACTTTTGGAACGGATTCATCTTGGCAGCGCCAGACGATTTAACATCTGCGATCGTTGTTGCCTGTAAACCGGTTAATTGAATGAATTCTGCATAGACCCGGTCGACGTCTCCGGCACCAATGACGATTTGATAGACACCCGCGTTCAAGAACGCGCCTTTGACGAGCGGAACTTCAAGTAAGGCTTCTTGATCGACAAGCTCTTGATTCTTAAGCGTTAAACGAAGACGGGTGACACAGTGAGCTGCCTGCTCAACGTTCTCCTTACCTCCGATGTTCTCAATGATTTGCTCTGCAATCTGACGATAGTTTGGTTTCATCTCGATGCTCCTTTTTGGAAGTGACATACTCGACCACTTTTAAAATGAAAACGTTTTCTTATCTGCGCACACTTATCTTAACTTATCTATATAAGTTGGTCAAGAACTTATATAGATAAGTTGGGGAGAATAAAAAAGAGAGAATCCGTCATCTACGAATTCCCTCATCTTGCAGCCTATATTCAACGACGGGCAATATCAGTGAACTGAAACTTATCGAGCCGGTGACGCGATTCCGTCCGTTCGAAATGTTGTCCTTCATAGAAATACGTATCGTTCGTGACAACGATGACATGCGTCATATCGTGAAGGTCGAGTCGTTCTTGGTCTTCCATTGTCGCAGGGCGAGCTTCGATTTTTCGTTTTGCGTAGCTGATTTGCCGACCAAGTGTCTCTTCGATGTACTGATAGATCGAACCTTGAGCGATGTCAGTCGTGAGTCCGGGTACGAGTGCTGTCACGAAATGATTGATGTCACGGATGACACGTTCACCATCGATTTGGCGAATTCGCTCGATGCGCGTCACGTCCGTTCCTTGTGCCACATGTAATAACGAAGCGAGTTCAGCAGAAGCGGAAAGGACTTCGCAGGATAAGACATCCGTCTCGACGGTATGACGCCCCATCCGGCGATGTGCTTCCGAGAAGCTGACGATGCCGTTGAATTGGAACTCGATCGCTTCTTGCGACAGGACGAAGACACCTTTCCCCTGGTGTTTACGGACGAAGCCTTTTTCTTGCAGGGCATCAATCGCTTTTCGAACCGTTCCGCGGCTCGCCTCGAATTCATGCATCAATTCCGTTTCAGAAGGTAATTTCGTTTCGGCCGGGAGCGTTCCTTCCTGAATCCGCTGTGCGAGCTCGTGATAGATGTTTAAATACTTCGGCATATGATCCGTCCTTTACACTCAAATAATGTCTTTAGTGTAGCATGGAACGATTACAGGCATCAAAATAGCTCCACCTATGATCCGGACATGACCGGAAAATAGATAGAGCGTAGAAGTGTGAATGTCAGTCAACGAAGAGACGTCGAAAACGTCGTTCCTTTTTTGAGGACATCTTGTTTTTCATCGAGAACATCACTCGTCAAGAGTTCAATCGAGTCAACCGGATGTTCCAAGATGAAGCCTAAGTTACCACTCCGTGACTCGGACGGGGCATAAGTCTTCGCAAGCGACTCCAAATAGACGTCCTCCTCGAGCGTCTTTTCTGCCGCAGCATCGAGTTTGAAGTGGGCGACAGGATTGAACGTGACCGGTTCATTACTTGTGTTCTTGATCGTGACCCGTGTCTTGATCAAATCAAAGGATTCATCGTGCGTAAAGCCATGGAAGAAATCAATCATGCCATAGCTTGGACGAGCATGGAATACTTTGATCTCTTCGATCGTCATCTCGATCGGACCAATCTTCCGTGTTTCGTTCACTCGTTTGAATTGTTTAAGCGTCAGGTCGCCCTTATCATCCGTGACGGTCTGATCGATTTTTGTCAAATCGCGATCATCTGGAATTTGCGGGTTTGGAACGTAGGCGCTTGTTTTTTCAAGCGATACCGGCTGCTCCTGTTTCGCAGACGCTGGTTCTTTTGGTGTGTCTTGTGATGCTGAAGTGCCACAACCAGCGAGCACCGTCCCGAGCATCAAAGTAGCAAGTATCTGTCTCATGAACATTCTCCTTATTTCTTCGATTTCAAGAGATCGAAGATGATTTTCGCGTGATCCGTGTTGTCGACTTGTCCCGCGAAACGTTCTTTAGCAGGACCGAACGCATAGACCGGTACGTCTTCACCTGTATGTCCACCTGTAGTCCAGCCTGTATGCGAGCGTTCGTTGAAGATTTCTTCAATCGCATTATCGATCTCGAGTAATTTCTTCGATTCAGCAGCGCGGGAGACGCTATCGATTTCTTTGTCCGTCAAGGCGAGTTTGTCCTGATCGATATACGTCGTCAACGTCTTGCGGACGTCCGCACCATCGACGATTTTTTGCGCCATGAAGTCAGGTGTTTTCTTTGCCGCTTTGATCGGTTCAGCGAACCAGTTATAGATGCCATCTGCACCGATTGAATATCCACCCGTTGAGTGGTCAGCTGTCGCGACGACGAGTGTATGTTTATCCTTCTTTGCAAATGCGATCGCGGCTTTGAATGCCCGCTCGAAGTCTTCCATCTCACTCATGGCACCGACGATATCATTGTCATGACCGGCCCAGTCGACTTGGCTACCTTCGACCATCAGGAAGAATCCTTTTTTATTCGAGTCGAGTCGCTTAATGGCAGAGTTCGTCATTTGTTCAAGTGATGGGACCGAGTTTTCGCGGTCAATCCGTTTTGGTAATCCACCATCTGCGAACAGACCGAGGACTTGTTTGTTTTTATCACCTTGCAATTGATCCAGATCCGTGACGTAACTGTAACCGTCTTTTTTGAATGCTTTCGTCAAATCAACATCCGGACGGACGAAGTTCGACTTACCGCCACCGAGCATGACGTCAATTTTATGCTTCCCATTGACGCGTTCCTTGAAGTAATCGTCTGCGATCGCGTTCATGTTCTTTCGGCTCTCATCATGAGCACCGAACGAAGCAGGTGTCGCATGCGTGATTTCCGATGTTGCAACGAGTCCTGTTGACTTACCACGTTCTTTCGCTGCTTCAAGGACGGTCTTGACTTCCGATTTATCGTTATCAACGGCAATCGCTGCATTATACGTCTTGATGCCGGATGACATCGCTGTTGCTGCGGAGGCGGAATCGGTGACGTTTTCCTTCGGATCTTCCGGATAAGTCATCTGTTGACCAACGAGGTATTGGTCAAACGCTGTTTTTTCAGCAACCGGTGTCGATGGATCGTTCTTTAAGTAACGATGTGCTGATGTATACGAGACCCCCATCCCGTCGCCGATCAAGAAGATGACGTTCCGGATTTCCGGTGATTTAACAGGTTTCGTCTTTGCTTCTGCTTCAGGCATCGAGAACATCGTACTGAGGGAAAGGGTTGATAAGGCAAAAATCGGAATGATACGTTTTAATTTCATAAGGGTTCCTCCTCGAAAGGTGCTGGGGTTTGATGATCGATACGACCTACAAACTCCACCTTACGGATAGAATGTGAAATCCATGTTTATCGTTTGTAAAGCTTTGTGAAGAATCGATGACAAAAAAATGGACCTTCTGAAAAGTCATTTCAGAAGGTCCATTCGTTGCATTAGCGACTCCACCCAATCATCCGACGATAAGAGCTGAACGTCGGCCAGGCGAGAATCGCGATTGCGAGCCAGTACAGGAATTGATTCTCGGACGAAATCAGACCGATGATTCCCGCGAGTAGGATTGTCGTATAGATCGAGAAGGTGATGATGAGTGCTGGATGTAATTTTGGGAAAATCGTGAAACGCCCGAGACGTTCGTTCGCACCTTTGACATAGAGACGACTACCGAAAATCAGTAAGATGACCGTCAAGGCTAAACTGAACAACACAGCATAGGTGATGTTGAAATCGGTATTGTACTCGAAGAAGAGCGCAAATGGCGTCGTGATCGTCATCAAAAAGCTTGTTGGTTTGTCTAACTCTTCATAGCCCACGCCAAAACCCAGTTGACCGATAGCATAGATACTGAAATACGTGAAGTAATTCAAGAACAAGAAGAACGTTCCGAGTAACAGTTGTCCGATGATGTCACCGGCAACTGTTCCGGCGAATAAGAAGATTGTTAAAATCGTCACATCAAATAGAAGGAATAGACCAAAATCTTGAAGGAGTGACGACCACGTGACGTAATCAAACGGATTGATACCGAATCCTTGCAGTAATGACCAACTGACGAAAAAGCCGATGATCGGGAAGACGATCAACGTCACGACGCCAATCGCCCATTTGATCCAGAACAGCCAGACCTTCGGGAACGGCAACGCATGTAAAATCAGGCTGCGACCACTCCCACGCTCCGAACCGAGCATCAGGATTGCAAAGACCGCAATCAGAATTGCAGCGAATCCAGCGAAAAACGGACTGACGAGTACGGTGTTGAGTAGCTCGGGTTGCTGAGACACATCGTATTTTTCAAATTCATTGATAACAGTATAACTGCCGAACCCATAACTGAAGATCGCCAGTAGAATAAAACAAGCGAGTGGCCAGATGCCTTGCTTGATGTGATAGCGGATCAAATGCTTAACCATGTCGTTTCCCTCCAAATGTCCCTAAGAAGT
The DNA here is from genome assembly GCF_001750115.1 of Exiguobacterium sp. U13-1. Lineage (NCBI taxonomy): Bacteria > Bacillati > Bacillota > Bacilli > Caryophanales > Exiguobacterium > Exiguobacterium sp. U13-1. The sequence goes on along the minus strand of NZ_CP015731.1, from coordinate 82,884 downwards.
AATCTTCCATCTGCACCGGCAAAGCATCCTTTAATAGAGGACGCGTCGTTTCAAGATACTGCGCGCCTGCATCGGATAAGACGAGTAACGTCACGACCCGACCCGTTTGGGATAAGACGTGGAGATCGGCATGACTGAGCTCTGGAACGTCTTCATAGACGACTTGCCATTTCTGCATGCTAGCTTTGGCATCATCGAGTGCCTTCGGTTCGCGGACGAGGTGTTTTTCGATCGTCATGACGCGGTCGGCAAGGGAATCGAGTTCTTCGAGTTGATGGGAAGCAATCAGAACGGCTGTCTGACGCTCCGCAAGTAACGAGACGAGTTGTTTCAGATAATCACGTTTATTGATCCGGTCAAGTCCATCGGTTGGTTCATCGAGCAACAGAACGGGGGCATTCGTTGCAAACGCGAGTTGGAGAAGGAACAATTGGGCTTGTCCCTTCGATAAAGAAGTGACGCGACGTCCGCGATCGAGATTCGACGAGCGGCAGTAGTTTTCGATATATGTCTTCTCGAAGTTCGGATAAAAGACGTGGTAGAAGTTGATCAGTTCACCGAGCGTCATCTGGCGGTAGACGGAAACAGAATCCGGAACGAGGAAAAGGTGCTCCCGCGTCTTCGGAACGTGATGGATCGACTCACCATTCCATTCGACTTTCCCGCGGGTCGGCTCGAGCGCTCCAACGAGTGTTTTCAGTAATGTCGTTTTTCCGGCACCATTACGACCAATCAAGGCAGTAATCGTTCCTGCCGGCAGGGTGAAGGATGCATTTTCATAAATCATGGTACGGTCAATTTGTTTCGTCAGATGAGAAACGGTCAACATGAGGAATCCTCCCTTATGTGTAAAATGTGTTGATAAAGTTCTTCGTTTGAGATGGATAATTCGTCGGCGATGGCACAAAGGCGGATGAGTGGATCTTGGATGGCGGCTTGTTTGACTTCATGAAGTGGGATGTCTGAGATGAAGGAGCCTTTACCGCGCATCGTGACGATGAAGTTGCGGCTCTCGAGTTCCTGATAGGCGCGGGAGACAGTGTTCGGATTGACAAGGAGTGTACCGGCAAGTTCACGGACGGATGGCATCTGTTCGCCGGAGCGGAGTAGACCACGGGCAATCGAGCGGATGATTTGAGCGACCAACTGTTCATATATCGGTAACGGACTTTTCGGATCAACGGTGAACATTTCTTCACCTCCTTAAGTGTACTAATTCAATTAATACACCAATTATAGGAATTTAAAACCCGTCTGTCAACGTTTCTTTTCAAGAAGACGATGACGCCATTGATCGCAATATTTGCTATACTGACGACAGAAGAACCGCCAGGAAGGATGACCGAGATGTTGGATCGATTGAGTGCGTTAGAGGATCGTTATGAAAAACTGAATGATATGTTGGCTGATCCAGCCATCATCAATGATACGAATCAATTGCGAGAGGTCTCAAAGGAGCAGTCACAACTTGCGCCGACCGTTGAGACCTATCGCGTCTACCGCGAGAAGATGGAAGCTTATCAAGAGGCACGCCAGATGTTAACGGATCCTGAGATGCGCGACCTTGCGAAGGAAGAAGTCGCGATGCTTGAGCCGGAGATCAAAGAGCTCGAAGCCAAGCTGAAAGCTTTATTATTACCGAAGGATCCGAATGACGATAAGAACGTCATCGTCGAGATTCGTGGTGCGGCAGGCGGAGACGAGGCAGCCTTATTTGCGGGTGACCTTTTCAAGATGTACTCGAAGTTTGCTGAGAAACAGAGCTGGAAGATTGAGATCATCGATGCAAGCTACACGGAACTCGGTGGCTACAAAGAGATCATCTTCATTATCAAAGGAACGGGTGCTTATTCGAAGTTGAAGTACGAGAACGGGGCACACCGCGTCCAACGCGTTCCGTCAACGGAATCCGGTGGACGGATTCATACATCTACTGCAACGGTTGCGGTGTTGCCGGAAGCAGAAGACGTCGAAGTCGAAATCCATGATAAGGATGTCCGAGTCGATACGTTCACGTCGAGTGGACCGGGTGGCCAGTCCGTCAATACGACACAGTCCGCTGTCCGTGTCACGCACGTGCCGACGGGAATCGTCGCCAGCTGTCAGGATGAGAAGTCGCAAATCAAGAACAAGGAAAAAGCGATGAAGGTCTTGCGCGCGCGTGTCTACGACAAGATTCAACGCGAACAGCAAGCTGAATATGATGAAAAACGAAAGTCGGCAGTGGGTACGGGTGACCGTTCGGAACGAATCCGGACGTATAATTTCGCACAAAATCGCGTGACGGACCATCGCATCGGATTGACGATTCAAAAGCTTGACCGAATCTTGCAAGGCGAGATGGATGAAGTCATCGATACGCTCGTCATGGAACATCAGGCACGGGCATCGGAGGCGGCAAACTGATGCGGATCGCAAAACGTCTAAATGAGGCAAAAACGATGATGGAACAAGCAGGACGCGAGGGTTCAAGTGCCGAATGGTTACTCATGCACGTCTTGGATGTCGACCGGACCGGACTCCTTGTCCGTCTATCAGATGAATTGACACCGGAGCAAGATTTACGTTTCAGTGAATACTTGCTTGCTCATGTTCACGGCGTGCCCGTGCAGCATTTAATCGGCTATCAGCCGTTTTATGGGCGGGATTTCCGTGTCACACCGGATGTCTTGATTCCACGACCGGAAACGGAAGAGTTGATCGTCTTCGTCACGGAGCGTCTCAAACGTGAGTCGTTCACCGCGGGACAGATCGTCGACATCGGAACTGGGAGTGGAGCGATCGGAATCACGCTCGCCCTCGAACTCGAGCAACCGGTCACGACTGTCGATATTTCACCGGCCGCTATTACGGTCGCGAAGCAAAATCAAGCAGCGCTTGGTGGAGACGTGACGTTCCTTGAAGGAGATTTACTAGCGCCACTTGCGGATAATTCCGTGCGGGTGCTTGTTTCGAATCCTCCTTATATCGAGGAAGAGGAATTACTCAGTGAAGTCGTATTCGATCATGAACCACATCTCGCCCTGTTTGGCGGAAAAGACGGTCTCGTCTTTTACCGACGTCTCGTCGAAGAGAGTGGACGGGTCCTACGCGACGATTTCCGACTGATTGCGTTTGAAATTGGACACAATCAAGGACCAGAAGTGCAAATGATGTTAAAAGAACGTTATCCAAATGCGGAAACGGGTATTTTAAAAGATATAAACGGTAAAGACCGTATCGTGTATGCGGAACGAAAGGATTGTACAGCGTGAAGACGGAAATGATTGACTTACAGACGATGGATGAAGCAGTTCGGTTATTGCAGGAAGGAGAGGTCGTGGCGATGCCGACCGAGACTGTCTATGGTCTCGCAGGGGACGCAACGAACGAAGCGGCTGTTCGGCGAATCTTCGCCGCGAAGGGTCGACCTTCTGACAATCCACTGATTGTCCACGTCGCATCCGTAGAACAGGCACATCAGTTCGTCACGCACATTCCAGATGTTGCGGCACGTTTGATGGAGGCGTTCTGGCCAGGAGCCTTGACGATCATCCTCGAATCGAACGGCACCGCATCCACACTCGTCACAGCAGGACTAGATACGATCGGATTACGGATGCCAGACCATCCGCTCGCGCTTCGCTTGATTGAGGCGACAGGGTTGGGTCTCGCAGCACCGAGTGCCAACCGTTCCGGAAAACCTTCACCGACGTCATCTGCGCACGTCGCACATGACCTCTCGGGACGCATCGCTGCGATCGTCGATGGAGGGGAAACGGGCATCGGGGTCGAATCGACTGTCATCGATTGTACGATGACGCCACCGGCGATTTTACGACCGGGCGGCGTGACACGCGAACAAATCGAGTCGGTCATCGGTCCTGTCACACTCGATCCTGCCTTATCGATGAAAGATGTTACACCGAAGGCACCCGGGATGAAATATACTCACTATGCACCGGAAGCAACACTGTCCGTAGTTGAGGGAGATCTTTCATTCTTACAGCAACTCATCGATGATGCACGACAAACCGGACACAAGACGGGCGTTCTCCTGTTTGATGGGGAGGATGTCGACGCAGATGTTCGCTGCTCCCTTGGTAACTCGATGGAGACGGCGGCACAACGTCTTTACGATTGTTTACGGCGATTTGATCAGACGACGGTGGATCAGATTTTTGTACGAGACCTATCAGAAGAAGGGGTGGGGCTTGCGGTCCGCAACCGCCTCCATAAAGCAGCAGGTGGTCGGGTCATTCGCCCTTGAAGAAGGAGGATACGGAGATGAGCACACGTCGCGTTTTATTCATCTGTACAGGAAATACATGCCGTAGCCCGATGGCGATGGCGTTACTACGCTCTAAGGTCGCTGATCAGGAATTCGACGTCCGTTCAGCAGGACTACGTTCGATGCAAGGATTTGATGCGTCCGAGAACGCCTTACAAGTGTTACGTGAGCGCGGTATCGAACTCGAGCACTATACGCAAGTCTTTGATGATGTACTCGGACGTTGGTCTGACATCATCTTGACAATGACGCGTCAGCACAAGCAGGAAGTCGGTGAACGGTATCCGGAACTGAAGGAACGGACGTTCACCTTATATGAATACGTGACAGGGCTTGAACGGGATATCAACGACCCGTACGGCGGATCGATGAATGTCTATCGTCAAGTACGCAATGAACTCGAACCCCTCGTCAACCGTCTTGTGTTAAAATTGACGCAGAACGGAAACGGAAGAAAAGCTCCGGATACACGGAAACTTCCGAAAAAACAACCTAAACAAACGGGGGAATAGTAAAGATGAAAGTAGCAATCGGCGCGGATCATGGCGGTTTTAAGTTAAAGGCAGAAATCAACGACCTCTTACAAGAGCTCGGCATCGACTATACGGACTTCGGTACGCATTCAGCCGACTCGATCGATTATCCGGATGTCGCGATTCCAGTCGCTGAGGCAGTCGCGAACGGAGAGTTTGATCGTGGTATCTTGATTTGTGGAACAGGCATCGGGATCGGAATCGCAGCGAACAAGGTCAAGGGCATCCGAGCAGCACTCGTCCATGATACGTTCAGTGCGAAAGCGACGCGTCAGCACAACGATTCGAACATCTTGACGATGGGCGAACGCGTCATCGGTCCAGGACTGGCTCGTGAGATCGCACAACTTTGGCTTGAAACGGAATTCGAAGGCGGGCGTCATGAGAACCGCGTTTGCAAAATCTCAGATTATGAGGTGAAGTAATGGACTTGACACGCATCCAGCACGATTTAGAAGAAGCACTGAACGCTCTGGATGAACGATTTTCCTTAAAAGGAAAATTGCTCGTGATCGGCTGTTCGACGAGTGAGGTCATCGGTAAACAAATCGGCAAAGCTGGTTCACCGGAAGTCGCGGACGCCTTGTTCGATGTCTTCGATGCCTTTCGTCGGTCGCATCAAGTCGATCTTGCCTTCCAAGGCTGTGAGCACATCAACCGAGCATTGACACTTGAGCGGCAAACGGCAGAACGACTCGGACTTGATCCAGTAACGGTCGTTCCCGTTCCGGAAGCAGGTGGATCGATGGCGAGTGCTGCGTATCAACGCTTCTCGGCACCGGTCGTCGTCGAAGCGATTCAGGCAGACGCCGGAATCGATATCGGCGATACGTTCATCGGCATGCACTTGAAAGCTGTTGCGATTCCTGTGCGCTTGCCGCACAAGGAAATCGGTGAGGCACACGTAACGGCAGCCGTGACACGACCGAAATTAATCGGTGGGGCACGTGCTAAATACGAATGATTGATGCAAGGGGTTGCGCACCCCTTGCTTTTTTGATGTTGTTTTTAGGGATGCCGGGAACGAAACATTCGTGTTAAGATAGGTCTATCGAAATGAAATGGGGGAATTCAGATGGAACAAACACCGCTTACGTATCTGAAACAACAAGATGAGGCACTCTTTTCGGCAATGCGCCAGGAACTAGGTCGTCAACGGGATAACATCGAATTGATCGCATCCGAGAACTTCGTCTCGCAAGCTGTCATGGAAGCACAAGGCAGTGTCTTGACGAACAAGTACGCAGAAGGTTACCCAGGTCGTCGTTATTATGGTGGCTGTGAGTATGTCGATCTCGCTGAGAATTTAGCACGCGACCGCGCGAAGGAAATCTTCGGTGCGGAGCACGCGAACGTGCAACCACACTCGGGTGCACAAGCGAACATGGCGGTTTACTTCACGATTCTCGAGCAGGGCGATACGGTCCTCGGGATGAACCTCTCGCACGGTGGCCATCTGACGCACGGTAGCCCCGTCAATTTCTCCGGTGTCCAGTACAACTTCGTGGAATACGGTGTCGATCAAGAGACAGAGATGATTGATTACGATGTCGTCGCGAAATTAGCAGAAGAGCATAAACCAAAATTAATCGTCGCGGGCGCATCGGCGTATCCGCGTGTCATCGACTTCAAACGTTTCCGTGAAATCGCAGACAGCGTCGGTGCTTACTTGATGGTCGACATGGCACACATCGCTGGACTTGTCGCAGCAGGTCAGCACCCGAACCCAGTCGAGCATGCACACTTCGTCACGACGACGACGCATAAGACGTTGCGTGGTCCACGTGGTGGGATGATCCTCTGTAAAGAAGAGCATGCGAAAGCAATCGATAAAGCCATTTTCCCAGGCATCCAAGGTGGTCCACTCATGCATGTCATCGCCGCGAAAGCTGTCGCGTTCGGTGAAGCTCTTGCACCAGAGTTCAAGGACTACATCGGTCAAGTCGTCACGAACGCAAAAGTCCTCGGTGAGGAATTGACGAAGCGTGGACTCCGGATCGTCTCAGGCGGAACGGACAATCACTTGCTCCTCGTCGACTTACAACCGCTCGGTATCACAGGGAAACTCGCAGAGCATGCACTTGACGAAGCTGGCATCACGGTCAACAAGAACACGATTCCGTTCGATCCAGCGAGCCCGTTCGTCACGAGTGGTATCCGGATTGGAACGGCAGCGATGACATCACGTGGCTTCAAGGAAGCCGAGATGAAAGAAATCGCCGAGTTGATCGAACTCGTCTTGAACCATCCAGAAGAAGCAGACGTTCTCGCACAAGCACGCGAGCGTGTCGTTGCTTTGACAGGTCGTTTCCCACTCTACCCAGAGCGCGGGTGACCGTCATCCCCTTCGTCCTTTTCGTTATGAGAAGGGGAAGGGGATTTTTGTTTGTCTAAAAAAGGAGGCGTACGATGTATATTCTAGTCGTTGAAGATGATCCACATATTCAAGCACTCGTCTGTTCAACGTTACAAGCCGATGGACATTCCGTCCGAGCGACAGCAGACGGAAACGAAGCGCTCGCTTGGATCGAGACGATGACGTTTGAAGCAGCCGTGCTCGACGTCTTGCTCCCCGGGCAGACCGGTCTCGTCCTGTGTGAGCGATTACGGCAAAACGGGGACATCCCGATCTTGATGCTGACGGCGCTCGGTGAACTAACGGATAAGCGAGATGGTTTTGCAGCAGGTGCTGATGATTACATCACAAAGCCGTTCGATCCGGAAGAATTAGTGTTTCGGCTTCACGCCGTGGCTCGGCGCTATCAAAAAGCGGCGCAACCCGTCCTACATCTCGGGGATGTCACGATTGATAAACGCAGTCAGCTCGTGACGATCCAGTCGACCGAGTGGACACTCCCGCGGCGCGAGTTCGAATTATTACATCAGCTGGCAAGTTTTCCGGGACGGGTCTTCAGCCGCGAAGAATTGATCGAACACGTCTGGGGACTTGATTTCATGGGAGACGATCGGACGATTGATGTTCACATCAAACGACTTCGTGGACGCTTAAAGGAGACGAATCAGGTGAAGATCGAGACCGTTCGCGGACTCGGGTACCGGTTGGAGGTCGAAGCATGAGGAGCCTCTATACAAAGATTGTCGGACTCGTCTGTGTCGTCTTACTCGTGTCCGCCCTGCTTGCTCTTTTAATCAGTAACATCGCCTACTATTCGTTCTGGCAGGACAGCTATAGCCAAAAAGTCGAGGAAGCGGTCGAGACAGCGATCGATTATTATGAGACGCACGGTGACGGAAAGACGGAATCGTTTTACCGGATGTTACAAGCAACTGGCTTTCAACTATATGTACAAACAGATGACGGAATCGAGCGTTACGGAAACACATTTCGCAATGAAACGCTTTCGAGTCAAGTCATCGAGCAAGTGAAGGACGGTCACCCGTATTACGGGATGCGCGAGTATCCGTTCCATCTGTTCCTGCTCGGTCTGTTCGATAACGAGGTCATCAATACGTACGGCACATCAGTCAAAACATCGCAAGGAACGGACGCGATCTTCGTCCGTCCGGACTTAAGTCGGCAGATCCGTGAGTTGCACCTGTTTGTTGGTCTGTTCCTCGGACTGCTTGTCGTGATCAGCTTTCTCTTGCTCGTCTTCTCAATCCGGTATCTCGTGCGTCCGATCCGGCGCCTGACAAAAGCGACGGAACAGATGGCGGACGGTGACTACGGAATCCGCGTCGGAACGAAGGCACGCGATGAGATTGGAGAACTGTCCCGACGCTTTGACGAGATGGCAACGGCAGTCGAAGCGTCTGATACGGAACGACGCCGGTTCGTTGCAAACGTCTCGCATGAATTTCAGTCGCCGCTGACGACGATCTCAGGGTACGCTGGACAATTACATGTCGCAAGCGAGGATGAAGCGAAACGGACGATCATTCAACAAGAGGCAGCGCGAATGTCGGAGCTGACGCGTCAATTATTGATCTTAGCGAAGCTCGATGAAGGACGGCGCTTCAAGCGACAATTACTTGATCTACGAACGAGTCTAGAGACGACACTCACAACACTTGCCTTTCAGCTGGATGAGCAAGGCATCGCTGTCGCACTCGGTGTATCGCCAGCACTACAGATTCAAGCAGATGCCAGTGCGCTCGAACATGTCTTCCAAAATGTCATTCGAAACGCCGTCTCAGTCTCAGCCGAAGGAGCGACGATTCATATTCAAGCGGAAGAACAAGTGAATCAGGTCATCGTCCGAATCAAGGACGAAGGACCAGGTATGACCGAACAACAGATGGAACATGCCTTTGAACGCTTTTATCAAGGCGATGCATCCCGAACGTCGCGCGGGACGGGACTCGGGCTTGCGATCGTTAAAGAGACGATGCGCCAACTTGGTGGGGACGCGAACTTGTCGTCTGATTCATCCGGTCTGACTGTGACATTGACTTTTTTACGCATTTGACGCGTGCGTTCATGTTCCGTTCATATTGCAGTCGTATCATCAATCCTGTAGCGAACATACAGGAGGGATCACGCAATGAAACTAGGGTGGAAAGAACTCGTCCGGATGAAAGGACGATTCAGTTGGATGACGATCGTGACGATGTTGATCGTCTTATTGATTTTGATGATCACCGGTCTTGCGGACGGGCTGGCCTACGACAATGGGGCTGCCGTCCGTAATCTACCGGTCGAACAGTTTGCACTGAGTAAAGATGCGGAAGGGCAGCTGACCCGTTCGTTCTTACAGGCGGATGAGACACCAAAGGGCGCGGAAGCACTCGGTGTCCAGAACATGGTGCTTGAGAAGAAGAATGGAACGAAGGATGATGTGACGGTCTTTGCGTTACCACAGACGACGAACTATGGTCCAAAACAGCTGCAATCGTTGCAAAAAGGTGAAGTTCTCGTCGATGCTGCGTATGCAGAGCAACGCGGAACCCGTGTCGGCGATACGATCAAGGATTTTCGGACGAAAGAGACGTTCCGGATTGCCGGTACAGTAACGGACGGACGTTATAGTCACGCACCTGTCCTCTGGATGACGGATGAATCTTGGCAAGCATGGCAATCGAAGATGGGGGCATCATACGTCTCAGCGTATATCGGTCAGTCGTTGCAAACGGATCAAGTCGTCTTCTCAAAACAAGCAGTCGTTGAGAACGTACCAGGCTATGCAGCGGAGCAAAACTCCTTCCAGATGATGCGGGTCGCACTCGTTGTCATCGGGGCATTGATTCTGACTGCCTTCTTCTATATCTTGACGATGCAGAAGATGAAACAGCTCGGTGTCTTGAAGGCAATCGGCATCCGGACCCGGACGATGGGTGCGAGTCTACTCGTACAAGTCATCCTCTTGACGAGCCTCGCCTTTGCTGTCAGCGTCGCCATCACCTATTTAACAAGTCGTTTCTTACCGGCGGATCTTCCATTCCGTTTTGAATGGTCGACCAGTCTGATGTACGGCGGCATTTTACTCGTAACGGCAATCTTCGGTGCGCTCGTTCCGTTACGGATGGTCAAGAAACTCGAAGCGGCAGATGCGATGGGAGGAATGAACGGATGATTCGATTAAATCAGATTGAGCAAAGTTATGGTGAGATGACGGTTCTGCATGACATCAACTTACAGGCAGAAGCGGGTGAGTTGATTGCCCTCGTCGGACCGAGCGGTAGTGGGAAAAGTACATTACTCCAGCTGCTTGGATTGTTACAGACACCAACGAACGGTGCCGTCTACTTTGATGATACGTGCGTCAGTGAAGCAACGGACGAAGAACGTCGTCGTTTGCGTCTCGAAGAAGTCGGGTTCATCTTTCAAGAATCGCATCTCGTACCATTTTTGACAGCAGGAGAGCAACTGGAGCTGGTCGCGCAGGAAGCGGGGCGAACCGTTGACGTGACATCGGCGCTCGCGGTGTTCGGACTCGAGCACCGGAAAGACCATTTGCCGCACGCCTTATCAGGTGGCGAACGACAACGTGTCGCGATTGCCCGGGCCTTCGTCAATGAACCACGGCTTGTACTCGCGGATGAACCGACGGCAAGTCTCGATTATCCGAATGGTCGCCGGGTGATGGAGCTGTTGCAACAACAAGCGCATTTTTCTAACAAGACCGTCATCGTCATCACGCATGACGAACGGATGCTTGACGTCTGTGACCGGATTTGGCGGATTGAAGACGGACGCATCACGGAAACAAAAGTATTCCGATCCTATTCTCATCGTTAAACGATTCATCCTCTTGTTTTCGTACACTGACGTACGAAAACAAGAGGTTTTTTCAATGCTTCGTCAAGAAGATAGGGGAAACGAACCATTTGCGGAAGCGTTATCTTTGCTATACTTAACCGTAGTAAAAAAAGATAAAGGTGGAAATAAATGTGAACTTATCAACCTTGATCCAATCAGAACTTCAAGCCATTCAAACGGAACGCCTGACAGAATGGTTCACTCATAAAAGTCACGAGCGCCGGGAATATCACCGGATGCTCGAAGATTTCAAAGCAATCGTCATCATGCAACAGGCAGGATTTTATGAACAGGCAGATGCTCGTTTTGAACAGTGGAAGACCTTACCGATGCCAGCAGAAGTCTATCGTTATCGCCTGGCGATCGCAGGAAAAGCAGGTGGGAAGCGTCTTGCCCAGAAGCGATTGGTATCCTTCCCCATGACGGTTCAGAATCATCCGCAATTGAAAGACTGGAAGCGACTCGGAAAACTGAATCCATGGTGGATTGGTGGAGCCGTTGCTGTCATCTCTCTCGTTCTCGTCTGGACACAGTTGGATAGCGAACCCGCAACACCAGTCGCAACGAAACAAACAGAGGTCGAGCAACAACTCGCAACGCTGCAAACGGAAGTCGAACAGTTAAAAGAAAAAAACGAACAGTTGGCAAGTGAGCAAGAGAAGGCGAAAGCGATCAAGCCAGAGAAGAAGGAAACAAAAACGGAAACGCAGGAGCCAAAAGTGTCTGCGAAAGACGCGCTCGAGCAAGGGGTTGCTGCTGTTCAGGCGAAAGACTACAAACGAGCAGACAGTGTCTTGACCGGATCCGTCTTGACGAACAAAGAGACAGCAGGTATGGCACGCTTCTATAAGTTGATCGCTGCCGGAAAGCTCAAGCAGACGACACAGGCGGATTATATTGCCTATCGGAAAGATTTCCCGAAGTCCGGATACATGAGTGACGTCCTCTGGATGCAAGCGGTCTATGAACAAAAATATAAAAAAGGTGATTATCGTGCGACCTTGCAAGAACTCGCGAAACAACCGGACAATGAATGGTCTTACGCCGCAAAAGCAATTCTATCAGGGAAGAGTACGCTCGGGAACTGACGAAAAAACAGTTCCCAAGCAGTACGTTTTTAGAGTACAATGCGAAAAGAGAATGGAGAGGAGATGCAAACAATGAGTAAAGTACATGTATTTGATCACCCATTGATTCAGCACAAGATGACGATCATGCGTAAAGTCGAAACAGGAACGAAACAATTCCGGGAACTTGTCGACGAGGTGGCTTCATTGATGGCATATGAAATCACACGTGACCTTCCACTCACAGATGTCGCGATCGAGACACCGGTCACGAAGACGACGCAAAAGATGATCGAAGGCAAGAAACTCGGGATCGTCCCGATTCTCCGCGCCGGTCTCGGTATGGTCGACGGCATGCTCCGCATGATGCCGAACGTCAAAGTCGGTCACATCGGTTTGTACCGTGACCCGGAGACACTCGAGCCAACGGAATACTACCTCAAGCTTCCGACAGACGTCGCAGAACGTGATTTCGTCGTCGTTGACCCGATGCTTGCGACAGGTGGTTCGGCGGCAGACGCCATCTCCTCACTGAAGAAACAAGGGGCAAAGAGCATCAAGCTCGCATGTCTCTGTGCAGCACCTGAAGGCGTCAAACGCGTTCAAGAAGAACACCCGGACGTCGACATCTATCTCGCGGCACTCGACGAGAAGTTGGATGACCACGGATATATCGTCCCAGGACTCGGTGATGCAGGAGACCGTCTCTTCGGAACGAAGTAAAAACAGTAAGATACACAACAAGACCGCAGACGATGATCTGCGGTCTTTTCGTTGCTATTTCGTAAACTGCGCAAGACTGCTGAAGTATGCTTTAATGAAAAAAGGAAAAAAGGAGGAAGTCACCATGCCGATTACAGTCATGCCGATTTTCGGGACACGACCGGAAGCTATCAAGATGGCACCGCTCGTCAATGCCCTGAAGCAACACCCTGCTTTTGATGTTCATGTTACGATTACTGCCCAGCACCGTGAAATGCTCGATCAAGTGCTTGATTTGTTCGAGATTGAACCGGATCACGACTTGAATATCATGAAGCAACGTCAGACACTCGTCGATATTACGACGCGTGGTCTTGAAGGACTCGATGCGATCATGAAGGAAATCAAGCCGGATCTCGTCCTCGTCCATGGCGACACGACGACGACATTTGTCGGAAGCCTTGCTGCCTATTACAATCAGATCGCGGTCGGTCACGTCGAGGCGGGACTGCGGACATACAATAAATACTCGCCGTTCCCGGAAGAGGTCAATCGTCAGTTGACGTCGACGCTTGCGGACTTACATTTCGCTCCGACAGCGCAAGCTGCAGCGAATCTCGCATCCGAAAATCGTCACACTGGTGTCTACATCACGGGGAATACGGCGATCGATGCTCTGCAGACGACCGTCCAATCCGATTACGTCCATCCGATGCTCGAGACGGTCGGGGACCGGAAGTTGATCTTGATGACGGCACATCGTCGTGAGAACCAAGGGGAGAAGATGCATCAGATGTTCCGAGCGATTCGTCGCCTCGTCGATGCGTTCCCGGATACGCATGTCGTCTATCCGGTCCACCTCAATCCGGTCGTTCAAGAAGCAGCGAAGACGGTCTTTGAGGGGCATGACCGGATTTCGTTGATTGCTCCGCTCGACGTGTTCGACTTCCACAACTTCGCGAGCCGTGCCCATTTAATCTTGACTGATTCAGGTGGCGTACAGGAAGAAGCGCCATCACTTGGTGTACCTGTGCTTGTCTTACGCGACACGACGGAGCGTCCAGAAGGGATTGCTGCCGGAACGTTGAAGCTTGCCGGTACAGAAGAAGAGACGATTTATCAGATGGCAACGGAACTTTTGACGAACGAAACACTTTATCAAGAGATGGCGCATGCCTCGAACCCGTATGGCGATGGTCATGCGTCTGAACGCATCGTTCAAGCAATCCTGCATCACTTCGGTCAAGGGGAAGCTCCGGCACCCTTACTCACACAATAAGAAACGACGATCACCCTCCGAATCGCTTACATTCACTTGCTTTCCTCAGGCGAGACGTGAGCCGCGTCTCATCGTCCTTAGACGAGGAGTCGGGTCTCACTTGTCTCTGACAGCACAAAGACTTGTGCTTTTTCCTGTAGGAGTCGCGTGAAATAAGCGATTCTTTTTTGTTTTAGTACATCTATGACGGCAAAAGATTTTAGTTTACAGGAATAATATCTTTAAATCTTACCATTTCCACTAAAATCAGCCCATTTGTTTAGAAAATGTAAAACCAGATGACCTTGAAACTGGAAAGGAAACGATGACGATTTAAGCTGTGACGTACCGCACGATTGAAAAAATGGAAATCGTTGAAATGTATTGTTACAAACAGATGTCAGAGCTGTTTTTATGTCCCGATTCGGAAGCGTTTTCAATTGTGAACAAAAAATGTTTTTTCACAAAATCGACACAAATCAATTTTAGAGGTCTTGTTTCGGTTGAACGGGCACGATATAACGTTACTATTCAACGGTTTTGTTCACCATATGAACAATCTCTTTAACCGTTGATAGTACTACATATTTTCTTCACATCTTCGTGAAATGACTTGCACGGATGACATCTGTGAAAACCTTATCAATCGTTGATATGTATAGGTTTTTCGGCTCTGTTTTTATTGTGAATTCATTTGACTATGAAAGCTGCTTCATTGTATTCTTGACTAGTATGAAAATCCGCAAATTGTGGGAAAGAAAAAGAACTCACAATTGGGAAAAAAGGGGGTCGTCTCTAGTGCGCCAAAGTGGGCTCGCGAAGAGTATGGTCATGGCCTCGCAAATTTCGACGGCACTGGCTGCACCGATCGTCATTGGCTTTTTGATTGGGAACTATGGGGAACAACAACAATGGTGGGAAAAAATGGGTGCGACGTTCGCCGTGTTCATCGGGATTTTCATCGGCATTCTTTGCATGATCGCCATGATCAGGCACTTGTTAGGGGAGAAGACATGAACATCATCCTTCAAGATGCGTTGTATCGTGCGTACTTACGATGGTTTGGACTCTTTTACGGAATCCTGGCTGTCCTGCTGCTCATCGGACGCCCGAGTGATCCAGTCATCTATGGACTAGCACTTGGTGGAACTGGCAGCTTTCTGATCTTGACGCTTCAACGACTCAGCGTCGATCGGATGTATCGTGTAATCGAGACGGGGCGTAAGCCAGTGTCTCGAGGGACCGTTTCACGCATGGCGGTCGCGGTACTTTGTGTGATGATCGGTTTGAAATATCAAACTGAATTGTCATTAACTGCGGTGGTAATAGGCCTTCTCGCCGGCCACGTCATACAATTTTGTGAGTTCTTGACTCACGAACTCAAGCGGGAAAAGAGGTGAATAGTCAAATGAACCACGAAATGCCACTTTACGAAATCCCACTCTGGGGTGACTTCGTTCTGTACGGTAGCTGGACGAACTTGATCACAGTATTGATTGCTGCTGCTCTCGTCTTCTTGATTGCCGTGGCCGGTACGCGACGTCTTGTGATGAAGCCAACCGGTGCTCAAAACGTGATGGAGATGTTCCTTGAATTCGTTCGCGGAATCATCAGCAGCACGATGGACTGGAAAACAGGGGGTCGCTTCCTTACGTTCGGAATGACATTATTCCTGTTCATCCTTGTGTCCAACATCATGGGTCTCCCATTCAACGTCGTGACGGGACACTACATTTGGTTCAACTCACCAACTGCAGATCCTTACGTGACACTGGCACTTTCATCTCTCGTAGTAGTCTTAAGTCATTACTACGGTGTGAAGATGCGAGGCTTCGGCGCTTATGCGAAAACATTCATGACGCCGATGTTTATCATTACCATCATCGAGGAGTTTGCAAACACGTTGACGCTCGGTCTTCGTCTTTACGGAAACATCTTCGCTGGTGAAATCATGATCGGAATCATTCTTTCGATCGGTATCGTCTCTGGTACGAACGATTTCCAGTTCCTCGGACCAATCGGCGCGATCATCTCGGGTATCCCGATGTTGATCTGGCAAGGATTCTCACTCTTCATCGGTGGTATCCAAGCGTACATCTTCCTTATCTTGACGATGGTTTACATCGGACATAAGGCAGCGCACGACCATTAATTCGAAGGTAAAGCATCCGCTTTTCCGATAACAGCACGACAAATCAATGAACATACTCTAGGGAGGCAATTTATCATGAATCTTATTGCAACAGCGATCATCATCGGACTCGGCGCACTCGGCGCAGGTATCGGTAACGGTCTTATCGTAAACGGTACAGTATTAGGTCAAGCACGTCAGCCAGAACTCAAAAACGAACTTCGTCAAACAATGTTCATCGGTATCGGTCTCGTCGAGGCACTTCCAATCATCGGTGTAGCGGTCGGTTTCCTTCTTCTCAACTCTTAATCCACGATTAACGAGAACGGACTACATAGGGCGCTATTCGTTCAACGTTTGAGTGAACCGTCACGGGAGCTTAGGCTCCCTTATGTAGATATTGAAGTTGAACCAACCACGAGGGGAGTGTAATCGAATGAATCTAACGTATCTTGCGGCAGAGGCTGGCGGCGAAGGCAACCAACTCTTACTAGCCAACATGATCGTCACGATCGTCGTTTTCCTCTTGCTCCTCATCCTCTTGAAGAAATTCGCATGGGGCCCGCTCGTCAACATGATGAAAGCGCGGGAAGAGCATGTGGCTAGCGAGATCAACTCGGCTGAAAAGAGCCGTAAAGACGCTGAAGTCTACGTAGAACAACAACGCGAAGAATTAAACAAGGCGCGTACGGAAGCACGCGATCTTTTAGAAGCATCACGCCGTCAGGCAGAAGCAGAGCAAGCACGTGCGATGGAGCAGGCACGTCTTGAATCCGAAATGAGTAAGGAAGAAGCTCGCCGTGCGATCGAACGTGAACGCGCTGAAGCACAAGCTGCTTTGAAGAACGATGTCGCTCTTCAAGCAATCGCTGCAGCACGCCACGTCATGAAAACACAGCTTGCGACAGACGAAGCCGCTCAAAAAGCACTCGTCGATCAATTCCTTGCTGATACTAAGGGCACGAACTAATGCGTGATCACGTAGCGGGACGCTACGCAAAAGCGCTCTTCGATCTTGCGCTTGAGCACCATGTGCTCGAGCAAGCAGAAGCTGATGTGCGGACGCTCGGCGAAGTGCTCCACGCAACACCAGAGCTCGCTTCGGTTTTAGATAACCCATCGATTTCTGCTGAAGAGCTCAAGCAAGTTCTTCAAACAAGCTTCACTGGCTTCAACACGATCGTCTTGAACACATTGCTTGTCATGGTCGAAAACGACCGGGCGGCAGAGATCGTTACATTACCGGAACACTTCATTGCATTGTTGAATGAACACCGCAATGTCGCGACGGCAATCGTCACGAGTGCATACAAATTGTCGGACGAGGAACTCACGAAAGTGAAAGAGACGTTTGGCCAAAAATCAGGTAAAACGCTTGAAGTCGAGAACGTCGTCGACACGCGCGTCATCGGAGGACTTCGCGTCCAAATCGGTTACACGACATATGACGGAACGATCGAAACTAAACTAACGCGCCTTGAGCGTGAGCTGTTAAAAGCGTAAGAAAATAGGGGTGAAACGCATGAGCATTAGAGCTGAAGAAATCAGCGCCCTGCTTAAAGCGCGTATCGCGCAGTACGGTTCTACGATGGAAGTGAACGAGACAGGTACGGTCATCCAAATCGGTGATGGTATCGCTCGTGCACACGGACTCGACAACGTCATGTCGGGAGAGCTCGTAGAATTCGCTAACGGCACAATGGGCTTGGCGCAAAACTTAGAAGAAGGCAACGTCGGTATCATCATCCTCGGTGACTACCTTGAAATCAAAGAAGGCGACTCTGTTCGCCGTACGGGCCGCATCATGGAAGTACCAACTGGAGACGCACTCCTCGGACGTGTCGTTAACCCACTCGGTATGCCAATCGATGGTCTTGGTCCAATCGAAACAGAACACTACAACCCGATCGAGCGTAAGGCGTCTGGCGTCATGGCGCGTAAATCGGTACACGAACCACTTCAGACAGGAATCAAGGCGATCGATGCCCTCGTTCCAATCGGTCGTGGACAGCGTGAGTTGATCATCGGTGACCGTCAGACGGGTAAAACGTCTATCGCGATCGATACGATCATCAACCAAAAAGAAGAAAACATGATCTGTATCTACGTCGCAATCGGACAAAAAGAATCAACAGTCCGTGGCGTCGTCGAGACGCTCCGTAAAAACGGTGCACTCGATTACACGATCGTCGTTTCGGCAGCGGCTTCACAGCCAGCTCCACTTCTTTACCTCGCACCATTCGCAGGTGTCGCGATGGGTGAACACTTCATGGACCAAGGCAAACACGTTCTTGTCATCTATGATGATCTTTCAAAACAAGCAGCTGCTTACCGTGAGCTTTCACTTCTCTTGAAACGCCCACCAGGCCGCGAAGCTTACCCAGGGGATGTCTTCTACCTCCACTCACGCCTTCTTGAGCGTGCGGCGAAGTTGAACGACGAGCTTGGCGCAGGTAGCTTGACTGCCCTTCCGTTCATCGAAACACAAGCGTCGGATATCTCAGCTTACATCCCGACGAACGTTATCTCGATCACGGATGGTCAAATCTTCCTTCAATCGGATCTCTTCTTCTCAGGTGTCCGTCCCGCGATCAACCCGGGTCTCTCGGTATCGCGTGTAGGTGGTTCGGCTCAAGTAAAAGCGATGAAGAAGGTAGCGGGTACGCTCCGTCTTGACCTCGCATCTTACCGTGAGCTTGAAGCATTCGCACAGTTCGGATCTGACCTTGATAAAGCGACTCAGTCGAAGCTTAACCGTGGTGAGCGGACAGTTGAAGTCTTGAAACAAGACTTGAACCAACCACTTACTGTCGATAAGCAAGTCATCATCATCTATGCCTTGACTCGTGGTCACCTTGATGATGTTGCTGTAACGGATATTCGTCGTTTTGAAAAGGAACTCAACCTCTGGCTCGATCAAAACCGCAAACAACTTTGCGATGAGATCCGTAAGACAGGTAACCTTCCAGCAGACGAAGAGATCGTAGCAGCAATCTCAGAATTTAAGAAAACGTTCCAAGCGACGGTTTAATCCGGCGGAACGCTCTTGATACTAACAAGGTGGTGAATCGAAATGGCATCGTTGCGCGAGATACAAACGCGGATCAACTCGACGAAAAGTACGAAACAGATCACGAAAGCGATGAACATGGTTTCGGCGTCGAAACTGAACCGCGCTCAAGCACATAGCGCGAAGTTCCAACCTTACATGCTGAAAATGCAAGAGGTACTCGGAACCATTGCGAATGGCACGACAGGTGCGAGCCATCCGATGCTCGAGAAACGTCCCGTCAAAAAGACGGGCTATATCGTCATCACATCGGATCGCGGCTTAGCTGGTGCATATAACGCCAACGTGCTGCGTGAAGTCTACCGGGAAATCAAAGAAAAGCATACTGCGGACAGTTACGTTCTCTTCGTGGTCGGTAAAGTCGGTGTCCAGTTCTTCCGTTCACGCGGAATTACGGTCACGGATGCGATCACAGGCTTGAACGATTCTCCTTCGTATGTCGACGTCGCTGAAATCGTGAAGCGCACAGTGAGTGCGTTCACGCTCGGCGAAATCGACGAGCTCAAGCTGTGCTACAACCACTTCTTATCTGTCATCAGCCAAGAAGTGAAAGTCGAAACGCTTCTCCCACTCGGAGAAATCGAAGCTTCGTCTTCGACGACTTATGAGTACGAGCCAAGCGAGGAACAAATCCTTGCTGAACTCCTCCCGCGTTATGCGGAGAGCTTGATCTTCGGTGCGCTTCTTGACGCGAAAGTAGCAGAACATGCGTCACGTATGACAGCAATGCAAAGTGCGACAGATAACGCAGATGACTTGATCGGTCGATTGACTCTCGTCTACAACCGAGCTCGACAAGCTGCAATCACGCAAGAAATCACAGAGATCGTCAGTGGGGCTGCTGCGCAGCAGTAATCCCGACTGGCGTAACGATAGGTAGGAGGAAACACGATGAACGAACTCGGTTTAAAAGGCCGCGTCGTCGCGGTCATGGGACCTGTCATCGACGTTAAGTTCGAAGGACACTTACCGAACATCTACAACGCGCTCCGTATTCAATATACGCCGCAAACTGTAGAAGAAGTGGCTATCGACTTGACGCTTGAGGTCGCCCTGCACCTTGGTGACGACGTCGTCCGTACGATTGCGATGGACTCAACGGATGGAGTACGCCGTGGAATTGAAGTAATCGATACGAATGCTCCAATCTCGGTACCCGTCGGAGAAGCGACACTTGGTCGCGTCTTCAACGTACTCGGTAACCCAATTGATGAAAAAGAAATCGCTGCTGACGTGGAACGTCTTCCGATCCACAAAAAAGCACCGACTTTCGATAACCTTTCAACGAAAGTTGAAATCCTCGAGACTGGAATTAAAGTCGTCGACTTGCTCGCTCCTTACATCAAGGGTGGTAAGATCGGTCTCTTCGGTGGTGCCGGTGTAGGTAAGACCGTCCTCATCCAGGAATTGATCAACAACATCGCGCAAGAGCACAGCGGTATCTCGGTATTCGCAGGTGTTGGTGAGCGTACGCGTGAAGGTAATGACTTGTTCCACGAAATGACGGATTCAGGCGTTATCAAACAAACAGCGATGGTCTTCGGTCAGATGAACGAACCACCGGGTGCACGTCTTCGTGTTGCCTTGACTGGTTTGACGATGGCAGAATACTTCCGTGATGAGCAAGGACAAGACGTTCTTCTCTTCGTTGATAACATCTTCCGTTATACACAAGCAGGTTCTGAGGTATCGGCCCTTCTCGGTCGTATGCCATCTGCCGTTGGTTACCAGCCAACACTCGCAACAGAGATGGGTATGCTTCAAGAGCGAATCACATCAACAAACAAAGGTTCGGTTACATCGATCCAAGCGGTTTATGTACCAGCCGATGACTATACTGACCCGGCTCCTGCGACGACGTTTGCTCACTTAGATGCAACGACGAACCTTGAGCGCCGTCTCTCTGAGATGGGGATCTATCCTGCCGTGGATCCACTTGCTTCGACATCACGCGCCCTTTCACCGGAAATCGTCGGCGAAGAGCACTACGGTGTTGCACGTCAAGTTCAGGAAACACTTCAGCGTTATAAAGAACTTCAAGATATCATCGCGATCCTCGGTATGGACGAGTTGTCAGAAGACGACAAATTGACTGTACACCGTGCGCGTCGTATCCAGTTCTTCTTGTCGCAGAACTTCCACGTAGCTGAGCAGTTCACAGGACAAAAAGGATCGTACGTCCCAGTTAAGGACACGATCCGCGGCTTCAAAGAAATCCTCGAAGGTAAACACGATGACTTAACGGAAGAAGCATTCCGTCTCGTCGGTCCGATCGAAGATGCGATTGAAAAAGCGAAGGCGCTTGTCTAAGTGACAAAGCATAAGGGGGACTTGAGATGAACACACTTCATGTCAATATCGTCACCCCGGATGGCGAAGTGTATGATGGCGATGTCCGTATGGTCGTTGCGAAGACGATTTCTGGTGAAATCGGGGTTCTCCCGCACCACGTCCCACTCGTAACACCACTCGACATCAGCATCTTGAAGTTGCGCCACGAAGATGGCGGACGCACGTTGATCGCTATCAGCGGTGGCTTTATGGAAGTGCGCCAGGATACTGTAACGGTTCTTGCGGAAACTGCGGAGCAAGCAGACAAGGTCGACTACGACCGGGCTGCAGCTGCGAAGGTTCGTGCAGAACGTCGTCTCCAGGACACGAAATTATCAGAACTCGAATTCAAGCGTGCTGAACTTTCACTGAAACGAGCAGTTAACCGTCTCAGCTTGAAAGACTACGGTCGCGATTGATTTGATGAAACCCCGGTTCCGTTCGCGGAACCGGGGGTTTTTTTGTATGAAACGTCAATGATTTTTCGTATGGCAACCGTTTTCGCAACACGATGAAGGATATAGGTTTAAAATACTGCAAAAATGTAAAAGTACAATATATGCCTCGTCTTCACGAATTCTTCAACCTTTTTTCAGTAGAAGACCAAATTTATCTTCAATAAATATATTTTATACGCTAAAATTAATTCAGCGTGTTCTTTTTTGTTTGCGCAATCATTCATTTTATGAAATCATAGTAGAGTTGAAGAAACTATGAAGAAGAGGTGCAACGAAAGTGACATCTATTGGTGTGAGTGCGTTAGTTAGTATGCTGGTCTACATCGTGGCGATTTTACTCGCCTGGTGGTCCTTGTTACCAGTCAAATGGGAGAAAATCCTGCAACATCCTAAAGGACCGCATGCGGTAGCCTTGCGAACGATTCTAGCAATTGCACTTGGATCCATCGTAGCGCGCTTTTTACTGGATTATGCCGGCTTTGCACAACGTCTTCAGTTTTTAATCGGGTGAACTTGTAACTGCATTGTAAACCCTGAAATGGTAATTTGTTTTAACATGGAACAGGACACTGCTCTTTCAATGAAGGAACACAGTCATTTAGCAATCATCTAACATTACAATCGAAACGTCGTATTGGCTTTGGAGTAAGAGATCAACTATAGGGAAGTTTCTTTTCTAACATTCGTTGAATTCCAACTATGATCCTCACCAATCACGAATTGAACATACTAGAACAGAAACGAAGCAGAGGAGTAGGGAGAATGGAAAAAATCGTTGTCCGTGGCGGACGTAAATTAGCTGGAACAGTCAAAGTAGAAGGTGCAAAGAACGCGGTCTTAAAAACACTTGTCGCGACATTGCTTGCATCGGAGGGACAATCGGTTCTTCAAAACGTACCACGTCTAGCAGACGTCTATACAATCAATAACGTCTTACGCAACTTGAACGCAGAAGTCGAGTTCGATGCAGAAGCAAACACGGTGACGGTCAATGCTGAGCCGGACCTCAAAGATGAGGCACCACTTGAGTACGTTCGTAAAATGCGGGCTTCGATTCTCGTCATGGGTCCATTACTCGCACGCCTCGGTCGCGCACGTGTTGCAATGCCAGGTGGTTGTGCGATCGGTTCACGTCCAATCGACCTTCACTTGAAAGGATTCGAAGCAATGGGCGCAAAAACGATCATCGGAAACGGATTCGTTGAGGCACAAGTCGACGGTCGTCTCCAAGGTGCAAAAATCTATCTTGACTTCCCATCAGTCGGTGCGACAGAGAACATCATGATGGCTGCGACACTCGCAGAAGGAACGACAGTCATCGAGAACGTCGCAAAAGAACCAGAAATCGTTGACCTTGCTAACTTCTTGAACGCAATGGGCGCAAAAGTCCGCGGTGCAGGTACAGAAACGATCCGCATCGAAGGCGTCGAGAAATTACACGGTGCAACACACTACGTCATCCCGGACCGGATCGAAGCAGGTACGTTCATGATCGCAGCAGCGATCACTGAAGGGGATGTCGAAGTCATCGGCGCTGAGCGCGAACACCTTCGTCCACTCATCTCGAAGATGGAAGAGATGGGCGTTAAGATCACGGATACGGAAGAAGGTCTCCGTGTCGTCGGTCCAGCAAAACTTGAAGCAGTTGACGTCAAGACGATGCCACACCCTGGTTTCCCGACAGACGTTCAAGCACAAATGATGGCACTCGTCCTCAAAGCAGGCGGCACATCGGTCATCACGGAAACAGTCTTCGAGAACCGTTTCATGCACGTTGAAGAATTCCGTCGTATGAACGCTGACATCAAGATTGAAGGTCGTTCATCGATCATCAACGGTGGCGTACAATTACAAGGCGCAGAAGTTCTTTCAACAGACCTTCGTTCAGGGGCAGCACTCGTCACAGCAGGGTTGATCGCTGAAGGTGAAACACGCGTCGGTGCACTTCACCACATCGACCGTGGATACGTCGACTTCCACTTGAAGTTACAAGCACTTGGTGCAGACGTAGAACGTGTGACTGAAGAAGTAGCAGTCGTTGAAGAAACAGCTGCAACAAAACTTTAAGCACTTATATAAGAGCATCATCCCATTTGCGGGATGGTGCTCTTTTTGTCGTCTTTTGAAAAGGACGACAATGAAATCCGAAAAGCGGAAAAAGAAAGTCGTTTCACGAGGGGGCATATGCTAGAATTGAAAGGTATGTATACATAAATGGGTTAGACGTCCAAACGACGTTCTATATTTTGGAAGAATAGCCAGTGGGTAAAGGAGAGCACACGAGATGTTTTCAAGAGATATCGGAATCGACTTAGGGACGGCGAACGTCGTCATTCATGTCAAAGGTAGAGGCATCGTCCTCGATGAGCCATCGGTCGTCGCGATCGATAAGGCAACAGGTAAGATTCATGCGGTAGGTACGGAAGCACACTTGATGGTAGGGCGGACGCCGGGGAACATCGTGGCCATTCGACCACTTCAAGACGGTGTCATTGCTGATTTTGAAATGACGGAAGCAATGCTTCGCCATTTCATCGATAAGATTGAAGTCCGTAAGATGTTCGGTGGAGTCCGGATGTTGATCTGTACACCAGCAAGCATCACGACGGTTGAAGCGAAGGCAATTCGTCAAGCCGGTGAAAAATCAGGCGCAAAGACGGTCTTCCTCGAAGTCGAGCCGAAGGTCGCAGCAGTCGGTGCCGGTATGGACATTTGGATGCCAGCAGGGCACATGGTCATTGATATCGGTGGCGGAACGACGGATGTTGCCGTACTTTCAATGGGTGATATCGTATGCGGGGAGACGATCAAAGTCGCAGGAGATCGTTTCGACCACGACATCATCCGTTCGATCAAGGATACACATAAGCTCATCATCGGAGAACGGACGGCACAAGCCGTCAAGACGACGGTTGCTACTGTTTCAGAAGACGGACGGAGCGAACAGATGGATATTCGCGGACGAAATCTCGTGACGGGTTTACCACACAACATCACGGTGACATCAGAAGAGATGCACGATGCGCTTGCGGAAGCAGCGATGGAGATCGTCGAGGCAACGAAGCGTGTACTCGAGAAGACACCACCGGAGCTTGCAGCGGACATCATCGATCGTGGTATCATCCTAACGGGTGGGGGCGCGTTGCTGGACGGAATCGATCAACTGCTTGCAAAAGAACTTGGTCTACCGGTTCTGATCGCAGAAGATCCGATGTTATGTGTCGCACGCGGTACAGGAATCATGCTCGATAACCTCGGAAAGTAAGAACATCGAGATGAATTAAAAGATGGTTCTTCTCAGTAATGGGAAGGACCACTTTTCATTTTGGGACGATGTGGAAGAAAAGAAAGACTTGCTCCATTTGACCCGCTTTCCTCAGGCGAGACACAAGCCAGTCTTCACTGTTCGTATAACAGTGAACCCGGGTCTTGTTTGTCTCTGACAGCGCAAAAATTTGCGCTTTTTCCTGGAGGAGTCGGATCAATGATAGCAAGTCTTTTTTCCTGTGCCTTCGTTTCAAATCTTTATGTTCTCACTGCGTACTACGCATGAACGCTTGGTAGGATTCAAAATCATGATAGACGATCGCACTTGGCGGCAGCGAACTGGCCATCGTCTGATTGACGAGCTGATTCAACTGCGTTCGTGTCTTACCGTAAAACGTGATATCCGGCGTCTCTGGGAGTTCGGTGAACTCGATCGCATACGATAAAGTATGATTGTTGCTTGCGGCATAGAGTGCATCGGTCATCGTGATGGCGCCAAGTCCGTTACCACCACCATAGACGGTCCGGTAACTCATCAACGTGACTTCGTCAGCAAGATCCATTGCCCATTCGCTGAGAGGGCGACTGTTCGCATCCTGTACGGTATGGAACCAGAACGGGAGGAACAGTTGCAGTGGTAATCCTTCAGCAGACGCTTTCTCGCGGAAGGCGAGTAAGATGCGTTCATAGGAGGCGATGACACGTGGCTGGTCCGTCTCCCACTCAGGTAAGGCATACGGTTCGAGATCGACGCTGATGCCATCCGGATGACTGATCGTTTCCTGTTGATAGGTCGAGATCCAGGCGAGTGGATCCTCGACGTTCGGTCGAGCTGTCGTTCCTTCGTTTGTGATCCAGCGTGGCTGTCCGAATAAAAAATAGACTTCGATTCCGACAGCATGCGCTTTTTCAACGAATGTTCGGTAGAGAGTACGGTCACCCTCGACAGCGACATGCAGATAGACACGTTTCATCTGTCTGTTTGCCAGCTGATTGATCTTCGTTGAAATGGATTTGGCCTCTGGGATGGACCAGATGACCGTGTGACGAGTGACGGAAACGGCAGCTGAACTCTTGAGTGGTAGTCCGAATTGAAGCAACGATAGACAGACTACGCCAATCAAAAAGCGTTTCATTTCAATTTCACTCCTTCGTGTGGATTACCTTACTATCGGTCGTAGTACACTAGTTTATATGCATCAAAGGTCCCGTTCTACACTTTGACAGTTCAAATCCTAGACATTTCACAATGTGAAGTGTATATTAAAAGTTGTTGCATTGAAACGAATTGTCAATTAAAAGGAAGTGATGCCACAATGCCATTGTGGAAAAGAAATTTAGTCGTCGTCTGGTTCGGTAGTTTTTTGACCGCCGCCGCCCTCAGTCTCGTATTACCGTTTTTGCCTTTATTCATTGAAGAACTCGGTGTCGACAGCCGACAAGATATTACGACCTGGTCCGGTATCGCCTTTGGTGCAACCTTCCTCGTCGCTGCGATCGTCTCACCAATCTGGGGACGTCTCGCCGATCGAAAAGGACGGAAGCTGATGTTGCTCCGAGCAAGTCTTGGTATGTCGATCGTCATGTTCTTGATTAGTTTTGTTCAAGACGTCTATCAACTCGTCTTCTTACGTCTTGTCATGGGAGCCGTATCCGGATTCATCTCAGCCGGGATTACACTCGTTGCTTCCCAAACCCCAAAAGAGAAAAGTGGCTGGGCGCTCGGCACCCTGTCGACCGGTGGGATTGCCGGTGGATTGCTAGGACCTCTCATTGGAGGATTCCTCGCCGACGTTGTTGGGCTTCGACCCGTTTTTCTCTTTACGAGCGTTCCGCTCTTCATTACCTTCCTCGTGACCTACTTCTTAGTCAAAGAAGAATTCGTCCCAATGGAAGTCAAAAAAATGGCGTCCGCGAAGGAAATCATCCAATCGCTTCGTCATCCGGAACTTATCTTAAGTCTGTTCTTGACGACGTTCCTGATTCAGTTCGCGGCACAATCGATTAGTCCGATCCTGTCGCTGTACGTTCGGGAACTCAGTCCTGGTACAGAACGTCTGGCACTATTATCCGGGATTGTCGCTTCGGCACCTGGTATCGCGGCCTTAATCGCAGCGCAACGACTCGGTCGTCTGTCAGATAAGATTGGTGCAGAACGCGTCTTATTCTTTGCGTTACTCGTCTTTGCGGCCTTCTTGATTCCGCAAGCATTCGTTACGGATACAAGTCAATTGATCGTCTTACGGATGGGAATTGGTTTTGCGACAGCAGCACTGATGCCGTCGGCACAGACATTGCTCCGGAAGAATACGCCAGCGAATGCGTCAGGTCGTATCTTCGGATATAACCAGTCTGCACAGTTCATGGGGAACTTCCTCGGACCACTGGCAGGTGGACAAATTGCTGGTCACTTCGGTTTTGAAGCGTTGTTCCTCTTCACCGGCTTGATCGTCATCACGAATGCCGTGCTTGAGCGGACGCAGACTGCTGTCTTGAACAAAAATCCGAATAACTAAGGAAAGCTTCCATTCCCGTTTGATTAAGGGGATGGAAGCTTTTTTCATACAGTCGATTGTTTGAAGAAGTCATCGACGCGGGAATGATGGGAATGATTTAACTGTTCTTGGACGATGAGAGACAAGGCGCGAACTTGGAAGTCAGCGACGTAGTAGAAGAGACCGTTATCGAGTTCTGAAATCGACGTCGGTTCAATAAAGATATCAGGATGTGTCAGGTGATGCAGTTGCAGAGAGAGCTCCAGTTTATGCTTTACCGGTAGACGAATCGAGGAATAGAAAGAGATCGTCCGATTCGTACAACGATTGATTAAGATCGGAGACGATCCGACTTGGATTGGCTGTCCGTTCAGCTTCGAAATCGTCACCTTCGCATGAAGGCTTAAAATCGGCTCCTTCGGTGGAGCGGTGCCCGTATCTTTTGGATAGAGGGTGCCGTTTGCAAGCAACTGCTTGAACGTCTCGATATCGACCGGTTTACTGAAAAGATAGCCTTGAATCATGTCGCATTCTAAATCGCGATACAGATTCAACTGTTGCATGTTCTCGATACCTTCCGCGACGACGGTCAAACCGAACTCCTTTGCCATATAGATGACACTTTTAATGACAGAGAGGCTCTTTGGATCATGTTCGGCATGAATCGCAAACGATCGATCAATCTTCAAACAATGCACCGGATAACGCTGGACATAGGAAATCGAAGAGTAAGCCGTTCCGAAATCATCGAGTGAGAGTTTGACACCGAGATCAACGAGACGATCGAGTGTCTCAAGGACTTGTCCGCCTTCGAGTAGAACATCTGATTCAAGGAGTTCGATTTCTAAGAGGTGACCGGGCACACCGTGTTTCTTTAAGTGTCGTTCGACGATATTCGCGAAATCGCCGTAAAACAATCGTTTAGGCGATAAGTTGATCGAGAGCGGAACGACATGTTCCGGTTGTTCATCGAGCAGATCACGAATCAATCGACAGGCTTGATCGAGTACCCAGTCCCCGATGTGGATATAGAGGTCACTCTCTTCCGAAAGCGACAGGAAGTCCTTTGGCGCAAGTCGTCCCCATTCCGGGTGATCCCATCGAATCAATGCTTCCGCACCGACAATACGTCCGCTCCAACTATCGACTTTCGGTTGATACTCAAGGAACAGCTGGTTCTGACTGATGACATGTCGCAAATCGCGTTCGAGTTGATAACGGCGATACATCGTGATGTCGAGTTTCGATGAATAGAACTGGAAGTTACTTTTAGAAATCGACTTCGCACGTCGGAGTGCCGTATAGGTCTGTTTAATCAGTTCTTCCGCTGTATGATCATGATGGACGGAGTAGGTGATGCCGATGAAGACCTTCGAAAACAATTCGTAGGATAAGACGTCGAACCGGTGATGCGTCAGCTCGAGCAGTTGGTTGGCAAGACCGATCGCCCGTGTCTCGTCGATCTTTCCTTTTAGAATAATGAGGAATTTATCCCCAAACAGATGACCGATGAATACCTCTTTTTTGATAAGCTTTTTCACGGCGTTGCTCGTCTGTCGAATCCACTCTTCCCCGATTTCGTGACCAAATCGTTCGGTCAGAACACTATGTTGATTGAAAGTGACCGTCAATAAAGTGAACGGTGAACGATGCGTCAACAACTCACGAACTTGTTCTAACGTGAAAGCATGATTTGGTAAATCAGTGATCGGATCATGCATCGATAGGTGCCAAATCTCATGTTGCTGCTCCTTGAGTCGTGTGATGTCGGTTGAGACACCGTAGTGTCCGAGGACATCGCCATTCGCATCGATGATTGGGATACACGTCTCTTCGACCCAGAATTGGCGATCGGGATAGTTTAGACGGTAAACGAGTCGAACGACTTCACCTTGGCGAATTTTTGGATACGCGTCTTTCATGATGACGAGGTCTTCTGCTGAGACGAGTTTCGTCCACAGTTGATGATCTTGTTCGATCCGCCGAAGGTAATCAGTGTATGGTTCGAGAAAACCGGCAGCATGGAAGGTCACGGAATCATCACTATAACGGTGTTCGTACGCCGTCGTATGCAGTGACGTGAAAAACTTCTTGAGGGATGCGATCGCCAGATCCCGTTCTTGTTCAAGTTGGATGAGAGGTGTCGCATCCTTGAGGATGAAGAGAATCGAACTGGGAATCGTATCCGTCTGAACGACACCTTCACAGTGGACGATCTTTTGGAAACGACTTCTACGTCCCATTCGTAATTGCATCGCGAAGGTCGGAATTTGGCCTTTATGAAGTGCAAGACTTTGTTCGCGAAAAATCGTTCGATCTTCTGGGTGGATTTCTTCAAGAAAGTCGTAGGCATCCATCTTCACTAAATGTTTTTTGGAGAGTTGTAATAGTGTGGCGAGAGAAGGGGACGTGGCGACTTCTTTTGACGTCGGGAAGTATTCAACGAAACTGACGCCCTCGATCGAGTTCGTCAATCGGTCTTTTATCAAGAGACGCTGATAATCGGTTCGGAGTTCTTGGTGGTGTGACACATCACGGGCAATCCCGTAGAGACCGATGATGACGCGTTGATCGTAAATCGGGATGTTCGTGACGTTCAAGGTCAGCCAATGACCATCTTTATGTCGAACCGTCGTCGTGAAATGGACGGTTTCACCAGCATAGACCCGCTTCTTGAATTGGTTGACCGTCTCGACTTCATTCGCTTTCAAAAATGTCTCGAAATGAAGCTTTTGAAGACTATCCCGATCGTATCCAAGCAGGAGCGGAAATTTATTGTTGAAGGAAATGAAGTGACCCTTCGTATCCATCGTATAGACGGCATCCGGATGGTTCTCTAAAAAATATGTGACGTCTGACAGTGTGTATAAATCCAAAGACCCAGGGACAGTTCGTTCAGTGACTCGTTTTTTAAAGAAGCTCATAGGATTCACCTCAGGCATCTTGAATTTGTTAGTTTTAGTATAGCAATATTTGTAAATTTTGAATATATAAACCCTAAAAAAAGAGGATAATGTAATTTTGGTAGGCCTTTCGATTCATCTCTTACGTATATTACCTTTTTGTTCAAAAAAACTCATAATTCACGTCAAGTCGACCGATATACTGAGAGGAAAGAATTGAACATGAAGTCAATGAGGAGATGAACGCATGCTACGAGGAATGTACACGGCGTCGAATGCGATGCAGGCATTACAACGCCAACAGGAAATGCTCAGCAATAACTTGGCGAATGCGCGGACGCCGGGCTTCCGCGCTGATCAGGCGTCACTCCGGACGTTTCCGGAGATGCTGATCCAGCAGACAGCAAACAATGAACGGACAGGTGTGCGGGGAGTCGCGACGGTCGGAAAACTCGCGACCGGTGTCTTCATGCAGGCAGCGACACCGAACTTCACGCAAGGTTCAATCACGGAGACGGGCAATGCGACGGACTTGCAAATCAGTTCGCTTGAAGGGGCACCGCTCTTTACGATTCGTCATCAGGATCCGTTGACGGGAGAGGAAGAGACGCTTTATACGACGAACGGACAGTTCGCCGTCGGACAGGATGGATTACTCCGGACAACGGAGAATGATCTCGTCCTCGATACGAACGGACAACCACTTAACGTCGTCAATGAAGATTTCCTCGTTGACGCGAATGGTGCCGTCAC
This sequence comes from Exiguobacterium sp. U13-1, assembly GCF_001750115.1. Lineage (NCBI taxonomy): Bacteria > Bacillati > Bacillota > Bacilli > Caryophanales > Exiguobacterium > Exiguobacterium sp. U13-1. The sequence continues at coordinate 51,426 of NZ_CP015731.1, read as the reverse complement.
AGACGGAAACGGTCAGGCGATCGGTAACCTAGGTCTTGTCGTAACTGATCAACCGGAGACGCTTGAGCGGACAGGAAACGGTTTGTTCCGTTCCGCTAATCCGTTGAACGCCGGAAACGTCCGAGTCGATCAAGGTGTACTCGAACTCGGAAACGTTGAAGTGGAACAGACGATGGCAGAGATGAATGCCGGTCTGCGCCAGTTCGAAGCCAATCAAAAAGTCATTCAAGCGTACGACCGGACAGCGGAGAAGGCTGTTTCCGAAATCGGACGCGTTCGCTAATAGGAGGATACGATGCAATCAATCTATACATCCGCAAGTACGATGGGACAGTTGCAAAAGCAGCTCGATACGACCGGTCAAAACTTAGCTAACGTCGATACGAACGGCTATAAACGTCGGGATGCTCAGTTTAATGAACTGCTCGTCCGTAACATCAACAACCAAGCGACAGGTTTTACACCAGGTCCGTTGACGACACCAGAAGGACTTCGACTCGGTGTCGGAGGCTACGTCGCAAACGAAGCGACACGCTTTGGCGTCGGAACGTTCCGGACGACAGACCGAAAACTCGATGCTGCACTTGGGAATCCACATCATTTCTTCGGTGTCGTCGATACGGATGGCGTGACGAAGTTCACGCGAGACGGGAACTTTCAGTTGTCGCCACAAGCGAACGGACAAGTCCTGCTGACGGATGATGCCGGACGCTCCGTCATCAACCAGGCGAATGATCCAATCGTTTTGCCAGCGAACGCGACGGAGATTGAACTGAACAAGGATGGCAATATCACGGGAATCCTAAACGGAGATCGACGTGTCCTCGCTCGAGTAGGTGTCGCGGACATTCCAAACTACGGTGAGTTGACGGAAGTCGGTGGTGGTTTGTTTACAGCAACCGGACAATACCAGAATGCAGCGGGCAATCCATTGACGGTCGGCCGACTTGAGACATCAAACGTCGATATGGCGCTTGAGATGACGAACTTGACGCAGCTCCAGCGGGCGTATCAGTTCAACTCGAAAGCCTTGATGACGAGTGATCAGATGATGGGAATCGTTACGTCTCTTAAATAATTGCAAATCAAAAGGGTGGTGCTTCTCAAATCGAGAGGCATCACCCTTTTCGTTATTTTTCCTGTAAGGCAAGATAAATTGCTGCCATATCAGCATCACCATAATCAGGTTTCGCTTCAGTGTAGCTAGCGTTCGTCGCTTGGGCAAGGGGGAGCTCAAGCCGTTGGCGTGTGGCTTCTGCCGTGATAAGCCCGAGATCTTTCGCCATCAGCCGGAGTGGGAAGGCAGAAGGGAAGTCATTCTTCCGGTACATGTCGCGTTTGCCGGTGAAGAGCGGCGTATTCATGCCGGAAGCACTGATCATCTTAATCAACTTCTCTTTTTCAAGTCCTGCACCTTCTCCAAGGAGTAATGTCTCCGCAACCCCTTGACCGACGACAGCAAGCAACAAATTAATGGCGAGTTTCGCCGCACTTCCCGTACCGTGCGCTCCAAAATGAATCGTTTCCTTGCCGAGTAAGTCGAGATACGGCTGACAAGTCGCGATGACTTTCACGTCACCACCAGCAAGCAGGACGAGCTGACCGTTTTCTGCGACTGGAACAGAACCTGATACAGGAGATTCGAGATACGTACCGTTATGCTCTTCGACGAGACGAGCCATCTCCTTCGTTTCTTCTGGTGAGATTGTGCTCAAATTGACGATTGTCTTACCATCGAGATCCTCTTTCACATTTTCGAGAACGGACGCAACAGCCGGTCCGTCAGCTAACATGATGAAAAGAATGTCGCTCTGACGGACCGCATCTCGTGCCTCTTCGACAGCCGTTGCGCCTTTCTCTACTAAAGGAGCTGTTTTTTCATACGTCCGGTTGTAGGCGACCAAGTCATGACCACCGTCGAGTAGACGTTTTGCCATCGGTACACCCATATGTCCTAAACCAATCCATCCAAGTTGCATGTTGATTCCTCCTTAAAATAATGCGCTTTTGACTATACCCCGCGTCTTATCCGATCTAACGACAAAAAAGACCATCCACTGATGTGAACGGTCGAATGATTAATCTTCATACGTAAGGATCGTCGAGATGACAGCGATCGGGAAACGAATCGTAAAGGTCGATCCGACACCAACGACGGATTCGACATCAATCGTCCCGTTATGGTGTTTGACGATTTCCTTACAGATCGACAGACCAAGACCGGTTCCGCCGATTTTTCGTGTCTCGGAGTTATCGACACGATAGAACTTATCGAATAGTTTCGGAAGGGCCTCTTGCGGAATGCCGATGCCTTCATCCTGGATCCGGATCTGGGCGAAACCGAGTTCGTTTGAAATTCGTATCAAGACTGTACCCCCACTTGGCGAGTACTTGACGGCATTACTGAGCAGATTGTTCAGCAATTGCTTCATCTTTTCCGCATCACCGTCAATCATGATCGGTCCCCGTGCCTCAAAGTCAATCTTATGCGTTTCATGCGAGACATCATAAAACTCGATCAAGTCCTGGGCCAGTTCGACGACATCGAATGTCGACATCTCATAGCGGTGCTCACTCGACTCCATCCGCTGGACGTCGAGGAAATCATTGACGAGCGTCGTCAGGCGACCAGTCTCCGAGTGAATCGTCTGGAGATACTTCCGTTGCCGCTCTTCCTCGAACCGTTTGTTGAGCATCAGTTCCGTGAAGCCATAGATGGAAGAGAGCGGTGTCCGCAATTCATGGGAGACGGTTGAGACGAACTCTTCCTTCATCCGCTCGGCTTCCGTTTCCTTCGTCACGTCGCGCAGGACGAGCATCGTACCGACCCACATGCCGTCGACTTCGATCTTCTCAGCGTAAATCTGGATATAGGTACTCTGTTTGCGAATCGAGACGATCAAGCTGTCTTTCGGTAAGTTCAGTTCAACGATTTGTTCGATATAGCGCTCGAACGCTGCCGGTTCATCAATGATGTCCGCTAATGCTTGCATCGCTTGCTCAAAAGCAGAGCGTTCTTCGTCTTCGAACTGAGTCGGTACTTCCGGGAATAACGTCATGAGGGGTTCGTTGACGAGCAACTCATCCGTCTCATGTTCGATATAGACGACAGCTTCGCGAATCGAGTTCAACAGTTGCGTCGTCTTGTTCTTCTCGCGGATCATTTCCTCATAAATGCCCATCCGTAAGAGCGAGAGGGACAATTGATGCGAGAACGACAGGATGTCATTCATTTGTTCCGTCGTGAAAGCATCACGGTAGCGGACGAGATAGATACAGGCAATCATGTGCTCTTTCGTCGGATCAAGCACCGGCACTGCGACTTCATACATATAGTATGGATACGGGAGCGGACTCTCGTGCGCGACCTGTTTCGATGAATGGACGGGACGCTTCAAAAGACGTGCCCGGTGCAAGAGCGATTGATCGTCAGAGACAAGACGGCCGACCATCTCTTCTGTCATTCCGTAATCGATCGTCGAGCGAACTTCTTGTTGATCAAGGAACAATAGGGCACCGATTTCAGAATGCGTGATCGAGACAAGCTTTTCGATGATTTCTGGATATGCCGTCAATGTCTCGCGGGAGGCGAGTGTCTCTGTCAATTCATTGCGATACTTCAGATGTTGTTCGCTACGAAGCGTGATATCGAGTGCTTCTTCGAGTTCTTCCTGCTGTGCTTGCAGTTCTTCTTGCTGGGCGACGAGTTCTTCCTGTTGCGCTTGGAGCTCCTCGTTCTTCGCCAGCATATGGACCTTGTTATCTGCAATCGACGCTGCCATCTGATTGAACGATGCCGTCAACGTATGCAGCTCATCCTTACGTTTAGGCAACGGAATTGCTTGAATATCTTCCCCCGTCGCAAGGAGTGCACTATCGCGAGACAGTGTATTGACCTGTTTCGTGACGCGGCTGATGAACGGACGAACGAGCGAGAAGAGGACGAGAATCAAGACGACGAGATTCGACAGCCAGATGAACTGGGCAACACGCATTTCGCCAAGAAGATCATTCTTTGCATCGACTTCCTTGCCTTGAATCAACGTTAGATAATCCGAAAGTAACGTATCAATCCGTGTCATGTCGACATCAGCATCTGATAAGCTGACCGATCCACGTAACGTACCATTTTCGGTGAACAGGTCTTTCCCGTTGGAGAGAGCAGCGAGCGTATTCGGATCAACGAAGTCTTCATTGATTTTCCCGTCTTTTTTTCCTTCAACGTATTCATTCAGGAGTGGAAGCGATGTTCCGAAGTAATCGTCATAGATTTGACGCGTCGCTGTCGCATATTCTTTTCCTTGCTCATATACCGCATACTTTTCAAACCATGTCGTCAAGCGGTTGATTTCCTGTTGATTTGTCTTGATGGCATCAAGTGTTTCTTGTGAGCCAGTCAATAAGTAGGATTTGACGTTACTTTGCGCGACAGTCCACTCGTTCGCGAGTTCATTGGCGTTCGTTCGCCGTTCCCGCAAATCATCGAACGTCGCATTCGCTTGATCGATTTTCTGCTCCGTATAGAAGTAAACAATTCCGGACGTGATGCTGAGGGCGACGAACACCATATAAAAAGCGAACATCAATTGGCGACCGATTGTGTGATTGATCCATTTCACTAGGATTTCCTCCGTATTCTATTTTACATGTATAAAAAAGGTTGCTTAAATATCGAATATACTCATCTTACGCAGAAACGGACACACCATCAAATTTGAATCTGCAAAAATCACTGAAACAAATATATCATATATTTCTTATCTACATAACGAACTATACATTTTTTAAGAATAAGGATTAAGAAGTATCATTTTAAGGAAAACTAAAGAGGATATTGAACTTTATTCTTTTACGTAGGGAAGTGGTTAGATGCAAAAAATGTTTGAAAACAAGTGGTACCGATTCGCCTGGTGGGTTATGACATTACTGATCATCGTCTGGATTGGTGATCATGTGACGTTCCTGTTCCGACCAGTCGCGATTCTGCTTCAGATGGTCGTACCACCCCTCGCGATCGCTGGGATTCTCTATTATGTCCTGCTACCAATCGTCGAGTTGCTTGAGAAAAAGATGAAGCGGCGCCCGGCTGTTTTGATCGTCCTCGTTGGTTTGATCGGTATTTTAACGACACTCGGATTCATCTTTGGTCCGATGTTATCGGAGCAGATCACACAGTTCGTCAATTCGATTCCGACGCTTGCGACACAGTTCCAGCGGCAATTGGTCGATGTTCGGGAACAACTGGAGAACAGTGCCTTCTTTTCACGATTCATGACGGGTCAAGACAACTTATTCAATAAGTTCTCTGGGAACATCTCGGAGTATGCGTCGACGTTCCTAAAGAACATCGGTACAGGTGTCGGTGGGTTCGTCAGTGTTCTGACGACGACGGTCGTGACGATCGTCATCATTCCGATCATGTTGATCTACATGTTGCTTGATGGTGATAAGCTTAAAGGTAATCTCGTTAAACTGATGCCGTATGAGTATCATAAGGAAACGAAAAAAATCCTTGGTGATGTCCACTTGACGATCATGAGCTATATCCGAGGACAAGTCATCGTCAGTATCGGTGTCGGAATTATCGCCTATATCGGATATCTGATCATCGGGATCGATTATGCGTTGTTGCTCGCCTTGTTTGCGACATTGACGAACATCATTCCGTTCCTTGGTCCGGTTCTCGGTGTCATTCCGGCGTTGATCGTCGGGTTCATCCAGGATCCGATTCTTGCGATCTATGCGATCATCGTCATGACGGTCGCGCAACAGATCGATTCGCACATCATGTCACCACTTGTGCAAGGGAAAACACTTGATGTCCATCCATTGACAATTATCATCGTCTTGCTCGTCGCAGGGAACATCGCTGGATTTTTCGGCGTCTTGCTGGGTGTTCCGTTCTACGCTGTCATGAAGGTAGTCATCTTGAACATCCGTCGCCTGTATCATCTCCGGTCGCAAAAGAAGATGGTCATCACGGAGGAAGAGAAGACGTTCGATACGATCATCACCGATCGCGATTGAGTTTTGAAATTCACGTAAAAGTGCGTCATACTGAAGAGGTAGTTAAGAAAAAGGGGGCAGGAATCAGATGGATTCACGTCATACCGAAGAACAAGCCGATTTACTGGCGTTGCAAAAATTTCAACACAACTTCGAGAACAGTCTGAAGTCGAGCATCATTTATCTCTTGCGTGATGGTGCGTTGACGATCGGGGAACTCGAGCAACGGATCGATCAATCGCACGGTCAAATCCTCGAACAATTACAGGAGCTGATCGAAGATGGACTCGTCATCCAGCAGATGTCTGAGAAAGTGCACGGACTTGCCTATTATTTGACGGCACCGGCTGAAGATCTCGTCCGACAGTTCAAGGAATCGATCCGTTGGAGTAAGCAACACATTCGATACTAAAAAGCAGGTTTCTAGACCTACGAGCAGACGCTCGTAGGTCTTTTTGCGTTTTTTAAAACTATGGTCATATAAAATTGAAATAAGCCGTTTTTACACAAAATGGATAGAACTAGCATGAAATAAAATTACAATATATATTAATGCGTAATTATTCATAATATATATTATTTATATTTTTATAGTAAATTAATATCTAAAATACTGGTTAATAATAACTATTTAAGCATTGTTTTTGTAAAAAATTGTATATTTTCATGGGAATTGCATGCATAATAATAGGTGTACGATTATTTTTTCCGTAGAAAAGGAGTGTTGAAATGAAGAAAAAAGCACCTGATTTTCGAAAGAAGATGAATCGACACCATAGAAACCACACACGAAGACTAGTGAAACTGCTGGCAGCGTCCTCTCTCGCCCTCTCTCCGATCTCATTCACTTATACAAAAACCGAAGCAGCTGAGAATTCTGAAAAGAAGTTTCAGACGCAACAAAGCCAATTCGCGAATTCGGTGCGAAACTCACTCGTCCAAGGACCGAATCGAGTCAGTTTAGCTGAAGTTCAACTACTGACGGATGTCGCGGTCAATGCAAATCTGACGGAACAACCGGATAACTATGATTTAGCCCTTAATTTAACCGGTGTCGGATTAGCCGATGCGGAAGTATTGAACCCAGACCGGGTGGCTGTCTTCAACATTCCAGATTTAGCGGGAAAAATGCAGGCGAACGGTAATGCGTCGGTCAGTGTTGAATTATTACCCATTACACTTGAAAATTTACCGACGCTTAAAGGACAGCTAGATCCGTTGACGGGAACAGTAGCAGATACTGTGACTGACCTATTAGCGGGTATCGATCGATTACAACGTACTCCAGTCGTAGGTAGTTTGTTGAGAGTGGAGGGGCTCACAGAATTAACGGATGCTCTGGATAATCTACAGAATTTAGATACCGCCCTTTCGGATCTTTTGGATTACGAAGGTTCTGCTCCAGTCACGATTAATCCGGATGGTTCAATCGTCATCGATTTTAGTGATGGTTTAGGACAGCATCTTGATACGGTAACGAAACAAGTTGTCCAAGACGCCTTAACCGATTTAGTCAATGCCATCACGAATTTAAAACTATCCGGAATAGCAGGAAACTTAATTGATCCTGTTTTAAACCCAGTCAAAAATTTACTGCCAGGTGTGAACAGTCTTTTAACGGCAGTAACGAACGATACAGTGAACTTGTCGAATGAACTCGCAGGTGTACAAGTACTTGGACCAACTTCTGTTAGTGCCGATGTCATCGTTGATAAACCGGCTGGAGTTGCTCAAGACGAAGTTGTTGTTACAGGGTCTGTCGTCAATACGTCTGCAATTGATGCACAACTGCTGGCCGATTTAGATGGTCAAGATACGATCGTCTTTGATGAAGAGGCAGATGGAGACGCTGATGCTGACGCTGATGCTGACGCTGATGCCGACGCAGATGCGGATGCGGATGCCGACGCAGATGCGGATGCCGACGCCGACGCCGACGCCGACGCAGATGCCGACGCTGATGCGGATGCTGACGCTGATGCCGACGCCGACGCAGACGCAGATGCTGACGCAGATGCTGATGCCGACGCCGATGCTGATGCTGATGCCGACGCTGATGCCGACGCGGATGCCGATGCGGATGCTGACGCCGATGCTGACGCTGATGCGGATGCTGATGCCGATGCGGATGCTGATGCCGATGCGGATGCTGACGCCGATGCCGATGCCGATGCGGATGCTGACGCCGATGCGGATGCAGATGCGGATGCTGACGCCGATGCGGATGCTGACGCCGATGCGGATGCAGATGCGGATGCTGACGCCGATGCCGATGCCGACGCTGACGCTGACGCTGATGCCGACGCTGATGCGGATGCTGATGCTGATGCTGACGCGGATGCTGATGCCGACGCTGACGCCGATGCGGATGCCGATGCTGACGCCGATGCGGATGCCGATGCCGATGCGGATGCGGACGCTGATGCAGATGCCGACGCTGACGCCGATGCGGATGCCGATGCAGATGCAGATGCTGACGCCGATGCGGATGCCGATGCCGATGCTGATGCCGACGCTGACGCCGATGCGGATGCCGATGCCGATGCGGATGCCGACGCTGACGCGGATGCGGATGCCGACGCGGACGCTGATGCCGACGCTGACGCTGACGCCGATGCGGATGCTGATGCCGATGCGGATGCTGACGCCGATGCGGATGCTGATGCAGATGCGGATGCTGACGCCGATGCGGATGCAGATGCGGATGCCGATGCCGACGCGGATGCTGACGCTGATGCGGATGCTGATGCCGACGCCGATGCGGATGCCGACGCTGACGCAGATGCCGATGCGGATGCGGATGCGGATGCCGACGCCGATGCTGATGCCGATGCTGACGCCGATGCGGATGCGGATGCCGACGCTGACGCCGATGCGGATGCCGATGCCGATGCGGATGCCGACGCTGACGCGGATGCGGATGCCGACGCGGACGCTGATGCCGACGCTGACGCTGACGCCGATGCGGATGCTGATGCCGATGCGGATGCTGACGCCGATTCGGATGCTGATGCCGATGCGGATGCGGATGCAGATGCGGATGCTGACGCCGATGCGGATGCCGATGCGGATGCCGATGCGGATGCCGACGCGGATGCTGACGCCGATGCGGATGCCGACGCTGACGCAGATGCCGATGCGGATGCTGATGCCGATGCGGATGCTGACGCCGATGCGGATGCGGATGCCGATGCGGATGCGGATGCCGACGCCGATGCTGACGCAGATGCCGATGCGGATGCTGATGCCGACGCGGATGCTGACGCTGATGCGGATGCCGACGCCGATGCTGATGCTGACGCTGATGCGGATGCAGATGCGGATGCTGACGCTGACGCAGATCAAGATAATGACGGAGACAATGATAATAACAATGGTGGAGACAAGGATAACGACAATGATGGGAAAGAGGATCCAGACAACGTCTCGAATCCGAACGATGATAACGACAATGACAATGTCATCATCCCGATTCCTGTCGTCACGCCACCAACGACTCCACCAGGAAATGGTCCGGTTGTCACACCAACTCCTGGAACGAGCCCAATCTCAGGTCCAAACGTGAAGCCGGCTCCTTCGACTGGCGCTGTAAACGGACCAAGCGTCAAGCCGACATTGCCAGTAAACACAGTCAGTGCACCAATCAATAAATCACCACTCGTTTCAAAACCGATCACTCAACCAGTCAAACGAATCGTCGGTGGTACGTTACCGAATACTTCGGAAAATCTGTTCTTGATCACCCTCATAGGAATGCTTGCGACAGCTGCCGGATTGTTCACGAAACTGTTCCGTCGCCGTCCACAAGAGTAAGTCATGCTGTAGTTAATCGTAGTGGGGCCATCTGTGCCTCACTGCGATTCATCCTTTTAGAATAGGAGTGAAGTTGAACATGGACCTGCTCAACCGATTCACCACTGCCATGGATGTACTGGAACAACACATGAAGACTGATGATATCTACTACTGGAATCGTCAGATGATGTTATTCGTCTCACTCGGACAAGCATCGGAGCGAGCCCGTGTCGTTCGATTCCAAGGCAAAGGGCTACAATCCGTAAAAGATCAAGCACGCAATTGGCTCCGCCAACAACCAGAAGTAGCGTGGTTGAAGCTCGACATCGCCCGAAACTTTGAGGCACTCTCGTTTGAGACCTTAAACGAGCGAGTGAAAGACACACGGAAAAATTACTTCCGACGCGGAATTGCGTTTGATCGGAAGATGCAATGTGCCTATCTAGAAGAAGAATTGAATGGTAATGCCGTTTTGACACAAGATCCGACGCATCCAGAACTACACATCAATCTAACGAACTTGAGCAATTATGCGCACCAACAAGGGCGGACGGAGCGGATGAACTTTCATCCGACAAGTCCATGCCTCCTCTTTGATACGCTAGGTGTTTTCGCAGACGAAACACCGCATGTACTTGAAGTCATACGTGATGTTGAAAAAATCCGTGAGACGACAAGTCAACTTCCTTCTGAAATCAAGACGATTGTCGCCCAGTCGAGTGAGTATCTTGCTCGCCAAGTCCGGGCGAATGGTCGCTTCCAATATGGTTACTTCCCATGCTTTGATAAACCGATTAAGTTCTATAACAGCTTACGTCATGCAAGTACACTCTATTCAATGATTGAAGCCTATCGACTGACACCAAGCGAACGATTACGCCAAGCAATCGATCGAGCAAAACGTTATTTGATCGAGGAATTGATCGTACATGAAGGGGAGCGTTCCTTCGTGCTTGATCGTGAATCAAACGAAATCAAACTCGGCGCGAATGCTGCAGCGATCTTAGCATTGACGGAATACATGCAGACATTTCAGACGATGGATGATCTACGACTCAGTCAACGACTCGCAACAGGCATTCTTTCACTGCAACAACCGTCGGGACAATATCTGCATGTGCTCGAGTATCCGTCGTTTGCGTTAAAGGAAGCCTTCCGGATCATCTATTACGAAGGGGAAGCGACATACGCCTTGATGCGGTTGTACGCACTCGATCCCGATTCCCGTTGGCTCGATAGTGTCGTCCAATCATTTGATCATTTCATCGCTAAATCGTACTGGAAGTTCCACGATCACTGGTTGAGCTACAGTGCGAACGAATTAACGAAGTGGTTACCGAAAGACCGTTATTTCCAGTTCGGTCTAAAGAACGTCGCCCCAAAACTCGACTTCATCCATCACCGGGAGACGACGTATCCGACATTCCTTGAACTGATGCTTGCCGCACGCGAGATGATTGATCGGATCGAAGCGCTTGGACGAGTCGACTTGTTAGCCGACTTTCCACTCGAGTGGCTCGATCAGACGATTGAACGACGGATGATCTATCAACGAAACGGCTTCTTTTATCCTGAAGTCGCGATGTATATGAAAAACCCCGGTCGGATTCTCGGCAGCTTCTACATCCGGCACCATTCGATGCGGGTTCGGATTGATGACGTCGAGCATAATTTGTCCGGTTATTGCCGGGCATGGACCCGGATGTTGAAGGAGGTGCCGTCATGATGCGACGTGTATCAACGCTGTTACTTGTCGTCGGACTTGTCTTACTTGGATACGTCGGGTATCAGAAGCTGACGGTCCAGCAAACCTTGACGACGGAACTAGCAAAAGCAAAGGATGTCGTCCAGGCGGAAGGAACTTCATCGACCACATCAAAATCAGAAGCAACGAGCAAACAATCGAAGGAGAAGACAGAGGACGTCCTCTTTCAAACGGGCGAGACAGTCGGTTATTTAAAAGTTCCGTCACTTGAAATGGAGTTACCGGTGCTTGAAGGTGTCGATGATGCGACACTCGCTAAAGGCGTCGGCCATCATCCGGAGACGGCATTTCCGGGTCAAGGCGACCGGATTTTCCTCGCCGGACATAACGATACGACGTTCTCGAAAATCAGTAAGCTGAAGAAGGGAGACGAAGTCGTCCTCTATCTTGCGAACGGCTCCTATCGCTACGTCATGCAGTCGAGTGAAATTGTCGATTACAAAGATACGCGTGTCCTTGAGTCAACGAAGCGAGAGTCACTCGTCGTCTCGACCTGTTACCCGTTTTATAACGTCGTCGACAGCACGGAACGGTATTTAATCTACTTTAAACCGGTCGAGGAGGATGCGTCATGACACGAATCGGAATTTTGCGCCTGAACGAGAATCCGCAGTTTCGCGATAAGATCGCCTGCGTCATCGGTGCTTCGATGGGTGTTGACATCTTCTTTTTCCGCCCGCGCGATGTTGATTTTGAAAATCGGACGATTCACGGACTCTTCTTCGACGAAGATGCCTGGCATCCAGGCATGTATGAGTTTCCGGACGTCATCTACAATCATTTACCGCTGAGTGATGCAGACAAGGAATTGTTTAATCGTCTCGCAGCGGAGATTCCGTTTACGACACACCGAATTGGTAATAAAAACGTCGTCTTACGTCAACTCGCGCAAGAAGGAACGTTCCAGGATGTCTTGATTCCGATGCACCGGGTAAAGAAAGGAAAGGCGATCTTCCCGTTGATCGAGCAATACGGAAAAATCGTCTTCAAGCCGGCGAACGGGAAACAAGGACAACGGATTTATACGATTGAGCAGGAGGAAGACCAGTACCGGTTCAGCCATCTGCTTGAGTCAACCGTCTGTTCGACAGGGGAATTGATCAGCCGCATCGAAGAAGAGACGAAACGGAATCCGATGATCGTCCAGCCGTTCATCGCCTCCCAGACGATCCATGGACATTCGTATTGCATGCGGATCCATGTCGCGAAGGGGGCGAACGGCAAATGGAAACTCGTCAAATATTTTCCGTTCGTCAGCAACAATCACCAAGAATCGGTCAGCCATCTTAGTCACGGTGCGTTCTCGACGACGCGGATGGACATCTTCATGAAGCAGAACTATCCGGATCAACATGAAACGATTTCACGGCGGATCGTCGACTTTGCGCGACGGTTCCCGGCCTATTTCGAATCGTTTTATGCCTACCCGCTCGATGCGCTCGGGATTGATGTCGGGATCGGGGCGGATGGACGCATCTATCTCTATGAGGTCAATAGTCTACCGGGAACGCGGTACGTCGAGTTTCAGGCAGAGTATCTCGCGGTCCAGTATTGCCAGTACCTTGCGACACATGGATGTCCTGGCGTACATGGACTCGATCGGGGATGGATGAAGGAACGGATCGAGGCTTAGAAAAGAGGCGACGTGTGAAGACAGTATTGTTTTATGTGATGTCGGGCTTGCTCGTCCTCATCATCGTAACGAAATTCATGGTCCCCCTCTTCGGTTGGTTTCAGGCAGAGGAACCGGCGAAAGAGACGAAACCACGGACGTCGATTCGACTGGATGAAGCACAGCTGAAGCAGTTTGATCGCGAAGATCGACTCGGTGTCGTCTATGAGATGGCGGGATTGAAGCTGAAGACGCTAGACGTCGATACGACCGAAAAAACACGACAAACGCCACTCGTTCAGATGAAGGTCGAAAAACAAAAGCTCCTCCAAGTAATGGGGGAGCCAGGACGGTTGCTTGCGATCACCGTTAAAGTGACGAATCAGTCGGCGGACGAGATTGAAATCTTACCTAAGATCGGGGAGTATGAGACAGAGGACGAAATCGTAACGATCGCGGATCAATTTAATGCTTTGAACGGTAAATATAAACCGGATGAGAGCCGGATTGGGATCGTCTTCATTCCGTCGGAGCAGCTCCGCGTGACGGAAGGACGGCTCAGTCTGTTCTATGAGACGATGTCTGGGAAGAAACAACTCCGGATTGCGTTACCGGCAGCAAGTAAATAAAGAACGGGATGCCTCCGACTTGGAGACATCCCGTTTTGTCATTTCTGAACGGCGCTGAACGCGTCTTCTGATTCGATTCCTGCTTTACTGACGGCTGTGATGACGAAACGACCTGTTGCATCTTCAGGAAGTGGGAACGCTTTACGCTCGATCGATTCGGTCGTACCGAGTTTTTTGCGTTTTCCGTCCTTCTCTTGATAGATGTTGTATTTGACGACATCTTCATCCGTTGACGCATACCAGTTGACGAATCCACCACTAATCCGAATGTTCGTCGCCGGTTTCGGTGGTGTTTTAACCGGATCCGATGCTTTCTCGTCCAGTTCCGTGAAGACGACGAGACGATCGTCGTACGTTCCTTTATTCTGATCGTACGTTCCGATACAGGTGATCAAGTTCAAGTTCCGTGTATTGGCTGGACCGAAGATTTTTTTCAGTGGTGCTTTCAAGTGATCGTACTGAACGATTTCTTTGACGCGGAAGACGAGCTTACGTCCAGACGCATCAGTGATTTCGACAGGATCTCCTTTCTTCAGCTCATGCAACTTATAGAAGATCGCTGGACCTGTCTTCGTATCAGTATGACCATCGATGACGGCATTGCCGACGTCACCAGGACGCGGACCGAACTTGTACCAGCCGGCTTGTTGCTCGTTTTTAGGCGTCGCCATCGCACCATCCTTATCGAGCCCGACCTGTTCAACCTTCGTCTTGATGTCGTGTTTCGGGATGACGAGTTGTTTTGGAAGCTCGACCTCCGTTGTCGAGAGGTCCTTGAACTCCTTCTTGAAGATTTCAGACGGTTTGAGCGGATCTTCTTCCTTCGTCTCGGAAGAGGCCGCGGATTCTGTTTTTGGATCACCTTGCGTGATATTTGATGTATCCGGTTTTGTTTGACCGAACAAGAGGAACAGCAGTGTTCCGACCGATGCGACCATCAAAAGAATGCTCGCCGGTAATAACCAACGTTTCATAAACGCGTATCTCCTTTCCGAGAGAAGGGATTCTCTCTATGTACAAAAATAACAGGATAGCATGTCGCTATCCTGTTATTGATTATACCCAATTTCTTAGGCGTTTTGACGTTTACGTGCGAGGACAAGACCAACTGCTCCGAGTGCAAGACCGAATACTGCGATCGCACCAGTTGTTGCAGCTGAGTTGTTGTCGCTCATTCCACCGTTACCTGTGTTAGGCATTGATCCTGGAGTACCATCCATGAACTTCTCTGGTGATTGTTTAACGATTGCATCACCGAGGTTAGCTCCTACGCCGTACATGTAAGCGTAAGACTCACGGAATGTGTCGACAGAACCTTTGTAGTCGCCTTCAACATACTGCATGAACGTATCTTGGACGTAAGTCTCGTGACCTGATACGGCTTCTTGTGCTGCTTTTGTTGGAAGGTTTTCTTCTGTAGCGGCACCAAGGAATGCACCGAAGTCGTTCGAGAACATTTTGAGCATGTCTTGTGCGTCACCCATCAATTTCTTGTCGTCATTGATTGCTGCTGTGACGAGGTTCGCTTGTGCTTCGATGTGGTTTTTCGTCCAAACTTGCTCGAACTGATCTGCACCGGCTTGACCGTAGATCGATTTAATTGCTGCTTTGAAGTCAGCTGTGTGCATATCTTCAGCCCAGTTTGCTGCATCGTAGTCTTTCGCTTGGTCGACACCAGCTGTTAAGCTGAGGTTCGCAAGAGCAACGTGTTCAGCTGCAAGACTGTTGAGTGTTGAACGAAGATCTGCTGCTTTTGAGTCAGCTTTTGTGTTGTCGAATTTCTCAGGCATCTGTGTTGTGATCGCAACAGAGAGTGCTTTTGAGATATCGTACATGCGGCTGTAACCTTCACGGAACGTGTTGTACGATCCTTCGTAGTCACCAGCTGCATATTGCTGGAATGTTTTGTAGACGTCTGCTTCGTGAGCACGGAGGACTTCTTCAGCTGCTGCTTTTGGGAGTTTACCTTCCGTAGCTGTATCGAGGAAGCTTGAGAGATCTTGTACGAACTCTTCTGTTTCTTTCTTCGAAGCGTTGATGCCGTCTTGGTCGTCTGCTTTTACAGCTTTGACGAGGTCAGTCGTATATTTGTTGTGATCAACGAAGATTTTCTCAAACTGTTTTGCGCCTTCTTCGCCATAGACTGAAGCGATTGCTGGAGTCATATCGAGTGCGTTTTGTTTGAGTGCTGCTTCGTAATACTGTGCGTCTTTTGAACCGTCATATTGTTTTTTCATGTCCATGACTGCGAGGACGAAGTGTTCAGAGAGTAATTGATCGAGTGTTGCACGAAGGTCAGCGGCTTTTGTTTTGACCGTGACGTTTTTCGGTGCATCTTGTTTCATGTCTTCTCCGCCACCGGAAGCGAATGCTGCCGTTCCTGGTAGTACGAGTGCTGCTGCCATTGCTGATGCTGCGAATTTTTTCGTGTGTTTCATCTTAAATCATTCCTCTCAGTTTTTGGTTTATTTGGTAGGTGTTTCTTGCCTGTTCTGAATAGCTTACGCAACGTCGGGTGATTTGGATTGCATAAAGTTTTAATTTTTTTAATGAGTTGTTGAAGTGATATTTCGTGCCATCCAAGGACCGTTGTTGCGTCGTTCTAAAAAGCTTACGCCGGACAGTTCAGTTTGGATTTAAAAAAGTGTAAAAAAACCGCAGAACGTGGGAAACTGTTTTTCGCCTTCCTTATATACACAAACTAAAATTTTTTAGAGGAATTGCCTGTCTCATCGTGTTACACTAGTTGCGGAACACGTTTTGTAGCGAATTTGGAACTATTTAATACCAGGTACTAATATGCTATACTGTTCTCAGACTGAATCAATGAAAGGTGATCAAGATGGTACAAAACCAAACAGGCACGGATCAGCCAACGCGTGAACGCCTGAAGAAGAAGCAACAGGCTTCAAACCAGGAAACCGGCAATCCGGAGCACAAATCAGAGCGACGTCTTCGTGCATATTCGACACGCCGAGTTCCGATCATCGTACGTGTACTGATCGTTCTCGTTCTCATCGTCGTAGCACTGATCGTCGGCGCAATGGTGGGTTATGCGACGTTTGGTGGTGGCGAGGCAATGGATGTGTTAAAGCTCGACACATGGACCCGCATCACCGATTTTTGGATGAAATCTTAATTTTAATCAGTGATGGGAGCTGTCGAATATGTATACGATCGAACAAATCAAGGAAGTTATTCCGCACCGGTATCCGTTTTTACTCGTTGACCGCATTTTGGAAGTCGAAGAGGGAAAACGTGCCGTTGGAATCAAGAACGTCACGGCGAACGAAGAATTCTTCAATGGCCATTTCCCAGAATACAATGTCATGCCCGGCGTCTTGATCGTCGAAGCACTCGCACAAGTTGGTGCCTTCGCCGTATTGAAGATGGAAGAGAACCAAGGGAAGCTCGCTTTCTTTGCAGGAATTGAAGGATGCCGCTTCAAACGTCAAGTCGTGCCCGGGGATCAGCTCCGCCTCGAAGTCGAATTGACGAAGGTCCGTGGACCAATCGGTAAAGGTCGTGCTACAGCCACAGTCGATGGGGAAGTCGCCTGTGTCGCTGAACTGACGTTTGCTATGAAGTGATGCGAACATGAAACGCTGGCTTCTCCCCCTCGCGATTTCCTTACTCGTCGTTCCTGGTTGTCAGCGCGCAGAACAAGCGAAGACCGCTTCCCCGACGGTCATCGTAGATCCCGTTAAGCGTGCAGGACAGACTGAGAACATTTCCGCTCAGGTCACTCTGACGGAAAATGACCGGATGCGTCTCGTCATCCGGACAGCGAATGACATTCGACTCGATGACCAACAGGTCGATATCCGGCTCGAAGTCGCCAATCAATCGATTCCGTTTCCGTTCGTCTCCTTCGAAGCGAAGAAGATGGGGGAAATCCGGACCTATACGTCCAATACGACGATCGAAAAAGAAGTCTTTGATGACCAGCGTCTTCCGGTCCTCATCATTGATGCAGGAGCAGGGCGTGGAATCGAGATTCCGCTTGAGATCGTCAAATAAGACAGCATAGCGAGCTTATAGCTCCATGTGCTGTCTTATTTTTGTTTGATTTCGGCTCGTGAGGGAACAGAAAACATATACAAAGGAGGAATCATTATGGATCAAACGGTACAGCAACGACTGACAGATTGTATTCTTGCTTGTAATCATTGTTTTGATGCCTGTCTGAAAGAAGAACATGTTGGACATATGGCGGATTGTATTCGACTCGACCGGGATTGTGCTGATATCTGTAGCCTCTTGCTACAAGCAATTGCTCGAAACAGCTCGAATGTCGCGGTCCTTGCAAAAGCTTGTCAGGAGATTTGTGAAGCCTGCGCTGCTGAGTGTAGTAAACACGATCATGACCATTGCCAAGCGTGTGCAAAAGCGTGTACAGCATGTGCGGAAGCGTGTAGTCAGCTCGTCTAAGACCTTGTCTTTCGACAAGGCTTTTTTATTATAAAAAAATAGCAGGAATTCAAGATTTCTTCTGGTTATTTTTGGCGGATTTGTTTACTATTTAGGGAGGTAATATTAAATCACGATAGGAGCATACATACACTCATGAAAAAACTTAGCTTACTTTTGATGGCACTCGTCGTTGCATTCGGTCTGAAGTTACCGGTCTACGCAGAAACCGTCGAGTGGGACGTCACAGGAACGGGCACGGGTCCGTATACGTTAACGTTTGAAGGCACAGGCATCGTCGATATCACGTCGGAGACGGCACTCGTCTTTGAAGACGGCGTGACAGGTGAAGATGTCAACATCGAAGAGACACCGGTCGTGACGTTCACGGCAGAGACGGCACCTGTCGTCAAGGTCGTCTCAGCAGATGGACAACGGACGATTCTCGTCGAATTCGGTAAAGTCGTTACACCAGAAGAACCGACGACAGAAGAACCGGTCAAAGAAGATCCAGCAACGGATGAACCGGTGACGGAGGAACCAACACTAGAAGAGCCTGTGACGGAAGAACCGGTCAAGGAAGAGCCAACGACAGACGAGCCAGAGACAGGTGATGACGCGACACCGACACCAGTCGAAGCGCCGACGACGGCAACGATCGAAGGAACAATCTGGTTCGATGAGAACGAAGACGGCATTCGCCAAGAGAAGGAAACACGTCTCGATGATGTCGTCGTCTATTTGATGGACCGGAATGAAGATGTCATCGATGAAGCATATACGAAGAATGGTCTATACAGCTTCAAGGATTTAAAACCAGGAACATATGAAGTCGAAGTCGACGGGTATGACATGGGGTACTACTTCTATTCCGAGCAAAACGTCGGTGACGACCGGACGATTGACTCGGATGTCGATGAAGACTTTGGGATGAAGAAAGTCCGTCTCGTCGCAGGTCAGACGGAAGTGATTGACGCTGGGATTTACGGCGATGAAGAGCTCGACGGTGCGTTCGAGCATTGGTTAGCTGTCGTCAATTTCTTTGATGCGAACGGAAACCAAAAACCAGATTTTGACGAATCAACGGTTCCTGCGACGTATACGGTGACGGATGCGATCACAGGAAAAGATATCTATCAGGAAAAAGTCGCGAAAGATGATTCGATGGAAATCCAACTCGACCCAGGAACGTATACGATCAAGACAGAAGTCGCAAAAGGCTATACAGTCAAAGCGATGCACCATCTTGATATGGATGCCTTACTGGAAGACATGGAAGAAGAGATGTTCGAAGAATATGAGTCATTCGCTAAGCAAACGAAAGCGATGAAATTGATGGCGAGTGACGAAGAAGCATTATCGCCAGAAGAGCAAGAGATGATTGATGAGTTGTTGAAATACGTCGTTCGGAAATCACCAGAAGCCGGTGTAACGATCGAAGAAGGTAGCCTCGGTTCGATCGTGTTCGCAGAAATCGCGAAAGCAGAACCGATCGCGAAACCAACTCCAACGTCGACAGAAACACCAGTCAAAGCAGTCGATGCTGCGACGAAACAGTCGACGACATCAACAGCAACGGGCACATTACCACAAGCAGGTGAAGACAAGCCATTCCCATATGCAGCAACGGGAGCAGGACTTGCGATCGTCGGTCTTTGGTTACTCGTTCGTCGTGGAGCCTAATAAGCAGAGAGACCTTCGATCAGAGGGTCTCTTTTTGATGTGTGTATCTTTTGACACACACGCACACATGTGTGTATAGTAAAGGTACTACTAAAAGGAAAGAGGGATGACGATGTTAACGACAAAGCAGATCAGTGAATTGTTGCGTGTGTCAGAAGAAACAGTCCGTCGCTGGATTCGGACAGGCGAATTGCATGCCGAACAGGACGGAAAAGGCTATCTCGTCGATGAATTGGCGCTAAAACGTCTCGTCGATGAAAAGTCGCAGATTCCAGGAACCGCGATGAACAAGATTCTCCCACTCATCCAAGATATGTTCGGACCGGAAGCGGCTCAGTTCGCGAAATCGAACTTATTTGATCCACTCCGTCAATCGATGGAGCAAGCACCTCCGAAGCCGGAAACGTCGAACGAATCACTCGCGGAAGAACTCGATCGTCTCAAACGCAAAAAACGTCGTCTCGAACTCGAACACGAACTGAAGTTGCTTGAGATCGAAGAGAAAATCGCAGCAATCGAACGCAAAGTCCAGTCCTGAATACGAAAAGCGATGTCCCCACTTGAGGAGACATCGCTTTTTTCGTTCATCTACAAGAAAAACCCACTTCACGAGTCGGAAGGGGTTTTGTCGGTTGCTTGTTTCTTTTTACGGTGCCAGTACCAGTAAGCAAGTCCCAGTCCAATCGGGATTGCAGCCAGGTACGGGTTAGCTTCGATGAAGCTGATCATCTCAAAGAGCGCGAACCATCCACTAATTAAACCGAGGATGAGTAAAATCGTCCGTAGTGCTTCGGGAAGCTTGCGGATCCGATACGCAATGAGACAGACGAGGCAAAAGATAATAATAGCCACGAGCATTCCTCCCATTCCCGTAATTCAGTATAGCGTATTCAGAAAGCTTTTTCGATGCACAAATCTTCTGCTCTCCCGTATAGTGGAGACAGAGAAACTATCGAAGGACGTGATGGAATGCAACTGACAGTGATTGGAACAGGATATGTCGGTCTCGTGACCGCAATTGGACTGGCAGAAAACGGACACGATGTAACGTGCGTTGACTTGAATGCAGAACGTATGGCGCAACTGACGCAAGGCATCCCGCCGATTAAAGAAGAGGGCATCGAAGAAGCGCTAGTCGTAAATCAACCACGAATGACATTCACAACGGAGTACCCGGTCGCAAAGACATATCTTGTCGCTGTCGGAACACCGGAAAAGGCGGATGGGAGCTGTGACTTATCAGCAGTAGAAGCCGTCGTCGCCCATATTGAGCGAATCGCACCAACTGCAGCTGTCATCATTAAATCGACAGTTCCACCTGGTACGACGATGCAACTAGCGATGCAGTATCCGACGCTACGCTTTGCGATGGTCCCTGAGTTTTTACGGGAGGGTACGGCTCTTGCTGATATGCGGAATCCGCATCGTGTCGTCATTGGAACGAATGATGAGGATTTATCAAAAGAACTAGCGACATTATTTGCGACGACAGCACCTCTTGTTGCAGTTGACCCGACGACGGCTGAGTTAACGAAATATGCAGCAAATAGTTTTTTAGCAGTGAAAATCAGTTTTATCAATGAAATCGCGCGACTAGCGGATGCTGTTGGGGCTGACGTATCGGACGTCGCAAAAGGAATCGGTCTCGATCCACGAATCGGTTCCTCGTTTTTACGAGCGGGAGCCGGATACGGGGGATCATGTTTCCCGAAAGACATCGCAGCGCTTACGACGCTTGCGCGCGAGCATGAACAACAACTTCACGTCATTGAAGCAGCAGACAAAACGAATGAAGCCCAGCTAGATTATGTCTTACAAAAAATCCAACCGCGGACGGGAATGCGCGTGGCGCTACTCGGTCTCGCCTTTAAGCCGGGAACAGATGACTTACGAGACGCGCCGGCACTACGCCTCGCAACACGACTGGAGCAATTTGGCGTCATCGTAACCGGATATGATCCTGTTGCCCGGACGTTACTCGATCAAAAACAAACGGTCGAAGAAGCGTTGAAGGGTGCAGATGTCGCTGTCATCATGACGGAGTGGGAAGAACTCCGTAACATTACACCAGAGCAATTCGTTCGTCAGATGCGTCAACCACGTGTCGTCGATGGACGCAACTGTTGGTCGTTTACGGATCAACCGGGAGATGTGCAATACGAAAGTATCGGACGACCGGCTAAATCATTTTCGAACAATCGAACCGTTTGACCTGTCATGATAGGTGAGCCCCTCGCGGACTCACCTATTTTTGATGAAAAGGAGCAGACCCATGGTCATTGATTATTTCGCAGTCTTACCGAGTGGGAAAAAAGGCGCACTAGAACCGCACTGTCTAACACAGGGAACGTGGTATCAGCGCGTCAACGAGGAATTGTTTCGAGCCATTCATTATGGAGCCGGCATCATCCGGATACGCGACAAGGGAGCGGAATTGCGGATTCCAATCGAATTCGGATTCGGTTACGTCTTGCAGTATCTGCGCCAGTTCACGGAGGCGGAACGACAAGAAGGACGAAAACGTCATATCTTGCAACGGCAGCTCGATTGGATTGGTCGCGGATTACCGATTGAATTAAAAAGACGCGGAGCGAAGATTGAGATGTGGGCCGATGATGTCCATCGTTTGCATCGAGAGTCATTTCTTCTGGCAATTGAAAAAGCAGATCACTTTATCTCGTAAAAACAAAACTTTATTTTAGTAAAATGAAAATAATAAAAAAACATAATAAAATGTAAGCGTTTTCTTTAAAGGGGTGAATCCAAAATTTAATTTCCATGCACAGCCTATATAAATATATTTTGATTTACTACTATTCACCTATTTTTTACAAAAAATCTATTGTAGCGTTCTTCCTAGTTTTGTATATTTGACCTGTAGCGTTTCTACCGATTCTCAAAAACGAAGCGGTGAAGCGCACGAATCTACAATCAGAAATGGCTTTTTGAAGCGATTTCGGCAGTTTCTTTAGTTCATCCCAATCGGATACATAATGGCTCACGAATGATCGTCTTGATGATAGACGAAAAGTCGCACGTGAAACAGAACGTACTCCTCCTAAGACGACTAAAGAATTTTTTGACTGCTTTAAAGTAAAATATTTCTATATTTTACTTATATTGTAGATTTAAAATTGGGATTTGCGCTTTTGATTTGTTAGAAAAGAGGAGGAATAGTAAACATGGGTTATTCGAAGAAAACGAACAAATTGTACGCTGCTGCAGCTGCGCTCGCAGTCACGGCGTCTGTCGTAGCACCGGTTGCTGCTGATGCAGCATCGAAGGTCTCGGTTAAATACATCTCTCCAATCTTGATGAAACACGCTGGTGGTTCGAAATATGCAGTCAAGAAATTGACGCTTCCGACGAAAGTCAAAGTCAAACTTTCAAACGGCAAGTACGAAATGCGCTCAGTCAAATGGAGCGGTTCTGTCAAATTCGAAAAGAAATACATCAACAAATACCAAGTCCTTTACGGTAAGGTAGCGGGTACGACGAAGAAAGCTGTTCTTAAAGTCGAACTTCAAAACTATCCAGTTGATGTCCTCGAACCAGTCCTCGAGCCGGTTGCTGTTGGCGGAAAAGTTCAATTGCCAAGCACGATCAGCATCCAGTACAAATCAGGTATCATCGTTAAGCGTCCAATCAGCAAGTTCAACCTCAAAACACCATCGACTTCAAAAGCAGGTAAATATAAACTGGCTTACTCGTACAAAGGTGCTAATTCTGTCGTAACAGGTTACATCAACTACGAAGTCAAGGCAGCAAACATCTCGAACGTCATGGGAAGCGTCGATGATCAGATGCTTTCAGTCAAAGCAGACGTCATGTACCCAGCAGTGGGCGCAATGGCAGAACTCTTGATCTACCCAGGCAAAGACATGTCAGCAACTCCAATCGTTGCAAAAGGAACGCTCTCGAAAGGGAAGTTCATGGCATCGCAAGATGGCATTCCAGAAGGAACACACAGCTACGTCGTCAAAGTCGGCGATGTCAAATCAGCTCCGATGGACTTCACGATCGCAAACACGGTCCTCGCTTCAGCGAAAGCAATCGGCAAAGAGAAAGTCGAAGTCTCATTCTCGCGTGCAGTTGATTCTGTCATGGCAGACAACTTCAAAATCGCAGGTGCGACAGTCAAGTCAGCGACACTCAGCGCAGACAAGAAGTCAGCAGTTCTTGAAGTCGAAGGGCTCGAGTACGGCAAAGACTATTCAGTTGACGCTAAAGGCATCTTGATCGGTGGCGTTGCGAAAGACCTCGGTTCACTCAGCTTCATGACACAAAGCATTGAAAACATCTGGATGCTTGAAGTGACACCAAAAGCGTCTTCGATCCTTGCAAACGGATCAGACAACACGGAAGTCACATTCCAGTTGAAAAACAAAGCGACAGGTGAAGTCGATACGAAAGCAGACGATATCGTCCTGAAACTATCAACATCATTCGGTTCACTTGCGAAAGAACGCGTCACGATCCAAGACGGTAAAGCAACTGTTCTTTTGACATCTGAATTCAGTAACACAGACATCGAAGCAACAATCGACGCACAAATCATCGAGACAGCAGACAACGAATATAAAGAGTTAATCGGTAAAATCGATGGTCAAGCGAAAGTCAAGTTCAGCACGGTCATGGTGACACCAGCACCAGTTGAATTGATCAACGTGCTTGCAGCGGAATCGAACCAAGCGGATCGTGTGACGATCTTCCTCGATAAAGCCGTCTCACGTGATCTTCTCTTGAAATCGTTCGGTCTCGATAAGAAATTACCGACTGTTGACGAGAGCGAGTATCTTGCGAACGACAATATTCAAATCGAGCAGTTCGATGGTATGAAACGTGTCATCGGTATCAAATCGATTCCTTCGAATCCAAAAGCATTCGAATTGATCCTTGATAAAGAAACACCACTCCAAGACAACGCCACTGTTAAAGTGCTTGCGAAAATCACAAGCAACACGGATACAGAAGTGAAGTCAAAAGCAAGCTTCAAGTTGACGGATGCACGTCAGCCGGAAGTCACTTCGGTCAAACCAGTCGGTCTGAACCAACTTGAAGTGAAATTCTCAGAAGCAATCGCAGGCGCGAAGTTCAAAATTGATGGTCAATACGGCGAGAAGTACTTCAAAGTCGAATACCTCGGGTTTGATAACAAAACAGGCGTCGATCGCCGTGATACAGTCATCATCACGTTGAACGACGCGAAAATGATGGGTGTTGCTCCAGAAGAAGCGTATCCAGGAGCAAAAGAAGGCTACTTCGCACCTGGTAAACACTCACTCCAGATTTGGAACGCGATGGACTTCGCAGCCCTTTCGGATGAGTCGAACATCGGAACGACACAAAACCTCGACTTCACAGTTGCTGCTGATACAGTCAAACCAACTGCAGGCGTCGTTGTTGAGTCGCCAGAACAATTCCGTATCATGTTCAGCAAACAGCTCAAAGGTCTCGACCTCGAAGCAGTCAAAGCATTGCTTGCTTCGAAGAAGTTGAAACTCGAGCGTTACAACTCAAGCACGAAGTTGTACGAAGACTTCAGCCAGTATGCTGATGTCACGTACTACGATGAAGAGACAGGCGAAGTTCTCCTCGAGCTCAATAAGGACTGGACGGAAATCTACGATACAGTCAACACGAAAGAGAACTACTACAACGATAAGTTCAAACTTTCGCTCGCAAAAGATTCTGTCAAAGCAGAAGCGAACGGCGAGAAAAACGATGCGTTATCGCTTGACCTCAACTATGCTGGTTCACCGCTTAACTCTCCAGATCTGAAGAGTGCGGAAATCACGACGATTGACCGTTATCTCTTGACGAATGACTTCACAGTCATGATGAGTGAACCGGTTAAACTTCGTGGTCTTGATCAGTCGGATACGCCACTCATCAACGCAGAAGGTACAGTACTTCCGCCGAAAACAACAGTTGAGTTCATCGGTAAAGATAAGAACGGTAAAACCGTTACGATCGATGGATCAGTCGTTGGTTACACGGATAGCTCAGATATGAACTTCCGCGTCGCTGCGAACGATAACCTCCAGTACCTCGTCGACAAAGACGGTTACGGAGAAGAGTGGAAAGTCGTCGTCAAGTCACTCTCTGACGATGTCGGTAACACGGTCGCTACAGCGACACACGACTTCAAAGTTTCGAAAACGCCAGTCACACCAGTGGCTTCGCCATTCGAAATCGCTAAAGTCACAGCTAACGCAAAAGATGAAAAAGACGTGATCCGTATCAAGTTCACGGAAGGTGTACAATACACTGGTATGTACGATGCAACGAACACTGCACAGTACACGTTGAACGGAAAAAATCTCCCAGTCGGCACAAGCATCTCGCTGGCTGATTCGGATGATGATATCACGAACGGTCTCGACATCGTTAAGATCAAAGTTCCAGAAGGAACACTCAAAACATTGTCGAACGTCATCACGGTCAACAAAGAGCTTCAGTCGTATGACAACTCTGTCTTGACTGGTGGTTACGAGAAGGCAGTTCTTCTCGGACTATAAGAAACGCTAAACCTCTTCCTACTTCGGTGGGAAGAGGTTTTTTGTGACAAATTAGCGCAATCGATTGCATTTTGGTAAATCTATTTACCTGTTTTATAAATTTATAACTGTCTTTACTTTGAAGAAGATGTTAAATTATGTGATGTTATTTGGAATTTTAGGTAGAAATAATCAGAAATATAGATTAGTTAAAGGGAGATTAGACTCATGAACAAGACGAAAAAAGTCTCAACAGGTTTGCTTGCAGCATTGGTAGCGACAAGCGGACTGACGTATGCACCAGAAAGCGCAAAGGCTTTCGCACCAAGTGAAAAACTCGATAACCGCGTTATTTTCCAAAGCTTCAGCCTGTATCAACCATACGAAAGCAACATGTACCGGACGCTTGCTAAAAAAGGTGAGTTGCTCAATTCGTGGGGTGTGACAGATGTGTGGTTACCACCTGCATATCGTTCATTCGATATGGCACGTTACATGGAAGGATATGCAATCGCTGACCGTTATGACCTTGGTGAATTCCCACAAGGACCAGGTGGATCGGTTGCGACGAAATACGGAAAAGCCACACAACTCGAGATGATGGTCGACATGTTGCATGACGACAACATCAAAGTCCAGATGGACCTCGTTCCAAACCAAATGCTCGGTCTCAACAAACGAGAAGCTGTCTTCGTTCGTCGTGCGACAAGTTCAGGTGAGCCGTTCATGAACCCATTCACAGGTGGAGAAAAAACGAAGACCCTCGCAACGCCTTACCTCGCTTACACAAAAGGTGGCGGTATGGGACAAGAGAAGTACGGTTACCTCAAAGAGTGGAACAAATCATTCATCAATGGAACATCACTGCAAGGGCAGGGTATGGGGCGCGTCATGACGGACAAAGACGGTAAACCGTACCGTTACTTCGGTAAAGACGATGCGAAGAACTACTTACCAGAATGGTTGCTTGACGCAGCGAAGACACAGAACTTGAATGTCGTCGATACGTACCTCGCAGCAGACGGTTGGTATGAAGTCTCACCAGAGAACTGGAAGCCGATGCTTTCGCAATATGCGAAGGATGAAGGATACCTCGAGTACATGAAAGAAAACGGCTTCGAAACAAAAGAAGCTTTGCTCACTTCAACGGAAAACGGAAAAATAGCTTCGTTGACAGAAGAATACATGAAAACACAAGCTGCGTACGGTTATGGATCAGAAGAACGTTCATACCAAAACGATAACTCAGGAATCGACATCGAAGATCAGTTCCTCTTCGTTGATGAGACTGGTTTCCCAACGCAGGCATACAACAAAACGATGACGAACAACGATGAGTTCTTGATCGGTGTCGACCTTGCAAACTCAAACCCAGAAGTCATTAAGGAACAAAAGAACTGGATGAAGTGGATGCTTGAAACATACAAGTTCGATGGTTTCCGGATCGATGCAGCATCACACTATGATACGAGAATCTTGAATGCAGAAGCAGAAGTGTCAAAAGCGCACTTCGGTAAAAAAGATTACCTCAGCTATATCGAGAGCTATAAAACAGAACAAAATGCTTACATGAAAGCAAACAATAACGAGCAACTCGTCATGGACGGAGAGCTTTACTTCACGCTCCGTTCAGCACTCACACCGTCGAACAAACGTGCACTCAGTGACTTAGCGAAAGTCTCAGTCGTTAACCGTGAAGGTGACGGGGCAACAAATGTTCAAGCGAACTGGTCATTCGTCAACAACCATGACCAAGAGAAAAACCGCGTCAACCAAATCATGCTTGATACGTACGGCATCAAAACGAATACGCAATACGGAAAAGACGGCGAGCCGAAATCGTTCGAGAAGCTCTACAACAAAGAAGACGAAGCAAAAGCACTCGCGATCTACAACAAAGAACTCGCAAGTCCAACGAAGAAATACTCGACGGAAAACGTTGTCGCGCAATACGCGTTCCTTCTTTCGAACAAAAACACGGTCCCAACGGTCTACTACGGTGATCTCTACCAGACGGATGCATCGTACATGTCGAAAACGACACCGTACTATGACGAAATCACAAATCTCCTAAAAGTCCGTAAACAGTATGCGTACGGTAAACAGCACGTTGCGTACCACACATCGAACACGTCAAAAGAAGCGGGCAAAGACTTGATCTCAAGCGTCCGTTTCGGAAAAGACCGCAACACAGGTGTCGCGACAGTCATCGGAAAAAATGCAGCACTTGATACGACAGTTCAAGTCAACATGGGTAAAACACACGCGAACCAAGTCTTTGTGGATGCTAGTGGTGTGACGAACACGAAACTCGTTACAGATAAGAACGGTATCTTGACGGTTCCAGTCAAAGGTATCAAGACAGCTGAAGTCAATGGTTACGTCGGCGTCTTCGTTCCACAAGCAACAAAAGCACCAGTCGCAACGATTAAAGCAGGTGCGGTCTACCAAGGGAAAGCACTCGACTTGAAAACGACAGTTGCGAACACGACATCAGCAGTTGCGTCAACACGCTACCGTGTCCTGGATACAAAAAAAGCGACAGTTGATTCAAAAGGTCGCCTGACAGGTAAAGCAACAGGTAAGACGACGGTAGAAGCAACGGTTACGTTAAAAGACGGTTTTGTCTTAAAAACAGTCTTACCGATCGAAACAAAAGCAAACAGCGTCACGCTGAAAGCAACAAAAGCAACACTTAAGAAAAACCAGACGACACGTATCACGTACACGTCAGCAACGGACAAAATCAAATCCGTTCAGTATGCGTCAGCGAACAAAAAAGTCGCGCAAGTCTCGTCACGTGGTAACGTAAAAGGAATCAAAGCAGGTAAAACGACGATCCGTGTCACATACACGACAGCAGGAAACTATAAAGTCGTTAAAACGTTCACAGTCACAGTTAAGTAATAGTAGACATCACTCTCAACGCGAGAGTGATGTTTTTTTGATTCACATCAATGTTTCATTATATTCCACATAATTCCATCTAATCCGGGTATTAGTAAGAAAGACCTAGAGGGAGGAACGATGATGCGAACATGGATAGCAGGGAGTTTAGCACTCGGTTTGATCTGTAGTACGGTACCGGTCAATGCGTTTGAAAAGCAGGAAAAGATTCGTCTGGCGACATTGACGAAGGCAAAGGAAGTCCCGGCCTTCTCAAAACAAACCGGGAGTGCTTTGACAGGACGATTTGATTCGGATGGACTTGCCGTCTGGTATTTTGATGCGAAGGAGTTTGTTGCGAAAGGAACACACTTTGAGTTCGAACTCGACTACGATACGTACGGAACGATGTTCGCAAGTAAAGCCGACGCGGAAGCAGGTCGCGTCTACAA
This sequence comes from Exiguobacterium sp. U13-1, assembly GCF_001750115.1. NCBI lineage: Bacteria > Bacillati > Bacillota > Bacilli > Caryophanales > Exiguobacterium > Exiguobacterium sp. U13-1. Next base: position 21,688 of record NZ_CP015731.1, on the reverse strand, counting down.
TCGGTATTACCAAGTCACGGATGATACGCTCTACTTCCCGCTCAGCTGGAGTGGACGACAATACTTAGTCCTCGAAGGCTACCCGGGCGACCGTTATTCTGTTCCTGCCTATATCTCGCGTTACGAACCGATTGAGGAATCGATGACAGCTGCCGTCAAAGCAGTCAAACCGGCATTACTCGTGCAAACACGTCCTGGTGCAATGCGGGCGCAGTCGTTCGGGGCCTCAAAAGTCGAATCACTAGCGTCCGAGCTCCGAATCGAACGACTCGTCTATGAATCCTATGCTGACGCTAAGGCGGCGAAGAAAAAGTTCGAACGATCAAGCAGCGTGGCGTTCGCAGAGTTCGATGCGCCGATTCACGCGTTCGGTGTCGATGCCTATCAAAAACATCAATGGTCCTTGCAGAACACGGGACAAAAGAAAGGGCTAAAAGGAGCAGATATCGGTTTCGTCGCCATGCAAAAACGCATCAAGGGCAAGAAGTTGTCTGCGACGAAAGTCGCGGTCCTCGATTCTGGCATCAATCCGAGTTATGCCGACTTCGCAGGAAAGGTCCGCATGGATCTTGGTTATGATTTCATTAATGGCGATAAGACAGCTTGGGATGATAATGGACACGGTTCACATGTCGCTGGAGTCATTGCAGCGGGAGGAAATAACACGTACGGGATGACCGGCATCAATCCGGCGGCGACGTTAATTCCAATCAAGGTGCTCGATGAGTCAGGGGCTGGTTCAGTGTCGGGACTCGTCAAAGGGATTCAGCATGCGACAAAACAAGGCGCCCGGGTCATCAATATGAGTCTCGGTGGCAGTTCTTCTTCGAAATCGATCGAGTCGGCATTAGCCGCAGCGGTCAAGAAGAATATCCTGATCGTCGCGGCTTCCGGGAACGAAGGACGCGGAACGATTGCTTATCCGGCCCGCTCGAAATACGTCGTATCAGTCGGGGCGACAGGGCGAAAAGACACGAAAGCATCGTTCTCGAATTACGGCACAGGACTTGATCTCGTTGCCCCAGGCGTCTCGATCCCAAGCTATCTCGCAGATGGGGAGTTGCTATATGGTAGCGGCACTTCAATGGCAACGCCACACGTCGCGGGTGTCGCGAGTCTTATGATTAGTCTGAAGCCGTCCTTGAAGGCAAGCAGTGTGGAAAGCATCCTCAAGAAATCAGCGAAGGATCTCGGTAAAAAAGGCTATGATACGAGCTATGGTGCTGGTCGCTTGAACGCTGATAGTGCAGTCAAACTGATTCCTTAACGAAATCTAGAAGCCCTGTGCGAACAGGGCTTCTTTTTTTCAGTCAATTCATTGATTGATAGAGGTGAAAAGAACTAGGAAAATCAATTTTTTCCATTATAATGAAAAAGGATACAACGATAAGGAGTGAAATCAAATGAAACAGGTCATCGTCAGTGCCCTCCTCGTGAGTGCGTTTAGTACATATACATGGGATACGACAGAAGCGGCGACAACGGCGAAAAAAGTGCCGGCGATCGAAGCGAAAACGAAAAAGGGCTACATCAAAGGAACGTTCGATGCGAGCGGGAAAGCCTTGTTCTATTTTGATACGAAGACCTACTTATCAGGTGGCACACACTTAAAGTTCGCTTTTGATGCTTCCAAAAAAGCGACGGTGTATACGTCGCAGACGGAATACAAACAAAAAGATCCATATGCGCGGTATGCGAATAGTAAAAAGACACTCTTTTTCCCACTAACATGGAGTGGACGACAATACATCGAAGTGACGGGAACGAAGAATAAAGCGTTTACGATTCCCTATAAACTCGAACGCCTTGAACCCATTCGGGAATACGCGACAAAATCAACGACAACCGGACAGGCAACGAGTCTCGTCGTTCGTCTGAACGGGGTGACGAAAGCGAGTACGTTGTCACAGACATCACGCGCCACTGATCACGAAACGATTGACAGTACGTTACGACTCGAGAAGTTCTCGTATAACAGCTTCATTCAAGCCGTAGCTGCGAAACGACAACTCGAAAAAACGAAGGGTGTCCGTTACGTCGAACTCGATCAACCGATGAAGTTACTCAGCGCCGATCCGTTCCAGTCGGTTCAGTGGGCGTTAAAAAATACCGGACAACGCGGTGGTGTTAAGGGAGCGGACATCGGTTATCACGCGATGGTCAAGCGGATTGCGAACAAGTCACGTTCAACCGTTCGCGTGGCAGTCATCGATACGGGCATCAATCCGACCTATGCGGATTTCGCTGGACGCGTCCGGATGGATCTCGGCTATGATTTTGTTCATAAGCGTCAGCTTGCCTATGACGATCATGGGCACGGAACACATGTCGCGGGTGTCATTGCCGCAACATCGAACAATGGTTACGGGATGACAGGAATCAATGACCGAGCAAGCATCATTCCGATTAAGGTCATTTCGCGCAATAACTATGCGTCGAACTCGAATATCGCCAAAGGCATTCTGTTCGCCGTAAAACAAAAAGCAAAAGTCATCAATTTGAGTCTTGGCGGTGGCGGCGTTTCCTTGGCGATTGAAGATGCCTTGGCGGAAGCGCGTAAAAAAGGAATCTTCGTCGCAGCAGCAACCGGGAATGAAGGGGCGTCGAAACTGTCCTATCCGGCACGCTCGAAATATGCCTTTTCGGTCGGGGCAACGAACCGATTCGATAAACGAGCGTCGTTCTCGAACTACGGTGAAGGACTCGATCTCGTCGCACCGGGCCAAGATATCGCGAGTTATTTACAAGACGGCGAATCGATCTTCTGGAGTGGCACGTCGATGGCGACACCGCATGTCGCAGGGGTCGCGAGTGTCCTCTATAGCTTAAAGCCAAGTATCAAAGTGACGGACGTCGAATCGATTCTTAGGAAGTCAGCGAAGGACCTCGGCAAAAAAGGCCGTGACACGTCGTACGGATATGGGCGCTTGAATGCTGATCGCGCCGTCCAGCTTTTGAAATAAGGAAAGTAGGTTAAACGATGAAACGTATCTTATGTGTCTTTCTGATTGGTGTCTTCTGTATAGGCGGGACACTTGAAGGACAAGCAGCATCAAAAGAAGTACGACAGATCAAACAAGCGTACAAATCATTCAAGTTCGGTATGACGTTGACGGAAGTTGCGAAGACGATGTACGGAAAAGAGTACCGGAAATACATCAAGAAACAAGACGATCGAGTCGTCTTCACGAAAAAACCGGGCACGACCGGAAACGAGCAAGGGTATCGCTCCCTCGGATACGTACTGGATCGCCCATCAAAAAATCTTCCAACGACAACGCTTCTTGAATTTAGTACGAAACAGCATCAGAAGACGTATTATCTGACACAAAAAGCGCTGTACTACCAAGGCGATACGGAGAATGGGTTGTATGAAAATAGCCGGACACTCATGAAGCCGGCGTCATTGCGCCACGGGATGACGGAGAAACAACTTGATCAACTAGTGACAGGTAAAAAGCTCGGACAAGTATCGATGTATTTTAGCTGGAACGTTTCGCCCGTCATTAAAAAAAGTCCGATGAAAACGGGACGCTATAAAATCTATCAATTCCACCGGTCGCATTCGAAAAAGATGAAGATCGTCACCTTGTCCTATAACACGCAGAAAAAGCGATATGAGGTTGATACAGAAATCGGGATTTCATTGAAGTACGAAAAATGAATAAGGATGATTTATAGAGTCATCAAGGAGAGAAGGAAGCAGGTATGAAGCGCATCATCACGTGGTCACTCTGTTTAGTATTGTTGCTTGGTTTGTTTGTTCCAGGAGCAGTATCCGCAGCAACAAAAGCAGAAACGCTTGCGACGTCACAGTACAAGGGCTTGAAAAATGGAATGACGATGCAACAAGTCGCGCAAGTCCTGTATGGCAAGTCGTATCAGAAACACCTGAAGAAAAGAAACGGATCGACTGTCTTGAAACTTTCAATCAACTTCGAAGGGAACGAAGAAGGACATAAGCAATTGATCCACGTCCTCTCCGATTCGACAACAACACATCCCCCGACCGAACTGGTTTTACAATTCATGACGAAACAGAAGAGTACGAAGTACCGGTTGGTGACGAAAGCCTTGTTCATCGAACGGAAGACGAAGACAGGATATCGTGAAAGTACACGGACGCTTGTCAAAGGTGCCGTACTCCAGAATGGGATGACGGAAAAAGAGCTTGATGCGAAATTGACGGGGAAGGGTCTTGGTAACTGGACGATGCTCGGTCATATGGATACAGCGTCTGCTTATACGCTAGATGAACAAAAAAGAGGATTTGCTGAAGTGTCTCGGATCAAAGAATATGTCTTTAGATCGACGACGAACAAGTGGAAACATGTCGAACTAACGTATAGCGAACAAAAAAGAACCTACCAGGTCAGTGATATTCGGACGATTCAGGTAAAAAACTAAAGCACACGCAATAGAAAGTGAGTGAACGGGATGCAGAAGTGGAACGTAAAACGATGGCTTCTCATGGTACTTGTCGCAATAGTTTCTTTACATCCAGTAGCGGTGGGTGCTGCAACGAAGGCTGAGACGATTGCCACGAAACAATATCGTGCTTTAAAGCCGGGGATGACGGTGGAACAAGTCGCTAAAGTCCTCTATGGCAAGACGTATAAGAAGCAGTTGAAGATGAGAAACGGTTCACAATTTTTACGATTGAACACAGAGATCGAGATGGAGGAATGGGATCGGAACGTCCTACTTTATGATCTCGTGAATCGAAAAGTGGAATTTCCGTCAGCAATCGGTGTCCTGATGTTCATGACGGAGACAGGTGGAACGAAGTACCGACTGACGATGAAACAAATGGAGTTCAAGCGTGACACCGCAGCCGGATTCCGGACGAGTGATCGCAAACTGATCAAAGGTGCGAAAATCAAAAACGGAATGACGGAACAACAAGTCGATCGAGTATTGACAGGCAAAGGGCTCGGGACATTCGGAACACTCGGTCACGTCGATACGACATCCGTCCTTCGAAAAAAAGAAGTCAAAGCAGGAAAAGCAACGATCATTCATACGAAATCATACGTTTTTCCGACTGCAACAAACAAATGGCAATACATCTTTTTCATCTATGACACGAAAAAGAAAGCGTATCGTGTCGAAGATCATAGTCAGTATTAAAAAGGAGAGTAGATTATGAAGACGACCTTTATGAAAATCACAGTGGCAACAATCATCGCGGGATCAACATTCTTTAGTGGCACGGCATCGGCAGCGACGAAAGTCGAGACGACAGCGACAAATCAATACACAGCACTCAAAGCGGGTATGACGATGGAGCAAGTCGCAAAAGTCTTATACGGCAAAGACTACAAAAAACAATTAACGATGAAAAACGGTTCACAAGTATTGAAGACAAAAGAAGAGTTTAAGGACGTTGAAGAGAAGCGTAAGGAAATCTATTACGAAATCTATGATCGGAAGGCAAAGATTCCTCCGACTTTGATGTCGCTCGGTTTCATGACGAAAAAGAACGATTCCGTATATCGTCTTATTTCGAAACAAGTCGAAATGGGACGGAGTACATATTCCGAATACCGCGAGAGTACACGGAAGTTAAACGCGGGCGCTAAAATCAAGACGGGAATGACGGAGAAACAACTCGATGCTGTGCTTTCAGGTTCTGGTCTTGGGGAATGGGCTGGATTACTCGAGGAAGATGTACGGAGCGTCTTCAGTGCGAAAGAAATTAAAGCCTATGAGATTGAAGCGTTTAAAGGAAAACTGTATGTCTTCCAAAAATCGACGAAATCACGTGTTTACGTTGAGCTAAGCTATGACACGAAAAAGAAAACCTATGTTATTGAAAATTATGAGACATTCTAAAAAGGGGATACAAACATGAAAACGACATTTACAAAAGTTGCAGTAGCAACAGTACTCGCAGGAACGACTTTATTTGGAGGAGTAGCCTCTGCGGCGACGAAAGACGAAACGAAAGTAACCAACCGTTACACCGCATTAAAAGCGGGAATGACGATTGAGCAAGCAGCAAAAGTCATCTACGGAAAAGACTATAAGAAACAACTGACGAAAAAGAGTAATTCGACGGTACTAAAGAAAAAAGCAGAGTATACAACCGTTTCACAAGGTCAAAAAACAACGGCATACACGTTCTCTGATGATAAGAACTTTACGAACATATCTGTGTTTCAGTTCATGACGAAAAAGAACAGTTCGGTTTATCGTTTGACAGGAAAGTCGTTAGATCTGTTTCGTGTTGATAGTTACTCAGGTGCGCGTGAAAGTAAGATGAAACTGCTCAAAGGAAAGAAAATCAAGACAGGAATGACGGAAAAACAATTGGATGCAGTATTATCTGGAGCTGGTTTGGGTGAGTGGACAGGAGTGGATTCAATCGACTGGACATCGATTCAAACGAAACAAGAACTAGACTACGGACTCGGAATCAAGGCACTCTCGAAAACATACGTGTTCCCGACTTCGACAACACAGCGTAAACTTGTCATCATGAATTATGATTATGAGAAGAAAACCTATACGGTAGAAAGTCAAACATCACTCTAATGAACGAAAGAGCTTATCTGGACGATAGGCTCTTTTTTTCATCTTTTCCCGTTTTTGACAAATCACGTTCAAATTTCGTTATACTCGGACTATAAGTTTTTTCATGGATAACCGATACTAACGAGAAGCAAAACACAGAAGGGAATGGACGCAGTTGGAACGAGTGAAAAAAAGACGTAAGGTGAAAAAACGCTGGACGCCACTGAAAATCATGCTATTAATCGCACTTGTCCTCGTCGTCGGTGTCGGCGGATTCATCGGCTATACATATTATCAAGTTGATCAGACAGTAAAAAAAATTCAATCACCGGTTAAGAACACGGGAGACAAAGTCGTTGAAGAGCAAAAGCCGGTCTCTGTTCTATTACTCGGTGTTGACCAACGCCCAGGAGAGCGTGGACGCAGTGACTCGATCATGGTCATGACATTGAACCCGACACGAAACGAAAGTCGGTTGATCAGTATTCCCCGGGACACGAAGGTTGATATTGTTGGAAAAGGAACAAATGATAAGATCAACCATGCCTATTCATTCGGTGGACCGGAAATGGCAATCAAGACAGTCGAGAAGTTCCTCAATATCCCGATTAACTACTACGCGGAGATCAACATGGAAGGATTCACGTCGCTAGTTGATGCAGTCGGTGGGGTGACGGTCAATAATGATATCGACTTTACTGTTGAAGGAACGCATTTTGTTGTCGGAAAAAATAACTTAGATGGAGCAGCTGCATTGAAATTCACGCGGATGCGTTACGAAGATCCACGTGGTGACTTCGGTCGTCAGATGCGACAACGTGAAGTCATTGCCCAAGTTGCGAACAAATTGTCATCTGATGTATCAGTCGGAAACTTCAATGCGATCATGGATGTCGTCGGAAAGAACGCTCAAACGAACGTCTCCTTCAAACCGATGCGGACGCTAGCCTTTGATTATATGGATGCCTTCCGTAACCAAAAGAACTTGAAGCTTGAAGGAACGGGTGGAAAAGAGGGAGACGGCATTTACTACTGGCATCCGACAGACGATTCATTGAAAGAAACACAAACAGCATTGCGTTATTCACTTGATATGGAATGATAAAAAGCACCGAATCCACGAGGATTTGGTGCTTTTCGTTTAGAACGATTGTTCAGCTAAACGTATGCGACTAACCGTACCTTCCTTTTCAAAGCGTTGCAGTCGATATGAGTTACTCGTGATGAGTCCCGTTGTTTCCGTTTCGAGTTGAAGCGGAGCAAGCGAAGCGAGTTGCGCGTTCGTGATATCCGTGTTCGTCCAATCGATCGCAATGACGCGGTCATCTTTTAAAACGAAGAAATGATCACCATAAAATACATAATCGTGTAATTCGTCTTCGAATGTCCGATCAGCTGGTCCATAAAGACTATTCAACTCTGTACTTGTTTTACCGATAAGGTCAATGAGTGTACCTGTAACGAAGCTTGTATCAAGTTGATCGTTCACCCAAGTTAAGAGTGTTTCGTCAGCAAGTGGTTCACCTTCCAAACGTTTCGTTGTGTCAGATGTTTTAATGAATCCTGTTAGGTCATCGGATAGTTCTACTTCTGTGATACCGTCTTTCTTCTCAACAATGCGGTATCCGTCTCCAAAGTCAGCTTCGTAGAGTAACGTCGTCATCGATTCTTCTTGATAAATATTGCTCGAGCGTGTCTTGACGTACAAGACATCGTCAACAACTGCAGTCTCGTCCGTTGCTTTGGGTTTCTGTTCTTTTGTTTTCTCAACAGTGACTGGTTTTTCGACTGTTGCTTTAGGTGTCGTATCTGCCGAATGAGCGAAGTATGTCGAGTAGACGTATGTTCCACCGGCACCAAGCAAGAAACAAAGAATCAATAGTGCAATCCAGCCCCATGGAACTGGTTTTTTAGCACCAGCATGCGGAATATCTTTTTCTTTTTTACGACGTTTGGATTCAGGCTCCCGATGACTTCGCGAGAGTGTCGGAATTACTTCTTCCTCTTCATTTGGAAGCGGACCATCTTCATCTAGCAGCGGACGGGCAACGAGCGTACCATAAAAATCAGCGAGAACGGGGTGATGTTTTCCACCGAGATATGCTTCCCATTCCGCCGCAGTCACCGTATCTTCTTCGTAGGGAATGAGTGGCGGTTGACCTGTGATGCGAATCATCGTATCGGTCAGAGATTCCGTCGAAGCAAGACTTGAACGGATCCGTTCATGCAGTCGAGAAATATCCTCAGCAGAGTGAGAGGTATAAAATTGTAAGGCTTGAAGCGAGCGGTGCATAAAAATCCTCCTATGTCTGATTGCAGGAATGAATGTAAAATTGGAACAATTCATATTTTATTATACGCAATGTTTTTCAAAAAACGTATGACATTTCCTAAAAAAACATCAACCATTTCCCAAAAATTTGTTATACTAACTTTTAGTTGTGTTAGAAAACGTTGAATTAGACAAATAAAGGAGAATAATTAAACCATGAATGAAACGATTAGCTTGCAGGAATTATTTTCAATTTTACGTAAATCGTTTTGGCGGATTCTAGCGCTAACGATTGTAGCAGCTCTGATTTCGTTTGCTGTCAGCAGTTTTTTAATTAAGCCGACATACCAAGCAGGAACGCAAATCCTCGTCACACCGAAGAAACAGGAAAGTAATGTGATTGATGCGGCTCAGGTTCAGTCATCAGTTACACTCGTTAATACATATCGTGTCATCATTAAAAGTCCAGCGATTTTAGAAAAGGTTCAAAAAGAAGTGTCAAATGCTCCGTCAAGTGTACCTGCACTTAATAGTATGATAACGGTCGAAAGTGAACAAAACTCTCAGGTCATTAACGTATCTGTTCAAAGTACAGATGCAGCATTGGCATCAAATGTCGCTAATTCAATTGCTAATGTTTTTAGTTCTGATATTAAAACCTTAATGAACGTAGATAACGTTAAAGTTTTATCTACTTCAGGTATTCCGACATCACCTGTCAGCCCTAACATTATCTTAAATACAGCAATTGCAGCAGTCGTTGGATTCTTACTCGGTGTTGGTCTCGCATTCTTACGTGAACTACTTGATCGTCGTATCCGGACAGAAGAGCAAGTACAACAAATTCTTGATTTGCCAGTCCTCGGTAGCATTCCGGATATTGATAGTAAAGTATTCAAGTCTTCATCAAAAGCAGCAAAACGAGAGGCGGTCCAACAACATGGCTAAAAAGAATAAAATGAACAAAGACGCACGGAAACTGATTACGGTCACACAGCCGAAGTCACCTGTCGCTGAGCAATATCGGACGATCCGGACAAATATCGAGTTCATGGCTGTCGATCGTGAGATTCAAGCGATTCTCGTCACCTCTGCAACCCAAGGGGAAGGGAAGTCAACTACTGCTTCTAATTTAGCTGTAGCTTATGCGCAGCAAGGAAAGAAAGTTTTGATCATCGATACCGATATGCGTCGTCCGACGGTTCACTATACTTTCCGTGTAGCGAATGGCCTTGGACTCTCAAGTCTTTTGACACGTCAAGCGGAAAAAGAAAAAGCAATCTTGCCGACAAAAGTCGATAACCTATCCATTTTGACAGCCGGTCCGATTCCACCGAACCCAGCCGAACTTTTATCATCACGTGCAATGGAACATCTAGTTTCGCAATTACGTGAAGAGTTCGACGTCATCATCTTTGATGCACCACCGTTGCTGCAAGTCGCCGATAGTCGGATTACTTCAAAACTAACAGACGGTGTTGTTCTTGTCGTAGGTTGTACGACATCCGATCGTCAACGGGTCTTGAAAGCAAAAGAACAACTTGAACTGGCTGAGGCGAAAATACTCGGCGTCGTCTTGAATCGTCGCGAACTGACGGATGATTCAGCATATCAATACTACTATTCTTATGAGTGAGGGACATCCACATGGTTGATATCCATTGTCATATCTTGCCGCTCGTCGATGACGGTCCGTCTAGTGTCGAGCACGCGTTACAATTAGCAGAACAAGCTGCTGCTGAGGGGGTATCACGAATCATAGCGACACCACACCTCTACCATCCGCAATTCGAGACAGAAGACGTCGACGTGCAGTTGACAGTGAATGAGTTCAACGTGCTACTAAAGCAACGTGATATTCCAATCACTGTATACCCAGGGCATGAGATACGCTTGATTGGCGAATTGATGGAAGCGTTAGAAGCAGGACAAGCGCTGACGCTTAACGATTCACGTTATATTTTGATTGAGTTCCCGTCAAGCGGAATTCCATCGTACGCTCGCCAAGTCTTTGCGGAATTGATTTCCGATGGCTACATTCCGATAGTTGCTCATCCGGAAAAGAATAAGGCAATCATTCAAAATCCATCGTTACTGTTTGAATTGATTTCAAATGGTGCGATCAGTCAGGTAACATGTGCTAGTTTGATTGGCAAATACGGTAAAGATGTCCAGCGGTTTGCGATAGCTTTACTTGAGAACGGGTTAGCGCATCTTGTTGCGAGTGATGCGCATCACCTTGAGAAACGCCCGTTCTACTGGAAGCAATGCGAACGAATGCTTGAGAAAACGTTCGAAGATTGGTTGATCGATGAAATTTATGAAAACAATGAAGCGGTTCTCTTGAATCAACTCGTGACAATCAATCCACCGAGTCCTGTCGAGAAGAATTGGAAAGGACATTGGGTATAACTTTTTTTGTCAAGGTAAGGGAAAGAGAGTGAAATAGCACTCTCTTTTTTCTATGATAACGCTTACATTATTAAAATATGGAAAACTTTATGGAAAGTGAAACACGTCCTGTGTTATTGTATTTTACATAAAGAATGGAATGTTAGATATAATTTAGGAAACTAAAATTATATATGGGAGATGATTATATGATTAAAGTAAAAAAGGCAGTTATTCCAGCAGCTGGACTTGGTACACGTTTTTTGCCAGCTACAAAAGCAATGCCGAAGGAAATGTTACCAATTGTTGATAAACCAACGATCCAATACATCATTGAAGAGGCAATCGAATCAGGAATCGAAGATATTTTGATCATCACAGGTAAAGGGAAACGCGCGATCGAAGACCATTTTGATTCCGTACCAGAGCTTGAAGCGAACTTGATTTCAAAAAATAAATCGGAATTGCTGTATTTAGTCGAAGAAACGACAAAGATTAACATTCATTTCATTCGTCAGTCAAAACCAAAAGGTCTGGGGGATGCGATTCTTCAAGCGAAAGCATTCGTTGGTAATGAACCATTCGTGGTCATGCTTGGGGATGATATCGTACAGTCAGACGTACCGTGTACGAGACAGTTAATCGAACAGTATGAAATCACGAATAGTTCAATCATCGGTGTGCAGCCAGTTCCAGAAAAGGACACGCATCGTTACGGCATCGTTGATCCAAGCTCGAGCATCTCAGAGCAATTACATAAGGTAAAATCTTTCGTCGAAAAGCCAGCACCAGGAACAGCCCCATCGAACTTAGCTATTTTAGGACGTTATCTACTCACGCCAGAAATCTTTAAATATCTTGAAACACAACAAGTTGGTTCAGGTGGCGAAATTCAATTGACGGACGCGATTACACGACTCAATGAAATGCAGCGGGTCTTTGCCTACGAATTTGATGGTAAACGGTATGATGTTGGTGAAAAATTAGGATTCATTCGAACGACACTCGAATTTGCCTTGAACCGTGAAGATTTAGGGGAAGATGTAGCAGCGATGATGGAAGAGTTGTTACAGGCACACAAATCACAATCGCTTGTCTGAAAATCAGTATGTCAAATATTAGTTGAAAGGAGTGAATGTTCGTGAAGAAGTATTATTATTACCGGACGATCTTACTGGCATGTATGGATGCCTGTGCATTGATGGTGGCAATGAGCTTTACATATTTTTTCTTGTATCCAAAGGAATTATTTTTATTGATCGATAGTCGTAACGTAGTTCAGTCAGCGACGGTATTTGCCTTGCTCTTCATCACTGTCGCGTTTCTTATGAAACTGTACCGTGTTAACTGGAAATATGCGAGTGTACAGGAAGCAATGACATTATCATTGTCTTTGGGACTCAGCTCAATCGGCTTAATAGTGTATCAAGTTCTATTCTTCGGACAAGTCTTAGAACGTATCACGCTATTAAGTTTTTGTATTTCTTTACTGTTACTTGGAGCAATCCGAGTAGGCTTACGTCTGCTTGGGATCGGTCAACATTGGCGGAAATATGCCTTACCTCGTCGCATGATCAAGTCGCGAAATCGGACGTTGGTCATCGGGGCAGGACGTGCAGGACGGGCATTGGTTCGTCAACTCTATGCATCACCATTCCATGAATTAAAGCCGGTTGCTTTTGTCGATGATGATCCAAAAAACATGCATTTCGTGATTCAAGGAATCGAAGTTGCAGGAACGACGGAGGACTTAAAGGCAGTCATCGAGCGATATAAAATTGAAGCCATCGTCTTAGCGATTCCATCGTTGTCACAGCAACGGCGGATTGAACTGATCACGGAAGCGAAGACACTCTGTAAGAACGTTCAAACCTTACCAATGATTGAAGAACTCGTGACGGGAAAAGTCTCGGTCAACGCGATTCGCGATGTATCGATTGAAGACTTACTCGGACGCGAGCCCGTCGAACTGAACATCTCTGGGATTCGGAGTGAGATTGAAGGACGGACGGTCCTTGTCACAGGAGCTGGTGGATCGATTGGATCAGAAATCTGTCGTCAAATCATTCAATTCAATCCGACGACGTTAGTATTACTCGGTCATGGTGAGAACAGTATCTATTTGATTGAACGGGAACTGCGGAGTTTACAGACAGCAATCAATCTAGTGCCAATCATTGCCGATGTGCAAGACCATATGCGTTTAAATGAAGTGTTTGCACAACATCGACCGGACGTCGTCTTCCATGCAGCCGCTCATAAACATGTGCCTTTAATGGAAGCAAATCCATACGAATCTGTGAAAAATAATGTCTATGGAACGAAGAACGTCGCAGAAGTATCGGACCGTCATCAGGTCGAACGATTCGTCATGATCTCAACAGATAAAGCCGTTAACCCGACAAACGTCATGGGTTCAACAAAACGGATTGCCGAGATGATCATTCAGGATTTAGGAAAACGGAGTCAGACGAAGTTTGCCGTCGTTCGTTTCGGTAACGTCCTTGGTAGTCGAGGGTCTGTCATCCCACTCTTTAAATCACAAATTGAGGCCGGTGGACCTGTAACGGTGACCCATCCAGAAATGACACGATTCTTCATGACGATTCCAGAAGCAAGTCGATTAGTCATTCAAGCAGGTATCCTAGCTGACGGCGGAGAGGTTTTCGTCCTTGATATGGGCGAGCCGGTCAAAATCGTTGATCTTGCGAAAAACATGATTGAATTGAGTGGTTTCACGGAAGACGAGATGCCAATCGTCTTCTCAGGAATCCGACCTGGAGAAAAGATGTATGAAGAATTACTAAAAGATGGAGAAGTCGATCCAGAAGCGATTTATCCGAAAATTTTCGTCGGTCGAACGAAACAAGTTGAACCAATCGAAGAAATATTACGGATGGTCGAAAATCATCAACTAAATCCATTGCAGTTACGCAATACGTTACTGGATATCGCCAATGACGTCGCAATGAAACAACAAAAAACAGTATGAACATAAGGAGCTAAAGCAAATGAGTTATATGACAGTGAAACGGTTGTTAGGATTCATCCTAGCACTTGTGGCATGTATCGTATTAATACCGGTGTTTTTATGTATTATGGGAGCGATAAAGATCGAATCAAGAGGACCGGTCTTCTTTAAACAAAAACGAGTTGGACTGAAGAAAAGTCACTTCAATATTTTAAAATTCCGGACCATGTATATTGAAACACCACAGGATACACCGACTCATTTGCTTGCTGATCCAGATGTCTATATTACGCGTGTTGGAAAGTTTTTACGTAAAACAAGCTTAGATGAGTTACCACAACTGTTTAATATTTTAAAGGGTGAAATGAGTTTTGTTGGACCGCGTCCTGCTTTATGGAATCAATACGATTTAATCGATGAACGTGATAAGTATCAAGCCAATGATACTCTGCCCGGTTTGACAGGATGGGCACAAATTAATGGTCGTGATGAACTATCAATTAACAGTAAAGCAAAACTTGATGGAGAATACATTGAGCGTATGGGTTTAGCTATGGATATTCGCTGCTTTGTATTTACTGTTGTCAGTGTGCTAAAAAGTGAAGGTGTTATTGAAGGTGGACCTAAAGAAAATAAGGTAAAAAGTGTAATAAAGGACGAAGTATAATTATGAAAAAAATTCTTATTACAGGTGTAAATGGATACGTTGGGAATTCATTTATAAAATGGATAAAAAAAAATAATGAAGAGAAATATGAAATAGATACATTGAGTTTGAGGAATGAAGATTGGAGAAATGAAAAATTTAAAGAATATGAAACTATTTTACATTTAGCAGCAATAGTTCATTCAAAAAATATAGATAGACAAAAATACTATAAAATAAATAAAGAATTGACTATTAATTTGGCAAAAAAAGCAAAATTAGAAGGTGTAAAACATTTTATATTCTTTAGTACATTGAGTGTATATGGGAAAAATGTTGGAGAAATAAACAAAAGTACTATTCCAAATCCAATTAATGATTATGGAAAATCTAAACTTGAAGCAGAAAATGAATTAATTAAATTAGAAGATGATCAATTTAAAATCTCTATTATTAGATCGCCAGTAATATATGGTAAAAATTCTCCAGGGAATTTTGATCTTTTAAATAAAAAGTCTAAGTATTTTCGCTTCTTCCCAGATATTAAAAACAAACGAAGTATGATATTTATAGACAATCTTTCTAGCTTCTTAAATGGTGTTATCGAACATCAAGAAACAGGTATCTTACATCCTCAAAATAAAAATTATGTGTCCATTTCACTGATGATCAGTGAAATAAGAAAAATAAATAAGAAAGATACAACTATTTTACACTTTAAAGTACCAAAATTCTTTTATGAAAAAGTTCCTTATGTTGGGAAAATATTTGGGGATTTAACGATTGATCATGAAGTATCTAAAGTAAGTTTTAATTATAATGAAGTTCATTTTAAAGAAACAATAAAAAAATCAATTTGATATAAAACACATATTTTTTCGGAGGAAGTATGAAAAAAAACAATAACTTAGTAAGTATAATTATGCCCGCATATAATTGTGAAAAATTCATAGAGAAGTCAGTTATTTCAGTTATTAATCAAACGTATAAATATTGGGAATTAATAATAGTCGATGATTGCTCTAAAGATAATACCTTAAAAAAAGTAAATAAATATCTTAGTTTAGATGCAAGGATAAAATTGATTAAAAATGATTCTAATAAAGGTGTATCTTATTCTCGGAATGTTGCTATTGAAAGCTCTCTAGGCGAATGGATAGCATTTTTGGATAGTGATGATATTTGGGAAAAAGAAAAACTAGAACTCCAAATGAATTTTGCAACTGCAAAGAATGCAGAATTTATTTTTACAGGTTCAAAATTTATAAACGAAAATGGAGTTCCATACAAAGGTATATTTGAAGTCCCTTCATTAGTGACATTTAATGACTTGAGAAAACATAATTGTATTTCATGTTCATCTATCTTAATAAAAAAAATCTTAATTCCAAAAGAAAAGTTTACTGATTATGACTTTCATGAAGATTATGCATTATGGTTAAATATTTTAAAAAATAATAATAAAGCTTTCGGTATAAATCAACCATTGTTAATTTACAGAATATCTGCTAATTCTAAATCAGGAAACAAAATAAAATCAATTTTTATGACGTATAAGGTGCATACATACTTACAAACAAATCCATTCAGATCTCTTTTATATACAATGAGCCATGGATATAAATCTTTTATTAAATTTAAAAAAATAGGTATTTAAATCGAAATATTATATTCTTTAACATATGAGGAAGATGGAAATGAAAACTCAAGTATTAATCTCTACAATGAATCAAAATAATCATAATTTATTAAATGATATGTCAATCAAAAAAATGGTTTATTTATTAATCAAACAAAAGACTTTAAAGAAGAAAAAAAGAACTTTTCAATAATCATATTTGGATAAATTCAGATAGTAAGGGTTTAAGTAAAAGTAGAAATATTGCATTAAATAATGCAGTTGGAGAAATCTGTGTCATTGGGGATGATGATTTAGTATATGTAGAAAATTTTCAGGATATAATCTTTGAAAGTTTTGCAAAAAATCCAGATATGGATATAATAACATTTCAAGTTG
Organism: Exiguobacterium sp. U13-1; assembly: GCF_001750115.1. Lineage (NCBI taxonomy): Bacteria > Bacillati > Bacillota > Bacilli > Caryophanales > Exiguobacterium > Exiguobacterium sp. U13-1. The sequence continues at coordinate 4,875 of NZ_CP015731.1, read as the reverse complement.
AAGGAATTGAAAAAAAGTTCAAAAAATATACGAATAAAAAAAAGCATATTAATTATGTATCTTCTATGAAAATATCTTCAGTTGAAATCGCATTTAAGTTAAGCAGTATAAAAAAATATAACGTAACATTCGATGAAGATTTTGGATCAGGATCAAAGTATATAATGGGTGAAGAAAATATATTTTTATTTGATTGTTTAAGGAAAAATATGAAAATTTTGTACATTCCAATTAAAATAGCTGATTTACATGTTAATAGTTCAAGTTGGTTTAAAGGATATGATAAAGATTACTTTTTAAGTAAAGGTGCAGTATTTTTTAGATTATCTGCAAAATTTTCTACTTTTTAATAACTCAATTCGCAATTCGTAAGTATAATTTATACAAAAATGATATGAGTTTTTTCAGAGCTCTTTTTTACATGTTTAAAGGGAGAAAAATATATAAAGAAAATAAGAGGAATTAAAATGAAAATTTCTATAATTACTATTCATAGAGTTTTGAATTATGGAACGGTGCTTCAAGCTTTTGCTACCCAAGAAATTATAAAAAAAATGGGGCACCAAGTTGAAATAATAGATTACATTACAGAAGTAAGAAAACCAAAGGATATATTCATGGCATATCCAAATCATTTATCTAAAAATTTTATTAAAAAGCTTTTTTATATTTTAATCCGAATTCCATCTAATACATTAAAATTTTTAACCTTTAATAATTTTATAAAGAATAATTATAAATTATCAAAAGAAAAATTTATTTCGATTTCAGATTTAAAAAAGAATCCTCCCGACGCAGATGCGTACATTGTTGGGAGTGATCAAGTGTGGAATAGTCAATATAATGAAATGGTAGATGAAGGTTTCTTTTTAGAGTTTGGTAATAATTCAGTTTTAAGACTGTCTTATGCCTCGAGCTTTGGAGTGGAATTTATTGAAGAAGACGAATCAAAAAAAGTAAAAGGTCACTTAGAAAAATTTAATGCAATTTCAGTTAGAGAAAAAGTGGAAAAAAAATGATTGATAATATGAATTTAAATTCTTCTGTAGTTCTAGACCCAACTTTAGTTTTAAGCAAAAAAGAGTGGGAACACTATTTGAATCCTAAAAAAAGTAATAATAAGAAAAAATATTTGCTACTATTTTTAATCTATAACGAAGATAATAATGCAACAAAATATGCCAGAGAAATTGCAGATGAAAAAGGCTTGGAAGTTGTCCAGTTAAACTGGAAGCCAGTAAAAAAAGATGGGGTAGATAAAATTGTTTTGTATAAAACTCCATTTGAGTTTTTAAAATATATTAGAGATGCTGATTTTATAGTTACTAATTCTTTTCATGGGACGGCATTTGCAATTAACTTTAATAAAGAATTTGTTACTGTTGCAAGAAAAGAATTTAATACGAGATTAGAAAATATCTTGGAAGATTTTAATTTAAAACATAGGTATGTAGAAAAAGAATTTAAAATAAGTAAGCTTAAAGAAACTATAAATTATGATGAAGTTAACAACATACTCGATGAAAAAAGATTGGAATCCAATTATTTTTATCTACATCATTAAAATTAAAGAGTGAGGAAAAATAAGAATGAAGTATCTTTTTATAGGTGATTATAATTCAAACACAGGACCAGCAAACGTAAATAAAAATTTAAAAAGTTATTTAAAAACTGATTTTAAATTTATTCACAAAAAATCTTTATTTTTAAAAGAAATTGAAACAGTATATAAAATAATTACTTCACAAAAAATATGTATGTCTGGATACTCTAAATCGTTTTTCTTTTATGCAATTCTAGCCAAAATACTAAATAAAAAAACCGTTATATTAGTTCATGGTTCTGCTACTTATGAAAATAAAATCAATGAGGTTGATAACAAGTGGGACTCTATATTTGAAAAAAAAATTTTTGAAAATGTAAATAAAATTTTGTGCGTATCTGAGAATTATATGCTTTGGTTTAAAAAAGAATATCCCTTGTTAAAAACGAAAACAAGTTACTTAAATAATGGTATAGAGTGGGACAAATTACCTTTAGAAACAAGTCTAAAGAGAGAGGAAAAAAGTGATCTGTACTTTACAATAGTCACTATGGGTGGTGGGAAACCTCAAAAAAAAAAATCTGCAACTATGCAAAGCTGTTGAAATTTACAATTTGCATAATAGTAAAAAAATAAAATTAATTGTTCTTGGTAGTTTTGGAAGTGATTTAGATAAGATATCAGATTATTACTTTGTAGAGTGTCCAGGTCAAGTTAGTCATGAAGAAGCTTACCGCTATCTAAAAAGTGCAGATTTATTTGTGCAAAACAGCATATTAGAATCATTTAATTTGGCTACCGTTGAAGCACTGATAAGTGGATGTAGTATACTAATTTCTAAAAATGTTGGTGCAATTTCAATTTTAAAAGGGATTCAAAATCAAGATATAATATTTGATAATGATGATCTTGAAGAATTGACTGAAAAAATCAAAATTAATTTAATTTCTAGTAACAATGAAAGAATACTCAATAGTATAGATAGAAACAGCACATCATATAAATTTGCTTCCACAAGATTAATAAAAATAATAGAAGAAGTATCATAAATTTAATAAAAATAGGTGGAAAAATGAGAGAACAAAACTTTTATAACTCAAAAATTTCTAAAATAGATTTTATAAATTATACGATTATTTCAATTATGTTTTCTTTGTTTTTAATTATGTGGCTACAAATTAATATATATCTAGAATTAGCGCAGATATTTCCTTTGATTGTTTTTATATTATTAACAATTTTAGTAGTCTCAAACAGTAATAGAATTATCGTAGACAAAAAAATATCTTTAATTATATTTCTTATTACAATAACTTCAATTATTGGTATTTTAATTAATAATTCTAATATAGGTACGTTATTTGGTATATTAAATCTTTGCATAATATTTTTAATAAGTCCGTACATACAAGTTAATATTGAAATTATCAAAGTTTTTTCAATACTTTCATTACTAGGATTAATTTATTGGTCATTCATTCCACCAGAAGGGTTTAACACAAATTCAATTGGTATAATAACACTTGTATTTTTTATATTTTCACAGTTTTTATTGGAATCAATTAAAAAGAAACTATTTAAAATACCAATAATAATTTTTACGATAATAATAAGTTGGAATTCAGTAATTACAAGTGAATCTAGAGCAAGTTTAATAGGATTAGTTTTTTTTATTATTTTGAACTATTTAATTCCATATAGAATTTTATATAAAAAAATTGTTATAAAATTTTTAGTTTGTTTGGTTACAGTTGGATCAATTGGTTATGTGTTTTTATATATTAAATTATGGCAAATAAATTATGATTTGGTATGGTCGTATAGTGATAAAAGTTTATACACAGGCAGAGAATTAATCTGGATCGATTTATGGAATGCGTTTAAAGAGAGTTATTTTTTTGGATTAGGTTCTAACTATCAACTTCAGACTCACGATGTATTAAATGTACACAATTCAATGTTCCATATATTAACCATCTATGGAATAATTGTTTTTATTTTGGCTCTAACATTAATTTATTATTTTTTTACAAATAAAGTTCAATACAAGATTGGTAGTAATCCCTACTATGGAGTTGCTTTATCAGGTTTTTTATCATTAAGTTTGCAGTCCTTTTTTGAAACTACACTAGTATCTTCAAGCTTTACGCCAATTATCATAGTATTCTTAATAATTATGAGTAGTTTGCCAGAATTTAAAAAATAGAGAGAGGGTTTTCTATGAGTAGAGTTATGATTTGGATTAAAACTGCATTCTACTTTTTTGCTTCTTTTAAAGGAAGTAAAAAAGCGAAGTATTTAGATTTTCAGAAAACGGTAGAATTTATTATAAAAGATAAAATATCTTTAATTAGATTTGGTGATGGAGAATTTAATATAATTGGAAAAAAAGATATACACTATCAGAACCATTCATTAGAATTAGAAAATGAATTAAAAGGTATAATTGAAAACTATAATAATAATAATATCAACAGTAATTATTTACTTTGTATGCCTCGATATTTTTTTGAAAGTAGTGGATATGAAATCGCTAAAAAAAGAGTATTTGTTTCCTCATGGTCTTTCTCTAGATATCTTTTTAATAAAAAATTTGACAAGAATCTTATTTATGGCGATTCATTTGTATTCTCAAAAGGAAATGAACAAATTTATGAAAAAATCTGGTCAGATCAACGTATTTCAAATGTTATTTTTGTTCACAATAAAATAGAATATGGAGAAAAGTTTGCTTTAAAATATTCAAAAAATGTTACCAATATTGAAATTCCCGATTCAAATGCTTTTGAATATAAAGATGAAATCATTAATGACATATATAAAAATTTACAGGGGAATAAAGAGATTTTAGTAATTATATCTGCTGGTCCTCTAGGAAAAGTTCTTGTAAAAGAATTATCTGAAGACGACATTTGGGCTATAGATACCGGGCATTGTTGGGATGATCCACTAATATCGGTAAATAAAAATTGTGAGGTATCATAATGGAAAAAAAATTAACAATAATAACTCCTACATATAATAGAGCATATATATTACCTAAATTATATGAATCACTTAAACGACAAACACTTCTAAAGTTTGAATGGATTATTATTGATGATGGTTCGATAGATAATACTGAAAGCCTAGTTAAATCTTGGATGGAAAGCGTACCTTTAATGTTTGAAATAAATTACTTTAAACAGAAGAATGGAGGTAAACATAGGGCTCTCAATTTAGGAGTTTCCAAATCTCGTTATGAATATATATATATAATAGATAGTGATGACTATATGACAGAAGATGGTGTTCAACATATATATAACTGGATATCATCAATAGGTAATAAA